>NZ_CP092471.1:72500-2887782 GCF_026168555.1 Qipengyuania spongiae | reverse complement strand
GCCACGCGCTCGCTTCCCCCGATGGCACGCGCGTCGTCGCACGAACCCGATTGCTGAACCCTGACGACGGTTTGGGCATAGCTCTGCCGTCTCCGGAATCGCACCTGCCCGAAGAGTCCCCTCGTCAGTCCAAATTATGAAACCCGGGCTGTCCCGCCCCGGGCAGGTCATCTTCTAGGTCGCGATCCGAACGCCGCGCAAGTGTGGGCAACGTAAAAAACCTGAAATAATTGCGTTGACTCGGTCCAACCCCGCAGACCTCCGTCGATGCCTTTGTTTTTCCGGGATTTCACCCCATCGCGCGAGGCGAATCGTGAGGAATCCTAGAGTCTCCCGAAGGTCGCGCCAGCGTTAGGTTTCGATTGCAATACCCAAACGAGATTGGGGCCGGCACCGCAAGGCACCGACCCCGAATGACATGGTCGATCTGGAACCGCCGGAAGGCCCGGCGCGAGCGAATCAGAGCGCGGCGACTCGCTTGGAGAGCCGGCTCATCTTGCGGGCCGCGGTGTTCTTGTGGAACACGCCGCGAGCAACGCCGCGGGCCAGTTCGGGCTGCGCAGCCTTGAGCGCCTCGGCGGCCTTTTCCTTGTCGCCAGCTTCGACCGCGGCATCGACCTGCTTGAGGTAGGTGCGGATGCGGCTCACGCGCGCGGTGTTGATTGCGGCGCGGTTCTCGTTGCGGCGGATGCGCTTTTTGGCTTGCGGCGTATTGGCCATGTTCGTCCTTGGTCTGTCGCGTTTACAAGTGGCCGCGGCGAAGCGACCGGATTGCTTGGAAATCTGTCGAAAATCGGCGATCGGACCGCCGGAAAGCGGCGCACATAGGCGGCTTGCTGCGAATCGTCAAGGAAATCGCGGGGGTTCGCGCGCGCCCCCGTCCTGGCGCAGGCCCTAACGCTGGCAGGCCGGGCAGAACCAGGTGCTGCGCCCGCCCTGAACGATGCGCCGGATCGTGCCGCCATCTTCCCGGTGGCAGCCCTGACCCTCGCGCCCATAGACGTCGAATCGAGTGGCGAAATAGCCGAGTTCTCCGTCGGGCTGGGCGAAATCGCGCAGAGTCGATCCGCCGTCGCGGATGGACTGTTCCAGCACCTCGCGGATCGCGGGGACCAGACGCCGCAATTGCGGCATGGTGACCTTGCCGCCGGCCTTGCGCGGGGCGATCCCGGCGCGCCACAGCGCCTCGCAGACATAGATGTTGCCGAGCCCCGCCACGATCCGCTGGTCGAGCAGCAGCAGCTTGATCGCCTGGCTGCGGTCCCTCGTGGCGGCCCGCAAATGCTCCGCGCTCAGCGCATCGCCCAGCGGCTCCGGCCCCATCGCGGCGAAGGTGCTCCAGCTCTCGAGCTCGTCGGCATCGATCAGGTCGACCGAGCCGAAGCGTCGTGGATCGTTCAATGCGAAGCGATTGGTAGCGGTCTCGATCACGAGATGGTCGTGCTTCTCGTCCGCAACGGGGTCGATCCGCCAGCGCCCGCTCATTCCCAGATGGAACACCAGCACGCGCTCCCGGTCGGTATGGATCAGCCCGTATTTCGCCCGGCGCGACAGACCGGTGACCCGCGCTCCGGTCAGCGCCTGGACGAGATCGGGCGGGAAGGGACGCCGCAGGTCGGGCCGGTTGAGGCGCACGGCGGTGATCGTCTCTCCGTCGAGAAAGCGGGCAAGGCCGCGGACCGTGGTTTCGACTTCGGGCAATTCGGGCATCGCCGGGTCTCCTAACACCCTTTGCCGCGCCTGCAATTGCCCCTAAGGCCGCCGGCATGGAAACCCACGGCACGAGCGCGCACGAGAAAGTCTCCTTCGGTTACGAGGACGTCGCCCCGGACGAGAAGACCCAGCGTGTCGGCGCGGTCTTCTCCAACGTCGCGGCGAAATACGACGTGATGAACGATGCCATGTCGGGCGGCATGCATCGCTTGTGGAAGGACCGCTTCGTGCGCCGGGTGAAGCCCCAGCCGGGCGAGGCGGTGCTGGACATGGCGGGCGGCACGGGCGACATCGCCTTCCGCATGGCCGCGCGCGGGGCCGAGGTCACGGTGGCCGACATCAACCAGGACATGCTCGACGTCGGGATCGAGCGGGCGATGGAGCGTGGGATCGACGGTCTCGCCTGGTCCTGCCAGAACGCCGAAACGCTCGGCTATCCGAGCCGGATGTTCGATGCCTATACGATCGCCTTCGGCATAAGAAACGTGACCCGGATCGACCGTGCGCTGACCGAGGCGCATCGCGTGCTGAAGCATGGCGGGCGGTTCTTCTGCCTCGAATTCTCGACCACCGAATGGCCGGGCTTCAAGGAAGCCTACGATCTTTATTCGCACAAGCTGGTGCCCCGGATCGGCAAGGCGATCGCGAATGACGAGGACAGTTATCGCTATCTGATCGAATCGATCCGCCGTTTTCCCGCCATGCCTGAATTCGAAGGCATGATCCGCGACGCCGGTTTCTCGCAGACCCGGGTCGAGCCGATCATGGGCGGGCTCGTCGCCATCCATTCGGGGTGGAAGATTTAGCGGTGCCACGCCCGCTCACGCATATCTGGCGGCTCGGAAAATGGGCGCGCATCGCCGCGCGCCATGGCGCCCTGCGCGGCATTCAGAACGATCCGAACACGCCGCTGCCGGTCAAGCGGCTGATCGGCATTTTCAGCATCGGCACGTTCAAGTCTCGCGAGCCGGACTATGCCGGCGCCTTCCGCGCGATCGGCCCGGCGGCGATCAAGCTCGGCCAGACGCTGGCGACCCGGCCCGACCTGGTCGGCGAGGAGGCGGCGCGCAACCTGCTTACCTTGCAGGACGATCTGCCGCCGGTGCCGTTCGAAGAAATCCGTGCGAGCATGGAAGCGGCGTACGAGGCGCCGCTCGAGACCCTGTTTGCCGAGATCGACCCGGTGGCGGTCGGCGCGGCCTCGATCGCCCAGGTCCATCGGGGCGTGACGACCGACGGGCGCGATGTCGCGATCAAGGTCCTGCGGCCCGGAATCCGCGAACGCTTCGCGCGCGACATCAGAACCTACGAATGGGCCGCCGCCCATCTCGAAGCGCTCGGCAGCGACGAGGCACGCCGCCTGCGCCCGCAACTCGTCATCGCCAATCTGAAACGCTGGACCAATCGCGAGCTCGATCTGAGGCGCGAGGCGGCGAGCGCCTCGGAACTCGCGGAACACATGGTCGGGACGCAGAAATACCGCATCCCGCAGATCGACTGGGACCGGACCAATGGCCGGGTGATGACGATCGAGTGGGTCGACGGCATCAAGATCTCGAACACCGAGGCGCTGATCGCCGCGGGCCACGACTTGCCCGACCTCGCCAGGCGGCTGGTGCTGGCTTTCCTCAATCAGGCGATTTCGGCGGGCTATTTCCATGCCGACATGCATCAGGGCAATCTGTTCGTTCAGGCCGACGGCACGATCGTGGCGATCGATTTCGGGATCATGGGCCGGATCGACCGCCGGGCGCGGCAATGGCTCGCCGAAATCCTCTATGGCCTGACGACTGGCAATTACCGCCGCGTCGCCGAAATCCATTTCGAGGCGCAATATGTGCCGAGCCATCACTCGGTCGACGAATTTGCCACCGCCTTGCGTGCCGTGGGCGAGCCGATGCGGGGCAAGCCGGTCAGCGAGCTCTCGGTCGGGCAAATGCTCGACGGGCTTTTCGCCATCACCCGCGATTTCGACATGCAGACCCAGCCGCATCTGCTGCTGTTGCAAAAGACGATGGTCATGGTCGAGGGGATCGCCACCCAGCTCTATCCCCAGATCAACATGTGGGACGTCTCGGCTCCCTTCGTGCGCGAATGGATCCGCGATGAGCTGGGGCCGGAAGCCGCGCTCGCCAATCGCTTACGCGAGGATACCGAAACGCTGCTGCGTATCCCCGCGCTGGTGCGACGGCTGGAAGAGCATTACCCGCCCCGGGGCGGAGCGCCCGAACCGCCGCCCCTGCCCGATATCGAACTGATGTGGGAACGGCGCGCGCGTCAGGAGCGCGATCGGAACTGGCTCGGCTATGTCGCCGCGGCTCTCGTCGGCGGAGGGGCGATGTGGCTGGCGGCGATGCAGGGCTGGATCGGCTGACCGGGGACCGACAGGTGATTGACGGGGGCGGGGGCACGGCCGCGCCTGGCTGGGACCGCTATGCCCATTGGCGACGAGGTCCGGCGGCCGTGCTCCTCGCCGTTCTGCTCGCGCTGACGGTTCTGGCCGCGTTGACCCGGCCGACCGCGTCGATGGACGGGACACCGGCCGAACGCCCGTCGGTCGTGCCGACCGGGACCGCTGCCGCCTCGCAACGTGACGACGATCTGGCGCTCTACGACCGGATCATCGCGCGGGTCGCCTCGGGCGAGGGCTATTACACGGCGGCCGTCGCCGAGCAGCGGGCGAGCAACTACCCCGTCCGCCCCGGCCTTGCCGTGCGGCTGCCGACATCGGCGCTGATCCACGCAGCGATCGGAGAGGATGGGCTTCAGGCGATCGCCGTCCTCCTGCTGGGCGCGACCGGCTGGGCATGGTGGCGCCGCTTGGCCAACGAGCCGGGCGGGGCGCGCTATCGCAATTACGCGGCGGCGCTGGTGCTGCTGGGTGGATCGACCATCCTCAACCGTTATTATTTCGTGCTCCACGAATTCTGGACCGGGATGCTGATCGCGCTCTCGCTCGGGCTGCACCGGCCGGGGCGGTACGGCTGGGCGCTCGCGATCGGAGCGCTGGCGCTCGCCCTGCGCGAACACGCTTTGCCCTATGTCCTGCTCATGGCCGCGATGGCGCTGTGGCGGCGCGACTGGCGCGAGGGGGCGGCGTGGACCGTTCTGATCGTCCTGTTCGCGCTCGGCCTGTCTTGGCATCTCCAGGCTGTCACCGCGCTCACGACGCCCGCCGATCCGCAGGGACCGGCCTGGCTGGTGATGGACGGAATGCGCGGCTGGCTGTCCAAGACCGTGCTAGCGAGCAATCTGCGCTTCCTTCCGTACTGGGCCGCTGGGCCTCTGGCGGTGGCGATGGTGTTCGGCTGGAGCGGCTGGCGCAGCCCGGCGGGGACGACCGCGACCTTCCTTCTGCTGGGCTATGCGCTCGCCTTCATGCTCGCGGGGCGGGCGAACAATTTCTACTGGGGCGGAGTGATCGCGCCGGTCATGTTCCTGGGGCTGGCATTCGTGCCGATGGCCGCCGTCTCGCTGATCCGCACGGTGCGCGGGCGGTGATGATCCCCGAGCGACCCTTGCGCCTGCTTCCCCGCGGCTTCGGCTGGGCGGTGCTGGTGCTGGTCGCGCTGGCCGGGATCTGGAACGCCGCCGCGCTGCAAACTCGCGACAGCGCGCATTCGGCAGACATCGCCGAACGCCTCGAGCGCGGCGACCGGGTCGACATGGACATGTACCGCGCGGTCCAGGCACGGGTGGCGGCGGGCGAGGACTATTACGCTGCCGTTACCGACGAACATCGCCGTTTCGGCTTTCCCACCAGCCCCTCGGTCGCGGTGCGTACGCCGGTGCTCGCCTTGACGGGCGCATGGTGGGGGGCGCAGGGCTGGCGCGTGATCGCGGCAATCCTGTGGGCGGCGAACGTGGTCGCTTGGTGGCGTGCCTTCGCAGGAACCGCCAACCTTGCCGAACGAGCGGGGGCGGGCGCGCTCGCGGGCCTGTTCGGGGTCATCGCCTTCATGCCCGAGATTGCATTCAGTCATGAGGCGTTGGCCGGATTGCTCCTGTCCCTTGCGCTCGGGCTCCGGCAGCGAAGCTGGCCTGCAGCCCTGCTTGTTGTAACGTGCGCGGTAGCCTTGCGCGAACTCGCCCTGCCGTTCCTGCTTCTTTGGAGTGCGCTTTCTGTCTTCGGCAAGCGGTGGAGAGAAGCTTTGGCCGTCTTCGCCACGATCGCCCTGCTGCTCGCCGCTTTCGCTCTCCACGCGGTCGCGGTGGCCGCTGCAAGCCTGCCCGGCGACACGGTTTCGCCCGGCTGGACCGGGCTGATCGGTCCGAGCCTGCCGCTCTACGGCATTCATGTGACCACGCTGCTGCAGACGCTTCCCGCCTGGCTGGCCGGACCTCTGGGTGTCCTGCCGCTGCTTGGCTGGCTCGCGATCGGGGGCAGGACCGGCACCTTCGCCGCGGGCTGGTTCGCGGGCTTCATGGCCTTCGTGGCGATCTTCGCGCGGCAGGAGAATTTCTACTGGATGGCACTGTTCGTGCCCGCCTACGGCGTCGGTCTCGCTTTCGTGCCACGCGCTATCGGCGATCTCGTCAGACGGAGTGCGGTCCCCACCGCCATGTCCTGACGGCAAGGCCGAGCACCGCGATGTGGAACATCTCCACTGCCATCGGCTCCCACCATCGTTCGTAAGTCCCCGCCACAACGAGGTTCGCCAGCCGCCCGGTGAAGGCAATGGCGAACAGCGCCAGCGGCGCCAGCAACGCATCGGCACGGCGGCGCCACGCTCCCC
The DNA here is from genome assembly GCF_026168555.1 of Qipengyuania spongiae. NCBI lineage: Bacteria > Pseudomonadati > Pseudomonadota > Alphaproteobacteria > Sphingomonadales > Erythrobacteraceae > Qipengyuania > Qipengyuania spongiae. The sequence continues at coordinate 2,881,333 of NZ_CP092471.1, read as the reverse complement.
AGGCCATGCACAGCGCGGAAACGACGAAGAAGGCGGTCAGATCGGCTCTCAGCGTCGAGAGACCGGCCGCTCCATCCGCTTTCAGGCCGAAATCCCTGCCCGAGCCGCCTGGGGTGAAAAAGAATGCGGCGCCCACGATCATGTCGAACAGCGCCAGAAGGATGATGATCGCGCGCAGGATCATGGCCGGGCCTTTCCTTTCCTCCTTCAGAATACGACGGTGCGTCGCTGCCCGCAATCGCCTCCACGCCATTCGCCCACCTTACAAGGGCGCTGGCATTGGCGCGCGCCCGGCGCTAGCACCCGGATCGATGATGCGACGGGAATGCACGAACCGATCGGCGCAGCGGGTCTCCCCGCGCGCAGGGGCCGCCGGATGAGCGGGCCGAAGATCCTGCTGGTGATCGGCGGCGGCATCGCTGCCTACAAGTCCTGCGAGCTCGTGCGCCTGATCCGCAAGGCCGGGGGCGAGGTCACTTGCGTCCTTACCGAGGGCGGGCAGCAATTCGTGACTCCGATGACGCTCGCAGCGCTCAGCGGAAACAAGGTCTACACCTCGCTCTTCGATCTCAAGGACGAGACCGAGATGGGGCATATCCAGCTTTCGCGCGCTGCCGATCTCGTGTTGGTCTGCCCGGCGACTGCGAACCTCCTTGCCAAGATGGCGGCGGGTATCACCGACGATCTCGCCACCACGCTGATCCTCGCGACCGACAAGCCCGTGCTGACCGTCCCCGCGATGAACGTCCGGATGTGGGAACACGCGGCGACGGGCCGCAACATCGGCTGGCTGCGCGATGCCGGGGTCGAGGTGATGGAGCCCGACGAGGGCGACATGGCCTGCGGGGAATACGGCTCCGGTCGCCTGCCCGAGCCCCCGGCGATCCTCGCGGCCATCGCCGCCAAGCTCGATTTCGCTCTCGACCTGCCGGAGCTTCCGGCACCGCCCGCACCGTCTGCGGCCTCCGCGTCCCGCGCTTCGGGGCGGGACGACATGGTCCGCGAGGCGATCGAGCCGGAACCCGAGGTGGAATCCCGCGGGATGCTTGGCGGGCTGCTCTCGGCGATCATACCACGCAGCACCGCGCGCCGTAGCCACGCCGAACTGGAAGCGGAATACGATTCGCTGCCTCAGATCGACTCGCTCGACCCCGAAGACTCGGCGCGCGACTTCCCGCAGGGCGGCGACACGTTGCCTGGCGGTCTCGGCGGTGGCCCCCTGCTGGCGAAGAAGGGCAAGGCCAACGCCGCTCCGCCCACCGATCCCGAGGCGATCAATCACGAGGTCGCACGGCGCAATCCGGCATCCCGCCCACAGCCGATGGCGGACGAGGCGTTGCGCTCGTCCTTCACTGGGCCTGACCCGCTGGCAGGCCAGGCCGAGTTCGATCCTGACCCCGCGCTCCGTCCGCTCTATGGCCGTCATGTCCTCGTCACCGCCGGGCCGACGTGGGAGCCGATCGATCCGGTGCGCTACATCGCCAATCGCTCGAGTGGCAAGCAGGGCTTCGCCATCGCCGCCATGGCTGCGGCTGCCGGGGCGCGGGTCACGCTGGTCGCCGGGCCGGTCCATCTGCCGACGCCGCTCGGTGTCGACCGCATCGATGTCGAGAGCGCGGACGAGATGGCGGCCGCAGTACGCCGGGCGCTACCCGCCGATGCCGCCTTCATGGTCGCCGCCGTTGCCGACTGGAAAAGCCGCGATGTCGCGCCCGAAAAGATGAAGAAGCGCGGCAGCGCGCCGCCCGCCCTGTTGCTGGCGGAAAATCCCGACATCCTCGCCAATGTCGCCGCCAGCCGCGACCGGCCGCAGCTCCTGATAGGCTTCGCCGCCGAGACCGAGAACATCGACGAGAACGCTACGGCCAAGCGCAAGCGCAAGGGGGCCGACTGGATCGTGGCCAACAATGTCGGTGCTTCGGGTGGCGGCGTGATGGGCGGCGATCGCAACCGCGTCGCCATCGTCACGTCGAGAGGGATCGAGCGGCTGGAGGAAATGCCCAAGGAAGACGTCGCGCGCGAGCTGGTCCGCCGCGCCGCCGAAGCGCTCGCCAATCCGCAGGACATGCGCGATGATTGATCCCGTCGGCGTGCAGCTCAAACGCCTACCGCATGGCGAGGGTCTCGACCTCCCTGCCTATGCCACTGCGGGCGCGGCGGGGATGGACGTGGTCGCGGCCGAGGACGTGTCTGTCGCTCCCGGCAAGAGGCACGCGGTCGCCACTGGTTTCGCGCTGGCGATCCCCGCGGGCTTCGAAATTCAGGTCCGCCCGCGCTCGGGCCTCGCGCTGAAGCACGGGGTCACGGTTCCGAACACGCCGGGCACGATCGATTCCGACTATCGCGGAGAACTCAAGGTAATCCTGATCAACCACGGCAGCGAGACCTTCGCGGTTCGCCGGGGCGACCGGATCGCCCAGCTCGTCCTCGCTCCGGTGGTGCAGGCACGCTGGAACGAGGTCGAGGAGCTGGACGCGACCGTGCGCGGCGCCGGCGGCTTCGGATCGACCGGGGGCCACCCCAAGCTCGTCTGACGAACAGGTGCTAGGTTCGCTCGCGCTTCCACGCGACGTGGAAACACGCGGCCGACGCACTCCAGATCGCCGCGAAGAAGGCCAGCACGCCCCATTCGACCGCGTGGCCCGGCATCGTCCATACGCCCGCCGCGATTCCAACGCCGAATTGCCACACTGCCAGGGCGGCCGCGATCAGCCGCATTGGGCCGGGCCGGAACCAGACGGTAAAGCTCGCCGCGACGGCGATGCCGACCAGAGCGATGAAGGCGAGGTTCGTCGCCTCGTTCTCGCTCCCGAGCATTCCGACCGCGGCGTTGATCCAGACGGTCAGGAAGCTGCCCAGCGCCCCGATGGCGATCCCCGCGCAGTGCGGTGCATTTCGGCCTACCCGGACCGCGATCTCGGCACCGATCCCCAGCGCCGACAGCAGGACCGCCGCGAAGACGAAGTCGGACGCCGTCCAGTCGACTTCTCCGGTGAAGCGCATCGCGATGGCGGGCAGGCAGAGCAGCGCGAACAAGACGCCCCAGCCCGCGATCCGCCATCCGTTCCCCATAGTTGCGCGTGTTGCTTCAGCCATGTTGTCGTCCATCTTCCCGGTTCTCCGTCTTACGAAATTCAGGGCTAGGGAGGACGAGCCTGAGCGCCATGAGCAATTCGTGAGCAATGGCTGAAATGCTTCCGCCGGCGCGACGCCTCGCCTAGAAAGGGAGCATGGGGGAAGTGCGACAGACGATGGAACGGGGAGCGCCGGAACGGTTGAGCTTCGGCGATTTCGAGCTCGACCTAGCCAATCGCGAACTGCGCCGATCCGGAAAGGCAATCCCGCTCGGCAATCGCTATCTAGACGCGCTCGTCCTGCTCGCCAGCCATCCCGGTCAACTGGTGACCAAGGACCGCTTCATGGACGAGGTCTGGCGTGGCATTCCGGTGACTGACGAGGCGCTGACCCAGTGCATCCGCACGCTGCGCCGGGCGCTGGGCGACGATGCGAGTGACCCTCGCTTCATCGCCACGGTGCCCAAGCACGGCTACCGCTTCCTCGCCGACGTCCGGCGTGGGGAAGCGGGAGGATCGATGCCGCGTACCTCCGGGGCAGACGGAAGCCTCGGCGGGCGGATCGCCGGGGGCGCGACGATCGGCGGCGGCCTTGCCGGCATCGTTGGCGGGCTGCTCTACGGCCTGGCGGCGACCGGGGGCGGGGGGATGTCGGTGCTGGTCATGGTCGTGCTCGTGGCGGCGCTGGGTGTGCTCGGCGGGGCTGGGATCGGCGCGGGAATGGGGCTGGCCCCGATCCTTCGCCCCGGCCGGGCTTTGCCACTGATCGCCGGAGCGGCGCTGGGCGGCACTTTGGTCGGCGCCTTCGGACAGACGCTGGGACGCGATGGGATCGCGGCGCTCACCGGCGCGCAGGTAGCGAGCATCACGGGTCTGTTCGAAGGGCTGGTTCTCGGGATCGCCGTGGGGCTGGCGGGTGCGCTCGCCCTGTCGGCACGGTTCGGGACCAAAGGGATCGTAGCGGCAGCGCTGGCGATCGGCGCCGGTGCGGGAGCTATTATCGCAATAGCGGGCGGAACGCTGCTCGGCCGCAGCCTCCTGGTTTTGCAAGCGCAATTCCCGCGTTCGGCCCTGACGATGGAGCGGCTGGGCGGGCTCGTGGGCGATCCGGGCTTCGAGGGTGCCGCACTTCTCGCCACCACCATGCTCGAAGGCGCGGTGTTCGTGGCCTGCAGCGCATGGGCCATTCGTTACGCTGCCAAAGCGTGCAAATGAACAGGGCGGCACTCGCGCGCCGCCCTTTGCGTATGTCTGTCTGGCGACCGGTCAGTCGATCCGGCGCACCTCGTTGGGCTCTTCCGGCTTGATCGAAATCCGCACGGTTTCGCCTGAATTCCCGGGGAAATCGGTGAACATCGCCTCGACCAGATTGGGGACGAGATATTGCAACCGGTCCGAGGTCGAGAGGGCTTCCGCCTTGCCTTCGAACAGGCGCTGCCCGTCCTCCGCACGGTCGATCTTCATCTCGATCTCGCTGTTGTAGACCGTGTAGCTGCGAATGTCCGGACCACCGAACCACGGATCGTAGAACCCATAGCCCCACCGGCTGCCGAGCCCGCCATATCCGAGGCGCGAGCGGTAAAAAGGCGAGCGGAAAGCGCCGTAGCCATACCACGGATCGTAGAAGGGATCGCGGCCGAAGCCAGTCGAGCGAATACGCTCGCGGCCATTGTCGACCTGGTAGTCGAAACGCACCAGCAAGGTGGCATTTTCGGGCGCGGCCTGCGTGTAGCCGAGGCGGGCCATGTTGGCTTCGACGATATCCGCATATTGCGCGAATTCGAGACCGCCCGCGAGCGAAGGATCGTCGGCCACCACGGCGAAGCTCACGCCGGTCGGCGCAGGCAACTGCGTTTGGAAGCGCTGCACATCGGCGCGAAATGGAGTGGCGCAAGCGGCGAGGCCTGCGAGGAGGAGGGGGACGGAGGCGAGTTTGATAGTGCGCCCCCAACCCTTGGTCGAATAGGTCATGCCGGGTCCTTTCCAAGTCGAAACGTGCCGGAGACGGGTTGGTTTCCGCACGCGTTTCGGAAGAATGACACCTCTATTAAAGAACGGGCCATGAACACGCTTTGAACGCCGGTCCGGCAAAAGCGGTATTAAATCAACCGCGTACGAGCCCCAGCGCCGAATAGGCCGAAGCCAGGGTAGGTGCCGCAATCTCGCGCGCTCGCGCTGCGCCGCGCGCCAGGATCGCGTCGAGCGCCTCGCGATCGTCCAGCAGCGCGTTGAACCGGGTCGAGATCGGCCGCAATGTCTCCACCAGCAGCTCGGCAAGCGCAGGCTTGAACGCGCCGAACCCCGCGCCGCCATGGTCGCGCAGAACGTCCTCGACCGTGCTTTCGGACAGCGCGGCATAGATGGTGACGAGGTTCAGCGCTTCGGGCCGTTGGGCGAGGCCTTCGACCTCGGAGGGGAGAGGCTCGGGATCGGTCTTGGCCTTCTTGATCTTCTTCAGCACGGTGTCGGGATCGTCGGCCAGATCGATCCGGCTCATCTCCGAGGGATCGGACTTGCTCATCTTCTTCGAGCCGTCGCGCAGGCTCATGATCCGCGCGGCCTGCGGCGGGCTGATCGGCTCGGGCAGGGTGAAGACCGGCGCATCCTCGGAAGCGAAATCGTTGTTGAACTTCTGCGCGATGTCGCGGGCAAGCTCTAGATGCTGCTTCTGGTCCTCGCCCACGGGCACATGGGTCGCCTGATATAGCAGCACATCCGCCGCCTGCAGCACCGGATAGGTGAACAGCGCCGCGCTCGCGCCCTCGCGGTTCTTGCCGCTCTTGTCCTTGAACTGCGTCATCCGGTTCAGCCAGCCGATGCGGGCGGTGCCGTTGAGCAGCCATTGCAGCTCGGGATGAGCCGGAACCTGCGCCTGATTGAACAGGACCGAGCGATCGGGATCGATCCCGCAGGCGACCAGCGCGGCGGCCATCTCCAGCGTCGCGCGGCACAGCTCGGCCGGCTCGTGCGGCATCGAGATCGCGTGGAGATCGGCGAGAAAGAAAAGACACTGGCCGTCTTCATCCGTCTCGTCCTGCATCCGCACCCAGTTGCGGATCGCGCCGAGATAATTGCCGAGATGGAGATTGCCGGTGGGCTGAATGCCGGAAACGACGCGCATGGGTTCAGGTCCGTTCGTCGGGAGGGGTGGGGTTGGAAATGGGTTCGCCGGTCGTTGCTGGGGCCGGGGCCCGGCGCACGAGCGCCTTGAGATCGCCAAGACGGAACGCGCCGACGACCAGACAGGCGAGCGCGTACACCCCGCCGCCCCCGGCGACAAGCAGGGCGAGAGCGAGCGCTCGCTCCTCCAGCGGCCCGGCCATCAGCGGCTTGGCAAAGGGAGCCCCGAAATACAGCGCCGCGCCCATCAGCGCCGCCGCCAGGGCAAGGCGCGGCAAGCGGCGCAGCAGCTGGCTGTCCGCGGTGAAATGCCCGCGCTTGCGCAGCGCCCAGTAGAGCAGCCCCGCATTCAGAGTCGCCGAAACAGCGGTCGCCAGAGGCGGGCCGAGATAGCCGATGGTCGGGATTAGAGAGAGATTGCCGACGATGTTCACCGCGATCGCAATCATGGCGAAACGCACCGGCGTCTTCGTGTCGTGTCGCGCGTAGAAGCCGGGCGTCAGCACCTTGATCAGCACATAGGCGGGCAGGCCGAGCGAGAAGGCGGCGAGCACCAGCGCGGTTGCCTCGGTATCGGCGGCGCTGAACTCGCCATACTGGAACAGGCCGCGCACGATCGGTTCGGAAATCGTCAGGAAGGCGATGGTCGCGGGCAGGGTCAGGAACAGCGCCAGTTCGATCCCCCGGTTCTGAGTGTGCATCGCCGCCTCGTCCTTGCCCTCGCCCAGCAGGCGCGAAAGCGTCGGCAGCAGAATCGTGCCGAGGCCGATCCCGATCAGCCCGAGCGGCAGCTGGTTCAGCCGGTCGGCGAAATAGATATAGGTGATCGCGCCCGGTGCCAGCAGGCTGCCCGCCAGCGCGGTCGAGACGAGAAGGTTGATCTGTGTCGCTCCGGCCCCGGCCGCGGCGGGCAGGATCAGCGAGAACAGCCGCTTCATCTCCGGGTCGATCCGGGGGCGGCGCAGCTTGAGCGAGATGCCCGCCCGGCGGCAGCCCCAGATGAGGAAGATCAACTGCAACGCGCCGCCCGCGGTAACCGAAAGAGCCTGCACCAGCGCGGTTTCGTAAGGGTCCTCGCCGTGGAACAGCGCGAGACCGGTCACCATCGCGACGTTGAGCAGGATCGGTGCGGCGGCGTTGACCCAGTACCGCTCGAGCGAGTTGAGGATCCCGCCCAGCAGCGAGACCAGAGAGATCATCAGCAGATAGGGAATGGTGATCCGCGACAGCATCACCGCATAGCTGAACTGCGCCGGGGAGGGATCGTTGAACCCGCCCGACAGCGCATAGGTCAGCGGCCAGGCGGCGATCATCAGTGCGATGGTGAAGACCACCAGCACCGGTAGCAGCAGCGCCAGAGTGCGCTCGGCAAAATCGGCGCCCGCCCCGCGCCCGCCGCCCTCGGCGACGCGGCGGTTGAACATCGGAATGAACCCGGCCGAGAACGCCCCCTCGGCGAAGAGGGCGCGGAACATGTTGGGCAGGCGAAATGCGACGAGGAAGGCGTCGGAGGCGAAGCCCGCACCGACATAACGCGCCTGCAACGCATCGCGCACCAGCGCCAGCACCCGGCTGGCTAGTGTCAGCCCGCCGATCGAACCGAGCGCCCGGACGAGCTTCATCGCTCCGCCCCGAAAGCCCGGGCAGCCGATCCTCCTGCGGACCGTTCGGAGACGATCGGCCCCGTCATCCTGCCACCGCTAGGCGCGAGGAGAGGTCAGGCTTCGCCCGAAGGCGGGTTCATCATGCCGCCCTGTGCCTGCTGATCCTGCTGCGCCCGCGCCTGAAGCTGCTGCTGGTAGAGCGCGCCGAAATCCATCGGGTCGAGCATCAGCGGCGGAAAGCCCGCATCGCGCGTGGCATCCGACAGGACGCGCCGGGCAAACGGGAAGAGGATGCGCGGCGCCTCGGCATAGAGGAAGGCATGGGCGTGCTCGTCGGGCAGATTGCGGATTCCGGCGAGACCGCAATAGCTGAGGTCGATGAGGTAGAGATTGCCCTTTTCCGACTTGGCGGTCGCGGTGATCTTCAGCTCAACCTCGTGCACCTCGTCGCTCACGCGGTTGGCGCCGATGTTGAACTGCAGGTCGATCTGCGGCTGGTCGGTCCACTGGTAGCACGCCGGCGCGTTGGGGTTCTCGACCGACATGTCCTTGATATATTGCGAGATGATCCCGGCGGCGGGGTTCCGGTCGGCACCGTTGGCACCGGCTGCGGGATCGGGATTGGTGTCGGTCAGGATGTCGCCTTCGTCGGCCATGTCGGTTCCGTGCTTTTCTGTTTCTGAATGCCGTGTCGGAGCGGCGGTGGCCGACCCTTTCGGTAGGTGGGCGCGCCTAGCACCTGCGGCAATGCGGGGCAATGGCATGGGAGGACGCGCGAGAGGGGCGATGCGAGGTGACGCAGCCGCAACCGATCGCGCGCTTGTTCGTTTGATATTCGCGCCTATCTCGGGCAGTAACAGGAACTCCGGCGCTTCGGCGCAGGATCGTAAATTCGCAGGTGCTGTAAAGTGATAGTCGAAATCGTCATCCTCGCCATGGTCGCCGCATTTCTGGGCCTGCGCCTCTATTCGGTGCTCGGCCGCCGTGCGGAACACGAGGAGGAGCCGATCCCCCATCGCTTCGACCGCGAGAATGCGGCGGGGGACGAAGCACGTGCAGCGCCGCCCGCCATGCCGCAGGCACGGCTCCAGACCGGCAACGTACCCGCCGGCGTCGAACAGGGCGTGCGCGCCATCGCCGCAGCCGATCCGCAGTTCGACCTGATCGGTTTCGTCGAAGGGGCCAAGGGCGCCTACGGCATGATCCTCGAAGCCTTCTGGCAGGGCGACAAGAACACGCTGCGCGAATTGTGCGACGACGATGTCTACCAGAGCTTCGCCACGGCGATCGACGCCCGCGAGGCGGCGGGCGAGACGCTCGACAATCGCCTGATCCGGATCGAGGACGCCACCGTGAAGGCCGCCGATCTCGACGGGCGCATCGCGCGGGTCACCGTGCTGTTCGTCTCCGACATCGCTTCGGTCACGCGCGACAGTGACGGCAATGCCATTGCCGGTTCGCTCGACGATGCGATCGAGAGCCGCGACGCCTGGACATTCATGCGCAACGTCGATTCGGCCGGTCCCGACTGGAAGCTCGACGAGACCGACGAGGGCTGATCCCCTTACACGAAGGGCGCGGAGGGCTCATGCGCAGATCACTTGCTCTGGCTCTCGCGGTCCTGCTTGCGGGTTGCGGCCGGATGATACCCGAAGGACAGGTACCCCGGCCGGGTACGCCCGCGCCGCCAATTACGCAGCCCGCGCCGCAACAGCCGACGCTGCCGCCTCCTCCGCTTCCCACCAACGCCACGCCGGGGCCGGGCGTCGCGGCGCTTGGCATCGGAGCGGAAGATGCGCGCACCGCGCTGTTCTCCTTTCGCGAATCCTGCCCGCAGCTCCTTCGCCGCACCGACCAGACCGGACTGACGCAGCCCACCGACTGGCAGGCGGCCTGCGCCGACGCCGTGCGCTGGGCGCCGACCGACGCGGCGCGTTTTTTCGCCACTCATTTCGAGACGGCGCGCATCGGCGATGGCCGCGCCTTCGCGACCGGCTATTTCGAGCCCGAGATACTCGGCAGCCGCACCCGGCGCCCCGGCTACGAGGTCCCGGTCTACATGGTCCCGCCCGAACTCGTGCGCGACTGGCACGACGACATCGCGCCCGCTGAGCGGACCGGGCGCGCGCCGCTGGGCCGCCGCGATGCCTCCGGGCGCTTCGTACCCTTCTATGAACGCTCGGAGATCGAGGCGGGCGCGCTGGCCAATCGCGGGCTAGAGATCGCTTGGGCGGCCGATCCGATCGAAATGTTCTTCCTCCAGATCCAGGGCTCGGGCCTGTTGCGCCTGCCCGACGGGTCGCTGATGCGGATCGGCTATGCTGGTCAGAACGGGCGCGAATATGTCGGTATCGGCGCGCTGATGCGCGAGCGCGGGCTGATCGGCGGCAATACCGGTTATGCCACCTCCATGCAGGGTATCGTCCAGTATCTGCGCGATTATCCGAACGAGGGGCGGGCGATCATGCGCAAGAATCGCAGCTGGATATTCTTCCGCGAACTGCCCGATCCCGATGGGCTGGGCGGACCGCTCGGCTCGATCGGCGTTCCGGTACGGCGGGGTAGCAGCGTCGCGGTCGATCCCGCCTACGTCCCCTATGGCGCGCCGGTCTGGCTAAACCTCGACCGCGACGTGGCGGACGGTTTGTGGATCGCGCAGGACACCGGCGGCGCGATACGGGGACCCAACCGCTTCGACACTTTCTGGGGCAATGGCGGCGACGCACGCGAAATTGCCGGCGGCATGAGTGGACGCGGGGAGGCGCTGATCCTGCTGCCCAAGGGAACGCTCGCCCGCCTCGGCCGGCGATGAGCCATCCGCGCGGGTTGAGCGAGGCCGAGGCGGCGGCGTGGGAGCAGGTTGCGGCGACGGTGAAGCGGCTCGACCCGAAGCCGCTCCGGCCTCGCGGCGCAAGCCGGCCCGAACCGGCGACAGTCGCCAAGGCCATCGCAATGCCCCCGCCCGCGCAGCCGAAGAAGGCGCGCATGGCTCCGGTCAGGACGCCGCCAGCGCCGCCTCCGCCAGCCCCGCGCCCGCACGGCAATCTCGACTCGCAATGGGACCGCAGGCTCAAAGCGGGCAGCATCTCGCCCGACTTCACTCTCGACCTGCACGGCCACGGTCTCGACGCCGCCTACAATCGCCTGATGGGCGGGGTGGCGCAGGCCCGCGCGGTGGGGGCGCGAACCATCCTGCTCATTGCGGGCAAGCCGCGCCCGGTCGACCCGGCAGATCGGGGGACGAAGCGCGGGGCGATCCGGGCCAAGGTGCTCGACTGGCTTGCCGCGAGCGAACATCGTTCGGCCATCGCCGCCGTGCGCCGCGCCCATATCCGCCATGGCGGCGAAGGTGCGCTCTACATCGTGCTGCGAAAGGAGCGCTGACGGCCGTTCCGATCAAGAATTGTTAGGGCAATTTAATTTACCCGCATGGCAACTCGAGTGCCGCCCACCCGTTGCCGGGGAGAGCACTTAACAGACGGAGCACGATATGGCCGACGAATTCCAGCTTTCGGACGGGGGCGCCAACCATCAGAAGCCGCGCGGGGACGACGACGTGATGACCACCGCGCAAGGTCATCCGATTGCCGATGACCAGAACTGGCTGACCGCAGGCCCGCGCGGGCCACAGCTGCTCGAAGACCAGATCGCGCGCGAAAAGATTTTCCATTTCGATCACGAGCGAATTCCCGAACGTGTGGTCCATGCGCGCGGTTATGGCGTGCACGGACATTTCGAACTGAAGAAGGCCATTCCGCAATATTCGCGTGCGGCGATCTTCAACGAGGAAGGGGTCAAGACGCCGACATTCACGCGTTTCTCGACTGTCGCCGGGAACAAGGGCTCGCCCGATCTTGCGCGCGACGTGCGTGGGTTCGCGACCAAGTTTTACACCAAGGAAGGCAATTGGGACCTTGTCGGCAACAACATCCCGGTCTTCTTCATTCAGGACGCGATCAAGTTCCCCGATCTGATTCACGCGGCCAAGCCGGCGCCGGATCGCGGCTTCCCCCAGGCGCAGACCGCGCACGACAATTTCTGGGATTTCATCAGCCTCAGCCCGGAATCGATGCACATGATCATGTGGATCATGTCGGATCGCACGATCCCGCGCAGCTTCCGCTTCATGGAAGGCTTCGGCGTCCACACATTCCGCCTGGTCAACGAGAAAGGCGAAAGCCATTTCGTCAAATTCCACTGGAAGCCGAAGCTGGGTCTGCAGTCGGTCATCTGGAACGAGGCGCTGAAGGTCAACGGGATGGATCCCGATTTCCATCGGCGCGACATGTGGGATGCAATCGATGCCGGCGACTTCCCGCAATGGGATCTCGGCATCCAGGTGTTCGACGAGGAATTCGCCGGACAGTTCGAGTTCGATGTGCTCGACGCGACCAAGATCATTCCGGAAGAACAGGTCCCGGTCGAAATCATCGGGACGCTGACCCTCGATGCCAATGTCGACAATTTCTTCGCGGAAACGGAGCAGGTCGCCTTCTGCACGCAGAACATAGTGCCGGGCATCGACCATTCGGACGATCCGCTGCTGCAGGGTCGCAACTTCAGCTATCTCGACACGCAGTTGAAGCGGCTCGGCGGACCCAACTTCACCCATTTGCCGATCAACGCGCCCAAATGCCCCGTGCGGCATTTCCAGCAGGACGGCCACATGGCGATGACCAACCCCAAGGGGCGGGTGAATTACGAGCCCAACAGCTGGGGCGATGGCGACGGTGCCGAAGAGGACCGGGGGCCGCGGGCCTGTCCGGTGCGCGGGTTCCAGAGCTACCAGGCTCCGGTCGAAGGGCCCAAGATGCGCGTTCGCAGCGAGACTTTCGCAGACCATTACAGCCAGGCGCGTCAGTTCTACGTCTCCCAGACGCCGATCGAGCAGACGCACATGGCCAATGCGCTCACGTTCGAATTGTCCAAGGTCGAGCGTATGAGCATCCGCAAGCGGATGGTCGGCCATCTGCTGCACATCGACGAAGGGCTGGCGCAGAAGGTGAGCGACGGGATCGGCCTGCCGGAATTGCCGGAGAAGGTGCCGTTCGCGCGCCAGCCGATATCGGACCTGCCTGAAAGCCCGGCGCTATCGATCCTCAAGAACGGACCGGATAGCTTCAAGGGCCGCAAGCTCGGCATCTACATTGCCGAAGGTGCGGATGCCGACATCGTCAATGCGCTGAAGCAGGCGGCCGAAGGCGCGGGTGCCATGGCGGAAATCATAGCGCCGCATGTCGCCGGCGCGAAGCTGTCCGACGGCACGATGATGGAAGCGGACGAGAAGATCGATGGCGGACCATCGGTGGTTTACGATGCCGTGGCGGTGGTGATGAGCGAGGCATCCGCCAAGCGCTACAATACCGACAAACCAAGCATCGACTTCGTCAACGATGCTTTTGCCCATGCGAAATTCGTCGCCTATGTTCCTGCCGTCCAGCCGCTGTTCGAAACGGCCGGCGTCTGGAACTGGATGGACGACGGCTTTGTCGACGTATCAGCGGGAGAGAGCGCGGCGAAGGACTTCATCGCGCAATGCGGCAAGCTGCGCTTCTGGGATCGCGAAAGCGTCAAGCAGGACTGATCGGCGTAGCGTCGTCCGCGAAAAAGCCCCCGGCAACCGTGGCTGCCGGGGGCTTCTCGCTACCCGAAAGGCTTTGCCGCCTTACTTGTGGTATTTCGCATATTCGAGGTCGAAGCGGTCGGCTTCCATGACCTTGGTCCAAGCCTTGACGAAGTCGCGCGCGAACTTTTCCTCGTTGCCGTCCTCGGCATAGACTTCGGCGACGGCGCGCAGCTGCGAGTTGGAGCCGAAGACGAGATCGGTGCGCGTGGCGCGCCACTTCTCCTCGCCCTTCAGGCGGCAGCGACCGACGAATTCCTCGTCCCCGCTCTCGTCGACCACTTCCCACGCCGTGCCCATGTCGAGCAGGTTCACGAAGAAATCGTTGGAGAGCACGCCCGGCTTTTCCGTCAGGACACCGATCGTGTCGCCATGGTCGGCGTGCTTGCTGACCGCGCCGAGCACGCGCATCCCGCCGAGCAGCGCTGTCATCTCGGGCACCGACAGGTTGAGAAGGTCGGACCGGTCGATCAGCATGTCCTCGGTTTTCACCGTGGCCTTGGTCCGCAGATAATTGCGGAAGCCGTCGGCGAAGGGCTCGAGCGGTTCCCAGCTCTCGGAGTCGAACTGGTCCTCGGTCGCATCGCCGCGCCCGGTCGAAACCGGCACCTCGATGTCGAAGCCGCCATCCTTCGCCGCCTTCTCGACCGCGGCCGCACCAGCGAGGACGATGGCGTCGGCCATCGACATGTCGCCGCGCAAGCCGTCGAGCTTGCCGAGGACCTTGTCGATCTCGGCAGCGTCGTTGACGTCCCAGTTCTTGATTTCGTCGAACCGGATGTGGGCGCCGTTGGCCCCGCCGCGATGGTCGCTCTTGCGGTAGGTCGAGGCCGAGGCAAATGCCGTGCGGACCAGTTCGGCGACGGTCAGGCCGCTGTCGAGTACCTTGGCCTTGAAGTCGGCGACCGCGCTGGGGGAGGCCTCCTTTCCGGCGGGGATCGGGTCCTGCCAGATCAGGTCCTCCGAGGGCACGTCCGGGCCGAGATAGCGAACCTTGGGGCCCATGTCGCGGTGGGTCAGCTTGAACCAGGCACGGGCAAAGGCATCGTCGAGCGCGGCCTGATCGTCACGGAAGCGTTCGGATATCTTGCGATATTCCGGATCGCGCTTCAGCGCCATGTCGGCGGTGGTCATGATGGTAGGGACCTTCTTGTTCGGGTCCCGCGCGTCCGGCGCCATATCGGCTTCTTCCGGATCGATCGGCGTCCACTGCTTCGCCCCGGCCGGGCTTTCCGTCAGCTCGTATTCGTATTTGAACAGCAGGCGGAAATAGTCGTTGCCCCACTCGGTCGGGTTCGGCGTCCATGCCCCCTCGATGCCCGAAGTGGTGATATGGCCCTTGCCGATCTCCTCGGGATCGGTAAGCCAGCCGAAGCCCATCGTGTGCAGGTTTTCGCCCTCGGGCGCCTTGCCGAACGTGTCGGCGGGCTTGGCCCCGTGGCACTTCCCGAAGGCGTGGCCCCCGGCGGTCAGCGCGACGGTTTCCTCGTCGTTCATCGCCATCCGGGCGAAGGTTTCGCGCATGTCGCGGGCCATGCCCTCGGCATCGTGCGGATTGCCGCCCGGGCCTTCGGGATTGACGTAGATGAGACCCATCTGGATCGCCGCGAGCGGGTTCTCGAGCGCCTTGCCTTCGTCGGGAATGATGCGGGTGGCGACGCCTTCGTCGACCCACTCTTCCTCGGTGCCCCAGTAGACCGTCTCGGGTTCGAACACGTCCTTGCGTCCGCCGCCGAAGCCGAAGACGGGGCCGCCCATGCTCTCGATCGCCATGTTGCCGGTGAGGACGAAGAGGTCGGCCCAACTGATGTGCTTGCCGTATTTCTTCTTGATCGGCCACAGCAGGCGCCGGGCCTTGTCGAGATTGCCGTTGTCCGGCCAGGAATTCAGCGGAGCGAAGCGCTGCTGCCCGCTGGAAGCGCCGCCCCGCCCGTCGCCGGTGCGATAGGTGCCCGCCGCGTGCCAGGCCATGCGGATGAAGAAGGGGCCGTAATGGCCATAGTCTGCCGGCCACCATTCCTGGCTATCGGTCATGAGCGCCTTCAGGTCTTCCTTGAGGCTCGTGTAATCGAGCGCGTTGAACGCCTCGCAGTAATCGTAATCCTCGCCCATCGGGTCGACCGTCTGCCCATGCTGGGTCAGCGGGCCGAGGTCGAGGCTGTCGGGCCACCAGTCGCGGTTGGTGCGACCGAACAGCTTGCGCATGTCGTTGTCGCCGGTGAACGGGCAGCCGCCCGAAATGGAACCTGTCTTGGCGTCCATGATCTCTCTCCGTCAAACGAGCGACTCGGAGATGAATCGCTTCTATGACGGTGAGAATGAACACTGCCCGGTAATTCGTCCAATCGATTAATTGGGTTTAATTAATCGACCGTGGCGCAAATGCGGCGAAGCGTTCGGCACCCCTCAAGCGGCTTGGGCGATCGCCTCGACCGGTTCGGTGCGGATGAGATAGTCGAAGGCGGAAAGCCCGGCCTTCGATCCTTCGCCCATGGCAACCACGATTTGTTTGTAGGGCACCGTGGTCACGTCACCCGCCGCGAAGATGCCGGGCAGGTTGGTCCGGCCCTCCTCGTCGGTCACGATCTCGCCGTGCTTCGAAAGTTGCAAGCTGGAACCCTCCAGCCATTCGGTGTTGGGGACGAGGCCGATCTGGACGAACACGCCCTCCAGTTCGATATGCCGCTCGTTATCCGATTTGCGATCCTTGACCTTGAGGCCGTCGACCTTGCCGGCATTGCCGGTAACCTCGGTCGTCTGGCCACTGGTGACGATCTCGACATTGCTCAGACTGCGGAGCTTCTTCTGCAGAACTTCGTCGGCGCGCAGCTTGTCGTCGTACTCGATCAGGGTCACATGGCCGACGATCTTGGCAAGGTCGATCGCCGCCTCGACGCCGGAATTGCCGCCGCCGATCACCGCGATCCGCTTGCCCTTGAACAGCGGACCGTCGCAATGAGGGCAATAGGCAACGCCCTTGTTGCGATACTCCGCCTCGCCGGGCACGCCGAGATTGCGCCAGCGCGCGCCGGTCGAAAGGATCAGGCTGCGCGTCCGCAACTTGCCGCCATTGCCGAATTCGACGGTGTGGAGGCCACCCTCTTCTCTGGCTGGCACCAGTTTCACCGCGCGGGCGAGGTTCATCAGGTCGATGTCGTATTCGCCGACATGCCGCTCGAGCTCCCCGGCCAGCTTCGGCCCTTCGGTGTAGGGGGTGCCGGGCAGGTTCTCGATGCCGAGCGTGTCGTGCAACTGCCCGCCGAAGCGTTCCGCGGCGATGCCGGTCGAAAAGCCCTTGCGCGCGGTGTAGATGGAAGCACCTGCACCGGCGGGTCCGCCGCCGATCACCAGAACCTCGAACGCGTCCCTGGCGGCCATCTTCTCGGCCGCCTTGGCGTCGCTGCCGGTGTCCAATTTGGCGAGGATTTCGGCCAGTTCCATCTTGCCGTTGTAGAACGGCTCGCCGTTGAGGAAGGTGGCGGGCACGGCCATCACCTCGCGGGCATCGACCTCGTCCTGGAAGGTGCCGCCCTCGATCAGCGTGGCGGTGATGCGCGAATTTTCCAGCGCCATCAGGGTCAGTGCCTGCACCACGTCGGGGCAGTTGTGGCACGAGAGCGAGAAATACATCTCGAACTCGAAATCGCCTTCAAGGCCGCGGACCTGTTCGAGGAGGTCGGCATCGACCTTGGGCGGGTGCCCGCCCGCCCACAGTAAGGCGAGCACCAGCGAGGTGAATTCGTGGCCCATCGGCAGGCCGGCGAAGCGGACCCATTTCTGCGGATCGCTCGCGCGCCGGATGATGAAGCTCGGCCTGCGCGCGTCGTCGCCGTCGAATTGCGCATCGACCATGTCGTGTAGCGCCGCAATCTCGCTCAGGAGTTCGCGCGTCTGCTCGCTCTTGGCGCCTTCGCCCAGCGTGGCGACCAGTTCCACCGGCTCGCGCAGATTGGCGAGATAGGTTTCGAGCTGCTTGGTCATGTTGGCGTCGAGCATGGTCGGTTTTCCGTCAGGTACGATGGTCGAGGATGGGTCCGGCAAAAAAAGCCAAAAGGCCCGGAGCGGGGGAGGGGGGTGCTCCGGGCCTTCCAGCGACCCGAGGTGGACCTCGGGCTCTTCAGGCGCTTCCGGCCGGAGGCGGGCCGGTGCGCACTTCGTCAGGGCTCAGATCTTGCCGACGAGGTCGAGCGAGGGAGCCAGCGTATCGCTGCCTTCTTCCCACGCCGCCGGGCAGACCTGGCCGGGGTTGTTGCGGACATACTGCGCGGCGCGGATCTTGCGGACGAGCTCGTTCGCATTGCGGCCGACGCCTTCGCAGGTCTGTTCCATGATCTGGATCACGCCGTCCGGATCGACGACGAAGGTCGCGCGGTCGGCAAGGCCCATGTCTTCGCGCAGGACGTCGAAATTCTTTGACAGCATGTGGAGCTGGTCGCCGAGGAACGGGAACTTCAGCTTGCCGATACGCTCCGACGTGTCATGCCAGGCCTTGTGGCTGAAATGCGTATCGGTGCTGACGCCATAGACTTCGACATCGAGCTTCTGCAGCGTGTCGTAATGCTCGCCGAGGTCTTCGAGCTCGGTCGGGCAGACGAAGGTGAAGTCGGCCGGGTAGAAGAAGAACACGGCCCACTTGCCGCGCACGTCCTCGTCACTGACCTGATAGAAATCTTCGCCGGCCTTGAAGGCGGTGGCGTTGAACGGTTTGATCTGGCTTCCGATGATACCCATGGTTTTCTCCGTGTTCGGGTTGAAACTCGTGGGTGTCAGATAGGGCTTATCGCGCTGCACAAAAGCCGATTTGTGCGATTGCGAACATCGGAATAATCAATCAATTTGTTGGAACATTTCGAAAGTGGCGATCAGTCGCCTCCGCATTGCGCCCGGTGCAGCAGTTTGTGATCGGCCAGCACCAGCGCCATCATCGCTTCGACCACCGGGGTGCCGCGAATGCCGACGCAGGGGTCGTGGCGGCCCTTCGTGCGCACCTGCGCCGCCTCGCCGTCGCGCGTGACGCTCTCGACCGGGGTGAAGAACGAGCTGGTCGGCTTGAAAGCCACGCGGCACACCACCGGCTGGCCGGTGGAGATGCCGCCCACGATGCCGCCAGCGTGGTTGCTGGCGAAATCCGGGCCGTTCGCGCCGGGGCGCATGGGGTCGGCATTGTCCTCGCCGCGCAGCCGTGCTGCGCCGAAGCCTTCGCCGATCTCCACGCCCTTCACCGCATTGATGCCCATCAACCCCGCGGCGAGATCGGCGTCGAGCTTGGCATAGAGCGGCGCGCCCCAGCCTGCGGGCACGCCCTCGGCCACGCACTCGACCACCGCCCCAAGGCTCGATCCGGCGAGCCGCGCTTCCGACACCAGCTCCTCCCAGCGTTTCGCAGCCTCCGCGTCGGGACACCAGAAGGGATTGTTGCCGATTTCCGTCGCGTCGAAACTCGATGGATCGATCGCATCGCCGCCGATCTCGGTGACGTAGGCGCTGATCGACACTTCGGGCAGGACCAGCCTCGCCACCGCGCCCGCCGCCACTCGCATCGCCGTTTCCCGCGCGCTCGACCGCCCCCCGCCACGATAGTCGCGCAGCCCGTATTTTGCGTCATAGGCATAGTCGGCATGGCCGGGGCGGTAGGCGTTGGCGATCTCCGAATAGTCCTTCGATCGCTGGTCGGTGTTCTCGATCAGCAGCGAGATCGGCGTGCCGGTCGTGCGCCCCTCGAACACGCCCGACAGGATGCGCACAGCGTCGGGCTCCTGCCGCTGGGTGGTGAAGCGGTTCTGGCCGGGACGTCGCGCGTCGAGAAAGGGCTGGATGTCCGCCTCGGCGAGGTCGAGCCCCGGAGGGCAACCATCGACCACCGCGCCGATCGCGGGTCCGTGACTTTCGCCCCAGGTGGTGAAGCGCAGGGCGCGACCGAAGGTGTTCCAGCTCATGGCGCTGTCATAACGCGGGGCGGGCCGGTGTCGAGCCGCTGTCGAACCGGCGGGTTGAGCGATTTTCCTACCCGGCCGGTTTCTGTCATGGAGGCGCGATGATCGACGCTCGTGTTCCGTTTCGCCGCCCGCATGGTCCGCATCCCGGAAGGCTCGCCCCGCTTCGTGTTTTTCCTCTTCTGGACCGTGTAACACCTGTTCAGCTGCGCACTTCCGGGCATGAACGCAACGCAGCACTGGTCAAAACCGCGCTGCTGGGGCAGGAACAAACCGCGCTCAAACGGCCATGCGACGGGATTGATACAGGCAGATGATAGCAAAGCTGAAAGGGCTGCTCGACGAAACCGGAGCCGACTGGGCGGTGATCGACGTCGCCGGGGTCGGCTATCTCGTCCATTGCTCGTCCAAGACGCTCGCCGCGCTGGGGGAGGTGGGTGAGGGCTGCACCGTCTTCACCGATCTGCAGGTGAGCGAGAACGACATGCGCCTTCTGGGCTTCGCCGAGGCGGCGGAGCGGGACTGGTTCCGCCTGCTCACCCAGGTTCAGGGCGTGGGCAGCAAGGTGGCGCTGGCGATCCTCTCCGCGCTGTCGACCGGTGAGGTGCAGCGCGCCTGCGCCAATGGCGATGCCGCGATGGTCGCGCGGGCGAATGGCGTCGGCCCCAAGCTCGCGAGCCGGATCGTCAACGAGTTGAAGGACAAGGCGGGCGCGCTCCCGGGCGATGGCGCGGCGAGCGTAGGGGCCGCACCAGCTGGCGGGGCGAGCGCCGATGCGGTCAGCGCGCTCGAGAACCTCGGTTTCAAGCCCGCCGTCGCCGCCCGCGCCGTCGCCGCCGCGCAGGGCGAGCTGGGCGAGGGCGCCAGCGAGGGCGACCTCATCCGCATCGCGCTGAAGAAGGCGGCGGGATGAGCCTGCCGAAGACCGATTGGCGCATCGCCATCCTCGCAGTCTACGCGCTGGTGGTCGGGTTCGTGATGGTCTCGATGGGCCGGCCGAGCGAGGCCGGCTGGTTCCTCATGTCGATCCCCTTCATGCTGTTGGCGCTCGCACCGGTGGCGCTGCTGTGTTTCGGCAAGCGCCGAGCGACCGCGAAAGGTGTCGGTGCGATCGTGGTCGCGATCCTGGGTGTCGCCGCATATTACCACACCGCGTTCATCGCCGCTCCGGACGCGCAAGGCGGCCTCGTCTTCCTCTTCGCACCGCTCTACCAGTTCATGCTCGCGTTCGTCTGGCTCCTCGCCATCTGGGCGATCGACCGGTTTCGAGGAAAGGACCCGACCGATGCGTAAGTCGATCGCCATCCCTGGCGACCACTATCCCGTCCATGCCCCGCGTCAGTGGCAAGATCATCCGGTGAACCCGTTCTGATGGTCGACCCCGTCCCTCTCCACACGCCCGCCCGTCAGCCGGACGACCCCGACTCGGCGTTGCGGCCCAAATCGCTCGGCGAGTTCGTCGGGCAGAAGGCGGCGCGCGAGAACTTGCGGGTCTTCGTCGATGCGGCAAGGTCGCGAGGTGAGGCGATGGACCATGTGCTGTTCTTCGGCCCCCCCGGCCTCGGGAAGACCACGCTCGCGCAGATCGTCGCCAAGGAGCTCGGCGTCGGCTTCCGTGCCACAAGCGGTCCGGTGATAGCGAAGGCTGGCGATCTTGCCGCGCTGCTTACCAATCTCGAGCCCAACGACGTCCTCTTCATCGACGAGATACACCGCCTCAACCCGGTGGTGGAGGAAGTGCTCTATCCGGCGATGGAGGACCGCGCGCTCGACATCATCATCGGCGAGGGGCCTTCGGCGCGCAGCGTGCGGATCGATTTGCCGCCCTTCACTCTGGTCGGTGCGACGACGCGGCAGGGCCTGCTGACGACGCCGCTGCGCGATCGCTTCGGCATTCCCGTGCGCCTGAGCTTCTACACCGAGGACGAGCTGCTGCGCGTCGTCACGCGCGGGGCGGGCCTGCTCGGCATGGCCATCGACGAGGGCGGGGCGCGCGAGATCGCCCGACGTTCACGCGGGACGCCGCGCGTTGCCGGACGACTGATGCGCCGGGTGCGGGACTTCGCCCATGTGCTCGGCCAAGGCACGGTGACAGCCCGCGTGGCGGACGAGGCGCTGACCCGGCTCGAGGTGGATTCGCTCGGGCTTGATGCGATGGACCGGCGCTATCTCACCATGATCGCGACCACCTACAAGGGCGGGCCGGTGGGTGTGGAGACGCTCGCGGCCGGCCTGTCCGAGCCGCGCGACACGGTGGAGGAGGTGATCGAACCCTATCTCATCCAGCTCGGCCTGATCGCGCGGACCGCGCGCGGGCGCTGCCTCAACGACGTTGGATGGCGGCATCTGGGGATGTCCGGCCCCGTCGCCGGGCGGCAGGAAGGTCTGTTCGACGAGGAGGGCTGAAATCCGGGTAAGGTTCGCCCGTCGACAGGTCCCGTGGCGGGACATGGCGGGCGAAGCGCTCGCCATTCTGCGAAAAGTTTACTTTTAGCCGTAACAACGCGAAGGACGAGACGAGCGAATTCCTGTCGAGGGATTCGTTTGATCGGGGACCAGAGGCAGACAGACGGAAGTCGTCAGGCCCAAGCAGAGGTGGATTAGCGATGTCGGTCAAGGGAGCACTTGCGAAACTGTCGGCCACGGCGGCCGGCGGCGCGCTTCTGGCAGGCGGTGCCGTGCACGTCGCGGAGAAGCCGGTCGCCGACGCCCCGTCCTACAAGTCGGTCAAGGGCGAGACGCCCGCCAAACCGCGCTACGTGAAGCAGGCGCGCCCCGCGCCGCCGCGTGCGGCACGTTCGGTGCCCGCTGCTCGCACCATTCCCCGGGAGGCGGTCTGCGTTCCCGCGACCTCGCCTCAGGCCGCCTATCAGCCCGACAATATCTGCCCCCCGGTCTATCGGACCGCGTTGGCGCCGGTTCCCGTTCCCCCGCTTCCCGAATCGCTGCCCATCGCCGGCGGCAGCGGAGCGGTGCGCTCGATACCGGTTGGGGGATCGGGCGGCTTCGGCGGAGGCGGTGGCTTCGGCGGAGGTTTCTTCGGAGGCTTCTTTGGCGGCGGCTCGGGTGGTGGCAGCGTCGTCGTGAACACCACCAACAATCTCGGTCAGGAGCAGGGGCAAGGTCAGGGGCAGAACCAGAGCTCGACCACGACAACCACGACCACGACATCGACCGGCGGGTTCGACGGCGGCATCGATATCGACATCGAGAATTCGAGCGGTGGCAGTTCCACTTCGACTTCGACGGGACAGGTTTCAACGTCGACCGGTCAGGTGTCGACCTCGACCGGCTCGGTGACCAGCAGTTCCTCCACCTCGACCAGTTCCGGCAACGTCACCAGCTCCGGCGACATCAACCAGAATCAAAACCAGAACCAGTCGACCACCACCTCGACGTCGGGCAACATCACCTCGAGCACCAGCTCGAGCTCGTCGACCAGCAGTTCGACCTCGTCCTCGACTTCCAGCTCAACCTCCAGTTCCACGTCGAGCTCGACCAGTTCGTCGACCAGCGGCTGCAACGGCTACAAGAACTGCACGCCGAGCACTTCGACCAGCACGACCAGCGGCACCGAGGTTCCCGAACCGCCGATGATGGCGCTGTTCGGCATCGCCGCCTTCGCGCTGCTGCGCCGCCGCCGGAAGGGTACCCCGGCCGTCTAGGACGCTCGCGCGCCATCAGGTTGCGGAGATTGTCGGACAGTTCGTTGGCGATTTGCGGGTAGGCTGCATCCGTTTACGCAGTGATCCCCCCTGCCAGATGAGGGGTGCTTTGCTCCGGGCATAGGCGGGTTCCGCGCGGCGATCGCTGGCAGTCATGCGCTGCCGCCATAGAGCATGACAAGGCGTCCAGTATCGGCGTAAATGACGTTCGTGTCTAAACCAGCCAATGGGGCGTCAACTCTCGCGCTTTCGGCATCCCTCAATCAGCACAGACCTTGGCATCGAGCAGGAGCTTCAGCTCTTCGCCAATCAGCGTCTCGGCCTTCGCGGTCCGCTCGATCGTTTCCCCGTTAACAGCGACCGGCCCCGCCCCCCAGCGCACGCTATCCAAACGAACGGCGCGGCGAGAGCGGGGCCGGTGCGGTGCCTGATCAGTCCGCGGCGAGTTTCCGCAGGACGTAGTGCAGGATCCCGCCGTTCTTGTAGTATTCCATCTCGTTCGCGGTATCGATCCGGCACTGGGCGGTGAAGTTCGCCTTCGAGCCGTCGCCATGGGTCACCTCGACCTCGACATCCTGGCCCGGCGTCAGGTCCGCCAGTCCGTGGATGGAAAAGGTGTCGTCGGCGCCCAGACCGAGCGACTGGCGCGTGTCCCCGTCCTTGAACTGCAGCGGGAGCACGCCCATGCCGATCAGGTTGGAGCGGTGAATGCGCTCGTAGCTTTCGACGATCACGGCGCGCACACCGAGCAGGATGGTGCCCTTGGCCGCCCAGTCGCGGCTGGAGCCGGTGCCGTATTCCTTGCCGGCGATCACGACCAGCGGCGTGCCGTCTTCCTTGTGCTTCATCGCCGCGTCGTAGATCGGCATCTGCTTGCCACCATAGGTCGTCACGCCGCCTTCGACGCCTGGCACCATCTCGTTCCGGATGCGGATATTGGCGAAGGTGCCACGCATCATCACGTCGTGGTTGCCGCGGCGCGAGCCGTAGGAGTTGAAGTCGGCCTTCGCGACCTGATGGCTCTTGAGGTATTCGCCCGCCGGGCTATCTTCCTTGATCGAGCCGGCCGGGCTGATGTGGTCGGTCGTGGTCGAATCGCCGAGGATCGCGAGCGGCTTGGCATCGACGATGTCGGCGACCGGCGCCGGCGTCATGCTCATGTCCTCGAAGAAGGGCGGGCTCGCGACATAGGTGCTGCCCGGCTGCCAGCGATAGGTGTCGGACGCCTCGACCTGGATCGCGCGCCAGTGCTCGTCGCCGTCATAGACGTTGGCATAGCGGCTCTCGAACATCTGCCGGTCGATATTGGCGGCGCGGTGGTCGGCGATTTCCTGATTGCTCGGCCACACATCGGCCAGCATCACGTCGTTGCCCTGGCTGTCCTGCCCCAGCGGGGTCTCGGTGATGTCGCGCGTCACCGTGCCGAGGATCGAATAGGCGACCACCAGCGGCGGAGAAGCGAGGAAGTTGGCGCGCACGTCGGGCGAGACGCGGCCCTCGAAATTGCGGTTACCCGATAGCACGCTGGCGGCGACGATATCGTTGCCGTTGATCGCCTTGCTTATCGGCGGGGCGAGCGGCCCGGAATTGCCGATGCAGGTCGTGCAGCCATAGCCGACGAGGTCGAAACCCATGGCGTCGAGATCGTCCTGCAACCCGCTCTTGACCAGATAGTCGGTGACCACCTGCGATCCGGGGGCAAGGCTGGTCTTGACCCACGGCTTGGGCTTCAGGCCCTTTTCGCGCGCTTTCTTGGCGACGAGACCGGCAGCGATCAGCACGTCGGGGTTGGAGGTGTTGGTACAGCTTGTGATCGCGGCGATCACGACGTCGCCGTCGCCGATGTCGTGATCAGTTTCCGACACGTTGACCCGCAGCGGCGCATCCTTGCCGTAGATCGACTTGAGGTCCGAATTGAACAGTTCGTCCACCTGCGGCAGCGCGACCTTGTCCTGCGGGCGCTTGGGCCCGGCAAGGCTTGGCACCACGCTGTCCATGTCGAGCGACAGGGTCTTGGTGAAAACCGGCTCGTTGTCCGGCTCGAACCACATGCCCTGTTCACGGGCGTAGGCTTCGACCAGTTCAAGGGTATGCTCGTCGCGCCCGGTCAGGCGCATGTAGTCGATGGTCTTGTCGTCGATGCCGAAGAAGCCGCAGGTCGCGCCGTATTCGGGCGCCATGTTGGCGATCGTCGCGCGGTCGGCGAGCGAAAGGTTGGAGACGCCCGGCCCATAGAACTCGACGAAACGGCCGACCACGCCGACTTCGCGCAGCATCTGGACGCAGGTCAGCACGAGATCGGTCGCGGTCACGCCCTCGGCGAGCGCGCCGGTCAGCTTGAAGCCGACGACTTCGGGGATGAGCATCGAGATAGGCTGACCGAGCATCGCGGCCTCTGCCTCGATCCCGCCGACGCCCCAGCCAAGCACGCCGAGCCCATTGATCATCGTGGTGTGGCTGTCGGTGCCGACGCAGGTGTCGGGATAGGCAACGAGATTGCCGTCCTGATCTTCCGACGACCAGACGCCCTTGCCGATATATTCGAGATTCACCTGGTGGCAGATGCCGGTGCCCGGCGGCACGGCGGAGAAGTTCTCGAAGCTCTTCGATCCCCATTTGAGGAAGTCGTAACGCTCGGCATTGCGGGCGTATTCGAGCTCGACGTTCTTCTCGAACGCCTTGGGGTGGCCGAATTCGTCGACCATGACCGAGTGATCGATCACGAGATTGACGGGCACTTGCGGATTGATCTTGGCGGTATCGCCGCCGAGCTTGGCGATCGCGTCGCGCATGGCGGCAAGATCGACCACGCAGGGAACGCCGGTGAAATCCTGCAGCAGCACGCGTGCCGGGCGATACTGGATTTCCTGGCCGGTGGCGGGGTTCTTCTGCCAGTCCGCGATGGCTTGCGCGTGTTCTTTGCCCACCGTGAAACCGCCATCCTCGAAGCGGAGCATGTTCTCCAGGAGGACCTTCAGGCTGAACGGAAGTTTCGATACATCGCCGATCGTCTCCGCCGCCTTCGCGAAGGAGTAGTAGGCGTAGTCCTTGCCACCGACCGTGAGGGTGGAGCGGGTTCCGAGCGTGTCCTGGCCGACCTGGGTCATGCGTGCTTATCCGTCCTTTCGAAAATGGAGCCGCAAACTGCCTTTGTGCGCATATGCGGCGGAATTGTGCGGCGCACCTGCGCTCTATGGCGCGAAATTGCAAGGGTGCGAATCGGGAACAGGGGAGGTCGCGCGGTTGCCCAGACCCCGATCAGATCGCGCTTTGTTCCGTTCGGCGCCGGGTCGTCGCGATGAAGCATCCTGCTACGATCAACAGCGCGCCGGACATTGCCGTTACGGTTACCGCTTCCCCCAGCATCAGCCAGCCGAACAGCGAAGCCCAGAGGAAGCCCGAATATTCCAGCGGCACGAGGATTTGTGCCTCGGCCCGCGCATAGGCCCAGGCCATCAACAGGGCGCCGCCAACTGTGAGCACGGCGGCTACGCCGACATCGCCAAACGCTTCCACCGGCGGCATGGCGAAAAGGAACGGCGCGGCGAGAAGGTATGTGAGGCTGGCCGTGCCCATGTAGAAGGTCGCGACCTCGGCCGGCTTCGCCACCATCGCCTGCTGCTTCTGCAGCACGAGGTTCCAGGCATAGAGCAGGGCGGAAACCATGATTGCGGCAAGCCCGAGCGCGGTATCCTCGTCGAGGTTGCCGCGCCCGAACTTGCCACCCACGATGACCAGCACGCCGACCATGCCTAGCACCGCGCCCCAGATCGCGCGCGGCCGGATCGTCTCGCCGAGCAGCCAGCCGGCAAGGTAGAGCGAGATGATCGGCGCGATGAAGGAAATCGCGATCGTCTGGGCCAGCGGCAGTTTCGTCAGCGCGAGGAAAAAGGTCAGCGCCATCATCGCGCCGACCACGCCTCGCGTCATATGGACTTTCATCACCGACGCGTTCGGCCAGCGCGACCGACGGGCGAGCCAGATCGGCGCGACGATCGCGAAGGCGAGGCCCGCGCGGGCGAGCGCGGCCATGTAGGCACCCATCGCCAGCGCCGCGTTCTTCATGAACGCATCCATCAGCGAAAGGAGCGCGATGCCGAGAGCGGTGGCCAGGACGGGCCGAAGCGGCGAGGCGGGCTGGCTCATCGTTCCGGCGACTAGACCCTGACAACGCGAACGTCATCAGATTCAGCGTTCCGTAATGCGCGATGCTGGAAATCGGCCCCCACATCCGATATGGAAATATCGCGCCCGCTAACGGTGGAACCTATGAAAACCCTACTGACGACGACTGCCGCGCTCGGCGCGGTCCTGATGGCCTCGACGGGCGTGTCCGCCCAGCCGAAGAACCTGCTTCCCGCAGAGCCGCCCAAGGTTCGCGAGCAGATGCCCGATTACACGCAGCAGCGCCCCGCCCAGCCGCAGACAACGCCGCGCACCACCGTCGAGGAAAGCTTCGACGGGATCGTCTTCGAGCCGTCCGAAGAGGTGCAGGACGTGCCTTCGCTGGTTGGCGAGTGGTCGATCGCCGATGCGGAAAAGCTGCTCGCCTTCATTCCGACCATGGCGGAAGAAGGGCTGGTCCCTGCCGACTATCACGCCGCCGATCTGCGCAGCGCGATCGATGTGGGCGAGGGCGATGCGCTGAACCGCGTCGCCAGCGAGATCTTCGTCTGGCTGGTCGAGGACCTGCGCGACGGGCGCACGCCGATGGAAGCGCGGCGGCAGTGGTTCGTCGTCGATCCCGACCCCGACGTGCTGCCGAGCGGCCGGATGCTGGAGCGCGCGCTCGACAGCGGCGACATCGCCGGCACGCTGGCCAGCCTCAACCCCACCCACCCCGATTACGCCAAGCTGCGTGACGCGCTTGCCGCCACGCCCAAGAGCGACACTAAGCGGCGCAAGCTGATCCGCGCCAACATGGATCGCTGGCGCTGGCTGGGTCAGGATCTCGGCAAGCGCTATCTCCTGACCAACGTGCCCGAATACAAGGTGCGGCTGACGGTCAACAACCGCATCATCAAGAGCTACCGCACCATCGTCGGCAAGCCGGGCCGCACGGCTACCCCGCAACTCGCCGAAATGGTCGAGGGCGTCATCTTCAACCCGACCTGGACCGTGCCGCAGAGCATCGTGAAGGGCGAGGGGCTGGGCGCCAAGGTGCTGGGCAATCCCGGCTGGGCGCGCGCGGCAGGCTATGCCGCGACCAAGGGCGAGAACGGCTGGGTCACCGTGGTCCAGCAGCCGGGTCCGACCAATTCGCTCGGCCTGATGAAGCTCGACATGCCCAACGAGCACGCGATCTTCCTCCATGACACGCCCGCACGCGGCCTGTTCAATCAGGACAGCCGCGCGCTCAGCCATGGCTGCATCCGGGTGCAGGGCGCCCGCGAACTGGCGATGACGATGGCGATGCTGGGCAATGCCGAGAGCAAGGCCGACATTCCGCTGATCCAGGAAGAGGTCAGCGCGATCACCGGCAGCGGCGAATACACCCGCTATCCGCTGAAGAACCAGTGGCCGGTCTACATCACCTATTTCACCATGGCTTCCGATACCGACGGCAAGCTCTCGACCTTCGGCGACATCTACGACCGTGATGCGCCGGTGCTGGCTGCGCTCGATGCGCCGCGCGTACGCGAGCGGGCACGCGAGACCAGCGAGGAAGTGATCGAGGTGGTCGACGACCCGCGCGCGACCACGATCTGATCGTCAGTAGGCGCCCGGATTGACACGTTCGAACGTGCCGTCCGGGCGCTGGCGGATCAGCGGCTCCAGCGTCGAAGTCGATTGGGGCGCGGGCGGGGTGACGATCGAGCCATCCTCGGCAAACCCGTAGCTGCCCGCCACCAGCAGACGGCCGCCGCTGAGGTCGATCAGAGCGCGGTCAAATTGCACCGGCCCCATTGCGAAGCATCCATTGGACCGTCCCAGCCGGCCATAACGTTCGACATGTTCCGGCGTCGCGTAATTCGCCTGGTGCATCACGATCGCACGCGGCAGGGCGTTCGAATTGGTGGTATCCAGCCCGTCGAGTCGGATCGAGGTGCCGTAGCGCCCGGTGTACCAGCTGCGCGTGAGATAGGCGCCCGAACTGGTGCAATGGCTGCCTTCCTCGTTCGAATAGCGGTTCAGCCAACCATCATGTTCGGGGTCCGAACCATCGCCGTGGCTGACGTGATAGCTTTCCACCCGACCGTTATCGAGATCGACGAAGTGGAACCGCCGTTGCGCCGAATGGAGCCCGAAATCGGCCACCCCGACGATGTCGCGGCGCCAGATCGTCTGGCCCATGCCGGCTACGCGATCGAGTTCGCTGCGGGCGAGTTCCATCAGCCGTGCGTCGCGGCTTGCAAAGGCATTCGTCTGCGCAAAGCTGCGCGGAACAAGAGTGATGGCGGCCGCAGCGGCCACGCCTGTCTTGAGAAGATCGCGTCTGTTCATGGCTTACCCTAGCATATCCGCGTGGATCGAAGGTGAACGCGCGAATGTCGCATTCGTCTCAGCCATCGCGATCATCGAGCGGGCGTGGCGGGCGCCCACCTCGTGCGGATCGCTGCCATATCCTCCGCCCAGCGCGCTGGCGACCGGAAGGCCGCGCCGGCGCGCCTCGCCCACCACGTAACGGTCGCGAACGAGCAGACCCTCGTCGCTCAGCGCAAAGCGTCCGAGCCGGTCGTCGACATGCGGATCGACACCGGCCTGATAGAGCACCAGATTCGGCTCGAACTCGCCGATCACGCCGGGCAGGTGTTGGGTCAGCGCCGCCATGTAACCCTCGTCATCGGTACCGTCTTCGAGCGGCAAGTCGAGGGTCGAGCGCGCCTTGCGGACAGGGAAGTTCTTCTCCGCGTGGAGCGAGAGGGTGAAAATGTCCTCGCGCCCGGCGGTAAGCGCGGCGGTGCCATCGCCCTGATGCACGTCGCAGTCGACGATCAGCACCCGCTCCGCCTCGCCCTGCGCGATCAGGCGGTTGGCGGTGACCGCGAGGTCGTTGAACACGCAATAGCCGGCGCCGGTCTCGTGCAGCGCGTGATGGCTGCCCGCCGCGCTGTTGGCCGCATAGCCGTGGCGCATGGCGAGCTTCGCGGCGAGCCAGGTGCCGCCATTGGTGTGGCGCACGCGCTGCGCGATATGGGACGTGACCGGAAAGCCGATCCGCCGCTCCTTCTCGCGAGGGACCTCCGCGCGTAAGACCTCGTCGACATAGGCCGGGTCGTGCACTGCCTCGAGCCATTCGCGCGGCATCGGCTCGGGCGCGTGTTCGGTCAGCGGATAGCCGCTGTCGCGCAGGGCGACCATCACGGCCATGTACTTGTCGAAGCGGAAGGTCCCCCGCGTCGGCGCGGGAGCCATGTAGTCCGCGTGGTGGACGACGTGGAGCATGAGGCTAGCTGGGCATCTGCGTAACGTGCCTGCTATCTAGGGATTCTGTCCGCGCTGTCGACCTCGCAGTTCGCGTCGGAATTGCGAGATTATGCGACCAGCGGGCGAGGGTTCTCGACAGCAGCGGCGGCGTGACCGGTCGTCAGGAAGGATGGGGCCGACTTCTCCCCGCCCTCGAGGCCCAGCAGCGTCAGCAGGGTTGGATGAACGGCGGTCAGGGGCACCTTCTCTTCCACTTCCCGTGGCGTGATTCCGGGAGCGCTGATCCAGAACAGGCCGTCGGGGTGGTGCATCCCGCTGCGGAGAGCTTCGAGTGGGTAGAACAGTTCGTCGAACGCCATCTGCCGCCCGGACGATCCCGCTTGGACGGTCGCACCATCGGGGTTTGCCGAGACCAGGCAGCCGGCATTGACGATGTTCGGCGTGGCAGGCTCGGGCACGGCCCACATGACGGGCTGGCCATCGTCGAGCATCAGCGATCCGAGCTTTTCCGAAGCGGCCAGAGCGGCATCTGCGTCTTCGAAATGCAGCAGGAATTGCTGCGACATCACCGGCCGGTATTCGTGAGGCGCGTCGATTCCGGCGAAGTTCAGCAGCTGGTCGATGTCGTGATGGCGGAAGATCTGCCGCCCACCCTGATCCTCGTAGGTCAGCATCGGCTGCTGGCTCAGCGCGGTGGCCAGCACGATCGCCGTCCGGTCGTCGGCGAGGTCGAGCGCCTTGCCGACGATCCGGTCCATGTTCTCGTAGCCGGCGCGGATCGTGTCGCGGAAGGCAAGCGTGTCGGCTTCGCTCGGTTTGTTGAGGAAGATGTCTGGCGTCATTTCTCTCCAATGGAAATGCTGGAAATGGGCCGTGCTGTTCAGGAAGAATGTCGCCAGCTGGGGCTGCTCGCGGCGATAGATGGCGGCGAACAAGTCCCATTGCAGCCGGTCGAGGATCATTGCCCGGCGCCACTTGACGTTCGACCTCCTCTCGCTGGCCAACTGCTTCATCGTGGCGACGATCGTCTCGTAGCGCAGGCCGTTGGCGACCATGAAGCGGATGAACTTCGCCAGCATCAGCGGCGTGACTTGCGGACGTCCGCTGTGTTCCTGAACATAGGCCCGCACGACGTCGAGATAGGGTTTGAAGTATCCCTCGGGATGAGCTTCGACCTCCGAAGCCCACGGATCGGGCATGAAGTGGCCGGCGAAGGCGCTCGGGTCGATGCCGGCATTCATGCTGCCGCACACCCACGCCTTGCCCCCCGCCGCGCCGACCTCGTCCCACAAGCGACGCTGTTTCAACCGGCCGCCATCGTTGAGCTTGAAGCATTTGTGCTCGGCATAGGGGAGGCCGGTATGAACCGTGACCCACTGAATCCAAGGTTCGAGATTGGGCGGGGCCTCCTCCGCGTCGGTCACCATGGCGAGCGAATGATCGCGCAGACGCTCGAAGTTCGGCAGGTGTCCCTCGGCGATGAACCGATCCATCAAGGACGGGCACAGTTCGTTGAATTCCAGCATCAAGACGCGCATCGGCCCGTTCCCTCAAACGGCGACTCGCCCCCCGGTACGAGCCTTCGCAAAATGCGATCCACGAGAGGTATACCCTCGGTAGAGCCGGTCAAGCCACGTCGTCGCGCGGGCTACTCTGCGGCCTGCGCCTGTCCGTGTTCTCCCGATGCGGCGTGAGGGTCGAAAGCCTGCGCCTCGCCCGCCTCGATCGCGGCGGCCTTTTCCTCGACCAGCCGGACGATGTGGTCGAGCATGTCGCTATCGGCGACATGGTGATCGGTCACGCCCGAGAGGTAGACCATGTGCTTGCCCTTGCCGCCGCCGGTGATGCCGATATCGGTCTCGCGCGCTTCGCCGGGCCCGTTGACGACGCAGCCGAGGACCGAAAGACTCATCGGCGTCTTGATGTGTTCGAGCCGTTCCTCCAGCGCCTCGACCGTGCGGATCACGTCGAAGCCCTGGCGGCTGCAACTGGGGCAGGAGACCACGCGCACGCCGCGGGTGCGCAGGCCAAGCGCCTTGAGCATTTCGAAGCCCACCTTCACCTCCCGCTCGGGCTCGGCGGAGAGGCTGACGCGGATCGTGTCGCCGATCCCGGCCCAGAGCAGGTTGCCGATGCCGATCGAACTCTTGACCGTTCCGCCGATCAGGCCGCCCGCCTCGGTGATGCCCAGATGCAGGGGGCAGTCGACCGTCTCGGCAAGGCCGTGATAGGCGGCAACGGCGAGGAACACGTCGCTGGCCTTCACCGCCACCTTGAATTCGTGGAAGTCGTGATCCTGCAACAGCTTGATGTGGTCGAGCGCGCTTTCGACCAGCGCCTCGGGGCAGGGCTCGCCGTATTTCTCCAGCAAATCCTTTTCCAGGCTTCCGGCATTGACGCCGATGCGGATCGCGCAGCCATTGGCCTTCGCCGCGCGGACGACCTCGGCCACCCGCTCGGACGAGCCGATATTGCCGGGGTTGATGCGCAGGCACGCCGCGCCCTTGTCGGCGGCTTCGAGCGCGCGCTTGTAGTGGAAGTGGATGTCGGCGACGATCGGCACGTTGGCCGCCCTGGTGATCCTGTCGAAGTGCCGCGTCGCTTCCTCGGTCGGGCAGGAGACGCGGATGATGTCGGCGCCCGCATCCTCGCAGCGGCGGATCTGGTCGATCGTCGCCGCGACATCCTCGGTCGGGGTGTTGGTCATCGTCTGGACCGAGATCGGCGCGTCGCCGCCGACCGGCACCTTGCCGACCATGATCTGGCGGGACTGACGGCGCTCGATACTGCGCCAGGGGCGTACTGCGTTCATACTGCTAACATCCAAACTGAACGGTGTTACAGGTGTTACACGGTCCAGAACCAAGAAAACCGGCGCCTGCGAAAGCGGTCCGGCAGAAGGACCTGCGCTGCCCCATATGGCCGCTTTGCTGCATCTTTACGACCTCGAACATGACCGCCCCGTTAGCATTGTCCACGCGCTGTAGGAAATGGTCGGGAATTGAGGCATGGGGCGCGCATGAGGGACGCAACGGATAGCGGGATCGGCGGGACAGGGCTTGACGAGGGGCCGATGCTGTTCGGCCGCGTGCTCGACGGGCGCGGCGGCGGACGGCCGATCGGCTGGGAGGAGGCGCGGAGCTGGCGGGCCGAAGCACCCGGCGAGGTGCTGTGGATTCATCTGTGCCGCAACCATCCCGAGGTTGAACCCTGGCTGTCCGGATCGCTGGGCGTGCCGGAGCCGACGGCCGAACTGCTGACCAGCGACCAGACCCGCCCGCGCGCCTTTCGCGAGGGCGATGCGCTGGTGGCCACCTTGCGCGGCATCAACTTCAACCCCGGCGCCGAGCCCGAGGACATGATCTCGATGCAGCTGTGGTCGGACGGCGCTCGGCTCGTCACGCTGCGCCGCTTTCCGCTGCAGACTCCGCGCGAGATCGTCGCGCAGATCGATCGCGGGCAGGGACCGCCCGATGTCGGGGCGACGATCACGCTGCTCGCCGAACTGCTGATCGCGCGGATGAGCCAGTCGATCGTCGAC
This sequence comes from Qipengyuania spongiae, assembly GCF_026168555.1. Taxonomy (NCBI): domain Bacteria; kingdom Pseudomonadati; phylum Pseudomonadota; class Alphaproteobacteria; order Sphingomonadales; family Erythrobacteraceae; genus Qipengyuania; species Qipengyuania spongiae. Next base: position 2,847,405 of record NZ_CP092471.1, on the reverse strand, counting down.
ATGAACCAGGTGATCGACGATCTCGAGGACGAGGATCCCGAAGACGATCCGGAAGGGATGCTGTCGCGCATATCGAACATCCGCCGCAATTGCCTGGCGCTCAAGCGTCACATGGCGCCCCAGCACGAGGCGCTGGAACAGATCGGTCGCGACGCGCCCGCATGGTTCGAGGACCACGACCGGCGCGAGATGGACGAAAGCATCGCGCGCCTGCGCCGCTATCTCGACGATATCGACATCAGCAAGGAAAGCGCGGTGGTGCTGCAGGACGAATTGCGCGCGCGCAGTCTCGCGAGCAGCGAACACGCGACATACATGCTGACCATCGTGGCGGGCATCTTCCTGCCGCTGAGCTTCCTCACCGGCCTGCTCGGCATCAATGTTGGCGGGATGCCGGGGATGGACGATCCCCGCGCCTTCTGGATCGTGGTCGGCCTGTGCGCCGCGGTGCTGATCGGATTGATGGTCCTGTTCAGGCGGCTCCGCTGGCTGTGAGCCAGTGTGTGGGGTGTATGGGACGGGCGGGGCGGCCGTTCAGCCACCCCGCCTCCGACTTCGCCTCTACCTCTGGGCAGGGATGAACTGTTCGCGCACCGCCTGCGCCATCAATTCGAGCGGGATGATGCCCTGGCTCAGCAGGAAATCGTTGAAGGCTTTCTTGTCGAACCTGTCGCCCAGCGCCAGTTCGGTCTCGATACGCAGGTCGATCAGCTTGCGATAGCCGTAGTAATAGCTGCCCGCCTGTCCGGGCATGCGATACTGATAACGGTCCAGCTCCTGCTTCACCATGCCGGGCGAGAACAGCGCCTCCTCCCGCAGCACGCGCTCGGCATCCTCGCGGCTGATCATGCCGAGATTGAGCATCGGGTCGAGGAAGGCGCGGGCCGCGCGCAGCAGGCGGAACTGCTGGGCGATGAACTGTCCCTCGATCGGCTCGTAGGGCAGCATCTCCGCCTCGGCATAGAGCGCCCAGCCTTCGACGTTCACGCTGTTGAAGGCGTAGAGCAGGCGGGCAAGGCTGACCCCCTGTTCGACCAGCGCGGCGAATTGCAGCTCGTGGCCGGGCCGCGCTTCGTGCGCGCTCAGCGTCCAGCTGGCGGCGGCGTGGTTGAAATCGTCATAGGCATCCTCGGCCGAGGCGGTCGGATTGCCGGTGGTCAGCACGAAGGTGCCCTGTTCGCCGGTATTGCCGATCAGGCGCGGCGGGCGCATGTGCGGCGCGGGCTGGGCGGCGCTTTCCGCCTGCGAGGCGACACGCATGGACAGCTCGTAGTCCGGCAGCGCGACGACATCGTGCTCGCGGATCTGCTCCTCGAGCTGGCGATTGATGCCGCGATAGAAGTCCTCGATCTCGCTGTCGGGGATCTTGGTTTCCTTGAGCCTGCGCATGACCGATGCGTAATCGGTCTCGCTCCAGCCGTGTTTGGCGGCGATCTGGGGGGCAAGCGCCTCCATCTCCGCGCGTATCTCGTAGAAGCCGCGGCGCGCCTGGCGGATCGTCTCCTCGGGCTCGGCATCGATGCCCACGGATTTGAGGCTCAGCGCGTAGAGTTCGGGCGGCAGACGCGGATCGTTGCGCGCGAGCGGCAGCACCGTGCCGCGCGTCCATTCGGCATAATCCGCAAATTGCGCGTCCATCGCATCGAGCGCGGCCTCGGCCCCGGCGATGTCGTATTTGCCGAACAACTCGCGGATGCCGGCGGCGAAGGTAGGAATCTTCTCGATCGATTCGCGGACCTCGACGGCGTAGGGCCCCATCTTGCCTTCGGCCCGACTCGCCTCGAAGCGGCGCTTGGCGAGTTCGGTCATGGGCTCGGTGTCGGGGAAGGTGCCGGTGTAGCGTTGCAGCAATTCCAGCGCCTTGCCGCGCCGGTTCTCGGCCGTCTGGTCCGACAATAGCTGACCGACCGAATAGAAGATCGATTGCGGCACTTCGGAGAATTCGAGCATGTATTGCCGGTTGAGCCGCAGCCCCTCTATATCCTGGTCGAGCGAGTTGATCAGGATCTGGAGATCCTGCCGCACATTCGCATCGCTTTCGCGTGCGAGTGCCGCAGCGAATTCGGTGCGCAGGGCCTGCGCCCCGGCGAGGTAGCGTTCGTCCCGGTCGAGCGCCATGTCGTTCACCAGGCCATCATATTCCTCGTAGCCCGAGGACGACGCGCCGGTGGGAAAGAACCGCGCCTGAAAGTCGATCAGCTTCTTGGTGTAGGCGTTGCTCGCCTCGACCCAAGCGGGCGAGGCGGCGGCCTCGGCGCTGTCCTGCGCGCTATTCTGAGCGGCTGCGGGCCATGCGGGCATGGCGACAGCGAGCGCGATGGCGGCGGCTAGGGTTCTCATTGATATCCTCCCGAAAACATTGCCGCCGCGTGTGCGCGTGATCGGCGCACCATGCAAGCCGGGCACCGATCGAAGGCCGAATGCGTCCGACCGGTGGCTTGCCGCGCAAAAGCGAAGGCGCGGGAACCCGGTCGGGTCCCCGCGCCATGCGTTTCGGGTCGGATCGGAGGATCAGGCGCCGGGCGGCAGCGGATCGTCGTCCGTCGACGCTGCGGGCCGGGTGCGGCGCTCGACCGGCAGTTCGTCCGAGCGGCGCGGGGACGAGGACGAGCCGGGCGATCCGGGGCCGCGCATGCTCTCGTCCATCTGTTCGAGCTTGCGCGCAGCCCAGTCGCGGCCGCCGAGCCCGAAGGCGAGCGCGCCCGCCACCGAGATACCGGCGACGATGATCGTCAGCGCGGTGCCGGGGATGATTCCGCCGATGCCGGTGAACTGCAGGCCCATGAAGACGAACAGCACGATGGTGGCCCACTTCACGATCATCGCCGCGCTGCTCTCGCCCGTCTCGCCGCCGATGAGGCGAGCGAGGAGATTGGCGATGAAGAAGCCGAAGGCGATGACGACCGCGCCGAACACCACCCGTCCGCCGAGCTCGAGCAGCTGGTCGAGGATGCGGGTCAGCTCCGGGAAGCCGAGCAGGCGTGTCGCGGCGATGGCGAAGAACAGGATGATCGCGATCTGCACCACGCGGGCGATGATGCCCGAAGCGGTGGAGCCCGATCCGACCATGCCGGTTTCGGCCAGCGCGCGGTCGACGCCGAGGCCGGGCAGCACTTCCTTGAGGATCTGCACCACGAACTTGCTGATCAGATAGCCGATGCCGAGCAGGATGGCCGCGCCGATGATGTTCGGAATGGCGTTGAAGATCATCCGCAGCATGTCCGACGCCGGGTCGGAAATCGCGCTGATGTCGAGCACGTCGAGCGCCATGATCGCCACCAGGGTGACGATGACGGCATAGACGATCGTCGCGACGGTGCGGCTGATCGCGGTGTTGCCGGTCATGCTGTCGACCCCGCCGCGATTGGCCCAGCGGTCGAAATCGACCGTCTGCAGCGTCGTCAGCACGATTTCGCGCACGATCTTGGCGACCATCATGCCGATGAAGAAGATCAGCCCTGCGCCGACGAGGCGGGGCACAAAGGCGACGACATTCTCGAGCAGGCTGTCGACCGGTCCGGCAACGCTGCCGAGGCCGAGGACGGTCAGGATGATCAGCAGACCGAACAGCCAGATCAGCAGGCTGACGATCTTGCCCAGCGCCTCGCCCAGCGAGGTTCCGGTGCCGGTGCCACGCTGGAAGAAGGAGATGTTGTCGACCAGTTTCGCGAAAGCCCATTTGGCCGCGCGGGCCAGTGCCCAGGTGACGAGCAGGACGAGAACGGCCAGCCCCACTTTCTCGAGGACCTGCATCGCAACGTCCTGATCGTATCGGTAATTTCCAAAGCGCATGAACCTGCCCCTCCGGTTTGTGCGATCGGCACGCGCCGCCCCTCGGCGCCAGCCATTAATCCCTTCAATGGGGGATTGAGCGGAAAGGTTCCCGTGCTATCCGAAGGGCATGACCGGTCCTTCCCGCATTCTCGCAGCGCTTGCCGCGCTCCTCGCCACCTTTGCCGTACCCGCCGCCGCGCAGGATGAAACGCGCTGGTCCTTCGCCATTCACGGCGGGGCGGGGACGATGAGCCGGGCCGACATGACTCCCGAACGCCGCGCGGCATACGAGGCGGCATTGCAGCGCGCGCTCGACGCCGGGGCCGCCGTTCTCCGCGATGGCGGTACGGCAATGGACGCGGTCGAGGCGGCGATCGTGCTGATGGAGGATGACGAGAAGTTCAACGCCGGACGGGGCGCGGTGTTCACCTGGGAAGGCCGCAACGAGCTCGACGCGGCGGTGATGGACGGCCGCGATCGCTCGGCCGGGGCGGTGACCGGCGTGACCAGCATCCGCCACCCCATCCGCCTCGCCCGCGCGGTGATGGCCGACGGACGCCACGTCTTCCTGAGCGGAGCGGGTGCGGAAGAATTCGCGCGCGACCATGAACTCGAGACCGCCGGCCCCGAATGGTTCGCCACCGATGCAAGGCGCGAGGCGCTGCAGCGGATGAAGGCGGAAAAGGTCTCCGCGCTCGACGTCGATCTCAAGTTCGGGACGGTGGGCGCGGTGGCGCTGGACCGGGCGGGCAATCTGGCCGCGGGCACCTCGACCGGCGGGATGACCGGCAAGCGCTGGGGCCGGATCGGCGATGCGCCGGTGATCGGCGCCGGAACCTATGCCGACAATCGCAGCTGCGCGGTCTCGGCGACCGGCTGGGGCGAGTATTTCATCCGAGTTGGCGTGGCGCAGGAGATCTGCACCCGGCTGCGCCTGGCCGGACGCACCACGCTGCCCGAACTGGAAGACGGCGCCGAAGCGCAGGCGTCCGACACGATCCAGCTGACCGAGCCGATCGTGCAGAACGTGTCCGATGCGGTGCTGGCGGAGGTCGCCGAACTGGGCGGCGATGGCGGCGTGATCGTCCTCGCTCGCTCGGGCGCGGCGGTGTTCAGCTTCAACACCAGCGGCATGTATCGCGGCCGGGCGACCAGCGAGGGCGTGAACGAGGTGGCGATCTTCGCCGACGAGTGAGCTACGCGCCGGGCATGGCGGGCGAGCGGCGGATATAGTCGGCGAGCAGCCGTCCGATGGCCGCGAACCCCGCATCGACACGTGCGGCGGCGACCGGCTCTAGCAGCGGCGAACGGTGATAGGCAGCGAAGGTGAGCGGCTGCCCCCGCGGACCGACCACGAAACCGATATCGCCGCGCACATAGGGCGCGTCTGGCCAGTTGCCCGAACTGCCGGTCTTGTCGCCCGCCTCCCATGCGCGGGGAAGGCCGGCGCGCACCCTTTCCATCCCGGTCTCGGTCGCGACCATCCATTGCCGCAATTGCGCGCGAGTTTCGGGCGCGAGCGGCCCGGCGAAGAGCAGCGTGTGGACCGTCCGCGCCATCGCCGCGGGCGTGGTCGTGTCGCGCAGATCGCCCGGCGGCACGCGGTTGAGGTCGGTCTCGAACCGGTCGAGCCGCGACGCCTCGTCGCCGATCGAGCGCCAGAACGCGGTCAGCGCTTCGGGTCCGCCGAGGCGTTTCAGCAGCAGGTTCGCAGCGACATTGTCCGACAGGGTCTGCGCCGCGCGGGCCAGTTCGCGCCAGGTCGCCCCGGTTGCCGTCCGCTCTTCGGTGAAGGGGCGGTGCGACACGAAATCGGCTTCGCTCCAGCGAGTCCGCTCGTCGAGATCGATCCGGCCCGCCTGCTGTTCCGCCAAGGCAAAGGCGGCGAGCGACAGCTTGAAGGTCGAGGCGAGCGCGAACCGCTCGGTGCCGTTGTGGGCGATCGTGCGGCCCGCGGCGGGATCGTGGATGGCCACGCCGAACCGCCCGCCGGTCGAGACCTCGACGAGGCGCAGCGCGGCCGGCAACCTGCCTGCCTCGCTCGCTTCGGGCGGAACGCAGGCGGCCGCGCCGAGAGCGGACAATCCCGCGACACCGCTCGCCAGAAACGCGCGCCTGTCCATCAGCCGCGTTTCCGCGCCCGCTGGTAGCTGCCGAGCAGGCGCACCGTGTTGCAGTGGAACTCCAGCTCTTCGAACGCGCGGTCGACTGCCGGATTGCCCGGCGCGCCCTCGATATCGGCGTAGAACATCGTCGCCGCGAAGCTTGCCCCCTTCTGGTAGCTTTCGAGCTTGGTCATGTTGACGCCGTTGGTCGCGAAGCAACCGAGCGCCTTGTAGAGCGCGGCGGGCTGGTTCTTCACCTCGAAGACGAAGGTCGTCATCGCCTGCGCCGGATCGATGGCGGCGGGATCGCGCGGTTCCTGCGCCAGCAGGACGAAGCGCGTCGTGTTGTCGTGGGCATCCTCCACCGCGTTCTCGACGATGGTCAACCCGTAAAGCTCGGCAGCCATCGGCGGGGCGAGGGCGGCGATGTTGGGCTCGCCGCGCGCCGCCACATAAGCCGCGGCGCCCGCCGTGTCGGCATGGGCCATCGGCACGATGCCGCGCGCCAGCAGATATTCGCGCGACTGGCCGAGCGCCTGCGGATGGCTATAGGCCGCATCGAACGGGCCGAACGTGCCGCCCGCGCCGGGCAGGGCCATCAGCGCATGGGTGATCGCCATGAAGTGCTCGGCCACGATGGCAAGGCCGCTTTCGGGCAGCAGGAAATGGATGTCGGCCACCCGGCCGTGCTGACTGTTCTCGATCGGGATCATCGCTGCCCCCGCAAAGCCGGTCTTCACCGCGTCGAGCGCGTCTTCGAAATTGTAGCAGGGCAGCGGCAACGCCTCGGGTGCGAACTGCATGGTCGACTGGTGCGAGTTCGACCCCGGCGCTCCGCCGAAGGAGATCGCGCGCTCCGGCTCGAGCGCGGCGGCGGCGCGCATCGAATCGACCATGGCGAGTGCGGGCTGGGGAAACTTTCGCATAGCGGCGGATCGCTATCGGCGCTCTCGCTTCGCGGCAAGGCGTTTGCGCGCGAAGCATTGTTCGCCGCGGCAAGCGGACTTGCGCGGCGCCCATTGGCCCACTAGAGCGTCGCGCAACCGGACCCTCGCACAAACTCGCGGATTTCATCGAACATGGACGACAGAACCAACACCACTTTCGGCTGGATCCTCGGCGCGGGCATCGTCGCCCTCGGCGCGTCGATCGCATCGGGCATGGTGTTCCACGCCGACAAGCCCGAAATGCCCGAGAAGCCGGGCTATTTCGTGGATGCGCCGGAAGAGGGCGCCGAGGACGCCGGTCCCGATCTCGGCACGCTGCTCGCCAGTGCCGACGCGACGGCCGGCGAAGCCGTATTCGCCAAGTGCACTGCCTGCCACACGATCAACCAGGGCGGCGCCAACGGCATCGGTCCGAATCTCTACGGCGTGTTCGGCAAGGCGATCGGCGCCCACGCGGCAGGCTTCGCCTATTCCAGCGCTCTTTCCGGCCATGGTGGCCAGTGGACCTGGGAAAACATGAATGAGTGGCTCAAGAGCCCCCGCGCTTTTGCCAGCGGCACGAAGATGAGCTTCGCCGGCCTTTCGAGCCCGGAAGACCGCGCCAACGTGATGGAATACATCGCGAGCAATGGCGGCGCTCCGGCCAAACCCGCGCCTGCTGCGCCCGAAGCGGCGGCCGAGGGTGAGGCGGTGGATGGTGCCGGCGAGGGCCCGGGCGCGGTCGAGGGAGCTCCGGTCAGTGCCCCCGAAGCAGCCGGCGCGATGGGTGCCGAACAGCCGGTCCCCTCGGAAGGTGGCGGCGCGACCCGCAACGAAAGCGCGGCCAAGCCCGGCACCTGAGCCTGTTTCCCAAAGGGTGCGTCGGTCGCTCCCGCAATGCTTGCGAGGGGCGCGTCAGTCGCGCCCCTTGAACCCTTTCGCGATCACATACCACTCGGACGAGCCCTTGCGGCTCGCCGGTGGCTTGGCGTGCTTCACGCTCGCGAAATGCGACTTGAGCAGCTTGAGCAACTCGGTGTCGGTTCCTCCCGCCAGCACCTTGGCGACGAAGGTGCCGCCCTTCGCCAGCGTCTCGATCGCGAACCATGCGCCTGCCTCGACGAGGCCCATCGTGCGCAGGTGATCGGTCTGCTTGTGGCCGACCGTGTTCGCCGCCATGTCGCTCATCACGAGATCGGGCGGGCCGTCCAGCGCCGACTCGAGCCGCTCTGGCGCCTCGTCCGCCATGAAGTCCATCTCGAAAATGGTCACGCCGTCGATGGGTTCGGTTGGCAAGAGGTCGATGCCGACCACGGAAGCGCGCGGCGCCTTCTTGCGCACGACCTGGCTCCACCCGCCCGGCGCGATGCCGAGATCGACCACCCGCTGCACGCCCTGGAGCAGATGGAACTTCTCGTCGAGCTCGATCAGCTTGTAGGCCGCGCGGCTGCGATAGCCGTCGGCCTTGGCCTGTTTGACGTAAGGATCGTTGAGCTGGCGCTCGAGCCAACGGGTCGAGGAGGCGCTGCGCTTCCTCGCGGTCTTCACCCGCTTGTCGGGGTTCTTGCCTGATCGGGTCATCTAGAGGCCGCCTCCGCGCTGGCGGGCGAGCGAGGCGCGCCCTTCCTCGCCCTGCACGTCGGCGGCGATCAGGCTGCGCAATATGCCCTCGCGAATGCCACGATCGGCGACGCCCAGCTTGGGCGCGGGCCACAGATCCATGATCGATTCGAGGATGGCGCAGCCCGCCACCACCAGGTTGGCGCGGTCATCGCCGATGCAGGGCACGCTGCGCCGTTCGCGCTCGCTGATCGTGGAAAGGCGGCGGCAGATATCGCGCATGGAATCGGATGGGACGATCAGGCCGTCGACCGCCTGCCGGTCGTATTGCGGCAGTTCGAGGTGGAGGCTGGCGAGCGTCGTCACGGTGCCGCTTGTGCCTAGCAGTCGGATCGTCTCGGCTTCCTCGGCGGCGGGGCGCACGCGTTCCGCGAACGGGGCGAAGCTTTCGTCGACCAGTCGGCGCATCTCGGCATAGCGGCGGTTGCGCCCTTCCTGTGTCCCGTCGGGTGGGGGCACGCTGTCGGTCAGCGAGACGACACCGAAGGGCACGCTCATCCAGTCGAGGATACGCGGCACCGGGCCGCCGGGCTCGATCAGCACGAGTTCGGTCGAGCCGCCGCCAATGTCGAAGATCACCGCCGGGCCGATCCCGCTTTCGAGCAGGATGTGGCAGCCGAGCACGGCCAGCCGCGCCTCCTCCTGCGCCGAGATGATGTCGAGCGCGATGCCCGTCTCCTCGCGCACGCGGGCGATGAAGTCGGGACCGTTGGAGGCCCGGCGGCAGGCCTCGGTCGCGACAGAGCGGGCGAGGTGGACATTGCGCTTGCGCAGCTTTTCCGCGCAGATGTGCAGCGCTGCCATCGTGCGCTCCATCGCGGCGTCGGACAGCTTGCCGGTCGCCGCGAGATCCTCGCCGAGCTTCACCACCCGGCTGAAGGCGTCGATCACGGTGAAGTTCTCGCCCGAGGGACGCGCGATCAGCAGGCGGCAATTGTTGGTGCCGAGATCCAGCGCAGCATAGGCCTGCCGATAGCCGCGGCCGTCCGTGCCGAACCGGCGTGGCTCACCGGGCGTGGCAACGCGGCCGCGCGCCGTTTTCGACGATTGTCTTGCCGGATCCTTCCGGTCGGGCTGGGAGGGGCGCTTGTAGCGAAAATCGGCTACCGTGCCGGACGTCTTGCCCCTCTTCTCACCAGCTCCCGTTTTCAAGTCCGGCGGAGGGTTGTCCGCCATTGCGTGTAGTCTTTCTCTTATCCTCCCGCGTGCCGCAGACCGGCGGGCGGGGACCTGGTGACAATGCTAGTGGCGAAAGGTCCGCGCGGCAAGGCCCGCGCACAGCGGCAGGTCGCACACGCCCTTGACCTTGGGAGAGGCGCGATTTAGATGGCCGCTCCTTCGCGCGACGCGCCGCCTTACGGTGCGCCCGATGCCGAAGCGAATGATGCCCCGTCGTCTAAAGGTAAGACTACGGACTCTGACTCCGTCAATCGAGGTTCGAATCCTCGCGGGGCATCCACTTAGCAGTCATTTTCCCAATACTCCCTATGGGTTAGTGTTGATCGGTGTCTAACTATTCGACCGGGTTAGACACCCCGTAGGCTTTCTGCATGGCGCTATCCGCCCTTTCTGCATTGCCCGAATCGCCAGCATAACGGCGGTATTCGCGCACCGTTTTGTGCCCTGTGATGGCCATGCCCTCATCGTCCGAACAGTTCGCGTCCCTGAGCCGTCGAGCAGCAGCTTTGCGAAGGCCGTGAGCTGAGCAGTGCGGCAGGCCAGCGGCGATGCAGGCGCGCTTGACCATGTTGTAGAAGCCCTTGGCGGTGAACGCCTTGCCTCGGTTGTTCTCGAGCACCAGAACGTCGCCCATCGGTCCAGCTTCCAGCGCAGCGCGCAGAGGCTCGACAACAGGCACGTCGATCGCGTTGGATGTCTTTGATTGCTTCAGGCGGATACGGCCGCCCGCGATGGCGCTGTGCGTCAGGTAGCGAACGTCTCCGCTTCGCTGAGCGCCATAGAGCAGCAAAGCGAAGGCCAGCCGTGGTTTCGTCCCCAGCGGGTGCTTCGCTTCGAATTGCGCCAGCTCGTCCTCAGTCCAGCGATGGTAGCCTTCGCTCTCTGCCTTCGGCGGTCGGGTATCCTTCACCGGATCAAACGTGCCCGGCACAATCCTTTCGCGCCGTGCCACCGTGAAGAGCTGAGCGAGGAGCTTGCGGAGACGAGAGGCCGCGTGCGGTTTATGGCGCATCGCATTCATCACGCGCTGAATCCGCTTAGCGTCGAAGGCCCGCATCGGATCGTTGCCGAACTTTGCACGAAACCGCTCCAGAACGCCGCGATAGACAAGCTGGGTCGCCGGTCGCAGATCGAGGAAGGCGGAATCGCTGTAGTAGCGCGCTATCACGTCTGAGACGCTACCGGGGGCGATCCTGTCCGTTCCGATCGCGGGCTTCTCTTGCTCCAGGCACGCCGCGTATTCACGCTCGAAAGCCTTCGTGCCGAAGGGTGCCTTGAAATAGTGGGCAGGGTAGCCCTTGCGGCGGAAGCGATACCGCACCTTGCCGTGCCGGTCGGTGAACTTGGTGACGAACTGGGGCTTCTTCATAGCGCACCAAACTCATCTATGCGGTCGTCGAGGTCGTCATTGCTGGAAGCCACCGCATCCGGTTGCCGGGTCATAGTGAAGGTAAACCCGCCCAGCGGATCGACGCGGCCCTTCAAGACGACACCATGAGCCGCGACGGCGGTTGCCATCCGGTCCAGGTCGTCTTTCGAGATAAGGGCTTTGCGTCCGGCCATGACTACGCGGCTTGCACCTCCACGTTGAGAAACGCGAATGCCGTCTCAGCGGCTTGTCGGCTATCCTGAGCCACCGTGCTGTCGGTCCAGTAATTTCGGTATCGCGCTTCGCGATAAAGCGCTTGCATCCGGTCGGCGGCAACGCGCCCGAGTGTCCGCACTTGTGAATTGGCACGGGGACCGAATAGGGCGATTTCGTCGGCGTGCTGTCCAGTGTGCGGCGGAGGAACTATTCCCGGCATAAGAAAGCAATCGCGCCCTTGGGCCTTAAGGCGATCGGAAAGGACTTTCGGAATACGAAAGCCAAAATACCCACGCGAAAAATCAGCGTGCTCAGGAACGTGCACGTCTAGCTCCACGGCGTAGACCCAGCCACCGCTCGTTTCCCGGTGAGCTTGGCGCGCGTAGGAAAACGAAACCCAGGGGCAGCGAGAAAAATAAACGCCGTTTTGATCGACCGCGCCCCCAGTCGTCTCGTAGGCGCTGCGATATTCGCTCAGCTCATAAGGCGAGCCGTGAAACCACACGCCGGAGAGGTCAGCCATTCTCAGCCTCCCGGCGGGGATTCCAACCTTCGGCCTGCCGAACCTCGTCGGCATCGAGCACGCCGGTTTCGAGCGCGATCTTGTGCGCGTTCCAGCGGGTTTCGGGATCTCCGCGAAGGAAGCCGCTCAGGTCCAACTCCAGCTCGTAAGGCGAGCCGGTTGGGAACAGCGAACGGGAAAACTCCGCTTCGATCTTGCGCGCCCAGGGGGCGAGGCAGAACGTCGCGAACCAGCGGCCCGCCGTTTCCGAATTGGTGAACGTGTTGTGCGTGTAGTCGCCAATAATCGGGGGCGGGACCTGGAACAGCCGCGCAATTTCCTCGACACCGAAGCGCCGGGTTTCCAGTAGCTCGGCATCCTCAGGCGATATTTGCGCCGCCTTCCACGTCATGCCCCCTTCAAGCAACAGCGCGCGACCAGCATTGCCCGCACCCGTATAGCGCCGGTCGAAGCTCTCCCGAAGCGCCGCCCGCTGTTCGCCGGTCAATTGCGAGGCGCTTTCCAGAACACCCGAAGGGTTCGCACCGTTGGCGAGGAACTGGCGCGCGTGCCGGTTGGCAAGGTCCACGCCGGTTACGGTATCAGCCGAACGAGAAAGGCGAGAAACGCCGATCTTGCCGTCATTCGTGCGGTCGCGCAGATGGATGGCTTCGCCTTGCAGCAGGCGACGGGAATTGCCCCGGCCGTCCGATACATCGTAGGCCAGCCGTCCGCTCGACAGCTCCTGCACCGTCACCATCCCCCAAGGGTGATAGGCGAGGCCGGAAATCTGCCCGTTACCGGCACGCTCGATTTCGAGCAGGCCGTTGCCGGTCAGCAGCGTGTCGGCCACTAGGTGTTCGATACCGTCGCACCAGGTCATCGCCGGATTGAAGCCGTAGCGGATCAGTCGGGAGAGCGGGTGCGTGGTGTATTCCAGCCGGTTGTCGCCTTCCCAGCGGTAAACCCGCGCAGGGACGTAGGCGAGCGCCGTGGCGATCGAGGACGTGCAAGCGAGCACCGTGGACAGGTTCTCGGCTGCCCGCGCCGAGAGGCCCGCATAGTAGCCGGTCATCGGTGCCAGCGCCTGCCAGCTCGGATCGAGCGGAGAGGTGTCGGAACGCCGCTCTAGGCCCAGCCGGTGCAGGGTGCGGTCGATCAGGCCCATTGCCGTGCCTCCGCAAGCCTGAGCGCCCTGGCGCGCCTCTGAGATCCATTGTGCTGCCGATAGTAACGCAAGGCGATTTCGGTGCCCTCATAGGCAGGCCATGCCGACACAACGCTAATCTCGCGCAGGTCGATCGAGCGAAGGGTCCGGGTGTCCCCATCCCATTCCTCGCCGCCTTCAGGGACAAGGAAACCGAACGACATTCCGCCCAGATCGCCGCGCGCTGCCAAGGCGAGCACATCGCGGCCAGCCGCCGTGTCAGGGAGGTCGAGCGAGAACGCGAGGCCCTTGTCGTCCTCGCGAAGCTCCAGCGTGCCGGTGCGGGTCCTACCGAGCACCTTGCCCGCGTCGTGATCGAGCAGGGCCAGAATGTCGCCCGAAAGAGCATTCCGGAAAGCGCCGACTGAAATACGCTCCCGGAATGCCCCAAGGTCCGCCGTAGCGGAAAAAGTGGCGGCATAGCCCTCCAGCCTGCGACCAGTCGATCGCAAGTCAGTGGCGAAGCGCCGTTCGAGGGTTGCCGCCGCGCCCATTATTCGGGTGCCTTCGTCTTGAAGGTGACAGCGCCCGCCTTCGTCACCGAAGGGTCGCCATCGAGTTCGAAGCCAGCGCGCCGCAATGCTTTCACCGCCCGGTCGATCTTGCGAGGGTCGAACTTGTCAGCCATCAGCCAGCCACCCCGGTTGCCGAGACGAACGAGGCAGGACGGCGCACGCCGAAGTCCACCGACGCCATCGCGCGGATCAGGATGTTGCCCTTGCTGTAGGCCGTTTCCGCGTAGGGGTTCACGAGAATGTCGAGCTGCGACCAGATACCGATCAGGAGGTCGGACCAGTCGCCATAGACCAGCCCCGCTTCGTCAGTGCCAGCACCAAGGTTATTCGGTGCCTGGTTGGTGAAATAGGCGGGTTCGCCATGGAACGTCTCAGCCAGCGTGATTGCGTGGCCGTCCGCGTCCCGCAGCTTCATCGCCGTCGAGCGAACGCCGTTGGTCGAGAGGAAGGCGCGGCTGTCACCGATGTTCGTCACGTCCGCCAGCGCGATCATGTCGGCCGTGGTCGTGAAAAGATCGGTATCGAACGGAACGGTCGGAATGTTCGGGTCATTGATGAGCCCGCGCGGCTCAGCGCCCACCCCGCTGCCAGCGATGGCCGCACGGTCGATTTCGAGCGCCACGTTGCGGCTCATCATCGAACGCACCAGCCCCTCCACCTGAGGCGAGGACTGCAACAGCAACTGCCGCGACAGTTCGGTGATGACACCGACGTGATGCGGGGTGAGGGTCAGGGAGTCGAAGCTCGCGCCATCGGTCGGCAGCGCCTCGTCCTCGTTCACCCAGCCGACGTTCGGGCTGCCGGTTTCGCGCGGGATAACCACGTCGCCGGTCAGGCCGGTGAGCGTGGTCGCACCCAGGCGGGAAACGATTGCGGTGTTCGTGAGCGCCGAGACGAACAGATCAGGCCGGAACGATTCCGGTGCGATCGTCGAAGCATTGCCGGTCGTCAGGTCAGCCGCGCGCTTCTCGAACAGCTCGGTCGCGACATAGACGCCCTTGGCAGGGCCACCAGCACGCTCGGCAAGCATCGCCTGCTCGCGCTCGATCTTCGCGCGATCCTTCACCGCCATGCCCGCGCCATAGCGCAGCGTCTCGATCAGGCTCTGATTGCGCAGCTCGGCAAACTCGCCGCCATCGCGCGTGGTGAGCGGCGTTCCGGTTTCGGATCGCTCGGCCGCGTCGATCTTCTTCTGGCGGTCCAGCTTCGCGTCGATCGCGCGCAGTTCGGTTTCCGCCGTCTGGAAAGCCGTGTCGTCATCGGAGGTGTGAGCCGCGTTCATGCGGTCCACAATGGCCGCCCGCTGCTCCATAAGGTCCGCAGTCTTCATTCGGTAAGTCCTTCTATCGGGCCGGGGCACCATGCCCCGGCACTGAGATTGCCCACTGTCTCGCGACGTTGGCTAAGCATCCGGGTTTACCGGAAGGTCGGGAAACTCGACGTGCACCAACGCGCGACCAGTTTTCGTCAGCAGGGTGCTGGCAAGACTGTGCAGGTCGAGCACGAGCGCAGGACCTGCCAAACGGGGATCCCCGCTCGACATATCGTCACGCGCTGCGTCGAAGCTCTGATGAAAGGTATGCTGTCCGTCAGCCCACCAGATGAAAAGCTGTCCAGGGATGACGCCGGTTTTGAAGCGCTCGCGGTAGACCTGCCCAGCGAGCCATTCGCCTTTGTCGCTCCAGCGATACTGCTTTTCGAAATTTTCGGGCAGATCGACTTCCGCAATTCCAGCAGCCTCGCGAATCGTTTCGAACATCGCTGCGTTTTGTTCGATCAGCTTGTTCGGAAGGCCGCGTGCCTCATTAGTGCGGTCATGATCGCCCTCGTAGGCGTTGTGCCATTCAAGAGCACGATACCCGATACCCATTCCGCACCAGTCAGCCACATCGGCAGCCTCGATCAGCGGAACGCCACGGTCGGACAGCAGCTTGATCGCCATCATCTCGGCCAAGTCGAAAAGATCATAGCGCGCGTGCCCTTCGTCGCGCTTCGCCAAAATGCCCCGACGCCGCCAGTCGCGCTGCGTCTGAGTGCTAACACCCGTCACGTTTTCTGCCTCGGCAGGTGTGAATTGCGTCAGGGTAAGGTTCCGTTCCATTCGTGAGGCTTTGCCACGGTTTACAAATCGTGGCAACCCCTCACGTTTCCCCCGCCCGCCAAAGCGGGGGAAAAACGTTAAGCGAGGCTCCCCCCGCCCGGTATCAGTTCGTCGGTATCGCAGCCCTTTTGCTCGTAGAGCCCGCCGGTATCGGCCAGTCCGTTGTCGGCCACCGGGCAGCCCGCGCCTTCGCGATACAGGGGAAACCACGCGCAGGGTTCGTCCTCAGCGCCGTTACCGTCCGTTTCGTCGCCGTCCAATTCGGACGGGTCCGCAATCGGGCATCCCGGGCCGCGATCGAGGGCATCGCGAACGTGAGGGGGAAAGGTGCTTATCTCGTCCTCATTGTGCTGCCCTTCGAGGTCAGCATCGCCATCGAGCACGTCGAGCAGGTTCACTAGAACCTCGACGGCCGACGCAATTTGCGCGCGATCGAACTGCGCCATCACGGCAGCAGCTTGTGCAAAATTATGAGGGAGGATGACGGGGGCGGATTCCGCCCGTAGGTAGGCTGTAGCCATGGTGCGCTCCTGTAAAGCGTGTTGTGGTCAGGGGCGGCTCAGCGTTGGCGCGCTGGGTCGTCCCGCTTGAGGTTATGCGACCAGAGGGAGTCGAGGTCAATGTCAGATAAAGTGAATGTCGAACTAGGCGGAATGTCGAAAGAGGAGGTGGCGCTGCAACTGACGCACCGTATCCTTAAGCTCGAAAAAAGGATGAATGTCCGCGGAGAATACGAGAACACTGATCGGGAATATGTGCTCTCGACGTTCCGTGAATGCATGAGGATCGCATCCGATCCTTTTGCCGGCTAAATCCAACATAGCCCCGGCTCGGCAGTCGGCTCCACGGTCGCTGCCAAGCCGCAGGCCATAATGGCCGAAACGACACCGTCGATCCGATCCAGGCTCTTGTTCTTCGCAGGCTTGCGATTTCCAGCCGGGTCCGTTTCGACGATCACGTTGCCAGCCTGCCAGCGCAAAAGCGGGTTGTTGTTGTGCTGGAGCTTGCGCCCTAGCAGCGCCGTCTCGAATGCATCGACCGCAGCCGCGTAGCTCTTGAACCCCGGCACAAAGTCCACCAGCGGCAGGTCAATCCCCTCGTCGCTCAGCAGCTTGCGCAGGCGGGTTATTTGCCAGCGGTCGAAGGCGATGCCTTGCAGATCGAACCGGCTGCGAATGTCGGCAAGCTGGAGCGCAATCGCCAGATCGTCCCGCGCATTGCCCACGGTCGTTTCCGCCCAGCCTTCCTCACTCCACCGATCATAGGGCACCCGGTCAGTCTCGACGCGCTTTGCAATCGTATCGGCCGGAAACCAGTGCCAGGCGAGCAGCTTGCCATGATCCGGGAAGTAGAGCGCAAAAGCCGTAAGGTCGCGCGTGCTCGACAGGTCCAGCCCGCCGAAGCACCGTTCGCCCTCAAGTTCGATCGGGTCGAAAGGATCTCCGTTTGCCTCCCAATCCGCCTGCTCGATAAACCGGCCCTCGGCCGCCACGCGCTGATTGAGCTGGAGCAGCCGGAACGATGGGGCGAACGATGGTGAACGGATCGCCCTGCCTGCCGCGTCGGCAAACTGTTCCTCGTTCAGAAACTCGCCAAGAGCGGGATTAGCAGCCGCCCAGGCTGCCGGGTCGTCCAGGTCGCATTCGTCAGGCGCTGCGTGCAACTGCGTGTAGATCGTCGGCACCGGCTCAGCGTCGAGCATTTCGGAGAAAAAGTGCAGATCGTCCGCAGCTTGGGTCGAGATTGTCACGCCCAGCGCGGAGGTCCGCTTGCCCATGCCGGTCGCCAGATTGTCCCACAATTCGCGGCTGCGCCACTGTGCGACCTCGTCTGCCACCCAGAACGACGGGGCGAGGCCATGAGCTTTCCGCGCGTCAGACGTAAGCGCCCGCCACCGGGAATTGTTCTCCTCGTCGATGATTTCCTTATGCCAGTCCTTGATGTTCACTCGTGCCGCCATCCAGGGCGTTGCCTCGATGTAGGCCCTTGTCTGGTGATACAGGACGCCCGCCTGCTCGCGATCGAGCGCGGCCGCGTAGCATTCGCCATAAGGCTCGGCACACGGTCCTAGCAGGTGAGCCAGCGACAGGCCCGAAAGCAAGGCGCTCTTGCCGTTGCCGCGTGCCACGCTGAGCGCAGCCAGGCGCACCAGCCGGTCGCCGTCGTCGGTGCGAGGTTCGTAGACCCCGCGAACGAACTGGCGCTGGAAATTCAGCAGCTCGAGCTGGTCGCCAGCACGTAGGCCCGACACGATCGGCAGAGCCTCGAGAAACGCACAAACACGCTCCCATTCGGCCAACCCTTCCGCTTCCCACGGATGCGAGGTCTGCGCCGCCTGGTCGTATGCCTTCGCCGCAGCGCGCAGCTTCCCTGCTCCGGGTCCGCGCTTACCCATTTCGGTTGCTCTTAGAAACTAATTGAGTTTTTGGGTTACGCGGCGGTCTTTCCGGACCAGCTCTGAGCGATTTCCACGGGTGCGCGTCGTCCAGTGGATTGCCTTCAGCATCGCAACCACGCCTCGGCTTGTTCGATCGTATCGCGCCCGCCTCAGGTCCGCGTGCTGTCTTTGCCGAGTGACATGACAGGCATAGCGAGCGCAACCCATCGAGGCCGGGATAGGCAGGCCCTCCGTCACTGATAGCGTGGACGTGATCGACATGGCTTGCCGGTGTCAGGCTGTCAGGCGGACAGGCTTGGCATAGCGGGGTGGCCGACAGCTTCACCTTGCGCAGCCGCTTCCATGCTGCCGTGTTGTAGATCGGATCAGCCATTGGCCTGCTCCGGTCCTATCACTGCGATCAGGTTCATGTGCTTGAGCGTGCCAGCCATCTTGACGGCTCTGGAACGGGACACCCCGCCAAGCCTTAACAGCCCTTCGATCTCGCGGACCTGCAATGGCCGGGTGCAGGCGTCGAGTATCTCCAGCGCCGCCGTTCTCTGCTCTGGTGTGTAGGTGTCGATCAGTGCGCGAATGTCAGGCATTTTCCCTACCTTCGTTTTCATCGTTGCAGGGCACCCCACCACCACCCCACCCACCTTTATAGAAGGTGGGGTGGGGAGAGTGGGATTGATGGGTCGGCACCCCACCTTCCCCACCTTTCCCCACCCCACTTTTCAAGGTGGGGAGAGTGGTCGGATCGACCCAATTCTTGACGGCGACAAAAGGCTTATCCTCGCCCCTCACCTTGCGTTGTTCGACAGCCAGAGCGCCGTTCCCCTTCCAGGTTTTCAGCAGTGATTTGATGCGCTCTTTCTCCGTCTCATCCTCCACATCGAGGCCCAGCACCTCGGCAACGGCGTAGCCTGCCCAGTCCTTTGCCTGAACGCTGTCCCGGTATTCGCCAGCGTCGATCGCCAGCTGGACATTGTAGAGGTCGCGCGTGCTGAGCCCTTCGAACGGGTCTGGCGGCGTCCAATGGGTAGCAGCGCCCACGTAGTCGGAGGGATGCAAGCCTCCGCCATTGTCGAGGTTCACCGATTCCAGTTTCATCCACCAGGCGTTTTCCGGCGGCGCGCGGTTCGGCTTGTCGTCGTCGATGCGGACCAGCGTGCGGCGCTCTGCCTCCTCGGTGATACCGAACTTCTTGGCGTCCTCTTTAGACAGCGGGTTCAGCACCAGCGTAGAGCGGGCGGCATTGATAAGCGCGACCGCGCCCCGGCTGTCCTCGGCCCGAACCTCCCGGCCGCTCATCTTGCGCGTGTGATGCACCAGGACGATCGAGCAGCCGGTTTCGGTCGCCAGACGTTTCCACCGTTTCGCTACCTTGTCGATCAGGACGTTTGCATTCTCGTCGATCTCATGGCTCGAAACGAACGGATCGACTGTCAGCACGTCGATCTTGCGCGCCTCGATCTCGGCTTTCAGGTTCTCATAGACCGGCTCGATGATCTCCAGCCCGCGTTCGGCTTCGACGGCCGTGCACAGGCGCTGATCCAGCCCGCTATCGACATAGAGGCGACTGCCGCATTCCGATGGCCCGACGCCATGCTGGAGACTGCAAGCCATGAATTGGCGGTCCAGCTCGTCTCGATCGTCCTCCAGATTCCAGAGCCATACCGTCCGCGCGCCTTCCGGCAGGCTCTTGTCGAGGAATTCGGACCCACTGGCGAGGGAAAGGGCCATTGCGGCCGTAAAGGTCGATTTACCCACCCCGCCAGGCGCGACGATGGCTGTTACCTCCCCGCGCAGCAGCCAATGCCCGAAAAGCCAGCGGCGGCGCGGGATCTTCGTCGGGTCCGGCCAGGCAAAGGGCGTGGCGGTGATCCGCTTCGGATCGTCCTTCCCATCGTGGTGACGATCGAACTGCTCCTGCGAGTTCCATTCAATGTAATTCCCCTCGCGATCGTGCGCGTAGAAGGTGTCGGGCTCTATTGTCTCAAGCATCTTCGCCCTCCCGCAAAAGGTCGTCCATTTCCTGAGCTTGCATCGCGGTCAGCATCAGCCGCTTTGCCAGCTGATTGAGCTTGTCGAGCCATTCGAGCGGACAGGGGTTATAGAGGTTCGGGCTGATCCATTCGATTGCAGTCCAGGCGAGCTGCCGAGCCGTATCGCAGCGCGTCGTGGCGAGCATGGCGCTGGCGGCGTTGCGATAGCTGCGCAACTTGGCGCGGCGCTCGTATTCGTCGTCCGGAATGGTGCCGAGAAAGGTGTAAATCTCATCCGGCTTGATCGTGGTCTGAGCGTTCATTGCGACGGCCCTCCCACAAACTCGCAGCCGTTGTTCTGCGCGAACGAGAGGGCGAAGCGCAGAGCCTGCCACCAGCTATCGCAGGGGATCATCATCGCCTCGGCCGTGCGGTCCAGCGGCAGGATGTAGGCGCAAGGCGTTCCGCTCTGCGAATAGGTCCAGCCGGTCTGAGTGTCAGGGATGGTGCATTCGCTCATTGCGCTGCCCTCCCGTTCGGGATAGGCTTCGCATCGTTTTCCGCCGCTATGGAAACACCCGCGCTCGATCCGGTGCCAGCCAGATCGGGCGCTTTTCGTTTCCGGCGGGGAGGGGGCCAAAGGTTAGACAGCCGGAATGTGTAACCGGCAGAAAACCGTGGCGACAAAGTGCCGGTTAGACGACGTAAGCACTTTGAATCGTCGGGATTGTTCATGCCCTCGCGGGGCATCCAGTTTCTTGCTCACACAGCCATCGGTCGCCGTTCCGGAGCCTTGTGGACGGTTGCCGACCAAAATGGATCGGCCACTGTCCGACGTCCGCTGTTGACAAGTTTCGCTCCCGGGGACAGTGGCGCGGTCAGACGGTGCTGCGGGTGCGAAATCACCCGGAGCTAAGAGGGAAGCCGGTGAGATGCCGGCGCTGTGCCCGCAACTGTGAGCCGGGAGCCCCGAACCACCATGTCACTGGCCAGTGCCCGATCGGGCGTGTGCCGGGAAGACGGTTCGATGGCGACGATCGGCAAGCCAGGAGACCTGCCGTCGCGTCGTTCGTCCGGGGCCGGGTCCAGCCCAGTGGGACAGGAAATTCGTTTTCCGAAGTAACGACAGTGCGGCCGGTTACCGGCGCTGCTGCCCCGATGGCAGTGGCGGGCCATCTGTCGAAAATCCATGCGGGCGCCGGGGCCCCCGCGTGGCTGTGCTTTGGATATCGTAATGAAAACCGCATTCTGTTTGTCTGTCGCCGCCTCCGCTCTGGCGTTAAGCTCTTCGGGCGCTCTGGCCCAGTCGCTCGACCTGCCCGAGAGCGAAGAGGTCGACAGCGAAACGATCGTCGTCACCGCCAACCGCACCGAACGGGCGATCAGTCAGGTGGGCGAATCCGTCACCGTGATCGGCGAAGAGGAAATCATCAACCGCCAGCCGAGCGACGTGCTTGATATCCTGCGCACGGTTCCTGGCCTTACCTTCAACCGCAATGGCGGGATCGGCACCACTGCCGGCGTCTCCATTCGCGGCGCCGACAGCGATCAGACTGTGGTGCTGATCGACGGGGTCAAGCTGAACGATCCGGCATCGCCCGGCGGCGGTTTCAATTTCGGGCCCCTGCTTGCCGGCAACATCGCCCGCATCGAAGTGGTGCGCGGCTCGCAAAGCGTGCTTTACGGTAGCCAGGCGATCGGCGGCGTCGTCAATCTCATCACGCGCGAGCCGACTGAGCAGGTCGGTGCCTTCGTTCGGGCCGAATACGGCGAGCGTGATACAGCCGAACTGGTCGGCAACGTATCGGGCCGTTTGGGCCCGGTCGGCGCCAGCGTCGGTGCGACCTATCTGCGCACCGACGGCATTTCCGCCTTCAGCGAAGCGCGCGGCGGCACGGAAGCGGACGGTTTCGAAAGCCTCGGCTTCAACGGCAAGCTGGACGTGGCTCTCGCCGACAACATCTCGCTCGACCTGCGCGGCTACTATTTCGACAGCGAAGTCGAGATCGACGGCTTCGGCGCGAGCGGGTTCCAGGACACGGACGAGGTTTCCTACCGCAACGACTTCGTCGGATATGCCGGGCTGAATGCCGACTTCCTCGACGGGCGGTTCCGTAACCGGCTGGGCTTCGCCTACACCAATATCGACCGCCGCGATTTCGATTTCGGAAACGACAGCGAGACGTTCGACGCCAATGGCGAGAACCGGCGTTACGAATATCAGGGCGTGTTCGACGCCACCGGTTTTGCCGAACTGGTTTTCGGCGCGGAGCGCGAGGAGTCGGAGTTTCGCAGCGCCAGTTTCGGCGGCGCGCCGGACGGAGCCGACGTCTGGATCAACAGCGTTTACGGCCAGCTCAACCTGACGCCGGTGGCGGGGCTCTCGCTGACTGGCGGCGTGCGCTACGACGATCACGAGACGTTCGGCGATGCGACCACGTTTGCCGCCAGCGGTGCCTATTCGCCCAATGGCGGCGCCACCGTGCTGCGCGCTAGCTATGGCGAAGGCTTCAAGGTGCCTTCGCTCTACCAGCTCTACAGCATCTACGGAAACACCGCGCTCGAGCCCGAAGAATCGGAGAGCTGGGACATCGGGCTGACGCACGGTTTCCTCGACGGGCGTGCCGAAGTGGGCGTGACCTATTTCGAGCGCGATTCTGAAAATCTGATCGGCTTCGTTTCCACCGACAGCGCGCCGTTCGGCTTTTACAGCAACACCGCCCTCGCATCGGCCGATGGGTGGGAGTTCGGCGTTGCCTTGCGTCCGGTCGACGGGTTCGACGTTGCGCTGAATTACAGCATCATCGATGCGTTCGACGAGACCACTGGCAACCGCCTCGCCCGCCGAGCGGAAGATCAGGCGAGCCTGGTCTTCGATTACCGGATGCAGAACGGCATCGGCATCGGCGCGACGGTGCTGGTGGTCGGCGACAGCTTCGACAATGCGTCGAACAGCCGCCGCCTCGACGGCTATGTCGTGACCGATATCCGGGCGAGCTACGGGGTGACCGAGAACCTGGAAATCTTCGGCCGGGTCGAAAACCTGTTCGACGCCGAATACGAGACCGTTTTCCGCTATGGCCAACCTGGCCGTGCCGCGTTCGGCGGCGTGCGTTACCGGATGTAACCGATGATGCGGGCGATCCTCGCGGCGCTGGCCGTCCTCGCGCTGTCCGCCTGTTCGCAGGGCGTCGAGCACGGGGGCGGCGCGCCGCGACGGATCGTCAGCCTCGATTACTGCGCGGATCAGTATGTGCTGAAATTCGCGGACCGCCAGGACATTCTTGCCCTCTCTCCCGATGCGGAGAAGCGCTTCTCTTACATGCGGGCGGCAGCGGCGGGTATTCCTACGGTACGCCCGCGCACGGCAGACGTGCTGGCGCTCAAGCCCGATCTGGTGGTCCGCAGCTATGGTGGCGGGCAGGACATCGCCGGTTTTCTGAACGAGCTGGGCGTATCGGTGGTGCAGGTCGGCTCCCCGCAGACGATCGCCGAGGTGCGGGCAGAGGTGCTGAGAGTGGGCACCGAACTCGGCAAGCCAGAG
Source organism: Qipengyuania spongiae (assembly GCF_026168555.1). Classification (NCBI taxonomy): domain Bacteria; kingdom Pseudomonadati; phylum Pseudomonadota; class Alphaproteobacteria; order Sphingomonadales; family Erythrobacteraceae; genus Qipengyuania; species Qipengyuania spongiae. The sequence goes on along the minus strand of NZ_CP092471.1, from coordinate 2,823,982 downwards.
CGGGCGAAGGCGCTGGCTGAGGACATGGACCAGCGGCTGGCGGCGCTGGCCAATCGAGAGGGACTGCACCGCACGGTGCTTTACATGACTGCGGGTGGGGTGACGGCCGGCGAGGGGACCCTGGTGCACGAATTGCTCCTCGCCGCAGGGCTCGAGAATTTTCAGGACCGGCCGGGATGGAACCCGCTTCCTTTGGAGCGGCTTGCCTATGAGCGGCCAGACCTGATCGCCGCTGCGTTCTTCGAGGAAAAGACGAGCCAAGTCGACAGCTGGAGCGCGGCGCGCCACCCGGTCGCGCGTGCGCAATTGCGCGAATTGCCGGTGGTGTCGCTGGAGGGCTCGTGGACGTCATGCGGCGGCTGGTTCCTGCTCGATGCGGTGGAAGCGCTGGCGAAGTCGGGGGAGGGAATGCGATGAGCCGTCTTTCGGCAGGTCTGCTGGCGGCGATTGTCGCCGCGCTCGTCCTGTCCGTCACGCTCGGATCGGTGCCGCTGCCGCTCGACCGCGTGTTGGCGGCGCTCACCTTCCAGTCCGGGGCGGGCGACCAGCTGGTCGTCTGGCAGATCCGTCTGCCACGCGCGCTTGCCGCAGCCTTCGTCGGCGCGGCGCTGGGCATGAGCGGGGCAGCGCTGCAGGGCCTACTGCGAAACCCGCTGGCAGAACCCGGCATTCTCGGCGTGTCGGCGACCTCCGCGCTGTTCTCGACCTTCGTCCTCTATTTCGGACTGGCCGCCGCGGGGCCGCTGGTGCTGCCGCTGGCGGCGGTCGCGGGCGCTTTGGCGGCGACGCTGCTGGTGGCGCTCGCCGCGATCCGCACACGATCGGTGGTCACGCTGATCCTGATCGGGGTGGGGCTTTCGAGCCTTTCCGCCGCCATCATGGCGCTGCTGATGAATCTCGCGCCCAATCCCTTCAGCCTGGCCGACATGGTCAACTGGATGCTCGGCACGGTCGACAATCGCAGCTTCGACGATCTTCTGTTCGCGCTGCCGTTCATGGCGGCGGGCGCGGCCATTCTCCTTGCCTTTCAGCGGGGCCTGTCGGCGCTGGCGCTGGGTGACGAGGCGGCGGAAGGGATGGGGCTTGACCTGCGCCGCCAGCGATTGGCGGTGATCGCGGGTGCGGGGCTGGCGACGGGCGCCGCCGTGGCGCTGGCGGGCGCGATCGGCTTTGTCGGCATCGTCGCGCCGCATCTTGTCCGCCCGTTCCTGCGCTACGACCCGGCACGGCTGTTGGTGCCCTCGGCCATGCTCGGCGCGCTGATCCTGATGCTGGCCGATATCGGCGTGCGCGTGGTGCCGACCGACAGCGAGCTGAAGCTGGGCGTCGTCGCGTCGCTGCTGGGCGCGCCGGTCTTCGTCTGGATCGCCGCGCGAAGGAGGCTGGCATGAGCCTGCTCGAAGCAGAAGGCCTGACTCACAGGGTGGACGGCAAGCCGCTCGTCGCGGATGCGAGCTTCGCCGTCCACCCTGGGGAGCTTGTCGCTCTGATCGGTCCGAACGGATCGGGAAAGACGACGCTGCTGAAGCTGGCTCTGGGGCTAACCCGCGCCGACAGTGGCACGGCCGCGATAGGCGGGACACCGGTGTCGTCGCTCTCTGCGATAGAGCGCGCCCGACGGCTTGCCTACCTCCCCCAGGCACGCCCGCTGGTATGGCCGCAACCGGTGCGCGATATAGTCGCGCTCGGACGCTTCGCATATGGTGCAGCGCCCGGAAAACTGTCTGCAAGGGACGAGGCTGTGGTTGCGCGAGCCCTCACGGCCTGCCGTCTGCAGGGTTTTGAGGAACGCGCGGCGGACACTCTATCGGGCGGCGAGCTGTCGCGAGTTCATCTGGCGCGGGCACTGGCAGCCGAAACGCCTCTGCTGGTGGCGGACGAGCCCGTCGCCGCGCTCGACCCCCTCTACCAGCATCAGACCATGCAGCTGTTCGCCAAGATGGCGGGCGAGGGGCGTAGCGTGCTTACAGTGATCCACGATCTCAATCTCGCCTTGCGCTATGCCACGCGCATCCTGTGGATGGAGGAAGGGCGCATCGTCGCGGACGGAACGCCCGAGGAAACCTTCACCGAAGAGCGTTTGTGCAGCGTGTTCGGCGTCGCCGCGCAATTGCGCAGGGATGGCGCCGCAATGCGCCTCGACATCACCGGTCCGGCCTGATCGGTTTCGCAAGGTGCGTTGCCGGCGTCCACACTCTGCCTTGGCGACAATGCGACGAATAGCTATCACGCCCCCGTGTCATCGCACCGCGTCCGTTCCCGCCTGTTCGTAGCGATTGCCGCTCTGGCGGCGCTGGTGCAGCTGTCGGTTCCGCACGGATGGATGATCGCCTCTGCCGCGCAGGGACTGCCCACGCTTGTCCCGTGCCCGACATCGTCGCCGCAATTTGCCGCGCTCGGGAAAGCCCATGTGGCGCATCGCGCAGCCACGAAGGTTGGCGAGGTCGCCAGTCATGGCGATCATTCCGCGCATTCGATCACGAAGTCGGATGCAGGCAAGGCGGTGGAGCACGGGGCGAGCGCCCATCCGCAACGGGCCAGCGGCCATACCGTCAGCGGGACCGGGAACCACGGCGACCACGACGACCATTCCGCGCTTTCCGGTGTGATGTGCGATTTCGCTGCCCTTAGCGCACCCGCGACCCTGCCCGAAGCGCCCGCGATCCGTGCACCGCTACCCGCCACGCCCAATGTTATCCCAAGCCGTATCGCCTATGTGTTTCCGGGGCGGGGCCTCGCCGCGCCTCCGCCGCCATCGACGGGTCCGCCGATCATCTCCTGACATCCATCGCATCGTTTTGCCGCGTTTCTGCGGCCGAAAGCTTTTGTCAGGAAGTTCCAATGCCCTCCGAAACCCTTCGTCGCGCGCCTCGCAGCGCGGCGGCCATCTCCGTATTCTCATCCACCACCTTCGGCATCGACGATCTGTTCGACGAAAAAGCCTTTGTTTTCGACCCCTGTCCGGGTCGCACTTCTGTGAGGACCCTCCTCCGGATTGGAGGCTTGGGATGACGAGCACCGCAGCAATTGCCCCGCCCGGTTCCTCCCCCCGGCAGGAACGCTGGTATCGCACGGTGTGGAGGTGGCATTTCTATGCCGGCCTTTTCACTCTGCCGTTCATCCTGTGGCTGTCCGCCACCGGTGCACTCTATCTGTTCAAGCCGCAGATCGAGAGCTTGATCGACCGGCCCTACGACAACTTGGATATCGCCGGCGCACCAGCCGCACCGTCCGATCTGGTCGAACGGGCGCAAGTGGCGATGCCGGGATCGGTCCTTCACCGGTTCATTCTGCGGGAAGGGGCCAATGACGCCCAACGCGTGGTCGTGGGCCTGGGGACCGAGGAGACGCGGGTCTATCTCCACCCGGCAAGCGGGGAGGTGTTGAAGACGGTTGGCGAGCAGGATCGGCTGATGCGGGTGATTTCCCGGCTCCATGGCGAGCTGATGATCGGGCGCTGGGGTTCGACCTTCGTGGAACTTGCGGCAAGCTGGGCCATCGTCATGCTGCTGACCGGCCTGTTCCTGTGGTGGCCGCGCGATGCGAAGGGCATGGGCGGGGTGCTCTATCCGCGCATCGGGCGGACGGGTCGCAATTTCTGGAAGGACGTCCACTCGGTCACAGGGATATGGGTGTCGTTGTTCGCCATGGTCCTGATCCTGTCCGGCCTGCCCTGGGCCAAGCACTGGGGCGATTATCTCGGCACGCTGCGCGAGGCGACCGGCCAGATCGATGGCCCCGTCGACTGGTCGCGCGGGTCCGACGCTGAGGCGCGCGAACGTGCGGCGCTCGACCGGCGCAGCCGCGCGGCGCTGGGGGAGCACGCGGCCCATATGGGCATGGCCGTGCCGGTCGTCGCGTCGGTCCGCGAGGATCAACTCGATCGCGTGGTGGCGCGGGCATACGGGCTCGACCTTCCCGGACCGGTGGAGATCAGTCCGCCTGCGCCCGGCAGCTCGCTCTGGATAGTCCAGTCGAACACCGCGAACAGGCCGCTGCGTACGACGGTGGAGATCGACGGTGCGGATGGCACTGTCGCCGGCCGCGTGCACTTTGCCCAGCGCCACTGGATCGATCGCATCGTTGGCTATGGGATCGCCTGGCACGAAGGCGCGCTGTTCGGTCTCGCCAATCAGTTGTTCGGCCTGCTAACCCTGCTTGCGCTGGTCGCCCTGTCGGGCTCGGGCGCGGTCATGTGGTGGCGGCGTCGTCCCGATCGCCGGCTCGGCGCGCCTGCTCCCAAAGGGATCATCCGGCATAGCTGGCTTCTGATCGGGCTCACAATAGCGTTGGCATTCGTAGTGCCGTTGTTCGGGATCAGTCTGGCGATCGTCGTCCTCGTTGAACGACTGTTCCTTCGGAGTAACGCAGCGATAGCGGACGCATTTGGCCTCCGGAAGCGGTCGCGGATCAGAGCAGGAGCCACATCCCGCCCATGAGGATCAGCGAGCCGAATCCCATCAGACTCGCGACGAGGCGCAGATTCATGCGTCGTAGCGGCTGGACCGAATGCGCGTTCAGCCGCTGCATAACGCTGCATGCGTTGCGTTCGGCGAGATAGAAGATGATCATGCCGGACACGATGAAACAGCTGGCAATCCCCTTGGGCAGCCAGGCCGGGTCCATCTTGCCGAACAGGGCGTTGAAGCCAAGTCCGATACCGACCGCGGCAAGACCCGTGCGCATCCAGCCCGCGAAAGTCCGTTCGTTGGCCAAGACGGTGCGATCTTCAGCGAGATCGGTGCGCTCGCCGGCAAGTTCGGTCTTGTCGCTCTTGTCTTCCATCGCAATGCGTCTCGCAAGTTCAGTGTCGATCGCCGCACAACGTAGGTTGCTTGGGGTAGCCAGAACTTTCTCCGATATGCACGCCAAACCGGATGTGCCGGGCAGAAATGTGGCTGATCTTTGTTGGGCGCTCGAAACAATAACGACCGCGCGTCGCTATGTCGCCATGATCGGGATCGAAGAAAAGGTCGGGCCGGAAGGGATCGACCGGGAGAAACTCGCGCAGTCGCTTCGGTCTCATATCGGCGAGAAGGATTTTCCCTGTGTCGGCGCCAAGTCGGCTCTGGCGACCGATCGTCTGGAAATCGTCACTGGCTGGCGGATGACCAGCGCCTGGAACGACATCGCCATCCATGAAAAGCTCCTCGAGTGGAGCGAGAGCTACGCTGCCGATCCTACCGGTCTGCGCAGCCTCGCCGTGGTCTTCGCCGGACCTACCGATCTTTCCGAAGAAGCGTTCGAGGCGGCGATGTGGGAACGGCTGCAGTCTCTCGCGCATAAGGACCAATGGCGCGGCCAGCCTTATTGCGAGAATGTCAGCAGCGATCCGGGCGACCCGCATTTCTCGCTGAGTTTCGGGCAGCAGGGCTATTTCGTCGTGGGACTACACCCCAACGCCTCGCGCAAGGCGCGTCGCACCCGGTTCCCCACACTGGTCTTCAACCTCCACGACCAGTTCGAACAGCTTCGCGCCAGTCAGCGGTACGAGAAGATGCGCGAGGCCATCCTCCGGAGGGACGTGGCGCTCGAAGGGACGATCAATCCGATGCTTGCCCGCCATGGCGACGTGAGCGAAGCGCGACAATATAGCGGCCGCGCGGTCGAGACCGACTGGCAGTGCCCCTTCAGCGATCCGAGGACGACATGATCACCGAAAACGGCAAGACACAGCGCATCGAGCCACGCAGCGGTGTGGCTGTCGAACTGAACGAGGGCGATTATCTGACAATATTCGATCCGGAAGGGATGCAGGTGAGCGATCTGGTCGCCGTGGCCCGTCACGATGCGCGCGAGATCATCTCTAACGGACGCACCTTCGACTACGAGGAGACGACGCGGCTGACCTCGGGATCGAGGCTCTGGTCCAACAGGTCGAATCCGATGCTGCGGATCGTGGAGGATACGGTCGGCACCCACGATTTCCTGCTGACCCCCTGTTCGAAGGCGACCTTCGAACATTTCTATCCCGATCAGCCGGTCCATCGTGGATGTTTCGGCAATCTGGCCGAGGCGCTCGCACCCTATGGCGTCGAACCCGACGCGATACCGACGGCGTTCAACGTGTTCATGAACGTTCCGCTCAAAGCCGACGGATCGCTGTCGGTCGAACCGCCTGTGAGCAAACCAGGAGATTTCATCCGCCTCCGCGCCGAAATGGACCTCGTCGTGGGTTTGACGGCGTGTTCGGCCTATGCCTCCAATGGCGGCTCGTTCAAGCCGATCGACTATCGGGTCGACCCGGCCGAGAGTGACGGGTGATGCTCGATTTCCTGCAGTGGTACGGGGCGATCGCGGCGGTTGTCGCCGCGCTGGTCGTCGCGTCCAATGTCAGCACACGCGTTTCGGGCTGGGCCTTCGTCCTGTTCGTCAGTTCTTCGGCCAGCCTGATCGCCTGGGGTTTCCTTAGCGAGGACGCCGAAGGGATCGGATGGCAGAACATCTGCCTCCTCGCCATCAATCTGTGGGGCGTCTATCGCTATCTCATCAGGGGCGACCCCACCGGGCGGGACGCGGACCCGAACAAACCCGCGAAATGACCCGGACGAGGACCTGAAGACCATGTTCACGCAATTGCATACTCCGCTTCCGGTCCATGTCCTCGGCAAGGGGCCGGGCATGGCCTTCGCGGTGATCGATTACGGGATCGAACATCATCTCCTCTGGGTCACCGCGCTCGACGAGGGCGGCGAAATATGGTGCGCGCCCAACCCGAGAGTGCGCATTGCCGACAATTGGACCTGGGGCCGTACAAAGGCGCCGCTGGAACCGGCAGCGGAGACGGGCCAATGACGGCCCGGCCGCTGGTTTTCTTCGCGCACCATCAGGGGCGTGGCCATGCCAACCGGATCATGGCCGTCGCTGCACATATCCCCGAAGAAAGGCCGCTCCATGTCCTGACGGCAAAGCCCGAACAGTTCGACGCAATGCCGCGCGAATTCTCGGTGACGGAGCTGCCGAACATGATCGGTGCCGCCTCGCGGAGCGAAGCTTTGCACGACCAGCCTACGCCATCTGTCATGCATTGCGTGCCCCTGGGGGTGGAAGCGATGCGCCAGCATATGGGCATCATCGCCGAAACCCTGCGCGCGCTCGATCCGGCGCTGTTTGTCATCGACGTGTCGGCGGAAATCGCGCTGCTCGCCCGGATCATGAGTGTGCCGGCCATAACCATCCGGATGCACGGGGACCGCTCGGATATCGGTCACCTCGCCGGTTACGAGGCGGGCGTCGGAATGCTTGCCCCATTCGACGAACGGATCGAACAGGCGGATTACCCGCAATGGGCGCGGGCGCGAACCTTCTACACCGGCGGGCTCTGCACGACGAAGGACCCCGTCCGGCCGCGCGATGAAGCACGCAAGGCGCTCGGCCTCCCGCTCGACAAGCCGATTACGCTTGTCATTGCGGGCGGGGGCGGTTCGGGTACGCCCTATGCGCCTCTGACGGTTGCTGCACGGGCGGAGCCGGAGGCGCTGTGGCTGGTTGCAGGCCCGGTCCACCGTGAAGGGCACGAAACCGATTTCGGGAATTTGCGCGAACTGGGCTGGATCGACAATCTGACCGATTATCTGTGCGCGGCCGACCGGGTGGTCGCTTCGGCAGGCGACAACACGGTCCACGAGATCGCCCGTGCCGGCAAGCCGTTCCTGTGCATTCCCGAATGGCGTTATTTCGACGAGCAGCAAGCCAAGGCGGCGGAGCTTGCTCGTCTGGGGGCCGCCGTTCATCTGCCGACCTGGCCCGCCTCCATTCCGGAATGGCAGAAAGCGCTGGATCGGACGGACGCACTCGATACGAGCATACTTGCGAGCCTCCATGATCCGGACGCGGCGCGCCGGGCTGCCGAGTGGCTCGAGAGTGAAGCCACGCGGCTATGGCAGGTTAGCTGAAGCGAACCTGCGGACCTTGGCGGGTCGCTTCGATTTCGGCCGCGCCGGGCTCGCGCAGCACCTTTATAACGGTTTCGCTCCGTTCGATCAGGCCACGCCGAGCGAAGTCCTCGAGCCAGTAATCCATGCACCATTCGCCCCACAGCGAACGGAACAACCGGGCGTTGCGGACGATACTTTCGAAATGCTGGAGCGGGGGTTTGTGCACCGTGTGGTGCTGATGAAAACACACGGTTCCGCCCAGCCAGAAAAGCGACGCGCCGCTGCGTTGCAATCGCCGCCCCAAATCGGTTTCTTCCGCTCCGTAGCCGATATAATCCTCGTTCATTCCCTCCGCCGCGTGCCATGTATCGGCGGTCAGAATGAAGGCCAGGCCCCACAGCTCCCCGAAATCATCGATAGTGCGAACTGCGCAGTCCGCGAGGTCGGGTTTCGCCGGATGACGCTCTCCCTGCGCCCGTAGCGAAGCGTAATCAGGCTCGAGCCCATCGTCGTCCAGCCAGCCATGTGCGTTGGCTGGCAGATAGCGAACCTCGGGCAGATAGACGCCAGTGGGGTCTCCGTCGATGGCTTCCGCGGCACGCTGCACGAAAGTGGGATCGGGAATGCAGTCGACGTCGAGAAAGGCCAGAATGTCGCCGGTGGAGGTGTCTGCCGCGCAGTTTCTTGCCTTGGCAAGCGGGAGCGGATCGCCGTCTACCCGGACGCTGCGAATGGCGAATCCGGTATCGTCCGGCAATCGGGGTGGCTTGTCCTGCATATAGGCGACGACCAGCTCGTCCGGAGCCCGGTGCTGAGCGCGCAGTCCGGCGATCAGATGATCGAGATGCTCCTGCCGCCCGCGAACGAGCGTGAGCACGGAAATCGAGCGGTAGCTTACCAATTTCCTGCTTCGCGATAGTGCCGAACACCTTCAAGGATGCCCCGGGCGTGGCTGCCCTTCGCCATGAAGGCATGGGACAGTGCCGGATCCTCACCCAGTCCGTCGCTCCAATTGGCAACCACGATCGGGCGAGGGCAGGCGCGTAGCATGGCCCGGTCATTGCCGCTGTCGCCGGCCACGACGATCCGCGCCTCCGACAAGTCCAGCATCTCTGCCACATGCTGCACGGCTGCGTGTTTGGCTATGCCGCTGGCGAGAATGTCGAGGTACCGCGTATGGCTAGCCACGATTTCGACATCGAGCCCCGCCGCGCGAAACGCCTTTTCGATGATATCAGGATCGTTATCGTCCAGAAAATAGCTCGACTTGCCGACGCGCTGCTCCAGCCGGGACTGACGGCGCAGGCCCAGGCTATCGGCGACCCGCTCCACCTTTTCGGCGTCCCAGCCGGCCGCGACGCGGTTCTTCCATGCTTCATCCTCGACGAACCGCCGCTGTAAACGATCGTACCAGTGAATCTGCGTGCCGACGCTGCTGATGATGACGTCGGGGCTGGGAACTCCCTCGGCGGCCAGAATTGCCTGTGCGCTGTGGAAGCTGCGGCCCGTCGCGATCCCGAGCGCCATGGTATCGGCGTTCTCCCTTTGCCATCCCAGAAATTCCTGGAGAGCGTCGCGATCGCCGAGCAGCGTGTTGTCGATGTCGCAGACCAGCAGTCGCTCGCAACGGCGAGGCTCCGCAGCAGGCTGAACAAGTTCGCGGATCAGGCGGTGATAGATCTGGCGATGGGCCGCCCAGTCATATGCGGCGATCGCTTCTCCGCCTGCCGAAGCGTATCTGATCCACTTCTTCCGGTCGGTGATGATCTCATGGCAGGCATCGGCGATGTTTTCGATATCCTTGGGGCAGACCAGCAGCCCGTTGCCGCACCGCTCGATGATGTCGTTAGGGCCACCGCTGTCGGTGGCGACCACCGGCAGTCGCGCCGCCGCGGCTTCCAGCAAGGTCAGGCCGAAAGGCTCGTTCAGAGCGGGGTTGACAAAAACCCCGCCGGTTTCGCGGGCCAGCGCATAATACGCTGGGATGTCCTCGGGATCGTGCGATTTGGGATAGGCGATCTTGCCATAGAGATCGTGCGCATCGACTGCGGCGATCAGATCCTCGCAAACTTCGCGGCATTCAGGTTCGAGGTCGGCCATGCGTGTCCGGCAGCCTGCCACGATGACGAGATTGGCCATCTCGCGAAGACGGGGATCGGCCGCATAGGCTTCGACGAGCGCGATCAGGTTCTTCTTGCGGACCGGACGTGCGATGGCGAGGATCATCGGTTTGCCCGGTTCGCGGAGGAAGCGGGCGATATCCCGCCTTGCCTTGTCGGTCGGCTTCGCGTTTTCGAACCGCTCCAGTTCGCATCCAGGCGGGATGACGCGGATGTGCCCGCTTTCGATGGAACGATAATGCGCGTACTGGGCCTCCGCTTCGTCACGCGAACTTGCGATTACGGCGTTCGCGGTCTCCAGCGCCGCCTCTTCGATGGCGATGCGTCGCTCGAGATTATCGTCGTCAATCTCGCTCGCCTGCCGCTTTACCGCTCCCAGCGAATGGCCGGTGAACACGTAGGGAATGCCGAGTTTTTCCTTCGCCCGGCGCGCCAGCAATCCCGCGTCGGCATAATGCGCATGGATGAGATCCGGCAGCCGATCGAGCCCGCCAAGATAAGCGAAGAAAGCCTCAACAAGCTCCTCGTGACGCAGATGCAAATCTTCCTTGCCAAGATAAGAGGGATCGCCGTCATCCAGTCGGACGATGCGAATCTTGCCTTCGGTTTCGCATCGGCCCGGAGCATAGCGTTCACCCAATTGCGCGTCGCAGAAGCCGCGAGTGACCAGATCGATCCGTGCAATGGCCGGGTCCGCGGCACTCGCTTCGGCGAGTTCGAGCACATATTTGATGTGCCCTCCGGTGTCAGCCGTGATCCCGTAAGCAACATCCTCCAAGGTGAGACAACCTTGAAGGGCAACGTGACATACGAACATGAACGATCACCTTTCCAGAATGAACGAATCCGGTAAGGGGCGTAAGTTCCTGAACTGATGGATGATATATGTTAGCCACATGCGTATAGGTCACGTCGCGCCGGTGATTTATCCCGCGCCTCCGGTTGCTTACGGCGGAACGGAGCGGGTAGTCGCGGACCTTTCAACGGCACAGGCGGCGTTGGGTCATGATGTCACCGTTTTCGGACCGGCGGACAGCGTTCTTCCCGGTGTGCGACTGATAGGCGATTACCGATCGTTGTCTTCCTGTGCAGCCGAGGCGGGCCAGCCGCTTCCACCCGGCTTTCCGGCGGAGCTTGAAGCCGTGCAGCTTGCCGATCTGGTGCGTCGCGGCGGTGAGTTCGACGTGATCCACCTTCACGGGTCTGCCCATGCCAGCGGTGTCTGCGCCGCACTGGGCGTGCCGACGTTCCGGACCATTCACTGGCGAGCCGACGAACCCGACCATGTCGAGCATTTCGCTCAGTTCCCGCGCGAGCGGATCATCGCGATTTCGCAGCGGCAGGCACAGGATGTACCGGACGCCAGTCTCGCCGGTGTCGTGCTTCACGGAATGCCCCTGGACCGATTCGCAATGTCGACAAGGGCGGCTCAACAGGGGGGCGGCTATCTCGCCTTCATCGGCCGGATGACCGACCAGAAGCGCCCCGACCGCGCCATCGCATTGGCCAAGGCCCTCGATATGCCTCTGCGGCTCGCAGGACCGATCGATCCGGGCAATCCGACCTATTTCGAGCGTGTCGTAGAGCCTCATCTCGACGGCGATATCGTCCATGTCGGGAGTCTGACGGACGGCGACAAAGGGCCTTTCCTGTCGGGGGCATCCGCGCTGGTCTTTCCGATCGACTGGCCCGAACCGTTCGGGCTCGTGATGATCGAGGCGATGGCCTGCGGTGTTCCGGTGATTGCCTGGGACCAGGGCAGCGTGCGCGAGGTAATCGATGACGCGGTAACGGGTATTATCGTCGAGTCGGTCGAGGAAGCCACAAGCCGTTTCGACGAGGTGCTTCGTCTCGATCCGTCAATTATCCGAGAGACCTTCGAACGCCGCTTCTCGGTGGAGAGAATGGCGTCGCAGGTGATCGAACTTTATCGGGCGCACTCCCCGATCTAGCGATCGTCGAGCGCATTCAGAGCCAGTTCGCCGTTGCCGTAGAGATAGGCTCCATTGAACTCGCACAGTTTGAACAGGGCCGATTCGTCGAGGATGGTTATCCTGCCATCACCGCGAGGATCGAGAATTTGGCGCTCTTTCAACCGCTTGAAGCTTCGGTTGGCATGTACGGAGGTAATCCCGCACGCCTCGGCGTAATCGCGTTGCAGCAAGGGAATGGGAAAATTTCGCCCGTCATACTGGCCCACGAATTTGAGGCGCTGGATCAGTTCCGAAATAAGATGGGCGATGCGGCCTTCCGCGTTCAGCCGGCCCAAGCGGAAAATCCATTCGCGATGCATGGCCGCGTCCAGCAGAGTCGAGAACCACATGGCCCGCGCGAGATGGGGAAATCTCTCGACGAGCGCGGCGATAGCCCGATGCGGAACTTTGGCGATGACAGCCTTGCCAAGCGTCGCCACATTGTGATCGAGCCGTTTCATCGCGAAACCGTGAAGGTCAACGAAGTCCCCCGAAATGTTCAGCCCGACCAGCTGCCGTTCGCCCTTTCGATCGTCGAGATGGCGCAGCATCGTGCCTTCGACGAGATAATAGGAGTTCTCGAGCCGCTCCCCCCGTTCGACAAGTGTGGTCCGCGGAGGAAGGTTGATGATTTCGGAAACGGAATCTTCAAGCGCGCGCTTTTCTTCGGCGCGTAGATCCTCCCGCAAGCGGCCCTTCAGAAAAAGTTTGGTGTGCATGCAAGGCCCCGTTTGTTCCGGGCCCCGCTACCTCCGGTCCCGAATGGTGTCAAAACGTGAACACCTAGACCGGGTCAATCGAAGTTGCGCTGATCTATGATACCTGAACGCGCCGAATAGGTTTTCTGGAAACTAACTGCATTTGCATTTACACATATGCAAATATCTTTATATCATTCCCCGAATGCGCACCGAAGCGACCTTCCGGGCACTTGCCGACCTGACCAGGATCCGTATCCTGCGTCTCCTCGTTTCGATGGAGCTCGCGGTCGGCGAACTGGCGCAGGTTCTGGGGCAGAGCCAGCCGCGTGTTTCCAGGCATGTCGCTATTCTCTGCGAAAGCGGATTGGCGGAACGGCGCAAGGAAGGCAGCTGGGTGTTCCTGCGTCTGTCGCGTGCCGAAGGACCCGGTGGCGAGGTTCTGACGGCCCTTTCCAGTCTGTTGCACCACATGGTCGAGGCCGATCCCGAACTGGCGCAGGCGTGCGCACAAGACCGTCGCAGGCTGGGCGAAATCCGTGAGGCGCGCGAGGCGCAGGCTCAGGATTATTTTGCGGCCAACGCCCATGACTGGGATGAATTGCGACAACTTCACAGTTCGGACGAGAAGGTCGAGGCCGCGCTTGACCGGGCGCTGGGTTCGCGCGAGCTCGGCCGGCTGCTGGATGTGGGAACCGGTACTGGCCGGATGGCCGAGCTGTTCGCCGGGCGGACCGAACGGGTCGTGGCGCTCGACAAGAGTCTGGCCATGCTGCGCGTCGCGCGTGCCAAATTGCAGAACCTTCCGACGGATCACGTCGACCTGGTGCAGGGCGACTTCGTCGATCTGCCGTTCGATGCCGGGGAGTTCGACACGGTGCTGTTTCACCAAGTCCTCCATTTCGCGCAAAGTCCTGCGGCTGTGCTATCCGAGGCGGCACGGGTCACCCGGAGCGGCGGTGCCGTCGCGATCGTCGATTTCGCTGCCCATTCTCGCGAGGATTTGCGCGAGAAACATGCCCATGCGCGTCTGGGCTTCACCGACGAGCAAATGCACGAATTGCTGGTGGCTGCGGGTTTCAGCCCGGCCGCGCCGGCTGCGCTCGACGACGGAGAACTGACCGTGAAGATCTGGGTGGCCGAGCGGCTTGCTCCGCGCGATGAAAGGATGGCTTCGTGAGTCCTACGCTCGACCAAATGCGCGAAGCGCATCGCGCTCTGGAAACGCCTCTCTTTTCGGGGCTTCCCGGCGACATTGAAGTGAGCTTCGAATTCTTTCCGCCCAAGACCGAGAAGATGGGCGAGACGTTGTGGCAGAGCGTCGCGACGCTCGCTCCGCTGGGTCCGCGCTTCGTTTCGGTCACCTATGGCGCGGGTGGATCGACGCGAGAGCGCACGCACGAACAGGTCAAGCGCATCCAGAACGAGGCGGGCATTCCCGCCGCTGCGCATCTGACCTGTGTCGCGGCGACGCGCGAGGAAGTGGACCAGGTCGCCCGCCATTACTGGGAGGAGGGCATCCGCCACATCGTCGCGCTGCGGGGCGATGCGCCGGACGGCAACTCCACCTATGCGCCGCATCCCGGCGGATACGAGAACTCGGTCGACCTGATCGCCGGCCTCAGGAAAGTCGCGGATTTCGAAATATCGGTCGCCGCCTATCCGGAAACGCATCCCGACAGCGCCGACCGGCACGCCGATCTTGCTAACCTCAAGGCGAAGTTCGACGCCGGTGCGACCCGCGCGATCACGCAGTTTTTCTTTGAGCCCGAATGCTTCTTCGAATTCCGCGATGTGGCGCGCAAGGCCGGGATCGAGGGTGAGATTGTGCCCGGCATCATGCCGGTGATGAGCTTCGCCGCCGTTCAGCGTATGTCGGGCCTGTGCGGAACCGCCATCCCGCACTGGATGAGCGGCCTTTTCGACGGGCTCGACGAGCGGCCCGAGGCGCGCCAGCTCGTGAGCGCCACGATCGCCGCCGAACTGTGCCGGCGCCTCTATGCGGGCGGGGTGCGGCAGTTCCACTTTTACACGCTCAATCGCGCCGAGCTGAGCTACGCCATCTGTCACATGCTCGGCCTCCGACCGAAAGGGGCAATGCCATGACCACGGTCCGTGAGGTTTTTCTGGCGGAAGCAGCGAAGCGTATTCTCATTGTCGACGGCGCCTTCGGCACCGAGATCCAGAGCTGGAAGCTGTCGGAAGAAGATTACGCCGGTTCGCTCGGCCTCGCCCGCGACCAGAAGGGCAACAACGACATTCTCGCGCTGACAAAACCCGAAGTGCCCGAGTTCATCCACCGCGCCTATTTCGCCGCCGGAGCCGATATTGCGGAGACGAACACCTTCTCCGCCAACCGGATAAGCCAAGCGGATTACGCCGCCGAGCATCTGGTGCATGAGATCAATGTCGAGAGCGCCCGGCTCGCGCGCCGCGTGGCCGACGAATTCGTCGCTCGGGACGGCAGGCCGCGCTTCGTCGCCGGAGCGATCGGTCCGACCAACAAGACGCTGTCACTCTCGCCCGACGTCGACGATCCGGGTTTCCGCGAGATCGACTGGGACGAGCTGGTCGACGTCTATCGCGCGCAGGCCGAGGCGCTTGTCGAGGGCGGGGCCGATTTCATTCTGGTCGAAACGATCTTCGACACGCTCAACGCCAAGGCGGGGATCATGGCGGTGCGGCAGGTGGAGCAGGCCTTGGGCCGCGACGTGCCGATCATGTTGTCCATGACGCTGACGGATTTGTCGGGGCGCAATCTGTCGGGCCATACGGTCGAGGCGTTCTGGCACGCCGTGCGCCACGCGAAACCCCTGACGGTCGGGCTCAACTGCTCGTTCGGCGCGACCCAGCTGCGCCCGCATGTCCGCACGCTCAGCGCCATCGCCGACTGCCCGATCATGGTTTATCCCAATGCCGGCCTTCCCAACGAGCTCGGCGAATATGACGAGACGCCCGGCGAGACGGCAGGCTTCGTCCACGAATGGGCCGAGCACGGGCAGGTGAACGTCCTCGGCGGGTGCTGCGGTTCGACACCGGCGCATATCGCCGCGATCGCCCGAAAGGTCGCGACGCTCGCTCCGAGGCAGCTTCCTTCGCCTCCGGTCGTGACGCGCCTCGCCGGTCTCGAACCGTTCGAGATGGCCGCCTGACCTCGCCGGATCGCTGCGTGAACGACATCTCCACCTCCCGCTTCGTCAATGTCGGCGAACGCACCAACGTCACCGGATCGGCCGCGTTCAAGAAGCTGATCATGGCGGGCGACTATTCCGCCGCAGTCGAGGTCGCGCGCCAGCAGGTCGAGAACGGCGCGCAGATCATCGACGTCAACATGGACGAAGGTCTCCTCGACGCGGTCGAGGCGATGACCACCTTCCTCAAGCTCATCGCCGCCGAACCCGACATCGCTCGGGTGCCGGTGATGATCGACAGTTCAAAGTGGGAGGTGATCGAGGCCGGGCTCAAATGCGTGTCGGGCAAGCCGATCGTCAATTCGATCAGCATGAAGGAGGGGGAGGACGCTTTCCTTCACCACGCCCGCAAATGCATGGATTACGGTGCGGCAGCGGTGGTCATGGCCTTCGACGAGACCGGTCAGGCCGATACCAAGGCGCGCAAGGTCGAGATCTGCAAGCGCGCCTATGAATTGCTGGTGGCAGACGGCTTTCCACCCGAGGACATCATCTTCGATGCCAACATCTTCGCCGTGGCGACGGGGATCGAGGAACACGACCGCTACGGTCTCGATTTTATAGAGGCGGTCGCGGAGCTGCGCGAACTGTGCCCGCACGCGCATTTTTCGGGCGGGCTTTCCAATCTCTCCTTCAGTTTTCGCGGCAACGAGCCGGTGCGCCGCGCGATGCATTCGGTCTTCCTCTACCACGCCATTCCGGCCGGGCTCGACATGGCGATCGTCAATGCCGGACAGCTCGACGTCTACGACCAGATCGATCCGGAATTGCGCGAGGCCTGCGAGGACGTGATCCTCAATCGGCCAGCGCGCTCGTCCGAACAGACGCCGACCGAGAGGCTGATCTCACTCGCCGAAAGGTTCCGCGGCACCGACGTCAGGGCCGAGAAAGAGGCGGCCGAATGGCGCGGCTGGGACGTGATCAAGCGGCTCGAACACGCTCTGGTCAAGGGGATCGACGCGCACATCGTCGACGATACCGAGCAGGCCCGCCAGCTCATCTTCGAGCGCGGCGGCCGCCCGATCGAGGTGATCGAGGGGCCGCTGATGGACGGCATGAACGTGGTCGGCGATCTGTTCGGTAGCGGCAAGATGTTCCTGCCGCAGGTGGTCAAATCCGCCCGCGTCATGAAGAAGGCGGTCGCTCATCTCATCCCCTTCATCGAGGCGGAGAAGGAAGCGAGCGCCAAGGCCAAGGGCAAGATCATAATGGCGACCGTGAAGGGCGACGTTCACGATATCGGCAAGAACATCGTCGGCGTGGTCCTCCAGTGCAACGGCTACGAGGTGATCGATCTGGGCGTGATGGTGCCCTGGTCCCAGATCCTCGAGGCGGCGAACGAGAACGAGGCGGACATGATCGGCCTGTCCGGCCTCATCACCCCCTCGCTCGACGAGATGGTGACGGTGGCCGAGGAAATGGCCCGGGCCGAGATGACCATGCCGCTCCTTATCGGCGGGGCGACCACCAGCAAAGTGCACACCGCGCTCAGGATCGACCCTGCCTATGCCGGGCCTGTGATCCATGTCCTCGACGCCAGTCGCGCAGTCGGGGTCGCCAGCAAGCTGCTCTCCGATACCCAGCGCGACGCCTATGTGGGCGAGGTAGCCGACGATTACGAAAGCGTGCGGGAAAAGCGCGCCGGCAAGGGGGGCAGCAAGCTCCTGCCCCTCGCCGATGCGCGCGCCAATTCTGCCGAGATCGATTTCGGCGAGAAGCCGGCGGACCCGCTGCGGCCCGGGCTGCATGTGTTCGACAGCTGGCCGCTTGCCGATCTGCGCGACTATATAGACTGGACGCCCTTCTTCCGCGCCTGGGAACTGCACGGAAACTTCCCCGCGATCCTGAACGACGAGATCGTCGGCGAGAGCGCGCGCAGCCTGTGGGTGGATGCGCAGGCAATGCTTGACCGGATTGTCGAGGAGAAATGGCTTACCGCGCGTGGTGTAGCGGGATTGTGGCCCTGCCACCGCGACGGGGACGACATCGTCGTCCATCACGGCCACGTCCAGGATCGGGTCAGCAAGGACGGCGGGCATTTTCCCGACGAGCCGATCCCCGATCTCGACCGCACCAACGAGCGCAGCACCCGCCTTCCGATGCTTCGCCAGCAGGTCAGTAAAAGCCGGGGCCGGGCCAATTTCTGCCTGGCGGATTTCGTCGATCCCGACGGCGACTGGTTAGGCGGTTTCGCGGTTGGATTGCACGGTATCGACGAGCCGTCGAAGCGCTTCAAGCAAGCGAACGACGATTACTCCGACATCATGCTCAAGGCACTCGCCGACCGCTTCGCCGAGGCTTTCGCCGAGCGCCTGCACCAGCATGTCCGCACCGATCTGTGGGGCTATGCGCCGGACGAGCAATTCACCAACGAAGCGCTGATCAAGGAGCGGTATCGCGGCATCCGTCCGGCGCCGGGCTATCCCGCCTGTCCCGATCACAGCCTCAAGCCGCTGCTGTTCGAGATGCTGCGGGCGCAGGACAACACCGGGCTGACGCTGACCGAGAGCTTCGCGATGCTTCCCACCGCGGCAGTCAGCGGATTTTATTTCGGCCACCCCGAAAGCTCGTATTTCGGTGTCGCGACGATCGGGCGGGACCAGCTCGAGGAATACGCGGCACGTCGCGGTGTGGATATCGAGACGGCGACGCGCTGGCTTCGCCCCAATCTCGATTGACCGGGGCGGGCTATTCGCGCAGGGAACCGGCGTCGGCCGCAGGAGCGATTCGGTGGCGGGCGCGCACGGGAGAGACCGTTTCGGCAAGTCGTGTTCGACGGGCCGGCCGGCGCCGAAGGAGCAACCGCCCCGGAAACTCTCAGGCACCAGGGACCGCGCGCACCCATCGACACTCTGGAAAGCGCCACGCGCGGCTTCGCGCGTTGCCACCGAAGGGGAAGGCCATGCCATCGCGGCACGGCTAAGCTCTCAGGTTTCCCGACAGAGGGGGCATGGATCATCCGGGCGCCGCGAGGCGTCGCCATGCTTTGCGGGGACGGGCCTTGAGCGACGAAAACGAGAAACTGGAAAACCTGCCGCTCAACGACTGGCATCGCAGCAAGGGCGCGCGCATGGTTGGCTTCGCCGGCTATCACATGCCGATCCAGTACAACAAGGATCAGGGCGGCGGTATCGTCGCCGAGCATGACTGGACCCGGAGCCAGGCGAGCCTGTTCGATGTCAGCCATATGGGCCAGCTCATGCTCACCGGCGAGCATGCAGCGGCCGAACTCGAGAAATTGCTGCCCGGTGCGATCGCCTCGCTGAAGCCGGGCCGGGTGCGCTATTCGCTGCTGCTCAACGAGGAAGGCGGCGTTCTCGATGATCTGATGGTGACCAACGCCACGCCGTGGATCGAGCCGGTCCTGGACGAGGACGGCGCCGAGATCGAAGCGGGCCGCTGGGGCGAGCCGGCTTATTACGTGGTCGTCAACGGCGCGACCAAGCACGATGACATCGCCTTCCTGCGCGAGCATCTCGCCGACGATGTGACCCTCAACCACATGGAAGACCATGCGCTGATCGCATTGCAGGGTCCCAAGGCCACCAATGCGCTAGGCCGGGTGATGCGCGGCGTGCCCGAAAGCCTAGTCTTCATGCAGTCGGTGCTTTACGATTTCGGCGAATGGCCGCTGCGGATTACCCGGGCGGGCTATACCGGAGAGGACGGGTTCGAGATTTCCGTTCCCGCGGAGTTCGTCCAGCCACTGGCGGACCGCCTCTGCGCCGAGATCGAGGTGCGTCCCGCCGGGCTCGGCGCGCGCGACAGCTTGCGTCTCGAAGCCGGCCTGCCGCTCTATGGTCACGACCTCACCGCCGAGATCGATCCGGTAAGCGCCGACCTCACCTTCGCGCTCAGCAAGAAGCGTCGCGAGGAGGGCGGCTATCACGGCCACGCGCAGATTTCCGCCGCGCTCAAGAATGGCCCGACCAGCTTTCGTGTCGGCCTGGTTCTCGATGGACGGTTGCCCGCGCGTGAAGGCGCCGAGGTCTTCGCCGGGGAGGAACGCGTCGGTGCGGTCACCAGCGGCGGTTTCTCACCCACGCTCGGCCGCCCGATCGCCATGGCCTATGTCGACAAGGCCCATGCCGATGTCGGAACCGAACTCGCCGTGATGGTTCGTAACAAGCGACTTTCCGCGAAGGTCACCGCGATGCCCTTCGTGCCGCACAACTATTATCGAGGAAACTGAGATGGCCCGCTATTTCACCGAAGAACACGAATGGATCGACGTCGAGGGTGACACCGCCACTGTCGGCATCACCGATTATGCGCAGGAACAGCTCGGCGATATCGTCTTCGTCGAACTGCCCGAGGTCGGCGCGACGGTCGACAAGGGCAAGGACGCCGCCGTGGTCGAGAGCGTCAAGGCGGCGAGCGACGTCTACGCCCCGATCAGCGGCGAAGTGACCGAAACGAACGGGTCGCTCGACGACGATCCCTCGCTGGTCAATTCCTCGCCCGAGGATGACGGCTGGTTCTTCAAGCTGACGATTGCCGACAAGAGCCAGCTCGATGGCCTGATGGACAAGGCCGCCTACAAGAGCTTCTGCGACGGACTCTAACCGAGGCCCGGCCGCGCCGGGATGACGGGATCATACGATGCGCTACCTACCCCTGACCCATGCCGATCGCGGCGAGATGCTCTCGCGGATCGGCGCAAGTTCGATCGACGATCTGTTTGTCGACGTGCCGCCAGAAGCTCGGCTAGACGGTCCGATCGCGGGCCTGCCGATGCATGCGAGCGAAATGGCCGTCGAGAAGCACATGCGGCGGCTCTCGAAGAAGAACCTTGCCGCGGCGGACGCGGCGTTCTTCTGCGGGGCGGGGGCCTATCGCCACCACGTCCCGGCGAGCGTCGATCACATTATCCAGCGCGGCGAGTTCCTGACCGCCTACACGCCCTACCAGCCGGAAATCGCGCAGGGCACGCTGCAGATGCTGTTCGAATTCCAGAGCCAGGTCGCGCGCCTCTATGGCTGCGCGGTGGCCAACGCCTCGATGTATGACGGCTCGACCGCATGCTGGGAAGCGGTGGCGATGGCCGGGCGCGTGACGAAGAAGAAGCGTGTGGTCCTCTCGGGCGCGCTGCACCCGCACTATGCCGAGGTCGTGAAGACCATGGCGAAGTTCACCGAGGACGAGATTGCGGGTGCCGCACCCTCGCTTACGCCTTCTCCCGATGTCGATGGGCTCGTTTCCCGGATCGACGATCAGACGTCCTGCGTGGTTGTGCAGTGCCCGGACATTCTGGGCCGACTGACCAATCTGCAGCAAATTGCCGACGCCGCGCATGAGAAGGGTGCGCTGCTGATTGTCGTGAACACCGAGCCGGTGGCGCTCGGCGCGGTAAAATCGCCGGGCGAGCAGGGGGCGGACATCGTCGTCGGCGAAGGGCAGTCGATCGGAGTCGGCCTGCAGTTCGGCGGGCCTTATCTGGGCCTTTTCGCGGTGCGCGATCCCAAGCATGTCCGCCAGATGCCGGGCCGGCTGTGCGGCGAGACCGTCGATGCGTCGGGCAAGCGCGGCTTCGTGCTCACCCTCTCGACGCGCGAGCAGCACATCCGTCGCGAGAAGGCGACCAGCAACATCTGCACCAACTCCGGCCTCTGCGCGCTTGCGTTCAGCGTCCACATGACGCTGCTGGGCGAGAAGGGCCTGCGGGCGCTGGCGGCGGAGAACCACCGCCTCGCCTGTCTCGCCGCCGACCGGTTGGCCAAGGTCCCGGGCGTGAGCGTGCTCAACGACAGTTTCTTTAACGAATTCACCCTGCGCCTCGGCACCGATGCGCGCGATGTGGTCCGCAAACTGACCGGGGACGATATCCTTGCCGGCGTGTCGCTGGGGCGTTTGTTCCCGAACAATGCCGATCTCGCCGACGGTTTGCTGGTCGCCGTCACCGAAACGACGAGCGAGGAGGATATCGAAACGCTTGCCTCCGCACTGGAAGGAGTGCTCGCATGAACGCGCCCACCAAAACGCCAAACGCGTCCGGCTGGAAGCCGGGCACTCCGGTCGAAGGTCACAACGCCGTGAGCGGACCTGACACCGTGACGGGAAATCGCGCGCTGATGCTGGAAGAGCCGCTGATTTTCGAGATCGCCGGAAACGGCAGCACCGGCGTCGACCTGCCGGAACCGGTGGGCGGCACGAACCGCCTGGGCGGAATGGAGCGCAGCGCGCCGATCGGCCTGCCCGGCCTGTCGGAGCCGGAAACCGTGCGCCATTATACGCGCCTCAGCCGCCAGAACTACGCCATCGATCTCGGGCTCTTTCCGCTCGGCAGCTGCACCATGAAGCACAATCCGCGCCTCAACGAAAAGGTGGCGCGGATGCCCGGCTTCGCCGACGTGCATCCTCTACAGCCAGTCGATACGGTGCGCGGCGCGCTGGAAGTCGTCAACGAGCTGGCGCACTGGCTGATCGAACTGACCGGAATGCATGGTGTCGCGATGAGTCCCAAGGCGGGTGCGCATGGTGAATTGTGCGGCATCCTCTGCATCCGCGCCGCTCTCGAA
Organism: Qipengyuania spongiae; assembly: GCF_026168555.1. Lineage (NCBI taxonomy): Bacteria > Pseudomonadati > Pseudomonadota > Alphaproteobacteria > Sphingomonadales > Erythrobacteraceae > Qipengyuania > Qipengyuania spongiae. The sequence continues at coordinate 2,801,605 of NZ_CP092471.1, read as the reverse complement.
GCGCGGGGCGATGCGCGCGAGGTGATCCTCGTGCCTGAGAGCGCGCACGGTACGAACCCCGCGACGGCCGCTTTCGCCGGTTACCGGGTGGAGGATATTCCGGCGACCGCGGATGGCCGCGTCGATCTCGAAGCCCTGAAAGCGCGGCTCGGCCCGGACGTGGCAGGCGTGATGATCACCAACCCCAACACCTGCGGATTGTTCGAGCGAGACATGAAGGCGATTTCCGATGCGGTCCACGCGGCGGGCGGGTTCGTCTATTGCGATGGGGCGAACTTCAACGCCATCGTGGGCAAAGTGCGGCCGGGCGACCTTGGTGTCGATGCGATGCATATCAACCTGCACAAGACATTCTCCACCCCGCACGGGGGCGGTGGTCCGGGCTCGGGGCCAGTAGTGCTGTCCGAGGCACTCAGCCCATACGGGCCGCTGCCCTACACCGCGCGGACCAAGGACGGGGTGGTCCACCTGATCGAGGAGGAAGGCGCCGAGGCATTCTCTCAGGAGCACTTCGGCGGCAGCATGGACAGCTTCGGCAGGATGACCGCCTTCCACGGCCAGATGGGCATGTTCACCCGCGCATTGACCTATATCCTCAGCCATGGGGCGGACGGTCTGCGGCAGGTGGCGGAGGATGCGGTGCTCAACGCCAATTACATACTGCGCAGCCTGGAGGACGTGCTCCATGCGCCGTTCGGCGATAGCGGACCCTGCATGCACGAGGCGCTGTTCGGCGACAGAGGCTTTGCCGAAGGGCTCTCTACGCTCGATTTGGCCAAGGGGTTGATCGACGAGGGCTTCCACCCGATGACCATGTATTTCCCGCTGGTCGTCCACGGCGCCATGCTGGTCGAACCCACCGAGACTGAAAGCAGGGCTGCGCTCGATCAGTTCATCGGCGCGCTGCGCAGCGTCGCGGAGCGTGCCAAGGCCGGCGATGAGAGCCTCAAGACGGCTCCGCATTATGCGCCGCGTCGTCGGCTCGACGAAACGCAGGCAGCGCGCAAGCCAGTCCTCGCTTGGGACGACCCGAACCTCGTTTGAGGTTGGAAGGGACTTTACGCGCGGCCGCACCATTGCAGGGCAACGGCGCGGCCGTTCGGGTTTGCTAGAGCCGGGTCGCCGCGTCGTCGACCGTGATACGGATCTGCTGGAGCGAGATGATCGCGACCCAGAAGCCCAGCACCGACAGGGCGCTGGAACCCAGAACGGCGAATCCTGCTCCCTTGAGGCCCATCCAGTCGATCGACGTCTGCAGCAGAACGAAGGCGAGCAGAGTGGGAACCGCACGGATTAAGAACGCGGTGTGTGCCTTGCCGGCGCTGACCAGCAGCGATTCCAGACTGGCGCCGACGAGCTCGAATGCGCCGGCTATGGCCAGGATCACCATGGCCCAATAGACGCCGCTGAACTCCGGACCGGCGATAAGGGCGAGACCTGGACGGCCGAGGACGATCGCGGCGATCACGGCGATCACTCCGGCGACGAGTGCGATGTTTGCTATGCGCCGGGCCATATCGTGAGCGGCGTCGCGCGCATGGACCAGTTCGGGATAGACCGCCTTGGAAACGGCTTGGGCGAGCTGGACCAATGCCTGGCCAAGCTGACTTGCCACTCGGAAGCCCCCGGCCAGCGCCTCTCCCCCCAATGCACCGACCAGCAGCAGCATGACCTGCTTGCCGCCGATATTAAGGCTGCCAGTAAAATTGATCGCCCAGACGAATTTCCACGCCCCTGGCTTCTCGCGGGGCAGGCGCTTCAGGCTGACCTCCTTCCAGTCGACTGGCTCGATCTTCGCCGCGGTCAACCAGATGGCAAGCGCGACCCCCACCTCCGCTGCCGCCCAGGCGAGGATGAAACCGGTAACCGTGGGCATCAGGAGGGCCGCCAGACCGGCACCGACAGCGCGGATGGCCGGCTGAACCGCCTCGGCCGCGGTCGCGCGGCCATAAGCGAAGTGAAGGCGCAGGACCCCGGTCGGGGTCGTCCGGATCGACAGAAGGGACACAACGCAAAAGCCGAAAGCGAGGGGAAGCAGCTCATCGGGCAGGGGTAGCCAGAACTGGATGCTCCAGACCAAGAGGGCCGACATCAGCGCCCCGACAAGAATGGAAAGCAGATCGAGCGCGATGGCAAACCCGACCGCGCGCTGCGCCCCTTTATCCTCGGCCCCCCAGCGAACGACGAACTGCCACGTCTGAAAATTCGCGATGCCCGTGACTGTTTGCCCCAGAGCGACGATCAGAGCGAAGTGGCCGAACCCGTCGAGGCCGAGCGTGCGCGTAGCCAGCGCCAAATAGACAAGGCTGAGCACCGCGTTGAAACCACGTCCGCCGAGCAGCCAGCCGATATTGCCGAACAGGCGTTTCATGCGCGTGTCGCCAAAAGCGGTCAGCCGGCCTTGCGCGGCGCGAGCAGCTTTTCGGTGATGGCGAAGGAACGCGGCTCGTCGACATCGATAGCGAATTCGCCGTTCGACAGCACCACCGGCACGAGCTTGTACCCGAAGCGGCGTGAAATCTGCGCGAACAGCCTCTCCTTGTCGCCCCATCCGAAATAGAAGCGCACGAGGTTCACGAAACCGAATGCCTTGGCGATGCGGCCGGGATATTTCACGAACTGCCCGCCGCTGCGCAGGATTTCCGCCGCCGAGAGCGCATCCTGACTGCCGATCCAGTAAGTGTTGCAGTTCGAATAGCCGCCATCGGAAAATTCGTAGAACTTCTTCTGTCCCTCCGGATCGGCGGCAATCACGTCTTCCTTGCTCGCCAGTGCCACAGCCGCCCCGGCATTTGCAGCGAGGCACTTGTCCACGAATTCGGCGTACCCTTCTGCCGTGACGAGGCAGTTGTCCGAAGTGGTGATCAGCAGCGGGAAAGTCGCGTCTTCCGCCCCGGAGAAGACACTGTCGACCAGATTGAAAGCGCCTGGCCGGAATGCGAGGCGACCCTGTGCCTGCAATCGTGCGATCGAGGGAATTGCTGCGATTTCGTCCGGCTCGTGCGCGACGATGCGAATTTCGGCAACCCGGCCACAGGCCGCAAGCGCGTCGGTCACGTGTTCGATCATCGGCTTGCCGTATACCGGCACGACGCTCTTCTGGCTGACGCCTGCGCGGGCGGCGAGCGGATCGATGGTGCCCGAGCGCTTCCCGGCCATGACGAGGGCAGTGACTTTGACGGTCATCGGCGCGCTCTAATGCGATAACGCAATGTTGGCAAAGCCTTGTCATCCGGGCCCCTATGCCGCAGCGGGATCGGCCGATGCGGATCGTGTTCAGCAGGAAGGGTTTCGACAGCGCGGCGGGCGGCGGCCCCTCGCCCATCGTCGGCGGTGCGCCGGTCAGCCTGCCCATTCCGGCGGCGAAGGGTTCGGGCACCACCTATGGCGAGCTCGGTCTCGGTGCTCTGGCGGCGCAGGCCAGCCGCGGGCGGATCGGCAGCAATGATCGGTGCCATCACGATCCGATGTTCCTCGAAAACGGCGTCTGCCTGTTCGGCCAGTGTGGCGCGGCGCAGACTCATCTCGCCAATCGAGGCGTAGGCGTGAGCGACGTGTTCCTGTTCTTCGGTCTGTTTCGCGACGAGCGGACCGGTGAACCGCATCACCGCATTTTCGGGTATCTGCAGATTGCGAAGATCATCGATCTGACAGGCGGCGTGCCGGAAGATCTTATCGCGCATCGGCATCCTCATGCTCTGGCACTGCATGGGACAAACGACACCGTCTATCGCGGAGAGGGAAGGCAGGCGCACCATGCCGGAGATGATCTCAGACTTACCGTGCCCGGTGGGCCACCGTCACTGTGGCGGCGGCCGGAATGGCTGCGGCGGGGCGGCCTCAGCTATCACGACAGGGCAGATCGATGGCTCGGCGAGCACCGTTTGCAAAGCGTTGCCCGCGGACAGGAATTCGTTGCCGACATAGGACGGCGGCAAGCGCCACGCGAATGGCTAGCGCGGATGATCGCGTCTATCGATAGGTCTTGATGATCGCCGAGAAATCGAGCCCGCCGTTACCCGCTCCGGCGAAGTCCTCATAAAGCGAGGCGGCGCGCGAGCCCAGCGGCACGGCGGCGTCGGCCGTTTCGGCGGCATCCATCGCGAGCCTCAGGTCCTTGAGCATCAGCGCGGTGGCAAAACCGCCCTGATAGTCCCGATCGGCGGGGCTTTCCTTACCCACGCCCGGCAGAGGGGTATAGTCGTTAAGCGGCCAGTTGTATCCGGTCGACTGGCTGGAGATCTCGTAGAATTTCTGCGGATCGAGGCCGAGCTTCTCGGCCATTTTCATCGCTTCGGACGTGCCGATCATGGTGATGGCAAGCAGCATGTTGTTGCAGATCTTGGCCGTCTGGCCCGCGCCCGCATCGCCGGCATGGATCACCGCCTTGCCCATCGCTTCGAGAACGGGCTTGGCGCGGTCGAAGGCGGTTTCGCTGCCGCCGACCATGAAGGTGAGCGTGCCGCCGTTCGCCGCCGCGATCCCGCCGGAAACGGGTGCATCAACCATCGCATAACCCGCGGCTTCGGCGGCCGCGATAGTCTCCCGGGCGGTAGCGACGTCGATGGTCGAACAGTCGAGCAGCACCGCCCCCTCCGGTGCCCTACCGATGACGCTGTCGGTGTAAACGGACTTCACGATTGCGCCGTTCGGCAGCATGGTGACGACGCCGTCGACACCATGCACTGCCTCGCCGGCGTCGGTGAAGGTCGCGCAGCCGTTCGACTTCGCGGCCGCGAGGGCATCTTCCGACAGATCGAAGGCGTTCACGTCGTGCCCCGCCTTGACGAGGTTCGCGGCCATCCCGCCGCCCATGTTTCCAAGACCGATGAAGGCGATTTTCATATTGTCGTTTCCCTGATGTTGCGGCCGAGCAGAACGGCGCCCGTATCGCCATCATGCTTCCAGGCGAGGTAGGTAAGATAGGGCAGGAGAAAGCCGGCCCCGCCGAAGAATGCAACCAGGCCAAGCGCCCAAGCGCCCGGGACGAAGCCGTTGCGCCAGACAGTCCAGCTGGCGGACAGGAACAGCATCATCGCGAAGTCGAGGTTAAACTGCCCGGGCCACGTCCATTCCGCCATGTCGCCGAAAAAATCCGGAAACAGGTTCAGCCCGTGATGCAGCACCACGTAGCCGGTGTAGAAGGCGAGCGCCCCCCACAGGAGCATAAGGAAGAGGTAAAAGGGCTTCACCCCTACCGGCCCTTCCACTTGCCCTCGCGCTTTTCGACGAAGGCCGCCATTCCTTCCGCCTTGTCCTCGCTCGCGGCGAGGATCTGGAAGATGCGGCGTTCGACGATCAGGCCCTGATCGAGCGATGTTTCGAAAGCGGCGTTGACCATTTCCTTGTTCGCGATAGCGGCCATCGGCGGCTTGCTGGCGATCGTCGCTGCGGTTTTCAGGGCATCGGCGAGCAGGTCGTCATGGGGAACGACGCGGGCCACCAGATTGCTGCGCTCGGCTTCCTCGGCGCCCATCATCCGGCCGGTCAGGCACATCTCCATCGCCTTGGACTTGCCGATCGCTTTGGTCAGGCGCTGGCTGCCGCCCATGCCAGGCGCGACGCCGAGATTGATCTCGGGCTGACCGAATTTGGCGTTCTCGCTGGCGATGATGAAGTCCGCCATCATGGCAAGCTCGCACCCGCCACCCAGTGCGAAACCGTTGACCGCCGCGATCCACGGCTTGCGGGTCTTCTTGACGATCTCGCTGGTCCAGGGCGCGAAGAAATCGTCCAGATAGAAGTCGGCCGCTTCCTTCTCGCTCATTTCCTTGATGTCGGCACCGGCGGCGAAGGCCTTTTCGCCCGATCCGGTCAGCACCGCGCATAGCTGGCTGGCATCACTTTGATAGGCGGCAAAGGCTTCGATCAGCTCGTCCAGAACCTGCGAGTTCAGCGCGTTCAGCGCCTTGGGCCGGTTGAGCGTGATCAGCGTGACGCCCTTGCTGCCCTGCGCGTCGGTTTCGACAGTGATGGTTTCGTAGGTCATAAATGCTCCGGATTGCGGCTAGGGCAGCGGTGTCCATTCCTCGTTATCGGGAAGCGGGGCAAAGATGCTGTCGAGCAGGTCCTCGCTCACCTCTTCGGGTGTGGGCGGGTTCCATTTGGGGTCGTTGGTCTTGTCGACGATCACCGCGCGGACGCCTTCGGCGAAGTCCGGGCGGACCAGTACGCGGCTGGCGATGCGGTATTCCATCCGCATATTGTCGGCGAAACTGTCCAGTTCGGCGCTTTCCTTCAGCTGCCGCAGCGCCACCTTGCAGGTCTGCGGGCTCTTGGTGCCGAGGGTATCACGTTCCTTCTGCGCCCAATCGGTGTCTGCCGCCTCGAGACTGGCGAGGATGTCCTCGTAGCGGTCGGAGGCGAAGTGGCGGGCGATCTTGTCGGCGTTCTCCTCGATCCGCGCCTTGGGTGCGCTGCCGACCATTTCGGAGAGGACGCCCGCGATCCGGCCCGGCTTGTCGAGAATGCGCGACTTCGCCTCCGCCACGAGATCGGAGGGGAGGTAATGGGTGGCGAGGCCCGCCCACAAGCACTCCGCCCCGTCGAGCCGCGCACCTGTCAGCGCGAGGAATTGTCCGAGCCGCCCGCCGAGACGCGAGAGGTGCCAGCCGCCGCCCACATCGGGGAACAGGCCGATGCCCGTTTCCGGCATGGCGAAGCGCGTATTCTCGGTCGCGACGCGATACTTGCAAGGCAGGGCGATGCCGACCCCGCCGCCCATGGTGATGCCGTCCATGAAAGCGACGATGGGCTTGGGATATTCGAAAAGCTGGTGGTTGAGCCGGTATTCGTCGTGGAAGAACTCGCGGCCCGCTGCCCCACCATCATTGAGCGCGGATTCACGCAGCAGGTTGATGTCGCCGCCCGCGCAGAAACCGCGTCCTTCCGCGTGGTCGAGGATAACGGCCTCGATGGTGTCGTCCTCAGCCCATTCGGACAGCGCCGCGCTCATCGCGTGACACATGTCGAGCGTCAGCGCGTGGAGAGCCTTGGGACGGTTCAAGGATATATGGCCGACCCGGCCATGGGTGTGGATCAGGATTTCGTCTGTGCTCATAGTCTTTACTGCCGCAACAGGTCCCGGCCCACGATCATGCGCATGACCTGGTTGGTCCCTTCGAGGATCGAATGCACGCGCAGATCGCGCCAGAAGCGTTCGATCGGGTATTCCTTGAGATAGCCGTAGCCGCCGAACAGTTGCAGCGCATCGTTGACGATCTTGCTGCCATTGTCGGTGGCGAGGCGCTTGGCCATGGCCGAGAACCTGCTCTTGTCGGGGGCGTTGTCGGTCACCTTCGCGGCCGCGAGATAGAGAAGGGCGCGCGCAGCTTCCAGATCGGTCGCCATGTCGGCGAGCATGAACTGGGTGTTCTGGAAATCGGCGATCGGCGTGTCGAACTGCTTGCGGTCCTTTGTATAGGCCACCGCCTCGTCGAGACAGCGTTGCGCTCCGCCGAGCGAACAGGCGCCGATGTTCAGCCGTCCGCCGTCGAGCCCCATCATGGCGAAGCGGAATCCATCCCCCTCCGCGCCGACGCGATTGGCGACCGGGACCCTTGCATCCTCGAAGATCACCTGCGCGGTCGGGCTGGCGTTCCAGCCGAGCTTCTTCTCCGGCTTGCCGAAGGAAACGCCCGGCGTATCCTTGTCGATCACGAGGCAGGTGATGCCCTTCGTCTTGTGCTCGCCGGTGCGGACCATGGTCACATAGACATCGTTCACGCCGCCGCCGGAAATGAACTGCTTGGTGCCGTTCAATACGTAGTGATCGCCATCCAGCACGGCCTGCGTCTTGAGGCCGGCCGCATCCGACCCGCTGCCCGGCTCGGTGAGGCAGTAGCTGGCGATCTTTTCCATGGTGACGAGGTCGGGAAGGTACTTCGTCTTAACCTCCTCGCCGCCGAAACGGTCGATCATCCAGCTCGCCATGTTATGGATCGAGATGAAGGCGCTGGTGGTGGGGCAGCCATATGCCATCGCCTCCATGATTAGCGCCGCCTCGAGCCGGCCGAGACCGATGCCGCCTGATTCCTCGGAAACGTATATCGCGCCGAAGCCGAGCTCGGCAGTTTGCTTGATGACGTCACGCGGGAAATGAGATGTCTCGTCCCACTCGCCGGCATGGGGAGTGATGTTGTCGGCGGTGAACCGCTGCGCCATTTCCTGAATCGCGAGCTGGTCGTCGGTAAGCTGGAATTGTCCTGTCATGGGAGCGAGCCCTAGCGCCGGTTCAGTATGGTGGAAAGGGGTGTGGGCCGATGGCCAACCGGTTCGCCCCGTCCCGATAAGGGTTCGCCATAATGGTAGGCGGGGTCGGCTTTGGCGCCACCCCGCACGCGGGTCGTCAGCCGCAACGGATTTCGGTGATCCTGACCCCGTCATCATACATCACGTTGACCCTGTCCGCACGGAAATCCATCGTGAAAACTGCGCCCGGCGGCCCCCACCGCAGGGTCCGCGCGCCGGTGGCGGCCAAGATTTGTGCGCCGGTGTCGGCGTTGGCCATCTGGCCGACGAAGCGTTGGCCGGCTTGCGCATTGCAGGCATCGCCACCCGAACCGGCCTCGCGATCCTCGATCGGCGTATCGGCGGGCGTGGTGGCGCAGGCAGCGAGGGTTGCGCCGGCGACGGCGGGAACGAGCATACGGATCATTAGGAACACCTCTTGCGGGGGATGGGCTGATATTGCGGATTGGTCTCGGTTTCGAACGGTGTCAGGACCGCACCGCCCTCGCTGAGGACATAGCGGCTGGCGACGTTCCAAGTCTCGCCTTCCCCGGACATGGCGAGTGAGACGACGATCGTGTCCGGGTTCTCGACCTCGACTGACATCACCTTGCCCAGCGATTCGTAGAATTCGATTTCGTCATCGCGGATATCCATCCGAAGGTCGGATGCGGGATTGCAGGTTCCATCTGCAATATCCCATACCCCGCGAAAACTGGCTGGAATCGTGTCTCGGGATGCTACCGGTGGCCCCGCGCCGTCACCGATACCGCCATCCGGCTCCACCGGGATGGCAGTCTCCACCGGCGCTGTCTCGGCATCGTTAGTTCCGGGATCGGAACACGCGGCCGCGACCATTGTGAGAGAAAGGGCGGGTATGAGGCGAAAAATCTTCGTCATACCCGCCTCAACGCGCCGCCCTCCGACCTGTTTCCCGCGCTTCGCCTTATCCCATGGTCGGGATGATGAAGGCGTCCTTGTTGTCCGGATCGGCGGTACCGTCGGGCCAGCGCTGTGTTACCTTTTTGGTCTTGGTCCAGAAGCGCAGGCCTTCCTGCCCGTACTGGTCGATGTCGCCAAAGCCGGAGCGCTTCCATCCGCCGAAGCTGTGATAGCTAACCGGAACCGGGATCGGCACGTTGATGCCGACCATGCCCACATTCACGCGATGCGCGAATTCGCGCGCAGCATGGCCGTTCCGGGTGAAGATGGCGACGCCGTTGCCGTATTGATGTTCGCTCGGCAGACGAACCGCCTCCTCGAAATCCTTGGCGCGGACGATCTGGAGAACCGGACCGAAGATTTCCTCCTGGTAGCTCTCCATCTTCGTGGTCACCTTGTCGAGCAGAGTGGGGCCCACGAAGAAGCCCTTCTCATGGCCTTGCAGCGAGAAGCCGCGCCCGTCGATCACGACTTCGGCCCCTTCCTTCTCGGCGGTGTCGATCCATTCCTCGATGCGGGCCTTGTGTTCGGGCGTGACGACCGGACCGTAATGCGCGTCGGGATCGTTGGAGACGCCGACACGCAGGGCGTTGATCGCGGGGATAAGCTTTTCCCGGAGGCGATCGGCTGTGTCCTCGCCTACCGGTACGACGACCGGCAGCGCCATGCAGCGCTCGCCGGCAGAACCGAAGGCGGCGCCAGCAAGATCATTCACCACCTGATCGAGATCGGCATCCGGCATGACGATGCCGTGGTTCTTCGCGCCGCCGAAGGCCTGCACGCGCTTGCCGTTCGCCGTGCCGCGCGAATAGATGTACTGCGCGATGTCGCTTGATCCGACAAAGCTGATCGCGGCGATGTCGTCATGGTCGATGATCGCATCGACCATCTCCTTGTCGCCATGGACGACTTGCAGCAGCCCCTCGGGCGCGCCCGCTTCCACGAACAGTTCGGCAAGGCGCACCGGGACGCTGGGATCACGCTCCGAAGGCTTGAGGATGAAGGCGTTGCCGGCAGCGATCGCCATGCCGAACATCCACATCGGGATCATCGCGGGGAAGTTGAACGGGGTGATGCCCGCCCCGATGCCGAGCGGCTGGCGCATCGAATAGACGTCGATGCCCGGCCCCGCGCCTTGCGTGTACTCGCCCTTCAGCGCCTGCGGAATGCCGCAGGCATATTCGATCACTTCGAGACCGCGCTGCACGTCGCCATGGGCATCATCGACCACCTTGCCGTGCTCGCTCGCCAGCAGTTCGGCGAGCTGCTGCTTGTTCTGCTCGACCAGCCGCTTGAACTCGAACATCACCCGCGCGCGGCGCTGGGGATTGGTCGCTGCCCATTCGGGCTGGACCTTCTTGGCGGTTTCGACGGCGCGGGCCAGCAGGGCGGCGTCGCCCAGCGGCACCTCGGCCTGAACCTCGCCGGTCGACGGGTTCCAGATCTTGTGCGTGCGAGATGCAGAGCCGCCAGCCCCGCCGGAAATGAAATGATCTACTGTGCGCATGAAATACCTTTCTGCTCTGCCAACGCCCTAGGCGCCGGCAGGGTCCAAAATCAATGCGCGCTTCGTCGAGCTAGCTCACACCGGCCATCATCTGGGCGCAAAGGATGGCGCCGTAGGTGCCCAGCGCGTAGCCGAGCACGGCCAGCAGCACGCCGACCGGCGCCAGCGCGGGGTGGAAGGCGGCCGCCACCACCGGGGCCGAAGCCGCGCCGCCGACATTGGCCTTGCTCCCGACCGCCACGAAGAAGAACGGCGCCTTGATGATCTTGGCGACGACCAGGAGCAGGACGATGTGGAACGCCATCCAGATCGCGCCGATCGCCATGAAGGCGGGTGCGTCCATGATCTTGGTCACGTCCATCCGCGTGCCGATCACTGCCACCAGCAGGAAGATGAAGAGCACGCCGAACTTGCTCGCGCCGATCCCTTCAAGCTCGCGGGCACGGGTGAAGCTGGTCAGCAGGCCCGCGGTCGTGGCGATCACGACGACCCAGAAGAACTCGCTCGCGAGCGTGGCGTCCTCGCCCTGAAGGTCGGCGAAGACCCCGCCGAGCAGCCCGCCGAGGAAATGCGACAGCCCGACCACCGCGAAAGCGACGCCGAACAGCAGGACGTAATCGTTCGCACTCGCCACCCGTTCGATCTTCGCGGAGTAGGCGGCCATGCTGTCACGCAACCGGGCGATCGAGGAACTGTCGGCGCCGAGCCAGCGATCGACCCGCTCGTGCGCGCCCGCACCATAGAGGAGGAAGATCATCCAGATCTCGGCGACGATGATGTCGACCGCGAGCAGGGCGGCGAAATTCTCGAGCGGATAGCCATAGACCTCGAGCATCGCCGTCTGGTTCGCGCCGCCGCCGATCCAGCTTCCCGCCAGCGTCGCAAGGCCGCGCCAAGCGGCGGTGTCGCCGCTGCCAATGATCGAGGGTTCGAACTGCGCCACGATCCACAGCGCGAGCGGCCCGCCCAGCACGATGCCGAGCGTCGCGGTGAGGAACATCACGATCGCCTTGCTGCCGAGGCCGAGAATACCCTTGATGTCGATCGAGAGCGTCATCAGGAACAGCGCGGCGGGCAGGAAGTAATCCCTGGAGATGTCCCACAACCTGCTCTCGGAGACGTCGATCAGGCCGAAGGTCGTCATCAGGCTGGGTACCAGATAGCAGACCAGGATGATCGGCACGAAGACGTATAAACGCTGCCACGCCGGCCGGTCGCGTGTCGCGAACACGAAGGCCAGAAGGGCGGCCAGAAGGCCGAGAATGATCCTGTCGTTGCTGATCACGTGCCTGCCTCTCCCATTCCCGCAGTTCCCTTCGCCCGCGGCCTAGCGAAGCCGCGCGCGAAAAACCATGTTGACCGGCGCATTGTCCCGATGCATCGGCGGACCTGCACCAAGCGGGTGTAGCTCAATGGTAGAGCAGCAGCTTCCCAAGCTGACGACGAGGGTTCGATTCCCTTCACCCGCTCCAGCAGCCCCTTGCATGGCGAGACTGTGCGTCAGCCGAAAACTGGCCGCTGCGAATGTCTTCCGAAGAGAATGGTGGGCGCGGCAAGGATTGAACTTGCGACCCCACCCGTGTGAAGGGTGTGCTCTACCACTGAGCTACGCGCCCGCTCGCCGATGGACCGGGTGGTCGACATCGGGGCAGGGGCGCGCCAATACGCCGCCAATCGCGTGATGGCAATGGGTTGGTGCGGCGAAGGATCGATTTTCTCCTCGCCGCACCTGCATGGTTCATCCGGCGAAGAACCGCGCCAGCATCGCCAGCCAGCTCTCGCTGCGCCGGGAGACGGAGGGTGAGGTATCGGGGCATTCCAGGCAGAGCGCCTGCATCCCCTTCACCTGCATCAGCCGTTCTGCATCCGCGAGCAACGAACGGACTGCGTTCTCTTCCTTGCGAGCGAACAGGGCTGTGACATCGGGCCGTGCGTCCGCATCTTCGGGCAGGAGCATCTGCCGAAGCAGCGTGTCGTAGGCGCTGCGGTCCTCAGTGCCGAGGAAGACCGGGTGCCAGTCGCCTTGGCCCAACTTGGCCCGGTTCGCCGCCCAGGCCAGCGCCTCGTCGAGGCCGCCATATTGGTCGACCAGCCCGATTTGCCGCGCCGCGCCGCCGTCCCACACCCGGCCCTGACCGATGCGGTCGACCTCTTCCGTTGTGAGGTTGCGCGCCTCGGATACGCGGGAGAGGAAATCGCGATATCCGTCCTCGATCGAGGCCTGGAGAATGGTGTCGACCTCGGGCGTCAGGCCGCCGATGAGGTCTGGCTGGCCGGAAAGCGGGGTCGTGCGTACGCCGTCGAAGCCGACGCCCCAGTCCGCCGCCAGCTGCTCGAACGTGGGAAGAATGGCAAAGATGCCGATCGAGCCGGTGATGGTCTCGGGCTCGGCGAAGATGCGGTCGGCCGGGGTCGAGACCCAGTAACCGCCCGAGGCCGCGACATTGGCCATCGAGACGACCACCGGTATGCCCTTCGCCTTGTGGCGCAGGATCGCGCGGCTGATCTCCTCGCTCGCCAGCACCGATCCGCCGGGGGAATCAACACGCACCACGAGCGCCTTGAGATCGTCGTCTAGCGCATCGTCGAGCAGGTCCGCGATACGGGTGCCGCCGGCGGTGCCCGGCCCGGCATCGCCGTCGACGATCTCGCCCGCGATGGTCACTACGCCGATGCCGCTGCCGCCCGTCGCCTCGCCGAGATCGGCGAGCCAAGCGTCGTAGCCGGTCGAAGGGAATGCACCCGGCTCGCTGCTCCAGCTGTCCTCGCCGACGAGTGCCTGCACCCGAGCATCGAAGTCAGAGCGGCTGCCGAGCGTGTCTACAAAACCGGCATTGCGCGCGGCTGTGGCGAGATCGCCGTTCGCGGCCTGTACCGCGGCAACCGGATCGCGGGTGGCGGCAAGGTCGATGCCGGGCCGCGCCTTCTTCACATGCGCCTGCCACTCGCCCCACAGCGCGCCATAGAGCGCGGTGTAGTTCTCGCGCGATTCCTCGGACATCGAACTGCGGGTGTAGGGTTCGACAGCGCTCTTGTAGGTGCCGACGCGGTAGATGCGGGCATTGACGTTCAGCCGGTCGAGCAGGCCGCCGAAATAGGGGCGGTGGCCGCCCGGGCCGGCAATCACCGCGCCCCCGAGCGGGTCCAGCCAGACCTCGCTCGCATGAGATGCGAGGAGGAGGGAATCGTCGTAATAGGCGGTCGCGAAGGCGAGCACCGGTTTGTCCGCCGCGCGCACCCGGTCGAGCGCCTCGCCAATAGTCTGCAAGTGGACCTGCCCGCCGCCGAGGAAACGGTCGAGATCGAGCACGACCGCCGTGATCCGGTCGTCGGTCGCCGCCGCGTCGATCGCGCGCACCAGATCGCGCGCCTGGTATTCGCGCACGGGCGCCTCTGCCGCTAGCAGCGCCTGGAAGGGATCGATGCTTGATTGCTCCTCGACCACTTGACCGTCCAGAGCGAGCAGAAGCGCGCCCTCGCGAACCTGTGCGGGCGAGGGGCGGGCGGTCAGGATCGCGAAGAGCGCGGCGAAGAAGAGCAGCATGAAGACGAGCACCAGCCCGTCCTTGATGCCCACCAGCAGACGCCAGACGCCACGTGCAAACCGCATTCCCACCTCCGTTACTTCCGTTGGCGCCCGTCTAGGGCGCTACGGTGCGGGAGGCCATGCAAATGTGCTTGAGCGGCCGATTTGGCTCGACTAGGGCCTCCGCCCAAGTGACATCGCCGCGCGCCTCGACCGCCTCCGGCCGCTATCCCGCGGGCCGGTTGGCCTTCCCGCATCGCGACCTGACCGGGATCGGCAGGCTGGAGCGGCACGAGATCCTGTTCCTCCTCGACGAGGCGGAACAGTGGGTCGAACTGAACCGTCGGCGCAACAAGCATCACGATGCGCTCGCCGGGTTGACGATCATCAATGCCTTCTTCGAGAATTCCACGCGCACGCTGCTGAGTTTCGAGATCGCGGGCAAGCGGCTCGGCGCCGATGTCGTCAACATGCACGCCGCGCAATCGAGCGTGAAGAAGGGGGAGACCCTGATCGACACGGCGATCACGCTAAACGCGATGCGCGCCGATGCCATCGTGATCCGCCACGCGTCGAGCGGCGCAACCCAGCTGATCGCCGACAAGGTCGATTGCCCCGTTCTCAATGCCGGGGACGGCAGCCACGAACATCCGACGCAGGCGCTGCTCGACGCGCTCGCCCTGCGCGAGGCATTGGCCGATCGCGGCGACCCGAGTGATGATTTCACCGGCCTGACCGTAACGATCTGCGGCGACATCCTGCACAGCCGTGTCGCGCGCTCCAATCTGCTTTGCCTCCAGGCGCTCGGCGCGACCGTTCGCCTGTGTGCGCCGCCGGCGCTGATGCCGGTGGGGATCGCAGCGATGGGTGCCGAAGTGTTCCATGATTTCGACGCAGCGCTTCGCGGCGCAGACGTGGTGATGATGCTGCGGCTCCAGACCGAGCGGATGGAAGGGCAGTTCATTCCCAGCGCACGGGAATATCACCATCTGTACGGGCTGACGCGGGAGCGGCTCGACAATGCCGCACCCGATGCGCTGGTCATGCATCCAGGTCCGATGAACCGCGGCGTCGAGATCGACAGCGACGTTGCCGACATGATCGACCGCTCGATCATCACCCGGCAGGTCGAGATGGGCGTCGCGATTCGCATGGCCTGTCTCGACGTGCTGACCCGCGGCGCGCGCGGTGTTGAGGGATGGGCGGAATGAAGCAGGTGCGCCCCATCGCGATCACCGACGGGCGGCTGGTCCTGCCCGACGGTGTGCGCGAGGGCGTGCTGCGGCTCGAGGACGGGCGGATTGCGTCGGTCGATGCCGAGCCACGCAAGGGCGACGACATCGTGGATGTGCGCGGTAGGCTGGTGGCGCCGGGTCTCGTCGATCTCGGCGTGTTCAAGATCGACAAGCCGGCCTTTCGTTTTGGTGGGATCACGCGCGCCGCGCTGATGCCCGATCAGTCGCCGCCGCTCGATCTGCCGAGCCGGGTCGCCTATATCGCCAAGAGCGGCAAGCCCGATCTTTGGGTTCATCCCTTGGCAGCGGCGACGCGCGGACTGGAGGGCGACGCTCTGGCGGAGATCGCTCTGATGCGCGAGGCAGGCGCCCGCGCCGTGGCGACCGGCCGCAGTTGGATCGGTGACAGCGGCACGATGCTGCGTCTGCTTCAATATGCCGCGATGCTCGACATGGTAGTGATTGCCCATGCCGAAGACGCCGGCCTTGTGCGCGGCGCGGTGGCGACGGCGGGTGAGATGGCCACGCGGCTCGGTCTGGCGGGAGCGCCGGTGGAGGCCGAAGCGCTCGCCATTTCGCGCGACCTCGCGCTGGCCGAGCTGGCGGGCGCACGCATCCATTTCCGGCAGGTGACCACGCAAGGCGGGCTCGATCTGATCCGCCAGGCCAAGCTGCGCGGCGTCGCTGTGACGGCGGGCGTTACTCCGGCGCATTTTATGCTGTCCGACCTTGCGACGGCGGAGTTTCGCAGTTTCATGCGCCTGTCGCCGCCTCTGCGCTCGGAAGAGGATCGGCAGGCGGTGATCGAGGCGATCGGAGACGGGACAATCGACGTGATCGCCTCGGGCCATGATCCGCGTGGCCCGGAAGACAAGCGCCTGCCCTTCGCCGATGCGGCACCTGGCATGGCAGGGGCGGAATCGCTGCTCGCCATGACGCTGACGCTGGTGCGCGACGGCGTGATCAACATTGCGCGAGCGTTCTCCCTGCTTGCGGGTGCGCCCGCACGATTGCTGGGCGTGCGGGCGGGGGCGCTTCTGTCCGGCTACGAGGGCGATATCGCCCTGGTCGACCCGGAGAAGCCATGGGTGATCGACAGCCGCATGATGGCCGCGACGGCCGGCAATACGCCGTTCGACGGTCAGCCGACGCAGGGGCGCGTCACCGCGCTTTACAAGGGGGGCGTGCCGGTCGGGCTTTGACCGCCAAGACGAGACCCCTCCCGGTGAGGGAAGGGGTCCTATCGATTCCGACGATTGAGACGATCAGCGGCGCGCGACCCGCGTGTCGGTCTCGATCGTGCCGGGCAGCGGCCTGTTCGCGGCATAGGCGAGGCAACCGCCGCCGCCCTGCTTGACCATCGAACACATATGCTGGGCCGAGCTTTGCGCGAAACCGCCCGCGGCGACACGGTAGTACATCTTGCCCTTCACGTTCGCCTTGGTGATGATCTTCTCGGCTCCTTCGAGCTCGGGGTGACGCTTGGTGAAGAGCTTCCACGCCGCCTGCGCATCCGACATCGAGAAGTAGGAACCGAGCTGGACGCGGTAGTCACCGGGCTTCATTGCGAAACCGGACGCGTCGCTCGGGCGCGGCGTCGCGGTTGCGGCGCGCTGGGGCTGTGGTTGTGTTGCGGGACGCTGCGCCATGGCTTGGCGCGTTTCGCTGCGCGCGGCCGGCACGGACTGGACGAACTCCCGGGGAACGAAGCGGACGACCGCCGGGCCGTTGCGATAGGCCTCGGCTTCCACTGCGGGCACCACAGCCTGTGCGAGGGAAGGCTCGTCCGCTTCGACCGCCGGTAGTTCGGCGGCCGCCACGAGCGCGGGCGCATCTTCCGCAATTTCGGCCGCCTCGGCAACCATCATGCCGTGGCTCGGATGGTTGGCGAGCGCGAGCTGCATCGGCTGGCCCGGATCGGCGGCAATCGTGGTGCCGAGGAGATCGGCGACCCGCTGCTGGAACATTTCCGGCAGAGCCATCTGCGCCCAATGGCCGAGACGGTCCCCGACCTCGTCGGCGGGAACGTCCTGCGCTGCCATCAGCCGAGCGGACTGCCAGTCGCCCATCAGGGCGAAGGCATAGGCGAGGTTCTGGCGGACCTTCACGGTATTGTGCCCGTCGCGCAGTGCGTTGCCGAGCACGTGGACGCCCTGCTGCGGACGTCCTGCCAGCGCGACCGCGAGACCGAGATCGGCCGGGTCGAGCGCGGCTTCCCAGCGGTCGAGCGTCACCAGCGCCTCGTTCGGCTGGCCTGCGGCGATCTGAGCGAGTGCGTAGGTGATGATCGTGCGCGGCGAGGTGTCACCCAGTTCGATAGCTTCACCCAGCGTCGTTGCAGCGGACAGGAAGCGCCCGGCCCTGACGTAGGTTGCGCCGAGCAGCGCGCGGCCTGCCGCGTCGCGGGGCGATGCCAGAACGGCGGCTTCGGCGAATTCGACGGCTGCCGAGGTCTTGCCCTTCGCGATAGCTGTCTGGGCCGCGGCGGCCGATGCTGAGGCGGGCGGCGCGACCTTGGCGCTGCATCCGGCCAAAGCGAGCGTGGTCAGTGCGGTGCCGAGCGCCAGGCTCACGAAGCGCTTGTTGTTCTTGTTGGAGCTCATCTGGCCTTCTCCCATCGGTGCAGGCGGTGCGTTCATGTCAGTCGCGCGAAACCTGCGCGGCGAGTTGGTCGATTTCGGGCATTCCGGCGAGCATTGCGTCGAGCGCCTGGGTCATCAAAACCTGCGCGCTTTTGCCCTGCACGGTGCTGGCGAGCCGAAGCCTGAGATGGCGTTCCGGATCGAGCCGCAGAGTGAAGGCTGCGCGGCGCGGGCGCTGGCTGGATTTCGCAGTTGGTCTGGCGATGGTCCGGGAAGTCGATTCGAGTTTTTGCGCGATGCGATCGATCGTCTCGCGCACCGGACTGATCACCGGACCGGGAGCGTCGGTTTCGCGCTTCAGCACGACCAGATCGCCCTTGGTCCGGTCTTGATCCGCAATCTCGTCGCCCATGTCGTCCCAGCCGAGATCCTCAAGGCTGGCGGCGGCGTCCTTCCCGTCGATCGGACCCATGATGTTCTGCGGGCGCATGGCCGGCTTCGCGCCGCCCTTGCGGGCGAGCAGCGTCGAGGAAAGGGAAGCGAAGCTGGTCTCGCTCATGTCCGCGGTCTCCCGAAGCCTCTCTTGGGTTACTGGGCCACGCGGCGGCCGAAGCCGCCCGCGGGACGATGCATGCCGACCATCGCCGCCTGCGAATTCGGCGCGGCAAAGATCGTGCGACGGAAGTTCTTTTCCAGCCGGTCCGACATGTATTTCCACAAGGCGGCGACCTCGGCCGCGCTGCGGCTATCGGGGTCGACCTCCATCACCGTCCGACCGTCGATCATCGAGGCGGCGAAATCGGTGCGGTGGTGGAGCGTGATCGGAGCGACAGTGCCGTGCTGGCTCAGCGCCACGGCCGCTTCCGAGGTGATGCGGGCCTTGGGCGTGGCGGCGTTGACGACGAAGACCAGCGGCTTGCCGGCGCGTTCGCACAGGTCGACCGTCGCCCCCACGGCGCGCAGATCGTGCGGGCTGGGGCGGGTGGGTACCACGATCAGTTCGGCCACACCGATCACCGACTGGATCGCCATGGTGATCGCGGGCGGGGTGTCGATGACGGCCAGCTTGAAGCCCTGCTGGCGCAGGACCTGCAGGTCGCTGGCGAGGCGGGACACGGTGGTCTGGGCGAAGGCGGGATATTCGGCCTCGCGCTCGTTCCACCAGTCGGCGAGCGAGCCTTGCGGGTCGATGTCGATCAGCACGACCGGCCCGGCCCCGGCGCGCTGTGCCTGAACGGCGAGATGTCCGGAAAGGGTCGTCTTGCCCGATCCGCCTTTTTGCGATGCCAAAGCCAGTACTCGCACGGCCTTGTCCCCCTGCTGAAACGCCCTTGAGCTCGTAACCGATCGCCCCGTCATGGAGCGGTTCTGGAGAGGGAATTCGCAGACTACCCCTAATTTTGAGTTAAACGGCGGAACCAAATCGACGCCTGCGCGGCAAACGGGCCGGTCGGCAATCTTTTGCTAACGGGTGGTTTACTATAGGTCTGCCCAGGAACCGGCGCCGGCGCGCCGATCTATCGTTTCGGGGAGCAGGACCATGAACGGCAAGACGATTTCCACTTTCCTCGCGGCGGGCGCCCTTGCCGCGCTGGCGGCGCCCGTGGCGGCGGACGTGAAGGCCGGAGTCGATGCCTGGAGTGCGGGCGATTATGCCATGGCGGTGCGCGAATGGTCGCAGCCCGCGGCCGACGGCGATCCCGACGCGCAGTTCAACCTTGCTCAGGCCTATCGCCTGGGTCGCGGCGTAGAGGCGGACGCTCGCCAAGCCGAGGCGCTCTATCTGCTCGCCGCCAATCAGGGTCACGCGAAAGCGGCCGACAATTACGGGTTGCTGGTGTTTCAGGACGGGAGGCACAGGGAAGCTCTGCCTTACGTGAAGGCGGCGGCGGAGCGGGGCGATCCGCGCGCGCAATATCTGTTGGGTATCGCGCATTTCAACGGCGATCTGGTCGAAAAGGACTGGGTGCGCGCCTACGCGCTGGCGACGCTCGCCAATTCGGCAGGCCTGCCGCAGGCGCGCGGCGCGATCACACAGATGGACGAATACATTCCGCTCGCGCAGCGGCAGGAGGCGCAGCTTCTTGCAGGGACTCTGAAGAGCGAGGCCGAAGCGGCGCGGGCCAGCGATCTCGCCGCTGCCGATCTCGCCACCGGCGGCACACCCGAGCAGATGGCGACCCCGCGCGAAAGACCGCAGCGACAGACTGCGAACGCGGCCGCATCTCCGCCGATACCCGAGCGGGTCGTCGTGGCGCGGGCGTCCGATATGCAGCGAGCAGGGGCCGACTACACTATAGCCGCTCCGAAAGCGGCACCCCTTTCGACGCCGGGCCCGTTGGCGGCACAACCGGCACCTGCCCTCGCGTCAACAGCGCCGCGCGCGCCAGTGGAACGCCGGGACGGTCCGTGGAAAATCCAGCTCGGCGCCTTCGGGGTCGCGAGCAATGCGGATCGGCTGTGGGACCGGCTGGCCGCCCGCTCAGCGCTTTCCGGTGCGACGAAGCTTAAGGAACCGGCCGGTCGGCTGACCAAGCTCCTTGCAGGCGGCTTCGCCACACAGACGGAAGCGACGCGGGCCTGTGCCGCTCTGAAGGCAAGCGGACAGGATTGCCTGGTCACGCGATAGGCGGACACGCAGATAACGCTTTCCTACTCGCTTCGCGTGCGCCTAACGCGCGGGCGACGGGAGAGACCTGAATGAGTGCAACTCGAGTGCCGGCGGGCACGCCCGACCAGCCCGGGCAGTTCGCGCCGACAGGTCCTTCGGCGGACCGGATTGCGAGCCTCGACTTCATTCGCGGTATCGCCGTCATGGGCATCCTCGTCGCGAACATCGTCGCGTTCGGTCAGCCGTTCAGCGCTTACATCTATCCGGGCGCGTTCCTGACGCCCCACGGCACCGCGGAGAACGCGATGTGGATCGCGCAATTCGTGCTGATCGACGGCAAGATGCGCGGGCTCTTCACCCTGCTGTTCGGTGCGGGCCTCTACCTCTTCATGGAAAGGGCCTGGGCGAGGGGTGCGGCACGAGCGCTGCAGGTCCGCCGGCTGCTGTTTCTCGGCCTGTTCGGCCTGATCCACTATTTCCTGATCTGGGAGGGGGACATTCTGTTCCTTTACGCCGCGTCCGGTCTCGTCGCGTTGCTATTCGTAAGGTTGAGCGAAGAGAAGCAGCTGGCCCTTGGTCTCATCGGCTATGTGCTGGGCGGGCTGCTGTATCTGGGCCTTGCTTTTTCTTTGCAGGCGGCGGCCGATGGATCGTTTCCCGGGACGCCGGAGGCCGCGCAGGAAATGCGTGTCACCATGGCCGAAGGCAAGCAGCACGAACTCAGCGAAGCCCTCGTCGACGCGCAACTTGTCCGGTCGGGGGACTATTCGGGGCTAGTCGCGCATCGTTTTGCGGAACATGTCGGGGATCTCAGCAACGCACTGATAACGCTCTGGACCGAAACGCTGCCTCTGATGCTGATCGGCATGGCGCTCTACCGCTTCGGCCTTTTCTCAGGCGCCATCGCGGGCGGAAGATTTCTGTTCTGGGGAGCGGCTTCATGGCTGACCGGGGCGCTCGCGAATCTGTGGATCGCCCAGCGCGTGGCCGAGGGTGGTTTCAGCTATTACGGCACGATGGCGGCCTTCACGGGCTGGTCCCATTTTCCAAACCTGATGACGACTCTGGGTTACGCGACGCTGCTGGCTGTCTGGTGCGCGGCGGCTAGGGGTTGGCTGGCTGTGCGGGTGAAAGCCGCGGGAAGGGCGGCCTTCACAAACTATCTGGGCACGTCGGCTGTGATGATGATGGTGTTTCACGGCTGGGCTGGCGGCTTGTTCGGCGAGTTCACGCGCGGCGAGCTATATATGGTCATGCTTGTTGCCTGGGTGCTGATGCTGGCTTGGTCGAAACCTTGGCTCGACCGCTTTCGCTATGGTCCGCTCGAATGGCTGTGGCGGTGTCTTACGTATCAGCGGGTCTTTCCCCTATTGCGGTAAGGGTTGCTATTGAGAATACTTCGCACTAAATCCGCTCTTGCGAGTCAATTTCAGAGGAGCGCTAGGCGTATGTATATCTGCATCTGCAACGCGATCAGGGAAACGGAGCTACGGAACGTGGCTCGCCGTTGCCCGGGCGATGCGGAAGCCTGTTATGCGGCGCTGGGCAAGCAGCCAAGTTGCGGCACCTGCTTGTGCGAGGCAGACGAGATCGTCGCCGAAGAGCGTGCGGCCGCCTATGTTCCGACTCACGTTGCGGCCTGACGCGCGCTATTGAAAATCTCTTTCAAATGGCGGAATTCCGCCATTTTTCGGCGTGCAGCCCTTGTCAGGACCGAACGCCTCGCGCATAGATCGCCCATCTTACAGGATCGCAGGAGCGCGCGATGAAGGGCGACGGCAAGGTCATCGAATATCTCAACAAGGCGCTCACGAACGAGCTGACCGCGATCAACCAGTACTGGTTGCATTACCGCGTGCTCGACAATTGGGGCATCTACAAGCTCGCCGAATACGAGCGCAAGGAATCGATCGAGGAGATGGTCCACGCCGATCGCCTGGCCGATCGCATTCTCTTCCTTGACGGGCTTCCCAATTTCCAGGCGTTGCACAAGCTCAAGGTCGGCGAGTCGGTACGCGAGATACTCGAGGCGGATCTGGCGCTCGAAATGGAGGCGATTCCGCTTCTGCGCGAAGCGGCGGAATATTGTCAGGGAGTGCGCGACTTCACCTCGGGCCAGCTGTTCGAGGATATCCTGCGCAACGAGGAAGAGCATGTCGACTTCCTCGAAAAGCAATTCGACATGATCGTCCGGATGGGGATCGAGAATTACGTCCAACTCAACAGCGCCGCCGCTGGCGAGGGCAATGGCGGGGACGTCGACTAGGCGCCAGCTTTAGAACACTTCCCAGAAATTCGCCCGGTTCTCGCCACGCTTGGCGAGCCGGGCGATCACCCGGCGGCCCTGCATGATGTCGGCGCGCCCGTGGACGGCATTGATTTCGGCGACTGCCAGGGCGGTGCGGATATCCGCTGTGTCGTACACTATCTCGCTCGCTTCGGCGTCGTCGTGGATGCGAACGGTCAGGCGGCTGGCGGTCATCTTGGTACTCCTCCTGAAGCCTTAATGGGGAGCGCCGGGTGAATATTCAGCGACACGAGGCACGCGGAATCGTGAGCCGAGAACGGCTCGGCGCTGAACGCCGAAATTCCGTCCGAAACCCTGGGCCAATGTTCTAGGAACGACGGCTGCCGACGGGCCGCCGCGCGAGCATCGCCTCGCGGAAGAACAGTGCCAGTCCGACGATCAGCAGGGCCATGGTGGCGATCCAGGCAATGGCGATGATGGTGCCGATCTGCGCCTCGATCCATGCGCTGACGAACAGCAGCATGACCACCAGACTGATCAGCACGGCGGAACCGGTGCCGCACATCACGGCAGTCTGCGCGAGCTGGCGGCGCTTCAGAAGCCAGGCCCGCTCGGACACGTCCGTGCGGCGCGGATTGTCGTTGGCGCGGTTGTCGATCAGGTCGATCCGTCCGCCGATCCAGATCAGACGGCTGACCATCACGTTCATGATCGCGCCGATCCCGGCGAGCAGGAACACCGGCGCAAGGCTCAGTTGCAGGATGTGCTGCACTCGCACCGCGCTCGACGTGCGCTGGATGAGTTCGACCGCCAGTGGCGGCGCGACGGAGAGGATATCGAGCACCATCACCGCCCCCCGCTGTAATTGCCGCCGCCGCCCTTGTTCGCGTTGTAGGGGTTCTTAGGGCTCTTGAGCACGACACGCACCGGCACCGCATCGAAGCCGAGCTTGGCGCGGATGCCGTTGACGAGATAGCGCTCGTAGCTCTTGGGCAGATCGTCGAGCCGGGTGCCGAACACCACGAAGCGCGGCGGACGCGTCCCGGCCTGGGTGATGTAGCGCAGCTTGATCCGCCGCCCACCGGGTGCCGGCGGCGGATTGGCATCCAGCGCATCGTCGAACCAGCGGTTGAGCGCAGCGGTCGGCACGCGCTTGGACCAGCTCTCGCGAATTTCGAAAGCAGCCTTCAGGAGCGTGTCGAGACCCTTGCCGGTCTTGGCGCTGACCGCGAGCAGCGGGAGCCCGCGAACCTGCGACAACCCTTCGTCGAGCGCACCGCGAATGCCGTTGAACAGCGAACTCGCATTCTCGGCCACGTCCCACTTGTTGATCGCGACCATCAGGGCGCGGCCTTCCTGAAGGACCATGTCGGCGATCTTGAGGTCCTGATGCTCGAGACCCTTGGTCGCATCGAGGAGGAGCACGACAACTTCGGCGAAATCGACCGCGCGGCGTGCGTCGGCGACGGACAGACGCTCGAGCTTGTCCTGCACCTTGGCCTTCTTGCGCATTCCCGCCGTGTCGATCAGCCGAATCTCGCGCGTTTCGCCGCCCGGTGCGGTCCATTGCCAGTCGATCGCGATCGAATCGCGGGTGATCCCCGCCTCCGGTCCGGTCAGCAGGCGGTTTTCGCCCAGCAGCCGGTTGATCAGCGTGGATTTTCCCGCATTGGGCCGGCCGACGATGGCGAGCTTCAGCGGACCGAGAGGGCCTTCCTCGTCGTCTTCATCGGCGTCTTGTTCGGTCGCAGCCGCGTCGGCGCCTTCGGCCTTTTCGCCGATGACGGGCCAGAGCCCCTGGAACAGGTCGGCCACGCCTTCGCCATGCTCGGCGGAAATCGGGATCGGCTCACCGAGACCGAGCGAGTAGCTTTCCAGCACTCCGCTCTCGCCCGCGGCGCCCTCGGCCTTGTTGACGACCAGGACCACGGGCACGCTCTGCCCGCGCAGCCAGCGGCCGATCTCCTCGTCGAGCGGGGTGAGGCCGCTGCGCGCATCGACCACGAACATAGCCGCGTCAGCGCCTTCGAGCGAAACCTCGGTTTGCGCGCGCATCCGGCCGGGGAGGGTGTCGGGATCCTCGTCCTCCCACCCGGCGGTATCGACCACGGTGAATTCGAGACCCGCGATGCTGGCATCGCCTATGCGGCGATCGCGCGTGACGCCGGGCTGGTCATCGACAAGCGCGAGCTTCTTGCCCACAAGCCGGTTGAACAGCGTGGACTTGCCCACATTGGGGCGGCCGATGATGATGACGGTCGGTTTCACGGGTGCGGTCTCATGCGTTTCCGCCCGCGCAGTTGGAGGCTGCGTGCCGCTTTGGCAAGCGCGAGGTCGCAGAAGCCGTAGCCGGACAACCGACAGAAGGCCGCCCGGCTGTCGGAAATATCAACCGGCCTTGGCGACCGGTGCGTCTTCGCCGAGATCCTCGTACCAGGCTTCGACCGGTCCGGTGAGTTTCAGCGTGAGCGGCCGACCCTTGCGGTCGACGGTCTTGCCCGCTTGCACCCGCACCCAGTTCTCGTCGATCGAGTATTCCTCGATATCGGTGCGCTGCTTGCCCTTGAAGCGGATGCCGACGCCCCGTTGCAGGACGTCTGCATCGAAATGCTCGCTCCCCGGATTGACGGAAAGCCGGTGCGGGGGAAGGTCGGTCTTGGTGTCTTCGCTCATGCGCGCGGCCTGTAAGTTCGGATGAGCGAACCGGCAAGATCAATCCGGCGGGGGCGGCGTTTCCATCGGACCCCGCCCCGGATTGTCGATATCGGGCTGCGGCGGATCGAAGCCCGGCGGTTCCTGCATCGGCGCCTCGTCTGGCGAGCCGGGCAGGCTGTCGGGCGGCATCTCGCTCGGTGCGCCGGGATCGATGGTGTCGGGGGAGGGGTCGGGTTGCGTAGCCATTCTGGGTCTCCTCAGTCGGGGGGAAGGTCGAGCATCATTTCGCCCGCACCGTCCAGTTTGTCGCGCCTCGTCAATTCGTTAGAGCGTTCGGTATCGATCTCGCTGGGATCGCTACGATGCCCGAGAACCTCGCCCTCGGTTTCGCCCTCTGCTTCCATTTCCGCTGCGGTCTTGGGTTCGACCGGCGGATCGACCACGGGGGGTGTAGCCGGAGGCGTTTTCGGTATGTCGTAATCGCTCATGACAATGCTCGCCTTTCTCTCCAACAACCGACCGAGACGCATCGGCGTTCCACCGTTCGCCGCCGCGCTTGCCCTTTTGAACGCTTCGCATTAGAGGCTCGTCGCACCTGACGCGCGGTGGCCCCGGCTGCCGCGCGGCTTCGTTCGGGTTGCGGGCGTGGCGGAATTGGTAGACGCGCTGGTTTTAGGTACCAGTATCGAAAGATGTGGGGGTTCGAGTCCCTTCGCCCGCACCAGAACCGCCCTCCTGCCCCGGGCAGCAAACGAATTCGAACCAGCGGAAGTCAGCAAGTCCATGGACATCAAGGAAACGACCAACAGCGGTCTCAAGCGCGCCTACACCGTCACCATTCCGGCAAGCGAGATCGACGCGCGCGTGAGCGGCGAAATCAAGAAGATCGCGCCGCAGGTGCGCATGCCCGGCTTCCGCCCCGGCAAGGTGCCGGCCAACCTCGTCCGCAAGATGCACGGCGAGCAGATCCATGCGCAGGCGATGAACGACACGATCCGCGAATCGGTCGACCAGCTGATGAAGGACAAGGAGCTGCGCCCCGCGATGCAGCCCAAGATCGAACTCGGTGAGGGTTACGAGGAAGGCAAGGACGCCGAACTCACCGTCGAGCTCGAAATCCTACCCGAGATCGAGGCGCCCGACACCGACGGGCTGGCGCTCGAGCGGCTGACCGTCCCCGTGGACGAGAGCCAGGTGGACGAGGCGCTGGAACGCATCGCCGGCCAGAACAAGAGCTACAAGGACGCGGCCAAGAGCAAGAAGGCGTCCGACGGCGACCAGCTGATCATCGATTTCGTCGGCAAGCTTGACGGCGTGGAGTTCGAAGGCGGCAAGGCCGAGGACGCGCCGCTGGTGCTCGGCTCGGGCACCTTCATTCCGGGCTTCGAGGAGCAGCTCAAGGGCGTCAAGACGGGCGACGAGAAGACCATCACCGTCACTTTCCCCGAAGATTACCAGGCGCAGCATCTGGCCGGCAAGGATGCCGAGTTCGACATTACCGTGAAGCAGGTGAAGGTCGAGACCGAAGGCAAGATCGACGACGAATTCGCTACGAATCTCGGTCTCGAGAGCCTCGACAAGCTCAAGGAATTGCTGCGCGGCCAGCTCGAACAGGAAACCGCTGGCCTGACCCGCACGCAGATGAAGCGCCAGCTGCTCGACAAGCTCGCCGCGGGCCACGACTTCCCCGTGCCCGAAGGCATGGTCGATGCCGAGTTCCAGCAGATCTGGCAGCAGCTCGAGCAGGAAGCGTCCCGGGCCGAGGATCCCGAAGCCGAGATGAAGGAAATCGAGAGCGAGCGCGACGATTATCGCCGCATCGCGGAACGCCGCGTGCGCCTCGGCCTGCTGCTCTCGGAGATCGGGCAGAGCAACAACGTCCAGGTCTCGAACCAGGAAATGCAGATGCTGATCCAGCAGGCTGCGCAGCAGTACCGCGCCGAGGATCGCGAGCGTTTCGTCCAGTACGTCCAGTCCGAACCGATGGCCGCGGCCCAACTGCGTGCCCCGCTCTACGAGGACAAGGTCGTCGACTTCCTCTTCGACAAGGCCGAGATCAGCGACCGCGAAGTGACGCGCGAGGAGCTCGAGGCGGCGATCGAGGCCGACGAGCAGGAGGCCGAAGCTGCCAAGAAGAAGGCACCGGCAAAGAAGGCGCCCGCCAAGAAGAAAGCCGCGTCGAAGAAGGACGATACCGACAAGAAGGGCGCCGATAAGAAAGACGCGGACACCAAGGACGCGGACAAGGCCGAGAAGAAGCCTGCTGCCAAGAAGACTCCGGCAAAGAAGGCTGCCACGAAGAAGGCCGATGCCGAGCCGGAAGCGAAGAAGGCTCCTCCCAAGAAAGCCGCCGCCAAGAAGGCGCCCGCCAAGAAGAGCTGAGGCTCCGATCTGAACTATCGAAGATCGCCCGTCCTCCCGCAAAGAGGGCGGGCGATTTCGTATTCGCGATCCGTCGGTTCGGACGCCTCCCGCCCGGCGGCCCGTCAGTCGGCCGCGCCGTCGGCGCGCTTCGGCAGCTTCCAGTCGAGCAATTCGTCCGCGCAGTCGGTGTTGATGTGCCCACGGCAGCTTTCGACATAGGTGATGAACGGACCGGACAGGATGCCGTGAACGACGATCGAGACAAGGATCGTGAAGCTCGCCGTCGCCCATAGCAAGGGCAGGCCGGAAAACGCGGCGCTGTTCTGTCCGTAGGCCAGATAATAGATCGAGCCCATGCCGCGCACGCCGAGAAAGGCGACCGCGAGCTTGCCCTTCCACGGCAGCAGCGTGAGCGATTCGGACAGGATTCCGGACAGGGGTCTGATCACGAAGACGAGCGCGAAACCGACCAGTGCCGCCGGCCAGGTCAGCGGGGAGAGTACGCCGCTGGACAGCATCAGGCCGAAGCCGAACAGCACCGCGACCAGCACGATCTGTTCGATCTGGTCGATGAAATGGTGGCTGATCTTGTGATAGCGGCTGCGGATCTCGCTCTGCCGCGCCGTTACCGCGCCGACGAAGACCGCGATGAAGCCGTACCCCTGCACGATCTCGCTCAGACCGTAGGCCAGCAGCAGCGTGCCGAGCACGATTAGTCCCTCACTCGTCGAATATTGAGGCTGCTTAGTCTCGCTACCCTCGTCAATTTCTTCGATCGGGGCGTCGGCCTCGCGCTCGAACACGTACCACGCACCCAGTCGCCCGACTGCCCAGCCGACGAGACATCCGGCAGCGATGCGGTAGACGAGGTCGAATGCCGCCCACTCCCATGTCCAGGCGCCAAGCGAGGTCATGCCGACCGCCGCAATGCCGAGATAGGTGAAGGGGAAGGCCATGCCATCATTGAGACCTGCTTCGGCAGTCAGGCTGAAACGGACGTCGTGGCGCTGTCCCTCGCCCGGCGGGCCGACTTGGACGCTTCGCGCGAGGACCGGGTCGGTCGGGGCGAGCGCCGCGCCGAGCAGAATGGCGCTCGCCGGGGCGAGGCCGATCGCCCACCAGCCCAGAAACGCGACCAGGCCGATGGTCAGCGGCATGGCGATCAGCAGCAGGGGCCAGATCTGGCGCCAATTGTGCCAGTTGACCGGCCGGTCGATCGCGATCCCCGCCGCCATCAGCGAAACGATGACGATGAACTCGGTCGTATATTCGAGCGCCGTCGAATCGAAGCCGTCGATTGCCGGATTGAGATGCGGAAAGCCGAGCGGCAGCGAACCGAGGGCGAACCCCACCGCGACATAGAGGATCGGGAGAGAGAGCCAGTAGCGGGCAAGCAGCTTTTCGAGACTCACCGCGAGCATCATGCCGAGCCCGAAAATGGTCAGGGAGAGAATTCGCGGGTCGAGATCCAGGAAAGAGAGCATCCAGCCCGGCGATCAGTTGGCGGCCGGACCGGCGCGGCCTTGCGGCAGCCAGCGCTGGAATCGCGGATCGGCGAGCTCGGCGCTGCGCGCGCGTTCGTAGGCGGCGCCCGCCTTCAGCACTGCGTGATCGTCCCATTTGGCGCCCAGGATGCTGAGACCCACCGGCAGTCCCTCGATCGCGCCCATCGGCACGGTGAGGTGAGGGTAGCCGGCAATCGCGGAGGGGCTGCCGAAACCGATGGAGCCGTTGAAGCTGTCGCCGTTGACCAGATCGCTCATCCACGCCGGGCCCCGCGTCGGGACGACGAGGAAGCGGACGTCGTTGTCCGCTAGCAGCTTGTCGAGCGTGTCCTCGCCCGCGATACGGATCGCCTTGGCGCGGGCCTCCTCATAGGCGGTGCGGTCTGTGGTTTCCTCGGCCTGCTTGAAGAGGTCCTGACCGAACCAGCGCAGTTCGGTATCGGCATGAGCCTCGTTGAACGCGATCAGATCGGCAAGGGTGCGCGGCGTGTCCTCTCCCGCGAAGGCGGGAAGGCCGGCGAGATATTTGCCCATCTCTTCGCGCAGTTCGTACATGAGGACGGCAAAACTGGCGCCGTACATTTCGGCATTCGGCTCGAATTCGATATCGACCAGCACCGCGCCCGCCCTCTTCATGTCGGCGAGGGCCGTTTCGAAAACCCCTTCGAGATCCTCGCGATCGCCGATCTGGTCGCGCATGACCCCGATGCGAACGCCTCGCAGCGAATAGTCGTCGAGCCCCGCGGCATAGTCCCGCACCCGGCCCGGAACGTCCAGCGTCGCGGGATCGGCGCTGTCCTCGCCCACGATCGCTCCGAGAAGCAGCGCGGCGTCCTTCACGCTGCGCGCCATCGGGCCGGGGGTGTCCTGCGTATTCGAGATCGGCACGACATGGGTGCGGCTGACGAGACCGACGCTGGGCTTGAAACCGACGACGCCGTTGATGCTGGCGGGGCAGGTGATCGATCCGTTGGTCTCGGTCCCGATCGCCGCCCAGGCGAAGCCTGCCGCCACCGCAGCGCCGCTGCCCGAGGACGAGCCGCAGGTGTTGCGGTCGATCGCGTGGGGATTGCGGGTGAGGCCGCCCACGGCGCTCCAGCCGCTGGTCGAATTGTCGTCACGAATATTGGCCCATTCCGACAAGTTCGCCTTGCCCATGACGACGCCACCCGCCGCGCGCAAATTGGCGATCAGCGGAGCGTCGCGTCGGGTCATGTTGCCTTCGAGGGCGAGGCTGCCTGCAGTGGTCGGCAGTTCGCGCGTCTCGATATTATCCTTTACCAGCACCGTCCGACCGCCGAGCGGCAGCCCCGCCGCCTCTGCCGCACGAACCTGCTGCTGCACATCCGGCGCCAGGGCGATCACGGAATTGAGACCGTCTGGACCCTCGTCGTATCGCCGGATCTTTACCACCTGGCCGATTGCCTCGGCTTCCATCGGGCTGCGCGGTATCTCGAAACCGGACGGGATCGGAATGTTCCGCGTGGTCGGCGGAGGCGCATCGGCCTCTTGCGCCGACATTTGGGCCGAAGCGGGAACAGCGAAAGCGGCGATGCCGGCGAGCAATGCGATGCGTGCGATCATGCGCCGTAATTGGCACTGCGCGAAGGCGATGCAAAGCCCTGTCAGAAATTACCGCTGACAGTCAGGCGGAAGATCGGCCCGATCCGGCGACGGGAGATTTCGCTGAAGGCGATCGGCGCATCGGGCCTGTCGCCGAGAAACACCGTCCGCTCGAAATTCTGCGTGGCGTCGAGGATATTGGCCACCGTGAAATTGACGGTCGTACCCAGCACGTCCTTGTTCTCGACGAACAGGTCGAGGAAGCCGGGACCTTCCTGATTGCGGCCGATTTCGAAACGCCGGGAATAGAAAGCGTTCCGATTGGTAAAGTAGCTCGCCCCGTAGGCCCACTGGCTCTGCGAAATGTCGTGACGGAAATCGAGCTCGAGGAAGTCGATGGTGTTGTTCGAGAAGAACCGTGCCTCTCCGGTGAAGGGATCGATCACGCTGGTGTCGATGATGGCCGCGCGAAGATCGAGCTGCGCGCCGATCCATCCGACGGGGTCGAATTTGACGGTCGCGTTCGTCTCGAGCACGGTCGCATCGGCATCGCCGACATTGCCGCGCGCTTCGCCCCCGGCGATCAGCGGAAAGAAATCGATGAAATCCTCGAACCAGGTCCGTTCCAGCTCGAACGTCACCGAACCCCAGGGTCCGAAACGCCTGTTCGCCTGGAATTCCAGCTTCCAGTTCTGCGAAGGCTCCAGCGCGTTGTTGCCTGCGTTCTGGTTCTCGTCGTTGAGCGCGACGCTGGCGAGGAAATTGCCGAAGGAAAGCTGGCCCACCGATCGGCTGAGCTTGAGCGAGGCATCGAAATTGGCGGCCGGCCGCCAAGCGAGCGAGGCGGAGCCCTTGGGGCGCTGGAAGCTGCGCGAATTCGCCGCCGATCCGGTCTGCTCGATCTTCGAATATTCACCGCCCGCCGTCGCCTGAAAGGCGAGCTTGCCCGTCAGCTGTTTGCTGAAGGAAAGGATCGTCTCGTAACGGTCCTCGGTCACGCCGCCGGTACCGGCTGGGAAGGGCACCGCGACGAACTCGCCGTCGGTCGCCAGATCGAACAGGCCCGATGTCCGGTCGAGCCGGTTGAACGCCGCCTCGCCCGCGAGCTGCCAGTCGGCCGAGAACATTCGCCAGCCATATTCGAACCGCCCGATCCGCTCGCCGATATCGTTGGTCTGGGTAAAGCGGCTGCCAACGGAGGCTGATCCGTCGCTGAAGCCATCGACGACGACGCTTTCGAAGATGTCCTTCTCGAAGCGTTCCAGTCCGATCAACTTGAGGCGGCCCGGGCCGAGCGGGAATTCTACATCGCCGCCGACCTCGTATTCGGGCCCGCGCTCCCGCACCGTCGCCAGCCGGGTGCGGACAGCACCGATCACGGGAAAGCCGATCTCCGGATCGTCGCGGAAATAATAGTCCCGGCCATAACGCAGGTTCAGATTGGCGAGCACTGTATCCGAGGGGCGGTAGGTAAGGTTCGCCGCAAGGATCGGATTGTCGAAGCCGCCGGAAAACCGGGTGTCCTGCGTTTCGATCAGCGCGCCGGTACCATCGGTCAGAGTGATCGGGCCATCGGCGCCGAAGCGATCGTTGTCGTTCTTGAGCGAGACCGTGTATTCCAGCGCGCCTGCTCGCGCCTTCCACGAGACCTCACCGCCATAGAGCTGTGGCTGGGTGTTGTGCGCGCGGAACCCCGCGCGGTAGCGGAACTGGCCGGACCCGCCGCCGCCTTCGGCGACGATGACGTTGGCGACCTGTCCGGTCAGCCCCGGAATGTCGAGGGTGGTTCCGTCGACCAGATCGATCCGGACCACCTCGCTTGCGGCGATGCGCTGCAACTGGTCCCTGATGCTGTCCGACTTGCTCGAGAAGCGCTCGCCGTTGACGAGGACGTTCTGATTGGCCTGTCCAAGGCCCCGTTGACCCCCGCCATCGTTCGAAATCGTAAAGCCGGGAATCTGGCTGACCATGTCGAGGGCGTTGCGCGGGCCGTATTGCGCGAAATAGGCGGGATCGAAGGACCGCCCGCGACCCGCCGGCACGCCGTCTTCCGTGTTTGCGGTCGGCGCGCTCGTGTTCGCATCGGGTTGCTCGGCCTCCTGCGCGCGAAGAGGGCCCGCGACGCCGGCGAACAATGCGCCTGAAAGCAGAAACGCCGCGCGCAGAAAAGACATGTAAACTCCGGTCGATCGTTGGTCTGAAAAAGGCGGTGGCGGCTTCTGTGCACAGGTGTAATCGCAGCTCGACCGAACGGCGTCCCGTTCCGACGAAAGGGTTTTCGGGTTGTTGATCGAAACCCATTACCGTGATGTGTGAAAGTGGAGAGCGAGCGGTTTGGGACATCCCCTTCCCGCCTCTTGAATTGCAGGCAGGAAGGGCGACATAGGGCGCTCATCACGGACAAGAGGGAATTTATGATCGATCTGTTCAACGGCGAAGGGCACGGAACTCAGGGGCAATTCACCCGGGATCCGGTAACCGGCGCTCTGGTGCCGGTGGTCGTCGAGCAGACCAGCCGCGGCGAACGCAGCTTCGACATCTTCAGCCGCCTCCTGCGCGAACGCATCATCTTCATCACGGGCCAGGTGGAAGACGGGATGGCCAGCTTGGCGACCGCGCAGCTGCTGTTCCTCGAAAGTGAGAACCCCTCCAAGCCGATCAGCATGTACATCAACTCGCCGGGCGGCGTGGTGACGGCCGGCATGGCGATCCATGACACGATGCAATACATCAAGCCGCGCGTCTCGACCGTCTGCATCGGCCAGGCCGCGAGCATGGGCAGCTTCCTTCTCGCCGCGGGCGAGCCGGGGATGCGCATCGCCCTGCCGAACGCCCGGATCATGGTTCACCAGCCTTCGGGCGGTGCGCGCGGCATGGCGTCCGACATCGAGATCCAGGCGCGCGAGATACTGCGCATCCGCAAGCGGATGAACGATCTCTACGTCAAATATACCGGCCAGAGCCTCAGCGACATCGAGAAGGCGATGGATCGCGACACCTTCCTCGAAGCCGACGAAGCGATGAAGTTCGGCATCGTCGACAAGGTGTTCGAAACCCGTCCGGAAAACGAAGAGCCGGGCGAGGCCGAGGGATCCGGCGGCGCGCCGGAATGATCCCAGCGCCGCGTCCCGGTGCTTTCGGAGCGTCCGGGACCGGCGACGGCTCACCGTAGCAATTCGGCAACCTTGCCGCTTCAGCTTGCGGCAATGCGGTTGCGCTAGGGTGGAATTTAACCAACAGTGCTCTATCCGGGTCGATATTCGGCCGGGAATCGCAGGGCGTAACAGGAAATGACCAAGTTGAGCGGCACCGACAGCAAATCGACACTCTATTGCAGCTTCTGCGGCAAGTCCCAGCACGAGGTACGCAAGCTTATCGCCGGACCGACCGTGTTCATCTGCGACGAGTGCGTGGAACTGTGCAACGACATCATCCGCGAGGAGACCAAGGCCGGGCTGACCGGCAAGAAGGAAGACGACGTTCCGACGCCCGCCGAGATCTTCCAGACGCTCAACGACTACGTGATCGGTCAGGATCGCGCCAAGCGCGTGCTCTCGGTCGCGGTGCACAATCACTACAAACGCCTGAAGCACGGTGGCAAGGCGGGCGATGTCGAGCTTGCCAAGTCGAACATCCTGCTCGTCGGTCCCACCGGCTGCGGCAAGACCCTGCTCGCGCAGACGCTGGCGCGCACCTTCGATGTGCCCTTCACCATGGCCGATGCGACCACGCTGACCGAAGCGGGCTATGTCGGCGAGGATGTGGAAAACATCATTCTCAAGCTGCTCCAGGCGTCCGACTACAATGTCGAGAAGGCGCAGCACGGCATCGTCTATATCGACGAGATCGACAAGATCACGCGCAAGGCCGAAAACCCCTCGATCACGCGCGACGTCTCGGGCGAGGGCGTGCAGCAGGCGCTGCTCAAGCTGATGGAAGGCACCACCGCTTCCGTCCCGCCGCAGGGCGGGCGCAAGCATCCGCAGCAGGAATTCCTGCAGGTCGACACGACCAACATCCTCTTCATCTGCGGCGGCGCGTTCGCGGGCCTCGAAAAGATCATTGGCGACCGGCTGCAGAAGCGCAGCATCGGCTTCGGCGCGCATGTCGCCGATCCGGACAAGCGCCGGGTAGGCGAACTGCTCGAGAAGGGCGAGCCCGAGGATCTGCTGAAGTTCGGCCTGATTCCCGAATTCGTCGGGCGTCTGCCGGTAATTGCCACGCTGCGCGATCTCGATGTCGAGGCGCTGGTGACGATCCTCACCGAGCCGAAGAACGCTCTGGTCAAGCAATACGCCAAGCTGTTCGAGCTCGAGGATGTCGAGCTGACCTTCAACGACGAGGCGCTGCGCACCATCGCCGAGCGGGCGATCGCTCGCAAGACCGGCGCACGGGGCCTGCGCTCGATCGTCGAGGGCATCCTGCTCGACACGATGTTCGACCTGCCCGACATGGACGGGGTGACCGAGATCGTGATCGACAAGGACGTGGTCGAAGGCCGCAAGGAGCCGATCCAGGTTCACGGCGGCAAGAAGGACGAGAAGAAGGAAGAGGCGGCCTGAGCCGAGGCCGCCGCTACCTCTTCGTCTGCGGCAAGAACCGGCATCGCAGTCCGACTGCGGAACAGCTGTTCGCCGACCATCCGGGCCTTTCGGCGCTTTCGGCCGGGCTGGCCACCGATTCCGACCTGCCGCTCGATGCCGAAATGCTCGAATGGGCCGACCGGATTTTCGTGATGGAAGCGCGACATCGCCGGGCCATTGAGGCCCGGTTTTCCTTTGCGACCCGGCGCGCCCCGATCGCGGTGCCGGGCTAGCGGGACGAATATCGCTTCATGCAGCGCGCGCTGGTGGCCATCCTTCGCGCCAGGATGGCGCGTCACCTGTCCTGATCAGCAACCGCCCGCGCAATGGCGCGAGCGCTCGACCTGGAGGGTCACGTGGCCGATCCGGTGGTGATGCTCCAGTTCGTCGGCAATCTCGCGCAGAAACGCATCGCCCGGGTGCCCCCCGGGCATGACGAGATGCGCGGTCAGCGCGGTTTCTGTGGTGCTCATCGGCCAGATATGGAGGTCGTGGACCGCTTTCACGCCGTCACGGCTCCGGAGGTAATCGGCCACTTCGGCTTCGGAGACACTCTTGGGCACCGCCAGCAGGCTCATCGCCACGCTGTCTTTCAGCAGGCCCCAAGTGCCCCATGCGATGACGGCGACGATCAGCAGGCTGACCACGGGATCGATCCATGCCGCCCCGGTCCACAGGATCGCCAGCCCGGCAATGACGACGCCAAGGCTCACCAGCGCGTCCGCCGCCATGTGCAGGAAAGCACCGCGTATATTGATGTCGTGCTGGCCGCGCATGAACATGGCGGCAGTCCCCGCATTGATGACGATGCCGATCCCGGCGACTATCGCCATCGTCTCGCCCTGTACGGCGGCAGGTTCGGCCACGCGGCGCAGCGTTTCGAACAGGATCGCACCGATCGCCACCAGCAGCAGCCCGGCATTCGCGAGCGCCGCAAGGATGGTCGAGCTCTTGTAGCCATAGGTGAAGCGCTCCGTGCGCGGGCGCTTGGCCGCGACGCTGGCACCCCAGGCGAGCAGCAGTGCGAGAACATCGGACAGGTTGTGGCCCGCATCGGCAATCAGCGCCATCGAGCCCGAAATCCAGCCATACACGGCCTCGATCGCGACGAAGCCGGTGTTCAGCACCACGCCGACCAGGAAGGCGCGGCCAAAATCCTTCGGGGCGTGTGCGTGTGCGTGCCCGTGGGAATGCCCGCCAGCATGCGGGTGGTCGGCCGAATGATCGTAAGAATGGTGAGCGCCCATCGAACTCACTCGTAGATGCAGGCGTCGAGCCGGTCACGCCCGACCACGCCGATGCGGGCAGATATGGTATTGCCATGGCGTCGCAGCCAGCCGCCCGGATTCACGACGGAGCGCTCCTTGGGCAACGGCAGGGCGGCGGCCATCCGCGCAGCTTCCAGCGGGGTCAGCGAGGCGGCGGACTTCCCGAAATAGCGCTGGGCCCCGGCCTCCGCGCCATAGGTCCCGATCCCCGTCTCGGCGACGTTGAGATAGACCTCCATGATCCGGCGCTTGCCCCAGATCTGTTCGATCAGGAAAGTGAAGCCGGCCTCGAGCCCCTTGCGAAAATAGCCGCCGCCCTGCCACAGGAAGACGTTCTTGGCGGTCTGCTGGCTGATCGTCGATCCACCGCGGATGCGCCCGCCTTCGGCGTTGCGGCGAAAAGCGTTCTCGATCGCTTCCCGGTCGAAGCCGTCATGGCTGCAGAACTTCCCGTCCTCGGCGGCGATGACCGCGCGCACGAGATTGCGGTCGATATCGGCGAGCGGTTCCCAGTCCTTGGTGATGCCGTTGCGGTCCATCACCATCGTCGCCGTCACGGGTACGGGCACGAATTTGAACAGCGCGACCAGCGCCAGAGCGAGAACAATCAGCCCGAACAAAGCTTTCGTAACGAAACGAAGAAGCAAACCCATGGCCTGCGATCTAACGGGATCGGGGAAGTCGGGCAACGACTGCGAAGGGGGGAGCGGAAAGGCCGCGGACCATAACCTAACCAAAGTTAGTGTTGCCGCAGTGCAGCATTGATCGGAATTCGCGAACCGCGCGCAGCCCATCCGCGAACCCAGGTCACCGTCACGTCATAAATCGTCGCGCGTCAAATCGTTCCATTTCCGCGATTTTTGGAAGAACGGGATCGTGAGCGGTCGCCGACCGCCCTTTTCTGTAACCGAAATGTCACCAAAAACCGGCTGGACCCTAGGGGCGAGCCGAGTAGAGGGCGGCCCGGGCCGGTCGGGTGTCGCGTGCGATTCGCGAAGCCGAGACCGCCGGAAACATCTCGCGATCCTGAGGTTTTCAAAATGAACATCAAGTTTCTGCTGGCAGCCGGTGCTGCAAGCGTCGCTCTTGTCGCCCCCATGGCTGCTCCGCTCCACGCGCAGGAGACATCCTCGTCCATCCGCGGCACCGTAGAAGACGGCACCACGCCGGTCGCCGGCGCTGTCGTGACCGTGGTTCACCAGCCCTCCGGCACCACGTCGACGACCACCACCGACGCGACGGGCAACTTCGCCGCCAACGCGCTTCGCATCGGCGGCCCGTTCGAAGTGACGGTCGATGCGCCGGGTTACGAGACCTCGACGGTTTCGGAAATCTTCCTCCAGGCCGGCCAGCCGCTGCGCCTGCCGATCACGCTTCGTGAAGCCAACGTCATCGTCGTCACCGGCGCCGCGATCCAGACGCGCCTTTCCGCCGCGGACGGACCGACCACGGTTCTGACCGAAGAGGACATCGAGAACACCGCCTCGATCAACCGCGACATCCGCGACCTCGCCCGTCGCGATCCGCTGGTGACGATCGACCTTACCAACAGCCGCACGATCGAGATTGCGGGCAATAACGGCCGCCTCAACCGCTTCAGCGTCGACGGCATCCAGTTGTCGGACGATTTCGGCCTCAACAATGGCGGCCTGCCGACCAATCGCGGCCCCGTGCCCTTCGACGCGATCGAGCAGTTCACCGTCAAGGTGGCGCCGTTCGACGTTTCGGAAGGCGATCTGCAGGGCGGCGCGATCAACGTCGTGCTGAAGTCCGGCGGCAACATGTTCCACGGTGGCGGCTTCTATTCCTACACCGGCGACGGTCTGACCGGCGACACCGCCAAGACCTCGACCGTCAATCTCGACTTCAAGTCCGACCAGTATGGCGGCTGGGTGTCCGGCCCGATCCTTCAGGACCGTCTGTTCTTCATGGCCGCCTACGAGCGGACCAAGGAAGGCACGCCGTTCGACAATGGCTTCGGCCCGCAATTCGCCAACCAGGTTCCCGGCCTGACGCAGGGCGTGATCGACCAGGTCAGCGCGACCGCGCAGAACGTCTATGGCTACGACACGCTCGGCCTCATCGCCAATGCGAACGAGGACGACGAGAAGTTCGTCGCCAAGCTGGACGCCAATCTGTCGGACAACCACCGTGCGGTGCTGACCTACATCCGCAATGTCGGCACCAACCAGTTCCAGCAGAACACTTTCCTCACCGGCACCTCGCCCGCGCTCGGCTACCAGTCGAACGGCTACGAGCTGAACGAGGAGATCAATTCGGGGCAGTTCGAGCTGAACTCGACCTGGTCGAACGTGTTCTCGACCACGCTGCGGGCGAGCTATCGCGACTACAACCGCAACCAGACCCCGTTCGGCGGGCGCGATTTCCCGCAGTTCGGCGTGTGTACCGAAGCCACTTCGGGCGGCAACGCGGTCACCTGCGGCGGCACCCGCCTGTTCTTCGGACCGGACGTCAGCCGTCAGTCCAACGAGCTCAACACGGAGAACTTCTCGGTCGACTTGACCGCGCGTGCCGACCTTGGCGCCACGCAGCTCAAGTTCATCGGCGGCTACACGAAGACCGACGTCTTCAACCTGTTCCTGCAGCGTTCGCTGGGCGACTTCTACTTCGACTCGCTCGCCGACTTCCAGGCGCGTCGGGCCAGTCAGCTGCGCTATGCCAACGCCGTTCCTTCGAACGATCCCAACGACGCTGCGGCGCGGTTCAGCACGGACGGGTTCAACTTCGGCTTCCAGGTGGAGTCGCAGCTGACCGACACGCTGCAGCTCATCGCCGGTGCCCGTTACGATCTCTACGGCAACACCGATTTGCCGCCGCTCAACGCCAACTTCCTCGCCCGCAACGGCTTCAGCAACCGTTCGACCTTCAACGGTCGCGGCCTGTTCCAGCCGCGCGCGGCGTTCAACTGGGAAGCGACCGATCGCCTGATCGTTCGTGGCGGCGTCGGCATCTTCGGCGGCGGCACGCCGGACGTGTTCCTGTCGAACGTCTACTCGAACACTGGCCAGCTGACGAACGACGTCACGATCACCCGGGCCAACTGCGCCGCGCAGGGTACTTGTGACGCGCTCGACAATGTCACCGGCGACATCCCGCAGTCGGTCATCAACTACCTGACGACCAATGTCGCCAGTCTGCAGAATGCACCGACCGACGCGATCGATCCGAACCTCGACATCGCCAACAAGCTTAAGGCCTCGCTTTCGGCCGATTACGAGGCCGATCTCGGCTTCCTCGGCGATGGCTGGCTGTTCGGCGTGCAGTTCCTCTACGACAACACGATCGACGGTTATATCTGGACCGACCTTCGTGCGGTCCAGACCGGCACGCTGCCGGACGGTCGTCCGCGTTATTCCACGATTACGCCGACGGCTGCCAACAACCGCGACCTGCTGCTGGGCAACACCAGCGACGGCCGCGGCTATTTCGGCACGTTCCGCTTCGCCAAGGACTTCGATTTCGGTCTCGATATCTTCGGCAGCTACACGCGCTCGGACGTCAAGGATCGCTCGGCTCTGACCAGCTCGACCTCCTCGTCGAACTACGGCAACAACGCCTTCGTCGATCCGAACGTGGCGGCTTACGGTCGTTCGATCTACGAATTCCGCGATACCTGGAAGTTCGGCGTGAACTTCAACCGCGCGTTCTTCGGAGATGCCAACACCAATCTCGGCCTGTTCGGCGAATACCGCTCGGGTCGTCCGTATTCGGTCACGATGCTCGACAATTCGGGCAACCGTGGCGCCGTGTTCGGCACCGTGGGCAACCTCGGCAACCAGCTGCTTTACGTTCCGAACGCCGGTGGCGATCCGTTGGTCACCTTCGACAGCGCGGCGAGCGAAGCGGCCTTCAACCAGCTGGTGACCGATCTCGGCATCGAGAAGTTCCGTGGTTCGATCATTCCGAAGAACACGCAGACTTCGCCCGATTTCTTCAAGATCGACCTGCACTTCGGTCAGGAAATCCCGCTTCCGAACGTGCTCGGTTCGCGTCCGAAGCTGGAACTCTACACGGATATCGAGAACGTGCTGAACCTGATCGACAGCGATTGGGGTACGCTCCGCCAAGTCGAATTCCCGTACAACGCCGCGGTCGTTCGCGTCAGCTGTGTCGCTGCGGCGGGCAATTCCTGTGCGCAGTACCAGTACTCGACCGTCCGCGACCCGCAGGTGCAGTTGCAGACGCGCCAGTCGCTTTACGCCATCCGCGTGGGCGCCCGGATCCGCTTCTAATCGGACAAATGGCAAAAGAAGGGGCCGCGAAGCAAACGCTTCGCGGCCCCTTCTTGTTGTGCCTTGAGTTTTCGGTAGCGATCAGCGCGAGCCGACCGGCTTCGAAACTCCTAGATCAGGCGATGCCCGGAAGCAGCCTCTCGCCGGCGATGGTCTTCATCGCCTTTTGCAGCTTCTCGAACGCGCGCACCTCGATCTGACGGATGCGTTCGCGGCTGACGTCGTAGACCTGGCTCAATTCCTCGAGCGTCTGCGGGTTTTCCGTCAGGCGGCGTTCGGTGAGGATGTGCTTCTCGCGGTCGTTGAGGCTGTCCATCGCTTCGAGCAGCATGTCGTGGCGCACCTCGGCCTCTTCGGCATCGGCCACCGTTTCATCCTGCAAGGGGCGATCATCGGTCAGCCAGTCGAGCCATTCGCCCGAACCCTCTTCGCCGTTGCGCATGCTGACATTGAGCGATCCGTCGCCCCCCATCATCATGCGGCGGTTCATGTTGATCACCTCCTGCTCCGGCACGCCGAGGTCGGTGGCGATCTTGGCGACATCGTCGGGGTGGAGGTCGCTGTCCTCGTAGGCTTCGAGCTGCTTCTTCATCCGACGAAGGTTGAAGAACAGCTTCTTCTGCGCGGCGGTGGTGCCCATCTTGACGAGGCTCCAGCTGCGTAGGATGAATTCCTGGATCGAGGCCTTGATCCACCACATCGCATAGGTCGCCAGGCGAAAGCCGCGATCGGCCTCGAACTTCTTGACGCCCTGCATCAGACCGACATTGCCTTCGGAAATGAGGTCGCTGACAGGCAGGCCGTAGCCGCGATAACCCATCGCGATCTTCGCGACGAGGCGCAGGTGCGAGGTGACGAGCTGCGCCGCAGCTTCGGAATCCTCGTGCTCTTCGTAGCGCTTGGCGAGCATGTATTCCTGCTCGGCCGTCAGCACCGGGAATTTCTTGATCTCGGAGAGATAGCGATTGAGGCTCTGCTCTCCGCCGAGCGCCGGAACGCTCAAAGACTTGTTGTTGCTCACGATAACCCTGACCTTTCTCCAGCCGACTGCGATGCCGCGGACCCCGGCTGGGCATCCGCAGCGCTGAGCCGCTCTTTCCTGTATAACCACCGGACGCCGCCGTTGAAGCGGGTTTCATCGATTTCAACGAGTGGTTTCGTCGATGAGTTCCCGCATGTCGGGGGGCATTTCAGCCCGGAAACGGACCGCCTCGCCGGTGACGGGATGCTCGAAACCCAGCTCGGCCGCATGAAGGGCCTGCCGCTCGAAACCGAGGTCGGCGAGGAGGGAGCGTAGCGCCTTGGGAGTGCGTCCGTAGACAGGATCTCCCAATAGCGGATGACCGATTGACAGACAGTGAACGCGGACCTGGTGCGTGCGCCCGGTTTCAAGCCGGCATTCAATCAGCGTGGCGTGGTCCAGCCGCTCCAGCACGCGGTAATGCGTGATGGCGCGTTTGCCCCGCGAACTGCCGGGATCGAGCACAGCCATCTTCTTCCGGTCACGGTCCGATCGACCCAGCCGCGCGTCGATCGTGCCCTGTGCCGGGTGGGGATGCCCCGCACAGACAGCGAGATAGCGGCGGTGGATGGTGTGCGCGGCGAACTGGGTTGCCAGCCCCTCATGCGCGGCGTCGGTCTTGGCGACCACCAGCAGCCCGGACGTGTCCTTGTCGATCCGGTGAACAATGCCGGGCCGGGCGACCCCGTTGATGCCCGAAAGCCGCCCCCGGCAATGATGCAGCAGTGCGTTGACCAGCGTCCCGTCGCGGTTTCCCGCCGCCGGGTGGACGACCATGCCGGCGGGCTTGTCGACCACGATCAGGTGTTCGTCCTCGAAGACGATGGCGAGCGGAATATCCTGTGGCTCGAGATCGAGCGGCTCGGGCGGGGGCAGAGCGATGGCGAAGGCCTCGCCACCGCGCATCTTCGCCGAGGCGCTGCTGGCAACTGCACCGTCCACGCGAATCGCCCCGTCGGCCAGCAATGCCTTGATCCGCTCGCGCGAAAGATCGGTCGCTTCGGCCAGCGCCTTGTCGAGCCGGGCAGGGAACGAGATGATCCCGGTGATGATTTCAGGCTCGGACATCGCTAGGCCCATGGGCGATGGACCTGAC
This sequence comes from Qipengyuania spongiae, assembly GCF_026168555.1. Lineage (NCBI taxonomy): Bacteria > Pseudomonadati > Pseudomonadota > Alphaproteobacteria > Sphingomonadales > Erythrobacteraceae > Qipengyuania > Qipengyuania spongiae. The sequence continues at coordinate 2,758,417 of NZ_CP092471.1, read as the reverse complement.
CGTGACAAGCGAGGCGCTTGAGGCGATGATTGCCCATGCCACCCGAGCCGCACCCGAGGAGTGTTGTGGCATACTCTACGGTTCGAAAGAGCGTGTTGAGCGCGCGGAGCCAGTCGCCAACGTCCATCCCGATCCGTCCCGCCATTTCGAGATCGATCCGCAGGCCCTGCTCGACGCGCATCGCAGCGCGCGCGAGGGCGGAGCGGAGGTGGCGGGATATTACCACTCGCATCCCAATGGCCGTGCCGCTCCTTCCGAAACCGATCGGGCGAGCGCATCGGGCGACGGGCGGATCTGGGCGATCGTCGCGAGCGGGAATGTGACCTTCTGGCGCGACGAGCCGGACGGCTTCTGCGCGCTTTCCTACACGGTCCGCCCCGGCTAGAAGCACGCTCGTCGGGAATGCCGGTGATGGCCACTGGCGCGCGGCCGGTCATTGCGTCTAGGACAGTGTAACACGCGTAACACTCTTCAGGAAATCGTCTTACTATATGAACGAGGTGTCCTCCACCGAACTCGCCGCAATGCTCTGCTCGCGGCTGTGTCACGACATGCTTTCGCCGGTCGGGGCGATGTCCAACGGGCTCGAACTGCTTGCCAGCGAGACCGATCGGGAAATGCGGCAGAACTGCATGGAACTGCTCCAGCAGAGCGCTGCGGTCTCGACCAACAAGCTCAAGTTCTTCCGTCTTGCCTTCGGGGCAGCGGGCGGTTTCGGAGAGAGGGTTTCGGTCGAGGAGCCCAAGGAACTGGTCGAGGCGCTGGTGGCCGACAAGGGCCGGATCGAGGTGCAATGGGCGCTGTCCCATGCGACTCTTTCCAAGCCTGCGGTCAAGGTGCTGCTCAACTTCGCGCAGATCGCGATCGACGCGCTGGTGCGCGGCGGGCGGCTCGACATCGGCGCGGAGCTGCGCGACGGGGCCTGCGAGCTCGTGGTCCGCGCGAGCGGCGACCGGATCGCCTTCGACGAGATCGTGGGCAAGGCGCTCGACGGATCACTGCCCGCTTCCGATCTGTCGAGCCGCACCGCGGCGGCCCACATGATCGCGCTGCTAGCGAAGGAATGCGGCGGCGGGCTGCAATACGCCAGGGGGGACGATGCGCTGGTGCTTGGCGCGGTCCTACCCGAACCCGAAGGCCTGATCGGATGAGCGAGGGGGAGGGCGGCAGCGACTTCGGCAGGCTCGGCCAGGCACTGCCGGCGAGCAAGGACGAGCTGGTCGACCGGGAGATTCTCTCCCCCAATCACGACGAACGGACCCAGCCGATCTCGATGGTGGTGATCCACTACACCGAGATGGAGGACAAGGGTTTCGCCATCGAGCGCCTCTGCGATCCCGAAGCCAAGGTGTCGGCGCATTACCTGATCGGCGAGCAGGGCGAGGTCGTCCGCCTGGTGCCCGAAGACAAGCGCGCCTGGCACGCGGGCGTCTCCTACTGGCGCGGGCACAAGGACGTGAATTCCGCCAGCATCGGGATTGAGCTCGACCATCCGGGCCATCGCTATGGCTATCGCGAATTCAACGACGCGCAGTTCGAGGCGCTGGTCCCGCTGGTCGCGCGGATCGTCAAGCAATACGACATTCCACGCGCCAACGTGGTCGGCCATTCGGACGTTGCGCCGGCGCGCAAGATCGATCCGGGCGAGTTGTTCCCGTGGGAGCGGCTGGCCGAATACGGGCTCTGCCTGCCGACGCCCACCAAGCTGCGGCGCGGCGACCCGTTCGACAACGATGCGGCCTTCTACCTCGCGCTCGAACGCTTCGGCTACGACATCACTGATGGGCACAAGGCGGTCGAGGCGTTCCAGCGCCGCTGGCGCCCGCGCAAGATCGACGGCGAGATCGACGGCGAGGTTCGGGCGATCCTGTTCCAATTGCTCTTGGATCGCGACCAAGGCCGGACTAGATAGGCACCCGCCAGGGGGCTGGGCAGCCGCGTGTCGCATTCCCGAACGGGATCGGTGCGAGGAAAGTCCGGGCTCCACCAAGCAAGGGTGGCGGGTAACGCCCGCCGCGGGCAACCGTAGGGAAAGTGCCACAGAGAGCATACCGCCGATGGAGGGCGACCTCACAGGCAAGGGTGAAAGGGTGCGGTAAGAGCGCACCGGGACTTCGGCAACGCGGTCCGCATGGCAAACCCCACCCGGAGCAAGGCCGAATAGGGGCGGCGCGTTCTCTTCGGAGAGCAGGGGTGCTTAGCCCCTAGCGCAAGCTGCGACCGCCCGGGTTGGCTGCTCGAGCCGCGGAGCAATCCGTGGCCCAGATGAATGGCTGCCCCCGCGGCGCCGGTCGTTTTCGCGATACCGGCTGCGGGACAGAACCCGGCTTACAGGCCCCCTGGCAACATCCCGGCAAAGCGCCAGACGCCCGACTTGCCGGCCGGACGGGTGATGGTTCCGGTGGAACGGAACAGCGCGCGATCCGCGCGTTCCAGGCGTTTGATCGCCGCTTGGTCCGTCGAGGGCACGATGGCGAGCGTCCTCGCGCCCTCGGGCGTGCGGGCAACGATGGTGGCGAAACGAGGCGAACCGTCGCGGGCATAGTGAACGGTATAGGTCTCGAGCGTCACGTTTCCGGCATATTCCTCGTCGATCCGGGGCACTTTTGCGCGCAAATTGTCGGCTTCTGCCTGAAAATCGTAGTTCTGGGGGAAGCGGGCGCCGGTCGGCGTGCTGGACAGGAGGATCGCGTGGTTGTGGGTCGCGTAGCCGCCATTGGCGAAGAGCAGTCCCTTGCCGGGTGTGCGACGCAGTGCCTCCACCATGCAGGCGACAGCGTGGCTCATGTAATTGCCGATCGGTCCGCCGCCGAAGGTGAGCCCGCCGAAGACGGTGATCGGCCGGTCGATCGGCCAGCCCAGCACCCGCCGCGCCATCTTGGGCACGCAGGGGAAGCAGGAGTACAGTTCGGCATGATCGAGATCGCCGGGCTCCACTCCGTTCAGCGCCAGCGTGCGGCGGATCGAGACCTCGAGCCCTGGCGATCCCCGGTAATCCGCGCGTTTCAGGAAATCGGCATCCTCGTGCGCCGCCGCGCCGTGGCCGACGAAGACCAGCCGGTCCTGCGCGATCCCGCGCCGCCGGGCCTCGGCAAGGCTGGTGACGATGAACCCCGCGCCCTGATTGACGCTGGCATTGGCGACCTGCAGCTTGGTGTAGGGAAAGGCGATCGGGCGGTTGCTTTCCGAAGGGGTCACCACCTCCCGCGCGCTTATCGCCTGCCGGATCCAGGCGTGATCGCCGCGCGCCGCGACCTCGCTCATGCCCGCCCACAGCGCGCCGCTCTCGGCCTGCCCCTCGGCCAGGGTCTGACCGTATTCGTGGCGCAGCGCGTTCTCGTAGAGCGGATAGACATCGACCGGCACGGTCAGCCCGTGGCGCGGAGCGAAGCCTTGCCGCTTGCGATGGCTCGCATCGCGCAACGCGTTCGGCTTCTCCTCCCCCTCACGTCGTTTCAGTGCGGCCTGCTGCCCCGCGGTACGCAGCGCCTCGCCGCCCACGATGGCGCAGATATGCGCCTCGCCCGCGCCGATGCGGTTGGCGGCGTCGTGGAGCAGGCGGATGGGACTGTCGCCATTGGGCATGGCGGTCTGTTCGCGATGGGCGGGGGCGATCCCGAGCCTTTCGGCCAGAACGCCATCGACCCGGTCGAGCTGCGGCCAGCCGATCTGCCTCACCACCGCGAGACTGTCGCAATCGGCGAGCAGGTCGCCGCCGCCATCCGCATCGGCTCGCCGCAGCGCCTCGGCCATGAGACCGACCGGATCGAGCCCGTCTGCCGGGTCTGATGGGCGATCGTTCACCTGCCCGACGCCCGCGATCACCGGAGTGCGTTCCGCGTCCATCCGAGCCTTCCCTTGCCGATCCATCGACCCCGCGATACCCGTCGCGATTGCGAACGCAAAGGAGAGCCGCCCCCATGAAGACCCGCATCACCGAAATGTTCGGCATCGAACATCCGATCATCCAGGGCGGAATGCACTATGTCGGGCTTGCCGAGATGGCGGCGGCGGTCAGCAATGCGGGCGGGCTGGGCATCATTACCGGGCTGACGCAGGGCACGCCCGAAAAACTCGCCGACGAAATCGCGCGTTGCCGGGACATGACCGACAGGCCGTTCGGCGTGAACCTCACCTTCCTGCCCACGGTCAACGCGCCCGATTATCCCGGACTGGTCCGCGCGATCATCGAGGGCGGGGTAAAGATCGTGGAGACCGCGGGCAACAATCCGGCACAGGTCCTGCCCTTCTTCAAGGACGCCGGGGTCAAGGTGATCCACAAGTGCACCAGCGTGCGGCACAGCCTGAAAGCGCAGGCGATCGGCTGCGACGCGGTGAGCGTCGACGGTTTCGAATGCGGCGGGCATCCGGGCGAGGACGACATTCCCAACATGATCCTGCTGCCCCGCGCGGCGGACGAGCTGGAAATTCCCTTCGTCGCCAGCGGCGGCATGGCCGACGGACGCAGCCTCGTCGCCGCGCTGGCAATGGGCGCGGACGGCATGAATATGGGCACGCGCTTCATCGCGACGAAAGAAGCGACGGTGCACGAGAACGTGAAGCGCGCGATCATCGCGGCGAGTGAGCTCGACACGCGGCTGGTCATGCGCCCCTTGCGCAACACCGAGAGGGTAATGACCAATCCGGCGGTCGAGGAACTGCTGCGGATCGAGCGGGAGAAGGGCGCCGACCTGAAGTTCGAAGACATCATCGAACAGGTGGCCGGGGTCTATCCGCGGATCATGACCGAAGGCGACATGGATGCGGGCGCGTGGTCCTGCGGCATGGTTGCCGGGCTGATTGACGACGTTCCGACCTGCAAGGAACTGATCGACCGGATCATGGCTCAGGCCGAGGCGATCATCACCGAACGCCTCGCACGATTTCAGGCGGGCTGAGGCAGGCACGAGCGACAGGGACGGCACATCATGGACTACGTCAATCTCGGACCGACCGGGCTCAAGGTGTCGCGGCTCTGCCTCGGCTGCATGAGCTATGGCGACACGCGGCGCGGCTGGCACGGCGACTGGGTGCTGGACGAGGATCGCTCCCGCCCCTTCATTCGCGAAGCGATCGAGAGCGGGATCAATTTCTTCGACACCGCCAACATGTATTCGGGCGGCGCGTCGGAAGAGGTGATCGGCAGGCTGCTGCCCGAATTCGCCCATCGCGACGAGATCGTGGTCGCGACCAAGGCCTTCCTGCCCTGGCGCCGCGCGCCCAATACCGGGGGCCTGTCGCGCAAGAGCCTGTTCAACGCGATCGACGACAGCCTGGGGCGGCTGAAGATGGATCACGTCGATCTCTACCAGATCCACCGCTGGGACGAGAGCACGCCGATCGCGGAGACGATGGAGGCGCTGCACGACATCGTGAAGGCAGGCAAGGCGCGCTATATCGGCGCCTCCTCGATGTATGCCTGGCAGTTCGCCAAGGCGCAGGAGATCGCGCGGGCCAATGGCTGGACGCCGTTCGTGTCGATGCAGAACCACCTCAATCTCCTCTACCGCGAGGAGGAGCGCGAGATGATCCCGCTCTGCCACGATCAGGGCGTGGCGCTGATCCCGTGGAGCCCGCTGGCGCGCGGGCGGCTGGCGCGCGCCTGGGATCAGAGCACGGTCCGCAGCGAGACCGACGGCTTCGGCAAATCGCTCTATCGCCAGAACGTGGACGCGGACCGCGCGGTGGTCGAGGCGGTCGGCGTCATCGCCGAAGCGCGCGGGGTCGAGCGGGCGAGCGTGGCACTAGCCTGGCACTTCACCAAGGGCGTCACCGCCCCGATCGTCGGCGCGACGCGCCGGGGCCACATAGCCTCCGCGCTCGCGGCGCTGGATTTGGAATTGACAGCGGACGAGATCGAATGCCTCGAAGCGCCCTATCTGCCCAAGACGCCGGTCGGCGTTGAAAGCACGGCGAGCACCGAATGGCGCCTGTCCGTGAAGGGCGACCGATAGTTTCCAGCCGATTGTGACATTCGCTCGCGCGGCGTCACATGGACGTCACGCAACCGCGCCATTCCGCTTTGGGAAACCGGGGGGCGATGTGGAAACCGTCACGATTTTTCTGACCAGCGAGGATGTCGAGACGTTCGAGGATTTCGAGCATGACGGCCGGCGCTACGTGTTCGAGCGTCTGTCCGCCGATGGCCCCGCGCGGCTCGCCGAAGGTCCGGTCTGGATCTTCGTCGACTGGGTGATGCACGAGCTGTCCGGCCTCGAGATGTGCCGCCGCCTGCGCGCCGACCGGCGGCTGGGCGAGGCGCATGTCACCATGGTGCTGGAGGGGGAGGCGGAGGACGAGAGGCGCCGTGCCCTGCGCGCCGGGGCCGACGACTATGTTGCCGCGCCGCTCGACCGGACCAAGGTGCTCGACCGCGTGCTCGCCGTCCATGCGCCCGAGGGCCAGCGCCGCGTCACGCAGATGATCGTGGAAGGCGATCTCGCGATCGATCTCGGCGCGTTGCAGGCGCGCTGGAAGGCCAAGCCGCTGGCGCTTCAGCCCAACGAGTTCCGCCTGCTGCGCTTCCTCGTCGAGAACCCCGACCGCGTGCTGTCGCGCGGGGCGCTTATCGCCGGGCTGGGCAAGCTCGACCCGCCGATCGACGAGCGCACGGTGGATGTCTGGATCGGCCGGCTGCGCCGCGCGCTGAAGGCGGCGGGCGCGGGGCACAAGCTGCGTACCGTCCGCTCCATGGGCTATGTCTGGGACAGCGACTAGCCTGGTCGCCGGGCGGAAAAAAGGGGCCGCGCGGTCGGCGCAGCCCCTGCGATTACGCCTCGATGGGCATCAGAAATCGACGGACAGCGAGGCCGAGAACCGGCGACCGACCTCGAAGCTGTTGATCTCGATCCGGTTGCCGTTGAACTCCTGAAACTCGAAATTGTCGCGCCCGAAGATGTTGCGCGCTTCCAGCTCCAGCTCGATCTCCTTGCCCATCACCGTGAAGGCCTGACGCCCCACGAGGTCGACGGTGAGGCCCGGGTCCTCGATCACGTCGGGCTGCTGGAAGCCGCGGCTGGTGACCCGGTCGCTGGCGTAGTTCAGCAAGAGCGTGAGCTGCGAGGTGCGCTCGGTGTCTTCCAGGCCGAGCTGGAGGTTGGCGACATGATCCGACTGGCCGGTAAGGCGGTCGCCATCGTCGAAATAGAGCGTCGCGTCCGCAGCGCCGGAGGGGGGCACGAAGGTGGTGTCGCCCGCCTGCACGCCGATTTCCGAATTGGTGTAGGTGTAGTTCGCGCGGACCACGAACTGGCGGGTGAGGAAGAAATCCCCCAGATCCATCAGGTCGAAGGAATATTGCCCTTCCAGCTCGGCCCCGAACAGCTTCGCTTCCGGCGCGTTGGCGTAGCTGGTCAGGAATCCGCCGCCGGCGCTGCTGATGACGAACGCCTCGATCGGGTCGTTGATCTTCTTGTAGAACGCCGCGAGGCTGATCTTGTCCGGCCCACCGAGATAGTATTCCGCGCGTGCCTCGGCATTGAACAGCGTGCTGTCGATCAGGAACGGGTTGCCGCGGAAGGTGCGGTTGCTCTCGGGATCGAAATAGTTCTGCTCGACCAGCTCGCGGAATTGCGGACGCGCGAGTGTGCGCGAGGCGGCGAGGCGGAATTGCAGGTCGTCGCTGGCGAGATAGGTCACCGTCACGCCGGGCAGGAAATAGTCGTTGTCGAGCGCGGTCGGCGTCGCGCCGAGGATCGGCGTGTCGAACACCGACTGGTCGAGCTGGACCGACTGGTCCGCCGTCTCGTAGCGCACGCCCGCCTCGATCGTCAGCGGATCGACCGGGACGTAGGTTAACTTGCCGTAAGCGCCAAAGATTTCGAGCGCGGCGTCGAACACCGGGAAGGGGTTCGCCTCGTCCAGCGTGATGTCGAGCAGGGCGAGCGAGGCGCCGTTGATGATGTCGCCCGGCCGCCGCAGACCGATGATGGGGATGATCTGCGGATCGGGTGTGAAGGTGAAGGGATTGCCGTCCGCATCGGTCACAGTGACCGGCGAGACCTGCGCGAAGGGCAGGAATTCTCGCCGCGACGAACGCCGGTCGGTGTCGGTGTAGGCGCCTCCGATGGTCGCGTTGAAGCGGTCGGAGAATTCGTAGGTGAAATCTGCCCCCGCATAGCGCAGCTTTTCGCGCAGATCGTCGAAAGAGACGCGGCTGAGCCCGGTGTCCGATGCGCGATTGAGATAGACCGCGAACTGCTCGCCAATGGAATCGATCACGTCCGGCGTATCGTCGGGCACATTGGTCCGCGTGTACGAGAACGTCGCGTCGAACGGCGCCTCGCGGTCGGTCTGCGCGAAGCCGCCACGCAAATCGACCGACAGGCGGTCGAACTCGAATTCGCCGACCAGCTGCGTGTCGATCAGCTGGCGTTCGAACCAGGCAGTGTTCTGGTTGATGAAATCGAAGCCGTCGGCACCGAGCAGAAAGCGGGTTCCGGTGGCGAGGCGCGCCGTCTTCAACGTGTCGCGGATGTAGAGATTGGTCCACCGCAGGGTAAAGTCGTCGGCTTCCACGCCGAAGCTGAGCAACCCGTTCACCAGCACGTTGTTGTCGGTGATGAAGTTGGTGAAATCTTCGGTCAGGGTCGCGAGATCCTGCGTCGCCTGCTGCGAGCGGACGTTGCGGTTGCGCCAGGAATTGGAAATGCCCGCGGTCGCCAGAACGCCGAGATAGGTGCCGTCGCCGATCTCGAACGAGGTGCCGCCCGCGATGTTGCCGGAGAAATTGGGGGGAAGGCCGTTGTCCTTCTGCAATGTCACCAGATTGAGCGGGAAAATCTGCCCGGCGATGCCTTCCTGCGTGGCGATCGGCGTGTCCTCGATCCGCTGGCCGCTGTCGAGAAAGGCCTGGAGGTTGGAGGGGATGTCGCGATTGCCGTTGTCGAAGCCGAACGGATCGAGGTCCGATCCGAAATAGGTGAGGCCGTCGTTGAACGATGTGATGGTGTCGAGGCCGATGCCGGCGCTCAGCGTCAGAAAGCTTTCCTCGGGCACGGCGCGGGTGGTCAGGTTAATGACGCCGCCGCCGAATTCGCCGGGAAAGTTCGCGGAATAGGTCTTCTGCACCAGCGAGGAGGCGATGACATTGGTCGGGAAGATGTCGAGCGGGACCACGCGGCTAAGCGGTTCGGGGCTGGGCAGGGGAAGGCCGTTCAGCAGGGCCAGCGAATACCGATCGCCCAGGCCGCGCACGAAGACCCGGCCGTTGCCGACCACCGAGAGCCCGGTGACGCGGGTGAGGGCGCCGGCGATGTCGCCTTCGCCAGTGCGGGCGATGTCCTCGGCCGAGAGGATGCTGAGCACCTGGCCGGAACTGCGCTGCGGATCTCGCGTGCGGCGGCCGGTGACGATGATGACGTCGCCACCGGGGACCGAGATTTCGGGACCGGCGTCGAGGTCCTCGGCCGGGTCGATCTGGCCCAGCGCTTCCTCTTCGGCCTGCTCGGTGCTCGGGTCGTTGCCGGGCGGGATTTCCTGCGCGAACGCCAGGGAAGGTGAAGTGAGCGCGGTACCCAGTAGCAGAATTCCCGCAACGCGCATGCCGTTCGACATGGTGAAGCCCCTCGTAAGAATATCGAAAATGCGAACTGTGTTCTAAAGATCGCCGGGCGGGCGCCGATCGCGGCCCGCCCGGCGACAAGGTCCGTCAGGAATAGACCGGGATGCGGGTGCAGATGCCGTTGGCGCTGCCGAGATCGAGGATCGACGAGTTGCAGGTCCAGTCGCGATACCAGGTGTCCTGCGCGTTGCGCACCGCCCCCACATAGGTCGTCGCATCGAAGAAGGACGAGATGGTCGTCGGGTTGGTGGCCGTGACCGCGTTCTCGTTCGCGCCGTTCACGATCACGCCCGTCAGGCTGAGCGTGAAGGCGGAATTGTTGTTCGACGAATCCGCGATGAAATCGTCCTGCACCTGCTGGTCGGAAGGGTTGGTGTTGCCCCGGTTCGGACGCGAGGCACTGCACGCGCCGACGACCGAGAAGGAGTCCGGATCGGCCGCGAAGGTTTCCGGATCGTCGATACGCAGGCACGGATCGCCATCGGCGCTGATCACGCCGTTGACGAGGTTCAGCTTCGCGCCGCCGCGCGCCCGGATCGACTGGGTCGCCGTCGAAGCGCGCTGGATGAAGGTGAAGTTGGCGACGTTGAGGATCGTCTGCGGGATCGCGGCGCTGTTGGTCGCCGCCTCGTTCGGCGAATCGAGCTCGATGATGTTGTCGCCGCCTTCGCTGCGCTGGACGGCCACGACATACTGCATGTTGGCCCGCGCACCCGAATCGACGTCGATCGAGTCGTCATCTGCACCCACGGCCACGACGTATTTCATGTTCACCGAGCCGCCGAAGAACTCCATCCCGTCATCCGAGCTGTTGAAGCTCTGGAAGTGGTCGATCGTCGTGCCGGTGCCGGTGCCGCCGGTGGTCAGCGACTGGAGCTCGCGGCCCGGCGCGAGGCTGAAGCCCGAATAGCGGATCTGGACGTAGCGCAGCGAGCCGGAGCTGTCGGCGGAGTTGCTGCCGCCGAACAGGGTCGTGGTGTTCGCCCCCTCGAGTTCCTGTTCGCAGCTGGCGTTGGTGTTGGGCGCGGCCGCGGTGTTGACGCCGCCGACGCGGCAGTCGGCGACCGGCGCACGGCCGAGAAGGACGACGCCGCCCCACTGGCCGATCGAGGAATCGTTGGTGAGGCCGAGCACGTTGTCGCGACTGGTGAAGACGATCGGGCGCGTCGCGGTGCCGTTGGCGATCAGCTGGTTGCCGCGATTGGCGACCAGGAAGGACCGGCCCGTGCCGCCGAAGACGGTGACGCCTGGCTGGATGGTCAGCTCGACATTCGAGCCGGTGCTGGCGAAGCCGCGATCGGTGCCGATGTCGACCCGGCCCGGCAGAGAATAGAGCAGACCGGCAATATAGGGCAGCGTGTCGTCGGCATCGACGAGCGCGGGCAGTTCGCAGACGCGGTAGGTGCCGGTCGGGCCAGTGATGGTGCCCGCATCTCGCAAGCCACCGGTCGAGTTGATGGTCGGGCAGCCGGCCGCCGGCGTGACCAGCGACGAGGTCGGCGCGGGCGTGGGGGCCGGGGTCGGTGCCGGGGCGGGGTTGTTGATGACGATGTCGCCCGAGGTGCCGGGCGAGACGATTTCGTCGCCGCCGCAGCTGGCGAGGGCCAGTGCGGAGCATCCGATGACGAGCGAGCGATGGACATTTTTCACGAGCGGCGGTCCCCTCAAAAAACCGGTGGAATGGACGCGAGATCAGGTTCGCGAATCGCCCGCTAGGCCCGCCAGATGACAGTTCGTGTTCGCCGGTGACACTTCTCTTACAGTTTCCACAAAGGATACGCCTCGCCTCACCTCGGTGCCGGCGGCAGGAGGGAGGATGACGGAAAAATGACAATGTTACAGAATTGTTGCGGCGAAGCGGGAGGGCGCGCATTATCCTGATCGATAAAGTTGGGAGATTGGAAATATGAGCATCCTGGTATCCGCCCTCGTCGCCCTGGCAGCACAGTCCGCGGCGCCCGCAATGGATGTCGCGACCGAGGAACTCGTCGCCGGACGCGACGCCGCCGCCATCGCCACCATCATGACGAATGACCGCCTGGAAGAAACCGATCCGGCGCGGCTCATCAATCTCGGCGTCGCTCACGCGCGCAAGGGAGACAACGAGCAGGCCCGGCGCTATTTCGAGGCTGCCATGCAGGCCGATGGTACGCTGTTCCTGGAAACGACCGAAGGGCAGTGGATCAAGGCCCGGCGGATTGCCGCGCGCAGCCTCGCCATGCTGAACCGCGGAGAGTTCGCCGACCAGACTCTGGTCGCCAGCCGCTGAGCCGGAAACCAGCGCCAAGTCGTTCTTTTTAAGTCGACGTTAGGGTTAACGAAACCTTTTCCGCCTAACGGTAGACCCTCATTCAGTTCCTTGTCACTCCGATGTCATGTATGGGAGGCAATGGGGCCGGATTGGAGGGCCAGATGATTCTAAGCGCGGGCCTGCGCACCATTCTGCTCGCTGGCATCGGCCTGATGGCCCTGCCGGCACAGGCCGATGTTCTTCAGATCGACCAGGGCGAGGCACATTGGGTCGCCGGGGGCGCGACCGTGCCTGCCGTCGACGCGCCGACCGGGGCCATTGGTGCGGAACTTGCCACCGAAGAAATTCCGGCGGACCTGATGGTTCCCGACCGGATGGTCGCCCAGCCCCATCTCCACGCGGCCGCCGTCCCGCAAGCCTACAAGGCCAAGATCGCCGAGCTTGCCGCCCGCTTCGATGTCAGCCCCTCGCTGCTTGAGGCGGTGGTCTGGCAGGAGAGCCGCTGGCGCGCCGATGCCGTCTCGCCGGTGGGTGCGCGCGGGCTTGCCCAGCTGATGCCGGGAACGGCGCGCGACCTCGGCGTCGATGCCCGCGATCCCTTCGCCAATCTCGAAGGTGGGGCGCGTTACCTGCGCGCCCAGCTCGACCGGTTCGATGGCGACGTCGAGAAGGCGCTCGCCGCCTACAACGCAGGTCCGGGCCGGGTCGAGCGATCCGGCGGCGTGCCCCGCATCCGCGAAACCCAGCTTTATGTCGCGGCCATCATGGGCCGCCTGTCCGATCATTCCCGGGAGTGAAGTTGAATATGCGTTCGTTTATCCGCGCCGCTGCTCTGGTGCTTCTTGCATCGCCCACCGCCGCCTTCGCGCAGGCCGCCGACCCCGCCGGTTCCGGCCCGATCGTCGCCGCGCTCGGCTGGCTGCAGGGCACGCTGCTCGGCAATGTCGCCACCGCCGTCGCGGTGATGGCGGTGGCCGCGGTCGGCTTCATGATGCTGACCGGACGTCTCAACTGGCGTTTCGGCGCGACCGTGATCATCGGCGTCTTCATCCTGTTCGGCGCTGCCTCGATCGTCGCCGGCATCCAGGGCGCGACCGCGGGAGTGTGACATGACGCAGCTCGCCCGCCATCCCGTCCACCGTGCGCTGACCCGCCCGCAGATGTTCGCGGGCGTCACGTACAACTACTTCATCATCAACGGGATGGTGACGACCGAGCTGTTCCTGATCACCGGCAGCTGGCTGGCGCTGCCCACCGCGCTGGCGATCCACGGGGTGGGCTATTTCGCCTGCCTGCGCGAACCGCGCATCTTCGACTTGTGGATCACCAAGGTCTCCAAGTGCCCGCGCGTGCGGAACTACAATCGCTGGGGGTGCAACAGCTATGCCGCGTAGCGCGAAATGGAAGGGCGCGGCGGCCTGGGGCGCGAAGGAAGCGCGCGCCGGCGACCGCCTGCCCTATGCCCGGTTGGTCGATGAAAGCACATTGCTGCTGCGCGACGGCAGCGTGATGACCGCGCTGCAGGTGCCCGGCCTGCTGTTCGAGACCGAGGACAGCGAGGCGCTGAACGCCCATGCCGCCACGCGCGAGGTGATGCTGCGCTCGACCCTCGATGCGCGGTTCGTGCTCTACCACCACGTGATCCGCCGCCGGGTCGAGGTCGATCTCGACGCGCAGTTTCCCGATCCGCTCAGCCGCCACATCGACGCGCGGTGGAAGGAGCGGCTGGGTTCGGGATCGCTGTTCATCAACGATCAGTTCGTCACCCTGATCCGCCGCCCGGCGCGCGGCAAGGCGGGCCTCGTCGAGCGCGCGCAGAAGAAGCTGAGCCGACGCGGGCAGGAGGCGGAGGTCGATCCCAAGGATTTGCGCTCGCTCCGCGCGGCGGCGCAGGGTCTGGTGGCCTCGCTCTCGGCCTACGGGGCGCAGGTTCTGGGCGACTATGTGGGCCCACAGGGCAATGTGAACAACGAGATCCTCGAACTGCTCTCCGCGCTCTACAATGGCGAGATGCGCCCGGTGCGAAAGCCCGCGGACGAGGTCGATATCGGGCACATGCTGCCCTATCGCCGGGTCAGCTTCGGGATCGACGCGATCGAGCAGCGGGGATCGGGCTCGCCCGATTTCTCCTCGATGCTCGGGCTCAAGGACTATCCCGAGGCGACCAGCCCCGGCCTGCTCGACGCGCTGCTGCGCCTGCCCTTCGAGATGGTGGTGAGCGAGAGCTACGCCCCGACCGAACGCCAGACCGCGCGCGAGCGCATGGACCTCGCCATCCGCCGCCTGCGCAGCGCCGACGAGGAAGCCGCCGCCGAACGCGCCGACATGCTCGCCGCTCGTGACGAGCTCGGCAACGGCGCGGTAGGGTTCGGCGATCATCACCTGACGGTGCTGGTCCGCGAGCGCGATCTCGCCAGGCTCGACGACGCGACCGCCGCCTGCGCCGCCGCGATCGCCGATACCGGCGCCATCGCCGTGCGCGAGGACACCAATCTCGAACCCGCCTTCTGGGGGCAGTTTCCAGGCAACGAAGGCTACCTCGTCCGCCGCGCGCTGATCTCCAGCGCCAATATGGCGAGTTTCGGTTCGCTGCACGGCTTCGCGCTCGGCCAGGCGGAGAACAACCATTGGGGCGAGGCGGTGACGCTGCTCCAGACCACCAGCTCGACGCCGTTCTTCTTCAACTTCCACAACGGCGATCTCGGCAATTTCTCGGTCATCGGGCCGAGCGGTTCGGGCAAGACCGTGGTGATGAACTTCCTCGCCGCGCAGGCGCAGAAGTTCCGCCCTCGCACCATCCTGTTCGACAAGGATCGCGGCGCGGAGCTGTTCGTGCGCGGAATCGGCGGCAATTACGACGCGATCCGCAGCGGTGAGCCGACCGGCTTCAACCCGCTGAGCCTGCCCGATACGCCGGGCAACAAGGCGTTCCTGCGCGACTGGCTCGGTGTGTTGCTGAAGGCGAACGGGCCGGAAGAAGAGGCGACGATCGCGGGTGCGGTCGACGCGGCTTACGCCAACGACGCATCGCTGCGCCGTCTGCGTCATTTCCGCGAATTGCTGTCGGGCGCGCGCCGGCCGCAGCCCGGCGATCTTGCCGACCGGCTGGCCGCGTGGATCAATGAGGGCGAGCACGCCTGGCTGTTCGACAATGCCGACGACCGGCTCGACATGTCGGCCCGCGCGCTCGGCTTCGACATGACCTCGCTGCTCGAGAACCCGCGCCTGCGCACGCCGACGATGATGTATCTCTTCCACCGGATCGAGGAGCGTCTCGACGGCGATCCGACCATGATCCTGATCGACGAGGGCTGGAAGGCGCTCGACGACGAGGTGTTCGCCGCGCGCATCCGCGACTGGCTGAAAACGCTGCGCAAGCGTAACGCGCTGGTTGGTTTCGCTACGCAGAGCGCGCGCGACGCGCTCGACAGCCGCATCTCCACCGCGCTGGTCGAACAGACCGCGACGATGGTGTTCATGCCCAACAGCCGCGCGCGGGCGGAGGATTATTGCGACGGCTTCGGCCTGACCGATCACGAACTGGCGCTGATCCGCACGCTGCCGGCGCACAGCCGCTGCTTCCTGGTGCGCCAGCCCGACGCCAGCGTCGTCGTCCGGCTCGACCTGTCCGGTGCGCCCGAGGTGCTGACCGTGCTTTCCGGTCGCGAGAGCTCGGTCCGGCGGCTCGACCTGCTGCGCGAGGCGGTGGGCGACGATCCCGCCGACTGGTTCCCCTCGCTCACCGGCAGCGCCTGGCCGGGCGGTGCTTATGACGGGGGCGCCAACGATCTCGGCATCGATCCGCGCGACCGGTTGGCCGCCGAATGAACACGCAAGGGTGCCAGCAAGCCGCCGAACAGGTGGGCTCGGGTATTTCCGCCGCGCTGACGGCGGTGGATTGCGTCGCGGGCGAGGTGACGGGTCAGGCGTTCGGCCGGCTGTTCGCGCCGGGCGGGCAGATGGCGACCGTGCTCACCATCCTGCTGACGCTCTACGTCGCGTTCTTCGCCATCCAGTTGCTGACGGGCCGTGCGACACTTGGCGTGCGGGCGCTCACCCCGCGCATGATCACGGTCGGCCTCGTCATCACCTTCGCGACCAGCTGGGTCGCCTATCAGAGCGTCGTCTGGAACCTCGCGGTCGGCGCGCCCGACTGGCTCGCCGGCATTCTTACCGGCAGCGGCGGTTCGGCGACCAGAACCTTCGCGCAGAAGATCGACGTCGTCTTCCTCGCCATTCAGGAGGCGAGCGGGCAGCAGCAGAGCGACATCTCCGCCTTCTCGCCGCAGGGGATGATGTGGATGGGCGCGATGCTGTTCCTGCTCGGCACGGTCGGCCTGCTTGT
Source organism: Qipengyuania spongiae (assembly GCF_026168555.1). Taxonomy (NCBI): domain Bacteria; kingdom Pseudomonadati; phylum Pseudomonadota; class Alphaproteobacteria; order Sphingomonadales; family Erythrobacteraceae; genus Qipengyuania; species Qipengyuania spongiae. Next base: position 2,742,259 of record NZ_CP092471.1, on the reverse strand, counting down.
GACCGCGCGGATCGCGCTCGCCGTGCTGGTGGCGCTGGGGCCGATCTTCGTGGTCATGGCGCTGTTCAACGGCACCCGCGGCCTGTTCACGGGCTGGGTCAAGGGGCTGACCATGCTCGCGCTCGCGCCGCTCTTCGCGGTGCTGGGCGGCAGCGTGATGCTCGAGCTCGCCGTGCCGCTGCTGTCGGCGCTGGTCGCCAATCCCGGCCAGCCCGATCCGCAGGCGGCGATGGGCTTCTTCCTCGTCGGTGCGGTCCATGTCGCGCTGATGTTCCTGGTGCTCAAGACCGCCGCGACGATGGTGTCGGGCTGGACCGTGTTCGGCCTCGCCAGGAGTGACAAGGACGAGGGAGGCTCGCGTGGCCACGCTCCCGCACCCGCTCCGGCGGCGCATTCGCCCGCCGCGCAGGCCCAGCAGGCCAGCCAGACCCTCGCCGCCGCCCGCCGCATCGACGTGTCTGCTCCTGCCGTCGCAGGGGCCGCGAACGACAGCGGCACCAGCGCGGGCGGCGCGAACATCCATCGCACGACGAAGGTCTTCGCCACGTCTTCAGGCACGGCTCAGGCGAAATCGAGTACAGGCGGCCCGTCGCGGGTGGCCGGCGTCGGCAGCCGCTTCCGCGCCGCCGCTCCTCGCTCCACGGAGAAAGTGAAATGATCCGCCATCTGGCAATCGCTTCGGCCCTGACACTGGTCGCGATTCCCGCGATCGCGCAGGACGCGCGACTGGTCGAGGTCGAGTATGACGAGGCGCGCGTCTTCCGCATCGAGGGCAAGCCCAAGGTGCAGGCGACGATCCGCTTCGCCGAGGACGAATCCATCGAGAACGTCGCCATCGGCGACAGCGCCGCGTGGCAGGTGACGCCGAACAAGCGCGCCAACCTGCTGTTCGTGAAGCCGCTCGAACCGCGCGCGGCGACCAACATGACCGTGGTCACCAACAAGCGGACCTATCTGTTCGACCTCGTCGCCACGCCGACCGGCCGCCCGCTCTACGTGATGAGCTTCACCTATCCCGGCGAACCCCAACCCGCGCCCGAGGCCCAGCAACTGGCGGCGGACGAGCGCAGCGCGGTCGAACGCGCCGCGACCGAGGACGGGCTGGCCGTCATCGATCCCTCCGACCTCAACTTCGCCTGGTCCGGATCGGGTGACCAGACCCTTCTCCCCACCCGCGTCTTCGACGACGGGACGGCGACCTTCATGACTTGGCCTTCGGGCCGCCCGGTTCCTGCGATCCTTACCACCAATCCGGAAGGCACCGAGGGTCCAGTCAATTTCACCGTGCGCGGCGACACGATCGTGATCGACGGCGTGCCGCGCGAAATCGTCCTCAGATCGGGCGAGGATCGCGCGACCATGGTCAATGGCGGGCCGCAGCGGCCCGCATCCAGCGCGGCGCGCGATGCGTCGTTCGCGCTTTCAGCGGAGAAGAAGTGATGCGCCTGGCGATGAAGATGCCGCCGAAGACTGTCGGCGCCGGCGTCGCGAACGATGTCGACCCGCGCGAGCAGGAAGATCACGAGGTGATCGATCTCGCCAGCCGCAATTCCTATCCGCTGGTCGCCCGGCCGGGGGGCAAGAGCGGCGCGACCGGCATGGTCGCGGGGATCGCGATCGTCGCGGCGCTCGGTGCGGTCACGCTGTGGAGCATGAGCTCGGCGAGGCTGGCCGAACCCGAAGGCATCGGTAACCCCGAGGTCGCCCCTCCCGCTCAGCCGGTGGTCGCCGAAACCGTGCCGATGGTGCCGGATCAGGCGATGACCCAGGTCGATTCCGCCGGCATGGTACAGCAGGCCGATCCCGCGCCGAGCCCGGTCTATTCCGCGCCGCCGCAAGCCGCGATGGCGCCCGTCGTCAACCCCTATGCCAGCCCCACGGTGGTCTTCGATTCCGGTGCTGCGCCAAACCTCGCCGGCTCGCCCGCTTCGGCCGAAGGGGTCGCGGTGGCGCAGCCGGCGGGCGAAGGCGGAAGTTCGGCCAACGATTTCGCCAGCCGCATCGGCGGCGTTGGCGGCGCTCCGGCGCAGGCGAGGGCGATGACCAATCCCTCGACGACCGTCACGCAGGGCACGCTGATCCCGGCGGTGCTGGAGACGGCGATCGATACCAACGTCCCCGGCTATGTCCGCGCGGTGGTAAGTCAGGACGTGCGCAGCTTCGATGGCAGCAAGGTGCTTGTCCCGCGCTCCAGCCGCCTGATCGGGCAGTATCAGTCCGGCCTCCAGAACGGACAGAAGCGCGCCTATGTCATCTGGACGCGGTTGATCCGTCCCGACGGCGCCTCGGTCAATCTCGCCTCGCCCGCTATCGGCTTCGATGGAACGACCGGCTTGCAGGGCGAGGTTTCGGGTGGCGGGTTCTTCCGCCGCTTCGGCTCGGCCATGCTGCTCTCGGTCGTCGGCGGGCTCGGCAGCCTTGCCACCGGCGGGGCGAGCGGCGTGCTGATCGGCGGGGCGAGCCAGTCGGCGGCGCAGACCGCGGCGCAGCAGGACGGCCAGCGCGGCCCCACCGTGCGCGTCCGCCAGGGCGAGCCGATCCGCATCTTCACCGCCCGCGACCTCGACTTCACGCAGGTCAGCTGAGCGGACGGGCGATCCGATGAGCGCCGACATCCACCCTTTTGCGCCTGCCGTCGGTGGCGGCGAGGATGAGCTGCCCCCGGTCGATCTGCCGGGCGAACGCAGCGTCTATCTCGACGCCTATCTCGCGCCCTTCGCCGAGTGGCTCGACCGCGACACGGTAACCGAGATCATCGTCAACCGGCCCGGCGAAGTCTGGATCGAGGAAGCGGCCGAACCGGGAATGCGCAAGCATATGCGGCCCGAAATCGACGACCGGTTGATCCAGCGGCTCGCCGAGCAGGTTGCGCGGGTCAGCCATCAGGGCATCAATCGCGAGCATCCGCTGCTCGGCGCGACCTTGCCTGCGCGCGGGCACGAGGGCGGGGCGCGCATCCAGTTCTGCGGTCCGCCCGCCGCACGCCGCCACTGGGCAATGGCGATCCGTCGCCATCGGCGGCTGGACCTGCCGCTCGACGCCTACGACACCGGTCCGCTCGCCGCGGCGGGCGAGGCGGCGATGCCCGACCCGCAGGGCCAGCCGATCGCCTTTCTGCGCGAGGCGATCCGACAGCGGCAGACGATCCTGATCTCGGGCGGCACGAGCACCGGCAAGACGACCTTCCTCAACGCCATGCTCGGCGAGATTCCGGCCCATGAGCGCGTCGTACTGGTCGAGGACACGCCCGAGTTGCGCCTGCCGGGAGAGAACGGCGTCGGCCTCGTCGCGGTAAAGGGGGAACTCGGCGAGGCGAAGGTGACCGCGAACGAGCTGTTGCAAGCCGCTCTCCGTCTGCGCCCGGACCGTATCGTGCTCGGCGAATTGCGCGGCGCGGAGAGCGTCAGCTTCCTGCGCGCGATCAACACCGGCCATCCGGGGAGCTTTTCCACCTTGCACGCCAATAGCCTGCGCGGCGCACTCGAACAGCTTTCGCTCATGGTCATGCAGACCGGCATCGGCCTTACCCGCAGCGACACCATCGCCTATGCCGCGAGCGTCATCGACGTGATCGTCCAGCTCGGCCGCGACGGCGCGGGCAAGCGCGGCATCACCCAGATCGCCCGCAGCGCCGATATCGTCTGACGGGTTTCGGGCTGTCAGCCTCGGGTGGCGAAGGGCGAGAAATCGGTCTGCGTGTCGAAAATCTCCACCCCCTCGCGCCGCTTGAGCCAGCCGACCACGACATAGGTGACGGGCGTCAGCACTGCTTCCCAGGCGGTCTTGATAAACCACTGCGACAGCACGATCTGCCACAGCAGCTCCGGCGGCCACCCGGCGAGGCCGTAAAAGGCGAGCGGATAGAAGATCAGGCTGTCGAGACCCTGGCCGACCGCGGTCGAGCCGATCGTCCGCGACCACAGATGCCGCCCTTGCGTCCACACCTTCATCTTCGCGAGGACGAAGGCGTTGGCGAACTCGCCCGCCCAGAAGGCGATCATCGAGGCGGCGACGATGCGCCAGGTGTTGCCGAAAACCTGTTCGTAGGCGGATTGCCCGTTCCACCCTTCCGCCGCGGGCAGCGCGACCACCACCCAGGCCATGAAGGCCATGAACAGCAGCGCGGCGAAGCCCGTCCAGATCACTCGCCGCGCACGGGCATAGCCATAGACCTCGGTCAGGACGTCGCCGATAATGTAGCTGACGGGAAAGAACAGCACCCCCGCCCCGAAGCTCCACTGGCTTCCGTCGGGCAGCACGACGTAGGACGGCTTGGCCGCCCCGATAAGGTTGGACAGCAGCAGGATCGTGACAAAGGCCGCCATCACCAGATCGAAATAGCGAAAGCTCGGCCGAGCGTTGGCGGGCGGATTCTCCATCGTGGGTTTCGCGCTTATCGCCGATTGGCGTGCGAGGAAAGCGGCGCTATTGCCACCCTGGCGCGCGCCCGTAGCTCATCTGGATAGAGCGCGAGACTTCTAATCTTGAGGCAGCAGGTTCGAGTCCTGCCGGGCGCGCCAATTTCCGGGGTTTTAGAAGTTACCTAGATCGGATCAGGTAACGCATAGGTAACGGAGGGGTTATGGAGCTTAACGACTGGCTCACCTTGCTCGCGATCGTGTTGGGGCCGATCATTGCCGTTGTCATAACCCTCGCTTTCCAGAAACATCGCGAGGACCGAGAGCGAAAGCTTGTCGTTGTTCGGATGCTCATGGCCACGCGGCACCTTCCGGGTGATCCTAACTACTCGACCGCGATCAATCTCATCCCAGTCGAGTTTCATGGCAAACCGGCGGTGATGGAGGCTTTCAAGGAATACAAAAGAGCGACAGGGCAGGATCGCCCACTTCTCCCGGATGGCAATCATCGGGTAAACCAAGAGGTCGCGACAGCCCAGACCAAGCTAATTTCCGCGCTTTTGCAAACGCTTGGTATGTCTGTTTCAGAAGCTGATCTTGCTGTTCAAGCTTATGCGGCCGATGGGATGGTGCAGCGCGATCTGCTCTTTCTTCGCTCCTTAGATGCTCAAATCCGCACGGCAGATGCCCTCGAAAAATCTCTGAAGGAAGAATAGCTAAGGCCGCATCGCCGCCACGAAGTCCGCGCAGTCCTGCTCGCTGAGCCGGCCGGTCTGGTCGATCAGTTTGCCGTTCGCTTTCGCTGCCCAGTTCGTCGCGTAGCCCACCGCCTTGCTGAAGGCCGTGTTGCCTTTGCCCAGGAACAGCTTCTTGACCATGCCCATGGGGTCGGGCTCGCTGGTGACGCGGTAGCCGAAGTTGCGCTTCTCGATCGTGAATTGCGGGATCATCCGATTGCTCCTCCTGGGGTCATCGAGCGCTTGCTCTGACGATACATGGCGCCCATCGCGGCGCCGCTCGCTGCTTGGACAAGGTGAGGTGCGGACGCGGCGACCACCCGCCCAGCCTGATCGCGAACCATGGCTTCAAAGCCGCCGTTGTTCGCGATCACCTCGATTTGCAGCTTGCCGCCCATCGCGAGGTTGTCGTTGCTGATGACCCGACCGCTATGCCGAGGAACGACGAGTTCGGGCCCACGCTCACCGACCAGATAGGGTCGCCCTGCGGTCACCGGACCGCCCATAGCGCGCGCCTCGACACGGTTGAGGTTGTTCGCGATCGTCTTGCCAAACAGGCCGGTGCTGCCGAGTTGCAGTCCGATGCCTACCACGCCTTCCAGAATGCCGAGGAAGCCGCCGCCCTTGATTGCGCTGGACAGGCGGTTGAGGCTGGCAAGGGTCGCCTGTGCCATGTCTTCGAAGGTGCGAGCGATCCGAACCGTCTGCACCTGCGAACGATCGGCTAGACCCTTGAGGCCATCGCCAACTTCCTTGAACTTGTCGGTTAGCGGTTTGGAATCCACCATGCCGGGGCGGATGTCATACTGCTGGCGATCCGTGGTGCCCGTTCGTGCCTGCCGGCGCACCGCTGCCGAAAGCTCCGTCGCCATCTCGCGGGAGATTTCCTTCTTGTCCTCCCGCTCGTCGATCAGGTCCAGGTCGCCTTTCATGTCGCGGATCGCAGCGAACTTGGGATAGAGCCTATCCATCAGGTCGCTGAACGCCTTCTCGGTCTTCTGCGCTGCCCGCTGCGCCGGGGTGACGAGAACGCCGTCGAGCCGCGCCATCTCGCGCTGGATGTCGTCCACCATGTCGGGGACGTAGGAACGGCGCGTCACCTTGTCCCAGAGGTTCCAGAACGTCTGGCGGACCCTCTCCACCTTGGCGATCGCACCGTCCCAGATTGCGCTTAGGCGTCCGGTAATTGCGGTCCCGATCTGGGTAATCATCCGGTTGATGGACGCCGGGATGGCATTCACCGCCGCCTCAATCGAACGCCCGAAGTTGTAGGTCGACTTCTGGACGCTGGTGTAGAACTTGTCGAACTCGACCACACCATCGACGAGGCTAAGCTTGAGGTCTGCGAAAGCGTCGAGCAGTCCAGCATCAACTAGCGCAAGGGTAAGGTCTTGCGTCTTGCCTTCGATCCGCTTCTGCGCGTCCTCGTAGCGCTTCAGCTTGTCGAGTTGATCCTGGTCGATGATGTTCGTCTGCGCGCCGAGCTCTGCGAACGCCTTGCCGTTCTTTTCGAGCAGCGGAATAAGCGCGGTCGCATCGCTGGCCATGGCTTCCAGATAGAAAACCATTTCCTCCGAGCTGACGCCCGCCTTCACAAGCGAATCGTAATAGAGCTGCAGCGCGTCCTTGCCGCCGAGCTTTTTGAACTGCTCCGCCGTCACGCCGACCTTGGGCGCGATGTTCTCGAAGAAATCGGCCATCGGCCCGCCGCCGGTCGTGATGAAGTCACCGATCCGGTCGCGAACGTCCTTGAAAATGTCGCCCAGCTTCTCGAACTCGATCCCGACCTTCGATGCCGCGAATGCCTGCCGCTGGAATTCCTCGAAGCCTTCGCCCGCGACCTGAGCGGAATTGTTCAGGTCGACGGCTTTCTTCGCCAAGTCCCCGAACACTCGATCCACGCCCGCCAGCGCCACGCCGAGCCCGGCGCCGATCGCCGCGGTGGATTTGGCGATCCTCGCGAAGCTCGTCTGCATCTTCGACGATTTGCCGTCGATCTTGCGCGCCGCCTTGTCGAAGCGCGCGGTTTCCAATGTCAGGTCGACATTCAGTGTCCCGATCTTCGCGGTCATTAGGTCCTCCGTTTGGCCAGTCGGGCCGCTGTCTTTTCGATTTCGTCGCCCAGGTCGCGCTTCACGATTTCGAGCGCCTTGGGTCCCTGTGTGTCCCATGCCGGCCGCATAAACGGCTGAGCGGGTGCGTCTGCGCGTCCATACTCTTGCAGGAAGCCATACCGGCTTGCCGTGCCGACGAATGTGCGAATGCCGGCGCGAGGCGTCTTGCCATCCTGTGCGCGTGCCGCCCGGGTCAGGCGGGAGCCCATGACAATACTGTCCTTCAGCTGCCCGTCATCATCGGGTGCCAGCGCCTTCGCGCGTTCCAGCATCGGTGTGAGCGCTTTCTTCGCGATCCGGCGCAGCAAGGCCTTCTCGGTCGTGTGCTTGCCGAGCTTGGCGAGCGCCGCGTCCAGCTCGCGGAAGCCTTCGATCTTAGTTGTTTCAGCCAACCGCAATCTCCTGAGGCGTGGCGGGAGCAGCCATGACGACAAAACCGCTCCCGCCCCCCTCACCCGAGGGATTCTTACGCGTTTCCGAAGTCGCCGTAGGACAGCGCCAGCGGGTTCTTGATCGCGAGGCCGAGACGTTCCTCAGCGCGGATCGCCACGAGGTTGCGAACGAAGAAGTCCGCGTGTTCCGTAGAAAGAACCACGTTCGCTTCCTCGCGATCGTAGAGGGTCGCGGCCGCCCGGAAGTCACCGATCAGGAACTTGTCGATCGGCATGGCGGTCGTGGCGACCACAGGCAGACCGAACAGCAGCGGGTTTGGGTTCGATTGCGGATCGCCAAGCAGATACTTGCCATCGGCATCCTTCAGCAGCCGGATCCGCATCCAGTCGCTAGGATGCATTACAACGCCGTTCGGGGTGTAGTCCGCAAGGGAGACCTGAAGCATCCCGACGCCCACCGTATCGATCATGGTCGGATCGGTGAGGGACAGCGGATCAGCGAACGCCGTGGCTTCGGTCACAAGGCCGGTCAGGTTCACACCGGTTCCGCTGCCGTTGAGCAGCTGCTCGTCTTCCTTCAGCGCAAGGCCGTAGCGAAGCTCGGTGTCGATGATCGAGCGAAGCTGCGGGGCGTCAGCGAGAACCTGGACGCTGGCCGGAACCCAGTGCGCGATCGTGCGGATCGGCAGGTTGCGAATTTCCCAGGCGTAATCGCTCTGAGCCTTCAGCTCGCCTTCGACCTGCATCGCCGCCTGATTGTCGCGGGTAGTCTGTGCCACGTATTCGACATTGCCGCTGTTCGTGTCGAGAACGGTCAGCAGGTTGCGAATGCGCGGGGTGCGGCCGGGGAGGCCGTTCACGTTCGGATCGCGCATGGTGTTGTCGAGCGCGCCGCCGCTGGTCGGTGCCGTGGTGATGTTCTTCACCTCGACCTTGACCCGGGCAGGCTGCGAGCTCGCCCGTTCGGCCAGCGCCTTGATCTCGTCACTCTCCGCGACCTTCTGGCCGGCCGAGATAGGCGAATAATCCCCGCTTCTCGGTCGAGCCATCTTCTGCTCGAGTTCGTGGATGATGCCGTTGGCGGTGTTCGCGTCCTTCAGCGCCCTTTGAACGTCTTCGTTCAGGCTTTTGAACTGCGCCTCCACCGCGTCGGTGAAGTCCTTCGTAAGTGCATTCATTTTCTGTCTCCGATGGCCGCGATCCGGGCGGCGCTGGCATTGAGGATGGCGCGGACCTCGTCTTCGTCCGCGTCGGTGTCGTTGATTGCTTTCCAGGCGAACCCCGCCGCCGCCTTGGCCTTTCGGCCGGAAACTCCAGCCTCGCGAAGAAGGTCGGCAATGTCGCCGGCGGTTGAGATGGATTTGACCGAGGAAACGCGGCTCAGTGGATTGCTGCCCGCGACCACAAGGCTCCCTTCGATCAGGTCGACGTCGAGCAAATGCCGCTCGCCGGTCCGCTGGTCGACGTTTGCCTTGCGAGCGACATAGCCCACCGACAGGCTGGGAAGAGCGCCATCCTTGGCGAGAGCGTATGCTTCCTGAGCATCGCGCGCCGCCATGGTGAGCCGACCCTTCACGTAGAGCCCTTCCGACTTTTCCTGCCATTCGTTCCAGGCGCCGATCGGGCGCTTCGGATCATGGTGCAGGAGCATGGGGAGGGGGTTGCCGCCGCGTTCAGCGAGCGTGCGCGAAAACGCCTTGGTGTCAATCACGTCACCATGGCTGTCGGTATTGCCGAAGCCCGCCAGCAAGCCCTCGATCGAGCCGCTTTCGGACAGTTCTTTGATTTCGAGCGGGGAGCCCACGTAGTCCATTTCAGACACACCTTAGCTGTCGGGCAGAAGCCCGGTTTTCAGCCAATGTGCGCGGACAGCCGCGGGAACATCGGTGTCTCGTCGCGGACAGCCGCGATCCGACGAAAGCGGCCGTCGCATATTTGCCTGCGGAAGTCAAGGCCGCAGTGCCTTCAGATACTCAGGCCCCCATTGCTCGACCTGCTCCGCCTGGTCGCGGAGGAACTTGACGGCCGCGTCTGCGCCGTCTGCCACCAGTAGGCGTTCGGTAAGCGCGAGCTGCATTCCGACTACGATCGCCCGCTGCGTCATCCCTGCGCCGCCCAGCGTGTCGATCAGCCGTTCGGTGCGGGCGCGGACCTCTGCCGCCTCTGCCAGTTCCTCGTTCATTGGAGAGGCCCTTCCTGCTCGCCGGTCAGGAGGATGCGCTGCGCCTCGCGGGACATCCATGCGGAAGCATCTTTCGGATTGGGTTCCACCGCGCTCAGAACGTGTCCGAATGCCAATGCGAGGCCGTGGAAGACAGATCGGGAATCGCCCGTCCGGTCGTTCTCGGCCAAGACGATCTTTAGGATCTGCTCGCGAACTCTGAGCGCCTGAGGATTGGGTTCTATAGGCTGTTTCATCGGGTTCTCCTTTCGCGCGCGCGCGCGGGTGAAAATCTGTGTTTGCGATAATTTTGAGGGTGTCGGCGGTACGGAAACCGGCAGGGCTCTGAGCTTTCATCTTCCCCGCCCCGGTTGGTCGCGCTCGATGAAGCTCTCAGCGTAGTCCGCGACCTTCGCGATCTTCTCCGGTTGCTTGATCCGAACGATAGCTCGGCAGGCCATCAGCTCTGCCGCGTGGTCTGCGCTCTCCATGCCGAGCAGCAGCAGCTCAGCGATCGCGTCGTCCACGATCGAGCGGACGCGCAGGCCGATGTCGTCGTGCGTTCTATCCATCATCGGTTCTTCCCTTCTTCGATTGGCCAGCCGTCTGCGCCGAACGTGGGCCGGGTGCGTGATCGCTTGCCCTGGTCCTCCGCCAGCTTCGCATTGTGACAAGGTGTGCAGATTGCTTGCAGGTTCGCCGGGTCATCGGTCCCGCCGTTGGCCTTAGCCAGAATGTGGTCGACCGCTTGTGCCACAGTGATCCGACCGGCCCGCTTGCATGGCTGGCAAAGGTGCTTGTCGCGCTGAAGGATTACCTTCCGCAGCTTCTCCCAAGCGGTGCCGTATCCGCGAGCGTGCCGGCTCTCCCGCTTGCCGTGATCCCATGGCTTGCGAGATGGCTTCCGACCGAAGACCGGGGCGCTATTCGGCATTGCGAACTCCCGAACGAATTTCGGGGGAGAGAAAGTTTACGGGGCGGGCGGTACGGAGAGGCGTGTCGCTGTCGACAATCTGGCCCCCGCCGGTGTGCTGTCGGTCCGTCACCTGTATCTGGCGCGGCGGCCCCAGAGAGCCGCGCCGGTATATACGTAGTATATAGGTGTGTCCGGGGAACCGTTCGGAAGGAAGTTCGGAACCGTTCGGAAAAGCCGTTCGGAACCCGTTCGGAAGGGGTGTTCGGAAGTCGTTAGGAAGCATTCGGATCGACCTCCGCGATGATGGTTTTCTTGTCCGATCCCTTGCGCTTGACCTGCTGTGTCTCGATCCTGCCAACATAGAGCAGGCGTTCCATGGCCCGGGCCAGCTTGCCCTTGGGAAGGCCCTTCGCCTCGGTCATCTCAGCGAAGCGGGCGGGTGCGTAATTCGAGCCCAGGTTAGGGCCTACCTCGCGGCCCGGCTGCGCCATTCGCGCGCGCAGGCAGGCGAGGAATATCTCGTTCTCGCTCTGAACCCTGATCGACTGCGCCAGCTGCTCGGCATAGTCACCGGGCAGGTCCTCGCTGCGAACGAAAGCGCCTTGATGCCAGCGGAAGTCCACGCGGCCGCCTGAAGGGCCATAGTTGGCCTTCGGGTTCTCGATCGTGCGGGCGTCCGGATCGACATCGTCCTCGCCGCGCCCGATAATCAGGCGGCTGCGAACCTTGTTGTGCCAAGCAACGGAGCCGAGCCAGTCGTCGCCGGCCTTGTTCGGGTGATGGATGATCATCGCCACGCCGTCGCGCTTGATGGCGAGTCCGGTGAGCATATTCACGAATGCAGCGACGTGATGCAGATTGCTATGATCGCCGGCCATCGCGTCGGTCGCGTTGTCGAAGGCGTAGAGGCCGATCTGGTGGGCCTTGCAGGTCTGCTCGACCTGTTGCCACCGTTCGGTCGCGTCGAGCGTTCCATGCTCGCCCTCGACCGCCAGCGCGGTCTCATCCTCGCCGGTCAGGGCGCACAGGTGCAGCTTGCCGATGATGTCGGCACGATCCACCTCGAACGCGGCATTGATCGCATCCTGCCGCCGCCAGAGCTCGTCCGCGTCATCCTCGCAGGTCACGTAGAGCGTGTTTCGCTGTTCGGTTTCCATGCCGAGGAACGGCTTGCCGAGAGCGATGGCCGTGCAGAGGCATTGCTCGAACAGGCTCTTGCCGACGCCGCCCGGGCCGGTGAGCATGGTCGTCTGGTGCAGGGGGAGCCAAGATCCCCATAGCGAGCGGCGGGCCGGGGGATCGCCCTTCCATCCTGCGATGTCAATCAGGGGGAGGAGACCGGGAGCCTCGTTTCCATCATGGTGGCGCTCGTATTCCTCCCGCGAGAGCCATTCGACGTAGTTCCCCTCGCGATCGTGCGCGAAGAAGGTGTCTCGCTCGATCGTCTCAAGCATCCTCGCCCTCCCGCAACAGGTCGTCCATTTCCTGCGCGGTCAATGCGGTGAGCATCAGCCGGCGGGCGAGCAGATTGAGCTTGTCGAGCCATTCGATCGGCGCAGGGGCGTAGATGTTGGGGCTGATCCACTCGATAGCCGTCCAGGCGAGGTGCCGGGACGTATCGCAGCGGGTCGTGGCGAGCATGGCGGACGCGGCATTTCGATAGCTGCGCAGCTTCTCACGGCGCTCGCGCTCGTCGGCCGGGATCGGCCCAAGGAAGGTTTCGATCTCGTCGAGCTTGATCGTGGTCTGCGCGTTCATGCTGCGCGCTCCCGGATTGCGTCGGTAAAGAACACGATCGGAAGGCCGCAACGCTGGGGAGAGCTCAGCAGCTCGTAACGAAGCTGGCTCAGCGGCATGGCTGGCTCGAACGTCATCTGGTCCGTCCACTCGTCGCCCGAGTAACTGGCGCGCCAGCGATCAGCATCAGGACAAACGCGCTCGACATGGATCGCGCGGACGATCGGCGCGGTGTGCGTCAGAATGTTGCTCATGCCGCGATCCTCCGCCGCTCGGAAAGGAACCAGGGGGCGAAGCGAAGATGCCAGCGAAGACGAGCCTGAGCGCGATCGGAGGCTTTCAAAATCGGGCGATGTTGGGTATAGGTTGCGCGTTCGCCGCCAAGCAGAACAGCGCCACCCGCGCCGGGGTGGCGTTTCTGCATCAGGCGGACTCCATTCTCTCAGCCATCCAGGCGTCGAGCCGATCAGCCGGCCATGCGACTGCGCGCGCGCCGATCTTTACCGGGCGCGGGAATTCTTCGCGATCCATCATCTCGTAGATCGTCGATCGGGAAAGGCCGGTGCGCTCGATCACCACCGGGAAGCGAAGGAATTTGGTCATTAAAGCCGCTCCGTTGTTTCGGACGGCCTCGTAGGTATGCGGATGATTCAGTATGTTCGCGGGTAAAAAAAGGGGCCTATTTTTTACCCCCCTGCCGCAGCATCAATTCGTGGAACATCAAACGGACCTCTCGCGCTCCCTCATCGGTGCGAAGGATCGACCGCATTTCCTTCCATGCGGTCATCATCCGGTCTGGCCCAACATTGAACTGCCCACACAGTTCATTGCAGGCGTTTTCGATCGTCGTTCCATGCTCAGCGCGATATGCCTGAATAGCTTCTGCCATCGCGAAACGCCTATCCACGCTATGGCGGGGAGCGCCACGTCGCGCGTGGATCTTGAGCGTCCATTCGGGGTCATCGCCCGCCGCTTCGTTGGCAATCTTCCGCAGCTTCCGCGCATCGCGTTTGGTCGCCTCTCGCGCGTCAATGCGATCAGCAATCTCGCGCAAGAGTTCCGCGAGTTCCGGAACGATCTCGCCCTTGCTGCTCACTCGCCAGACCTCAGCGCCACCACGTTGCCGCCCCGCTCGCCATTTACCGCGCGGTCGACCTCTGCCGCCCACGCTTCCAGCGCGTGACGCTTTTCGGGCGCGTAGCTGTGCAGGGCATAAACTTTCGCGGTCACTCCCTGCACCTGATGGTTCAGAACGCGGGAAACGACGAGCTCAGGGATCCCCAAGCGAACCATGTGCGTCGACGCCGTGCGCCGGAAATCGTGGAAGCGCCAAGGCTCGCCTAGGCCGTTGCCCTTGCTATCCAGCCAGCGATCGATCTGAGACTTCGCCCGCGCAAATCCGCGGATCGGTGAGTTCGCGCTGGTCGAGAAAACATATTCGCCCAACTGTGGCATTGCCTTGATGATCTCGACAGCTGCCGGGGTGAGGGGGACTAGGTGCGACCTTTTGGCCTTCGTCTGGCTCGCAGTGAGGGTCCACGTGCCAGCGTCAAGGTCGAGGTCGGCCCAGCGCATCCCAGCAACCTCGCTGCGCCTCTGGCCGGTCAGCAGCAACAGGCGAGCCCATGGTCCTTCCGGATAGCCAAGCAGAGCCGTCGCGTTCCAGACGCGCTCGACCTCTTCCATGCTCAGGAACCGATCGCGCGGCGCTTCGGCTTTCGGTTTGTCGATCCGATCGGCCGGCGAAACGTCGATCCAGTCTTGCGAGATTGCATAGCCGAAAATCGTCTTGATCGTCGCCAGAACCCGGTTCGGCAGAACATCGCCTTCCAGTCCTTGGATCAGGTCGCGAACCTCCGCGCGCTTGATGCTACCCAGCTTGCGGTCGCGCCAGTCGGGATAGACGTGCAGTTCGAGCTGGCGACGGATCAGGTCGGGCCGGTTCTTTGCCTCAATCCATGCTTCTGCCGCCGCCCCAAAGGTCCGATCGAGCCCTTCCGTGCTGCCATCGCGTTCCAGCGCCGCGATCATCGTCTCGGCCGCTTCACGCGCCGCAGCGAGCCGCATGGCGGGATAGGTGCCGAGCTTCCGGTTGATGACTTTCTCGCCCACCCGGCGGCGCAGGGTCCAGGTCTTGGCGCCGCCAGCGCCGACACGAAGCCGCAGCCCCGTTACCTTGTGATCGGGATGCTCTTGCTGCCCTTTGGCGGGCGGCTTGATCGCTGCGATCTTCGTGTCGGTCAGCATGGCTTACTGGCTCGGCAGAAGCAGAGTAATGTCGGTCAGCATCTGCCTAACATATTCGGCAGACCAAGCGGGAAGGCTGCCGCCATCTCTGTCCCCCTCGTGCTCAATCTGGAGAATGTGATCCAGCTTCCATCGGAGAGCGTGAAGATGAGGCGCGGGCATCTTCATTAAGACTGACTGGGAGTCAGAAAATTGATCGCTCAGGCTTTCCAAGCGCTCGAAAACGTCGTCCGGAACTTTGTGCTCGCAGTTGTCGGCTTCGTGGACTGCAATGGCTTTCTGATCGGCAGGAAAGAGCTTGTCGATCCCATGCTCAATCTCGAATGCCGTCTGCCGCGCATAAGCTGGCTTGAAGACTGCTAAATCATAGCGGCGATAAGCCGCGTCCGCTTTTTGGAACTGATCGAAAGCTTCTTCCCAAGTGTTTGCGGTAACGGTTTCACGCTCTAGGGTTTCGGTAGCCATGATGATCTCCAGTTAGATCGATGTGGTCAGAGCCGGGCAGGAGGTTGCCCCCTCCTTCCTGGCTCGCCTGTTACCTTGTCGGCAATAGGTAACGGATTAGGTAACTTGATCCCGGATAACTTGCAATAGCTTTGGACGCTACCGGACGCGTTTTCTCTCGGTGGAAGGCGCCTTAGGACCTCACCGGACGCTGCTCGACCTAACTTCTAATCTTGAGGCAGCAGGTTCGAGTCCTGCCGGGCGCGCCAACCGTTTTGCTACCCCCGCATGGCCCGGTCGAGCGGTTCGTGGGTGACCGGGTAGCCGGCGTCGGCGGGGATCGTCAGCGTGGGTTTGCCATCGCGGTCGGCGATTTCTGGCACGATCATGGTCGCGGGAATCTCGCTGGCCTGCGCCTTGGCATCGGCGAACGTAGCGAACAACGCGAGCCTCTCGAGATTGCGGCGGGTCGGGAAGATTAGCGAGATTTCGCAGGCATCCGCCGCGTCGAGCGCGGCTTGGGCGGTCGTCCAGAACAGGCGCGTGTTTTCGGTCTGGTCGATGGCGATTTCAACGTCGCCCGTCCCGAGATCGGCAAGGTAGAAGCGCGTGTCGAAGATGCGCGAATGGTCCATCCCGCGTGGGCACCAGCGGGCGAAGGGGATGAGTGCGCCCAGGTCTAGCGACAACTTGCGGCAGTCGAGGACCGGGGCGATCGCGCCTTGTTCGAGCAGGTCTTTGCGGATCGCCGCTGCTGTCCCGGCATCCACCGGTTCCGCGATCCCGACCGCAAGGCCCGTCTCCTCGATCGTCTCGCGGATCGCGGCGATGCGGTGGGCTGCTTCGTCCTCGTCCAGACCGTGATCGAGGGACGCAGCGAGGTCGCGATCGGCCTCGTCGACACGCCCGCCGGGAAACACCGCCATGCCGCCGGCAAAGGACATCTGGCGAGAGCGCACGACCATCAGGATTTCGGGCGGACCGCCTGTGGCCGCATGGCGGAACACGACGAGTGTTGCCGCAGGGATTTCCTCGGATTGTAATCGGGCCATGTCTGTCTTGTGCATGGGGGACGAGCGCTTGCCAAGCCCGGCCAGGGGCGCTGGCCTGTCGGACTGCCTTACAGTCGGGGCGGCATGCCCAAGGACGTTAACCCTCGCTTTCGGCCTGTGGCGGAGGTTTTGAGTGAACTGGCACGCGACATGCTCGTTATCGGGTACCCAGAAGTCTTCGTAACGAGGTGGGCCACCCCCCCTGGTCTCTCGGCCCACCTCCCCGAAAACGCGAAAGGCCCTCCCGGACTACCCGCCGAGAGGGCCTTTCAATTTTCACAATAGAAGAGCGATTCAGCCTTCGGCCTTTGCGACCTGCTTTTCGTCCATCATCTGCTGCAATTCGCCCGCCTCGAACATCTCCATCATGATGTCGCTGCCGCCGACGAACTCGCCCTTCACGTAGAGTTGAGGAATGGTCGGCCAATCGGAGAAGCTTTTGATCCCCTGCCGGATTTCCATGTCCTGCAGAACGTCGACGCTGTCGTAGGCGACGCCGCAATGGTCGAGAATGGCGATCGCGCGGCTGGAAAAGCCGCATTGGGGGAACAGGGGCGTTCCCTTCATGAAAAGGACGACGTCGCTGTCGCCAACGATGCCGGAGATACGTGAATTGACGTCGGACATGTCTGGCCGATCCTTGAATTGCTCTGCGATGACGAAGTTCAGGTGGGGGTCGCGGTGGTCAGTTGCAAGGCATGGAGCTCGCCGCCCATCCGGCCGCCTAGCGCATCATAGACCAGCTTGTGCTGCTGTACGCGGCTCTTGCCTTCGAAGGCGGGGGTTACGACGTGCGCGGCGTAGTGATCGCCATCGCCTGCCAGATCGCGGATCGTCACCTCGGCATCGGGCAGGGCTGCCCGGATCAGCCGTTCGATCTCGTCCGCCTGCATCGCCATCGGATCAGCCCTGCTCGCTCATGAACTGACGCCGCGCTTCGACCGAACATTCGTCAAGTTTGGCACGAATATCGGCCTCGGACACGTCGCAGCCGGCGGCGGTGAGATCGCCCAGCAGCTTGCGGACCACGTCTTCGTCGCCCGCTTCCTCGAAATCGGCCTGGACGACCGCCTTCTTGTAGGCATCGGTCTCTTCCGGCGTGAGCCCCATCTTTTCCGCTGCCCATTCGCCCAGCAGGCGATTGCGGCGCGCCGCAATCTTGAAGTCGTTGGCTTCGTCGAAAGCGAACTTGGCTTCCTCGGCGCGCTCGCGGTCGTTGAAGTCGGTCATCGTTATCCCTTGTCTGATTGCTGCCTGCGAATAGGGTCGCGGGCGAACGCCTGCAAGCCTCCGCGCAGCCTGTCAGCCCATGGTGACGACGAGCTTGCCGATCGCGCCACGGCTTTCCAGCTTGGCGATGGCCTCGTGCGCGCGCTCGATCGGATAGGTTTCGCTGACCAGCGGGGCGATCTTGCCCGCCTGCCACAGGTCGAACAGTTCGGCGATGTTGTCGGCGTTGCGCTTGGGCTCGCGCGCGGCGAAGGCACCCCAGAAGACGCCCCGGATGTCGCAGCTCTTGAGCAGGGTCAGGTTGAGGGGCATCTTTGCAATCCCTGCGGGAAAGCCGATCACGAGAAAGCGGCCCTCCCATGCGATCGCGCGAAGGGCCGGTTCGGAATAATCGCCGCCCACGATGTCGTAGACGATGTCCGCGCCCTTATCGCCCACCGCAGCCTTGAAATCGTTGGCGAGCTGCTTGGAGACATCCTTGTCGAACGGCGCGCGGGGATAGACCACCACTTCGTCAGCCCCCGCATCCCGCGCGACCTTGCCCTTCTCCTCCGTCGAGACGCCGGCGACCACGCGGCAGCCATAGGCCTTGGCGAGTTCCACCGCCGACAGGCCGACGCCGCCCGCTGCACCGAGAACTAGGACGGTTTCGCCCTCCTTGATATCGCCGCGATCCTTCAGCCCGTGGATCGTCGTGCCGTAGGTCATGAGCAGAGCGCTCGCCTGGACGAGATCGACCTCTGCGGGGACCTTGAACAGCTTGGCGGCATCGACCGCGATCTTCTCGCGCAGACCGCCACTTCCGACGCCGCAGATGACCCGGTCGCCCACCTGCCAGTCCTCGACCCCATCACCCAACGCGGCGATCGTGCCCGAAATCTCGCCGCCGGGCGAGAAGGGACGGGGCGGCTTGAACTGATAGAGATCCCTGATAATCAGCGTGTCGGGAAAGTTGATCGCGCAGGCCGCGACGTCGATTAGGACCTCGCCCTTGCCCGGTGCCGGAACGTCGATATCCGCGACCACCAGCGTTTCGGGGCCACCGGTTTCTTTCGACAGAACTGCCTTCATGACGACGTGCATCCTTTCGATTTTGTTCGCTTGCCCGCATTTCGGCGGGGGCAGCACCGATCAGTCGGTTTGGGGAGGTTCACCCGAAGGAATGGGGCCGGGCTGGGCCGGGCGGTTCTTCGCCTTGCGCTTGTTGGCGTAAAGGAGTGCGGCAGCGATCGCGGCCGAGCCGATGGCACCGGCGATCGCGGCAGGACCGGAGAGTTTCTTGCTCATACCACGCGTCATGGATCGGGCAGGGGCGGCTGGCAAGGCTTAACCTCGATGGCGGTTCGGCGGGCGGCGGCGCAAAGTTTGTCCGAGATTGTCATGGAAGAGTAAGCCTTTCTCGGGTAATTGACACCTATGTCAGCAAAGCCTTTCGCTCACCCGATCACAGTCGCGCCCGAAGATATCGATTTCATGGGACATGTGAACAACGCCCGCTATCTCGGCTGGGTGCAGGATGCGGTCCTGGCGCACTGGAACAAGATCGCCCCGGCCGAGGAAGTGGCGAGCAAGGCCTGGGTCGCGCTCAAGCACGAGATTACCTATCGCAAGCCCGCTTTCCTCGACGACGAGGTGATCGCCCGCACCGTGCTGGAAAAGGTACAGGGCGCGCGCGCCTTCTACACCACCATGATCCAGCGCGGCGAGGAGGTGCTGGCCGAGGTCAGAAGCGCATGGTGCTGCATCGATGCCGAAACGTTGCGCCCGGCGCGGCTGCGCGAAGAAGTCACGCGGTTCTTCTTTCCGCAAGGCGATTAGCCTATATCGGTTCGCGTCATGGACGTCATCATCGCCATCCTCATCGTTCTCACCACCGTCCTCGCGATGGAATGGGTGGCGTGGGCGAGCCATAAATACATCATGCATGGCTTCGGCTGGGCCTGGCACCGCGACCACCACGAACCGCATGACAACCTGCTGGAAAAGAACGATCTCTACGCGGTCGTGGGTGCGGCGATGAGCATTGCGATGTTCGCGCTGGGCAGTCCGCTGGTGATGGGCGCCGACGCTTGGTGGCCAGCGACCTGGATCGGGCTCGGCATTCTGCTCTACGGCGTCATCTACACGCTGGTGCATGATGGCCTCGTTCACCAGCGCTATTTCCGCTGGGTGCCCAAAAGTGGCTACGCCAAGCGGCTGGTGCAGGCACACAAGCTTCATCATGCGACCGTCGGCCGGGAGGGCGGGGTGAGCTTCGGCTTCGTCTTCGCCCGCAATCCGACCAGCCTGAAGGCCGAACTGAAGCGCCAGCGCGAAGCGGGGATCGCGGTGGTGCGCGAGAGCGCCGGGGCCTGAATTCCTATTCGTTGCGAGTCGCGATCCAGCCGCCCGCAATGACCAGAATGGCGACCGACAGCCAGTACCACGGGTGCCCCAGCGTGAAGTAGGTGAACACCGCTCCGGTCGCCATCGCGACGATGGCGATGGTTTTCGAACGGCGGCTGATCGCCCCCCGCTCGCGCCAATCGCGGACCTGCGGGCCCCAATGCGGATGATCGAGGATCTTGCGCTCGAGCTCCGGATTGGAGCGCGCGAAGAAATAGACCGCCAGCAGCAGGAACGGCACGGTCGGCATGATCGGCAGCACCGCCCCAACCGCGCCCAGACCGACGCTGAGCATGCCAAGGAGCTTGAAGATCGTGCGGCGCATGTCAGCCGCCAGATGGCTGCTCCGCGATCCGGGCGGCGTGGTCCTGCACAAGCGCGATCATGTTGGGCACGCCCTGCGTGCGGTTTGAGCTGAGCTGGTTCTTCAGATCGAAGGGCGCGAGCGCATCGGCGATGTCCATTTCCGCGACTTCCGAGGCCGAGTGGTCCTGCACCGCGGCGATGACCAGGGCGACGATGCCCTTAGTGATCGCTGCATTGCTGTCGGCGAGGAAGTGGAGCTTCCCGGGCTCGCCGGTGGGATAGACCCAGACCGAGGCCGAACAACCACGCACCAGCGTGGCGTCGGTCTTCAGCGCATCGGGCATTGTGTCGAGCTCGCGACCGAGTTCGATCAGCAGGCGGTAGCGCTCGTCCCCTTCGAGGAATTCGTATTCTTCGGCAATGTCTTCGAGCGATCTCATCGCCGCGCAGTTAGGGCGTGCAAGATGGATTGGAAAGGGTCAGCCACCATCGAGCCCGTGCGCCCTGCTCAAGGATCGACGCCGCTTGCGATCGCCTCGAGCTTGCGGATGCGCTCCTTGAGGTCGGAAATCTCGATCCGCGCCGCGCCGAGCGAGGAGCCTTCCTCGCGTGTCGCACCGTTGCGGGAGATTTGGCGGTCGAGTTCCTGGCGCTTCAGTGCCAGCCATTCTCGCCAGCCGACGAGCAGGCCGGCGGTGACGACGGCGAGGCCGATCAGCGCGGCCGTGGCGATGATGATGGTCGGTTCGAACATAACCCTCATGTCCTCCTTGAAACCGTCAGTCCTGCTCCTTGCGCAGGGCCTCTATTTCCCGTTCGATCCGCGCCCTCTCCTGAGCGACGGACCCGTTATTGTCAGTGGCGATCCGCTCGAGCACCCGGATCCGTTCGCGCAGATCCGCGATTTCCTGGCGGGCGGCGGCGTTCTCTTCCTCGAGCGCGCGGTCGTTCTCACTCACGCCGCGATTATCGTGATGGCCACGCGCCCGATTGGACTGGACGATACCCCACACCACAATGGCGACGATCGCGACGATGGCCCAACTGGTCATCATGCCGTTTCCCGGTGGAGTGGACGATCGCGCAGCGTCTCGATCTCGTCGGCCAGCAGCCGGTTGCGATCGGTGGCTATGCGTTCGAGAACGCGCAACCGCTCCTCGATATCGCCCACCCGCTGCATACCGGCGCCGCGTTCCGCTTCCGCCTTGCGCACTTCCAGCTCGAACATCTTGGTGCGGTTCTTCAGCCTAGTGTTGTGAGCGTCGAGCCATATGCCGGCCAGACTGATGATGCCCACGACGACGGCGCACAGCGCGATGGCCTCCGCGAAGTTCATTGCACTTTATCCTTCTCGTCGCGCAGGCGGGCGAATTCGTGGGACAGCTGGTAACCGCTGTCGGTGACGATCCGTTCGACATTGGCGAGCCGATCTTTCATCGATCCGATTTCCGCGCGCAGCTGGGCGTTTTCCTGCGTCAGCAGGGCCACACGCTCCTGCGCCTCGCTGGTGGTGCCGGGCTTCAGCGACTGGCCCCACATGCCCTCTAGAGGGTAGCCATTCTTGATCTTGAGGCGAGTTGTATGGACATTGGCGATGATACCGGCGGCACCCAGCGTGAACGCTCCGCCGACGATCCAGCCGAGATAGGGGAGGAAGTCGCTAAACAGCATCACACGTTCTCCCGCGATCTGTTGTCGAGCGGCACACCGCTATCCGTGTCGCGATCGTCGTTCCGGCGCAGCGCCTCGATCTCCTCGGCGACGGTGTAGCCCTTGTCGGTCACGATCCGCTCGAGCACCTGCATCCGCCTGTCGACCTTGGTCAGCAAGGTCCGCAGCTCCTGGTTCTCGGCTCGCAGCTGCTTGGTTTCGCCGCTATCGATGCGCTCGCTTTTCCCGCCCCATTCGTCTTCCAACGGATAGCCGTGCTTGGCGCGGATCCAATTGTTGACCAGCCAGCCAATGGTGCAGGCAATCACGATGATGGCGATCATCAGTTCCTTGTCCATCACACGTTCTCCCGGCGGGCGGTCTCGAGCGGGACCCCCGATCCCTGATCCACGCGGCGCTGGTCGCGCAGGGCCTCGATCTGGGTGGCGACATCGTAGCCCTTGTCGGTAACGATACGTTCCAGCACCCGGACGCGGTCCTCCAGATCGTGGACGCGGCTGGCATATTGCGCGGCCTTTTCGGCGGTCGCCTGGGCGGTGGAATTGATGTTCATCTGCGCCAGCTTCTGCTGATGCTTTGTCCAGATCGCGATGATCGGAATCATCAGCGCGACGATGGGTATGAGCACTCCGATATTCATGGTCCTGTCCTCCCCTCGTGTCCGCTCAGCGAAGCCGTTCGATCTCGGCGTTGAGGCGCGGGTTCGAGCTGACGTAATAGTGCTCGACTTCGGCGAGGCGGCGATCGACATCCTTCATCCGGGCGCGGATCTCGCGCGCGGTGCGCTTGGGGTTCTGCCGCACGCGCTGCCAGTACTTGCTCTCGTCCTTGTCTACATAGAGGTGCGAGGGCTTCTTGTTCAGCAGCAGGCCGGCGATGAAATAGGCCGGAAGCGCGAAGCCGGTGGCGAAGACCATGATGACCACGGCCAGCCTGATCCACAGGGCATCTACGCCGGTATAGTCGGCGATGCCCGAGCAGACACCCATCAGCTTGGCGTTCTGCTTGTCGCGATAGAGGGTGGTGCGGGAGCTGTTCATCGTGCGCTTCCTTTCTTCTCGGCCATCATCTGTTCGAGTTCGCGCAGTTGCTGGTTGTCGATCTCGCTGTCGTGGACGAGGCGGGCGGGGCGGAAATCGGGGTTGTCGCTGGCGACCAGCCGCTCCACCGTGTCCATCCGCTCGTCGAGCCGCTTGGCGAGGTTGTAGAGTTCCTCCAGCAGCACCTCGTCGTCCTGCGTGATCGAAGCGGAAGTCTTCCACTTCGTGATGTAGTGGAAGATGATCCACGGCAGCGCGATGAAGATCGCGGCGATTGCGAAAAAGCCTTCCATCCGATCAGTCCTCCCCGTTCGCGCCATCGGACTTGCCGAGCGCCTTTTTCATCTGTGCAAGCTCGTCGTCGATCTGATCGCTGCCTTCCAGGGCGGCGATCTCGTCGGCGAGGCTGTTCTTGTTCGATCCGTCGTCGATGCTCAGCGCATCGGCGCGGCCCTCCGCATAATCGACCCGGCGCTCGAGCTGGTCGAAGCGGCTCAGCGCCTCGTCGGTCCGCTCGTTGGTCATCAGCGTGCGCAGCTTGACGCGGTTTTCCGCGCTTTCGAGCCGGGCGGCGATCGCGGTCTGGCGGCTACGGGCCTCGCGTAGGCGATTCTGGAGCTTGGCGATGTCCTGCTCGTAGGCGCGCAGCGCATCGTCGAGCACGGCGATCTCTTCCTTGAGCTGGTCGGAAGTATCGGCGGCCTTCTTCTTTTCCACGAGAGCCGCGCGGGCGAGATCCTCGCGATCCTTGCTGAGTGCGAGCTGCGCCTTTTCGGCCCAGTCGGCCTGAAGCTTGTCGAGCTTCACCGTGTGGCGATGCATCTCCTTCTGGTCGGCGATGGTGCGCGCCGCGCTTGCCCGGACCTCGACCAGGGTTTCCTCCATTTCGAGGATGATCATGCGGATCATCTTCGTGGGGTCGTCCGCCTTGTCGAGCATGTCGTTGAAGTTGGCTGCGATGATGTCGCGGGTCCGGCTGAAAATGCCCATGAAGGGTGCTCCGTTGGAAAAGAAATCGTTGATCCTGGCATTGACCTTAGCAGTATCGCCCCAGTCCGCGGCGCTCATTTTCTCTCTGGTGCGCTGGGTCGGGGTCGGGGTGCGGCGAAGACGTTCCACCTCTTCCTCCAGCCGCGAAAGCCGCGGCCGGTCGGAGAAGGAGGAGGGGCGGGCCGAAGCCTCTCCCGCAGCACCGTCTTGGGAAGGGCCGCGGTGGGGACTGTCGGGGGAGAGAGGCTCCGGCCCTAACTCGTCACGGGGATCGCTCACGCCAGCTCGACCTGCTCGGTCAAGGCGATGGGCGTCGTCGGCACGGTTGTCGCGATCTGGCTGCTGAGCGCGACGAAGGTGACCATCGCCGTGATGCTGACCAGCGCGGCTTGGCCCAGTCTGGTCTGGAAGAAGCGGCGATCGTACATTGTTCGGGTCCTCCACTGATTTGTTAACAGTGGATGAGCAAGAGGCGTGCCAAACCTAGAAAATGGGAGAATTCTAAGACTTTCTATCAATCGAAAGCTGTCTCATCCATGATCTATTGCCATGAATTGGGGAAATTCCCTATATGTTGGGCATGGATCGGGAAAACCAGTTCATTGGGCAGTCGGGCGCCTTCCTCGACGCGGTCGAGCGAACCAGCCGCGCGGCGCCGATGCAGCGCCCAGTCCTGATCATCGGCGAGCGCGGAACCGGCAAGGAACTGATTGCCGAACGCCTCCACCGCCTTTCTCCGCGATGGGGCGAGCCGCTGGTGGTGATGAACTGCGCGGCGTTGCCCGAGACGCTGATCGAGGCCGAGCTTTTCGGTCACGAGGCGGGCGCCTTCACCGGCGCGACAAAGCAGCGCGCGGGGCGGTTCGAGGAGGCGGATCAGGGCACGCTGTTCCTCGACGAACTGGGCACGCTCTCGATGGGCGCGCAGGAGCGTCTGCTGCGCGCGGTCGAATATGGCGAGGTCACGCGGATCGGCTCGAGCCGCCCGGTCCGGGTCGATGTCCGCATCGTCGCCGCGACCAACGAGAACCTGCCGGCGAAGGCCGCCGCGGGCGATTTCCGTGCCGATCTGCTCGACCGGTTGAGCTTCGAGGTCATCACCCTGCCGCCGCTTCGTGTCCGCGAAGGGGACGTGGCGGTCCTCGCCGATTATTTCGGCCGCCGCATGGCCGCCGAGCTGGGCTGGGAGGGCTGGCCAGGCTTTGCCGACCACGTCGCGAGCCGGCTCGAGGAACACGATTGGCCGGGCAATGTCCGCGAATTGCGCAATGCGGTCGAGCGGGCGGTCTATCGCTGGGACAATTGGGACGATCCGATCGGGCATATCCAGTTCGATCCGTTCGACAGTCCGTGGATGCCGACCGCCCCGCCCGCGAAACCGGGGGTAAGTGGCGGCAGCGCATCGCTCGCGCCCCCCGCGCAGGCTCCGGTGCATGATTACGATTCGATCGAGGATTTGCGCGCCGCGGTCGATTCGCACGAACGCGCGATTGTCGAGCACGCACTTGGCCGGCATCGCTGGAACCAGCGACAGACGGCCAAGGCGCTGGGCCTCAGCTACGACCAGCTGCGCCACTGCATCAAGAAGCACGGCCTCGCCGACGACGATTGAGCTTGCCTTCGGTCGCCCTTGCGCCTATCTGCCAGCCAATCCCGACATTGTCGCGACATTGTAGGGCTGGCGCCGCAAGGGGCCGGCACCAAACCGCTTGGCGGCACGCCGCCGCACCGAACCGGAGACCGAATGGCCGATATTGCGCGCCTCATCGAAGTGATCGAACCCGAAGCCACGGCGCTGGGTTTCGACCTCGTGCGCGTGAAGATGATGCCGTCGGAAGCCGGTGACGGGGGCGAGGCGCTGCAGATCATGGCCGAGGATCCGGCGACCGGCCAGCTGATCATCGACCAGTGCGCCGCCCTGTCGCGCCGCGTGTCCGAACGGCTCGACGCTCTCGAAGAAGCTGGCGAGGTGCTGGTACCCGGTGCCTATCATCTCGAAGTATCCAGTCCGGGAATCGACCGACCGCTGACGCGCGCGAAGGATTTTGCGGACTGGGCGGGGCACGAGGCGAAGATCAGCATGATCAAGGGCTGGGACGGCCAGCGCAATCTGCGCGGCGAACTCAGCGGCATCGAGGATGGCATGGTGACCATCCTCGATCGCAAGACGGGCGAAACGACTGTCCCCCGCGAACAGATTCATTCGGCACAGCTCGTCTTGACCGACGCGCTGGTCGCCGCCACCCAGCCGCTCGACACGAGAGGCGCCGACGAAATCGTCGAAACTGAAGAAAAGGCAGACGACTGATGGCCAGTGCCATTTCCGCCAACAAGGCAGAACTGCTCGCAATCGCGAATTCCGTCGCGTCCGAGAAGATGATCGACAAGGCCATCGTCATCGAGGCGATGGAAGAGGCGATCCAGAAGTCGGCGCGCAACCGTTACGGCGCGGAGAACGACATCCGAGCCAAGCTCGATCCGATGACCGGTGATCTGCGTCTGTGGCGCGTCGTCGAGGTGGTCGAAGAGGTCGAGGACTACTTCAAGCAGGTCGATCTGAAGGCCGCTCAGAAGCTGCAGGACGATGCCAGCATCGGCGACTTCATCGTTGACCCGCTGCCGCCGGTGGATCTCGGCCGCATCGACGCGCAGAGCGCGAAGCAAGTGATCTTTCAGAAGGTCCGCGATGCCGAGCGCGAGCGCCAGTACGAGGAATTCAAGGACCGCGCCGGCGAAGTCATCACCGGCGTAATCAAGTCGGTGGAATTCGGCCATGTGATCGTCAATCTCGGCCGGGCCGAGGGCGTCATCCGCCGCGACCAGCAGATTCCGCGCGAGGCCGCTCGCGTGGGCGAGCGTGTCCGCGCGCTGATCAGCAAGGTGGAACGCAACAATCGCGGGCCGCAGATATTCCTCACCCGCGCCCATCCCGATTTTATGCGCAAGCTGTTCGCGCAGGAAGTGCCCGAGATATACGACGGCATCATCGAGATCCGCGCCGCTGCGCGCGATCCCGGCAGCCGCGCCAAGATCGGTGTCATCAGCCACGATTCGAGCATCGATCCGGTCGGCGCCTGCGTCGGCATGAAGGGCAGCCGCGTACAGGCGGTGGTCCAGGAACTGCAGGGCGAGAAGATCGACATCATCCCCTGGAGCGACGACACCGCGACCTTCGTCGTCAACGCGCTCCAACCAGCCACCGTGGCCCGCGTCGTGCTCGACGAGGAAGAGGGCCGGATCGAGGTGGTGGTGCCCGACGATCAGCTCAGCCTCGCCATCGGCCGTCGCGGCCAGAACGTGCGCCTCGCCAGCCAGCTCACCGGTCACCAGATCGACATCATGACCGAAGAAGAGGCGAGCACCAGGCGCCAGCAGGAATTCGCCGAGCGCTCCAAGATGTTCGAGGAAGAACTCGACGTCGACGAGACGCTCTCGCAGCTGCTCGTCGCTGAGGGCTTCACCGATCTCGAGGAAGTTGCCTATGTCGAGCTGGAAGAGCTCGCCACGATCGAGGGCTTCGACGAGGAACTGGGCGAGGAACTCCAGAACCGCGCCAAGGAAGCGCTGGAGCGGCAGGAAGCGACTCATCGCGAAGAGCGCAAGGCGCTCGGCGTGGAGGACGATCTGGCCGATCTCCCGCATCTCACCGAGCAGATGCTGGTGACGCTGGGCAAGGGCGGCATCAAGACGCTCGACGATCTCGCCGATCTCGCGACCGACGAGTTGATCCAGAAGAAGCGCGAGGCCCCGCGCCGGCGCCAGAACCCGGCCGATGCGCTCGCCGGCGGTCCGCCGATGCGGCGGCCCTCGGTCCGCGAACAGGACAAGGGCGGCGTGCTCGGCGAATACGGTCTGACCGAAGAGCAGGGCAACGAGATCATCATGGCCGCCCGCGCGCACTGGTTCGACGACGAAGAGGCCGCGCCGGCAGACGCGGGCGCGGCGGAAGCGCAAGGCGACCCGCAGGGTCAATCGCAGGAGGCCGCCGATGCGGACTCCACCCAATGAGCGCCTGAGTTCCGACATCGCCGAACCGAGCCGGCCCGGCACGTCCGGGCCGGAACGGCGCTGCGTGCTGTCCGGCCGGACCGGTCATCGCGACGCGCTGATCCGTCTGGCCGTCTCGCCCACCGGTCTCGTCCTGCCCGATGCACAGGCGAAGGCCCCGGGGCGGGGCGCGTGGATCTGCGTGTCGCGTACCGAATTGCAGGCGGCTCTCGATAGAGGAAAGCTGCGCGGCGCGCTCGCGCGGGCCTTCAAGACCGGCGAACTCGAGATCGTCGCGGACTTGCCCCACAGGGTCGAGGATGCGCTGACTCGCAATTTCCTCGACCGGCTGGGGCTGGAAATGCGGACGGGAAGCCTCATATTGGGCACGCAGCGCATCATCGACGCGGCGCGGGTGGGTGAGGTTGCCCTGCTGCTGCACGCATCCGATGCGAGCGAGGACGGACGCAAGAAGCTGGATCAGGCGTGGCGCGTGGGATCGGACCGCGAAGGCTCCGGCGATCGCGGCATCGTCCTGCCACTGGACCGCAACGCGCTGTCTGTGGCATTGGGCCGCGAGAACGTCGTCCATCTGGGCGTGTCGGCTGGCGGCGCACCCCGTGGCACCAAGGGGGCACGAGGGGGGCAGAGCGCGGCCGAACGGGTCCGGCGGGCACTCGATCGCCTGTTGATTTATACGGGACACACCGATCCCGGCGATGGCGCGTTTCTGGCGCGCGACGACGAGAATACGAAGGATTGACGAGTTAGTATGAGCGACGAAGACAAGAAGCCAGCCCGCAAGCCGCTGTCCCTCAAGGGCAGCCAACCGGGCGAGGTCAAGCAGACCTTCAGCCACGGCCGCACCAACAAGGTCGCGGTCGAGGTGAAGCGTCGCCGCAAGCTGGTCAAGCCAGGCGAAACCCCGGCACCCGAGGCCGCGCCCGCACCGGCTCCGGCCCCCGCACCTGCGCCAGCACCGGCTCCCGCGCCTGCCCCGGCACCCGCCTCGGTCGCGGCGAAGCCCGCGCCGCGCCGCCCCGCCGCTTCCGACGAGACGCCGCAGGAGCGCGTCGCTCGCCTCCAGCGCGAGGCCGAGGAAGATCGCCTGCGCCTCGCCGAGGAAGCCCGCGTTCGCGAGGATGCCGCGGCGAAGCAGGCTGCCGAGGACGAGAAGCAGCGCATCGAGGACAAGAAGGCCGAGGAAAAGGCCGCCGCCGAGGCGCAGAAGCGTGCCCCTGCGGAAGAGGCACCGAAAGAAGAAAAGGCCGAACCCGCCACCGCTACCGATGCATCCGCTGCGGATCAGCCGGCCGCCGACACGACGCAGGAAAACGCCGCGCCCGCGCCGCGCCGTTTCACGCCTGTGGCACGTCCCGAGCCCAAGAAGCCGGTCAAGAAGAAGGAAGAGAAGCCTGTCCGCCAGCCAGAGCGGACCGACAAGCGCCGTTCCGGCAAGCTATCGGTCACCAAGGCGCTCAACGAGGACGAGGGCCGTCGCGCCCGCAGCCTCGCCGCCCTGAAGCGTGCGCGCGAGAAGGAGCGCCGTTCGCAGGGCGGCCCCTCGCGTCCGCGCGAGAAGCAGGTCCGCGACGTGATCGTCCCCGAGGCGATCACTGTCGGCGAACTCGCCAAGCGCATGGGCGAGAAGGGCGCCGACCTGGTGAAGGAGCTCTTCAATCTCGACATGATGGTCACCGTCAACCAGACGATCGACCAGGATACGGCGGAGCTGCTGGTCGAACAGTTCGGCCACAACATCCAGAAGGTTTCCGAAGCCGATGTCGACATTCAGGCGAATGAGGACGTCGATCCGGAGGAGACGCTGCGTCCGCGTCCGCCGGTGGTCACCATCATGGGCCATGTCGATCACGGCAAGACCAGCCTGCTCGACGCGCTGCGCAACGCCAATGTGGTGAAGGGCGAGGCCGGTGGCATCACCCAGCACATCGGCAGCTATCAGGTGAAGACCAAGAAGGGCGATCTCGTCACCTTCCTCGACACGCCGGGCCACGCCGCATTCAGCGAGATGCGCCAGCGCGGTGCCAACGTCACCGACATCGTGGTGCTGGTGGTCGCGGCCGACGACGGAGTGATGCCGCAGACGATCGAGGCGATCAATCACACCAAGGCGGCTGGCGTGCCGATGATTGTGGCGATCAACAAGGTCGACAAGGAAGACGCGCGCCCCGACAACATCCGCAACCGCCTGCTCGAACACGAGGTTATCGTAGAGAAGATGAGCGGCGATGTTCAGGACGTGGAGATCTCGGCCAAGGAGAAGACCGGGCTCGACGAACTGCTCGATGCGATCAACCTCCAGGCCGAACTGCTCGAACTGAAGGCGCGGCCCGACCGGGCGGCGGAAGCCACCGTGATCGAGGCGCAGCTCGACAAGGGCCGCGGCCCGGTCGCGACCGTGCTCGTCACCCGCGGCACGCTGAAGCGGGGCGACACCTTCGTCGTCGGCACGGAGAGTGGCCGCGTGCGCGCGATCGTCGACGACCAGGGCAAGCAGATCAAGGAAGCCGGTCCGTCCATGCCGGTCGAGGTCCTCGGCCTGGGCGGCGTACCGGGCGCGGGCGAGCAGCTCACCGTGGTCGAGAACGAACAGCGTGCCCGCGAGGTCGCCCAGTACCGTCAGGAGAAGGCGACCGAGAAGCGTACCGCGCTCGCGCCGACCAGTTTCGACACGATGTTCAACAATCTCGCGTCGAACCTCGTCGAATTTCCGGTGCTGGTGAAGGCCGATGTGCAGGGCAGCGTGGAAGCGATCAACAGCGCGCTTCACAATCTTGGCAACGATCTCATCAAGGTCCGCGTGCTGCACGCCGGCGTGGGTGCGATCACCGAGAGCGACGTCACGCTGGCGGCGGCATCCAAGGCGCCGATCATCGGCTTCAACGTCCGCCCCAACGCCAAGGCCCGCGAGCTGGTGAAGCGCGACGGCGTCGAGATGAAGTATTTCGACGTCATCTATCACCTGACCGAAGAGATCGCGAAGGAGATGGCTGGCGAGCTGGGTCCGGAGCGGATCGAGAACGTCGTCGGCCGTGCCGCGGTCAAGGAAGTCTTCCGCTCGGGCAAGCGCGACAAGGCGGCCGGCCTGCTGGTCGAGGAAGGCGTCATCCGCAAGGGGCTGCACGCACGCCTCACGCGCGAGGACGTCATCGTCTCGGCCACCACCATCGCCTCTCTGCGGCGCTTCAAGGACGACGTGGACGAAGTCCGTGCGGGCCTCGAATGCGGCGTGGTCCTTGCCGACACGAACGACATCAAGGCGGGCGACCAGCTCGAGGTCTTCGAAGTGGAGCTGCGCGAGCGGACGCTCTAGTCCGCTCGCCCGTCGGCCATGGCCCGACATCAGCATTCGACGCCCGAGCAGCAATCGGTCCGCGTCCTCAAGGTGGGCGAGCGGGTTCGGCACATCCTGTCCGAACTCCTCGCCCGCGGCGAGGCGCATGACGAGGTGCTGTCGGCCAGCAACATCGCCGTGACCGAGGTCCGGATGTCGCCGGACCTCAGGAACGCGAAAGCCTATGTGAAGCCGTTACTGGGGCAGGACGAGGGGCCGGTGCTGAAGGCGCTGCGCACCAACACCGCCTTCTTCCAGCGTGAGGTGGCGAAGCGCCTGGGCCTCAAATTCGCGCCGAAACTGTCCTTCCAGCCGGACGAGAGCTTCGACGAGGCCGACCGGATCGAGCGCCTGCTCGACGATCCGCGCGTGGCCCGCGATCTCGGCGAAGAGGAATAAGGCTCAGCGCGGCGTCAGCGCCACCGCCAGCCCGCTTCCGAGCACCGCCGCATCCTCGACCGCGCCGGTCGGGGTCTGGCCGTATTTTCCCATGGCCGCGCAGCGCAGCCGCCAACCGACATAGGACGCGCCGAGCGCCGCGACCACGGCCAGCGCCGCCCCGGCGGCCCGCTGACCGCGCGGTGCGAGCGCAGCCCCGGCATAGGCCGAAGTGATGCTGCGCACGACCAGCCCGATCGGCACGATCCGGTCGGGCGCGGTCTTCATCTTGTCGCCCGCCATCTCCACCGCCGCCAGCGCGACGGCGCCGCCGGCGATGACGGGATGAGCCATCAGGCCCTGCAATGGTGCGCCGGCGGGCAGGGTGCCGCGCCGCGCGGCGGCGGCGATGGCGGCAAGCGGGGTCATCCCGCGCTGGCCCGCGACGAGGCCCATTAATATCGAACGGATCACAGCGGCTACTCCTGACAGCGATTTGCCCATCAACGAGCGACCCGCAGAACCTTTCCGCGAGATTGTCTATAACGGGCAGGCGGGGGCTGGTCCGCGCCCGACGTCTGGGCGACACGGGCCGATGGCCAAGCTCTATTTCTACTATGCCAGCATGAACGCGGGGAAGTCCTCCACCCTCTTGCAGGCGGATTTCAACTATCGCGAACGGGGCATGCGGACCCAGCTGTGGACCGCACAGCTCGACACGCGCAGCGAGCGCATGGTGCGCAGCCGCATCGGGCTGGAGGCGGACGCGAGGCTTTACCGCCCCGACACCGATCTCTGGCTGGAGATTGCCCGGGCGCATCGCGAAAAGCCGCTCGACTGCGTGCTGGTGGACGAAGCGCAGTTCCTCACCCGCGAACAGGTGTGGCAGCTCGCCCGGCTGGCGGACGAGGCGGGCATTCCTATCATCTGCTACGGCCTCAGGACCGATTTCCAAGGCGAGCTCTTTCCCGGATCGGCGGCGCTGCTTGGCATCGCCGACAAGCTCGTGGAGCTGAAGGGCGTGTGCCATTGCGGGCGCAAGGCGACAATGAACCTGCGCGTCGATGGCGAGGGCCGGGCGGTGCGCGCGGGCGAGCAGACCGAGATCGGCGGCAACGATCGCTATGTCGCGCTGTGCCGCAAGCACTTCGTCGCGGCGCTGGCGGGTTAGGCCCCGACGCCCTATCTGACCTCGCATGACCGACACCATCCTCCTCGCGGCGATCCTGATCCCGTGCCTCGTGATCGCTATCGTGTTTCACGAGGTGGCGCATGGCTGGGCGGCACTCGCGCTTGGCGATCCCACGGCGAAGGAGAAGCGGCGGCTCTCGCTCAACCCGATCCGCCACGTCGATCCGATCGGCACGCTGCTGGTCCCCGGCGCGCTGGCGCTGTTCGGCGGGCCGATCTTCGGCTGGGCGAAGCCGGTGCCGGTGCGCAAGAACCGGCTCGACAATCCGCGCTTCGGCATGATGGCGGTCGCCGCCGCCGGCCCGGCAACCAATTTCATGCTCGCCCTGATCGGCGCGGTGGTGGCGGGCCTCGTCTTCGGTCTCGGCTGGAGCACGCTCGAGCCCGGCAGTCTGGCGTTCAACGCGCTCGTCTATTTCATCCTCATCAATATCTTCCTCGGCCTGTTCAACCTGCTGCCGATCCCGCCTTTCGACGGGTCGCATATCGTGGGCGGATTGCTGCCGCCACGCATGGCGCGCCAGTGGCAACGCTTGCAGGCCGCCGGGATGATGTTCATCGTCGTGCTGATCGCGGCGAGCTGGGCCTTCCCGGAGAGCGGCCTTGTCGAGAACGTGGTCTTCCCGCCGGTCCTGTGGTTGCAGGAGCGCTATCTGATGGTCGCCGACTTCGTGGCGCAGGCGGTCTCGTGAAACCGCAGCTTCATGGCTGGCTGATCCTCGACAAGCCGCGCGGCCTCGGCTCGACCCAGGCGGTGGGCGCGGTGAAGCGGATCATGCGCCAGGCGGGCTATCCGAAAACCAAGGTCGGGCACGGCGGCACGCTCGACCCGCTGGCCGAGGGCGTGCTGCCGATCGCGCTGGGCGAGGCGACCAAGCTGGCCGGGCGGATGCTCGATGCGAGCAAGATATACGAGTTCACCATCCAGTTCGGCGAGCAGACCGACACGCTCGATACGGAGGGCGAGGTGATCGAACGCAGCGACCGCCGTCCGCCCATGGCCGCGATCCCCGCCATGCTCGACCATTTCACTGGAGAGATCGAGCAGGCGCCGCCCTCCTATTCGGCGATCAAGATCGACGGTCGGCGCGCCTATGATCTCGCACGGGCGGGCGAAGAGGTCGACATGAAACTGCGCGCGGTGACCGTCCATTCGCTCGCGCTGGCGGGCGAGCGGTCGGACGCACCGATCCGCTCCGCCTTCGCGACCTCGGCCGGGCGGCCCGATCCCTACGACCCTGCCGCGCCGCTCGAGCTTGCCGACGCGGTGACGCTGGTCGCGCATGTCTCGAAGGGCACGTATATCCGCAGCCTTGCACGGGACATCGCGCGCGCCCTTGGAACGGTGGGACACGTGACCTATCTCAGGCGCGTGAAGGCGGGGCCCTTTGCCGAGGAACGGGCGATTTCGCTGGACAGTTTCGAGGAAACCGCTAAGGGCGCGCCACTTCAAGACCTACTCCTGCCGCTCGAGGCGGGGCTGGACGACATCCCGGCCCTGATGCTCGATCCCGATAGCGCGCAGGCGGTCCGTCAGGGCCGGGTGCTTTCGGATTTGCCCCATCCCGATGGGCTTCACCTTGCCAGGCTGGACGATGTTCCCGTCGCGCTCGTGGAGATCACGGGAGGCACCGCCAAGGTGGTGCGGGGTTTCAACCTTCCCGATGTCGCGGAGTGAATGACATGTCGGTTACCGCCGAAAAGAAACAGGAAATCATCAAGGACAACGCGCAGAGCGACGGCGACACCGGTTCGCCCGAAGTCCAGGTCGCCATCCTGACCGAGCGTATCCGCAACCTGACCGAGCACTTCAAGTCCAACCACAAGGACAACCACTCGCGTCGCGGTCTGCTGATGATGGTCAACAAGCGCCGCAACCTGCTCGCCTATCTCAAGAAGATCGATGTCGAGCGGTACAATGCGCTGATCCAGAAGCTGGGTCTTCGCAAGTAAGAGTTTCTCGAAGGGGCGGCTCCAAAGGGCCGCCCCTTCCACTATCCGGCTCCCGCGCAATCCGGCGCGGGCGGTCGGCAAACAGGGGCGCGAATAGCCCCGCACCGGACCGGGACGGTATCCCCGGCAGTAGGCCCCGTGCGGCAATGTGGCCGGGCGGGTTCAAAAGGAAAATACATGTTCGACACGAAAACCGTATCGCTGGAGTGGGGCGGAAAGACCCTCACTCTGGAAACCGGGCGCATCGCCCGTCAGGCCGATGGCGCCGTGCTGGCTACCTATGGCGAAACCGTGGTGCTGTGCGCGGTGACCGCCGCCCGCACCGTTCGCGAAGGGCAGGACTTCTTCCCGCTGACCGTGAACTATCAGGAAAAGTTCTCCGCCGCCGGGCGCATCCCGGGTGGCTTCTTCAAGCGCGAGGCGCGCCCGACCGAGAAGGAAACGCTGGTCTCGCGCCTGATCGATCGTCCCGTGCGGCCGCTCTTCCCCGAAGGGTTCTACAACGAGATCAACGTGATCGCGCAGGTCCTCTCCTATGACGGCGAGACCGAGCCCGACATCGTCGCCATGATCGCCGCTTCCGCCGCGCTGACCATCAGCGGCGTGCCCTTCATGGGCCCGATCGGCGCCGCCCGCGTGGGCTTCCGCAACGGCGAATACGAGCTCAACCCCTCGCTCTCGACTTGCCTCGACGAGGAAGGCCGTCTCGACCTCGTCGTCGCCGCGACGCAGGACGCGGTGATGATGGTGGAATCGGAAGCCAAGGAGCTGACCGAAGAGGAAATGCTTGGCGCCGTCATGTTCGCGCACGAGGAAAGCCGCAAGGTCATCGGTGCGATCATCGATCTCGCCGAACAGGCCGCCAAGGATCCGTGGGACCTGAAGCCGGTCGAAGACAAGTCGGCCACGCTCGAGGAACTGCGCGGCATCATCGGCGCCGACCTCGAAGCCGCCTACAAGATCACCGACAAGGGCCAGCGCCAAGATGCGGTCAACGCCGCGCGCGCCAAGGCCCGCGAGCATTACGAGAGCCTCGATCACGACGATCCGGCGGAATATCTCGGCAAGCTCAAGCTGGTGAAGAAGCTGGAAAGCGACATCGTGCGCGGCGCGATCCTGAAGGACGGCACCCGCATCGACGGGCGCAAGGTCGATCAGGTCCGCCCGATCGAGGCGATGGTCGGCCTGCTGCCCCGCACCCACGGTTCGGCGCTGTTCACCCGCGGCGAGACGCAGGCGATCTGCACCACCACGCTGGGCACCAAGGACAGCGAGCAGATGATCGACGGGCTGGAAGGCCTCTCCTACTCGCCCTTCATGCTGCACTACAACTTCCCGCCCTATTCGGTCGGCGAAGTGGGCCGCTTCGGCTTCACCAGCCGCCGCGAGACCGGCCACGGCAAGCTCGCCTGGCGCGCGCTGCACCCGGTCCTGCCCGATCACGAGGACTTCCCCTACACGATCCGCATCCTGTCGGACATCACCGAGTCCAACGGCTCGAGCTCGATGGCGACCGTGTGCGGCGGGTGTCTTTCGATGATGGACGCTGGCGTTCCGATCGAGCGTCCGGTCTCCGGCATCGCCATGGGCCTGATCCTCGAAGGCGAGGATTTCGCGGTTCTCAGCGACATCCTGGGTGACGAGGATCACCTCGGCGACATGGACTTCAAGGTTGCCGGTTCGGAGAAGGGCATCACCTCGCTCCAGATGGACATCAAGGTCGCCGGCATCACGCAGGAAATCATGAAGACCGCGCTGGAGCAGGCCAAGTCCGGCCGCGCCCACATCCTGGGCGAGATGAACAAGGCGCTCGGTGCGTCGCGTTCGGGTGTTTCCAAGCACGCGCCGCGTATCGAGACGATGCAGATCGACAAGTCGAAGATCCGCGACGTCATTGGCACCGGCGGCAAGGTGATCCGCGAGATCGTGGCCGAAACCGGCGCCAAGGTCGACATCGACGACGAGGGCGTGATCAAGATCAGCTCCTCCAACGCCGACGAGATCGAGGCGGCGAAGCGCTGGATCGAAGGCATCGTCGAAGAGGCGGAAGTCGGCAAGATCTACAACGGCAAGGTCGTCAACATCGTCGACTTCGGCGCGTTCGTGAACTTCATGGGCGGCAAGGACGGTCTCGTCCACGTCTCCGAAATGAAGAACGAGCGGGTCGAGAAGCCGACCGACGTCGTCTCCGAAGGCCAGGAAGTGAAGGTCAAGGTCCTCGAGATCGACAATCGCGGCAAGGTCCGCCTGTCGATGCGCGTCGTCGACCAGGAAACCGGCGAGGAGCTGGAGGACACCCGTCCTCCGCGCGAACCGCGTGGCGACCGTGAAGGCGGCCGTGGCGGCAACCGCGGCGGCGGCGATCGTCGCGGCGGCCGGGGTGGTCGCGGACCGCGCGGCGGCGGCGACCGCGATCGTGGCGGTGACCGCGATGGCGGCCGCGACAATGGCGGCAACGAAGGCGGCGCGCAGATGCCCGACTTCCTGAAGGACTGATCTTTCCGCCTTGTGATAGGGAAGGGGCCGCGGGTTCGCCTGCGGCCCCTTTCGTTTGGAGAACGACATGCTTCCCCGCGAAACCATCGCCACCGCCCAGATACCGGGCGGCGACACGCTGACCCTGGTGAGCCACGGACGCGACTTCATCGTGATGCTCGGCCGCGACGAGCTGATGGGCACGCGGATGCAGTTCAGCGAGGAACAGCTCGCCATCCTCACTCTGGCCGAGATCGCCGCGCCGAACCCGCGCGTCCTCATCGGCGGCTACGGGCTCGGTTTCACCTATCGCGCCGCGCTAGGCGCGACGGGGCCGAAGGCGCGCATCGTCGTCGCCGAAATCGTGCCCGACATCCTCGACTGGGCCGCAGGGCCGCTGGCGCATCTGACCGGCGACACGCTGTCCGACCCGCGCGGCGAGGTGGTCTTGTGCGATGTCGCCGCTCTAATCGACGATGCCAACGACGGGACGACCCCCAAGTTCGACGCCATCCTTCTCGATGTCGACAACGGCCCCGACGGCATCGTGCGGGACGCCAACGACCGCCTCTACACCCGCACCGGCATCGGCAAGGCGCGCGAGGCGTTGCGGCCCGGCGGCATTCTGGCGGTATGGTCGGCCGCGCCCGACCACAAGTTCACCCGCCGTCTGATGGATGCGGGGTTCTCGGTCGATGTGCGTGAGGTCCGCGCCCGGCCCAACAACAAGGGGCCCCGCCACACGATCTGGTTCGCCCGGAAGACCTAGCCCCGGTCCGTCGGGAAGCGATCAACCGGAAATCCGCATCCGCCCGAGAAAATCGCGCTTGCCCACCGGGACACCTTTCATGCGCAGGATGTCGTAGGCGGTCGTACAGTGGAAATAGAGGTTGGGCTGGCTGAAGCTCAGCAGAAAATCCTCGGCGGTGAAATCGAGGCGGAAGCTCTTCATCTCGAACCGCATGGGCTGGCCCATGAAGCCTTCCATCTCCTCGACGCTCACCCTTTCCAGCGCCTCGATAGCGCCGGTCACCCTGGTCCGCAGCGCCTCGAAACTGGCCGGTGGGGGATCGAGATCGGGGGAATAGATGCCGGTTCGAACGCCTTCGATCGAACCTCGCGTATGCTCGGCCACGCTCTTGATCTGATAGCTGAACGGCAGCATGTCCTCTGCCAGACGGCAGCCAATCAGATCCGCCTCGCTCGTGCCGCTCTCGCCGCACCAGCTCTCGGCCGTGTCGATCAGGTGGCGCGCGGTTCCCAGCATCTGGAGCGCGCTCGGAACATAGGCGGCATGAAGCGTAAGCGGCATGGTTCGATCTCCCGTTCGGCGAACGGTTCTAGCCTGGCATCCTGACCGCGTTCAAGCTATCCGCGCCATTCGCGGCGGGGGGCGAAATTCGGTCAACGCCAGCGACCGGTTACGCCCCGCCTCCTTTGCTGCATAAAGCGCGCGGTCCGCCCGCTTCATCGCCGTGGCGAGGCTTTCACCCGAAGTGATCGAAGCGAGTCCGGCGCTCGCGGTCACGTGAAGTGGCATGCCCGGCATCCGGTCGCGCACCGCCTGCGAGATCCGGCGGCGCGCAGCCTCGGCGCTGCTCTGCCAGTCCTGCGCATAGATCAGCACGACGAATTCCTCGCCACCGAGCCGGGCTGCGAAGACGTCGTCGCCTTTCAGTCCGTCTGCGACCGCGATCAGCACCTCGTCACCGATATGATGGCCGAAACGGTCGTTGATCGCCTTGAAATGGTCGCAGTCGAGAATGGCGAGACCGGTGGGATTTCCGCGAACACGTTCGTCGAAGTGGCGTTGCAGACCCCTGCGATTGGCGATCCCCGTAAGCGGATCAGTCGCATTGGCGCGTTTTGCAGCGTGCATTTCCGCGACCGCCTCGTCGCGTTCGCGCTTCACCCCCACGAAGCCGTCGCCGATGCCCATGGCCGTGACGACGAACTCGATCAGGAGGGCGAGAAGCATCACTTCCATCCCGTAGGCCAGCGCATCGCCCGTACCGAAACGGTAGCCGATCGCTACGACGCTCACCATGATACCGGGTGCCCAGGCGATTGCCTGGAAGCGCGCGGCCCTGCTGCCAGCCCTGACCGATTGGGCGAGGCCGTAGACGAGGACGCCGATCATGATGCAGAGGATGGCAGTGCGCGACAGGTGCCCCCAGGGCGCGCCAGGAAAGAAGACGACGGTCAGTGACGCCACCAGTCCCAGCCAGAGCGATTGGCGCAGGATTCTGCGCACCCGGGGCAGCCGGATATCGCGTTCGAGATAGGATGCGAGGAATGGTCCGATCGCCGCCAGGCTCACCCCGCTTGCCACATTGCCGATGGACCAGAGTGTCCGGTCGAGATGCGCGCCGGCCCCCGGTGCCATTGGGGATAGCGTCGCCGCAACAAGGGCCAGCATGAGAGCGCGCAGGGCCAGCCACAAGAGAAACTGCTGACGCATTGCGGGATAGAGGGCCAGCGCCAACAATCCGAACTGGATCGCGAGCGCCGTGAATGCGCCGAAAGTCACATTGGCCCAGACCATCGTGTGAACCGGCGACCCTCCCCTCCATATGCAAGAGGGCTTCCGCAGCCGTCACTCACATCCGCCCGTGCTAGCAAGCGCGCGTCATGAAAAGATCAACCGTTCTGGTTAACCGGAATTAAGGCTGGTCGCCTCAGGAGAGCCAGGGGGCGGCTGGTCGAAATTCAGCGTACCCGAGGGCCACCGAAGGGCAGGGGCGGCGGGGGCCGGCGTGCACCGCGCGGCAGCTGCGCCTGATAGGCCCGGCCACAATGTTCCACGCAATAGGGGAAGCCCGGATTGACCGCCTCGCCGCAGAAGTGGAAATCCGCTTCGCCCGGATGGCCCATCGGCCAGCGGCACACCTTTTCCGAAAGGTCGAGCAGACTGGTCTTGTCCGCAATCGCCGGATCAGGCTTGGCCGGAACCAGGCGGCGGGGCGGCGCCGGGGGGATCGGCGGCTGCTGGTCGCCGGGGCCCTGCCGCAGGAAGCCACCGGGGCCCACCGATACCACACGTCCCGGAGCATCGCCCGAACGGTTGGGCAGCGGCTGCGAGGGGATCGAAGGATCGGTCGTGTGGGCGGCCGGTGGCGGCGGAGGACGGCGCGGACCGGCCGCGTTCTTGGTCGACGTTGCCGACGGTTTCGCCTCGGCCTTGCTCTGCGCCGGGGCCGGGCTCGCCGGCGAACTCGGCGCAGGGCTCGCCTTGGGAGCAGGCGCGGGCTTTTCCGCCTTCGGGGCCTTGGCGGCGCCCTTGGCATTCGCCTTTACCGGAGACGGGCGCGCTTTCAGGCCGAGGCGATGCGCCTTGCCGATCACAGCGTTGCGGCTGACCCCGCCGAGCTCGTCGGCGATCTGGCTGGCGGTGGCACCGCCCTCCCACATTTTCTTCAACGTCGCGATGCGTTCGTCGGTCCAGCTCATCGGCAATCCTGTCTTTCTCTCTGCGCGTTCCAGCGCCTCGCAGTGTGTCTTCCCGTGTCGCCCTTGTCAGCACTCGCTCAGCCGCTTAGGCGCGGCTGCGATGACTGAGCAGGTTCAGACGACGCCGGGAGCGCCGGACGCTTCCTTCACGGAAGACAATGCCGATGCGAAGGGCCGGTTTCCGCCGCGCGGGGTGCCGGTGATTACCGGCGTGAACCGCGTGGGGCTGTGGAGCCTCTATATGAAGGAGGTCCGCCGGTTTCTCAAGGTCCAGACGCAAACGATCTGGGGTCCGGCGCTCACCACGCTGCTCTTTCTCGTGATCTTCTCGGTCGCACTGGGCCGCGGGGGGCGTTCGGTGCTGGGCGTCCCCTTTGCCGATTTCGTCGCTCCGGGACTGATCGTGATGGGGATGATGCAAAACGCCTTCGCCAATTCCAGCTTCTCGCTTCTGGCCGGCAAGATCCAGGGGACAATCATCGATCTCCTGATGCCGCCGCTTTCCGAAGGCGAATTGATGACCGGCATCGTCGGCGCTGCGATAACGCGCGCGATCATGGTCGGCGGGGCGGTCGCGCTGGCGGTGTGGATCTATCCTAGTGCCGACCTCCACGTCAGCCACTTGTGGGCGATCGCGTGGTTCGGACTGATGGGCGCTGCGATGCTCTCGCTGTTCGGCCTGCTGGCGTC
Source organism: Qipengyuania spongiae (assembly GCF_026168555.1). NCBI lineage: Bacteria > Pseudomonadati > Pseudomonadota > Alphaproteobacteria > Sphingomonadales > Erythrobacteraceae > Qipengyuania > Qipengyuania spongiae. The sequence continues at coordinate 2,701,000 of NZ_CP092471.1, read as the reverse complement.
GATCTGGGCGGAGAAGTTCGACCACAACGCCGCCGTCACGCAGTTTGTCGTCGCTCCGCTCAGCCTGCTGTCGGGTACGTTCTACGTGATCGATAATCTTGCGCCGCTGTTCCAGACGATCAGCCGGGCAAACCCCTTCTTCTACGTGATTTCCGGCTTTCGCTACGGCTTCATCGGAGCCAGCGACATCGGACCGGGAACGGAGCCGGTGGTGATAGCCGGGGCGGGGCTCCTCGCCTTCAACGTGGCGCTGGCAGGGGTGACCTACCTGCTGTTGAAGTCGGGCTGGAAGATCAAGAACTAACCCAGCTGCCGTTCTTGCCGGAGCAAGACCACAACGGGACGCGTGGTCAGTGAGTCAGCGCGCGCCGCATCCGGTAGCGCCCGTTCTCGAAGCTCTCGAAAACCTGATGCACGTCGGGATGCTCGACCGGCCCGCCGAGCGAGTCGTTGAGCAGGTTCTGCTGGCTGACATAGGCGACATAGGAACTGTCGTCGCTCTCGGCGAAGAGGTGGTAGAATGGCTGGTCCCGCCCCGGCCGGATGTCTTCGGGTATCGAATCGTACCACTCCTCGCTGTTGGCGAAGACAGGGTCGATGTCGAAGATCACCCCGCGGAAATCGAACATGCGGTGCCGCACCACGTCGCCGATGGCGAAGCTGGCATCGACCCGCGCCGGGGCGTCGATCGTGCGGCCGGCCTGGGCGGAAAAGAAATGTGTGCGATCCATGGCTGGGAATATGGAGTGCCGGAGGGGAAACACAACAGCCCGATCAGGCACGATCCCCCGCTTTCGCATGGCGGATAAAGGTTGGTACTTGGCAAGAGGCGGCCTGTCGTCTAACCGCGCGGCTCCCAGCGACCAGGCCGAAAGGCCATCAGCGCCCAGCTCGTGCGGAGAGGTGGCAGAGTGGTCGAATGCGCTGCACTCGAAATGCAGTGTACGGGCAACCGTACCGTGGGTTCGAATCCCACCCTCTCCGCCACCTAGTCAGCTAGTCCTGCTCTCGGCCGCCCAACCTGCTGCGAAGCCGCGCAGAACTGCGGCATTCTGGCGGTCGAAAGGGCGTCTGCTGCTGTCCAGGACCGAGCAATCTGCCGCCTTGTCGGGCATAATTCGGCGCGAGTCTCTACGGCCTCCCGGCCACACACCGTTTCACCTGCATTTAACTGCAAATGCGCTTTTTTGGCCCTTTCGCCAAATGCGAATTTCAACGCGGATGACGCCGAAAGCCGCAGAGTTCTGCAGTTTTGAAGGCGCGACAAGCCTGAGAATGCCGCAAAAAAGCAGGACAATTGCAGGCATGTAGCGGGACGCTAGCAGGAGCGTAGCAGGGCAGTAGCACGCGTATTGCACGGGCGGTGCAGGTTGTCGCTAGGTGATACGCAGAAGCTTGCGCTGCTCACTCCAGGAAAGCGGCAGTGTCATGGAAAGCAGGTCCGCCAAATTGAGTCCGGCCGGCTGCCGGCCCTCGAGAATCGCCCGCTGGATGTCCGGCGCCAAGAAGGCGAGCCCGGAGAGCTTGCGCAGATAGGGATCGCCGAGCCCCCGTGCTGCATCGATGGTTAGCTTGGGGGCCGCGAGGTCGACGCCGCGGCTGGCGAGTTCCGAGTGCGCCCTGCGAAGCCCGGCGATCAGTGCCCGGTCGGGGCGGCATCGGCCGGACCGAGCCGAGCCCTCGATGCGCGAAGTGCGCCCCCCGCGGGTGAGCACCCTTACCGGCGAGGTGATCCGCAGGACGCCATCGGCACCGTGGTCACAGGTCTCTTCACCGCCAATGGCCCATTTCTCGTGAGCGGGTTTCACAAGATCGACAATTACCGCCTCAGGATGCAGTTCGACGCGGCGGAGAAACCGGAGCAGCTCGGGCCAGCCGGCATTCGGCCGTGCAGTCCAGCTGCGCATCAGCTCGATCAGAAGCTCCTCAATATTGGGCGCAGGAACACGTCGCAGCACGCGCGCGGCGTCATCGCTCGGCGCCACCAGAGAGACATAGTAGAGGTACCGCTTGCCGCCGCGGCCGCGCGCATGGGTCGGTGCCATGCGGTTACCAAGTGCATCGAACAGGATGCCGGTGAGCGGCGCACGGTCGAGCGTACGCTTGCGGCTTCCTCTCTTCTGCGCATCAATCATCGCCTGAACCTCCTCGAAGGTCTCGCGGTCGACGATCGCCTCGTGCAGCCCTGGATAGCTGGTTCCCTTGTGGACAATCTCGCCGATGTAGATCCGGTTTTGTAGCAGGTGCGCGAGGTTGCCGCGGCCGAACCTCACCCCGCCACGTTGCCCGTTCCTCGTCTGGATCACCTTGGTCCGGATACCGTCGCTCTCCAGTTCCGCATGGAGCGCATAGACCGACCCGAGCTTGAGATACCGGCGGAAGATGTGCCGGACCGTTTCCGCTTCCCCCTCATTCACAGCAAGCGAGCGGTCATTCGGATCGTAGCCGAGCGGAGGACAGCCTCCCATCCACATGCCCTTTGCCTTCGAGGCGGCGATCTTGTCGCGGATCCGCTCGCCGGTTACCTCGCGCTCGAACTGCGCGAACGAGAGCAGCACATTGAGCGTCAGGCGCCCCATCGAGCTGGTCGTGTTAAACGCCTGTGTGACCGATACGAATGATACGCTGTGGCGATCGAACAGTTCGACCATCCTTGCGAAGTCAGCGAGACTGCGGCTGAGGCGATCGACTTTGTAGACCACCACGATGTCGATTCTGCCGGCCTGTATCTCGGCGAGCAGCTGCTGCAGCGCCGGACGCTCGATCGTTCCCCCCGACCAGCCGCCGTCGTCGTATCGGGTGCGAACCAGCTGCCATCCCTCGCTCTTCTGCGAGGCAATGTAGGCCTCGCAGACCTCCCGCTGGGCATCGAGGCTGTTGAACTCCTGATCGAGCCCTTCCTCGGAGCTCTTGCGGGTGTAGATCGCGGCGCGCAGTCTCTTCATCCCACTTCCCGCATTCCGAAGAAGCGTGGACCGTTCCAGCGGGTACCGGTGATCGCTCGTGCGACCTCGGAAAGGCTGTTCCAGCGTTCATCGCGGTAGAGGAACCCCCCTTCTGCGACCTCGACGTCATGACGCTCACCCTTCCATTCGCGAGTGATGACCGTGCCTGCGGAAAGCAGGTTCTCGGGACCGGCCGGCTTTCCCGCGAGTAATCTTCGCGTGGCGCGGTCGAGGCCTCCTTCGGCCCCTGCCTGGATGCGCCACGCGAGGGTCCTGCGCAGCAGGTCTGCCGAGCGCAGTCGGGGAGCGGCGCCATAGCGCCGCTCCCACTCGTCTCGCAGATCCCGCAAGTCGGCAGTTTCGAGCCGCTGCAGCAGAGCGGCGTCCATCACTTCACCTCCGCGATTATGCAATAGACACGGCCCATCTCACCGACCTCGGAGCCAATCGTGTGGCCGAGCTTTTTCTTGACCGTACCGGCAAGGAAGCCCCGCACCGAGTGCGACTGCCAGCCGGTCGCCTTCATCATCTCGTCAAGCGTGGCACCTTGCGGCCGCGCAAGCAGCGCGATGACCGCATCGGACTTGGTCTTGCGAGCAGTCTTCCCCGCAGTCCGCGACGCCACCTCTTTAGATGGCCCGGTCCGCTTCTCGGGAGTTGCAGCGCAATAGGTCTTTGCGATCTTTACTTCATGATTCATTGGGTCTGTCTCCGTTGGCGCGGCAGGATCGCCGCACCGGCGGAAGCCCCGGCGATGCTCGTGGCAGCGGGGCATGCGCGCGACCTTCGGGGCCCTCGCCTGCGTACACTCACGCTCTGTTCGGCAGCGAAGTCCAGTCTATTCGACGGGTGAGCTCCGCTTGATCAAACCGGTGCTCAGTAGCAGGAGAGAGGCTGGCGAAGGAGTGACCGCGAGGTTGGATAAAGGCGGTATGCCTTGCCTGCGCAAATCGACGTCAAAGAACAAAAATCAGCACGCTCAGCTTCGATGTAATGCGATGCGCGCGCTCTGCTTCGCATCTCCCAAGAGAAGCTGGCGGAGCTCGCCGAAGTCAGCGTTTCGACTGTGCGGCGCAAGGAGCGAGAAAATAACTTGGGCGACTACCCACAGCCGCACAATCTGGCGGCGCTTGAGGAAGCCGGGGCAGTTTTCGTTGGAACGGTGGTGGGACTTCGCTGACCGCGAAGCCGGTGGCGAAGCGTCGGTTTCGCGCCCCAATTTCGGACGTTCAGAATTGCCGCCGCGGATCCCGAAAGCGGTCATCGTCGCCAGCCCGGCGGTGCTAACTTTCGGGTCTGTTCGCACGAGCCTAGGCCGCCGCGTCCACCACGGTGTTGGCCTCGCCGCCGAGCACTAAGACCCAGATGACGATGCAGGCTATCCAGCCGGCGTTGAAGATCACGATTGCAGTCCATACCGCTGCCGATGTCGCCCTTCGCCGTCCCGGCCCGCGCACCATCTCGCCCGGCCTGTCGCCTCGGAACACGCGCGCGACATCGCGCAGGTGGAGCAGGAGCCAGATCCCCGCCGCCAGGCTGATGACGGCGAAGAATGCTATGAGGGCGGGAAGGAACCACAGGGGCATAGGAGGGTCTCCGTGTTGCGCCGTGATCAGACGGCCGAGCTGAAACGGCGCGCGGTTTGCGAACGGTGTCCGTCCAGCAGTGCGCATACGGTGCGGGCGTGGAGCAGCCCGTCCGGGGTGATGGTGAGCAGGCTGTCGTCGAGGTGGACGAGACCTGGGTCGCGGAAGAGATCCAGTGCGTCGATGAGCACGTCGTCCGATATCGGACCGAAATCCGTCGCGGCGCGGTAGAGCACGTTATGCCACCCCGTAGCAGGTCGTCTGCCAAACGGACCACGCCAGCCGTCGTCGCCAACCGACCCTGACCGTCCAGCATCCTGTAGCGCCCGCTGTTCTTCTCGTTCTGTGCTAGGAGGTCCGGGAAGCTGCTGATCGCCGAACAGCCGAGCCCGATCAGGATCATCGACGGATCATCAGTGAACCCTTGGAAGTTACGGCGCAGATTCCCTTCCGCGCGGGCAAGGGCGAGGGGGTCGCCGGGCTTGGCGAAGTGGTCGACACCGATGGCGTCGTAGCCATGCCCGGTTAGTACCTCATGACCCAGCCACGCCATGCCAAAGCGCTCCTCCTGTCCCGCGAGCGTGGCGGTGTCGTTCATGCGCTGCCGCGGGACGAGGTGCGGCACGTGGGCGTAGCCGAACAGCGCAATGCGGTCAGGCTCCAGAGCGACCGATCTCGTCAGGCTGTCGTAGAGGTCGTCCTGCGATTGTCCCGATAGCCCATACTTGAGGCCGAAGTTGAGCGAGGTCACGCCGTGCCGACGCAGGAGATTTACGGCCTCGCCGATTAGGACTTCGGACCGAACCCTGCCGATGGCCGCCTGGCAACGAGTTGCGAAGAGGGTCGCAACCCGTTCGAAGATGCCGGTCCTCATCGGCAAACTTCCTTTTTCTCGTCGGCTCTTCCGGCCAGATCCTCCTCCTCTTCGATCAGGATGCGGTTCGCCGCTCCTTCTAGGTCCTCGAACTGCCCGTCCCGCATGGCCCAGAAGAAAAGGGCGAGTCCGGCACCGCCGAGACCCAACGCGACCGGTATCAGGAAGACGAGGATGTTCACGGCCTGCTTCCGGTCTTCGCCAGCCGCAGCGAGTTGCCGACGACGATCAGGGAACTGAGCGACATGGCTATCGCCGCGATCAGGGGCGTGACGAGGCCGGCGATCGCCAGCGGCACGGCGAGCACGTTGTAGCCGATCGCGAAGCCGAAGTTCTGGCGAACAATGCGCATGGTCCGGCGCGCGATCGCGACCGCCGCCACGACGGGCATTAATGACCTGCCGACGAAAACCGCATCCGCCGCCTGCTGGCTCACGTCGCTGGCCGTGCCGGGCGCGATGGAGGCATGTGCTGCCGCCATGGCAGGTCCGTCGTTGATCCCGTCCCCTACCATGAGGGGTCGATGCCCGTCCGCCTTCAGCGCCTCGAGCAGGGCCAGCTTGCTCTCGGGACGCTTCCCGCCTTCGCCGATGATGCCGAGTTCTGCGGCGAGCGCTTCGACCGCCGCGTCCCGGTCGCCCGACACGATCCTGCTGCGCACGCCCATGGCGCGAAGCGCGTCGAGGGTCGGGGTCGCATCCTCGCGCACAGGATCGGTGAATGTGATCTCGACGCTTTCCGAACCGATGCTCAGGATCGTAGCGAGGCTTGCTCGATCCTCTCGTCCGCGTGTCAGCGATACGGGAACCTTACCGAGCAATCCGCTGACGCCCCGTCCTGGCACCTCGGCGACCGCCGTGGGCGAGGCGGGCCGGATGCCGGTCGCCTCGACGGCGGTTGCGATACCCCTGCTGAGGGGATGCCGGCTGGACTGCGCCAGTGCGAGACCGATCGCCTTCTGTTCCGGCGTCAGATGGCCGATGGCGGCGATGGGTTCGCCCTGCGTCAGCGTACCGGTCTTGTCGAACAGCGCCGTATCGATTTCGGCCAGCCTTTCGAGCGCGCTGCCGTCCTTCACCAGGAGCCCGCGCCGGGCGAGCGCGCCCGATGCCACCACCTGCGCGGCCGGGACGGCGAGTCCCAGAGCGCAGGGGCAGGTGATGATGAGCACCGCGATCGCGATCACCAACGACTGGTGCCAGCCCGCCCCCGCGATCATCCAGCCGGCGAACGCGGCCAGCGCTAGCGTATGCACCGCGGGGGCGTATAGGCGGGAAGCGCGATCCGCAACGCGGACGTAGCGGCTGCGCGACTGTCCCGCTTCGTCCATCATCCGCGCTATCCCTGCGATCGCCGTGTCGGACGAGGCGGCGGTCACGCGTACGTGGATGGGATCGCCTAGGTTGATGGATCCGGCAAGCACCGTATCGCCCTCGCGGACGGACTGGGGTGCGCTCTCGCCGGTGAGCATTGAGTTGTCGACCGCGCTCCGCCTGTCCTGGACGACGCCGTCCGCTGCCAACGCTTCGCCGGCCGCCACGAGCATGACCATCCCCTTTTCGAGATCTTCCGCAGCGAGGTTTCGGGTGGAGCCGTCCTCCGTCAGCACGCGGGCGGACTTCCCCATCCGCGAAAGCAGCGCACCGATGCCGGCCCGCGTCCGGTCGCGCATCGTCGCGTCGAGCGCACGTCCTGCGAGGAGGAAGAACAGCAGCATGACCGCGCTGTCGAAGTAGGCGTGGTCGCCTCCGATCACCGTCTCGTGGACACTGAGCGCGGTGGCCAGCAGGACGCCGATCGAGATCGGCACGTCCATGTTCGTCCGGCGATGGCGCAATGCCGCGACCGCGCTCGCGAAGAAAGGTCGTCCGGCATAGGCCACCACCGGCAGGGCGATGAGTGCGGACACCCAGTGGAACAGTTCCCTGGTGACGCCTCCTGCGCCCGACCACACGCTCACCGACAGCAGCATGATGTTCATCATGCCGAAGCCGGCCACCGCCAGAGCGCGAAGGAGCATGCGGCTTTCGCCATCGTCTTTCGGAACACTTTCGAGGTCGACGACCTGGGCCTCGAAACCGATCCTGCCGAGTGCACCCAGCAGATACTCGGAGTCCACTTCGGGGCCGTGCCTGATGGCGACCCTCTTGGCGGACAGGTTGACGCGCGCGGCTTCGACCCCATCCAGTTCGAGCAGGCCGCGTTCTATCCTGGCGATGCATGCCGCACACCGCATTCCCGGAACGACGAAGCGACTGTCGAGGGATTCCGCAGGTCGGGGCACACCCGGGTTTGCCGGGGCATTCACTGCAGATGCTCCTCGGTCGACCAGGTCCGCCGGTCCGGGGAGACGATCGTCAGCCGGACGATCCAGCGTCCCTCGTCCAGGGGCTGACGCGCGATGTATCGTCCGGGCGCCGTCTCGATGAAGGCCAGCTTGGTGGTCTCCGGTCGCCCCAGGGGGCGACGCGCCGCGGCGGTGACGGTGGCGCCAGCGGGTGCTGCGGAGGTCGCCACCTCGAGACGAGCGTCGTCGTTGCGGGTGATCCGCGCGGACCATCCGAAGGCCTTCTGTCGCCTAGCGGTATCGAGCCACCCGTTGAATTCCTGGCTGGCGACATAGGAGTTCTCGACGATGACGCCCCCGAAGCCGCGCACCGCGAGCGTCGCCATGAAGAGGTTGACCGCTATGATGATGCCGAACCCCGACACGATGATCATGGCCATGTGCCTGCCGGTGAATTCGCGCTTCATTGCCCGCTTCCGGGAGCATCAAACCGCGCCTCCGCCGCCGCGCTCTCCCGCTGTTCGTCGCGCGACGTCACGGTGAAGTCGAAGTCCTGCGTTGACGCTCCTTTGGGTACGACGACGTACGCCCGCACTGTCAGCACCTCGTCGGCGGGAACGGTTTTCACCTGGGTCCGCGCCGCCGCATCGCGCCCGCCCATGTCGGTCCACATCACTGCGCCAGGAAGGTCGTCGATCGCGATCTCCATCTCGCGTGGACGGCTCTCCATGTTGCGCAGCTTGATCGTGTAGGAGTTGCGCACCGATCCGTCGCTCATCAGGATGTAGGGCGGGTTGCGATCCGGGGAGACCGATAGTCCCACGTGGTTGCGGACACCGAGCGCGAACAGCATGGCGAGGCCGATGCTTCCCCAGATCAGGAAGTACGCGATCGTACGGGGTCGCAGGAGGGTCCTGTAGGGGGAGGGTGTGGGCTCGCCGTTCGCCTCCTTTTCGCAGTCCTCCAGTGTGGCGTAGTCGATCAGTCCGCGTGGGCGGCCGATGTCCGCCATCACCCTGTCGCAGGCGTCGATGCACAGCGCGCAGGTGATGCAGCCGACCTGAGGACCTTCGCGGATGTCGATCCCTGTGGGACAGACGGCGACGCATTGCAGGCAGTCGATGCAGTCGCCGAACTCGCCGGGGTTCCTCTGGGCCTTCTTGACGCTGCCGCGCGGTTCGCCGCGCCAGTCCTTGTAGGTGACCAGCAGCGACTTCTCGTCCATCATCGCGGTCTGGATGCGGGGCCAGGGGCACATGTAGATGCACACCTGTTCGCGCATGAACCCGCCGAGCGTGAAGGTGGTGAGCGTGAGGATGGCGACGGTGATGTAGGCCGCGGGTGCCGCCTCGCCCGCCCAGAAGTCGCGCACCAGCGTCGGCGCATCGGCGAAGTACATGATCCATGCGCCACCGGTCCAGAAGCTGATGACGAGGTAGATCGCATACTTGAACGTCCGCTTGGCGAGCTTTCCGGGGCCTAGGGGTGCCGCGTCCAGCCTGATCCGTGCGTTGCGATCGCCGTCGACTAGACGGTCGACGTGCTGGAACAGGTCGGTCCACACGGTCTGCGGGCAGGCGTATCCGCACCATGCGCGGCCCACCGCGCTGGTGACGAGGAAGAGGCCGAGCGCCGCCATGATGAGGAGGCCGGCGACGTAGTAGAACTCGTGCGGCCATATCTCGATGCCGAACATGTAGAAGCGGCGGTTGGCGAGATCGACGAGCACCCCCTGGTCGGGTGCGTAGGGGCCGCGGTCCCATCGTATCCAGGGCGTGCCGTAGTAGATCGCCAGGGTGACGGCCATGACGAACCACTTGAAGCGGCGGAAGGGTCCGTCGATCCGCTTGTTGTGGACCTTCGTGCGCTTCTCGAAGAGCTTGTTCGGCAGATGCTGGCGCGGCGGCTCGTGCGGTTCGTGGCGCAGCGTCGTCGATTCGGGTTCGGCCACCGCGCTCGAGACCGGCTCGTTCGTCTTCGCCCGTCCGTCCTCGACGACGACCGACCAGTCGCGGTCCCCGCCCTCCCGGCGCGGCGGAGCGCTCGACGCGCGACCGGGATCACGGTTCCGCATCGACCTCCACCGTGGGATTCTCGGCGACCTCGACTAGCTCCTCGCCGCCGCCCAGGGACCAGACGTAGGCCGAGAGCATCTTGATCGTGACCGGATCGAGACGGCCGCTCCAGTGGGGCATCCTCCCCATCCTCGGTTCCAGTATCTGGGCACGTATGTCGGCAGGAGAATTGCCGTAGAGCCAGATCGCGTCGTTCAGACGTGGCGCGCCGAGTTCGCGGTTCCCTTCGCCGGCGGCGCCGTGGCAGGCGCTGCAGTTGTCCCGGTAGGTCTGCGCACCCGCGCTGGATGAGGTCCCCCGCCCATCGAGCGAGAGCACGTGGTTCACGAGCGCGTCCAGCTGGGACCGTTCGAACGCCCCGGCGAACGGTGGCATGATGCTGGTGCGGGTGTCGTCCACGCCTGGAGCTCGGATGCCGTTCACGAGGGTGTATTCGATCGCCTTGAGATCGCCGCCCCAGAGCCAGTCGTCGTCGTTCAGATTGGGGTAGCCGAGCGTCTGGCTTCCGGCCGCCCCCGACCCGTGGCATTGCGAGCAGTGGACCTGGAAGGCGGAGCGGCCCCCGGCTACCGCTTGTGCGAACAGTTCGCTGTTCTCCGGCAGGCGCTCCACCGGTATGCGGGCGAGCTCCTCGCGCATCGTGGTGCGGGCCTGATCGACGACGCTCATCTCCTCGGCCAGTTCGCCGCGGCTGGACCAGCCCAGTACGCCTTCCGTAGCCCTGTCGCCGAGCGGCCATGCCGGGTAGAGCACGACATAGACCACGCCCCAGACGATGGTGAGGTAGAGCGTCCACAGCCACCAGCGCGGCATCGGCGTGTCGAGCTCCTCGATGCCGTCCCATTCGTGCCCGACGGTCGGCGTTCCAGTCGCCTCGTCTATGCGCTTATCGGCCATGGTCTCGCCCCTCGATCTCGTCGTCGCGGAATATCAGGTGCGCCGCCTCCCGGTTCTGCTGCTTCGCGCCCGGGCGGAACACCCACAGGCACAGGCCGAGGAACAGGACGAGGAGTCCGATCAGCCCGTAGCTGTCGGCGAGATGGCGCAGTTGGTCGTACAGGCTCATCGCCCCTTCTCCTCTGCCAGCCGTTCCTGCGCCGCAGCGCTGTCAACGTCGACCAGCGTGCCGAGCATCTGCAGGTAGGCGACGAGCGCGTCCATCTCGGTCACGCGACCGGGATCGCCATCGAAGTCGCGGACCTGTGCCTTGGGGTAGCGTCGCTGGAAGTCCTCGACGTCGCCATCGGCGTCCGGATTGGCCTGGAGCACGATGTCCGCCATCGCCTGGCCTATGTCGCGGTCGGAATAGGGGACACCCACCCGCCGCAGCGCCAGCAGCATGTCGGCGGCGTTGTCCGTGTCGAGCCTGGTCCTGCCGAGGAAGGAGTACTGCGGCATGATGCTCTCCGGCACGACGCTCTGCGGATCCTCGAGATGCTGCACATGCCATTCGTCCGAATACCTGCCGCCGACGCGCGCGAGGTCGGGGCCGGTGCGCTTGGAACCCCACTGGAACGGATGGTCGTACATGCTCTCGGCAGCGAGGCTGTAGTGCCCGTATCGTTCCACCTCGTCCCGGAAAGGCCGGATCATCTGGCTGTGGCAGGAGTAGCACCCCTCCCGCACGTAGATGTTGCGTCCCGCCTGCTCGAGCGGCGTGTAGGGCCGCATGCCCTCGACTTCCTCGATCGTGTTGTCGATCCAGAACAGGGGCGCGATCTCGACGATCCCTCCTATCGCCACGGCTATGAAGGAGAAGATCGCGAGGAGGTTGATGTTCTTCTCCAGCTTCTTGTGCTGGGATGCGAGACCCATGGCGTTCCGTCCTATTCCGCTGGTTCGGGGATGGCCGACCCGGCGAGGGGGCGGTCCTTGTCGGAATCGTAGGCGGGCATTGCGCCCATCGGCGCCTCCTCGCGGAGCCGGCCTGCTATCGTCATCCAGACGTTGAAACCCATGATGACGGCACCGGCGAGGTACATCGCCCCGCCGACGGCTCGGATGATGTAGAGCTCGTGCAGGGCCGCGACGGTCTCGGCGAAGCTGTTCACCAGGTATCCGTCCGCGCCGTATTCGCGCCACATCAGCCCCTGGGTGATGCCGGCCACCCACATGCTGGCCGCGTAGAAGACGATGCCGAGTGTCGCGAGCCAGAAGTGCCAGTTGATCATGCGCAGCGAATACATCCGCTCGCGCTTCCACAGGCGCGGCACGAGGAAGTAGACCGCGGCGAAGCTGATCAGCCCGTTCCATCCCAGTGCGCCCGAATGCACGTGGCCCACTGTCCAGTCGGTGTAGTGCGAGAGCGAATTGACCGCCTTGATGCTGAGCATCGGCCCTTCGAAGGTGGCCATGCCGTAGAAGGCCATCGCCATGACCATCATCCGGATGATCGGATCGGTGCGGACCTTGTCCCATGCCCCGTTGAGCGTCATGAGCCCGTTGATCATCCCGCCCCAGCTGGGCATCCAAAGGATCACCGAGAACACCATGCCCAGCGTCTGTGCCCAGTCGGGGAGCGCCGTGTAGTGGAGGTGGTGCGGCCCGGCCCAGATGTAGAGGAAGATCAGGGACCAGAAGTGTATGATCGAGAGCCGGTAGCTGTAGACCGGACGTTCGGCCTGCTTGGGCACGAAGTAGTACATCATGGCAAGGAACGGCACGGTCAGGAAAAACGCCACGGCGTTGTGTCCGTACCACCACTGCGTCAGCGCGTCCTGCACGCCGGCGAAGGCGGAGAACGACAGCGATCCGTTCAGCGAGACGGGCACCGCCAGGTTGTTGACGATGTGCAGCATCGCGATGGTGATGATGAAGGAGAGATAGAACCAGTTGGCGACATAGATGTGCGGTTCGGTCCGGCGGGCGAGCGTGCCGACGAAGACGATCAGGTAGGCGACCCAGACGATGGTCAGCCACAGGTCGACGTACCATTCGGGTTCCGCGTATTCGCGGCTCTGCGTGACGCCGAACAGGTAGCCTGAGGCGGCGAGGACGATGAACAGCTGGTAACCCCAGAAGACGAACCGCGCGAGCGCGGGGAAGGCGAGCTGCGCGCGGCAGGTCCGCTGGACCACGTAGAAGCTGCTCGCGATCAGAATGTTGCCGCCGAAGGCGAAGATCACCGCCGAGGTGTGGAGTGGTCGGACCCGTCCGAAGTTGAAGTATGGCTCGATGTTGAGCTGTGGGAAGGCAAGCTGCGAGGCGATGAATACCCCGGCGAGCATGCCGACAAGCGCCCATGCCATGGTGGCGAGGACGCCCCAGCGGACCGGATCGTCATCGTATCGGGAAGGTCCTTCGGGAATCCGGAAGAAGCCGCGCGCACGGCCCATGGGGTCGAACCGGACAGCCGACATCCACATGAGCACGAAGGCCACGACGCCGATGATCGTCGCGTGGGCAGCGAAGCCCGGATCGCGCGCCGTGGCGGCCATGACTATCGAGAGAATGAGGACACCGAACCATAGTCCCGCCCGCCCCAGGGCCGCTTCTGCCTGCATCTGTCGCTCCGATCGCTTCGATCCATGCCTATGGGGCCACCGCGCGCACTGCATTGATCGAGGTCAAATTCGGGAAAAGATTGGTCGCCTCAATCAACCGAGCCGGCGAGCGCACGCAGGCCTTGCGGATCGAGGATGTCGATGCGTGACCTTCCGCACGTCGCGATGGCGCTTCGTTCCCGGAGATCGGTCAGCTGCCGGCTGACGGTCTCGATTGTGAGCCCGAGATGGTCGCCGATCTCCCTTCGCGACATCGGCAGATCGAGTATGACGGCTCCGTTCTCCCGTCTTCCGATGCGTTTCTCCATCTCGACGAGGAAGCCGCAGATTCGTTCTCGGGCCGACTTCCTGCCGAGGAGGGCGGACAGTTCGCGGGAGCGCCCGAGATCGGCGAGGATGCGGTCGAGCAGCTGTCCCGCGCCCATGGCCGGTCTTCCCTTCGGAAGCAGATCGTCCGATCGCAGGAAGTGCACGACGCTGTCCTCCAAAGCGTGGAGCGTATGCGGAGTGGACACATGGGCCGGGACGACGAGGACGTCCCCCTCGAACGCGAACGCGGCAATCTGTTCCCGGTCCGCTCCGAGGTGTCCGACGAGCTTGACCACCCCTTCCTCGATGTAGACGATGGTCCTTCCGTCCGTCCCTATCTCGTCGTCGAAGTCTCCCTGCGGAACGCGGAGCTGCCGTGTCGGCAGGAACGCGGACAACGGATGCGAGGCATGTATCCTCGAGTGACCGGTGTTGCGGGTCCGGCTGGAAGCTTCTTGCGACAAGATGGCGGACCTCCGGTTTCCCTTCGGGTCGCCGTTCGCATGCCGATGCGGTCGGGTCCTTGATTCAGGTCAAACGCGAAAGCCTGCACGCGCCGGAATTTCCGCGAGCGTCCGCAGGTGCTCTAGCCCACGATGGCTTCGAGAAGATCGCGTCGCAGGACCTCGACTTCCCTTCTTCCCCTCATCCCTATGATCTCGTCCTCCCGCAGACGGGTGAACTGTCGGCTCACCGTTTCGATCGTCAGTCCCAGGATGTCCGCGATCTGCTGGCGCGACACGGGGAGTTCGAAGACGTCGAGCGGCGATGCGTCGCCTCCGCACGTGCTCGCCGCCAGGCGTTCGGATATCTCCAGCAGGAGGGTGGCGAGCCTTTCTTCGGCCGACATGCGCCCGAGGAGCAGCATCCAGCGTCTCGATCTGTCCAGTTCCCCCAGGGTCCGCTCGAGTAGCTTGCGTTCGAGCCGGGGGTGTTCGTGCGCGAAGCGCTCGAAGTCGACCCGGCGGAAGATGCAGACCGTAGCATCCGTCAGGGCCTGCGCATCGTACGGGGTCGTCTCGCCATAGGGCCGGCCGAGGAAGTCGGACGGATAGGAGAGGCCGAGGATCTGCTCGCGCCCGTCGCCGGTCGTCGTGGACAGCTTGAGCATGCCGGTGACGACGTTCGCGACGAAGACCGCTTCGTCGCCTTCCCAAAGGAGGGACTCTCCGGCGGTGAGATGCTTCCTGCGACCGATGCGGTTGAGCAGCGCGATCTCGGTGTCGTCGAGGTCGGCGCAGATGGCCCGGTTGCGGATCGAGCAGGCCTGGCAAAAGTTCAGTTCGTCGCTCGTTCCGGTATCGTCCATCGGCATCAGATAGCGGTCGGCGGTCCCCTTTCCAAGTCGTTCGCCGCGGGCGGCGTTTTGCCGACCCGCATCATGGCCCGGGCGATCGCGGCTCTGGCGATCGCGGCGTAGAGGACGATGCGCAGGACATCCAGTGCGATCCACCAGCCGTGGAGTCCGGAGGACGGCATGACCCTTCCCGACATGCGGGCGAGCGTACGCGCGTCGAGATCGGGCATGAGGACGAGCCACTGGAACGCCAGCAGGGCGGCGACCGAACATGCGGCGATGCGGGACCTGCCCCGTGCGAGGATGACGAGGAGGAGGAGGAGGACGGCCTCCGATGCTGCCGAGGCCCGGAACGTGACCCTTCCGACGGCCAGCAGGTGCTCGACCGGTACGCCATCGGCGAGGAACTTCACCGGGGTCGCGACGAAGGACAGCGCGAAGAGGATGGCGGAAGCCGCCACCGCGACCATCGCGGTTGCCAAAAAACGCCTGTACGCAGTCATGTCCCGGCTACCCTGTGATCATTCAGTCGTGCCGACCACAGCATCGGTCCGTATTCGAGGAGAAACAGGGCGAAGGCGGCGCACCACGCGGCCCCCGCCACGGCCATCAGCGCGTGGGACGGCGCGATCGCGAGACCGGCCAGCACGCGCGCGACGGCGGCAACGGTGATGAGGACATACGAGAGCCTCGTGATTCCACTCGCCGCAAGCGGTCGGCCCGTATGGCCCAGGGTCGCTCGGGTCATCACCGCGAGAATCATGGTCGCGATCGCTCCGGTGGTCAGGGCGTGCACGGCCAAGGTTTCCGTCACGAGGTCGAAGGCGGCCAGACCGAGCAGCATCAGCCCTGCCGATAGCCAGCCATAGCCCATATGGAGGATCGCCACGAGCGCGTTGGACGCGCAGCGCCACCCCTGCCAGCGGGCCAGCCGCAGGGTGTGTCCGATCCCCGCGCCAAGCAGCAGCCAACCCGATGCGAGAGATCCGGGAAGCGCCAGCCAGGACAGCAGCGCCAGGCCCCCGAGGACCATGATGGCGAGGTCGAAGCGGTCCGCCTGTGCCGGAAGGCGGCCCTCGAACTTTTGCGAGGCGAGCCAATTCCGCGTAAAGCTGGGAACGATCCTTCCTCCGATCAGCGCGATCAGCATCACGACCAGAGCCAGGCCACCACGCCATCCGGTCGCCCCGAATTCGAAGACCCCCCCCATCTCGAACCGATCCAGTGTGCTGGCGATGCCGAAGGTGGCGATGATGGCGACGACCGGAAGGTTACGGTTGCCGCTCCGGACGATCTCCCGTCCGAGCACGAAGGCCAGCACGACGTGGAAGCCACCATCGAGGAGCGCCGAGACCACCGGGTGCCCCGCAGTGGTCAACGGGACGATCCTTCCCATGAGCCAGAGGCCGGACAGACCTGCCAGCGCGCGGCCTGCTATGGGCAGACGTCCGGTCCAGTTCGGCACCGCCGTGAGCGCGAACCCGGCGATCGCGGCACCGGCGAAACCGAACAGCATCTCGTGCCGGTGCCAAGCAAGGGGATCCTCGATCAGCTGAGGCGAGACCAATCCGAAGAGGATCGCCAGCCAGAGCGTAAGCGCGACTAGCGCCCACATGGCAGTCCCGAGAAAGAAGGGGCGGAAACCGCCCCGAAGGATTGGAGGGCTGTGCGCCATCCGCAGGCGGCGAAGTTCGAGACGGTCGACGTTCGTAGTGATAGACTGGTCGGACCGGGGCACATGCTCTCACTAGCGTCCCCGCGATCCGGTTCCTTGCGATGGATCAATCTTTGGTCCGTCTTCGCGATTTTTTAAGGCAGCCTTGCGCCTTAATGTCGGCCATTTGAGCTCGCTTGAATCTTTTCCGAAAGCTGCCTCTCGTCAGCATCAGCCCAGATGGCAGCTTCGCACCTTAGCAACCACTCCTTGCGATCGGCGTACTGACCCCCCGAGAGTGGGCGTCGGTTCAGCACAAGGGATCGCTGCAAATGTGCGCTCCTATTGCGACCGCCTTGGTCGGCAGCGCCGAGGCATTGCATAACAAATGCAACGATAACGGGTCGGTATCCTCGCTAGAACGGGGATAGTTGTGAGGCTGCGATTAATAGAACTTATACTGTTTTCGGGCCTTCGCGTTGGGATTGTCAAATGGCTCGGAGAAAAAGGGCAAGAAGCCGTGTGCATTAAGCTACAATGGCGAAATGCCTCGCCAACTCGTGCGTGATGCGGTGCAGCTGCCGTGTTTCTCGGTCGATGCAGCACAGGGTCGTGTCCACTTCGGCGACAGACACGCTGCCGCGGCTGAACTGTATTTCGAATTGCGAGCGGGACCCACGAAAGCCCCTGAGGAGGACTTTCGCCTCGAGCTGGTCGCCGAGAAACGCCTCGCTGCGATATCTGATGTCGTGGCGCAGGGCGATCCATGCGATCTTTACGACCTCCTCCGCCGGCGCATGTGCGACCCAATAGGCGGTGATCGCCTGCTGCACCCAGGTCAGATAGACCGCATTGTTGACGTGATCGAGCTCGTCGATCGCATCAGGGCCGACCGTGATGGGATAGACGAAAGCCGAACCGCCCTCCTGCCCCCTCTGTGGGTTCATGGGCTCGCGCCTTCGTCCCATGCGCCGTCGCCAATCCAGCGCAGGGCCGTGAGCGAGGGCATGAACATGTATTCTCCGCCGCGCAGCCGGTTGAAGGTGGTCACGTCATCGATTTTTCGGCGCACCGGCGTTTCGGGAATGGTGAAAGTCCCGGGCGTCTGGTGCAGACCGACGATCGGATCCCGTTCTTCGCCCAGGTCGACGAAGTTGCCACGGTTGATCCATTCCTGCTGGAGAAATTCGATCGTATCGAATGCCCTGGCGCTGATGAAAATGAAGAACAGCCCGCGATCCTCCTGCGCATCGGACTCCGACGTCACGTCGCGGCTCCATTTCGGACCGTAGGTAGATGAGCGCCTGATGATGCGGTGGATGTTCACATCGCTGAGGATCGTAAGCTGGCTGTCGCGCGGATTGAGGCGGCGCATATGCGCGGCGTGCGGGCAGACGAGGCCGCGATGATCGTCTTCGTAGGAGAAGTCGTTGTTGCGTCGGGAATCGGCGCCGAGTTCCGGATCGTCCCGGTCCGGCGCTAACGGCAATGGCGCACCGCTCTGCCACCGGCCGAACATCTTCGCGGCTATATAATCCTGCTCTCCTTCGTCGGCGGATTGCTCGCGCAGGAAGTCGTTAAACGCGCCGACGCGGCTCTGATATTTTCGCAGCACGATGTATGACCCGTTGCGCCCAAGCGGTGCGGGTTGCGGCATGGCGAGCGGGCTACCGGTCTCGCTGTTCTCGCCCAGAATGAATTCTCCAGGCGCGATCGCGCGCTCCTGACCGGGCAAGGGGTCGACCCCGCTCCCGTCGACCAACGGCTGCGAAATGCTGTCGCGAAAGCCGAAGGGGTTCTTTGCGTCCTCGTCGGCACCGAAACGGTGCGTACCGATCAGCGTGATGCCGGTGGATTTTTCCAGTTCGGCCTCGGCCTTTGCCAGCACGTCGTCGAGCGCATCGTCGTCGCGCGCATAAATGGTCAATGCGATATGGCAAGTGCCGGGGCGATAGGGATCCTCCCATGTTTCGGGCGCGTTTTCGCCGAAATCGCGCAGCTGCTCGGCACGAGCGGCCATGCCCTGCTGGAAGGCCAGCGGAAAACTCGCCAGCGAGGTCTGGGGCAGCCCGAGTGCCTCCAAGCCGTCATAGCTGATGGCGACGCCGGTCCACGAATCCAGTTCGTCCGTCCAACCCGATGCAGCAGGAATATGGTCGGCCAAACGGCGTAAAAGATCCCGCCCGCCGGCAGGCTCGTCGACATGGATCATCGAATGGATGCCGACATAGGGTTCGGGCCGGGATCGCAGGATCAGCGCCTGGATATCGTCGAGCTGGAGCTTGACCTTGTCCGGGCGGAAGCGGGCGGAAAGTTCTTGCAGAATGCCCATGTCAATAATCCACGCCTTCGGGTTGCGCGATGGCCGTGCTCAGCTCGTCGAGAGCCTTGCGCGTGGCGGGGTCCGTATCCGCATTCGCCCGGGATTTTTCGAGGAAGTCCTCCAGCGCGTGCTCCATCCGCTGGTACCGACGTGTATCCACAACCGTCACTTGCGGATTGGCCACAAACCATCCCGATGCATCGATCTGGTGATCGGCGATAAAGTCCTTCACCTTGGGGCTGTCGATCCCCGGCCAGCCTTCGACATTGGCGAACAGCAGGTCCATCAACCCCGGAATCTTGGTGGCGAAATCGTTGATATAGGTGTCCCAGTCGCCATCATAGGTTGTGGCGAACAGGATGCGCGTGTCGTCGTCGAAAAATACGAAGCGCATATCGTGCAAGGTCGACACCCGCTGCGCGCCGTCCATATTGCCGTTGGTGAGGTCGAAGATGCGGCGCAGGCGGTCCGCCCCGCCGGGCTTGACCTTGGCGATGGCGGTCAGTTCGGACACATTGCCCGACTGCATGCCTGCGCGACCCGCCTTATTGGCGGTACCCTTGTAATCGGGATTGTGGTCGCGGATCATCGCTTCCAGCGCGATTTTCGCGAGCTGCGGCAGGTCTTCTGCCAGCTCTCGCGCGCGGCGGCGGATTTCTTCGGGCTTGCTCTCATCGGCGAGACGCGGATCGGTGCTTCTGGTCATGGCGCGCTCCTTTTGCGCTTGGTGGTCAATCGGGAATGTCGGACAGGGCCTGCGGCTCTGTGCGCGGGCGATCGTTCTGGGCGTGACGATAGGTGCTGGACCGTTCGTAGGCCGCGCGGCGAATGCGCATGATGCCGCCCAGCGGGCGATGCGCCTCGACGCCGTTCCATGGATTGAACGACAGCACATCGTCGCCGAAAACCTGGCGTGGCGGGCTGTAGGGGTCCTGGCTGTCGAAGCGCAGCGTGGCGATGGCACGATGGGGAGACTTTTCCTCTTCCCACAACACGGCAGCATCTTCCACCGGCATCGTTTCGAGATCGGTGCCGAGCTGCGCGCGCAATTCATATTCGGTGCCGTTCGCGCGGAAAAAATCGCCGATTACGTCGCGCATGGTCGAATATTGGACGTCTTCGAGATCCCGACCGGTCAAATCGCGCACGGATTGGGATTTCGGGGCGAGCGACAGTTTGGCGACATGGTCGCCGAACCGGACAGCAGCCTGCGTATGATAGGTTTCGCCGAGAGGATGATTGTTGTCGCGCGCCAACCCTTCGAGCGTCGCGCTCGGCACCTTGCCCACCGCTTCCACCGCATCCTTCGCGCCGCGCGCCACGCCGGCAACGAGGCGTTGGAAGAAATCGGGCGCATGCGCGTTCTTTTCGAGCAGACCCAGCATCTGCTTGTATTTCGGGATCGTGCCGAAGGCGAGCACCGGGAAATTCACCATCAGGAAATCCTGGTTCTCGCCACCGATGTCGGGCGAAAGCCGGTCACCCGGAACGCCGATCACCTTGATCGCGAAACCGCGCGGGGCCGGAACCTCGTCCGAATGGATATCGCCCGGCGCGGACGAAAGCCGCGCGACGACCTCGTAGGTCTTCGGAGAAGCGAAGATGCCCTGCGCAAGCTCAGCCGACAGACCGTCGTGCACGGTCATGCTACCCTTAAGGATCGCGTGCGATTTCGCATGGGCATCGCGATGGGCGTGCCGATGCCGTTCGAACGCGTTGCGCGCCGTCGCATTCATCTGTTCGACGATCTCGCGCGTCAGCCGCTGTTCGTCGGGATCGACTTGCTCGACATCAGGGGTGAACCGTATGGGCTGCATGGGCAACAACTCCTGCCTGTTTTGCCTGCTGAAAAGGATCGACGGGAAACCGATCCTCTGGCCGGGCATTTGAAATATCAAGTGATATCTGAAAATTTGGTTCCGAAAATCAGGACTTTTGAGACGGATCGAGCACCATGAGCGGCGAAAACACCACCAAATCGCGTCGGCAAAGCCAGGCGGAAACACGCGCCAAGCTGATCGAATCGGCCGAGCGGCTGATGATCGCCCATTCCATCCCGGCACTTTCCGTGCGCCAGCTCTGCGCCGACGCCGGATTTACGCAAGGCGCCTTTTATTCGAACTTCGAGAGCAAGGAGTTGCTGCTGCTCGAAGTCATGGAAGGTCACTTGGCCGAACAGCGGGACCGACTGGAAGACCTCGCCGCCTCGATCCCGGAAGCCGATATCGACCAGGCCATGCAAACGCTTGCTGCGTGGCTAGCCGACATCCCCGATCGCCAGGCCTGGGCGGCGCTGGCGCTGGAATTGCAGCTCTATGCCTTTCGCAACCCGGAATTCCGCGCGCAGTACAAGGCTGCGGAGGCGCGTGTAACGGCCCAGTTCCGGGTTCTGATCGAAGGCCTGGCCGCCCAGTTTGGGCAGCCACTCCGCTTGCCCGCCGATGTCATCACCGAAACCTTGCTCATACTCTGGCATACCGCGGTCTTGCGATCGGGCGACGGCACCCAGCCGGAAGAAAGTTACGTGAAGGTCTTCAGGCAGATCATGTTCGGCGAACCGTCAGCCGGATAGCGTTGCGTGACCGCCACCATACCGCGTCACCCTTGCCCGGTTTCGTCCTTGCGCAGGTAAAGGGTCTGTGTCGGGAAGGCGAACCCGATGCCTGCCTGTTCCAATCGCTCGTAGATGTCGAGCATGAGATCGTTGCGGATTCTCAGGCTTTCGTCGAAATCGGCGGTCATGATGTAGGCAAAGGTTTCGATCGCCAGCGAGTCCGTTGCAAAATAACGTAATGTCGCCCGGCGCGGCTCCGGGGCGATGTGCTCGTTCTGTGCGAGCGCCTCTGCTATCAGGCCAATCCCTTCACGCAGCTTGGCCGCATCCAAGGCGTATTCGAGGCCGATCGTCTCGTTGAAGAGGAAACGTTCGCGCTTGGTATAGTTTTCGATCTGGCGTGAGGAAAAATCGCCATTGGGGATCGTGACGACGGTTCGTTCCAGCGTCCTGATCCGGGTCGACCGCATCCCGATATCCTCGATCGTGCCGAGCACATCGCCGACCTTGCACACATCCCCGACCTGCACCGGCCGGTCGGCCAGCACGGATACGGTGCCGACCAGGTTCTCGACCGTCTTCTGTGCACCCAGCGCCAAGACCAGACCGCCGATGCCGAGCGCCGCCACACCAGCGGTGACATCGAAGCCGAGCGTGTCGAGGATGCCGAGCGCCCCCAGGACCAACAGTCCGGCCTTGATAACCCGGCGGGCAAAGACGATGACAGACGCGCTCTGGTACCGCGCGCGCCGCGTCATGCGCAGCGACAGCCACCGGGCGAGCGCATCGACCAGGCGGAACAGGAACCACAGGAACACGATCCACGCTGCAATGCCGAGATAGCGCAGCACGACCTGACGCGCGACGATCGAGATCGGCGCAGCGTCCGACCACAGCCGGAAACCGACGATGGTGACAACCAGCGCCAGCGGCGGCAGGGCGGCATCGAGGACCCGGTACACCGCCCCATCGCGCGAGAGGACCTGCCGCAGACCGAGCAGGACCAGCGCGGCCAGCAACCGGGTCGCGATGAAGACGGCGACCAATAGTCCCAGCAGCTTGACCCAATCCAGCGCAGGGGCACCGGCGACGATAGCCTCTTCTTCCGGGATCGCCTGCGGTTCGATATCCGGGAGCGCCTGTAGCGTTTCCGCCGACAGCCGCCAGATGGCAGGCCCGTCCGTGCCGCTGCTCTGTGTCAGCAGGATGGGTATCTCGCCCCCGGCGAGTGTCCCGACCTGTTCGCGTGTCGGGCCGAGGCCATCGTCGAGCCGCCCGTTGGGCTCGTTGGCCAGTTCCTGATAGGTGGCGAGCGTCCCGCCCGCATCGAGCGCAGCGCGCAGGCGCGGCACGACCTCTGCACGATCCATACCGGCAGGCAGGTCGAGATAGGGATCGAGGGCACCAGGATCTTCGCTCGCCAGCACGCCCAGCAGATTGGTCACGGTCGATCGCGGCGTTTCCCGCCCGAAGGGATCCATCGCCACCTGCGCCTCGGCGGCGTCCCCGGACGACGGAAGAATCGACGTCGCGGCGAAAGCTGCGACGCCGCAAGTGAGCAGTACGGTTGCCAGCAAAGCGTGGAAAAAGGCGAGGATCTTACGCATTTTGGGGGAATGTTTGGCGCGCGAGTGGCGGTTTTTCAACAGCAGACGTGCTCACCATTGTAGTACAGGTAACTTCCTGCGCTGGAGAGCTGTCCTGTTTGCCCGAGCAGGCGGGTAGGACACGCGCGCGCCTCCAGCGTCAGATATCGAGGCACAGCAAGAAACCGAAGTCGTAGCATATGGCTCGCTCGCGTTCAGCGTGATCAGTATTGCGTAGCGGCTATCGGTTTGGGCGGTTTGCTTCAAGGCCACAGCGCGCGCAAAACCTCGTCCACCAACGCGTCTTGCGCCTGCGCGTCCACCTCTCCCGACCGCATTGTCGCGGCCAGCCGTCCTTCGGTGGCCAGATGCGCCAGTCCGTGCGCGGGGGCGATGGCGGCGATCAGGCGCGGATCCAGTCGCTCGAACTCGGGGGTCGGCACGCCGAGGCCGCGTGTTCCGGCAGCGGCGGCGGCGAGCGGGCGCATCGCCCGATAGACCGCAGCCCGCAGGTCATCGTCCTCCAATTCGATCAAGTCGGTGCGGCCCATCAGGCGGAAACGGCCCGTGTTGTCGCGCGCGAACCTAACATAGACGGCGGTCAGCGCGCGCAGCGCCGCGTTGCCTTCCAGCCCCTCTGCCGCGCCTGCCAGTTGCTTGGCCAGTGCCTCGTAACTGCGCCGCGCCACCTGCGTCAGCAAGCCCGCCATGCTGCCGAAATGATGCGTTGGCGCGCCGGGGGATACGCCCGCCTTGCGCGCTGCCTTGCGCAGCGTGAAGCCTTCCACGCCTTCTGCGGCGATGATCTCTTCCGCGGCGGAAATCAGCGCGCTGCGCAGGTCGCCATGATGATAGCTGTCGCGTTTCGTCTTGGTCATGAGGGCAATCTGGCACGCAATCTAAACAGTGTCTAGACAAAAAGCGCGCGAGGTATCTATACAGTGTTCATATCGGTTCGGGCGCAGGGGCTTTCGCCCCTCACCCCCGACAGGAAGGATACAGCAATCATGACTCAACGCGCTCTTATCGTCGGCCTCGGCATCGCCGGAATGGCCAGCGCCATGTCGCTTAAGAAGGCCGGGTGGGAACCCGTCATCGTCGAACGCGCGCCTGAGCGGCGGACAGGCGGCTATTTCATCGGCCTTCAGGATGCGGGCAAACATGCGGCGGAAAGGCTGGGCGTGCTGCCCGGCATCCATATCCGCACGCCCGAAGCCTCGCCGAATTGGCACATGACGAAAGACGGCAGACGTGTGCGCGTAGCCGGGTTCGCCGACCAGCCGACCCGGCCTGCCACGCTGCTGCGCGGTGATATCGAAGAAGGGTTGTGGAACGGCGTCGACGGGCAGGTCGAAATCCGGTTCGGCACAAGCCCCGTGGCCATTGTTGAGCGCGCGGACGGCGTCGATGTGACGCTGGATACGAAAGACGGCAGTTCAACGATCGAGCGCTTCGACCTGGTGATCGGTGCCGATGGCCTGCGCTTCACCGTGCGCAAGCTGGTGTTCGGCCCGCAAGAGAAGTTCATGCATTCGCTGGATGCGGTGATCTGCGCTTATCAGCTAGAAGAACAGATGGAGACATTCCGCCAGCGCGACGGAGTAATCCTCAATCAGGATAAACGCTCGCTCTGGGTCTTCCCGCTGCAGGATCATACGCCGACGGCGTTCTTTGCCTATCGCACCAAGGATGTAGATGCGCAGTTCGAACGGCCTGCGGTGGAAACGCTGCGCGATGTCTTTGCCGATATGGAGCCCCACTCCATCGTGGAGGAAGCGCTGGAGGATCTGTCCAACGCGCCCGACTATCTGTTCGATTCGGTCCACACGGTGGAGATGGACCGCTGGCACAAGGGCCGCGTGGTGCTGGTGGGGGACAGCGCATGGTGCCTCACGCTGTTTTCCGGCATGGGCGCGACAGCCGGGTTGATGGGCGGGCAGCAACTGGGTGAAGCCCTTGCCGCTCAGAACGGCAATGTGCCCGCCGCGCTGAAAAGTTGGGAAGGGGCTTGCGCCCCTACATTGAAAAACAGCGCAAGACCGTGTGGCTCAAATCGCAGATGTTCGTGCCATCGAACGGGTTTTTCTTCGTCCTGCGCCGACTGGTCTTGCGCTTCGGCGGGCGTTATCTCGCGAAGCTTTCAGCAGTGCATCAGTCGCCGGTAGACAAGTAATCGGTCTTAAATCTGCACGGATGGATGTCCGCTTCAACTCAAATCATGTTCAAAACCGGACAGACCGCTAGCGGCCCAACTTCCGCCGTTCAATGAGGCGGTTGAACTGCCAATTTTCGAACATTAGTCGGCCGATCGCACCCTCGTAACGGTTTGGCGCAAATTCGGGATTCTGGGGGTATCGGTGGGGGTATTTTCCAAGAGGCGGGCGGAAAAAACGAGCAATGTCAGAACGTTATATGTTCGCTATATGCTCCTCCTCCGCTACCAGCTTCGTATGCGAAGCGGTCAGTCCAGACTTTCCATCAGGAAGACCTTGCCAGCAAGCGCCGCATCGGTTGCCGCGCGCGCCAGGATGGCGGCGACATCGCCGCGAGCGGCCTTGCCTTGCGGATTCACTTCGTCGCCGAGCCGCATGTTGCGCGAGCCATCGTCGTCGGTCAGCGAGACCGGGCGTACGATGGTGTATGACAGCCCCGACGCCTTGAGATGCTCGTCCGCCTCGTGCTTGGCCTGGAGATAGTGGGCGAGATCGGATTCGGGATCGGGATCATCCGCGCCGACCGAACTCAGCATCACGAAGTGGCCGACACCGCTCTTCGCAGCGAGATCGACCAGTTTCTTCGCGCCGTCGCGATCGACCTTGTCGGTCATTTCCGCGCTCGTATCGCCACCCGAACCGGCAGCGAAAACGACCGCCTCCGCGCCATCGCACACATCGTCCGGCAGCTGCGTCAGATCGGCTTCGCGTTTGGCTACCCCGTCGGGCAGTTTCGATGTGTCGGACGAGGAGCGGTGCATGGCGATCGGCTGATGGCCCGCATTATCGAGTTGTCGGGTGAGGCGGAGGCCGGTCTTTCCGGTGGAGCCTGCGATCAAAATTTTCATGTCGTGTACCTGTTGTCGGGCGTGTGGGTGTTTTCGGGATCAAAGGCCGCTCACGGCCGCGTCTGGCCGTCTCCCATCACGAGATATTTAAAGCTCGTCAGCTGTTCGAGGCCGACGGGGCCGCGGGCGTGCATCTTGCCGGTGGCGATGCCGATTTCCGCACCCATGCCGAACTCGCCGCCGTCGGAGAACTGGGTCGAGGCGTTGTGCATCACCACGGCGCTGTCGATCGTGGTCATGAAGCGGCGCGCTGCGTCCTTGTCTTCGGTGAGGATTGCGTCGGTATGGCCCGAGGAATGTTCGGCGACGAAAGCGATCCCCTCATCGAGCCCGTCGACGACCTTGATCGAGGCGATCGCGTCGAGGAACTCGGTGTCGAAATCCTCGTCGCTGGCGGATTTTACGCGGGCGTCGGCCGAGACCGCGCGATCATCGCCGCGGAATTCGCAATCCGGCATCGCGTCGAGCAGCATCGGGATCGCCTGTTCGGCAAGCGCGCTGTCGACGACCACGCTCTCCGTCGCACCGCACACACCGGTGCGGCGCAACTTGGCGTTGCGGACGATGGCGACCGATTTCTCCAGATCGGCGTCCTTGTGGATGTAGCTGTGGCAGTTGCCGTCGAGGTGGAGGAGGGTGGGCACCTTCGCCTGATCGCGCACCAATTCGACGAGACCGCGTCCACCGCGCGGGATCACCAGGTCGACGTGGTCGACCGCGCGCAGCAGCGCCGCGACCGCCTCGCGATCGGTGGTCTGGACGGTCTGGACGGCATCCTCGGGCAGATCGGCGGCGCGCAGGCCGGCCTGCATGCAGGCGACGATCTCGCGCGTCGAATGGCGGCTCTCCGAACCGCCGCGCAGGATCACGGCATTGCCGGACTTGAGACAGAGCGCGCTGGCATCGGCGCCGACATTGGGGCGCGATTCGTAGATCATCCCGATCACCCCGATCGGAACGGCCACCCGTTCGATCGTCAGGCCGTTCGGACGCTCGAAGGTGGCGAGCTTGCGGCCCACCGGGTCGGGCAGTTCGGCGATCTGTTCCAGCGCGCTTGCCATTCCCTCGATACGGTCCTCGTCAAGCATGAGGCGGTCGATGAAGGAATCGGGCTTCTTGCCCCGGACGCTGTCGACGTCGCGGCCGTTCGCCTCGACCAGCTTCGGCGTCGCTTGGCGCA
The DNA here is from genome assembly GCF_026168555.1 of Qipengyuania spongiae. NCBI lineage: Bacteria > Pseudomonadati > Pseudomonadota > Alphaproteobacteria > Sphingomonadales > Erythrobacteraceae > Qipengyuania > Qipengyuania spongiae. The sequence continues at coordinate 2,673,766 of NZ_CP092471.1, read as the reverse complement.
GGGCCTTGGCGGCTTCACGCAGTGCGGTGTTCTTCTGTTCGGTGCTGGCGCCGAGAAGCACGCGCGAGGCGGCGCGGGCACGCTCGCCGAGCTGGACGATGTGGATCTGCGGATCGAGTTTCTGGTCGGTCATGGCGTGTGTCCTGTAAATTCGTGTTCGTTCGGGGCGGAGCCGCGGTTTCTCAACGCATCTCCACCGCACGGTCGTAGGCGGCGCGAGTTGCCGCCTGGAGCAACCGGTCAAGGTCGCCGCCGCCGTTCAGCGCATCGAGCCCCGCAGCGGTCGTTCCATTCTTGCTGGTCACCGAATCGCGAAGCTCCTCGAGCGGCTCGTCGCCTTGCTTGGCCATCGCGACCGTACCGGCGAGCGTGCCCAGCACCATTTCGCGCGCTTCGGCCTCCTCGAAGCCGAGTTCCATGGCCGCCGCGACATAGGTTCGGGCGAGTTCGAAGACATAGCCGGGCCCCGACCCCGCGATCGCGGTGAAGCGGTCCAGCGCGTCCTCATCGTCAAGTACGACCACGGACCCTGCGTGTTCCATCAGCGCCCGGGCGTGGGTGACATGGGCGTCGCCCGCATCGGGGCCGGGGCAGATACCGCTGACGCCTTGCCCGATCGCTGCAGGCAAGTTCGGCATGACCCGCACGACCGGCTGATCGTCAAAAGCTTTTTTCAGGCGCGCGATGGAGCAACCGGCGGCTATGGACAGCAGGTAACCGTCTTCGATTAGCATGTCCGAATAAGCGGGCAGGATGTCGTCGATCATTTGCGGCTTGATGGCGACGACGATCACATCGAACCGGCTGTCGGCGAGATCCGCCTTGCTTTTCACCAGCTTGGCACCGTCCGGCGCGCTTTCCAGTCCAGGATCGACGATCGTGTAATCGTCGCCGCTCTTGATCCAGCTTTTGAGTAAAGCGCCGCCCATCTTTCCGCAGCCGATCATCAGAATATTCAATGTCTAATACCCCTCAGGTAATCTGTTGAAATGACGCAAGAGGCAACTCCGTATCGTCAATTTCCATTCAAAAATCTCGCGTTGCAGAGACCGCGTAATCCACCGTATTTGCGGCGTGAGAACTTTTTTCCGAACCGCGGTTGTGCACTGCACAATAATTACCTAGATCGGGTCCGCTTTTTTTCAAGAGAAGAATAGGAATTATCATGGCTTCGCAGAAACGACTCGTCGTGAAGATCGGCTCGGGCCTTCTCGCCAATGCGGACAGGTTGACCCCGCGTTTCGGCTTCATGCAGCGCCTGATGGACGATATCGCTCGGCTGCGGGACGATGGATACGACGTCATCATCGCCTCGTCCGGTGCCGTCGCGCTCGGTCTTCGGACCGTCGGCGCGCGCCCGGAAACCGCTGGCCTCAGCGACAAGCAGGCGGCCGCCGCCTGCGGGATGCCGCAGCTCCTCAACGCATACAAGCAGATCGGCCACGAATTCGGGCTGGAGATCGCGCAGGTCCTGCTGACGCTCGGCGATTTCGAGGATCACCGCCGCTATCTCAACACGCGCAACACCGTGAACCGGCTGCTCAAGTCGCGGATCGTGCCCATCGTCAACGAGAACGACACGATCACGACCGAGGAAATCCGCGTGGGCGACAACGATCGCCTGGCGGCCAAGATCGCCCAGATGGTCGAGGCGGACGAGTTCATCATCCTGACGCAGGTCGATGGCCTGTACGACCGCGATCCTTCCGAGGAAGGCGCCCAGCTGGTCGAGGAAGTGCACGACGTGAACGAGTACATCGCCGCCGCTTCGGGCAAGAGCACGCTTGGTACCGGCGGTATGCTGACCAAGCTACAGGCCGCCAACATGGCGCAGAATGCCGGTTGCACCACCTATATCGCGCATGGCGAGGCGGAGCATCCGCTGACCTCGGTGCTCGACGGTTCGCGCCGCTGTACGCAGCTGGTCGCGCAGTCCGAACCGGGTTCGCAGTGGAAGGCGTGGATCGCCAACCGTCTCCAGATGGCGGGCAGTCTGGTGATTACCGCCGAGGCCGCGGCGCGGTTGGGGCAGGGCGAGCCGATCCACCGTAGCGATGTCGTGCGGATGGATGGCGATTTCACGCGAGGCGACGTGCTGCACATCTTCGACGAGGACAATTTGGAGCGCGCACGCGGCTTGTCCGACTTCACCTCGGAGGAAACCCGCTCGATGATCGCCAATCCCGATCTGCCGGCGGATCAGCTCCTGGGCTACCAGACGCAGGCCGAGATCGTGCGGCCCAAGAACCTGGTGGTGCTGGAAAACCATCACCTGACCTGGAAACCGTACGAAACCGCCGTATGACGGGTCGGGAAAGCCGGACAGCGCTCAGGGGCGCCGCTGCGTGATTGCTCGGGTGCTTTCGAGCGCGTCCAGCCGTTCGTCCGACAGGTCCAGCCAGTCGGCCAGCGCATCGCGGGTGTGTTCCCCGACGCGGGGCGGGGGGCGCTCGAAACGCGCCGGGGTCGCGCCGAGCTTCGGCGGGAAGGCGACCGACGGGATGCGGGTGCCATCGGCGCGCTCGAAGGTGTGGACCGTGCCGCGCGCCTCGACGAAGGGATCGGCGAAGACCTCGTCGATATCGTTGACCGGCCCCGCCGGAACGCCCCGATCCACCAGCCGCGCGAGCAGCTCGTCGCGTGCGAAGTTGCGAACCGCGTTCTGCACGATTTCTTCGATCGCATCGCGATTAACCTGCCGGGCGCGCGCGGTGGCGAAGCGTTCGTCATCGGCCAGTTCCGGCACGCCGAGCTCTTCGCAGAGCAGACGGAACTGCGCATCGTTGCCGACCGCGATCACCATGATGCCGTCCGCCACCTCGAAGGTCTTGTAGGGGACCACGGTGGGGTGCCGGTTGCCGAGCCGTCCGGGCACGATGCCGCCGACCAGCCAGTTCATCGCTTGGTTTGCGAGCGTGGCGATCTGGGTATCGAGCAGCGACACGTCGATATGCTGCCCTTCGCCCGTCCGCTCCGCATGGCGCAGCGCGGCGAGCGTCGAAATGGTGGCGTACATCCCGGTCGACAGGTCCGCCATGGCGACCCCGGCACGCAGGGGCTGGCCCCCGGCCTCTCCGGTGATCGACATGAAGCCGCCCATGCCCTGCGCCACGAAATCGTAGCCGCCGCGATCCGCATAGGGGCCGGTCTGCCCAAAGCCGGTGATCGAGCAGTAGACGAGACGCGGATTGAGCTTCGACAGGCTCGCATAATCGAGCCCGTATTTCGCAAGGCCGCCGACCTTGAAATTCTCGACCAGGATATCCGCCTCGCAGGCGAGATCGCGGATCAGGGCCGCGCCTTCCTCCGTGCGCAGATCGACCGCCAGCGAGCGTTTGTTGCGGTTGGCGGCGAGGTAATAGGCGCTCGATTCCGCCTCCTCCTCGCCATCGGCTTTGGTCAGGAAAGGCGGGCCCCAGGCGCGGGTGTCGTCGCCCCGGCCGGGCGCCTCAATCTTGAGCACGTCGGCGCCGAGGTCGGCGAGGATCTGCGTCGACCACGGCCCCGCCAGAACGCGCGACAGGTCGAGGACCTTCACGCCCGCCAGAGCGAGCGGGGCTGTGTTCTCGGCGCCGCTCACGCCGCGCGTTCGAAGATCGCCGCCATGCCCTGTCCGCCGCCGATGCACATGGTCTCGAGGCCGTAGCGCACCTGCCGCCGCTCCATCTCGTGCAGCATGGTGGCGAGAATGCGGATGCCCGTCGCGCCGATGGGGTGGCCGAGCGATATGCCCGAACCGTTGACATTGAGCATGTCGAGCCGGCTGTCGTCCTCGCTCCAGCCCCATTGCTTTAGCACGCCGAGCACCTGCGGGGCGAACGCCTCGTTCAGTTCGACGAGGCCGATATCGTCCCAGCCGAGGCCGCTGCGGTCGAAAACGCGTTTGGTCGCTGGGACCGGGCCGATCCCCATGCGCGACGGCTCGCACCCCGCCGCCGCCCAGCTGTGGAGATAGGCCATCGGCTCCAGCCCCAGTTCGGACAGCTTGTCTTCCGCGACCACGAGGCAGGCGGCGGCGGCATCGTTCTGCTGGCTCGCATTGCCGGCGGTGACCACGCCGCCTTCCAGCGGCCTGAGCGCGCCGAGCGTCTCTATCGAGGCGTCGGAACGGAAGCCTTCATCCTTGGCGAAGCGGACGGGATCGCCGCGCCGCTGGGGCACGTCGACCGGCACGATTTCCGCGTCGAACTTGCCCGCCTCCCACGCGGCGGCCGCGTTACGGTGACTGCGCACGGCATAGGCGTCGCTCGCTTCGCGCGTGATGCCATTGTCCTTCGCCACGTTTTCGGCCGTCTCGATCATGCCGGTAATGACGCCGAACCGCTCGATCGGCTGGCTCATCAGGCGGCCTCGGGTCAGGCGATCATGCAGCTCGATCGCGCCCAGCTTGTTGCCGGTGCGGCCCTGCAACGTGTAATGTTCGACTTGGCTCATGCTCTCGACACCGCCCGCAAGGACCACGTCGGCCGCGCCGGTCTGCACCATCATCGCCGCGTCCACCACCGCCTGAAGGCCGGAGCCGCACCGCCGGTCGAGTTGGTAGCCCGGCACCCTGACCGGCAGCCCGGCCGCGAGCGCCGACCAGCGGCCGATCGCCGGTGCCTCGCCATTGCCGTATCCTTGCGAGAAGACCACGTCGTCGATGCGCTCGGGATCGATCCCGCTGCGCTCCATCAACGCGCGAATGATGATGGCGCCGAGTTCACCCGCCGGCACGCTCGCCAACGTGCCCAGGAACCTGCCTACGGGTGTGCGGATGGGTGAGACGATGGCGGCTCTGCGCATGATGGCCCTTTCGATTGTACGCCCGGTCGGGTGGCGATGGCGAGTTCCATCGGGTGCGTTTCGGTCAAGATGGCTGCTGGCTTATCGCGACAGACCTCAAGACGCCAAGGCAATTCTGCCAGCGACGATGGCATCGCGATCGTCAGCCGGGTAGATTGCCCATGAGTTCGCCCAGCCGAACTTTTCCTTCCGGTCTCCAGTTCGCGTTGAAATCGATATTATCCTTTTCGAACAGCATGATTATCGTCGAACCGAGGAGAAAACGACCCATCTCCTCGCCCTTTTCCAGAACGACTTTTGATCTTTCGTATTCCCATTCGGCAATCCGACCGGTCCGCTTGGGATTGACGACGCCGTGCCATACCGTCTCCATGCTTCCGACGATGGTCGCGCCGACGAGCACCATGACGAACGATCCATGCTGATCCGAATTGAAGACGCAGACGACACGTTCGTTGCGGGCGAACAGGTTAGGGACGCCGCGTGCGGTCACCGGATTCACCGAATACAGCTTCCCAGGCACGTAGATCATCCGCTCTAGCTGGCCATCGCAGGGCATGTGGAGGCGGTGGTAATCCTTCGGCGACAGATAGAGGTTCGCGAAACTGCCGTGGCGAAAACGGGCTGCCAGCGCGGCGTCTCCGCCCACCAGTTCGGTCGTCGTGAACCGATGGCCTTTCGCCTGAAGGATGTGATGGTCCTCGATATCCCCGAACTGGCTGATCGTTCCGTCGACTGGGCAGACGAAGTCGGCTTTTGCCAGCGGACGTAGTCCGGCTTTCAGGGGGCGGGTGAAGAACTCGTTGAAGGATGCATAGCTTTCGATCTCGGCGTTTTCGGCTTCGCCCATGTCGACGCCGTATTTGCGAACGAACCATCGAATAAGGCGAGCGGTGGCCTTGCCGCGTCGCGCATTGGCGGCGCGTCCGGCGAGAGTGGTCAAACCTTGCTTGGGAAGCAAGTGCTGAAAAAGGACAAAAAGACGATCGCGCATTGCGTGATTAACGCCGGAGACTTCATATCGTGCCGAACGAGAACTGGCCTTCCTCGGGCATGAACTAGGATGCTTCGACGAGCTCTTCCAGACAGTTGACGGCTGTACCTGTCGGATCGTCGAACGCGTCGTCGGGTTTGACCAGCCAGCGCTCGCCACTTTCCACCATTCCGGCGTCTTCGAACATCTTCTTGTTCGCCACGGCCGGGGTGAAGGCAATGGCCGCCGGTCCGGCATTGACGGCGCGAATGTCGGTCTCGATCGCGAGCATGGCCAGACGCGCTCTGTTGATGAGTTCGACCGCGGGATCGGGTAGCGTTCCGAACCGGTCGAGCAGTTCCGCCTCGAACGCTTCCAGCTCGGAGCGATCGCGCAAGCGGGCGAGGCGAACATAGAGATTGAGGCGGACCTCTTCTTCCGGGATCCATTCCGGCGAAAGCGTACCCGCAGCGCCGGTTCTGATTTCGGGATACCATTCGCGCTCCTTCTCGCCGCGTGCCCGGCGCAGCGCGCCTTCCAGAAGGTGCTGGTAGAGTTCGACGCCGATCAGTTTCATGTGCCCGGCCTGGGCCTCGCTGAGAATATCGCCGCCGCCGCGTTGATCGAGGTCGGCTCCCGCGATGGAGAAACCGGAGCCCAACTGGTCGAAGGTTGCGAGCGTCCGCAGGCGCTTCTGCGTCGCCTCGCCAATATCGTCGCTTTCAGTCGCGAGGATCACCTGGCCGCGCCGCCGCCCACGGCCCACGCGTCCGCGCAACTGGTGCAGCTGCGCCAGACCGAACCGGTCGGATCGCCAAATGATCATGGTGTTCGCACGCGGCACGTCGAGTCCGGTTTCGATGATGTTGGTGGCCAGCAGCACGTCGCCTTCTCCGCGCCCAAAGCCGACCATTGCCTCGTCGAGCTCGGCAGAGGGCATCTTGCCGTGTGCCTCGATCAGATTGAGTTCGGGCACCACGCGTTCGAGCATACTGCGCATGTCGGCTAGATCGGCAATGCGCGGTACGACGACGAAGCTCTGCCCCTTGCGCATCTTCTCTCGTTTCAGAGCCAAGCGGATCGTCGCATCATCGACGGCGCTGATACTGGTGCGGATGGGCTGGCGGCGGGCCGGCGGCGTGGCGATGACGGAGACTTGCTGCAACCCGATCATCGCCCGGTGGAGCGTCCTCGGGATCGGGGTCGCGCTCATCACCAGCAGGTGGACACTCTTGTGGCCTCGCATTTTCGCCTTGTCGGCCGCGCCGAAGCGCTGCTCCTCGTCGATTACCACCAGGCCGAGATTGGCGTAGCTGACCGACTTGCCCATGACGGCCGCTGTGCCGATCACCACACCGATCGAGCCGTCCGCCAGACCGGCGATCACCTCCTTCTTTTCCGCTGCACTCGACAGGCGCGACAACCCTGCGACTTTCACGCCGGTGTCGGCAAAACGCCGGGTGAACTCCTCGAGATGCTGCCGCGCGAGCACGGTTGTCGGCGCGGCGACGACGACCTGATAACCGGACAGCGCCGCGATGGCCGCAGCTCTCAGAGCCACCTCGGTCTTGCCGAACCCGACATCGCCGATCACGAGCCGTTCCATCGGCTTGCCTGCCGCGAGATCGTCGCGCACCGCCGCGATCGCGCGCGCCTGGTCGGCGGTTTCGTTGTAGGGGAAACCGGCGACGAAACGTTCGTATGCGGCATCATCCGGAGCCATCGACGGAGCGGTCAGCTTCGCGCGTTCCTTCGCCAGCGCGATCAGGGAACCTGCCGTTTCGGCGATCGCCTGGTCGATCGCGACGCGGCGCTTGTTCCAGCTCTTGCCTTCCAGCTTGTCGCGCTTCACGCTTTCGCTGTCGCCGCCATAACGCCACAACAGCCCCGCGTCGCGTACCGGGACGAGACGTCGGTCGTCATCGGCATAGGCGAGTGCGATCACCTCGCCCTCGTCGTCTCCGGGCGCCGGTTCCAGACCCAGCACCTTGGCAAAACCATGGTTCTCGTGAATGACCAGATCGGCGATCCGGATTTCCGCTCCTGCCAGGCCGACGTGGTGAGCGGGAGAAGGCACGGCCTCGATCATCGCACGCGTGCCCAGTATGTCGGCTGCCGCGACCAGCGTCAGGCGCGACGACCGCGCCCCCCGGTCCAGCGGCGCCGCCAGGAAAGCGAGGCCGCCGCCCTCGCGCTTCCACATCTCGCGAATGTCTTCGATCGTCTCGGGCGAGGGGAGAGCCGCGCTCAGGCGACCGCGCAGGAAACGCAGATCGCGCTCGCTTCCGACCACGACGATCGCCCGTCCATCCTTCTCCTCGCCCGACAGGAAGCGTTTTACGGCACGCGCGGTCGATTTCGCTTCGGCAAAGCGCGGCACCGCTTCGATGCCATGGTCCTCCGGAAACACGGCGGCCTCGTCTCCCCCCCACTGCGCGAGCGCCGTTTGCCAATCCTCGTCGGTGACGGCATCGGTTTCGCTCCGGCTCTCTTTCGCCGCCCTTTCGGCAAAGCGCACGAAACGCTTGCGTCGCTTTTCGGCATCGGGAGCCATCATCGCGACACCGGGCGGAATGTGGTCGAGCAAAGTGGCGTTTGAAGGCCCCTCCGGCTCGGTAGCGCGTCCGATCTCGATCTCGTCGCACTGTTCGCCGCGCTTCTGCGTCACCGGATCGAACCGATGGACAGCCTCGATCCGGCCCGCTTTCATCTCGATCCGGATCGGACTGCCGGCATCGGCCGGATAGAGGTCGATCACCTCGCCACGGATGGCGATTTCGCCCGGTTCGTCGATACGGTCGTCGGCAAAATAGCCCAGCGCTTCGGCTTCCGTTCGAAACTCCTCGGGATCGATGGCATCTCCCACACGCAGAACCGGTGGCGCGGCATCGAAAACCTCAGGTGTCCGATAGCGTCCGGCGGCTGCTTCGCCGGTTGCGATCACGACGATCGCGCCGCTGTTGCCATCATGGGAAATGGCGCGCAGACGTCTGAGGGCTGCCATCCGGCGGCCGGTGTTCGCGGGAGAGGAGGGGGCGTCCTCCCCAGGCAGCCTGTCGCTCGCGGGCAGATGGACGATCGGCACATTCGGCAGCATCGCCGTCAAAGCAGCGGCCAGACCTTCCGCCTCGGTTTCATCCTTCGCAATGTAGAGCAGCGGACGTTCGTCCAGCGTTTCGACGATACGCAGAACCCGCGCACCCATGCCGTTCACCGCCTCGCCTGTCGCGACGCCGTTCGATTTACTCAAAATTGCTTCCTCGTGAAGGCGGGGCGGTCGTGCTCAACCTGTGCAAGTCAGTTCCCGGACACTCGTTCTCGGCGATGTAAGGACAAGCGAAGCGCTTGAAGTAACACCGGGTCAGGGTTTGGCCAGGCGGCGGTGCATCTGGGCCACCAGCGTGTCGGGCAACAGCCCTGCGAACACGTCCTGCACTTTGTTCATGAACCCGCTGACCTCCTGCGTTTCGCCTTTAAGCAGCGCTTCATAACCGTCGCGCGCAACATTTACCGGATCGGCCTTGTTCTCCATCTCGCCAGCCTGGGTGTCCTCCATGCCCGCGCGTTCGAAGAACTTTGTATCGGTGACGCCGGGCATCAGACAGGACACGACGACACTCGTGTTCTTCAATTCGTTGGCAAGGCCGACGCAGAAATCGTTCACGAACGCCTTCGTCGAATTGTAGACGAGTTGATACGCACCCGGCATGTCGCCCGCGATAGATCCGGTTACGAGGATCCGGCCCTTGTCCCGCAGGACCATGTCCCCGCCGACCTTGTGGATCAGCGAGACGGTGCCCTTCACATTGGTATCGATGACATGGGCGATATCGTCCCACTTCTGCGTGAGAAAGGCATCCCCGAGCCCGTGCCCGGCATTGGCAATCAGCGTGTCGACGGGGCGATCGCCGATCTTTTCGACGAGCGACTGGACACCGTCTTTAGTTCCGAGATCGACCTCCAGTGTTTCCACCGCTGAGGCCCCGCGATCCTTCACCGCGCGTTCCGCGTCGGAGAGGTCGCGATCGGCGACGAGCAACAGCGAGCAACCGTCATCGGCGGCCAGCTTGGCCAGTTCGAGGCCGATCCCGCTGGAAGCGCCGGTGACGACGCAGAAGCCGGAGAGTTTTTCGATCGGGTTCTTGCTCATGCGGCTTGCTCCTGTTCCATACCGGGCTTGAGGACCACCTTGGTCCAGCTATCCTGTTCCTCGCGGAAGTTCTTGTAGCCCCGAGGCGCTTCTTCGAGTGGGAGGCGGTGGGAAATCAGGAAGGTCGTATCCAGCGTCCCGTCCTCGATCTTTTCGAGGAGATCCTTGGTGTAGCGCTGGACATGAGTCTGTCCGCTGCGAACCTGAAGCCCCTTTTCCATCAGGGCGCCGAGCGGAAACTTGTCGGTCATTCCGCCATAGACGCCGGGGATCGAAACTCGCCCTCCGGGCCGCACCGCCAGGATCGCCTGTTTCAGCGCGCTTGCCCGGTCGGCGCCGATGCCGATCTTCTGCTTGGCGATGTCGATCATGTTGTCGATCGCGAAACCGTGCGCCTCCATGCCCACGGCATCGATCACCGCATCGCAGCCGATCCCTCCGGACATTTCCATCAGCGCCTCGCGCACATCGGTCTTGCGGAAATCGATGACCTCCGCGCCCAGTTGCTTCGCCAGTTCGAGGCGATGGGGATAGTGGTCGATCGCGATCACCTTGCTCGCGCCCATGACGATCGCCGACTGGATCGCGAACAGGCCGACCGGCCCACAGCCCCAAACGGCAACGGTGTCGTCGGGCTGGATCTCGGCATTCTCGGCGCCCATCCATCCGGTCGGCAGGATATCGGAGAGGAACAGGACCTTCTCGTCCTCGAGATGGTCGGGGATCACAATCGGGCCGACATCCGAGTACGGCACCCGGACATATTCGGCCTGCCCGCCGGAATAACCGCCGGTGAGGTGCGAATAACCGAACAGTCCTGCCATCGGATGCCCGTACAGCGTAGCCGACATGTCCTGTTTCTCGGCAGGGTTTGAGTTCTCGCAAGCGGAGTACTGCTGTATCTTGCAATGAAAGCAGCCGCCGCAGCTGATAGTGAAGGGCACGACCACGCGCTGCCCCTTCTTGAGCGTGCTGTCCCTTCCGGTTTCTACTACCTCGCCCATGAATTCGTGTCCGAGAACGTCTCCCGGACGCACGCCGGGAATGACCCCGTCGTACAGATGGAGGTCGCTGCCGCAGATCGCGGTCGAGGTGATTTTCAGGATGGCGTCACGTGAGTTGATGATCTCGGGGTCGTCGACCGTATCGACGCGAACATCATGCGTGCCGTGCCAGGTGAGCGCTCTCATGCTTCGTTCTCCTGCTGTTTGGCTTTTCGGGTGGCGTCGTTCGTATGGGCGGAAGTGGTGACTTCGCCGGTTTCCATCAGCATCTTGAAACGCTTGAGATCGTGTCGCGCCTGGACCTCGGGTTCACGCAGGAAGAGCTTGGCAATCGCGCGTCCGAGCTCGCCAGCCGGCGGATCGTAGAACATGACGAGCGAAACCCGGGTGCCGCGGTCGCCCGGTGCGTCCGCAAAGCTGACTTCGCCATTCGTATCGATGTCCGATCCCTCGACCGAGCGCCAGGCGATGGTCTGGTTGGCGGTGTCCTGCACGATTTTCGTCCGGACCTCGACGGTCCGTCCGGCGGGCGCCTTGATTGTCCAGATGCGCGCGTCGCCCTCTTCGCGGATGGATTCTACGTTCTCCATGAAACTTGGCAGGTTCTGAAAATCCTTCCAGAATTCATAGAGCTCTTCACGCGGTTTCCTGATCGTGACCGTTCTGCCGACGATGGGGTTATCGGTTCCGGGACGTTTGCGGGTATAAAGCGGAGCGTCGTCATCACCTTGCTTGTGCCGCTGCGCGAGGAACCCCGCAAAAGCCGCGCCCCCGGCGGCAAGAGCGATCCCTGCCATGGTTCCGGCCAGTCCAATTGTCTTTCGGTCGTCCACGCTAGGTTCTCCTGCCGTTAGTTCTGTTTGACGCTTTCAAGGTCCCGGAAGCGTAGCTTGTCGCATTTCTCGATGAAGCTCCGCGCAGACGCGTCACCATTCGATACGTCAACAATGCCATCATCCATCCAGTTCCAGACATCGGCGGTTTCGAAAAAGGGATCTTGGATGCATCAACGCTTGACCGAAGCCTCTTTCAGAGAACCGTATGCTTGGGTTACGATCCTGAATATAACAAAGATTTGGCGCTTTCTCGGTTTTGGAGCCTCGCGACTATCGCGTCATAGGCTCAGGCATCTCGAGTTGGATTGCGCGGATGGGATGGAGTCAGATCAGACCTTATCCGGACCATATATTTGTCTTTTCAGGCCGACTGATCATCCGCCAACAATGGCGTGCGACAGACCGGACGCAATGAAAACGAAACCCTCTTTCGCTCAGGTTACGAGGGCGGCGATATTGGCGACCACTTGCGGTCATCACGCCAAGTTAAACCTTGGGCTGCTTGCGTGCCCGAAAGCGGTGAGGCGCACGAGCGGCTTGCCGCTTTTGAACGACCTGCCATCCTCGACTAGCCACCCGAGCGCGATTTCGACGATCCGGTGCGGCTGGCAGCAGCATCTCTCGGCGGGGCGAGCGCTGCGTTTATCAGCCTGTGTTTTCGACGAGGACGGGGCAGATAACCAGCGTCGAAACCCCGGCGCGCTGGGCCCATTCCGAACAAGGACCTGTGCGACCCGATGTATTTATTTCCTTCACTGAGGAAAGCGGTCTTATCAAGCGTCTGCGCGAGCAGTTTCCTAGCAAGGGTTGCGTCGATGCCACCACGTTACCGCCGCATATCCGCATTGCGATGAACTTGTCTCCGCTCCTGTTCATTTCGGGCCGCCTGCTTGAGACGGTTCGATCGGCACCGGATCATCCGGGCCTCGAGCCGCAGAGATTGCAGTTCTAAGTCATCGAGAGCCTTGTGATCAGGGACGTCGAGCGCACTTTCGAGCCATTTTCCGAGGAAAATCAGGAACGGATAATTTGTGCCAAGGTCCCGATGATCTCGCCAGCGCTGGCAGGTTTCCCCAAACTCCTTACGTTCTGAAATTCCGAAGGAATGGCGCTTCGATCGTAGCCGGTGAGAAACACGAACGGTATTCCTTGTTCACGCAAACCCCTGGCAGTTTCGAGGTCTTGGCCCCGGCCGAGATTGATATCGATGACGGCCATGTCGACCCCGTGGCCAATCATCTCCCGGCCCTGTTCCGCCCGCCCGGTGGGGCCGGTCACCATGGCCCCTGCCTCGGTGAGCAGTTCCTTGAGTTCATGCGCCTGATGAAAATCGTCTTCCACGACCAGGATACGGAGGCCTTCGAGCTTGCGGTCAATCATGTCGGTTGATGTTCCGGCGCGGGTTCGAGAATGCTGCCGATGTCTTCCAGAGGAAAACTGATGCGGGCCAGAACGCCATTCGCATCGACCGAGAACTTTCCTTCCCCATTCAATTCGTAAGGAACGCGCAGCTCGATAAGTTCCGCGCCGAACCCTCTCCGGCCGACATGGATCGGACCCTTGACCCGCTCTTCCCAGGTTAGAGTAGTCCAATGTTGTTGGTCCTGATCCCATTTTGACCAGGCAATGGAAAGCTCGCCGCCGCTTCCTAGGGCGCCATATTTGATGGAATTGGTCGTAAGCTCGTGCAGCGCCAAGGTGACGATCTCCGCCGCCTTGGGGGAAAGAAAGGTCGGCGGTCCGCTGATCCCGACTTCCCGATCGGTGGCCTCATGCGCAAGCAATTCGTCACGCACCAAATCTTCGAGATCCGCCCTCGAACCGGGTCGCAATGTCAGTACGACCTGCGTGCGCCCCAGCGCCTGAAGGCGACCCACGAGATGATCGACGTATTCTGCCACCGTGTCGTAACCCGTGGAAGTGGATTTTACGAGGGCCTGGATCATTGCGATCAGGTTGCGTACCCGATGTTGCAGTTCCGCCAGAAGCAATCGCTGTCGTTCCTCGAGCCGCCTTGCCTGCGTGGTTTCGATCATGGCGCCGATCATTCGCGTTGGTCGGCCCTCATGATCATAGGCGAACTCCCCACGGGCCGAGAGCCAGTGAATCGATCCGTCTGGATGGGCCACGCGGAATTCGCAAACGAACGGTTCGTGTTCGGCCATGGCCCGGCGCAGGGTATTTTCCGCGCGCTCCCGGTCGTCCGGATGCAGTCGTCGTGCCCACGCTTCATAGCTCGGCTCGATTTCCCCCACGGCATAGCCCTCCATGCGGAAATGCTCGTCCGACCAGTGGACCTTTTCTTCCAGTATGTCCCAGTCCCACAGTCCCAGCCGCCCTACCTCGATCGCGGTTCGAAGCCTCTCCTCGCTATCCGCAAGACGTTGCTGCGCTGCCCTTTCCTCGGTCACATCCTCTCCGATGCCACCGATCAACGTTACCCTGCCCGATGCGTCCTCGATGGGAAAATCGGTGTTCCGCAGCCAGCGGACTTCTCCGTCGCTAGGCCGGCGGATACGGTATTCGAACGTCAGATGTTCTCCTGCGCGCAGTTGCTGGACATAATCCCGAACGCGCGCGCGATCCTCTGGCACGATCAAATCCATCCACGAGCGGTAGTTGTCGCCCGACAGTGCCTCAGAGCGCGATAGTCCATAGATGGTCTCGAATGCGGAGGTCAGGTAGGTCCATTGAAGGGTCTCCGCATCGCGGATCCACAACAAGTCCTGCGACGCTTCGCCGAACTGGCTCAACCGTTCGGCAAGTTCGCGAACCTCGTATTCGGCACGCCGGCGTTCGCTGACGTCGCGCCAGAACATCGCAACCCCCTCCGGGACGGGATAGGTTCTCGCCTCTAGCCAGCGATCTTTGCCGCCCGGCCAGGCGTAATAAAAATCCAGTCGGCCCGGCCTGCGCTCGATCGCCGTTTGGCGCAGCAGATCGTCCAATTCGGAATGTTTCGTGCCTGGAAACAAATCCCAGTACGAGCGGCCAACCACCTCACTGCGCAGCCGACCGTCCAGCCTGATCGTCTCTTCGTCGATATCAAGAAGGGTGAAGTCCCGGTCGAGAATGGCGAAACCGCCGCCCATCGAATCGAGCACGCTGCGCAGCCGCTCCTCGCTGATAACTAGGCGCTGCTGTCCCAGAACCTTTTCCGTGGTTTCGTAGACGGTATCGACGAACCCCAGAACCTCGCCCGCCGCATTGCGAACCGGGCTGTAGGCAAAGGTAAAATACGCCTGTTCGTCCTCGCCAGCACGATGGACAACGAGGGGGAAATCCTCGATGAAAGTGGCGCGGCCGGCGAAGGCGCGTTCCACGATCGGCCCGATCTCGTCCCACGCTTCACTCCAGATTTCTCGAAAGGATAGGCCGAGCGGGGAGGGTTTTTGGCCGAGGATCTGCACAAAACCGTCATTGTAGATGGTGACGAAATCCGGCCCCCAGATGAGCGCGGAAGGAAAAGCACTTCCCACGGTGTTCGCGACCGCCGTTTTCAGGTCGCTCGACCATGTCTCGATGGCGCCCAGGGGCGTTGCCTCCCAATCGTGCGCGAGGATTTGCTTGGCCATCGCGCTCTGAACGTAGGGCCAGCAGTTCGGGTCAGTCGTTGGCATCGAGGTGTCGCCCCTCGCGATCGAGATGCAGGTAACCTAACTCGAACATGGCCAGATCGCGCAACCGGTCCAGATCGAGAATGGTCAGTTGCCGGCTTTCGAGTTCGATCAGCTTCTGGCGACGAAGCTCCTGAAGGGTTCGGTTGAGGTGGACCGGCGTGACTCCGGTCACTTCGGCAAGCTCGCTTTGTGTAACGGGAAACGCCATCCGGCAATCTGCGGCCAGACCTACGCTCTTCAAGCGTGTGTAGAGTTCGACGATGAGATGACCGACGCGTTCCATTGCCGTTCTCTGTCCCAGACTGACCAGCCATTCGCGCTGAATCGAAGCGCTGACTAGCTCGCTCCACATCAGGGCCTGAGCGACGCGCGGTCGTTCCTCGGTAAGCTTCCCCAGCATACCCGCCGACAATTGGAGGTACTTCACGTCGGTGACCGCACTGATCGTGTGATCCATTGATCGCAGGAGATAAACGTTGAGATCGCAGAAATCACCGGGGAGGAAAAACGCCACGATCTGCCGTCGACCGTTGGCCAGGTCCTTGTGCCGGCACGCCCAGCCCGAAAGAACCAGGCGAACGTGAATTGGCTTATCCCCCTCGGAAATGAGGGGCGTATGCGCTCGCGCGGTCTTGCAATGTACGGTCTCCAGACCAACGATAGCGTCCCTGTCCTCCGACGACAGACGAGCGAATTGCGAAAGTTTTGCAATCAATGCTTTGGTCACGATCCCCCCAGAATGCGCCCGATACCATTCCGAGGATCATCTATGTCTTCACTTAAATCAGTTCCGCAGGATATTTCCCGCAAGGCATCGCCTCGAAGTGGCTTTGCGAAAATCGGCCTGTAATCGAGGCCATTTTCCAAGCTCTGTTTCTTCCGCACACGATCGGTACGGCCGAGTGCGTTGGAAAAATCGCGGAACTGGGTTTATCCAATCACGCCGATCGCTGGTCGGGAGACTGGCTGGGGTGGCAGGGATCGAACCTGCGAATGCCGGTACCAAAAACCGGTGCCTTACCACTTGGCTACACCCCAGCAGGCGGGCGTTCCTATAGCGATTGCCGCGGCGATGTGAAGGGGGCCTTCGCCGAAGCGGCTCCGACCTGGTGACCGGGCCGTCCGGCGGGCGGATCCACTAGAGCGACTTGCCTTCGAAATCAGCGGCAGAATGGCGTTCGGCGAGCTGTTGGTTCTCCTCGCCCCACACCTTGTTGACGATACGCCCGCGCTTCACCGCAGGGCGAGCCGCGATTGCCTTGGCCCAGCGGCCGACATTTTCGTATTCGTCGATCGAGAGGAAAGTCCTGGCATCATTGTAGATCGTACCTTCGACAAATGGTGCGAGCCAGGCGAACGCGGCGATATCTGCGACAGTGTAGGCATTGCCGCCGAGGAACTCGCTTTCGGCCAGGCGCCGGTCCGCAACGTCGAACAAGCGCTTGGTTTCCATGGCGTAGCGGTTGATCGGGTACTCATATTTTTCCGGCGCATAGGCGTAGAAATGGCCGAAGCCGCCGCCGATGAAGGGCGCGCTGCCGATCTGCCAGAACAGCCAGCTGAGCACTTCGGATCGCGAGGAATCGCTGGGCAGGAACGTGCCGAACTTTTCGGCCAGATGCAGCAGGATTGCCCCGCTTTCGAACACGCGTACCGGCTGCGCTCCGCTGCGGTCGAGGAGGGCGGGGATCTTCGAGTTCGGATTGATTCCGACGAACCCCGATCCGAACTGGTCGCCATCGGAGATATTGATGGTCCAGGCATCGTATTCGGCTTCCGTGTGCCCCTCTTCGAGCAGTTCCTCGAGCATGATAGTCGCTTTCACGCCATTGGGCGTAGCGAGCGAATAGAGCTGGAGATCGTGTTCGCCTGTCGGAAGGTCCTTGTCTTCCCGCGCACCGGCGGTGGGGCGGTTGATGCTGGCGAACTTGCCGCCGTTCTCGCTGTCGTGGGTCCAGACTGCGGCTGGTGTATAGGTCGGGTCGGCCAAGATCGTGTCTCCTCGTTCTGGATCTCGACCAAGCTGGGGAGCCGATGATGTACTCGCAAGCGGAACCGGCTTGCCCTTGACGCGTCCAGTTCCTTGATATGACCAAGCTCATTTACGTCGATGACGATCTGCCCGGCATCTCTCGCAAGAGAGCGGGCAAGGGATGGGCGTATTACGACGCTGAGGGCAAGCTGATCACCGAGCGGGCCGAGAAGCAGCGGCTGAACGCCATTGCGTTGCCTCCGGCTTACAAGGATGCCTGGTTCTGCCCGGCGCCGAACGGCCACATCCTTGCGACCGGGATGGATGCAAAAGGACGCAAGCAGTACCGCTACCATCCCGAATTCCGGGCGGCGCGGGAAAGCGAGAAGTTCGACAAGTGCCTCGCCTTCGGCAGTCTCCTGCCTCTCGTGCGCAAGCGCGTGGAAAGCGATCTTCGCGGCCGCAAGCTTACCTGGGAGCGCGCTGTGGCGAGCGTGGTGCGTCTCCTCGACCTAGGCGCGATCCGGGTCGGCAACGAGGGCTATGCGGTTCGCAACCAGAGCTATGGCGCGACCACCCTGCGGCGGCGCCATGCCGAGGTGACGGGCAAGACCCTGAAACTGCGTTACAAGGGCAAGTCGGGCAAGATGCGCGAGGTTACGCTGACCGATGGCAGCCTCGCGCGGATGGTCCGCAACATGCAGGATCTGCCGGGGCAGAATGTCTTCAAGTATGTCGACGAGGACGGCACGGTCCACGCCGTCGGGTCGGGGGATGTCAACGAGTATCTCGAAGAGGCGATGGGCGAGCGCTTCACCGCCAAGAACTTCCGCACCTGGCACGGTAGCGTGCTCGCCTTCGATTGCCTACGCGCGGGCGAGGGCAATGTTCCGATGAAGGAACTGTTGTCTAGCGTCGCCGGACAGCTCGGCAACACGCCGGCGGTGACACGCAAGAGCTACATCCATCCTGCGGTCTTCGAACTGATGGGCGATCAGGAGACGTGGAGAGCCTCCTTGAAGCTTCCTCGCGCGACTCGTTGGCTCACTCGGGAGGAGCGCGGACTTATCGAGATGCTTGAGGAGTGTCCGGGCGTCGGCGGCTTACTCGCCGCGTAATTTATGGGCCGTCGCTTATGATTCGACGGCAGTTCTTCTTTCATGCATAGCCACTTGGCCAGCGGAACGGGTTCCTTTGCGACCTTGATATTCCTGCGGGCGTCTCGGCCTTTTGTTGCAGGGAACTGCCGGACATGCATCGTCTCGCCAATTTCGACGTCAGTCGCCAGTTTCGGAGCAAGAAAGCGAAGATCGCATCGCAGATCGTTTTCGGGGCGATGTGCGGCGGTGCGATGATCGGCCTGCGGATGGTGTTCGATGTCTGGGCCCCTGTCTCCGGGCCTTTCGCTCTGATCTATCCCACGATCCTGCTGGCAACGCTCTACGGGCATTGGCGCGGAGGAGTTGCTGCTTACTTCGTCACTTTCCTGTGGGCATGGTACTACGTGCTGCCAGCGTCGCGGTCCTTCACTTTCGCGGACCCGACCGATCCCGCGCGGGTAATCCTCAACGCTGTCAGCGGACTGATCGTCATATTCTTCGCCGAGGGGTTTCGCCGGGCTGCTCACGCTACGGTGGAGCAAATTAGGCAGTCCGCCGATCGCCGCCTTACGCTTCTGGCCGAACTCGAGCATCGCACGAGGAACAATTTCGCTCTGGTCGCCAGTATGCTGGAAATGCAGAAGCGGCGCATTCCGCAATCGGAATTCCACGGTCCGATCGACGACGTTGTCGGCCGGGTTCGGACATTCGCCGACGCCTATTCGTCGCTGGCAATCGA
This sequence comes from Qipengyuania spongiae, assembly GCF_026168555.1. Taxonomy (NCBI): domain Bacteria; kingdom Pseudomonadati; phylum Pseudomonadota; class Alphaproteobacteria; order Sphingomonadales; family Erythrobacteraceae; genus Qipengyuania; species Qipengyuania spongiae. Next base: position 2,654,587 of record NZ_CP092471.1, on the reverse strand, counting down.
GCAGAGCGATGCTTCCGATGTCGCCATCAAGCCTTATCTGGAACAATTGCTTTCTCGGATCGAGGGAAGCCTGCTTCCGCCCCAGGTCCGACTTTTCCGCGAGATCGAGGCGATTACCCTGCCGCGCGAGGCGGCCGTGGCTATCGGTCTTTATGCGAACGAAGCGATATCCAACGCCTGCAAATACGCATTCCCTGACGACCGAACCGGCACGATCGCTGTTTTCTACCATGTTCGCGACGGTGGCTGGCGCCTGACCATTGAAGACGACGGTGTCGGTCTGGAAGCCAAGTCGAGCACGTCGGCCGGTCTCGGCCGGACACTGCTTGCCGCTTTCGCGCAGCAGGCGAATGCCACGCACCACGCGGGGCCCGTGCTCAACGGTTTCCGAGCGGAGATGCGGATGGATCCGGAAAAAGTTGCCTGACTTTCTGCGTGGTTATACCTCGACTCCATGAAAAATACCGCTGACCACCCATTTTTCGACCGGCGCAATCATGGTTTCGTGAGGCTTGCGACCAGTACGCCCGAGGTGCGTACGGCGGATGTCGCCTTCAATGCCGACGCGATCATCGCCGAGGCCCGGCGGGCACACGAGCGGCATGTCGACCTGCTGCTCTATCCGGAGCTTTGCCTTTCATCCTACGCGATCGACGATCTGCATATGCAGACCGCTCTCCTCGATGCAGTCGATCTGCACCTCGTGCGCCTGGTCGAAGCAAGCGAAAGCTTGACACCGGTCCTGGTGGTGGGTGCGCCGCTGCGCCGCAACGGGCGGATCTACAATTGCGCGATCGCTATCGCCAATGGCGCCGTACTGGGCGTCGTTCCCAAGAGCTACCTGCCGAATTACCGCGAATTCTACGAGAAGAGATGGTTTGCCCGCGGTCACGAATGCGTCCGGCTTTCGATCGATGTGGCCGGAGGACAAGCGCCCTTCGGAGTGGATTTGCTTTTTGCCGCTGACGATATGCCCGGCTTCGTGTTCGGATTGGAGATCTGCGAAGATTTCTGGTCTCCCATACAGCCGGGAACGCGCGCTGCCCTGGCCGGTGCGACGATGGTGCTCAACCTTTCGGCCAGCAACATCACGATCGGCAAGTCGGACGAACGGCACATGCTCTGTCGCGCAAGTTCCAGCCGCGGCGTGTGCGCCTATGCCTATTCCGCGAGCGGTCATGGCGAAAGCACCACCGATCTCGCCTGGGACGGGCAGGGCATGATCTACGAACTCGGCGATCTCCTGGTGGAGAGCGTGCGTTTCGATCGCGAACCGGAGCTTTGCATCGCCGATGTCGATACCCAGAGAATTCTCAACGACCGGATGCGGATGGGGACCTTCAATGATGCGGCGGAGGCCGATGGGCGACCGGAAGACTGGTATCGCCGGATCGTTTTCGAACGGGCGCGGAGCGGGACCGATGGCCGCCTCATGCGACCGGTCAGGCGCTTCCCCTTCGTTCCGAACCGCGCGCACAAGCTGGACGAGGATTGCTACGAAGCGTTCAACATCCAGGTCGATGCGCTGATGCGGCGGATCGAGGCGACCGGGGCCAAAAGCCTCGTCCTCGGCATTTCCGGTGGGCTCGACAGCACGCATGCGCTGATCGTGGCAGCCAAGGCGATGGACAGGCTGGGGCGCCCACGCGCCGATATCCGTTGTTATACCATGCCGGGTTTCGCGACGTCGGATCGGACCAAGGGCAATGCGTGGCGATTGATGGAAGCTTTCGGCGTGACGGCCGAGGAAATCGACATCAAACCGGCCGCTCGCCAAATGCTCGAGGATATGGGCCACCCCTTCGCGAAGGGTGAGGGGGTCTATGACACCACTTTCGAAAACGTCCAGGCGGGGCTTCGCACCGATTACCTGTTCCGCCTGGCAGGGCACCATTCGGGCTTCGTGCTGGGCACAGGCGATCTAAGTGAACTTGCGCTCGGCTGGTGCACCTATGGCGTCGGCGACCAGATGAGCCATTACGCGGTCAATGCCGGCGTGCCCAAGACTTTGATCCAGTATTTGATCCAATGGGCAGTCAACACGAACCAGTTCGACAGCCAGAGCGACGCGGTGCTTGAGGATATCGTCGCTACGGAAATCAGCCCCGAACTCGTACCCGCGGGCGAAGACGGGGCGATCCAGTCCACCGAATCGATGATTGGCCCCTATGAACTCAATGATTTCTTCCTCCATCACATCGTTCGCTGGGGGCAGAAGCCGAGCCATGTCGCGTTCCTCGCCTGGCATGCCTGGAAGAATGCCGGAGAGGGGTTATGGCCCATCGGATTCCCAGAAGAGAAGAAGAACGAATACAATCTGCGAGCCATCGCCGGCTGGCTGAACAATTTCCTCAAGCGCTTCTTCGAATTCAGCCAGTTCAAGCGCAGCGCGTTGCCGAACGGCCCCAAGGTGAGCGCGGGCGGGGCCTTGAGCCCACGTGGCGACTGGCGCGCGCCGAGCGATGCGGTGGCAGCAGTCTGGCTCGCCGAATTGCGCGAGAACGTGCCGGCCGGGGACCCATGAGGAGAGCCCGGCGTTGGGACGACGAAAGGGTCCTCACTCAATGATCGCACGGATCGTCGAAATCGCCACGGCCACGCCGGCCTGCGATTTCGAACAGGAATATCGCGGCTGGGCAATGCGTCAGCTCGGCGGCAAACGCGAAGCCAAATTGTTCGAACGCATGGCGGAGCGATCCGGCATCGAACACCGCTGGTCGGTGCTGAGCGAAGAGGATGCGTTGCTCGATCGCGGGCAGGGCTTCTATTCCGGGGGCACGCCTTCGACCGCGCAGCGCATGACCATCTACGCAGAGGAAGCGCCGCGACTGGCGCTGGAAGCGATCGGCAGGTTGAGCTATCTCGGCGAGATCACGCACATCGTCGTTGCCAGTTGCACAGGCTTCGTGGCGCCGGGGATCGACCAGATCATCGCCCGCAAGCTCGGCCTCGCCAGTGATGTGGAGCGTGTACTGATCGGCTTCATGGGCTGCTACGCCGCGGTCACCGCATTGCGGACCGCGCGTCATATCGTCCGTTCGGAACCCGAGGCGCGAGTGCTGGTCGTGACGGTCGAACTGTCCTCTCTCCACCATCAGAGCACGGTGGACATCGAACCGCTGCTCGCCGGGGCGCAGTTCGGTGACGGGGCGGCGGCGGCGATCGTGACCGGCGCCGGTCCCGGGCTCGCCATCGGCAGCGGCATCTCCGCCGCGCTGGAGGAAAGCGACGAGCTCATCACCTGGCGGATCGGCGATACTGGCTTTCACATGCGCCTGTCAGGCGAGGTGCCCGGCCGCATCGCTTCGGCACTGACGCGCGCGGACGTTCAGGAAGCGATCCTTGCGGATGCCGCGCCGACGAGCTTTGCCGTTCACGCGGGCGGCCGGTCGATCCTCGACGCGGTGCAACGCGGGTTCGACCTCGATCCCGACGCGCTGGACCATTCGCGCACGATCCTGCGGGAGTTCGGGAACATGTCGTCCTCCACACTGATGTTCGTCCTCGAAAGGGTGATGCGTGATCGGCCGGAAAGCGGGGTTGCGCTGGCATTCGGTCCCGGCCTCGCGATGGAGGGCTTCCGCTACGGCTGGCACGATGCTGGCTGAGCGCCGCATCGCCGACGAGATCATGGACGATCCGGCGCTCGACGCCGGGACCTATCGTGCGGTTCTGAACGATCTGGCGAAAGTGAACACGGTCACTCTGGCGCGCCGGCCGACGCTGGCCTTTCTCGACCGCGCCGTCGGCGACCGGAAGCATTTCTCGCTCCTCGACGTCGGGTTCGGCGACGGGGACATGCTGCGCGCCATCGCCAGTTGGGCGCAGAAGCGCGGCAAGGATGTACGGCTGGTCGGGGTCGACCTCAACCCGCGCAGTGAAGACATCGCGCGGGAGCAGACTGCGGCGTCGCTGGGCATCGAATACCGGACGGGAGATTACGCCGCCATGGCCGGCGAAGGCTTCGACTGCGTGGTGTCCAGTCTCGTCGCCCACCACATGACGCGCGACCAGCTGGTCGCTTTCCTGCGTTTCATGGAGCGCGAGGTGGGGCGGGGATGGTTCGTGAACGACCTCCACCGCCACGGCTTCGCCTATGCCGGTTACCCTGTCTTGGGGCGACTGTTCGTCTGGCATCCGATCGTCCGGCACGACGGCCGGCTGTCAATCGCGCGGTCCTACCGTCCCGGCGAATGGGTGCCCCTGCTGGAAGAAGCGGGAATCGACGCCGCGCGCGTATTCCGTGCCTTTCCCTTCCGCCTCTGCGTCGAGCGATTGCGCTGAGCGCGCCGATCGTCCTCGGCGCCGGCCCGGCGGGGAGCAGCGCGGCGATCCGCCTTGCCCGTGCGGGTCGCGAACCGGTGCTAATCGACCGTGAGGAAACCGTGGGCGATTGCATCTGCGGCGGGTTCTTGAGCTGGAGGACGGCGGCGCAGTTGCGCGAGCTCGGTTGCGGCCCGGAAAGCCTCGGTGCGCATCGCGCGCAGCGATTGCGGCTCTACGCCGGTGACGCGGTGGCGGAAACGGCGCTGGTCGAACCTGGCTTCGGGCTGTCGCGCCACGCGCTCGATACCGCCTTGCGCGCAGCGGCGGTCGCGGCAGGCACCAAGCTCGAGATCGACCGGGCGCGCAGCGTTGCGCCGGGCTGCGTAAGCGGATCGCGGCGCGAATGGCGATCGGATGCGATCTTCCTCGCAACGGGCAAGCACGATGTGCGCGGTGCGATGCGGCCGAGGAAAAACCGCGATCCGGCACTGGGGCTGCGGGTGAGGTTGCCCGCCGGTTCGCCTGCGAGCACTCCGGTAGGCGATGCAATCGAGCTGCACCTTTTTCCCGGCGGCTATGCCGGCATCGTCGTGCAGGAGGGCGGCAGCACCAACATCTGCCTCGCTTTGCGCAAATCGCTGCTCGGCTCGGCCGCATCCGATCCATGGCGGCTGCTCGACATGCTTGCGGAGGACAACCCGCACTTTGCGCGGCGGATGGAGGGGGCGGATCATGACCTTCCCATCGATACCATCGCCGCCGTCCCCTATGGCTGGATCGCCCGTTCGAGCGAGGCGGGGCTTTACCGGCTGGGCGATCAGGCGGCGGTCATTCCCTCGCTGGCGGGAGAGGGGATGTCGATAGCGCTGGCGAGTGCCGAAGATGCAGTCGAGGCCTATCTCGCCGGGGTCGAAGCGCCGCAATATCAAGCCCGCTTTGCCCACAGGGCGAGGCGCCCGGTCGGGATCGCGGAAGCGATCTGGCACCTTGCCGAGCATCGCCGGATCGCCGCACCCGCCACCCGTCTGGCAGGGGCCGCGCCGTGGCTGACGCGGGCGGCGATGCGGCTGAGCCGGATCTAGAGCTTCATCACCCAGCCGTGGCGGTCCTCGACCGTGCCGTTCTGTATCCCGACGAGCTTTTCGCGCAGCTTCGCGGTCAGCTGGCCCATGCCGCCCGCGCCGATCCGGAACTCTCCGTCGGGGCCGACGACCGTGCCGATCGGCGTGACCACTGCGGCGGTGCCGCAGGCCATCGTCTCGACCAGATTGCCCTTGGTGGCATCAATGCGCCACTGGTCGATATTGTAGGGTTCTTCGCGGACCTGAAGCCCTTCCTCACGCATCAACTGGATCAGGCTGTCGCGGGTGATGCCGGGCAGGATCGTGCCGGTGAGCGGCGGGGTTATCACGCTGCCGTCGTCGAACACGAAGAACACGTTCATGCCCCCCAGTTCCTCGATCCATTTCTTCTCGACCGCATCGAGGAATATGACCTGATCGCAGCCCTGATCCGCCCCTTCCATCTGCGGAACGAGGCTGCTCGCGTAGTTTCCTCCGGTTTTCGCGGCACCGGTTCCGCCGGGCGCGGCGCGCACGTAATTGCGGCTGACCCAGATCTTGAGCGCCTTCGCCCCGGCCTTGAAATAGCCGCCGACCGGCGAGGCGATCACCATGAACTTGTACTGCTTCGCGGGACGCACACCGAGAAAGGCTTCCGATGCGAACATGAAGGGCCGCAGATAGAGCGAGCCGCCTTCGATCGGGGGCATCCAGTCGGCATCGACAGAGAGGAGCTGACGGATGCTGTCAATGAACACCTCTTCGGGCACGTGCGGCATTGCCATCCGATCGGCCGAGGCGTTGAAACGGCGGGCGTTCTGCTCCGGCCGGAACAGCGCGAGGCTGCCGTCTGGATGACGATAGGCCTTCATGCCTTCGAAGATTTCCTGCGCGTAATGCAGCACGGAGGCTGCTGGATCGAGCGCGATCGGCTCGCGCGCCCGCAATCGGGCGGTGTGCCAGCCACCCTTCGCCTCGTCGTAATCGACTTCGACCATGTGATCGGTGAAAATCTTGCCGAAGCCCGGGTCGGCTATCGCCTGCTGGCGGGTCTCTCCGGGAACCGGGGCGGCATGAGGGATGCGTTCGAAATCCATGCCGCGCGGGTTAGTATGCCCCGGCGCCTCGGGCAAGGGTGGGGCATCGGGAAAGCGGAACACCGAAATGAGAAGGGCGACCCAGCCCGTCGGTGGATCGCCCTTCGCATGGTCAGCGGCGGAAGCGCCGCTCACGAAGCCTCTAAGGGTAATGGATGTTACCGATAGTGCTCCGCGCGGAAACTTGCCGACCTCTCTGCTGAACCATGAGACATCGGATCACCTCCTTTCGCGCTAGTGAGCTAGAAACCCGTTTCACGGGGTCCCAAGACCGCGTTCGCCGCTGATCTTGATCGCAATTTGTTGCGTCGCGACTGTAAAAACAAGCCTTGAAAAAAAGTTTTCCGACGTCAGAATTGGCGTTTCTGGCTCGCGACCTCGATCGCGGGCTTTTTTCGTCTCGGTATGATCAGCGGCAATCCTCGATCACCCGCGTCACCTCGCCCCAGGCGGGAAGGAACAGCGCGGGCTGCCCCTCGACCTCCACCGCGAAGCGCCCGCGGGTCAGCGCCATGGCATCCAGGAGCGGATCGCGCGCGGTCAGTGTGGCGACCGTACCTTCGGAGCCGGGCGCTGCTGGAAGCGCGCGCTCGCTCGTCTCGGTGCGGATCGCCATGCGCTCGGTACCCCGTCCGGGACGGGTCAGCACAATCTGCTTCGCCGGAGTACAGACCATCTGGAACGCCAGGCTGGTTCCGTTGCCGAAGCTCGCGCGGCTTTCGTTGCCGGTCGCGCGGTAGGCCCAGTCCCCCGGTGTCTGCGGCGCGTCGATCCAGTTCTCGTAAGTCGGCAACGCGACCGTAGGGGTCGGGCTCGGCGCGGGCGCCGGGCGGTTCTGTACCGGCGCCGGTGCCGGCGTGGAATCCGGGGCGGGGATGCACGCTGCAAGAGTGAAGGTAAGCGCCAGCGCGCCGGCGAGGTGGCCGTAGATCGGTTTCATGTCCCTACAATGCGCGCTAGGAGATGAGTTTCCAATGAAGAAGAAACGTCTCGATCAGATGCTCGTCGATCGCGGGCTCGTGGAAAGCCGGACCCGGGCGCAGGCGCTGGTCATGGCCGGCCTCGTCTTTTCGGGCGAGCAGAAGCTTGCCAAACCGGGCCAGCAGCTGGCGGAAGACGCGGCGCTGGACGTGCGCGGCCGGGATCACCCCTGGGTCAGCCGGGGCGGGATCAAGCTGGCCCATGCCATAGCGCATTTCGGACTCGATCCTGCGGGCGCGGTGGCGATGGATATCGGCAGCTCCACCGGGGGCTTTACCGACGTGCTGTTGCAGGGCGGGGCGGACCATGTCTTCGCGGTCGACAGCGGGACCAACCAACTCGCCTGGAAGCTGCGGCAGGACGAACGTGTGACCGTGCTCGAACAGACAAGCGCACGGATCCTGACGCCTGAAATGATCGACCGGCCCTGTGGCTGGGTTGTCTGCGATGCGAGCTTCATCGGGCTCGCCAAGGTGCTCGAGCGACCCCTGGAACTGGCGGGCCGCGATTGCCGGCTGGTCGCGCTGATCAAGCCACAATTCGAGGTCGGGCGCGAGGAGGTCGGCAAGAAAGGTGTCGTCAGCGATCCCGCGCTGCATCGACGCGTCTGCGACGAGGTCCGGGCATGGGTGGAGCAGCAAGGTTTCACGGTCGACGGGATCGTCGAAAGCCCGATCACCGGCCCCGAGGGCAATGTGGAATTCCTCATTTCCGCTACGAGAATGGCCCCTCGCGATTGACGCTGGCGCCGCCTGCGCTCTAGGCGCGTCGGGGAAAGATCAATTCAGGGGAACCGCATGTCCGCCAATATCGCCGAAATGGAACGCCGCCGGGAAGCGGCCCACATGGGGGGCGGGCAGAAGCGCATCGACGCGCAGCACGCCAAGGGCAAGCTGACCGCGCGCGAACGGCTCGACGTGCTGCTCGACGAAGACAGTTTCGAGGAACTGGACACCTATGTCGAGCATGACTGCATCGATTTCGGCATGGAGAAGCAGCGCATTCCGGGCGATGGCGTGGTCACCGGATCGGGCACGATCAACGGCCGCCTCGTCTTCGTGTTCAGCCAGGACTTCACCGTGTTCGGCGGCTCTCTGTCCAAGCGCCACGCGGAAAAGATCTGCAAGGTGATGGACATGGCGATGAAGGTCGGCGCGCCGGTCATCGGCCTCAATGACAGCGGCGGCGCGCGCATCCAGGAAGGCGTGGCCAGCCTCGGCGGATACGCCGAGGTGTTCCAGCGCAACGTGCTCGCCAGCGGTGTGGTGCCGCAGATCAGTCTCATCATGGGGCCGTGCGCGGGCGGGGCGGTCTATTCCCCCGCAATGACCGACTTCATCTTCATGGTGAAGGACAGCTCCTACATGTTCGTCACCGGGCCGGACGTGGTAAAGACCGTGACCAACGAAGTCGTGACGCAGGAGGAACTGGGCGGCGCGGTAACGCACACGACCAAGACCTCGGTCGCCGACGTCGCGTTCGAGAACGATATCGAGACGCTGCTCGCGACGCGCAATTTCTTCGACTTCCTGCCGCTTTCGAACCGCGAGGAGGTGCCCCAGCGGCCGACCGACGATCCGTGGGACCGCGAGGAGCCGAGCCTCGACACATTGATCCCCGATAACGCCAACCAGCCCTACGACATGCACGAGGTCATCCGAAAGACGCTCGATGAAGGCGATTTCTTCGAGGTGCAGCCCGCCCATGCCGGCAACATCATCTGCGGTTTCGGCCGGGTCGAAGGGCGCACGGTGGGCGTGGTTGCGAACCAGCCGATGGTGCTTGCCGGTGTGCTCGACATCGCAAGTTCGAAGAAGGCCGCGCGTTTCGTGCGATTCTGCGATGCTTTCGAGATTCCGATCCTGACCTTCGTCGACGTGCCCGGCTTCCTCCCCGGCACGGCGCAGGAGCACAACGGCATCATCAAGCACGGCGCCAAGCTGCTCTTCGCCTATGCCGAGGCAACCGTGCCCAAGATCACCGTGATCACCCGCAAGGCCTATGGCGGCGCCTACGACGTCATGGCCTCCAAGCACCTGCGCGGCGACTTGAACTACGCCTGGCCCACCGCCGAGATCGCGGTGATGGGCGCCAAAGGCGCGGTCGAGATCATCTTCCGCCAGGATCGCGACAATCCCGAGAAGATCTCGGAGAAAACCAAGGAATACGAAGACCGCTTCGCCAACCCCTTCGTGGCCGCGAGCCGGGGCTATATCGATGAGGTGATCCACCCGCATTCGACACGCCGTCGGATCGCGCTAGGCTTGCGCAAACTACGCGGGAAGCAGTTGGAGAATCCGTGGAAGAAGCACGATAATATTCCGTTGTGATGACCACTCGTATCCTGATTTTCGTGACCATCTTGGTGGTCGGAATGCCAGTCATCTGGTTGTTCATTCGTCATGCGAAGAAAAACGGAAGAGTCAGCTTTTTCGGGTTCGCATCGACATCGCGTAATATTGATCCCAAGAAATATGACCGTGTGCTGCGCTCATATCGCTTACAGCTTTACGCGCTTCCCGTGGTTGCGTTTCTCGTCGCGTCCCTGATGGAGGTCCTTGAATGAAACTTGGCCGTCTCAACCATATCGGTGTTGCCACGCCTTCGATCGCGGACAGCATCGACTATTATCGCGAAACGATGGGCGCGGTGCGGATTACCGAGCCTTTCGATCTGCCTGAGCAAGGCGTGAAGGTCTGCTTCGTCGATACGCCGGATAGCGCGGGCGAAGTCGGCAAGGGCACGCAGATCGAGCTGATCGAGCCGTTTGACGAGGCATCACCGATCAATGGCTTCCTCGCCAAGAATCCGGCGGGCGGGCAGCATCATGTGTGCTATGAAGTTGCGGATATCGAAGAGGCTCGCGCCTGGTTCGAGGGGAAGGGCAAACGCATTCTCGGCCCCACGCGCATCGGAGCGCATGGCACGCCGATCTTCTTCCTCCACCCCAAGGACATGATGGGCCAGCTGACCGAGATCATGGAGACGCCGAAGGGCGAAGGGCACTGACGAGAATCTCATGACCGACAAACCCACCTATGCCGACTGGAAACCCCTCGCCGACAGGGAAGTGAAGGGCCGCGATCTCACCTGGCACACGCCCGAGGGGGTCGAGGTGAAGCCGCTCTACACCAGCGAGGATACCGAAGAACTCGATCCCGGCGTCCCCGGCATCGCGCCGTTTACGCGCGGCCCCTACGCGTCAATGTACACCGGCCGCCCGTGGACCATCCGGCAATATGCGGGCTTTTCCACCGCCGAGGAATCGAACGCCTTCTATCGCCGTAATCTCGCCGCCGGGCAGAAGGGCCTGTCGGTCGCCTTCGATCTCGCCACCCATCGCGGTTATGACAGCGATCATCCGCGCGTCGTCGGCGATGTCGGCAAGGCGGGCGTCGCGATCGACACCGTGCGCGACATGGAAATCCTGTTCGACCAGATCCCGCTCGACTCCATGAGCGTGTCGATGACGATGAACGGCGCGGTGATCCCGGTGCTCGCCTTCTACATCGTCGCTGCGGAGCGGCAGGGCGTCAGCCAGGACAAGCTTTCGGGGACCATTCAGAACGACATCCTGAAGGAGTTCATGGTCCGCAACACCTATATCTACCCGCCCGAGCCGAGCATGCGGATCGTCTCGGACATTATCGCATATACCTCGGCCAACATGCCGAAATTCAACTCTATTTCCATCTCGGGCTATCATATGCACGAGGCTGGGGCGACCGCCGTGCAGGAGCTCGCCTTCACCATCGCCGACGGCAAGGAGTACGCCAAGCGCGCGATGGAGGCGGGCCTCGATATCGACGCCTTCGCACCGCGCCTGTCCTTCTTCTGGGGCATCGGCATGAACTTCTTCATGGAGATCGCAAAGATGCGCGCGGCGCGCCATCTGTGGCACGATGTCATGACCGATCTGGGCGCGCGGGACGAGAAGTCGAAGATGCTGCGCACCCACTGCCAGACGAGCGGCGTTTCGTTGCAGGAGCAGGACCCCTACAACAACGTCATCCGCACCACGGTGGAGGCGATGGCGGCGGTGCTGGGCGGCACGCAGTCGCTCCATACCAACGCGCTGGACGAGGCGATCGCGCTGCCCACGGATTTCTCCGCCCGCATCGCACGCAACACGCAGCTGGTGATCCAGGAAGAGACCGGGATCACCAACGTCGCCGATCCGCTGGGCGGCAGCTACTATATTGAAAGCCTGACCGCCGCGTTGATCGAGAAGGCTAGGGCGATGCTCGACGAGGTCGAGGCGGCGGGCGGCATGACGCAATATGTCGCCAGCGGCGAGCCCAAGGCGCAGATCGAGCGTGCTGCCGCCGCCAAGCAGGCGAGCGTCGACCGCGGCGAGACGGTGATCGTGGGCGTCAACAAGTACCGCCGCGAACAGGAAGACGAGATCGACACACTCGACATCGACAACCACGCCGTGCGCCAGAGCCAGATCGCCCGGATCGAGCGCGTGCGAGCCGACCGCGACGACAACGCATGCCGCGCCGCGCTCGACGCCCTGACCGAAGGCGCGCGAGGCGGGGAGAATGTCCTCCGGCTGGCGGTGGAAGCTGCGCGGCAGGATGCAACGCTAGGAGAAATCTCGAGCGCGATGGAAGACGTTTTCGGCCGCTACGACACGGTGCCGACCCCGGTGCGCGGCGTCTATGCCGAAGCCTATGCCGACGACAGCCGCTATGCCCAGGTGGTCGAAGGGGTGAAGGCGGTCGAGCGGCGGATCGGCCATGTGCCCAAGGTGTTCATCGCCAAGATGGGGCAGGACGGGCACGATCGCGGCGCCAACGTGATCGCCAGCGCCTTCGCCGACATGGGGTTCGAGGTGCTGAGCGGCCCGCTATTCCAAACGCCGCAGGAAACGCTGGAAATGGCGCTGGAGAACGATGTCGACGCGATCGGCGCCAGCAGCCTTGCCGCCGGCCACAAGACACTGATCCCCGAACTCATCACCCTGCTGCGCGATGCCGGCCGCCCCGACATCAAGGTGATCGCCGGCGGCGTGATCCCTCAAAAGGACTACGAATACCTGCGCGAAGCCGGGGTGCAGGGCATCTACGGCCCGGGCAGCAACGTCGTCGAATGCGCGGCGGACATGCTGCGCCTGTTGGGCCATAACATGCCGCCTGCGGGTGAGGACCTGGACGAGGCGGCGGAGTGATGGACGAAGCCGACGTGGCAGAGGCAACTTTTGAGACCCCGTTCGGGCGATCCTACGACTTCTTCAAGCACACCACCGGGATTTCGCTTGTTTCCCTCGGCGGCGTGTTTGCCTTCGCCGACGGTCAGGAAACGGAGTTCGATCCGCCGCAGCTGATCGTGGTCCTGACTTTCATCGGCCTTGCCGGGGTGACGAGCCTCCTCATGGCGTCGCACCTCGCCAGTATCGAAGTGAAGCCGCATCCGCGCGCCAAGGTTGCGCGCGCGATCCGGATCGCCCAAGCGCTCGTGAGCGCCCTGCTTTCGGGTGGGGTCGGCGCTTTCATGTACAATTTTACTCCGGCGATTTTGAAATGATCCGTACCGACTGGACCCGCGAGGAAATCGCGAACCTCTTCGACCTTCCCTTCACTGAACTCCTGTTCCGCGCGGCGAGCGTGCATCGCGAGAACCACCCGCCCGAGCAGGTGCAGCTCTGCACCTTGCTCAGCATCAAGACCGGCGGCTGCCCCGAGGATTGCGGTTATTGCTCGCAGTCGGTGAAGGCGGACTCCGGGGTCGAGGCAACCAAGCTGATGGACGTGCGCGCCGTGCTGCAATCCGCCGCGCAGGCCAAGGATGCGGGCAGCCAGCGCTTTTGCATGGGCGCGGCCTGGCGCAATCCCAAGGAACGCGACATGCCCGCGATCGTCGAGATCGTGAAGGGCGTCTCCGCCATGGGAATGGAAACCTGCATGACACTGGGGATGCTGACGCCTGCACAGGCCGATCAGCTCAAGGAAGCGGGCCTCGATTACTACAATCACAATGTCGATACCGGGCCGGAATATTACGAGCGGGTGATTTCCACCCGCAACTATCAGGACCGGCTCGATACGCTCCAGAACGTGCGAGATGCCGGAATCAACGTGTGCAGCGGTGGGATTGTCGGCATGGGCGAGACGCGCGAGGATCGGGTCGGCTTCGTCCACACGCTCGCCACGCTGGAACGCCATCCCGAAAGCGTGCCGGTCAACGCGCTCGTGCCGGTCAAGGGCACGGTGCTGGGCGACATGCTGGCCGACACGCCGCTCGCCAAGATCGACGACATCGAATTCGTCCGTACCGTCGCCGTGGCGCGCATCTGCATGCCGCTGAGCATGGTGCGCCTGTCCGCCGGTCGAGAGAGCATGAGTGAGGCGACGCAGGCCCTCTGCTTCCTCGCCGGGGCGAATTCGATCTTCACCGGCGACAAACTGCTGACCGCGCCGAATGCGGGCGACGACAGCGACGGCGCGCTCTTCGCCAAACTCGGACTGACGCCGCTGGTACAGGAAGAGCCCATGCGCGCCGAAGGGCGAGCTTGCAGGGTGGCCGAACCGGCGGAGTGAACGGACAAGCATTCGATCGCGTCACACAGGCGGGGCCGCGCATCGTGGTCGATGGTCGGAGGCGCGGACCGGGGGCTTACGCTCTCTGCCCAATCGGCTATGCCGGTTCGATCGCTGAAGGAGCCGAACCATGATCCTCACCGCATTGCTGCTGATGCAGGCTGCCGCACAGGCCCCGCAGCGCGCCGTCGATTGTACGGACGCCATCACACAGACGGACATGAACATCTGCGCCGCACGTGAATACGAGGCTGCCGACGATACCATGAACACCCAGTGGAAGAAGACGCTGGCCTCCATGCAGAAGCGGGACGATGCGAACACGTCGCGGAGCGGCGGCTTCGGCTATGTCGCGGCACTTCGGGCATCGCAGCGCGCCTGGCTCACCTTCCGCGACCGCCAGTGCGTGCTCGAAGGCGGGCGCTACGCCGGCGGGAGCATGCAGCCGCTCGAAAGGGCGACCTGCCTTGCCAAACTGACCCGCGCCCGTACGGCGCAACTGAAGAATCTCATCTGGGAAAACTGATGTTCAATAAGATACTCATCGCCAATCGCGGCGAAATCGCCTGCCGCGTGATCACCACTGCCAAGCGCATGGGTATCGCCACGGTCGCGGTCTATTCCGATGCCGACGCCCGTGCGCCTTTCGTGCGGATGGCGGACGAGGCGGTGAATATCGGCCCGGCTCCGGCTGCGGAAAGTTATCTCGTCGCCGACAAGATCATCGCCGCTTGCAAGGAGACGGGCGCGGAGGCGGTCCATCCGGGATATGGCTTCCTCTCCGAACGGGCGAGCTTCGTCGAGGCGCTGGAGGAGGCGGGGATCGCCTTCATCGGGCCGCCGGCCGGGGCGATCGCCGCGATGGGTGACAAGATCGAGAGCAAGAAGCTGGCGATGGAGGCGGGCGTCAACGTCGTCCCGGGCCATGTCGGCGAGATCGACGATACCGAACATGCGGTGAAAATCTCCAACGAGATCGGATATCCGGTGATGATGAAGGCCAGCGCAGGCGGCGGCGGCAAGGGCATGCGCCTCGCCTGGAGCGAGAAGGACGTCCGCGAGGGCTTCGAGAGCGTCAAGCGTGAGGGTCTCAACAGCTTCGGCGACGACCGCGTCTTCATCGAGAAGTTCATCGAGGACCCGCGCCATATCGAGATACAGATCCTCGGCGACAAGCACGGGACCATTCTCTACCTCAACGAGCGCGAATGCTCGATCCAGCGCCGCCACCAGAAGGTGGTCGAGGAAGCGCCATCGCCTTTCGTCACGCCCGCCATGCGCAAGGCGATGGGCGAGCAGTGTGTGGCGCTTGCCCGCGCGGTCGACTATCACAGTGCCGGCACGGTCGAACTGATCGTCAGCGGGGCGGACACGACCGGGGAGAGCTTCTACTTCCTCGAGATGAACACCCGCCTTCAGGTCGAACACCCGGTGACCGAGGCGATCACCGGCGTCGATCTGGTCGAGCAGATGATCCGCGTCGCCGCGGGCGAGAAGCTCGGGATGACGCAAGATGACGTGAAGATCGATGGTTGGGCGATCGAGAACCGCGTCTATGCCGAGGATCCCTATCGCGGCTTCCTGCCAAGCATCGGACGGCTGGTCGAATACGATTCGCCTGTCGAACCGTGGGCCGACGATGGCAGCGAGAACGGGCGCAGGGGCGTCGGCGGCATCCGGGTCGACGACGGCGTGTTCGAGGGCGGCGAGGTCTCGATCCATTACGATCCGATGATCGCCAAGCTGATCACCTGGGGTGAGACCCGGGACGAGGCGGCCGATCTTCAGGTGCAGGCGCTCGATGCCTTCCGGCTCGAAGGGCTCGGCCACAATGTCGATTTCCTCAGCGCCATCATGCAGCATCCGCGCTTCCGTTCGGGCGAACTCACCACCGGCTTCATCGCGGAGGAATACCCCGAGGGCTTCGAGGGCGCGCCGCTGGACGAAAAACTCACACGGGTGCTGGCGGCGGTCGGCGGCGTGATCGCCACCGCCGATGCCGACCGCGCGCGGCGAATCGACCAGAAGCTGGACGAGGAATTCTACGCGCCGGGCGACTGGACCATCCGGATCGGAGAGCGCGCGGAAAACTCGACCACGCATCAGGTGCGGCTGGAAGAGGATTCGGTCACGGTCGACGGCGAACCGGTGACGGTGGCGCTGAGCTACACGCCAGGCGGTCGTTTCGTCGAGGTCGACCTGTTCGAAACCGACGCCGATGATGAAGCCGACCCGGTCGCGACCTACGGCCTGAAGCTCAAGCCGACCCGCACGGGCTATGCGATCACCACGCGCGGGGCCACCCATACGCTGCGTATTCTCCAGAGCCGGATCGCCGATCTTGCCAGCTACATGATCGAGAAGGAACCGCCGGATCTTTCCAAGCTCCTGATCTGCCCGATGCCCGGCCTTTTGGTGAAGCTGCACGTGGCCGAGGGCGACGCGGTCCAGCCGGGTCAGCCGCTCGCCACGGTCGAAGCGATGAAGATGGAAAACATCCTGCGCGCGGAAAAGGAAGCGACGGTCGCCAAGATCAATGCGGGCGAGGGCGACAGCCTGGCCGTGGACGAGGTGATCCTCGAGCTCGAATGACCGATCGCAATCGATCTTTCGGGTGTCCGGCCTGATGCATGTCCACCATTCGCCAGACGCTCCGGCGGCGGAAGAGATCGATTTCGCCACGTTTCTGCGCAGCGATATCCGCGTCGGCACGATCATTGCGGCGGAGGAATTTCCCGAGGCGCGCAAGCCGAGCTATCGCCTGCGGATCGATTTCGGCAAGGTCATCGGCGAGAAGAAGAGCTGCGCGCAGATTGCGGCGAATTACTCACCGGAGGAGCTTGTGGGGCGGCAGGTGGCGGCAGTAGTGAACTTTCCGCCGCGCCAGATCGGCCCGGCGATGTCCGAGGTGCTGACACTGGGTTTCGCCGACGGAGCGGGTGAAGTGGTGCTGTTTGCGCCCGACAGCCCCGTACCCAACGGATCGCGGCTGTTCTGAACGGACGCTTGGTCGCATCTTGAACCGATCTTGATCGGCAGCGTTCGAATTCCTGAACAGCCGGAACGGCGCCGCGAGCGGTTTTCTCAATGGACATGATGCAGGTCTTCTTCAACAGCGGGCCGGGGCTCGCCCGAACCGTGGTGGCCGCAATATTTGCCTATGGCAGCATGGTGCTGGTGCTGCGGATCGCAGGCAAGCACGCTCTGTCGAAATTGCACGTCTTCGATTTTATCGTGACAGTCGCGCTCGGATCGACACTGGCGAACATCTTGCTGAACGACGAGGTGGCGCTCGCCGAAGGGCTGGTGGCGACCGTGATGCTGGTAGGGATGCAATGGGTCGTGGCCAAGACGGCGGTCAGTTTCGAACCCTGGCGAAGATACATCCGTTCCGCCCCGCAAATTCTGCTGCGACACGGCGAACTGGATGCGGAGGCGATGTTGAGCGAAAGGGTGACCGAGGTCGAGGTCGACATCGCCATCCGGATGCGCGGTTTCGGCGACCGTTCGATGATCGCCTATGTCGTGCTCGAATCCGACGGGACGCTGTCGGTCATTTCCGAAGATCTGGCTGGCGATGAAAGCGCGCTGCGGACCTTGATCGTCGGCCCCGAAAACGACGGCTAGTGCGCCTGCGACTGGCCGTCGAGGAACTGGGCGACGTCCGCCAGATCGACGTCCCGCGCAAGATACGCCTCGCCGATACCGCGCAGCAGGATGAAGGGGAGCGTGCCGCTCTTCATCTTCTTGTCGTGCAGCATGTGCGCTGTCAGCGCGCTGCCGTCGCAATCGAGCCCGAGCGCGGAAATTTCCGTCGGCAATCCGGCCGAGGCCACGACGCGCGTCACCCGATCGGCGTCGTCCAGCGAGAGGTGATTGCGCCGGGCGGAATAGCGCGCCGCCAGCACCATGCCGAGCGCCACCGCCTCGCCATGCAGCAGACGGTCCGAAAATCCGGTCGCCGCTTCCAGCGCATGGCCGAACGTATGGCCGAGATTGAGGAGCGCGCGCCGCCCGCTGGTCTCGCGCTCGTCCTTGGCGACGATGCGGGCCTTGGCGGCGATGCTGGTTGAGATCGCATGTTCGAGCGCCTCCGGATCGAGGGACAGCACGGCCGCGCCATCGTCCGACAGCCAGTTGAAGAACGCCGGATCACCCAGCACGCCGTATTTCAGCACCTCGGCATAGCCAGCGCGCAATTCGCGTGGTGGCAGCGTAGCGAGCGTGTCGAGATCGGCTAGAACCAGCGAGGGCTGGTGAAAGGCGCCGACGAGATTCTTGCCCGCCGAGGTGTTGATCGCGGTCTTGCCGCCGACCGAGCTGTCGACCTGCGCGAGCAGCGTGGTGGGAAGCTGGATGAAGCCGGTGCCGCGCTTCAGGATCGCGCAGGCTAAGCCGGTGAGGTCGCCGACCACGCCGCCGCCGAGCGCCAGCACGCGGTCCCCGCGCTCGACACCCTGCGCCAGCAGCCAATCGGTCAGCCTTTCGAGCTGCGACCAGCTCTTCGCCGCCTCGCCCCCGGAAATCTCGTGGATCGCGACCCTGTGGCCGGCGCTTTCCAGCCCCCCGATCAGCCGCGCGCCGTGATGGGCGAGAGCATTCGAATCGGCCACCAGCGGCACGGCGCGGTTCTTCTTCAGTCCCGAGCCGATGGTCGCCAGCGTTTCGAGAAGGCCGCGCCCCACGTGGACATCGTAGCTTCTGCCGCCGAGTTCGACCGGAATCACAGACATGTTCGAAGCGCCTCGATGATTCGCAGCGCCGTCGCATGGTGCGGCGCATCGTTGGTGACAACCCGGCAATGCGCTTGAGCATAGAGGGGCGCGCGTTCGGCATGGAGAGTGGTCAGTATTGCGCGCGGATCGCCGCGGCGAAGCAAGGGCCGTGAATTGCGCCTTGCGGTGCGTTCAACCAGCGTGTCGATGTCGCAATCGAGCCAAATGGCGATCGCTCGGTCGAGGACGAGAGCGCGTGTAGCCGGATCGACGAAAGCTCCGCCGCCGGTCGCCACGACTCCGTGCCGCTCCCTGAGAAGACGGGCGATTACGCGGCGCTCGCCATCGCGGAAATGGAGCTCGCCGAACTGGGCGAAGATCTCCGAAACGGAGCGGGCAGCGGCGCGCTCGATCTCCTCGTCGGTGTCGACGAAGCCCGTGCCCAGCAGCGCGGCGAGCCGCCGGCCGACTGTCGATTTGCCGGTCCCCATCAATCCCACCAGCACGATCGGCCGGTCCAGCCGCGCTGCGATCCCGGCTATGTCGGGAGGATTGCTGGCAAGGCTGCGCGCTTGGGTCATTGCCGCAGGGCGTAGAGATGGGCTAACGGGCAGGCAAGCATGGCAAACCGGATGCAGGCAATCGACAGGGTAATACGTGGCAGGCGGGTCGTGATAACGCTGGCGCTGGTTCTTCTCGCGATCCTGTTCCTCGCCTGGTTCGACGGCGGGGAGGAAGCGCTGCATCCGATCGAGCAGGAGGTCGCTCTGCCGGAAAAAGCGAACGCGACAGCCTCGAACACCGCAACCACAACCGCACCCGAAGGAACAAGCTGATGCGCGCCATCATGCTGAGCGGCGCGGCCGTCCTTGCGCTGGGATCGACTCTGGCTCTGGCGCAGCAGCGCCCGACCGACCTGCTGCCGCCCGGGTTCAACCAGCCTGCTCCAACCCCGACACCGGCGCCGAGCCCGGCGCCGACGCGCGCGCCGCAACCCGGCCCGACGGCCACGCCCGCGCGGCCCGCTACGCCTCCGAGAACCGGAGGGGCCGTCGTCCAGCCGCTGCCTGCGGCACCGATCCCCGAGTCGACCGGGGGCGACGATCTCGCGGATCTGCCGACGCTGGAAGAGCTCGAATCGCTCTCGACCGACGAGCTCGACGAGCGGCTCGGCCTGCGTCCGCGCTTCGACATACCGCCCGCTGCGCGCCGTTCGACCGAACGGATCGGCGTGATCGCATCGTCCGAGGGGGGAATGCCTGCCGGCTCGCTCACCCGGCAGCCCGCGCAGCTGGTTCGTGCGGCGCTGGCAGGAATGAACGGTCCGTTGGTTTCGCGCTGGGGGCACATCCTGCTGCGGCGCACGCTGGCAAGCCGCCTGGCGGCGCCGGAGGGTATGAATCCCGTCTATTTCGCCGCTCTTCGCGCCCGCGCGCTGAACGCGATGGGCGAATTCGCCGTCTCGCGCGCGCTGGTTCAGAACGTCGATACTCAGGACTATTCCGATTCGCTGACGGACGTCGCCATTTCCGCTTATCTGGGCACGGCGGACATCGTCGGAGCCTGTCCGGCGGTGCGCCTCGCCGACAGCCGCGATGAGGGGCAGTGGCGGATGCTCGCAGCGATCTGCAATGCCTATGCCGGGGACGGCACCCGTGCCCAGAACGATCTGCGCCGCGCGCTGAATTCGGGCTCGGTCGAGCGGATCGACTCTCTGCTCGCCCAGCGTTACGCCGGGGCAGCGGGGCAGGGGCGGCGAGCGGTCACCATCGAGTGGGACAATGTGGAGGAGCTGACGCCTTGGCGCTTCGCTCTCGCCAATGCACTTGGCGAAGAGGTCCCCGAGGCTCTGCTCGGATCGGCCGGCCCCTATTACCGGCGATCGGCCGCCATCATCCCCGCGCTCACCGGGCCGCAACGCGTCGCTGGAGCGGACCTTGCCGCTTCCGAGGGCATTCTGTCGAGCCAGGCCATGGTCGATCTCTATTCGCAAATATACGCCGAGGAAGGGCAGGAAGGCGACGCCGCAGCGACCGCCGCGCGGCTGCGCGATGCCTATGTCGCGAACAGTTCTTCCGCTCGGCTCGACGCCATCCGTGCGATCTGGGGCGGGGACGCGGATTACGGCCGCCAGGTGCTCACCGCCTATGCCGCGGCAAGGCTCACGCCGGACGCCGCGTTCCAAGGGGATGCAGCCGCGCTGATAGCCTCGATGCTGACCGCCGGACTAGAACAGGATGCGCTGCGCTGGCGGAGCGTGGTCGAGGATGGCAGCCTCGGCTGGGCGCTGCTCGCCTTCGCGCAGCCGGGCGAGGGCGGCTCTGTCGGCGGGGGCGACGTGTCGACCTTCCTCGATGCGGAGAGCCGGGCCAAGTCGCGGATGCTGATTGCGGGGCTTGCCGGGCTCGACCGGATCGACGGCGGCGACTATTCGGAGGAACTTGGGATCGACCTGAGGCGACAGACGCGCTGGACGCGAGCGATCGATGCCGCTGCGCAGGCCGGCAATCCGACGCTTGTCGCACTGCTCGCCGGGCTCGGGATGCAAGGCAATTCGTGGGACCGGATGACGGCCCTCCATCTCTATCACATCGTCCGCGCGCTTTCGGCGACGGGCATGAAGGCGGAAGCGCGGATGATCGCCGCAGAGGCAGTAGCGCGCGCCTGACAGTGAGCGCGATCGAAGATTTTCTCGCCATGCTCGCCGCGGAGCGCGGCGCGGCGCGCAACACGCTGGACGCCTATCGCCGCGACCTGGGACAGGCGGACGAGATCGTGGGCGGACTTGCCCGCGCCAGTCGCGAGGACCTGTCGATCCTGCCGCGCGCTTGGGCCGAGCTCGCGCCTGCAACGATCGCACGCAAGATTTCGGCCCTGCGGCAGTTCTATGCCTTCATGGCGGACGAGGGGCTGCGCGAGGACGATCCGAGTTCCGCTCTTCCGCGGCCGGCGCTGCGCCGCCCGCTGCCGAAGATCCTTTCGCACGAGGAGATCGAACAGCTCTTCGCGCGATGCGAGGCCGAGGCGACGGCCGACCGCCCGCTGGCGCTCCGCCAGCTCGCCTTGCTCGAACTGCTATACGGTTCGGGCCTGCGCGCTACCGAACTGGTTTCGCTGCCGGTAAACGCAGTGCCGCGCGATGCACCCTTTCTGACAGTTACCGGCAAGGGCGGGCAGGCGCGCATGGTGCCGATCAGCCAGCGCGCGGCAAAAGCGATCGCGCGCTGGATGGCAGTGCGTCCGCCGGAATCGCGTTTCCTGTTTCCTTCGGGCAAGGCCCATCTATCGCGCATTCGGCTCTACCAGATCCTCAAGGAGCTGGCGGTCCGCACCGATCTGCCGCCGGAAAAAGTCAGTCCGCACGTCCTCCGTCACGCCTTCGCGACGCATCTACTGGAGGGCGGGGCGGACCTTCGTGCGCTCCAGACGCTGCTCGGCCATGCCGATATCGCGACTACGCAGATCTATACCCATGTCGATGCCGCGCGGCTGGTGCGACTGGTCAATGAACGCCATCCGCTTGCGCGCGCCCGGTTGAGCGACTAGCGGCAACGCCATGATTTCCTATCTCGAATTCGAGAAACCCGTCGCCGAACTGGAAAAGCGGATCGCCGAGCTGCGGCAATCGTCGGACGACGACGGTGTCGACATCGCCAGCGAACTTCAGCGCCTCGAGGCGAAGAGTTCGGACCTGCTGAAGCAGACTTACGCGACGCTTACGCCCTGGCAGAAGACGCAGGTGGCCCGCCATCCGGGGCGTCCGCATTTCCGCGACTATGTCGAGCGGATGTTCGAGGAATTCGTGCCGCTCGGCGGCGATCGCAATTTCGGGGACGATCAGGCGATCCTCGGCGGCTTCGCAAGGCTGAACGGCCGGCGGGTGATGCTGATCGGGCACGAGAAGGGTCACGACACCGAAACCCGCGTCCGCCACAATTTCGGCATGGGCAAGCCCGAAGGATATCGCAAGGCGATCCGTCTGATGGAGATGGCCGGACGCTTCGGCCTGCCGGTGGTGACGCTGGTGGACACCTCGGGCGCTTTCCCCGGCGTCGAGGCGGAGGAGCGCGGCCAGGCCGAAGCCATCGCGCGGGCGACCGAGGCCTGCCTCGCTCTGCCCGTGCCGATGGTCGCCGTGATCGTGGGCGAGGGCGGATCAGGCGGCGCGGTCGCGCTGGCCAGTGCCGAGCGGGTGCTGATGCTGGAACATGCGGTCTATTCGGTGATCTCGCCAGAAGGTTGTGCCTCGATCCTGTGGCGCACGGCCGACAAGGCGCCCGATGCAGCGGAGGCGATGAAGGTGACGGCCCAGCACCTGAAGGATCTCGGCGTGATCGACCGGATCGTCTCCGAACCGGTCGGCGGTGCGCATCGCGACAAGGGCGCAGCGGCCGAAGCGCTGGCCGTGGCGCTGGGCGAGGAGCTCGATACGCTGACCAGCAAGGACACAAAGGCCCTCCGCCAAATGCGCGAGGAACGTTTCCTCCAGATGGCGGGCTGACCGCGCTTCTTCGCGACTTTTCACGGCTTCGGCCGGGAACATCGGCGCGAACGCGGAATTACTTTTCCCGAGAACGGAATTGGCCCGCCTGGTGGGGGTGGGTGCCTATGGGGAAAACAGAATATGCCGAGCACCAGAACCTTCGCCACCGCTTCGACCGCCGCGATCGCGCTCACTCTTTCGGGCTGCGCCTCGATGGGCAATATCCCGAGCGCCAGCGCGCCGATCACGCAGAGCGAGGCCCAGACAGGAGCCGAAGCGCATCCGCAACTGCTTGCCGAATTCGGCGGTGCGATGACCGGGCCGCAGGCGCAGTATGTGCAGCAGGTGGGGCAGAACATCGCCGTGCAGTCCGGTCTCGGCGGCGCGCGGGAGAGCTTCACTGTCTCGCTGCTCAACAGCTCGGTCAACAACGCCTTCGCGATCCCCGGCGGTTATGTCTATACGACGCGCCAGCTCGTCTCGCTGATGAATAATGAAGCGGAACTGGCCGGCGTGCTTGGGCACGAGGTCGGCCACGTCGCGGCGCGCCATTCGCAGCGGCGCCAGGCGCAGGCGCAGCAGAATTCAATCCTCGGAGTGCTTGGCGCGGTGCTGGGATCGGTCGTCGGCGGCGGCATCGGGCAGCAACTCGGCCAGTTCGCGATGCAGGGCTCCCAATTGCTGACGCTGCGTTTCTCGCGCTCGCAGGAGCTGGAGGCGGACGAACTCGGCATCCGCTATCTCAACACTGCCGGCTATGATCCCAACGCGATGTCGACCGTGCTCGCGAGCCTCGCGGCGCAGAACGCGCTCGACGCGCAATTGCAGGGGCGCGACAATGCCAGCCTTCCTGAATGGGCTTCAACACACCCCGATCCCGCCAGCCGCGTGCGGGTTGCGGCGCAAAAGTCGCAAGGCATGACCGGCGTCACCAATCGCGACACGTTCCTGACGCGGATCGACGGGCTGCTCTACGGTGACGACCCTTCGCAGGGCGTGATCGAGGGGCGGCAGTTCATCCATCCGGAACTGCGTCTCGCCTTCACCGCGCCGAGCGGCTTCTACATGGTTAACGGTTCGAGCGCTGTCAGCGTGAACGGTCAGGGCGGGCAGGCGCAGTTGACGCTGGCGCCCTATAGCGGAAATATCGAGAACTATGTCGCGAATGTATTCGCGAAGCTCGGCGGGCAGAACTCTCAGCTTCGCCCGCAGAGTATACAGCGCACCACGGTAAACGGCATTCCGGCGGCGTTCGGGACCGCCCGGGTCAACTCCGGGCAGGGCCAGGTGGATGTGGTCGTGTTCGCCTACGAATTTGGCAACAATCAGGCCTATCATTTCCAAGCGATCACGCCGGCGGGCAACGCCAACGTCTTTTCGGGCATGTTCAACTCGATGCGCAAGATCAGCGCCAACGAGGCGGCCAATGTGGTGCCCCGGCACATCGATGTGGTGACGGTTGGGAGCGGCGACACCGTGAACACGCTGGCACGACGGATGGCCTATACCGACGGGCAGGAAGCGCGCTTCCGTGTGTTGAATGGGCTGGCGAGCGGCGAGAACGTTCGTGCGGGGCAGAAGGTCAAGCTGGTCGTGCGGGGGCGTTGATCCGATACAAAAAGCGACGGGAAACCAGTTCCCGTCGCTTTATGTATGGTAAGATTAGAGACGATTATGCAGTCTTACAACTTGCGTCGTCCGGATTTTCCAGACAGGTGCTTACATCAAGAAAAGTTGACTCGAGATTGTCGCCGAGGGCACCCATCGCGGTCATCGCAGCGACTGCGATGAGGGCGGCGATCAGTCCATATTCGATAGCAGTCGCGGCCTGCTCATCGCGGGCCAGCTTTTTGAAGAAAGTCATTTAAGATCTCCTGGTTCGGTCTTCGGTACCCGACCTGTCCCGTCTGCGAATTCATTCGAACAGGTGTTCGCCGTTATCGTGGCAAAAGGTTTATATTTTCCAAATCCTTTGCCTCAATCTAGTTATTTTTTTTGGATGCTTCGGTAATTTCTATCGAAAGATCGTCCCACATCGCGATCGCGTTCTGACCGAAGGTCCGAACCGCGCCCAGCATCGCCAGAAAGACCAGAGCAAGGATCAGACCGTATTCCACGGCCGTCGCGCCCTGCTGGTCACGCGCGATGGTCTTGAGGAATGCGGTCATATCCAGTCCCACTGGTGGTCTTCCAAGCGATGTTGGGCGAATAGGGGCCAGTCGGTTAAGAAAGAGTTGCGCGGAACGGTCACATTGCAAAATATTCCGACAACCATGCTCGTCGTCGCTCTGGCGCTGGCCAAGGGGAACGGCACTTGGCTCATGCAGCGGCGTCCCGACGGCAAGGCGCATGCCGGCCTGTGGGAGTTTCCCGGCGGCAAGGTGGAAACGGGCGAAACGCCGCGCGCGGCCCTGGTTCGCGAGATCGCGGAGGAACTCGGTATCGCTATTCGGGAAAGCGACCTTCAGCCCGCAGGTTTTGCGGAAACCCCTGCATCGCAAGGCCGTCCAGGCATCATGATCCTGCTTTACACCACGCAGCACTGGCAGGGCGAACCCGTCGCACTCGAGGGCGGAGAATGCGGTTGGTTCGCGCCGGTCGAGATCGCTCCACTCGATCGTCCGCCGCTGGATCGCGAGCTATGTCGCGGTCTGTTCGGATAAAGCGCGCAGGATCGGAAAATGGGGTTGCCAAGCCCGAAACCCCTCCGTATGTGCGCCCCTCCAATGCGCGCCCGTAGCTCAGCTGGATAGAGTACCTGACTACGAATCAGGTGGTCGGAGGTTCGAATCCTTCCGGGCGCGCCACAAAAGGCCATCTCTCGCAAGAGGGATGGCCTTTTGTGGTTCTTGGCGGAGAAAGCCTTTTCTGTGTTCCACCGGCCGGCCGGTCGGATCGGCCCGCTGCTAGGCCTCGTCCTCAAGGGCGTGCATATCGTCGTCGCTGAAACCGAAGTGATGTCCCGCCTCGTGGATCACGACATGGCGAACCAGTTCCTCCAGCCCCACGCCCGTTTCGCGCATCTCGGCTATGAGCGGCTGCCGGAACAGCCAGATCCGTGGCGGCATATCGCCGCTCGACCAGATCGAGCGATCGGGCAGGGGCACGCCCTCGTACAACCCGCTGAGATGCCAGCGATCCTGCAGGTCGACCGAGGCGAGCTGTTCGCCTGTGGCGAAATCCTCGACCTGCAAGACCACTCTGCCCAACTGCTCCCGAAAACGCTCCGGGAGCGTGGCGATCACGCGCTCGGCGATGTGCTGCATTGTCCGGGCGTCCGGGGTGTCGAAGTGCGTCCTCATGGCGCGCAGAAGATGGGGCGCGTCGCCCGAAACGGCAAGTCCCGGAACATCGGCGCGGCAAGCCGGTTATCCCTGCAAAACCGATACGAGACCGCCAGAAGGGAGCCGGCAAATGGCCGATACCAAGGAAATTTTCGACCGCCTGAAGAAGGATCACGATCGCCATCGCGAGCTGCTCGACAAGCTGATGGAAACGAGCGGCGAGAGCGAGGAGCGCGAACAGCTCTTCACCGAGCTGACCAAGGAACTGAAGAGCCACGCCGCTGCGGAAGAGCAGGCGCTCTATTCCACCATGCTGCGCAAGCCGCCGACGACCGGCGAGACCCGTCACTCCGTGGCCGAGCATCACGAGATCGAGGAGGCGCTGAACGATCTCGCGGCGTCCGATATGGGGGCCGGGGGATGGATGACGAAGTTCAAGAGCTTCGATCACCAGTACCGCCATCACATCGACGAGGAGGAAGAGGATCACTTCCCCGATTTCGCGGAATATCTCGACGAAAAAGACATGGAGCACATGCGCAGCGTCTTCGACCGCCGCAAGAAGGAGGAGAAGGCCGAGGCGGAGGTAACGCCGGAGAAAAAGGAAGACGCCAAGGAATAGTTGCGGCTGGGGGTCGGTCCGACAATGGCGGAAGATAACCAGGCCGATATCGCCCGGCTCGACGACAGCGTCGAGCCGGGCGTGTGGCGCTATGCGAAAGTCAAGCGTGCGCGCGTGATCATCGACGCCGCGCATTACTTCGCCGCGATGCAGGCCGTCATGCTGAATGCGCGTTACCGCATCTATCTGATCGGCTGGGACTTCGACACGCGCATCAAGTTGGCCGAGGGGCGCAGCTGGTGGCAGCGCGGCTGGAAGGACAAGTATCCGGCTCGGTTGGGCGGGTTCGTCGCCTGGCTCATTCGAAACCGGCCGACGCTCGAAGTTCGGATTCTCAAATGGAGCTTCGGCGTCTTCAAGTTCACGTTCCGAGGATCGATGTGGTGGGATCTCCTGCGATGGGCCCGTCATCGCCGGATCGACTTCAAGTTCGACAGTGCGCATCCGGTCGGGTGCAGCCACCACCAGAAGCTCGCCGTTCTCGACAGCGCGATCGCCGTTTGCGGCTGCATCGATATGACCGGGAAACGCTGGGACACCCGCGATCACGTCGAGGATGAACCACGGCGCCGGACGCCGAACGGCCGCAAATACGATCCTTGGCACGACGCCTCCATGATCATGGAGGGTGAGGTCGCCGAGGCTCTCAGCGATCTGGGGCGCGAGCGCTGGATGCGCGCTGGGGGCAAACCATTGAAGCCGATCGAGCCGCGCGGCGAAAGCCTGTGGCCGGACGACCTCGATGCTACGTTCGAGAATGTCGAAGTCGGCATCGCCCGCACGCAGGCCGCGCATCGCGACTGGGGCAAGGTGAACGAAATCGAACGATTGTTCGTCGACCAGATCCGGCGGGCGAAGAAGTTCATCTATGCCGAAAGCCAGTATTTCGCCTCCCGTGCCATTGCCGAGGCGATCCTGGCGCGCGTTCAGGAAGACGATCCTCCCGAGATCGTGATCGTTCATCCGTCCACCGCCGACGGGTGGCTCGAACAGCAGGCGATGGACCATGCCCGTGCGGAACTGGTTCGCTGTATCGAGGCGGCGGACGGCAAGGGACGTTTTTCGATCTGGAGTCCGTATTCGGGAACGACGCCCATTTACGTCCACGCCAAGATCCTGATCGTCGACGATGAGATATTTCGTATCGGCTCGGCCAATATGAACAATCGCTCGATGGGTCTCGACAGCGAGTGTGACGTCTTCATCGACACGACACGGCCCGGGAACGGACACGCGAAATCCGCGATCACGGCTTTGCGCCATTCTCTGCTTGCCGAACATTGCGGGCTGGATGAAAGCGAAATGCCCGAACTTCTCGCGCGGCATGGCTCGATGACTGCGCTCATCGACCATTCGGTGACGCCCGAAGGGGGGCGCAATCTGCTGCGCTACGTCCCTCCCGAACTGAACGGGGTCCAGGAAACGCTGGCGACGAGTGCGTTGCTCGATCCCGAAGATCCGCAGGACATGTTCGAGCCGTTTGCCAAGGGCGGTCTTTTCCGCAAGGGAAGTCGCCTGAAGCGCATGCGCGATAGGTTCAGAAGGATCAGGGGCAAATGAGCAGTCTGGTGGGACCCGACGAAGATCAGCCGCGCGGGAAGCCGCCCGTGCCCGAAGAGGTGCAAGAGGCGATCCGCACCCTCATACGCTGGTCGGGTGACGATCCTTCGCGCGAAGGGTTGCTCGACACTCCGGCGCGGGTCGCGCGGGCGTGGAAGGAATATTGTCTCGGTTATACCGAAGATCCCGCGGTACACCTGTCGAGGGTGTTCGAGGAGGTCGGTGGCTATGACGAGATCGTGCTGTTGAGGGACATTCCCTTCCAGAGCCATTGCGAGCATCACATGGCTCCGATCATCGGCAAGGCGGCGATTGCCTACCTGCCGACCGACCGCGTGGTCGGCATCTCTAAGCTCGCCCGCGTGCTCCACGGCTTCGCCCGGCGGTTGCAGGTGCAGGAACGCCTGACGGCGGAGGTCGCCGACTGCATCTGGAAGCACCTCCAGCCGCAGGGCGTGGCGGTGGTGATCGAGGCGAGCCACGCCTGCATGACCGCGCGCGGCGTCCGCACTCCGGGAGTGGGGATGGTCACCAGCCGCATGATGGGCACCTTCCGCGAGGACGAGCGCAGCCGTGAGGAAGTACTCAAGCTGATGGGCTACGGATGAACCGGATCGCGTTTCAGGCCGCCTCGAAACGATCGAACGGGGCGGCTGCTTGCGGTCGGGCAATCTCGCACCGGTTCCGCCCGCTGCGTTTCGCCTGATACAATGCGGCATCAGCGTGCTGGAAGGCGTTCAACAGAGAAACTGTCCGGTCGAGGGGGCATAGGCCGCCGCTGACGGTCGCGCTGATCCGTTTGCCGGTATCCAGCGTCACGGCGGTGTGGCACATGGCGAGGCGGATGCGTTCGCAGACATGGCGAGCGACATCGATATCGCCGTCGATCACCACCACGAACTCCTCGCCGCCGATCCGGGCGGCCAGATCGCGTGTCCGCAATTCGCCGCGCAACACGTCGGCGAAGACCTTGAGGACCTGATCGCCCGCAGCGTGACCGTAATTGTCATTGACCGATTTGAAATGGTCGAGATCGAACAGGACGAGCGTGGAGGGGCCGGCCGCCTTCCCGCCCTTCATCCGCGCTTCCATAGTCTCGTCGAACGCCCGGCGATTGGCGAGACCCGTCAGTGGATCGGTGCGCGCCGCGCTGCTGAGCGCGTTCTCCAGCCTCTTGCGTTCCGAAACGTTGCGGATGACGCAGACTGTGCCGGTCGCACGGCCCAACTCGTCCACCGTCGCCTGGGCATGGGTCTCGAACCATCCGATCATGCGCCCGTCGAGGCACACCCGGTAATCGACCGTGCGGGTGCGCGAGGGATCGGCGACGACTTCGAAATGCACGGCCATGACCCGCTCCAGATCGTCGGGATGAATCAGGGGCTGCGGCCGGGTTCCGATCAGCATATCGGGGGAAAGGCCGAGCACCTCGATCGACGCGGGGGAGGCGAAGCGGATGACGCTCTGCATGTCGAAGGTCATGATAAGATCGCCGGAGCGATCGAGGATCAGCCGGTAGAGCGCCGATTGCTGCTGGAAATGAGACAGTTTCCCCTCGATCTGGCCGAGATTGCCCGCCGCCGGCAAGACCGTGAGCACGGCCGAGGCGAGATAGAGCTGGATCAGGATGCTGCGCGTGGCATCGTTTTCGGCGAGGGTGCCAATCGGCCCCGAACCGGCGACGGTGAAAGTCACCGAGATGATTGCAAGGACGAGGATGGAGAAGGTTGCGCCCACCCGGCCGTGGCGAAACACCGCGGCCATCATCAGCGGAAAGGGCAGCACCAGCAACGGCTGGCTGCTCCACAAGAAGACGACCACCGCCACCAGCGACATGGCAAGGATGATCGAAGCGGCCTCGACCTTGGCACCGGTCGGGCTTTCGCGCCACCAGTGCCCGTATTCGCCCCGCAGCAGCAGGATCACGAAGGGGCAAATCAAGGTCGTCCCGAGCGCATGGCCAGAGACCCAAATCGCCCAGTTCGGCCAGAATGCCGTGGGGGTGTGGGCCGCGATGACTGCGGCGCCGCCCAGGCCCGTGATCGCCGGCGCCGCGACGCCGGCAAGGCTGATCAGCGCGACGATCTCGCCGCTCGACCGGAGCGAGCCGAAGGCTGGGCGCATATATTGCAGGAGAACCACACCGACGACGATTTCCGCTACGTTGACGAAGGCGAGCAGGAAACCGGCAACGGGGCCGAGGCTGAACAGCGAGGTCGCGAAGAAGCTGGCGATACCGCAGGCGACGAGCTTTTCGGTCCACCGGCGCCTGTCGGTGCCGAGAGTGACGCCCAGCGCGACGCCGGTGGCGGTCCAGAGAAAGGCCGGTCCGCCCTCGAAGCGTGAATAGAGGACGCTGAGTGCCGCGAGCGCGAAATAGATCAGCCCGATCAAGAGCGCCGATCCTGCTCGTCTAACAATAGCTGTCCGTGTGCCATCCATGACACCCGTTTCCTAGTCCACAAAAGTTAGGCGAATGTTAAGCTTGATATTCCGGCTCGCTCGACCGCGGAAGATGCGCTCCATACGCTTGCCGCCCCCCGATCGCTCGGGAGGCGGCATGAAGGTCGGTCCTTCCGGACTGGAATGACGGCCCGCGGTTAGAGCTGGCCGAGCATGTGCTCCGCGCTGGAGACCGAGAAGTCGCCCGGCTGCTCGACATTCAGTTCCTTCACCACCCCGTCCTCGACGATCATCGAGTAGCGCTGGCCGCGCTTGCCCATGCCGAAGCCCTTGCCATCCATCGTCAGGCCGACCGCTTCGGCGAAATCGCCGTTTCCGTCGGCGAGCATGGTCACGTCACCCGCCTCGTTGGCACCCTGCCAGGCGCCCAGAACGAACGCGTCGTTGACCGCGGTGCAGGCGATCTCGTCCACGCCCTTGGCCTTCAGGTCCTGCGCCTTCTCCACGTAGCCCGGCAGGTGGCGGGCCGAGCAGGTGGGGGTGAAGGCACCGGGCACGGAGAAGAGAGCGACCTTCTTGCCCTTGAAATATTCGCTGGACTGGATCTGCTCCGGCCCATCGGCAGTGGCCTTGGTCAGAGTCACGTCGGGAAGGGTGTCGCCTACGGAAATCGTCATGTCTCAACTCCTGTTCTGGTGATCGGGCGATGATATAGGCGCAACTTTCCCTGCGACAACGAGAGCGGCGTCCGATCAAGCGGGATTTCGGATATAAAGAAGTCTTTATATTTGCCTTCGCACGGCTCGGCCGCTAGGGCGCGCGCCATAAGGCGCCGTCATTTCCATTCCGGCCGGCGCACACGAAATTCCAGGAGATCGAACGTGGCAGACGCCCAGAACACCGCCCAGCAGGATTACGTCGTCAAGGATATCGCCCTCGCCGATTACGGCCGCGAGGAAATCCGCATCGCAGAGACCGAGATGCCCGGCCTGATGGCCACGCGCGAGGAATATGGCGCGGCCCAGCCGCTGAAGGGCGCGCGCATCGTCGGCTCCTTGCACATGACGATCCAGACCGCCGTGCTGATCGAAACTTTGGTCGCACTCGGCGCTGAAGTGCGCTGGGCGACTTGCAACATCTTCTCCACCCAGGACCACGCTGCCGCCGCGATCGCCGCGCAGGACATTCCCGTCTTCGCGATCAAGGGCGAGAGCCTGGCCGATTACTGGGATTATGTCGGTCGCATCTTCGACTGGGAAAAGGACGGTGACGGCCAGACCGCGAACCTTATCCTCGACGATGGCGGCGATGCCACCATGTTCGCGCTGTGGGGCGCACGGGTCGAGGCGGGCGAGGAACTGCCCGAGCCGCAGAACGCCGAGGAAATCGAGTTCCAGCGGGCGCTGAAGGCCTTCCTCAAGGACAAGCCGGGCTACCTCACCAACAGCGTCAAGGCGATCAAGGGCGTCTCGGAAGAAACCACCACCGGCGTCCACCGTCTCTACCACCTCGCCAAGCAGGGCAAGCTGCCGTTCCCGGCGATCAACGTGAACGACAGCGTGACCAAGTCGAAGTTCGACAACCTCTACGGCTGCCGCGAATCGCTGGTCGACGCGATCCGCCGCGCGACCGATGTGATGCTCTCGGGCAAGGTCGCGCTGGTCGCGGGCTATGGCGATGTCGGAAAGGGCTCGGCCCAGTCGCTGCGCAATGGCGGCGCGCGCGTTCTCGTGACCGAGATCGATCCGATCTGCGCGCTGCAGGCGGCGATGGAAGGCTATGAGGTCGTGACGATGGAAGAGGGCGTGAAGCGCGCCGACATCTTCGTGACCACCACCGGCAACGAGGACGTCATCACCGCCGAGCACATGAAGGCGATGAAGCCGATGAGCATCGTCTGCAATATCGGCCACTTCGACAGCGAGATCCAGATCTCGGCGCTCGACAATTACGAGTGGACCGAACTCAAGCCCGGCACCGATCTGGTGAAGTTTCCGGACGGCAAGGAAATCATCGTGCTGGCCCGCGGCCGCCTGGTGAACCTCGCCTGCGCCACTGGCCATCCGAGCTTCGTGATGAGCTGTTCCTTCACCAATCAGGTGCTGGCGCAGATGGAGCTGTGGAAGAACGAGGATTCCTACGAGAACGACGTCTATGTCCTGCCCAAGAAGCTCGACGAGAAGGTGGCCGCGCTGCATCTCGACAAACTTGGCGTGCAACTCACCAAGCTGAGCCAGAAGCAGGCGGACTACATCGGCGTGCCGGTCGAAGGTCCGTTCAAGCCCGAACATTACCGCTACTGAGCTGTTGCTCCATGCCGTCGCCCCCATTGCCTTGCGCGATGGGGGCGCATAGCTGACGGGCGATGGACATCTCGCCCGCAATTCTGGTTCTCGTCGGCCTGCTTCTGGCAGGCTGGACCGTTGCCGCCGGCTGGATGATGCTGCGCGCCTCGGCGCAGGTGCAGGCGGCCGAGACCACGCGCAAGTCGGCCCGCCGCCTCGCGCGCATGATCGAGGAAGCGCCCGCGGTCCCCATGCTCGTCCGCACCGACGGCCGGATCGAGGGGCCCGACCGGCTCGCGAGATGGTTCGGTCTCGAGCGGATGCCCGAATTCATCAGCGAACTGAGCGGTTCGGGCGTTCACGGCCTCAGCGAAAACCAGGTGGAGCAACTCACCGCCGCCGTTCGCCGCACCCAGCGCACCGCTGCCCCGTTTCATCTCGCGATGACGCCGCGCGGATCGCTGAAGGCGCTGGCGATGAAGGGCGGGCTCGCCGACCCTTCTGTATCTCCTTCGGGCGCGGCCCTGATCTGGGTGTTCGACTTCACCGAAACCGAGGGCGAGCTTGCCCTGTTGCGCGACGAGGCGACGCGGGCACGACAGGATTTCGGCGCTCTGGTCGGTCTGATCGAGGCCGCGCCTATGCCGATGTGGTTTCGCGGGCCCGACCTCAAGTTGCGGCTGGTCAACCGCGCCTATGTCACCGCCGTTGGGGCCGAAAGCCCCGACGCCGTGGTCGCCGATCAGGTCGAACTGGTCGAAACCTCGAAGGGAATGACCGCCGCCGAGGTCGCCAGCCAGGCACGCGAGCAGCGCCAGCCGGTCGAACGGATCGTCGCCGCCACGATCAACGGTGCACGGCGCAGTTTGCGCGTCACCGATCTTCCGCTCGGGAGCGAGGGGATCGCCGGTTACGCGGTCGATATCGAGGAGATGGAGGAGCAGGCACGCGAATTCCGTGCTTTCCGCGAAGTGCAGCGCTCGATGCTCGATCAGCTTTCCATCGGTGTCGCCCAGTTCGACGCCCGCCGGCGGCTGACCTTCGCCAACCAGCCTTTCCACCGGGTGTTCGCTCTACCGCCGGGCATCGTGAACGACAGGACCGGGTTCGAGCAGATGCTGATGGTCGCGCGCGAGAATGGCAAGGTTCCCGAGGTACGCGACTTTCCCGCCTGGCGACAGGAGCTGACGGCCTGGTTCGTGTCGGACGAGACACGCCGCGAGGACTGGCCGCTTCCCGACAGCACGCATCTCAGCATCGTGGCTCAGCCCATGCCGGATGGCGGCTTGGTGATGTTCGCGGAGGACCGGACGGAACAGCTCGCGCTCTCCGCCACGCGTGACACCTTGCTGCGGACGCGAGCTGCCACCTTCGACAATCTGTTCGAGGCGCTGGCGGTGTTCGCGCCCGATGGGCACATCGAATTGTGGAACCGCAGCTTCTCCAGCGCGTGGGGGCTGGAGCCCGAAGTGCTGGACGGCCATCCCCAGGCCGAGGATCTGCTCGCTGCAATCGAACGCAACCTGGCGGACCCGGAGCGGATCGACGCGCTGAACCAGGTCATTCGGGCGGCGACGCTGGACCGCAAGAAGCAATCTGGGGTGGCCGAACTGAACGATGGCCGCACTCTCGATTATGCCGGGGTGCCGTTGCCCGACGGAAACGGGCTTCTGATCGTGCTGGACGTCACTGCCTCGCGCCAAGCGGAAGAGGCACTGCGCGAGCGCAATCGCGCGCTCGAAGAGGCGGACGCCGTGATGACGCGGTTCCTCGCCAACATGTCTTACGAATTCCGTACACCGCTGACCTCGATCGGAGGCTTCGCCGAACTGCTCTCCAGCGGCATGGCGGGCGATCTGCCCCCGCAGGCACGCGAATATGCCGAAGCGATCGCGGCCAGCGTGGGCAAGCTTACTGAGCAGGTCGAGAACGTGCTCGATCTGTCGCAAAGCGAGGCCGGCCTGATGCCGCTCAACAAGAGCAGGCTCGATCTGCTGCCTTTCCTCACCGAACTCGTTCGCCAGAGGGAAAGCATGATTGTCGAGTCGGGCCTGCGGCTTGACCTGCGAGGGGATTCCGGTCGCCGGATCGAAGCCGATCCCCAGCAGCTGCGCCGGGCGATCGGCCACTTGCTCGACAATGCGATCGCCGCGACGCCGCGCGGTGGCAGGATCCAGATACTGATCAACCGGAAGAGCGAAGGCACGGAGGTCGTGATTGCCGACAATGGGCGGGGCATGAACCAGAGCGAACTTGCCCGCGCGCTCGAAGGCATTCGTCCGACGAGCGACGGGCGCGGTTTCGAGCGGCGGCAGGGCCTCGGCATCCCGCTCGCCCGCCAACTTGTGGAAGCGCATGGCGGTGCGCTCGATATCCAGACCCGCAAGGGCGTCGGCACGACAGCGACGATCCGCCTGCCATGACGATCGATCTGCCTGATCTCGTGGCGATGAACAGCCTCGGTCGCCGCATCGCGCAAGTGCTGGCACCCGGCGACGTGGTGGCGCTCACGGGCGATCTCGGCGCGGGCAAGACCACACTGGCCCGCGGGATCATCGCGGCTCTGGGGCACGGGGGCGAGGTGCCGTCCCCCACATTCACGATCATCGAGACCTACGATTCGCTCGATCCGCCGCTTGCCCATGCCGATTTCTACCGGCTCGACGATCCCGCCGAGGTCGCGGAGATCGGGCTGGAAGACTACCGCGCCGATGCCGCCCTGATCGCGGAATGGCCCGAGCGGGCGGGCGGCTTCGGACACGAACCGGCCTGTCTCTCCATCCGTCTCGAAAAACGGGGAGAGGGGCGGCAGGCCATTGTCGAACCCGGTGCGGCTTGGCAAAGCCGCTGGCCATGAGCGCGCTGCCCGACGGGATCGAAACCTTTCTCTCGCAATCCGGCTGGGCGGGGGCGGCAATCGAGCCTTTGCCGGGCGATGCCTCCTTCCGCCGCTATTTCCGCCTGCGCCGCAAGGGCGACGAGGGCGGACAAACCGCCATGCTGATGCACGCGCCTCCGCCGCACGAGGATCCCGCGCCCTTCCTGCACGCGGCAGAGTGGCTTTCCGCCAACGATATGCGGGCGCCCGATATCCTCGCGCAGGACGTCCGCGAAGGCTGGGTACTGATCGAGGATTTCGGCGATCGCCGGATGCGCGAGTGGATCGACGAAGGGCCGGGCGAGGAAGAGGCGATCTATGCCGCCGCAATCGACTCACTGGTGGCCCTGCACCGGCTGCCGCCCGGTCCGTTCGCGCCTTACGACCTGGCCACCTATCTTCGCGAGGCAGACCTGCTGACCGAATGGTACTGTCCGGCCATGGGCCTGTCCGCCGACGAGGCGGGCTATCGTGAGGCATGGGAAGAAGCGCTCTTGCCCCTGATCGAGCGGCAGCACCCGGGCGTCACGGTCCTGCGCGACTATCATGCCGAGAACATCATGCTGCCGCCCGACGGGAGCCAGGGCCTAATCGATTTTCAGGACGCGCTGGTCGGCCATCCGGCCTACGATCTCGTCAGCCTGTTGCAGGATGCACGGCGCGACGTCTCCGAAGACCTCGAGCGCCGGATGCTCGACCGCTATCTGGCTGCGACCGGTATGGGGCATGAGTTCGAGGCGGATTACGCGCGGCTCGGAGCGCAGCGGAACGCCAAGATCGTCGGTATCTTCACCCGCCTTCATCGCCGCGACGGCAAGCCACGCTATCTCGCGATGATCCCGCGCGTCTGGCAGGCAATGGAGCGCGACCTTGCCCATCCCGCGCTGGCGCCGGTCGCGCGCTGGTTCGAGGCGAACATTCCGCAGGCGATACGCGACACCTCGGGCGGAGAGATCATGTGACCGGCCTCGCCAGCGACACGGCGATGCTGATGGCGGCGGGCCTCGGCAAGCGGATGCGGCCGCTGACCGCCACGCAGCCCAAGCCGCTGGTGCGGGTCAAGGGAAAGCCGCTGATCGACTACGCGCTCGACCGGATCGAGAGCGCCGGGATCGCCAAGGCGGTGGTCAACGTCCACTACCTCGCCGATTCGCTGGAAGCGCATGTGACGATGCGGGCCCGCCCGGAAGTGGCGCTGTCCGACGAACGCGCGGAACTGCTCGAGACCGGCGGCGGCATGGTCAAGGCGCGCGATGCCGGGCTGCTGCCCGATCCGTTCTTCTGTTCGAATGCCGACAGCATCTGGCTCGACGGGCCGCGCAACGCCTTCCTCGATCTCTCGGCGCATTGGGATGCGGAGCGGATGGACGCGCTGCTGCTGGTGGTGCCGCACGACCAGACGCTGAATTTCGATGGCAAGGGCGATTTCTACATGGGGCCGCGCGGGCAATTGAGCCGCAAGCTGCCCGGCCGGATCGCGCCCTTCATCTACACTGGCATCCAGCTCGTGTCGCACAGGCTGCTGCGCGATGCGCCGGAGGGCAAGTTCTCGACCAACATCCTGTGGGACCGGGCGATCGAGGAAGAGCGGCTTTACGGCCTCGCCTTCAGCGGATTGTGGATCGAGGTCGGGCGCCCGGCGCATGTGAAGGCGGCCGAGGAAGCGCTTTCGCGTGGCTGACGGCGCGCCGGAACCGCAACACCCGAACGTCTATTCGATTGCCGCGCATCGCGGTTTCGCCGATGCGCTGGTCGCCGGGCTGGTGCCGCGTTACCGCGATGCCGATCTGGGTCTTGCGCGCCTGACCCTGCTTCTCCCGAGCAGCCGGGCGCAGCGGGTGATGAGCGAGGCCTTCATCCGCCATGCCGGTGCAACCGGCGAAAACGGCTTGTTGATGCCGCGCATGGCGGTGGTGGGCGATCTCGATCTAGACGAGGCGCTGGGCAGCCTGCTCGATCCGCTGGGGGCAAGCGACATTCCTCCGGCGGTCGACCCGCAGCGCCGCCTGTTCGCGCTGGCCGGGCTCATCGCGGAGGAAATGGGGGACGATGCGCCGGAGGGTGCCACACTGCTGCGGCTGGCGCGCGAAACCGGAGCGACGATGGACCGCCTGCTGGTCGAGGATATCGGCCCCGAACAGCTGGTCGACGAGAAGGTCGTCGGCATCTTTCCCGATCTTTCGGCGCACTGGCAGAAATCCCTGCGCCTGTTCGCGGTGGTCCAAGCGAAATGGCTCGCCTGGCTAAACGCGAACGGCGTGATTGACGCCGCTGCCCGGCGCAACCGTCTGTTCGACCACGCGGCCCGGCGCTGGCGCGCGCAGCCGCCCGAAACGCCCATCGTCGCCGCCGGAGTCACCAGCGCCGCGCCGGCGCTCGCTCGGCTGTTGCGTGTCGTCGCGGACCTGCCGCAGGGCGCGGTGATCCTGCCCGATTTCAACCTCGGCATGGCAGGCGAGGTGTGGGACGAGCTTGGTCGTGCGGGCAACCGGCCGACGCCCGACGACACGCCTTTCGGTCGCGACGATGCGGTGACTCATCCACAATACCATTTGAAGCTGCTGCTCAACCGCATGGGCGTGGCGCGCGAGGAGGTGCAGCCCTGGCACCGCAAGGGCATGACCGCCGCGCCGCCCGAGCGCAGCCATGCCGTCTCCAGCGTGTTCCTGCCTCCGCAAGCGAGCAGGGCCTGGGTCGATCTCCCGGCGGAGAAGCGGCGGATGGCGGGGGTCCGCGTCATGCAGTGCGCCAATCCGGAGGAGGAGGCGCAGGCGATCGCGTTGCTGGTGCGCCAGGCGCTCGAGGAGCCGGAACGGCGCGTCGCGGTGGTGACGCCCGACCGCGCGCTCGGACGGCGGGTAGTCCATCATCTCGCCCGGTGGAACGTGATTGCAGACGATTCGGCGGGGCGTCCTCTGTCGCAGACCGCGGCGGGGCGGGCCTTCCTGCTGGCGGCGGAGGTGACGAGCGAGGGCGCGCGGCCGGTGCCGGTGATGGCGCTGCTCGGCCATCCGCTGGTCGATGGCGGGATGGAGCGCGGCGTCTGGCTGCGGCAATTGCGCCGGGTCGAGCGCGAACTGCGCGGGCCGCGTCTTCAGCCGGGGCTCGACCCGCTGCGGGTTGTCGCGGCGAAACTGGCCGCGCGGCACGATCGGATCGCTGCCTGGTGGGACATTGCCGAGCAGGCTCTGGAGCCGCTCGTCGCCGCCGATCCGGAAACGCCGCAGGCGCTGGCTGACCTGATCGACACGATCGCGGCCGTGTGCGAGCAACTGTGTTCGGACCGCATCTGGGCCCGCGAGGACGGCCGTGCCCTCGCGCGCTTCGTCGAGGAGTTCCGCCAGCACGCGCGCGAGGCGGATTTTGCAATAGCGCCGCGTCACCTTGCTACCGCGCTGTCCGATGCGATGGCGCAGCACGCCGTGCGCCCGCCCTATGGCGGTCATTCTCGGGTGCAGATCCTCGGCCTGCTCGAGGCGCGGATGAACCGGGCCGACCTTGTCATCTGCGGCGGCCTGAACGAAGGCGTCTGGCCCGCGCGCGGTTCGGTCGACGCGCTGCTGGCGCCCGCGATCCTGCGCACGCTCGGCGTGCCGGGAGCGGATTTCCGCATCGGTCTTGCCGCGCACGATCTGGCGGGAGCGCTGGGCGCGCCGGAGGTGGTGCTGAGCCGCGCGGCGCGCGACGAAAGCGGGCCAGCGATCCCCTCGCGCTTTCTCCTGCGGGTGCAGGCGCTGCTGCACGATCCGCGCGGCCGGGAGGATCTCGCCGACCGCCATCGCGAAAGCACGGCGGTCGATTGGGCCCGCGCCATGTTCCGCGCCGAGCCGACGCCGGCCTATCCGCGCCCCCGGCCCATGCCGTCGTCCGAGCAGCGCGATCTCGACATATCGGCGACCGCGCTCGACCGGCTGCTGGGCGATCCCTACCAGTTCTATGCCCAGCGCATCCTGCAACTTTCCGACATCGACGCTCTCGATGCCGAACCGGACGCGCTGTGGCAGGGCAATGTCGCGCACAAGGTGCTCCAGCTGTGGCACGAGGCGCGCAAGAACGATCCCACCGCGCGCATCCGGCCGATCATGGAGCAGGTGCTCGCTGCCGAGCACGCCGATCCCCTGATCCGGGGCCTGTGGCAGCCGCGGTTGGAAAAGGCGCTCGAATGGATCGAGGAGACTGTCTCTGCCTATGACGACCGCACGGTGCTCGCGGTCGAGACCAAGGGCGAGATGCAGTTCGACGGCGTGCGGGTCCACGGCCGGGCCGACCGGATCGACCGGCTGCCCGGCGGAGGGCTGGGGATCGTCGACTACAAGACCGGATCGCCGCCCAGCGCCGCGATGGTCGCGGAAGGTTTCGCATTGCAGCTCGGCATTCTCGGCCTGATCGCCGAACGAGACGGGTTCGACGATTTGCACGGCGAGCCTGAACGCTACGAGTACTGGTCGCTCGGCAAGGCCAAATCTCCGGACAATCCCTACGGCTTCGGTTACGTCGAGACGCCGCTCAGGGTCGGGTTGAAGAAGACCGGACTCGAATTGGATGACTTTCTGCCCGAAACTGCCCGATTCCTGCGCGAAGCGATCGCAAAATACATCCGCGGCGACGCACCGTTCACCGCGCGCGAGAACCCCGACTACCCGGCCTACGACACTTACGATCAGCTGATGCGGCTCGAGGAATGGCTCCCCCATCTCGATGCGGAGAACGCACAGTGAGCGGCCGGGTCTTTCCTCTCCAGGGCGCCCAGCGCGATGCGGTCGACCCGCAGGAAAGCGTCTGGCTCTCGGCAAGTGCGGGGACCGGCAAGACGCAGGTTCTCTCGGCCCGCGTGCTGCGCCTGCTGCTGGAGCCCGGTGCCGATCCCTCGCAGATCTTGTGCCTCACTTTCACCAAGGCGGGCGCGGCGGAGATGGCGGTCCGGGTGAACGCCGTGCTGGCGCGCTGGGTGCGAATGGACGGCGCGCAGCTGGCTCGCGAACTCGACCATCTCGGTGCGCCGATCGATCCCGAAACGCAGGCACGGGCGCGCTCGCTCTTCGCGCGCGTGCTCGACTGCCCCGGCGGCGGGCTGCGGATCGATACGATCCACGCCTTCGCCCAGTATCTTCTTTCGGCTTTTCCTGCCGAGGCAGAAATTCTGCCCGGTTCGCGCGCGATGGAAGACCGGGATCGCGATCTGCTCAGCCGTGATGTTCTCTCCGCGCTGCTGGCCGGAAGCAGCCCCAAGGTGCGTGAGGCGATCGCCGAACTCAGCCGCCGCAAAGGGCCGGACGCGGTGATGGGCTGGCTGATGCGTTGCGCCGGGCACATGGAACTGTGGGAGCAGCCGGGCTGGCAGCACGAGCTCGACGTGCCGGTTCGGCGCCTGCTCGGCATTCCGTCCGATGCGGGCGAGGGCTGGGTGGCCGAGGCGTGTGGCGATGCCGAATTTCCGCTCGCCTGCCTCCGGGCCTCCCGCGATGCGGCGCGGGGGTGGACGGCGGCCACGGGTCAGAAGGCCGCGGACTTTGCCGAACGCTGGCTCCTGCTCGACAACGACCGGCGATTGGCAGGCCTCGGCGAGTTCTTCGACACGTTCCTCAAGAAAGACGGCCGCCCCCGGAAAATGGCCGGGGCGGAGAAGGTCGATCCGCAATTTGCCGCGCATCAGGAAAGGCTGGCCGAATCGGTGGCGGCGGCGATGTCGCGTCGCAAGCTGCTTGACCTCGCCCAATTCCTCGCGCCCCAACTCGAGGCCGGCCGGGCCTTTGCTCTCAATTGGCAGGAGGCCAAGGCGCGCGAAGGGCTGGTCGATTTCGACGACCTGATCCTGCGCGCCGCGCGCCTGCTCTCGGACAGCGCGGTGGCAGACTGGATCCGCTTCAAGCTCGACCGCAGTTTCGACCACATCCTGATCGACGAGGCACAGGACACGAACCGCGCCCAGTGGCAGATCATCAAGGCCCTGACGGACGATTTCTTCGCTGGTTACGGTGCGCGCGAGCAGGCCAACCGCACGATCTTCACGGTCGGCGACTACAAGCAGGCGATCTACGGCTTTCAGGGGACCAGCCCGACCAATTTCCGCGACGCGCGCGACTGGTTCGGAAAGCGGATGGAAGCGACCGCGCTCGCCGCCGAAGAAGGCGGGCGCGAGGATTTCGTCCGTCGGTTGCGCGAATACGACCTCGGCCAAAGCTATCGCAGCAATGCGACGATCCTCGAATTCGTCGACCGGGCGATCGCGGCGATCGGTCCCGGCGCGCTGGGCCTGCGCGATGCGGCGCCGCCTCATATCGGGGCGGATGCGCCGGGACTGGTGACGCTGTGGAACACGGTCCACGCCGACAGCGGCATGGAAGAAGGCGAGGAGGATGCGAGTTGGCTTGGCAAGCACGACCGCAAGCTCGCCGACAACATCGCGCGGCAGGTGGCGCGCTGGCTCGATCCCGAAGGGCCTGGCTTCACTCTGGTCAAGGGCGGAGAGAGCCGCCGGGCGACAGCGGGCGATGTCATGGTGCTGGTGCAGAAGCGGCGCGATCTCGCCTCGCTTACCGTGCAGCGGCTCTATCGCCGCGGCGTGCCGGTGGCAGGTGTCGACCGGCTGCGGCTCGGCAATCCGCTGGCGGTGAAGGATCTGATGGCGGCGATCCGTTTTGCCGCCCAGCCGCTCGACGATCTGACGCTGGCGAACCTGCTGGTTTCGCCGCTGGTAGGCTGGAGCCAGGAGCAATTGCTCGAACATGGCTATCGGGCGCGCGGAGTGAGGCTGTGGGAGCATCTGCGCGGCGTAGATGACCCTTTCGTAGCCGGCACGGTCGCGACCTTGCGCGAAATTCTGCGCCGCGCCGATTACGATAGCCCGCAACAATTGCTGCACTGGATCCTCGTCGGCCCGATGGACGGGCGGCGCGCGCTGGTCGCACGGCTGGGGCGCGAGGCGAACGATCCGATCGACGAACTGCTGAACGCCGCCAACGCCTATGCCACCAGCCATGTGGCGAGCCTGCAAGGCTTCATCCGCTGGTTCGATGCCGGAGACGGCGAGTTGAAGCGCGAGGCGGGCGAGGGCGGCGATCAGGTGCGGGTGATGACCGTGCATGGCTCCAAGGGTCTTCAGGCGCCGATCGTGATCCTAGCGGACGCGGCAATCCGGCCCGATCCCTCAACCGATCTGGAGATGGAATTCGACGCCGTGGGTGGGGGAGATACCGCGAAGGTGCCGCTACCCGGCCTGCCGAAGGACGAGAAGGCTGGCCCGGTTCTGGCGCTCGACGAGGCGGCCCGAGCCACCTCGATGGAGGAGCACTGGCGGCTGCTCTACGTCGCGATGACGCGGGCGGAGGAGGCGTTGTTCATCGGCGGCTCCCTCGGCCCGCGCGATGCGAGGAACGGTCCGCACGAGGACAGCTGGTATGCGCGGCTGCGCACGCTGTTCGACGCGGGCGAGGGGCTGGCGGACGATATCTGGGGCGCGCGCTGGGAACTGGGAGAGGGGGCGCCTTCGGTCCCAGAGCGAGCGGACGAAGCGCGCGAACCTGACGGTCCCGATTTGCCGCGCTGGGCGAAGGAGCCGGTCGGCCCGGAACCTCGCCCGCCGCGCCCGCTCGCACCCTCGGGTCTTGGCGGAGAAGAGGGCAGCGATCCGCCCCTGCCACCCGAACACACCGCAATGGCGGCGCGGCGCGGCGTGCTGATCCACGCCCTGCTCGAGCGGCTGCCGGATGTCGCGCCGGGCGAACGCGAGGAAAAGGCGCGCGCCTGGCTGACGCGTCGGGCAGTCGAAATGCCTGAAGAGGATCGCGCAGAAGTTCTTGATCGCGCGCTCGGTGTCCTCGATCATCCCGATTTTGCGGCTGTGTTCGGGCCGGATGCGCTGGCGGAAGTCCCGCTCGCGGCGATCGTCGAGGGGGCGGTGGTGTCGGGCATCGCCGACAGGCTGCTGCTCACCCCCGAGGCCGTCACGGTCGTCGATTTCAAGACCGCGCGCCGCCCGCCGGGCGGTCTCCACGACGTGCCCGAAGCGACCCGCCGCCAGCTCGCCGCCTATGTCGCGGCGCTGGCAGCGATCTATCCGGGTCGGGAGATTCGCGCCGCCGTGCTTTACACCCAGACGCCGCAGCTGATCGAACTGCCGCCGGAAATGCTTGCCCGCTATCGCGGTGCGCTCGACGGTCCTGCGGAAAGTTTTGCGCCGCCATCGGTTGAGTGATCGAAGCGACCGCCTAGATTAAAAGCAACACGACCTACAGGAGATTGATTATGGCAACCGTCGAAGTCACCGATTCCAGTTTCGAAACGGACGTCCTCGGTTCGGACAAGCCCGTGCTGGTGGATTTCTGGGCGGACTGGTGCGGCCCGTGCAAGATGATCGCGCCTGCGCTCGAGGAACTGAGCGACGAGATGAAGGATCAGATCACCATCGCCAAGATGGACATCATGGCCAACCCCGACGTGCCCGGGAAGATGGGCGTCCAGTCGATCCCCTATCTCGTGCTGTTCAAGGACGGCCAGCCCGCCGCCAATATGCGCGGCGCGGTGCCCAAGGGTCAGCTGAAGAATTGGCTCGAGGGCGAACTCTGA
Organism: Qipengyuania spongiae; assembly: GCF_026168555.1. NCBI lineage: Bacteria > Pseudomonadati > Pseudomonadota > Alphaproteobacteria > Sphingomonadales > Erythrobacteraceae > Qipengyuania > Qipengyuania spongiae. Next base: position 2,609,845 of record NZ_CP092471.1, on the reverse strand, counting down.
TCTACGCGATCTGATTTAATCTGGGGCGAGCGCGGCCAGACGTTCTGCCAGCTCGTCCCACAAGCGCGGCGAGGATGCACCGATCAGTCCTGGCTCGCGCCATTCGTCGACCCGGTAGGGCAGACCGCTGGGACGGGCCACGCGGCCGCCAGCCTCGTTGAGCCATAGCGCGGCCGCGGCATGATCCCACGGTAGCGTGCGTTCGAAGATGGAGACATCGTTCTCGCCCAGCGCCAGGCGTGGATATTGTTCTGCGGCGCAGCGCGGAATGTCGACCATCCGGTAATGTGGCGCGATATGGGTCGTCACTCGATCCCGCTGTATCCGGTCCATGAAGACTAGCGAGATCGCGGCGACCGGCGGCTCCTCGCCGGTCGGGCGCGCGGCGATTTGCTCGCCGTCGATATATGCGCCTTCCCCCAAATGCGCGGCGCAAAAACGCCCGCTCAGGCAATCGTAGATCCAGCCGGACTTAGCCTCGCCATGTTCGGCGAGGGCGACGAGAATGCCGAAAGGCGGCTTGCCGAATGCGAAATTGTTGGTCCCGTCGAGAGGATCGACGATCCAGCAGGGGCCGGCGAGCGCGTCCATGATGGCCGGATCGGCCTCTGCCGCTTCCTCGCCGACGATGGCGATGCCGGGATTGAGCCTCGCGAGCCCTTCGGTCAGCAGAGCCTCGGAAGCATGATCGGCCACGGTCACGACATCGTCGGCCGCTTTCTCGCGCACCTCGCTTTCCGACAGATTGCGGTAATGCGGGAGAATCGCTTCCTCGCTCGCGCGCCGCATCAGGGCGAGCACCTCACGGTCGAGCACGCTCACGAGCGATAATCCGCATTGATGTCGATATAGCCATGCGTCAGATCGCAGGTCCACACCGTCGCGCTTCCCTCGCCAATCCCGAGATCGACGTCGATCCTAATGTTCTGCCCGCGAAGGTGGTCGGCAACCGGCGCCTCGTCGTAATTTGTCAGCGGCTGGCCTTCGCGCGCGGCCCACGTCCCGCCGAAGCCGATCGAGAGACGGTCGCGATCGGCAGGCTCGCCCGCTTTGCCCACGGCCATGACGACGCGGCCCCAATTGGCGTCCTCTCCCGCGATGGCGGTCTTCACCAGCGGGGAGTTTGCTACCGACATGGCGATCCGCCGCGCGCTGTCATCGGACTGCGCGCCGAACACCGCGATTTCGATGAACTTGCGCGCCCCCTCGCCGTCGCGAACCACGAGCTGGGCGAGGTCGAGACACACCGAACGCAGCGCGGCGTAAAAGGCGTCGGCCCCCGGGCTGTCCCACCCGGCCAGCGGCGCATGTCTGGCGGCGCCGGTGGCAAAGGCGAGCACTGTGTCGCTGGTCGAGGTATCGCCGTCGACCGTGATGCAGGAAAAACTCTCGCCGTTCGCCTTGGCCAGCATTTCCTGGAGAAAGGCTGGCTCGACCGCCGCGTCAGTAAAGATATAGCCGAGCATGGTCGCCATGTCGGGCGCGATCATGCCGCTGCCCTTGACGATGCCTGCAAGCTCGACTCGCGTCTCGCCGATCATGGCCGACGCACCTGCCCCCTTGGCGAAGGTGTCGGTCGTGCCGATCGTCTCCGCCGCCTCTTCCCACCCGCAGGGTGCGGCCTCCAGCGCGGCGGCGATCCCGGCCCGCGCATTGTCGAGGGGCAGCGGCACGCCGATCACGCCGGTGGACGAGACGAACACCGCCTCGGCCGCGCAACCGAGCGCATCCGCCACCTGCGCCACGATCCCGTCCACCGCCTCGCGCCCGCGATGGCCGGTAAAGGCATTGGAATTGCCCGCATTGACGACGAGTGCACGGGCACGGCCCGGCACTTGCGCGCGCCCGATCTCGACTTCGCTGGAGGCGCATGCACTGCGAGTGAAGACGCCGGCTACCGCCGTGCCTTCGGCAAGCTCTGCGAAGGTCAGGTCGCAGCGGTCCCATTCCTTGTATCGCGCTCGCGCCACGCGCAAAGTCGCTCCGGAAATCGGCGGGAGGTCGGGGAAAGGGCAGGCCAGCGGCGATCGTTCAAGGTCCATTCACCGCTCGTTAGGAAGGATCGCCGCCCAGGTAAACGCGGATTGAGGGGTGGACGCGATGGCTGGCAGAACTTATCTCCGGTGGACGATGCTTCGTCGCCTTCTCGCCTGCCTTGCGCTCGTCACCGGCCTTGCCGCCGTGGGTGCCCCTGCGCAGGCCAGCTTCGCCGAAGCGCTGGAGCAGCTCGAGATCGCTTCGAGCCAGAGTGACAAGGCCAAGACACCGGCCGAGGAATGCGAGGCGCGTCAGCAGGCGGCGCGCAAACGCGGCCTGAAACCCGCGCCCTGCGCCGACGAACGTCCCGTGACGATCTATCTCCCCACGGTGATGTTCGGCCCCGATCGCGCGCTCGAATAGCTTCCTTCGCTTTCCCGACCGGCCCTGTTCGCCCGGCACCATGATGCGTGCGCGGGCGCTTTCCTTTTAGAATTTCGCGCGAAAGCCCCGTATCATGATGAAATCCCTGATGAAGTCGATCTTCGGATCCTCGAACGAACGCTACGTCGCCTCGATGCAGAAGCTGGTGAGCCAGGTGAACGCCCTAGAAGACCAGATTCAGGCGCTCTCGGACGAGGAACTGTCCGCCCAGACCGAGAAGTTCCGGCGGATGCTGGACGAGGGCACCAAGCTCGACGACCTGCTGCCCGAAGCCTTCGCCACCGTGCGCGAGGCGTCCGTGCGGGTGCTCGGCCTGCGCCATTTCGACGTGCAGATCGTCGGCGGCATCGTGCTCCACCGCGGCGAGATCGCCGAAATGCGCACCGGCGAGGGCAAGACCCTGGTTGCGACGCTTGCGACCTATCTCAATGCGCTGGAAGGCAAGGGCGTCCATGTCGTAACGGTCAACGACTACCTCGCCCGGCGCGACGCGGAATCGATGGGGCAGCTCTATCGCTTCCTCGGCCTCACCACCGGCGTGATCGTGCCGAACCAGAACGAGTTCGAGAAGCGCGACGCCTACAACGCCGACATCACCTACGGCACGAACAACGAGTTCGGTTTCGACTATCTGCGCGACAACATGAAGCACGAGCGCAGCCAGATGACGCAGCGCCCGTTCAATTACGCGATTGTCGACGAGGTCGATTCGATCCTGATCGACGAGGCGCGCACGCCGCTGATCATTTCCGGCCCGACCGAGGACAAATCAGAGCTTTACGTCCAGATCGACGCGATCGTGCAGGATCTCGATGACGAGTGGTACGAAGCCGACGAGAAGACCAAGAACATTACCTGGACCGAGGAAGGCACCGATGCGATCGAGGCCAAGCTGTCCGAGGCGGGTCTGCTTGAAACCGACAATCTCTACGATGTCGAGAACACTCAGGTCGTCCACCATCTCGACCAGGCGCTGAAAGCGAACATCATGTTCAAGCGCGACACGGACTATATCGTGAAGGACGACAAGGTCGTCATCATCGACGAGTTCACCGGACGCATGATGGAAGGCCGCCGATGGTCGAACGGCCTCCACCAAGCGGTCGAGGCGAAGGAGGGCGTGAAGATCGAGCCCGAGAACCAGACCATGGCCTCGATCACCTTCCAGAACTATTTCCGCATGTACCCCAAGCTGTCCGGCATGACCGGCACCGCCGCCACCGAGGCCAGCGAGTTCTGGGACATCTACAAGCTCAACGTCGCCGAGATTCCGACCAACAAGCCTGTCACCCGGATCGATGAGGACGACCAGTTCTACAAGAACACGATGGACAAGTTCCAGGCCATCGCAAAATCGATCCGCGAGCATAACGACAAGGGCCAGCCAGTGCTGGTCGGCACGGTCTCGATCGAGAAGAGCGAACTTCTCAGCCGCTTCCTCGAACAGGAAGGGGTCAGGCACGAGGTGCTTAACGCCCGCCAGCACGAGCGCGAGGCGCATATCGTGGCGCAGGCTGGCCGCATCGGCGCGGTTACCATCGCCACCAACATGGCCGGTCGCGGCACCGACATCCAGCTCGGAGGCAATCTCGAATTCCGCATGGAAGACGAGCTTTCCGACATGCCCGAGGGGCCCGAACGTGACGAGGCGATCGCCCGTATCAAGCAGGAAATCGCCGAGGAAAAGCAGCGCGTGCTCGATGCCGGTGGCCTGTTCGTGCTGGGCACCGAGCGGCACGAATCGCGTCGTATCGACAACCAGCTGCGCGGCCGTTCGGGCCGTCAGGGCGATCCCGGCCTCAGCCGCTTCTACCTCTGCCTCGAGGACGATCTGCTGCGCATCTTCGGGCCCGACACGCTGTTCTCTCGCATGATGAACTCAAATCTTGAGGATGGCGAGGCGATCGGCTCCAAATGGCTTAGCAAGGCCATCGAGACCGCGCAGAAGAAGGTCGAGGCGCGCAATTACGAAGCGCGCAAGCAGGTCGTTCAGTACGACGACGTGATGAACGATCAGCGCAAGGTCATTTACGAACAGCGCGCGGAGATCATGGATTCCGAGGCGGTCGACGACGTGGTGGTCGATATGCGTCACGATGCGATCAATTCGATCGTGGGCGAGGCCTGCCCTCCGGGCTCCTATCCCGAACAGTGGGACATCGCCACACTCAAGGAACGCGTCGAGGAGGTCCTCGGGCTCAATCCACCGATCGACGACTGGCTGGAAGAGGATACGCTCGAACCGGAAATCATCGAGGAGCGTCTTCAGGCCGAAGCCGACCGAGAGATGGAAACCAAGATCGCCAAGACTGACCCGCAACGCTGGCGTTCGTTCGAGAAGAGCATGTTGCTGCAGAAGCTCGACTTCCAGTGGAAGGAGCACCTCGCCACGCTTGATGCCCTGCGCCAGGTGGTGTGGCTGCGGGCACACGCGCAGAAACAGCCGATCAACGAATACAAGCAAGAAGCCTTCGGCCTGTTCGAGCGGATGCTCGACACGCTGCGCGAGGACGTGACCCGCGAGCTGATGACGTTGCGGATCGCCGACACGGCGCCCGAGCCGGTACCGGCCGAAATCCTCGCCGGACTGCCCGATTTCCTCACCGGACATATCGATCCGCTCACCGGCCTCGACAATTCCAACGATGGCGACGGCTCGGAACGGCGCGCGGCGGAGTTCGGCGCGCTCGCGGGCAGCGTTCAGGCGGCGGCGGGACCGGGCGGCGCCTTCGTCGAGGATCCCTATGCGGACAAGAATGTCAGCCGCAACGCGCCGTGCCCCTGCGGTTCGGGTAACAAGTACAAGCATTGTCACGGCGCCATTTCGATCCGGGCCTGATCGCGTACTGAAAGGCATCGCCGATGTTCTGGCTCGTCGCCGCTTTCCTGCTGACCGCGCTGCTTTATGCCAGCGTGGGGTTCGGCGGCGGGTCGACCTACAGCGCGCTGTTGGCACTGGGGGGTGTGGATTACCGCATCCTCCCGCTGCTCTCGCTGTCGTGCAACATAGTGGTGGTGGCGGGGGCCACGGTCCGCTTCGCGCGGGCGAAGATCACGCCATGGCGCGATGCGGCACTGCTGATCGCAGTGGCGGCGCCTGCGGCGTTTCTCGGCGGGCTGACTCCGATCGACCGGGAGCCGTTCCTGCTGTTGCTGGGGGCGAGCCTGGTCCTGACCGGGGGGACGCTTCTGCTGCCGCGCAAGCAGAAGGCCGAGGATGGCGAGCGGGGCCGGTTTGCCCGCTACGTACCCTTCGTCGCCGTTCCGCTCGGCTATCTGGCGGGCCTTGTGGGCATCGGCGGGGGCATCTTCCTCGCGCCAGTGCTGCATCTGGTGCGCTGGCACGGCGCCCGCGCCATCGCCGCCACGGCCAGCCTGTTCATTCTGGTCAATTCGCTCGCGGGTCTTGGCGGGCAATTGCTCAAGGGCGGGGAAGGCCGCTTTGCCGCGGCGTTCGAAATGGGCCTTCCACTGCTGGTGGCGGTTGCGATCGGCGGCCAGATCGGCAGCCTGCTGGCCGTGCGTTTCCTGCCGCTCAACTGGATCCGCTGGTTGACCGCAGCGCTGACCTTGTGGGTCGGCGGGCGGCTGCTTATCGGCGTCTAGCGATGCTTCGCTAAAGGCGTAGGACGTTCAGCCGCGAATGCTGCGAGATGTCCCGCAAACAGCGCCTGAACTTCGGATCGGCTGAGGCTGGAAAATCCGAGCCTGAAAAGTGGCTCCCCGAGTTTGAGGCACTGGGGGGTCGCAGGCCGTCTCAAATAGACCCCCCACCCCCCTGAAACAATCGGACAATGGTACAGCCGAAGACAGCCGATTTTCTTAATTCGTCGAATAAAAACAGGCAGATATATCGGTTTCGGTGTCCGGTCCCTGATAATCGCTCGACTCGTTTTCTTGTCGCAATCGTGGTTACACTCCACAAATTAGTCGTAATCATTTTGTGGGGTGCTATGTGGGGCAAATGCCTCGCATAGCTAAACCGCTCGCCGCTCTTGAAGTGTCCCGGATCGTCCATCCGACCGGCAAATCGAGCAAGCACCTTCACCCGGTCGGCACGGTGCCCGGATTATGTTTGCAGACCACGGCGGGCGGTGGCCGATCCTGGGTCTTGCGCGCAAAGGTCGGTATGAAGCGGCGCGACATCGGGCTGGGCAGCTATCCCGCCGTCCCGCTTGCTAAGGCGCACGATGAGGCGCGGGCTGTGCAAAAGGCGATCCGTTCCGGTCGCGATCCGATCGCAGAAAAACGCGATGCCAAGGCGGCGTTGATCGCCAAGCAGATGCGCGACCTGACTTTTGCCGACGCCGTCGACCGCTACATGGAAACGGGCCGCATGGCGAAGTTACGCCACGATTGGCAGCGCGAGGAATGGCGCACGACGCTCAAAACCTATGCGGTCCCGGTGATCGGATCGATGCTCGTGGGCGATATAGGCTTGCCCGACATCAAGCGGGTGCTCGCACCGATCTGGCAGGGAAAGAACGCAACGGCGGTCAAGGTCCGTGGTCGGATAGAGTCTGTACTTGCATGGGCGATCGACGCGGGCCACCGGCAGGATGTTGCGAACCCCGCTTCAAAGGGCGCGCTCAAGCAGTGGATTGCCGATCAAGGCGGTGCGACTGTCACAAACCGCCCGTCCGTCCCTGTCGATCGGATGGCCGATTGGTTCGCAGCGGCGGGCGCGCAGGAAGGCATGGCGGCGGTGGCGCTCCGGTTCCTCGCTTTAACCGCTGTCCGGGTCGACAACGTGGCGGGTGCGACATGGGGCGAGATTGATCGCAAAGCGCGCGTGTGGACCATCGGGGCGCACAGGATGAAGGGCAGGGCAAAGGATCGTCGGGAGCACCGCGTCCCGTTGTCCGACGCTGCACTGGCGCTGATTGACGGGCTTGAACGGCGCGAGGGCGTCGACCTGTTATTTCCGTCGCCTCGTAACAAGCAGCTGTATAACCAGCTAGGCACTGAGATGGGACTGATCCACGAAAAGGACTGCGTCGGGTTCGTCGACAAGGACTCAGGCTTGCCAGCAGTGCCGCACGGGCTGCGCGCATCGTTCAAGACTTGGGGCAAAGGCAAATTTTCGCGCGATCTGATCGAAACGGCATTGGCGCACAAGATCGGATCGAAAACCGAACAGGCGTATGATCGCGGCGATGCACTCGAAGAACGCCGTCCTGTTATGGACGCTTGGGCCGCGCATTGCATCGGCGGCGCTGCTAGCGATGATGTAGTACAGTTGTTCGGTTGAAGGGGGTTACGATGGGAATGTCGGGGTGGGGGGTTATTCGCGATTATATGAGTGTAATGGAAAACGTAGGGCGGCGGGCCGCGCTATATCGAGGTCAGGCTGATGCTCAATGGGAGGTAGTCCCGTCGGTGTTTCGGGAGGGAGTGCGAGGAATAGATAGCCCTTATTTACTATCGCAGTGGAGGGAAAAAGCTGTCCGGTTCGCTAACCCCATCCCTCAAGATGATATTGGATGGCTAACGCTCGCTCAACATTTCGGTTTGCCGACGCCCTTACTCGATTGGACTACGAGTCCACTTGTTGCTCTCTACTTTGCGTGCGACGATAAAAGATGCATTGGTCGCGACGGTGTAGTCTGGAGAACAATGAGGGGGGAATTCGCCTACGCCGATTACACACTGCTTATCAGCCCATTCGCTCCGGAAACAAACAAGCCTTTCTTAATAAACGCGATAGGTCAGAATACACGTTCGACAGCGCAAGATAGCTATTTAAGTCTTCATGCAAAGCACGATTATGATTTATTTAGTAAAGAGGTAATATTTGAAGTATCGTCTGAAAATAAAAAAGTTACTATTGAAGCCTTGGCAAAGATGGGTATCACAGCTGAACGGCTCCACTTCGATATATCCAGAGTGGTAGATACGTTCAAATCGGGGTTAAATGCCGGATGATGAAGTCCATCGACACGACATTCAGCGCCGCGCAGTGGCAAGCACTTCAAGGTGATGCGACTGAAATGGCCGCGATCCTGCGCGACGCTAGCCGTCCGCTCGACGACGCCGAGCGGAACGTGCTCGCCGATATGATTGAGCGCTTGGCCGAACTGGCACGAGGCGACATCGGCGGGGAGGTCGGCCGTCCTGAAATTGCGGCAGGGCACTGGAAGGTTCGGCGCGCCGTGGACCGCTTTTCCGAACTTATCGATGAGGGACGGCAGAAATCCGAAGCGAAAGCTATCGTCGCCGATGAGCAAAGTCTGTCCATCCGGACGGTCGACAAGTACCTCGCGCTGCATCGCGAACGGGAGGCGGTGGTCGCACAATTCGAAGGGGGATAACGAGGTAAACAATCTTGCCTGTGTTCCCTATTCGTTCAATGATCGCTGCGTACCTAACCGGGAGAAGCGCAATGATCGCATTCCAGCCACCATAGACCGACACTGACGCGAAACGGTTGCGATAACACTGTGGCGTACGGTTCTAGCGGTCCCCGACAGCATAAACACTGAGCGGAGCGACCCTCACGCTTCTTCCAGCCCGGTTTGATAACCTTCGCGACCATGGCCCATCTCATACGGAGATCGGTGATGCGTCCTTACAACGTCTATTATCTGCCAGACCTTTGGAATGACTGGCACTGGTTTATTTACGACGCACGCGGCCATCTCGTCGCTAAGTCGGACAGTGCACAATTCCATTTGATCGACGCGCAGAAAGACGCCGAGGCCTTCATGTACTACAGCATGGCCTCTTAGTCTGATCGCGCATTCAGAAGAACATAACAACCTGGTACGAACTTGCGGGGAGGACAACGGTCCTCCCCGGCTTTCGCAATCAAATAATAAATTACTGCGCAACCGCGCTGTCGCAATCGCTCGCATCGTGTGAATAATAGGCGTCACCTATCGCAATCAAGGTGACGAACGATGCTGCAAACTGTTGACCAAGTCGCTGAAAAGCTGACGATTAGCCGCGCTACCGTATGGCGCTACGTCTCGACCCTTCCCGATTTTCCCAAGCCTTTGAAGCTGTCTCGCGGTTGTTCGCGCTGGCGGGCGGAGGAAGTCGACCAGTGGCTCGAAACCCGGCCTCGCGAAGCGGTCTAAACCGCATAAGAATAGGGCCGCTGCGCCAGTCGAAACGCAACGGCCCGGTATTGATCGGAACGGTAAATGAATACCACCACAGCCCCGGCTGCGCAAGCAACCCCTATTTCCGGAATTGAAAAGGCGCTCGACGCGGCGCGGAAGGGGTGGCTGGTCTATCCGGTCGGGACGGACCCGGCACTGGCGTCCGACGATCCTGAGACGGTGAAGCGCCTCTGGTCGTCTGATCCATTGGCTGGAGTAGCATTCGCTCGCCTGTCAGCGGAGGGTATCAAGCGGCAGGCGCGACTTGGCGAGGGTCGCGACGTTTCGATAAACGATCTGTGCGGGTTGACCGGAATGCTCGATCCGATCGAGCAAGAGCAAACCTTGCTGGTTCTGAAACACTGCACCGATCTTCCGATCACGACGTTGCGCGCGCAGATGCGAGCGATTGCCGGGAACATCGGCAGCGATGATTTGGAACTCGCCCAAGCGGTGCTCCAAAATATCGGTCCCGAGCATCTGGTATTCGCAGATGGCTTTGCGTGGTCCTGGGACCCGTGCGGGGTTTGGCGGAAACTGAACCCGATTGCAGTGAAGCAAGCTATTCAGGCGCATTTCTCACAGCGTAAGATACCCATTAAAGCGTCCCGAATTACCGCCGTTGCGGATGTCCTGAAAACCCATGTGTTTCGCACCGATCATCAATTCAACATCGGGCCAAAGGATGCAGTGAATTGCCGGAACGGTGAACTGGAGTTGGTCGATCGGGCATGGCGGTTCGTGCCGCATCGTCGGGAGCACTATCGAACCACGCAGGTCCCTGTGGTCTATTCGCCCGAAACCGATGCGCCGCTATGGGACCGGTTCCTCGCAGACATCTTCCGCGACGATACCGACCGCGCGGAGAAGGTTCAGGCGTTGCACCAGTTGATCGGCTATTCGCTCGTTTCGCACGCCAACCACGAAAAATTCGTGATGCTGATCGGCAGCGGTGCGAACGGTAAGAGCGTATTCCTGCATGTCTTAACCGCGCTGCTTGGCGCGGAGAATGTATCGGGTGTGCAGCCGTGCGAATTTGCGAACAGGTTTCAACGCGCCCATTTGCACATGAAGCTGGCGAACATCGTTACCGAGTTGAAGCAGGGTGAGGTTATTGCCGATGCGGCATTGAAAGCGATCACGAGCGGCGAAACGACAACGGTTGAGCATAAGCACGCCGAGCCATTCGATATGAGCGCATTCGCAACATGCTGGTTCGGCACGAAACATATGCCGCACACACGCGATTTTTCGGATGCTCTTTTCCGGCGCGCCACGATCCTGACATTCAACCGGACATTCGCACCGCACGAGCGAGACCCGTACCTCAAGGACAAATTGGTCGGAGAATTGTCCGCGATCCTGACACGCTCGCTCATGGCATATCAGCGAGCCGTGATTTCTGGCTTCACCGCACCGCCGTCGAGCGAGTTGGCGAAGGCGAAGTGGCGGCGAGAGGCAGACCAGGTGGCGCTTTTCGTTGAGGAGCGCTGCACCGCTGATCCGTTGGGCAGCATTCCGCTGGGCGAAATTTACCGGCATTTCAGAAATTGGGCTGCGGATAGCGGCGTTCGGGCGATCGTTGGCAAGCAAGCCTTTGGGGACCGGCTGGAGCGGTTGGGCTATCAACGGCATCGATCGGACGGGACGAAGGTACAGGGCCTCGCGGTAACGTCCGTTATTTAGCGATACGGACAGCTTGGACAGGTTTTCTCACTTATGGGAAATCTGAATTTGGCACGCCCTCAGATTATTCAAAACCAAAACCCAGAAAAGTTGTCCAAGCTGTCCGGATCATTAATTAGCGGTGGATACACTAACTTCATTTGTTTCTAAGATATTTTGTGTCAAAACTTCCAAGCGGATAGTATTGGAGTGACCAAAACTTAGTATTTGACTCGAAGCCGGATTAGATTGACCTTGTCTCCCGCCGATCAATTCAGGAGACATCTAGTGAAAATTCAGCCGATCACGAAAACCGAGTCTGGTCGCGGTCCTATCTATCAGTCGGGTGGCGCAAGCGTGCTATTCCACGATGGTTCACCATTCGATTCCGATCCGCTGAAGCGCGCGTTCGACCTTGCAGTTGAGCGGGATGCCGAACTGCACAACGATCTGTTGCCGGAGCGCATTTCAGAGGCTCGACAGCGGACTTTAGGCGCGTTGATGTCGCGTGCATCTGGGGACGCGATAAACGCAGCACGGCTCGCGAAGAGCGAAGCGATCGCGGCGGATGCTCGGCAGATGGAACCGGCCCGTCCGATCGAACACGCAATCGGCGTGGAATTGCGCGAGCACGTCCGCGCTCTCCCCATTGCAGACCAGGCGCGCTGGATCGAACAAACGAACCTTGAAGGCCTGACCGCTATTGTCGACGGCGGCAATCGTGCGGCTCTTGAAGTCAACCTTTACGATAGGGCGCGCGAGCGGTTCTGGATCGAGAACTGGATCGCTCGGCACAACGCCGAATCGAACCATCCGGCCCAACCGTCCGTCGACACGGTACTGGCGACTGGTCCGGATCATGCGGCGTTGCGTGCAGAGGCGGAAGGCTATCTCGCCCAACATCGCGAGCGGATGGCGTCGATCGACGACAACGAGGCTATCGCCAAGCGGCTCGTCGGTTTCCTCGCTGCGGTGTTCGACATCACACCGGAAAAGGCGCTGGATCGGATCGTGGGGCGGGACGATGCCCAAGCCGCTTAGTCTTCCCGCTGTCGTTTACCTGCGGACCTCGCCCACGTTGCCGGTGGGCGAGGCCTACGGCGCGTTGAGCATCACGCGGGGGCGAGCATGGCAGATGCGTCAGCGGAATGGATTTCCAGCCGCTGTGGGCGGTCAAATCGACACAGGACGGCTTGCCGGATGGCTTGCCCGTCGCGGGTGTCGCATCACTTGGATTTGAGGTGACTATGACAACGGCAACCGAACTTGAACGGCCCGTAACGGAACACAGGCGACCGAACGGCACATTTGCACCGGGGAACCCTGGCAAACCAAAAGGGGCGAAGCATCGCTTCAATCGCGAGGTGCTGGAGCGCCTCGGCGGGCTGACCAGCAAGGCGATGGAGACGCTGGAGCGCAAGCTGGATGAGGGCGATCTGAAGGCAGCGACGTTCGTTCTGGCCCGCTTCCTGCCGTCCGAACGAATCGTCGACATTGGCAGTACCGATCCGAACGCAGTGGCCGATACGGTTGCCGACGAAGGTCTGACTCCCACCGAAATGAACCGCGTTGCTCAGGCTGTGAAGACGATCAAGGAAGCCGCTGGCGTGGATGAGATGCGCGCACGGCTTGATGAAATCGAAGCGCTCTTGATCGCTCAGAGCAAAGGTGGCTGATGTCCCGCCGTTCGATCGATACCCGCATGGATCGGATCATGGACCGGCTGCTGCCACATGGCTCGCGAAAGCGGCGCGAATACTTTTTGCCCGATCACTTGCGCGGCGCGCTCGCATATCACCGAGAGCGGACAGCCGCGTATACTTCTGCGGCTGAAAAAACGCATCCCGAACCAAGCGCGATATACGCAGCGCTGCTCGACGGAACGCTGGAAATGCCCGTCATGCCCAAGGTGCTGCGCGAGGCGCTTGGGCTGGTCGATCCGCCGTTGCTCACCGCCGACATGAACAATGTCGACATTTGGGAAGCCTACCGCTCATTCGTACATGGAGACGACAAATGAACCTCACCGCCGTCCAAGTTAGCAACCCTGCTCACACACTTATGATCGCTAGTCCCGGCCCGGTGTTTCGCTGGTCGCAGGCGCACTTTCGCAGGGTGTTGTCGCCACGCTGGATGCGAATGATGGCCAAGGCGAGACGCAAGGGGCTGCTGCACGATGTCGCATACGTCACTTATGATGCGGGCGAAGGGGGTGCGAGACTAGCAACGGATGGGATAGGTCGACCGCACTTAATCGTCGGGACACTGTTCCTGCGCAAACTGTTAGCGTCCGGTCCCGATGAGACGACCGTCGCGGACCTTCATGCAACGCTCGGTTCGGTGCTGAACGAGAGCGAGGATGTCGAGACGGCGATGGCGAACCTTGCAGAGTACCTGACAGTCTAAGCGATCCGCTAACCACACAAAGAGATGTGGGGCGAATGGTGGGGCAACGATCTAGGGTTAGGCTAAGGCGCTGTTTCGCAATGGGAAATTGCGAAAAGTGGCTCCCCGAGTTGGATTCGAACCAACGACCAAGTGATTAACAGTCACCTACTCTACCGCTGAGCTATCGGGGAGCAGCCTTTCGGCGGAGGCGAGCCTATATGCGGCCCGCAAACGCATTGCAAGGGGTCGAATGCCTGTTCTTTTCAGGTCACGAACTGTTCGGCCACGATCCGTTCGTCGAGCGAGTGGCCGGGATCGAACAGCAGGGTCAGCCGGGATTCATCGGCCCGGGCGATGCGCACCTGCGAGACGTCGCGGATTTCCTTCTGGTCGGCCACTGCCGAGACTGGCCGCTTGTCCGATTCGTGAACCGTGAACGTGATGTTGTAACGATCGGGCAGGATCGCCCCGCGCCAGCGCCGGGGGCGAAAGGCGCTGATCGGAGTGAGCGCAAGCATCTGCGATTCGAGCGGCAGGATCGGCCCGTCGGCGGAAAGATTATAGGCGGTCGACCCGGCGGGCGTCGCCACCAGCACGCCGTCGCAGACCAGTTCCTTGATCCGTACCTTGCGGTTCACCTTCACCTCGATCTTGGCGGTCTGGCGAGTCTCGCGCAGCAGCGAGACCTCGTTGATCGCGCAGAAGCGATGCTCCTCGCCGCCTTGCGTCACCACGTCCATCACCAACGGGGCGATCTCGACCGGCTTCGCTTCACCCAGTCGTTCGAGCAATTTTTCGGGGCTGCGGTTCTTGTTCATCAGAAAACCGATCGTCCCGACATTGACGCCGTAGACAGGGACGTGGCGACCGCGGTCGAGCATTCCGTGGAGTGTCTGGAGCATGAAGCCATCGCCCCCCAGAACGATCGCAGCATCCGCTTCATCCAGAGGGACCCAGTCGGCCAGGCCGCGAAAGACGGGCGCTGCCTCTTCTGCCTTCTCACTGTCCGATACCAGCAGTGCCAGCTTGCTGTATTTCGCCATAACCCTCTCGGCATCGTCGCCCGCGCGTTTTGTGGATAAGCTAGGGTCCGGCGTCCCGTTTGGCAACGCGCCGCGGATTTCGCTCTTATAGCTTGCGTGTGCGGGTAGAGGGGTCGCAATGGGAATCGAAATGATGCAGCCAGTGGGCTATTCTGCGGGCTACCCGCGCGACCGCCTCACGGGGTTGGCCGAACTCGCGACCGCGCGGGATATGATCGACGGCTGGCAGGCCGCCTGGCCGGCCGATGCGGGCGCCTGCCCGATCCATGCCATGCTCATCTCGGTCGGCCGGATCGACACGGTCAACATCGCCTATGGCGAGAGCACCGGTGACAACGCCCTGATCGAGATTGCCCGCCGGATCGGTCAGTTCGCTTCCGACGAGCTGGAAAGCGCCGCCTGGATTGCCGCGCGTGCGGGCGGCGGCACCTTCCTGATCGCCGCGCGCGACCGGTGCAGTCGCGAGCGCTGGCAGTGGCTCGGCGAAGCGCTGGCCGACGCCATCGCCATGCCGATCGAGACACCGCAACACGATGGCGTCGTCCGCCTGTGGCCGCGCGTTGCGCTGATGCGGACGGTGGAAGGCGAAGGCCCGGACCAGATGCTCGATCAACTGGCACAGACGCTCGATCTGGCACGGCAGGACCAAGGGCGCCGCGTCGCCTGGGTCACCGGCGAGACCGCGCGGATCGGAATAACCAATCAGCAATTGGAGGCCGACCTTCTCGCCGCAATCGACCGGGCCGAAATCGAGATCGTGTTCCAGCCGCAATATTCGCTTGCCGACGACCGGTTGACCGGGGCGGAGGCGCTGGCCCGCTGGCAGCATTCGGAGATCGGGCGGCTGGGCGCCAACACCCTGTTCACGCTTGCCGAGCGGACCGATCACGTCGCCCAGCTCTCGCGCCATATCGCCGAGCGCGCGCTGTACGAGGCGGCCCGGTCGCCGGGCAACTGGCGGCTGTCCATCAATGTGACCCCGGCCGACCTCGCCTCGGGTAATTTCGCCGACGAGTTCGCTTCGGTGGTGCGTCATTCGGGGTTTCCACCCGAACGTCTGACGCTGGAAATCACCGAGCAGGTGCTTCTGGCCGACCTGGAACATCTCGGCCGGACGCTGGAGCCGTTGAAGGAGCGCGGGATGAAGATCGCGCTGGACGATTTCGGGGCGGGCTATTCCAATTTTCGCTATCTGAAGCATCTGCCGGTCGACAGCATCAAGCTCGACCGGTCCATGGTCGAAGGCATTGCCGAGGACCCGCGCGACCGCGCGATCCTGCAGGCGATCGTGGCCATGGCCCGGGCGCTCGACATGTCGGTGGTGGCCGAAGGCGTCGAGGAAGAGGCGCAGCGCGCCATCCTCGCGGAGGAGGGCGTCGCGATCTATCAGGGGTTTCTGAAATCGCTCCCGCTCTCGCTGGAAGAATTTCGCCAGACTACGGGGAACTGAGCGAAAGGGCTCAGACGGGTTCTTTCGCCCTGTCCTTGCCCTTCGCCTTCGTTTTCTTGCGGGCGATGCCCGACAGGCCCTTGGTCAACTGGAACAACCCGTTGAGGCGGCTTTCCGGCGAACCCCAGGCGCGGCTGATGACGAGCTTCATGTCGGGGCGCAGTTTCGCGGTGCCGCTGAGCCGGTCGACATAGGCGAGGAGACCCGTAGGATCAGGGAAGTCGTCCTTATGGAAGGTCACCAGCGTCCCGGCCGCGCCGACATCGATCTTGGCGATATTGGCGTCGATCGCCTGCAGCTTGATTTCCAGCAGGCGCACAAGATTGGCGGTTGCGGCGGGCAGTTCGCCGAAGCGGTCGATCATTTCGGCGGCCATGGCCTCGATCTCGGCCGTGTCCTGCGCGTCGTTAAGCCGGCGGTAGAGCGCCATGCGGACGGCGAGGTCGGGAACGTAGTCTTCCGGGATCATGATCGGCGCATCGACCGTGATCTGCGGGCTGATCTTGTCGGGCCGGGCTTCCAGACCCATCTCGCCGGCCTTGGCTGCAAGGATCGCTTCTTCCAGCATGGACTGGTAGAGTTCGAAGCCGACCTCGCGGATATGGCCGGACTGCTCGTCGCCGAGGAGGTTGCCCGCACCGCGAATGTCGAGATCGTGGCTGGCGAGCTGGAACCCGGCGCCAAGGCTGTCGAGATCGCCGAGCACTTTCAGGCGCTTCTCCGCGACTTCGGACAAGGCGACGTCTTTCTCGTAGGTGAGATAGGCGTAGGCGCGCAGCTTCGAGCGGCCGACCCGGCCGCGCAACTGGTAGAGCTGGGCAAGGCCGAAGCGGTCGGCGCGGTGGATGATGATCGTGTTCGCGCTCGGCAAGTCGAGTCCGCTCTCGACGATGGTGGTCGAAAGCAGCACTTCGTACTTGCCCTCGTAGAATGCGCTCATCCGCTCCTCGATCTCGCCAGCGCCCATCTGGCCATGGGCGGTCACCACCTTCACCTCGGGCACCGCCTCGCGCAGCCATTGCTCAAGGTCGGGCATGTCGGAGATGCGCGGCACGACGATGAAGCTCTGCCCGCCGCGATGATGCTCGCGCAGGAGAGCCTCGCGCACGACCATCTCGTCCCATTCCATGACGTAGGTTCGCACTGCCAGGCGGTCTACCGGCGGGGTCTGGATCGTCGAAAGTTCGCGCAGGCCCGTCATCGCCATCTGCAGTGTGCGCGGGATTGGCGTGGCGGTGAGGGTAAGCATGTGGACGTCAGCGCGCAGCTGTTTCAGCTTCTCCTTGTGCGTGACTCCGAAGCGCTGTTCCTCGTCCACGATAACCACGCCGAGATCCTTGAACTCGGTGTTTCTGGAAAGGATCGCGTGGGTACCGACGACGATGTCAATGTCGCCCGATGCGAGCCCGTCGCGGGTGTCTTTGGTCTCTTTTGCGGACACCAAACGGGAAAGTCGGCCAATCTTGAGAGGAAAACCGTCGAATCTTTCGGTAAAGTTCTGGTAATGCTGGCGCGCGAGCAGGGTGGTCGGCGCGACCACGGCCACCTGCCGCCCGGCCATGGCGGCGGCGAAGGCGGCACGCATGGCCACTTCGGTCTTGCCGAAGCCGACATCGCCGCAGACGAGCCGGTCCATCGGGCTGCCGCTTTCCAGATCGCGCAGCACGTCCTCGATCGCGCGTTCTTGATCGTCCGTTTCCTCGTATTTGAAGCGGTCCTGGAACTGGTTGTAGGGGCCTTGTTCCACCTCGAAGACCGGCGCTTTCTTGAGCGCGCGTTCGGCGGCGGTCCGCATCAGCTCGCCGGCGATCTCGCGAATGCGCTCGCGCATTTTCGCACGGCGGCGCTGCCACGCCTCGCCGCCTAGCTTGTCGAGGCCGACCGCTTCCTCGCTGCTGCCGTAGCGAGAGAGGACGTCGATATTCTCGACCGGGATGTAGAGTTTGTCGCCCCCGGCATATTCCAGCATCACGCAGTCATGCGCGCTTTTGCCGACAGTGATCGGCTCGAGCCCGAGATATTTGCCGATCCCGTGTTCGACATGGACGACGAGATCGCCGCGGTTGAGCGCCTGGATTTCGGCGAGGAAGGCGTCGGAATCCTTGCGCTTCTTGCGCCGACGAACCAGCCGGTCGCCGAGAATGTCCTGTTCGGTCAGCAGCTCTATCTCGTCATTGGCGAAGCTCGAATCGAGCGGCAGGATCATCGCCGCGGGTTTTCCCGAAACTGACTTGCCGAGCGCATCCTGCCAGCTTTCGGCTAGCTGCACCGGCACCCCGGCCTCGTCGAGAATCGAGGCCATCCGCGCCCGGCTGCCCTTGGAATAGGCGGCGATCAGAGGGCGGCGGCCTTCCTTCGCGACCGCCTTCATATGATCGGCAAGGGCGGGATAGACATTGTCGCCCCGCGCGCGTTCGGGGGCGAAGTCGCGGCCCGAGCGGAAGCCGAAATCGACCACGCCGGGCCCCTCCGGCTCGGCGAAGATCGAGCTGCGATGGGCGGGCCACTTCTCGAGCGCGCTCTGCAATTCGTCGGTGCCGAGATAGAGCGCGTCGGGTTTCAGCGGTCGATAGCTTCCCTTGGCCTGCCCTGCGGAACTGGTGCGCTGCTCGTAATAGTCGGCGATGTCCGACAGGCGCTCCTCGCTCGCCTGGATGGCGGCATTGTCGAGGACGAGCACGTCGTCCTTGCCGAGATGATCGAACAGGGTGGCCAGCTTGTCCTCGAACAGCGGCAGCCAGTGTTCCATGCCGGCCAGCCGCCGCCCCTCGCTCACTGCCTCGTAAAGCGGGTCCTGCGTGGCGTTGGCGCCGAACAGCTCGCGATAGCGGCTGCGGAAGCGCTTGATGCTGTCATCGTCGAGGAGCGCCTCGCTTGCGGGCAGGAGCAGGTGCGAATCGAGCCGCCCGGTGCTCATCTGCGTGCCGGGATCGAAGGTCCGAAGGCTCTCCAACTCGTCACCGAAGAAATCGAGCCGCAGCCCTTCGCCGAGGCCGCTGGGGAAGATGTCGACGATCGATCCGCGGATCGCGAATTCGCCGGCATCGATCACGGTGTCGGTGCGGGTGTAGCCCTGCCGCCGGAGCAGACCGGCAAGGCTGTCCATGCCGATCTCGGACCCCGGCGCGAATTCGCGCACGCTCTCGCGGATGCGGAAGGGGCTGAGGACGCGCTGGGTCAGCGCGTTGGCGGTAGTGACGAGCAGCTGGTTGCCCGCCTTGCCGCGCTGCAACCGGTGAAGCGCGGCCAGCCGGCGCGCGCTGATCGACAATGCCGGGCTCGCCCGGTCGTAAGGCAGCGAATCCCACGCCGGGAATTCGATCACTTCGAGTTCGGGTGCGAAATAGCGCGCGGCATCGCCGATCCCCCGCATCGCCGTATCGTCGGGTGCGACGAAGACGGCGCGGCCCTTCGCTGCGCGGGCGAGATCGGCCATGACGAGCGGCTGCGCCCCGCGCCCCACCTGTGCGAGCGTCAGCGGTTTGTCGGCATCGAGGATGCGGGAGAGGTCGGGCATCTTACGTCCAGCGATGGGGGGCGGGGCGGGTTCCCACCGGAAAAGGGGTGTCAGCGCGGAATATCGACGAAATCGAGCTTGCGCATCCGCTCCAGCAACGGTCCGTCGATATGCGGCGGAGCGGTGCGCGCCTGCATCGCCCATGCGAGCACGTCGACATCCTCTTCCTCGAGCAGGGCTTCGAACCAGGAGAGTTCCTCGGCCGTCCAGTCGGCATGATATCGGTCGAAGAAACCGCCGAAGACGTAATCGGCCTCGCGCGTTCCGCGATGCCAGGCTCGGAAGCGGCAGCGGGCCACGCGGCCTTCGAATGTAAGAGCGTCGGGCACGATCCGGCGGGTAGGCCACTCGCATCGTGCGCGCAACCGGCTATAGACGGGCGCGATGCGTCCCGACATTCTCAACCCGCTCTTCGCCGAGACCGAGACACTGGACGGGGTCGGCCCGAAGATGAAGAAGCCTCTCGACCGGCTGGGCCTGACGCGGGTGCGGGACGTGCTCTACCACCTGCCCGAACGCTTCGTCTCGCGCCGCGCGGTGACCGATCTCGACGAGGCGGGCGAGGGCGAGAATATCGTCGTCGCGCTGACCGTGACCGAGCATCGTTCGAGCCGGAACGCCCGCGCGCCCTATCGCGTGCTGGCGCAGGATGCGAAGGGCAATGTCCTGTCGCTGACCTATTTCGGGCGCGCGTCCTACACCGCCAGAAAGCAGTTGCCGGTGGGCGAGAAGCGCTGGGTGGCGGGCAAGCTCGAACGCTATGGCGACATGCTCCAGATCGTTCATCCCGACCATGTGCTGGAGGAAGGGGGCGAGAGCCTGGGCCATCTGTGCGAGCCGGTCTATCGCCTGTCGGAGGGGCTGACGCAGCCGCGCGTCGCGGGGCTGGTGGCGCAGTCGCTGGCGAAGGCGCCCGAATTGCCCGAATGGATCGAGGCCCAGCAGGCCGATCGCGAGGACTGGCCCGACTGGCGCGACGCCCTGAATCTGGCGCACAAGAGCGAGAACCCGAAGGCGCGCGATCGCCTCGCTTATGACGAACTGCTCGCCAACAGCCTCGCGTTGATGCTGGTGCGAGCCGACAACCGGCGGAGGCGGGGGCAGGCGCTGATGGGCGATGGCCGCTATCGCGACAAGCTCGCGCTGCCTTTCCCGCTGACGGGCGCGCAGCAGCGCTCCATTGCCGAGATCGAGGGCGATCTGGCGCAGGAAGCGCCGATGCTCCGCCTACTCCAGGGCGATGTCGGCGCCGGCAAGACGGTGGTGGCGCTCGAGGCTATGCTGATCGCGGTGGAAGCGGGCGCCCAGGCGGCGATGCTGGCGCCCACCGAACTGCTCGCCCGGCAGCATTACGAGACTTTGCGCCGCATGGCTACCCCCACCGGCGCCGAGGTCGCTCTATTCACCGGGCGCGACAAGGGGCGCGCGCGGGAAAGCATCCTCATGGGCCTGCTCGACGGGAGCATCGACATCGTCGTCGGCACCCATGCGATCTTTCAGGACAAGGTCGCCTATCGAAATCTGGCGTTGGTGGTGATTGACGAGCAGCATCGCTTCGGGGTCGGCCAGCGACTGATGCTGGCGGGCAAGGGCAGGCGGGCGCCGCACGTCCTCGCCATGACCGCAACGCCCATCCCGCGCACACTGACGCTGGCGCAATATGGCGAACTCGACGTCAGCAAGCTCGACGAGCTGCCCCCGGGGCGGCAGGCGATCGATACCGTCGTCATGGGACAGGAACGGATCGGTGCGCTGGTCGATCGGCTCGCCTCGCAGTTCGGCGAAGGGCGCCAGGCCTATTGGGTATGCCCGATGGTGCGCGAGATGGACGGACCGGAGGACGTCGCCGCGGCGGAAGCGCGCTACGCCGCGCTTGGCGAACGTTTCGGCAAGGATGTCGTGCTGGTCCATGGTCAGCTGGCGCCCGAACTGAAGGATGCGGCGATGGAACGTTTCGCCAGCGGGGACGCGAAGCTGCTGGTCGCGACCACGGTGATCGAGGTCGGCGTGGATGTGCCCAACGCGACGTTGATGGTGATCGAACAGGCCGAACGCTTCGGTCTCGCTCAGCTTCATCAGTTGCGGGGGCGCGTCGGGCGGGGGAGCGAGAAAAGCTTCTGCGTTCTTCTGCACGGCGAGAATTTGTCCGAAACCGCGCAGGAACGGTTGAAGCTGATGCGCCAGACGCAGGACGGTTTCCTGCTGTCGGAGGAGGACCTGCGACTGCGCGGCGGTGGGGAACTGCTCGGCACGCGGCAATCGGGCGATGCGGCGTTCCAGATCGCCGATCTCGAGCAGATCACCCGCCTGCTGCCGACCGCGCACGACGATGCCCGCCTGCTGATGGAGCGCGACGGCGGCCTGGAGGGCGAGCGGGGCGAGGCGGCGCGCACGCTGCTCTATCTGTTCGAGCGCGATTTCGGCGTGCGGACCCTGCGCGGCGGATAGGCGAGCGGTTCACGGCGGATCAACGCGGAGCGGCGTAGGGCGGCGCGCATGTACGCCTCGCGACCACCACGGCTGGCCTCGGCGACCTTCGCGCTGGGTGTGACTGGCCTCGGCCTCGCCGTGCTGATCTGGGGGATCGGCATCGAATTGCCTTCGCGCATCGAACCACCCGCGCTGGTCGCCGTCGCGCTCGACGAACCGCGTCCTGCGCCGACGCCGACGCCTAGCCCAACGCAGCGCGTTGAGGAGCCCGACCCCCGGCGCGCCGCACCGAAGGACGAGGCGGGGGAGCGCAATTTGCGCAACCGTTCGACTCCAATCATCGTGCCTCCGGTCAAGCCGATCGTCCTCCCTCCTCCGGTCGTCGCCGCGCCCGCGCCCGACATTGGTGCCGCGTCGCAGACCGGCGCATCGGATCTGCCCGGACCGGGGCAGGGCGCCGGCAATCGCGGCGAGGGGCGCGGCGGCGGCGGGCTGGGCGGCGATGGCGACGGGACTGGCGGGGGCGAGGCGGTGGTCGGACCGCGCCGGATCTCCGGCACGCTGTCCTATCGCGACCTGCCCGAAGGCGTGCTGACCGATTACGGTACGATCGAGGTCGAAGTGGTCTTTACCGTGCTGCCCAATGGCCGGGCGACCGGCTGCCGGGCCGAGCGCTCGAGCGGCAGCGCGCTGCTCGACAGCACCGCCTGCCGCCTGATCGAGCAGCGCTTCCGTTTCCGTCCGGCGCGCGATGCCGAGGGGCGGGCGGTGCGCGCGCAGATGATCGAGACGCATGGCTGGTTCGCGCGGCCGCGCTAGGCCGGGGCGCCTCGCGAACGCAGCCGGCCCAGAACTTTGCGCGCCGTGTCGACCGCCTCGGTCTCCGCTCCTGCCGGACGGCCCGCAATCAGCCACAACAGGGCGACGATGCCGACATAGAGCACCCCGCCCGCAGCGACCGCGCCGATCAGCATGGCGATTTGGCCGACCAACTCGGACTGTTCGGGCAGGCGCGCGAGTGCTCCGGCGACGCAAAGCGCCATCAACGTTCCGGCCACCGCGGGACGCCAGATCTGCTTCATCTGCTGCATCAGGCCGAGATCGATGATCTTCGCCACCAGCTGCATGTTGAGCAGCGCATTAAGGAGCGAGGACAGCGTGTGGCCGATCAGCGCGCCGAACAGGCTTCCGACGCCGAGCGACGGGCCGAAGGCGAGGCCGCCCAGCACCAGCGGAAGGCGGATTATCAGCGCGCGCACGTCGCGGCCGAACATCTGCTTGGTATTGGCAGTCGCCATGGCAAGCGGGCTCAGCTGCACCTGGCGCTGGATCACCGCCGCGATGGCGAGGAACTGCACGATCGGAATGGCGCTGCGCCATTGTTCGCCCAGCACCAGCAGCACGGTCGGCGCGGCCACTGCGGCGAGTCCGCATCCGACCGGGAAAGACAGCAGGGCGAGCAGCCCCTGCGTCCTGATATAGGCGGCGCGCAGCCGCTCGCGCTCGGACTGGAGGCGCGAGAAGGCGGGGAAGAGCAACGCATTGACCGGCTCCAGCACCTCGTTGACTGCGAGCGAGGAGACGCGTGATGCGACATTGTAGCTGCCGACCACCGGCGTCGGCAGGAAGGCGGCAAGCAGCAATGGATTAGCGCGCCAGTTGATCGCCTGCACCGCCTGTCCGAAGGTCAGCCAGATCGAGAAATTAAGCAGGTCGCGATAATGCGAAAGCCGCGGGCGCGGACGATAGGAAATGAGCGCGTAAGACACGATCACCCGCGTCAACTGCGAGGCCAGCACACCTACGACGAGCGCCCAGTAGGACCGGAAGACGAAGGCGATACCCGCCGATACGACGAAACCCGCCAGCTTCTCGCCGCCACTTAGAAACACCCATTGTTTGAATTCGAGCCTGCGCTCGAACAGCGCCAGCCGGGGATTGATGAAGCCTCCGATCACATTGGCGATACCGAAGCCGATCATGATCTCGATTAGGCGCGGCTCGGCGTAAAAATAGGCCGCCGGCCAGCCGAGTGCGGCGATCAGCACACCGAGGATGGCCGCCCGCAGGACGTTCATGGTCCAGGCGGTGTGGAAATGATCCTCCTCGGGATCGGCGTGCTGAACGAGCGCCTGCGACAGGGAAAGTTCGGTGACCGCCTGGATGACTGCGGCCAGTGCGGTCGCGATCGCCACCAGGCCGAAATCCTCCGGCACCAGCAGGCGCGCAAGGATGATCGTGCTCGCGAGGCCCATCAGGTTGACGGCGACCCGCGTGGCCCCGATCCAGAAGGCTCCCCTCATCAGGAGGTTGGAGGTGCTCTTCACGGCACTGGCCTGTCAGCGCGCCAGTTCGTCGACGCGGTCGTGCGGGAAGGAAGCGCGCATCGCGGCGTGATCGAGACGGGGCAGCGGCGGCGCATCCGCTTTCAATGCGTCGCGCAGCGTGTCGTGGCAGGTCACGTCGTAGCGTTCCGTGGCGTAGTAATAATCGTAATATTTCAGGTGGCTTTCCGCCGTCATCGGCCGCAGCCAGATTGCCGGAACGCCGAGCGCCTCCGCCACGATGATGCCGTGGAGCGAGCTCGAGATCACCCGTTCGGCGCCGACGAGCCGCGCCATCATGGTCTCGAGCGTGCAGTCCACCGAAACGATCTGCTTGCGTTGGCGCCAGTTCTTTCGCGCAAAGCTCGCCAATTCGCGAAAATGGGGAATGATGAGGGTCTTGCCCCGGTTCGCGCCGGGGTCGAGCGTTTCGGCGACGGGCAGGCAGTGGGCGAGCGAACCGGGATCGAACAGGGTCGTCACCTTGCCGAGGTCACAGCCGCGCCGCTTCAGGAAGTCGTAGGTAATCGGACCGCGGCAGCTGCGGATGTCGATGCGGCCCGCGTCGAACTGCTCGGCGGCGCTGCCCTTCAAACCGCTACCCCAGATGACGTCGCCATCACGCGCGCGATGGAGGATGGAACCGATGGCAAGCAGGCGCGGCCCGTCCGTATCGTCCGATGCGTGTTCGACCGTTTGGCCCGAGAGCCACTCGACCACCGAAACGGAAGCAAGGTCGCCGAAATTGCCGGTCTCGAACACGCCGCGCTTCGGATCGGAGAGGGCGAGGCCCTTTGCATCCCAGTAGAACAGCGGTAGAGTTCTCCCGCTGGCGTCCTGCGTCATCATTCGGCCCTTTTGTCTGGGGTGAGGGCGGTCCCGCAAGGGAAACGCCGACAACGGGGAATTCCATGAATACCGCGCCTGTGCACGTGATGTTGCCCGTCGAAGATTATCTGCCGGCTGATTACGAGGGTTTGCGCGATCCGGCAATGCGGCTGTTCAATCCGTCGATCCAGCCGCTGGGCGAGAGCTATGCGGCGGTCTATCGCGTGGTCACTCCGGGCAACGACCGCAGGATCGCGGGCTGCCGGCTCGGCCCCGATTTCGTGCCGATCCCGGGCTCGCAGGTCGATATCAGCGGATTGCTCGCACCACTGATGGCCGGGCGCAGCGAGCGTTCGCGCGGCTGGTTCGCCGATCCCCGCATCTTCGCGCTCGGCGGCACCTTCCAGATGTCGTGGAACGACGGCTTCCATTACGGGGCGGGCGACATCTCGCCCTTCAACAACCAGTATCTTGTTGAGCTGGACCGCGAGACGCTGCGCCCCGTCGGTCCGGTGCGCGCGATGGTGCGCGACGACGGGCAGTCCCGCCCGGAAAAGAACTGGATGCTGTTCGACACGCCGCAGGGCTGGCGCTGCGTCTACGAGATCGGGCCACACCGGGTGATGGAACCGGTCGAGAAAACCGACAAGACGATCGTCTGGCGCGAGACTCGCGTCGCGCCCAACCTGTCGCCCTATGGCGAAACGTTCGGCGAGTTTCGCGGCGGCGCGGGTCCGGTCGAGCATGGCGGCGCAATGTACCACTTCGCTCATTCCGCCTATGCGCGCGAAGGGCTGAGGCACTACGTGGCCAACGTCTATACCTTCGTGCCCCATGCGCCCTATGCCGTGAAGCGCACAGTGGCCGAGCCCTTCGACCTTCCGCGCCCCGATGCCATCCCCGACCTCGAGACGCTGAACGACAAGGCTGGCGAGGTCCTTTACGTGACCGGCGCTGTCTCACGGGGGAAGGACTGGGTGCTTGCCTATGGGGTGGACGACAAGATCGGCTGCATCGTGCGCGTCCCGAAGGAGGAGGTCGAGCGGCGGCTGACTTTCCGGAACAACCCTTCGGCCTGGAGCGCGCTGATTGCGCAGGCGAAGCTGCCGGTGCGCCGCTATCTCAATCGCCGGAAAGCCGCGGAGGCGCGCCGGGAACATGCGGCGGGCGACTAGTCCCCGATCTCCGCCCGGAACGCCGCCAGCCGTGCTTCGAAACCGGAAACGGCGCGGTCGAAATCCTCGTCGCGGCTGAGATAGGGTTCGTAATCCTTCGCATAGGCCTGCAACCGCTCGGCCGCCTTGTCCGCCGCGCGGCGCGAACTGCCCTGCCGCCACTCGTAGACCGCGCGACGCAGGCCCTGTCGGCGCAGGTCGCCGACGCTGCTTGCCCGCAGCGGATCGTAGAGGTCGGGCAGCGGCTGGAAATGGATCGGCATCCGGATCGACGCGCCCCAGTCGTGCCACTTGCCGACATAATTGATCGGGCTGATCTGCAACGGAAACCAGGGCACGCGCAGTGCATCGGCGACAATGGCGGCGTGCATCGCATCGGCCAGCACGAGGTCGCAATTGGCGATTTGCCCCATGGTCTCGAGTGGATCGGCGTGCGGGTCGAGATAGATCAGGCCCGCTTCCTCGCAGGTCCCGCGCCAGTCCCAGCGGCGCAGCGCGGCGTGGTGCGGCATGAAGCCGACCCCGCCGGACCTTTTCGCCGGGCGTTCGAAATGCCGTCCGATGCACATGGCCGGGTCGGTCGCGGCGAGAGAGGCGGGCAGGCCGAGATAGGCCGCCGTCAGCGGCCCGCGCACGCCGCGCACCGTCCAGCTGTCGTCGAGCGTGATCGCCGGGACCGTCATCCCGCCGCCCGATCCGAGGACGTATTTGCGTGTTCCGGGCTCCAGATCCTCGACGAACCAGGGCTCGAGAATGGTGCCGACGCCAAATAACAGCCCGCTGGAAGAGTCGCCGTCGATCAGGCCGGGCAGCAGCCGGTCCCACAGCCAGGGGTTGAGATCGTCGCCGAAATTGCGCTTGGGGTCCTGGAAATAGACGAGCTTCATGAGGTCGCAGCGCTCCGGTCGGGACAGGTCAGCTCGCCCATGGCCGGCTCCTGTTGATGCGATAGGCGAGCGCGGAAAGGCCGAGCCTGCGATCGAGTTTCTCGACCAAGCGCCCGAGGCGACCCTTCCGCCCGTCGCGGGAGGCGAGCCTGGCGCGCTTGGCTTCGAGCGCGGGCGAAAAGAGGACAGGATGGAACAGGCGCGGTGGTCCGTCGGCGGGCAGGTCGCTGTCGCCGTCGAACACGCTTTCGAAGTGGAACTCGGCCGGATCGTACACCGTCCCGCCGACCGCGTTCAGATCGGCGTACGACCAGCCCTCTCCGATCAGCGTCGTCGCGACGAAGGCCTCGTCGTTCGGCCAGAAATGGCGGCGAGCCCAAGAGCGACCATGACGCTGCCGGACCGCCAGCATCCGGTCGATCGCAGCGGCGGTCAAGCGGCAGACCGGAAAAAAGCACTTATGGACGCCGAGATCGCGATTGGCCGCGGCGCGATACCAGAACCAGTCTTCGCTGGCCGGTCCCATGAAGCTGGACAGGAGATCGGCACCGCTGCCCGCGAGGATCGCGAAGAATTCCTCCGGCCGTTCTCCGGCAATGCGGACGTCGCTTTCGATCAGCCAAAAACGTGCGCAGTCGGGAAAGGCCACGCGGGCGAGGTAAAGCCCGTAATCCCCGCAACGCCAGGCGAAATCCTTCGGGCAATAAAGGCCAAGTGCGCGGCAGGCGGTCTCGGTAAGCGAGACTTTCGAGGCGCCCGCCGGAATATCGACCGCGGCGTTGCGTTCGTCGATCACGAAGGCGACCGGCATCCCGCTCCATTCCGCGAGGTCCTGCGAAAAGGTATGTAGCCGCTTGTCGACTTGCTGGGTTCGGATGAGAATCAACGGATGGGCCGGTTTCTTTCGACAGCCGATGCCGTCAAATCATTGCAGCGCAGCATCGGGCATGGGAATGGCATAGTCAATTTGGTTCGCCGAACCGTAGCAGGGCAGGGCACCGCCCGCGAATTTCCTTCTTTCGGCGCGCAGGGCGGGCTAGACGCCGAGCCGCATATCGCGAGGCCCCGATCGCAAGCAATACATTGACCGAGCTTTCCATCATAATCTGCACACGCAACCGCGCGCCCTCGCTCGGGCCGATGCTCGCGGCGCTGCAGGCCGTGCGCAGCGAGCGGGCATGGGAATTGCTGCTGATCGACAACGCCTCGACCGACGAGACGCGCCAGATCCTTGATGCGGCGGCGGGGGACTTTCCGGATGCGCGGGTGGAAACCGTGACCGCGATCGGTCTCGGCGCGGCGCGCGATGCGGCATGGCGGATGGCGAAGGGCGACATCGTCCTGTTCACCGACGACGATTGCTATGTGGCGCCGGACATCGTCGACGCCACGCTCGAAGCGTTCGCAAAACATCCACAAACCGGTTTGATCGGTGGCCGCATCCTCCTTCACGATCCTTCCGACTACCCGGTAACGATCGACGAACGGACCGAAACCGAGATGATTGCGCCGTACAGTTTTGCGCCGCCCGGCACCTTGCAGGGCGCCAATTTCGCCTTCCGCCGCAGCGCGCTCGAGGCGATCGGCGGCATCGACACGATGCTGGGGGCAGGCACGCCATTCCCCTGCGAGGACATCGACGCGGTGGCCGCATGCCTGTGGGCGGGCATTCCCGGCCGTTTCGATCCGACGATGGTCGTGCGCCACCATCACGGCCGCAAGGCAGCGGATTTTCCGCTGTTGATGGAGGGATACGACCGGGGGCGGGGAGCCTATTTCGCCAAATATATGCTGCGGCCCGATAGCCGCGACGCCTATCTGTCAGGGTGGATGCGCGAGCGCTTTTCCGTCCCCTCCCGTAGCGACCTGGCTGCTCTGCTCCGCGAATTGCGTTCGGCCCTGCGGTATCTGCGCGCGCGGCGGGCATGGGCGGCGCTGCTTGTCGGTGTTCCGTTAGCGGCGGGCATGTGGCTGGCGCTGGCTGCGCGGATAGCAGGCAGGAAACTGGCATCCACCGTCCGCCGGCGGAGTGGAGAGTTGTGAGCGATGTCGCGGCAATCGACGTCCTGATCCCGGTTTACAACGCCGCCGAAACGCTGGACGAGGCTCTCGCAACTATCGCGGCGCAGAGCTTTACGGATTTCCACGTGATCGCCGTCGATGACGGCAGTACCGATGGATCGGCCGCCGTTCTCTCACGCTGGGCACGTGCCGATCGACGATTCTCTGTAACCTCTCAAGCGAATGCAGGAATTGTGGCGGCGCTCAACACCGCTCTGTCGCTGGCCAGCGCGCCGTTCGTCGCGCGAATGGACGCGGACGACCTGTGCGATCCCGACCGGTTCTATCGGCAATACAGCTATCTGACTGCGAACGAGGATGTGGTGGCGGTCGCCGGACGGGTGGAGCATATCGATGAACATGGTCGACCGCTCGCGGGCCTGCCGCATCCCGGCGATCCGGCGCTTGCGGACGCGAACTGGGTCCCGGCCCGCGAACCATATCTCATTCACCCTTTCCTGATGGCGAGGCGGGAAGCTGTCATGAAGGCGGGCGGCTATCGCTACGTGCCCCATTCCGAAGACAGTGATCTTTACTGGCGACTGGCGGAGGCGGGACGGCTGCACAATCTCGACGAAGGGCTTGGCAGATATCGCTTCCACACCCAGTCGATATCGGGCGGGTCGATAGTCAACGGTCGGATCATGGCGGTCGGATCCCAATTGGGTGCCCTCGCGGCGCGGGCCCGAACACGGGGGGAAGGGGATGCCGGTTTCACGACGGATCTGGTTCCTGCGCTGAAAGATGCGCGCTCGCTGGAAACCATGTGCGCGATTGCGCGCGGGCACGTAGCGGAGGTCGACCGGAACAGGTTTGGACTGGCGGCGGGGATCAAATTGCTCGAACTGGCGGCTTATCGCCCGTTCGAAATCGAGACCGAGGATTGCGACTTCATCGCGGAACAGGTGCGCGGCGCTGATAATCTCGACCTGCCGCCGGGCAATCGCCGCGAAATAGACTGGTACCTCGGCGAGGCAGGCGCACGCTTGCTGAAGCAGGGGCGCATACGCGATGCTGCGGCCATCACCCCGCCGCGACTGTGGCCGACAGTGCTGGCGAAGGCAACATTGCGCTAGGTTACCGCAGCTCGGCCGCTCTGCCGTACTACGCCGTGTGGCCCAGCGCGAGCCGACCGCGCCGCTCGTCGATGTGGTGCTGCAGATTGCTCATCAGGACGCGGCCGATCCCGCTGCCGAACCCCCCGACCCGTCCCGGAAGCCGACCATCGGTCCATTCCCAGATGAGGCGAGTGCGATGAAGAACAGGGCGCTCGCGCCAAGGGCGCATTGCCAGCGATACTGGATCGGAATGGATATCCCGATCAGTCTGATCCAGGGCGTATGGGAACATGGTGTTCGCGTCGGCCAGGGATCGATCGACAAGCCGGCGCAGCCCCTGCTTGCGAGCGAGTTGGCGCAATTGCTCTTCTTCGTCCGGCCCGAATTCACGCGTGGCATAGGCGAGCTCGTGGAGCGGCGCGATGACGGGATCATGCGCGCGCACGGCCTTGCCGTAATTTATCGCACAAATGAGAAGGGCGTGGAGCGGGTCCGGCGTCCGGAGATCGACTCCGCCGAATTTGGTGGTAATTGCGGTATCGAAGAAGCTTTCGAGATCAAGAGGATAGGGGCCTCCGGGCTGCTGAAGGCTCTGATGCAGATCTATGAACGGACAATCGGAATCCCCCCGCCGATAGGGCGCTTCGCCGAGACATCGGTGCCACCACTGCGAATCGTCCGGCACTTGAGGCGCGAACCCCGCTTCCTTCAAAGCCTTTCGGGCTTCGTCGTAACGCGAGCGGGGAACGAGGAGGTCGATGTCGTTCGAGGCGCGCACATTCCAGGTGCCGTATACCTGCTTGGACCGCAAGACGCCTTTGAACACGAGCGAGGTTATTCCGGCAGCGTCGAGCGCCATCACCGCCTTGGTCGTCCAATCGAGATTGCGCAGATTGCGCACCAGGATCGCGTCACGCATCTGGCTGATCTTGCCCGCAATCCCCTCCGGCACGGCAACGCGATCTGCGACGTGCGCGACGAGGCCGGCGGTCTTGGTTCGCGCAGCAATGTCCAGAATCGTGTTCCAATCCTCCACCTTGGGTGAAGGCTCCTCTCCTACGAACCACAATCCCAACAGCGCCAGCAGACTGTCGATATGGGCGTAGCGGGACGGGTCGAGCTCGGATAACGCGTCAGATCGGCCACTGTCATCCATTCGTTGCAGGGTCCGCCTCCTTTTCCGCATCTTTATCTGCCCCCGATAAAGGTAGCCGCTTTGCCACGACCCACTCACGGAGGAAACAACCGAATGCAAATCGCTCCGCCGGACCTTCGAGGGAGCCGCTTCACTGGCCTCACGGGCCTTGTCTTCGCACATGCGGCATAGGAGTATCGGGAGGTAACGCCGTTCGCGCCCCGACACCCGTCCCGCAAATAAAATATTGATTTATTTAAGTATTACCCATCTCGTTCGAGAATGTGCAAACCTGTGCGGAAATGGGACAGACATGCGATCATGTCGCAATGCAACGCGAATATGGTTGCGAATCAGTTAACGATCTGTGATTCCGCAGCTCGGGCAAAGGCGCGATACACCAGGGAAGACCAAGAGCAATCCCGAAAGCGCCATGTCGCACGGTCATCCCTACTGAAACGACACATCCAAGGAGTTTCTTATGAAGAAGCGCAGCTACGAACGTCCCACTCTCAACGAAATCGGCTCTTTCGAGACCATCACGAAGGGTGCTTCCTGCCCGGGTAACGCGGATGCCACTTTCCCTGTCGGCACACCGTCCTCGCAGTTCACCTGCTTCTCCTGATCGACAGGAGTGGGAGCGGAAGCGCTTTCTAGGCGCTCCGCTCCCGCCTTCAAAGCGATCGCATCGGCCGTAAGCGGTAGAAGCGATATGCTCGGAAAACAAAAAGCGGTCGTTTCGCGGCCGCTTTTTGTTTGCCTTGAGACCCTCATTCGTCGAGACCTCGCCACGGCACCTGCTCGGGGCAATGGTCGGGTGCCTATACAGGGGAAGGTGCTGTCATGTTGAAGTTTGCCGCTCGCCCGAACGTGGTTGCCTGCGACCTGGACGCCGGTCAGGCTCTGCTCAATCTTGAGACGAGTCAGTATTTCAAACTCAACGATACCGGGGCGCTGATCTGGAAGAATGTCGAGGCGGGCAATACGCTGGAACAAATGCAGGAAGAGCTTTCCTCGGTCTTCGATGTGTCGCAGGAGGATTGCCGGGACGACATAATCGATTTGCTCAAGGCGCTTGAAGAGGCTGGTCTGATTGAGCGACAGGCTTGAACGACTGCGGCGCTATCTGCGGCTGATCCGCCGCCATCACCGCCCGCTCGTCTACGCTTTCGTCGTCCTGGCGCGGGTGCGGATCGGGCTCTCCTTAGGGTCCTATCGCTCGGTGCAGCAATGGATCGAACGAAATACGACGGGAAGGGAGACCTACGACATTCCCGTTCATGTCGCGGCCTGGTCGGTCTCGAACGCCGCGCGCTTCGTTCCGGGCGCTCTTTGCCTCGCGCAGGCGCTGGCCGTTCGCTACCTGTTGCTGCGCGCGAACCGGGAATGCGTGATCCGGATCGGTGTGAAGAGCGGCGAGGACAAGCCATTCGGCGCGCATGCGTGGGTCCTCTACGGCGGGGAATGCATCATCGGCGGGCGGGAGGAGAACCTGCAGACCTTCAATCGACTGGTCGACCTGTGATCGAAACGACGCGCGATCTTACGGGGTTGTTATGGCGGCGGTCCGAACCGGTCGGTGATGCCCGGGGGCGGCGCGCGGTCCTCGCCTTTCTTTCGCCTTCGACCCGTATCGACAATATGGACGCGATGCGCCGTGCCCTCGGGCTCGGCGGCGAAGCTTCGGTCGAGCAAGTCCTCTTGGAGGGCTGGCGGGTGTGGGGCGACGAACTGGCCAACCGGTTGCGTGGCGCTTTCGCATTCGCGATCTTCGAACCGCAGGGACAGATTCTTTCGCTGGTGCGTGACATTTCCGGACTGGCGCCGTTGTTCTACGTCGCGGCGCCGCATCGCCTCGCTGTCGCCGCCACGTCGCGGATGGCGCGCGCATTGTTCGGGCAGGAACTGTCGCTCGACGAAGTGTTTCATGCCGAGTTCCTCAATAGCCAGTCGACCACGCGCGGCAGGACGTTCTTCGCCGGCCTTTCACGTTTGTTGCCAGCCCATATTCTCGAATTTTCCGCTGCATCGAACGGCGAGATGCGGCGCTATTGGTCTCCCCACGATGCCCCGCGAGACGTACCTTGCGACCATGCAGCGGCGCGCTTCCGCAAGCTTTTCGACCGCTCGGTCCTCCGCAGTTTCCATTCCGGGAAGACGGCCGTTCTTCTCAGCGGTGGGATGGATTCATCCGCCATTCTGGGCGCGGTGACGGCCAACGGTATTGCGCCTTCAGAGATCCCTTGTCTTACCAAGACCTATCGCGGGACCAAGGGATGGAGCGACGCGCACTATCTGGATGTGTTGCGCAATCATTTCGACCTGGAGCTGAATGAGGTTCCGAGCGATCGGCACGATCCGCTCGAAGATATCGGTGAATATCTCGAGTTGCTCGACGGACCCTATCTTTCCTACGGCCACTCCGTGACCGCCAAGTTGCAGAAGGTCGCGCGGGCCAAGGGGTGGACGACGCTGCTTTCGGGGCACGGCGGCGACGAGGTGGTCGGCTATGGATCGGGGCGACTGAACGAACTCGCCCGGGCGCATCGCTGGCTCTCCGTGTGGCGCGAAACCGCGGGCGTGGCGCAGCTTTCGCGCGATTCGCGGCTGCGCTTCATGCGCAATTACCTGACTCATTATCCCGCCTATCGCCCTGTCGAGAGGCTGATCCGGAAAATCCTTCCCGACGCGCAGACAGCAGGCGATCCCTCGCTGTCGGACAGGGCAGAAGACCTCGTCGGTGCGGAACAGTTGACCTACGTCTCCCTGCAGTCGCGGCGCGATCACGACGAGCGAATGCTGCATTTGGAGGCGCTCGAATCGCCGATGCAGCCGCTTGCCATCGAATCCATCACGCAGACCAGCCGGGCGGCGGGCGTCGTTACCGAAATGCCATTCTACGATCGGGACCTCATCGAGTTCAGCCTTTCGCTGCCCTCGCACTGGAAACTGCGCGGGGGCCTGACGCGCTTCGTTCTGCGCGAGGCGATGCGGTCGCGCCTGCCGCGCGAGGTGCTGGAGCGCGGGACGAAATACGATTTCACCGCGCCCTTCGTCGCGGGCCTGAGCGACAAGCGCGAACAGGTCCTGGACTGGACGGCCGGAACACACCATCTGTTCCGCGACCTGGTGAACCTCGATCGGCTGGAACGGGTGCGGGACGTGCTGGGCCGGAAAGGGACAGAGCTGGAAAACGACGATGCGCGTTTCATCTGGCGCTGTACGGTGCTGTGCATGTGGCTCGACCAATTCGACCCCACCGTTCCGCCGCCCGAACTCGTCCCGCTTCTGGAACCGGCATGACCTTGCACCGATATCGCGCCTTCGGATTGGCGATCGAAAGCGAGTGGCCTCTGCCCGAGCTGGCAGAGGTCGACGCAGCCGAGGCAGGAGAACCCGACCTTCGTATCGTCGTGACGGATATCGGCCGCGCCATTCCGCCGCCCGACGCGCCCTCGCAATTCGATTTCGACGATCCGGAGGGCGTCGTCATGCTCTGGCCCCATGTCGGAGGTTTCCGCATCCGCCTGCCGGATGTGATCGAAATGCAACCGGCCTCGATCGCCAAGCCCGAATATGTCGCTTTCCCGCTGCTCGGCCCGGTGGTCGCCTGGTATCTGCACTTGCGCGGGCGGATGATCCTCCATGCGAGCGCGCTGGTGTGGCGGGGCCGGGCGTTCGGCTTCCTGGGCGACAAGCTGGCGGGCAAGTCGACCACCGCTGCCGCTTTCCTGCGTGATGGCGGACGGCTCGTGACCGACGACCTGCTGGTCTTCGACATGGACGACCCTGCCCGCCCGACGGTCCAGCCCGCCTTCGCGCAGCTGAAACTGAGCGAGGAATCGGCCGAGGCGGTGCCGGTCGAAGGGGCCGAGGCCCTGCCGCTCATCATCGACGGATTTCCCAAGCGCCAGCACCGGCTCGACGGACTGGCCGACCAGCCGGACGGGTTCGATGCCCTGTTCGTTCTGCAGCGCGGAGGCGAGGAAGCGCGGGTGGAATGGCTGGACCAGTCGGACGCGCTGACCCAGCTAGCCCGTTTCAGCTACAATGTCCGCTTCGATACGGCGCCGCCCGAAATGCTCGATCGCCGGCGGCACTTTCAGCACTGCGCCGCGCTGGCGCGCGCGGTGAGAGTGGGTGTCCTCCACATTCCCGCGAGTCTGGAACGCCTTCCCGAAGCGGTCGAGACCGTGGGGCGTGCTCTGGGCGCGGACGAGTGAGCCGGAGCTCGACTTTCGGCGAAGTGGTCCGGCTGCTGTGGAAGGGGACCGAGGGGAAGGTCGGCTGGACCGTGCTGCTCGCCTTGGTCGTCGCGCTCACCGAAGGCATCTCGATCACGATGCTGATCCCGATTGTCGCCTCCACCAGCCCGGAGACAGCGCAGCAGGCCGCCGACATCCCGCTGATCGGCGACCTCATTGCCGGTGCCTCGCTCGGCCTGCCGTTTCTGTTGGCGCTCTTTATCGTTCTGATATGCGTCCAGGCAGCGCTGAATTATCTGAGGAACTACTATTCGCTGCACCTGATGCAACTGCTGTCCGACCGGCTGAAACGCTCCCTTTTTCATGCTGTCTCCCATGCTGAATGGGACGCGATCGCCCGTCGCCGGCTGTCGGACGTCAATCAGGTATTCGTCAGTGGCATCCCGCGTTGCATGACGGCAGCGAATGCGTTCAACATGCTTGTGCAGGCCGCGATACTGATCGCGATCTACGTTGCCATCGCCGCCGCGGTATCTTGGCAGATGGCGCTGTTCGCGGTGCTGGTCGGCGCAGCCCTGTTCGCGGCGATGTATCCGCTGCGGCGCCGGGCGAGCCGCTACGGGCACGAGTTGACCGAAATGTTCCAGCAACAGAGCCGGGTGACTCTCGATTTCCTCAACGGTGTGCGGCTCGCCAAGACCTTCGTGGCAGAGCGCCATTTCATGCGCTCGTTCGACGGTCATCTCGGCGCGATCCGGCGCAGCACGCTGCGATTCTACGCCCAGTCCTCGCTCGGCTCGCTGGTTTTCCAGATCGGCGTGGCGGTGTTCGCGGCGAGCTTCGTCTATCTTGCGGTCGAGGTCTTCGACCTGGGACTCGCGCGGATCGCGGTGCTGCTGGTCATCTTCGCTCGCCTGGCGCCGCGTTTCGGCGTGTTGCAGGACCAGGGGCAGCAATATCTTTCCAACGCGCCCGCCTATGCCGAGTTCACCGCGATGATGACTTATTTCAGGGCCGATCAGGAACAGCAGGACAGCGCCGATATCCCGCCACCGCGCCTCGCGCGGCGGATCGCGTTGACTGGGGTGTCGAAAATTTACGAGAACGGCGCGCAGCCCTCACTCGACAACGTGACGGTGACAATCGCGGCAGGGCGGATCACCTCGCTACTGGGCTCCTCGGGCAGCGGCAAGAGCACACTCGCCGATATCGTTTCGGGCCTCGTCACTCCCACTGCCGGAGCGATGTTGGTGGACGAAACACCGATCGACGCGACCAATCGCCGCGTGTGGCGCAGCCGCGTCGCCACCGTGCCGCAGGACGCCTTCCTCTTCGACGTTTCGCTGCGGGAAAACATGCGGCTGGCGAAGGCCGATGCTTCCGAAGGCGAGATCTGGTCGGCGCTCGAGCGTGCACGGATCGCGGCGCTGGTGCGAAGCCTGCCGGACGGTCTCGATACCGAGGTCGGCAATCGCGGGACGCGCTTTTCGGGCGGCGAGCGGCAACGTTTCGCCATCGCGCGGGCATTGCTGCCCGATCCGGAAATCCTGATTCTGGACGAGGCAACCTCGGCGCTGGACGCGGACAATCAGCGCAAGGTTGCCGAGACGATACTGGCGCTGCGCGACGGCGGGCTGACGATCCTGCTCATCGCGCACCAGCCCTTGCTAGCCGACATCGCGGACGACCGGATCGTGCTCGAGCGCGGCAGATTGCAGGCGGAGCGGGCGTGAAGGGCCCGATCGCCATCGTCAGCAAGCAGCGGCTGGTGGGCGCGACGAACGGCAGTTCGGCCTATCTGATCGCGATCGCGCGTTCCCTTGCCGGCACGGGGCACGAGGTCCACCTGATCCAGCCATCGCCGAATATTTTCGGGCGAACGCCGGCAATGCGTCTTCAGCCGGAAATGGACGTGTTCGCAAGCCACACGATCCGCGCGACCCTGCGCCTCGGCAATTGGCGGATCGTCCTCTCGCCCGCGATCTGGGCCGCCGCCGCCGCCGGGGTCGCGCGCAAGCTGCTGCGCAAGGTCGGAATGAAGGGGCGGTGGACCGAGGACCGGCCGCGTCCCTATTCGGTCGCGACGCCGTGGGTGCGGGCCGATCTGGCCTTCGTCGAGCGCCATCTGCCGCCCGGCTGTTCCGCGGTGATCGCGGATTACATTTTCTGCGCGCCCGCGCTCGCCCTCGCGCCGGAGGCCGCCGCAACGGGGATCGTCATGCACGATTTGTTTCACGCGCGGGCCGGCGGGGGGAAGGATTCGGTCGCGATCGTCTCGCGCGATGACGAGGTGCGAATGCTTGGCGCGGCCGACGCCGTGCTGGCGATCCAGCAGGAGGAAGCCGCGTTCGTCGCCGCCCAGGTGCCCGATACGCGGGCGGTGTTGGTACCGATGCCGGCGGAAATCGCCACGAGTCCCGCGCCGGGCGAGGACGACCGGCTGTTGTTCGTCGGCAGCAACACGGCGCCCAATACGGTGGGGCTGAGCTGGTTCCTCGAGCAGGTTTGGCCCTTGGTCCGGCGAGCGCGGCCCGCTTGCGTGCTGGAGGTCGCGGGCACGGTCGATCGCGGTTTCGAAGGGCCGGTGCCAGAGGGCGTGCGTTTTCTCGGCCTCGTTCCCGATCTTGCGCCACTCTACCGCGATGCGGGGGTGGTGATCTCGCCTCTGACATTCGGATCGGGGCTCAAGATCAAGCTTGTCGAAGCCATGGCGGCGGGCAAGGCGGTGGTCGCGACATCGATCACGCTGCAGGGTGTGGCCGAGCACTGCGGCGAGGCGGTGATCTGCACCGATGATGCGGCGGAATTCGCCGGGGCGGTGTCCCGTCTCGCCGGCGACCGGAACGCCCGTGCCAACCTGGCGGAACGGGCGCTTGCCAGCGCGGTGCACAATTTCTCCGCCGAGACTGTTCATCGCGAGCTGCGCGACTGGGCGGACGGTCGCGCTTGATCGGAAAGCGCGTGGGCAGACGAAGTCAGCGGCGAGCCGGATCCGTCCGACGAAACCCCATCGCCAGCACTGCGACCGAAGTCAGCGTGCCGAAATGGATCGGCGGAATGCCAACCACCTCGAACGGCATCTTCATCGCGTAGAACAGCACGATGGCACAGGCGAAGATGCGCTCGTGGCTCGGCGTCTGACTGGTCAGAACGATCAGGCGGAGAGCGCCGATGATCGCGACCACGGCGAATATGGCCAGCCCGACATAACCCATATGGACGAGGATCTCGCGCGGCGTGTTGTGGAAATTGAAGCCTGAACGCGAGCCGATGCCCATGTGCCGCCAGATATATTCGGCATCCAGATTGTTGTGCACCCAGAAGCCGTTGTAGCCGAGCCCGAGCAACGGTTTGCGAGATATAAGATCGTCGGCGTAAATCCACAGGTCGGCCCGGCCGGTCAGCCCGGCATCCTTGCCGCTGTTCTCCAGCACCGCGTCGAACAGCGGCGGCAGCCAGAATTGCTGGGTCGCGATCAGAAGGGCGATCACCACGATCGCGAGAACGAAGATCGCCGTACGGGCCTGGACTGTCAGCAGGCGCGAGGCGAGCCAGGCGAGCGTGACGCCGAAGATCGCGGTCGTCGCCACCAGCGCGCCGGTCGCGCGGCTGAACCACAGGGCGAACAGCAGGAACGGCACCACGGCGAGTGCGAGTCCCATCTGCACCAGCTTGCGCCGGGAAAGCGCCGAGAAGAAAAAGCACAGCGTGGCGAGCAGCCCAACACCCGCCATGTCGCCCGCACTGTTCTTGGACTGGGTAAGGCCGACGAAGGCGGTGCCGCCGCCGCCCCAGGCGGTGAAGCGCATGCTCAGCACGCTGAACACGGTGAAGATGGCGAAGGCGGTGAAGAACCCGGTCAGCAGTGTGCCCGGTGCCATGCCGCGACCGATCATCATCCCGGCGAGCACCGTGGCGAGGTAGAGCACGCCGTAATAGAAACTCGTTCCCGGAATGGCGGACCACGTGGTGGAGAGCAGGGCCATTCCCGGCAGCAGCAGCAGCGGCCATGCATCGCGCAGGATCAGCGGCAGCCTCTCCCAACGCATCAGCACGAAGGCGCCCATCGTACCGAGAATCACCACCGGCGTCAGCGAGGTGAGCACGAGGGTGAACAGCGACGCGCCGACGATGGTCGCGACGATCGCGACGTCGATCCAGGGCGCGCGGCGGTCGAGAGCAAAATCGGCTCTGTTGAACCGTGGCCGGGACTGGGCGCGGGATCGGGCGGTGGCGCTGGGCAGCGGAAGGGTTCCTGTTCGGCCGGCGAATGGGCGAGGGACTGGCGCGAGGCTGCCTTTTATCGCTCGTCCGGCACGACTGCAACGCTCCTGCGGCCACGCGGCGCGAGCGCTATTGGCCCCGTCCCAGAATGCGCCCGATCCGTGCCTTCAGCGGCAGCGCGTAGAGCAGGGCCGCGCGCGGGTTGGCGAGCAACGGAGCGAGCGCGGCGAGAGGTTTGCGCGCTTTCATCGCCTCGACCGAGTGCGTGAAGGCGACCGCCCGCTCGATCGAGCCGAGCCGCCGGCGGTAGGCTCTGCCGGCCAGCCCCGTCGCCGCCAGATCGGCGCGCAGGAGGTGCTCGGAGCGAAGCATTTTCTCGGCATTGGCGAGTGAGAGCCGGTGCGAGATCGACGCGCCGTGCTTGCGGTAGCGATAACCGGGCTCGGGCATGAGGTAATATGAAAGGCCCGCCAGCAGCAGGCGCACGATCAGCGCGTCGTCCTCTCCGATGCGCAGGCCGGGGTCGTAACGCACCCCGCTCGTATCGAGCGCGGACTTGCGGATCATCGGCTTCAGGAAGCCTAGATTCGGCTCGGTGCCGAGCATAATGGTCGAGGCGAAATAGAACTCGGGATCGATCCAGCGGCCACCCTCCGCGGCCAGTTCGGGCGGGAGGAAGCGATGCTCCTCGATCCCCTCGCCGAAGAGCACGAGATCGTCGGCGATCAGGTCTGCGCCATGGGCATCGGCCACATCGATCAGCAGGCGGCTGCGCTGCGGGGCGAGGAGATCATCGCTGTCGAGAACGGCGAACCAGCGTCCTCGCATCTCGTCGATGGCGATGTTGCGCGCCGCGCCCGGTCCGCCGTTCGCCGGAGTGCGGAAGACCCGGACGCGCGGATCGCGGGCCTGCCACGCTTGGGCATGGGCGAGGCTGGCGTCGCTGCCATGATCCTCGACCACCAGTACTTCGACCGACACGCCCGCCTGCGACAGCGCGGATTCAATCGCGGCGTCGAGATAGGGCAGGGCATCGTAGCATGCGACCGCGAAGCTCACGTCGCAGGATGGGGCCTCGTCTCGCACGTGATCTCCCTCTCCGGATCGGCGTTTCCCACGGCGCTTCGGGCGAGGGGCGCAAGCGCAATAGCCGCTCACAACACCGAAAGCCATTGCCGCGAAAGAAATGCCCGCGCGCAAACCCTATCCCATACGATTAATCGTTTTCCTACAGAGAACCATTCTGGTTAGCCAGGCTTCGCAAGCAAGTACGAGGTGGCTTCATGGACGAATTTTCGAGAAACGCGGATGCGGTAACCAATCCGGCACGCGGCCTGATGGCGATCGCTCCGGCGGACGGAACGGAATTGTCCGCAGTGCCCAAGGCGCTGTTCGTCGGCACGGGCGGCGATTTGCGGCTGCGCTGTGTCGAGGATGGCTTTCCGGTGACCTTGAAGAACGTTGCCAGCGGCCAGATCCTTCCCGTGCGTGCCTGTCAGGTCTACGAGACCGGAACCAGCGCCGCCGACATCGTGGCGCTGTTTTGAGCGGGCTCGCTTTCTCGTTCGCGCCGGGCGCGGTGGCGGTGGCGCGAGGCCATTCGCGCGAGGCGGGGCAGGGACAGGAACCTGCTCCGACACCAACCCCGACTCCCACTCCGGCTCCTGCGCACACTATCGCGCCGGAAGACTGGCGAATGCCCGCTACCGTGGCGACAAGTTCGGGCCTTTCCGGGTCGCAAAGCGCTCTCGCTTCGGCCTCCGCTGCGCCGAAGAGCAAGGCCCGGCCCTCCGCTACAATCGCAAGCGGCGCGACCGACTGGATCGAGTGGACAGTGCAGGCATCAGGCAAAGCGCTGCTGTCTTTCATTCCGCGCTCGTCCGGACACGGCTTCGCTATCTCGCTCGACGGCGAGGACCAGAACTTTGCCAAGGCAATTCCAGTGGGCACCGGGGAAAGCAATCGCCGGCAAGCCCATGTGATGACCGTGACCGCGGGGCAGAAAATCCGCCTGATCACCGCGGCGAACGGAGCGGCCTGCGCCATCGAGCCGCTCTTGCACCTCATACCGATATCAGGCCCGTGGGACGCGCATCTGCTGATCGGTCCTTCGCTGCTACAGGATGGCTACCAGTCGAGCGCTTACGAGAGCTCGATTCGCGCGGTCTTTCCGAACCGCGATCCCGTGGCGTTCAACTACGCCCGGACCGGCTACACAATCGCCCAGATCGACGGGATCGTGCCGCAGGCGCTGGTGCATTTCGGGCAGGCGGCACGCTATGCGTGGTGCGGCGGGCTGCTCGCCAACGACATTGCCAACGATGCGCCCGATGCGGCCAAGATATCCTCGCGTGCGGCGAGCATGGCGGCGATCGTCGACAAGCTGGAGGGGGCCGGGCTGACCGTGGGCATGGGCTCGACCCGCTACATCAAATATTCCGGCGATGCGGTTCCGGCAATCCAGACGACGGGCACCAAGCCCTATGATCTGGCGATCACTTTCCCCTTTATCCAGGAGCGGCTGCCGCAGCTCTGGCAGGCGGACATCGACCGACCGCGTTACGACGAATACCTGCTGACGCTGAACAGCCGCGATCTGCATTCGGACTACATCCACGGATCGAGCGCGCAATACGCTCTGGAGCGGACCGCCATCGCCGAGACTTGGCACCGGTTCCTCTACACCGGCACTTGGAGCTACACCCCGCAGATCGAACGGATCGTGGTGGAGGCCGAGGAAGCGGCGACGAACGAAGCAGATGCCTTCGTCCGCTACATCGAAGCCGACTTCGCAGCGATCGGCCTCGGCCCCGGCGGGCCGAAGGAGGCATTTCGCGCGCGGCTGGCTGCGATCCGCCCGACCACGCTATTCTTCGAGGCGAAGCGCCTGATCGCGGTTGCGGAGGCTTCCAAAGCGCCGGCAGACAAGACTGCCGCGCAGAACGCGCTCGATGCGGCGAGGGCGGCAGGGTTCGTCGACCGCGCGAGTCCCGACACGATCGCCGAGCAGCAGACGCGGATCGCGGCGATTGCGGGCGCGACCTTCGACCAGATCGTGCAAATAGTCTTCGGCACCGCCGCGCCCGGCGTCGCCAACTGGAACGGCTTCGCCTTCAGCGGCAATACCAGCGCGCCCACGCCCCATGCGCTGGTCGACGACCGGGGCGCAGCATCCGACATCTCGCTGGTGGTGGAGAACCTCCTCGGACCTTCGAACTTCACCAATGGCCCGCAGAGCGGCAGCCAGATCGCCGAATTTCCCGATCCGCTGATCCGCAGCGTGATGGTCATCAGCACCGGCAATGGGTTCGACGCCAAGTTGACCGGCCTCGTGCCCGGCCGTGTCTACGACATCGTGGCGGTCGGCTCGGGCAATAGCGGACTCGGGAGAAGAACCGCGCTGTTCGTCAACGGCGTCAATCAGGGCGACCGGGACGAGCGAGACCGGCTGGCCAACCCCTGGCGCGTGTCGAGCGTGGTGGTCGACGCCAATGGCGAGATCGGCGTCGATTTCTTCAAGGGAACCGGATCGGGCTATGTCTATGCCGTCGGGCTGGTACTGAAGCGCCACGCGGCCTGAGCGTAGCAGTATTCGGACTCCGGTTTCGCATGTGCGAGAATTCGCTTGAGGACCGGGGGGCAGAACGCGTAATCGCGGCAGCTTGCAAAGAGTGTCCGATGGCGGGTTTTCTATAGTGCGCAAGGCTGTATCGGTCGTGATCGCCGCCTTCGATGCGGGCCAGACAATCGCTGCCTGCGTCGCCAGCGCACTGGCCGAGCCGGAAACCGGCGAAGTCATCGTGGTCGACGATTGTTCGCGCGATGACACGGTGGCGGCGGCAGAGCGTGCGGGCGGCGGAGATCCGCGATTGCAGGTCGTGCGGCAGGACATCAATCGCGGCCCC
Source organism: Qipengyuania spongiae (assembly GCF_026168555.1). Taxonomy (NCBI): domain Bacteria; kingdom Pseudomonadati; phylum Pseudomonadota; class Alphaproteobacteria; order Sphingomonadales; family Erythrobacteraceae; genus Qipengyuania; species Qipengyuania spongiae. The sequence continues at coordinate 2,566,026 of NZ_CP092471.1, read as the reverse complement.
TCGGCGGCTCGCAATCGTGCGATCGATGCAGCGACGATGCCATATGTCGCGGTTCTCGACGCCGACGACCGCTTCCTGCCCGGGCGGTTCGCGCGCCTGTTCGGCACCACGGACTGGGATTTCTGCGCCGACAACATCGCGTTCCTGACCGACCGGGCGGCGTTTGCCAGCTTCGCGCCGGGGGCGAAAGGCCAGGGCCGCGTGGCCACGCTCGATCTCGAGACTTTCATGATGGGCAATCGAAACTCCAAGGCGGTAGAGCGTAGCGAACTGGGCTTTCTGAAACCGGTGATGCGGCGCGAATTCCTCGACACCCACGGATTGCGCTATGCCGCCAATTGTCGGCTGGGGGAGGATTTCTTGCTTTATTGTCGGGCGCTGGCGCGAGGCGCCCGGTTCCGGGTGCATGAGGCCTGCGGTTACGTGGCATACGAGCGGCGAGATTCGCTCAGCGGCAAGCACGGGGTGGAGGATTTGCGGCATTTCCTGAACGGGATCGAAGCGCTGGAGCCCGAGCTTCCGCCCTCGGCGGCGGGACCGTTCCGGTCTTTGCAGGACAGCCTGCGCAAGAAGATCGACCTTCGCGAGGTGCTGGACATCCGCAGCGAGCATGGCTTGGCGCGGGGCGTGATGGCGCTCGGTACCCGGCCGACGGCGTTGCGGGACATCCTGCGCGACAAGCTGCGCTCGCGCGAGGAGAATGGGCCGCGATCCCGGATGTTGATGCCTCCATGCACGTTCGACAGGCTCGCTGCGTGAACTGCAATGCCGCACACGAGATCGACGCCGACGTTCTGGAAACCGGCACGGTCATCGTCGGAGCCGGGGCGGCCGGGCTGACGCTGGCCGATGCGCTGCCGGGCGATCTCATGGTGGTCGAGTGCGGCGGGCCGGAAGTCGATCCGCGAATCCAGACCACCCATTGGTCCCATGTCAGCGGAGAGAAAATCAACCCGGACGCGGTCCGCGTCCATGCGATCGGCGGGGCGACCACCCGGTGGACCGGGCGCTGCATCGAACTCGACGACTTTGATTTCGAGGACCGGCCCTGGATTGCGCAAGCCGGCTGGCCCATTGGGAAGGGCGATCTCGCGCCGTTCTACGATCGGGCATGGGCCTCGCTCGGCTTTACTCTGTGCGACGGGATGCGACTGCCGGGCCCGACGGTGGCCCCTGTCGAGCCGTGCGGAATGCCGGCAATGCGGGAATGTTCCTGGTGGTTCAGCGGACGAAAGGCCAACCGGCGACAGAATTTCGCCAACCGCTATCGCGATATTTTCACCCATCCCTTGCGGCGGTTACTCTATGCCGCGAACGCGGTGGATTTCGAGGTGGACGGCACCCGGATCGTGGGCGTCAACATCGTCGACCGGGGCGGCAGGCGCAAGCTGATCCGGGCGCAGAACGTGGTGATCGCAGCGGGCTGTCTCGACAACATCAAGCTGCTGTTGCTCCACAACCGGAGAGTGCCCGGCGTGCTCGGCCCGGTCGAGGGCTGGCTCGGGCGCGGGTTCATGCAGCATCTGCGGGTGAGTTGCGGACCGCTCGTTCAGGACCCGGTGGAGTTCCAGGCGCTGCAGCGGCGGTTCAACATCTTTTTCGGGCCGGGGCGGGGGCGGCATGAGATCGGTCTCGCCGTAGATCCCGGTTTCGCCCGCGCCGAACGGCTCGGCAACGCGTCGGTCTTCTTCGAATACGCATCCGGCCGGTCGCGGTTCGCGCCGTCGCGCGCGGCGAGTGCCCTGCCGCGAATGCTCGGGAGGCAGGTGGTTCTGCCGCAGGGGCGCGCCTCCCTGTTCGCCGATGTCGAGCAGGAGGTCTGCCACGATAGCCGCGTGACGCTGCACGATTCCCTCGGACCGAGCGGAATTCCGCGCGCGGACGTGCATTGGAAGATCGCTGCCAACGATTATCGTACGGCCGAAGCGGTCATTGCGCGGACCCGGACGTTGCTCGATACGCTAGGCTACGGGCAATTGCCCGCGCTGTCCGGCGTCTCGCCCACGCGGATAGAGCCCGCCTTGATCACCGACAGCAACCATCCTCTCGGTGGCACGCGGATGAGCGCCGATCCGGAGCAGGGTGTGGTCAACGCCAATTGCCGGGTGCACGGGACGGACAATCTCTTCGTGGTCGGCGGATCGGTCTTCTCCACCGGCGGCCATGGCAATCCCACGCTTACCATAGTGGCGCTGGCACACCGGCTGGCCGAGCACCTGAAGGCACGTGCGCCCGTCGCCTCTGCCGCGGCAGGCGCTTCCGGCAGCACCGACAAACCTTTGTTCAAGTGAAGGTAACCAATGACTGCTAGCAGCGGATATGCTTTTAGCGGTTCCCGCCTGTCGGACGGCGCGCGCCGAAGCCTGACAGCGGAATTGCCGGATTTGGAGAGACCCTTTGGTCGATGACGAGACTGCCCTGAACGAAGAGCCGGTGGCCGGCGCACAGAAGTCCGCGGTTCCGCTGCTGCCCGATCCGGGGCTGGTGTGGCAGGCATTCCGGCGCAACCTTCTGCTGTTCGTCGCCGTCGTGGGTGCGGTGCTGGCGCTCACCGCCGCCTATCTGGCGACGGCGCCACGCATCTACCGGGCGCAGTCGAGCATCCTGATCCAGCCGACCAGCGATCCGGTGGAGACCACCGAGCCCGGCGATGCCCGCCCGGTCGTCAATGCCGACCAGGTCGATACCGAGATCCGGCTGATCCAGTCTCCTTTCGTGTCCGAGATCGCGGCTCGCAATTACGCGCAGAATTTCGCTTCGCCGGATGGCGATCGCTTCACGGAGGAGGAGATCACCGCGCTTGCCGGGCGCATGAACGCAGCGACGATTGTCGCGCGCTCGGGCCAGTCGCGGGTCGTCGACGTGATCGCGCAGGACACCGATCCCTCCTTCGCCGCTTCCGCCGCCAATCTCGTCGCCGAAGCCTATCTCCAGTCGCAGGTGAGGGTAAAGGTAGGCGACACCGAAACCTCGGCCTCCTTCATCAATGCGCGGCTGTCCGAACTCGAATCGAATGCACTGACAGCGCAGGCCGCGCTTGACAATTACCGGGCAGAACGGGGCCTGATCAGCGGCACCGGCGGTACCAATGCCGAACAGGAAGTCTCGGCGCTCAACCAGCAGCTCGCCGTGGCGCGAGCCGATCTCGCCGAAAAGCGCGGTCGCTACAATGCCGCGCGCCAGCAATTGTCGCGCGGTGGCGGCGGGGCCGATGTCGGCGCCGCGCTCGGTTCGGGAACGATCTCGGGTCTGCGTGCGCAGGAAGCGACTGTCAGCGCGCAGGTTGCCGTCCTGCGCGAACGCTATGGGGAGCTCTATCCCGAACGGCGCCAGGCGGAACAGGAATTGCGCGAGATCCGGCAGCGGATACAGGAGGAAATCAACCGCGTTCTTTCCAATCTTGATGCCGAGGTCCAGACCGCGCAATCGCGGGTTTCCTCGCTCGAAGGAAGCCGGGCGGGCTCGCTGGGCGCCTTGACCGTCACCGGTCGGGCACAGACCCAGCTCAACGAATTGCAGCAGAAGGCCGACGTCGCGCAGGCGATCTACCGCTCCTTCCTCAACCGTTCGCAGGAGACCGAGGCACTGCGGGACAGCGCGCTGCCCGATGCGCGGATCTCGGCGCGGGCGACGGTTCCTCGCGCGCCTTCCTCGCCGAACATTCCGCTGACCGTCCTGATCGGTGGCTTTCTGGCCTTCGTCGGCGGCTTCGGCGCCGTGGGCACAGCCGAATATCTGCGCCGGGGGATCCAGACCCGCCGCGATGTCGAGAAGCAGCTCGGCCTGCGCTATGCCGGCGCGGTGCCGACGCTGAAATCGGCGGCCAAGAAGTCCGGCCCGCTCGAGGCGCCACAGGACTACGTTCTCCAGCATCCCCATTCGTTGTTTACCGAGGCGTTCCGGTCGATCCGGACCTTCCTCTCGCTTTCGCCGGGCAAGCGGGCGCGCGTGATCGCGATCACCTCCGCCCTGCCGCGCGAGGGCAAAACCACCACCGCCGCCTGTCTCGCACGCTCGACCGCTGCCGAGGGCATCCGCACCGTGCTGGTCGATGCCGATCTGCGGCGGCGCGGATCGAGCGAGATTTTTGGCTTTGATCACGAGCACGACATTCACGACCTGCTGGCCGGGACCGCCTCGCTCGCTGATTGCGTCGTCCGGGACGAGGCGTCGGGCCTCGACGTGCTTGGCAGCAGCAATGTCGACCGTCCGCTGACCTCGATCACCGAGGAGCGGGTCGAGCGGCTGCTGGAGATGCTGCGCGAGAATTACGATGTGGCGATCATCGACACCGCCCCGGTTCTGGGCGTCGCCGAAAGCCGGGTGTGGACCAATTGCGCCGATCGCATCCTTCTGCTGTCGCAGTGGAAAAAGACCTCGGTCCGCGCGGTCGATGCGGCGGCCAGCATGCTGATCGAGGCGGGCGGCAAGATTACCGGCCTTGCCGTGACGCAGGTCGATATCCGCAAATATGCGAGCACCGGCGACGGTGACGTCTACGGCTACGCCAAGAAATTCCGCGGATATTACACCGACTGATGGCGAGGGGCTGGCGCCGGAGCGTCAGCCCTGTCTGATTTCGCTCAGCCGATCCTCCCACTGCATGGCGTGGCGGATGATGAGATCGAGATCGGCATATTGCGGCTCCCATGGCAGGGTGCCCCGAATGCGCGAGGGGTCGGAAACCAGCGCTGCCGGATCGCCCGCCCGGCGCGGCTCGAAACGACGCTGGATCGGGCGATTGGTAACCCGGTCGACGGAATCGAGCACTTCGAGCACGGAATAGCCGCGGCCGTAGCCGCAATTCATCGTCAGCGAATGTCCGGGCTCGGCAAGGAGCTGTTCGAGCGCCAGGACATGTGCGCTCGCGAGGTCCGACACGTGAATGTAGTCGCGCACGCCGGTACCGTCCGCCGTCTCGTAATCCGTCCCGTATACCGAAACGCTTTCGCGCTTGCCGGTTGCCGCCTCGACCGCGACCTTGATGAGGTGCGTCGCCCCAGCGGTCGACTGGCCCGACCGCTGCTGCGGATCGGCGCCGGCGACGTTGAAATACCGCAGGGCGCAGTAGTTCATCGCGTGAGCGGCGGCTGTGTCGGCCAGCATTTGCTCGGTCATCAGCTTCGACCAGCCATACGGGTTGATCGGTGATTTGTGCGCATCCTCGACGACCGGAGTTTCTTCCGGGATGCCATAGGTCGCTGCCGTGCTGGAAAAGATAAAGTGCGGAACGCCCGCCCGCACTGCCGCATCGATCAGCGCGCGGCTCTTCACCGTGTTGTTCTCGTAATATTTGAGCGGGTTCTTGACCGATTCCGGGACCACGACCGATCCGGCGAAATGCATGATCGCCTTCGTGCCGCATTCCGCGAAGATCCGCGCAAGCAGATCGGCATCGGCAATGTCGCCTTCGTACAGCGGAACGCCATCGGGCACCGCGAAGGCGAAGCCGGTGCTGAGATTGTCGATGACCGCGACAGGCCAGCCCGCGTCCTGTAGCGCGAGCACGGCATGGCTGCCGATATACCCTGCGCCCCCGGTCACCAGGACGGGTACGCGCTTATCCGATTGCATGGGTCTGCCTCATGTTAGGAGAGTACGAGAAAGTCCGTGTCAGCGCTTGGGCTCGATCGACCAGGCGCGTATGTGATCGATCTCGAGCGTCGCGGGAAACTTGGTGCTTGCATCCGGATCGCCGGGCCATCCCCCGCCGACCGCCAGATTGGCAAGCATGAACATCGGCTCCTCGAGCGGTTCGGGTAGCGGAATCGTGGCGACCTTCGCCGCGTCGACGTAATAGTCGATGCGGTCAGGCAACCAGAGCGCCCCATAGGTATGGAAGCCGCCCTTGCGCGTATTCACAGTAGCCGGCTTCGTGGTGTGGCGATTGCCGCTGAGATGCAAGCTGTGGAAGGTCTTGCTCGGCTTGTCGCCATGCGCTTCCACAACGTCGATCTCGGGCGGCCAGCCGCCACCTTCGGGCAGGAGCCAGAAGGCGGGCCACAGGCCTTTCCCGTCGCTCCAGCGTGCGCGCATTTCGAAATAGCCGAGCTTCTGCGCGAAGCGGCCCCGGCTCGATATTACGCCCGAACTGTAGGCGAGATTGGCGAGCGCGCTTTCGCGCTGGTCTCGGGGCAGGTTCCGCAGCTCGGCCGCGATCAGCTGGCGCGCCCGGCGGGGCAGGGGGCGGGCCTCGATGGTAAGGATGCCGTCCGCGATCCGGAAAGGGTCGATACCCTGCCCGAGATAGGCGGGATCGAAATAGGCCTGCCGTTCGCCATTGTTCCACAGACTTCGCTTGCCGAGGCCGGGAGAGCGATCGTCCGGCGAGGCGAAGCTCGTCTGCCAGCGCGTGGAATCGAGCTCGGAACCGTCGAATTGCTCGTCGAAAGTGAGCTTCGCGGCATAGCCGGCGGGCGGACCGGAAGCGGGCTTGTCGGCCGCCTTTGAGGTTTGCGTGCCTTGATCGGAACCCGCCACGCTCATCGCCACGGCGGCGCTGACGATGCCTGCGGCAATGACGATCGCGGCGATCCCGCGCCAGCTCGACTTGAGTTTCTGCCTTGTCATGAGTGCGTTTCCTTCATCGGCGAGCCCCCAACGAGGTCAGCGTCCTGGCCGTTCCGGTCGACGGGCTCGTGCGGTTTTTGCCGCGCAGCCAGTCGACCATCGGCCGCTCGATCTTCAGATGAATCACGACGCCGACCAGATGGGCAAGGGCGATCGAGATCAGCGCGGCGAAAATTCCGACGACCGGGCCGTTGACCGGCTCGATCAGCTTGCCGAGGCCCTGCAATACGAAGGGGTGCGAGAGATAGAGCGAATAACTTGCCGCGCCGAGCAATTGCACGATGCGGCCCGACAGCACGCGCCCGCGCCGCTCGAACATCAGCGCCGCCCACAGGATCGCCGCACTCGGCACGCCCGCCGCCAGCCAGCGCGGCGCATCGGCGACCACCACGATATGCAGCAGCAGGCAGAAGGCGGCGAGACCCATGACCGGCCCGGCCAGCGGGCTCGCCTGTTCCGGCCATCGCCGCGCTGCGAGCGCGATCCACATGCCCATCACGAATTCGAGCACGATGGGGTAGCCGAAAAAGCGAAGAACCAGCGAGTCCGGTTGCGCAATCTGTACCGCGAGTGCGAACCCGCCGATGAACAGCGAGGTGAGAATGACCGTCCCATTGAGATTGCGCCTCGCAAGCAGCAGGAAAAGGGCGAAGCTGGTGTAGAAGAACATCTCGTAATTGAGCGTCCAGCCGACGAAAAGGACCGGCTGGATCAGGCCGTTCTCCTTCATGTAAGGTATGAAGAACAGCGACTTGGCCAGCTCGAGCGGATCGGCGGTCGTCGCGCCCAGAAGCTGCGGCGTGGCAAGCGCCACCGCGAAAACCGCGAGGGTCAGCAGCCAGTAGATCGGCACCACCCGGACGATACGGCCGACCATGAAGCCACTGGCCGTCGGATCGCTCTTCGCAGTGCTGTGAACGATCACGAAGCCGCTCAGCACGAAGAACAGGTCGACGCCGAAATTGCCGAAGGCAAGATGCCGGTGGGTGAGGCCGGAAGCCGCGACGAAGATATCGATATGGACGAAAGTGACGAGCAGAGCCGCCACCGCACGCATAGCCTGGAAGTTGTAGATCAAGGCGCAGCTCCGCGATGGACTGATCGGTCGCGAGCGTCTTCGGGCTCGAAAGCTTCGATTCGACGCAGTTGAGAGCGTAGCGCAGGGGTGGGTCCCTGTCGCTCATTTTACTGCACTGCCCGGATATGGAACATGCTGGCAGGCGCGAAGTCGGCGTGCTTGCCGTAATAGAGGTTTCCACTTAAATCGCCGCGGGTTTTCGGCCTCCGTACGAGTTCGCGTTGAACCTGCCCCACCTTCCCAACCAGAAACCGCCGCGATACGAGTCGATACAGGCTCTACGGGCGGGTGCAGCCCTGCTTGTGGTGCTGTTCCATCTCGGCGTTCTTCCCAACGGCCATACCGGGGTGGACCTGTTCTTCGTGATCTCGGGCTTCATCATGGGCGCGATCGGCGTGAACGAGCGTCCTGCGCGCTTCGTCTATCGCCGCGTGATCCGCATCGCGCCGCTCTACTGGCTGGTCACCTTGGCGATGTGCGTAATGTTCTTCGTGCCCGGCCTGATGCGGAATTTCGACTTCACGGCCGAGCAGCTAATCAAGTCGCTGCTCTTCATTCCCTATTTCAACGAGGCGGGCGAACTCTACCCACTCGTCGTGCCCGGCTGGACGCTCAATTTCGAGATGTTCTTCTACCTCGTCTTCGCGGCGGCACTGTTCACGCCGTGGCCGCGCCGGGCAACGATGGCGGCGCTTGTGGTGCTGACTGGATTGGGGGTGATGCTCACGCCCACCCGACCTTTCGCTCTCATCGCGACCAGCCCGCTGATCCTCGAATTCGCTGGCGGACTGTTGCTGTCGCGAAGGGCGGGCGCCATCCCTGCACGGTTGGGTTTCGCTCTTGCCGCAATAGGCGTGGTCGGGCTGGCTGCGATGGTGATCGGTCTGGTGACGCCGGGCGAGGGGCTGCGCCGTGTGCTCGTCGCCGGCCTTCCGAGCATGCTTCTTCTGGCTGGCGTGCTGTCGATCGAGGCAGCCGGTCGTTGGCCGAAGCTTGCGGCGGCGGTGTTCCTCGGCAACATCTCCTACTCGCTCTACCTGACGCATGGTCTGGTGTTGCCATTGGTGGAGAAGTTTGCCCCATCCAGCCCGATGGTTCTGATTCCGCTCGGGGTCGGAACCAGCGTCGCGCTCGCGAGCATCGTGTATCTCTTCTTCGAAGAACCCAGCATCACGTTCTTCCGAAAGATGGAAAAGCGTATCCTGAATTCGCGCGCTCGCCGTGCGCCGGATTTGCCTGGGCCGGGCTCGCCGCCCGTCTTCGGCGGGTAAGACTGCGATGGTGACAAGAACCACCCCCCGGAGAGCGTTCGTCTGGCCCGCACCTCGACGCTTGACGTTAGCCGCGTGATGCCGCTTGTCTTTTTCCGATCGAACTCGCTGTAGCCTGGTAACGGTATCGACAGCTCGGCCTTCGTGGTATGGGTAGAGGCGATGGTTCAATGGCTTGAAGTGCTGTTCTGGTTTACGGTTGCGCGACCGTACGATGCCTCTCGTGCCGAATGAGTGACGTGGCGATCGACGAAGGAATCGGCATTTCCGCTGCGCCAGCACGCTCCTTCATCGTGTCTGGCTGGCCGATCGCGCTCGGCTTCGTGCTTTTCACCATACCGGCGGTCATCGTATTGGCGGATCAGGCGTGGCAAAGCGAGGCGGGCTCGCTTGCCCCGATCATTCTCGCGCTCGCTGGATGGACGCTGTGGCATGCCACAAGGTCGCATCCCGAACTCCGGCGACCGGGGCGCGCAATGATCTGGCTACCCGTGATGATCGCGGCGATCCTGGGAATGATCGCGGGGAGCGCGCTGGGTTTCGCGGCGCTGATGGCACTTTCGGCTTGGCTCGCGGGAGTTGCCGCCCTTTACGCCGCGCTTGGCGGAGCCGTTCTGCGAACCGCGGCGTTGCCCGTCCTCCTGCTCGCGATGGTGGTTCCACTGCCCTACGTCCTCTCGATGCACGCGAATGCCATTCTGCGTGACGGATTATCGCACGCCGCTGTGGCGAGCGGGAGGTGGCTCGGACTCGACGTCGCGCTCGATCAAGGCGCAATTGCCGTGAACCAGTATCTGCTTTTGATCGAGAACGCCTGTGCGGGAGCCAATTCGACTCTCAGCCTGATCGCGATCGGGATTCTGCTCGCCTACTGGATCGGAGCTGGCTCGAAGGTTCGTATTCTTACCCTGTCGCTGCTCGCCATCCCCATCGCGCTGCTCGCCAATCTCGGCCGTGTCGTCGCCCTGATGGGATTGACGTCCTGGGTCGGAGTGGGCGTGCTCGAGACAGCCATTCATCCGTTGTCGGGCATTCTGAGTTTTGGCTTCGCACTCGGCCTTCTGTTGCTGGCGGCGTGGCTGGTCGATTACCTCCCGGCAAAGCGCCATGGATGAGGGGCTCAACCGCCGCGACGTACTGATCGGCGGAATGCTGGCCGCCGGTGGCGTGAGTGCGCTGGCGGTGGGTCCGCTGAGCAAATCCCCGCCGAATGCCGACCGAGACATCTCCGCTCTTTTTCCGGACCAAGTCGGACAATGGCGTGCAGCCGAAGCACGCGAGGCGATACTGCCGCCGCGCGACGCGCTCAGCGAGGCGACCTACGACCGGATCACGGCACGCCGCTATCTTTCGGAAGGCCCACCGATTACGCTGGTGGCCGCTTATCGTGCGGCACAGGACTGGGAAGGGCAGGTCCACCGTCCGGAGGTCTGCTATCCCGCTTCCGGTTTTGCGATTGTCGCGAAGGCCGAGCGGACAGTACCGATCGGGTCGGCAAACCTGCCGGTCGGCATCTTGCGCGCCGAGAGAGGCGGTCGCACCGATACTGTGCTCTACTGGACCCGCATGTCCGAGGATTATCCTGGCAGTGTATGGGATCAGCGGCGCCAACTCGCCGGCGCATTGCTGACCGGGCGGACGCTCGACGGAATAGTGGTGCGTTTGTCGGTGACCGATTACGGCGAGAGCCCCGATTTTGCGCCCTTGTTCGCTTTCACACGCGCGCTTCACGCTGCACTTTGGGCGGAGAGCAGGCGCCTGATCTTCGGGCCGCTCAGGTGAAATCTTGCTGCGGCTTGAGAACCATAACATAATAGGCTGCGCTGGCGAACAGCAGAGCGTAGGCCGCGATCGCGGCCCCGTCATTGCCCAGCCAATTGGCAGCTACACAACCGAGCACTGGTGGCAAATATGCCAGCATGTGATCGGATCGGAGGCTTCGAGGAGCGAGCGAGCGGTGCAGGTAAGTGAGGGCGATCGCGCAGAACAGGAGCACCGCCAGCCAGTCGAAAATCGTTTTCACCGCGCGACCCTGCGCCGGAGGGGGGCGATTGGCAAGGTGGCAGCTGCTGCGATGCTCGCCACTCTGGTGATCGCCTGTGAAGCGTCACCTCCGACCGGCCAGACAATCGCACGCGTCGACGGGACGGATGTGACCGAACGCGAGGTCGATCAGGAGTTGCGGTCGGCCGGAGTGGCCCTAGCCAGTGCGGGACCCGACATGCGTGGCGCAGCGATGGAACGCATCGTTCAACGCAAGATCCTGGCATCCGAGGCCCTCAGCCGCGATCTCGACCGCGAAGGGGACTACCATTTCGCGCTGCGTCAGGCACGCGACGAACTGCTCGTGCGAGCCTTGCAAAGACGGCTGCGGTACGAAGCGGCGCGTCCTGACGAAGCGGACATCGCTCGCGAAATCACCGAGCGTCCATGGGTTTACAGGCAGCGCGAGTTCGTGACGCTCTCCGGGCCGACAGGTGCTGCCGAAAAGGCAGAGGTCGAAATCGACACGGCCGACGCGCCGCCGGGCGCCGGCGAGGCACTGATCGCGGCACGGGTGGGTGACGATGTGACGATCGAGGGGCGAGTCTGGAACGTAATCTCGACGCAATCCGTTACCACCGATGACAGGGCCTTGATCGACCGTGCCCGCAAGGCTTTGGTCGATCGATCGGTCGATGCCGAATTGACACGGTTGATCGATGAGTATCGACAATCGGGACAGGTACAGTATCAGGAAGGGAAAGGCGCTTCGGCTCAATCAACCGATTGATCGCGGTCCTTTTTTCAAAAGGGGGGCAATACACTGGCGGAAGCGCGAAACAGGGGGAAGTTTTCACTTCGTGCGATCGCATGGATCGCGATTGCCTGGGCGGTTCTCGTAACCGCGATCCTGGTATGGCAGGCTTATGCCTATTCGGGATTGTTCAGCCTCCTTGCGGAATGGCAGTTCCGCACCTTCGACCGCATGTTCCCCGTCGCGACGATCGCGTTGGTGGTCTTCCTTTTGTCGCTGCCTTTCATCATTCTGATCGCTGTACGGTTGTGGCGCAGACGCAAAGCGGGTGAGCCATTGATTCGCAGGAGCTTGCGCATCAGCGACATCGTCGTGCTCAAGACTTTTGCGGGTCTGACCATTTTTGCGGCTATCGTTTCGCTCGTCCTCGCCGTTCTAGGCCTCAGGATCGGTGGCACCGGTGACAGCGAAAGGCCCAGCGGAGTGCTGGAAGTCAGCGGCGTCGCGGTAGCCGACGGAACCCGCGTGCGCGCGCGTGCATGGACCCTCACAAACCGTGTCGGTTTCTACATCGAACGGTTTGTGGTGACCGGGCGCGAACTCTATGTGGTACCCCTGACTTCGGACGTTGACGACACGGGCGTTCAGGTGTTCCTCGAAGTGCCGCGACCGCCTTCGCTCGGCGAGCAAGGATGGATTGACCAGGACAGAATAGCGCCGGAGCGCCGCCCCGAACGGCGCGAGGTCACCGGCGTGGTTCGTCGCGCTGCGCTGCCGGGGGGGCTCGAACGCCTCTATCGCAATGCGGGCTACCGGATCGAGCATCCGACCTACGTTATCTTCGAGGATGCTGCTTCGGCGCGTTGGCCTTATCTGAGCGCCGCAGCGGATATCGCCATCCTCACTATCCTTCTTGGTTTGTGCTGGCTGGCTATGCGGTGGCATGTGCATAAGCTGAAATCCGGCAAGGCGCGTGGACATCAGTCAACCTGAAGGTAACCCTTTGCCCGTATAGCACGGGATCGTGTCCGACCTCGGTAGCATCCTGACCGCAACGCTCGCATTGACCGGGGGGACCGCGCTCCTCTTCGCCGATGCCACGCCCGCGTCGCCAGCGGCGATGCGGGCCGAGACGAGTCCTGGCCATGGCTCTCGCACCATACCCGTGGTGTTCGGCGTGGATGGCAGACTTTATGTTCCAGTGGTGGCGAACGGCCGGATGGTGCGCTTTCTGGTGGATACCGGAGCCAGTCATACACTCATCGACCCCCGACTGGCTCGTGCCCTGGGTGTCGTGATCGACGGCTCGACTCGGTTGCAGACCGTGGGAGGCGAGATCGAAGTGCAGACCGGTCGCATCGGGACGGTCGTTGCGGACACGATCACCATGCGGGATATGCGGGTCTTGATCGTCGAGAATCTTCCGCGGCCACTGTTGGGGATGGACGTTCTCGGCCGCTCGGGCGGACTCGCGATCAAACCGCGAATCTAGCGGATTAGGCTGGTGTCAGCCCGGACATGTTCTCCGTCGAGTCAGCCCGGCGTCGCAGGACCTGGCCGATCACACCGACCCCCAGGATCATCAACAGCCAACTTGCCGGTTCGGGTACGGCAGGGACGGGGGGATCGACCGGATCGACGGGTGTGCCAGGATCGCCAGGGTTCTCGCCACCGGGGTTTTCTCCACCGGGGTTCTCGCCACCGGGGTTCTCGCCTCCAGGGTTCTCGCCACCGGGGTTCTCGCCACCAGGGTTTCCGGGCACCCCGATTGGCGGCGCGGTTCCGCCGATGGGCGGCAGACCTATCGGGCCGTTACCGACAAATGACGGCGGAAGATCGGCTACCCCCAATTGCTCGGACGAACCGAAAGTGGGCAAGGTGACCCCCGCCGACGGAGCGAGCGCATTGCCGGGAACGCCTGAAGCGCCTGCGGGGCTACTGCTCGAACTCGCCGGGAGCACACCTGCCGGTCGCCGAGGAATCGTACGCCGAGCCCCGATACCGCTGCTCGGCAAAGTGCCGAAAGCGATTCTGTAGCTCTGGCCCGATTGATCGAATTCGTTCGCGGCGAAGGCTTCGGGCAGGTTGGTGAAGAGAAGGCCGCGGCGGTCATTCTCGAAAAACGAGACCAGCAAAAGAACCACCACCAGCGAGCCAACCACGTAGGTCGCGAAGTGGCGCTGATAGTGCGGCAGCTGGCCGGTGGGCTGCGATGCCATCTTCAGTGTCTCCCCATTCGGTGCGGCAGCCTTGTGCCATGCTTTTGGTTAACGCGCAAACTGACGCAAAGAGGTCAATACGAACCCTTGCTGGCCAGAACCGAGGGAACGGTCAGCAACAGGATTCTCACATTATCGGCGACTTTGCCCTTGCGTGCATAAACGACATCGAAGGCTACCCGCCTCCGATAGCTGACATCGTTGCGCCCGCTGATCTGCCACAAGCCCGTGAGCCCGGGACGCACCGAACAATAATAGGCGAGGTACTTGCCATACCGGCGGGCCTCCGGTTCGACGATTGGCCGAGGTCCGACCAGGCTCATCTCCCCTTTGAGGACGTTCCACAGCTGCGGAAGCTCGTCGAGGCTGCTTTTGCGAAGGAAAGCGCCAATGCCGACGATGCGAGGATCGTTGCGCAGTTTGTGATCGCGACCCCATTCGCCCCGGGCTTCTGGATTGCGAGCGAGCACGTCCGCGAGCCGCGCTTCCGCGTCGACCGCCATGGTGCGGAATTTGTAGCAATCGAACACCTTGCCGTTTCGGCCGATCCGCTTCTGCTTGAAGAATATCGGGCCCGGATCGGCGGCAAAGACAGCCACGGCGATGAAGATCATCAAAGGCAGGAATACGATGCCCAGGACCAAGGCGCCGAGTATGTCGAGCACGCGCACTTCCAGCGGATCGGCCGAAATCAGCCGACCGCTTTCCTGGATCGCCGGAGCCAGATAGTCCGCTTTCTGGACGGGTTGATGCATCATCGCTTCGCCTTCCTCAAGCTACAGGGCAACGATAGCGGGAACATTGTGTTCGCTGTCATGCTGCACTGCGGCAAAGAAGGTAAGTTGCCAACTGCGATTCGTAAAGGAAAACTTAACCCTAAAAAAGGTTGTATCAGAATGGAACCAAAATCAGATTTCGCTTAAAAAGCAAGGACTAGCCCTATCGGTATGAGCCAGGCGGCGCCCGCGGCCGCAAGGCCGACGAAGAGGCGTACGGGCTGACTGAACTTTTCGTCAGAGCGGTGCCCGTCATCGAACCGGGTCAGGTTACGGGATCGGACCCAGGGATTGTCGAGAGCCACTGACGAAGTGAAAGACACAGTTGCGGACTGCGTTGCGACCAGAACCTTGGACATGCTTCCCCCCCGATGATCGTATCGACTCTCTAGTGGAATCGTTAAGAACGTCTTAAATTATCTTCTAGAAATAGTAGGTAAGTCCTAACAACCCGCGTAGCTGCGATCCTCCAAACGTCGCGTTGCGGTCAAAGTATGACAATCTGAAGCGTGCCGTCCAGGACGGCGAAATGAGATAGCGAGCCGATCCCGAGAGTTGGAATTCCTCGATATCCGACGCGGTCGCGCCTCCCGATGCGCGCGGATCGATGGTGCTGTAGCGTCCTTCCGCCGACAACAGAAAGTCACGGCGCAGTTCGTGCTCTACACCAAGACCCACTTCTGTCCGGAGTAGGCCGTTGAAAAACTGATTGACCGTGTCGTCGATCGAACGCCCGGCGCTCAAGCGGACGCGCGTCAGCCGGCTCGGGCTGTAGACGAGGTCGGCGTCGAAGGAAAAAGAGGAGACGGTCGAGATCGCCGGATCGTCATATTGCTGGCGCAAATAGCCTACATTCGCGTCGAACAGCAGAATCTCGGTAATCTGACGCGCATAGCCCGCCCGCAAGCCAAACCCGTCGGATGATCGGTTTACCAGCAGACCAGGCACGGCTCCGATGCTGCCGGGGTTCACGTCGAACTTACGGTCGTTGATCTCGCCCTCGACGTAGATTCGCTGCGCCGGGTTGACCGAATAGGCGAGCCGCAACCGACCGCTCGCGACTTCGAAATCTTCGAAGCCTGGAATGAGGTTGAGCGAGTCGCCGATTATTTCGTCGCGGTAGCTGGTGTTCTGATAACGCGCCTCGGCGGTGGCGGTGATGGGCCCGAATTCCTGATCCACACCCGCATTGCCACCGATCGACGTCAGCCTGATGGGCTGAGCGGTCAGCGACAAATCAGGAAACTGGCGGCTTTGCGTATCGTTCTGCCGGAAACTGAAGCCGACAAAGGGACGAGTCCGCGTCCCGAGGCCGAAGCGACCAAGGCCGTCGGCACCGATCTGGACCCGGTCGGAAACGGTGTTGTCAAGAAAGGTTGCGAAGGCCGCGTCGAGATTGAGTGTCAATTCGCGGTCGGGACGTCGATCGCTCACCAGCACCGCCGGGCGCAGGGACAATGTGACATCGTTCCTGTCGACGACGTCCGAAGCGAATACATTGTCTATACCCTCGACATCGAATTCGATGCGCGGACGCACTTCAAACCCGCCGACAATGATCGGCGGCTTGGCGAATTCGGGTCGATATTGATTTATGATCGAGGCGAAGGGATCATTGGTCTGTGCCAGAACCGGATTTCCGCCCACGAAAACGCTGGCGCACAGAAGAAGGCAGCGCATCCGCCGGGCGATCGTGCGTTTCGGCATTGGAGCCACGAACGACATATTTCAGCCAATCCCCTCTTTTCCGGACCACCCTCAGGGGGGAGCCCCTGTGCGACCCGTTGGACCAGTGCAAGTGTACCGTCGCGGCACCGGCTCGAGCCTGAACTTGTCGCAGGGCGATATCACTGTCAATAACAGCGTCCAAAGGCTCCCCGATGAAAATTGGCTATCTGGTTCACAATCTGAACGACCCCGCGGTCGCGCGGCGGTGCGAGATGTTCGTGCGTGGCGGCGCGTCGGTGGTCGTCGCGGGCTTCTGCCGTGACGATGTGGTGAGCCCTGCCATGGCCCGATACAAGCCGCTAAATCTCGGGCGGGCCGAAGATGCTGCCTTTGCCCGTCGTGCTTTCTCGACGCTGCGCACCGCGATCTTCCATGGTCCGCTCGCCCGCTACTTCGAGAGATGCGATACCGTTTGCGCGCGCAATCTCGAGCAACTGGCGATTGCCCGCATCCTGGTCGGCGAACGGCCACTGGTGTATGAATGCCTCGACATCCACCGCTCGCTGGTCGGATCGGGGTTGGCTGCGCGAGCGATCCAGGTCGTGGAGGGCGCGCTGTTGAGGCGCGTCGATCTGCTGCTGACCTCCTCGACCGCGTTCGTCGAAAATCACTTCGCCGACACTACGCTGGACGCGCCGGTCGAGCTTGTCGAAAACAAGCTGCTTCTGCGCGAGGATGCGTCGTGGGCACCCGAGCCGACCGCACACGAACCATCGCTGCCGGTCAGGATCGGGTGGTTCGGAATGCTGCGCTGTCGCCGGACGCTCGATTTTCTGTCGCATCTTGCCGCTGCTTCCAGCGGGAGAGTGGAGGTGCTGGTCGCGGGCAAGCCGTCACCGGCGGAATTGCCGCATCTCGCGGAAGTCGTCGGCGCGACACCGGGCATGACCTATCACGGCGCCTATCGCTACGAGGATCTTCCCGAGCTCTACGGCCGCTGCCATCTCGCTTGGACGGTCGACTGGTTCGAGGATGGACTGAACAGCAGCTGGCTCCTTCCCAACCGGCTTTACGAACCGCTCGCCTATGGAGTCGTTCCGATCGCGATGCACGATGTCGAGGTGGGTCGTTGGCTGGCAGCGAACGATGCGGGGCTTCTGGTCTCCTCCGCCGACGATGCGCGAGAGAAGATCCTCGCTCTCACCGTGGAGGCGCTTTACGTCTTGCAGACCGCGGCGCTGCGCATCGACCGCAGCAAGCTTGTCGCGGGCGACGAAGATTGCCGCGCATTGGTCCGCACTCTGGCGGAAACAGTCCACCGATGAGCGTTCTGGCCATCATTCCCTGTCTCGACGAGGCAGCCAATCTCGAGCGTCTGCTGAACCAGATGCTGCGGGACCCCTCGATCGACCTGATCGTGGTCGCCGATGGAGGCAGCACCGACGGCAGCCGCACCATCGTCGAGCGCTACGAGGCGGCCGGCAAGCCGGTCCGCCTGCTCGACAATCCGGATCGGATTCAAAGCGCGGGCGTCAATCTTGCGGTGCGGCGCTTCGGCAGTCGCTTCGACTGGATTCTGCGGATCGACGCCCATTGCGAATATCCGGATGGCTACGCCGCCATTCTGCTCGAAGCTGCTAAGGCGCGGGATGCGAGCGCGGTCGTTGTACCGATGACCACCCGCGGTCGCGATGGGTTTCAGCTGGCCGTGGCCGCGGCGCAGAACAGCGTCCTCGGCACCGGCGGATCGGCGCATCGCCATTTGGGAGAGCGGCGTTTCGTCGAACACGGCCATCACGCACTGATGGACCGCGCCTTGTTCGAACGGCTGGGCGGCTATTGCGAAGCGATGCCCTGCAACGAGGATGCCGAGTTCGACCACCGCCAGGCGGCGGCCGGTGGCCGCATCCTCCTGGAGCCCGAAGCGGCGCTGATTTACTTTCCCCGGCGCACACCGCTCGCGCTGTGGCGGCAATATTTTCGGTATGGCGTAGGCCGGGCGCGTACCGTGAGGCGTCATCGCACCGGCCTGCGACTGCGGCAGGCGCTTCCGCTGGCCGTTCCTGCTGCGCTGGCGCTGGCTCTGTTATCTCCGATCAGTTGGCTGTTCGCGGTTCCGGCGATCGCGTGGCTCTTGCTCAGCCTTGGCGCAGGCATCCTCGTCGGTCATCGTACCGGTGGCGGCTGGCGCTATGCCTCCGGAGTGGCCGCAGGCATCATGCATCTTGGTTGGGCGTGCGGGTTTCTTACAGAATGGCTGACCCGCCCTGCGCAAGGCGAACCGCGCTATGGCTTCCCGCGCTCCGCTACTCGCGTCGGCGCGGACGCTGCCCCGGTTCGGCGCTGAACCGGAACTGCATTCGGCATGGACCGTATGGACGCCTTGACCCAACGCCCCATCCTGTGGGCCGCAGCAGCGGCCTTCATCCTGCTCGCGATCGTCGCGGTTGCAGTCCAGCTCTATTCTAGAGGGGAGTTCGAGAACGAGGAAATTGCGATCGCGAACGGCCCGCCGCCGCCTCTGCCTCAGGTCGGTTTGCCCGATGCCGTCGCGCCCGAAAAGGAATTGCTGCCGGTCGAGCCGGAGACGGCGCGCGAAATGAACGCGGCGCGGCCATTCTCGAGCGCCAAGGTGGTCGCGGCGCGACCCTTCCGCTCTCGCCTGACGGGCGAGGATCTCGAGAGGGCCATCACATGCCTCGCCATCGCCGCGTTGTACGAAGCCGGGGCCGGCGCGGACGATCAGCTCCCCGTGATGCAGGTCATTCTGAACCGCGTGCGGCATCCCGCCTGGCCCAATTCGGTCTGCGCGGTCGTGTTCCAAGGCGCCGAGCGGCAGACGGGGTGCCAGTTCAGCTTTACCTGCGACGGATCTATGCTGCGCTGGCGCCCATCCGCGTCGGCACTCGCCAGCGCCAGGACGCGAGCGGCATCCATGATCGACGGCAAGGTGGAACCGCGCGTCGGCCTCGCTACTCATTACCACACCGACTGGGTGCTCCCATACTGGAGCAACAGTCTCGACAAGATAACCGCGGTGCGCACCCATCTGTTCTTCCGCTGGAACGGCTATTGGGGCACGGGCGCGGCATTCGGAGGTATTCCGACCAGCATCGAGCCTCGCATCGCCCAATTGGCGAGCTACACGAATGCGCATTCGGTGGTTGAAACTCCCTTGTCGGAGGAGGAAGCTGCACTGGCAACCGGTGAAGCCGCGGTAACGGAGACGCCGTCGGTGACGGTCGCGACCGATGTCGCGACGCGGATCGAACTGCCGCAGGTGCCAGTGCTGAAACTGGCCCTCGATCCCAAGGTACAACCAGGTCGCTGGGCGCTCGATGCGTTGGAAATGTGCGCCGGTCGCGCGGAATGCCGGGTGGCTGGCTGGCTGGATACGGCGGCGGCGCCTGCGCGATTGACTCGCGAGACCGTCTCGCAGACCGCGCCGACTTTCGTTTTCGTCCAGGAGCTGCGCAACCGCACGAGGCAAGCCTACTGGGACTGCAATCGCTGGCCCAAGGCTTCGACCAGCCGGTGCCTGTCCGGCGGATCGCAGGCCGCGGACCTGCTGTTCTAGCGCCGGACCGTCAAAATCTGGCGGCTGGTCCCGTCGAGACAGATGCACGACAATTTGCCCGTGCGATAGGCGCCGGTATCGATCGCGATCCGGTTGTCGCGCATGTCGACCTCGTCAACCACGCTGTGCCCGTGCACCACCACCGCGCCGTGCCAGGCGGTCGATCCGGTGAATTCCTCGCGAATGAAGAAGAGGTCAAAATCGTCCTGCCGGTTCAATGCAGTGCCTGGCCGGACTCCGGCATGGGCGAAGAAATAGCCGCCGCTCTGCGCATGGGTCGGCGCGGCTTCCAGCATGGCGACATGCTTGCGCGGAATAGCGGCCTTCACGCGCTCCCCGAAATCGAACGAGTCCTCGTCCGAACGGGGCAGGGCGATACCATAGCTGGCGAGTGTCGCATCGCCGCCATTCTGCAACCAGATGCTCTGCGCGTCGCTGTCTCCTGCCATCGAGCGAAGCAGCAGGTCCTCGTGATTGCCCTTGAGGCAGGTCACGCCATTGAGCGAAGATAATTGCGTGATGAAGCGCAGGCACTGCTTGCTGGCCGGCCCGCGATCGATGATGTCTCCCAGGAACAGGAGCCGTACGTCGGTGGCGCTCTGGTCCGAGGCTTCCCAATGGCTGGCGATCCGCTCGAGCAGCTTCCTCAGCAGTTCGTATTCGCCATGGATGTCGCCGATCGCATAGACGCGCTCGCCTGACGCGGTGGCCGGCACTTTGGGACGCGGTTTGAGGAAGGGCAGCATCGCTTCTCCCTATAGGAATTATCGCGGCCTTCGCCAGACATGCGCTTGCGAATGGACCGGGATGAACCAGCCTGATTTAGACTATTGAGGTGCTCAATCCCATTCTTTATCCCAGCCCGGCATAATCCAGGAATTCAGGAGCGGGCATGTCCCAGTATTTCAAGAAGGCGCTGCCGATCATCGCGCTCGCGCTCACCGCGCCGCTGATGGGTTGCGGAGGCTCGATCCCGCCGCCCGGTACCGCAGCCTACCAGCCGGTCGAATACCAGCTCGCCGCGGGCGACCGGCTCAGGATCACGGTATTCGGCGAGGAGAGCCTGTCGCGCGAATACACCGTGTCCTCGGCCGGTGATCTGTCCTTTCCGCTGCTCGGCGATCTGCCGGTCGCCGGCAAGACCGTCACTCAGCTTCAGAGCGACATCGCAAGCGGCCTTTCGCAAGGCTACCTCAACGATCCACGCGTGAATGCCGAGGTGCTGAACTACCGGCCGTTCTACATCCTGGGCGAGGTTACCCGCGCCGGCGAATACCCGTTCAGCGACGATCTGACCGTGCAGCAAGCGGTCGCGCTGGCGGGTGGCTACAGTTATCGGGCGAACCAGAACGAGGTCTATATCCGCCGTCGCGGTTCGGATCAGGAAGAGACCTACGAACTCAGTTCGCAGCGGCGCGTCTTCATCGCTCCGGGCGACACGATCCGCGTGGGCGAACGCTATTTCTGATCGGACTTGCGGGAAGGCGATGCTGCAAGGGGGCGGCACATGCCTGCCTCCGGACCGTTCTATCTCAAGTCTAGGTGAAGATCGATGAGCAGCAGCAAACCCATCCGCAAGGCGGTGTTCCCCGTGGCCGGGCTCGGCACGCGTTTCCTTCCGGCGACCAAGGCCATCCCGAAGGAATTGCTTCCCATCGTCGACCGGCCCCTGATTCAGTACGCGGTCGACGAAGCGCGGGAGGCAGGGATCGAGCAGATGATCTTCGTTACCGGGCGGGGCAAGACGGCCATCGTCGAGCATTTCGACGTCGCTTACGAACTTGAAACGACGATGGAGAGCCGCGGCAAGGATCTGAGCGTGCTCGATCCCACCCGCGCGGTGCCGGGTGATATCATTACCGTGCGCCAGCAGGTCCCGCTGGGCCTTGGCCATGCAATCTGGTGCGCGCGCGCGATCGTGGGCGACGAACCCTTCGCGATCATGCTGCCGGACGAGTTGATGGTGGCGCGCAAGGGCGGCGGCAGCGGCTGCATGGCGCAGATGGTCGAAGCCTATGACAAAGTTGGTGGCAACCTCATCTCCGTTCTCGAAGTGCCGGAAGACGAAGTGTCGAGCTATGGCGTGATCGATCCCGGCGCACAGGACGGCGCGCTGACCGAGGTGAAGGGTCTCGTGGAAAAGCCGCCACGCGATCAGGCGCCGTCGAACAAGATCGTATCCGGTCGCTACATCCTGCAACCCGAGGTGATGCGCATCCTCGAGGATCAGGAGAAGGGTGCCGGCGGCGAGATCCAGCTGACCGACGCCATGGCCCGCATGATCGGGGATCAGGCGTTCCATGCCGTGACGTTCGACGGACGCCGCTTCGATTGCGGCAGCAAGACCGGGTTCGTCGAAGCGACGCTGGCCCTTGCGCTGGAGCGCGAGGACATGGGCGCACAGGTTCGCGAAATCGCCGAAACGCTTCTTCGCGACTAGATGGTTCAGGCGGCGTAGTCTGGCTCCGCGACACCCTGCCGGTTGCCGCCGAACCGGCCCGCAGCCTTTACGCTCGCGCCGGTGACGACGATTGCCAGACCGATCCAGAACAAGGCGGGAAACGGCATGGCATTCCCCAATGTCACGCGGACCAGGAAGGTGGCTAAGAGAACGGCGGGGCAGCCCCACACGACCGCATTCCATGCCGCTTTCAGCACTGGTTCGTCGTGGCCCTTCCGACGGCGCTTGGCGAACCAGATGTAGATGCCGGTGGCGCTGACCGCGCTTACTGCCAGGCCCAGCACGAAGTAGACCAGCTTTACCGGCAATCCGCCGAAATTGCCGAAGTGAAGATTGTAGGTCGATGCGGCCGCCTGCTGGCCCAGTGCCCCATCGGCAAGGCCAGCGGTTCCGATGAAGCGCCCGTCTGCGTCGAAATTATAGTATTCGCCAAAGATCAGTCGGCGCGGATGGCCGGCCGCGATCTGCACATGCTGGCCCGGCTGGAACGCGTCGTGCACAATCGCGTAGGTCGGGGCGACATCGGGATAGTTCGTGCGGACATGACGCAGCGCGGCCGCGACATCGGGTGCTCGCTGAGTCTCCGAATGACCCTTAGTCTCGGCGCCGAAAACCGGAGCGTAGACCGCCTCGAGATCTCCGTCGTAAGCCGCTTCCGCCATGCTGAAAGCGCCCACCGAACCAAGGCCGATCGCTGCCCCGGTAAATGCGATGGCGAGCGAGAAGGGGAGGGTCCAGGTGCTCAGCCGGTTGTGCCAGTCGGCCAGCGCCGTGCTCTTGATCGCCCTTGCGTTCAACCGGAAAGCGTCGCGGAAGATGCGCGGCAGGGCAATCACCCCCGTAAAACAGAGCGCGAGCATCATGGCGCCCAGCGCGCCGACCAGCGTCAGCCCCCAGAAACTGGGAAGGCTGAGCTTGTAGTGCAGGGCGACGAGGAAGTCCGACCAGGCGATCTCCTCGGGAATAGCGATCGAGCCACTCCGATCGAGATGAAATGCCTGCGTATCCGTGGTTAGTGTCGCGCGGGGCAGGTCGTCGGTCGGCAGATGCGCGTAGAGATGGGTGGTCGGAGGCAGTCCTTCCCCCCGTTCGCGGGTGAGCACTTCCTCCACCCCGCGCTGGACCGCATCGGGCGAGATGCTTTCCATCTCGGGCGCGTTCCATTGCTCGAGCCGTTGCAATTCGGGGTAGAACACCGACAGCGTTCCGGTGACGCAGACGATGTAAAGCAATGCGCCCACGACCAGTCCGATCGCCGAATGGGCCGAAAGGGCGGATTTGGCGGGGGTAGAGGCCATGGTGCTGTCTCTCACAGGAGGGCCGGCAGGGCCGGAATACAGGTCGCGGCTAGTATCGCGAATTGGCGGTTGCGGTTCGGCGCGACGAGAAGCGCGTAGGCAAGCGCCGACCATGCGACGGGCAGGACGAACAGCATGACGACATTCGCATTTGCCTCACCCCAATTCATAGCCAGCGCTGCAGAACGCGCGCCCAGCGCCAGTGCGAGTGAGGCGAAAAGCGCACCGATGGCGACGATCGCAAAGGTCGCGAGGCGCGCCGGGATGCGGCGAGGGGCCGGGCGAGCAGGGCGCCGCACTTTGCCGGGGCGCGGCTCCAGTGGCGCGGGACATCGCCACGCTGCCACGGCGAGAATGATCAGCGCGGTGGTCATCGTCGGCAGCGCCGCAATCGCCACCCCCCATGCACCCTCCGCGAGCCCCGCAAGCACCGCGCCCACGCCCAGCATAAACCAGCCGGCGATCACGAGTGCACGATGCCGGTCCTTGCCGGCCCAGGATCGATGGAGCGCAAGAACTCCGCCGATTCCAAGGGCCGAAGCGAACGCCAGCAGCACGATCAGAACCCTTGCGTCAAAGTGACGA
Source organism: Qipengyuania spongiae (assembly GCF_026168555.1). Taxonomy (NCBI): domain Bacteria; kingdom Pseudomonadati; phylum Pseudomonadota; class Alphaproteobacteria; order Sphingomonadales; family Erythrobacteraceae; genus Qipengyuania; species Qipengyuania spongiae. The sequence goes on along the minus strand of NZ_CP092471.1, from coordinate 2,541,786 downwards.
AAACATTGCGCTGGGCGCCGAGGAAGCAGTCGCCGCGCGCCAGGCAGGCGGCGGGATACCGCTCGTCGGTGAGGTTGTTAGCATTCACCGCGATGCTGGTCTTGCCATAGGTGACTTCGGCATAGGCGTCGAAGGTGGTGACGTCCGGCGTCCGCACTACGTTGAGCGCGTTGCGAGAGAAGTTCTCCCCGGCATAACGCGCGCCGCCGCCCAGGGTTAGTGCCCAGTCGTCCATGGCGATCCGCTTGGACAGCCAGAGCGAGGCATTGTGCCTGGGCACGTTCTCGAGCTGCTCGCCGATCTGGAACTGTGCGCTCGCTTCGGTCAGTTCGGCTTCGTTGTAGCTGTAATTGGCAAGGACGGTGAAATTGCCGGGCAGGATGCGCTGGGCCTCGAACTCGATGCCGCGCGACTGGAGCTCGCCCGCCTGGATGCGATTGGTCGGGTCCGTCGGATCGTTGATCAGGCGGTTCTGCTCGGTGATGTCGTAGCCGGTGACGGTGACCAACGTGTTGCGATCGGGCCGCCACTTCGCGCCGATCTCGTACTGGGTCCCGCGTTGCGGACGGTAACCCTGGCCCGCCCGATCGAACCCGGCGACCGGAAGGAAACTTTCGGTGTAGCTGAAGAAGGGATGGATATCGAAAGCGAGTTCGCCGATGATGCCGGCTCGCCAGGTGAAGGCGTCGGTGTCCTGTTCGATACCGGCGGTGCTCGTGTCATCGACCCAGTCCTGCCGGCCACCGATTACAAGATGCACCCGCTCGGCAAACGAGATCTGGTCCTGCGCGTAGATACCGATCTGGGATTGCGAAGCGGTCGAAAGCGCGCCCAGCGGGGCAGGTTCGAACCCATTGCTGATCCGGTCGGCGTAGAGGTCGATCGTGTCCTGCGTGAAACTGCTGCGGCGATTGGTCTCGTTCCAGAGATAGTCGACACCCACCAGCAACTCGTGGCGGATGGCCGAACCCGTATTGAAGTCGAGACCGACTCCGCCATCGGCGCTGAACACGTCGATCCCGCCACGGTCCGCCGCGGTGTAGCGCGTAATCAGGCGCCGATCATCGTCGAGGAAGGGATTGAACGGGTTGGTGTAGCTGTTTGGATAGCGAACGACCGAATTGATGTCGCTGTCGATGTAGCGGGTGCGGGCCTGGACCCGGACAGTGTCGTTGAAGCGATGGTTCAACAGCGCGGTGCCCGACAGGATGCGACCGTCATAGGGATCGCCCGGTTCGCCGAGGAAGGTTGAGTAGGGCAAGCGGCCGTTGGGATTGGCCTCGATATTGCGGGTGCTTTCCGCGTCGTCGTCGGGAAGGACGCTGCCGACGGGCAGGAATTGCTGCACCGAACCGCCGTCGTCCTCCTGATAATTGCCGATCAGCGTCAACGTGGTGTCCATCGTCGGCTGCCAGGTGATCGAGGGCGCGATGAGGACGCGGTCGTCGGGCACGAAATCCGTTTGCGTATCGGCGTCGCGCACGCGTCCGGTCAGACGGACGGCCAACGTGTCGGACAGCGGACCGGTGAAGTCGGCAAGCACTTCCTTGCGGTCGAACGAGCCGTAGCGCAGCGCGATCTCTCCCCCCGCCTGGAACTCGGGTGTCTTGGAAACGAGGTTCAGAAGCCCGCCGATGCTGCCCTGTCCGAACAGGACCGAGGCCGGACCGCGGACCAGTTCCACGCGGGAAAAGGCGTAGGGGTCGGCCGTGATGGAATTATAGAAACCGAACAACTCGCGCATCCCGTCGCGATACTGGACGGGAGAGATTCCCCGGACGAATTGCGAGTCCACCCGGCTGTCGAGCCCGTAGGAGGAGGATTGGACGCCTGCAACATACCGCAGCGTCTCAGCGATATTGAGCGCACCCTGGTCGGTAAAAGTGTCGTCCGTGATCACGCTGATCGGCTGCGGAACTTCGATCAGCGGCGTGTCGGTTTTCGTACCCGCCGTGACTGTCTCGAAATATCCGTTGACGACGATGGTGTCGTTCTCGGATTGCTCGGCGACCTCCTGGGCAAGAAGCGGCGGAGCGCCAGCGGCGAGAGCAATGATGATGGCGGTCTTCGATACGGAGTCGATCACTGAATATTCCCTGAAACCTCGAATTCCGACGCGCCTCTAATGAGAATGATAACGATTCGCAACAGCAGGTCGTGATTATTTGTTCCCATCCGGTTTTGTGCGGAGGGCGTTGCGAGCTGTATCGCTGCTGGCGCTCGCCGCTCTTGCAGACGGTCAACGATCGCCTAAGCGTCGGGCAAGTGAGCGTTCCGAATTTCTACATCGACGATCTCGACGCCCTCGACCGTGTTGGCCGTCGCCGTACCCTGACGCCTTCTATTGGGCTCGATTTTTCGTCCAATGACTATCTCGGTCTGGCGAATTCCGGGCTTTTGCGCCAGGCTGCGCGCGCGGCGCTCGACAGGGGGGTCGGTCTTGGTTCCGGCGGTTCTCGCCTGCTTCGCGGAAACACGTCCGAGCATGAGAAACTCGAACATTTCGCGGCCGACTTGTTCGGGAGCGAAGCGGTCCTCTTCGTTGGATCTGGTTTCGCGGCGAACAGTCTGATCTTCTCCACTCTGCCGCAACCTGACGATCTGATCGTCCACGATGCTCTGATCCACGCGAGCGCGCATGAAGGCATGCGGCTGTCGCGCGCGTCAAATGAATGTTTCGCGCACAATGACGTCGGAGCGGCAGAAGCCGTCATCCGCAAATGGCGGGCAGGGGGTGGCAAAGGCACGACCTGGCTTGCATTCGAAACACTTTACAGCATGGACGGTGATGTCGCGCCGGTCGCCGATTTCGCCGCTCTAGCCGAGCGAACCGGGGCCATGCTGGTGATCGACGAGGCGCACGCGGTTGGGGTGTTGGGCAAAGGCGGTCGCGGGCTGGCTGCCGGCCTTCACGAGCAGGAGAATGTGATCGTTCTCGCTACCTGCGGCAAGGCGTTGGGTTGCGAGGGGGGTCTGATCCTGTGTTCGACGCTCATGCGGGAATTCCTCATCAATCGCGGTCGGGCGTTCATTTTTTCGACGGCCCCGTCCTCACTCATTGCCGCGGTGGTCCGGGAAAGCCTCGCGATCATGGCGCTTGGTGAGGAGCGTCGCGACAGGCTTCGCGCTCTGGTCCGCCATGCAGGGAACGCTTTCGGGGTGCTCGGCGTGATTCCCAGCGGATCGCAGATCCAGCCGATCGTCATCGGCGACGATGTGCGCACGATGCGGGTCGCAGCGGGACTGCAAGCGCGCGGGTTCGATGTTCGCGGGATTCGTCCTCCGACCGTCCCGCCGGGAACCGCGCGGCTGCGTGTGTCGATCACGCTGAACGTCGACGAACAAGCCATCGACGGTCTCGCCGCCGCGGCGAAGGATCTTCTCGCGACCGTTTGACTTTCCCCAGCAGCATCTGATCGCGTCCGGTCTAAGGGACGTGCTTGCCCGCCTTCAAAAAAGAGGTATGGTCGTTCTCGACGTCGAAAAGGCGCGCGAACGGGAGAATGCCGATGGCATGGGATCGCAAGGTAGATCCCGGGTTCCAGCAGAAGCGGGACTGGATTGTCGGTGTCGTCCGCGGAAGAGCGGGGCCCGCCGGGCTGTTCCGCATCCATTTCCGCAACGTCGCCAATGCACGGCGAAGCGAATTCCACGGAGACCGTAAATCTACGATACGGCCTCGGAGGTTGGGAGCTTGCGGCCATGGGGTCGAAGCTGGTCGATCGGTTGACCAGAACCTGACGCACGGACCAATGATAGGAGCAGAGGGCAGAGCGAACTTTACGCCAAGCGCTTTCCGCAGCCCGGGACGAAGTGGCTCAGGTGCGGGATTGACTACCACATCCCGACGAACAGAACCGAAAATGCGGTATCTCGTCCCGCATTGCTCCGAGCCCAAAACATGCGGCGCTTCCAACCCCGCCGACTTCGACTTCGATCTGATAATCGACCCCTTGCAGCGCGAGCCAGCGAACCGCGACGGCGCTCTAGCGAGGTAATTTTCACATGGTCGCAGATCCCACCGCCCCGAAACTGGGTCTCGCCACCAAGCTTCTCTACGGCTTCGGCTCGATTGGATACGGGGTGAAGGATGTCGCCTTCCGCTCGTTCCTCCTGCTATACTACAATCAGGTCATCGGCGTACGGGCCGATCTCGTTTCCTTTGCCATTCTGGTGGCGCTGTGCGTCGATGCGATTTCCGATCCGATCGTCGGCCAGTGGTCGGACACGTTGCGGACCCGGTGGGGGCGGCGGCATCCCTTCATGTTCCTGAGCGCCATTCCCGCATCGCTCAGCATGCTGGCGCTGTTCTTCCCGCCCGAGGGGATGAGCCAGACCGAGGCCTTTTGGTACATCCTGATCGTGGGATGCTGCGTGCGGACCTTCATTACCTTCTTCGAAATTCCGAGCAGCGCGCTCGCCCCTGAACTCACCAGCGATTACGACGAGCGCACCTCGATCGCGAGTTACCGTTACTTCTTCGCCTATCTCGGCGGGGTGGGGATGGCGTTTCTGACGCTCCTGGTTTTCCTCGCACCGACGGCCCGCTATCCGGTCGGCCAGCTCAATCCGCAGGGGTACGAGACCTTCGCGATCGTCGGCGCGGCGGTCATGTTGACTGCCATCCTCGTCTCCAGCCTGGGGACGATCCATCGGATTAAGTATTTCCGGATGCCGGAGGAACGCGAGAAGCTCGGTCCGTGGAACACGCTGGTCCAGATGAGGTCGACCTTCGCGCATCGCGGCTTCCTCGCGATTATCGCTTTCGGAACGCTCAAATACACTTCGGTCGGCATGACTTCGGCGCTGCTTATCTATTTCGGCACCTATCTGTGGGGGCTGAACTCGGCGCAGCTTGCGATCCTGACAATCGATTCCCTGACCGGAGCGTTCCTCGCCCTGTTCGTGGCACCTTGGGCATCGCGCAGGATCGGCAAGCGAAACGCCGCTCTGGTCCTGGCGGTGATTGCGGTAATCTTCGGCAGCCTTCCTTATGTCCTGCGGCTGGGAGGCGTGTTCTACGAGAACGGCGATCCGATGCTGGTCCCGGCACTCTTTGTGTTTTCCGCGATGTTCCAGATGTGCGGCGTTTCGTCGGCGGTGCTGGTCCATGCGATGGTCGGCGATGTCGTCGAAGAAAGCCAGCTCGCCACCGGACGGCGGAGCGAGGGGCTGTTCTACGCCGCGAACACGCTGATGCAGAAGAGCACGTCGGGTCTTGGCGTCTTTGCCGCGGGGATGCTGGTCTCGCTGGTGGGAATCGCGCCCGGGATCGATCCCGCGACGATCGACCCCGCCATTCCGCGAATGCTTGCAATCGCCTACGTTCCGGCGCTTATCGTGCTCTATATCGGCGGTGCCGTTTTCCTGTTCGCCTATCGCATCGATCGGTCGAGCCACGAGGCGAGCATTGCCGAACTCGAGCGGCGCGCGGGGGCCGCATCGCTGAATGCCGACGAGATCGCCGAACCGGCGCAATGAAGTCCCGCCAGTAAAGCCCAGCCAGTGAAGTTTTCATTCCAGGAGTATTGAGATGGCCTCCCGATCCACGATCGAAGCGCAGGACGAAACCGAAGCGTTCCGCGAGGAAGTACGCCAGTTTGTCACGCAGAACTTCCCCGACGAACTGAAAAACACCGGCTCGGCGATGTCCGCGGTCGAAGGGCCGGACGAAGAAACACCCGCCCAGCAGAGCTGGCGCGAGGCGATGGGGGAGCGCGGCTGGGGCGTTCCCACATGGCCGCGCGAATATGGCGGGGGCGGCCTCACGAGAAAGCAGGCGGCGATCCTGAACGAGGAGCTGGCGAAGGCGGGGGCTTACAATCCGATCGGCGGCATGGGCGTGATGATGTTCGGCCCGACCCTGCTTGAATACGGCAGCGAGGAACAGAAGAAGGAGCACATCCCGCCCATCGCGAGGGGGGAAATCCGCTGGTGCCAGGGCTACAGCGAACCCAATGCCGGATCGGACCTCGCCAACCTCCAGACCACGGCCGAGGACAAGGGCGATCACTATCTAGTCAACGGACAGAAGACCTGGACCAGCGGTGGGCAGTGGGCCGACAAGTGCTTCTGCCTCGTGCGCACCGATCGCAGCGACAAGCATAAGGGCATCAGCTTCCTGCTGATCGACATGGATGCCCCCGGCGTGGAGGTGCGGCCGATCCAGATGATCAGCGGGATGAGCCCTTTCTGCGAGACTTTCTTCACCGATGTTGAGGTGCCCAAGAAGAACCTCGTCGGCGAGGAAGGGGAGGGCTGGACGATCGGCAAGCGTCTGCTCCAGCACGAGCGCACCAATCTTTCGGGCGGCGGCAGCATGGCCCGCATGATGGGCGCGAGCCTGCCGGACATCGCCCGTAAATATGTCGGCACCGACGCCGAGGGCCGCCTCGCCGATCCGGTTCTGCGGGACCGCATTGCCGATTTCGAGATACGATGGAGCGCGTTCCTCCTCACCGCACGGCGCGCGGCGGAAGAGAGCAAGGCGCAGGGCGGTGTGGCCGAGATCAGCTCAGTTCTCAAGAAGGTGGGCACCAAGCTTGGTCAGGAAAAGGCCGAGCTGACAATCGAGATCATGGGTTTCCAGGGGCTGGGCTGGGAAGGCGAAGGCTTCTCCGAGAGCGAGCTTGCCGGAGTGCGCGCCTGGCTCTTCGGCAAGGCGACCACGATCTATGGCGGATCGACCGAGGTTCAGAACAACATCATCGCCAAGCGCGTGCTCGGCATGCTCGACCATCAGTAAGCGGCGCAGGAGATCAGGATCATGGCAGTTCTCAGCGAAGAACAGGAAATGTTGCGCGACATGGCGCGCGACTGGACGACAAACGAAAGCCCGGTGGCTGAATGGCGCAAGGTTCGCGCGGGCGGCGAGGCACAGGCCTACGACCCCGCAGCCTATGCGGCGATGGCCGAAATGGGCTGGACGGGCGTGGTGGTGCCCGAAGAACATGGCGGCTCCGATTTCGGCTGGCTGTCGGCCGGACTGGTGATCGAGGAACTCGGCAAGACGCTCACCGCGAGCCCGCTCGCTTCCTCGATCGTCGCGGCATCAGCGATCATCCTGGGCGGGAGCGAGGAGCAGAAGGCGAAGTGGCTCCCGCAACTGGCGGCCGGCGAGGTCGTTGGAGCGCTCGCCGTGGACGAGCGGCCGCGGCACGATCCCGCCGCGATCGAAACGCAGGTGAGCGGCGGCAAGCTGACCGGCACCAAGGCCTTCGTCCACGAGGCGCACGGGGCCGACCTGTTCGTCGTCGTGGCGCAGGACGGGCTTTATCTGGTGAAGAAGGGAGAGGGCGTCACCCTGTCCGATCGCAAGCTGACCGACCAACGCAGCCATGCCGAGGTGAAATTCGACGGTGCGGTTGCCGACACGCTGAAGGGCGGCGGGGACGACCTGCTCGATCAGGTGCTCGACCGCGCGCGGATCGTGACGGCGTGCGAGATGCTCGGCATGGCGCAGCAAGTGTTCGACACCACCCTCGACTATCTGAAGCAACGCGTGCAGTTCAATCAGGTGCTAGCGACGTTCCAGGCGCTCCAGCACCGGATGGCCGATCTCTTCGCCGACCTCGCGCTGATGCGCTCGGCGGTGGAGGGCGGGTTGCAGGCGCTCGACAGTGGCTTCGGCGTGCCGCGCGCCGCCATGGTGGCCAAGGCCGAAGCAAACCGGGTTCTGAACGCGATGAGCCGGGAGGGCATCCAACTTCACGGCGGCATCGGCATGACCGACGAATATGATGTCGGCCTCTACCTCAAGCGCGCCCGCGTGCTCGAGGCGAGCTACGGCAACATCGCATTTTGCAGGAACCGCATCGCTTCGCTCGGAGGCTACTGAGCCGTTGGTTTCGAGGCCGGCGGGTCAGTCGCTGCGGCCCGCCATGCCTTCGAAGAACACCGAGAGATAGGTCTGGATGGCGGCGGCGCGATCGTCGAAGCGCGCCGCCCACCTCCGCGCTTCGTAGGCACCGTTCAGCGTGGACATGACGAGCTGGCTTGCCACGAGCGGATCGACGGGGCGGACCGATCCGTCGGCGAACCCGTCGATCAGGAAGCCGGCAAAGCGTCGCGCCAGCCGGTTGGAGCGCATGACCACGTCGGTCTTGCGGGCGCTGTCGAGGGCTTGGAGAGCCGTGGTCCGCAGCAGGGGCATCGCGTCGAAAAACTGAATCTCGACCAATTCGTGAAGGACGCTCGACAGCTTGATCCAGTACGATCCCTCGACCTCAAGCCCCGCCATCTGCACGCGCGAAAGACGATTATAGCTGCGCTGGAAGCAATCCATCACCAGGTCGTCTTTCGCGTCATGGTGGTGATAGAAGCTGCCCTTGGTCACGTTCAGCGACTCCGCGATCCGGTTGATCGATGCACCGCGATAGCCGCGATCATTGATCAGCAAAGTCGCCGCGCGCAGGAACTCGTCGTTCTGCCGGGGCGCTCCCTCCCGGTCGCTGCGCCATTCGCCGGCGGGCAAGGCGACCGGCCCCCAATCGCCCGGCGTGACCGGAATGCCATAGCACAGGATGTCGACGATCTTCTTCTCGACTCGTGGAAAGTCGAGCTGCGAATAACGCAGCGACCAGACCGGCCACCACAGCATCGCCTCGATCAGGACATGCGCCCGCACCGAGTTGCGGGCTCGTTCGGTCTTGTTCGCAGGTTCGCCGAAGAAAGCGCGCACCGTGTCGACCACCCCGCGATAGCCGACCAGCAGAGCATCCTGATGCTCTTGGTCGAGCGAGCGGATTTCCGACAAGGCCGCGATGAGACCTTTCTCTCCCTTGCGGATACGGGTCCGGAATGTGACATGGAGGCCGACAAAGCGGGCTATCCGCGCCTCGACCGTCAGCTCGCTGAGCGCCTCGCGCGCCATCTCCTGGAGGAGGGAGATGGTCTCTTCGTAAACCGTAACGATCAGTTCGTCTTTACGCGGAAAATAATAGGTCACGCTGGTCGCATTGAGGCCTATCGCGCGCGCGACCTTGGTCAACGTTGTTGCCCGCACTCCAGCATCATTGATCAGAACAGACGCGGCGTGGACGATCGCCTCGCGTTTTTCGCCGAACTTGGTGGTCACGTCGGGCTTTCGCGCCATGATTTCCCCTATTCGCCACGTCTTGACCGCGCCCTGCCTCCGGCCGGTCGCACTTCGCTCAAAAGAAGTCGGCCAGTTCCCGCTTCAGTATCTTGCCGTTCGCGTTGCGGGGCAGCGTCCCGGCCGAAAAGGCGATCCGGACCGGCACTTTGAACTTGGCGAGACGGGCGGCGACCCAGTTACGCAATTCGTCTTCGCTCGCCTCCATTCCGGGCGCGAGGTGGACGACGGCCGCCGGTTCCTCGCCCAGCTGCTGATGGGGCAGGCCGATCAGGGCCGCGTCGGTGACCGCGGGATGATCGTAAAGGACGTTCTCGACCTCGGAGGAATAGATGTTCTCGCCGCCGCGGATGATCATGTCCTTGGCCCGGTCGGCGATATAACACCAACCTTCCTCGTCCAGCCGGGCCAGGTCGCCTGTCCGCACCCAGCCATCGACGAAGGTCTCGGCGGTCGCCTCGGGATTGTTCCAGTAGCCTTTCACCACCATTGGACCGCGCGCCCACAGCTCGCCCACTTCGCCCGCCGGCAGTTCGCGCGTCCCGTCCTCGCTCATGATCCTGAGGTCGGCCACCGCTACCGGCGGGCCGCAGCTGTCGGGGCGGTTGAGATAATCTTCGGACGAATGGCCGGTGACCGTCGCCATCGTCTCCGTCATGCCCCAGCCGTTTCCGGGCAGGGCTCCGAACACTTCGCGGATCTTGCGGACCAGTTCGGGGGCGGCCGGTGCGCCGCCATAGGCGATCGCCTCGATGCTGGAGAGGTCGTAATTCTTGCGCTCGGGATGCTCCAGCAGCTGCCACGCGATCGTGGGCACGCCGCCGGTCACCGCCACCCGCTCGCGCTCAATGATCCGGAACGCCTCGACTGGGTCCCAGCGATACACGAAAATCAGCGTGTTACCGGCCGCGATATTCCCCATCAGCCCGGCCGAACAGGCGGTGACATGGAACAGCGGAATGACGGTCAAGCCGGTTTTTTGCTGGGGCAGAGGCAGGTCCTCACCGCGTCGCAGGACGGCGAAGGCTGCGTTGTAGGCGCTCGACAGGATGTTGGTGCACAGATTGCGGTGGGTGCCGAGCGCGCCCTTGGGCCGCCCGGTTGTTCCGCTGGTGTAGAAGATGGTCGCGTCGTCCTCCGGCGCGATATCCACTTCTGGCAGCCCACTAAGGGGAAGCTCGGCATAGCCTGTGGGTCGCCCAATTACGCTTTCGAGCGCTTCGGCACCGTCGCGGTCCGCGCCCGCGCGGGTCACGAACACGGTTTCGAGAAGGGGGCAATCGTCGCGCCTGTCGGCGATCCTATCCCACCTCTCCTCGTCGCAGACCAGCAGCTTCGTCCCCGAATTCGACAGGCCGTAAGCAAGCTCGTCGCCCGTCCACCAAGCATTCAGGGGAACGCAGACCGCGCCGATGGTGACCGCGGCGAAGAAGGCGACCGGCCATTCCGGCTGGTTGCGCATGGCGAGCGCCACCCGGTCGCCCTTGCCGATGCCGCGTTTGTGGAATTCGTGCGCCAGAGCGACAACGGCGCGGAACCAGCCATCGTAGGTGATCCGCTCGTCCTGATAGATGACGAATTCGCGTGTCCCATACGACTGGCCGAGCAGCGCGACCTCCCGGAGATTGCGCGGGGCGTTCTTCCAGGTTCGCACCGTAACGCCGCGGATCTCGACATCCTCCATCTCGAAACGCTGGCCCGGTGCGGTCAGGATGGCGCAACATTCCGCACGGCTGCGGGCGGGCCAGTTCGCAGGTGGAACCCAGCCAATAGCAGAGGCGAGCGAACTGCGTCCGGATTGGATCGCCATCACAGCGCGTCGACACCCGGTTGAACGGACTGGGGCGCATTGGAGGCTCCTAGATGCGACTGAGCCAGCGGTGCGAGGTCAGTGGAGACGATTACGGTATCGCGCACTTCAGCAAATCCTTTCCCACGTGCCGACTCAAGAGCGGCGTGGCCTAGTCTAGTCTTCGCAGTCGCCGGCGAGCAAGCCGGACAGAGATCTTCTGAAAGGTGGGTATGAACCTTCACAGGAGCGCAAAATCATTTACGCAGGAGAGGATGAAGCTGCGGTACGGCTATGCGGCGCGATGGCAGGGAGAGATCGAGAGTGCAGACGGCGGACGCAAAAGAGCTTGGTTTCGATTCCGACAGGTTGCAGGGGATCGATCGCTTTCTCGAGGAGGCGTATCTGGCGACCGGCCGTCTGAAATCGGTGCAGCTGCTGATCTCGCGCGATACGAAGCCAGCGCATTATTTCCATTCCGGCACGCTGCGTGACGACGGAACCGAGATGCGCGAGGATGCAATATTCCGCATCGCCAGCATGACCAAGCCGGTGACCTCGATCGCCTTCATGCATCTCGTCGAACGCTGCAAGGTCGCCCTCGACGATCCCGTGTCGCGTGTCCTCCCCGAGTTCGAGACACTTGGCCCTTATGCGGGGGGAGGGGGCTCGGTGCCTTTCCTTCCCACCCAGAGCGGCAAGCCGATGCGCTTCGTCGATCTGCTCACGCATATGTCCGGCCTTACCTACGGCTTTCAGAACCGGAGCAGCGTGGACGCCGCCTATCGCAAGGCGGAGATCGACCTCGCGCGCGGAGCGGTGACTTCCGACGAGTATATCGCCACCCTGACACGCATTCCGCTGGAATTCGAACCGGGTGCGCGCTGGAATTATTCGGTGTCGACCGATGTCCTCGGCGTCTGTGTCGAGCGCATTTCGGGAATGCCGCTCGGCGATTATTTTCGCGAGCACATCTTCGCGCCGCTCGGGATGGAGGATACCTCGTTCGATCTCGATCCGGCGAAGAAGGACCGGCTGGCCGACGCCTATGGCTATCGCCCGGGCAAGGAGCCCCGCTTGATCGACAAGGCCTCCGAGTCCCGCCTGATCAATCGAGCAAAGTTCCACTCCGGGGGCGGGGGCCTCCTTTCGACGATCGCCGATTACGATCGCTTTTGCGCCATGCTGCTAAACAAGGGAGCCTATGCGGGCGGCATGATCGTCGCGCCCAAGACGATGGATCTGATGACAGCCAACCATCTGCCGGGCGGGGCCGATCTGTCGCAGATGAGCCAGAGCCTTTTCAGCGAGGCGAGCAATGCGGGCACCGGCTTCGGCCTCGGCTTTGCAGTCGTCGTCGATCCTGCGCGCACCTTGATGCCTGCGAGCAAGGGAGAATTCTACTGGGGTGGGGCTTATTCGACTGCCTTCTTCGTCGATCCGGTGGAAAGGATCACCTGCGTTTTCATGACGCAGCTTTATCCGTCCTCGACCTATCCGATCCGCCGACAGCTCAAGACGCTGATCTATTCGGCACTCACGCAAAGCCATGCCTGAAGAAGTCCAAGGAGAGGAATAGGCGCTGCGTGAGGACGAACCAGCACCCTCATGCGGCTGTCCTTCAAACCTATCGCTCTCATAACTGGGCGAAGGTCAACAAGTGCCCGAAAGTTCGCAATAAGCGAATTGATCGGGGAGGGCGAATTCCCGACCAGTAATCGTTTTAAGCTAAGCCACTGAAAAACTTTAGCGGAGGTCTGGGTTTGACGGCAATCCGAACCGGAATTTTGCTCGAGCACAATGGCATTCTTGCTTGGCTTTCGGATGTCCGCTCCCTCAAACGCGAGGTTCTTTGCGGTCCAAGTCAACCCATATTCGGGATGGGCAGCCGAACGACATCTCCGGTTCAAATCGGATTTTCGATCGATGCGGCCGGCTCGCTGAACCAGTTGGGACCGCTCTCGGTTATATAGATGCAGTCCTCGAGCCTGACACCGAACTGGCCCGGTAAGTAAATGCCTGGCTCGTCCGAGAAGCACATGCCAGGAGCCAGCGGCGTCTCCTCCCCGCGCACGAAATTGATCGGTTCGTGCCCATCCATGCCGATGCCGTGACCGGTGCGGTGGGGGAGGCCGGGTAGAGCATAGCCGGGGCCATAACCTTTGCTTTCGTAAAAGGCGCGCACTGCATCGTCCACCCGGCCTGCGGGCGTGCCAATCTGCGCCTCTTCGAAAACGATACGCTGTCCGCGCGCGACGGTCTCCCAAACGCGCGCCACTTCCGACCGGATCGATCCGTAGGAAAAGGTGCGCGAGACATCGCTTTCATAACCGTGAACCGCGCATCCGCAGTCCATCAACAGGACTTCGCCGTCGGCGATCGTATGAACCTTTCGCGATCCGTGGGGATAGGCGGACGCCTCTCCTACCAGGGCGAGAGAGAATTGCGGCGTGCCCCCTAGCGCACGTGTGGCTGCGTTCATCAGAGCTGAAACCTGAGGTCCCGTCATACCCGCTTCCACACGCGGCCAAATCCAGCGATAAGCCGCCATGGTCACATCGGTCGCAATCTGCATCAGAGCAATCTCCGACGTGCTCTTGTGCATCCGGAGTGTGCGCACCACCGGATCGGCGGACACCGTCCGCATCTGCGGTAGGCGAGCCGCGAGACCATCGGCCACGAAATAGCGCGCAGTCTCCTCGATACCCAGCTGTCCGCTGGCAAGCTGCCGCTCACGCAGCCAGTCGGCGATCAGCGTCAGCGGGCTTTCGTCTTCCTGCCAGACGCGCAGTTCGGCTGGAACGTCCAGCGTCTCGCGTACGGAGGGTTCTTCGAAGAAGGGCGTCACGATTAACGGCTCGCCTTCGCGAGGCAGGACAGCGCCGGTCACGCGCTCACTGCGGCCCCATTCGATGCCAGTGAAATAGGTCAGCGAGGCTCCCGGTTCGATCACCACCGCGGAAATATCATTTGCTTCCATCAGCGCCTGCGCACGGACGATCCGTTCAATCCGCTCCGCCGAAGTGATCGGCTTCGCTGAACCGGTCATGTCCGACAGCTGCGATAGATCGGACTGCGCGGCGCGAAGGATCGGCGCGTAAGCGAATGCCGGAATGGCGAGAGAGGTGCCAAGAAAGGTGCGGCGGGATACGGTAAGGTTCATTCTAGGTGGATGGCCGGATCATACGCATCGCGCAAGCCGCGACTGCGGCTACAGTCCCAATTTAGGGGGGAAGCGCACCATCCATTTATGACAAAACATTATCGTTTCAACCGGCAGATTTTCTGCAAAGTTATAGAAATCAACAAATGATTATGAACTTTAGACTGTCAAATATCGTCAAAAATCAATTTGAATTGATATTCACCATTGTCCTGCGAAATCGCAAGGCGCCCCCTCATTCTGTTCATCCGGTTTAGTCTACAGGGACGAATGCCCGTGGTAGGGTCTGGAAGTCGTAGATCACCGGCGTTTCATCGATCCAGCTCGTGACCGGCTTACCCCGATCGGAATTCGCGACCCTTTTGCACAGGTCGCGATAAGCCAGGTCGAAGCCTTCATCATGATAGGCAGGCTCGGGATCCCGGATCTGCATTCGTCCGTTGGCATCTGCGGTGATCTGCTTGCCGCCCGGGAAGACGAGGCGCGGCTGAGAGCGCGCGCTACCCTTCCAGATCGAGCCGCGTTCGTGGACGATGGTGTCCATCGAGCCATAAGTTTCGAAATAGGTGAGTTCGATGTAAAGTGGGTCGTCCGCCTGATCGTGGCTTATCTCGACATAGATCAGTTCCCAGTTCTCTCCGAAGGCCTATTCGGCGAGGTCCTGCCGTGCTCGGTCAGTTAGCCGGTTGCCTCCCATGACAAGCGCGTCGAGCGTCTTTTCGCGCCTCGTGGCCCGCCCCGCAAACTCTGCTTCTATTGCTCGCAGGATTGCATTTGCGCTGTGCAGGTAGGGCGTTGTGCAGGTAAGATTGTGCATTTCGAATTTCTTTTGTTGGCGGCTTTGCCGCGCCGAGGGATTTCGAACCCGAAGCTGGAGATTTTTCCTCTCCACCTTTCCGATTCAAATTTCCCTCTCATCAGGAAGTCGATCAGCATCGGCGTTAGCCTCATTGCGTTCATTCCATACTCTGCCAGAGAAAAGGTCGGAAGACCAGCTTCTGGGCCGTGTGTGGACGGCCCTCCGTTGGCAAGGGGTGAATTGAAGTTCTGCAATGCGCTGGTCGAGGCGGCCATGTGTCCGGCCTTTGATTGCGGCTGTGTCATGCGCCGCTGGCCATGATGCCTTTCGCGCGAACCGGGTCCCGACCTATAGCTCGCGCTAGAAGCGCCACGGCCCAAAATGGGTTTTCCCGATCCGGCGGTTTCAACCGGCTTGGTGCATCAACTCCTCTTTGCCCTTTCCAACTTCGTCGACGCGGTTACCCGCGCCTAAGCTCTATGCCGCCATTGGCACTGGTTCGCGATAGCGTTCACCGCTGGTCATCAGCGCCCAAACCATTCGCGCGTTCTTGTTCGCGAGCGCTACCGCGGCAACCTTGGCCGGGCGCCGCGCGAGCAGCTGCACGAGCCACGGTCGCTTCGTGCCGTGGCGCTGGGCATAGCGGATCACAGCCATCGCCCCGACGACCAGCATCTGTCTGAGATAACGGTTGCCGGCGCGCGTTATGCTGCCGAGCCGCTCCTTACCACCTGAGGAGTTCTGCTTCGGCACGAGTCCGATCCAGGCGGCCAGGTCACGACCGGTCTTGAAGACGGTTGGATCGGCGACCGAGGCGACGAACGCACTCGCCAGAAGCGGGCCCACGCCCGGGATCTCCATCAGCCTGAGCCCGAGTTCGGTTCGACGCGCGCTGGCGAGCACGCGGCGATCATTCTCGAGAATCTGGCGCTTCACCACGTCGAGTTGCGCTGCCAGCATCTGCAGGCACAGGCGTGCATCTTCCGGTACGCGATCGTCGCCAGCGTCGGCGACCACCTCGAGCAGCCGTTCGACACCGAGCCGACCGACGGGTGCAACCACTCCAAACTCCGAGATGTGTGCACGGATCGCGTTCGAGATCTGCGTGCGCTGCCGGTTCAGCATCAGCCGCACACGGTGAAGCATCATTAGACTCTGCTGCTCCGGGCTCTTCACCGCGACGAAGCGCATCGTCGGCCGGGTCACCGCCTCGCAGATCGCTTCCGCATCGGCAGCGTCGTTCTTCCCGCGCTTGACGTAGGGCTTCACGTATTGCGCCGGCATCAGCTTCACATCGTGACCCAGTGCGGTCAGCTCTCGCGCCCAGTAGTGCGAGTTGTTGCACGCCTCGATGCCGACGAGACACCGCGGCAGCTTCGCGAAGAATGGCAGCATCCTCGCTCGCGTCAGTCGGCGGCGGATCAGCACCTCGCCACCTGCTCCAACGCCATGCACCTGGAACACCGACTTCGCGATATCCAGACCGATCGTAACGACTTCGCCCATCTCGACTCTCCTTCCAGCTCAACCCTGCGATAGTACCGCAGGAGGGTGGAGAGCCGTCCACAGCATCAAGAGCAGACAGTCTCCTCAAAATTGCAACGCGGGCGAAATGGACCCCAACAATGAAGTTCTAAGGCAAACCGCCGCGTAGCGCAGCGCGGCCATTGCGGCCCGGAAGTTGTCTGCCGAGCACTCAAAGCGAGAGGGCCAGCCCCCCGATGATCCGCGGCGAACGATCGTCTGTGTCGTAGCGCGGCCCGGTCAATGGAACACCGACCTGAAGATCGAAATCGATGTCGCGGGTTAGCTCAACGCGGACGCCGGCGCCGCCGGAAGCCAATGAGCCCCCGCCCCGGCCGCCTTCCAGATTGCCCACCGCTCCTGCGTCCGCAAAGGCGTAAAGCTGGGCACGGCTGACAACATCGAGGGGCGCGTCCCAGTCGTAGCGCAGTTCCACCGAACCCATGGCTCCGTAATCGCCGCTCCGTTCGCTGAAATTGTAGCCGCGCAGGAAGCTGTTGCCGCCAAGACCCAGATCCTCGGTGATGAGCAGCGGTGTCGTCGATACCTGTCCGCGGCCCGCCAGAGCCACACTGAAGGATCGCGACAGACCCCGTTCCCATGCGAACCAGCTTGAAAGAACGGTGAAATCGGGAGACGCATCATCGCGCGATGCCAGCGGGTCCCCGGTTTGGGTGGCATCGAGAATGTCGAGGCCCTGCGAGACCGTCAGCCCGCCTCTCAGCGATCCCTCCAGCATCGCGGCGCGCGTGTAAAGCCCCGCTCGCATGATCGAAATCCTGTCATGCCGGGCTCGGAGATCGAACCGGTCCTGCCGCAGGTCCCGAAATTCGAACTCGCCGTCGACCCACAGCGAAAATGCCCGGGAGCGCTTCAGAGGATGCCGGATCCTGACCGACAGCCTCTTGGACTCGCCGAAGATATCGCGATCTTCCAGATAAGCGCCGGGCCGGGTCGCCGAATAGGAGCCGGAAAGCGAGACCTCGGTCCCATGCGGCGATACGACCATCGCATAGCGCCCTGCCACGAAGACCAGTTCGGAAGGATCGGTCGGAACGGTGGAGAACGTCAGGTCTACTTCGTCGAATGCGGAGATCAGCCCGTTGGCATCGAAATCAATCCTCGCCCGAAGGGGACCGATGGGTTTCGAGCCATCGTTGGAAAGTTCGGCGCGTCCCGAGTAGTCGCTGCGTAAGGCTTCCACGACGAGAATGCCCCGGTCTCCCTCGCGCTCGTAGCGCGGTGACCGGATGCGAACGCCGGAGATGTCGTCGGCCAAGAGAAGCTGCCGCTCGAGCCTTTCGACGGTAACGGGCCGGCCGTCCCGTAAAGGCTCGAGTTGCGAGATTATCGCACGATCCACATCCCCGGTCACGCGTATCTCGTCGATGATACCCTCGTCGACCCTGACCCGAAGAACTCCGGCCGAGAGTGCTTGCGGCGCGACCATGGCGCTGGCGAAAAGGAACCCGCGATCCCGTGCGCGCCGGGCGATCCTGTCGGTGAGCGACCCGAGGTCCGCCGCCGTAAGAGAGCGTGCCGAGAAGTCCCCGAGGATATCGGCGAAATCGGCCGGCGTGAGGCTGGACAAGCCATCGAGCACGATGGCGCCGACATCGTACTGGCCCGTGGCGGGAATGGCTTCTGGCGTGCCGACACGGAGATCGTCGGTATCGACCGCTTGCTCGCGGTCCTCGGGTATGGTCTCCGGTTCCTCAACCTGGGTCGGATCGGTCCGGTCGAGCGGCTCCTGCGCGAGACAAGGGCCGGTCGCGCCGAAGGCGACCAGGACAATTCCATTCAACAAATGCGCCCGCACGAGAATACTCCGTCAACTCGGCAAGGGGCTTGCAGTCTAACTCCTTTACTTTTCGTCAAATTCAGAATGGGTTTACCATACGCATCAACCAGTTGGTTGGCGGCCTTTCGGTAGGGCATTCTCGAAGGAGAAGATCGCGTGCGCTTATCGATGGCCAAACTTACGACGTTGGCAGCACTGTTCTGCAGCACCAGTGCCCTGGCGCAGACTGGCCCGTGGCAGGTCAGCGAGCTGCAAGGCCAGGTCACGGTCCAGAGCGGTTCCGGATCGGTGTCGGCGCGGCAGGGCACCCGTGTTCCCCCTGGGGCGGTCGTCCGGACAGGAAGCGACGGAAACGCGGTGCTCGTGAGAGGACGCGAGTTCGTGACGGTTCGCCGAAATTCGCAGATCAGGATACCGGCGGCAAACGCCGAGCGCTCGATCTTTCAGATCGTTCAGGATTTCGGCAGCGCTCTATTTGACATTGGCAAGCAGCCAAATCCCCATTTCGGGGTGAAGACCGAATATCTCGCAGCCGTGGTCAAGGGCACGAGTTTCACGATCACCGTCGCTCCCGAGGGCGCATCGATGCAGGTCCTCGAAGGCGCTGTGGAAGTTTCGACCGATGATGGCGGGGCCCGCGATCTGGTTACGCCGGGAGCGGTGGCCATGGTTGCGGCCGACGATCGCTACCGCTTGATCGTCGAGGGATCGGAGCGGAAAGTGCTCGATTCGCCGGCGCGTCCAGCGGATGGATTGGCGCCGGCGGTAGCACCTGAACCCTCGCCAACGGATGCCCCGGTAGCCATGCCGCAGACTTCGACGGTTTCGACTTCGTTCGGTGCAGAACCCCAGCCCGCCCAATTCATCGACGCAGCCTTCGGAAGTGCCGCGGCGGATCTATCTGATCTGTCCGGCGGGCTGATCGACGGCGAGACATTCGATTTCGCGGCGCAGATCGTTGCCGAGGCTGCTGCGCTGGCCGGGCGCGGCGGCCAAGAGCCCGTCGAGATCATCCCCGACCCCGTGGATGAGCCGGAACAGCCTGAAGAACCCGACGATCCTGTTCCGGTGCCAGATCCTGAACCGGAGCCGGAGCCTGAACCCGAGCCGGAACCCGAGCCTGAGCCTCAGCCGCAACCCGAGCCCCAGCCTGAGCCGGAACCCGAACCCGAACCTGATCCTGAGCTCGAGCCTGAGCCGGAACCCGGGCCCCAGCCTGAGCCGGAGCCTGAGCCCCAGCCTGAGCCGGAACCCGAGCCCCAGCCTGAGCCGGAACCCGAGCCCCAGCCCGAGCCTGAGCCGGAACCCGAGCCTCAGCCTGAGCCGGAACCCGAGCCACAGCCTGAGCCGGAACCCGAGCCCCAGCCCGAGCCCGAGCCCGAGCCCGAGCCCGAGCCCGAGCCCGAGCCTGAGCCTGACGTCGATGATGATGACGGCAATAACGGACACGGCAATGATGACGACGGGGATGACGATAGCAACCCCGGGCGAGGCAACGGACCTGGAAACGATCGCGATGACGACGACGGTGATCGCGATGATGACGATGATGATTGGGATGACGACGATGACGACGATGACGACGATGATGATTGAGGACGGGTTCGCACAGGTGTGAAATCGTGATTCTTCAATCACCGTCCCGCCTCGGCCTTTCGAACAATCCGGGGTCGTCCCTACTGCGCGTGCTGGTTGCCGTGGCGATCGTCATCGCAGCCAGTGTTCTGGCAGCGGTCGGAGCGCTGCGGCCGATCGAGAACGGTTTGCAGGACTTGGGTTTCGCGATGCGCTCTACCGAGGCGAGCGGTCAGGTCGCGGTGGTCGAGATGGACGCAGCGAGCCTCGCCGCGATCCGCCAGTGGCCCTGGGATCGTACCCATTATGCCCGGGTGGTCGATCGTCTCGATCGCGCCGGCGCCCGCACCATCGCATTCGATGTCGATTTCTCCGCACGCTCGAACCCCGCGGATGATGCGCGCTTTGCTCGGTCGCTCGAGAAGGCCTCGGCCAATATCGTGCTTCCGGTATTCGGCCAGCAGGCCAGCGCCGCGGACCAGCGCCAGCTCGATGCGCTTCCGATCCCTCTGCTGCGCGAGCACGTGTTGCTGGGATCGGTCTCCGTGCAACCCGATCCGACCGGCATCGTGCGCGACATGCCCATCGGGACCTTCAATTCCGACGCACCCCGGCCGTCCTTGTCGGCCCAGCTAGCCCAACGCTCCGGCGTTGCGGATCAACCTTTCCCAATTGATTTCGCAATCGACCCCGGCAGTCTGCCGCGCCACAGCTTCATCGCTGTCGAGCGCGGCGAATTCGATGCGGGGGCCTTCGCGGGCAAAGACGTTGTGATCGGCGCCACCGCAATCGAGATGGGCGATCGCTACGCCGTTCCGAGACATGGAATCCTGCCAGGACTGATCGTGCAGGCACTTGCCGCGGAAACATTGCTGGATGGAATACCCAACCGCGTCGGCTGGCCTGTTCTCCTGTTGCCTGCTTTCGGCCTGGTTTGGTTGATCCTTGGAGCCCGGCATCGCCGCCAAATTGTCTTGCGAACGGGGGGCGCCGTCGTCGTTACCCTGACGGTTCTTCATTTCGGCGCAATCCTCGCCAATCAGATTTTCGCCGTTGCGCCGTCTGTCCTGGTGATATTGGCCTCCGCCATTGTTCGATGGGCAGCACTCGTTCACGCCGATTTCGAACAGACGCGAATGATCGATCCCGAGACCGGAATGCCGAACCGCCGCGCATTCGAGAAAGAAATCGTGAACGGTTCGCACACCCGCGTCATCGCAGCCATGATCGATGGATTCGAGACGATCCGAATGGTCGTCGAAGACAGCGAGATCGGCAGCCTGTTCGGCCGGATCGAAGACCGACTTTGCGCGGCCGGTTGTGGAGAGCGGATTTACAGAGTCGATGATCGCGTCGTTGCCTGGACCACGGCGCTCGAACCCTTCGAGATCGAGGGGCAGTTGCAGGGGCTGGCCGCGGTCATGCGGCATCCGCTCGAGATCACGGGGCGCCGCATCGATGCCAGGCTGGCATTCGGCATCGCAGATGGGCGCGAGATCAGCGACGCCGCGCATGCCGCCAGCCAGGCGCTGCGAAGCGGAAGCTGCTTCGCCTATCACGAACACGCCGAAAAGCTCGTTCTCGATCAGCAACTGTCCCTGATGGGCGAACTGGATGAGGGCATTCGCCGAGGCGAACTCGAGGTTCTCTACCAGCCGAAGCTGGATTTGCGGTCCGACCGGATTACCAGCGCCGAAGCTCTGATCCGATGGAATCATCCGACGCGCGGCTATCTTCGACCGGATATCTTCATCCCATTGGCAGAAGA
Organism: Qipengyuania spongiae; assembly: GCF_026168555.1. Taxonomy (NCBI): domain Bacteria; kingdom Pseudomonadati; phylum Pseudomonadota; class Alphaproteobacteria; order Sphingomonadales; family Erythrobacteraceae; genus Qipengyuania; species Qipengyuania spongiae. Next base: position 2,520,273 of record NZ_CP092471.1, on the reverse strand, counting down.
GGCTGATCGCATCGACGATCTCACCCTCTTCGTCCTTCGCCGAGCGATCGAGGACCTCGATACCTGGTGTTCCGCCGGACACGTGATGAAGGTAGCTGTCAACGTTTCCGCGGTCCTGATTTCCTCGCCCGCTTTTGCAGTACGCCTAGAGCATATCCTTCGCGAAGAAGGCGTGCCGCGCGAGAGAGTGACGCTCGAGATCACCGAGTCTGCGGCAATCATCGATTTCGAAGCAGCAAGGTCGGCGCTTGAAGCCATTCGCGCTCTCGGGGTTTCGATCTCGATGGACGACTACGGCACGGGCCAGTCGACCCTGACCTATCTGAAGGGCCTCCCCCTTAGCGAACTCAAGATTGATCGCAGCTTCGTCCAGTATGCTCACCGGGATCAGGGCGACGCCTTACTTGTCAGCTCGACCGTCGAGCTTGCACATCAGATGGGTCTCGAGGTCGTTGCGGAGGGGATCGAAGACGCCGACTGTCTGGCATTCCTGCGCTCGATCGGCTGCGATTTTGCGCAAGGTTATCACATCGCCAAGCCGATGAGCGCAGAGGATCTGCTCGAACTGGTTCGAATTTCGCCGCCGTTATCATCGCGCAAAGCAGCTTGATCGGTTTGACATGACCGGACACCGCTCAATCTGCGTGCGAACCATGCCCGTGAGCGAGTGTGGACGTCCAAATATCACCACCCGCTCGCGATCCGTTTGCATTACCGATCCACGATGGAATTTGGGGTGTAAAGCTCTGATAAACTCATCCTGATCGAACGACAGCTACTGCTGTTCAGCTTCGGCAGTGTCGCAGTATGCGAGAGCTGGGGGATCATCGACTTCGTCAACAAACTCGCGATCCAGTACTATCGGGTTCGCGAACGTCAGATTGATATTGAGGCTAGGGATTCATGAGAAAATTGATCGCGGTCTTTTGTTTAGCGCCTTAGTTACTGGGTGCGACGACGCGGTTGCTACGGTGATTTCCGATGAGCCGGAGCCACAAATCGGTCGCTATCAAATCGCGGAAGACAGCAAGCATGATGGGGTGTTTTGGGTCGACACGGCGACGGGCAGGACAGAGCAATGCCAGTGGGTCGAAAGACCGGATCAAACTGATTGGATGTGCTTCGTGGTGAAGCCGGAGGAATGAACTTGATTTAGCTCGACCTAATGAGGCCCACAAACCTGCCCCACGCGGGGTGGTTTAGAACACCTAAACAGCCGAAATGCAACGAAAAAGGAAAGTTGGTCGGGGAGAGAGGATTCGAACCTCCGGCCCCTGCCTCCCGAAGACAGTGCTCTACCAGGCTGAGCTACTCCCCGACCGTGTCGTGGCCACGGCGGACCGTGGCTCGAGGCAGGGCGGCCCTATAGGAGGCGATGTGCGGGGTGGCAAGCGGACAATCGGCGCGCTAGTCGATTGGTGTGACTACACATCCCGAACAGCAGTATCTCGACCTGATGGCCCAAATCTGGACGCAGGGCAGCGAGCGGGTCGATCGCACCGGTGTCGGCACGCGCTCCGTGATGGGCGCCATGCTGCGATTCGACCTTGCCGGCGGGGCGATGCCGCTGATTACCACCAAGCGAGTCTACTGGAAGACGGCGACGCGCGAGATGCTGTGGTTCCTCACCGGCGAGACGAATATCCGCCCGCTCGTGCTTCAGGGCGTGAAAATCTGGAACGAATGGCCGCACGCAAACTATGTCCGCCAAACCGGCGACGCGATCGCGCTGGAAGATTTCGTTAAGCGAATCGCCGACGACGAGAATTTCGCCGAGCGTTGGGGAGATCTCGGTCCGGTGTACGGCAAGCAGTGGGTCGACTGGCCGACCTATCGCTATCGCAAGGACGGGCTCTACGAGCGCGGCGATGGCATCAACCAGATCGAACTGCTGATCGAGTCGCTCAAGGTCAATCCCGGAAGCAGGCGCCACATCATCGAGGGCTGGAACGTGGCCGAACTCGACCGGATGGCTCTGCCGCCCTGCCACAAGACCTACCAGTACCACGTCGACGGCAATCGGCTGAACTGCGTGCTTTACCAACGTAGTTGCGACGTTGCGCTCGGCCTGCCGTTCAACCTTTGGTCGGCGGCGCTGTTGCAGCGCATGGTCGCGCAGCAGGTCGATCTGGAACCGGGGGAGCTCGTCTGGATGGGCGGAGACACGCATCTCTATCTCAACCACACCGATCTGATCGAGGAGCAGCTTGCCCGGGAACCGCAAGGCCACCCGCGGCTTGAGATCAAGCGGCGTCCGCCCTCGATCTTCGACTATCGCATTGAGGATTTCGAGGTTCACGGGTACACGCCGCACGGGGCGCTCAAGGCTCCGGTGGCGGTGTAGGGGGCACTCTTGACCCTTTGACCATGCTGAAATAAAATAACGCAATTACGCAACGATTGCATCGCGATCGCGCTACGCATCAGCGTTCGATAGGGAGAGCGCCTTCATGGCCGAAAAGGCCCAGACCAATCCGCCCGCACCCGGCGACAATCGTCCGAGCTTGTCGCTCCACGTTCCGGAGCCCAAGTTCCGGCCCGGCGACGCGGCCGATTTCTCGCATATCGACATCGGCGAGGCCGGCAAGCAGCCGCGCCCGGACGAGACCTGCGATCCGTCGGAAATGCGCGATCTCGCCTATGGCTTGATCCGCGTTCTGGGCGACGACAATCGCGCGCACGGACCCTGGGATCCCAAGCTCGACGCCGAAACACTGCGCAACATGCTCCGGCATTTCGCCACCGTCCGCGCTTTCGACGAGCGGATGTTTCGCGGTCAGCGGCAGGGCAAGACCAGCTTCTACATGAAGTGCACCGGGGAAGAGGCGACCAGCATCGCCACCTCCATGGCGCTGGCCAGCGACGACATGGTCTTCCCCAGTTATCGCCAGCAGGGCGTGCTGATCGTGCGTGGCTATCCGATGATCGAGATGATCAATCAGATTTACTCGAACAAGGGCGACAAGCTGAAGGGTCGCCAGCTGCCGATCATGTATTCGAGCCGCGAGCACAGCTTTTTCACCATCAGCGGCAATCTCGCCACGCAGACGCCGCAAGCGGTGGGCTGGGCGATGGCGAGCGCGATCAAGGGCGACAGCCGGATCGCGGCGACCTGGGTGGGCGAAGGCAGTACGGCCGAAGGCGACTTTCATTCGGCATGCACTTTTGCGACGGTGTATAATGCACCGGTTATCCTCAATGTTATCAACAACCAGTGGGCGATTTCCAGCTTCAGCGGTTTTGCCGGCGCGGAGCGGACGACCTTTGCCGCACGGGCGCTCGGCTACGGCCTTGCGGGTCTGAGAGTGGACGGCAACGATCCGCTGGCGTGCTATGCAGCCGAGCAGTGGGCGGCCAATCGCGCCCGCGCCAATGCCGGGCCGACACTGATCGAATTCTTCACCTATCGGGCGGAAGGCCATTCGACCTCAGATGACCCCAGCGGCTATCGCAGCGCGACCGAGCGCGAGGAATGGCCGCTTGGCGATCCGGTCAACCGGTTGAAGAACCACCTGATCGAGCTGGGCGAATGGGACGAGGATCGCCAGGCGGCGATGGATCTCGAAGCGGCGGAAACGGTCAAGAAGACGACCAAGGAGGCCGAGGCCAACGGCATCCTCGGCCACGGTCTGCACCATCCGTTCCGCACCATGTTCGAGGATGTGTTCGAAGAGCTGCCCTGGCACCTCAAGGAACAGGCCGAGCAGGCGGTCCACGAACGCAAAACCAAGTTTCCCAACGGGCTTCCCAACGAGGGGAAGGGCGCATGAGCGACACCAAGACCAGAAAGAAGCAGGACGCGTCGCAGGACGGTGAACGCCGGCTCAACATGATCGAGGCGATCAACGACGCGCTCGACACCGCGATGCAGCGTGATCCGGACGTGATCGTGATGGGCGAGGATGTCGGCTATTTCGGCGGCGTCTTCCGCTGCACCGCGGGCCTGCAGGAAAAGCACGGCAAGACCCGCGTTTTCGACACACCGATCTCCGAATGCGGGATCATCGCGGTGGCGGTGGGGATGGGCGCCTATGGGTTGAGGCCGGTCCCGGAAATCCAGTTCGCGGACTACATCTATCCTGGGATCGACCAGCTTATCTCCGAAGCTGCGCGTTTGCGCTATCGCTCGGCGGCGGAATACATCGCGCCGATCACCGTGCGCTCGCCCTTCGGGGGCGGCATTTTCGGCGGCCAGACTCACAGCCAGAGCCCCGAGGCGATGTTCACCCACGTCTCCGGTCTGAAGACGGTCATCCCCTCCACGCCCTACGATGCGAAGGGCCTGCTGATCAGCGCGATCGAGGACAACGATCCCGTGATCTTCTTCGAGCCCAAGCGCATCTACAATGGTCCGTTCTCCGGCTATTACGACAAGCCGGTCGAACCGTGGAAGAAGCATCCGCAGAGCGTGGTGCCAGAAGGTTATTACAAGATCCCGCTCGGCAAGGCGCGTCATGTGACAGAGGGCGAGGAGCTGACCATTCTTGCATATGGCACTATGGTACACGTGGTCGAGGCGGTCTGCGCGAAGAAGGGTGTGGAGGCCGACATTCTCGATCTGCGCACGCTCGTTCCCCTCGACATCGAGGCGATCGAGGAAAGCGTCAAGAAGACCGGCCGCTGCCTGATCGTCCACGAGGCGACTCGCACCTCCGGCTTCGGCGCGGAGCTGTCCGCCCTCGTGACCGAGCGCTGCTTCTATCATCTCGAGGCGCCGGTCGAACGTGCGACCGGCTTCGACACGCCTTATCCCCACAGCCTCGAATGGGCTTATTTCCCCGGCCCGATCCGCATCGGCGAGGCCATCGACAAAATTCTGAGCGAGTAGATCGACCATGGCGAAATTCACATTCAACATGCCCGATGTCGGTGAAGGCGTTGCCGAAGCCGAGATCGTCGAATGGCACGTCAAGGTCGGCGACATCGTCAAGGAGGATCAGCACCTCGTCGACGTGATGACGGACAAGGCCACAATCGACATCGAAAGCCCGGTCGACGGCAAGGTCGTCGAACTGGCGGGCGAGGTCGGCGACATCACTTCGGTCGGCGCGATGCTGCTGGTGATCGAGGTCGAGGGCGAGGTTGCCGAAGAGGCCGATCATTCCGGGGATGAAGGGCACGAAACCCAAGCCGCGCCCGCGCCGAAATCTGCCGAGGTGGAGGAGCGGATCGAAGTCGAGAACCCCGACGCGTCCGATGCCGACGACGCGATGGCCGCCGATCCCTCGCCGCCGCCCGCGCCAACCCCGACCCCTGCGCCCGAACCTGCGCCGGCCGCCAAGGTGCTGGCGAGCCCCGCCGTGCGCAAGCGCGCTAAGGAGCTCGGCGTCGATCTCGGCCAGGTGAAATCCACCGAAGACGGGCGCGTGCGCCACGGCGATCTCGACCAGTTCCTGTCCTACAATGCCGACTACGGCTCGGCCGCCCCGGCGCGGGCCGACGAGGAGAAGAAGGTCATCGGCATGCGCCGCCGGATCGCGGAGAACATGGCCGCGTCCAAGCGCAACATCCCCCATTTCTCTTATGTCGAGGAGGTCGATGTGACCGATCTCGAGGCAATGCGGGCGCAACTCAACGACAATCGCGGCGAAAAGCCGAAGCTGACCATCCTCCCCCTGCTAATCACCGCGATCTGTAAGACGCTGCCCGATTTCCCGATGATCAATGCCCGCTACGACGACGAGGCGGGCGTCGTCACCCGTCACGGTTCGGTCCACATGGGCATGGCCGCGCAGACCGATGCAGGTCTGATGGTGCCGGTCATTCGCGACGCGCAGGGGAAGAACGTCTGGCAACTCGCCAACGAGATCACCCGGCTCGCCGAGGCGGCGCGCACGGGCAAGGCCAAGAGCGAAGAGCTTTCGGGCGGCACTCTGACCGTCACCTCACTGGGCCCGCTTGGCGGAATCGCGACGACACCGGTCATCAACCGTCCCGAAGTCGCGATCATCGGCCCGAACAAGATCGTCGAGCGTCCTATGTTCGTATCTGACGGCAATGGCGGCGAGCGCATCGAGAAGCGCAAGCTGATGAACATCTCGATCAGCTGCGATCACCGCGTGGTCGATGGATGGGATGCGGCGAGCTTCGTTCAGGCGCTCAAGAAGTTGCTCGAAACGCCGGTGCTGATCGTCTCGAACTGAGAGCGCGGCGACGCCCAACTGCGCCGCGTCAACTTGTGAGCGCTCAGCGCACGATGGCGCTGTAGCTGCGCATTGTCGCGCCGTCGGCGGCGGCGATGCGCCAGCGCAGATTGGTGACTTCCTCGGGTGCCGCCAGACGTTCGCCGCGGCGTAGCGATCCGATGCGGCCCCAGTTGCGACCGCCATCGACCGAAACCTCGACCGCGCGGTCGCCGCTGCGCTGATAGGCTAGCGTGTTCGGAACGCGACTGGTCAGCATGAAGGGCTGGCCGGTGCGGCCGTCCCAATCCATCACCAGCACTACGCGGTCGCCCCGGCGCAGCACGTCCGCCGGTTCCAGCGACACCCCGTCCGCCTCCGCCCGCTCCAGGAAAAGCGAACGCGTGATCGGCAGCACGTCCTGAGCCACCGCTACGCAGGAAGCGGCGGCCGCCAGGCCCGCCATAAGCCATGAAATACGCATCGGATTGCCTTCCCCCAAACCCCTTGGACTGGCGGCAATACTGGCTCGCGATGGTAAATTTCCGCTTAACGAAAAGGCTGGGGAAAACTCTTCCGATTTTGTCCGGCAAACCGCATTGACACCCCGGCGAGGCTGGCCTAGTGGCGCCTCTCCCAAGGGGCGCTAGAGCCGCTTTAATGCGCGGGTGTAGCTCAGTTGGTTAGAGTATCGGCCTGTCACGCCGAGGGTCGCGGGTTCAAGTCCCGTCACTCGCGCCACTTGGGACTTTTCATTTAGTTTGATGCTTGTCGCAGAAATAGGCGGTTCGCCCGCCCACTTTCGCGCTGATGATCGTGCCGCCGCAGCGCGGACATTCGTCGCTCTTCTTGCGATTGGGAATCAGCCAGTCATCGGGAAGCCTGCTGTAATCCGCTTCGACCGCGACGCCCTTCTTCAGGATGCGGCGCATCGTATCGTGAAGCTCGTACAGGCAATCCTGTGACAGTTCGTCGGCCCGCTCTTCGGGATGCAGGCCAACCTGAAACAGCAATTCGTCCGACCAGAGATTGCCGATCCCGGCCATCTTGTCCTGTTTCATCAGGGCGGACTTGATGGCGCTTCGGGTCTCGCCGAAGGTTTCGGCGAATTTCTCCGATCCGATCGTCAGAGCATCAGGTCCAAGTTTCTCGGCAGCGATGTACTCGTCCGGATCGTCTATCACCCGGACATGGCCGAGCTTGCGAGGACAGCGGAAGGCGAGCAGCCGGTCGCCTTCGAAGGTGATCAGCAGCTTGGTATGATCCGGCGGATCGTCGGGCGCATCGAACGGGATCAGCCAGCCGCTCATCCCCAGATGTACGGTCATCCACGGGCCGGTCTTCGACCCCGCGAACACGTTCTTCCCGTGGCGCCGCGTCTCGGTGAACTGGTGGCCGACCAGCCGGGCGCGTTCGTTGTCGCCGGGCAGCTCGATATGGGTGACATCGTCGCCCGGCTCGACTGACTGGATCGTGCGATTCAGGCATTCGCGTTCCAGAGTCAGGCGCTGGGCTTCGTTCTCGGGTAACTCGGGCATCGCCGATCAACGGCAGCGGCGCGCTCCGCGTTCCCCGCGCCGCTTAGTGTTCGACCCCTCACTGTTCGGGTGGCGCGCTCCACCGGCCGGTTTCCATCCAGATCAGGAACCGCCGCAGCGGTAGCAGCCAGACGATACCCAGAACAAGATAGACGACAGTCTGAAGCAGGGTGGGCAAGCCGTCGATCAGCGGCGGCACGAATGTCGCGACGATCGCGCCGTAGATGATCAGGGCAGCCAGCAGGGCCAGAATGCCCAGCGGAATGCGCAGCGTGGGTTCTTCTCTCATGCGAAGGGTCCGTAGAGGCGGGTGGGCGTCACCACGCAGTCCAGCGGGATATCGTGCGGCTCGAGCGGAAGGGCGTCCACCTTCTGGACATCCCAAGCGAGGCCGATCGTCCGCGTTTCGGGATGCTCGGCCAGCCAGCGATCGTAATGCCCGCCGCCCTGGCCGATCCGCGCGCCCGCCTCCGTAAAGCCGAGCATAGGGACGAACAGCACGTCCGGCACGATCGCCTCCGCATCCTCTCCGGGTTGCAGCATTCCGAACGGCCCGACCGCGCAATCGCTCTGGTCGAAAGGATCGGTGTGGCGGGCGAACTCCATCGCAGCGGAACGTCCGGAAAAGCGGGGCAGGGCAATCGCGTGCCCGTTCTCCGCGAAGAACCGGGCATAGGACTGCGTGGGCGCCTCGTGCGGCCCGGCGCTGTAGAGGCCCACGGCCGCCTTTTTTGGCACGAGGTCGAGGAGCGGCACCGGCGGGCGATGGAAGACCAGCGCGCGCATCGCCTCGGGCAGCGCCGAGACATGCTTGCGGCGCGCGGCGCGCAGTTGGGTGCGAAGTTCGTCCTTGGTCAAATCGGTCGGCTTTCCTTGATGCTTCAGGAAAGCGGGACACCTCGCCGGTGTCTTTCGACTTTCCCCCGCGAGGAGTGGCGGAACCACCATGGGTCGGTGCCAGGGAAATCCTCTGACGCCTAAACGTCAGGTGGGCGCCGTGTACCCCGGTCCCACAGCCGAACTGGTGGACCAGGGCAGGGACAGCTCCCTAGGATTGCTTATAGCCTCAGGGATGTTCAACGGCTCGTGCCGGGCAGTCCCGCCAATGCCTATCTAGGAGGTCTGCGCCTCGCTCTCAAGCGCGTCGGCGGCATTTTCCAACCGTTGAGCGAGTTCTTCCAGATCGATCGTGAGGTCCGGTCCGGTATCGACCGGGGGCGGGGCCGGAGCGGTCACCGAACGGGCCACCGCATTGTTCGCCTCGTCGAGTTCGTCGGCAAGGATGAGGCTCGCGATGAGGAGATTGTGGGCCTCCATAGGCGTGTTGAGCGTAGCCCCGATCCGTTCGAGCCGCTCGGCGATCATACCCGCGAGCAGGCGCACGCGATCTTCGTCGCCGTCGGCACAGGCGACGGTGTAGTTCCGCCCGGCAACCTTCAGAGTTACGTCGCTCAACCTTCGAGCCGACCGATCAGCGTATCGAGTTCGGCGATGTTCGCCCGAACCGTGGCGCGCAGGGCCTCGTGCTGTTCTGCGAGGTCGGGATCGCCAACCGACTGGACACGTAGGGATTCCGCACCCGCGCGTTCGATGCGGACCAGAGCGTCCTCAATCCGCTTGAAAGCACTGGATATACGATCCGCGTTCATCGGTACCTTTTTACCGCGAACTTCGCTTGAACGCAAAGGCTTGGCCTCGTCTGTTCACAATCGGGATCAGGCATTGTCTTTCCACGGGTCAGCTTGACCCTGCGAAGCGCCTTGGCCAAGGCTTCGCGCGCGCCGAATCGCACGCGACAGGAGCCGACTTTCCAATGACTTTCGATACCGCCGCCCTCGCGCCGATGGCCGATGCCATACGCGCGCTCTCGATGGATGCGGTGGAGGCTGCCAATTCGGGCCATCCCGGCATGCCCATGGGCATGGCCGACGTCGCCACCGTGTTGTGGAGCGAATATCTCAAGCACGATCCCGAGGCGCCCGACTGGGCCGACCGGGACCGTTTCGTGCTGTCCGCCGGCCACGGCTCGATGCTGATCTACAGCCTGCTGCACCTGTCGGGATACGACCACCCGACGATGGAAGACATCCGCAACTTCCGCAAGCTCGGCGGCCCCTGTGCCGGGCATCCGGAGAACTTCCTTCTGGACGGCGTCGAATGCACCACCGGCCCGCTGGGGCAGGGGCTGGCGATGGCGGTCGGCATGGCGATCGCGGAGCGGCATCTCAACACCGCGTTCGGCAGCGATCTGGTCGATCACCGCACCTGGGTGATCGCCGGCGACGGGTGCCTGATGGAAGGCATCAACCACGAGGCGATCGGCCTTGCCGGCCACCTCAAGCTCGACCGGATGACCGTGCTGTGGGACGACAACCGCATCACCATCGACGGATCGACCGACCTTTCGACCAGCGAGGACATCAAGGCGCGCTACAAGGCGACCGGCTGGCACGTCACCGAATGCGACGGGCACGATTTCGCTTCCATCCGCAAGGCGCTGGACGAGGCGGTGGCTTCCGACCGGCCCTCGCTGATCGCCTGCCGTACCGTTATCGGCAAAGGAGCGCCTAACAAGCAGGGCACCAGCGCCACCCATGGTGCGCCGCTCGGCGAGGACGAAATCGCTGCAGCGCGCAAGCAGCTCGGCTGGGATGCGAAGCCTTTCGAAGTTCCCGCCGAGATACTCGCAAACTGGCGCACCACCGGCGAACGCGGTGCGAAGGTGCGAGCCGAATGGACGGAGCGCCTGTCCGCCTCGAGCGAGCGGGCCGAGTTCGAACGGCGCATGGCGGGCGATCTGCCGGCTGGCTTCGATCTCGACAGTTACATTCAGTCGCTGATGAAAGAGCCGCAGAAGGTCGCGACCCGCAAGGCGAGCGAGATGGCGCTCGCGCAGATCAACGCCAAACTGCCCGAAACGATCGGCGGCAGTGCCGATCTCACCGGATCGAACAACACCAAGGCGGGCGGCATCGGCCCGCTGACGGCCGAGGATTATTCGGGCCGCTACATCTATTACGGCATCCGTGAATTCGGCATGGCGGCGGCGATGAACGGCATGGCGCTGCACGGGGGCGTAATCCCCTATGGCGGCACGTTCCTCGTCTTCACCGACTATTGCCGCGGGGCGATCCGCCTCGCCGCGTTGCAGCAGACCCGCGCGATCTTCGTGATGACGCATGACAGCATCGGGCTGGGCGAGGACGGGCCGACCCATCAGCCGATCGAGCATGTCCAGTCGCTGCGGATGATTCCGAACCTGCTCGTGATGCGCCCGGCCGACGCGGTCGAGACCGCCGAGTGCTGGGAAATCGCGCTGCGCGAGAAGAATCGCCCGACGGTTCTCGCGTTGACACGGCAAAACCTGCCGCAGGTCCGCATCGCGCCTGAGAACACAGATCTCAGCGCGCGCGGAGCATATCGCCTGAAAAAGGCTGGCAACAAGCGCCGCGCAATCCTGATTGCGACCGGCTCGGAAGTGCATCTTGCGTTGGAATGTGCCGAGGCTCTGGAGAAACAGGGCGTCGGCGCGGATGTCATCTCGATGGTCTGCACCCAGCTTTTCGACGAGCAGGACGACGCCTACAAGGCGGACCTCCTCCCCGATGTGCAACCGGACGAAATCCTGCGCGTCAGCATCGAGGCGGGCACGACCTTCGGCTGGGATCGCTACACCATGACCAATGGTCTGCGCATCGGCATCGATCGCTTCGGCGCGTCTGCCCCAGCAGGGGACCTGTTCGAAAAATTCGGCTTCACCGCGGACGCCATCGTCCCGCAAATCATGAACAAATTGAACGCATAAGCAGGAGTTCTTTTCATGGCGACCAAGGTTGCAATCAACGGTTTCGGGCGCATCGGGCGCCTTGTGGCGCGCGCCATTCTCGAGCGTGACGATCACGATCTCGAACTGGTCAGCATCAATGATCTCGCCGATACCAAGGCGAACGCCCTGCTGTTCCAGTACGACAGCACGCATGGCCGCTTCCCCGGCACGGTAGAGACCGGTGACAAGACGATCACCGTCAACGGCAAGACCATCCAGGTCACGTCCGAGCGCGATCCGGGCAATCTGCCGCACAAGGATCAGGGCATCGACATCGTTCTGGAATGCACCGGCTTCTTCCAGAGCCACGAGCAGGCCGAACCGCATCTGAAAGCGGGCGCCAAGCGCGTGCTGATCTCCGCTCCGGCGAAGAACGTCTCGGCGACCATCGTCTATGGCGTCAATCATGAGACGCTGACCGCCGAGGACGTGATCGTCTCCAATGCCAGCTGCACCACCAACTGCCTCGCGCCGATGGCCAAGGTGCTGCACGAGACGGTGGGGATCGAGCGCGGTTTCATGACCACGATCCACAGCTACACCAACGACCAGCGTATGCTCGACCAGATGCATTCGGACATGCGCCGGGCCCGCGGCGGGGCGCAGAACATGATCCCGACCACGACTGGCGCGGCGCGGGCGGTCGGCCTCGTCCTGCCGGATCTGAACGGCAAGCTCGACGGCAGCTCGGTCCGCGTGCCGACGGCCAATGTCAGCCTGGTCGATCTGGTATTCACGCCGCAGCGCGACACCAGCGTCGACGAACTGAACTCCGCGCTTAAGACGGCGGCCGAAGGCGCGCTCAAGGGTGTGCTCGATTACACCGACCAGCCGCTCGTTTCGAGCGACTTCAACCACCAGCCCGCAAGCTCGACCATCGACAGCCTGGAAACCAGCGTCATGGAAGGCAAGCTCGCCCGCGTGGTCAGCTGGTACGACAACGAGTGGGGCTTCTCCAACCGGATGATCGATACCGCCGGCGTGATGGCCAAGTTCCTGTAAGAGGACGAACATGCCCGGCTTCAAGACTCTCGACGACCTGCCCGCCGATCTGGCGGGCAAGGTCGCGCTCGTGCGTGTCGATCTCAACCTGCCGATGAAGGACGGGTCGGCGACCGACGTTACGCGGGTGGAAGCGGCGAAGCCGACCATCCTCGAACTCGCGGACAAGGGCGCCAAGATCCTGCTGCTCGCCCATTTCGGGCGGCCCAAGGGCCAGCGGCATTCGACCATGTCGACTAGCTTCGTGCAGGACGCGGTCGAGGACGTGCTGGGCAAGGAGGCGATGTTCATCTCCGAAGTGTCCGGCCCAGTGGTCGAACAGTCGCTCGGCATCCTGCGCAACGGGGATATCGGCCTCCTCGACAATGTCCGTTTTTGGCCTGGCGAGGAAGCCAACGATCCCGATTTCGCTCGTGCGATGGCGGAACACGGCGACATCTACGTCAATGATGCTTTCAGCGCCGCTCACCGTGCCCATGCCAGCACCGAGGGGCTCGCCCGCCTGCTGCCGGCCTATGCTGGCCGCGCGATGGAGGCCGAGCTGAAAGCGCTTGATGCGGCGCTGGGTTCGCCGGAGCAGCCGGTTGCGGCTGTGGTCGGCGGCGCCAAGGTCTCGACCAAGCTCGACGTGCTGCAGAACCTCGTCGGCAAGGTGCAGCACCTCATCATCGGCGGCGGCATGGCCAACACCTTCCTCGCCGCACGCGGGGTCGATGTCGGCAAGTCGCTGTGCGAACATGACCTGACCGATACCGCCAACCGGATCATGGACGAGGCGGACCATGCCGGCTGCACCGTCCACCTGCCCTATGACGTGGTGGTGGCGAAGGAATTCGCCGCGAACCCGGCCAGCCTGCGCACCTGCAACGTCCACGAGGTCGAGGCCGACGAGATGATCCTCGATCTCGGCCCGCAGGCGGTCGAGGCGCTGGGCGACGTGCTCAAGACCTGCCGCACGCTGGTGTGGAACGGACCGCTCGGCGCGTTCGAGACCGAGCCGTTCGACGCCGCCACCGTGGCGCTCGCGAAGACGGCTGCCGCGCTGACCGAGAGCGGATCGCTCACCTCGGTCGCGGGCGGGGGGGATACGGTCGCGGCGCTCGCACATGCCGGGGCGAAGGACGATTTCACCTTCGTCTCGACCGCCGGCGGGGCTTTCCTCGAATGGATGGAAGGTCGGGAACTGCCCGGCGTCGCCGCTCTCTCCACCTGACGCAATGCCTGCATCGCGAGCCGATCAAACCTTCATAGACGGAAAATAGGACCACCCCAATGAACTTCGAACAGATGCGCGATCGGATCGCGACCGGACAGGGCTTTATCGCTGCGCTCGACCAGTCGGGCGGATCCACCCCCAAGGCGCTACGCGGCTATGGCGTCGAGGAGAATGCCTGGAACGGCGATGAGGAAATGTTCGCGCTCATCCACGAAATGCGCCAGCGGATCATCGAGAGCCCCTGCTTCGGCAATGGCAAGGTGATCGGTGCGATCCTGTTCGAGAAGACCATGGACGGCCAGAGTGGCGGCAAGAGCGTCCCCGCGCGCCTTGCCGAGCGCGGCATCGTGCCGTTCCTCAAGGTCGACAAGGGTCTCGAGGACGAGCGTGACGGCGCGCAGCTGATGAAGCCGAACCCCGAACTCGAGACACTATGCAACCGCGCCCGCGAACTGGGCGTATTCGGCACCAAAATGCGCAGCGTTATCAAGTCGGCCAATGCCAACGGTATCAAGGCCGCCGTCCGCCAGCAATTCGCCGAAGGCGCGCGCATCCTCTCTTGTGGCCTCGTCCCCATTCTCGAGCCCGAATACGATATCATCGCCACCGACCGGGCCGAGGGCGAGAAGATCATGCTCGCCGCGATCGAAGAAGGGCTGGACGCGCTGCCGGAGGATCAGCAGGTCATGCTGAAGCTCTCCATTCCCAAGGAAGCCGGCCTTTACGCCAAGCTCGCCGACCACCCGCGGGTGCTGCGCGTGGTCGCGCTTTCGGGCGGCTATTCGACGGACGAGGCCTGCGCCGAACTGGCGAAGAACCCCGGCATGATTGCGAGCTTCAGCCGCGGTCTGCTCCAGGACCTGCGCGCCACGCAGAGCGACGAGGAATTCGACAGCACTCTGTCGAGCGCGATCGACCAGATCAGTGCGGCCTCCGCTACCTGATCGTTCAGCGCGCTTCGTAGACGAAGCGATATGTTTCCGCCGGGGTTTCGGCCTCGGCGGATTTTTCGGGCAAGCCCGAAACAAGCGCGATGACCCGGCCATGAGCGCCGTAAGTCTCGCCGAGCGTAATGTCCGCGGTGTCGCGCCAGCCTGCGCCGTCGATCCGGGTGCGAACGATCAGCCGGCCCGCCCAGACACAGCGCGCGGTTTCGGGGCATCGGCTGTCCTCGATCACCTTTTTCGGTGTGACGACGAGTTCGCCGACCCGCACCGCCTGGTCGATACCCACCGGCGTTCCGGGCGGCAGGGGATCCCCCACATCGAGCAGCGCGTCAGGAACGACGGCGCAGGCGGAAGTAAGGGCCGCAAGCCCGAAGGCGGGCATCAGGCGAAGCAGTTTCATGACCGCCATCTATTGCCACCCCTGCTTGCCGCAAACTGAATGTCGACGAACCGCCAGGCGCGCGATACGGGTCTGCCGATGACCGATTGCCAGCTTTACCTGATCTCGCCGCTCGACGTTTCGGGAAATTTCCCCGAACGGCTGGAACGCGCTCTCACCGCCGGGGGGCGCGCCGCCACCGCCTTCCAGCTCCGCCTCAAGGGCGTGGACCAGCACGAGGCAGCCGGGCTCGCCGGGCCGTTGCAGGAAATCTGCGCGGCCCATGAGACCGCGTTCATTGTCAATGACGACGTCTCTCTGGCCAAGCGGATCGGCGCCGATGGCGTCCATCTGGGGCAGGGCGATGGCGATCCGAAGGAAGCGCGCGAAATTCTTGGGCGGGAAGCGCAGATCGGCGTCACCTGCCACGCCAGCCGCCACCTTGCGATGGAAGCCGGCGAAGCGGGAGCGGATTACGTCGCTTTCGGTGCTTTCTATCCTTCCACGACCAAGGAAAGCGAGCATTGCCCGGAGCCCGAACTGCTCGAATGGTGGTCCGGCATATTCGAGATCCCCTGCGTCGCGATCGGCGGGATCACGCCACAAAATTGCACCCCCCTGGTCTCAGCCGGGGCCGACTTCCTCGCCGTCTCCGGCGCCGTCTGGTCGGGCGACGAGGCCGAGGCGGTTTCCGCCTTCCTGGAGCAAATTCGCGCCGGGTGAGTTGAGGTGTCCGAAGGGACCGCCCGTGTCCTTTATGAGGAGCCACCTGCAAATGCGTAATTTCGTTCTCGCCGCCGTTTCCAGCTTAGCGCTCGCCGCCTGTGGATTGAATGGGCAAGACAACGAGACGCAGAACGATACGGCGGCTTCTTCCGATGCCAGTGGCGATCTGGGCTACGAAACCTACAGCGGCGACAATCTTGCCGACACCATGGCCTCGAACGATTCGAGTGCTTCAGACGATAACGCTGTTCCCGACTCGGAAGAGCGCCCGATCATGCAGGCGCAGGTCGTGCTCGACCGTCAGGGCTTCGGCCCGGGTGTAATCGACGGCAAGATGGGCATGAGCACCGAAAACGCGCTGTTAGGCTTCCAGGAAGCGAACGATCTCGAAACGACCGGTGAGCTGGACGATCCGACGAAGCAGGCGCTGGCCCAGTGGGAGCGCATCCCCGCAACACGCGTCGTCACGGTCCCCCGTGGCTGGGCAGACAAGGAATACAGCGACATTCCCGAAGATACCGCCGCTCAGGCAAGGATGGAGCGGCTCGGCTACAAATCGCTCGACGAGAAGCTGGCCGAACGTTTTCACACGACGGTCGAGGTCCTGCGAAGTCTGAACCCGGGCGGACGTCCGGCCGGTATGAATGGTGCGGGTGCATCTGCCGCCGCATCGCCTTCGCCTTCGCCCTCTGCAACCGCGACTGGTGGTCCGCAGGGCAGGGCCGCTGCGGCGCAGCAAAGCGTATTCAGAGCCGGGCAGCAGATCCGCGTACCCAATATCGGTGGGGATCGCATCGCTCCCGGTTCGGTCGACAATCGCGAGTGGCAGCAGACCCTGGTCAGCCTCGGCGTCGGAACCGAACAGCCCGAGGTCGACAGGATCGTCGTCAGCAAGGCGGGCAAGACGCTCAAGGCCTATCGGGGCGAGAAGCTCGTGGCGCTCTTCACGGTAAGCTCGGGCTCCAGCGATTATCCGTTGCCGCTGGGCGAATGGGACATCGTGGGCGAAGCCTACAATCCGCCTTATGAATACGATCCGAAGGTGCTTCGTGGCGGCAATGGCGAAACCTACACGCTGCCGCCGGGTCCGAACGGTCCGGTGGGAGTCGTATGGATCGACCTCAGCAAGGAGCATTATGGCATTCACGGCACGGCCGAGCCGGAAACCATCGGCCGCGCCCAGAGCCACGGCTGCGTGCGCCTGACCAATTGGGATGCGGCGCGGCTTGCGGGCATGGTTTCGCAATCGACGAAAGTGATTTTCGAAGCCTGAGGGTCTAAGGTGCCTGCATGAAGATCGTCGATCGCGTCCTGACCATCGTCGTCACCGCGACGCTGACCAGCGCGGTGTGGATCGTCGCGGGCGGGAGCCTGATCGAGAACGCGACCGCCGACAGTCAGCGCGAGACCACCCGGCCGGCGGAGGCGGCGCCCAGTCCGCCTTCCTCTCCGGTAGCGCGGGAGGGTGCAGAAACGCCGGTTTCTG
This sequence comes from Qipengyuania spongiae, assembly GCF_026168555.1. Classification (NCBI taxonomy): domain Bacteria; kingdom Pseudomonadati; phylum Pseudomonadota; class Alphaproteobacteria; order Sphingomonadales; family Erythrobacteraceae; genus Qipengyuania; species Qipengyuania spongiae. The sequence goes on along the minus strand of NZ_CP092471.1, from coordinate 2,503,031 downwards.
ATGATGCGCGTGGTTCACGACCGCTCAATACCCAGTTTGCCCAGCCCGTTGGTGATCGCAAGACCCTGAACCTGCTCGTCCCGGTACTCAACGTTCGACCGGCAGACCTGACCGATACCTATTCGGATTCGCGAGGTGGCGGTGACCGTCTGCACGAGGCGATCGACATCATGGCGCCCAAGGGAACGAGCGTGCTGGCCGCGGCGCCCGGCAGGATCGAGCGACTTTTCGCCTCCGATGCGGGGGGCAACACGATCTACATCCGATCGGAAGACGGACGCACGATCCACTATTATGCGCACCTCGACGCCTATGCCGAGGGTATGCGCGAAGGTCAGCGCATCCGGCGCGGTCAGCGGCTCGGAACCGTCGGGAGCAGCGGCAATGCTTCACCTTATGCGCCGCATCTCCATTTCGCCATTCTGCAGACGACGCCTGACGCGGAATGGTGGGAGCCCGCCCACGCGGTCAATCCCTATCCCCTGCTGGCCGGAGAGTGATACCTAGCGGCCTGCGCGGCTGCAGCGAATGCGGCCGAGCGTGCCGTCTTCCTTGATCCACTGCATCAGGCCCGAACCGAGCAGCTTGAGCCTCATGTCCTTGCGCGGACCACGGGTAAAAACGACCGTGTCTCCCTTGCGCAGATAGGTGCCGCGCCCCTCTGCCGCTTCGTAACTCGAAGCACCGGTGATGGTGAAATTGTGCTCGCTCACTTCCTTGACGGACTTGCTCGTCGCATCCCCCGGAAGTGCACAGACATAGCGGCCGTGCGGCAAGGTACCGAGGCGCTGCTGCGCGGACACCGGCACGGCGATGGTCGCGGCCAGGGCCGCAGCGGCGATAAAAGCTCGTTTCATGGTTGGCCCCCTTTTAGCCTTGCGCGCATCATAGCGCCAGCGACCTTGCCCCAGCCTGACCGAACGTCTAAGCGCGGCCCCCGCATATTGCATCCCGCATCGGCCCCCGGGCCGGCGCGCGGCTCTTTCACTCAATCAAGGCGAGCAGCCCCATGAAGATCAGCGGCGTGGACATCCGTCCCGGCAACATCCTCGAATACGAAGGCGGCATCTGGAAGGTCGCCAAGATCCAGCACACCCAGCCGGGCAAGGGCGGGGCCTACATGCAGGTCGAGATGAAGAACCTGCAGGACGGCCGCAAGACCAATGTCCGCTTCCGCAGCGCCGATACGGTCGAGAAGGTCCGCCTCGACACCAAGGACTACCAGTTCCTCTACGAAGACGGCGATATGCTGGTGTTCATGGATCAGGAAACTTACGAGCAAATCAATCTGCCCTCCGACCTCCTTGGCGATGCGCGTCCGTTCCTACAGGACGGGATGCAGGCGAAGCTCGAGCTGTGGGAAGAAAAGCCCATCAGCGTCGAACTGCCCAGCCAGGTCGAGGCGACGATCGTCGAGGCCGACGCGGTGGTGAAGGGGCAGACCGCCTCCTCCAGCTACAAGCCCGCCGTGCTCGACAACGGCGTGCGCATCATGGTCCCGCCGCATATCGAGAGCGGTACGCGGATCGTGGTTGACGTCTACGAACAGAGCTACGTCGGCAAGGCCGGCTGAGGGACCGATCATGGCAGCGATTTCGGGTCTCATCCGCGTGATGGAAAAGGCCGCGCGCAAGGCGGGCGGCCGGCTCCGGCGCGATTTCGGCGAGGTCGAGCACCTCCAGGTCAGCCGCAAGGGACCGGCCGATTTCGTGTCTAAGGCGGACATGCGCGCCGAGCGCACGATCTATGACGAGCTCACCGCGGCGCGCCCCGGCTGGGGCTTCGTCATGGAGGAGGCCGGCACGATCAAGGGCGAGGAGGGCAAGCCCCGCTGGATCGTCGACCCGCTCGACGGGACCAGCAACTTCCTTCACGGCATCCCGCATTTCGCGATCAGCATCGCGGTGCAGGAACCCAAGCTCGACGGATCGGGCTGGGGCGAGGTGACCGCGGGCGTCGTCTACCAGCCGATCACCGACGAGACGTTCTGGGCCGAGAAGACAAGGGGCGCCTGGCTCCACGATGCGCGGCTGCGCGTTTCCTCGCGCCGGACCTTGTCGGAATCGCTGATCGCCACCGGCATACCCTTTCAGGGCGTCGGCAATTTCGAGGAATGGACGCGGATCTACCGAGCCATCGGGCCAAACGTCGCCGGCATCCGCCGTTTCGGCGCGGCCTCGCTCGACCTTGCCTGGATCGCCGCCGGGCGCTTCGATGGCTTCTGGGAAAGCAGCCTCAAGCCTTGGGACACCGCCGCCGGCGCCCTGCTGGTGCGCGAGGCGGGCGGCTTCATCACCGATTATCGCGGCCGGTCGATGCCGGTCCACGATGAACAGGTGCTCGCCGCCAACGACACGCTGCATTCCAAGCTGCACAAGCTTCTGGTGGCCTCGCTCAAGGGCTAGGCCCAATCGCGATGTTGCAGGCGGCGCCGCGCTTCGCTATCCGCGCTGCTCCCGCGACAGTGCCCCTGTGGTGGAATTGGTAGACGCGCTCGACTCAAAATCGAGTTCCGCAAGGAGTGCCCGTTCGAGTCGGGCCAGGGGCACCACGCGGCGGATCGCACACCGCCCTTGAAATTCGCGTCTCGGGATGGGACCTCTGGCCCTAGTGATCGAGGCACCTTCCTACCACGCTCTGGCCGCGATGATCATCACCGTGCTGATGTTCGTCGAATTCGTGCGCGGCAAGCTGAGCATCGAGATCGTCTCGCTGCTCACCATCGCGATCATCGCGGTCGGCCTCTATTTTTTCCCGCTGGAAGGTGACCGGGCAACAGACGGGCTCGTCATCGCCTTCGGAGGCTTCGGCCATTACGCGCTGATTACGATCTGCGCGCTGATGGTGATGGGCCGGGGGCTGGTGGTTACCGGCGCGTTGGAACCTGCGGCACGCTTCCTCGAGCGGGTGTTCAAGCTCAATCTCCAGCTCGGCCTGCTGGTGTCGCTGGTGATCGCGTTCGTGCTGTCGATGGGCGTCAACAACACGCCGGTTTTGGTGCTGCTGATCCCGATCTTCGCAACGCTGGCTTCGCGCGGAGCCATGCCGGCATCCAAGACGCTGATGCCGCTCAACGCCGCCTCTCTGCTGGGCGGCCTTGCCACGACCATCGGCACCTCGACCAACATCCTCGTCGTCTCGATCGCGACCGATCTGGGCATGCCCGAGATGGGCGTGTTCCATTTTACCCCGATCGTGCTTGCCGCTTCGCTGGTCGCTTTGCCTTATATCTGGCTGGTCATGCCTCGAATGCTGAAGGACAACCGGGTGGAGGACGTCCAGGCCCGCCGCCGCTTCTATTCCCGCCTGCGGATCGGGGAGGACAGCATTCTCAAGGGCCGAGAACTTGCTGCCGTCATTCCGCGTCTTCCGGGAGACATCGAATTCCACGACGCGCCCCTCGGCCTGTTGCAACCGCAACAGCGCCTGCTGATGTCCGGCCCGCACGAGGCGCTGGAGGAAGCGATCCGGATGTTGCGGGGCGAGGCTGCGCCGGGATGGGTTCTGGACCGCATCCGGCGCCGTTCGGCGGAGTTGCGCGAGGACATCGTGGTGGTCGAAATGACCGTCACCGCCGACAGCCGCCTGCTCGACCGCACGCTGCCGAGTTCCGGGATCGCCGATCTGCACGGCGTCGCGGTGATCGGTATCCATCGTCCCAGGACAGTCATCGGCGAGAAGGATCGCTACAGCGAGGGCGGCGATCTGCGCATGGCCGAAGGCGACGTGCTGCTGGTGATGGGCCTGCCGCGCGATTTGCAGGACTTCGCCCGCAGCGATGCGCTGCTCCAGCTCGAGGGTATGCGAGAGCTGCCGCGCCGCTCCAAGGCGTGGCTTTCGGCAGGGATCATGGTGGGGACGGTGGGCCTTGCCTCGATTGGGGTGCTGCCCATCGCCATAGCCTCGCTGCTGGGCGCGATCCTCATGTTCGTCACCGGCTGCGTGAAGTTCGACCGGGTCGGGCGCGCGCTGTCGGGGCAGGTGATCGTGCTGGTCGCGGCCAGCATCGCGATCGGGAGAATCATCGATGAGAGCGGCGCGGCGGCCTGGCTCGGTCAGGCGCTCAGCCTCGGCCTCGGCGATCTTAGCCCCGCCCTGGTGCTCGCCAGCATCATGCTATTCGTCACGCTGCTGACCAATTTCGCGTCCAATGCCACGGCGGCGACGGTCGGCACACCGATCGCCTTTGCTATCGCCAACCAGCTGGGCCTGCCTGCAGAACCGCTGGTGCTGGCAGTGCTGTTCGGCTGCAACCTCTGCTACGCCACGCCGATCGCCTACCAGACCAACATGCTGATCATGGCGGAAGGAAGCTACGAGTTCACCGACTATATCCGCACCGGCCTGCCGCTGGTGCTGATCATGGTCGTGACGCTCAGCATCGGGCTGGCTGTGACCTACGGGCTCTAGGCGGGATTTGCCTCTTTCCTAACGGGCATGGATCGTGCCACACATCCCGACAGAAGCCGGGGGCGGTCGCGGAAGCGGGAAATCCTTCCCTAGGACAGTGTAACACCCGGTCCATACCGAAGGAGCCATCGCCGCCATGTCCAACATCACGAAGACCATCGCCGCCGCCCTGCTGTTGGGAACGGCTGCGCCCGTCATGGCCCAAGATCTGGCAACCTCGCTGGCCGAGGACATGCCGGGTCTGATGGAACTCTACCGCGATCTCCACGCCCATCCCGAGCTGAGCTTCGAGGAGACCGAAACCGCCGCCAAATTGTCCAAGAGAATGCGCGGTCTCGGCTTCGAGGTGACCGAGAATGTCGGGCGCACCGGCGTCGTCTCGGTGATGCGGAACGGCGATGGTCCGGTGGTGCTGCTGCGCGCGGACATGGACGGTTTGCCGGTCGTCGAGCAGACCGGGCTCCCCTTCGCCAGCAAGGTGACCGCGACGCCCGCCAGCGGCGTGACGACGGGCGTGATGCACGCCTGCGGCCACGACACGCACATGGCCGGCTTCATCGGCGCGGCGCAGCTTCTTGCCGAGCGAAAGGATGAATGGCAGGGTACGCTGGTGATGGTCCTGCAACCGGCCGAGGAGCTGGGGCTGGGCGCGCTCGCCATGCTGGAGGACGGGCTCTACACCCGCTTTCCCAAACCCGATTACGCGGTCGCCTTCCACGATGCCGCCGCGCCCGCGCCGGCCGGGACGATCGGCTTCACGCCGGGCTACGCGCTTGCCAATGTGGACAGCGTCGACATCACGGTGAAGGGGATCGGCGGCCATGGCGCCTATCCGCAGACCACGGTCGATCCGGTGGTTCTCGCCAGCAGCATCGTGATGAAGTTGCAGACCGTGGTCAGCCGCAATTCCAACCCGCTCGATCCCGCCGTCATCACGGTCGGCAGCTTCCATGCCGGCGCCAAGCACAACATCATCAGCGACGAGGCGAAGCTTCAGCTGACCGTGCGCAGCTATTCGGACGAGAGCCGCAAGCAATTGCTCGACGGCATCCGCCGTGTCGCGCGCGGCGAAGCGATCACCGCCGGGCTTTCCGAGGAGATGCTGCCGGTGGTGACGGTGGAGGACCCTTACACCCCCTCGACCTTCAACGATCCCGACTTCACCCAGAACGTGATGACCGGCTTCCGCGACCGCTTCGGTGAAGCGCGGGTGATGGAATGGCCCGCGGTCATGGGCGGCGAGGATTTCAGCCAGTTCCGCCGCGCTGCGCCCGATGATGTGAAATCGCTTATCTTCTGGATCAGTGGCACGCCTGCTGAAATGCTCACCGCGCTGGAGCAGGAGGGCACGCCGCTGCCCTCGCTCCACTCGCCTTTCTGGGCGCCCGATGCCGAGGCGGTTGTGCGCACCGGCGCCGAAGCACTGGCGAGCGCGGCGCTCGACCTCATGCCGCGCGACGGGGGCTGAGAGGCAGGCTCGTCCTCAAGCAGCAAAGCGGTAGGACAGACTGGCTCGTCGTCATGTAGCGAAGCGGTAGGACAAACAGAGACTCATGGACAATCTGACGCATGGCCTCGTCGGCGCGCTGATCGGGCAGGCGGGGCTGAAGCGGAAGACCGGGCTCGCCATGCCCGCTCTCGTCGTAGGGGCGAACCTGCCCGACGTGGACGCGGCGTGTTTCCTGTGGCTCGACGGGGTCGAGCATCTCGCCTTCCGGCGCGGGATCACCCACGGGCCGCCCGCCTGGTTCCTCCTGCCGCTACTGCTGGCCGGAGGACTCTGGTGGTTCGACCGCTGGCAGGCGAAGCGCGGCAAGCGGCCCGAAGGGCGGTTGCCGGTCCGTTTCGGCTGGCTCTACGCTCTGTCGCTGCTCGCCTGCCTGACGCATCCCGCCCTCGACTGGATGAACGTTTATGGCATCCGCTTGCTCGAACCCTTTTCGAGCCGGTGGTATCACGGCGACGTTCTGTTCATCATCGATGTGTGGCTCTGGGTGCTGATGGGCCTCGCGACCTGGTTCTCGCTGCGGCGCGAGAAGCGGGGCGGGGAATGGCGGCGACCGGCGCGGATCGCGCTGGCGGCGGTGCTCGGCTACATCGGCCTCAATGGCGCCATCACCGCTGCTGCGGAGGGCGGGGCGGTGGAAGGGCCGACCGGCAACGCGCTCGTGATCGCCAGCCCGCCGCCGCTCTGGTCGTGGCGGCGCGAGATGATCACCGGCGGCAACGGCCTCTACGCGCTCGATGGCGAGGTGCTGCCCGGCATCCCGCTCGACCGCTGCGATCTCGTGGCGGCCCGAGCGGCCGATCCGCAGGTCGATGCCTTCCTGTTCTGGTCGCAGGCGCCGTTCGTCGAGCCGGGGGAGGACGGCGTGCTGCGGCTGCGCGATGCTAGGTTCTACGATCCGCGCGCTCGCGACCGCTTCGCCGCGATCCTGCCGCCGGGTACCTGCAATCCGTAACGGTCAGCGATCCGGCGGCACGAGGCTTTCGGCCGGGCGATAGAACAGGGCGGCAGCCAAGAAGGCCCAGCCCGCGCCGCCCAGCCATCCGGCAACGACATCGCTCGGGAAATGCACGCCGAGCACGACCCGGCTCGCGGCGACCATGGCGGACAGGACAAGCGCCGCGCCGATGATCGTATAGCGCACCGATTGCCGCCGGCTCATCGCGGCGAAGGCGATCGCGATGCCGATATAGACGACCGCCGCGCCGAAGCTGTGGCCGGAGGGGAAGCTCTCGCCGCCCGCCTCGGTTAGATGCGGGACGATCATCGGTCGCTCGCGCCCGACGAGCAGCTTCAGGGCGCTGTTGGCGATCCATCCGCTCACCACGGTCGCGCCGAGGATCAGCGCCTCCCGCCGCAGCCTGAAGAACAGCAGCGCGACCACGGCGCCAAGCGCGAAGAGATTGCGCAGGAACACGCCGCCCAGTGCAGTAACGTCGCGTACCGTCTCTAGCACCAGGCGCGGGCCGGCGAGGCTGAGATCGGGTCCCGAGCGGAACAGCCGCAACAGGCCAGAGTCGACGGTCGCGGTCAGCGCGTGAGTAACGGCGAAGACCATCGCGGCGAAAGCGGCCCACAGAAACCCGGCAGTGATCAACGCCTTGCGCCGGTCCACCGCGAAGCCGCGTTCTGGCAAGGATAGATGATCTGCCGGAACGGGATGGTCGCTTTCCATGAGAGCAGGAACCGGCGCGCCCGCTGCCGGGTTCCTCGACCATGAATTCACCCCAGATCGTCTGGCTGCGGCGCGACCTGCGCCTCGCCGACCAGCCCGCCCTCTATCACGCCGCGCAGTCGGGGCCCGTCATCCCGGTTTTCGTGCTCGATGACGAAAGGGCGGGTGATCACGCCTATGGCGGGGCGAGCCGCGTGTGGTTGCATCATTCGCTGGACTCGCTGGGGAAAAGTTTCGGCGGCAGGCGCTCGCGGATCGTGCTGCGCAAGGGCGACGCGCCGCAGATTCTTGCCGCCATCGCCGATCAGACGGGCGCCACCGCGATCCACGCCAACCGCCATTACGAACCGTGGTGGAAGGAGGCCGAGGACGAGCTGAAGGATGCCCTGTCCGATCACGGCGGCGACGCCTGCACTCTCGAACTGCATGACGGCAATTACCTGATGCCGCCCGGCACCGCCACCACCGGGTCTGGCGATCCTTACAAGATCTATACTCCGTTTTCGCGCGCCATGCTCGAATTGCTGCCCCCGCGCGACGAACTGCCCGACCCCGAAACGCTTCATTCCCCCGACAACTGGCCGGATAGCGACGATCTGGCGGACTGGAAGCTGTTGCCGACCGATCCCGATTGGGCGGGCGGCATCCGCGATTTCTGGGAGATCGGCGAAGCGGCGGCGCATGACCGGCTCGACTGGTGGGCGGACGGGGTCGGCGATTACGACGACGGCCGCAACCTCCCCTCACAGGACACGACCAGCCGGCTCTCCCCGCATCTTCACTGGGGCGAAATCACTCCGATCCAGGTCTACCACCGCCTCAAGGACAAGCGCAGCGACGGTTGGCAGACCTTTCTCAAGGAAGTCATTTGGCGCGATTACGCCCAGAACGTGATCTGCCAGTTTCCCAATTACGGGCGCGACAGCTATCGCGACTACGACGAGCGCACGCTCTGGCGAAATCCGAAGGCCGGGCATCTGATCGCCGAAGACCTCAAATGCTGGCAGAAGGGGATGACCGGCTACCCCATCGTCGATGCCGGGATGCGTCAGCTGTGGCGGACGGGCTGGATTCACAACCGCGTCCGAATGATCTGCGCCAGCTTCCTCGTGAAGCATCTACTGATCGACTGGCGCCACGGGGAGCAGTGGTACTGGGACTGCCTCGTCGATGCCGATTACGGCAACAACGCGGTCAACTGGCAATGGATCAGCGGAACCGGGGTGGACAGCAACATGTTCAGCCGAATCATGGCCCCGCTGACCCAGTCCGAAAAGTTCGAGGCCGCCGGATATATCCGCGAATACGTCCCCGAACTCGCCGATTGCAGCGACGATTGCATTCACGATCCGCCAGACGAGATGCGCGGCGAGTATCCGGCCAAGATCATCGGTCACAAGGAAGCGCGCGAGCGCGCGCTGTCGGCATATCGGGATAGCAAGGACGGCTGACTTGCCTATCGGGCGCGCTCGGGCATAGGGCGCGACTGATGAATGCGGCGACGACAGGCAGGGGCGACCAATTGCTCGATGGCGGGCGGCGCTTTGCCCGCAAGCCAGGTCTGCTCGCGCGGCTGATCGCACCCGGTTTCGGGAAGATCATCGACCGGATCGACGCGGCGCTGGTGAGCGGCGCGCTTCATGCGGTGCTGCCGGACGGAACGCGCCGCACGCTGGGCGGACGCGCGCCGGGCTTGGAATGCACGGTCGAGCTCAGAAGCTGGAACGCGCTGGTCCGGCTCGCCAGCAATGGCTCGGTCGGCTGGTATCAGGCCTGGGCGAGCGGCGAGTGGTGGAGCCCCGATCCCGTGCCCCTCTTCGCCCTGTTCATGCAGCATGCCGAGCGGCTGGGCGACACCGCACGTGCCAAGGGACCGTTCCGCCATGCGCTGAAACTGGCCCATCTGGTCAACCGCAACACCCATGCCGGCGCGCGCAAGAACATCGCGGCGCATTACGATCTCGGCAACGATTTCTACGCGGCCTGGCTCGACCCGACGATGAGCTATTCTTCCGCTCTCGGCATGGCGGAGGACGGGCTGGAACAGGCTCAGCGTCGCAAATGGACTGCGCTGGAGGGGCGGATCGGCAAGGCGGCCCGCGTGCTCGAGATCGGCTGTGGCTGGGGAGGGCTCGCCGCCGATATCGCTCGTTCGGGAGCAGACGTCACGGCGATCAGCCTCTCGGAAGAACAGCTTGCTTACGCCCGCGCGCACAATGCCGGGCCGGACTATCGCAAGCAGGACTATCGCCGCGTCGCGGGCCAGTTCGATGCCATCGTCAGCGTCGAGATGGTCGAGGCACTGGGCCGCGAGTTCTGGCCCGATTTCATGGACTGCATCGCGCGCAATCTGAAGCCGGGCGGGCGCGCCGCGATCCAGTACATCTCGATGCGCGACGATCTGTTCGATGCCTATGCCGCCAGCGCGGATTTCATCCAGGCCTGCGTCTTTCCCGGCGGCCTGCTAATCCGCAGCAGCGAGTTTCGCGCGCTGGCCGAGGCGCGAGGCCTTGCTTGGCGCGATCAGACCGATTTCGGTCTCGATTATGCCGACACGCTGAAACTCTGGCGCGAGAATTTCGATGATGCGGTGCGGGGGGGGCGGTTGCCCGCCGGTTTCGACGAGCCTTTCATCGATCTTTGGCGCTATTACCTGATGTATTGCGAAGGCGGTTTTCGCGGTGGCGGGATCGACGTACACCAGGTCACGCTGGTCAATGGGGGAGAGAATTGATGCGCAAGGTTCTGAGTGTTTTCGGAGCACTGGCTCTGACCGGCTGCATGACGGCGGGGACCGGGGACGCGCTGATGACGCTGGAGCGCGAAGGCGTCGCGGCGACCCAGCCCGCGACTCCGCGCTCGCCGGAGGAATTGCAGGTCCTGTTCTGGAACGAGGCGCAGCGCTCGGCGCGCTTCCGCGACATGGAGGACTGGTTCGCCGGGCTCGATGTCGAGGCCGCGCCGACCCCGCGAACGCTGCCGCGTGGCACGGCCTTCTCGGCCCCTCTCAAGACGCGGCTCGACACGCTGGTCGCAGAAACCGGCGCAGCGGGGCTGATGGTGCTGCAGGACGGTCGGATCCGTTACGAGAATTACGGGCTCGGCTTCGGACCTGAGGGCCGCTGGACCAGCTTCTCGGTCGCCAAGAGCTTCACCTCCACCCTGCTCGGCGCGGCGCTGGAGGATGGTTTCATCACCAGTCTCGACGAGAAGGTGACCCGCTACATTCCCGGCCTGCGCGGTTCGGCCTATGACGATGTGACCATTCGCCAGCTCGCCACGATGAGTTCGGGCGTTGCCTGGAACGAGGATTACACCGATCCCGCCAGCGACGTCGCCCGGATGACCGAGTTTCAGGAGCGCTACGGCAAGGAAGCGATCGTCGCGCAGATGCGTTCGCTCCCCCGCGAGGCGCCGGCGGGCAGCAAATGGGTCTACAAGACCGGGGAGACCAACCTCCTCGGCCTGCTGGTGGAAGAGGCTGTGGGCATGCCGCTCGCCGCCTATGCCAAGGACAAGATCGTCGATCCGGCGGGCTTTGCCGGGGATCTGTTCTGGATGACCGATCCGCGCGGCGGCAATATCGGCGGGTGCTGCCTGTCGATCCGGCTGTCGGATTACGCGCGCTTCGGCCAGTTCGTGCTCGAAGGCGGCAAGGGCGTGGTGAGCCCGGACTGGTTCGCCGAGGCGACCGCGCCGCGTTACGATGTCGGCGCGCCGGGCTTCGGCTACGGCTATCAGTGGTGGACCTATCCCGGCGGCAATTTCGGCGCGCAGGGCATTTTCGGTCAATCGATTACGATTCTTCCGCAGCAGCGCATGGTGATCGCGCTGGTCGGCAACTGGCCGACCGCGACGAGCCGCGATCATCGCAACCGGATGCTGGAAGCCGCCGCCCTGCTCGCGGCGGAAAGCTGATGTTTCAGCGGACCGTGCGGTAGACGTTTTCGCCGGAATAGCGGGCGAGGATATTGTCGTGCACGATCGGACTCAGCAATTCGGTGAAGGCGCAACCGACCTGGCAGTTCTCCCACCACACCACCTGGCTCTGGAGCGATTCGAGGCCGGGCAGGGTGAGCCAGCAGATCTGGCCCTCGTGCATCCGGTTGATGGCAGCGGCCGAAAAGCCGCTGATCGAAAGGTCGTGGACCCTGGTCTGAAAGGCGCGTCCGCCCGACGCGCGCAGCTGGCCCGGAATGGTCAGACGTGTGCGCGGCGAGCAGCGATCTTCCTGCGCGGCGATGCTGTAGCGATCCTGCGTGATGAATTGCATGGCGGCTGATCCTGCTGAACGCTGTCGACACCGGCGCCCGGGAATTCGAGCGCCAGACAGCAGGTTCATGCCGGATCGGGGTTACCGAACCGCCACCGCATCTGGTTAACCGTCCGCTTCCACGCGCTCGCGATGGCTGGTGGCGAAGCCTTCCGTGGCCAGCGCGACGATGCGCTCCGCCACGGCCTCGGGCGGCTTGACCGTCTTGGGATCCTCGCCGGGATAGGCCTTGGCCCGCATGGCGGTGCGCGTCGCGCCGGGATCGACGATCGCGACTCTCGTCTTCGACACTTTCTCGACCTCCTGCCCGTAGCTTTCGAGCAGATTGTCGAACGCCGCCTTGGTCGAGGCATAGGCCGACCAGTAGGCACGCGGCGTCTCGCCCACGCTGCTGGTAAGCCCGATCACGCGGGCTCCGTCCGGCGAACGCTTGAGCAGCGGATCGAAGGCCGCGAGCAGCCCCTGCGTCGCCAGCAAGTTGACCGTGATCGCCTGCGCGAACTGCTTGCCGTCGATCTGCGAGACCGGCGTCAGCGTCGGAAGATAGGCCGCTGCGATCACGAGGATGTCGAGCGCGTCCCACCGGCTCGCCACGGCGGTCGCCAGCCGGACAATGCCGTCGGTTTCCATCAGGTCGACCGGCGCGATCGTGGAATTGCCGCCCGCGTCGTGAATCGCATCCTCGACCGCCTCGAGCGCGGAAACATCGCGCGCGGTGAGGATGACATGCGCGCCCGCCTCGGCCAGCGCCTTCGCCGTCGCGGCACCGATGCCCTTGCTGGCACCGGTTACCAGCGCGGTCTTGCCCGCGAGGGGCTTGTTCGCCTCCGCCATCAGCCGCGCTCCGTTTCGGGGAAGGCGAGCTGCGCGCTCTGCGTTTCGCGGCGATTGAGATCGGTCAGCGATGTGGGATATTCGCCGGTGAAGCAGGCATCGCAGAATTGCGGGCGCGTCGCCACGCGCTTTTCGTGCCCGACCGCGCGATAGAGCCCGTCGATCGAGATGAAGGCGAGACTGTCCGCCTTGATGAATTCGCGCATGGGTTCGAGCTCCATTCGCGCGGCCAGAAGCTTGGAGCGTTCGGGCGTGTCGACGCCGTAGAAGCAGCTATGCGCGGTGGGCGGGCTGGCGACACGGAAATGCACCTCGGTTGCGCCCGCATCGCGCATCATCTCGACGATCGAGAGACTAGTGGTGCCGCGCACGATCGAATCGTCGATCAGCACGATCCGCTTGCCGCGCACCAGTTCGCGATTGGCGTTGTGCTTGCGCTTGACGCCTGCATGGCGCGCGCCGTCGCTGGGCTGGATGAAGGTCCGCCCGACATAGTGCGAGCGGATAATGCCCAGTTCGAAGGGGATGCCCGACGCCTGCGCATAGCCGATCGCCGCAGGCACCCCGCTGTCGGGCACGGGGACGACCAGATCCGCCTCGACCGGCTTTTCTCGGGCGAGCTCCGCGCCGATCGCCTTGCGCGCCTCGTAGACGCTGCGCCCGGCGAAAAAGCTGTCGGGCCGGCTGAAATAGACATGCTCGAAAATGCAAGGGCGCGGACTGTGATTGCCGAAGGGATGGAGGGAATCGACATTGCCATCGAAATCGACGCGGATCAGTTCGCCCGGCTCGACCTCGCGCACGAATTCCGCGCCGACCACGTCGAAGGCGACGCTCTCGCTGGCGAAGACGGTGGCATCGCCGATCTTGCCCATCACCAGCGGGCGGATGCCCAGCGGATCGCGGCAAGCGATCATGCCCTGCGGCGTCATCACGATCAGTGCATAGGCGCCCTCGAGCAGGCGAAGCGCGTCGACCAGGCGGTCGACGATCGTGGGATAGCGGCTGGTGGCGACGAGGTGGATGATGACCTCGGTGTCGCTGGTCGACTGGAAGATCGCGCCGCGTCTGACCAGATCCTCGCGCAGGGAACCGGCATTCGAGATATTGCCGTTATGCGCCACGGCGAAGCCGCCGCTCGCCAAGTCGGCATAGAGCGGCTGAATGTTGCGCAGGCCCGATCCGCCGGTGGTTGAATAGCGGACATGCCCCGCCGCCATCATGCCCGGCAGTTCGGCGATCGCATCCTGGCTCGAGAAGTTCTCCGCCACATGGCCGAGACCGCGGCGCACGAGAAATTCCTGCCCGTCGAAACTGATGATCCCGGCCGCTTCCTGGCCGCGATGCTGGAGGGCGTGGAGCCCGAGTGCGGTCGCCGCCGAAGCATCGGCAGCGTTGATCGCGCCGAAGACGCCGCATTCCTCGCGCAGCTTGTCGCCTTCGGAATCGAAGAAAGGATGGGTCAGGTTCATCGCAGTGGCTGTCCGCCTGCCTTGCATCGCGTTCGAGAGGGGCCGTCCGCTTGTGGAGGTGCCAATGGCGATGTTACCGCCGGATTACAAGGCTCGCACCAACGGTTCCGCGCGCGGCGCACGATTTCATTGCGCGGCAAGGTTGCTGTTCCTAAAGACCGCCACACACTCTCGCCGGACAAAGCCCGACACCCTTGCTGCTATCCCCATTCGAACGGACCATCGCCAAGCGCTACCTGCTACCGGGCAGGGGCGAGGCGTTCATCGCGCTCGTCGCCAGCATCTCGATCGGCGTCGTCATGCTCTCGGTCGCCATGCTGGTGATCGTGATGAGCGTGATGAACGGCTTTCGCGCCGAACTGCTCGACAAGATCGTGGGGCTGAACGGACACGCCATCGTCCAGGCCTATGGCGGGCGGCTCGACGACTGGGAGAACGTGCTTCAGGAGGTCCGGACCACGCCGGGCGTCACCGAAGCCTCCCCCCTGATCGAACAACCGTTGCTCACCACGTTCAATGGCCGGGTCGAGGCGATCCTGGTGCGCGGCAATACGATGCGCGACATCTCCGATCTGTCGTCGAACGTCGTCTCCGGCAATATCTCCGAGCTTCAGCCGGGCGAGGGCAATGTCGCAATCGGCTCGCGCCTCGCTCAGAATATCGGCGCGCGGGTTGGCGACACAATCACGATCATCAATCCGCAGGGGCGCTCGACGCCGTTCGGCACCGTCCCGCGCCAGATCGGCTACCGCGTTGCGGCCATCTTCGAGGTCGGCATCTACGATTACGACCAGGCCTTCGTCATCATGCCGATGCAGGATGCGCAGACGCTGCTGCTGATCGGCGATACGATCGGCATGATCGAGGTGCAGGTGACCGATCCCGACCGGGTGTCCGAAATCCTCGCTCCGGTCACCCGCTCGCTCGCCGGGCGCGCGGTGGTGAGCGACTGGAAGACTATCAACTCGACATTGTTCGAAGCGCTACAGGTCGAACGCGTGGCGATGGCTTTCGCCCTTAGTTTCATGGTGTTGGTGGCGGCATTCAACATTCTGTCGAGCCTCGTCATGCTGGTCCGCGCCAAGACCCGCGACATCGCAATCATGCGGACGATGGGCGCGACACGGAAGAGTCTGATGAAGATTTTCGTCACCACCGGCTTCACCGTCGGCGCGATCGGCACCGTCGCTGGGCTCGTGCTCGGATTCATCGTGCTCTTTTTCCGGGAGCCGATCGTCGCATTCATCGGCCTCGTCACCGGCCAGAACCTGTGGGACCCGCAGGTGCGTTTCCTGTCCACCTTGCCATCGCGCACGGATCCGGTGGAGATCGCGCTGATCGTCGGGCTGGCGCTGTTCCTCAGCTTCCTCGCGACGCTCTATCCCGCGTGGAAGGCGGCCAGCACCGATCCGGTGGAGGTGCTTCGCTATGAATAGGTCGCTCATCAGCCAGGCCGTGGTCGAATTGCGCGGGCTCACTCGCAGCTTCGAACAGGGCGGCGTGCGGATCGACGTGCTGCGCGGCGTAAACCTGTCGATCGGCGCGGGCGAAATCGTCGCGCTGCTCGGCCCCTCGGGTTCGGGCAAGTCGACGCTGCTTCAGGCGGTCGGTCTGCTCGAAGGCGGGTTCGGGGGAGAGATCGTGATCGCCGGGCACGCGGCGGAGAAATCGAACGCGCAGGCCCGGACCGAACTGCGGCGCGATCATCTCGGCTTCGTCTATCAGTTCCACCATCTGCTGCCCGACTTCGATGCGCGCGAGAACGTGGTCTTGCCCCAGCTCGTCGCCGGAAAGCCGCGCGACGAAGCCGAACGGCGAGCCGAGGAACTGCTGACCGAGCTCGGGCTCGGCGAGCGCATGACCCATCGGCCGAGCAAGCTGTCGGGCGGCGAGCAGCAGCGCGTCGCGGTGGCGCGCGGTCTCGCCAACCGGCCCAAGCTGCTGCTGGCGGACGAGCCGACCGGCAATCTCGACGAGGCGACGTCGGGCCGGGTGCTCGAGCAACTCCTTTCGCTCGTGCGCGAGGAAGGCAGCGCAGCGCTGATCGCGACCCACAACGAGCGGCTCGCTCAGCGGATGGACCGGATCGTCCGCCTGCATGACGGCGTGCTGGAATAGCGGACCCGTACCGCCCCTCGTTCGTTGGCGGACCGAAGGAGTTATCGTAAATGACCGACCATCCCAGCACTTTCCAAGCCGACACCGACAAGAATGCGGGTATCGAGTGGGACGATCGCGCCTCGCTCCACCGCACCGACGATGGCGGAGGAGTGCTGGACAAGGGCAAGGGCCTGCGTTCGGGCACCTTCGCCCAACTTATCGCCCACATGATGCTGCTGCCAGAGGAGGAGCGCGGCCAGTATTACATCGACAAGATGGGCGACCGGAAATACTCGGCCGCGGAAGTGGCGAACCTCGCCAAGCATCCCGCCTATCCCGGCTAGGATCTCGCGCCGATGACCACGATCGCGGATTTCACTGTCACCGACAATCGCGGCGCGCCTGTCGATCTGGCCGGCAAGCTGGGAAAGGTTCTGCTGGTGGTGAATACCGCGAGCAAATGCGGCTTCACCCCGCAATATGACGGTCTCGAGGCGCTCTATCAGCGGTTCGCGGATCGCGGTTTCGAAGTGCTCGGCTTTCCCTGCAACCAGTTCGGCGCGCAGGAACCGGGAAGCGACGAGGAGATCGCCGAGTTCTGCAAGGTCAATTTCGGCGTCACCTTCCCCCTGATGGAAAAGGTCGACGTGAACGGCGCCGATGCCTCGCCGCTGTTCGACTGGATGAAGGGCGAGGCGAAGGGGCTGATGGGTTCGCGTTCCATCAAGTGGAACTTCACCAAGTTCCTGATCGACCGCGAGGGCAGGGTCGTTGCCCGCTATGCCCCGACCGACAAGCCGGAGAACATCGCCGGCGACATCGAGAAGCTGCTCTAGGCCGCCATGCTGGAAAGCCTGCACCAATGGTTCCTGTCGCTGGGCACGGCCTATGGCGTGAACCCCTATATCTTCGGCGCGATCTATGTGGGCGCGATCCCGTTCTTCCTCGCTTCCATCGCCTGGGTGGTGAAGCGGGCGCGGGCGGGGCGCTCGACCGTATTGCCGACGCTCGTCGCCGGGTTCTTCTTCGTCTCGGCCTATCTTTATCTCGCGATTGCCGGACGCAACATTCCGGTCTGGGTCTGGATCTTCCTCGCGCTGCTGATCGTCTACGGCGCATGGTCGACCGTGCGGGACACGCGTCGCAAGATCGCCGCCGGTAGCGAGCAAGCCGACAGTGGACAGGGCGACGGAGCGGTGGACGGCTAGGCTTCTTCGCTTGGCGAATCCGGTCGGGCTTCGCATATGGGAGCCATGGCCTTCGCTCCCTTCGTTCCGCTTCGTGTCCTTTCCGCCTACACCATGCTGGAAGGCGCGATCGAACCCAAGGCGATGGCGAAGCTTGCGAAAGAACGCGGCTTCCCGGCCATCGCGCTCGCCGATCGCAACGGCCTCTACGGCGCGGTCATGTTCGCCAAGGCCTGCATGGACGAAGGCGTCCAGCCGATCATCGGCACGCTGCTCGGCATTGCGCGTCCGGGCAAGGATGGCGAGGAAGGTCGTCAGGTCGACTGGCTGCCGCTCTACGCGCAGGACGAGACCGGATACGACAATCTTTGCCATCTCGTCAGCCGCGCCCATCTCGACCGGCCGCTCGAATACGAACCGCATATCCGCCTAGGCGATTTGGAAGGGCAGACCGAGGGGCTGATCGCGCTGACGGGCGCGAGCGAGGGCGCGCTCACCCGGCTGCTGGCCGAGGGGCAGGCGAGCCATGCCGCGGCCTGTCTCGACCGGCTCGAGGCGCTGTTCCCCGGCAGGCTCTATATCGAGCTCGCCCGGCGCGGCGACCGGATCGAGGAAGCGGCCGAAGCGGCGCTGATTGATCTCGCCTATGAACGCGACCTTCCGCTCGTCGCGACCAACCCCGCGAATTTCGCCGAACCGCATATGCACAAGGCGCACGACGCCATGCTCTGCATCGCCGGGTCGACCCACGTCGATGCCGAGGAGCGGGCGCGTTCCAACCCCGAAAGTTTCGTCAAATCGGCCACGATGATGGACGAGACCTTCGAGGACTTGCCCGAGGCGACCGCCAACACGCTGGTCATCGCCCAGCGCTGTGCCTTCGCCCCGCCGATGCGCGATCCCATCCTGCCGAGCCTTGCCGGCGATCTCGAAGGCGAGGCACGGATGCTGGCCGAGGATGCGCGGCGCGGCCTTGCCGCCCGGCTCGAGCCTTACGGGCCTTTATCGGACGAGGAACTTAGGACCTATGTCGACCGGCTCGATTTCGAGGTTGGCGTCATCAACCAGATGGGCTTTCCCGGCTATTTCCTGATCGTTGCCGACTTCATCAAATGGGCGAAGGATCAGGGCATTCCGGTCGGGCCGGGGCGTGGCTCGGGCGCGGGCAGCTTGGTCGCCTGGGCGCTGACCATCACCGATCTCGATCCTATCCGGCTCGGCCTGCTGTTCGAGCGCTTCCTCAACCCCGAACGCGTTTCGATGCCGGACTTCGACATCGACTTCTGCGAAACCCGCCGGGGCGAGGTGATCCGCTATGTTCAGGGCAAATACGGCCACGATCACGTCGCGCAGATCATCACGTTCGGCAAGCTCAAGGCGCGCGCCGTGCTGCGCGATACGGGCCGTATCCTGCAGATGAGCTACGGCCAGGTCGACCGGCTGTGCAAGATGGTGCCCAACCATCCGACCGACCCGTGGACCTTGCCACGCGCGCTCAACGGCGCGGCCGATTTCAAGCGTGAATACGACAACGACAACCAAGTGAAGCGGCTCGTCGATCTGGCGATGCAGCTCGAGGGGTTCCCGCGCAATTCCTCGACCCACGCCGCGGGTGTGGTGATCGGCGACCGGCCGTTGGCGCAGTTGGTCCCGCTGTACCGTGATCCGCGCTCGGACATGCCGGTGACCCAGTTCGACATGAAGCATGTCGAGAGCAGCGGGCTGGTGAAGTTCGACTTCCTCGGCCTCAAGACCCTCTCGGTCCTGCGCAAGGCGACCGACCTTCTCGAAAAGCGTGGCGTGACGATCGATCTCGCCCGCCTCGAGCTCGACGATCCGGCAGTCTACGAGCTGATGAAGGCGGGCAACACGGTTGGCGTGTTCCAGCTGGAATCGGAAGGGATGCGCCGCACGCTGACCGCGGTGAAGCCGACCAAGTTCGAGGACATCATCGCGCTGGTCTCTCTGTACCGGCCCGGCCCGATGGACAACATCCCGTTGTTCGGCAAGCGCAAGGCGGGCGAGGTGGCGATCGAATATCCGCACGCCAAACTCGAGGGGATTCTCGCCGAAACCTACGGCATCTTCGTCTATCAGGAACAGGTGATGCAGGCGGCGCAGATTCTCGCCGGCTATTCGCTCGGCGATGCCGACCTGCTGCGCCGCGCAATGGGCAAGAAGGTCCAGGCCGAGATGGATGCTCAGCGCCAGCGTTTCATCGACGGCTGCGGCACGGTGTCGAACATCGCGCCCAAGGAAGCGAACGCGCTGTTCGACCTGATCGACAAGTTCGCGGGTTACGGCTTCAACAAGTCCCACGCCGCCGCCTACGCGCTGCTCGCCTATCAGACGGCGTGGATGAAGGCGCATTACCCGGAGGAATTCTACGCCGCCTCGATGTGCTTCGACATGCACCAGTCGGAAAAGCTGGCGCTGTTCGTGGACGATGCGCGCCGCCACGACATCGCGGTGCTGCCGCCCAGCATCAATCGCTCCGTCGCCGAGTTCACGGTCGAGCCGACCGAGGAGGGCTACGGCGTGCGCTACGCTCTCGCCGGGATCCGCAATGTCGGCGAGAAGGCGATGGACGCGATCGTCGCCGAGCGCGAGGCGAGCGGTGATTACGCCAGCCTCAAGGACCTGTTCGAACGCCTGCCCAAGGGCGCCATGAACTCGCGCGGGCTGGAGGCGCTGGCCGCCGCCGGCGCGCTCGACGAGCTGGAGCCCGACCGCGCGAAAGTGTTTGCGAATGCCGACATGCTGCTGGCCGTTGCCGATGCGGCGGAGCGCGAGCGGTCGAGCGGGCAGGGCGGACTGTTCGGGGGCGAGGACCAGCAGGTCGCGGACCTCCGCCTCAAATCCGTCGAACCGTGGTCGCGGGCCGAGAAGATGGCGCGCGAGAAGGACAATTTCGGCTTCTATTTCTCCGCCCATCCGGTTGAGAGCTGGCGGCAGGTTGCCAGCGCGAACGGCGCGCGTTCCTACGCTTCGCTGATGGGTGGCGGCGGCCCGTCGGGCGGCCGCGCGCCGGCGGTGATGGCGGCCATGGTCGAGAAAGTGAACAAGGGCACGACGCGGCGCGGCAAGCCCTTCGTGCGCGCCGATTTCTCCGACAGTTCGGGCCAGTTCAGCGCCGCCTGTTTCGAAGAAAGCCTCGTCCCGCAGTTCGAGGAATGGGTGAAGGACGGGACCTGTGTGCTCCTCAACGTCGAGCTCGACAGTCCCAGCCCCGACGAACCGCCGCGCGTCACTGTCCGCAACGCCACGCCGCTCGCAAAGCTCGGCGCCGATGCGCGGATGCTGCTGACGCTGGAGATCACTGAGGAAGCCGGGCTCGCCGCGCTCGAAGCCGAGCTGGGCGAGCGGGAGGGCACCGGAGAGGTCATCGCCACGCTGCGCACCGGCACCGCGATCGAGCCGGTGCTCCGCCTCGGGCGCGATTTCCGGCTCGACGGGGAGCTTGCCGAACGGCTCGCCGGCGTGCCGGGATTGGCCGAAGTGCAGCTGACCACGCGGCGCGGCGGAGGCCATCTGCGCCTCGTCGCCTGATCGCGAAATCGCGACGGTCCGGCGCGCGAAAGGGCCGGATTGTGCGATTGCCAAGGGCGCGCGCACTCGCCATGATCCCCGCGAGGAAACGGATTTCCGCGCCAATGCGGGGACCGCAGCGGGAGAGAAGAACAGCGATGGGCACTCAAGTACCCAACCAATCACCGGCCCGGGCCCCGACCAGTGCATCAGGCGCCATGCAGGACTGGACCATGCGGGTGACGCATGTGATCGACCACGCCGCGCGCGAGGCCGGATCGCGCGAGATCGTGACTCGCTGGGCCGACGGCAATGAGACCCGCACCGACTGGTCGGGCATCCGCCGCGATGCGCTGAAGCTGGCGCAGGCGCTGGAAGCGCTCGGCGTGAAGCCGGGCGACAGGGTGGCCAGCTTGGCGATGAACCATGCGCGCCATCTTGTCAGCTGGTTCGGCGTGGCGGGGATGGGCGGGGTGCTCCACACCGTCAATCCGCGGCTGTTCGAGGATCAGCTCGAATACATTGTCAATCATGCCGAGGACCGGGTGCTTCTCTACGATGCGGCGTTCCAGCCGATCGTCGACCAGATGCGCGATCGCTGGGCCACGGTCGAGCATTTCATCTGCTACGATTTCGCAGCGCACGCCCCCGCCTTCGAGGACTGGATCGGCGAGCAGGACGGGGATTACGAATGGGTGCGCGGGGCCGAGACCGATCCCTGCATGATCTGCTACACCAGCGGGACCACCGGCCATCCCAAGGGCGTGCAGTACGAGCACCGCTCGACCATGCTGCATGCGCTGGCCGGGTTGCAGCCTGCCGCCTTCAATTTCAGCGCGTCGAGCGTGATGCTGCCGGTGGTGCCGATGTTTCACGCGGCGAGTTGGGGCCTGCCCTATGCGGGCGCGATGGCGGGGATCAAGTTCGTCTTCTCCGCGGTCAACGATCCGGCGGTGCTGTGCGATCTGATGGACCGCGAAGGCGTGACCGACAGCGCCGGCGTGCCGACCGTGTGGCTAGCCACGTTCCAGCATTGCGACGCGGCGGGCAAGGATCTGCCAAAGCTCAAGGCAGCGACGATCGGCGGATCGGCCGCGCCCAAATTCATGATCGAGCGGCTGATGCGCAACGGCACGCGCGTCCAGCATGCCTGGGGCATGACCGAGACGAGCCCGATCGGTACCGTCGGCGGCCCGACCGCGAACTGGGACGAGCTGTCCTTCGAGGAAAAGGTCGCAAAGACCATGATGCAGGGCCGGCCGACCTTCGGCGTGGAACTGCGCACGGTCGACCTTGACGACCGAACGAAGGAACTCCCGCGCGACGGCGAGACGGCGGGCGCCCTCCAAATTCGCGGGCCATGGGTGATCAAGCGCTACTTCAAGGCTGAAGAGAACGCAGTCGATGCCGATGGCTGGTTCGACACCGGCGATGTCGGCATCCTCCATCCGGACGGCACGCTCCAGCTCACCGACCGGACCAAGGACGTCATCAAGTCCGGCGGCGAGTGGATCAGCTCGGTCGAGCTCGAAAACGAAGCGGTCGGCCATCCCGCCGTCGCCGAAGCGGCCTGCATCGGGATGCACCATCCGAAATGGGACGAGCGGCCGGTGCTGTTCGTTGTCCGCAAGAATGGGGCCGAATGCTCGGGCGAGGAGATCGTCGAGTTCCTCTCAGGCAGGGTCGCCAAGTGGTGGTTGCCCGACGCGGTGGAGTTCATCGACGAAATCCCGCACACCGCGACCGGCAAGATCAGCAAGAAGGACCTGCGCGAAAGGTTCTCCGACTACCGCCTGCCCGACGCGGAGTAGCTATCCGGATGGCGCGCCTGATCCTGCTCAACAAGCCCTTCGGTGTGCTCTCGCAGTTCACCGGAGGAAAGGAAGGGGCGGCGGACACACTGGCCCATCTGGTCGACGTGCCCGGCGTCTATCCGGCGGGCCGGCTCGACAAGGACAGCGAGGGGCTGCTGCTGCTGACCGATGACGGGCGCTTGCAGGCGCGCATCGCCGAGCCGAAGCACAAGATGACCAAGACCTATCTCGCACAGGTCGAAGGGGAGGCCGATGAGGAGCGGATCGCCCGGTTGCGGGGCGGCATCGATCTGAAGGACGGGCGCACCAGTCCTGCGGAGGCGCGCCGGATCGACCCTCCGTCGCTCTGGTCACGCGACCCGCCGGTGCGCTACCGCAAGAACGTGCCCGACAGCTGGATCGAATTGACCATAACCGAGGGGCGCAACCGACAGGTGCGCCGGATGACCGCCGCTGTCGGTCTGCCGACCCTGCGCCTGGTGCGCTGGCAGGTCGGCGAATGGCGCCTCGACGGGCTCGCCCCCGGCGAATGGCGCGACATGACAATCTGAGGAGCCCGAAACGATGACCGAACGCTATATCGACCCGAGCCGCGCCAATTTCGAGGCCTTCAAGGACCTGCCCCGCGACGAGCCGATCCACATGCTGAACCTCCTTCAGTACCGCGAGGAAGCGGACTATCCCGACGGGCACGAAAATGCCGCGAAAGGCTGGAGCGGCCGGCGAGCCTATCAGGAATACGGCAAGACCAGCGGCCCGATCTTCCGCCGGGTGGGCGGCAGCATCGTCTGGCGCGGCGCCTTCCAGACCGTCGTCACCGGCCCCGAAGCGATGCACTGGCACGACGGCTTCATCGCTTCCTATCCGAGCGCCGACGCCTTCTTCGAAATGATCAAGGACACCGAATATCAGAAGGCGGTGGTCAACAGGACGGCGGCGCTTCGCGACAGCCGGTTGGTGCGGTTTGCGCCGGGCGCCTCGGGCGAGGGGTTCTGACGCCGGTCCCTCGCTGATCGAAGTGCGGAACACCGCGGACCGTGGCGGGTTCCGGACCATATATGAGCCGGTTCCACTTCTATCGTCCGGCGGACGGGCATCGCCTGCCGCACGATCCGCTGAACGCCATCGTCGCCCCCCGTCCGATCGGCTGGATATCCACCCTGTCGGAAACGGGTGTGCGGAACCTTGCGCCCTACAGCTTCTTCAACCTCATCAACTACACTCCGCCGCTGATCGCCTTCTCCTCATCGGGGTGGAAGGACACGGTCGCAAACATCGAGCAGACCAGCGAATTCGTGTGGAACCTTGCGACCAGAGCGCAGGCCGAGGCGCTGAATGCGAGTTCGGCCAGCGTGGAGGCCGAGGTCGACGAATTCGATCTGGCGGGGATCGCGGCATTGCCTTCGAGCGTGGTGAAGCCCGACCGTGTCGCCGGCAGTCCAGTTCATTTCGAATGCCGGCTTACCCAGCTGATCCGCCTGCAAAACAAGGAAGGCGAAACGCTCGACCAGTGGCTCGTCATCGGAGAGGCGGTCGGCATCCATATCGACGAGGCGATGCTGGACAATGGCATCTACCAGACCGCCCGCCCGCGCCCGATCACCCGGGGCGGGGGGCCGGCAGATTATTTCGAGATCGGTCCGGAGGCGCTGTTCCGGATGAAGCGCCCGGACTGACCTCCGCTCGCCGCGCGGTCAGAGAAGCCGCATCTGACCGCCGGTCTCCGGGGGGCGGAACCGGGTGCAGTCCAGCTCGAACGTGTTCTTGCCGATCCCGGCGCGCTTGCATGCCAGGCGAAAGCGGGCGCGGAACATGTCGGCCCATACGCCGGTCGGGCGCAGGCGGGTGAAAAAGTCGGGGTCGTTGTCCTTTCCCCCGCGGATCGAGCGGACGATGCTCATCACCTTGTCGCCCCGCTCCGGGAAATGGACCGACAGCCACTCGCGGAACAGCGGCGCGACCTCGTGCGGCAGGCGCAGCGGTATCCAGCCTACGCTGCCCACCCCGTTGGCGGCGGCGCGCTGCACGATCTCCTCCATGAACTCGTCCGTGATGGCCGGGATCACTGGGGCGACCGAACAGTGGGTCGGCACGCCCGCTTCCGCCAGTTTTTCAAGCGCTGACAAGCGCTTGGACGGTGAAGCTGCGCGCGGTTCAAGCTTTGCCGACAACAGGGGATCGAGGCTGGTGACCGAGATGGCCACCGCCACCAGCCGCATCCTCGCCATCTCCGCCAGCAAATCGATATCGTCGCAGACCCGGTCGGACTTGGTGGTGATGGTGACCGGATGCCGGGCATCGAAGCATACCTCCAGAACCTCGCGGGTGATCCGGTATCGCCGTTCGATCGGCTGGTAGGGATCGGTGTTCGTTCCCATCGCGATCGGCCGGGGGCGGTAATTGGACTTGGCGAGTGTCGCGCGAAGAAGCTCTGCCGCATTGGGCTTGGCGAAAAGGCGGGTCTCGAAATCGAGGCCCGGCGACAAATCGTGATAGGCATGGGTCGGCCGCGCAAAGCAGTAGACGCAGCCATGCTCGCAACCGCGATAGGCGTTCACCGAGCGATCGAAGAAGATGTCGGGCGAGCGGTTGAACGACAGTATTGATTTTGGACGCTCTTCCGTCACGAAAGTGCGCAACTTTACCGCCGGGCCGTCCAGACTTTCCACGTAATCGCGCCAGTCGCCGTCCACTTCGCGCGTCGCCAAGCCGAAACGGGTCGGTACATCAACCGACTGGGCGCCGCGCCCGGCGACGGCAGGGGCGAGTCGTCGTTCCACGAATGGAACATACAGAGAACATTGTCGCCGTGCCAGTCCCGGAATTATTTCTCCCGCAGGCGGGGCATCAACTCGACGAAATTGCAGGGCCGGTTCCGGCTGTCGAGCTGCTCGGCGAGGATCCGGTCCCACCCGTCCTTCACCGCTCCGTTGGAGCCGGGAAGGGCGAAGATATACGTCCCCCGCGCCAGCACCGCGCAGGCACGGCTCTGGATCGTGCTGGTGCCAATCGTCTCGTAGCTGATCCAGCGGAACAGCTCGCCAAAGCCCGGAATGTCGCGGTCCTTGATCCGGTCGAGCGCCTCGGGCGTCACATCGCGCCCCGTTAACCCGGTGCCACCAGTGGTGACGACCGCGTCGATGTCCTCGTCCTCGATCCAGCGGTGGAGGTGCGCGACAATCTCGTTCTGGCTGTCGCGGCTGATCTCGCGCGCCGCGAGGTTATGACCCGCGCTCTCGATCCGCGCGGCGAGAATGTCGCCCGACGTGTCGTCGGCTGCGGTTCGCGTGTCGGACACTGTCAGGACGGCGATGTTGATTGGGCGGAAGCTGCGGTTTTCGTCGATCGCCATGCTATCGCTCCGAGGGAAAGAGGGGCCAATCGTTCTGGGCGAGAGCCGTGCGGCTGGGGGCGGGGGCGTCGGCCTGGCGCAGATACATCCAGTAATTGCGCATCACGATGTTCACGTAGCTGCGCGTCTCCCAATAGGGGATCGATTCCATGTAGAGCAGCGGATCGTTCTGGTCGACGATCTCGCTTTCCCACCGCGCGACGGGCGTCGGGCCGGCATTGTAGGCGGCCATCACCTTGGGCAGGTGACCGCGCGTGTAGTTCGCGCCGGCCAGCGCCTCCAGCGTCCGCTGCCCGAAGGCAAGGTTGGTCGCCGGCTCTTTCAGGTCCGACGCCGCGCTCATATTGATCGAGGCTGCATATTCGCGCTGCGTGATCGGCTTCACCTGCATCAGCCCGATGGCATTCGCCGGACTGACCACGCGCTCGCGAAAATTCGATTCCTGCAAGGCGTGGGCATAGGCGAGCGCGGGATCGACCCGCCAGCCGCCATAGGGGGTCTGAGTCGTGATCGGCCAGCGCAGATAGGGATCGGCCCCCACACCCCGCGGCGCGTTGTAAGCCATGAAGGTCTGGGCGCCCGGCAGGCCAAGGCTGCGGGCGAGGCGCGAGAGTGAAGCGAATTCTCCGGGATCGCCCACACGCACCTGATATTGCAGCGCTTCTTCCGCCTGCGCGCGGCGGCCTAGATCGTAGAGCATCACTGCCTGCTGCACTGCAGGCTCGTCCGACAGGCGCTGCCAGTCGGCGGCGGTGAGGTCGGGCCGGGCGTGGTCGTCGGGCAGTTCCTGTCCCAACTGCTCGCGGGCTAGCATGCCGTAGAGTGTCTCGACGAAACGGGCGGCGCCGCGCAACTGCTCGGCGGCGGCTTCCGGGCGCCGGCAGCGCAGCAGCGCGCGGCTCGCCCAGTACTGCGCCGCGGCGGTCAGTTCGGGATCGGTGGAGAGGCCCGCCGCGCGTTGGAAACCGTCGGTCGCGCTGGCGCAGTCGCCCAGCCGCCAAGCGGAAAGCCCCGCGACCCATTCCCCTTCCGCGACCCACGGGCCGGAGCCGGCGGACACGGTTTGGGCCATGCCGAACGCCTCGGCATCGCGGTTCTCGATATAGTAGCTCCAGGCCACGCGCTGGCGCCACTCGGCCCGCGCCTCTGGGGAAAGCGAGGCGTCGATGCCGTCGAGCAGCAGCCGCGTGCCATCGGGATCGTCGGTCTTGATCCGATCGAGGATGGCGGTCGAGATGTCGCCCGGCATGGTTCCGTCGGAAATGCCTGAGGGCAGGGTGCGGCGCGTGAAACCGCCCTGCCGCTGCAATTGCCGCTCGCGCGGGAGGTCAGGCGCGTAGGACAACCCGCGCGTCTGGGCGAGCCGAATGATACCGGCGGCCTGCGGCAGGCTCGCATAGCGATCGAGCCAGGCGGTGAGGCGCGGCAGTTCGATCCGCGGGCTTTCCGGATGAAGGTAGTATTCCGCGAGCGCGGCCCCGTGCAGCGGCCCTTCCATCCGCTGGGTCAGAGCGAGTTCGACCCGGTCCCAGTTCCTCGCGTCGATCGCCTCGTAGAGCGAGGCATAATAGAGGCGGTCGTCGTTCGACAGCAGCACGGGCAGAGCCGCCGGGCGCCCCTGCGTGAAGTAGGCGACGCTCTGGGGATTGGCGGCGAGCGGCGTGAGGCCAGCCATGCCCGCAAGGGTCACGGCAGCGATCAGGCAGTTGCGCAGTTTCAAGAAGTCCACTCCAACCAGTTGTTCCAGAACCGCTTTTTGCGCGAGGGCGAGCGGTCGATATTCTCGAGAGAGGGGGCTACCATGACGGGGCACCCATTCACATTGCCTTCCTCGGTGGCCTTGCCGAGAAGGGGGGCGAGACCGCGGCCGAACACCAACAGGCGCTGTGGTTCGGCGAGGCGGATGTGAAGATGTAGCACATCTGCCAGTCCGCGCGCGGCAAGCGCTTCCCAGTCGGGCAACGGCGTCGGGCGAGGAAGCGCGCTGGCAATATAGATTTCGTTTTCGGAAAGTCCGGCGGCGCGGGCAAAGGCTTCGGCAACCCGACCCTGTTCGCCCGACAGTAGCAGTTCGCGATCGCTGTCGTCGGGCTGGCCGACGAGCATCATGACTCGCGCTCCGGCCGTGCCCCGCGGAACCACCCGCTCACCCATGCGGCCATCGTCAAGCGATGGCTCGTGCAGCCAGAATTCGCGGAATTCGGAAAGCGTTTTCGGCCAGTTCGTGCGCTCACCACCAATCGGTTGGGCGATCTGCGTGTCCGCCAGCGCGCGTTCCAGCGCGTTCTTCTCGCGCGGCCGGGGCGGCGGGGCGGGCGGCGTTTCCGCTACGGCTTCGGGCTCGGCGGCGCGGAGCCAGTCAGCCGGTTCGTCGGCGAAGTCCATGTCCACCCCGGCCTCGCGCCACCAGTCGAGCGCGGCTTTGTAGCCGTCGAGAAGGGTGGTATGCTGATTCATCGCCCAAGCACAGTCATTCGCTGCGGTCTTGACCTCCTGCCGGGCCGTGGGTCAAGGCGTTGCAGCACGCAATTGCGACGAGAAGAGAGAGATATGAGCGAACGCGAATCCATGCCCTGCGATGTCGTCATCGTCGGGGGCGGCGTGGCGGGCCTCGCTACCGCGATCCGGCTGAAGCAGCTTAACGAGGAACTCGAGGTCGTCGTGCTCGAAAAGGGCAGCGAGATCGGCGCGCACATCCTCTCTGGTGCGGTGGTTGACCCCAAGGCAATGGACGAACTTCTTCCGGACTGGCGCGACAGCGATTGTCCGATGAAGGAAACGCCGGTTATCGACAATCAGCACTGGGTGATGAGCGCGCGCGGCAAGCGCGAGATGCCGCACATCATGATGCCGCCCTTCATGTCCAACGACGGCAATTACACGGTCAGCCTCGCCAATCTCACCCGCTGGCTGGGCGAGCGAGCCGAAGAGGCGGGCGTCATGGTCTTTCCCGGCTTCCCTGCCGCCGAGGTAATGTTTGACGGCGACAAAGTTACCGGAGTCGTCACGCAGGACATGGGCGTCGATGCCAAAGGCGAACACAAGCCCGACTACCAGCCCGGAATGGAAATCCACGCCAAGTACACCGTGTTCGCGGAAGGCGTGCGAGGAAACCTCACCAAGATGCTGAAAGGCAAGTACGATCTGGAGGCGGATTGCCAGCCGCAGGTCTACGGTCTGGGCGTCAAGGAATTGTGGGACATCGAGCCCGGCAAGCACAAGCCGGGGCTCGTGATCCACACCCAGGGTTGGCCGCTTTCGGAAAGCGAGAGTTGGGGCGGAGGCTTCATCTACCACCAGGCGAACAATCAGGTCGCGATCGGTTTCGTCACCGCGCTCGACTACAAGAACCCCTACGTCTCTCCCTTCCAGGAATTCCAGCGCTGGAAGCAGCATCCGGCGATCCGCCACATGCTCGAAGGCGGAAAGCGCGTCGCCTATGGAGGTCGCGCGATCAACGAGGGTGGCTGGCAATCCGTGCCCAAGCTCGCCTTTCCCGGCGGCGTGCTGGTCGGCTGTGCAGCTGGCTTCGTCAACGTGCCGCGGATCAAGGGCAGCCACACCGCGATGAAGAGCGGTATGCTCGCCGCCGAGAGCATCGCGTCAGCGATCGCCGGCGGTGCCGAGCACACCGAGCTGATGGATTACGACGCCTCCGTGCGCTCGAGCTGGATCGCGACCGAGCTCAAGAAGGTGAAGAACGCGCAACCCGCAGTCTCGAAATTCGGCGGCGATATCGGCACGATCGTCGCGGGCGTTGACATGTGGATGCGTCAACTCGGCATCGGCCTCCCGATCACGATGAAGCACCATCGCGATCACGAGCATCTGCAACGCGCCGATCTCTACAAGCCGATCGATTATCCCAAGCCCGATGGGGAGATCACCTTCGACCGGCTGACGAGCGTCGCCTACAGCTACACCAACCACGCCGAGGACCAACCCTGCCACCTGAAGGTGAAGGACTGGGACCTGCAAAAGCGCAGCGAGCTGGAAGTCTTTGCCGGCCCCTCGACCCGTTATTGCCCTGCCGGGGTCTATGAATGGGTCGAGCAGGAAGGGACGGGCGAGATGAACTTCGTCATCAATTCGCAGAACTGCGTCCACTGCAAGACCTGCGACATCAAGGATCCGAACCAGAACATCGAATGGACCACGCCAGAAGGCGGGGGCGGTCCGAACTATCCGAACATGTAACGGTTCTCCCGAAGTCTCGGGAGAGCAGCCAGCCATGCGAGAAACCGCCTACGCCAAGATCAACCTTGCCCTGCATGTCCGTGCGCGGCGAAATGATGGATATCACGAGCTCGAAACGCTGTTCGCCTTTGTTGACAGCGGCGACGAACTGTCCGTTCGGGCATCGTCGCAGGACGAGCTGAGAGTCCTTGGCGAGTTCGCGCCCCAACTGGGGGATTTTCCCAGAAATATCGTCGCCGAGGCGCTCGGGAAGCTGCCCCGGACAGAAGGGCTTGCGGTAGCGCTGGAGAAAAACCTTCCGGTCGCGGCGGGGCTCGGAGGCGGTTCGGCCGATGCCGGCGCCGTCTTCCGGATCGTGCGCGAGTGCTACGGCCTACCCGACGACTGGCGGGAAAGGGCAGCCTCGCTCGGCGCCGACGTTCCTGCCTGCATCGACAGCCGCACCTGCATCGGTCGCGGGACCGGGACCGAACTGGAACCCTTGGCGGAAGACAGTCTCACAGGCACGCCTGTTCTCCTAGTTAACCCGCGAGTTCCGCTCGCCACCGGGCCGGTTTTCGCCGAATGGGACGGCGAGGATCGCGGCGCTCTTCCCGAAGGCTCCGCGCGCGAGATCGCACTTGCCGGGCGCAACGATCTCGAAGCCCCTGCGATCACACTCGTCCCGCAGATTTCGGAGGTTCTGAGCGCGCTGAATGGAACCGGCGCCTGGCTGACCCGTATGTCGGGCTCGGGCGCGACGTGCTTCGCGCTCTTCTCCACGGCGCGGGAATGCTCCGACGCCGCGACGTCACTTCGCGCCGCCCATCCGCACTGGTGGCTGATGGAAGGAAAGCTGCGATGATCGATGGCAAGCCTTACAGGCAGATCGGCCAGTCCGGTTCGAGCGATATTCTCTGCGTTGCGGATCACGCTTCGAACTTCGTTCCGCCGAACATCGAACTCGGCATCGAGCGGTCGCTGCTCGATACGCATATTGCGGTCGATATCGGAGTGGAGGGTGTGGCCGACCGCATCGCTCGCCGACATGGGATTCCCGCTCACATCGCGACTGTCAGCCGCCTCGTGTGCGACCTGCATCGCAAGGAAGACGAGCGGGCCGTGGTCCCGACGGAAAGCGACGGGCATCTGATCGCCGGTAACATCGGCGCGGATGTCGCGATGCGTCTGAACCGCTTCCACCGCCCCTATCACGATGCTCTTTCGCGGATGATCGACGACATTCGGCCTCGAATGTTGGTCGCGATTCACAGTTTCACGCCGAAGCTGAGAACGAGCGAGGAAGCACGTCCGTGGGAAGTCGCGCTTCTCTACAATCAGGATGACCGCGCCGCGCAACATGCCATTCGCCTTTTCGGCGAACAGGGTCTCACCGTAGGCGACAATGAGCCCTATTCCGGCAAGCAGCTCAATGCGACGATGGACCGTCATGCCGAGGCTCGTGGTCTTCCCTACCTGACCATCGAAATACGCAACGACCAGATCGCCACGGAAGCCGGCCAAGCGCGCTGGGCAACGATGGTCGCTGACATTGCGGGACGAACCCTGCTCGCGCTCGAAAGCGCCTGATCGCGTTCGGCGATCTTGCGGCGCGGGCGCTGGCGTGGCAGCCGCGCGAACCATGCGGACACTTTCTCTCCCCCTTGCGCTCGCGGCTCTCGCGGGATGTTCTCAATCGCCAGATGCCAAGGCGGCACCGGCCGGGCAGAAGATCGACTGCGCGCTCGATGGGACGCAGGCATTCGAAACTTCCTGCACGGTTGAGAAAGTCGGAAATGGCGGAGAATTCATTATCCATCACCCCGACGGCGGTTTCCGCCGCTTTATCACCAGTCCGGACGGCGCGTTCGAGGTCACTGACGGCGCCGACGAATTGATCGCGAGCGAGGACGCCGGCGGGGAACGCATCACATTTGCAGTCGGTCGTGATCGCTACGCTGTGCCATCCTCCGGCTCGCAGGAGAAGGGCAATGACTGATCATGTCCTGTCGGTCGAGGAGATGCGCGCTGCGGAGCGTGCTGCCATGGATAGCGGTGTTTCCGAATGGCAGCTCATGCAGCGAGCGGGCGGGGGTGCTGCGGACTGGATTTGGCGAATCGCGGCGGGGCGCGCCGTTACAGTGCTTTGCGGTCCGGGCAATAATGGCGGCGACGGATATGTGATCGCCGAAACGCTGCAACGGAGAGGCCTCACCGTCACCGTCGTCGCTCCGGTAGAGCCTGCGAGCGAAACGGCGCGCAGGGCTCGCGACGGCTTTTCGGGGGAAATCGCAAAAACCCTCGTGTCTTCAAGCGGCGAGGTGCTGGTCGATTGCCTGTTCGGCTACGGCCTCTCGCGGAAGGTGGAGGGCGAGTTCGCGAAACTGCTCGAACTCGCGTGTCCAAGTCATTCGATTCGCATCGCAATTGATGTGCCGAGCGGGATTTTTGCCGATAGCGGGGAATGGCTCGGCGCTTCTCACAGATACGATCACACGCTCGCTCTAGGAGCGTGGAAGCGCGCGCATTTCCTCATGCCCGCGCGCGCTGACATGGGCAACACGCGACTTGTCCCGATCGGGCTAGACCTGAAAGACCCGGCCGAACGTTTATCCGAACGCCCGCGCATTCATCCGCCGGAACCGGACAGCCAAAAATACACGCGCGGCTTGGTTGCCGTTGTCGCGGGCGAAATGCCGGGCGCGCCGCTGCTTTCCTCGCTCGCGGCAATGCATGCAGGCGCGGGTTACGTGAAGCTGTTCAGCGACCACTCGCATCCGGACGCTCCGGCCGAACTGGTAATTGAAGATGGCGCTCTGGGCGAGGCGCTTGACGACGAACGGATCGGTGCCGTGCTGATAGGCCCCGGTCTGGGGCGCGGTTCCGAAGCACGAGACAGGCTTCGCGCTGCTTTGAACTCGGGCCACAATCTGGTTCTGGACGCCGACGCGCTGCATCTGCTCGACCGGGCGATGCTCGACGGCGCAGATCCTGCGAAGATGGTGGTCACTCCACATGACGGCGAACTGGCGAAGCTCTGCGAAACTTTCGACATTACCGCGACTGACAAGCGCGACCGCGCGATCGGACTTCGCGATGCCACCGGCCTCACGGTGCTCGCGAAAGGACCAGATACGCTGCTCGCCCCGGCGCAGGGCGGCGTGGTCTATTTCCCGCAGGGATCAAGCTGGCTTTCGGTCGCCGGATCGGGCGATGTGCTCGCCGGCATGATCGCGGCGCGGCTTGCCGTCACCGGAGATGCAGTCGGCGCGACGCAAGAGGCGGTCTGGCTTCATCAGGAAGCGTCGCGCCTCGCGGGCCCTTCCTTCACGGCCGGCCAGCTTGCAGACGCAGTGCGGGCCGCGCTGGCCTTGTTCCTGTGAGTGAAATCCACCAGCAAGGCGCCGAGCCGGTCGTCCGCATCGCCGCCAAGGGGGATGGCGTCACCGCGTCCGGTCGCCATGTGGCAGGCGGGGTGCCCGGCGATATCATCCTTGCCGAGGGGAAGTTGCAGAGAGGTCCCCACCATGTTGATCCCCCATGCCGCCATTTTGCGCGCTGCGGGGGCTGTCAGCTTCAACATGCGGACGAGGATGCACTGCGCCAGTACGTCACCGATCGGGTGACCCATGCCGCCGCATCGCAGGAAATCGCCATAGGGAAGCTTCTTCCCACGCATCTCTCACCCCCGCGGAGCCGCCGCCGCGCAACACTGCATGGGTTGAGAACCGGGGCAGGAGTCGTCCTGGGCTTTCGCGAAGCCGGCTCTCACCGCATCATCGACATCACCGAATGCCCGGTCATGCGACCCGAACTGTTCGATCTCGTGATTCCCTTGCGAAAGGCGCTCGCCGGGGCGGCAGGCAAGCGTCCGGTCGATGTAGCGCTGACCCTTGCGGACCAAGGCGTCGATGTGGCGATTTCCGGACTGGAACTCGACGGTCTCGGTCCGACGGAGACAATGCTCGACTTTGCGCGCGAGCAGAACCTCGCGCGTCTGTCTCTCGATCAGGGCTTCGGGCCGGAAAATCTGTGGGAGCCGCAGCCGGTAACCGTCTCGCTCTCAGGTGTTCCCGTAGCGCTGCCGCCCGCTGCCTTCCTCCAACCCACGCTCGATGGTGAACAAGCACTGGTAGCCGATGCGCGGTCGTTCCTCGGCGAGGCCGCAACGGTCGCAGATCTCTTCGCCGGGCTGGGGACCTTCGCATTTGCGTTGACGCCCGAAACCCGGGTTCTGGCGGTCGAGGCTGCGCGTGATGCCCATCTGGCCTGCCTCGCCGCTGCCAATCGCCATGCGCGCAGAGTGTCCGCCCTGCATCGCGATCTGTTCCGCGCACCACTCCAGCCCGATGAATTGAACCGTTTCGAAGCCGTGCTTCTCGATCCACCTCGGGCTGGTGCGCGCGACCAGATCCGGGAGATCGCCGCGAGCAAGGTCGAGCGTGTCGGCTACATCAGTTGCAATCCGTCAAGCTGGGCGCGCGATGCCCGCACCCTCGTCGACGCGGGGTTCCGGCTCGAGATTCTGCGTCCGGTCGGTCAGTTCCGGTGGTCGACCCACGTCGAGCTGACCAGCCTGTTCCTTCGCTAGCCTCGCAAGGCGGCGAGCAGTTGTTCGCGCAGCCATTCATTCGCGTCCGGCTCCACGTATGCGTGGCCTGCGTTGGGACAGCTGACGATCCGGCTATCGCCCGGGGGCCATTGATCGGCGAAGACCTGGGCGGTTCTATCGTTATCGGCCAGCAGGATACGGACCGGACCCGAGAACGCATCGAGGCCGTTGCCCAGTTCCACGGCGAGGGAACTTGTCTGCTCTTTCGGACCCGCGGCCCGGGCCAGTCCGCGAAACAGTTTGCGGTAATTCACGCCACCCGAGACAAGTCGCAGGACCTCGCGTGGTTTCTTCAACTTCGCCAGATAGCGTGCGCGGATTGCAGCCGGGGGCAGGGCACTTGCGTCCGTAGGACTGCCCTCGTCGGGCCCCTCGATAGTCCATGGGTTGCTGAGGACGAGCGCGTCGCAGCCCGCACCCTGTGCGAGCATCAAGGCGGACGCCGCGTCGCAATTGCCGAAGCCGACCACACGCTCGACCTGCGGCGCTACGACGCGAAAGCTGGCGAAAGCTGCGCGGATGTCGGCAGCGCTGTGGCGAAAGCCGCGGTTTTCGCCCTCGCTATCGCCCACGCCGCGCCGGTCGTAGCGAAAGACCGGAAAGCCTGCTCTGGCGATTTCGGAGGCCAAGCGTGCCTGGCCGCGAAAGGCGCCGCTGCGAATTTCGTTGCCTCCAGTCACAATTAGAAGACCGGAAGCGGCCGGAGCCGTGTCTAGCGTACCGGCCAGATTGTCACCCTCGCACGGGAAGGTCAGGTGAAAGCGGCTCATCAAGGCGAGCCCATGATAGCCGCGATGATTCCCGCCAGCGCGGCGGCCTGCGAGGCATCCTCGCCCGGTTCGGCGCGCAACCAGAGTGGGGCACCGCCGATTTCGGCTGGGTCGATCATTCGATCGGTATCAAGGATGCGACAATCCGCTTTTTCGAGGTCCCGGATCATCTGCGGACCGAGTGACCACCCTGCCAGATCGAGCCCGCTCTCGCGTCCCATCTCGAGCAGATCAGCCGCCCTCTCTTCGCGACCCGCCTCGCGCGCGGCGATCGTTCTCGCGCGGACCATGCCGCGCAGGAGCGGCGCGCCCTTGTGCGGCGCATGGATCACCGCCGGAAGCCGCTCGGGAAGCAGCAACGCAGCGCTGCGAATGGCGAAGGCGTGGGTGGCACCGAAATGCGTCGCGGCAACATTAATGGCGTGGTGCCAGCCGGTCAGGGTCTGGCGTTCCAGCGGCTCACCGCTCTCGTTCAGGCCAGGCAGGTCCGGCAGCACGACGTCGTACCCCGCACGGTCGAGATTCCGCATAATCGCAATGAGTTGCCGGCGAAGCTTGTTATGTTCCTCGAACAGCGGCGGCACGACCAGCAGGCGCCTCTCGTGCCCCCGGTCGAACGTCAACGCCATTTCTCCGGACACCCCGCCACCGGGCAGGGGTGCCGGCCATTCGACGAACATGGGTCCGCTCAGGTCTCGACCGTCTTGGCTTCGGCGAAGGCGAGGAGGCCGCCATAGGTCTCGAGCATTTCGCCGTCGACGTCCTCGTCCTCGATCAGGATGTCGAGGCGATCTTCCATCTCCGTCAGGAGGCCCGCGACAGCCATGGAATCGAGTTCGGGCAGATGGCCGAACAACCCGGTATCGGCGTCGAACGCGGCAACCTGGTCCTCACCGAGCCCGAGAACGTCGCGCAGGATGGCCTTGAGCGTCGTATCGAGTTCCATCCGGCTCGGGCCGGTAGCCTTGGTGCCTGCCGTGGACTGAGCGGTCTGCATGATCGTTCTCGGTTAGGTTCGCGATTTGCGCGACTTAGCCTTGCCTCCGCGGACGCGCAAGGCGAGCCGCGGCCTTGCGCAAAAGGAAGCGCAGCCCGCGCCACTGCCGCGGATCGACGCAAGTGAGAGTGTGGCGGGCGCGGACGCGCTCCATCCAGTCGCGTTTGTAAGCATCGCCGCCCGTTCCGAAATCGATGAGCCGCACCCTGTCGCGATCGATGACATGCTCGAACAGAGCGGCACTCAGCGTCGTGCCGGCGGACAGGTGCCGGAAAGCCTCGTCATGGGCGAGCTTGTGAATATAGGCGGTGCCGTCCTGCACGCTCCATAACTGCGCAGCGACTGGGGTTTCCCCGAGCCGGGCGATACCGAGGCGCAGGTGCCCCGCGGCGGCTTCCTGTCGCGCGAAATCCTCGAGCAACGCGATATCCGCTTCCCGGGTCTTCCAGCTGAGGTCGTAGATCCGTCGGTATTCGGCCCAGATGTCCGGATCGAAATGTTCGGCAATCGCGATCTCGACCTTCTTCGCCTTTCGCTTCACAGTGGTGCGCAGTGGTCCGGGCCGGCTCGCCCAGTATTCGGCAAAACTCCGCCCGCCGGTCTCGAGGACATGGTTCTGGTCGCTCTGTTCAAGCCGGACGATCCAGCCAGCCTTGCGAAAGGCGGCAGCGAGGCGTTCGCCAGTCGCATCCTCTCCGGGTAGCGCGTCCAGCACGATCCGGTGGGTCCTGCCGCGAAGCGCGCGGGCGGTCGAAACGAGCGCGGCATCGCTCGCTTCGCCCGAAAGCGCCAGCGGCCGCCAGACGAAGGCGAAAGGATGGCGCAGGCTGGCCATGCCGTCGCTACTTTCGCTTAGCGGCAGGACCAACCGCGTTGCCCCTTTGCCAACCTCCGCCAGCACCGGCCGCGCGCCATGCTTCTCCAGCAGCGCATACCATTCCAGAGCGTCGAATGGTCCGCGCGGCGCAAAATCGGGGGCTTGCAGTTTGCCGACCGTGTCGTGATAGCTGATCGCATTCATCACTCGGCCGCCATCCCATTTCCATGAACCTTTCGCCAGACCCCGTTGCACGCCCGCTCGACCATCTTCTCGAGAGAGGCGATCCGCGTGCGACAGCGCTGGTCCTGCGCGGCGAGAATGTTAGCTATGAGCGGTTAAGAGAGCGTTTGGCGCACCTTTCGGGATGGCTCTCGAGCGTCGCCGAGCCGGGCGCTCGCGTCGCCAGCTGGGCAGCAAAGGGCGAGATCACCTGCCTGCTTCCGCTGGCTGCGGCCCGCGCGGGGCTCGTCCACGTGCCGATCAATCCGCTGCTGAAGCGCGCGCAAGTGGCGCATATCCTGGCCGACAGCGGCGCGGCGGCAATGGTCGGAACGCGGGCGCGGCTCGCCACGCTGGAGGAGGGCGACGCACCCGCCGCCTGCCGCTTGTTCGCTGAGGAAGTGGCGCTCGCTCTTGCGCCGGACAGCGACCCGATGCCGGAACCATCGGACCGTGATCCGGACGATCTGGCGGCGATCCTCTACACCAGCGGTTCGACCGGCAGGCCCAAGGGGGTAATGCTGAGCCACGCCAATATGTGGCTGGGCGCGGTTTCGGTCGCGCATTATCTCGGCCTCGCGGCAGACGACGTGACGCTCGCCGTTCTTCCGCTGTCCTTCGATTACGGGCAAAGCCAGCTTCTTTCGACCTGGTATGCCGGGGGAAGCGTAGTGCCGCTGGACTATCTCTTCCCGCGTGACGTGCCGAAAGCCTGCGCGCGGCACGGCGTGACGACACTCGCCGCCGTCCCGCCGCTCTGGGTCCAGCTTTGCGAAGTCGAATGGCTGCAGGAGGCGGTGGCGGCAATGCGGAGAGTGACGAACAGCGGTGGCGCACTGACCGTCGAACTGGTGCGAGACTTGCAACGCATCCTCCCGCAATCGCGAATTTTTCCGATGTACGGGCTCACCGAAGCCTTCCGTTCGACCTACCTCGATCCCGATCTCGTCGACAGTCATCCGACCTCGATGGGGACGGCTATTCCCTTCGCCGAGATCCTTGTGGTGAACGATGACGGCGCCATCGCCGCGACCGGCGAGGAAGGGGAGCTAGTCCATTGCGGACCACTGGTGGCGCAGGGCTATTGGCAGGACGATTTGCGGACGGCGGAGCGCTTCCGCGCCGCCCCTAGCGGCAGCGAGAGCGGGGGAACGGCGGTATGGTCCGGCGATCGCGTGCGCCGCGATGCGGAAGGGCTGCTCCATTTTGTCGGCCGCAGGGATGCGATGATCAAGAGCTCCGGCAATAGGATCAGCCCGCAAGAGATCGAGGACGTCGCGCGTGCGACCGGGCTGGTGGCCGAGGCGGTGGCGCTCGGCGTGCCGGACGAGCGGCTCGGCCAGGCGGTCCATCTGGTGGTACGCGGCAGCGGCGACGCCGAGGCGCTCAAATCGACGCTCGCGCGCGAACTGCCGAATTTCATGCAACCTCAGCAGATCCACTGGCGCGAGACGATGCCGCTCAACCCGAACGGCAAGATCGACCGAGCAGCGATCGCGCGCGAACTGGCCGAAGGAATGTCGGGGGACCTAACGGGATGAGTGATGCGCCTGCGATCAAGCCGAAACCGCTCGGCCCCGTGCCCGGCGGATACGGGGCAGAGAACGGCCAACTCACTATAGGAGGAGAAACCGCCGCCGCGCTGGTCGAGCGGGCGGGGCGCACGCCGCTGTTCGTTTATTCGCGGAACATGTTGGAAGAACGCATGGCCAAACTGCGCGCCGCCATGCCCCAGCGGATCAAAATCAATTATGCGATAAAAGCCAACAGCTTCCAGCCCGTTCTTCTCGCCATGTCGAATCTGGTCGACGGCCTCGACATTGCGTCCGGTGGTGAGCTCGACATGATCCGTGCGGTGGGAACCGACCCGGGCAGGGTCAGCTTTGCCGGGCCGGGCAAACGCGATGCGGAACTGGAAGCGGCCATCGCCGCCGGGGTCACGCTCAATCTCGAAAGTGAAAACGAGGCGGAGCGTGCGCTCGCCATCGCCGCAAGGCTGGGACAGACCCCGTGCCTTGCCGTCAGGATCAATCCCGATTTCGAGATCAAGGGATCGGGCATGAAAATGAGCGGAGGCCCCAAGCCTTTCGGTGTCGATGCCGATCGTGTCCCGGCGCTTGTCCGCCACATCGTCGGTGCCGGGTGCGATTTTCGCGGAATGCACATCTTCTCCGGCAGCCAGGCGCTCGATGCCGAGGCACTGGTCGAGGCGCAGGCGAACACCCTGGTGCTCGCCGACCGGATCGCCAGCGAGGCGGGCTTGGCTCTGCCCAAACTCAATATGGGCGGCGGGTTCGGAATTCCCTATTTTCCCGGTGACACTCCACTCGACATCGGGCGGGTGGGCGCCGCGCTGGAGGAGCGCTTCGCCGAACTGCCGGACACCCTGGCGGGGGCCGAACTGTTCATCGAACTCGGGCGCTATCTGGTGGGGGAGGCAGGTGTCTATCTCACGCGCATCGTGGATCGCAAGGTGAGCCATGGGGAGACTTTTCTCGTCACCGATGGCGGCCTTCATCACCAGCTCGCCGCCTCGGGTAATTTCGGTCAAGTGGTGCGGCGCAACTACCCCCTCGCGATAGCCGACCGGTTCGACGCCGCGCCCGAAGAGATCGTCAATGTCGTCGGGTGCCTCTGCACTCCGCTCGACCGCCTCGCCGATCGCGCGCATTTGCCATGTGCCGAGGTGGGCGATCTGGTTGCCGTGTTCTGCGCCGGCGCCTATGGTGCGAGCGCAAGCCCTAGCGCGTTTCTCGGTCAGGGACCGGCGGCCGAACTCCTCGTCTAGCGGGCGTGTACTGGAACGGGACAGGCGGAGTTGGATCGCCCGGGTTTCGGCGGATCGCGTATGATGACTAACTGTCTGTTCACCTTTCGATGCCATGAAATTTGGTGAACAGGGGCGGTGCGGTTGCCAGCAGGCGCGCCGGTCACCTGTCGAGGTGATGTTTGGGGACCGAGTAGCATGACGATTTCACGCAGGATTTCCGGCCTGGGAATGCTCTCGCTGATGGCATCGGGCCTGGCAAGCTGCGCTGGCACGGGTGGAACCGAATTGCCGCCCGCGACCTTCGTCGCGTTGCAGGAAGGGCCCGGCGAGGAATACGTCATAGGCCCGCTGGACAATCTTACCGTCCATGTGTGGCGCAATCCGGAGCTCGGAGCCGAGAAGATCCAGGTGCGGCCCGACGGTCGGATCACGATTCCGCTGGTCAAGGACATGCCCGCCGTCGGCAAGACGCCAGCCATGCTGGAAGAGGACATCCGCCTCCAGCTTAGCCAGTATATCGAGGATCCGTTGGTCAGCGTAATCGTCAACGAATTCGCCGGCACCTTCAGCCAGCAGGTCCGCATCGTGGGTGCGACCGAAAAGCCGGCGAGCCTGCCCTACCGCGCCAACATGACCGTGCTGGATGCGATGATCGCGGTCGGCGGGCTATCGGAGTATGCCTCCGGCAACCGCGCCAAGCTGATCCGGTTCGACAAGCAGTCGGGTCGCCAGCGCGAATACGCCCTGCGCCTCGCCGACCTTCTGCGCCATGGCGACAGCAAGGCGAAT
This sequence comes from Qipengyuania spongiae, assembly GCF_026168555.1. Taxonomy (NCBI): domain Bacteria; kingdom Pseudomonadati; phylum Pseudomonadota; class Alphaproteobacteria; order Sphingomonadales; family Erythrobacteraceae; genus Qipengyuania; species Qipengyuania spongiae. Next base: position 2,461,726 of record NZ_CP092471.1, on the reverse strand, counting down.
GTCATGCTTCAGCCGGGGGATGTCATTATCATTCCCGAATCGACCTTCTGAGGAATCGCGCGCCGATGGACCAGGCTTTCGACGAGGTGCGCGCGGCGCTGCACACGGTGTGGAACCGCCGCTGGCTCGCGCTCGCCATCGCCTGGGGGGTGTGCGTCGCGGGGTGGCTGGTCGTCGCCCTGATCCCCAACAGCTACGAGAGCCGAGCGCGCATCTTCGTCGAGCTCGACGACGTGCTGTCCGAACAGCTCCAGATCGCGGGCGAGGGGCGGCAGGAACTGGTCAAGGTGCGCCAGACGCTGGCGAGCGCGGTCAATCTGGAAAAGGTCGTCCGCGCCACCAAGCTGGGCGAAGACATCAGGACCGAGCCTGAAATGCAGGCGGCGATCGCCAAGCTGACCGAGAACATCAAAGTCGAGAGCCAGCAGGACAATCTGTTCGAGATCTCCGCAACCATCGGCAAGAGCGATCTGTCCGATGCCGAGAACGCCGCTCTTGCGCAGGACGTGACTCAGAAGATGATCGATATCTTCCGCGAGGAAAACGTCGCCGGCGCGCGGGGTGAGGTGGCGGACACGATCGTCTTCCTCGACGAGCAACTCGAGGAGCGCAAGCAGGAGCTGGAAGCGGCCGAACAGCGTCGGATGGCGTTCGAGGCTGCCAATCCCGAACTGATCGGCGGCAGCGCCACGGTGTCCACCCGGATCACCAATCTGCGTAGCGAGATGCGCGGCGTCGATGCCGATCTTGCTGCGGCGCAGAGCGCGCTCGCCGCGATCAGCGGACAGATCGCTAGCACGCCGCGCACTATGGTCGTGCCGGGGCAGGGCGGCGGCGCGCGACAGGCACTGGCCGAAGCGCGTTCGCAGCTTGCCGGAATGCGCTCGCGCGGACTGACCGACGGGCACCCCGATCTTCAGGCCGTGCAGCGCCAGATCGCACTGCTGGAAAAGCAGGCGGCATCCGAAGGCGACGGGAGCTACGGCTCGCCTAACCCCGCATACACTTCGCTGATCTCGATCCGCGCCGAGCGGCAGGCCAATCTCCAGGCGCTACAGGCGCGCAAGGCCGCGCTGCAGTCGGACATCACCGCGATGATGGCCGCGCAGTCGAGCGAACCCGCAGTCGCGGCCGAGGGCAACCGGATCAGCCGCGATTACGACGTTCTCCGGACCAAATATGACGAGCTGCTGAAGAACCGCGAGGAGATGCGACTGCGTGGCGATGTCCAGACCGAGCGCAGCGCGTTCCAGTTCCAGGTGATCGATCCGCCGACCGCCCCGCGCCGGCCCGCTTCGCCGAACCGACCGCTTCTGCTGCTCGGCGTGCTTTTCGCCGGGATCGCCGCGGGGGCTGGCGTGGCGTTCGCGCTCGGTCGCCTGAAGGCCGGTTTCGCTACGGCGGAGCGGCTCGAGCGGTCGCTCGACCTGCCGGTTGCCGGAACGATCTCCCGCTCGATGACCCCGGACCGCAAGACGCATGAGCGGCTGCGGCTCAAGCAGTTTGCCGGCGGCCTTGCCGCACTCGGTGGTCTTTGCGTGGTGCTGCTCGCAATCGAGTTCATCCAGGTCGGCACGGTTGCGTGAAGGAGAGGGATGTGAACAAGCCTGTGAAAATCGTCCCTCCCGCTGACGGCCCGGAAGAGCGCGGCGGGAACGAGCCCAAGCGCGGATCACTGCTGGAGCGCGCCGGGAACGCCTTTGGTTTCGACCGCCTCGCCCCGGCCAGGGTCCCGCCACGCCTGCCTGATGCGAAGAAGCGGATGCCGCCGCTCAAATCCGCTCCACCGGCACCCGATCCGCAGGCGAGCGCGCCAGTTCCTGCGCCCGCTCCGACGGCCCCCACGCCCGTTTACGAGTCAGCTCCGGCTCCGGCTCGCCCCAAGCGCGAGGAAGTCTCCGGCCCGGCGGTCAGGTTCCCGGCGAAGAACCACGCGGTCTCGCGCGAACAGCTCCGCGCGCACGCCCTGATCGATCCCGACGCCGCGACCAGCGCGCTGTTCGAGGAGTTCCGCATCGTCAAGCGTCAGGTTCTCGCCACGGCGCAGGCCGATGGGACGGCGCTTTCCCGTAGGGTGCTGGTAACTTCGCCGCATATGGGCGAGGGCAAGACCTTCTGCTCGATCAATCTCGCTCTCGCGCTCGCCGCCGAACAGGACATCGAGGTCCTGCTGGTGGACGCCGATTTCGCCAAGCCGTCCATCGCCAGGCGGCTGGGGCTGGAAACCGGGGCCGGCCTGATGGACGCGCTCGCCGGTTCAACCACGCCCGTCGAGAACAGCGTGCTGCGGACCGACATCGCGAACCTCTTCGTCCTCCCTGCCGGGCAGAGGACGCAGCGCGACGCCGAACTGCTCGCCAGCGAGCGGACGTTCGAGGTGCTCGGCCGTCTGACGCGCGGCGCGCCCAACCGCATTCTCGTGTTCGATAGCCCGCCCGCGCTCGCCGCCTCGCCCGCCGCGGAACTGGCCAAGCATGTCGGCCAGACCTTGCTGGTGGCGCGCGCCGACAACACATCGCGCGTCGCGCTGGAAGATGCGGTGGACCTCCTCGCCGGATGCCGCGATATCCGACTGCTGCTCAACGATGCGACCTTCAGCCCCAGCGGGCGCAGTTTCGGCCGCTATTACGGAATGGGGGAGTGATCGGGTGCGCCGCCTCGCACTGATCGCCGCTCTCGCTCCGCTGACGCTCGCTGCCGGCCCGCTCGCCGCGCAGTCCTATCAGGGGCGCGATTCGTCCACGCGGCAGGGCGGGGAGGGGCGCGAGGCTTCAGGGTCCACAACGCGCGGTGCTTCGATCCAGCCTTACATCGAAGCCTCTCAGATCGTGACCTGGCAGATTTCGCCCGGCGACGACGTGCTGACCTATACCCAGCTTGCCGCCGGCGTCGACGCCGCCGTTCAGGGACGTAACAACGCCGCAAGCGTATCGCTGCGCTACGAGCGGAACATCGGCTATGGCGATGCTGCCGACAGCGACGCGCTGACAGGGCTCGCGCGCGGCTACACCACGCTTGTGCGCGATGCACTGACGCTGGAAGCGGGCGGCCTCGCCTCGCGCAGCAGCGTCGATACCGGCGGCCGCAACGTCTTCAATCCCGCGATAGACGGCGATTTTTCGACCGAAACCTATGCCGGGTATATCGGCCCGAACCTCGCCACGCGGATCGACAATGTCGAGGTGACCGCCAATTACCGGCTCGGCTACACCAAGGTCGACGGACCCGACATCCTCGCGAGCGGCGGAAACCGGATCGACGTGTTCGACGAAAGCGTGACGCACAGCGCCAATATCCGCGCGGGCGTCGCTCCCTACGAGCCTCTGCCGGTCGGTCTGGGCATCGGCGCGGGCTATTTCCAGGAAGACGTCAACAACCTCGATCAGCGCGTGCGCGACGCCTATGTGCGCGGCGATGTGACCATTCCCGTCACGCCCGTTCTGGCCGTGGTCGGCGGGGTCGGGATCGAGGATGTCGAGGTGTCGAGCCGCGACGCGGTGCGCAACGCCGCCGGAGTTCCGGTGGTGGGGGCCGATGGCCGCTTCGTCACCGACGAATCCAGTCCGCGCCGCCTCGCCTTCGAGGCCGATGGCCTGATCTGGGATGTCGGCGTGGTCTGGCGCCCCAGCAACCGTACCTCGCTCGAGGCGCATTTCGGCCACCGCTACGACAGCGAGACCTTCTACGGCAATTTCTCCTGGCAGCCCGACCGCAACAGCAATGTCGGCATCGCGGTCTATGACGGCATTTCGGGTTTCGGCGGGCGGCTGACCGACGCGCTCGCCGCGCTGCCGACCGATTTTCAGGTGATCCGCGATCCGGTGAGCGGAGAGATCATCGGTTGCGCGGGCAGCGTGGGGGCGGGATCCTGCCTCGACGGGGCGTTCGGCTCGATCCGCTCCTCCGTCTTCCGCAGCCGGGGCATCGCCGCCAGCTATTCGCGGCAGGTCGGGCTTTCGACCGTCAGTGTCGGAGCGGGCTACGACCGCCGCAATTTCATCGGTGCGGAAGGCACCGTGCTGGCGGCGGCCAACGGCATCGTCGACGAGACCGTCTACCTCAATGCCGGCGCGAGCGGTCCGCTCAGCCGCAATTCGAGCTACACCGTCACCACCTATGCCAGCTGGTTCGACAGCGGCGCGACCAATCTCGGCGATACCTTCGCGCTGGGCAGTTCGGCCGCCTATTATCGCAACCTGACGCGCAATCTTACCGCACGAGCGGCGATCGCGCTAAACTATCTCGACAGCGACCTCACCGCCGAGGACCTCAAGACCGCATCGGCGCTGGTCGGCCTGCGTTACGATTTCTGATAGGGAACCTTCATGTTCGAAGAATTCTACGGCTTCAGCGAGCGGCCTTTCCAGCTGACCCCGGATCCGGCTTTCTATTTCGAGAGCCTGACGCACAAGAAGGCGCTGTCCTATCTCGGTTACGGCCTCAATCAGGGCGAAGGCTTCGTGGTCATCACCGGCGAGGTGGGGTCGGGCAAGTCGACGCTCGTCGCGCATCTCAAAGAGAAGCTCGAGGAAGACCGGATGACGGTCGGCGAAGTGGTCACCAGCGCGCTGGACGGGGACGAGATGGTCCATGTCGCCGCGCGCAGCTTCGGGCTCGACGTCGCGGGGCAGGACAAGGCCGGGGCGCTCGCCGCGATCGAGGCCTTCCTGCATGAGGAGGCGCGCGAAGGGCGCCGCGTCCTGCTGATCGTCGATGAATCCCAGAACCTTTCGATCGGCGCGCTGGAAGAGTTGCGGATGCTGTCGAACTTCCAGCTCGGCGCGCATCCGCTGTTGCAGACCTTGCTGCTCGGCCAGCCCGAATTCCGCCAGCTGATCGCCAAGTCCGACGAGCTCGAACAGCTGCGCCAGCGGATCATTGCGGCGCATCATCTGGAGCCGATGCAGCCGGGTGAGGTCGAGCCCTATATCCGCCACCGGCTCGATCATGTTGGGTGGGACGGCAATCCCGAGCTCGATCGCGGCCTTTTCAATCCGATCCACAAGGCGACCGGCGGCATTCCGCGCAAGATCAACCAAGTGATGACTCGCCTGTTGCTGCTCGGCGCGGTGGAAGAGCAGTCGGTGCTGGAGCCCGACCTGCTCGAGGCGGTGCTGATCGAGATGCACCACGAGGCCTCCGACCATCCGGCCGAGCAGGAAACACGGCCACGCCCGGAACGCGATAACCTGCCCGCCGCCCATGCCGTGGCTCAGGCCCGCACGCGAGAGGATCGGTCAGAGGGCTCACGCGGTACCGCTTCCGACAGTGGGCTGGCCGAGGCTCAGATCGCCGCGATCGAGCAGGCCTTTTCCGACCGCGACCGCGCGATGAAGGAACTGCGCCGCGACATGGAAGCCCTGCGCCCCTCCGCCGCGTATCGCCCGGGCGACGATGTGCGCGAGCGGCTCGCCGCCATCGACGCGCGGCTCGACCAGCAGGAACAGTCCTTGCGCCAGGTGATGGCCTCGCTCATCGAAATCCTCGAGACGAGCGGACGGCGCGAAGCCGCCTGATACGCAAGCGGAGGGCGATCCGGTGACGCAGGGCGGGACGGACGAAGGCGGGAAGGGCGGAACGGCTCCGATCGCCCCGATCATTAACGGCATGTCTGTCGATATCGAGGACTGGTTTCAGGTCGGCGCGTTCGAGAACACGATCTCGCGCGAGGACTGGGATGGTCTCGCCTTGCGGGTCGCCGACAATGTCGCGCGCGTCCTCGACCTCTTCGCCGAAGCGCAGGTGAGCGCCACTTTCTTCACTCTCGGCTGGATCGCCGAACGCGAACCCGCGATGATGCGCCGCATCGCCGAGGCGGGCCACGAGATCGCGAGCCACGGTTACGATCACGCCCGGATCTTCACGCTGACCCCGAGCGAATTCGCGCGCGACATCGCCCGGACCCGAGCGATCCTGGAAGATAGCAGCGGAAGCGCGGTCACCGGATACCGCGCGCCGAGCTTCTCGATCGACCAGCGCACGCCTTGGGCTCATGAGATACTGGCGAAACATGGCTATGCCTACTCATCCAGCGTCGCCCCGGTCGCGCACGATCATTACGGCTGGCGGGAGGCGCCGCGCTTCGCCTTTCGTCCAGTCGAGGACGCCGAGCTTGTCGAAATACCGGTGACAACGGCGATGCTCGGCAAGCGGCGCATGGCAGCGGGCGGGGGCGGCTTCTTCCGCGTGCTGCCCTACGCCTTCACCCGCTGGGCAATTCGTCAGGTCAATCGCGAAGAGGGGCGTCCCGCCGCGTTCTATTTCCACCCGTGGGAAATCGATCCCGCGCAGCCGCGAGTTAAAAACGCGCCGCTCCGCTCCCGGCTGCGGCACTACACCAATCTCGACACCATGGAGCGCAAACTTGCTCGCCTGTGCGGGGAATTCGCCTGGGAGCGGATGGACGCGCTCGCAGGGAAGCAGGCGATGATTTGCACGGAAACGGCGTGCAGGCGGGCGGCGTGAACGCGCCGGTCAATCTTTCCAACCCGACCATCCGCCTTGCCGATCTGCGCGAGCCGCACGAGGCGGCCGTGATCGAACGTTTCGTAGCCGAACAGGGCGGCTCGCTCTTCCAGCGACCCGCCTGGCTGATCGCGGTCGAGCGGGGGACTGGCAATCGCGCACGCGGCCTGGTGCTCGAACGTGGCGGCCCGCTTGCGGGCTGGTTGCCACTGAGCGAAATCCGCTCGCCAATTTTTGGGCAGGTGCTTGTCTCCAGCGGCTTCGGCATTGGCGGAGGGGCACTGGTCGTTCGTTCCGAGGACGGGAACCGCCTGTGCCGGGCAGCCGAGGAACTGGCGGAGAGACTGGCCGTCGACGGGATCGAGTTGCGTGACCCGGGCGCTCCGCAGGATTGGACACTGGTCGAGAGCCGCCACGCCAACTTTTCCGCCGATCTCGCCGCTGACGACGAAGCGCAACTCCTCGCCATCCCCCGCAAGGCGCGGGCCGAGATCCGCAAGGGATTGAGCGCGGACCTCCGGATCGCCACCGGCCGTGACGAAGCCGAACGTGCCGCGCATTACGCGGTCTATGCCGAAAGCGTGCGTAATCTCGGCACGCCGGTTTTCCCACGCTCGATGTTCGACGCGATGATGGACGCATTCGGCGAGGGTGCGGAGATCATGACCGTCCGTCACGAAGGCGTGCCGGTTTCGAGCGTCCTCTCCTTCTACCATCGCGGAACGGTGATGCCCTATTGGGGCGGCGGCACGCTGGCGGCGCGCGGGCTGCATTCGACCGAACGCATGTATTACGCGCTGATGTGCCATGCTCGGATGCGCGGCTGCATCCGTTTCGACTTCGGGCGCTCCAAGACCGGCAGCGGGCCGTATCGCTTCAAGAAGAACTGGGGGTTCGAGCCCGAACCGCTGACCTATCGCCTCTGGACCGCGCCCGGCCGGCAGCTGCGCAATATCGACCCGTCCGACGAGGGACGTTCTCGCGCGATCAATCTGTGGAAGCGGTTGCCGCTGTCGCTTGCGAACCGGATCGGACCGGCGATCGCGCGCGGCCTCGGCTGAAGGGGAGCGAACCCATGGGCGAAATCCTCTTCCTTGCGCATCGCGTGCCTTTTCCGCCCGATCGCGGCGACAAAATCCGCTCGCATCATCTGCTGCGCGGTCTGGCCGGAATCGCTCCGGTCCATGTCGGCACCTTCGCCGATACGCCTGGCGACCGGGAGCAGGAGGCGGTCCTGTCCAACGTCGCCGCGAGCCATCTCGTCGTCTCACGCAAAAAGCCGATGGCGCTTGCCGGGCTGGAGGCGCTGGCTACCGGAAGGCCGGTCAGCCTCACCGCCTTTGCCGACCGGCGATTGCACGAATGGGTCGCCCGCACGCTGGCCGAGCGTCCAATCGACACGATCTTCGTCTTCTCCGGGCAGATGGGGCAGTATGTCCCGGACGATTTCCCCGGTCGGGTGATCGTCGATCTGTGCGATGCGGATTCGGCCAAGTTCGGCACCTATGCGCAAACGGCAGCCTGGCCGCGCAGCGCCCTGCTGCGGCGCGAGGACCGGCTGCTCCGCGAGGAGGAAGCGCGGCTCGCCGAGCGGGCCGATAAGACGCTTCTCATCACCGCTCAGGAAAAGGGGCTGTTCGCAAGCCGCCTTCCCGACCCCGGCGATGCACGCCTCGCAGCACTCGGCAACGGGATCGATGCGAACTTCTTCGATCCGGCCTATGCGGGGGAGGAGCCGACCATCGCCGCGCGCAAGGGGCCGCACATCGTCTTCACCGGGCAGATGGACTATCCCCCTAACGTTGCCGCCGCGCTGCGCGGGATCGCGCGCATCCTGCCGCTGGTCCGCCGTCGCTTTCCCGAGGCGGAATTCCACGTCGTCGGCCGCGCGCCCGCCCGCGAGCTTGCCGCGCATGACGGCAGAGATGGCGTGACGATCTGGGGCGAGGTCGTGGACGTGCGCCCCTTTCTCCTCGCCGCCGCCGTGGTGATCGCACCGCTCGATCTCGCGCGCGGCGTCCAGAACAAGGTGCTTGAAGCGATGGCGATGTGCCGCCCCGTGGTGGCGAGCGAGGAGGCTGCAACCGGCATTGCGGCAACCGATGGCACGCATTTCGCCATCGCTCGCAGCGACGCGCAAATGGCTGAAGAAATCGTCGCCCTGATTGAGGACGGAGCGAAAGCGCGCCGGATGGGCCGGATGGCGCGCGGCTTCGTCCTGCGCGAATACAGCTGGGCGTCCGTCCACGAGGAGTTGCGCCGGATTGTCGGCGCCGATGCGAACCGGAGCGGTAGAGATGCAGCCTGACAGTGCCTCTCAGCAGCGGGGCCTAACGCTTGCCGCGAGCAGCGACTGGCATCGTGCACTGACGATGCTTGTCATCGCCGCGCCTGCACTTGTTTTGCTGGCGATGCGCGAATGGGGCGAGATGGCGCACCAATGGTGGAATATCGCCACCTATAGCCACATCCTGCTGATCCCCTTCATCGTCGGCTGGCTAGCCTGGGACCGGCGCGCCGATCTTGCGCGCATTTCGCCGCAAACATCCTGGATCGGCGTCACGCTATTCGTCGCAGCCTGCGCCTTGTGGGTCGCGGGAAGAGCGAGCGGGATCAACTTGCTGGCCCATGCGGGCGGGGTGGGAATGCTGCAGGCGGCGATCCTCGCCATTCTCGGCGTGCGGGCCGCGGCATTGCTGGCCCTGCCGCTCGGCATGATGGTCTTTCTTGTCCCCTTCGGTCAGGAGATCGTCCCGCCGATGCAGGCGATCACCGCGCGGCTTGCGATCGTCCTCACCCATTGGAGCGGCGTTCCGGCGGAAACCAATGGCATCTTTATCAACACGCCCGCCGGGCTGTTCGTGGTTGCCGAAGCTTGTTCGGGCGTCAATTTCCTCATCGCCGCGTTCGCCATCGGGGTGCTGGTCTGCTTTACCGCGTTCGACAGCTGGGCGCGCCGCGCCGCTTTCATGGCAGCGAGCATTCTGGTGCCGATCCTCGCCAATGGGGTGCGGGCCTGGGGCACGATATACGTCGCGCAGAGCCAAGGAATCGAGTTCGCGGCGGGCTTCGACCACATCGTCTATGGCTGGATATTCTTCGCCATCGTTCTGGCGATCCTGATCGGCGGGGCGCGGCCCTTCTTCCAGCGTGTGCCGGAGGAGGCCGGGCTGAGCGTCGAGGAAACGGACCGGAACCCGATCGTCAGGACGCTCCAGCGCGGCGACGGGCGCTTTGGTCCAGTCTTCACCGCCATGGCGCTGATCGCGGTCGTAACGGCAATTGCTGCAAGCCAGCTCGGCGGCTAGCGACGCACCCATGTGCGGGATAGCGGGACTTTTCCATTGCGGCACGCCCAAGCCGGTCGATCCGGAGCGGGTGCGGACGATGTGCGACGCGCTCGCCCATCGCGGACCGGACGGTTCGGGCGTCTGGACCGAGCATGGGGTCGGCCTCGGTCATAGGCGCCTTTCGATCATCGACCTCGAAGGCTCCCCGCAGCCGATGCATTCGGCGAACGGACGGGCGGTCATCGTCTTCAACGGCGAGATCTACAATTACCGCGAGTTGCGGCGCGAACTGGAACGGGAAGGCGCGCGCTTCCGGACGGAGGGTGATACCGAAACCATTCTCGCCGCTTGGCAGCGCTGGGGCACGGGCTGCCTCGACAGGCTGGACGGGATGTTCGCCTTCGCACTCTACGACCGCGACCGGCGCAGTCTCTTCCTCGCGCGCGACCGGTTCGGCGTGAAACCGCTCTTCACCGCGATGCTGAGCGATGGCAGCCTCGCTTTCGCATCCGAACTCAAGGGTTTGCTCGCCCATCCTCTCATGCGGCGGCAGGTCGATCCGCTAGCGATCGAGGATTACATGGCCTGGGGGTACGTCCCCGATCACCGCGCGATCATCTCCGGGGTGGAGAAGCTGCCCGCGGGGCATTTCCGCCTGCTCGAGCACGGACGCGATCCCGCTCCGCCGCGGCAGTGGTGGGAAATTTCCTTTACCGAACGGGCCCGGGGGCGCGAAGCCGACCTTTCGGTCGAACTGCTTCACCACATGCGCGCCGGGGTCGCCAGCCGGATGGTGGCCGACGTGCCGCTCGGCGCGTTTCTTTCGGGCGGAGTCGATTCTTCCAGCGTTGTCGCGCTGATGGCCGAAGCGGATCGTGCCCCGGTGACAACCTGTTCGATCGGCTTCGACGTGGCGGAGGCGGACGAAACCGCCCATGCCCGTGCGGTCGCTGCACATTTTGGGACCGATCATCACGAGCGCGTTGTCTCGCCCGATCGGATGGCCGATCTCGACCGTCTGGTAGAGATATTCGACGAGCCCTTCGCCGATGCCTCCGCCCTCCCGACCTTGCAGGTCTGCGCGCTGGCAAGGGAGCACGTTACCGTCGCGCTGTCGGGGGACGGGGCGGATGAGGCATTCGCCGGTTATCGCCGTCAAATGTTTCACCACCGCGAGGAACAACTGCGCGGGGTGATCCCGCCATTGCTTCGCGAACCGGTATTCGGAGCGCTTGGCAGAGTGTGGCCCAAAGCCGATTGGGCCCCCCGCGCGTTCCGCGCCAAGTCCACCTTCCAGTCGCTGGCCGAAGGGGGCGCGGCGGGATACGCACGCGCCGTCTCGGTCCTTGCGCCGGAGCAGCGCGACCGGCTGTTCGGCGAGGGGTTCAAGCGCATTCGGGGTGTTTACCGGGCGGAGCAGGAGTGGATCAGGACAATGGATGGGGCGCCGGCACGCAGCGGTCTGGACGCCGCGCAATATGCCGATCTCAAGTTCTGGATGCCCGGCGACATCCTCACCAAGATCGACCGGACAAGCATGGCGGTGGGCCTCGAAGCGCGCGAACCGCTGCTCGACTACCGCCTCGTCGAATTTGCCGCGACCTTGCCCCACCGCCAGCGGGTGCGCGGGCGGCAGGGCAAAGTTTTGCTCAAGCGGACGATGGAACGCTATCTTCCTGATGATATCCTTTACCGGCCGAAGCAGGGTTTCTCGGTTCCGCTAGCACAATGGTTTCGCGGCACTCTTGCCGATGAAGCAAGGCGGATCGTCCGCTCCGAACGACTGCTGCAATCGGGCTGGTTCGACCAGACGGTTCTGGCCGATCTGGCCGAGAAGCATATTTCCGGCCGGTCGGACAATGCGAGGGTGTTGTGGCAGCTTCTGATGCTCGAAAAATCCTTAACGCGCTTGGACTTAGCGCGGTGATCGGAGTGTGGCGGTAATACCGCAAACGACAATTCGTGACGGGTTAACCACGTAACACACGGATTCCAGAAGAATTTAAGTATTGCCTCCAAAGCGCCGGACACGGTAACTCCGTCCGACTGGGGTTCTTCGCGGTGGTCGCTCAAAGGTCGGGCGCGCGTCAGCGAGGTCTTGCAGGGGGGCGCAATGGAACAGGTTCGAATAGCATCCGGATATCAGGCGGAAGAAGGCGCGACGCAGAATCGCGCCATCGGCCTGACCGACCAGGCCGAGCTCTACGTCGAAAGCGCAAACCGTTCATCCATTCCCGAAGACCTTTTCCGGATGGAACAGCTCGATGTCCTTTACGATGGCGATTTCCGCACTCTCTGGACATTCATGCGGCCAACGGGGCGGCCGAGCTTCAATCCGGCGATGCTGCGCGATTTCGTAAACTGGCAACGCCTCATCGAAACCGGCTTCGGGCCGAACAAGGCGCCGCTCGATTTCCTCGTCTTGGGAAGCCGCGCGCCGGGCGTGTTCTGTTTCGGCGGCGATCTCGATCTCTTCCGCCGTTTGATCGAGGCACGCGATCGCGCCAGCCTGGTCGCTTACGGCCATCGCTGCTGTCAGATCCTTCACCGCAACATCAACTCGCTCGGCCTTCCGATCGTGACAGTCGGCATGGTGCAGGGCGATGCGCTGGGTGGCGGGTTCGAGGCGCTGCTGAGCTTCGACTACATCGTCGCCGAGCGCAGCGCGAGCTTCGGCCTGCCCGAGATGATGTTCGGCCTGTTCCCCGGGATGGGCGCGCATTCGCTGCTGAGCCGCAAGCTGGGCGGCGCCATGGCCGACCGTCTGATCGTGTCGCATGCGAGCTACACGGCCGAACAGATGTACGATCTCGGAATCGTTCACTACCTCGCCGAAGATGGAGAAGGCTTGGAAGCGACGCGGGAGTTCATCCGCAAATCGCAGCGCAAGCATGCCGGGCTGGTCAATTCGCGTCGGGCGATGAAACTCGCCTGGGGTCTCGAGCTGGAAGAGTTGACCCGCATCACAGAACTATGGGCCGATGCCGCGCTGCAGCTCGGGGCGAAGGATCTCAAGCTGATGGACCGGCTGGTGAGCGCTCAGACGAGGCTCGCCAGCGCGGCCTGACATTCGCTCAGCGCGCGTCCACCATCACGACTTCGGCATCGTCGAGCGCTTCGACGAAGATTGCGCTTTCCCCGGTGACGGCAATCCCGTCACGCGGTGCCGCTTCCACGCCATTGACCTTCACGCGGCCCTGGGGCGCGACGAGATATTGGTGACGCGAGGTGTCAGTCTGCCAGCTGGCGGTTTGACCTGCCTTGAGCGTCGCGGCAGCGACCTTCGCGTCGGTACGGATCGGCAGCGCGTCGTCTTCATTCGGCGTGCCACTGGCGAGGATTTCGAAGCCGCCTGCGCGGCTCGCCTTGGGAAATTCGCGCTGGCCCCAGCCGGGCTCGTCTCCACGGCGATCAGGCACGATCCATATCTGGAACAGCGTCGTCGCCTCATCCTCGAGATTGAATTCGGCATGGGTAATGCCGGTCCCGGCGCTCATTACCTGAACGTCGCCCGCCGCGGTTCGTCCTTCGTTTCCAAGCGAATCCTTGTGTGTGATTGCGCCTGTGCGAACGAAGGTGACGATCTCCATGTCGCTGTGCGGATGGGGCGGGAAGCCCGAGCGCGGGGCGATGGTGTCGTCGTTCCAGACGCGGATCGCGCCCCAATGCATCCGCTCCGGATCATGGTAGGAGGCGAAGCTGAAATGATGGCGTGCATCGAGCCAGCCATGGTCGGCATGGCCGAGGCCGGCGAAAGGTCTTACTTCGATCATCGTGTGTTCTCGCATCGGCGGGGGAAGACTGGCCGCCGGAATGGTTCGAAGATAAGCGCCGCTGCGTGGCGATCAAGCACCCGAGCCATGGCCGAGCGCCATGTAGTCCGCGCTCTGCATTTCCTTCAGCCGGCTGACCGTACGGGCGAATTCGAAGCTGCCGTCTCCCGCCGTGTAAAGGTCCTCCGGCTCAGCCTCGGCGGTGGCGAACAGCTTGACGTGATTTTCGTAAAGCGCGTCGATCAGCTTGGTGAAGCGGATGGCTTCGTTGCGGTTTTCAGGGGAAAGTCGGGGGATACCGACCACGATCACCGTATGAAAGGCATGGGCGATGGCCAGATAGTCGGCCGCGCCCCGGTTCTCGCCGCACAGCCTCTTGAAGCTGAACACTGCCACGCCCTTGAGGCTCTTGGGAACGTGAAGCGCGCGTCCGCCGCCGAGATCGAGCTCGCCGGAGGGGACGTTGTCGGCATCCTCGGGCTCGTAATCGGTGAGGCGGAAGAACGCCTCCCGCACTTCCCCGGTCGCCGCATCGCCGAGCGGGGAATGCCAGGTCGCGAGCCCGCCGATCCGTTCCATGCGGTAATCGGTCGGCCCGTCGAGCGGCAGCACGTCGAGCTCGGCCTCGATCAGGTCGATGAAGGGAAGGAACAGCGAACGGTTGAGCCCGTCCTTGTAGAGGTCGGCGGGCGGCCGATTGCTGGTCGTGACCACGGTCACGCCTTCGGCGCAGATGAGCGCCGTGAAAAGGCGGCTCATGATCGCGGCGTCGGCGGTATTGTTGACCACCATTTCGTCGAAGGCGAGGCAGCGCACGCCGTTCGCGATCCGTGCCGCGACCGGGGCGATCGGATCGCCGCTCTCCTTCGTGCGCTCCTCGCGGATTAGGCGATCGACCTCGAGCATGAATTCGTGGAAATGGACACGGCGTTTTTCGCCGATCTCCAAGGTTCGAACGAACAGGTCCATCAGCATCGACTTGCCGCGTCCGACGCCGCCCCACATGTAGATCCCGCGCGTGCGGGGCGGGGGGCTGGAGCCGAACAGGCGCCCGAGGAATCCACCGCTCGGCGGCGGCGCCTCGAGCTTATCCTGCAAGCGCTGGAGCCGTTCGACCGCGCCGCGCTGATCGGCGTCGGGTCGCAATTCGCCAGCCTCGATGAGGCGCTCGTAATGCACGAGAACACCGCTCATCCGGCGGGCTGGCGCGCTTGCATCTTCTTGACGATGCCGGAGAAGCTGGCGACGACGTGCGTTTCCTGCTCGATCGTGCCGCGAACGAAGACGAAGCTGCCCGTTTCGCGCATGATTTCGGTCACGGCGTCGAGCGGCTTGTCGGGCGACCCGGCGCCGGTGAACTGGGTGGACAACTCAAGTGTCACCGAGGGCCCCGCATTCCCGCTGCCGAGCGTGTGCATCGTGGTGAACAGGCTGATGTCGATCAGCGACAAAGTCACCGCGCCATGGACGATGCCTTGCAGGTTCTGGTGCCGCCGCTCCGGAAACATCCGCAATCGGGCACGGGGCGTGCCGCGCTCATCGTCTTCAACGCGAGTAATGAGCTTTCCCATCACAGCGCCGTTGAACAGCGTTTCGTCCTTGAGGTTCCAGTGCCGCCAGCCGGGGTTGTCCGGGTCCGGCCCGTGCTCGAATACGTCGTCGCGCGGCATCCGTCAGATGCTGCGTTCGACCATCATCTTCTTGGTCTCGGCAATCGCCTTGGCCGGATTGAGGCCCTTGGGGCACACATTCGCGCAGTTCATGATCGTGTGGCAGCGATAAAGGCGGAACGGGTCCTCCAGCTGATCGAGCCGTTCGCCCGTCATCTCGTCACGGCTGTCGGCGAGCCAGCGATAGGCCTGGAGCAGGATCGCCGGGCCGAGGAACTTGTCCGAATTCCACCAGTAGCTGGGGCAGGCGGTCGAGCAGCAAGCGCACAGGATGCACTCGTATAGCCCGTCGAGCTTCTCGCGCTGTTCGGGCGACTGGAGCCGCTCCTTCCCGCTCGGCGTGGTCGAGACGGTCTGCAGCCACGGACGGATGCTGGCATATTGCGCGTAGAAATGGGTGAAATCGGGCACGAGGTCCTTGATCACCTCCATGTGGGGAAGGGGGGTGATCCGCACTTCGCCCTTCAAATCCTCGATCGCCGTGGTGCAGGCGAGGCCGTTCTTGCCGTTCATGTTCATCGAGCACGAACCGCAGATCCCCTCGCGACAGGAGCGGCGGAATGTCAGCGTCGGGTCGACCTCATTCTTGATCTTGAACAGAGCGTCGAGAACCATCGGCCCGCACTCGTCGAGATCGATCTCGAACGTGTCATAGCGCGGGTTGTCCCCGGTGTCGGGATCGTAGCGATAGATCTTGAAGCTGCGCGTACGACCGCTCGTCTCGGCGGCATGGGAACGGCCCTTGCCCGTGATCCTGGAATTCTTCGGAAGAGTAAAAGTCGCCATGTCGCTCGTGGTCCTGTTGCGCGTAGGGAGACATAGACAGTGTGGCCGCAGGTGCAAGGGCCTGACCGGCCCGGCGGCACACTGTACGGCCGGTCAGGCTGTCTCTGCGATCAGCGCGTTGCGACGGAACGATTCCGCCAGAATGGTTTCCAGCAAATCCGCATGGCTGAAGCCTGCCTGCGCCGCCGCCTTGGCCATGACCTTCTCCGACCACAAATTGCAGTTCAGATTGATCTCGATGAAATTGATATTGCCGGCCTTGGGATCGAAACGGAACTCGATGCGGCCGTAATCGAAAGGATGGAATTCGCGCGCGACCTTGGCCGCAAGCTCCGTCATCCGCGGTTCGAAACGGGAATCGTCGAATCGCTTGAGCGCGCTTTTTTCCGTATTCTGGATGAGATCGCGCTTCTCGTAATAGGTCCACAGCCGCTGCGTATCCTCGCGCTCGTACCATAGCATCGGCAGTTGGACAGGAGCGCCGTCGATGGTGATGAAGGCGACCTGCACGTCGTATCCGTCGAGATAGGGTTCGACGATCGCGTCGTGACCCTGACCGTGAATTTCGGCGACGGCGTTTTCCACGCCGTTGAAATCATGTGCATCGGAAATGCCCCAGCTCGCGGAGGATGCGTTGGGCTTGATAACCCAGCGCCCGTCATTCGAAGGGGGCAGGTCGCGCTCCAGCACCGGCGCGCCGCGGCGATAGCAGAACCACGGCGCGGTGGGCACACCCGCATGCTGGGCGACCAGCTTGGAAACGGACTTGTCATCGCCCAGTCCGCGCAGGAACGGCATGGCCCCGACATAGGGAACCCGCCACATGTTGCAGAGGGTCGGAATGAGCATTTCCGAATTCACGAACCCGCCGCGATTAAGCAACGGGAAGACGAAATCGGCCTCGGGGTCCTCGAACAGGACCTGGTAACTGTTCGCGAATTTGAGATTCAGTCCGAGGTTCTCGAGCGTGGTGCGCACCTCGTGATGGTAGATCGCATGGTTTCCGTCTTCCGGATGCATCCCGCCGCCCCACAAGGCGTGTTTGGCCATGAAGAGGATGCGGATGCGCTCCTTCGCATCCTCGGGGATGTGCAGCGGGGCGATCGGGGCAGTCATGGCGCGGCTTTCTCCATCTTGGCGTCTGCGGCGCGTCTAGGCCGAACAAGGCCACTTCGCCAGTGATGTGATTGTGTGAGCCCTATCGCTGTCGAGTGAAGCGAGAGAATCAACTCCGAAAACAACATTGTTCGAATGCGCCGTTCAGAGAGCAGCCGATCCAGGGGTACCCCGACATGCATTTCAAAATGTCAGGCGCTGGGAGGAACGATATTTCGAGGGCAACGGCCCCCGGCGCTCCATCAAGAGCGTGCGGGGGCCGTTCCTCCAGCGGTCAGTCACCGAAGGTGCGCTGCCACCAGCCGCGGCGCGGCTTGGCTTCCTCGATCGTTCCTGCGCTGTCCTTGGCGGGAGTGGGCTCGGGCGCGGGTTCTTCGCCGGTCGGCTGTAGGGTTGCCGCATCTTCGGCAGGAACCGAAGCGGCCTGTTTGGCTGCCGACGCTCTCGACCGGCGGGCCGGCTTTTTAGGCTCTGCAGGCTGGGATGTAGCGTCCGTCGGTGCCGCGGCTTCGGTTGCCTCAGCCACCTTCTTGCGCGAGCGCGAGCGTGCCTTGGGTTTTTCCTCGGCGGTGCTGGCTGCTTCCGTTTCTACCGGTTCCGCTTTCTTACGGCGCGAGCGCTTCGGCTTATCCGCGACCGGTTCGGACGGGGTGGCTTCGGCGGCCTTCTTCCGGCGAGTACGCTTCGGCTTGGCGCCTTCGGCCTCTGCCTCCGCGGTCTCGGGTGTATCGTCAGGTCCGGCGACTACGGCCATATCCTCGACCACATGCTCGGAAACTCCCTCGAGCTGCTTCGCTTCGGTTTCGGTCACGGTCTCCTCGCCGGAACCGTCCTGGCCGTTCTCGTCCTTGCGACCGCGACCACCGCGACGTCCGCGACCGCCACGCCGACGGCGCTTCCGGGGTTTGTCGTAGCCCTCGGTCCGCTCGCGATCGTCCGAACTTTCTCCATCGGACTGGTTTTCGTCCGTATCGGAACCGTCGTCATCATCAACGTCGCTTTCGTCCCCGCCGTTCTCCTCGTCACGGTTCTTGTTGCGGCTGCGACCGCCACGGCGGCGGCGCTTGCGCTTCCTGCCGCCCTTGTCCGAACCGTCCGAATCGAAGTCGCCGTCGTCTTCATCATCGTCCCGCGAGACGATGTCATCCTCGTCGTCTTCCTCCTCGTCTGCGGCGAGGGTTTCGAATTTCGGCGTGTTCTGCGGGCGCGGGCCAGAGCTGGAGACGCTCATCTTGGCGCCCTCGTCCTCGCCCTCGGGAACGACCTCGACCGAGACGCCGTAAAGCGTTTCGATCTCCATCAGCTCGGACCGTTTCTGGTTCAGCAGATAGACGGCGGCTTCGGTACTGGCGCCCAGCGTGATGACCGAACCCTTGCCCTTGGCCGCTTCGTCCTCGATCAGGCGCAGCGCCGACAGGCCAGCGCTCGATGCGGTGCGGACGAGGCCGGTGCCGTCGCAATGCGGACATTCGCGAGTGGTAGCCTCGAGGACGCCGGTGCGCAGGCGCTGGCGGCTCATTTCCATCAGGCCGAAGCTGGAGATACGGCCCACCTGGATGCGCGCGCGGTCGTTCTTGAGCGCGTCCTTCATCGCACGCTCGACCTTGCGGGTGTTGCCGTGCCTTTCCATGTCGATGAAGTCGATCACGACCAGACCGGCCATATCGCGCAGGCGCAGCTGGCGGGCGATTTCCTTCGCCGCTTCGAGATTGGTGTGCAGTGCGGTCTGCTCGATCCCGTGCTCCTTGGTCGAGCGGCCGGAGTTGATGTCGATCGAGACCAGCGCTTCGGTCGGGTTGATGATCAGATAGCCGCCGGATTTCAGCTGGACCATCGGATCGTACATGGCCTTGAGCTGATCCTCAGCGCCGTAGCGCTGAAAAAGCGGCACCGGGTCGGCATACTGCTTCACCCGCCGCGCGTGGCTGGGCATCAGCATCTTCATGAAGGACTTGGCGGATTTGTAGCCCTCGTCGCCTTCAACCACGACCTCCTCGATCTCGCGATTGTAGATGTCACGGATGGCGCGCTTGATGAGATCACTGTCCGAATGGATCAGTGTCGGCGCGCTGGAGGCGAGGGTCTTCTCGCGGATCTCGTCCCACAAGCGGGCGAGATAGTCGAAGTCGCGCTTGATCTCGGTCTTGGTCCGGCTGAGGCCGGCGGTGCGCACGATCAGGCCCATCGACTTGGGCAGTTTCAGATCGCCGACGATCGACTTCAGCCGCTTGCGGTCGCTGGCCGAGCTGATCTTGCGGCTGATCCCGCCGCCATGGCTGCTGTTCGGCATCAGCACGGTGTAGCGCCCGGCGAGGCTGAGATAGGTAGTCAGCGCCGCGCCCTTGTTGCCGCGCTCTTCCTTGACGACCTGCACCAGCAGCACCTGTCGGCGCTGGATAACGTCCTGGATCTTGTACTTGCGACGCAGCGCCATGCGGCGGGCGCGCGCATCGTCGACTTCCTTCGCTCTGGCCCGTCCGCCGCCGCCGCGGCCTTGACGCCGCCCGCGACCACGACGGCCGCGCGAATTGTCGTCGCCGTTATCGTCGTCTTCCCCTTCGTCCTCGTCTTCGTCCTCGTCTCCGTCCGAGAACCGGCCTTCCTCGAAGGTCGAGACATCGTCCTTGTCGGAGGTGTCGACCTCTTCGAGGCCGTCCTCGGCCAGGTCCTCGGCCAGCGCTTCGGAGCTTTCGTCGTCGGCGTCGTATTCGTCGCCCGGCATCTCGCCGCGCTCTTCCTCTTCGGCGCGCAGGCGGGCCTCTTCCTCGGCCGCCTCGGCCTCGGCGGCGAGCAGCGCCTCGCGATCTTCCTTGGGGATCTGGTAATAGTCGGGGTGAATTTCGTTGAAGGCGAGGAAACCGTGCCGGTTGCCGCCGAAATCCACGAAGGCGGCCTGGAGCGAGGGTTCGACCCGCGTCACCTTCGCCAGATAGATATTTCCCTTTATCTGCTTCTTGTCGGCAGATTCGAAATCGAATTCCTCAATCCGGTTTCCCTTGAGCACCGCCACCCGGGTCTCTTCCGAGTGGCGCGCATCGATAAGCATGCGCGTTGCCATGTATGTATCTCCGTGCGCGGACGGCCGGGGCACGCCCGGCGGTCGTTCCGCGCTTCCTGTTGTGAAAATCGCCGGCAGGCTGCCTGGCGATCGTGAGGTACCGGGCAGGGCGGACAACGCCGCCTTGCCGGAATGTCGTGTCTGCCGGATCGAACCCGCCTGCCTGCGTGCAAGCGTACCCCGTCGCGAAGGAAACCGTCACGAGCGAAACCGCGCCAGCGGTCGCTCGCTCGGAAATCTGCGGGGAGGGACTGTTCGTGTCCTGCATCAACCTGTCTTCGAACGGCCGGCGGATCGCCGCGCCTTGGGCGAGCGCCCGGGCCGGACGGCCGCGGACCTCTCGTCAGTTCGGGCGCTAGCACCGTGGGTATCTCGCGGCAACCATATTGCGCGACACGCCCCCCGGGCGTTAACCAATTGCGCATGGCACCGTTCGGCAGGATCACGGCCGCGTTCCTTATCGCGCTGGCGGCCTTCGTCTTCGTCGGCGCGGCGCTCGCCGTTGCGGGGCGGCAATTGCCCGTGCCCGCGATCGGGCGCGATTACGTGACGCGGAGCGAGCTTCCCCCCGCCGCCGGCTTCGATCTGCCGGATGTCGCCGGTGAGACAGACGATGACCGTCCGCTGGTGGTGATCGACCCCGGCCATGGCGGTCACGATCCCGGCGCCAGCGGGCAGGGGCTTGTGGAAAAGACTCTGGTGCTCGAACTTGCCCGAGAGCTCCGCGACGAACTGGTGAGGCAAGGGGGGCTGCGTGTCGCGCTGACGCGCGACGACGACACCTATCTCCTGCTCGAGGAACGATCGGAGATAGCCCGCCGCCTCGATGCCGATCTGTTCATTTCGATCCACGCGGACTCCGCCGGCGAAGCGGCCGAGGTTGCCGGGGCCAGCATCTACACCCTGTCGAACGACGCCTCGAGCGAGGCGGCCCGCCGCTTCGCCGAGCGCGAGAACGCCGCCGACCGCATCAACGGTCAGCTCCTCGCTGGGCAGGGCGAGAATGTCAGCGCGATCCTGGTCGAGCTGTCGCAGCGCCGCACGCAGGGCCGCTCGGACGAACTCGCCCGGCTGATCGAGCGCGAGGGCAAGGGGGTCTTGCCGTTCCATCCGCAGCCGCGGCGTTCGGCGGCGCTGCGCGTGCTGCGCGCGCCCGACGTCCCCTCGATCCTTTACGAGAGCGGCTTCATCACCAACGAAAGCGAGGCCGAGCGACTGTCTTCACCTGAGGGACGCAGGCGCTTTGCCGAAGTGCTGGCGCGCGCGATCCGCATCTATTTCGCCAGAAGCGGGGAGCTCGGCACGGGAACGGGCTCCGCCGCCGCGCCCGCTAACGGCACGGCAACGGGGGAGTGACGCGCTTCGTTCTGGCGCGATACAGACGGGCCATGCTAGAGGGCCGCCCCGCACCCATGCGACATTGTATTCTCAGGACAAGATGACCGAGCAATCGCGCCTCGACTATTTCCGTTACCGGCTGCGCGACGATCCGCGCCGCGGGCTCGCCTGGTTCAGGCGGAACTGGCGCGAACGGCGGGGCTTCCGCTATCTTTCGCTGGCGGTCGGCGTGGGTCTCACCGTGCTGGTCTTCGCCTGGGTTCTGCTGGTGCGCGGCCTGCCCGACGCCGAAAGCCTTCTCGACTACGAAACGCCGCTGCCGACCGTCGTGCGCGGGATCGATGGCGAGATCGTCCATTCCTATGCGCGCGAGCGGCGGGTCCAGCTGCAATATGCCGATTTTCCCACCCCGCTGGTGGAATCCTTCCTCGCCGCCGAGGACAAGACCTTTTTCAGCCATGGCGGTGTCGATCTGACCGGCACGCTCAACGCGGTGGTCGATTATGCCTCGAAAATGGGCTCGGGCCAGCGCGCGGTCGGCGGTTCCACCATTACCCAGCAGGTCGCCAAGAACTTGCTGCTGACCGACGAATATTCGGTCACCCGTAAGCTCAAGGAAATGGTGCTGGCGCGGCGTATCGAGGGCGTGCTGACCAAGCCTGAAATCCTGACGCTCTATCTCAACGAGATCCCGCTTGGTCGGCGCAGCTTCGGCGTCCAGGCCGCGGCGCGCGCCTATTTCGATAAGGATGTCGGCGATCTCGACCTGCACGAGATGGCGTTTCTGGCGATTCTGCCCAAGGCGCCCGAACGATACGGTCGTGCCCGCAATGCGGAACTGGCCATTGCCCGACGCAACTTCGTGCTCGACCAAATGGCGGTCAACGAATTCGTCACTCCCGCGCAGGCGAACGCCGCGAAGGCACAGCCGCTCGGCTTGGTCACCGAACGCAGCGAGAGGTCGGCCGATGCAGGCTATTTTCTAGAGGAGGTACGCCGCGAGCTGATCGATGATTTCGGCGAGACGGCCGAGGATGGCAACAACAGCGTCTATGCCGGGGGCCTCTGGGTCCGGACGTCGCTCGACACCGAATTGCAGGATGCGGCCCGCATGGCCCTGCGGCGCGGCTTGATGGCATATCAGGGCAACCGCGCCTGGACCAAGCCGGTGGCGACGCTCAATCCCGACAATGGCGATCTGACCAGCCAGCTCGCCTCGGCCAATCTCGGCATCCGTTACGAGGACTGGCGGATCGGCGTCATCACCGAGCGCAGCGGCTCTTCCGCGACGATCGGGTTCAGCGACGGCGAGACCTATCCGCTCTCTGGTTTTCCGGACGCACTGAAGGTCGGCGACGTGGTGGCCTCGCAACCTTCGGGCAGCGGCTATCGCCTGCGCACCGTGCCCGATGTATCGGGCGGCTTCCTTGCGCAAAATCCGCAGACCGGGCGCATCCTCGCCATGCAGGGCGGCTTCGACAGCCGGCTTGGCGACTTCAACCGCGCCACGCAGGCCGACCGTCAGCCGGGCTCGACGATCAAGCCCTTCGTCTATGCCACCGGCCTCGATCAGGGGCTTACCCCCGCAAGCGCGGTGCCCGACCAGACCTTCTGCGTGTGGCAGGGCGCCAACCTCGGCGACAAGTGCTTCCGCAATTTCGGCGGCGGCGGGGGCGGCGTGCACACGATGCGCTGGGGCCTCGAGCAGTCGCGCAACCTAATGACGGTCCACATCGCCGACGATGCCGGAATGACCAATGTGGTGGGCACCTTCAAGCGGGTCGGCATTGGTGATTATGATCCTTATTACGCTAACGCCTTGGGAGCCGGCGACACCACGGTGCGCCGGATGGTCAACGCCTATTCCGCGCTCGCTAACTGGGGCCGCCAGAACGGGCAGGGCACGGTGATCGACTATGTCCAGGATCGCCGCGGCAAGGTGATCTGGCGGGCCGACCGGCGCGAGTGCAAGGGGTGCAACATGGCGCAATGGGACGGACAGCCCATGCCGCGCCTCGGCGTCAGCGGGCGGCAGGTGATGGACCCGCGCACAGCCTTCCAGGTCGTTCATATGCTTCAGGGCGTGGTGACGCGGGGCACGGCGGTACGTCTGCGCGGCCTAGGTCTTCCGCTGTTCGGCAAGACCGGAACGACCACCGGCCCGACCAATGCCTGGTTCGTCGGCGGCTCGCCCGAGATCGTGGCGGGCATGTATGTCGGTTACGACCAGCCGCGCAATCTCGGCGGATGGGTGCAGGGCGGGAACACCGCCGCGCCGATCTTCAAGACATTCGTCGAGCAGACGCCCGATCACTGGAGCAAGGGCGAGGATTTCGTTGCCCCGCCCGGCGTGCGGATGGTCAAGATCGACCGACGCAGTGGCAAGCGCGTTTTCGACGCTACACCCTCCGACGAACCGCTCGCCGCAGTCATCTGGGAAGCCTTTAAGCCCGACACCGAACCGCCCCGCGCGACCCGGCAGGACGAAATCGCGGCCAAGCGCGAGGAAATTCTCGACCTGCTCCGCCGCGCCCGAGTTTCGCGCAACACCGTCTCGCGCCCAGCACGCAGCGAACAGACTGCCGATTTCGTCGAGAAACAGGGCGGCATCTACTAAGCGAGTTCCGGTCCGGGCGAGCCCTTGCCCGCCTTTACAATCAGGTGCCGCGCGTTAAGCGGGCGGCACGTTCTCTCCCGCCCCTGTGCGAAA
The DNA here is from genome assembly GCF_026168555.1 of Qipengyuania spongiae. Lineage (NCBI taxonomy): Bacteria > Pseudomonadati > Pseudomonadota > Alphaproteobacteria > Sphingomonadales > Erythrobacteraceae > Qipengyuania > Qipengyuania spongiae. Next base: position 2,437,520 of record NZ_CP092471.1, on the reverse strand, counting down.
AGTAAGGAATTCAGCAATGCGTGCCGAAGGGCAGGCCCATATCGACCGGATTGACGCCGCGCTGGCCCTGGTGCGCCAGTCGCTCGACTGGGAGCGCGCGCTGCGCCGGCTCGAGGAACTCGACGCCCGCGTGCAGGACCCCAAGCTGTGGGACGATCCCAAGCAGGCGCAGGCGATCACGCAGGAACAAAAGCGTCTCGAAAGCGCGATTACCACGGTCCGCGAGATCGAGAGCGAGAAGAACGACGCGATCGAATTCGTCGAGATGGGCGAGGCCGAGGGCGACAGCGACGTCGCCGACGAAGGTCTCGCCACGCTCGAACGCCTCGCCGCCCGCGCCGATGCGGACAAGGTCCAGGCCCTTCTTTCTGGCGAAGCGGACAGCAACGACACCTATCTCGAAATCCATGCCGGGGCCGGGGGTACGGAGAGCCAGGACTGGGCCGAAATGCTGCTGCGCATGTACGCCCGGTGGGCCGAACGACGCGGGTTCAAGGTCGACACGGTAGAATATCAGGCGGGCGATCAGGCCGGGATCAAGTCTGCCACGTTGCAGATCAAGGGTGAGAATGCCTACGGCTATGCCAAGACCGAGAGTGGCGTTCACCGCCTCGTCCGCATCAGCCCCTATGACAGCTCGGCTCGGCGCCACACCAGCTTCAGCTCGGTCTGGGTCTATCCGGTGATCGACGACGATTTCGAGATCGAGATCAACGAGAGCGACCTCAAGATCGACACCTACCGGGCGTCAGGCGCGGGCGGCCAGCACGTCAACACCACCGACTCCGCGGTCCGCATTACCCACCAGCCGACCGGGATCGTCGTCGCCAGCCAGAACGATCGCAGCCAGCACAAGAACCGCGCCACCGCGATGAACATGCTCAAGGCCCGGCTCTACGAACGCGAGATGGCCGCACGCGAGGAAGCGGCGGGCACCGAATACGATTCCAAGACCGATATCGGCTGGGGCCACCAGATCCGCAGCTACGTTCTCCAGCCCTACCAGATGGTGAAGGATTTGCGGACAGGCGTCACCTCGACCTCGCCCGACGCCGTGCTCGACGGATCGCTCGACGATTTCATCTCGGCCGCGCTGGCGCAGCGCGTGACGGGCGAGGCGGTCGAGGTGGAGGACGTCGAATGAGGCCTGTCGGCCTTCTCGCTCTCGGCGCCGCCATGGCGCTGACGGCGTGCGAGGCGGCCCCCTCCGACCGGGCGGAAAGCGCGCTCGCGTTCCCGCGGCCCGACCGTCCGGTATCGGAACTGGGCGCGAGCCAGTTCTCGACCGAGACCAACCGCGACAGCCGGGGCGAGGCAGAAACCGTCATGGATCTCGCCGACATCCGGCCCGGAATGCGCGTCGCCGATATCGGTGCGGGCGAGGGCTACTACACCGTCCGCCTGGCCGATAGGGTAGGCGAGGACGGCCGGGTACTCGCGCAGGATATCGACCGCGCGGTGCTGGACCGACTGGGCGAGCGGGTCGTGCGCGAGCGGCTCGACAATGTCTCCATCGCGCTCGGCGCGATCGACGATCCCCATCTGCCCGAAGCCAGTTTCGACCGGATCTTCATGGTTCATATGTATCACGAGATCGCGGAACCTTACGCGCTGCTGTGGCGCATGTGGCCCTCGCTGCGGGAGGGCGGGCGAGTGATCGTCGTCGATGTGGATCGCCCCACCGCGGAGCACGGAATTCCGCCGCTGCTTCTGTCCTGCGAGTTCGAGCGTGCCGGCTATCGCCTGATCGCTTTCCGTGACGCCCCCGAGCTGGCGGGCTACTATGCACAGTTCGAAAGAGCCGCTAACAGGCCAGAACCGGAAAACATCGAACCGTGTCGAGGCGACACGCTCGGGACGAGGAAGACGGACGGCTGAGCCGTTCGTTCAAAAAAGGTAATTCAATGGCATTCAAGGGTCTGCAGCCCATCAGCTACGGCGGCAAGGAAGTCTGGCCGCTGATCGAAGGCGGCAAGGGCGTCTCCGCGACCAATCACACCAGCTCGGGCGCCTGGGCGGCGGCGGGCGGAATCGGCACGGTCAGCGCGGTCAATGCCGACAGTTACGATGCCGAGGGCAAGATCGTGCCCCAGGTCTATGACCAGCTGACCCGAAAGGAACGCCATGAGCAGCTGATCCGCTACGCCGTCGACGGCGCTACCGAACAGGTGAAACGCGCGCACGAGATTTCGGGCGGCAACGGCGCGATCAACATCAATGTGCTGTGGGAGATGGGCGGCGCGCAGGAAGTGCTCGAGGGCGTGCTTGAGAACACGCGCGGTCTTGTTACCGGCGTCACCTGCGGTGCGGGAATGCCCTACAAGCTGGCGGAAATCGCCCAGCGCTTCGGCGTGCATTACCTCCCGATCGTCAGCTCGGCCCGCGCCTTCCGCGCCCTGTGGAAGCGCAGCTACTCCAAGGTGCCGGAATTGATGGCGGCGGTGGTTTACGAGGATCCGTGGCTCGCCGGTGGGCATAACGGCCTTTCCAATGCCGAGGACCCCAAAAAGCCGGAAGACCCCTATCCCCGCGTGAAGGCGCTGCGCGACACGATGCGCGCGGAGGGCGTCTCCGAAGACACCGCCATCGTAATGGCGGGCGGCGTGTGGTTCCTGCGCGAATGGGAGAACTGGATCGACAATCCGGAGCTTGGCAAGATCGCCTTCCAGTTCGGCACGCGCCCACTGCTGACGCAGGAAAGCCCGATCCCGCTCGATTGGAAGGATATGCTCCGCACGCTCGATGAGGGCGATATCCTGCTGCACAAGTTCAGCCCGACGGGCTTTTATTCCAGCGCGGTCAAGAACCCCTTCCTGTGGGACCTGATCCATCGCAGTGAGCGCCAGATTCCCTTCAGCAAGGTCGAGGCGGGCGAGCACACGCGCCAGCTGGATGTGGGTGTGCGCGGCAAGAATTTTTGGGTGGCGCCGAAGGATTACGAGCGCGCGCAGGCCTGGTTCGCGGTCGGCCATACCGAGGCCCTGAAGACGCCCGACGATACGATTGTTTATGTCACGCCGGAAAAGCGCGATGAGATCCGCACCGACCAGAAGGACTGCATGGGCTGTCTGTCCCACTGCCAGTTCTCGAGCTGGAAGGATCATGGCGACTACACCACCGGCCGCCTCGCCGATCCGCGCAGCTTTTGCATCCAGAAGACCTTGCAGGAGATCGCTCATGGCGGGCCGGTCGATCAGAACCTGGCCTTCGCCGGGCACGCGGCCTACCGCTTCAAGCAGGATCCGTTCTATTCCAACGGCTACACTCCGACGGTGAAAGAACTGGTCGATCGCATCCTGACAGGCGACTGAGCGCCATTCTCCAGCGGTTTCGCGCTGCTATTCAGCGGCAGGTTTCCACTCGTTAACGTTTCTCCTTTACTGGTTCCGTTCGGATACCGGGAAGGGCATGAATGGACGAGAGCCATAAATACCGATCGGCGTGGGATGCGCTGTGCCGATCGCAGGCTGTGATCGAGTTCTCTCCCGAGGGCACTATTCTATGGGCCAACGCGCGCTTTTGCGATGCGATGGGTTACGGTCTCGACGAAATCCACGGCAAGCATCATCGGATTTTCTGTGATGACGCCTTGGCGGCATCGCCGGACTACCACGCGTTCTGGACGAAGCTGGAGTCCGGATCCTTTCACCAAGGGACGTATCGCCGGATCGACCGGAACGGCCGCGCAGTCTTTCTGCGGGCAACCTACAACCCCGTCTTCGATGACCACGGGCGATGCGAGCGTGTGCTCAAGATAGCAACCGACATAACCGCCGAAGCCATCGCCGCTGCCGAGACAGCGAGCCGCATCACAGCATTCGATCGATCCTATGCTGTCGTCGAATTCGACCTGACCGGAAACGTGCTCGACGCGAACGAGAACTTTCTCGATCTCATGGGATATCGCCGCGATCAGGTCGTCGGTTGCCATCACCGCATCTTCTGCGATGCCGGATACGCGCTCGGTGTGGAATATGCGGCATTCTGGACCAAGCTGGGCCGGGGAGAATTCGACAGCGGTGTCTACCCCCGCTTGCGTAGCGACGGCAGCGAGGTCTGGGTGCAGGCGACCTACAATCCGGTGATGGATGCCGATGGCAAGCCTTACAAAGTGGTCAAGCTGGCCACCGACATCACCTATCAGGTCAGGCTCGAAGGCGAAGCGCAGGAAGCACTGCAACGAAGCCGGGAATTGCAATCTGTGGCCGAGGATCAGACCGTACGGCTCGAAACGTCGATGAAGCAATTGTCCGGGATCGTCGCCACGATCGACAATCTGGCAACGCAGACCACCATGCTTGCGCTCAACGCGACGATCGAGGCAGCGCATGCCGGCGACAAGGGCCTGGGGTTCGCCGTCGTTGCAAGCGAGGTCAAGAAGCTGGCGATGGACACCCGCCAGGCAACCGATCGGGCGAACCGGATGATGAGTGGGTCCACCCCGCAGCGATTGGTCGGGTGATCCGGATCTTAGCCTAGATATCTAGCGCCATAACTGCATCGACCGGATCGCCTCGGTCATCTTTGCATCTTCATCCGGCCGCGAAAGCGTGCGCTCGACGATCCGCCATTGGCGCTTGACGCTGCTCCGTTGCCACAAGTCCATGACCCATGTCGGACCGGACCAGTCGTACCCATCCACCTTTGCTTCGAGCTTCATTTGCGTGGCGAAGACTGCGACCCCGCCGTGACGTCGGACATAGACCTCGTCGAAACGATAGCCGATGCATCTGAAGCGCGTCGTTGCCGCTTCCAGCCAACTCGCACGGTCGAGAATAGCGGCTTTGGTAGAGCCCAGGAGAAAAATGAAATCGCGCACGGCCAGGCTTTTCATCTGGTTGCGGTCGCGATGCATCCAACTGCGCATCCAGCGATGCTCCAGCGCTTCGATCCGGGAGGCAAATTCGTCCATTCCAGTGCCCTAACTTCTGCCGCGCGGCGAGCAAGACCGATCGCAGTCGATACGCAATCGACAGCGTATTCTCCTACTCGCGAATGATCTGGCATTAAGCGCCCGATGCTGTCGGCGGGTGATCGCAACGCAAAGCCACCCCTTGCCGACGCGCAAGGTCGCATGCGGCCGTCTTGTCCGCGAGCAGGGTACGAAAAACCTACGGGTTTTGTGGGAAGCGAAGTTTTTCGCAGACACGCATCGGCGGTCCCACCGTTCGCCGCTCCGGCCCGGCTCACATCCGGTTCGGCAGCACCTGGTCGGGGGGGCGATGGCCATCGGCCCAGACCCGAATGTTGGCGATGACCCGATGGCCCGAATCCTCGCGCCCCTCGCGAGTCGCGCTGCCGATATGCGGCAGGGTCATCACGTTCGGGACCTCGAGCAGTCGCGGATCGACTTCGGGCTCGTCGGAATAGACGTCGAGGCCCGCGCCGGCCAGACGGCCGGATTGCAGAGCCGCGATCATCGCTTCCTGATCGACGAGATCGCCACGCGCGGTGTTGATGAGGCACGCGCCGTCCTTCATCAGGCCGAACGCGCGGGCATCGATCATGTGGCGGCTCTGCTCGTTTGCCGGGCAATGAAGGGTGAGAATGTCCGCTTCGCCCAGGAGACCGTCAAGCGTTGCGACATGGCGTGCCGCGAACATGCGCTCGACCGCTTCGGGCAGGCGCCGGCGATTGTAATAGGCGATTTCGAGCCCGAAAGCGCGGGCGCGATGCGCGACGGCCTGACCGATCCGGCCCATGCCGACGATCCCCAGCACCTTGCCCGCGAGCTTGCTTCCGAGCAGCGCGGTCGGGGTCCAGCCGGTCCAACCGCCACGGCGGACAAGCGCCACCCCTTCGCGAACACGGCGGGGAATGCCGATGATCATCTCCATCGCGATATCGGCCGTATCGTCGGTGAAGACGCCTGGCGTATTGGTGACGATGATGCCGCGCTTCTGCGCCGCCTCGATGTCGATATGGTCGGTGCCTGCGCCGAAGCTCGCGATCAGGCGGAGGTTCGGGCCGGCCGCACCAATAAGCGCGGCGTCGATCCGGTCGGTCACGGTGGGAACCAGCACGTCGCAATTGCGCACCGCAGCGATCAGGCGCTCGCGCGAGAAAGGGGTATCCTCGGAATTCAGCTCGGTTTCGAAGAGCTCCTTCATTCGCTCTTCGATCCGGGGCATCAGATGGCGCGTGACCACCACTCGGGGCAAGCGCTCGAGCGGCTTGTGGTGCTGTTCGGCTGGCATTCCGGCATCGCTAGGCTCTGCGTCGCGCTCGGGTCAAGGACCATTGACGAGGGGTGGGTACGCATCAGATCGCGATTGCGCGCACCGCGTCGCGATCCTATGCCGCCGACCGTCATGCCCCTTTCGTTGCGTACCTTCGTTCCGATCATCGCACTGGCTTTCGCGAGCCAGTCCTACGGGGCTGCCGCGCAGGATCGGGAAGTCCCTTACTGGGCTTCGATCCGTGCGAGCGAAATGAACATGCGCGTGGGCCCGAGCGCGGATTACAAGATCAAGTGGGTCTATCGCCGCGCTGGTCTGCCGGTGAAAGTCGTGCGGGTGCACGAGGGCTGGCGCCTCATTCAGGATCCCGATGGAGCGACGGGTTGGGTGGTCGCGCGCCTCCTCAGTCCCGAGCGCACGGGGATCGTCGTGGGCGAAGGACTGGCAGCGGTCCGCGGTTCGGCGTCCGAGGAGGGCGAGCTACGCTGGCGCCTCGAGCCCGGCGTCGTCGGCGATCTGGGCGATTGCGACGATGGCTGGTGCGAGATGGACATCGACGGGCGGCGCGGTTGGGTGCGCGAGAACCGTATCTGGGGGACCGACGCCGACTGACGGCCCCCTCGGCAGAGCGCTCTTTCAGGCGGTCGGTTCGGTGGTCATGTTCTCGTCGCCGATCCGGCGCACGGTCGAGACGACATTGCCCTGATCGTCGCGCGTCTGGAAGCTGCCATCCGCCGCAATCTGGCCGCCCGCGAAGCACTGTTCGGGCTCGTCGCCTTCGGGATCGTAGCACAGGCGGCTGCCGTCGGCCCGCCAGCTGCCCGTCTCGACGACCTCGCCCTCGGCGACGTCGCTGTAGGTGCCATCCGCGCGAAGGGTCTGGGAGACGACCGTTCCATCCGCCATCACCACTTCGTAAGTCCCCGCCATTCCGTCGACGGCATTCGTGGGCGCGACCGGCGTTTCCGCCACGATCGGATCGTCGGCTTCCTCGGCAGGATTCCCGCAGGCGGCGAGCAGCGAGCAGCTCGCGGTGACAAGTATCAGGCTTCTCATAACACTTCCCCTTTCGCGGCACCAACGCGCCGTGATCAAGGAAGTGCCACCGGCTTTCAGACCATCTCCACCGCGACCGCCGTCGCTTCGCCGCCGCCAATGCAGAGCGAAGCGATACCGCGCTTCTTGCCCTGCTGCTTCAGCGCATTGAGCAACGTCACGATGATCCGCGTGCCGCTCGCACCGATCGGATGGCCGAGCGCGGTGCCGCCGCCGTTCACGTTGATCTTATCGTGCGGGATGCCGATGTCGCGCATGGCGAACATTGCCACGCAGGCGAAGGCCTCGTTCACTTCCCACAGGTCGACCTCGTCTGCGGACCATTCGGCCTTTTCGAGGACCTTCTCGATCGCACCGATGGGCGCGACGGTGAATTCGGCAGGCTCCTGCGCATGGGCCGACATGGCGACGATCTTCGCAACTGGCGTCTGGCCAGCGCCCTTCGCCACGCTTTCGCGGCTGAGCACGACGGCAGCCGCCCCGTCCGAGATCGAGGACGATGTTGCCGCGGTGATCGTGCCGTCCTTGGCGAAGGCGGGGCGTAGCGTCGGGATTTTGTCGGGCTTGCCCTTGCCGGGCTGTTCGTCATGCTCGACCGTCTGCTCGCCGGCGCGATTGGTGAAGGTGACCGGGACGACTTCGTCGGCGAAGGCGCCGCTCTCGATCGCGGCGTTCGCACGGCGCAGGCTCTCGATAGAGTATTCGTCCATCTCCTCGCGCGTCATCTGGTACTCGTTGGCGGTGTCCTGCGCGAAGGTGCCCATGGCGCGGCCTTCCTCGTAGGCGTCTTCCAGCCCATCGAGGAACATGTGGTCATAGGCCGTGTCGTGCCCGAGCCGCGCACCGCCGCGATGCTTCTTCAGGAGGTAGGGCGCATTGGTCATGCTCTCCATCCCCCCGGCAACGACATAGTCAACCGAGCCGCTGGCCAGTGCCTCGGCGCCCATGATGACTGTCTGCATGCCGCTGCCGCAGACCTTGTTGACGGTGGTCGCCTGCACGGACCTTGGGAGGCCGGCTTTGATCATCGCCTGACGCGCCGGCGCCTGGCCCAGCCCGGCGGGAAGCACGCAGCCCATATAGGCACGGTCGAACTTCTCGCCCGCGACACCCGAACGCTCCACCGCCGCTTTGACGGCGGTGGCGCCGAGATCGGTCGCCGAGACATCCGCAAGGGCACCCTGCATACCACCCATCGGCGTGCGGGCGTAGGAGAGGATTACGACGGGATCGGAGGCGCTGAACTGGGTCATGCTTGTGCTGGCCTTTCGGTTCTGAAATATCGGTGGCTGGATGCGACTTAGTGTTGCGCCGCAGCAATGGCAAATGGAGAGCACTATGGCCGACGACGGGACGAGCGCTATGGAGGCTGTGCTGCGCGATCAACGGACAGCGCACGAAGCGATGCGGCCCGAACCCATGGGCCTGCGCAAGAACCGTATCGAACGCGCTATCAGGCTCCTCAAGGAGAATGCCGACGAACTGTGCGCAGCGATGAGCGCGGATTTCGGCAACCGCTCACCGCGCCAGTCCATGATGACGGACATCGTCGGGACGGTGAATTTCGGCAAATACTGCCTCAAGCACATGGATCGATGGGCGAAAGCGGAGAAGCGCCACGTGCAATTCCCGCTGGGGCTTCTCGGCGCGAGGGCCGAACTTCGCTACGAGCCGAAGGGGGTGATCGGCATCCTTTCGCCGTGGAATTTTCCGGTCAATCTCACCTTCGGGCCGCTGATGCAGGTGTTCGCCGCGGGCAACCGCGCGATGATCAAGCCGAGCGAGTTCACCGAGAAGACCAGCGCGCTGATGCAGGATCTCGTCGAGGCGAATTTCGGTGCGGACGAGTGTGCGGTCTTCACCGGTGGGCCGGACATCGCTGCCGCCTTCTCGGAACTGCCGTTCAATCACCTGGTCTTCACGGGTTCGACCGCGACGGGTCGCAAGGTGATGGAGGCCGCTTCCAGAAACCTCGTCCCCGTTACGCTCGAGCTCGGCGGAAAGTCTCCGGTGTTCCTGGGCGAGAGTGCGGACTTCGCCAAGGCTGGCGAGCGGATCGCGATGGGCAAAATGATGAATGCGGGCCAGATCTGTCTTGCGCCCGATTACCTCTACGTTCCCGAAAACAAAGTTGACGAGGCGGTGCATGGTGTTTGGCAGGGGGCCGCGCAGATGTATCCCTCACTGCTCGCCAACGACGACTATGCCAGCATCGTGACCGATCGCCATTTCGACCGCCTTCAATCCATGGTGCAGGACGCGCGCGACAAGGGTGCCGAAGTGATCGAGGTCAATCCCGGCGACGAGAATTTCTCCGGTACCAATTCGCGAAAGATGCCGCTGACCATCCTTCGCAACGTCACCGATGACATGCAGGCCATGCAGGAGGAAATTTTCGGACCGGTCCTCCCGGTCAAGACCTACGCGCACATAGACGAGGCGATCGGGTACGTGAACCGGCACGACCGTCCGCTCGGACTCTATTATTTCGGTGGCGACAGCCGGGAGGAACAGCGGGTCCTCGAGAAGACCATTTCGGGCGGTGTCACCGTTAACGACGTGATCTTCCACGTCTCGATGGACGACCTTCCATTCGGAGGCGTGGGCGCGAGCGGGATGGGCAGCTATCATGGTGTAGAGGGCTTCCGCGAATTCAGCCACGCTCGCAGTGTCTACACGCAGCCGAAGATCGACGTCGCCAAGCTCGCCGGGTTCAAGCCGCCCTATGGCAGCAAGACCGACAAGGCGGTTCGCAGCCAGATGAAGTAGGCGGCGCTTGACCTAGAAGCATGGAATGCTTCGCGCTTTGCACCCGTCCTGCCCTTGCACCTGCCCGGCGAGGGGCCTAGAGCGCAACCAAACCCGCCCTAGGCTTGGATTCCCACGTGGTCGATCTTTCGCAATACCTTCCCATTTTAATTTTCCTGTTCATCGCCGTCGCGTTGTCGGCCGCTTTCGTGTTTCTCCCGATGGGTGTTTCGCGGTTGACCGGCACGCACAATCCCACGGCGGAGAAATATAGCGAATACGAATGCGGCTTTCCGGCATTCGAAGAGCCGCGCAGCCAGTTCGACGTGCGCTTCTATCTCGTGGCGATCCTGTTCATCATCTTCGATCTGGAAGCGGCCTTCCTGTTTCCCTGGGCGGTAAGTCTCGATCTGACAGGCTGGCCCGGCTGGATCACGATGATGGTTTTCCTTGGCGAACTCATCATCGGCTTCGCCTACGCATGGAAAGTTGGAGCCCTGGAATGGGAGTAGATCGCACCATCGACAATCAGCCGCGGGTCGATCACTACCGCCCGCTGACTGCGGACCACAACCAGGCGTTGCACGACGCGCCGACCGCGCGGGCGGGAGAGCTTCGTCAGCCCGACCAGGATTTCTACGATTCCCTGTCGGGCGAGGTGAACGACAAAGGTTTCCTCGTCACCAGCACGGAAGAGCTGTTCCAGTGGGCTCGCACCGGCTCGCTGTGGTGGATGACGTTCGGCCTTGCCTGCTGCGCGGTCGAGATGATCCACGTGAACATGCCGCGCTACGATATGGAACGCTTCGGCGTCGCACCGCGCGCGTCTCCGCGCCAGAGCGACGTGATGATCGTTGCCGGCACGCTCTGCAACAAGATGGCGCCCGCGCTGCGCAAGGTCTACGACCAGATGTCGGAGCCGAAATACGTCATCAGCATGGGCAGCTGCGCCAATGGCGGCGGCTACTATCACTACAGCTATTCCGTGGTGCGCGGATGCGACCGCATCGTGCCGGTCGACATCTACGTGCCTGGTTGCCCGCCGACCGCCGAAGCGCTTCTTTACGGCGTGATGCAGTTGCAGCGGAAGATCCGCCGCGTCGGAACGATCGAGCGCTGATATGGCTGTCCTGCATTCCGCACCGCGCTTCACCCAGATCGACGGGCTGAAAGACACGCTCTCTGCCGCAATCGGCGACGATCTCGTGGAAGCGCATGACGAGCATGGCGAGCTCATGTTCACCGTCCGGCGCGACAGCGTCGAAACGGTCCTGCGCCTTCTTCGCGACCAGCATTCCTATCAGCAACTGATGGAAATCGCGGGTGTCGATTACCCCGGCCGCGCCGAGCGGTTCGAGGTGGTCTACATGCTGCTCTCGGTCACGAAAAATAACCGAATCATGGTCAAGGTGACCGCGAGCGAGGATACGCCGGTGCCGACCGTGACAACGGTCTGGCCCAATGCCGGTTGGCTGGAACGCGAAGTCTTCGACATGTACGGTGTGCTGTTCGACGGGAACACGGATCTTCGCCGCATCCTCACTGATTACGGCTTCGAAGGGCATCCCTTCCGCAAGGATTTCCCGCTTACCGGCTATGTAGAGCTGCGCTATTCCGAGGATCAGAAGCGGGTGGTATACGAGCCGGTCGACCTTCCGCAGGACCTTCGTCAGTTCGATTTCATGAGCCCCTGGGAGGGTGCGGACTACATCCTTCCGGGCGACGAGAAGGCGGACACGCCGCCGGTCTCCGAGCCCAAGGTCACGGAAAAGCCCTCCGATACCGGGGCCGGCAAGAAAACCGATGAGCAGGCTGCCAAGAAGGTGAGTTCCGGTTCTCCCGCGGAGGAAGCCGCGGGCGAAGACCCTGCGCCCGCGCCGGAACCGACCGAGGATCGCGCCGACCGCCCTGCGCGCAAGGGTAAGACCACCGATACGGGCGAGGCCACCGAGGTGAAGGAATGAGGCTGGCCGTGCTCCTTCCGGTGGCGATGCTTGGCGCCTGCGGATCGCAGCCCGCTGCCGATGCGCAATCCGCCGAGGATTTCGCCGCCCGAGTGGGCACGAGCGGCTCGGTCACCGAGGGCGCGACCGCCGCTCCGGCAGAAGCGCAGGTCGCCAATGCGGCCGGCGATGCGCGCCAGCTCCAGCGGCTCGGCGATGTCGGCAAGGTCGATCTCGGCATCAGCGACGGAAACTGCACCTTTTCCGCGGGTGGCGAGCAGCTTCTCGTTGCGGCGGCTCCGGACGAGCCGACCCTGCCGGGCAAGGCGGCCGTTCAGGTGGCGGGTCGCATGCAGGTGCTCGACGCGCAGCCCGGCGGCCTCGACGAGGTTCGCGGCGGCACTACCTTCCGCGGCGAGGGCTTCTCGGCGAAGCTGACCCGCGCCGGGGGTAGCGATGCGCGCCTGACGATTACCGACCAACAAGGCGATAACCGCACCATCGCCGGAAAGTGGGCCTGTACATGAGTTCCGCCATGCAGATCGAGAAATCGCCGACCACCGGCGACGAGACGATCACGAATTACACGATCAATTTCGGCCCCCAGCATCCGGCCGCGCACGGCGTGCTGCGCATGGTGATGGAGCTCGATGGTGAGATCATCGAACGGATCGATCCCCATGTGGGCCTGCTCCATCGCGGCACCGAGAAACTGATCGAGCACAAGACCTACCTGCAGGCGCTGCCCTATTTCGACCGGCTCGATTACTGTTCGCCGCTGTGCATGGAGCATAGCTACGTCTTGGCGATCGAGAAGCTGCTGAACGTGGAGGTGCCCGAACGGGCGCAGTATCTGCGCGTTCTGTTCGCCGAACTGACACGCATCTGCAATCACCTGCTCAATATCGGCGCGCATGTCATGGATGTCGGTGCCATGACGCCGAACCTGTGGGTGTTCGAACTGCGCGAAGATTGCATGAACTTCTTCGAGCGGATGAGCGGCGCGCGTATGCACCACGCCTATCTGCGGCCGGGCGGTGTCCACCAGGACGTGCCGGAGAAGCTGCTGGTCGACATCGGCGAATGGCTCGACAACCGGATGCCCGAACTGTTCGGTGACGCGATGAGCCTCGTCATGGACAACCGCATATTCAAGCAGCGCAATGTCGACATTGCCGTGGTCAGCAAGGAAGACGCGCTCGCCTGGGGCTTCTCTGGCCCGATGATCCGTGCCGCCGGCATTCCTTGGGATCTGCGCAAGAGCCAGCCTTACGACGTCTACGACCGGATGGAATTCGACATCCCTGTCGGCACCAATTCGGATTGCTACGACCGCTTCATGGTTCGCGTGAAGGAAGTCTATGAGAGCCGGAAGATCATCAAGCAGTGCCTTGCGGAAATCCCGCAGGGACCGATCGCGAGCGATGACCGAAAGGTCGCTCCGCCCAAGCGCGCCGAGATGAAGCAGTCGATGGAAGCGCTGATCCATCACTTCAAGCTCTACACCGAGGGTTTCCATGTGCCTGCCGGCGAGGTCTATGTCGCGACCGAAAGCCCCAAGGGCGAGTTCGGCGTCTATCTGGTCAGCGACGGATCGAACAAGCCCTACCGCTGCAAGATCCGCCCGACCGCGTTCAGCCATCTCCAGGCAATGGATTTCATGTGCAGGGGCCACATGCTACCCGACGCAACCGCCATTCTGGGCGCGATCGACGTGGTGTTCGGGGAGTGCGATCGGTGAGAGCGATTAAAGTCCTTATTGCCCTGCCAGTCATCCTGCTGATGGTTGGGTTTGCGAAGATGGCCCAGTACACCGCGGTCGAGGCTTTCGGTGATCGGTTGGGGTTCGACGTGGCTTCTCTCACTGGTTTGATCCCGATCCTTATCTTATATTTCTGGGTCGCCGCGAAGCTGCCCCGGTCATTCGGAGGCCAAAAGCATGGCTGACCGCTCCCCCGCACACGACACCCCCGGGCTGCGCGAGCGCTGGGGCGCCTTCGAGTTCAACGATGCCTTCCGCGCGAAGGCCGACAAGGCAATCGCCCGCTATCCTGAGGGGCGGCAGCGCTCGGCGGTGATGCCCCTCCTCGACCTGGCGCAGCGTCAGGTCGGCGAGGAAACCGATACGCAGGGCTGGCTGCCGCTGCCGGTGATCGAATATGTTGCCGACTATCTCGACATGCCGGTGATCCGCGTGCTCGAGGTCGCGACCTTCTATTTCATGTACAACATGCAACCGGTGGGTAAATTCCACGTCCAGGTTTGCGGTACGACGCCATGCATGCTGCGGGGCTCGGACGCGCTGTTTGAAACTTGCAAGGCGCGCGGCATGAAAAAGGGTCATGTCTCGGAAGACGGCCTTTGGACCCTCACCGAAGTCGAATGCATGGGCAACTGCGCTACCGCGCCGATGGTCCAGATCAACGACGACAATTACGAGGATTTGACGCCCGAACGGCTCGACGCGGTGCTCGACGCGCTTGCCGCTGGCGAGCAGCCGAAGCCTGGGACGCAGGAGCCGGGACGCCATACGAGCGAGCCGGCAGGCGGGCCGACCACCCTTAAGGAAATGGTCGATGCCAACCACGATTACCGGGGCAGCTGGTGAAGCGTCCGCTCGTCTGGCTGGGGATCGCGCTGTTCGTCGTGGGCGTGCTGATCGATATCTTCACGACCCGCGACGTGATCGGGACGGCGATCCTCGTGGCGGGCGCCATCCTTGCGCTCGTGGCCGGACGGCGTTCGCCTAAATCCGACCAGAGCCTGAGGCGCAAGTGATGGATATCGTTACCATTCTCGTCGCGCTCGTGCTCGTGTTCATCGCCTGGAAGGTCCTGATGGGCCTGGTCAAGTTTGGCGCGATCGCGCTGATCGTGGTCGCGGCGATCTGGTTTATTTCTCAAGGGAACGCGTTCTGATGCTCGCCGACAAGGATCGCATCTTCACCAATCTCTACGGCTTCCAGGACTGGGGCCTCAAGGCCGCTCGCGAGCGCGGCGATTGGGACGATACCAAGGCGCTCATCGGGCGCGGTCAGGATTCAATCATCGAGGAGATGAAGGCGAGCGGCCTGCGCGGGCGGGGTGGGGCGGGCTTCCCGACCGGGCTCAAATGGTCCTTCATGCCGAAGGAAAGCAAGGATGGCCGGCCAAGCTTTCTGGTCATAAATGCCGACGAATCCGAACCCGGATCGTGCAAGGACCGTGAGATCATCCGCCACGATCCGCACAAGCTGATCGAAGGCGCGCTGGTCGCCGGGTTCGCCATGCGCGCCAGGGCCGCCTATATCTACATCCGCGGCGAATATATCCGCGAGGCCGAGACGTTGCAGGCGGCGATCGACGAAGCCTACGACGCGAAGCTGATCGGCAGGAACGCCAGCGACAGCGGCTACGATTTCGACGTGTTCCTGCATCGCGGCGCCGGCGCCTATATCTGCGGCGAAGAAACCGCGATGATCGAGAGCCTCGAGGGCAAGAAGGGCCAGCCCCGTCTCAAGCCGCCATTCCCGGCGGGTGCGGGGCTCTATGGCTGCCCGACTACGGTCAACAATGTCGAAAGCATCGCGGTCGTCCCTACGATCCTGCGGCGCGGCGCCTCGTGGTTCTCGAGCTTCGGGCGCGAGGGGAATGCCGGCACCAAGCTGTTCCAGATCAGCGGCCATGTCGAACAGCCCTGCGTGGTCGAGGAAGCGATGAGCATTCCGTTCCGCGAACTGATCGAGAAGCATTGTGGTGGCGTCACCGGCGGGTGGGACAACCTGCTTGCGGTGATCCCGGGCGGCTCGTCCGTTCCGCTGGTTCCGGCCGAGCAGATCTTGGATTGCCCGATGGATTTCGACGGCCTCAAAGCGGTCGGGTCGGGTCTCGGCACGGCTGCCGTCATCGTGATGGACAAGTCGACCGACATCGTCCGTGCCATTTCGCGCATCAGTTATTTCTACAAGCATGAGAGCTGCGGCCAGTGCACGCCCTGCCGCGAAGGCACGGGCTGGATGTGGCGCATGATGGAACGCCTGCGCACGGGCGACGCCGCGGTCGAGGAGATCGACATGCTCCAGCAGGTCACCAAGCAGGTGGAAGGCCACACCATCTGTGCTCTCGGCGATGCCGCGGCCTGGCCGATCCAGGGCCTCATTCGCCATTTCCGACCCGAGCTGGAGCGCCGGATCGAAGAACACAACGCGCAGTTTGCGGAGGCGGCGGAATGAGGTCCATTGCGCTTGCGGCCCTTGCAGTCTTCAGCTCTCCTGCGGTTGCTCAATCATCAGAATCCGGCGTTTCTCGGGACAGCCGCGAGGCGCTGATGGATGTCGCTCTCTGCGTGATCGAGAAAAGCCCGGAGAAAGCCGCAACCCTGCTGCAATCTGATTTCACGTCGAAAAGCTTTCACGATGGCCTGATCCGACTGGGAAAAGATAACACGAGTTGCTGGAAGGGGAGCGGGCTAAGGGGCGCTTACGGCGTGCAGTTTGCCGGCGCTATGGCGGAAGGTTTGCTTGAAAGCGGCTCGACGGATGTGACCGTTCGAATTCGCCAGGCAAAAGATGCAGGCCCGCCGGTCTTTTCGCCGACCGACGCCATGGCAAATTGCGTCGTGCGTTCACGTCCAGAATTGGCCGCATCAGTATTCGGGACATCCATCGGCTCAGAGGCGGAAGCTGTTGCAATCAATGCTTTGAGCGAAACGGTCGGAAAGTGTGCGCTCGATCATGGGGTCGAGGGCAAAATCCGCGATTTTCGATATATGCTCGCAACCGCGGCGTACCGCGTCGTTGCGGCTCACGAACAGCAGGGCGAGAGCAATGCCTAAAGTTACCGTAGACGGACAGGAAATCGAGGTTCCGGAGGGCGCGACTGTCCTTCAGGCCTGCGAGATGGCGGGCAAGGAAATCCCGCGCTTCTGCTATCACGAGCGGCTGAGCATCGCTGGCAATTGCCGCATGTGCCTGGTCGAGGTGAAGCCGGGTCCGCCCAAGCCGCAGGCGAGCTGCGCGCTTCCTGCCACTGACGGGCAGGAGATCCGCACCGACAGCCAGATGGTCAAGACCGCGCGCGAGGGGGTGATGGAGTTCCTGCTCATCAACCACCCGCTCGACTGCCCGATCTGCGACCAAGGCGGCGAGTGCGACCTTCAGGACCAGTCGATGACCTACGGTCGCGGCGCCACGCGCTATCGCATGAACAAGCGGGCGGTGACCGAGAAGTACATGGGCCCCCTGATCAAGACGATCATGACCCGCTGCATCCACTGCACCCGCTGCGTGCGCTTCAGCGAGGAGATCGCGGGGGTAGACGAGATCGGTGCGATCGGTCGCGGCGAGGACATGCAGATCACGACCTATCTCGAGCAGGCGGCCGAGCACGAGTTGTCGGCGAACGTGATCGATCTGTGCCCCGTGGGTGCGCTCACCAGCCGCCCCTATGCTTTCGAGGCGCGTCCGTGGGAGCTCAAGAAGACGCTGAGCGTCGATGTCTCCGATGCGGTCGGCGCGAATATACGGCTCGACAGCCGCGGCCGCGAGGTGATGCGGGCGCTGCCGCGCATCAATGACGAGGTCAACGAGGAGTGGATCTCGGACAAGGCCCGCTATCAAGTCGACGGGCTGACCCGCCGTCGCCTCGACCAGGTGTGGATGCGGCGTGGGGGCAAGCTCGAAAAGGCAAGCTGGGACGAGGCGTTCCGTGCCATCGCCCGCGCCAAAGCGGGCAAGGACATCGCGGCCATCGCCGGCGATCTCGTCGATTGCGAGACGATGTTCGCGGCCAAGGCGCTGCTGAAGGCCTGCGGTTCCGACCTTCTCGAAGGACGGCAGACCGGGATGGATTACGACGTCTCGAACCTTGCAGCCGTTAATTTCAATTCGACGCTGGCGGGCATCGAGAACGCCGACGCGATCCTGATCGTCGGCAGTCACGTCCGCTGGGAAGCGCCGCTGGTGAATGTGCGCCTGCGCAAGGCGGCCAAGCGCGGCGCGAAGATCTTCATCGTCGGGCCGCACTGGGACACGACCTATCCGGCCGAGTTCCTCGGCACCGATCTCGCCGTGCTCAACGACCTGCCCGAAGCGGTGGGCGAGGCCTTCGCCAAGGCGGAAAAGCCCGCGGTGATCGTGGGTGGAGCAGGCCTGAAGGGCGCGCATGCCAAGGCCCTCGCGCTCGCCTCTGGGTGGAATGCGGCGTTCAACGTCCTCCACATGTCGGCGGCGCGGATGGGCGGGCTGATGCTCGGTTTCGCGCAGAAAGGCGGCATGGCGGATATCGTTTCGGCCAAGCCGCGCGTGCTGATCAGCCTTGGCGCTGACGAGATGGATTACGAACCCTTCGCCGATGCCTTGAAGGTCTATATCGGCCATCACGGTGACAAGGCTGCGCACGCGGCGGACATCATTCTGCCAGCTGCCAGCTTTGCGGAAAAGGACGGGACCTACGTCAACACCGAGGGCCGGGTGCAGTTCGCCGAGAAGGCAGTGTTTGCACCGGGTGATGCGCGCGAGGACTGGACCATCCTGCGGGCGCTCGCCGATGCGCTGAAGGTCGACGTGGGTTTCAATTCCTTCGCCGAGTTGCAAGACGCGATGATCCGCGAAGTCCCCGCCCTCGGCGAGGAAGGGCTGGCGGATTACGGAGCGCTTCCCGAAGCGGACACCGAAGCCAAAGCCGAAGGTTCGATCGGCGCTTATCCGATCAAGGATTTCTACCTGACCAATCCCATCTCTCGTGCAAGCGCGGTGATGCAGCAGTGCTCGGCCGAATTGCTGCACGGGGCGGACATGCTGGAGGCAGCGGAATAATGGCCGTTCCCGTAATCCCGCTGGCCTTTGTCGGCTTTGCCTCCTACGCGGTCTATCGCGCCTTCCGGGACGATCGCTCGCATCGGGCCGGTTCGCATAATGGTTGGCGCAACGAAGCTTTCTCCAAGTCCGAGAAGGCGAAGGACACGAAACGCGCGAAGGACGAGGTGCGCAAATGACCGCATTCTTCCAGTCGCTCGGGATGAACTACGGATGGTCGTGGGGCATCGCGACCATTGCCGGCATCCTGCTGATCGCCCTGCCGCTGATGCTGGCCGTGGCGATGATCATCTATGTCGACCGCAAGGTCTGGGCGGCGATCAATCTGCGGCGCGGCCCCAACGTGGTCGGGCCGTTCGGCCTGCTCCAGAGCTTTGCCGACGGACTGAAGGTTTTTCTCCAAGAAACCATCATCCCGAGCGCGGCGAACAAGGGCATTTTCCTCCTCGCGCCGATCATCACCTTTACCGTGGCGCTGGCCGCATGGGCGGTGATTCCGTTCAGCTCGGGTGCCGTCTTGGCGAACATCAATGTCGGCCTGCTCTACATCCTCGCGGTCAGTTCGCTGAGCGTTTACGGCGTGGTGATGGCGGGTTGGGCGTCAAACTCGAAATACCCGTTCTTCTCGGCGATGCGCGCCGCCGCACAGATGATCAGCTATGAGGTCTCGATCGGGTTCATTCTCGTTTGCGTGGTGCTTTACGCCGGCACCTTCAATCTGAACGCGATCGTGATGAGCCAGCTCGGGCATGGCTTCGGCATCGTCAACGCTTACGCTTTCAACCTGCTGCTCTTCCCAATGTGGGTGATGTTCTTCATCAGCTCGCTCGCCGAAACGCAGCGCGTGCCGTTCGATCTGACCGAAGCGGAAAGCGAACTCGTCGCGGGCTATCAAACCGAATACAGCTCGATGAGCTTCGCGCTTTTCTGGCTGGGCGAGTATGCCAACATCCTGCTAATGTGCAGCCTCAACACGCTGCTGTTCTTCGGGGGATGGCTGCCGCCGCTGAATATCGATTTGATCCCCTGGTTCGACATTCCGGGCATCGTCTGGTTCCTGCTGAAGACGTTCTTCTTCTTCTTCATGTTCAGCTGGGTCATGGCGACCGTGCCGCGCTATCGTTACGACCAGCTGATGCGGCTCGGTTGGAAGGTGTTCCTGCCGCTCAGCCTGCTTTTCGTCGTCCTCATTTCCGGGTGGCTCATGGCCACGGGACATTTCTCATGACCATCGCATCGACCATCAAGGCCTTCACCCTGTGGGAGTTCGTCAAGGCGCACGCCCTTACGCTGAAGTATTTCTTCAAGCCCAAGGTGACGGTGAACTATCCGTTCGAGAAGAATCCGCTCAGCCCGCGTTTTCGCGGCGAACATGCCCTGCGTCGCTATCCCAATGGCGAGGAACGCTGCATTGCGTGCAAGCTCTGTGAGGCGGTATGCCCGGCGCAGGCGATTACGATCGAGAGCGAGCCGCGCGAGGATGGCAGCCGCCGCACCACGCGCTACGATATCGACATGACCAAGTGCATCTATTGCGGTTTCTGCCAGGAAGCCTGCCCAGTCGATGCGGTGGTCGAAGGTCCGAACTTCGAATACGCGACCGAAACGCGCGAGGAG
Organism: Qipengyuania spongiae; assembly: GCF_026168555.1. Taxonomy (NCBI): domain Bacteria; kingdom Pseudomonadati; phylum Pseudomonadota; class Alphaproteobacteria; order Sphingomonadales; family Erythrobacteraceae; genus Qipengyuania; species Qipengyuania spongiae. The sequence goes on along the minus strand of NZ_CP092471.1, from coordinate 2,417,184 downwards.
CTGCTCTACGACAAGGCCAAGCTGCTCGCGAATGGTGACAAGTGGGAGCGGGCGATCGCCGCGAACCTTGAAGCCGACGCACCCTATCGCTAACCGCCGCGCAACCGATTCCGGGGGCTTTCCGATTTAACGCATGATCCAGACAATCGCCTTCTACCTGTTCGCGGTGCTCATGATCGCTTCGGCGGTCATGGTCGTGACCGCGCGCAATCCGGTGCACAGCGTGCTGTGGCTGATCGTCGCCTTCTTCAACGCGGCGGGGCTGATGGTGCTTGTCGGGGCGGAGTTCATCGCGATGCTTCTCGTCATCGTCTATGTGGGTGCGGTCGCGGTGCTGTTCCTGTTCGTAGTCATGATGCTCGACATCGACTTTGCCGAACTGCGCGCCGGGTTCATCAAGAACGCGCCGCTCGGTCTGGTGATCGCTCTGATCTTGCTCGCCGAACTCGTGCTCGGCATCGGCGCGTATCGCGCAGGAACCATCGATCTCGGCATCGCGACCGGCGAGAACGCGGTCGTGCTCGGCGCGAGCAACACGGCGAGCATCGGCGCGCTGCTGTATTCCGATTATCTCTTCCTGTTCGAGGCGGCAGGTCTAATCCTGCTAGTGGCGATGGTCGGCGCGATCGTGCTGACGCACCGCCCGCCCAAGACGGTGCGCGGGCATCAGAACATCGGCAAGCAGGTCCGCCGCGACCCCAACGCCGCCACCGTGATGAAACGTCCCACCGTAGGCGAGGGGGTCGAGCTGTGATCGGCATCGAGCATTACATCATCGTCAGTTCGATCCTGTTCGTGCTGGGCGTTCTGGGCATCTTTGCCAATCGCAAGAACATCATCGTCATCCTGATGTCGATCGAGTTGATCCTGCTCAGCGTGAATCTCAATCTCGTCGCGTTCAGTGCATTCCTCGGCGATCTGGTCGGACAGGTGTTCGCCATGTTCGTGCTGACCGTGGCAGCGGGCGAGGCAGCCATCGGGCTCGCCATTCTCGTCATCTATTTCCGTGGCCGCGGCACCATCGCGGTCGACAGCGTCGACCGGCTCAAGGGGTAAGCGGCAAGTGCAGTCGATCCTCATCATTGTTTTCCTGCCGCTGCTGGCCGCGATCGTCGGCGGGCTCGGCAATCGTGCGCTCGGCAATGTCGTGGTCAAGTCGATCACCACCGGTGCGCTGTTCATCTCCTGCGCGCTCAGCTGGCCGATCTTCCTCGGTTTCGTTGCCGGAGACGCGACGGCGAGCGTCGTTCCGGTGCTGCAATGGGTGCAGTCGGGCGATCTCAGCTTCGACTGGGCGCTGCGGGTCGACACGCTGACCGCGATCATGCTGGTGGTCATCACCACCGTCTCGGCGCTCGTCCACCTCTACAGCTGGGGCTACATGGACGAGGATCCTGACCAGCCCCGCTTCTTCGCCTATCTCAGCCTGTTCACCTTCGCGATGCTGATGCTCGTGACGGCCGACAATCTCGTCCAGATGTTCTTCGGATGGGAAGGCGTGGGCCTGGCGAGCTATCTGCTGATCGGCTTCTGGTTCCGCAAGCCAAGCGCGAATGCGGCCGCGATCAAGGCCTTCGTGGTCAATCGCGTGGGCGATCTCGGCTTCATGCTCGGCATCTTCGGCACCTTCGTGGTGTTCGGCACCTCCTCGATCCCCGAAATCCTCGCTGCTGCGCCCGCGATGAGCGGGGCCAGCATCGGGTTCCTCGGCTACCGCGTCCAGACAATGGACGTGCTGTGCATTCTCCTGTTCATCGGGGCTATGGGCAAGTCGGCGCAGCTCGGCCTGCACACCTGGTTGCCCGATGCGATGGAGGGGCCGACGCCCGTCTCCGCGCTGATCCATGCCGCGACCATGGTTACCGCCGGCGTCTTCATGGTCTGCCGCCTCTCGCCCATATTCGAGACGGCGCCGGTCGCGCTCGGCCTCGTCACCTTCATCGGCGCCGCCACCTGCATTTTCGCGGCAACGGTCGGCACGACGCAGTGGGACATCAAGCGGGTCATCGCCTATTCGACCTGTTCGCAGCTCGGCTACATGTTCTTCGCTGCCGGCGTTGGCGCCTATGGCGCAGCGATGTTCCACCTGTTCACCCACGCTTTCTTCAAGGCGCTGCTGTTCCTTGGCGCCGGCAGCGTTATTCACGCGATGCATCACGAGCAGGACATGCGTTATTATGGCGCCCTGCGTAAGCACATCCCGCTGACCTTCTGGGCAATGATGGCCGGCACGCTCGCGATTACAGGCGTCGGCATCTACTGGCTTCACGCGGGCTTTGCCGGCTTCCATTCGAAGGACGCCATTCTCGAAGTCGCGTTCGCGCGTGGAACCGAAACGGGGAATTTTGCCTTCTGGATGGGCACCTTCGCCGCGCTGCTGACCAGCTTCTACAGCTGGCGCCTGATGTTCCTGACGTTCTGGGGCAAGCCACGCTGGGGTGACAGCGAGCATATCCAGCACGCTGTCCATCATGGGCACGACGCGCCGGACGAGCACAATCCGCCGATCCAGGAAGACGCGGGCCACGACGTCACGCATCACGTCCCCTCGCCGGAAGAGCATGATGGTACGGCCGGCTATCATCCGCATGAAAGCCCGGTTGCCATGCTCATTCCGCTCGGCGTGCTGAGCTTGGGCGCGGTGTTTGCGGGCTGGGTGTTCAGCCACGCCTTCCTCGACGATCCCGAATTCTGGGGCAATTCGATCTTTTATAACGAGGCGCTCATTCACGAGATGCACGGGGTTCCGCTGCTGGTGAAACTCGCGGCTACGATCGTGATGCTGATCGGTCTGCTGTTCGCCTGGCTGTTCTACATCAGGGATACCTCGCGACCCGAGAAGGCTGCTGGACAGCTCGGCCCGATCTACCGCTTCGTCTACAACAAGTGGTATTTCGATGAGCTCTACAACTTCCTGTTCGTGCGGCCCGCCTTCTGGATCGGACGCCTGTTCTGGAAGCGAGGCGACGAAGGGACGATCGACCGCTTCGGCCCGAATGGTGCGGCGTGGGTAGTCCAGCAAGCTTCCGCTCTCGCTTCGAAGGTCCAGTCGGGCTACGTCTATAGCTATGCGTTGGTGATGCTGCTCGGCCTCGTGGCGGCTGTCACTTGGGTGCTGTTCTGATGGGCTTTCCGATCCTTTCCCTGATGCTCCTGGTGCCGCTGGTGGCATCGATCGCCTGCCTGTTCCTCGACGGGAAGACGGCGCGCATGGTCGCGCTTCTCGCCACGCTTGTGGATCTCGCGCTCGGTATCGTGCTGTGGGCGAATTACGACATCGGCGGTGCCCAATGGCAGTTCACCGAGCGGGCCGACCTCTTTGCCGGCTTCTCCTATGCGCTGGGTATCGACGGTATAGCGCTGATGCTCATCATGCTGAGCGTGTTCCTGATGCCGGTCTGCATCCTCGCGAGCTGGGACAGCATCGATCGCCGCGTCGGCGAGTACATGGCGGCCTTCCTCCTGATGGAAGTGCTGATGCTCGGCGTGTTCATGGCGCAGGACCTGTTCTTGTTCTACATCTTCTTCGAAGCCGGCCTCATCCCGATGTACCTCATCATCGGCGTCTGGGGCGGAGACAACCGCATCTACGCCAGCTACAAGTTCTTTCTGTACACGCTGCTCGGCTCGGTCGTGATGCTGATCGCGATGTTCTGGATGGTGAATGCGGCCGGGACCACCGACATCCCGACGCTGATGCAGTACGATTTCCCGCCGCAGGCCCAGACCTGGCTGTGGCTGGCCTTCTTCGCGAGCTTCGCGGTCAAGATGCCAATGTGGCCGGTGCACACCTGGTTGCCCGATGCGCACGTTCAGGCGCCCACGGCCGGTTCGGTCATCCTGGCGGGCGTGCTGCTGAAGCTGGGCGGCTATGGTTTCATCCGCTTCAGCCTGCCGATGTTCCCGGAAGCGAGCGCGCAGTTCGTGTGGCTGGTTCTCGGCCTGTCGATGGTCGCCGTCATCTATACCTCGCTGATCGCGCTGGTGCAGGCTGATATGAAGAAGCTCATTGCCTATTCCTCGGTCGCGCACATGGCGATCGTGACGGGCGGGCTGTTCGCTTTCAACGTGCAAGGTCTCGAAGGTGCGATGATCATGATGCTGAGCCACGGGCTCGTATCGGGTGCGCTGTTCCTATGTGTCGGCGTCATTTACGACCGGCTGCACACCCGTGAGATCGACCGTTACGGCGGGCTTGCGATCAACATGCCGCGATACGCGCTGTTCTTCCTGTTCTTCACCATGGCCAGCATCGGCCTTCCCGGTACCAGCGGCTTCGTCGCGGAGTTCGTCAGCCTTGCCGGCGTCTATCAGGTCTCGACCTGGGCGACGCTCGTGCTGACCACCGGCATCATTCTGGGCGCTGCCTATATGCTCTATCTCTACCGCCGCGTCGCTTTCGGCGTGCAGAAGAACGAGGACGCGGCACGGATGCCCGATCTCACCGCGCGCGAATGGATCATGCTTGTGCCGATCACCGCTGCCGTGCTGTGGATGGGGATTTATCCGGAAAGCTTCATGGCTCCGATGCGGCAGGATATCGCCGCGCTGGATGCGCGCCTTGCGCGCGCCGCGCCGGAAGGCGATTCCCGTCCCCAGATCGGAACCCCCGCAGCGCATGCCGCCAATTTCGTCGGCAATGACCACGCCGGATCGCCGGCCGGGGAAGGGGAGGCGCACTGATGGACTACGCGGCTTCCTTCTATTTCACCGGTGCCGAGATCGCGCTGTCGCTTGCAGGTCTGATCCTTCTTCTCATCGTTGCCTGGACCGGCGACCGGTCGGCGCGGGCAGTCACCATCGCTGCGGTCGTGGCGCTGTTCGGAGCAGCCTTCTGGGCCGGACATCTGCTCCTCGGCCAGTCGTTCGCTCTCGGGGGGGACGCGTTCGGCGGGCTCTACCGGATGGACGGCTTCGCCAATTTCGCCAAGCTGCTGATCTATCTGGCGACGATCGCCGTGCTGGTCGTCACGCCGCGTTTCTTCGATGCGCGCGGGCAGTATCGCGGCGAATATCCGATTCTCATGCTGTTCAACGCCGTGGGCATGAGCATGATGGTTTCGGCCGTCGACCTGATGACGCTCTATATCGGTCTGGAGATGTCCAGCCTTGCCTCATACGTGCTGGCCAGCTTTCTCAGGAACGACACGCGCTCGAGCGAGGCTGGGCTTAAATATTTCATTCTCGGAGCCCTGGCGTCCGGTATTATTCTCTACGGGATGAGCCTCGTCTACGGCTTTGCAGGCTCCACTCAGTACGAGCGCATCCGGATCGTGTTCGCGGCGGATTTTCCCACTGGCGCGCTGTTCGGCGTGGTATTCGTGCTCGCCGGACTGGCATTCAAGATCGCGGCGGTTCCGTTCCACATGTGGACGCCCGACGTCTACGAGGGCGCACCGACGCCGGTCACAGCGTTCTTCGCCAGCGCGCCGAAAGTCGCGGCCGTGGCCATGCTCGTGCGCATGGCGCTCGATCCGTTCGGCAGCCAGAGCGATTCCTGGCAACAGATCGTCATCTTCGCCGCGCTCGCTTCGATCGTGGTCGGCGCTCTCGGTGCGATCGGACAGAACAATCTGAAGCGCGTCCTCGCTTATTCCTCGATCAACAATGTCGGCTTCATTCTCATCGGCCTAGCCACCGCGACGCCGGCGGGTGCGAGCGCCACGCTCGTCTACCTCGCGATCTACGTGCCCATGACGATCGGCAGCTTCGCCGCTTTGCTGATGCTCCGTTCCCCGGCCGGCGAGATGCTCGATACCTTTGACGACATTCGCGGCCTTTCGACGCGTCGCCCGGCGCTTGCCTGGTGCGTTCTCTTCCTGATGTTCAGCCTGGCCGGCATCCCGCCGCTGTTCGGTTTCTGGGGCAAGTTCGTCGTCTTCCAGGCGGCCGTTCAGGCCGACATGGTCGCGCTGGCGGCTATCGGAATCGCGGCCAGCGTCATCGGCGCGTTCTACTACCTGAAGTTCATCAAGGTGATGTTCTTCGACGAACCCGAAGGGCAGATCGAGGACAGCAGCCCGGTCTCGCACTGGGCTGTGCTCGCGATCAGTACTGTGCTGATGTCGCCGCTTGGCTATCTGCTGACCCCGATGCTCGATAATGTCGCTGATCGGGCGGCAAGTTCGCTCTTCTTCGCGATCTGATCGGCAGGAAACGCGATCCCCGCGCCGACGATCAGGGTCTTGGCCGAAACGGGCTCGACCAACGCCGACCTGCTTGCGGCTCTTGCAGAAGGCCAGCGCGCCATGGAAGGCGACTGGCTGCTGGCCGACCGGCAGGTTGCGGGGCGGGGGCGGCAAGGGCGCGCATGGTCCGACGGTGCGGGCAATTTCATGGGTTCGACCGTTGTCTCGCTTGGAGACGGCGGTCCAACGGCAGAGACGCTGTCCTTCGTGGCCGGCCTTGCGCTTTACGAGGCGGTGCTTCCGTTCCTGCCCACCCCAGGCACTCTCACGCTCAAATGGCCGAACGATCTTCTGCTGGAAGGCGCGAAACTAGCCGGCATCCTGCTCGAGCGATCCGGTGAGACCATCGTCATGGGTTTTGGCGTCAACCTCGCCCAGGCTCCCGAGCTGACCGACCGGCCGACGATTGCCCTGTCCGAGACCGGTCCGGCCGTTCCGCGCGACCTCTTCGCCGAACGGCTTGCAGCTTCGCTGGCGACCGAACTCGAGCGCTGGCGCAGTTTCGGGGTCGAACTCATTCTTCGCAGATGGCAAGCGGCTGCTCATCCGGTCGGAACCCCGCTCACCGTTTCGCCTCCCGGCGAACAAGAGATGCGAGGCTATTTTGCGGGGCTTGAACCCAACGGCGCGCTGCGGCTTCGCTTGGCGGACGGAACCATCCGTGCCATTCACGCGGGCGACGTGATGCTGATCGACGGAGAACGATAGATGCTGCTCGCCGCTGACGTCGGCAACACCAATGTCGTGTTTGCTCTGTTCGACGGTCTTACGATCAAGACCCGTTGGCGCATTGCGACCGATCCGAGGCGGACTGGCGACGAATATGCGGTCTGGCTGCTGCAACTGCTTCAGATCGAGGGATTTGCGCGCGAGGATATCGACGCTTTCATCATCGGGTCGGTGGTCCCCCGCGCGATCCACAACCTTTCGGTCTTCTCGCGCAAATATTTCGATGTCGAGCCGATTGTCGCAGGGCAGGGCAGCGCTGCCTGGCGAATCGCGATCGATGTCGATCAGCCCAATTCGCTCGGCGCGGACCGGGCGTTGAACGCGATCGCCGCCCATGACTCTTACGAGGGCGATCTCGTGGTGGTCGATTTCGGCACGGCGACCACGTTCGACGCAGTCGATTTCACCGGTGCCTACAAGGGCGGCATCATTGCACCGGGGATTAATCTTTCGCTCGATGCGCTGGTCGGGAACACTGCCAAGCTCCCGCGGATTGCAATCGAGAAGCCCGCAACCGACAGCGTCATCGGTCGCAACACCGAAGATCAGATGCTGATCGGCGTGTTCTGGGGCTATGTTGCCATGATGGAAGGACTGGTATCCCGAATGAAGGATGAGATCGGACGCCCTGCGAAGGTGGTCGCGACCGGCGGACTGGCTTTGCTGTTCGACGAGCATACCGACCTGTTCGATGCGGTAGACAGCGATCTTACGCTGCGTGGCCTCGCGATTCTCGCGGGACGGGCGGTCGCGTGAAGAAGAACTTCGCACCCGAAGACGAACTGCTTTTCCTGGCGCTTGGCGGGTCCGGGGAGATCGGTATGAATGTCAATCTCTACGGATGCCAAGGCAAATGGCTGATGGTCGATCTAGGGATGACGTTCTCCGGCGATCAGTATCCCGGGATCGATCTGGTTTTCGCCGACCTCGAATTCATCGAGGAGCGTGCTGCCGATCTCGAGGCGATCGTGCTGACACACGCGCATGAGGACCATATCGGTGCCGTTCCATATTTCGCGGCCGATCTAGGCGTGCCCATCTATGCCACACCGTTTACCGCCGATCTTGTTCGGCGAAAGCTGGACGAGGCGGGCATAACCGGCGAAGTCGAGCTGAACGTGATCCCGGACGACCACGGACGTTTCTCGGTCGGTTCGTTCGAGATCACCTACTTGCCGCTCGCGCATTCCATCGCCGAGGGCAACGCGCTCATGATCGATACACCGCATGGGCGGATATTCCATACGGGGGACTGGAAGCTCGACGAGGATCCAATAATCGGAGAGCCCACCACCGAGGAGGAATTGACCGCGATCGGCGACGAAGGCGTGCTCGCCTTGGTCTGCGACAGTACGAACGTCTTCAATCCCGCGCCCAGCGGTTCGGAAGGAGCGGTCTACAAGGGCTTGCTCGAGGAGGTGCAGCGCCATCGCGGCAAGCGTGTTCTGGTGACGACCTTCGCCAGCAATGTCGCGCGCCTGCAGACGCTTGGCGACGTGGCGCGGGAAACCGGACGCCAGGTCTGCGTCGCCGGCCGTTCGCTGGATCGGATCATCGAGGTCTCGCAGGACAATGGCTACCTGCAGGATTTCCCCGAGACCGTGGATTTCGATACCGCCATGCGCCTTCCGCGTGGGGACGTTTTGATCCTGGCGACGGGCGGGCAGGGCGAACCGCGCGCGGCCTTGTCGCGCATATCGGAGGACAATCATCCGATCGAATTGTCGTCGGGCGACGTCGTCCTGTTCTCGAGCCGCCAGATCCCTGGAAACGAGATCTCGATCGGCGCGGTGCAGAATCGTCTTGCTGCCAAGGGGGTGACCATGGTCACCGATCGCCAGAGCATGATCCACGTTTCGGGCCATCCCGGACGACCGGAACTCGAAACACTTTATGGATGGTTGCGTCCCGAGGTGCTGGTGCCCGTCCATGGCGAGATGCGTCACATGATGGAGCAAGCGCAACTCGGCCGCGCGAACGGGATTGCCCACACGGTCGTCCAGCAGAACGGCGATATCGTGCGTCTCGCTCCGGGATCACCAGGCACTATCGCGCAGGTTCGTGCCGGACGGCTCGTACTCGATGGCGATATCATCGCGCCCGCCGATGGCGAAGCGGTCGTCATGCGCCGCAGACTTGCCCGTGAAGGGATGGTGATTGTCACTCTTGCTGCTGATCACCGTCCTCATGTCGAGGCGATCGGGCTTCCACTCGATGAAGACATGGCGGATTTCCTCGCCGAAGCGAGGGACGATATAGAAAAGTCGATCGGGCGGCTGAAAGGTCAGGCACGCAATGATGCCGCTCAGATCAAGGAGGCCGCACGGCTTGCGACGCGGCGCGCTGCGACGCGGTGGTCGGGCAAACGTCCGCAGGTGCGCGTCGTTCTGATGGAGCGTTGATGCGATGCAGTGGACTTCCGTCCTTGCGATCTATTTCCTGTTCTGGGTCACCTGCGCCTTCTTCCTGCTGCCTTTCGGTGTGAAAACGCATGACGAACTCGGCGTGGAAAAGGTCCGTGGGCAGGCGGACAGTGCCCCCGCCAATTTCCGGCCGCGTGTCGTGGTCCTGAGAGCCACGATTCTGGCAGCGATCCTGACCGCACTCTTCGTGGCGAACTTCGTCTACGGTTGGATCGGCGTCGAGATGTTCGACATCAGTCGTCTGTTCCGTGACTGAGACTACTCGCGCAAACGCTGAATAGCCTGGGCCAGCACCACGTAGAGCTTGCCCATGTCGGAACTCAGCACGGTCACACCGAGAACATTGCCGTCACGGGTCGACAGCAGGGTTCGGAGCATCGCTTCGAAGTCGTGAATGTAACGGCTGACATGTTCGCGGAAATCGGGATCGGCATCGAACAGGTCGGCGATTTCGCGCAGTTCCGTATTGTCGATCAGTCGTACCGCGCGGCGGGTGAAGATTCCCCGATCACCGCGCAGGTACGATGTCCAGGCGGTGTCGGTGACTTCGGTCGACAAGGCCTTGCCGATGTCAATGGCGTTGGAGTTGAGGCTTTCGCTGATTAGCGCCACACGCCGTGAAAAGTCGTTGTCCGTCTGCTCCTGAGCTTGCGCGCGAGCGTGCGCGATGCGGCTTTCGAGGTTGCTGGTGAGTTCGTTCACTCGGGTCAGCTGATCGCGCATCTGGACCGCTGCTTCATGCGAGGCCTCAGCGGCGCGACGTGCTCCTTCCTCGAAACCGGACATGACCTCGTCCAGTTTCCGGTCGAGCGCGCGATCGATCGCCTCTCCGCTACGCGAGGCGATCCCGTCCGCCAGCGTGCGCAGTCGCACGTCCTGCTCGCTCTCGATTTCCGAGAGCGCGGCCCTCGCGCGGTCTGCTACTTCCGTAAGAGCGGCCCCGAGCTCATCTCGCATCGTGTCCGCCGCCACCCGATTCTCGCGATCGAACGTGGCGAGCAGTTCGCGCAGTCCGGCCAGAGTCTCGCTCTGACGATCGGTCGATTCCACGATCCGGCCGGTCAATTCGTCCAGCTTTTCACCGGCATCGCGAGACATTGCCGTCGCGGACTCGACGGTCTCGGCCAGGCGTTCGCCTGAGGCACTCGTATCCTGCATTCGGTCACGAAGATCATCGACCCGGTCTTTTGCCATTGCGAGGCGGACTTCCAGATCCCCGATGGCGGGGGGAATATCCTCGCGCCCATGCTTTGCACTTGCACGAATGAGTTCGAGCAGGCGAACGGACATGTCGGTGAGTTCGGACAGAGTATGCGCGGCTTGCTCAAGAGGTTCGCGATTGCTGCTAAGCGCGGCCGCAAATTGCTCGCTCGACCTCGCGATGCCGTTTTCCGCGTCTCGGGTCTGATTTGCAATGGCGCCGATCGTTTCGCCGATCCGTTCGAATTCGCTGCGCAGGCCGGCACCGGACCCTTCGATCGCCTCGACATGGGCAATTTGGGAATTGCGCCGCAGTTCGAGCAATTCGTCGAACTCGGTCATCCATGTCTCGAGGCGAGCCATCGCAGCTTGGGAAATCTCCTCGAGCCGCGTCTGCCGCTCGTCTAGCTTCTCGGCGAACTGCCGATCGCGCTCGGCCAACGTCCGGTCGACTTGCTCCGCTTCGGACACGAGCGCGGCGAGCTTGTCGTTCGAAGCATCCAGCGCCTGCTCGTCGATCCTCGCAATTTCCGCAACCGCAGAGGCAAGGCGCTCGTGCATCGCCTCCACCTGTCCCTCCCATGCGGAAATCGCCTCTTCTTCGCCCGCACGGATCTGCGCCGAGTTCGCGGCCGCTTCGTCGCGCATCTTGGCGAACCGTCGTTCCTGCGCTGCCAGAACTTCCACCTCGTGCGCATCGAGCTCGGCGCGAAACCCGGCGCCGTTTTCGCGCAAGGCGGTGAAACGCGCTTCGGCGAGCTCGCTCAAACGTTCGGTCGTCAACTGATATTCGGCCAAAGTTTCGTCGATTACCGAACGCACATGGCTGGTGCGCTCGTCGCTCGCCCTGCCAGCGGCGTCCAATCTGTCGAATCCTACGGCGAGTGCTTCCAGACTTTCATTCGCGCGGTCGCCGACACTGGCGATCTGGTTGGCCACGTCCTTTGCCGAATTGGCGATGACTGGGAGATCGTTCCGCAGCCTTTCCATGTTGTCCCGTGCGATTGAACTGACGCCGGCTATTGCTTCGAGGCGCTCGCCATTGTCGACGACCAGGTCGTTCAAGCGTTCGGCATGCTCGGAAAGACGACCCGCCGCAGTCCTGCCGAGGGTCTCGAGAGCTCTGGTCTCCGATGCGAGAAACTCCCGCGCGAGGCTCAGCTCCCGGTTCACGACCAGAAGGCGTGCTTCGAGATGATCGGATTCCCGCGCCAGCGCAGCGGCCGCATCGCCGAAACGTGCCGCCTCGCGTGTCGACGTACGCAGAATAAGGAGCCAGATTGCCAGGATAAGGATCACCGGCAGACTCCACGCCCCGGCCCAAGCGATCCAGCGATCGAGAGACGCTCCGCCCAGTACTTCGCGATGGATCGTCCAGCCGAACAGCGCAGTCCATGCCGTAATCAGCACTATCATGGCTGCCGGAAGCATCCATTTGCGCGAGGCTTGGGTAGCGATGTGCTCGACGAAGAATTCGTCGGAATGCTCGGCTTCGTTTGGATCCCCATCCCGGGGACGCGTTTCCTCGCTGGAAGGTCGCTCCTGCGCCCCCTCGATTTCGTGTTCGTCGACCGCGCGAATGTGATTGCCGTTCCCCATGGTCGCTGAGCTATCACAGTTTGCGCTTGGTTGAACCGGTTTTAACCTTTGTCCGACATGATAAACCCCATGGCATTCGAAACGGCATCCTTCGATACGACTCTCGCCGCGGCGGCCGGCGACGATGTCGGGCTAATGCGCGAATTGCGGCAGGGTTACGCCATGAGCATCGCCCAGCAGCTCGATCTCCTCACCCGTTCGCGCTGCGACGCCAACTGGGTCATGGCCGCATCCCGCCTTCGCAGCCTTGCTGCCGGCTTCCATGACGTCGCACTTATGGGCATGGCGGATGCAGCGCGTACCGCGGCCCCCGGCGAACCGACGGTTATCAGCGAGATCGGCGGTTATCTCGAAAAGCTCGGACGTCGCGCGACGGATTAAACCACAATGGTTGGTCTTGGAGCGCTAAATATCTAAGAGGCTTGCAATCGCCTTGAGGCGCCGACCGGAGCGTGAATTGCGAATTGCCCTGCTGACGGCCATGGCCAGATCCCATGAGACCGACCGTCGCCATGCGATGCGACGGTTTCTGGGGCGCAGCGTCCTGTCCCATCAGATCGATTGCGCAATCGCGCTTGGCTGCACCTCGATCTACTGTCTGGTCGACGGGGTGGGGCAGGATATCGTCAATTGCCAGCACCGCGCCGAAAGGGCCGGTGCTCGCTTCCAGACGGTCGGCAGCACGCATTCGCTGGCCAAGCTCGTCCGCCCCGATGACAAGGTGATAGCCCTGGCCGACGGGCTGCTGGTCGATCCTGACATTCTTGCCGAAGAACTCGATGATGACGAGACGGTCCTGACATTCCCGATCGACAACGTCGCGGGCTTGGGATTCGAGCGGCTCGACGCCGACAGGGCATGGGCCGGCGTGCTGGTGGTCGGCGGCGACAAGCTGGAGACGCTCACGCAACTGCCGCCCGATGCCGACGCGGCCTCCGCGCTCGTCCGTATCGCGCTGCAATCGGGAGCAGCGACAATACCACTGGATTCAGCGATCCTGACGCGAGGGCAGTGGGGCGCGACGGTCCGCGAGGATGGCCTCGCAGCGCGCGAGCAAGCCTGGATCGGGCGGCAGGTGACGCCTGCCGGTTTCGCTGCTCCGGGAAACGCGGTCGCCGAGCGGATCGGTCTTCGCCTTGCGCGCGACATTATTGGAAGGCGCGGGGAACGCGCGCCGATGGTGGCCGCGCTTTGCTTTGGCTTGCTGTCTGGCCTGGCGGCCATTCTTGGAAAGCCCATTGTCGGCTTGGCGTTGGCATTGCCGATGATGTTCACTATTCCGATCGCTGCAGTCATCGAGAAGGTGAGCTTGCTCGGCAAAACCGAAGGCGCCTTGCCGACCGGGCTGCGAATTCTGATGGTAGCGGCCGATTTCCTGATCATCGCTCTTGTCGCCTTGGCACTGCCGCCGGTGGGAGCTTTTGCATGGCTGCGCCTCTTCGTCCCTGTCGTGCTTATCCTCGCCTTGCATAACGGCGCGCGCTTCGCACCTCCTGCAATCCGGTTGCTGTGCGCCGATCGCATCGTCCTGCTTGCCATTCTCGTTTTTGGGGCGATAACCGGGATCCTGTTGCCATTGGCCGCCGGGCTGGCGGTCCTGGTTCTTCTGGCAACGATGGCCAGACGGATAACGGCGGATTAACCAAAACGATGTTAGGAATCTCAGGTGACGAGGGCTTTCGCCTTGGCTGATGCTGGTTGGCCGGAACCTGCCGCGCTGCGCGCAGCACTTGAGCGTGCCGATGCCCAGCTCGACCATGTCTCGCCTGTGCTTGAACACCTTCTGTCGGCGCGTGACCAATCGCTTTTCAGCGATTTTCTTGTCGCCCGTGTGCGCGGGATGCTGATCGATCTGGCGCGCCAGATGCTTCGGGTTCAGGCCGAAGCGACCGGAGAAAAGGCCCGCGAGCACTTCGCGGAAAGCCATTGCGGCGCTTTGGCAGAACGGCTTTTCGCGACTCCGGTCCTCGTCGCCCATTGCCATGCGCTGGCTCTGGAATGGCAGCTGGGTCTAGACCTCGAAACCCGGTTCGGGGTCGATCAGGTTCTCTCGCCGCTGATCCAGCAGAGGATCGGCGACAGGGACCCGGAGGTCGCGAGTTCCGCGATGGCAGCATTGGCCGCGCAGACCCGCTTCGTCCGCCAGCAGCGGCGCATGGCTCTGCCCTTGACGGAACTCGACGCCGAATGTTTTCATACGGCCTTGCGGCTATGGCGGGCCTATGGTGGCGAAGAAGGTTCGGACGCTCTGACGCGAGCCGAGGGACGGCTGCGCGCCAGCTACGACGAGGGGGAGGGCAGACTGGCAATGCTCGCGCGCCTTGTTGCGGCGCTGGGACCTCGCAGTGTCGAAGCGCTGAACATCCAGGCGGCGGGGGCGGCTCTGTTTCTCAGCGCTCTGGCGATTCGGAGCAATCAGCCAAGGACGCTGGTCGCCCGCTCGACGAATGCCGGGCAACTCGTGCGTCTGGCGCTCGGTCTGCGCGCAGCGGGCCTCAAGGCCGGCGAGGTTGATCTCCAGCTTCTTTCGATCCACCCCGACATGACCCACGCGACCGAGCTCGACGATCTCGGTACGCGCGAAGCCTCGAAATGGCTTTCCACCGCCGGGGGGATTGCCAGATGACGAGGGCCAGCAACGATCACATTGCGACAGGCAGGGTCGATGCCGAGGGTCGTTTGGTGGCAGCCGATGGTCCGCTGCTGGAGTTGCAACGCGCGTGCGGAGGCGATCTCGGCGATCCGCTTGCGATCCCGGCGCTGATCGGTCTGATCGCCAAGGCGCGGGAGTTCGGTCTGCGCCTTGCCAGACCCTTCGAGGCGGTCGACGGCGAGAGGCGCATCACCGCCTGGGCGGAATTGGAGCCACGCATGGAGGTTGAAGGCGCGCTCGGCTTCGTCGATCTTAGCCTTAGCAGTTGGCAGGCCGAGGATTATGACCCGGAAGATGACGCGGCGATCCGCCTGCTGCGCAGGAACGTGCGCCGGGAGCTTTCCGACCTGACCGCGCGTCTCGATCCGCAGCAGCGCCTGCTGTCTGTTGAGGTCGACGCGCCCGATCTCACGCGCGCTGGTTTGGCCATGGAGGCGGGGGTCGGTCGACCGTGGACCGATTTCGTCAACTTTCCCGGCAATTCTCACGAACAGCCGCTTCACTGGCGTTTGCTTGACGGCGCCGAATGCACGATCGAAGGCAGCAAACGCCGCTGGCGAGCACATCTGGATCCCCTCGGCAATGGCGAGCCCGGTTCAGGCGGGTTTCTCCTGAGCTTGTCCTCCGAACGGTCGCTGCCCGAAAGCCCTCTGGGCGAAGCGCGCGGGCCGGAGGAGGTGCCCTCGCTGGGCCGTGATCTGTCCCCCGTATTGCGTCAGCCGATCAACCGGATCATTGCCAATGCCGAGACGATCCGAACGAAACTGGCTGGCCCGCTCGCAGCCGAATACAGCGATTACGCGGCGGACATCGCTGCGGCCGGGCAACATCTTCTGTCGCTTATCGACGATTTGTCAGATCTCGAAGTGGTCGAGTCCGACGATTTCGTGACGGCCCCCGACCGGATCGAACTGGCCGACGTCGCTCGGCAAGCCTGTGGCATTCTGAGTGTGCGTGCGCGGGAGAAGGGCATACAGCTCGCCCCACCCATGGCAGGGGAAAGCCAGCTGGCCATCGCCGAATTTCGCCGCGTGCTTCAGATACTGATCAATCTGATCGGAAACGCCGTGCGTTATTCGCCGAGCGGCAGCCAAATATGGGTGCGGCTCGACCGGATCGGCAACCGGGCGATCATCTGCGTTGCCGATCAGGGTCAGGGTCTCGCACCCGAGCAGCAGGAGCGGGTGTTCGACAAGTTCGAACGCCTCGGTCGCAGCGGCGACGGCGGTTCTGGCCTTGGCCTCTACATTTCGCGCCGCATCGCGCGGGCGATGGATGGAGATCTTACTGTCGAAAGCGCTCCGGGGCAGGGCGCGCGCTTCACGCTCTCCGTGCCCGCCGCGGAAGATCTGCGGTCCGAGCCTCGCTAGGGCGCTTTAACGAAAAACGGCGCCGTCCGGAGAGGACGGCGCCGCCTGAAGAACGAAAATCAGCGCTGGCCGATCGGAACGTAATCGCGTTCGGTCGGGCCGGTGTAGAGCTGGCGCGGCCGGCCGATGACCTGAGCAGGATCGGAAATCATCTCGTTCCACTGCGCCACCCAGCCTACGGTGCGGGCAAGGGCGAACAGCGCGGTGAACATGGTGGTCGGGAAACCGATCGCGTTGAGAATGATCCCCGAGTAGAAATCGACGTTCGGGAAGAGCTTCTTTTCCTTGAAGTAATCGTCGTTCAGCGCGATTTCTTCAAGCTTCAGCGCGGTCTCGAATACCGGGTCGTTGACGTTGAGCGCTTCGAACACTTCGCGCAGCGTCTGCTGCATGACCGTCGCACGCGGATCGTAGTTCTTGTAGACTCGGTGACCGAAGCCCATCAGGCGGAACGGGTCGTTCTTGTCCTTGGCCCGCTCGATGTAGTGCGGGATGCGATCGGGCGAACCGATCTCTTGGAGCATGTTGAGCGCCGCTTCGTTCGCGCCGCCATGGGCCGGGCCCCAGAGACAGGCGATGCCGGCCGCGATACAGGCGAACGGGTTGGCGCCCGAGGAACCGGCCAGGCGCACGGTCGAGGTCGAAGCGTTCTGCTCGTGATCGGCGTGGAGGATGAAGATCCGGTCCATCGCGCGTTCGATCGCGGGGTGGATCTCGTATTCCTCGGCCGGAACGCCAAAGGTCATCCGCAGGAAATTGCCGGTGTAGCTGAGATCGTTCTGCGGCTGCATGAAGGGCTGGCCGACGGAATACTTGTAGGCCCAGGCTGCGATCGTGGGCATCTTTGCGATCAGGCGATGGCTCGAGATCTTGCGATGTTCGGGATCGGAGATGTCGGTGCTGTCGTGATAGAACGCCGACAGGGCACCGACCACGCCGCACATGATGGCCATCGGGTGCGCATCGCGACGGAAACCCTGATAGAACTGGCGCAGCTGATCGTGCAGCATGGTGTGCCGCGTGATCGTGTATTCGAAATCGTCCATTTCCTCCTGCGAGGGCAGCTCGTTGTTGAGCAGCAGGTAGGCGACTTCCATAAAGCTGGACTTCTCGGCCAGCTGGCCGATCGGGTAACCGCGATGGAGAAGGACGCCTTCCTCGCCATCGATATAGGTCAGCGCGCTCTCGCAGCTCGCGGTGGACTTGTACCCGGGATCGTAGGTGAAGGCTCCGGTCTGGCCGTAGAGCTTGCGAATATCGATGACTTGGGGACCCACGCTACCTTCGAGCACCGGAAGGTCGAGGGAATTGCCGCCTACTTCGAGTTTGGCCTGCTTGTCAGCCATGGGCTTCTCCTTGATAAATCTAGATCGTGTCGCCCGTGCCGGCCGCCTGCGCTCCAATCCGCGCGAGCGACTCATCCTTCCCGAGAAGGACCAGCACGTCGAAAATTCCGGGGGACGTGGTCGTCCCGGTCAGCGCCGCACGCATCGGCTGCGCCAGCTTGCCAAGACCGATTTCCAGCTCCTCGGCGAGGGCTTTGGTAGTGGCTTCCAGCGCCTCGATTGTCCAGTCGTTTTCCTTGGTCAGACGGCTGTAAAGCTTGGCCAGACGCGCCTTTCCTTCCTCGTCAAGCAGAGCGGCCGCTTTGTCCGTCAGCGCCAGCGGACGGGTAAGGAAAAGAAACCGTGATCCTTCAACGAGTTCGTCGACGGATCTCGCACGCGGCTTCAACACGGGCATGGCCTTTTCCAGCAAAGAAGCGTCGACCTCCGATCCGATCCGCTCGGCGACCAGCGTCGCAAGCCGTGCGTCGTCCGCCTCGCGGATGTAGTGGCCGTTGAGGTTCTGCAGCTTTTTCGTGTCGAAGCGCGAGGGGCTCTTGCCGACCCCGCCGAGGTCGAACAGCTCAATGGCTTCCTCCCGCGTGATCTCCTCGCGGTCGCCATGCCCCCAGCCGAGGCGCAGAAGGTAATTGAACATTGCCTCGGGAAGGATGCCTTCCTCGTCGCGATAGGCTTCCACTCCGACCGCTCCGTGGCGCTTCGACAGCTTCGCACCATCGGCGCCGTGAATCAGCGGAATATGAGCATAGACCGGCTCGTCCCAGCCCATCGCCTTGATGACCGGAAGCTGTCGGAACGCGTTGTTGAGGTGATCGTCGCCGCGGATGACATGCGTGCAACCCATGTCGTGATCGTCGACCACGACTGCCAACATGTAGGTCGGCGTGCCGTCGGCGCGCAGAATGATGTAGTCGTCGATCTCGGAATTGCGAACCGTCACGCGGCCCTGAACCGCATCCTCGATCACCGTCTCGCCTTCTGTCGGCGTCTTCAGGCGAATAGTGAAGGGCGTGCCTTCCGGCGCCTCGGCAGGATCGCGATCGCGCCAGCGCCCATCGTAACGCAGCGGCTGTTTGTTGGCACGCTGTTCGGCGCGCATCGCCTCCAGTTCTTCGGGCGTGGCGTAACATTTGTAAGCATGACCCCGCTCGAGCAGTTCGAGCGCGACCTCGCGATGGCGGTCCGCGCGTTCCGACTGGAACACGGGCGGCGCGTCGTAATCGAGGCCGAGCCAGTCGAGTCCATCAATAATCTTGTCGATCGCTTCCTGGGTGGAGCGCTTCTGGTCGGTATCCTCGATCCGGAGCAGCGCTTTGCCGCCGTGATGGCGGGCGAACAGCCAATTGAATAGCGCGGTCCGCGCGCCGCCGATGTGAAGAAAACCGGTGGGCGATGGAGCGAAGCGGGTGACGACCTGACCTGTAGAAATCGAACCGCTTGTTACTCCCGTACTTGCCATTCCCGCGCGCTTCCTTCCTAACCGTCGCATGGCAACGCATGTGCCCTTGGGGGAGGGGGACGGTACCCTCGATGTTGCAGTGCAGCGCTCTTGGCGCATGCGATCGACCTTGTCCAGTATCGCCACCTTTCTCGAACGCGGATTGGCCGCATCGGGAACCGACCGTGGCCCCTGGTTGACTGTAGCGTTCGGGGCGGGGATCGGGGCGTGGTTCTGGTTGCCCAACGTATGGACATGGGCCGAGGCCATCGTTGCAGGTTTGCTCACGGCCTTAGCTGGCATGGCCGCGTGGCGAGGACGCGACGAACGGGCGAACCTCTTGCTGGCGACGCTCGCGCTCTCGCTGGCGATGGCTGGCGCGCTTTCGACGATATGGGCGCGCTCCGCGATGATTGGAGCCGAACCTATAGAATATGCGCGGGTCGAAAGGTTCGAGGCACGCATTCTCGAACGCGAAGAGCGCCCCGCGGAAGAGCGCGTTCGGCTTACCCTAGCCTTCAGGGACCCGGAAACGGCGCGCGCGCTCAAAGTGCGCGTCAATATTCCAGGCGAAAAGGACTCCGCAAGTCTGCAACCGGGCGCCGTGATCCGGTTGCGCGCGCGCCTCATGCCGCCGGCGCCGCCGATCCTTCCCGGCGCCTACGATTTCGCCCGCCATGCCTGGTTCGATGGCCTCGCGGCTACGGGCACGCTTCTCGGCTCTATCGAAAATGTCCAGCCGACCGCAGCCGACAACACGATTGGCGAGACCCAGCGTTTCCTTTCGCGCCATGTGCGCGAACGGCTCGACGGTTCCGCGGGGACGATCGCCGCTGCCTTCGCTAGCGGGGATCGCGGCGCCATCACACAGCGCGACGAGGAAGCGATGCGCGATGCGGGGCTGACGCATCTGCTCTCGATCAGCGGACTGCATGTGAGCGCGGTCATCGCCGGTGCCTATTTCCTGGCAATGAGGCTGCTGGCGTTGTGGCCATGGCTGACCTTGCGGGTGCGTCTGCCGCTGGTGGCCGCTGCGGTCGGAGCGCTTGCAGGTATCGGCTACACCCTGCTGACCGGGGCGGAGGTTCCGACCGTGAGGAGCTGTGTCGGAGCAGTGCTCGTGCTTCTGGCGCTGGCGTTGGGGCGCGAGCCATTGTCGATGCGGATGGTGGCGGTCGCGGCGATGGTCGTCTTGCTGCTCTGGCCGGAGTCGCTTGTCGGCCCGAGCTTCCAGATGAGCTTCGCCGCCGTGATCGCGATCATCGCTCTCCGCAATGCCGGGCCGGTTCGCGCTTTTCTTGCGCCTCGAGAAGAAAGCGCGTTCCGCTGGTTCGGGCGCCGGTCGCTGATGCTCTTCCTGACCGGATTGCTGATCGAGATCGCGCTGACGCCGATTGTGCTGTTTCACTTCCACCGGGCCGGACTGTACGGGGCTTTTGCCAATGTCATCGCGATTCCGCTGGTGACTTTCCTGTCCATGCCGCTGATCGCTCTGGCCCTGATGTTCGACCTTGCCGGGCTGGGGGCGCCGGCTTGGTGGCTGGCTGGATTGTCGCTCGATCTGCTGCTTGGAATCGCACATTTTACGGCCGGTCAGCCGGGGGCGGTCAAGCTCGTCCCCCAGATGGGCATGGGGACCGTTATGCTGTATATCGGCGGTGCGCTCTGGCTCGCTCTGTGGCGGGGCAGGGCGCGTCTCTGGGGAGCGGTCCCGGTGAGCATAGCTGCCCTCTTTCTAGCAGCGACGCCGACGCCGGATGTTCTGGTAACGCGCGATGGGCGCCATGTCGGCATCGTCAGGGAAGACGGCGGACTTCTGACCTTGCGTTACAGCCGGAGCACCTATGCGCGTGACAATCTTCACGAACTGGCGGGCGTCGAGACCGATCCGGTGCTCATGAGCGAATGGCCGGGGGCGCGGTGTTCGCCCGATTTCTGCGTCATTCTTCTGGAACGCGGCAAACGGACCTGGACCCTTTTGATGGCACGCAGCAACAATCTCATCGAGGAACGCGCACTGGCCGCCGCGTGCGACCAAGTCGATATCGTCGTCGCCGACCGCTTCTTGCCGCGCAGTTGCCGTCCGCGATGGTTGAAAGCGGACAGGCGCTTTCTGGCGCGCGAGGGTGGCCTATCGATCTATCTGGACGAGCCACGCCTCGTCAGTGTCGCAGAGACACAAGGAGAGCATGGCTGGTGGCGCGAACCGAACCGCTGACCGCCGTCCCGCCGTTCACTTCCCCGAATTTAGTGGTACCGTCGGAGCAGACCGGCCAGCTTGCCCTGCACCTGGACCTGCTCGGACCGGTAGACCTGCGGCGAATAGGATGAGTTTGCGGGATCGAGGGTCACCGAACCGCCATTACGGCGCAGATATTTGAGCGTTGCCTCCTCGTTTTCTACCAAAGCCACGACGATCTCGCCATCGCGCGCCGTGTCCGTACGACGGATGAGCGCGAAGTCGCCGTCGAAGATGCCGGCCTCGATCATCGAGTCACCAGAGACTTCGAGAGCGAAATGCTCGCCCGGGCCTAGCAATGCGGCAGGCACGGGAAGGCTCGACTGCCCCTCTATCGCCTCGATCGGGGCGCCGGCCGCGATCCGTCCATGAAGCGGAATGTCGATCACGTCGTTGGCAGGTTCGGGCGCGACGGCTTTCGTCATGGTAGCCGGAGCAGTTCTGTCATTGGCCACGACAGGAGGGGCGGCCTTGGACCGGGGCATGGTGACTGCATCTTCCGGCAGCTTGACGATCTCGAGCGCACGAGCGCGATTGGGAAGACGACGGATGAAGCCTCGTTCCTCCAGTGCGGAGATCAGTCGGTGCACGCCTGATTTGCTCTTGAGATCGAGCGCTTCCTTCATTTCCTCGAAAGAAGGCGAAATTCCAGTCGCTTCCAGACGGGTCTGGATAAATCGGATGAGTTCGTGCTGCTTGGCAGTCAACATGGCGCGGGCTCCTCACTCGCCGGTTCTTCCCTGTGGACAGGGCTGTGAACGAATGTGGAACAATTAAGCAACAACGTGGCTGCAGTCAAGCGTTTGCGCCATTCGCGATCCAGTAACATGGAACAGGCGTTCCGGCTTTGGCCTCACCGGCGTGTGCGGGGCGGTCGATGAGCAGGTCGGCCTGCGCCAAAGCACGTAACGCGCTGCTGTCGCGCTGCTCGATAGGACAGGCTTCGCCATCAACCAGTCGGGCGCGGCGGAACTCGCGTCGCGGACCACCTTCGGGCAGCGATCCGCGCAAGGGGATGGGGATGGGCACCGGGAGGGGCCGCGCCTCGCCGGAGAGGACGCCGATCGTCGGCAGCATGAAGAGCTTGCCCGTCACGAAGCTGGAGACGGGATTTCCGGGCAGGCCGAGGATGAGCGTCCCCTCCCACCGCGCGACCAGAAGCGGCTTGCCGGGGCGGATGGCGACACGCCAGAAGGTCAGTTCCGCGCCGAGCTCTTCAAGCACGGGTTTTACCAGATCGTGGTCTCCGACCGAGGCGCCGCCCATCGTCACGATCAGATCGTTTCCGCGTGCGGTTTCGAAGGCCTCGCGCAAGGCCGACTTCCGATCGGCGACGGGTCCGATGCGCTGGACGATCGCGCCAGCCTGGCTTGCCATCGCTCCGAGCATGGCGCCGTTGGAGGCGGGGAGCCGATCGTCTGGACATTCAAGCGGATCGGCCACCAACTCATCCCCGCATTCGATCAGCGTGACTCTCGGCGCGCGGAGCGCCGTGAGAGTGCCGTTGCCCGAGGCGCGGGCAAGCGCGAGACCCGCCGGCGAGACCCGCTGCCCGGCCTCCATCAGGATGTCGCCCGAGGCGAAGTCGAAGCCGCGGCGGCGGATGTGGCGGCCGGGTTCGGGTGCTTCGGTGGCTGCGAGTTCGTGCCCTTCGACCAGCGCCTCCTCGACCACCAGAATGCGATCCGCGCCCTCCGGTACCGCCGCTCCGGTGGAGATGCGCACCGCTTCCCCTGACGTCACGACGCCATCGAACGCCTGGCCGGCACGCGACTCCCCGGTGATCCGCCAGGGCCCTTCGCCGGCGCAGGCAAAGCCGTCCATCGCCGACAGATCCGCCCATGGCTGCGTCCGCCGCGCGACCAACGGTTCCGCGAGGACCCGGCCGACCGCATCGTCCACCGCGACCATTTCGCTCTCTAACGGCGTGATCATGGCGAGCAGCCGCGTCCATGCCTCTTCTAGGGGGATCGGCGCCGTCATGGTTGCTCGCGCCAGTCGCCCGACTTGCCGCCACTCTTGGCGATCAGGCGGACGTCCTCGATCACCATCGCGCGGTCGACCGCCTTGCCCATGTCGTAGAGCGTCAGCAGCGCGACCGACACAGCGGTCATGGCCTCCATCTCGACGCCGGTGCGTCCGGTAAGGGAAGCGGTCGCGGTGGCACGAATGGCGTCCCCCTCGACCGTCAGATCCACTGTCACCGCGTCGAGCGAGAGCGGGTGGCACAGGGGGATCAGGTCGCCCGTGCGCTTCGCCGCCATGATCCCGGCGATGCGGGCGGCGGCGAGGGCGTCGCCTTTCGGGCCGGAACCTTGCGTCAATGCCTCGAGTGCCTGATCCGTCATGCGGATCCTGCCGGAGGCGACGGCGCGGCGGGCCGTCGACGGCTTGGCGCCGACATCGACCATGCGGGCCGCCCCATGTTCGTCGAGATGAGTGAGGTCGCTTATGACGTCGCTCCGCTGTTGGACATGGACCGGGTGTTACACGGTTCAGATAGGGAAATTCCCGCCCCTGGGCGGCAGCTCGGGAAAAGGCGATGCGGCGTGAATATTGGAGGCGTCATGCCCGCCCTGTGCCAGAAAGAAGGGCTGTAGGACAGTCTCAGCCGCAGAGCAGATCGCGGGTCGCCGCCGCGAGATCGCTCTGCCGCATCAGACTCTCGCCAACCAGGAAGCTGCGCACGCCGCTTTCCGCAAGGCGGCGGCAATCGGCGTTGGTGGCGATCCCGCTTTCCCCGACGACAAGCGCACCGTCCGGCATCCGCGATACCAGTCTCTCGGTCGTGGCAAGGTCGGTCGAGAAGGTCTTGAGATCCCGGTTGTTCACGCCGATCAGCCGCGAGCGCAGATGCGTGGCGGCGCGTTCGAGTTCGGTTTCGTCATGCACTTCGACCAGGACGTCCATGCCGAGATCGAGCGCGCTCGCCTCGATTTCCTGCATGGTCAGATCGTCGAGCGCGGCGACGATGATCAGGATCGCGTCCGCCCCGAGCGCGCGGGCCTCGACCACCTGCCACGGGTCGACCATGAAATCCTTCCGCAGAACAGGCAGGTCACAGGCCTGCCGCGCGGCGATGAGGAAATCGTCGTGCCCCTGAAAATAGGGAACGTCGGTCAGCACGGAAAGGCACGCCGCGCCGCCCGCTTCGTAGTCCCGCGCATGGGCCGCCGGATGGAAATCCTCGCGGATCAAGCCCTTAGAGGGCGAAGCTCGCTTGATCTCGGCGATCAGGCCGAATCCCTTCGCCTGTTTGTGCTCGAGCGCGGCGCGAAACCCGCGCGGAGCGTCCTGCGCCGCGGCGGCGCTTCGCAGATCGGCCAGCGATCGGTCCTGCTTGCGGCGATGGATCTCGACCCGCTTGGCCGCGCAGATTTCCTCGAGCTTGTTCATGACCGGTGCCTCACTGCGCCATCGCGATCCAGCTTTTCAACAGATCGAGCGCGCGGTCGGAATCGATCGCGGCGCGTGCCATGTCCGCGCCTTCGACCCAGTCGGAGGTCTTGCCCGCGACGATGAGCGTGGCGGCAGCGTTGAGCAGGACAGCGTCGCGGTACGGCCCGGGAGCGCCCATCAGCAGCGCTTCGAGCGCCTTGGCGTTGTGGCGGGCATCGCCGCCACGGATCGCCTCGACCGGAGCGTGCGGGAGGTCGGCCTGGACAGCGACGACCCGCCGCATCTCGAAGTCGTTGCCCTGCACGTCGGCCAGTTCGTTGCCGGCGGCGAGACTCAGTTCGTCCAGACCCTCATCGCCCGAGACGATGAAGGTTCGCTCCGTGCCGAGCTTGGCCTTGGCTGCGGCGTAAATCGGGACATAGGCGGGACGCGCGATGCCGATCAGCTGGCGCTCGACCCCTGCGGGGTTCGCCAGTGGCCCCATGAGGTTGAAGATCGTGCGGATGCCGAGCCGTTGGCGAATGGGCTGAATACGCGCCATCGCCGGATGGTGGTTCTTGGCGAACAGGAAGCAAATTCCCAAATCGTTCAATGTCTTCTCGGCGGTTCTTCCCGCCGCTTCCATGTCGAGGCCGAGCGCTTCGAGCGTATCGGCGGCGCCCGACTTGCTGCTCGCTGCGCGGTTGCCGTGCTTGGCGACCGGAACGCCGCAGGCGGCAACCACCAGACTGACGGCGGTCGAGACATTGAGCGTATGGTGCCCGTCTCCGCCCGTGCCGCAGCAATCGACCGCGCCTTCCGGGCTGTCGATCGGAAGCATGCGTTCGCGCAAGGCCCGCGCCGCGCCCGCGATCTCGTCCGAAGTCTCGCTGCGACGGGACATTTCGGTGAGAAAGGCGCCGATCGCCTCCTCGTCGATCTCGCCGTCCAGAATGGCGCCGAAGACCTGTTCGGCCTCCGCCTCGCCGAGATGGAGCGATGCGTCGGGAAGGGTGGTCATGCAGGTTCCTCGGCGTCGATCCCGCAGATGCGAAGGAAGTTGGCAAGCAATGCGTGACCATGTTCGGTCGCGATGCTTTCGGGATGGAACTGCACGCCGTGGATCGGCAGTTCGCGATGGCGGAAGCCCATGATCGCGGTCCCGTCGAGACCCGGAGTCTCGCTGGTCGCATTGACCTGCAATGCGTCCGGCAGGTCTTCAACTACCAGGGAGTGGTAGCGGGTAGCGAGGTAGGGGGAGGGCAGACCGGCGAAGACCCCGCTGCCGTCGTGATCAACCGGACTTGTCTTGCCGTGCATCAATCCGCCGCGCACCACGCGTCCGCCGAAATGCTGGCCGATCGCCTGATGGCCGAGACAGACGCCGAGCAACGGCAAGGCCTTGTCGGCGCAGGCGGCAACGAGATCGAGGCTGATCCCCGCCTCGTTCGGCGTGCAAGGGCCGGGCGAGATCAGAACCCCGGCCACACCGCTGCCCACCGCCTCGGCGGCAGTGAGGGCGTCGTTGCGTTCGACCCGAACCTCGGCGCCCAGTTCCATCAGGTAATGGACCAGGTTGAAGGTGAAGCTGTCGTAATTGTCGATGACGAGAATGCCGGCCATGGCGCGCGTGTCAGTCGGCCTTTCCGGCGAGTTCGTCCGTCGCGCGGACGAGGCCGTCGATGATCCCCGGCTCGCCCGCCGAATGGCCTGCATCGTGGACGATCCGCAAATCGACTTCGGGCCAGGCCTTCTTCAGCGCCCAGGCCGAAGTCGGCGGCGTGCAGATATCGTGGCGCCCCTGGACGATGATGCTCGGAATGCCCTTCAGCCTGTCGGCATTGGTCAGCAGCTGCGCCTCTTCGAGGAAGAAGTCCGCGAGGAAGAAGCGCGCGCAGATGCGGGCGAAGGGCACCGCCTTGGCCGGATCGGCGAAGCTGCCGAGCAGTTCCTCGTTCGGCAGCAGGGTCGCGACATTGCCCTCCCACAGCGACCATTGCTTGGCGGCGGCAAGGCGTGTCTCCTCGTCCTCGCTGGTCAGACGCGCGTGATAGGCGGCGACGAGGTTGTCGCGCTCGTCTTCGGGGATGAGGCCGGTGAACTCGTCCCACTGCTCGGCCATGATCTCGCTCGCGCCGTAGGAATAGAGCCAGTCCTTTTCCTTCTGCCTGGCGAGAAACACGCCGCGCAGGACGAGTTCCGTGGTGCGCTCGGGATATTTCTGCGCATAGGCGAGGGCGAGCGTCGCACCCCAGCTGCCGCCGAGGACCTGCCACGCATCGTGGCCGCACATTTCGCGCAGCCGCTCCATGTCCTCGACGATGCGCCAGGTGTCGTTGTGCTCGATCTCGGCGAAGGGCAGCGATTTGCCGCAGCCGCGCTGGTCGAACAGCAGCACGTCGTAAAGCTCGGGGTCCCACTGGCGGCGATGGGCGGGCGACATGCCACCGCCGGGTCCGCCATGCAGGAACACCGCAGGCTTGGCGCCCGGCGTGCCGACGCGTTCGTAGTAGAGCGAATGGCCCTCGCCGACATCGAACATGCCCGACTCATAGGGCTCGATCTCGGGGTAAAGCGTGCGTTCGTAATGGGTCATTCGGTCGCGGTGGCGCGTTTCGTCACCACGATCAAGGGCCCGAGCGGTGCTCCGCTGTCGAGACGGTCGGTCGCCGGGTTCCAGAGCGCGGAAACGTTGCCATCGAGATAAAGGGCGTTGGGTGTCTTGAGCTCGTCGCGATAGAACCGCGCCAGCTTGCCGAAGGAGATCGGCGCGTTCGAAATCACGAAATGGGCCCGCCCCCGATCGTCGATCCCGACAGCGTTGCGGACATAGCGCGAGGGGCCGTCCTGCGTGATTTCAGGATGCAGCTTGCCGTCGATCACCAGCATGGGCCCCGACTGCGTGCCGAATTCGGGGCGGTCAGTGACGTGGGCGAGGAAGTCGTCGGTCGTGCGGATTTCCCAGCTTTCCCCGGTGCCGTAGAACACGCCGTTCGGGTTCATGTGGAAATTACCCTCTCCATCCGCCGTGTTGAGAGCGTGCAACCGTTCGCTGTCTTCCACGAAATAGCCGATTGGATCGCCCGCGTCGTCGAACATTCCGCCATTCATGGCGAAAGCGATCGTTCCGGCATCGCGCCCGCCCGACAGCGCCTGAAGGCTGCGGTAATTCGCACCATCGGAGCCAGCGAGAGCGGTGTCGATCGTGTGGCGCGCGGGAATCGCGAGGCAATGGGTTAGCGGGGTGTTCTCGAAGATCACCGAGCGGCAGGCGCTTTCCACCTGGCTGGTGACGGTGGCCGACGGATCGGGTGCGGGCGTCGCAGGGCCCTCCTGCCCGTCAATCCGGGTTCGGGTCACAGGCTCGCCGGCAGGTTGCTGGTCGCACCCGACGGCGAGGATCACAAGAAGGGGAAGGAGCAATTGTTTCACTGGTCGTGTTCCACTTCGCCCGCGACGCGAAAGGCCTCGGCGGCGGCCGCGAGCAGCGCCCCCGCCTTCGCCTTGCATTCGCGCAATTCGTAATCCGGATCGCTGTCGGCGACGATCCCCGCGCCCGCCTGCACGTGCATGGTCCCGTCCTTCACCACGGCGGTACGCAGCACGATGCAGCTGTCGATCGATCCGTCTGGCGCGAAATAACCCACGCCCCCGGCATAGGGACCTCGTGCCTCGCTTTCCAGTTCCGCGATTACCTCGCAGGCTCGAATCTTGGGCGCGCCACTGACCGTGCCGGCGGGAAAGCCGGCGAATAGCGCGTCGAGCGCGTCGGATTGGGGGCGCAGGGTGCCTATGACATTGCTGACGATGTGCATGACATGGCTGTAGCGTTCGATGGCGAAGCTGTCGGTCACCTCGACGCTGCCGCGCGTCGCCATCCGGCCGACATCGTTGCGCCCCAGATCGAGCAGCATGAGATGCTCGGCGCGCTCCTTGGGGTCGGCCAGCAGCGATTGCTCGGCCGCGCGATCCTCGGCCGGCGTCGCGCCCCGGGGGCGGGTACCGGCGATCGGGCGGACGGTGACCTCGCCGCCGCGCACGCGAACCAGGATTTCCGGGCTCGATCCGACAATGGCAAAGCCGGGAAGGTCGAGGAAATAGAGGAAGGGGGAAGGGTTCACCCGGCGCAATGCGCGGTAGAGCGCGATCGGCGGGAGCGGGAAGGGGCAGGTGAAGCGCTGCGCCAGCACGACCTGGAAGATGTCCCCGGCAGTGATGTATTCCTTGGCCCGCTCGACCAGCGCGCCGTAATCCTCAGCCGCCATTTCCGGGTGAAGGGCGGGAGCTTCGACCGCCAGCTCTGCGGGCGCGTCCTGCGGCACGGGTTCGGCCAGCCTGCGCAACGCTGCTTCGATCCGCTCATCCGCATCCTCGATCGAGCGGTCGGGATCGCTACCAGGCCATACCGGCGCGATGCAGAACAACTCTTCGCCCAATCCGTCGAACACGAGCAGCACCCGCGGGCGCACCAGCAGCATGTCGGGAAGGTCGAGTTCGGACGGTCCAGCGCGCGGCACGTCCTCGACCAGGCCGATCGTCTCGTAGCCGAAATAGCCTACCACACAGGCGAGCGCGGGGGGCAGCGCTTCGGGTACTTCGATCCGGCATTCCGCGAGCAGGGCGCGCATGGCCGCGAGCGTGTCGTCCCCGCACGGCGCGAACGCATCGCGGTCCTGCGCCCAGCAGCGGTTGATGCTGGCGCGCTCCCCTTCGGCGCGGAACACCAGATCGGGATCGATGCCGAGCAGGGAGTATCGCCCGCGCACTTCTCCGCCTTCGACCGATTCGAGAAGGAAATCCCCGCGGCCCGGCTCGATCAGTTTGAGCGCGGCACCGACCGGG
The DNA here is from genome assembly GCF_026168555.1 of Qipengyuania spongiae. NCBI lineage: Bacteria > Pseudomonadati > Pseudomonadota > Alphaproteobacteria > Sphingomonadales > Erythrobacteraceae > Qipengyuania > Qipengyuania spongiae. Next base: position 2,387,779 of record NZ_CP092471.1, on the reverse strand, counting down.
GTTTCGGTATCGGCGACGAGCTTGCGCCACACCAGCGTCGGCTTGCTGTCGGCCAGCGCCTCCCGCGCTGCCGCTGCGCCTGACAAACGGCTCAGAACGGCCTCCCTGATCGTCGCGCTCAGAGCCCGGCCGGCGCGGTGCCGACCAGCTGCGCGCGCACGGCGTCGATGGCGGTGGCGTTGCGCTCGACACCGACTTCGGCGCGCATCGCCGCGATCATCTGCTGGCTGTACTCCTCGCCGAGCTCGCGATTGAACTGCTGGCGGGCCTGCGCAATCAGCGGATCGTCGGCAGCGATCTGGCCGAGTTCGATCCGGTCGAGATCGACGACATACCAACCGCCATTGCCGGTGGCCTCGAGCCGCTTGGCCGTGCCCTGTGCCATGCTGAACATCAGTGCGAGGGGCGGCGGGATACGGCGATCGCGCTGAGCGGCCAGCTCTTCGCGGCTGAGAGAGACCTGTTGAACGGCGGGCAGGTTCTTGCGCTCGGCCTGAACGGCGCTGGCAAGCGAAGTTTCGTTGCCGAGGCGGCCGATGATGCGCTCTGCAGCCGCACGGGCTGCCTTCGATCCTTCGGCAAGCTTCCATGCGGCGATCACGTCGTCCCGGATTTCCGCGAGCGGCGCGGCGGCTGATTGGGTGATATCGGACACTTCGAAGGCGACATAGGTCTCGCCGCGCTCGACCTCGCCCACCTGCGGCTCGCTGGTTTCCATCTGGAAGGCGGTCGCGATGGTCGGAGCGAGCACTTCGGGCACCTCCTCGTTCGCACCTCCATAGAAGCGGCCATTGGCCGTTATTGGGCGGGTCGTCTGAAGGTCGAGACCGAACTGCCTCGCGATCTCGGTCAGCGTGGCGCCACCGTCGATCTGCTCCTCGATCTGGGCGGCGAGGTCGCCGAGCGCGCGCACTCGCTTTTCTTCGCGGATGGCGGTGGCAATCTCGTCACGCGCCTGTGCGAGCGAGCGGGCGGGCGTTCCGGTCACGCCGGTGACCTGCGCCACGTGCCAGCCGAGGGGGCTCTGTGCCGGCTGCGTGATCGAACCGCGCTGAGCGGCGAAATAGGCCGCGGCGACCGCTTCCGAACTGTCGGTGCGGACCGAGGCGCGGATCACATCCTCGATCTCGACCACCGAGAACCCGGCCTCGCGCGCAACCGACTGCAGCGAGGCGCCGGCGGACACGCGCTGGCGGATCGAGCGCGCAGCGGCTTCGGTCGGGACGATCAGCTGTTCGAAGTTGCGGGTCTCGCTTGCGGCGTATTGCGCGCCGTCACGCTGATAGCGCTGGCGGATCTCGGCCTCGGTCGGCTCGATCGAATCCGCGACCGCGCTGTTGTCGAAACTCGCATAGCGGATCACGCGGCGCTCGGGCCGGATGAAACGGTCGCGATTGTTCCGGTAGAAGGTGTTCAGAGTCGCATCGCTCGGATCGCCGGCGGGGGCGTAGAGCGCAGAAGGCAGCAGGGCGATCCCGCCGCTCCGCCGTTCCTTGAACAGCCGCGCATAACGCCGCGCGATCGAGGCGGGCATGGAGGTGCCGAAGCTGGCCGGAAGGAGCACTTGCTGCGCGATCAGGCCCGTGCGGATGTCGTCCCGCACCATCGCATCGGACAAGCCCTGCTGGGCGAGCGCCTGATTGTAGACGTCCTGGCTGAAATTTCCGTCCGCCCCGCGGAACGCGCCGAGCTGGCGAATTTCGCTGTTGATGAGATTGTCGCCCGCCCGGATGCCGAGGCTGCTGCCGAATTCGTTGATCGCGTAGCGGTCGATCAGCTGGTCCAGCACCTCGTCGAGCCCGCCCTGCGCGATGAAGGCCGGCATCGACAGGGTCGGGTTGTCCTGCCGCACCCGATCGAGCGCCTGGTTGGCCGAAAGGTTGAGGTCGGCCGTGCCGATCTTCGAATCCCCGACCACCGCGACCCGTTCGCCCCCGGCGACCCCGCCGAACGTTCCGGTGTTTGCGACATCGGAGCTGGCGAAGGCGAAGGCGATTAGCGCCAGGAAGCCGAGAGTCAGACCGAGGCCGATCTTCGACTTGAAGAAATTGCGGAAAACGGTGAGCATGTGGGAAGATCGATCCGGTGTTGATGCGGCGCTGCGGTCCGTTAGGGCCCGCATGACTGTCTTTACATGCCTCGCGCCTTATCCTCCCTATGGCGCGCCCGCAACAGGTCGCGAAGGGTTTTGACCTTCGCGCCAAGCTCGGCTAGCGGACGCCGCCCGGCAAGGCGCATGGCGCTCCGGACCATTCCCAAGAGGCAGGACAAGAAGATATGGCCGAACGGCCCTACATCGTCGGAAACTGGAAGATGAACGGCACCCGCGCGATGCTTTCCGAAGCGCGCGCGATCGACCGCGGGGCTCAGCGCTACATGAAGGTCGAGGTGGCCATCGCGCCGCCCTTCACGCTGATCCACGCCGTCCACAAGGAAGCCGAGCAGATCGGTGTCGGCGCGCAGGATTGCCATCCGGGCGAGGGCGGGGCGCATACCGGGGACATCTCGGCCCCGATGATCGCCGATTCCGGCGCCAAGTTCGTGGTCCTCGGACACAGCGAGCGTCGCGGCGATCATGGCGAAAGCGACGAGCTGATCGCGCGCAAGATCGACGCTGCGATCGACGCCGGGCTTCGCATTATCCTGTGCTGCGGAGAGAGCCTGGAAACCCGCGATGCGGGCGAGGCCGAGAATTTCGTGCTCGGCCAGCTCAAGGCGGCACTGCCCGACATCGCCGATGCGGGCGAACGCCTGACCATTGCCTACGAACCGATCTGGGCGATCGGCACTGGCCGCACCGCCGGGGCCGAGGACATCCTCCAGATGCATGGCGCGATCCGCGAACTGCTCGGCGAAACCTATGGCGAGGATGCCGCGAACACGATCCGCATCCTCTATGGCGGATCGGTGAAGCCGGACAACGCAGGCGAGATCCTGTCGCTCGAGAATGTCGGCGGCGCGCTGGTCGGCGGAGCGAGCCTTTCGGCGGAAAGTTTCCTCGGCATCGTCAATGCCGCCTCGGAAGCCAACGCCGAGTGAACTTGCGGCCTTGACCGGCCGACCCTAGATTGTCCTTCGATCCCATCGAAACGGAATGAACCGAATGTTTCTCTTCCTCACCGTCGTCCAGGCCATCGTCGCCGCCGCTCTGGTCGGCGTAATCCTGATGCAGCGATCGGAAGGCGGCGGCCTCGGCATCGGCGGCAGTCCCACCGGAATGCTGAGCGCGCGCGGTGCGGCGGATTTCCTGACCCGTTCGACGCGGTGGCTGGCGATCCTCTTCGTGGTGCTGTCGATCCTTCTCGCCGCGATGGCTGCGGAAACCGGCTCGGCGACAATCGAATCGACGCTCGACCGTTCGGTGACGCCTGCGGAAAGCGATCCGCTCGGCGGCGGCGTGCTCGGCGGTCCGACGACCGCTCCTGATCCGGCCGCGCCTGCGGGCGAAGCGCCGGCCGAAGACCCGCTCGCGCAGTAAACCTCAAGACGACAACTGTGGATTGCGCCACGTTTCGGCGCATCGACGGCGCTTTGCGCTTGCCACGAATCCCCACCTATCCCTAAGGCCCGGCTCCCATGGCGCGGTATATTTTCATCACCGGCGGCGTGGTTTCCTCGCTCGGCAAAGGTCTCATGGCGGCATCGCTCGCGGCGCTCCTTCAGGCGCGCGGCTACAAGGTCCGCATTCGCAAGTTCGATCCCTATCTGAACGTCGATCCGGGGACGATGAGCCCCTATCAGCACGGCGAGGTCTATGTGACCGACGACGGGGCCGAGACCGATCTCGACCTCGGGCATTACGAACGCTTCACAGGCGTCTCGGCGCGACAGAGCGACAATATCACCAGCGGCCGGGTCTACCGCGACATCATCGCGCGCGAGCGGCGCGGCGACTATCTCGGCGCGACGGTCCAGGTGATCCCGCACGTGACCGACGCGATCAAGGAATTCGCGCTCGCCGATCAGGGCGACCACGATTTCATCCTGTGCGAGATCGGCGGCACGGTCGGCGACATCGAGGGCTTGCCTTTCATGGAGGCGATCCGCCAGCTCAGGAACGAGCTGGAGCCGTTCCAGACCCTGTCGGTCCATGTGACGCTGGTGCCTTACATCAAGGCCGCGGGCGAGCTGAAGACCAAGCCGACCCAGCACTCGGTCCGCGAACTCGCCAGCCTCGGCATCAAGCCCGACCTATTACTTTGCCGGGCGGAACATCCGATCCCCGACAGCGAGCGGCAGAAGATCGCCAATTTCTGCAATGTCCGCAAGGAAGCGGTGATCCCGGCGCTGGACGCGCCCTCGATCTACGCCGTGCCCTTGCAGTATCATCGCCAGGGGCTCGACGCCGAGGTGCTGCGCGCTTTCGGCATTGCCGACGCGCCCGATCCCGACCTGTCACGCTGGGACGACGTGGTCGACCGCTACGCCAATCCCGAGGGCGAAGTCACAATCGGCGTCGTCGGCAAATATGTCGGGCTTCAGGATGCCTACAAGTCGCTGAACGAAGCGCTGATCCATGGCGGTCTGGCGCACCGGGTAAAGGTCAATCTGCGCTGGCTCGACGCCGAGCTGTTCGAACAGGACGATGCCGATATCGCCGCCGAGCTGGAGCCGATGCACGGCATCCTCGTTCCCGGAGGCTTCGGCGAGCGCGGGAGCGAGGGCAAAATCGCCGCGGTGCGGTTCGCGCGAGAGCGAAAGGTGCCGTTCCTCGGCATCTGCCTCGGCATGCAGATGGCCTGTATCGAGGGCGCTCGCACGGCCGGCGTGCTCGAGGCTTCCTCGACCGAGTTCGGCGAGACCAGCGAGCCGGTGGTCGGCATCATCACCGAATGGATGAGCGAGGAAGGCTTGCAAAAGCGCGAGGCCGACGGCGATCTCGGCGGCACAATGCGTCTCGGTGCTTACGAGGCCGCGCTATCAGGCAACAGCCACGTCTCGCGTATTTATGGCGGAGCCGAACGCATCTCCGAACGCCATCGCCACCGTTACGAGGTGAACAGCAAGTATATCGCGCCGCTCGAGGAGGGCGGGCTGGTGTTCTCCGGCATGTCGCCCGATGGCCTCCTGCCCGAGATCGTCGAGCGTCCCGACCATCCCTGGTTCGTGGGTGTGCAGTTCCACCCGGAGCTCAAGTCGAAACCGTTCGATCCGCATCCGCTGTTCGCTGGCTTCGTCGGCGCCGCGCTCGATCTGGCCAGGCTGGTCTGACTATCCCGTATTGACGTAGCGGAAGACGTTGACACGGCAGGTCAAAGAAAACGGGACGCGTCAAAACAGCTTTATCTTTTGTTAGTTTGCCGCTTAAAAGCTCGTTAGATGATTCAGATCGTGGTCGCGCGGTCTGCATCCTGATCGAAGCAAAGTGTGAAGCTTGCCTCGATGACGGCTGTCTTCTGCGACCCGGACGGTCGATATCGGGGCTCGGCGGCGTTCGCGTCGCGGAGGGCGGAATCTCGATTCCGCCCTCTACCGATCAACTACCGGACGACAGACAACCATCCCTGAAAGCAAAAGGCGGGCAGGACAAAAGCCCCACCCACCCGGCAGTTACACCAAAATCGCGCCGGCTTAGGCCGCTTCGCTGTCGCCCTTGCGCTCGTCGTCGGAGTGGACGATCTCCAGCTTCTGGCCGCCGATGGAGATTTTCTTCGGCTTCATCGCATCCGGAACCTCGCGGACGAGGTCGATCACCAGCAGGCCGTCGGCCAAATCGGCATTCTCGACCCGGACGAAGTCGGCGAGCTCGAACTTGCGCTCGAAACCGCGATTGGCAATGCCGACATGGAGCATCTCGCCGTCGCCATCCTCGTCACGCTTGCGCCCCTGCACCACCAGCAAATTTTGCTGCGCGGTGATGTCGAGATCCTGCGAACGGAAGCCCGCGACCGCCAGCGTAATGCGATAGGCATCCTCGTCGCGGCGTTCGATATTGAAGGGCGGATAATTGTCGCCGCCATTGCGAACCTGATTTTCCAGCAGGTCGAACAAGCGGTCGAAACCGACGGTGGTGCGGCGATAAGGCGTTAAATCAAGACGGTTCATCGAAACAAATCCTCGGTTGAGCAATTTGATATGTAACGGAAACCCGGACTATCCGGCATTTCCTGACGGTCGTCCGCTGCCCCGTTTGGCGGCAATGGACTTCGCAGAAATAAGATCGGAGCAGGGCGGTTCAAGACCTGCTCCGATCGCATGGGAACAGATTTATGAGCCAGCCTGACATTACCATCTATACCAAGTTCGGCTGCGGCTACTGCTATCGCGCCAAGAAGCTGCTCGATGAAAAAGGCGCCGAATACACCGAACACGATATCACGATGGGCGGGCCAAAGCGCGCCGAGATGCTCGAACGCGCGCCCGACGCGCGGACCGTGCCGCAGATATTCATCGGCGACACGCATGTTGGCGGGTCGGACGAACTCGCCGCGCTCGAACGTCAGGGCAGGCTAGACGGTATGTTGGCGAACTGAATGGCTCGTATTGCCGTTCTTCAGATGACTTCCGGCGTCGATCCGGAGGCCAATTTTCGTACAATAGTCGATGCGCTGGGCGAAGCGGGCGAGCGCGGAGCGCAAATGCTGTTCACCCCGGAAATGAGCCTGCTGCTCGATCGCGACAGGGCCCGAGCGGCATCGCATATCGTCAGCGAATATGCCTCGCCATTCGTCGGACGTTTTCAGAAGGCGGTGGAGGAAACTGGTGTCTGGCTGACGGTAGGCGCACCGGTTCGCCTGCCCGAAGATCGCCTCGCCAACCGTCAATGGCTGTTCGCCTCCTCCGGCCGTGCGCCGACGGCCTACGACAAAATGCACATGTTCGACGTGACTCTGGCCGACGGGGAGAGCTGGCGGGAATCCAGCGCCTATCGTGCAGGCGAGACCGTGGTCACGATCGACGATACGCCAGTCGGTCGGCTTGGTCTGACGATCTGCTACGACATCCGCTTTCCCGCCCTGTTCGAAGCGCTCGGACAGCGGAAATGCGACTGCATTGCCATACCGGCGGCCTTTACCCGGCCGACGGGGGCGGCTCACTGGCACACCCTGGTCCGCGCCCGGGCGATCGAGGCGAGCGCCTTCGTCGTGGCCGCCGCTCAGGTGGGCGTGCACGAGGACGGGCGCGCCACCTACGGCCACAGCATGGTCGTCGATCCCTGGGGCGAAGTCCTGCTCGACATGAGCGGCGAGGAGGCCGGGCTGGGCTTTGCCGAAATCGACCTCGCCCGGATAGCAGAGGTGCGCCGGCAGGTGCCAAGCCTTGCCAACCGGCGGAAAATCGCCATTTAGGCGGCCACCATGATCGTCTACGACCTCTGCTGCGATAATTCCCATCGTTTCGAAGGCTGGTTCCGCTCCTCGGTCGACTTTGACAACCAGCGCGAATGCGGCCTGCTGTCCTGTCCCGCATGCGGCAGCGCGGAGGTCGAAAAGGCGCCGATGGCTCCGGCCGTTCCCGCCAAATCCAATGCTGCTCCGACCAAAAGAGGAGCGGACGAGACCCATTCGGTCGCCAATTCCCCGATTCCGCCGGAGGTTCGCAAGGCTTTCGACATACTGGTAAAAGCGCAGGCCAAGGCCTTGAAAAACAGTCGTTGGGTCGGCGGAAAGTTTGCCGAGGAAGCGCGCTCGATGCATTACGGCGAGAAGGACGAGGCCCCCATCCACGGGCAGGCCACGCGCGACGAGGCGGAAAGCCTGGTGGAGGAAGGGATCGCCGTTGCGCCCCTCTTGGTCCCGGTTGCGCCGCCCGAAGAGATCAACTGATTGAAAGTGCCCTGGGCTTTGCTAAAGAGGGTAGGCGCGCCCGTAGCTCAGCAGGATAGAGCATCAGATTCCTAATCTGGAGGCCACAGGTTCGAATCCTGTCGGGCGCACCATGTTCTATTCGATGTTGCGACCCTCTCCATCGTGATTGTAGGCCGGGGCGGGCGCCGCTTTTCTGCTAGCGCGGACCTTGGGAAAGTCGATCCGTCTCGAGCAACAGAATGTGGCAAGTCCCGTTTCTCTCTCGGAAACCAAATTTACCTTTTCTTAGTTCGTTCAGGTCGCCGGCTGTGTCGATCAAAGCTCCGGGAACCATATCCTTGGCGGATGGTACAATGGTTAACGGAGATTAGCTATGAAGATGCCCGCTTTATTTGCGGCGGTTGCCGTTCTAGTTGCCGCGCCTTCAGCCGCACGAGATCATTCAGCTCCTTTCCAAGTTTTCGATCCGGTGTCGGACGAAGAGCTTGCGAATATAGCCGGCGGTCGCTCGTGGATACTTACCGAAGCCAACACCGAGGAAATCGTCGACGCGGTGAGGGTCGCAGACGAAGTGTCGACCGGTCGCGTTCTTCGTCTCGAAATGGATGTTTGGTGGGGTTTCCAAGGCGCGGAACTCATCGCCGCAGCCGTTCGCGACGCTGGGCTGCAAGCGTAGGAAAGTAGCCGGTCATTCTCTTGGATCAAGACCGCTGTTTCTTTATGATACTTCCAAACTAGGTTAATTTTTCGTTGCCGCCGGGTATGGTAGATGGACTGCGAATCCGGCGCTTGAAAAAAATTTTTCTATAAACAGGTGCTTGAACAGGTTCCTTAGAAAAGTCGGGTCAAGTGAAAACGGCCGTTAGTATGGCTTCGCGGCGCGGAGTTCGAACAATGGCGCTTCTTCTTGGAGAGGACATGACCCGTTCGGCAGTAACTCCCGAAAACGTTGCGAGACCGTCTCACTGGCCCCTGGCCGCGGTGGTTTCGGTGTCTGACAACAGGGACCGTCACGGCGGCGATGCTTTGGAAAGCATCGCAGGTGAACTGGCACAGTACTGCGGATTCGAAGGAACGTTGGTCGAATGGATCGACCCCCACCACGCCGGTTCCCACGTTGTCGCCGAATTCGGGTGCGCCCAATATCGTGCGCGTCCCGCCGGCTCCGAGGATGCGTGGTGCAGCGCGACCGACGCGTCTGCCGAAGTCCATCCGAAATCCGTTGGCTCGTCCCGCGACGACTGTTTGGTGGAAGCAGATTTCCCTGTCGAATCCGGGCGGTTCGTCCTCACCAACTGGATTGGAAGAAGGGGGAGCCTGGCCGCCGAGCGGAGCAGAAAGCGGTTTTCGGAAATGCTTCCATTGCTTTCGATCCTGTTCCGTACGGTCTCGGAAAGAACCCGTCTGAAGGCTCGCAACCATGGATTCGCTGCCGCGATTCAGCACAGCGACGTTGCGACGCTGATCCTGGATCAGGAATGCAGAATTGCATTCGCCAACAAGGCAGCCGAGCTTATCATGTCGGAACGAGACGGTATCCGTCAGATTCACGGAAAACTTGCGAGTGCTGGGATTGGCGACACGCTGCGTCTCCAATCAGCCGTTCAACACCTTGTCGATGGGGATCGCGAAGGTGCCGAACCCAGCCCCGTGATTGCTATAAAACGCCCCGGGCGCCGTCCGCTGCTAATTGGATTGGTTCAGGCGCCGCGGGCCGGCGAACTCATACCTGTCGATACTATGGCTATCGCCTATGTCTTCGATCCGGAGCAAAATCTGAGCGATATCATTGAACCTGTATGCAGGTTCTACGGTCTCTCCCCCAATGAAACACGCCTGACCTGCGGATTGGTCGAGGGGCGGCCCCTGTGCGATGTCGCGAAGAGCATTTCGATCCGCGAGCAGACGGCACGTTCCTATCTGAAACAGATTTTTGCGAAAACGGAAACGAACAGACAGGCGGAACTTGTCCAGCTTCTGCTTCGCAGCTCCATCCGGATGGCGACGTTCCGGAAAATCTGCGCATTCTCGTAAATTCTTTTATTTCAGCCCGTTATCGCGCGCTAATCCCCCCAAATGGGGGGGGCGATAGCACCGTCTTTGGGGGCAGCATTGGAGGGTTCGAGCGCGCATGTAGCGCATGGGGCCGCGCGATGTGGCGCTGCATTCGTCAACCTTGGGCGGGCGGATGATCAACTTTCGAAGAGGAAGTCAGGCATCATGAAAATCTCACTATTGCACACCTGTTCCGCGGCTGCATTGCTACTGGGGATGTCGACCGTGGTTACGGCGCAGGACTCGAGCGGCTCCGACAACAGCAGCGCCGGTGCTGGTCAGACGTCGGCCAATAACGGCTCGTATGCCGGTACTGACAACAGCGCGCAGAACAGCGACAATTCGATTTCGGTCTCCGACTCGGGCAATGACAATTCGAGTGCGTCGAACCAAGGGAACGACTATTCGGACAATTCCAACCAGGGTAACGATTACTCGACCCATGGATACGACACGGACGTCGCAGACTCCGGCAACGACAATTCTGCCCGCGACAACTCGAATCAGAACAACGACTACTCCGACCGTTCCACCAGCATTGCGGATTCGGGGAACGACAATTCCACGCGCGAAAATCTGGACAACGATTACTCGGATCGTTCGACCAGTATTGCCGATTCCGGCAATGACAATTCGGACCGTTCCACCAGCATTGCGGATTCGGGGAATGACAACTCGACTCGCGAGAACCTGAACAACGATTATTCGGACCGTTCCACCAGCATTGCCGATTCCGGCAACGACAACTCGATGACCGACAATTCCACCAATACGTCGGCTTCCGCCGGTCGGGTTGCCGCCAACAATGGCAGCTACGTAACCGACAATTCGGACAACTCATCGAACCCGGTCGAAGTTGCAGTATCGGACAGCGGCAATGACAGCTCGACCCACGACAGCTTCAACGACAGCTCCGATAATTCGACCACGACCTACGATCTCGCGATATCGGACAGCGGGAACGACAACTCGACCTCCGACAGCGGGAATGACAACTCGACGAATTCGTCCGCATCCGCTGGCCGTTTCGCTGCGAACAACGGCAGCAACGTCACCGACAACAGCGACAATTCGATGAACTGGGCGGATTCGAACAACGACAACTCGACCGACACCGACATCGCGATTGCCGACAGCGGGAACGACAATTCCACCCACGACAGCGGGAACGACAACTCCGTTCGCATCGCCGATTCCGGAAACGACAACTCGATGAACTGGGAAGATTCCAACAACGACAATTCGACCGACAGTGCCGCCTCGGGTGGTCGGTTCGCTGCCAACAACGGAAGCACGGTTACCGATTACTCCGACAATTCGGACAATTCGGACAATTCGACGACCGACAATTCGGATAACAGCTCAGCTTCCGGCGGCCGGTTCGCGGCAAATAACGGAAGCACGGTGACCGATTATTCGGATAACAGCGACAATTCCGACAACAGCGACAATTCTGACAATTCGGTCACCACCTACGAAGTCGCGGTCGCGGACAGCGGCAACGACAACTCGGTTAGCGACAGTTACAATGACAATTCGGACAACAGCGATCGTTCGGACAACTCGGTCTACGTAACCGACAGCTACAACAGCTCGAGCTACATGACCGGTTCTGCTGCCTCCGACAACGTGTTCGGCGACGGCGCGATCGTGGCGAGCGCGACTCTGTCGAGCTACGTGACCGGTGTGAGCGTGACCTACGATCAGGCCAGCTACAGCGGCGGTGCACAGCCGGACAACAGCCTGTCCAACGGGGACAACGCATTCCAGAACTTCGCTGGGATGCAGGCTCTCAACCAGAATACTGGAGTGGGCGCTTCCCAGAACGCCAATGTCAGCGTGGCGGTCTCGACCGGCGACGTTTCGTTCTAACCTCTGAAGATCGGCCCGTCGTTTCTGCGACGGGCCGATGCTTTCCAAGGCGAGGAGAGGGCCGATGGGCCACGGGAAAATAGTGTCGGGAGGATTTCTAGCGCTCGTATTCGCTCTTCCGCTGCAAGCGCAGCAGATCGAAGGGGTGCAGATAGCGCCGGCACCAGCCGAAGTGGAAGGGTCTCCGGACGAAACTTCGGAGCAAGGCGCGCAACCACGAGGGAACGAGGCCTCTCTCTTCGGCTCAGCGGAGACCGTCAGCGAAACTCAGTTGCGCAAGATCGCCGGACGGGAAGATACCAGTCAGGCGTCATATGCCGTCCAGACCGCCGGCGTCTCGAGCAATTCGGTGGGTGATCATGTCACCACCGGTACCGCGGAGATCAGCGGGCAGGCATTCCAGAACATGTCGGGCCTCTCGATCCTGAATGTGAACACCGGAAACAACGTGGCGATCAACGCGGCGATGAACGTCAACGTATCGATCTCGCCGAACCCGTGAGCCGTATCCACGTTCCCTGGCTGCTTGCGTCGCTGGCAGGCACGGCTTTGTGTGCCGGATGCGCGCAGGATGTCAGCGGCATCTCGACCTTCGTGGGGCCGGGAAATCCGGTCGGTGAGTTCGGCATACCGGTTCGAAGCCTCGACGAAGGCAGATTTGCCGGCGTCGTCCGACAAAAATACGATTTCAGTTGCGGCTCGGCAGCGCTCGCGACGCTGCTTCGCTACCATTATGACTACGCGGTTCGGGAAGAGATCGCCTTTCGCGGCATGTGGGCGGAAGGCGATCGGGAGCAGATACGGCGTGTCGGCTTCTCGCTTCTGGACATGAAGCGCTGGCTCGGTAGCCGGGGGATCAAGGCCGAGGGTTACAAGGTCGGGCTGGAGCAGGTAGCGGAAACCGGATTGCCGGGGATCGCTCTGATTTCGGTCAAGAACTACAAGCACTTCGTGGTCGTCAAAGGCTTCAGGGGGAACGAGGTGCTTCTCGGCGACCCCTCCGTTGGGATCACGACGATGGGGCGCGAGGAATTCGCGGAAGCCTGGAACGGGATCTATTTCGTCCTGACCGATGATCGTGAGAGAGCACGAGCCGCATTCGGGACCGACGCGCAATGGGCATCCTACACCCGCGCCCCGATCGGCGGAGAATTCTCCGACCCCGTCAGCCAGCAGACGCTCATGCTGTCAGCGCCCTTCTATGGAGACATCTCATGATCGGAGCCGTTCTGGCACTCGCCGCTTCCGCCACACCCGGCGCTCTCTACGACGATACGCCTCTGACCGAACCAGTGCTGGCGGAACAACGCGGCGGGTTGCGCCTGCCAAACGGCATCGACGCGAATCTGAGCATTCAGACCCGGACCGCCATCGACGGCAATGTCATTCTGCAGACGGTGGTCACGATCGATCAGGGCCCGCCGGTCATCCAGATCTATGTGCCGAAGACCGGCGAAACGATCGCTATCCCGTCCGGCTCGTCCCAGACGATTCCTGGAATGCAAGCGGTGGTCAGCTACAACAGGACCTCGGGTCTTCAGGTGACCACATCCGGTGCGCCGCTTTCCGCAGCGGTCGGCTACGGCCCCAGTGCCGTGGCACTTACTCTTCCGGAAGGGCTACGGATCGTCGATGGCTCGATGCCGGTGGCGACGGACAACGGATCGGTCAGCACATTCGGGACTTCGGGAATTCAGGGGGTAGAACTTGTTTCCCCGGACCTGCGTGTGATCCACCTGACCGGGAGCGCGTTCGGCTCCGCCATTGCGAACAGCGCCGACAATCGCGCGATAGATACCCAGACCGCTCTGTCCATCGACCTGCGCAATGCGGGGCCAGACGTCCTGGGGTCGACCATCTTCCGCGTCGAGAACGTCACAATAGAAGCGATGACGACTCGTTTTTGACCACAGGGATCAGGGGGTGTGCATGAAAAGAATTCTATCGGGATGTTTCGCGAGCACGCTGTTCCTCGCGGGACCTCTGGCTGCTCAGGATAGGACGACCGGCTCCGCGGAGGCGACGCTCGAGGATCGTCTGGAACAGGCGCTCGAACAGATCGGTCGCCAGCAACAGCAACTCGACCGCCAGGCGCAGGAGATCGCCGAGTTGCGGCAACAGATGACCGGAGACATAGCCAGCGGCCCCGTGCCCTCTCCGGCTGCGCCGGCGATTGCAGCGGCGCAAGGCAGCGCTCCCGGCGCTCCGGGTGATCCGGGCTCGATCCAGCAGGCTCCGATACCCTTGGAACGTGTCGGGCAGGCGCCGGAGGACAGCGACAGACCGATCGAACTCGCCGTTCTCGACAATCAGGGAAGCGTGGTCACGCGCAAAGGCCAACTGACAGGCGAGGTGCAGCTGGACTATACTCGCGCAGACCGCAGCCGGGCGGTCTTTCGCGGAGTGGAACTGGTCGAGGCCGTGCTGGTCGGCGTGTTCGACATCAACGAGAGCCGGCAGGATATTCTCACCGAGTCCTTTGCCTTGCGCTACGGGCTGACCGATCGCCTGGAGATAGGCGCACGCCTTCCGCTCATCTATCGCAACGATACTTCCATCGTTGCACCGATCGCGGGCAGCACGCAGAACGATGCGGCCGCGACGATCGACAGTTCGGTGGATGGTTCGGGTATCGGCGATCTGGAACTGACGGCCCGCTACCAGCTCATCGACGGAAGCCGCGGCAACCCGTATGTCATCGCCAATCTGCAAGGCGTCATACCGACCGGATCGGAGCCCTTCAGCGTGTCCCGCGACGATTTGGGCCGGCCCAGCCGCGCCACGACGGGGGCAGGCTTTTACGGTCTTTCGCCCAGTCTCACCGCGATCCTGCCCAGTGACCCGGTCGTGCTGTTCGGCACACTTGGGTACACCTTCAATTTCGGCAAGGATGTCGACACCACGATCCCGCCGGTCAACATCACCTATGTCGACCCCGGCGATGCCCTTTCCGCCTCTGCCGGCATCGGCATCTCGTTCAATCAGCGCACCACGCTCAATCTGGGCTATGCCCATAGTTGGGCCTTCGGAACGCTGACTCGCACACGCTTGCTGGAAGAAAACCAGAACTGGTCCGAAATGCGTGAGACCACCTCGCGCGACCTCCAGATCGGTCGCCTGCTCTTCGGCGTGACCTACCGGGCGACAGAGCGGGTCAGCGTGAACTGGTCAGTGGAGGTCGGAGCAACGGAAGACGCGGCCGATCTGCGAACGTCGCTCCGCATTCCTTTGGTTCTGCTCACGGGGCAGTGACATCTGTGCTCATGATGCGGTCGAGTGATGCGGGATCATCGCCGACACATATTCTTGGTCGTCGACGGTCGCCTGGCTGCGGACAAGCCAGAGGGTAACCGCGAACACCAGCGCTCCGACACTTAGGATGATGATGTTCTTGTCTCTGTCGCGATACATGCTTCACATGAATAGCAGCGACGATCATCATTGCGTCGTCCATCATGAAAGCCATCCAAAACCGCGTCCCGCTCCAGAACACGTGGTTCAGCTCAAGAGTGTTCGGCCACATGAGGCCGAACATGACCGCGGTCGAAGTCGCGACCATCGCCATGAAGCGTCAATAGGAGCTGCCGCCGTCTGAATATCCGGAAGATCGGTCCATTATTGTCTTCTTTCTTACAGCTCCACCCAGCCAAGCGCTTTGGCGCCCATCCACAGGCCCATGCCGATCATGAACAGGTTCTCGGTCAGCGAGACGAAGCCCAGCGGAACATTACTGCCGCCGCCGACGCAGGCGCATTTGAGCTCCCGTTTGTCGACATAGACCGCCTTGAACACGCTGACAGCGCCGACGGTGCCGATGAACAGCGATACCGGCACCGAGACGATCGGAAGAGCGTGCGCGACCATCAGGATACCTGCCAGCGCCTCGCCGAAGGGGTAGATATAACCGTAGCGAACCCAGCGCCGCGCCAGCAGGTCGTAATTGAGGAACATGGTCGAGAAGCTGCGGATGTCCTGCAGCTTCTGGATCGCGAGCAGCGCCATCGACAGGCTGACGAACCATTCGATCGCCTGAACGGTGAAGACCGTATCGAACACATACCAGCTGATCGCAAGGCCGAGCAGGAAGGCCACGCCGAAGATGGCGATCACCGGCTGATAGCTGGTCCCCCCGTCCTTCTGGACAGACTTGCCGAAATGCTTTCGCAGATCATCGTAGCCGCCAATCCGCTTGCCTTCGATAAAGGTCTGCGGCGTGGTCTTGACCCCGTGCTTTTCCTTGAAGGCGTCGGTTTCCTCGCGCGTCTCGAGGTGATGGTCCTCGATCGCGAAACCCTCGCGTTCAAGCAAGTCGATCGTCTTGAGGCCATAGGGGCAGACATGCTTTGGCATGACCATCCGGTACACGGTCGCGGTCCTTGCGCTCATGAGACGTTCCCGGGACGACTGGACCGGACGCTGAGACCATTCGTCCCGACGGAAATGGCGTCGAACGTCTCAAAATGATCGCGATGCTTGATGGCCGACGAACCCTTCGGGATTCCTGGTACGGCGAGACCCTCCGCGCCTGCCGGCCGCTCGGTCCAGACGCGCCGAAGCCCGCGATAGGGCTCGCGATACATTGTGACGTCCGTTGCCTGTGCAGCGCAAGCGGTCAGCGTCCCTCCAGGAGCGAGCACTCCGGCAAGGGAACGGTGGGCGATGGCGGGGCAGCTCAGTGCTGACATGGAACGAATCCTTTTTCCAGAGTGGAGGGAACCGGCGGGGTTCATCGTTTGGCCTTCTCGAACAGGTCGACCAGTTCGCCGAATTTCTTGCGCTGTTCTTCCTCGTCGCCGCTCGCAATGGCTTCGGCGACGCAGCATGCAGCGTGGCGCTTCAGGATCGCGCTTTCCGCACGATCCAGCGCGGCTTTGACCGCCTGCATCTGGGTAAGGATGTCGATGCAGTAGCGGTCGTCCTCCACCATCTGAGCGACCCCGCGAACTTGCCCTTCGATCCGACGGAGGCGGTTGACGATCCGATTGGACTGGTCAGTCGACACCTGCTCCACACTCCTTCTTTCTGATACCCTTCCGGGTATCTTGTAATACTCCATGGGGGTATATATCGACCCTTGCGAAGGAGTTGCAATACCCATGCCGAAAATGATGCTTTCCCGCCGCCGGCTGATGGGCGCCGGAATAGTTGGCGCGGGCGTATTCGGCGCGATGCCCGCCTGGGCTCGCGGCGCTTCGCTGACCCAACACGGCGGCGCGGTCCGCACCGGGTTCGACGAAGTGTCGGGCACCCACATCGACCTGACCGTGAGTGAGGGAATGCGCGTGGTCGAAGGCCGCCGCGGGCACACGGTCGCCGTCAACGGGAGCGTCCCTGGCCCGCTACTGCGACTGAAGGAGGGCACCACGGTCCGGCTCAATGTCCACAACGCGCTGACCGAGGATACCTCCATCCATTGGCACGGCCTGCTCGTTCCGTTCCATCTGGATGGAGTGCCGGGCGTCAGTTTCCCCGGCATTTCGCCAGGCGCGAGTTTCACCGCCGAATTCCCGGTACGCCAGGCTGGCACCTATTGGTGGCATTCTCATTCGAACCTGCAGGAACAGGCGGGGCATTACGGCCCGATCGTGGTCGATCCTATCGAACCCGATCCGGTGCAGGCGGACCGCGACTACGTGATGCTGCTAAGCGAATTCACACCGATGCATCCGCACGCGATCATGGACAAGCTGAAGAAGGGCGAGGGCTACTTCAACTACCAGCAGACCAGCTTCACCGACGACTATCCGCTGGAGGCCGGGCAACGGCGGATGTGGGGCCGGATGCGGATGATGGCGACCGACATCCTGGATGTGACGGGTTCCACATACACCTACCTTGCCAACGGGCACGGCCCGCAAGAAGGGCTGGAATACCTATTCAATCCTGGCGAACGGGTGCGCATCCGCGTCATCAATGGCAGTGCGATGAGCTTCTTCAATGTCCGCATTCCGGGTGCGAAGATCCAAGTGGTCGCCGCCGATGGGCTGAACGTTCGCCCGGTACCGGTGCAGGAATTCCAGATCGGCACGGCGGAGACTTACGACATCGTGGTGGAGCCGAGGGGCGAGGCGATGACGATCGTCGCCGAGGCAATGGACCGGTCCGGCATGGCAGTGGCGACGCTGGCGAGCAGGCCGGGGGCCCGCGCGCCCGTGCCAGCCCTGCGCGATCCGCCTCTGCTGACGATGGCCGACATGGGGATGAACCATGGCGGCATGGATCACGGCGCAAAGGGTGACGAGATGGACCATTCGCAAATGGACCATTCCATGCCCGCGAAGACTACCGCGCCCGAGCCTATGGAGAGCATGGACATGAGCGGAATGGACATGCGCGATACCTCCAGGCTGCCTCCCACGGTGGAGGTCGGTCCCGGCATCGACATGGTGGCGATGAACCCGGTCGACCGGATGGGCGATCCCGGTATCGGGCTCGACACGGTGCCGCACAGGGTCCTGACCTACAAGGATCTCGTCGCGCTGAAGCGGAACGATGATCCGCGCACGCCCTCGCGCATGCTCGAAATTCACCTGACGGGAAACATGGAGCGCTACATGTGGTCGTTCGACGGGGAGAAATACTCCTCCGTCACCGATCATCCGATCCGCTTCGCCTATGACGAGCGGGTCCGGGTCAAGCTGGTCAACAATACCATGATGGCCCACCCCATCCATCTCCACGGTCACTTCTTCGAACTGGTGAACGGGGCGCCCGAAGGTTTCCAGCCGCAGAAGCACACCATGATCGTGCAGCCGGGCGGCTATGCGCAGTTCGACCTGACGGCGGACGAACCCGGAGACTGGGCGTTCCACTGCCACCTGCTCTATCACATGCATTCGGGCATGTTTCAGGTGGTCAGCGTCGCGCAGTCCGGCGGAGCGGCGGGAGCGGCCGGATGAGCCGCGCCGTAAACTTCACTGCGCTCGTTCTGGTCACCATTGCCGTACCGGCCCTCGCGCAATCCCATGCCGGCCACGGGGCGCACGCCGCATCGTCGCAGGACGAATGCGAAGCCGAAGCGGCTCGCCATCGCGCCATGGGCCATGCCGCGGCAGAGGACAGCTGCGCCCCCGACGATCCGGCTCCGCTCGGTCAGGTGGAAATGGACCACGACGATATGGATCATTCGAGCATAGGTCATGGCCAGATGGACCATGGATCAGATCCAGACTCAGCCCCTGAGATCCCGATCGCGCCGCCGCCCGCAGCCGTCGGGTCCGGGCCGCCGACCGCTGCCGATGCTATCTGGGGCGCCGAAGCCATGCGCGCCAGCCGCGCCGCACTGGCGCGGGAGAATGGCGGCATGCTGACCGCAGGCCTCCTCCTCGATCGCTTCGAATTTCGGGCGCGCGAAGGCGACGACGGGTATTTGTGGGACGGCGATGCCTGGTATGGCGGCGACATCAACCGGGTGTGGGTAGAATCCGAAGGCGAAGGCAGTTTCGCAGATGGAGTCGGGGATGCCGACATCGCCCTCCTTTACGGACGCGCGATCTCCCCCTGGTTCGATCTCCAGGCCGGTGCGCGCCAGGATTTGAACGGCCCCAGCCGTACCTATCTGGACATTGGCATACAGGGCATTGCCCCCTATTTGTTCGAAATCGAGGGAGATCTCCTCGTGTCGAACAAAGGGGATTTCACCGCCAAGGTCGAGGTCGAGCTCGACCAACGCATGACCCAGCGCCTGGTCGTCCAGCCCCGTGCCGAGATCGCGCTAGCGGCGCAGGACGTACCCGAGCTCGGCATCGGTGGGGGAATCAACAATGTCGAGATGGGTCTACACCTACGCTACGAAATCGCCCGCGAATTCGCGCCCTATTTAGGGATCGAACAAGAATGGAAATTAGGGCGGGGCGCGGATTACGCACGCGCCCGTCAGCAGGATCCGAGCGTAACCAACTATGTTCTCGGTGTAAGGTTCTGGTTCTAAGTCGAAATTGCCATCGCTTCCCCCTGTTCGGCCTGGCGAACCAGACCCGAACGCTTGCGGCTGGCATATTTCGCTCTAGCTGACAGTCTCGCCGGGTTCCTCGCCCAGCGGCACTCGCTCCTTGAAGGTGTGCGTTACGTAGGGGAAGGGGATTTCGATACCAGCATCGTCCAGCCCGGCCTTGACGGCGCGAACGACCTTGTCCTTGCTCTCCCAGCTGTCCCGCGGGGTCGAACCGGCCCACCAGCGGATAAGGAAATCGACGGAACTCGAATTGAACTCCTGCGCGAAGATGTCGACGCCCTTGCTGGCGAGGACCACGTCGACCCCCTCGACGGCCTGCCGGATCACGTCGGCCGCATGGTCAAGATTGGTATCGTAGGATACGCCGCAGACGACTTCGTGGCGCCGCTCTTCCTGATCGGTGAAAATCTCGACCGGGTTCTTGAACAGGATCGAGTTGGGGACGATCGTCAATTCGCCGGAGAGCCTCCGGACATGGGTTTCGCGCAGCGAGATGTGCTCAACCTTGCCGGTGATGTCCTGGCATTCGATCACGTCGCCGATCCGCATCTTTTCGCGTACCATGATGAGGACGCCGGCAAGGAAATTCTCGAAGATGTCCTGGAAAGCGAAGCCGATCGCGACGGCACCTATGCCGAGCCCTGCGAGAAGGCTGGCTGGCGTAAGGCTGGGAATGACCACCACGGCGGCGATGAACAGGCCGAACACCCAGATCGCCAATTTGACGATCGTGTCGATCAAATTCTTCAGGCTAGCCCGCAATTCGGTCCGCCCGACCACCATGTCGGAAATGCGCACGGCGAAGCGAGCCACGATCCACGTCAGGAAAACGATCAGGAGCGCGATCGCAAGCGAGGGCAGGGCGGCCACGAAACCCACGCCCATTTCGCGCAATTGCTCGCGCAGCGTACCGATGTAATTCACGAGTTCAGGCCTCCCTTTATGCTGCAACGCGGCGTAAAGGGGTCAGTTCCGCCAAAGGTCAGACCTCGGCATGGTCCTTGCGGGCGAGCTCGTGAAGCCAGTCGGCGTGGCGCGGTGCCTTCTTTGTCTCGCTCCATTCCTCGAGCATCAGCGGCGCGACGCGCTTCAGCTCGGCATATTGTTCGTCGGTGCCGATATCGGCTGCGAGTTCGACCCGGTGCCCGTTCGGATCGAAGAAATAGATCGATTTGAAGATGCCGTGATGCGTTGGGCCGAGGACATCGATGCCGAGGCTCTCGACATGTTCCTTGGCGGCAAGCAGTTCTTCCTCACTTCCGACCCTGAAGGCGAGATGCTGAACCCAGGCGGGGGTGTTCTCGTCCCGCCCCATGCCCTTCTGCGTCGGCAGCTCGAAGAAGGCGAGGATGTTACCGTTCCCCGCATCTAGAAAGACATGCATGTAGGGATCGTAGTCCCCCGTGGACGGCACGTGATCCTCGGCAAAGGCAGTGGTGTATTCCATGCCGAGAACGTCGCGATACCACTCGACCGTCTCCTTGGCGTCCTTGCAGCGATAGGCCGCGTGGTGGACGCCGCCGAGCTTGATGGGATGAGTTTGCCGGTTCACTCCGCGGGCTCCACTTCGACGCTCTTTGCTTCCTCGACGCTGAGAGTGCCGCGCTTGATCTGGTCACGCTCCATGCTTTCGAACAGGGCCTTGAAATTGCCCTCGCCGAAGCCCTCGTCGCCCTTGCGCTGAATGAATTCGAAGAACACCGGGCCGACCTGCGCCTCGGCGAAGATCTGCAGCAGGAGGCGGGGCTGGCCGCCTTCCGTCGTGCCGTCGAGCAGAATCCCGCGCATCTTCAGCTCGTCCACCGCTTCGCCGTGATCGGGCAGGCGCTCGGGCAGCATTTCGTAATAGGTTTCCGGCGGCGCGGTCATGAAGGGGACGCCGAACTCCTTGAGCTTGTCCCAGGCCTTGACGAGATCGTCGCAGATCAGCGCGATGTGCTGGATGCCTTCGCCGTTGAATTCCTTCAGGAACTCCTCGATCTGGCCCTTGCCGCCGTCGCCTTCCTCGTTGAGCGGGATGCGGATCTTACCGTCGGGCGCGGTCAGCGCCTTGGAAGTGAGGCCGGTATATTCGCCCTTGATGTCGAAGAAGCGGATTTCGCGGAAGTTGAACAGCGTCTCGTAATAATCGGCCCAGTACGCCATGCGGCCGTTGTAGACGTTGTGGGTGAGGTGATCGATAACGCGGAAACCCGCGCCTTCAGGGTGCTTTTCCACGCCGTCGAGGTATTCGAAATCGATGTCGTAGATCGACAGACCTTCACCGCTCTCGTTTTCGTAGCGGTCGATCAGATAGACGATCGCGCCGCCAATGCCGCGGATGGCGGGGATGCGCAGCTCCATCGCTCCAGTGTCGACCTGAACCGGCTCGGCACCACGTTCGAGAAGTTCGGCATACGCTTTCTTAGCATCGCGCACGCGGAAACCCATTCCGCAAGCCGACGGTCCGTGCTCGCGCGCGAAATACCAAGCGGCGCTGCGCGGTTCGTAATTGGCGATCAGGTTGATCTGACCTTGTCGCCACAGTTGAACGTCTTTCGACCTATGGTTCGCAACATGTTGAAACCCCATGCTTTCAAATACGGGCTCGAGGAAACCCTTTTCAGGCGCGCAGAATTCGACGAACTCGAAGCCGTCAAGGCCAATGGGGTTTTCGAACAGGTCGGTCACGGCTCTCTCCAAATGTAAATCGTTACAAAAGAGACTATATCAGGCTGTTGCCGATCTGTCAATTTGAACGCGCACTCGCACACGGCGTTCCGCTGCAATCGAAAGCGCTTGCGCGCCATGTCCAAGTGTGATTCTGTCGGTTTCGTGACCAAGTTTCGCGACATCATCGAGGGAATCGGCGGAAGCCGTACGGAAGGCTACGCGCTTCTCGGCCTGCTGCTCATGGGCGGACTTGCCGTGGCCGGGCCCTCCGGCCTTCTCGCCTGGAGCGAGAATCTGAGCCTGCGCGATCAGCGCCAGGCGCAACTGTCAGTGCTTGTCGAGGAACGCGACGCGCTCAAGAACCGGGTCGCGCTACTCAATCCCGATCACGCCGATCCCGACATGGTCGGCGAGTTGTTGCGCAGCCAGATGAACGTCGTTCATCCCGACGAGGTTGTCGTCCAGCTCGAAGATTGAGGCGGCGCCAGCGCGTCTTCCTTTACCCCATGCCGTAACGTTACCCATAAAGCCCGCGCGCCGTTGCGCGACCCGGCGCCTTGTGCCTATAGGCAATCAACCTTTCCTCCCCCGGACCCGAAGGATTTCAGCCCTTGGCCAAGTCTCCCAACCGCAAGACGAAAGCACCCGAAGCCGCAGCCATGGACGAGGATTTCGCTCTCCGCTCGCTTCAGGAAGAGTTCGAGAAGAACAAGAGCTACAAAGCGTCGGATGAAGAGCTGCTGCGCTTCTACGAGCAGATGCTGCTCATCCGTCGTTTCGAAGAGAAGGCGGGCCAGCTTTATGGCCTCGGCCTGATCGGCGGATTCTGTCACCTTTACATCGGCCAGGAAGCGGTCGCCATCGGGCTGCAATCCGCGCTCGACAACGACCGCGACAGCGTGATCACCGGCTATCGCGACCACGGCCACATGCTCGCCTACGGCCTCGACCCCAAGGTCATCATGGCGGAACTGACCGGGCGCGAGGCCGGGATTTCCAAGGGCAAGGGCGGCTCGATGCACATGTTCAGCACCGAGCATAAATTCTACGGCGGCCACGGCATCGTCGGCGCGCAGGTGCCGCTCGGCGGGGGGCTCGCGCTGGCGCACAAATATCGCGGCGACGGCGGCATCTGCCTCGCCTATTTCGGTGACGGCGCGGCGAACCAGGGCCAGGTGTACGAAACCTTCAACATGGCCGCGCTTTGGAACCTGCCGATCGTCTTCGTGGTCGAGGACAACCAGTACGCGATGGGTACCGCGACCAGGCGATCGAGTGCCGAGACCCGCTTCTATCGCCGCGGAACCGCCTTCCGCATTCCCGGCATGGAAGTGAACGGGATGGACGTGCTCGAAGTGCGCGCAGCGGCCGAAGTCGCCTTCAAGCATGTGCGCGAGGGCAACGGCCCGGTGCTGATGGAGTGCAACACCTATCGCTATCGCGGCCATTCCATGTCCGATCCCGCCAAGTACCGCACGCGCGAGGAAGTGCAGGACCAGAAGGATCACCACGATCCGATCGAGCGCCTCAAGAAGAACCTGATGGAACAGGGCAAGAGCGAGGATTCGCTCAAGGACATCGACAAGGGTATTCGCAAGACCGTGAACGAAGCCGCTGATTTCGCCGAGAATTCTCCCGAGCCGGGCAACGACGAACTCTACACCGACGTTCTGGTGGAGGAGTATTGAGCCATGGCGATCGAACTCAAGATGCCCGCGCTTTCGCCGACCATGGAGGAAGGCACGCTCGCCAAGTGGCTGAAGCAGGAAGGCGACGCTATCGAGCCCGGTGATATTATCGCCGAGATCGAGACTGACAAGGCGACGATGGAATTCGAATCCATCGACGAAGGCACGCTCGGCAAGATCCTCGTCGACGAGGGGACCGAGGGCGTGAAGGTCGGGACCGTGATCGCCATGCTCGCAAGCGAAGGCGAAGATGTCTCCGAAATCGAGGCACCTTCGGGCGACAGCGACGAGGAATCCGACGATGCTCGCGCCGATGCGGATAGCGAAGGCAAGGATGTCGGCCGTGACGACGAGGACGGCTCGGTGACGCCGGGGCCCAGGAAATCGCAGCCCAAGGCCGATCCCGAAGTGCCCGAAGGCACCGGCTACACCAGCACCTCGGTCCGCGAGGCCTTGCGCGACGCGATGGCCGAGGAGATGCGCGCCGACGACCGCGTCTTCGTGATGGGCGAGGAGGTTGCCGAGTATCAGGGCGCCTACAAGGTCACCCAGGGCCTGCTCGACGAGTTCGGCGACACGCGCGTGATCGACACGCCGATCACCGAATACGGTTTTGCCGGCATCGGAACCGGCGCCGCCATGGGCGGCTTGCGGCCGATCGTGGAGTTCATGACCTTCAATTTCGCGATGCAGGCGATCGACCACATCGTGAATTCGGCGGCCAAGACGAACTACATGTCCGGCGGCCAGATGCGCTGCCCCGTCGTCTTCCGCGGCCCTAATGGCGCGGCGAGCCGGGTCGGCGCGCAGCATAGCCAGAATTACGGGCCATGGTATGCCAGCGTGCCCGGCCTGATCGTGATCGCGCCCTATGATGCGGCCGATGCCAAGGGCTTGCTGAAGGCCGCGATCCGGACCGAGGATCCGGTGGTCTTCCTCGAAAACGAATTGCTCTACGGCCGCAGCTTCGACGTGCCCGATCTCGAGGATCACGTCCTGCCGATCGGCAAGGCGCGGATCGTCCGCGGGGGCGCGGACGTCACCATCGTCAGCTACTCGATCGGCGTCGGCTTCGCGCTGGAAGCCGCCGAAACGCTGGCGGGCGAGGGCATCGAGGCCGAAGTCATCGACCTGCGCACCCTGCGGCCGCTCGATACCGAGACGGTCTTGGAGAGTCTCGCCAAGACCAACCGACTGGTGATCGCGGAAGAAGGCTGGCCGACCTGCTCGATCGCGAGCGAGATCATGGCGGTCTGCATGGAGCAGGGCTTCGACCATCTCGACGCGCCGGTCCTGAGGGTCTGCAACGATGACGTGCCGCTGCCCTATGCCGAGAACCTCGAGAAACTGGCATTGATCGACGCCCCGCGCATCGTCGCGGCGGTCAAGAAGGTCTGCTACGTCGACTGAGCGGCTCTGAAAGCCGACACGCGGGAGTGCCGGACAAGAAGCGCGTGAGCCACACCTTTCCCACCGACCTCCCCGAACTCGGTCGCCTGGCGCTGGCTTCGGCCCGTGCCGGCGACCGGCCGCTGTTTGAGATCGTCTTCGCGCTCGACGCCCGGCTCGCTCGGCTCGTCAGCGGCACGACAGAGACGATGCTCGGCCAGTTGCGTCTGTCATGGTGGCGGGATCAACTCGCCGGGACAGGCCCGATCGATCGGCGGGGCGAACCGCTGCTCGAACGGATCGACGAGGCATGGGCCGCGGACCGCCAACCGCTCGGCGAGCTCGTCGATGGCTGGGAGGGTTTCCTTTTGGCGGAAAGCAACGGCTGGCGTTCCGTTGCCGAGGGCAGGGCGGCCGCTTTCGTCGCGATCGCTCGCTCGATCGGCTCGTCAAGCACCGCTGACTCCATCGACCGGGCCGTGCGGAACTGGACCTTTGCCGAAATCGGCCGGGACAAGTCCGCGAACCCCGGCGATCAAGTGCAGATCAAGCACGGAACAAGACTGGATCGTCCGATGCGTCCCCTCGCGGTTCTGGCGGGCCTGGCGCGCCGGGCGCTGCGAAGCGATCGGCGGGACCTGATGGGCGGTCGAACCCTGCCCTTCGCCGCGATGCGGCTTGGCATTTTCGGTCGATAGATTATCCCGCTCCGCGCAAGGGGAGACTTCCATGAACCGCATCCTGCTCGGCGCCGTGCTGGGCCTCGTTCTGGCCGGAATCGGCATGTTCTGGTGGCAGGGCCGGGCCGAGGTGGAGCAGGGCGCGCCGCCACCCGATCCTTCCGCTCTCGCACAGGATTCCGAGAATACAGACCTCCCGGATGCGGACGGCGCCGGTCTCGTCGGTCCCGCGCCGCCCGAAGCGACCGAACTCACCCGCGAACAACGCCGTTTTTTCCGCTACGACCGAAACCGCGACTGGAAGATCAGCCGGACAGAGATGCTCTCCACACGCACCAACGCTTTCCGCAAGCTCGATACCGACGGCAACAACCTGCTGAGCTTCGAGGAATGGGCGGTCGCGACCGCCAGCCGCTTCGACGCCGCCGATGCAAACGGAAACGGCGAATTGAGCCCCAGCGAATTCGCGAGCACCAAACTCAAGGCCCGCGCGAAGCCGGCCTGCCGCTGCTAGGCAGGCTCCAGCGCGGCTTCGGCCAGCCAACGCGCAAGGTCGGTCTTGGCGCGTCCGGTATAGGCTTCCTTGCGCTGCTTTTTGCCAACCTCATGAAGCGGCGGAAACAGGCCGAAATTGATGTTCATCGGCTGATAGGTTTCCGCCTCGGCATCGCCGGTGATGTGCGAGAGCAGCGCGCCCATCGCGGTCGTCCGCGGCGGCGGTGTCCAGTCGCGCCCCGCCAGCTCGCTCGCCGCCATCAATCCCACCATCAGCCCCACCGCCGAGCTTTCGACATAACCCTCGCACCCGGTCACTTGCCCGGCGAAGCGGATATGCGGCGCCGATTTCAGCCGCAGCTGTCGGTCGAGCAGCGTCGGCGAATTGAGGAAGGTGTTGCGGTGCAAGCCGCCAAGCCGTGCGAATTCCGCATTCTCCAGCCCCGGAATCGTGCGGAAAAGCTCGACCTGCGCGCCGTATTTCAGCTTGGTCTGAAAGCCGACCATGTTCCACAGCGTGCCGAGGCTGTTGTCCTGGCGCAGCTGGACGACCGCGTGGGGCCAGCGCCCTTGCGGAAACTCCGGAGTCGTATCGCGAGGATTGTCGAGCCCGACCGGCTTCATCGGGCCGAAGCGCAAGGTTTCCACCCCCCGCGCCGCCATGACCTCGATTGGCATACACCCTTCGAAATAGGGCGTGTCGGTTTCCCACTCGCGGAATTCGGTCTTTTCGCCGTCCAGCAGGCCTTGGTGGAAGGCGCGATACTGCTCCTTCGTCATCGGGCAGTTGATATAGTCGCCATCCTCGTTCGAGGCTTCGGTCCGCTTGTTCCAGCGCGACTGGATCCAGCAGATATCCATGTCGATACTCTCGCGATGGACGATGGGCGCGATGGCGTCGAAGAAGGCGAGCCGGTCCTGCCCGGTCGCGCCGACGATACTTTCCGCCAGCGCCTGCGCGGTCAGCGGTCCGGTGGCGACGATGGTGAGGCCGGACGAAGGGAGGGAGTCGATCCGCTCGCGCACCACGGTGACGTTGGGATGATCCTCCAGCGCGCGCTGGACACCTTTCGAAAAGATGTCACGATCGACCGCCATGGCAGATCCTGCGGGAACGCGAGCCGCTTCACCCGCGCGCATGACAAGACTGTCCAGCGCCCGCATCTCGTAGTGAAGCAACCCGACCGCGTTCTTCTCGTCGTCATCGGACCGGAAGCTGTTGGAACAGACGAGCTCGGCCAAGCCATCGGTCTGGTGCGCCGGCGTCATGTCGCCGCCGCCTCGCATTTCTGAGAGCCGCACCTTGAAGCCACGCTGGGCGAGCTGCCACGCCGCTTCGCTTCCGGCGAGGCCGCCGCCGATGATATGGATGTCATGTGTCATTGCACCGCTCACCTAGAGCTTGTCACCCATGCGGTTCAAGCCGTAGCGGAAGCCGGGACTAAGGAGACCGACCGAATGCCGCGACGCGCATTGATCGAACACAGGCCGTGGTTGTTGCTGGGGATCGTGTCGGCGGTCACCTATTTCTTCCTCGCGGACGAAACGGTGCCGGGCATCTATTCCGCTGTGTGGAAGGGGTTGGGGGTGGGGTTGCTCGCGGCCTTCGCCTGGATGCGGGGGCGAGGGCCTGATGGAACCCTGATCGCGATCGTACTGACGCTGTGCGCGGTCGCGGACGTGGTGCTCGAATTCTCGTTCCTCGGAGGTGCGGCGATCTTCGGCCTGGCACATCTGGTTGCGATCGGATTGTACCTCCGAAACAGGCGACTTGTGGCAGCGGGCAGCCAGCGAGTCACTGGCATCGCCCTCCTGATCGGAGTGCCGCTAATCTCGGCCTTGATCACTTGGCCGCGTGAAAACTGGCACCTCGCGGCGGGTTACGCCGTTTTGCTCGGCGCAATGTCCGCCTCGGCATGGACAAGCCGTTTCCCGCGCTACCGTGTCGGACTAGGCGCGGTGTTCTTCGTCCTTTCGGACCTCGCAATTTTCGCACGGGAAGCCGGACGGCTTGATGCCGATATCACAGGCTGGCTGATCTGGCCGCTTTATTTCGCCGGCCAGTTGATGATCGCGACAGGCGTGGTGCAGACATTGCGAGGCGAGAAAAGTCTCGACCAAAAAGACGCTCCGGAAAACGCGCTCAGATCATTTAGCAGATGACGAGCGCAAGCGGTTCCCTACGCTCTGCTCGATCTCCGACTTGAGTTCATCGTTCCGCATTGCGATCGCAAGAATATAACCGAAACGGCGCTCGGACATTCCCAACTCGCGCAGCTGAGAAACGAGGTCGCGGCGATCCAGCGACGTCATCGAATTATGGTTCCTGCTGATGACGTCGGCAATCACGCCAATCTCGGCTTCGCTGATGCTGTATCCCGACAGTTTATCTTCGAACTGCAAGAACGGATAGTAATCCGATGGAGACGACAGGTCAGCAGGGACTGAATAGGAACGACCATAAGCTGCACTGCCTGCAGAAGGGTGGATCACATTTCCGTTACCTGCCAGCGCAGAACTTGCTCCGAGTAGCGCAAGAATGGAGATGAGAGTCTTTTGCATGGTAGGTCCGCTTACTATGATCCGATATTATACCATGAGATGACAAAGAACTAAAGGTCGGTCGGCGAAGGGTCGTCCCGATCCAATGTAGTGTACGGCTCTGTCCGGTTTAGACCACCGCGTGCGGCGATCTCGTCCGCGACGCGTTCCTCGGCTTCGTTTTCCGGTTCCTCGGTCTCGTCGATCAGCGCGGCGCCGACGATCTGCTCACCCTTCGATACGTTGAAGATGCGCACGCCGGAGGAACCACGTCCCGAGATCGAATAGCCCGCGTGATTGTCGAAGCCGCCCTCGACCATATGGCGGAAGTCGATCGGCAGGCGGATCAGCTTAGCCTGGTCAGTGACCAGCATGAGTTGCGACCCGTGCTTGACAGGGAAGCTGGCGACAACCTGTCCGTTGCGATCCGGGTTGCTCGAAGGCTCGCCGATATTGGTCAGCCCCTGACCGCCGCGGCCGATGGTCCGATATTCGTAAGCCGAGGAAATCTTGCCGTAACCGCGCGAGGTGATGGTAAGGATGAACTCTTCGTTCTCCTCCATCTGCCCCGCCGCTTCGGCGTCCAGAGCCGTCTCGGTGTCGTTGTTCTTCCAGCTGGCGGCGCGAAGATAGGCGTCGCGTATTTCGGTATCGCGCTCGCCGGCATCGAGCACGGCCATCGAGACGACCTTCGCGCCGTCTTTCAGAGCCATGCCGCGCACTCCGATCCCGGTGCGGCTCTTGGTCTCGCGCGCATCCGTGGCGGAGAAGCGGATCGCTTTGCCGGAATCCGAGGCGAGGAAGATTTCCTGGTTCTCGCTCAACAAACGCACGCCGATCAATCGGTCGCCGCTGCCCTCGACGAAGCCCATGGCATACTTGCCGCCGGTGGGCACATTGGTGAAGGCATCCATCGAATTGCGGCGGACCATGCCCTGCTCCGTGGCGAAGACGATGTTCAGTGTTTCCCACTCGCTCTCGTTTTCGGGGAGGGGAAGCACGTTCGTCACGCGTTCGTCGTCGCCCAATGGCAGGAGATTGACCATTGGTCGCCCCTTGGTCTGCGGACCGCCTTCGGGGAGCTTCCAGACCTTGAGACGATATACTCGACCAGTATTCGTGAAGAACAACACAGGGTTATGCGTTGAAGTTACGAACAGTTCGACGACCGCGTCTTCGTCCTTCGTCGCCATTCCGCTGCGGCCCTTGCCGCCGCGCGCCTGCGCCCGGAAGGTGTCGAGCGGTGTGCGCTTGATGTAGCCGCCATGAGTCACGGTGACGACCATGTCCTCGCGCTCGATCAGGTCCTCGTCCTCAAGCCCATCCCAGGCAGGTGCGATCTCGGAGACACGCGGCGTCGCGTAGGTCGCCTTGATCTCCTCCAACTCCTCGCGCATCACGCCGTAAAGCTTCACGCGGTCGGCGAGGATCGAGAGATATTCCTCGATCGCCGTGGCCAGTTCCTTGAGCTCATCGCCGATCTCGTCGCGCCCGAGCGCGGTCAGGCGATGAAGCCGCAGTTCGAGGATCGCCTTCACCTGCCGCTCCGACAGGCGGTAGGTCCCGCCGGCCTGCTCGGCATTGGGCTCGATCGCCTCGACCAGCGCGATATATTGCGCGATGTCGCCGATCGGCCATTCCTTGCGGAGCAGCCTTGCGCGAGCCTCGGCCGGGTTGGAGGCGCCGCGGATCATCGCGACCACCTCGTCGAGGTTCGATACCGCCACGACCAGACCGAGCAAGATATGCGCCCGGTCGCGAGCCTTGTTCAATTCGAACTTGGTGCGGCGGGTAATGACCTCCTCGCGGAAGCCGATAAAGGCCTGCACGATATCGCGCAGCGTGAGCGTCTCGGGTCGGCCGCCGCGAATGGCGAGCATGTTCGCCGGAAAGCTCGCTTGCGCGGGTGTGTAGCGCCAGATCTGGTTGAGCACGACTTCGGCCGAGGCGTCGCGCTTGAGGTCGACGACGACGCGCACACCTTCGCGCGAGCTTTCGTCACGGATGTCGGAGATACCCTCGATCCGCTTGTCCTTCGCGGCCTCGGCGATCTTCTCGACCAGCCCGCTCTTGCCGACCTGGAAGGGGATTGAGGTGAGCACGATTGACCGGCGGTCGCCGCGCTTCTCCTCCACCTCGTGGCGGGCGCGCATGAGGATTGAACCCCGCCCCGTGGTGTAGGCGGCACGGGCGCCCGACTTGCCAAGGATCAGCGGCGCGGTCGGGAAGTCAGGCCCGGGAATGATTTCGAAGAGTTCTTCGGAGCTTATCGCCGGGTTCTCGATAAAGGCGAGACACCCGTCGATCACTTCGCCGAGATTGTGCGGCGGGATGTTGGTCGCCATGCCGACGGCAATGCCGCCGGCACCGTTGACAAGCAGATTGGGGAAGCGCGCCGGCAGTACGGTCGGCTCTCGCCGAGAACCGTCGTAGTTGTCGGCGAAATCGACAGTGTCCTTGTCGAGATCGTCGAGCAGCGAATTGGCCACCCGCGCGAGCCGCGCCTCGGTATAACGCATCGAGGCGGGCGGATCGGGATCCATGCTGCCGAAATTGCCCTGGCCATCGACCAGCGGGACTCGCAGCGACCAGTCCTGCGTCATGCGCGCCAGCGCGTCGTATATCGCGCTGTCGCCGTGCGGGTGATAATTGCCCATCACGTCGCCGACGATCTTGGCGCTCTTGCGATAGGGCCGCCCGGCGACGAACCCGCCTTCCTGGCTGGCGAACAGAATACGGCGGTGGACCGGCTTGAGACCGTCGCGGACATCGGGGAGCGCTCGGCTCACGATCACGCTCATCGAGTAATCGAGATAGCTCGTCTTCATCTCCTCGACGATATCGATGCGGTTGTATTCGTCACCCGGAGCGGGCGGATTGAGCAATTCGGTTTCGTCGTTCAAAACGTCGGTCTTTTCATGATTGCGGATCGGTGCCCGGATCAATCTCCCATGTAGGAGGAAGGCGCCCGAAAATCCACCGATGGAGGGAACCTAACCGTACCCTCGCGCGCTTTTTCCACACATGGCTTCGCCCGTTTGACAAAGCTGCACCAGCACTCGAGATTACGGGCATTCAATGGCCGTTCAGCGTTTTCCGGCTAGGAGAAATCGACGGCTACTTCCTCAGTATTCAAACAAGTTTTTTGCCGTTCGGCCCTGTCGTCCGGCTATCCATTGGGAGATATCGAATGTTTCTGACCAACCTTACCCGCAGTCGCAGCACGGCTTCGAAATTGGCACTGGCTCTCGCGCTGGTCGGCGGCACGGCTGTTGCTGGCGCGGCGATAGAAACGCCGGCCTTCGCTCAGAAGAAAAAACAGCAGAAGACCTCGGGTGATTACTCGAAAGGGTTCGTTGCCGCATACACTCCGGTCAAGGCAATGCAGGACGCCGGTTCGACGGATGCCGCTGCTCTAAAGGCTGCGGTGCCAACGCTTGTCGCAGCGGTTGAGACCCAGGACGATCGCTTCGTAGCGGGTAACACGATCTATTCGATCGGACGCACGGCAGAGGACACGTCGCTGCAATATCAGGGCGTTACGATGATGCTGGAGAGCGGCAAGGTCCCGGCGGAAAATACGGCGCAGTATAACATGCTGGCAGGACAACTGGCATACAACGCGCAAAACTATAACGACGCACGGCGTTACTTGCAGGCGGCGGCCGACGCCGGGCAGACCAATCCCGATCCGACCATCATGATCGTCGAAAGCTACTTCGGCGAGAACAATTTCGCGCAAGGCTTCAGCGCACTCGACAGCGCCATCGAAGCGCGCAAGGCTGCCGGCCAGCCGGTGGACGAGGCCTGGCTCAAGCGGGGCCTCGCACTCGCTTACGAAAACGAAATGACTGAAGAAGCCATGCGGTACGCCAGCTGGTACGCTCAGGACTATCCCAGCCAGGAAGCGTGGTCCGACGTCGTCGCTGTCGCGTTGAACCTCGGCGATTACCAGATGCAGGAATCGCTCGATCTTCTACGGCTTGCCCGTCGCCTCGATGCGATCAAATATCCGCAGATGTATCTCGAATATGTCGAAGCTGCCGATCCGCGGCGTTTCCCCGGTGAAGTCGTGGCTGTCATCGATCAGGGCTGGAACTCTGGGGTTCTCGAGCGGAGCAACGAATTCGCTGTGGCGTCCCGTTCGGAAGCTGCGGGCAGGGTCGAGGCGGACCGTGCCGATCTGCCGACAGTGGCGCGTGAAGCGCGGGCGGGCAACGCGTCGCTTAACACTGTGGTCGCCGCCGGCGATGCCTTTCTCAGCTACGAGCAGCCGAGCGAGGCAGAGGAATTCTACACCAAGGCTCTTGGCATGCCAGGCGTCAACACGGCGATGATCCTGACGCGGCTCGGCATCGCTCAGTTGGATCAGGGCAGGGCGGAAGAGGCCAAGGCGACTTTCGCGAAGGTGGAGGGTCAGCGCAAGCCGATCGCCCAGCTGTGGAGTATTTACGCCGACCAGCGCGGTGTCTGATCTTTAGCGAATGCTGTAATTTGAGGGGCGTGGGGCGAAAGCTTCGCGCCCCCTTCTTCTTTGCGCAAGACTGGCCTAGCGCAGGCGCTTCACGAACACCTGCCCGTTCTCGCGTCGCTCGATTGCGAAGTTCGGTATCGCTTCGATCAGGTCGATCAGCCGGGCATATCCGTAGTTGCGGGTATCGAAACTCGAGCGGTTGCCAGCTCGCTGCCCCACTTCGGACAATTTGGCATAGCCGCCCTCGTCGCGCTTGCTGGCGTTATAGGCATCGACCAGCAGCGTCAGAAGTTCGGCGTCGATTTCGCCCTTGGTCGGTTGCTTGCGGTTCTCGGTGGCCTCGTTCCTCTCCGCCTTGATCAATGCGTTGACATCGATGAAGCGTGTGCAGGCCTGACGGAAGGCCTCGGGCGTCTTGGCTCCGCCGAAGCCGTAGACCGGGTAACCGTCCTGTCGGATCCGCATGGCCAGCGGCATGAAATCGCTGTCCGAACTCATGATGCCGAAGCCGTCCACCCGACCGCCGTAGAGCAGGTCCAGCGCATCGATCGTCATCTTCATGTCGGTGGCGTTCTTGCCGCGCGTGAGGTCGAACTGCTGCTGTGGCTCGATCCCGTAACGATGCATCCGGTCGACCCAGCCTTTGAGGCTGGTCTTGCGCCAGTTGCCGTATGCACGGCGGATATTCACCTGACCGAGTTCGGCCAAGACGGTGAGAACCGGATCGATCCCCGAGGGACTTGCATTGTCCGCGTCGATCAGAAGAGCGATGTTGCGTTGGTCGATTTGGGCCATGCCGGTCCCATGGGGCAGGGCGGGCAGGCTGGCAAGCCGGGCCGCAAACTCTCAGCTCGCTGGCGAAAACATCCCGGACGCTTCGTCGAGCAAGTGCAGCACGCCGTCGGAAATGGCGAAATAAGCGCCACGCAATGTCACCTCACCGCTCGGCTCCTTTTCCTGAATGCACGGAAAGGTGCGCAGGTTGGCGAGGCTGACCTTGACCGCCGCCATCTCCATTGCCCGTTCGGCGTCTCGCCCGGTGGTGCCCATTTCCTGAGCGATCGGCTCACGTGCATCGTCGAGCATTTCGATCCAGTGGGCGACGAACCCGCCTTCGCCGAGCCGGTTGCCGTGAAGGTCTTGCGTCAGCGCAGCCTTGCAGCCGCCGCACATCCCGTGGCCCATGACCACAACCTGTTCGACTTTCAGGAACTGGACCGCGAATTCGAGCGCCGCGGAGACGCCATGCTGACCCGGCGTCGTCTCGAAGGGCGGGACGAGCGCCGCGACATTGCGCACGACGAACAGTTCGCCTGGCGCGACATCGAAGATCTGTGCCGGATCGACGCGGCTATCGGAACACGAGATGACCATCGTCTTCGGCGCCTGGCCTTCGGCCAGCGCGGCCCAGCGTTCGTGTTCCGCCGCATAACTTCCGTTGCGAAAACGGCCATATCCGGCAATCAGGGCGTCCATCGGCGAGGCTTCGTGTTCCATCCCGGTCCCTTGCGCCTGCGGCATTGCTCTTGGCAAGCCCCATCCCTAAGTGGGCGGCGTAATGAACGACATGTCCACCGCTCCCGAACCGCGCATTCCCCGCCAGCGCAAGCCCGACTGGATCCGGGTAAAGGCGCCCGTCAGCAAGGGCTATCACGAGACGCGCAAGCTGATGCGCGACCTCGCGCTCAACACCGTTTGCGAAGAGGCGGCCTGTCCCAATATCGGCGAATGCTGGGACAAGAAGCACGCGACTGTGATGATCCTAGGCGATGTCTGCACGCGCGCCTGTGCCTTCTGCAACGTAAAGACCGGGATGCCTCGCCTGGTCGATCCGATGGAGCCGGAAAACGTCGCGATCGCGGCGGGCAAGATGGGTCTCAACCACATCGTCATTACAAGCGTCGACCGGGACGATCTGCCCGATGGTGGCGCGAGCCAGTTCGTGAAGGTGATCAACGCCTTGCGGCGCGAGACGCCGGAGACGACGATCGAGATTTTGACGCCCGATTTCCGCAACAAGATGCGGCCTGCGGTCGAGGCGATTTGCGAAGCTGGACCAGACGTTTACAATCACAACCTCGAAACCGTGCCACGTCTCTACCCGACCATCCGCCCCGGCGCCCGCTATTATGCCTCGCTACGTCTGCTCGAGGAAGTGAAGCGGCATGATCCGATGATTTTCACTAAGTCCGGCATCATGCTCGGCCTCGGCGAGCAACGCCTCGAAGTGCATCAGGTGATGGACGACATGCGCAGCGCGGACATCGATTTCGTCACCATGGGTCAGTATCTCCAACCGACGCCGAAGCACGCCAAGGTTGAGGATTTCGTTACTCCGAAGGCTTTCGATGCCTATGGTTCGATCGCGCGCGCCAAGGGTTTCCTGCAAGTCGCCTCGAGCCCGCTGACGCGCTCGAGCTATCACGCGGGTGATGATTTCGCGCAGATGCGGGCCGCGCGGGAGGCGAAGCTCGCGAAGGCGCAGCGCTGATGCCGGGTATCCGCGAGACGCGCAGGCTTCCCTACAGCTGCGAGCAGATGTTCGATTTGGTGGCCGATGTCGGCCGCTACGGCGAATTCCTTCCCTGGGTGGTGGCGGCTCGCGTTCGGTCCGAAAACGAAAACGAACTGGTCGCCGACATGCTCGTCGGCTTCAAGGCCATCCGCGAAAAGTTCACGTCGCGCGTGGCGAAGGATCGACCGCGCCGGATCGACGTGCATTACGTCGACGGGCCGTTGAGAGATCTCGACAATAGCTGGGTGTTCTCGCCCGAACCCGACGGCGGATGCGCGATCGATTTCTGCGTCGATTTTACTTTCCGCAATGCGGTGTTCGAGAAGCTGGCCGGTCAATATTTCGACCGCGCCTTCCGCAAGATGGTCGCCGCTTTCGAACGGCGAGCCCATGATCTCTACGGGTTGGAAGCGGCTCCAGGCGCTGCTGCCCCATCTTCCTGATCGGGTAACAGCAATTCGAGCGCGCAGAGGGTTGCCTGTCGACGGACCTCGGCGCGATTAGACCCGTCGAACTGCTTGAGTTCCCCGTCCGGCTTGCCGATGCGGTCGCGTTCGACCCGGGCGAAAACCACAGTGCCGACGGGTTTCAGATCGGTGCCGCCGCCGGGGCCGGCAACTCCGCTGATCGCCACGGCGACATCCGCTCCGCTGCGGTCGAGCGCGCCCTTGGCCATCGACCAAACGCAGGCGATCGATACGGCGCCGAAGGTCTCGATGATTTCGCTCGAAACGCCGAGCGCTTCCATCTTGGCTTCGTTCGAGTAAGTGACGTAACCTCGGTCGAGAACGGCAGAAGAACCGGGTACCTCCGTCAGCGCGGCGGCTACCAGGCCGCCGGTGCAACTTTCCGCAAGCGCTATCCTGCGGCCAGCCGCGTGGTTAGCCTCCACTACCTTGCGGGCCAGTTGTGCGATCTCGTCCGGCAGGAGCGCGTCCTCGTCCATCCCAGTCTCCATCATCGCCGGATCACCAGTGCGACGGCCTGCGCGGCGATCCCTTCCTGGCGACCGGTGAAGCCTAGCCGCTCGGTTGTGGTGGCCTTGACGCTCACTGCGCCGATGTCAACGCCGAGCAGTTGCGCGATCCGCTCTCGCATTGCGTCGCGGTGCGGACCGATCTTGGGTGCCTCGCATACGATGGTCAGATCGACATTGCCGACGCTGTATCCTGCGGCCGTCACGAGGCCGACGGCATGGGTGAGGAACCGGTCCGAAGCCGCTCCTTTCCATTGCGGATCGGAGGGGGGGAAATGCGTTCCAATATCGCCGGCGCCTACGGACCCCAGGAGCGCGTCGACGATGGCGTGCAGCGCGACGTCGGCGTCGCTGTGACCGGAGAGGCCATGGGAGTGCTCGATCCTCACTCCGCCAAGCCAGAGCTCTTCGCCTTCCGCAAGGCAATGCACATCGTAGCCCGAACCGATCCGCATCGGCGGCAAATCGTCCATGAAATCCTCCGCAAAAGTCAGTTTGCGCAGACGCTCGTCGCCATCGACCAGAGCGACGCTGCCACCCGCCGCATGCAGCACCTGCGCGTCGTCACCCGCATTGGCGGCACCTTCCCACGCGTGATGCGCTGCGTGGATGGCGGAAAAGCGGAATGCCTGCGGGGTCTGAACGCGCCTTATGGCTTCACGCTCCGCCTTGCCATCCATCGCTCCGCTGCTCGCAATGACAAGACTGTCCACCACGGGCAGGACGGGGATGGCACCGGCGGTTGTCTCCAACGCCTTGATAAGCCGCGCAACCACGTCGCGCATCAGCTCGGGACGTGCCGCGTCGTGGATCAGGACACGTTCGCAGCCGCGCCCTGCGAGAACATCCAGCGAATGGCGGACCGAAGCCTGCCGGGTTGCTCCGCCCGCCACGACCTCGACGCGCGGATTGTCGCCGACAGCCGCATGGGCTTCCCCCTGCATGTCCGAGGGGGCGGCCACGATCACAGGATTGGCTCCGGATTCTACCAGCGCGTCGACCGAATGACGCAGCACCGGCTTGCCGCGCCAGAAAGCAAACTGTTTGGGCACGCCCTGCCGCGCGCGCTCGCCCTTTCCGGCGGCGACCACGATGGCGGCGAAGGGGGGAAGGGCGGCGGCCTCGTCCATGAGGGCGCGGGCTAGCCGCTTGCCGAAAATGCTGCAATGCACTAAGTGAATGCCTGATTTTTAGGCAATGCACTCATGATCCAGCCCCCGCGTTCACCCGAGCCGATCCGCGTCGGCGACGTAACGATCGACACGCCGGTGATTCTGGCGCCGATGACAGGCGTCACCGATTTGCCGTTCCGGCGCATGGTTCGGCGATATGGATCGGGCCTCAACGTCACCGAGATGATCGCCAGCCAGGCCGCGATCCGCGAAACCCGCCAAAGCGTGCAAAAGGCAGCGTGGGATCCGACCGAGGAGCCAGTTTCTATGCAGCTCGTCGGCTGCGATCCCGTCAGCATGGCCGAGGCCGCGAAGCTGCAACAGGACAACGGCGCGGCGATCATCGATATCAACTTCGGCTGCCCGGTGCGCAAGGTGACGAACGGCCTCGCCGGCAGCGCCCTGATGCGCGAAGTGCCTTTGGCCACCAAGCTGATGAAGGCTACGGTCGAGGCCGTCGAAGTGCCAGTGACGGTCAAGATGCGGATGGGCTGGGACCATGGCGACCTCAACGCGCCCGAGCTTGCCCGCATTGCCGAGGATCTCGGCGTGAAGATGGTCACCGTCCATGGCCGCACGCGAAACCAGATGTACAAGGGCGCGGCCGACTGGGCCTTCGTCCGCAAGGTCAAGGATGCGGTCTCGATCCCAGTCATCGTGAACGGCGACATCTGCACGGTCGACGATGCGGCTGCTGCGCTCGAGCAGTCCGGCGCGGATGGCCTGATGATCGGGCGGGGCGCCTATGGCAAACCGTGGCTTTTGGGCCAGGTCATGCACTGGTGGCGTACTGGCGCCCTGCTCGATAGCCCCGGTTTGGACGAGCAGTTCGACACGCTGATCGAGCATTACCGGGATATGCTGGCACTTTACGGCACCGAGGTCGGCACCCGCGTCGCGCGCAAGCATCTTGGCTGGTACACCAAAGGGCTCCATGGATCGGCGGAGTTTCGCAATCGGGTGAACTTCATCGATGATCCGGTTGAAGTCATCGACGAATTAGAGCGATTTTACGCACCGTTCCTCCATCGGCGCGCCGCGTGACCGCATGTGCGGAACCGCCGGGAGCGGCGATCCAGATTTCGGCGCTGATCTTCGCAGTTCTGCTGATTGACGAAAATCTTTCGGTACGCGAAGCCAATCCCGCCGCCGAAACGATGTTCGGAATTAGCGCCGCAAGGCTTTCGGGCCGTCCGTTGTTCGAGCTTTGCCATTCGGACGACGCACGTATCCTGGAAAGCCTGCGCCAAGCCGAGGGGCAGTTCATCGCCCGCGGTGCGGACTTGCGATGCGCCGGGCGTGACCTTTTCGTCAATCTGACCGCCTCTCCGCTAACTTCCCATCCCGGATGGCGCGTCATTACCCTGTCCGAAATTGGTTCGGGACAAGGTGTCGGCGAAAGTACGATTGCGGGTCATGGTGCCCCGTCCATTCTTGCGCATGAGATCAAAAATCCGCTTTCCGCGATCCGCGGCGCCAGCCAGCTTCTCGCGCGGCGCAGCGAACCTCGGAACGTTCCGCTCGCTCACTTGATCGAAGCCGAGGTGGATCGCATCGCCGGACTTGTCGACCGAATGCAGCAACTTGGCCAGCAGTCGGTCGAACCGCTCGGCCCGGTCAACTTGCACGAGGCAGTGCGGAGTGCGATGGCGACGATGAGGGCGGGGCGGCCAGAGGGTCCTGAACTTAAGGAAGAATTCGACCCATCGCTTCCCTTAGTCTTAGCCCATCGCGCCGTCCTGGAACAGGTTCTCATCAACCTTCTGGCAAATGCCTGCGACGCTGCGAGTGCTGTGGTCGACCCGATGGTGCAGGTCCGCACGCGCTTCGTCAGCGACCTCGTCATAAAAACCGTTACATCCGGACGATCCATCCGCCTGCCGATCGAGATCACAGTGACCGACAATGGCAGCGGCGTTCCCGCAGAGCTTCGCGATCATGTCTTCCGTCCGTTCACGACAAGCAAACCCGGAGGGCAAGGGCTCGGTCTGGCCCTCGCGCGCAAGCTTGTGACCGACATGGGCGGGCGGGTGGCGTATCATCGCGACGATGCAGCGGGTCTCACGCATTTCCGTATCAATCTCGCGGCGGCCGGGGCAGCAGCCAAGTGAGCGGGCGTGTACTCCTAGTGGAAGACGATCCGGGAATCGCGACGGTCGTCCGAGAAGCCCTTCAGGACGAATCCCACGAAGTCGTCGTTTGTGACACGATTGCAAGCCGGGACAGAAACCTGACCGAGCGTCGTTTCGACGTGATGCTGACCGATGTCGTTTTGAAAGATGGAGACGGCTTGGCGACCCTTGATGCGGTGCGCGACGTCGCGCCGGACATGCCGGTAATTGTCCTTTCCGCATTAAATACGCTCGATACGGCAATCCGCGCCAGCGACACGAAGGCGTTCGAGTATTTCCCGAAGCCGTTCGATCTCGACGAGCTGACCCGAGCGGCGGGCCAGGCGATCGCGGCTCGCGGGAGAGCCGCTACGGACGCTCCTAGCAAAGGCGATGAGCTCCCCCTCATAGGGCGCAGCCCGGCGATGCAGGGGGTCTATCGCATGATCACCAAGGTGTTGCGCAACGACCTTACCGTTCTGGTTACGGGCGAATCCGGCACGGGAAAGGAACTGGTGGCGGAGGCGATTCACCGTTTCGGCGCACGCAAGTCCGGTCCGTTGATCGCGGTGAATGCCGCCGCGATCCCGCACGATCTTCTGGAAAGCGAATTGTTCGGCCACGAGAAGGGGGCGTTCACGGGCGCGATATCCCAGGCGATCGGGAAATTCGAACAGGCGCACGGCGGGACGCTGTTCCTGGACGAGATCGGCGACATGTCGGCCGACGCGCAGACGCGATTGCTGCGCGCCTTGCAAACCGGGCGCATCCGGCGAGTTGGCGGACGGCACGAAATTGCCGTGAACGTGCGGATCATCGCTGCAACCAATCGTGCGCTCGAACCGCTCATCGCCAAAGGGAGGTTTCGGGAAGATCTTTACTACCGGCTCGCCGTCGTTCCGATCCATCTGCCGCCGTTGCGCGACCGCAAGGAGGATATCGGCGCTCTCGCACGCCATTTTCTGGAGCAGGCAGAAGTCGAGGGTCTGTCCCGACACACGATTGATGCCGAAGCCGTCAAAGCCCTTGCTTGCCATCGGTGGCCCGGCAATGTGCGCGAGCTTCGCAACTTCGTTTTCCGGCTGTCGCTTCTGGCGCGGGAGGATGCCATAGATTCGCGAACCGTGGAGTCGTTGCTGGGGACAACGGCTCAATCCGGACCGGAAAAACCGATCGCCGGCTTCGAACACGCCTTGGAAAGCTGGCTTTCGGAGCGTTCGCTCCTGCCCGGAACCTTGCACCGAGCGGCAACGGCGGCGTTCGAGAAACCACTGATCGAACATGCTCTTTTCGAAACCGGCGGCAATCAGCTGCGCGCCGCGCAATTGCTCGGCATCAATCGCAACACACTTCGCAAGCGGATCGCGGAGCTGGAAATCGACCCGCAAGGCTTCGCAAACCGGCGGTAGAGGGCAGCTCGTCGATTTAGCGCTTGCATGAAAACCACACTGCCGTTGTAAGGCAGCCACGATGGCGACGCAGGCTCCGTCAGAACCGTATCGCGAGGGAACAGCGCGAACGCCGCGCTGGATGCGTCGTTTCGTCGTCGCCTCGAAACGCGCGAATATCTTTCTGTGGTTGGAGATCGGCGCAGCTCTTGCCTTCCTGTTGATGGTGGGCACCACCTATGCAGCCTTCACCGTCGCTCCGCCTGATGGCCAATTGCTACCGGTGCGGCAGGTCGCCGGCTTGCTGATCGGGACGCTGGTTCCCGCCATGGGGCTGCTTGTTCTTCTGGGCCGGCGCATGGCTCTGAGACGAGCTGCGGGAAGCACGGCGCGGCTGCATGTGCGCCTCGTCTTCCTGTTCTCGCTGATCGCGGCCGTGCCCACTTTGCTGGTCGCGAGTTTTGCAGCGTTCCTGTTTCAGTCGGGGGTGGATTTCTGGTTTTCCGACAATTCGCGTGGCCTGATGCAGAACGCGAACCAGCTAGCGGAAAGCTATTACCAGCAAAACCAGGTCGACGTGAGCGAGCATACGATCGCCATGGCAGGAGACCTTCGCTACTATCTCGAGCGGCAGTCGCTGGTCAGCGAGAACTGGCCCTCCCTTTACCGCTACCAGGCTGAACCGCGGGATATTACCGAAAGCGCTATCCTTCAGGCATTGCCCGACGGGAGTCTGCGAACAGCGTTCGTTTACGGTATCAGCGAGGGCAATGATCCTGTGCGCTTCGTCGCTCAGTCCCTGCCAGCTCTCGACGATGGACAACTGGTGGTGGTACAAGGAAGCCCTCAAAGGATCGAAGCGGTGGCGCCCATCGATCGGGACAGCGGAATTTATCTCTACAACGCTCGTACTGCAGAAGCGGCGTCTTTCCGCAGCTGGGAAAGCGCGAAGTCGATTTCGACTGCGTATGATGTTTTGACGAGCCGCGCTCGGGCCCTCCAACTTCGCTTCAATCTTGCGCTGTTCTTCGTCAGCCTCGCTCTGGTCGGGCTCGCCGTTTGGTTCGCCCTGCGTTTTGCCGACCGTCAGGTGGAACCGCTGACAGATCTCGTCGCGGCTGCTCGCAAGGTCGGAGCGGGAAATTTCGCCTTGCGAGTCGAGGGCCGCACGGGGGGCGATGAGGTCGGGCTGCTCAACCGTGCCTTCAACCGAATGACCGCCCAATTGGAAAGGCAGACCGACGCACTGGTCACCGCGAACCGTCAGATCGAGGAGAGGCGCAGCTTCATCGAGGCGGTCCTCGAATCGGTAAGCGCCGGTGTAATTTCGATCGACCGGGACGGGCGCATCCTTCTGATGAATGGCCCGGCCCAGTCCCTGCTTCTGACCGATGGAGATGGGCTGGAGAAGGACACGCATTTGTCCGACCTTGTTCCGCAGATCGCGGTGATGGTGGAAGCCGGGCTGTCCAAGGGCGTGGTCAGTCATTCCAAGGGTGGCGATCTCCTCACGCTCGCAGTCAAGATCGGGTCCGAACGCGATGGCTACGTCATCACTTTCGAAGACATTACCCGTCAGCTCCTCGATCAGCGGCAAGCGGCCTGGTCCGATGTCGCCCGCCGTATCGCGCACGAGATCAAGAACCCGCTTACTCCGATCCAGCTTGCTACCGAACGCCTCAAGCGCCGCTATCGCAAGCAAATCCACGAGGACGGGGAGCTGTTCGACGAGCTGACCAGCACGATCGTGCGCCAAGTGGGCGGCCTGCGGACGATGGTCGATGAATTCTCGAGCTTTGCCCGCTTGCCGAAGCCGGTGTTCCGACCGGAAGATCTGCTCGATCTCGTACGCCAGTCACTTTTCCTTCAGGAGGTCGGTCATTCGGACATCGATTACCGGCTTGCCGGCGATATTGACCAAGCAATCCGGGTCAATTGCGACCGGCACCAGGTCGGTCAGGCGGTCACGAATGTCCTGAAGAACGCTGCCGAAGCGATCGAGGCGCGTGCCCGAAATGCCGAGCCTGATTATCGCGGACGGATCAGCGTCGTCGTCGAGACTTTCGGGAAAGAAGTGAAGATCGGCATCGAAGACAACGGCATCGGCTTGCCCGCCGATCGCGAAACGATCGTCGAGCCGTATGTGACCACCCGGGAAAAGGGAACCGGGCTCGGACTCGCGATCGTCAACAAGATCGTCGAGGAGCACG
Organism: Qipengyuania spongiae; assembly: GCF_026168555.1. NCBI lineage: Bacteria > Pseudomonadati > Pseudomonadota > Alphaproteobacteria > Sphingomonadales > Erythrobacteraceae > Qipengyuania > Qipengyuania spongiae. The sequence continues at coordinate 2,343,859 of NZ_CP092471.1, read as the reverse complement.
GCGGCGAGATGACTTTCGGCCCGCGCAGCGAGGGCGGCACACGCGTGACGCTCTCTTTCGCGCGCGAGCCTCTCCTTTCGAATTCCGACAATGGCAAACGCAATCTTTAAGGAAAACTGATGGCTCTCGACATCCTGATCGTCGACGACGAACGCGATATCCGCGAACTCGTATCGGGTGTCCTCAGTGACGAAGGCTACGAATGCCGCACCGCCGGCGGAAGTGTCGAAGCGCTCGAGATGGTCGATGCGCGGCGGCCAAGCCTGGTACTTCTCGACGTCTGGCTGCACGGAAGTCCGATGGATGGCTTGGAGGTTCTCGACGCGATCAAGGCAAGGGAACCTGCTCTCCCGGTCATCATCTTCTCCGGACATGGCAATATCGACACCGCGGTGTCCGCAGTGGGGCGGGGCGCGATGGACTTTATCGAGAAGCCTTTTGAGGCGGAGCGCCTGATCCATCTCGTCGGCCGGGCGACCGAAACCGAACGCCTGCGGCGCGAAAACACCAAGTTGAAGAACGACGTGGCCGCGGGTGAGGAATTCACGGGCAACTCCGCCGTTATCACGGCGGTGCGCGCCACTCTCAAACGCGTGGCGAACACCGGCAGCCGGGTGCTGATCTCGGGTCCCGCAGGGGCCGGCAAGGAGGTCGCCGCACGCTTGCTTCATTCCTGGAGCCCGCGTGCGGACAAGCCCTTCGTCATCGTCAATTCCGCACGCATCACGCCCGAACGCTTCGAGCGCGAGTTGTTCGGCGAGGAGGCGGACGGCAAGCTGGTGCGTGCGGGCCTGTTGGAAATGGCCGATGGCGGTACGCTCTACCTTGACGAAGTGGCCGACATGCCCATGTCCACTCAGGCGCGCATCCTGCGCGTATTGACCGAGCAAAGCTTCGTGCGGGTGGGGGGGTCGCGCCAGGTGGGCGTGGATGTTCGAGTGGTATCCTCCACCGCCCGCGACCTCCAGGCGCAAATGGAGGAACAGCAGTTTCGCGAAGACCTGTTCTATCGTCTCAACGTCGTACCTGTGGCGATCCCCTCGCTGGCCGAGCGACGCGACGATATTCCGGCCTTGGCCGAGCATTTCTTCACCCGCTATGCTGCCGAACAAGGGATTCCCGCGCCGACCATCGGCGAAGAGGCGATGGCTGCGCTCCAAGCCTATGATTGGCCGGGTAACGTCCGCCAGTTGCGAAATGTCGTGGAACGGACCATCATCCTTACCCCGCGCGAAGAGCTCGAGACGGTCGAAGTAGGTATGCTTTCAGGCGAAATTACGGGCGGAAAGCTCGGAGGCGGCAACGCGATGACCGCGCTGATGGGCGCGCCATTGCGTGAAGCGCGGGAGAATTTCGAGCGCGAGTATCTCAACGTTCAGATCCGCCGTTTTTCCGGCAACATTTCGAAAACCGCCACTTTCATCGGCATGGAACGTTCGGCCCTGCACCGGAAATTGAAGTTGCTAGGCATGGTCGAGAAAAAAAGCGGACCGGACAAAGCGTAACTGCGTTATTGAAGCACAGGAACACTCCGGAAGAAGCGGCGTTGCTTGCGCGGAGCATGAGTGCAGATTTCGATAACCAGCGGAACATGGCACCGCCGAGTGCTATATCCAGATTGCGGAACACGCGAGTCCGCCAAAACAGGAAGGCATGAAATGCCCGGTGAGCGAACTTTGACAGCGCGGCCAAAACCGCCCAAGCCCGAAACCGAGGATCGGTCCAAGCGGAAGGCGGGAAAAGCGCCCAGTCTGCAGGACGCGTTTCTCAACCTTTTGCGCAAGAACAAGACACCGGTGACCATGTTTCTGGTCAAGGGCGTCAAGCTCCAAGGCATCGTCACCTGGTTCGACAATTTCTCGATCCTGCTTCGGCGCGACGGGCAATCGCAGCTGGTCTACAAGCATGCGATCTCGACGATCATGCCCAACGCACCGGTCGACGCGACCCAGTTCGAGAGTCAGGTCCAGACATCGAAGCAACGTCTCTTGCAGGATGTGTTCCTCACTCGGGTGAGCGAGGCCGAGGCGCAGGTAACCATGTTCCTGGTGAATGGCGTGATGCTGCAGGGCAAGATCGCGGCCTTTGACCTGTTCTGCATGATGCTCGAACGCGAAGGCTTCGTCCAACTCGCCTACAAACACGCCGTTTCGACGATCCAGCCCGAAACGGCCGTCGATCTCTCCGACGACTTCGAAGGCGACTGACACTGAGCTTCGATCAGGACGAGTTGCGAGGAGAAGTCACGCGCGGTGCGCGGGCTCTGGTGGTGTGCCCGGACATCCGCGGTGTACACTATGATATCGGGATCGAAGCGCGGCTCGAGGAAGCACGCGGGTTGGCGCTCGCGATCGGCATTGTGATCGCCGACAGTTTCTCGCTGCCCATTCGCGAGGTCAGGCCGAACACTCTGTTTGGAGCAGGGCAGGTCGAGAATATCGGCATCGCCTGCGAGCAAACCGATGCCGAACTCGTGATTGTGGACGGCGCGCTCAGCCCCATTCAGCAACGCAATCTGGAAGAGAAACTTGAACGCAAGGTCATCGACCGCACCGGGCTGATTCTCGAGATTTTCGGCGAGCGTGCCGCGACCGCCGAGGGGCGGCTTCAGGTCGAACTTGCTCATCTCGACTACCAGCAAAGCCGTCTCGTTCGCAGCTGGACCCATCTAGAGCGTCAGCGCGGCGGCTTCGGCTTCCTTGGCGGTCCTGGCGAGACGCAAATCGAGGCCGATCGCCGAATGATCCGGCAGCGGATGGCGCGGCTGCGCAAAGAGCTCGAGCAGGTGCGCAAGACGAGAGCGCTGCACCGCGAGCGGCGGGGAAGGGCACCGTGGCCCGTCGTGGCGCTCGTGGGTTACACCAATGCGGGCAAATCCACTTTGTTTAACCGCCTGACCGGTGCCGGCGTCATGGCGGAGGATCTGCTCTTTGCCACCCTCGATCCGACGATGCGCTCCATCTCATTGCCCGGCGTGGAGAAGGCAATTCTCTCAGACACTGTCGGCTTCATTTCCGACTTGCCCACCCAACTCGTCGCAGCTTTCCGGGCTACATTGGAAGAGGTCACCGCAGCCGATGTGATCCTCCACGTCCGCGACATCAGCAACCCGGATACGGCAGCGCAGAAAGCCGAAGTCGTAGAAATTCTGCGCGACCTCGGCGTGATCGAGGGCGAAGATACGCTGATCCCGATCATCGAGGTGTGGAACAAGTGCGATCTCCTTCCTGAGAATGAGCGCGCGGAACTGGTTCCGGGGGTGGCAGAAGATGACACGACCGTGGCCATGTCAGCGCTGACGGGGGAGGGGGTGGATGAACTCCTCGTGCTGCTTGGCGAACTGCTTACCGGAAAAGCTCGAACCCACAGCTTTTCGATACCTGTTGCCCATGGCCGCCGCATTGCGTGGCTCTATTCACACGGGGAGGTTCTCGTGGACGAAGAAGGCGGAGCGGGGAAGGATGGGCCGCTACGGACCATCACGGTCAGACTCAATCCAAAGGAATTCGGGCAGTTCGAGAATATCGACGAGTGAGGGGGGGCTCAATCCTCCTCGCGCTTGACCCGCTGCCAATAGTGCTCTTGGGTATCGAGCGCGAGGTCTTCGAACGACAACCCGTCCTCTCGCGCGAGTTCTTCCATCCGGCGAAACCGCCGTTCGAACTTGTCGTTCGAGGCGCGCAATGCCTGCTCGGGATCGACGCCGTAGCGCCGAACGATGTGGGCCGCGACGAACAGGACGTCTCCGGCCTCGAGCAATCGCTCCTCGGGTGTGGCGGCCGCCGCCAATTCTTCCAATTCCTCCGCAAGCTTCCGGGTGGGTCCTTCGAGTCCATCCCACTGGAAACCCACGCGCGCCGCACGCTTCTGCAATTTATCGGACCGCATTAAAGCTGGAAGGGCTTTTGCAACCCCGTCCATTGCTCCAATTTCGCCCTTGGCTCGGCGCTCATCGGCTTTCAGTCGTTCCCATCGCGCGCCATTCATCATCCCGGACTGCTCGCCGAAAATATGCGGATGCCGAGTCTCCATCTTGTTCGCGATGGCCTCAACCACGGCGTCGAAGTCGAAATAGCCGGCTTCTTCCGCCATGCGGGCATGGAACACCACCTGTAACAGCAGGTCGCCAAGCTCGTCGCGCAGATCGCGCATATCGTTGCGCTCGATCGCGTCAACAACCTCGTAGGCTTCTTCGATCGTGTAAGGCGCGATCGAAGCGAAGTCTTGGGCGACATCCCATTCGCATCCCGTATCGGGATCACGGAGGCGAGCCATAATCGACCGGAGACGGTCCAGAGGTTTCGACATCTCATCCACGCCTACTCAAGATTGATAATAGGTATTATGTTAAATGAAAATAATGCGCCGAGATGTCACAACGCAACGATATCAATAAACAGAACCACCATCGCGAAGATCGCTCCCCACGCCAACGCCATGACGAGCCCTTTCTTCAGCGAAAGCCGGTGTGCGGACAACGCGCTCACGGCCAAAACCAGAAAGCCTAGCAACGAGATGATCGAGACGATCGAATATTCGTTCACAACACGATTTCCAGACCGTCATACCCTACGGTGACATTTGCTGGCACTTCCGCCGCGAGCGACGCGTAATCCATGCTCTTGTCGAGGTGCGTGAGAACGACGCGCCCGGCCTTGCAGCGCCTGCCGAGATCGATCGCCATGGCGAGATGCGCATGGGTTGGATGCGGATCCCGCCGGAGGCAATCGCAAATGAGGAGATCCGGCCCCATGAAGCAGTCGACCATATCCGGCGTAATCTGACTGAAATCCGTCGCGTAGACCAAGCTCCTGCCGTCGGCATCCAGCCGGTAGCCGGTCGATACCGCAGGGCCGTGAGGCATTTCCACACTGTCGATACCGAACCCTGCCGCCATGCGGATAGTGTCGATTTCCTTCAACTCTATCAAGGTCGGATAGCCATTCTGGCCTGCGAAAACATAATCAAACCGGCGCCTTAGACGCGATACCGTAGATGCGCTCGCAAATCCCGGAAGCGCGTTGCTACGGCCATAACGCATCACCCGAAGGTCATCGATGCCATGGCAATGGTCGGCGTGGTCATGGGTCCACAGAACGGTGTCAATCTTGTCGATCCCGTTCGCGAGCAATTGGTGGCGCAGATCGGTGGAGGTGTCGATCAGAACCCGTTGGCCGCTATCGTTCTCGACCAGGATCGACACCCGGGTACGCCGATTACGAGGTTCATTCGGATCGCAGTCGCCCCAGTCGTCGCCGATACGCGGTACACCCGTCGAGGTACCTGACCCGAGCATGAGGAGCTTCATGCCGCTTTCCGGAACAGCGCGTAGAAGTTCCTGGTTGTGGTTTCTGCCAGCTCCTCGAGACTGATGCCGCGGAGCTCCGCCACGAAGCTAGCGGTGTCTTTGACGAAAGCCGGCTCGCAGGGCCGTCCGCGATGCGGCACCGGTGCCAGAAACGGGCTGTCGGTTTCGACCAGCAACCGGTCCGACGGGACCATTTTCGCAAAAGTCTGTAATTCCCTTGCGCTCTTGAAGGTGACAATTCCCGATAGCGAGATAGAAAGCCCCAACTCCAGCACCGCCTTGCCGAACTCCTCCGAAGCGGTGAAACAGTGGATGAGCGCGGGAAAAGGCCCCCTTGCCATTTCCTCGGTCAGGATCGCAAGCGTGTCGCTTTCGGCATCTCGCGTGTGAATAATCAGCGGCAGGCTGGTCCTGCGCGAAACGGCAATGTGACGGCGGAACAGACGCTTTTGCATCTCACGGTCGGAATGGTCGTAATAATAGTCGAGCCCGGTTTCGCCGATCCCGATTACGCGTGGATGATCGGTGGCGGCGAGAAGTTCCTCCTCGGACAGGTCAGTATGCTCGTCGGCGTTATGGGGGTGGATGCCGACGCTGGCAAAGACATCGGACTCGCGGGCCGCAGTCGCCTTCACTCGTTCCCATTCGGAACGCCGGGTGGAAATGTTGAGCATCGCCCTCACCCCCGCTTCGCGCGCACGGTCGAGGACCGCTCCCTGGTCCTCGACAAGGCCCTCGTATTCGAGGTGGCAGTGGCTATCCACGAGCATCACACTGGCTCCGGCTCGGGAAGTTCGAGACGCGGGAAGATCGGGTTCGGTTTGTCGATCTGGTGCCCCGCCTTTGCCAAGGTGTCGAACCAGCTGTCATCGACGAGATCGCCAAATGCGCGACGATCCACAGGCACGCCGAGCTGGTCGAGGACGGCAGAGGCTTTTCCCGGGATCACGGGCTGAATGGCGATTGCAAGGTCCCGAAGGGCGACGAACAAGGTCAGCAGCACCGCCTTCATCCGGTTTGCGTCGGTCTTGCGCAGCGCCCAGGGGGCCTGGTCGTCAACATAGGCGTTGCAGGCCCAAACGGCTTGCATCCACGCTTCGATACCCTGGCTAAAGGATAAGGCTTCGAACTCGCGCGGCAGATGCTCGGCACAGGCGTGGCGAACTTGGAAAAGCAGTGCCTTGTCGGCATCCTGCGTCTCGAAAGATTCGATCACCCCGTCCATGTTCTTCGAGATCATCGAAAGCGTTCGCTGGGCAAGATTACCGAAGCTGTTCGCCAGTTCGGAATTGCACCGATTTACAATCGCTTCGGGCGAATAGCTGCCATCCTGTCCGAACGCGACCTCACGCATCAGGAAGTAACGCAGATTGTCGACGCCGAAGGTATCCGCGAGCATCATGGGATCGGTGACGTTGCCAAGCGACTTCGATTCCTTTTCGCCCCGATTCAGGATGAACCCGTGGCCGAAAACCTTGGATGGCACCGGCAGTCCGGCGCTCATCAGAAAAGCGGGCCAGTAGATTGTATGGAAGCGGACGATATCCTTGCCGATCAGATGGAGGTCGGCCGGCCAGAACTTACGCCAGTTTTCCGTCTCGTCCGGATAGCCGAGGCCGGTGATGTAATTGGTCAGGGCATCCACCCAGACATACATCACATGATCCTCGCTTCCCGGAACCTTCACCCCCCAGTCGAAGCTCGTGCGGCTGACCGAAAGATCGCGAAGCCCGCCGGAAACGAAGGAAATCATCTCGTTCCGCCGGCTCTCGGGCTCCAGGAAACCGGGCTTGCGAAGCAATTCCAGCAGCTTGTTTTGGTAGTTCGAAAGCCGGAAGAACCAGCTCTCCTCCACCGTCCACTCCACTGGTGTTCCTTGGGGAGAAAGCCTGGCGCCCCCCTCCCCTTCGACCAGTTCTGCTTCGTCGTAATAGGCTTCGTCGCGGATCGAGTACCAGCCCTCGTACCGGTCGAGATAGAGATCGCCATTGGCCTTCATCGCCCGCCAGATGGCTTGGCTTGCCCGGTGGTGGTCCTCGTCCACCGTGCGGATAAAGCGGTCGAACGTTATGCCGAGCGCCTCGTCCATGACGCGAAACCGATCCGACATCTCGTCGGCCAGTTCGCGCGGACTGCGGCCCTGCTCTTCCGCCTTGCGGGCCATCTTGAGCCCGTGCTCGTCGGTACCGGTCTGAAAGCGGACCTCGCGCCCTCGCAGGCGTTGAAAGCGAGCGATCACGTCGGCGGCGATCGCCTCATAGGCGTGGCCGATATGCGGCGGGCCGTTGGGATAATTGATCGCAGTGGTTATATAGAAAGGGTCAGCCATCGGCGCGTTCGCTAGCGGCGCCGGCGCGCGCAAGCAAGGTGCCCACTTCCATCACCATGAGGCCGGGATCGTAATTATACGTCGGCATTTCCCCGGTGAGACGAACGAGAGCGTCATGCGCGGCAATCCGTTCGGGCAGAGCGGTGCGCGGACACTGCTCGATATCGTCCGCCAAGGCGGCCCGCGCGAGTTCGAGCGTGGCACGCAGCCGTTCGCGGTCGGGCCGGCTTCCGATCGCCCCGGCCAGCTTGCCACGGAGTACGAAGGACGGATCGCCTTCGCGCAATATCTGCCCTATCAGACTGGCGAGCGGACCGAGATCCTGATCGATGAAGGCGAGCGCAGCCCCCGGCGATCCGGCACCGGCGCGCACCGCCGCCCAGCGTGCTTCGACATCGACGGACGGTGCTTTCTCGGCGAGCAGAGCTTCGACCTGGCTGTCTGCCAGAGCCGGAAAGCGCAGCAACCGGCAGCGCGATCGGATGGTCGGCAGGAGCTTGGCGGGACGATGGCTGACGAGGAGGAAGGTCGTCCCTACCGGAGGTTCCTCCAGACTCTTGAGCAGCGCGTTTGCCGCGTTACGTTCCATGTCGTCCGCCGGATCGATGATGACGGCGCGTCGCTCGCCCATGGAGGGTCGTGTGTTCAGTTTCCGTTGCATCGCGCGGACCTGATCGATCCGGATGCTGCGCGCGAGTTCGAAGGGCTTGCCGTCGGCCCGCTTGCGGTCTTCCTTGTCGTCCTTTGCACCGTAGGTCAGCAGGACGATGTCTGGATGCTCGGCTTGCGATGTCGCCGCGCCGACCAGTTCGCGCGCCGCTTCGAGCGCGAACCGCATCTTGCCGAGCCCAGCCTTGCCCGCCAGCAGCCATGCATGATGCATTCGTTCGCTCGAAAGAGCGGACTGCCAGGCGGAGCGCGGGGCCTCGTGTCCAATCAGAGTCATTGCGCGCGTTCCAGTATGGGTCGCAGAAGCTCGAGAACCTTGCGATGGATCGCCTCGACCGGACCGTCGCTCTCGACCATGGCGAAGCGGTTCGGCTCCTCTTCCGCAAACCTTCGGAACGCTAGGTCGACCTTGGCATGATAGCCCGCGTCCCGCCCCCCGATCGCATCGGCGACACCCTGATCGCGGCGTTCCAGTCTCTTGAACACTTCGCTCTCCGAGGCGGACAGAACGATCGTCCGGTCCGGACGAAGACCTTCGCTCCCGAGATCGTGCAGTTTGCAGATCATCGCATCGCCCAGATTACCCGCAATGCCCTGATAGGCGCGGCTCGAATCGATGAAGCGATCGCAGATGACCCACTCTCCCCGGGCAAGGGCGGGACGGATCAGGCGTTCGACGTGATCGCTCCGCGCAGCGGCGAACAGCAGCGCCTCGGCGCGGGCTCCCCAGTCTTCCTCGGGCGGATGCAGCAACAGGGTCCGGATCGCTTCGGCCCCGGATGTGCCACCTGGTTCGCGCGTCAGCACGACTCTCATGCCGAGCCCTCGAAGATGGTCTGCCAGCAGGCGCGCCTGGGTCGACTTGCCTGCCCCCTCACCGCCCTCGAACGATATGAAGCGGCCTTTGGTCAACCGACCCAGCCCGCGATGCCGTTGAACACCCGCTGGAGCACTGTGGCCTCCAGCACCGAGCTCTCCGCAACGAGCGGGATCGTATTGATCGGTCTGCCATCGAGGGAAACGACGAGCCGGGCCACTTCCGCACCCTCCGCGACGGGCGCCTTCAAAGGTCCATCGTAACGAATGGCAAGATCGATCTTGGCCTGCGTACCTTGCGGCAGGGCAACCCTGACCGGAGCCTTTGCGACCAGGCCGACCTGGCGAAGCGCACCGTCCTGCACGTCGGCCGTGCCGATCCGTTCTTCCGTCTTGAAAAGAACCTGGTCATCGAAAGCGGAAAACCCCCATTCCATGAAGGCCCGCGCCGCATCGTTGCGACCACGCGAGGTCGGGCTGGCGGCGACCACCATCACCAGTCGACGTCCGTTGCGCTCTGCACTGCCGAGAAAGCCGTAGCCAGCCTGGTTGGTGAAGCCGGTCTTGATCCCGTCCGCTCCCTCGACGACGCCCGAAATCGGGTCGTGATTGCGCTGGATGACGCCGTTGTACTCGAGCCCCTCCGCGCCCACGAAGTGGCGATACTTGCTGGGATGCCGGATAATCATCGCGCGAGCGAGCGTGGCGAGATCATGGGCCGTCACGAACGTATGGCCCTCGTCCATCCATCCGTTCGGGGTGCCGAAATGGCTGTCGCGCATTCCGATCTCGCGCGCCTTGGCATTCATCGCCGCCAGCCAGTCGTCGACAGACCCGGCTGCTCCTTCGGCGAGCACGACCGCGGCATCATTGGCCGAAACCGTGGTGATGCCGTGGACGAGCTCGTCGGCAGTGATCCTCGCGTCGGCCGGCAAGAACATGTTGGAGCCCTTCGCGTACCACTCGCGGTGCGTTTCGGGGCGGATTGTGAAAACTTGCTGCGGAAACAGGCGGCCGCCTTCCATCCATTCGAAGGCGAGGAATGTCGTCATGACCTTGGTGATCGAAGCTGGCATGAAGCGCCGATCCTCGTCGCGCGAGAAAAGCGTCTGGCCTGTCGAAAGATCGACCAGCAGGGCAATCGGCGCGTCTTCCGGCGAGGGAATCGCCGGGCGGATCGGTTCGGCTGCCTGCGCGGGAATGATCGTGCAGAAGGCCGCGCAGGCCAGCAGCAGTTTCTGAAATCTCGTCAATTGCGCTCCCGTGCGGCGGGAGGGCCCGGCCGCCTATCGTATCGAGTAGACCTGCGCTGCCTTATAGCCCGTCGCGCGCACCTTGGCGAGCGCGGCGTCGGCCTGTCCACGGGTCTGGAAGGGACCGCTGCGCACGCGCCAGAGACGCCCCGCGGGCTCTACATAGCCGTCGATGTTCTTCGCGACCCGATCCGCGGCGGTTCTCGTAGAAAATGCTCCGGCCTGAACCACCCAATCGCCCGTGCGAATTGGCGCAGGGGGTGCGGCTTCGTTCGCCCTCTCGATAGCGGCCGCTGGCGCAGGTGGCCCAGGGGGTGCCGAGGGTGGCACGGTCGCCTCTGCCGCAGAACCGGACGGTTTTTCACTGACCCGGCTTGCGGTAGGGTCGATCGACTGAACCGGTTCCGTCGGATTTCCGGCAGCTTTTGCGAGCGGAGCCGAGCCCACCGTGGGAAGCTGCTGACGAAGAACAATGAGCAGCCCTTCGGGCGTTTCCATGCGCAGGGGTGCCTCGGAATCTGCCCGCAATTCGGCGCGCTGATCTTCCGGCGGGTTCACGCGCCGGACCCGGACGGGCGATCCTTCCAGAGCGCCAAGCTGTGCGCGCGCCGCGGGTGACAGCGCGATTAAGCGAGTGTTCGTCATCGGGCCGCGACGCTCCACCCGCGCGAGGATCGTCCGGCCGCTATCGAGACTGGTGATCTCGACGTAGCTCGGCATGGGAAGCGTGCGGTGCGCGACCGTGATACCGGTGACAGTCGCTCCGTCGAGCGTCGCGTAGCCGACCTCGTCGTAATTCAACGTGTCGCTTGGCGTGTAGGTGATGCCGTCGATCGTGAACGGCTCTCCGATCACGACCGGGTAATCTGCTTCCGGACCGTTCGCCGGCGGCTGAGCCGCGTCGCTTACATCAGTATTCTGACTGCTGGCGACCCGGTCGGAAAACGGCGTGCAGGAGGCGGCTGTGAATCCCAGTCCGATCGCCAGCAAGCCGGCCTTACGTCTATCGGACAATCTCATCGGCCAGCAGTCCCACACTCATCGCGTAATAATTCGAACAGTTGTATTCGAGGATTACCCGATAATTTGTGGTTAACAGCCAGGCCGGAGTGCCCGGACCGTCGGGCTGGAAAAGCGAAACCAGCGTGTCGGGCGCCAGAGGCACCTGAGGCTGAACGCCAAGATCGCGCCATTCGCGGATCGTCTTGTACTGGCTGTGGCGTTCGTGGACACGGCTGCACACCGGCGAATCGAGCTTGCTGGCATAGCGTGCGGTCGAAAAGCCGTTGGGTATCGCGGCACGAACGCCCCACGGCTGCCCTGCCCGCCATCCGGCATCGCGGAAATAATTCGCGATCGAGGCAAGCGTATCGGCCCGGTTGGTGAAGATATTGGCCCGCCCGTCTCCATCCCCGTCTGTAGCGAGACGCAGATAGACGCTGGGCAGAAATTGCGGATTACCGAAAGCTCCGGCCCAGCTGCCAACTAGATCGCTTCGGGAATAACCCTTGTCCGCAACCTTCATCAACGCGACGAACTCATCCGAAAAAAGATCGCGACGTCGCCCTTCCCATGCGAGAGTGGCGAGCGCCTGCGAGAGGTCGAAGCCTCCGCGCACGGCGCCATAAGCGGTTTCGTGCCCCCATATCGCTGTCAGGATTTCGCCAGGAACGCCGTAATCACGTTCGATCCGGCGCAAATCGTCCTGTGCCGACGCGAACACCCGGCGCCCTCCGTTGATCCGGGCATCGTCGACATGGGTGGCGATGTACGGTGCGAGTGGCGGGAAGCCGCTGCCCGAAGAAGAACCGCCTGGCTGACCCCTGTCGAGTTGGACCACCCGCGAACTCGGCGTCAATCCCGCTGTCATGCGGGAGATGGTCGCTTCGCTGACCCCTTCGGCCCGGGCGCGCGCCATCAGTATCTGCAGGTAACTGTCGAACGACATGTCCTGCGCGGCGGCGGGCGCGGTAGGCAAAGCAAGTGCAATCGCTGAAGCCGCGGCGAGTAATCTAATCAGTTTCATCAGCCCTTCCTCCCCGATGCGGACTTAATGGTAGGTGAGCGTGATGAAATACCGGTGGGCCCGATCGTTCCTTTCCCACTGTACGAACCAAGAAGGACGAAGCCGCGTGACAGCAGCGCGGTCGGCGTCTAGCGGGGGTGGCGAGCGGACAGGTGGCAGAGCGGTCGAATGCACCGGTCTTGAAAACCGGCAAGGGTGTAAGCCCTTCGTGGGTTCGAATCCCACCCTGTCCGCCACCACCGCATTTAGTCGTTGCCCGACTGGACCTCGGTCAGCCTCTGCGCCTTTCGCTTGTCGGCGGGATAGTCGCCCGGTTGAACCGATGACTGGTTGCGCAAGGCCCGATGGTCTTCGGTAATGCCGCCGTCCCGGTCGCCTTCTTCGGTTTCGTGGCGGCCTTGTGGATCGTCTTGAATTTCGTATTCCATCTTCTCGTCTCCTCGAACCTTGAATGTTCGAAGCTGCCTTTCGGCTCCGACCAGCGGCGACGAGTTGAGGTGTTGCCGCGCCAAACTGCCGGATCATCGCTTCAGGATGTGGTCCATCTGTTCGCGCAGGATCGGATCCCACTGCGAACGCAGTTCCCGCACCTTGGCTATCAATGGCTCGTTCTGGTGGTACGGGATGGCAAGATCGTAGAGATCTGCAACCTCGCGCATGGAACTGAGATCCATGTCTTTGAACGCATCGGCCGCGGCCTGTGCCTGCTGGCGATCCATTCCCAGCGCCTCGTAGGCGGAGCGTCCCATCCGCAGACTGCTGTCGTAAGTCTCGCGGATGATGTCGCGACATCCGTAGGACCATAGTTCGTAAACGTGATTCCGGTCGATCGCGCGGGCGGTGACGTGAAGCTGCGGGCAGTTCGCCAGTGCATATTTCACCAGCCGGTCGATCTGCTCCCGTTCATCGAGCGCTACGACGAGCAGCCTGGCCTGTGCGATACCCGCCGAGGCCAGCAGGTCCGGCCGGGTCGCATCTCCGAAATAGGTACGGTACCCGAACTTGCGGACGATCTCGAGCTGCTGGGAGTCGTAGTCGATGACTGTCGTTGAAAAGCCTGCCGCCTGCAGCATCCGGTCGACGATTCCGCCCATCCGCCCGCGCCCGGCGATGATGACCGGGTTCTCCTCCTCGATTGCATCCGGCTCGCGTTCCTCCGCCCCGCAATAGATGCGCGCCACGACCTTGTCGTAAAGGATGAACAGCAACGGCGTGACCAGCATCGAAAGCGCCACGATCAGGAGCATCAGGTCGGCCAGTTCGGGTGCCAGTACGTAATTGGCGACTGCGAAAGCAATGAGGACAAAGGCGAACTCGCCTGCCTGCGGCAACGCGAAGGCGAACAGCCACAGCGCCTGCCGCCGCAGACCGTAGAGCCAGCCTATGCCGAACAGGACGGCGAACTTGGCGAAGATGTTCGCCGCTGCCCAGCCGATGACCATCCCGAACCGGTCGATCGCGAGGCCGAAATCGATCCCTGCGCCGACAGTGATGAAGAACAGGCCGAGGAGAAGCCCCTTGAACGGTTCGACGTCGCTTTCGAATTCGTGCCGGAACTCGCTGTTCGCCAGCATGACGCCGCCCAGAAACGCGCCAAGCGCCGGCGAGAGGCCGACCAGTGTCATCAACAGGGCGACGCCGATCACGAATGCGAGCGCACCGGCGGTGAACAGCTCGCGCAGGCGGACGCGTGCGATGAGGCGGAAGATCGGACCGACCAGCCAGCCGCCTATCAGCACCACCGCGCCGACCGCTCCAAGCGTCATCAGCGCGCCCAGCCAGGCGGGCATGGTGGCAGTTATGTCGGAGCTGGCACCATGCGCGCCGCCGCCCGCCCCATGGCCGGCGGCTCCCTGAACCATGGCGTCCATACCGGGCATGGCGAGCAGCGGCAGCAGGGCGAGGATCGCGATGACTGCCACGTCCTGAAACAGCAGGACCGAAAAGCTCGCCTCGCCCCCTTCGCTGCGCATCAGGCCCTTTTCGGTCAGGGTCTGAACGACGATGGCGGTGGAGGAGAGCGCGAAGATCATGCCAATGGCGAGCGCGGATCGCCACGGGTCGCCATTCGCCAGCGACAGGCCGGCGATGACGAGCGTCGTCAGCACCACCTGCCCTCCGCCCAGCCCAAGCAGCTTGCCACGCATGGTCCAGAGCCGCTTGGGTTCCATCTCCAACCCGACAATGAACAGCATCATCACCACGCCGAATTCGGCGAAGACCTGAAGCGCCTCGACATCGACGCGCAACGCGGCGAGCAGCGGGCTGATTGCCATCCCCGCGAGCAGGTAGCCGAGCACCGAGCCGAGGCCGAACCGGCTTGCCAGGGGTACCGCGACCACGCTGGCGAGGAGAATGAGAAAGGCGAGAATCAGGAACCCGGTCATCTCGCCCTACCCTGTTTCAGACCCGAGCTCAGATATGCAGCGCGCGTCCGTAGCTCGCAAGCACGCTCTCGTGCATGCTCTCGCTGATCGTGGGATGCGGGAAGACGGTCTGCATCAGTTCCGCCTCGGTTGTCTCGAGCGTCTTGCCGACGACGAAGCCCTGGATCATCTCCGTCACCTCGGCGCCGACCATATGCGCGCCCAGCAGCTCGCCGGTCTTGGCGTCGAACACGGTCTTGCAGAAGCCCTCCGCCTCGCCCAGCGCGATCGCCTTGCCGTTGCCGATGAAGGGGAACGTACCCGCCTTGACCTCGTGCCCGGCTTCCTTCGCCTTGGCTTCGGTCAGGCCGACGCTGGCGACCTGCGGATGGCAATAGGTGCATCCCGGTATGTTGGCCCGGTCGAGCGGGTGGGGATGGACCTCCTTGTTCCCCAGCTCCTGCGCGATCGCCTCGGCGCAGGTGACGCCCTCATGGCTCGCCTTGTGGGCCAGCCACGGGCCGGGCGTGCAGTCGCCGATCGCCCATAGCCCCTTGGACCTGGTGCGGCCGTAATCGTCGATCTGGACGAAGCCCTTCTCCATCTCGGCGTGCTTCTCGAGACCGATATCTTCGGTGTTGGGCACGATGCCGATGGCGACGATGCAGTGCGTGAACTCGGTCTCCGTGACCTTGCCCTTCGCATCCTTGATCTTCGCCTTCACGCCCTTATCAGAGACTTTCAAGTCCTCGACCCCGGCGCCGGTCATGATGGTCATGCCCTGCTTCGTCAGGCTCTTCTGGAGGAAGGCGGAGACGTCCGCATCCTCGACCGGGACGATGCGATCGAGCATCTCGACCACCGTCACCTCGCAGCCCATGTCGTTGTAGAAGCTGGCGAACTCGATCCCGATCGCGCCCGATCCGATAACAAGCAGCTTCTTCGGCATCTCGCCCGGGGTCATGGCGTGGCGATAGGTCCACACCCGCTTCCCGTCCGCCTTGGCGAAGGGCAAGTCGCGCGCGCGGGCGCCGGTGGCGACGATGACGTGTTTGGCGGTGAGCTTCTCCTCGCCGTTGTCGGACTTGACGGTCAGGCTGGTCGGCCCGGTCAGCCGCCCCTCGCCCATATGAACGGCGATCTTGTTCTTCTTCATCAGGTGCGTGACGCCCTGATTGAGCTGTTTCGCGACACCGCGGCTGCGCTGCACCACGGCCTCCAGATCCGCCTCGATCTTGCCCGCGATCTTCAGGCCGTAATCCTTGGCGTTCTGGGCGTAGTGCAGGATCTCGGCCGAGCGCAGCAGCGCCTTGGTCGGGATGCAGCCCCAGTTGAGGCAGATGCCGCCGAGCAGTTCACGCTCGACGATGGCGGTCTTGAGACCGAGCTGGGCGCAGCGGATCGCGGCGACATAGCCGCCGGGGCCGGAGCCGAGCACGATGACGTCGTATTGGGTGTCAGCCATTCAGTTTGAGCCTTTCGAGCCTGAACAGGTGTTACAGGTGTTACACGGTCCAGAGGCGAAATTGCTCCGATCCGTGGGAGGGGTTATGATCAAATGCGCGGTCGGAAGGGCATATACGGTCATGCCGCTACCATGCCATCGCAGACCCGCTGTAGGACAGCGCGATCACGCATCGTTTCCGGGCAGAGGCTGGGCCGCTTGCGCTTCTATCCGCACCGGGCGCGGACGGTCCTCCTCGTCGAGGAGGACGAACTTGAAGGTGCCGCGCGCGACTTGCGTCGTCGCCTCGCCATTGCGGGTGCGGGCGATCGCTTCGGCGGCGATGGTGAGCGAGGTGGTGCCGGTCTCTACGATGTCGCAATAGACCGACAATTCGTCCCCCACTCGCATCGCGCCGGGAAAGGCGAAATCGGTGGCCGAGACGACCACCGCCTTGCCCTGCCCCTCGCGACTGGCAAGCGATCCGGCGCCGAGCGCCATCTGGCTCATCAGCCAGCCGCCGAACACCCCGCCATAGGGGTTGAGATCGCCGGGCATGGCGGTGGCGCGGATGAGGGGAGAGCGGTCAGGCATTTATAGTCAGTTCCGTATAAATGGCTTGGGCAACGGCGTCGGTATCGCCCAGAACATCGTTGTTCCAGAAGCGCAGGATTCGGAAACCCTGCGAACCGAGCCTGGCATCCCGGGCCTTGTCCGCTTCGCTGTCGAGATGCTGCGAGCCGTCCGCCTCGATGATCAGCCGCGCTTTGAAGCAGACGAAATCGACGATGAAGTCGCCGATCTGTTCCTGCCGCTTGAACTTCGCCCCCGCCATTCGGCCAGCGCGAAGAACGGACCACAACCGGGCTTCGGTTTCGGTCGGCTGGTGGCGCATACGTTTGGCGAGCGGAAGGAGGTTGCGCGTGCCCCCTCTCCTTCCCACCGCTTCGCGGCGGGCCCCTTCCTCTCCCGCAAGGGGAGAGGAGTTCTCAGGCTCAATCCTCTCCGCTTGCCGGAGAGGATACGCAGACTTGCGAGCTGGCTCGCTAGTCGGAGTTGGAGAGGTCAAACCACCAGCCCCATCGGGTTCTCGCACAGCTGCTTGAACGCTTCCATCAACTGCGCGCCGTCGGCGCCGTCGATCGCGCGGTGGTCGAAGCTGCCGCTGGCGGTCATCACCGTGGCGACCTGCAACGCACCGTCGACCACATGGGGGCGCTGCTCGCCCGCACCGACGGCCATGATCATGGCCTGCGGGGGATTGATGACCGCATCGAACTGCTTGATGCCGAACATGCCGAGATTGGAGAGGCTGGCCGTACCGCCCTGATATTCATGCGGTTGCAGCTTGCCGTCACGGGCCTTGTCCACGAGATCCTTCATCGTCTTGCTGATCGAGGCAAGACCGCGCGTATCGGCTTCGGTCACGATCGGCGTGATCAGACCGGTGGGCGCGGCGACCGCCACCGACACATCGGCACGGCTGTAGCGATGGATCGTGTCGCCCTGATAGCTGACATTGCATTGCGGCACGCGCATCAGCGCGCGGGCGAGCGCCTTGATCAGCAGGTCGTTGACGCTGAGCTTGACCCCGTCCGCCTCCAGCCCGGCGTTGAGCTGTTTTCTAAGGTCGAGCATCGCGTCGAGGCGGATATCGACCGAGAGATAATAGTGCGGAACCTGCTGCTTGCTCTCGGTGAGGCGGCGCGCGATGACCTTGCGGACGTTGGAGAGCTTTTCTTCCTCGTAAGGCGCGCCGTATTCGGTTTCCGCCGGCGTTTTCGAGGGCTTGCGCGGCTCGGCCATTTCGCCGGTCGCGTCCTGCGCCTTCGCAGACTTGGCCGCGGGCTTCGCGCTTCCGGCGCCTTCCACGTCGGCCTTCACGATCCGGCCGTTGGGGCCGCTACCCTTCACATCGGCGAGGTCGATCCCGTTCTGCTCGGCGATGCGGCGGGCGAGCGGAGACGCGACGATCCGCTCGCCGCTCTCGTCCTTGGGCGCGGGGCCAGCCTTGGTGTCGGCGGAGACCGGCGTGCGGGCGGGCTCGGCCTTCTGGCGCGGCTGGGCCTTGGCCGGTTCGGCGCGCTTTTCCGCTTTCGCTTCGGGTTCGGACGGCTCCGCATCGGCGTCGTTATCGTGGGCATCCTCACCGGCAGACGCGGATTTCGCCGCTTCTTCCACATCCTCGCCCTCTTCCGCGAGAATGGCGATGACGGTGCCCACCTTCACGCCCTCGGCCCCTTCCTCCACCTCGATCGAGGCGATGGTGCCTTCGTCGACCGCTTCGAACTCCATCGTGGCCTTGTCGGTCTCGATCTCGGCCATGATGTCGCCCGAACTGACCGTGTCGCCGACCTTCACCAGCCATTTGGCCAGCGTGCCCTCCTCCATCGTGGGGGACAGGGCGGGCATTTTGATGGGGGTGGGCATGGGTTTTCCGTAGCGTCCTTGCGGAGGAGATTGGTCGGCGAGCACCTGTGGCCAATATGGAACGCGCAGGCAAGGTCCCTTGCACCCCGATCGCTTTGCCCGGATAATCGCGGTCGGACTTACAGGGGAAATCAGTCTTGCGAATATATCTGGTGGTAATGGACGAGACCGAAGAGGCCAAGAAGGCGCTCCGCTTCGCCTCGCTGCGCGCGCGGGCGACCGGCGCGGCGGTCCACATCCTGGCGCTGGTGCCGATGCAGAACTTCAACGCTTTTGCCGGCGTGCAGGCGACGATCGAACAGGAGGCGCGCGACCGGGCCGAGGTGATGGCCAACGCCGCGGCGGGCAATATCTTCGCCGAGGGTGGCAAGATGCCGACCATCGCAGTGCGTCCGGGCAAGCCGACCGAAGTGATCCGCGAATACATCGCAGGTCAGGACAACATCGCCGCACTGGTGCTGGGCGCAGGCACCGATGGCGGGCCGGGGCCGCTGGTCAACCACTTCGTCGGCGGAGCGCATGCCCTGCCCTGCCCGGTCTATATCGTCCCGGGCAGCCTCGATCAGTCGCGGCTCGATGCGCTCGCCAGCGAAACCAAGGATGCCGACGACAGCACCTGAGAATCACTTCTTCTTGCGCCCCTGATGGCGGATGTTGCCGGGGCGGCCGCGCTTGTTCTGTTCGTGTTTCTGCCGCGGCGCGCCGTTGCCTTTCTTGACGCCCTTCGCAGGTCCTTTGCCCGAGCCCTTCTGATGGGTGCGCTTGCGCGGCGAAGTCCGCTCGCCGCGCTTCTCGATCGGAGCACCGTCGCTGTCGGGCACCTCGAACTTGAGCGCGCCGGTAAGGGCGTTGGCTTCGGCAAGCTTCAGCTTCAGTCGGTCGCCCACGGCGTACTCGGTGCCGCTCTTTTCGCCTACGAGTTTCTGCGCCGCCTCGTCGTAATGGAAATATTCGCGGCCGAGCGTGCTGACCGGCACGAGACCGTCGCCGCCCAGCTTGTCGATCGTGGCGAAGAAGCCGAAGCCCTGCACGCCGGTGATCCGGGTGTCGAAGGTCTCGCCGACGCGGCCCGACAGCCAGGCGGCGACGTAGCGGTCGATCGTGTCCCGCTCCGCTTCCATCGCGCGGCGTTCGGTCTGGCTGATCGCGTCGGTGATGTTGCCGAGCGTCGAGCGGTCGCGGTCGGAGAGGCCCGTTCCTTCGGGCAGGTCGAGCTTCGATTTCGGCTGTTCGAGCTTGTAGGCATCGACCAGCGCGCGATGCACCAGCAGGTCGGCATAGCGGCGGATGGGCGAGGTGAAATGCGCGTAGCTGCCAAGCGCCAGGCCGAAATGCCCCGCATTGGCGGGGCCGTAATAGGCCTGCGTCTGGCTGCGCAGCACCGCTTCCATGATCAGCGCCTTCTCGGCCGGGTCGGAGACATCCTTGATCAGGCGGTTGAACAGGCCCGGCGTGATGACCTGGCCCATGGCGAAGTTGCGACCCTGGCTGGCGAGATATTCCTTGAAAGCCAGCAGCTTCTCGCGGCTTGGCGTCTCGTGGACGCGATAGACGACGGGCGCCTTCTTCGCCTCGAGCGCCTTGGCCGCGGCGACATTGGCGGCGATCATGAAATCCTCGACCACGCGATGCGCGTCGAGCCGCTCGCGCACGGCGATTTCCTCGATCACGCCATCGTCGTTGAGGCGCACCTGCCGCTCGGGCAGGTCGAGATCAAGCGGATCGCGCGCCTCCCGCGCGGCGTGGAGCAGCTTCCACGCACCCCAGAGATGCTTGAGGTGATCGGGCGCGGTCCCGTCGTCGATCCGGGCCTGCGCGTCCTCATAGGCCACGTTCGAGGCGAGCCGCACGGTTGCGCGGGTGAAGCGCCAGTCGGTGATCTTGCCCTCGGACGAGATCGTCATGTGGCACGCCATTGCGGCGCGATCCGCCCCTTCGACCAGTGAGCAGACATCGGCGCTCAGGATTTCGGGCAGCATCGGCACGACACGGTCGGGGAAATAGACGGAGTTGCCGCGCTTCCTCGCCTCGCGGTCGAGTGCGCCGCCGGGGCGGACGTAGAAACTGACATCGGCGATGGCGACGATTGCCTTGTAGCCGCCCTTCCCGTCGGGCTCGGCCCAGATCGCATCGTCGTGGTCGCGGGCGTCCGCCGGGTCGATGGCGACGATGGGAACATCGCGCAGATCCTCGCGGTCGTCCTCGCTCAGGGGCAGTTCGGCGGCGCGGCGGGCTTCGGCGAGGGCTTCGTCGGGGAAGATGTGCGGGATGCCGTGCTTGGCGATGGCGATCAGGCTGAAAGCCTTGGGCGCCAGCGGATCGCCGATCACCTCGATGACCTTCACGCCGGAGCGCGGCGACTTGCCGCTGCGTTCGGCGAGGACGAGTTCGCCTTCCTTCGCCTCGCCGACATCGGAGATGGGCGAGGAATTGCGCACCCGCTTGTCGACCGGGGCGAGCCAAGGCTTGCCACTGCCGTCGAACTCGACGACGCCCATCAGCCCCTCGGTCCGGGCGGGCAGCTTCTTCATCGGTGTCGCGCGCCAGCCCCGCTCGGTCTCCTCGTTGCGGGCGAGGAAGCGGTCGCCGCGCTTCAGCGCCGCCATCTTCTTCGATTCCATCACCAGCAGGCGGGGTGGTTTCTCGCCCGCATCCGGCGCCCAGTTCTCGGGCTCGGCATAGACCTCGCCATCCTCGATCGCGACGACCTTGAGCACGGTTACCTTGGGCACCCCGCCCATCCGGTGGTAGGCGGTGCGCTTGCCGTCTATCAGGCCTTCCTCGGCCATGTCCTTGAGGCGCTTTTTCAGCGCGATCTTTTCCTGGCCCTTGAGGCCGAACGCCTTGCCGATCTCCCGCTTGCCCGCGGGGCCATCGGCGGTCTGGATGAATTCGAGTATCTGTTCCTTCGAAGGCAGGCCCTGAAACGTTTTTTTCGAGGGCCGCTTCGGCTTTGTTTTCTTGTCTTGCATGGCCCGCCATATCGTGACGGCGGGCCTGCCTATCAATAGGCGAAGCTCGGCAAGCCCCCGTCAGTAGGCTTTCGCGAGCAGCACGCGCTCCACCGCGGGATCGCCGGTGAAGATGCAGGGCCCGTCGACCGGCGCTGCATCCATCGGCACGTTGCGGATGGTGAGCTTCAACGCCTTCAGCCGCTCGACCACCTGATCGAGCGCGGCGCCGGTCGGCTTCGACCACTGCACCTCGACCCAGCCCGGATAGCGCACATCGGAGAAATGCGCCTCGACCTCGGCGAAATCGCTGACGCCGCGGGTGATATTGGCATCGCGCCGCTCGCGCGCGGCGGTCAGAAGGCCCGCCTGGATGTCGGAGAGGATATCGGGGATGGTCTGCCCGGCGATCTCGCGCGTCGGCGTGGCGAAGTCGGGCTTGCCGGTCGCCTCGTCCCACAAGGCGTCGCGGCGCAGCAGGCTGACGACGCCGTTCTCCATGTCGCGTCCGCCGACCTCGACGATCACCGGCGCGCCCTTGCGGACCCAGTCCCAGCGCTTGGCCGCCGCCTTGCCGGGCTTGGTGTCGAGCAGCACGCGGACCGGCTCGCCGAGCGCGGTCTGCGCGGCGAGCGTCGCGCGGAGGCCCTCGCAATATTCGATCAGCGCCTCGTCCTCGGGCTTCTCTCGCAGCATCGGGAGGATGACGACTTGCCACGGGGCGATGCGCGGCGGCACGCGCAGCCCGTCATCGTCGCCATGGGTCATGATGACGCCGCCGACCATGCGGGTGGAGACACCCCAGCTGGTGGTGTGCGCGAGGCTCTCGGCCCCCTCGCGGCTCTGATACTTGATCCCGCTTGCTTCGGCGAAATTGGTTCCGAGATAGTGGCTGGTGCCGGCTTGGAGCGCCTTGCCGTCCTGCATCATCGCCTCGATCGACCAGGTTTCGACCGCGCCCGGGAAACGCTCGTTCTCCGGCTTCTCGCCCGCGACCACTGCTAGCGAGAGATCCTCGTCGGCAAAGGCGCGATAGACCTCGAGCATGGTCAGCGTGTGCTCCTTCGCCTCGGCGGCGTCGGCATGGGCGGTGTGGCCCTCCTGCCAGAGGAACTCGCTGGTGCGCAGGAACATCCGGGTGCGCATTTCCCAGCGCACGACATTGGCCCACTGGTTGAGCTTGAGCGGCAGATCGCGCCAGCTCTGGACCCAGCGCGCCATGGCGTCCCCGATGATCGTCTCGGACGTGGGCCGCACGACCAGTGGCTCTTCCAGCTTCGCCTCGGGATCGGGCACCAGCCCGCCTTCGGGCCCGGCGATCAGACGGTGATGGGTGACCACCGCCATTTCCTTGGCGAAGCCTTCGACATGCTCGGCCTCTCGCTCGAAATTGGAGAGCGGAATGAACAGCGGGAAATAGGCATTGTCGTGGCCAGTGGCCTTGATCCGGTCGTCGAGCAGGCGCTGCATCCGCTCCCAGATGCCGAAGCCCCACGGCTTGATGACCATGCATCCGCGCACGCCCGATTCCTCGGCCATGTCGGCAGCGGCGATGACTTCCTGATACCAGGCGGCGAAATCGTCTTCGCGCCGGGTCTGGAGAGCGTGACGGATATTGGACATTTGTCGAAGAGCCTTGATTTTCGCTGCCCAGCCCGGGAGCAACCGTTCGTGCCGAGCTTGTCGAAGCACCGTTCTTACGTCGGGCGTTGCATTAAAGTGAAGTGCGGCCCTTCGACAAGCTCAGGGCGAACGGGAGTGTCTGGATTGAAGCGGCCTAGTCGCCGAGCGCGTCGAGCTTCTTCTGCATCGCGGCCATCTGTTCGCGCAGGGCAGCGATCTCGTCATCCTTGCGCGGTTCGGCCGTGCCGCCGCGGGCGGTGCCGGGAATGAAAGCCTCGGTCGCGGCGCGCATCATCGCCATGTTGGTCTCGGCGATCTTCGCGAGTGGATTGCCGGCAATGCCCTTCTGGAAAGCGCTGGACAGTTCCTCGCGGTTCTTGCGGAAATTGGCCATGCTGGTTTCGAGATAGGTCGGCATCAGCGCCTGCATCGAATTGCCATACATGCCGATCAGATCGCGCAGGAAGCTGACGGGCAGCATCTGCTTGTCGCTCGATGTCTCGCGCTCCATGATGATCTGCGTGAGGATCTGATGCGTGATGTCCTCGCCCGACTTGGCGTCGACAACCTGGAAATCCTTGTTCTCCCGAACCAGCGCCGCGATTGCGTCGAGCGTGATGTAGCTGGAGGATTCCGTATCGTAGAGCCGCCGGTTGGCGTATTTCTTGATGATGATCGGTTCGCCTTCGGCACGTTTGGCCATTCCGGCACACTCCTTTGCTGCGCTGCGAACTGACGCTTAGCACTCGCACAATATGCTGCGCAATATCAGCCGAAGCGATTGCCGAGGACGGTAAGTAATTCGTATTGCGAGAGTCCCGTCTGCGCCGCGGCTTCGGGAAGCGCGTAGGGCAGCGACAGCCAATCCCCTTCCTGCAAGTTCGGCGCCTCGGTCAGGTTGACTACGACCATGTCCATCGACACCTTGCCGAGGATCGGAATGCTGCACCCTTCGTGCCGCAGGCTCGCCCCCGCCCATGCCCGCAGGATGCCGTCGGCATAACCGAGCGAGACGGTGCCGACCCGCATGTCGCGCGGCGCGGTGAAGGTGGCGTTGTAGCCGACATGTTCTCCCGCCCGGATGGTCTTGACCGCGATCAGCGCCGCTTCGGGATATGCGACCTGCCTGATATGCGCTGCGAGTTCGGAACGCGGCACTCCGCCATAAAGCGACAGGCCGGGCCGGGTCAGATCGAAGCGGTATTGCGGACCCAACGCAATACCGGCGCTGTTCGACAGGCTCGCCTCGCGATGGCGGATCTGCGGAAGGACCGCACGAAAGGCATCGAGCTGGTGGGCGTTCATCGCGCTGTCCTCGTCCGCGCAGGCAAGGTGGCTGAGCAGCACCTCGACCTCGAGCGCCTGGATTACGGGATCGCCCGCCTTGTCGGGTCGGATACCAAGACGGTTGATGCCGGTGTCGACCATCAGGTGGCACGGACCGCCGCCGCTCTCCGTCCAGAGCTTCGCCTGATGAAGCGAGTCGATCACCGGCCGCGCCCCAATCGCGCGGGCATAGTCCGCCTCGGCACGGTTGCCCGCCCCGTGCAGCACCGCGATCCGCTCGGGCGCGACATGGGCGGCGACCCCGGTGACTTCCGACCAGTGCGCGACGAAGAAATCCCGGCAGCCCGCATCGCGCAGCACGGGCACGCAGGTTTCGACGCCGAGCCCGTAGCAATTTGCCTTCACCGCCGCCCCGGCGCGGGCACTTCCGCTCAGGCGATCGAGCGCACGCCAGTTCGCTGCCAGCGCGCTTTCGTCGATACGGAGGCGCAGGGTGGGAGGAGGAGGCTCAACCGTCATCGGTGGCGGCAACGAAATCTCGAGGTGGGCCATTCGGAATGCCCCACCAGCAGATCAGGATGCCGAGGGCAACCACAACCCAGGTGTACCACAAGCCCGCGAAAGGATTGCCCGTCATCGCGATGATATAGGCGGCGATCAGCGGCAGGAACCCGCCGAGATAGCCGGCGCCGATATGGTAGGGGATCGACATCGAACTGTAGCGGATCTGCGGCGGAAACAGCTCTGCCAGCAGCGCCGCCACCGATCCATAGGTCAGCGCCGAAAGCCCGCCCATCGTGACGACCAGCGCCACCAAGCCGAGGATACGGACGAAGGGCGGCTGCTGGGTGCCGAGATCGTAGCCGCTGCGCCCCAGCAGATCGCGGACGGCGTCGGCGCGCTCGACATCCGGCAGTCCCGCATAGGCAAGTCTTTCGTTGCCGACAGCAATAAAGCTCTGCGTTCCTTCGCGCAGATCGTAGGAGACACCAAGACCGGTGAGGTTCGCGATGAGGCGCCCGCATTCGCTTTCCTGAGTTTCGGCGAAGGGATCGTAGGCGCAGCTACTGCCCGAAACCACCACCGGCGCGGTGCGCGCGGCTGCACTTAGGCCCGGATTGGCGAGCGAACCCAGTCCCCAGAAGATCGGGAACATCAGCGCCAGCGCCAGCCCGCCGCCAAGAATGATCGGCAGCTTGCGCCCCACCCTGTCGGACCATGCGCCGACCAGCGGATAGAAGATCATCGAGATCGCGCCGCCGGCCAACATGATCCATTCGACCGTGCTTTCCTCCACCCGCATCGGACCGCGCAGAAAGCTCAGCGCCGAAAAGAAGGCCGTGTACCAGATCGTCGTCAGCACGCCCGTCACCCCGAAGGCAGTGAGGATGCGGCGTTTGTTGCCCGGATAGGTAAAGCTCTCGACGAAGGGATTGCCTGCGGTCTTCCCGGCGGCCTTCATCTGCTGGAACACCGGGCTTTCGTTGAGCTTGAGCCGCATCCACAGCGAGATCGCGAGCAGCACGATGCTGAGCAGGAACGGCACGCGCCAGCCCCAGGCGACGAACTCTTCCGGGGGGATCAGCGCGCGGCAGGCGAGGACGACGATGATGGAAAGGACGAAGCCGCCGACCACGCTCGCCTGGATGAAGCCGGTGTAGAAGCCGCGTTTCTCGGGCGGGGCGTGCTCCGCAACATAGATCGCCGCGCCGCCATATTCGCCGCCGAGGGCTAGGCCCTGGAAAATGCGCAGCAGCAGCACGATGGCGGGGGCGGCAAGGCCGATCGTGTCCGCGCCCGGCACCAGTCCCACCCCGGCCGTCGCCACTCCCATCAGCGTTACAGTGACGAGGAAGGTATATTTGCGCCCGAGCCGGTCACCCAGAAAGCCGAACAGGATTGCGCCCAGCGGACGAAAGCCGAAGCCGACCGCGAATCCGGCCCAGACCAGCAGCACTTCCAGCGTCTCGTTGTCGCTCGGGAAGAAGGCCGCACCGATCAGCGCGGCGAGCGTGCCGTAGATGAAGAAATCGTACCATTCGAAGATCGTGCCGGCGCTGCTGGCTGCGATCACCAGCCGGATTTCCTTCGCGCTCGGCTCGCGCTGCAACGCTTCAGCCATGGCTCGACCCTCCCCCTCGAACATTCTTGTAGGTCGCGATCTAGCGCGCGCCGTTATCCTTGGAAAGCGCCGCCGCCGCGGCTCTCCACGGCAGGAGGATCGCTTCGTGACGTCCGGGATGGGCCACCGCCGCGTCAAGCAATTCAAGGCGGGGCCATTCGGGGCGGGGCCCGCCCTCGGCCAGCCAGACTTCGACCGCCGCGACGGCGCTGTCGAGATCTTCCGCCTTTTTACCCTGCGCGTCGCCGGCGAAGATAGCCGCCGCCGCCTGCCCGATTGCGCAGGCGGACATCTTCAGGCCAATCGTCTCGATCGCGCCCTCGCCATCGGTGGCAAGGCCGATGCGCGCGACGCTGCCGCAGGTCCGCGAGCGGAGTTCGGCATGGGAAGCAGGGTCCGACAGCGGTGGGTAGGCTGCCAGTTCGACGGCCAGAGCCAGCACTTCGGGCGTGTAAAGCGGCGTAACGCGGTTCGTGGTCATTCCGCTTCGTCGGCATCTTGGAGATCGCTTTCGCGTTGCAGCGCCGCCCGACGCTCGGCAATCATCTCGACCATGCTGCGCGAACTCGCATCGACCAGATCGTAACTGCGGGCCTGGCTGATCCAGTCCGGCCGCCCCTGAAAGCCCCAGACCGTGTCGTAGCCCAGCACCAACAACGAGAAGGCGATCACCACCATGACCATGCCCTTGAGCGCGCCAAAGCCGAAGCCGAGCACCCGGTCGATCGGGCCGAGCACCGAATTGCGCGACACCTTGCCGACGTTGGCGGCGATCAGCTTCATCGCGGCGTAGGGGATCAGCAGGAGCAGCGCGAAAGCCAGGACCGCGGTGGCAATTCCGTAGCCGAAATAATCCTGCAACGCGGCAGTGAGCGGCGTGTGGAGATACCGGATAGCGAGCACGGCCAGCACCCAGGCGGCGAGCGAAAGGATTTCCTGCACGAAACCGCGCAGAAATCCGCCGACAGCAGCGACCCCGACGATGCCGAGGACAATGAGATCAAAGCCCGTCATTTGCCTGCGGGAATTATGCGTTCGCCATCACCCGGTCAACGAGATTGGCCAGTTGTCCGACGCCGCGATAGTCGATGTCCGACGGTGCGAGCTTGGCATCGACCGGCCCGCAACCGAGCGCGAAGCCGAGCTTGGCCGCTTCGCGCAGGCGCAGACCGGCATGTGCGACGGGCCGCACTTCCCCGGAAAGGGCGATTTCACCGAGCCAAACGCTGCGGTCGGGCAGCGGTCTGTCGGCCAGCGCGCTGACCAGAGCGGCGGCCACCGCAAGGTCCGCCGCCGGGTCGGCAAGGCGATAGCCGCCCGCGACGTTGAGATAGACCTCGGCCGAACTGAAGTTGAGCCCGCAGCGCGATTCGAGCACCGCGAGGAGCATCGCCAGCCTGCCGCTGTCCCAGCCGACCACCGCGCGGCGCGGCGTGGCCCCCGATTGCAGGCGGACGATCAGCGCCTGGATTTCGACCAGAACCGGCCGCGTCCCTTCCATCGCCGGGAACACCGCGCTCCCGGCAAGCGGCTGATCGCGCCCGGAGAGGAACAGCATGGACGGATTCTCGACCTCTTCCAGCCCTTCCGATGCCATCGAGAAGACGCCGATCTCGTCGACGGCGCCGAAGCGGTTCTTGAGCGCGCGCAGGATGCGGTACTGGTGGCTGCGCTCCCCTCGAAGCTCATCACCACATCGACCATGTGCTCGAGCACGCGCGGGCCGGCGATGTTGCCGTCCTTGGTGACATGGCCGACCAGCACCAGCGCGACACCGTTTTCCTTGGCGTAGCGGATCAGCTCGAACGCGCAGCCGCGCACCTGGCTGACCGTGCCGGGTGCGCCCTCGATCGTGTCGGAATGCATCGTCTGGATCGAATCGATCACCAGCAGGTCGGGCGTCTCCATCGCGCCGAGCGTGGTCAGGATGTCACGCACGCCGGTCGCCGCGGCAAGTTTCACTGGCGCATCTGCCAAACCCAGCCGGGCCGCGCGCATCCGCACCTGCGCGGTCGCTTCCTCGCCGCTGACATAGACCGCCGACTTGCCCTCTCGCGCCAGCCGTGCCGTCGCCTGGAGCAGCAGGGTCGACTTGCCGATGCCCGGATCACCGCCCATCAGGATCGCCGAACCCGGCACCAGCCCGCCGCCGAGCGCCCGGTCGAATTCGGCAAGGCCGGTGCTCTGACGCGCGGGCAGTTCGCCTGGCTTGTCAAGCGAGACGAACTCGACCGCCCTGCCCCCGCTCGACAGATCGTGCTTCTGGGAAAAGACGGTGGCGGGCACGTCTTCGACCAGCGTGTTCCATTCCGAGCAATCGCCGCACTGACCCTGCCAGCGATGGGCGACACTGCCGCAGGCCTGGCAGACATATCGACGTTTGGGCTTGGCCATGACAGGATCGTTAGACGGAACATTTGTGGAACGCAATTGCCTTGCGGGCCGGACTGCGCCACAACCGCTGGCGATGCGTCAGAAGGAACTCAGGATCGCACTGGTCTGTTACGGCGGAGTGAGCCTCGCGGTCTACATGCATGGCGTCACCAAGGAGTTGTGGCATCTCGCCCGTGCAAGTCGCGATTTTCATGCCGGAACGACGCCGGAAGGACCGGTGCAGAGGGCCTACGCCCGCATTCTCGAGGCCGTCCAAAACGAACGCGATCTGCGGCTTCGGGTTCTACCGGACATACTTTCCGGCGCGAGCGCGGGCGGGATCAACGCGATCTTTCTGGCGCAGGCGGTCCATTCGGGGCAATCACTCGAACCGCTGACGGAACTCTGGCTCGACACGGCCGATGTCGATGAGCTGACCGATCCCGATGCGCGGCCGCTGTGGCGTTTCGCCAAAATATGGGCGCAGCCTTTCGCCAGCTGGGTGCTCGACCGGCCCGGCAATATGGTCGACGAAAGCGTCGCGCCCGAAACGCGCGAAGAGGTCCGGCGGAAAGTCTCCCGCCTCATTCGGGGTCGCTGGTTCGCCCCGCCTTTCTCGGGCACAAATTTCTCGCAATTGCTGGAACGGGCCTTCTCGGCAATGGCCGCCGCCCCCACGCAATCGCCCCTCCTCCCAACGGGCCATCCGCTCGACCTGTTCGTCACCGCGACGGATTTTCGTGGCTACCTTTCGCTGCTCAGGATCAACAGTCCGCCAGTGGTGGAGGAGAGCGAACACCGGATGCCGATCGCCTTTCGCGTGCGGACCCCGGCAACGGGAGGCGCGGACCTCGCCAACCCGCTGGAACTGGTTTTTGCGGCGCGCGCGACCGCGAGTTTCCCCGGCGCCTTCCCGCCGCTCCAGCTCGAAGAGATCGATCGGCTTGCGGCAAAGACCGAAAGAGACTGGCCGCAGCGCGAGGCTTTCTTGAGACGCGTCATGCCGATGCACCTGAAACAGGAAAGCGCGGATCAGGTGGCGCTGATTGATGGATCGGTGCTGGTGAACAAGCCGTTCGAGGGCGCGATCGGAGCGCTGCGCGGCCGCCCCGCCCAGCGCGAAGTCGACCGGCGCTTCCTCTACATCGACCCTCGCCCCGACCGCACGACCGCCCTGCGCGAGCGCGACGTCGAGCCGGTCGGTTTCTTCGGCGCGATCTTCGGTTCGCTGTCGACCATTCCCCGCGAACAGCCGATCCGCGACAATCTCGAGACGCTCGAACAGCAAAGCCGGGAGGCCCTGCGCTTGCGCGAAATCATCAATCGTCTGCGCCCCGAAGTTGAGGGAGCGGTCGAAAAGCTGTTCGGATTTACCCTGTTTCTCGACCGCCCGACGCCGAAGCGGCTGAACGGCTGGCGGCAGCGCGCCCAGCAGGCCGCCGCCGAGCAGGCGGGATATGCCTTCCAGGCCTACGCCCAGGCGAAACTGGCGGGAATCGTCACGCGGTTGGCGCGGCTTGCTTACGAGGCGGCGCCCGATCTGGGCCTAGCGGACGAGGCGCCGATCGAGGCGGCGTTGCATGAGGAACTGGCCCGGCGGGGGCTCGACACACTCTCGTCCCCCTCAGGGGGAGCGAACGATGCTGCGATCGATTTCTTCCGCTCGCACGATATCGGCTTCCGTATCCGCCGCCTGCGTCTCCTTGCCCGGAGGCTCGCGCGCGACTGGGACGAGGACCCGGAGTTTCCCGAGAAGGCGCTGGAAACCGCCCGCGATGCCGTATTCGACATCCTGTCGCTCTACTTCGATCGCGAAGGGCTCGACAATCTCGGACCGGATTTCGCCGAGGCGGCGCAGGACGTACTGTCCGACCCCGGCACCATGCTCGACCTGCTGGCGGAGCGCCGGGGCCTGCCGGACGTCGACAACCGAGCCGAGGAGATGCTGGCCACCGCACTCGAAGCCATGCCCAAGGATCTCAAGCGGCGATTGCTGCTGACCTATCTCGGCTTTCCCTATTACGACGTCGCCACGCTACCGCTGCTGCGCAATGAAGGATTGACGGAATTCGACCCGGTCAAGGTCGACCGCATCTCTCCCGAAGATGCGCGCAGCATTCGCGAAGGCGGAACGGCGGCGACCTTGCGCGGCACCGAGTTCTACAATTTCGGTGCCTTCTTCAGCCGCGCCTATCGTGAGAACGACTATCTATGGGGGCGCCTGCACGGTGCCGAGCGCATGGTCGATCTGGTGACCTCGACGGTCGACGAGAAATTTGAGGATTCCCTGTGCCGAACGATGAAGCGCGACGTCTTCCTTGCCATACTCGATGAAGAGGATGCGGCGGGGCGCTGCAACAGTGCGCTGATTACGCGACTTCGCAACGAGGTGACGGCGCGGCTGGACTGATTTAAGTCCGGCGCCGCGCTCATCAGGTCAGGATGCGAAAGCCGTCCTGAGCTTTTCGAAGAAGCCGCGACTTTCCGGACATTCCTCGCCGGTTTCGGTTTCGCGGAACTGCTGCAACAGCGCCTTCTGCTCCTTGCTGAGCTTGGTCGGTGTCTCGACCACGATCTCGACGACCAGATCGCCGCGCCCGCGACCTTGGAGCACCGGCATCCCGCTGCCACGCTGGCGCAGCTGCCGGCCCGACTGCAGACCCGCCGGGACCGAAAGCGTCACGGGCTCACCGGCAAGGTCGCGCAGTTCGATCTCGCCGCCCAAGGCCGCGGTGGTGAAACTCACCGGAACACGGGTGGCCAATGTTGTGCCCTCGCGCTGGAAGATCGTGTGCGGCTTCAAATGGACGAAAATGTACAGGTCTCCCGAAGGCGCACCGTTCGGTCCGGCCTCGCCCTTCCCCGAAAGGCGGATGCGCGTGCCGGTGTCGACGCCTGGCGGAATCTCGACGTCGATGGTCTGCTGCACATCGACGCGGCCTTCGCCCCGGCAGTCGCGGCACGGGGTGGTGATCACCTCGCCTCGCCCATGACAATTGGGGCAGGGGCGCTCGACCACGAAGAAGCCCTGCTTTGCGCGAACTTTCCCGTAACCGGAACACAGATTGCAGGTTCGCTTGCCGGTGCCAGGCGTAGCGCCCGAACCGTGGCAGGTGTCGCAGGTTTCGCTGACCTCGATAGTAATCTGCGTCGATTTGCCGTGAAAGGCATCCTCGAGCGAGATCTCCATGTCGTAGCGCAGGTCGGCACCGCGGCGAGCCTGTGCCCGTCCGCCCCCGCCGCCGAAAGCCTGGCCGAAGATGGTTTCGAAGATATCGCCGATATCACCGAAATCCTGATGTCCGGCGCCGCCGCCCGCGCTCATCCCCTGGGTGAACGCGGCGTGGCCATAGCGGTCGTAGGCCGCGCGCTTCTGGGGGTCCTTGAGGCAATCATAGGCGACGCTGATCGCTTTGAAGGTCGCCTCGCTCTCGGTGCAGCCCGGATTGCGGTCCGGATGGTGCTTCATCGCCAGCTTGCGATAGGCGGACTTGATCGTCCCCCCGTCCGCATCGCGCGATACGCCGAGAAGTTCGTAGAAATCGATATCGGTTGCCGACATAATGTTCGCTCGCCCGAACGCTAACCGCCACCGGCGCTAGAGAGCACCGGCGGCGGGAAGCGTTTCATCGGGCTCAGCCCTTGTTTTCTTCGTCGACTTCGGAGAACTCTGCGTCGACCACGTCGTCGTCAGTAGGCTGCTCACCGCTGTCGGTGTGGCCACCCGGCGCGGCGGAAGAGGCGCTGGCCTGCTCCTGCTCGTAGATCTGCTGACCCATCTTCATCGCGACTTCGGTCAGTTCCTTGGCCTTGGCCTCGATCGCTTCGGCATCGTCGCCCTCGAGCGCAGTCTTGACCTCGGCGATCTTGGCTTCGACGTCAGATTTGAGCCCGGCGTCGATCTTGTCGCCATGCTCCTCGATCTGCTTCTCGGTCGCATGGACGAGGCTGTCGGCCTGGTTGCGGGCTTCGGCCGAGGCACGACGCTTCTTGTCCTCCTCGGCGAACTTCTCCGCGTCCTGGACCATCTGGTCGATGTCGGCGTCGCTGAGACCGCCCGAAGCCTGGATGCGGATTTGCTGTTCCTTGCCGGTGCCCTTGTCCTTGGCGCTGACGTTGACGATGCCGTTGGCGTCGATGTCGAAGGTAACCTCGATCTGCGGCACGCCACGCGGTGCCGGCGGAATGCCGACGAGGTCGAACTGGCCGAGCATCTTGTTGTCGGCCGCCATCTCGCGCTCGCCCTGAGCGACCCGGATCGTCACCGCCTGCTGATTGTCCTCGGCAGTCGAATAGGTCTGGGTCTTCTTCGTCGGGATCGTGGTGTTGCGGTCGATCATACGAGTGAACACGCCGCCCAGCGTCTCGATGCCGAGCGACAGCGGCGTCACGTCGAGCAGCAGCACGTCCTTGACGTCACCCTGAAGCACGCCAGCCTGGATCGCGGCGCCCATGGCGACGACTTCATCGGGGTTCACACCGGTATGCGGCTTCGATCCAAAGAACTCCTCGACCACCTGACGCACCTTCGGCATGCGGGTCATGCCGCCGACGAGGATCACCTCGTCGATGCCATCCTTGGTAACACCCGCGTCCTGAAGCGCCTTCTTGCACGGCTCGAGCGTCCGCTTGATGAGATCGCCGACCATCTTTTCGAGATCCGCGCGGCTGATCGTCTCGACCAGGTGCAGCGGCGTGGAGCTTCCGCCTTCCATGCGGGCGGTGATGAAGGGCAGGTTGACCTCCGTGCTCTGCGCGCTCGAAAGCTCGATCTTCGCCTTCTCGGCCGCCTCCTTCAAGCGCTGCAGGGCCAGCTTGTCGGTCCGGAGATCCATGTTCTCCTTCTTCTTGAACTGGTCCGCGAGATATTCGACGATCGCCTGGTCGAAGTCCTCGCCGCCGAGAAAGGTGTCGCCATTGGTCGACTTCACCTCGAAAACGCCATCGCCGATCTCGAGAACGGAAACGTCGAAGGTGCCGCCGCCGAGGTCATAGACGGCGATCGTCTTTCCGTCTTCCTTGTCCATGCCATAGGCGAGCGCAGCCGCGGTCGGCTCGTTGATGATGCGCAGCACTTCGAGGCCAGCGATCTGGCCGGCGTCCTTGGTCGCCTGGCGCTGGGCGTCGTTGAAGTAGGCGGGAACGGTGATGACGGCCTGCTGCACGTCCTCGCCGAGATAGCTCTCGGCAGTTTCCTTCATCTTCTGAAGGATGAAGGCGGAAACCTGGCTGGGTGAATAGTCTTCTCCGCCGGCCTCGACCCAGGCGTCGCCGTTCTTGCCCTTGACGATGTCGTAAGGGACCAGATCCATGTCCTTCTTGGTCATGGGATCGTCGAAGCGGCGGCCGATGAGGCGCTTGATCGCGAAGAGGGTGTTGTCCGGATTGGTGACCGCCTGGCGCTTGGCCGGCTGTCCGATCAGTCGCTCGCCATCCTTGGTGAAAGCGACGATGGAAGGCGTGGTCCGCGCGCCTTCGGAATTCTCGATGACCTTGGGTTTGCCCCCGTCCATCACGGCAACGCAGGAGTTGGTGGTGCCGAGATCGATACCGATTACTTTAGCCATGGTTTCCCCATCATTTCAGTTTGTTGGACGCCGCACAATAGGTCTCCCACATAGGGCGAAACCGGTCGGCGGCTCGGTTGACGCAGGGGATATAGGAGCGCAATTCCTTGGCACAAGGGAAACGCGCCGCTAGAAAAACGGCACGGATTAGAGAGGGGCATACCACCATGACGAAGCACTTATTCATCGCCGCGGCGCTCGCCGCTACGAGCCTTTCGCTCGCCGCCTGTTCGGGTGGCGAAGAAGAAGCGCCGGTTGCGGCGGAAGAAGGGATCGCGGGCCTGACCATCAGCAATCCGCGCATGATGCTGGCGCCCGTCGCGGGCAATCCGGCGGCGATCTACATGGACATGGCCTATGACGGAGGTCGCAACATCGCGATCCGCCGGGTCGATGTCGCGCAGGCGGGCCGCGCCGAATTGCACGACATGATGGAATACGATTTCGAGATGACGATGGCAGAGATGCCACCGCTGATGCTGAAGCCCGGTGACAAGGTCAGCTTCGCGCCAGGCGGCAAGCACGTGATGGCCTTCGACGTGTCGCCCGAACTGCAACCTGGCACCACGACCGAAGTCACCTTCACCATCGCGGGCGGCGACAAGCAGAGCTTCGACGTCCCGGTGATGGCGGCGGGCGAAGAGCGCTGATCCTTCCTTGAGCGCCGCTCTCGCCGCCGAGGACGATCCGCCCCCGCCCTGCCCCGTGGGCGGGGAACGGGCGATGACCGCTGGCGAGATCGCGCTGGCCCGGACGGTCTTCGGTACCGCGATCGACTATTCGCGGGTGACCCTTCGACGCCGGAAATGGGCGTTCTTCCAGCCGAAGACGGTCACCATGGCGCCGCGCGGCCATCTACATTTTCATCCGGGCGGCGACACCTACTGCGATGATTTCGCACGGGAAAGCACGATCCGGAAGGGCTTGCTGATCCACGAGCTAACCCATGTCTGGCAAACCCAGACGAAGGGAGAGTGGTTTCTGGTGCTCAACCGGAGACCATGGGCGCGCTATGATTACAGCCTCAAGCCTGGCTGGCCGCTCGAGCGTTACGGGATCGAACAGCAGGCCGAAATCGTGAAGCACGCCTTCTGGCTTCGCAACGGCATAAAGCTGGCGGGTGCGGCGGACGTCTCGGCTTACGATCTGCTCGTGCGG
This sequence comes from Qipengyuania spongiae, assembly GCF_026168555.1. Taxonomy (NCBI): domain Bacteria; kingdom Pseudomonadati; phylum Pseudomonadota; class Alphaproteobacteria; order Sphingomonadales; family Erythrobacteraceae; genus Qipengyuania; species Qipengyuania spongiae. Next base: position 2,308,137 of record NZ_CP092471.1, on the reverse strand, counting down.
TTTCCGGGCACCGGAACCTGAACCGCCAACTGTTTCGCGCATTGCAAAAGGGCGGCCGCGCAGTACGCAGCCGCCCGTTTATCGCGTCGTTTCCGGATTACCAGTAGCGCGAATAGCGATCATCGTAACGACAGTCGTCGTCGACGTAGCGACCATTGTCGTAGTAGCCGTCGCAGCGATCGTTCTTGTCCTTGGCATAACCGACGACGCCGCCGATGGCGGCACCGGCTAGCGCATAGGTTTCGAAGTCGCCCCCAGTGATGGCGGCAAGGCCGGCACCGGCAGCAGCGCCGAGACCGGCACCTTCCACAGCGTAGTTCTCGGCGCAGGCGCCGAGACCCAGCGTCGACAGTGCGAGGGCGGGTGCGAGCAGCAGCTTCGTTTGCATCAATAGTCTCCGTTGACGTCCCTGATGCGAGCAATACCAACGGGGAAAGCCGATGTTCCCGTAGGCCAGCCCGAAACTCAGTCGGGCTTTTTCGCCACTCCGACCATGGCCGGACGCAAGAGCCTGTCCTTGATCATGTAACCGGCCTGCATTTCCTGGACCACGGTACCGGGCTCGTGCTCGCCGGTCGGGATTTCCAGCATTGCCTGGTGCTGGTTGGGATCGAGCGGCATGCCCTTGGCCGCGATCCGGGTGATGCCGTGCTGCCCGAACACCTTGTCGAGCTCGCGTTGCGTCGCCTCGATTCCGGCGATGAAGCCTTTCAGCTTCTCGTCTCCGCGAAGGTCGGCAGGCACGGAATCGACTGCGCGCGTGAGATTGTCGGCCACGCTCAGAATGTCGCGGGCGAAACCGGTCGCGGCGTAGTTGCGCGCGTCCTGCACGTCCTTCTCCATCCGGCGGCGGACGTTCTGCGTCTCGGCGCGGGCGTAGAGAACGTCCTGCTTTGCCGTTTCCAGATCGCCTCTGAGCGCGGCGAGAGCATCGTCGAGCGCGCCGTCCGCCTCTTGCTCGCCCTCGTCATCGGACAGCATTTCCTCGGGTACGCCGTCCAGTTCCTTCTCCACCGCTTCATCCCGCGGTTGTTCGTTTGCCTCGATCACGATTGTTCCATTTGTCCGATGCGTTTGCCCAGCTGGCGGGCGGTGAAGTCCACCATGGGGACGACCCGCGCGTAATTCAACCGCGTCGGCCCGATCACCCCCAGCACTCCGACCACCCTGCCCTCGCGGTCGCGATAGGGAGCGGCGATCACCGACGAGCCCGAGAGGGAGAACAGGCGGTTCTCGCTGCCGATGAAGATGCGCGTGGCTTCGGCCTCGCGCGCGCGTTCGAGCAGTGATGCGACAGATTGCTTTGACTCAAGATCGTCGAGCAGAGAGCGGACCCTTTCGATATCCCCCAACGCCATCTCGTCGAGCAGCTTGGCCTGTCCCCGGACAATGAGCACCGGTCGCTTGGCGGAATCTTCGGTCCAGGTCGCGATGCCACGCGCGACCAGATCGCGGCTCGCCTCGTCGAGCGCGCTGCGTTCGCTGGCGATCTCGGCCGCTACGCTGCGCGCCGCTTCGGCGAGCGTTCGCCCCCTCGCCCTTGCGGTGAGAAAATTGCTCGCCTGTTCGAGCGAGGTGCCCATCGCCTCGACTGGCAAGGTGAGGATGCGGTTCTCGACCTGTCCGTCTTCCGCCACCAGGATCGCGAGGACCCTGTTGGCATCCAGGGCGGTCAGGCTCACCTGCGCCAGGCGAGGTTCGCGCGCCGGCACCATGACCATTCCGGCCGCGCCGGAAAGATCCGACAGAAGCGCGCTTGCCTCTTCCAGCGCCTGTTCGATCGGTCCCTTCTCGTCGAGCCGCTGGCGGATCGCGGCACGTTCGTGATCGGTCGGTTCGGCAACCTGCATCATCGCGTCCACGAAGAGGCGCAGTCCGGTATCGGTCGGCATCCGCCCCGCGCTGGTATGCGGCGCAGCGAGCAGGCCGCGCTGTTCCAGTTCCGCAAGCACCGATCGGATGGAGGCGGGGGACAGGTTCAGCCCCGACCCGCCCGCCAGCGTCTTGGAACCGACCGGCTGCCCGCTCTCGAGATAGCCTTCCACCACGAGGCGAAAGATCGCTCGGGCGCGGTCGGTCATTTCGGTGATCGGGGTCGGCGACATGGGGACGGTTATGAAGAAGCGGTGGCTAACGCGCAATCAGGGCCGCGCGTAGCCCTGTCTTTCGCTGTCGGCGCCGACCAGCTCTTCGAGCGGCAGTTCGCGCCATGCGCCGTAGATTGCCTCCCGGTTCTCGGCGAGGCCGGGCTGCGCGCAGCCCATGTACCAGTCGAGCGTGGTCGAACGCCCGTTCGCCTCGCGCCAGATCACTTGGACAGCGGGCATGTCCGTAGCGAGGGGGGCATCGCAGTTCTCGTGATCGTAGCGCACGTCCTGCGCCGGGCGATAGGGCGCAAGCCGGTCACGGAAGGCAGCGAATTCCTCCGGAGTTACGGAGAATTGCCGCGCCCCGGTGACCTTGACCGAAGAGCGACCTTCGTAGCGCCCCTCCCCATCGGCGCCCGCCGTCACTTCGAATGCCGGGCAGAAGCCGTAGCAGGGTTCGGCAGAGAAACTGATCCGCTCCGCTCCGGCCTCCAGCGCCGGTACGGTGGCACAGGCGGCAAGCGGGGCGAGAGCGAGAGCGGCGAGAATTCGGTTTTGCATGATCGCCCTTCCAGAGTGCGTCTGGCCTATACGTCCGGGCCGCGCTAGGGGTCCGCCTCAAGCTAGCGAAATTGCCCCCGCGACAGTGGAGAACCCCATGCGACCTTCCGGACGCGCGCCCGACGAAATGCGCGCCATCACCATCGAAACCGGTTTCACCAGCCATGCCGAGGGGTCCTGCCTCGTCAGCTTCGGCGAGACGCGGGTGCTCTGCAATGCGAGCATCGAGGAACGGATCCCGCCGTGGATGCGCGGCAAGGGCGAAGGCTGGGTTACGGCCGAATATTCGATGCTCCCGCGCTCGACCCACACGCGCGGAATGCGCGAGGCGGTTAAGGGCAAGCAAGGCGGCCGGACGCAGGAAATCCAGCGGCTGATCGGGCGCTCGCTGCGCGCGGTTGTCGATCTGAAGAAGCTCGGCGAACGGCAGATCACGCTCGATTGCGACGTGCTGCAGGCCGATGGCGGCACGCGCACGGCATCGATCTCCGGCGCCTGGGTGGCGCTAAGGCTGGCGGTCGACGGGCTGATGAAGCAGGGCGTGCTCAAGGAAGACCCGATCACCGCCCGGATCGCCGCGGTGTCCTGCGGGATCTACAACGGCACGCCGGTGCTCGATCTCGACTATCCTGAGGATTCGAACGCCGAAGCGGACGCCAATTTCGTCCTGATCGAAGGTGGCAAGATCGCGGAATCGCAAGTCACTGCCGAAGGCGCGCCGTTCGACGAAGAGGGACTGCTGCGCCTCCTGCGCCTCGCGCGGATGGGCTGCGATCGCATCTTCGCCGCACAGGAAGAGGCCGTGCGCAAGTGACGCGGCGGCTCGGCTCGGGCAGTCTGGTCATCGCGACGCACAATACGGGCAAGCTGAAAGAGATTTCGGCCCTGCTTGCGCCGCACGGGTTGAAGTGCCTGTCGGCCGGCTCGCTCGGCCTCCCCGAGCCAGCCGAGACCGGAACCAGTTTCGTCGAGAACGCGCTGATCAAGGCGCGCGCCTCAACGGAGGCCTCCGGGTTGCCTGCCCTCGCCGACGACAGCGGTCTGTCGGTCGATGCGCTGGACGGCCGGCCCGGCGTCTACACCGCCGACTGGGCCGAGCGGCAATGGTTCGAGGGCGAGCCGGGCCGCGACTGGTTCATGGCCATGGGCAAGGTCGAGGGGATGCTCCAGGCCAAGGGACCGAACGTCGCGCGCGACGGCGCCTTTCACTGCGTCCTAGCGATTGCCTGGCCGGATGGAGAAACCGCGGTCTATGAAGGGGTAGCACGCGGCAGATTGACTTGGCCCCCGCGCGGCGAACTCGGTTTCGGTTACGATCCGGTCTTCATTGCCGAGGGGATGGACCGGACCTATGCCGAGATCGAGCCCGAGGAAAAGCATCGCATCAGTCACCGCGCCGATGCCTTCGCCAAGCTCGTGGCCGAGCAGTTCGGCACCGGCGGCTGATCCGCTAGTTCAGTAGGCGCGCGAACCCCAGACATTGCCCGCCGGCCAGTACCGGCAGACCAGAACGTCGTTTCCCCGAGCGGTATGCACCGCGCAGCCGACTTCCTGCGTGTCGCGCCACACGATCTGCGAATAATGCCCGACATCGGCCCAGTTGCCGGTCCGCGAGATGTTCGGAAACTGATCGTGACGGTAATGTTTGCGCTCGTCGAGGAACATGCCCACCATCGTATCGATGTTCCAGACCCCCGCTGTTCCCATCCAAAGGTTTTCGCCGGTTCCGTTGCGAACATCGCGAGAGGCGTGCTGAAGAACACCTCGCCGGCTCAACTCGCGCGCCCAGTCGGCAGCCTCGCGTTCGAGATCGCGATTCCATTTGAGCGGGGCAAGGCCGAGCCGACCGCGCTCGTCGTTGTGCGAGGCGAGGATGCGGCGTTCGATCGTCCCGTTCGAATGCGTATGGTTCGCCACAGCCGCGACCCGTGCCTGATTCAGGTGCGACGGCGTGCCGCGCTCGCCCGCACTTGCGGCAGCGCCCAGCTCCGTGGCAAACAGGCTGGCGATAGCGCTCGAGATCAGCGCGAACTTTGCGACCCTTCGCTTCATGCGTTCAGGTTTCTACCAATTTTCCTTAATATTTTGTTAAAGGCGCCATGCCCCAAGCTCTATACCTCCACTGGCCGTTCTGTCTCGCGAAGTGTCCCTATTGTGACTTCAACAGCCATGTCCGCGAGAAAACCGACATCGCCGCTTGGCAGAAAGCATTGGTCCGGGACTTGCGGTATGAGGCGGACCGCGCAGAAATTACGCCGCTTCGAAGCATTTTCTTCGGCGGCGGCACGCCCAGCCTGATGCCGCCGGCGCTTGTCGGCGCGCTGCTGGACGAAGCAGGGACGCTGTTCGGCTTTGCGGATGGGATCGAGATCACCCTGGAAGCCAATCCTTCCTCGGTCGAGGCAGCCAATTTCGCCGATCTGGCCAAAGCGGGAGTGAACCGCGTGTCGCTAGGCGTCCAGTCGCTCGAGGACGAGGCGCTGCGGTTTCTCGGTCGGCTCCACAATGCCGACGAGGCGCTGAAGGCTATCGGCATCGCGCAGAAGGAGTTCGCGCGTGTCTCGATCGACCTCATCTATGCGCGTCCCGGTCAGAACCAGACGGCGTGGCACGGGGAACTCGAGCGCGCGCTGGCGATCGGGACCGATCACCTGTCGCTCTACCAGCTCACGATCGAGCCAAACACGCGCTTCGCCACCGACGTGCGGCGGCGAGTGTTCGATCCGCTCGCCGACGATCCGGCGGCCGACCTCTTCGCGCTGACCCGGGAAATGACCCGCGCTGCCGGGCGTCCGGCTTACGAGGTGAGCAATCATGCCGTGCCGGGTCAGGAAAGCCGCCACAACCTCACTTACTGGCGATACGAGGATTATCTGGGTGTCGGCCCCGGCGCGCATGGACGGCGCGATGGGCTGGCGACGAACCGCGTCAGGAAGCCGGAGAACTACTTGGCGCGGATTGCAGAGGCCGGCCACGGGATGGCCGAAGAGCGGGCATTGTCGCCGGAGGAACAGGCCATGGAGGCGCTGCTGATGGGCCTGCGTCTGGCCGAGGGTGTGGACCTTGCCCGACTCGAAACGCGGTTCGGCATGGACGCCACGGCGCTCGTCGACGACGACCGGATCACGCGGTATCTGGACGCCGGACTGATCTGGCGCGAGGGACAGCGGCTCGGCGTCAGCGAGAATGGAATGCCCGTGCTCGACGCCCTGCTCGGCGAGATCGTCGCCGATGGGCTGGTGGCCGCTTGACCGTCCATGATCTGCTTGCCGAGTGGCACGATCACCTCGCGACGGGACGGCGTCGCTCGCCCCATACCGTGCGGGGCTATTGCAGCGCCGCCGAGCGTCTCCTGGAAGACAGATCTGCCTCGAACTGGGCCGAGATTGCGCGGCTCACCACCTCGGATCTTCGCGCCCATCTCGCGGATCGCCGGGCCGAGGGGCTGGTCAACGCCTCGATCGCGCGTGAACTTTCGGCTTTGCGTGCCCTGATCGGTTTCGCGCGCGAAAAGGTCGGTATGGAAGGCAATGCGCCGCGATTGCGCGGGCCACGCCTGAAGAAGGGACTGCCCCGCCCCGTGACTCCGGACGATGCGCGCAATCTAGCCGAAGAAGTCGCGGATCAGGCGGCTGAGCCGTGGATCGGCGCGCGCGACAGGGCGGTCCTGCTCCTGCTCTACGGCGCCGGACTGCGGATTGCCGAGGCGCTGTCATTGAAGGGCAGCGACCTGCCGCTGGGCGAACGCATCACCGTCACCGGCAAGGGCGGCAAGCAGCGCGTCGTGCCGATCATTCCGCTCGTGCGGGAAGCGGTGGCTGAATATCTCGCGAACTGTCCGTGGGCGATTGCGCGGGAGGACGAGTTGTTTCGCGGTGCCAAGGGCGGTCCGCTTTCGCAGGGCATGGTTCAGAAGGCGACCGCCCGCGCACGAGCAGCGCTCGGCCTACCGGCGACAGCAACGCCGCATGCCTTGCGGCACAGCTTTGCTACACATCTGCTGGGCGCAGGAACCGATCTCAGGAGCCTACAGGAACTGCTTGGCCATGCGAGCCTTGGTTCGACGCAGATCTACACCAAGGTCGATGCCGCGACGCTGCTCGAAACCTATCGCAGCGCCCACCCGCGCGAACGGAACTAGCGCTGGCTGCGCGGCTTCCAGGTCGCGACGCGATAGGCATACCAGAGAACCCCAAGCCCGATCGCTCCGGCGACGAGCCAACTCGCCACGGTTTCGTATTCGGTTATCAGCCCCGCGAGCATCTTGCCGCCGAGCAGCAGCGCCCCGTTCCAGATCAGCGAGCCTAGGAAAGTGAAGAGCGCGAAACGCCACAGCTTCATCCGGGCGAGCCCTGCCGGAAGCGAAATGATCGTCCGCAAGAACGGGGAAAAGCGCAGCAGGAAGACGATCCATTCGCCATGCCTGCGGAAGACCTTCCGCGCGCGGACGAAATCGTCCCACTCCATTGTCAGCCACCGGCCGCGCTTGTTCACGAAGCCCCGCACCTGATCTTCGCGCCAGCGGATGCCGAGCCAGTACCAGAACATATTGCCTGCCACCGTGCCGAGCGTGCCGACGACGAGGACCGGCGTGAAGTCCATCTGCCCGCGCGCCACCAGCACGCCGGCAAAGCCCATGATGACTTCGGACGGCATGGGCGGAAAGACATTCTCCAGTGCCATCAGCACGAAGATGCCGAGCAGTCCGCCCAGTCGGATGGCCTCGATGATGAATTCGTTCACGTCTGGCCCAACGCGCCAACGCGCTACTGGTTCGCCAGCCGGCGTTCGATCGCGCCCCAGATCAGCCCGGCGGTGTCGGTTCCGTTGAAACGGTCGATGGCGACAATGCCGGTCGGGCTGGTGACGTTGATCTCCGTCAGCCATTTGCCGCCGATCACATCGATCCCGACGAAGACCAGCCCGCGCCGCTTAAGCTCCGGCCCCATCGCCGCACAGATTTCTTCCTCGCGAGCCGTGAGCGTCGCGGCTTCGGCATGGCCGCCCTGCGCAAGGTTGGAGCGGAACTCGCCCTCGCCCGGGAAACGATTGATCGCGCCGGTGACTTCGCCATCCACCAGCACGATGCGCTTGTCGCCCTCGCTCACTTCGGGAAGGAAGGGCTGAACCATGTGCGGTTCCGGCCAGGTCTGGTTGAACACCTCGAAGAGGGCCGACATGTTGGTGCCGTCGGCATCGATGCGAAAGATCGCCTTGCCGCCATTGCCGTGAAGCGGCTTCACCACAACCGCGCCGTGTTTCTCCTGGAAAGCGCGAACCTCGTCTAGCGTGCGGGCGATCAACGTCGGCGGCATGAAACGCGCATAGTCGAGCACGAACATCTTTTCGGGTGCGTTCACGACTTCGCGCGGATCGTTCACCACCAGCGTCTCGCCCCGCAGCCGGTCGAGGAGAAAGGCCGCGCTGATATAGCCGAGATCGAAGGGCGGGTCCTGCCGCATCAGCACGACATCGACGTCGCGCGCCAGATCGATCCGGCGGGGTTCGGCGGCGGTGAAATGGTTGCCTTCCTCGCGCCGGACGGTGACGGGCGAGCCAAGCGCGGTGATCCGGCCGCGCGGACTCCCGTCGCTTTCCCAGGCGAGCGTGCCGACATCGTAGTGGAACAGCGTAGCGTTCCTCGCCTGCGCCGCTTCCATCAGCGCGAAGGTCGAATCTCCTCCGATGTTGATCGATGCCAGCGGGTCCATCTGGACGGCGACGCGGAGGGTCATTCGCATTCCTTGATTGCTGGTAGGTTCAGGGTTGCCATGCGTTCTCGATGTGGCGGGGGAAGGCACCGGGCGCAAGGAGCATCACGTCGATCCGGATATCCTCGCCATTTTCCGCGTAGAGATGCGCGACCGCCTCCACCGCCGCAGCCACACGGGCGAGCCGGTACTCGTCGATGGCGAGGTCGAGATCGGCCTTGCGCCGCCTCCACTTGACCTCGACGAAAGCGATGATCCCTCCGCGCTTGGCGATCAGGTCGATCTCTCCCGCCGGGGTCTTCACCCGGGTCGAAAGGATCTGCCAGCCTTTCGCGCGCAGCCACATGGCGGCACGAGCTTCGCCTTCCCGGCCGCTCCTTTCCGCAAGCTGGCGCTTCATTCGCGGCGCATTTCCAGCGCTCTGGCATAAAGAGCCTTGCGGTCCGCGCCGGTGTTCCTGGCGACCTGCGCGGCGGCCTGCGAAGGCTTGTTCGTTTCCAGCGCCTCCCACAGCAGAGCGTCGATATCGGCATCGTCCGAATGGACGGGAACCGGCGGCCCCAGCAGCAGCACGATCTCACCCTTTGGAGGATGCGCTTCGAACCATGCGATCAGTCCGGCGGATAGACCACGACGGCATTCCTCGTGCAGCTTGGTCAGTTCGCGGGCAACGGCGATTTCGCGGTCCGGCATGGTCTTGCCGATCTGGGCGAGCGATTTGAGAAGCCGTGGCGCGGTCTCGTAAAAAATCAGCGTTGCATCGATCCCAGCCAGTTCTTCCAGCACCTCGCGCCGCGCCTTGTCCTTGCTCGGCAGGAAGCCGGCGAAGAGGAAACGGTCGTTGGGCAGGCCGCTGACCGCAAGCCCCGCAATGGCCGCGCTCGCGCCGGGGACGACGGTCACGGCAATGCCCTCGGCCCGCGCATCGTTGACTAGGCGATAACCCGGATCGCTCACCAACGGCATACCGGCATCGCTGACCAGCGCGACCGCTCGCGTCCTCATCGAATCGACGAGCCTGCCCCTATCGCGGCTTTCGCTGTGATCGTCGTAGCGCCACATCGGCTTCGAGATGCCGAGATGTTTCAACAGCTTTCCGGTGACGCGCGTATCCTCGCAGGCCACGCCTTCGCAGCGTCGCAGCGTCTCGATCGCGCGCAGGGTGATATCACCCAAATTGCCAATCGGTGTGGCCACGATATAGAGACCGGGAGACAGGGGTTCGGGATCGGGTGCAGCTTCGCTCACCGCGCCTCCATGAACGCGAACAGAGGGACGCGGCAAGCATGAAGAGTTTTTCGGTGACGTCTTCCATCACCAGGCGGCACCTCGGCGTCGCCAGCATAGCAGTCCTGCTCGGCGCCTGTTCGATCATTCCGCGCGGTGCCGAGCCGGCGAGCCGCCCTGTCGAACCTGCACCGACGCCGACGCCGAGCGCGAGCGACCTGCCGGTCGATACGGATCGGCATCGCGTTGCCCTGCTGGTACCGATGTCGGGCGACAACGGTGCAGTCGGCCAGGCGATCGCCAACGCCACCACAATGGCAATCCTCGACACGAGCGCGCAGAATCTGCGAATCACCACCTATGATACGTCGGGGGATGCGCGCGACGCGGCCCGGCGAGCCGTGGCGGACGGCAATAAGCTGATTCTCGGACCGCTGATGGGCGGCAACGTCGCCTCGGTCCTCGCCGAAGCGCGCCCCGCCGGCGTGCCCATGATTTCCTTCTCCAACGATGCGTCCGTCGCTTCGCCCGACGTGTTCGTGATGGGTCACATCCCCGAACAGTCGATCGCGCGTTCGGTGAATTACGCCCATGCGCGCGGCGCGAACAATTTCGCCATTCTCACACCTGACGGTGAATACGGCCGGCGCGCCGAGGCTGCGCTGCGGCAGTCTCTGACGGGCTTCGGGGGGCGCTTCGTCGATCGGGAGGTCTACGATCGCGGCAACACCTCGATCACCAGCGCCGCCCAGCGGCTCGCGGCGCGCGGGATCTACGATGCGGTGATCATCGCCGACGGTGCCCGTCTCTCCGCACAGGGCGCCGGACCACTGCGGGCGGGCCAGCAGAAACCGATGATCATCGGCACCGAATTATGGAGCGGCGAAGCTTCGGTCACGCGCGCCTCGGCCTTGCGCGGAGCGATCTTTTCCGCGGTTCCGGACGAGCGCTACAAGCGGTTCTTCGACAGCTACGAAGCGCGCTTCGGCAGCCAGCCCTACCGCATCGCGACGCTCGGCTATGATGCCGTGCTGCTGGTGCTCCGGATCGCCAATGACTGGCGCGTTGGGCGCGACTTCCCGGCCTCCCAGCTTTACGACGAAGGCGGGTTCCTGGGCCTCGACGGCCCGTTCCGCTTTGCGCGCAACGGCGTGGTGCAGCGAGCCATGGAGGTGCGCGAGGTCCGCAACGACCGGGTGGTGATCGTCGAGGCGGCACCGCAGGCTTTCGACTGAGCCGTTCCTGACGACAAGCCCCGCCCTCGCCTTGTCGGCGGGAGCAAGGCGAGCGATATAGGCAAGAATGTCCGACGACCTGTTCGAAAACGCGCCCGCTTCCAGCGGGGACTACGATGCCTCATCGATCGAGGTGCTCGAAGGGCTGGAGCCCGTCCGCCGCCGCCCAGGCATGTATATCGGCGGGACCGACGACCGGGCGCTTCATCATCTGGTCGCCGAGGTTCTCGACAACGCGATGGACGAAGCGGTCGCTGGCCACGCCAACCGCATCGAGCTGCGTCTGGAAGAAGGCAACCGGGTCACGGTGAGCGACAACGGCCGCGGCATCCCCGTTGGCGAGCATCCGAAATATCCGGGCAAATCCACGCTCGAGGTCATCATGACGACGCTCCATTCGGGCGGCAAGTTCTCGGGCAAGGCCTACGCCACGAGCGGCGGCCTGCACGGCGTCGGCATCAGCGTGGTAAATGCGCTTTCGACTGACACACGGGTCGAGGTCGCGCGCGATCGGCAGCTTCACGCGCAGGAATTCGCGCAGGGACTTCCAAAGGGCGGATTACAGGATTTGGGGGCCACTCCCAACCGGCGCGGAACCACCGTCAGCTTCGTGCCCGACATCGAGATTTTCGGCGATCGCCGTTTCAGCCCCAAACGGCTGTTCAAGCTGGCCCGATCGAAAGCCTATCTGTTCGCCGGCGTCGAGATTCGCTGGAAATGCGATGCCTCCCTCGCCAGTGAGGATGTCCCCGAAGAGGCATCTTTCAAATTTCCCGGCGGCCTTGCCGATCATCTGGCCAAGCAGATCGGCGGCCGCGAATGCGTGACCGCCCAGCCCTTCACCGGCCGGCAGGACTTCGCCGACGAGCAAGGCCGCGTCGAATGGGCGATCGCCTGGCCGCTCTATTCGGACGGCTCGACCAGCTGGTACTGCAACACCGTGCCCACGCCGGATGGCGGGACGCACGAACAGGGCCTGCGCGCCGCTCTCACCAAAGGGCTTCGCGCTTTCGGCGACCTGACCGGAACTAAGAAGGCAAAGGATATCTCCGCCGACGATGTGATGGTTGGTGCCGAGGTAATGCTCAGCGTATTCATCCGCGATCCCCAGTTCCAGTCGCAGACCAAGGATCGGCTGACCTCGCCCGAAGCCGCCCGTCTCGTAGAAGCGGCGGTGCGCGATCATTTCGACCATTTCCTCGCCGACAACATGGATCGCGGCAAGGCGCTGCTCGGCCAGGTGATGGAGCGGATGGACGAGCGCCTGCGCCGCAAGGCCGAGCGCGAGGTCAAGCGCAAGACCGCGACCAATGCCAAGAAGTTGCGTTTGCCCGGCAAGCTGACCGACTGTTCGGGCGAGACCGACGCCGAAACCGAGCTTTTCATCGTCGAAGGCGACAGCGCGGGTGGCAGCGCCAAGCAGGCGCGCGATCGCAAGACACAGGCGATCCTGCCGATCCGCGGCAAGATCCTGAACGTCGCCAGCGCCACCGCCGACAAGATCCGCGCGAACAGCGAGATCGCCGACCTGATCCTCGCCATGGGTTGCGGCACACGCAAGGACTGCGATCCGGAAAACCTGCGTTACGACCGGATCATCATAATGACCGATGCCGATGTCGACGGGGCGCATATCGCCACGCTGCTGATGACGTTCTTCTTCCAGGAAATGCCGGATCTCGTGCGGGGCGGTCACCTCTATCTCGCCCAGCCTCCGCTCTACCGGCTGACGGCGGGCAAGGAGAGCCGCTACGCCCGCGACGATGCCCATCGCGCCGAGCTGGAGGCAACGGTGTTCAAAGGCAGGAAGGTCGAGGTCGGCCGTTTCAAGGGTCTGGGCGAAATGAACCCTGGCCAGCTGCGCGAGACCACGATGAACCCGGAAAGCCGCAGCCTGATCCGCATCACCCTGCCGCAGGAGTTCGAGCAGCGCGCGGTCGTGAAGGAACTGGTCGATCAGTTGATGGGTCGCAATCCCGAACACCGGTTCAACTTCATTCAGAACAATGCCGGCGAATTCGATCGCGAGATGATCGACGCCTGATCGCGTCTAGTCGCTCGTCCGCGTATGAACGTGCAGCACGCCTTCCAGCGTGCGATGCACCGGGCACTTGTCGGCGATCTCGATCAGCTTGGCGCGTTGCGCTTCGTCGAGCGTGTGGCCCTCGATCGTGATGCGGCGGTTGAGCGCCTGGATCTGTCGTCCTTGCTCCATCGCGGCGACGTGGTTGCATTCGTCGGCATGATCGCGCTCGTGGGTGACCTGGATCGAGAGACCCTCGAGCGGCCAACCCTTGCGAACGGCATACATCGTCATCGTCATCGCCGTGCAGGTGCCCAGAGCGGCGTTGAGAAGGTCGTAGGGCGTCGGCCCACTGTCGTCCCCGCCGAGGCTGCGCGGCTCGTCCGCCACGAAGCGATGGCCGATCGTATGGACTTCCGTCCCGAACTTGCCATGCCCGGTCCGCACGATGACGCCCTCTTCCGGCATTGGCCAATCCTCGCGCAGGGGGAGATAGCGATGCGCCCATGAGGCGATGATCGAGGCGGCGAACTCGGCATCGGCCTCGTCGAGCAGGAGGTGGTCGGCTCCGTCGAGGCTGACGAAGCTCTTGGGATGCTTCGCTGCCCCAAAAAGTGCGCTGGCATGTTCGATCCCAACCACGTCGTCGGTCGGCGAATGGAGAAGGAGGAGCGGCTTGCGCAGTCCGGCGACCTCACCGAGCAAATCGACGCTTTCCACCCTCTCGATGAACTCGCGGCTGAGGTTGAAACTGCGACCGGCGATCCGGACCTCTCCCTGCCCCGCCGCGCGGATCGCGGCGAGATCGCCCTTGATGTTGGCGAGCACATGGGGAACGTCCGACGGCGCGCCGATGGTTGCGATGGCGGCGACCTTGTGGCCTCCCAGTTCCTTCGCCGCGGCCAGGACGGCGGCCCCGCCCAGACTGTGACCGACGAGCAGCAGCGGCTGTGCGAAGCGCTGCACCAGCGCCTCGGCCGAAGCGACGAGGTCGGCCACATCGGTTGCAAAACCCGCCCGCCCGAACTCGCCGTCACTACCGCCGAGCCCGGTGAAATCGAACCGCAGGGTCGCGATCCCCTCGCGCGCAAGTGTCCGCGTTACCGCGACCGCTGCCTTGCTCTGCTTGGTGCAGGTGAAGCAATGCGCGAACAGCGCTGCCCCGCGCACCAGCCCCGTCGGCAGCTCCAGCGCACCAGATAAGGTGTGGCCTGCCCCGGCCACGATTGCGATCTTCTCTGTCGGCATTCGCCTCTCCGTCCCCGATAGGTTTTCAGGGGCTACAACGCCCCCTTGCACCGCTCGTGCCCGACCCTTAACGCTGCGGGCAAAGTTGCAAGGGAAAACCCATGGCCGAACAGACCCGTTTCGAAGGCACCCAGTCCTATATCGCCACCGAGGACCTCAAGGTCGCGGTCAATGCTGCGGTAACGCTGCGCCGCCCGCTTCTGGTCAAGGGCGAGCCGGGCACGGGCAAGACGGTCCTTGCGCACGAAATCGCCAAGGCGATCGATGCTCCGCTGATCGAATGGAACGTGAAATCGACCACCAAGGCGCAGCAGGGCCTTTACGAATATGACGCAGTCGCACGTCTGCGCGATGGACAGCTCGGGGACGAGCGCGTTCACGACATTTCGAATTACATCAAGAAGGGCAAATTATGGGAGGCGTTCACCGCGCCCGAACTGCCCGTTCTCCTGATCGACGAGATCGACAAGGCCGATATCGAGTTTCCCAACGATCTCCTCCAGGAGCTCGACCGGATGAGCTTCGATGTCTACGAAACCCATACGCGGATCGAGGCGAAGGAACGGCCGATCGTCGTCATCACCTCGAACAACGAGAAGGAACTGCCCGACGCGTTCCTGCGTCGCTGCTTCTTCCACTACATCAAGTTTCCGGACCGCGAAACAATGCGCGATATCATCGAGGTCCATTTTCCGAACATCCAGAAGAATCTCGTCACCAAGGCGATGGAGATCTTCTACGAGCTACGCGACGTGCCGGGCCTCAAGAAGAAGCCGAGCACCAGCGAACTGCTCGACTGGCTGAAGCTCCTCTTGAACGAGGACATGCCGCTCGAAGTGCTGCAGGACAGCAATCCGAACAGCGCCATTCCGCCGCTTCACGGCGCCCTGCTTAAGAACGAGCAGGACGTCATGATGTTCGAACGGCTCGCCTTCATGGCGCGGCGCCAGAGCTGAGGAAACTTGTCTTAGCGGGTCAGTCGAAGCTGTAGGCGAGTTCGAAATCGCCCCAGCGTTGGCCGTCGACGATCAGCGGCACATAGACATTGCGCACGACGCGATAGGTCTTGCCGTCACCCTCCTGGCGGTAGACCGCCATCGTGTAGGGCGCGCTCGTCTGCTTCGCCATCCTGTCGATCGGAAAGAGGATGATCCTCCCGTTCCGGCAGAACCGGGTATCGTGCGCGATGTCGCCGTTGGGCTGCCGGGAATACTCGGTGAGATGGGTCGGGAGAAAACCGTTCATGTCGGTGAACGCGGCCGCCATGACCGGTCCGACTTCCTCGGCCGCGGCATCGAGCAGGGGACGCCAGTTTGCGTCGGCCCAGTCGGTCAGGCCCGTGCGGAAGCGCGGCGGGTTGGAACCGGCTATTTCGCGATAGGCGGTGTCGAACGCCTGAGATTTCGTGAGCGAGCCGGTCACAAGAGCCTGCTCGATAAGTTCTTGTGCATGGCTAGCGCGTGCCTGCGCTTCGCCGACCATGAGGCTGTCCTGCGGCGACAGCCCCGCCTTCACCAGCTGATCGAACATCTCGCTCGCAGTGAGTTCGAGGCCTTCCATCCGGTCGTGCGCATTTTCGAGACTTGTCTCGTTCACGCGCACGGCGTCTTCGAAATTGGAAAGGACAGAGTGAACCTCCTGCATTCGGCCGGATATCGTCGCCGTGTTGCGCGCGATCTGGTCCTGCTGCCGATCTACTTCGCCGATCAGGCCGGAAACATTGTCGAGCGTGTCCTTGATCCGTGCGACCTGGATACGGGCGGTTCCGCTGGCCTGGTCGCCATGCTGGATCTTTTCGATCACGCTTTCCGCCTCGCTTCCCAAAGCGTCGATGGTCCGCGCGATCTCCTCGGTTGCGCGGCGCGTGTCACCGGCAAGTGATTTGACCTCGTTGGCGACCACCGCGAAGGTCCGCCCCGCCTCCCCTGCCCGCATCGCCTCGATCGTGGCGTTGAGAGCGAGAATATTGCTCGTCTCGGCGATCCGGTCGATTTCCTGCGACGATCGGCGGACCTGTTCCATGGCCGCCGCGAACCCGGTGACGTGGACGCTCAGCGTTTCGACCAGTTCGATCAAATTGCCGATCTCGGCGAGCGAGGACGCGATCATGGTGGTGCCGTCAGCCAATTGATTGATCGCACGTTCCGAAAGCATCCGCGCTTCGTCGCTCGCATCGAGCACGCGCCGCTGATCGGCATCAAGCGCCCGGACCGTTCCCTGCAGCTCGACATGCTCGGCACGCAATCGGCCGAAGGAGTTGATGACTTCCTGAACCAGCCCGGCCACGTCCGAGCATCCAACCGTTACTTTTCCGATCGCTGCGGGAATGCGGTCTATCGCATTCGCGCCCTTTGCATCGATCGCCGCCGTTTCCATTGTCGCGTGAGCCCCCGATTCGCGTACCGAGCCTCTACGCGCAGATGGTTATCGCTCGGTTAAACGCCTCGCCGGGACGTGTCGCGCTCATGGGACTGGAACTGGGACGCGGCGCGGCCTAGAAGGTTCGCCATGTTTTTCGATTTCGTCGACGAGTTGCGCGCGGCCGGGATCCCGGCGAGTTTCAAGGAACATCTGACGCTGCTCGAGGCGCTCGATCGCGAGGTGATCGAACAATCGCCCGAAGCCTTCTATTACCTATCGCGCGCCACTTTCGTGAAGGACGAAGGGCTGCTCGACCGGTTCGACCAGGTCTTCTCCAAGGTCTTCAAGGGCATCATGTCCGATTACGGGCAGAATCCCGTCGACGTGCCTGAAGACTGGCTGAAAGCCGTTGCCGAGAAATTCCTGAGCCCGGAAGAAATGGAACAGATCAAGAGCCTGGGCGACTGGGACGAGATCATGGACACGCTGAAGAAGCGGCTCGAGGAACAGAAGGAGCAGCACCAAGGCGGCAGCAAGTGGATCGGAACTGGCGGCACCAGTCCTTTCGGCAATTCAGGCTACAATCCCGAAGGCGTGCGCATCGGCGGGGAAAGCCGCCACAAGCGCGCGATCAAGGTGTGGGACAAGCGCGAGTTCAAGAACCTCGACAACACGAAGGAACTTGGCACCCGCAATATCAAGATGGCCCTGCGCCGCCTGCGGCGCTTCGCGCGCGAGGGTGCGGCGGATCAGCTCGACATGGACGCCACTATCGAAGGCACGGCAAAGCAGGGCTGGCTCGATATCCATATGCGGCCCGAGCGTCGCAATGCGGTCAAGCTATTGCTGTTCCTCGATGTCGGCGGCTCGATGGATCCATTCATCAAGATCACCGAAGAGCTGTTCAGCGCAGCGACCACCGAGTTCAAGAATCTCGAATTCTTCTATTTCCACAATTGCCTCTACGAAGGCGTGTGGAAGGATAACCGCCGCCGCTGGCAGGAGCGTACCAAGACCTGGGACGTGCTCCACAAATACGGCCACGACTACAAGGTCGTCTTCGTGGGTGATGCGGCCATGAGTCCCTATGAAATCACCCATCCCGGCGGCAGTGTCGAGCACATGAACGAGGAAGCGGGCGCCACCTGGATGCAAAGGGTGACCAACACTTATCCCGCGACCGTGTGGCTCAATCCCGTACCCGAAAAGCAGTGGAACTACTCGCAGTCGACGCGGGTGATCAAACAGCTGGTCAACGATCGTATGTATCCGCTCACGCTAGACGGCTTGGACGATGCGATGCGCGAGTTAAGCCGCAAACAGGCGTAAAAACTGATTTTTGCCAGGTTGGGAGCGATTAACACCATGCTGATTAACAAAATCCGGTTCGTCGCCACGCTCGCTGTCGGATTATCGGCAAGCCCGGGTTCCACTCACGAAAGAGCTTTCACACCGCCGGCTTTGTTCGATCAGCCGGCATACGAAAGACCGGCCACAAACTGGCGCGACATCGATGATGCCGGACCGCAATCTAAGAAATGCGCGGATACCATTCGGCGCGTTCGCGCGGAAAATGGATTGCCGGAAATCCATAATGGAAACGAACGATCCGTGGATCCTCTGTTCGTGAAAGCAGTAGAAAAACGTATCGATGGTTGCCCGGTTTTAGTCATGGCGCATGACACGGACGATCTTCGACCTGGTCCCGAACCTGGAGACGAGGCGAAATTCATGCAGGCAGACTAGATGCTCTATGCGCCGTTATCGTGCGGCTCTAGTCAAGCCGTCGGACAAGTCCTGTTTTCGCAAACCATGCGAGAAGATCATCCAGCTCCCTAACGGGATGATGCGAAAAGCGTGCGTGTAACTGCTCGTCCGAAAACACCGAAGCGGCTAGCAGCCAATTCGCAGCATCCGCCAGATACAACAGCGAACGACGGTCACCGCCGAACGATATCACAGACCCTTGGCTGGGTTGCTCGATGCTGGCCCAACGATCCGTCCTTTGCCAAGTGTGCCCTGGCTCACCCTGGGTCGCGACCGCCCGAGGTCGCGCCGCCAAGGTTCTCTGCCGGACCACGATGTCTTCTAGGAACCCCGGGCTATTGATGAGCTCTGGAAGCTTCTTGCAAAGCTCCGTCAGTTGCCGGCGAAGCCCATCCGGATCATGCTCGCCCGATGGCAGATTTTGACGGAAAACGGGATCGTCCATGGCCAGTTCCTTGACGAGATCAAGGACTGCCAGCCCGTAAAGCGGTTGGACGCCAAAGGTAAGATGCAGGGAACGTTCCGTCCGGGCCACTGCATCATGATAAAAGCCCCGCGGAATGTAAAGCAGATCGCCCGGTCTCATCGTAATTTGCTGCGCTATCGCGCCTTTGGATCGATCGATGACGGACTGGTCGCGATCCATTCTTGCCGAAGTAGGTGCTTCAGCTCGGTTTTCGTAGATGCGCCAGTCCTTGATACCCTCGCACTGGACGACAAAGACTTCGTGCGGATCGCAATGGCTGCCGAAAGCCTGAATCCCCGAGCGCGAACAATATACATTCACCCCTGCTTTTCCTGCGAATGCGCTGGCCAAGGCGCTGCAAATACGCCGCAAACCGACATCGATGTCCTCGACTCCATCGAGGACCAGGCTAGCGCCGAGATTCATCATCGCAGCAACCAAGGAGCTGTCTGGACCCAGGGCAGGACCGCCACCACTTTCCCGCAACACCACGAAATGCTCCCGAGCGACCGGGCGGCTGTCCATGATCATTTGCAGGCCGGTCTCCCGCCATTTTGGAAGGACGTCGACCCAATCGAGCACATCCTCCCAACGGACTGTTGAGCAGCGCTGCGAGGTTGTCTGTGCAGACAGATGCAACGGCCGGCGCTCAAAGTACTCGGCACGAAACTTCTCGACCCCGACTGGCGCGAAGAAGGGTTCCAGCGCGTTCATCATTGGTGGTACATTTTCGAACGCGCCACTTCTTCCAGCCAATTTTTCTCGTCGAGGCTGGCAACTGAGTGAAGATCGCCGGACCTTGCCTCGGTATCTTCGACCCATTCGCGTAGCGTGGCGCCTCCGTTGATCACATCGATCGCTAGGCGTTCCAACTCGTACTCATAGGGAAAATCGCGCCAGAGTTCGTAGTCCGGATACAGTCTGCGAATTGCTTTGAAAGCAAGCGCTTGAAGCCGCCAGGGTCGAAATCTGGCGTGATTGTAGAACGGGCCTTCCGCGTGGATCATCAACCCGTTGCACAGCTCGCCTGCATGCTTGTGGAAGGTCGGTTCGAACCAGCATTCGCGTAAGGCACAGCCCTCGATCCAGTCGGGTGCGAATGCCTTCATCTCCGCCAACACGGCCTTTGCATCGAGATCTGGGGCGCCGAACAGTACTTCGAGCGGCCGAGTCGTTCCTCTGGCCTCACTCAACGTCGTGCCTTCCAGCATCACCGTGCCGGCATAGGCGCGGGCCATGTTGACGTTGGCGGCGTTGGGCGAGGGGTTAATCCACACGCGATCCACCGGCCAGCCATGGCCCGGCCCGTCAGGTTGCCAACCTTCCATCTCGATGACGCGGTAATCGACATCGAGCCCGAAATGCTCGATGAACCAGTGGCCCATCTCGCCCATGGTCAGGCCGTGCCGCATGGGCATGGGCGCGGCGCCGACGAAGCTTTCGTGTCCCGGTTCGAGCAAGGTCCCCTCGACCGGGCGCCCGGCCGGGTTCGGGCGGTCGAGAACCCACACGCTCTTGTCGTGCTTCGCCGCCTCTTCGAGCAGATAGAGCAGCGTAGTGACGAAGGTATAGATGCGGCAGCCGAGATCTTGAAGGTCGAACAGAAAGACATCGGCGCTCGACATCATCTGGCCGGTCGGGCGGCGCACCTCGCCATAGAGACTGAAGACGGGAATACCGTATTGCGGATCGGTCTCGTCCGCGGTCTCGACCATGTTGTCCTGCTTGTCGCCTTTCAGACCATGCTGCGGGCCGAAGGCGCTGGTCACGTTCACCCCCGCCGCGATCAACGCGTCGAGACTGTGCGTAAGGTCCGCCGTGACCGAGGCAGGATGCGCCACGAGCGCGACCCGCCTGCCCTCGAGCGGTTTGCGCAGGTCCGGTTCGGACAGAAGCCGATCGATGCCGAATTTCATGCCGGGACTGGTGGCGGGAATTGGCCGTCAAAGCAATCCGCATGGTGGAAATCGGGCCGACCGGGCGGATGTCGGATTGCCCAGTACGACTTGGTGCCACCTATCTCTTCGATGACTGCGTTCATTCCGAAGCGTGTCGCGTCCGGCACGGCTCTGCGTGGCAGTGCACCGTCGAAAATGCCCTGCGCAGATCGCCCTCCCCGCCATGTACCGACGGGTGAACGATCGACTATCCGCTCGTTCATTCCCGCACGATAACGGTCGAAATCATAGGCGGCCCAGGCGTTCGATGGCGAAAAATTGAACTCGCTGTAGCCTTCGCCGTCCGCCGCTGTGACGAACAGCTCGAAGCATGTCGTCCGCCACAGACCGTCGGCCCGGCGCCGCCCCGCGAAAGGCGGGAGGACGATCTGCGAGGTGCCATCGACCCGCCAGCGCAGCCTCAGCCAGTGCGGCCCGTCCCACCACGCCTTCGCGACGATCCCTTTTACCGCGACCGGCGGATGGTCCGGGTGGGCGATCAATTCGTGCGTTTGCACCCGTTTCTTCCCATGCTAGCGGCGCTCGCATCATGAGCGACTACAGATCCGACCTGATGCGCGTGCTGGAGACGCGCGGCTATATCCACCAGACCACCGACGCGGAAGGGCTCGACGCGCTCGCCGCGAAGGAAATCGTCCCAGGATATATCGGCTTCGATCCGACCGCGCCCAGCCTCCATGTCGGCTCCATGGTACAGATCATGCTCCTGCGCCGGATGCAGCAGACCGGGCACAAGCCGATCGTGCTGATGGGCGGCGGCACCGGCAAGATCGGCGATCCCAGCTTCAAGGACGAGGCGCGCAGTCTGATGGACGATACGCGCATCGCCGCCAATGTCGCCTCGATCCGTACCGTGTTCGAGCGCTTCCTCACCTTCGGCGACGGGCCGACCGACGCGGTCATGGTCGACAACGCCGAATGGCTCGACCGGCTCGAATATATCCCGTTCCTGCGCGAGGTAGGCCAGCATTTTTCGGTGAACCGGATGCTCAGCTTCGATTCGGTGAAACTGCGGCTCGACCGCGAGCAATCGCTGAGCTTCCTCGAATTCAATTACATGATCCTTCAGGCCTACGATTTCCGCGAACTCAGCGATCGTCTCGGCTGTCGCTTGCAGATGGGCGGGAGCGATCAGTGGGGCAATATCGTCAACGGGATCGAACTCACGCGTCGGATGGACGGGCGCGAGGTCTATGGTGTCACTACACCCCTGCTGACGACGGCGGACGGCGGAAAAATGGGCAAGACCGCCAACGGCGCGGTGTGGCTCAACGAGGACCAGCTCGGCTCCTACGATTTCTGGCAATACTGGCGCAATGTCGACGACCGCGACGTTGCGCGCTTCCTGCGGCTGTTCACCGACCTGCCGCTCGACGAGATCGCACGGCTCGAACGGCTCCAGGGCTCCGAGATCAACGATGCCAAGATCGTTCTGGCGAACGAGGTCACCAAACTCGTTCGCGGCGAAGAAGCGGCCCGTCTCGCCGAAGCAACAGCGCGCGACACCTTCGCCGGAGGCGGTCTGGGCGAGGATCTTCCCATTCTCTCGCTCGGCAAGGAAGGCATACGCGTCGCCGCCGCTCTGACCGAGCTCGGCTTCACCGCATCGAACAAGGAAGCCAAGCGCAAGCTGGCCGAAGGCGCGGTCAGGCTCGACGACCGCGTGCTGTCCGATCCGGCCGAGATCCTGCTGCTCGAAGCGGGGGAAGAGGCGCGGCTAAGCCTGGGCCGAAAGAAACACGCCGTTCTTCGTCCCTGAACCCGCCAAAAAGGACCGAACGATCCGCTTGCGGAACATTCGCCTTAACGGGTTGTCAGCCTTTTTCGCTCATCACCTTCCTCCACGCCATCGTTCGGAGGGAAGCCAACATGTCCGCGGGAGCCCAGCTCAGCGTCACCGATCAGCGCCGCCTTGCGCGCCATCCGATCGACCATCGGGTGATTGCCGAACATTTCCGGCATGGCGATGCACGAATGCACATCGCCAATATCTCGGCGAACGGCTTCATGATCGACGATGCGCGGGACCTGGTGCGCGGTGATCGTGTCATCGTGCGGCTGCCCGTGATCGGACGGATCGAGGCCTATTGCATCTGGATTCGCGACAATCGCGCGGGATTCCAGTTCGAACGGATCATTCGCGTCGACGATTTCCTGGCGATGATCGACACATTGCAGCCCAATCCGCGCCTGCGCCGCTCGCGCTGATCGACGCTCGCCGCACGAGAATTTCCTTTAGTCGGACACGCCGCGCTGCCATGGCGACGGCGTGAATACCGCCGAGACATCGCCCGACACCTCCCCCCTCCGCATCCATAATTTCCGCGCCTATCTCGTCGCGCGGTTTGCGATGGTGGTCGGACAGTATGCGATGATCCTCATCATCGGGTGGCAGACCTACACGATATCGCGCGAGAGCGGGATGGATGCCTTCGCCGCGTCCGGACAGCTGGCGCTGATCGGGCTGCTCCAGTTCCTGCCCCTGTTCGTGCTGTCGCCTTTTTCCGGGCTCGCAGCGGACCGTTTCAACCGCAAGACCGTCGCTCGGCTGACCATCCTGCTGCAACTGATCGGCGCGTCTATCCTAGCTTGGCTGACTTGGACGGGCGAGTTGCGGATCACCTCGCTCTTCGCAGTCGCCGTGCTGCTTGGTGTAGTCCGGGCATTCAACGGGCCTGCGCTTTCGGCGCTCGCGCCAAACCTGGTGCCCAAGCCGATCCTGCCGAACGCTATCGCACTATCCTCGATCGCCTGGCAAACGGGCATGATCATCGGTCCGGCGGTCGGAGGCTACGCCTACGACGCAGCTCCGGCCCTTCCCTATGCAATCTCTACCGTTCTGTTCCTCGTCGCGATCCTCGCCATCAGCACGATCGGCAAGGTTCCACGCTCGCCCATCACAGGCGCGCAGCGTCCGATCGGGCAGGTGATCGATGGCTGGCGCTACGTGGTCCGCAACAAGATGGTGCTCGGAGCCATCACACTCGACCTGATGGCGGTTTTCCTCGCCGGCGCTACGGCACTGTTCCCACCCTTCGCCTACGATATTCTTCAGGTCGGCGAGACCGGCCTCGCACAGCTCGCGGCCGCCCCGGCGGTGGGCGCGGCGATCACCGCTGCCTGGTTCAGCTTTCGCCCGCTCAAAAGCGATGTCGGCCCCAAGATGTTGTGGGCGGTCGCGGTGTTCGGGGTGGCGACCATCGTCTTCGGCCTGTCGCGTTTCATGCCGCTCAGTCTCGCCATGCTGGTGATCGTAGGCGCGGCAGACATGTTCAGCGTCTATATCCGCCAGTCGCTCATCCAATTGCACACGCCCGACGACAAGCGGGGCCGCGTTTCATCCGCCAGCCTGCTTACCATCAGTGCCTCGAACGAGGGCGGCGATGCGTTTTCGGGCTTTCTGGCCAGCGTCTTCGGCCCGGCGATTGCCGTGATTGCGGGCGGGATCGGCGCGATCGTCACAGTCGCGATGTGGTCGCGGATTTTCCCGGTTCTGCGAACGACCCGGACCTTCGACCCGCCTGATGAATTGTTGAAAGAGACACCCGAAGAAATTCTGCAGGAGCGCATACCATGAGAGCCGCCAACGTCCTCGAAACCATCGGCCGGACGCCGCATATCCGCCTTTCTCGCCTGTTCCCGGACCACGAAGTCTGGATCAAGTCCGAACGGGCCAATCCCGGCGGTTCGATCAAGGACCGTATCGCCCTCGCCATGGTCGAGGATGCCGAGAAGGAAGGTAAGCTCAAGCCCGGCGGAACGATCATCGAGCCGACCAGCGGCAACACCGGGATCGGTCTGGCCATGGTGGCCGCGGTGAAAGGCTACAAGCTGGTGCTGTGCATGCCCGAAAGCATGTCGATCGAACGGCGGCGCTTGATGCTGGCCTACGGCGCCGAGTTCGACTTGACGCCGAAGGAAGGCGGCATGGGCGCCGCGATCTCGCGTGCGAAGGAATTGGTCGAACAGACCGAAGGTGCCTGGATGCCGAGCCAGTTCGACAATGAATCGAACTGGAAGGTTCATGCTCGGACGACTGCGCAGGAGATTCTCGACGACTTTCGCGATGCGCCCTTCGACATGCTCATCACCGGCGTTGGCACCGGGGGGCACCTTACCGGCTGCGCCGAGGAACTGAAGAAGGCGTGGAGCGAATTGAAGGCATTTGCGGTCGAGCCGACCGGGTCTCCGGTCATCTCCGGGGGCGAGCCCGGCCCTCACCCGATACAGGGGATTGGCGCCGGGTTCATTCCCGACAATCTCCACACTGGCTCGATCGACGGGGCGGTCAAGGTCGACCCTGCCGATGCGAAGGAAATGGCGCGGCGCTCGGCGGCGGAAGAGGGGCTGCTCGTGGGCATTTCGAGCGGAGCGACGCTTGCCGCCATCGCTCAGAAGCTGAAGGAATGCGAGAAGGGTACGAAGGTGCTGGGATTCAATTACGACACCGGCGAGCGTTATCTTTCGGTCCCGGAATTCCTGCCGGAAAGCTGATCGGCTCGAACCGTTCGCCTTGGGGAAAGGTACCGATGAGGCTGGAACGCCGCGAGTTCATTGCCGGTGCGGCCGTCACCATGCTGGCGGCTTGCACCGGCATTCCGGTCGCTCCGGCGTCGAAGCCGCCGGTCGGCCTGCATCTGAACAGGCTGAAGTTCGATCCGGCGCGGCTGATGCGGATTTCGGTGTGCGCGCGCCCTTTCCGCCCGGCCGGCCCGCGCCTCGAGGCCGAACCCTTCGGTGACAAGACCGTGATCCACAATTACGGACACGGCGGGTCGGGCTGGTCGCTCTCCTGGGGCTGCGCAGAGGAGGCAGCTCGGCTGGCCCGCCAGACGGGCGCAGGTCGTTTCGCGGTACTCGGGGCGGGTGCGATCGGAATGACGACCGCGCTGGCACTGATCGATACCGGGGCCGAGGTGACGATCTATGCGCGCGAGTTCCTTCCGGATTCGCGATCCGCGCGCGCGACGGGAGTGTGGTCGCCGAGCAGCCGCATAGCGCTCGAGGACGCCGTCGAACCCGGTTTCGCCGAGCGGTGGGAGGCATGGACTCGCCGCTCTCACACGGTGCATCAACAGATGATCGGCCTTGCCGGCGACCCGGTCGAGTACGTGCCGCAATACAACGTGGCTGGCGGGGATGCCCCGCAATCGCGTGCGAGCCGGGACTTCCTGCATCTCAATCGCCGTGTTCGCGATCTGACGCCCGACTGGGGCGCGGTGGAGGGCGTCGCCAATCCTTTCCCCGGGCGCTTCGTCAGAGGCGGGGAGGCGATGATCTTCAACGTTTCGGAATATGCCGACCGCTTGATGAGGCTGTTTCTGCTCAAGGGCGGGCGGATGGAGAAACGCAGCTTTCTCGACCGGGCGGCCGCCCTCGCATTGAACGAGCCGGTCGTCGTGAATTGTCTCGGCTACGGAGCGAGGAAGGTTTGGGGCGATCCCGATCTCGTGCCGGTTCGCGGCCAGATCGCGTGGCTCGTTCCTCAACCCGAAGCGCGCTACGCCCTGTATTACGACCAGGTGCAGGCGATCTCGCGCCGGGACGGCCTGATCGTGCAGATACTCGGCCCGAACGACGAATTCGGCTATGGCGTCGCCGACGAGACGCCCGACCGCACAGAGGCGGAACGGGCGCTCGCGAGGCTTAACGCACTTTACGAGTAGGCCTGCCGCTCAGGCGGCGGTGGCGAAGGCCTCCTCGCCCAGCGCCATCATGCTGTCCGCCCCGCTCTCCAGCTTGCGGCGCAGCGCACCGGCATCGGGCACGAACCGGTCCATGTAGTAGCGCGCTGTTGCGATCTTGGCCTCGTAGAACGCCTTGTCGTCGGGCGATCCCCCGAGCTTTTCCTGCGCGACCTTGGCCATGCGCAGCCACATCAGGCCGAGCACCACGATACCCATGATGTGCATGTAATGATGCGCGCCGGCGCCGAGATGATTGGGGTTCTGCATCGCGTTCTGCATGAACCACATGGTCGCCTTCTGCTGTTCGCCAAGCGCATTCTCCAGCTTCTCGGCAAGCGGGCCGAGAACCTCGTCGCCCTTGGCCGCGGCGATATCCTCGCCGACCAGCTTGAAGAAGGCCTGGATAGCCGCGCCGCCGTTCTGGGCGAGCTTGCGCCCGCACAGATCCATCGCCTGCACACCGTTCGTGCCCTCGTAGATCTGGGCGATACGGGCGTCGCGCACGAACTGGCTCATGCCCCATTCCTCGATATAGCCGTGGCCGCCGAAGACCTGCTGCATATTGGTCGCAACCTCGTAGCCCTTGTCGGTGCCGTAGCCCTTGATGACCGGCGTCATGAGGCCGAGGATCATGTCGGCTTCGGCTCGCTCTTCCTCGGTCTGCGCCTTGTGGGTGAGGTCGACCAGCAGGCCGCCCCACAATGCCAGGGCGCGCATTCCCTCGGTAAAGGCCTTGGCGTCCATCAGCATCCGGCGCACATCCGGGTGGACGAAGATCGGGTCGGCCTGCGCCTCGGGTTCGGCCGGGCCGGTCAGCGCCCTGCCCTGCCGCCGGTCGAGTGCGTAAGCAACCGCGTTCTGGTAGGCCACCTCGGCCTGACTCAGCCCCTGAATACCCACGCCGAGGCGAGCGGCATTCATCATGATGAACATGGCGGCGAGGCCCTTGTTCTCCTCGCCGACCATCCAGCCCTTCGCGCCATCGTAATTCAGCACACAGGTCGAGTTGGCGTGAATGCCCATCTTGTGCTCGATCGCGCCGCACACGACCCCGTTGCGCTCTCCCGGATTGCCGTCCGCATCGAGCAGGAACTTGGGCACCACGAAAAGCGAAATGCCCTTGCTGCTGTCGGGCGCGCCCGGGGTCTTGGCCAGGACCAGATGGATGATGTTGTCGGCAAGATCATGCTCGCCGGCAGAGATGAAGATCTTGGTCCCGGTGATCGAATAGCTGCCGTCGTCCTGCGGTTCGGCCTTGGTCCGGATCATGCCCAGATCCGTGCCGCAATGCGGCTCGGTCAGATTCATTGTCCCGGTCCATTCGTTGGAGATCATCTTGGGCAGATACATCTCCTTCTGCTCCGGCGACCCTTTGGCTATCAGTGCGGAGATCGCGCCGTTGGTGAGGCCGGGATACATGCCGAACGCCTGGTTGGCGCTGGAGATGAACTCCTCCATCGCGAAGCCGAGCACGTGCGGCATGCCCTGTCCGCCGAATTCCTCAGGAGCGGCGATCGTCCCCCAGCCCGCCTCGCGGAACTGTTCGAAGGCTTCCTTGAAGCCCTCCGGCGTGGTGACCGAGCCGTCTTCGTGCCGGATGCAGCCCTGCTGATCGCCCGACTGGTTGATCGGGGCGAGGACTTCGGAGCAAAACTTGCCGCCTTCGTCGATCACCGCGTCGGTGACGTCGGGCGTGACCATCTCGAAGCCCGGAAGGTTGCCGTAACTGGCAAGGTCGAGCACCTCGTTGACGATGAAGCGGGTATCTCGGGTGGGGGCGGTATAGCTGGGCATCACAATGTCCTTGGCTGGAGGCTTGGGCGCTAGAGTTTACTGGGGCTCGAAGAGTTTACTTGGGAAGGTCGAGCGCTTCGACGTGCTCGACGAATTCGGTGAGTTCGGCGATCGAACTGTCGATATCGTCCCGCTGGCTCTTCAGCTTGGCGATATGTTCGCGACATTTCTCCATCGTGACGCGGCGCTGTTCGACCCGTCCGTCGTCGAGATCGTAGAGATCGATCATCTCGCGGATTTCGCCGAGCGAGAAGCCGACGTTCTTGGCGCGCATGATCCAGGCAAGGCGGGCCCGGTCGCGCTTGGAATAGATCCGCGTCAGACCGACCCGGCGCGGCGAGATCAGGCCCTCGTCCTCGTAGAAGCGGAGCGCGCGCGCGGTGCAATCGAACTCGCCGGTGAGGTCGGAGATCGTGAACTGTTCGCGCGCCAGCTCGTCCGGTCGCTCGAGCAAGGCGCCCGAATTGCCGCGACGAATGGCCATGGGTGAATCTTCGGCAAGCGTCATGCCACCGATCTACCCAACGCTTACGTAAACGTCAACTTTCGGCGCTTACGAGTTCTCCGCTCTCGATCCGCCTGTAGAAACAGGACCGCGCCCCTGTATGGCAGCTGGGACCGGCGGGAACGGCGCGCAGAACGATCGCGTCTTGATCGCAATCGACGCCGATTTCCTTCACGCGGAGCACATTGCCCGAAGTCTCGCCCTTCTTCCACAATCGCCCGCGCGACCGGGAGTGGAAATGCGCCTCTCCCGTCCGCAATGTCGCGTTCAGAGCCTCGCGATCCATGAAGGCTACCATCAGGACGTCCTTGGTTTCGTGATCGACCACCACAGCAGTCAGCAGGCCGTTCGCATCGAATTTCGGAAGAAACGTGCGCCCCTGTTCTCTTTCGTCATCCGCCACTTGCGGGAACTCCTTGTTGCATCTTGACCACATCCCTGTCTCAAAATGGACGTCTTTGAAAGTTCGTTATTCAAAGCAGGTCCCAAACGGTCCAGAACCTGTCCTCGCAATCGGAAACGGTTGCCAACCGGTTCACCGGAGCCGCAACGGCCCGGGTTCAGGGGTAACGGATCCGCAGCCCGCCTAAACAGCGCGGCGCATCCGTCACGATGAGGGATTGGATCGTTGTTCGGCATTGGGGGATGTCCGGACATGGCCCGAAAGGGACGATCCGCTTAATTTCGTCACGTGGCGCCCGGGGCCTTTTCGGCTCCGGGCGTTTCGGTTTTCGGAACAGGTTTATATCGTCCTCCTGCCGGCGCCGCTGCTTCGTCCAGCACGCGAGCAAAGCAGGCGAGCACCACGCGCTCCGCCCCTGCCCGCTTCAGCACGGCCACGCACGCATCGCTGGTGGCGCCGCTGGTCAACACATCGTCCACCAGCACCACGTCGCGGCCATTCAGCCGCTCCCGTGCTCCGGGACGCGCAGCGATGGCTCCGGCCAACGCGCGCTGCCGCGCCTTCGCGCCCATTCCTCCGAGCGATGGGGTCGCCTTCCTGCGCACGAGCCCATCGACCAGCAGTTCGCCTCGGCCGAGACGTTCGAGTTCGCGGGCGAGCAAAGCCGCCTGGTTGAAACCTCTTTTCCAGAGCCGGAGGCGATGCAGCGGCACCGGCACGAGCAGCGGCGGTTCGGTGAATTCGGGCAGGCGCGCTGCGATCATCCGTGCCAGCAGGGGAGCGAGCGCAAGCTTGCGACCGTGCTTGTAGGCCAGCACCAGTTTGCGCGACGTGTCACCGTAAAGCGTGGCCGCAGCGATGCCATCATGGCGGGGCGGCGTCTGAAAGCAGGGCGCACAGACGATCTCTCCGCCGATCGCATCCGTTCCCATCGGTCTCTGGCATCGGACGCAGCCGGGTTCCGCCGGGACGACCAGCGAGCCCCAGCAATCAGGGCACAGTCCCGACTGCGTGCCGATCGAGCAGCTGCAGGCGGGGCAGCGCGGCGGATAGACGGCGTCGACGATCGGCAGCAGTGTCTCGCCGAGGACCTTTCGCAAGGGCGTCAACATTCGCCCGATGCCTTGCCTCGAACGCCATGCGCGGGCACGGCGGCAGCATGAACGATCGCGATGTTCCAAGGATATTTTCGCCGGCACGACGTGTGGCACGCGCCGAACGGGCCAAAGCCTTGCGCCGGACCCGGTGCGATCCGGCGGACTGGTTCGTCGAGGCGATGGTCGAGGACGTTCGCGAGCGGATCGGCTTCATGCGGCTCGAGCCCGGCAGCGCGCTGGTCGAAGGCATCGGCGCCGAACGGATCGTGCCCGACTTGCCGGACGGGTGCGAGACCACCGTGGCAATGCTTGCCGGCAAGACCGAGCTTGTGCCCTCCGCCTACGACCTCGTCATTTCGCTCGGCCAGCTGGACACGATCAACGACCTGCCCGGACAATTGCTGCGCCTGCGGTTCGCGCTCGCGCCGGGCGGGATCCTGCTCGCCGTGATCCCGGGCGCCGGCAGCCTGCCTCGCTTGCGCCACGTCATGATCGCCGCAGATAGCGACCGCGCCTTTCCGCGCATCCACCCGCAGATCGACAACCGCGCCGCAACCATGCTGCTCGAACGTGCCGGTTTCGCACGGCAGGTGGTCGACGGCTTCGGCCTCACCGTGCGCTACGGGTCGCTGGACCGACTGGTCGGCGATCTGCGCGAACAGGGCCTCGGCAGCACGCTCGCCCAGCCCGGTCCGCCGCTCGGGAAGCAAGCCCTCGCCCGCGCCCGAGCCGCTTTCTCGAGCATGGCGGACGAGGACGGGAAGGTTTCCGAGCATTTCGAGCTTCTCGCCCTGACCGCTTGGAATGCCTAGCGCAAACTCGCCTGCGCGGCCGCGAGCCGGGCGATGGGCACGCGATAGGGCGAGGCGCTGACGTAATCGAGCCCGACCTTTTCGCAGAAGCCGATGCTCGCCGGATCGCCGCCATGTTCGCCGCAAATGCCGAGCTTGATGCCATCGCGCGTTCCCCGCCCCCGCTCGACCGCGAGTTCGACCAGCTGGCCAACGCCCTCGATGTCGAGGCTGACGAAGGGATCGCGAGCGAAGATGCCGCAGTCCACATAGGGTGTGAGGAACCGCCCGGCATCGTCGCGGCTGACGCCGAGAGTCGTCTGGGTAAGGTCGTTGGTGCCGAAGCTGAAGAAATCGGCTTCCTCGGCAATTTCGCCAGCCATCAGCGCGGCGCGGGGCAGTTCGATCATGGTACCAACGAGGTAATCGAGCGTACGCCCGGTCTCCGCGAACACCTCTCCCGCGACCCGCTCCACCAGCGCGCGCAGGATCTCCAGCTCCCGCCTTGTGGCGATGAGCGGGATCATGATCTCGGGCACCGGCGCCTCGCCATCGGCGGCGACATTGCAGGCCGCCTCGAAGATCGCGCGCGCCTGCATCTCGTAGATTTCGGGATAGGTGATGCCGAGGCGGCAGCCGCGATGGCCGAGCATCGGATTGAACTCATGAAGCTCGGCCGCGCGACGGCGCAGTTTCTCGACGGCGATACCGGTGCTCTCCGCAAGATCCTCGAACTCGGCGTCCGAATGCGGCAGGAACTCATGCAACGGCGGGTCGAGCAGGCGGATCGTGCAGGGCAGCCCGGCCATCGCTCGAAAGATGCTTTCGAAATCGCCGCGCTGTTCGGGCAGCAGCTTGTCAAGCGCGGCGCGGCGGCCCGCCTCGCTTTCGGCAAGGATCATCTCACGCACGGCGCTGATCCGGCTGGCATCGAAGAACATGTGCTCGGTCCGGGCAAGGCCAATGCCCTCGGCGCCGAAGCGGCGGGCGGCCTTGCAGTCCTCCTCGGTCTCGGCATTGGTGCGGACTTTCATGCGGCGATGGCGGTCCGCCCATTCCATCAGCGTGGCGAAATCGCCCGCGAGCTCGGGTTCGATCGTCGCCACCTCGCCCGCCATCACCTCGCCGGTCGCACCGTCGATGGTGATCGTATCGCCTTCCCTTAGACCGCGGTCGCCGATGGTGAGCGTCCGGTCCTCGCCCGCACCC
The DNA here is from genome assembly GCF_026168555.1 of Qipengyuania spongiae. Taxonomy (NCBI): domain Bacteria; kingdom Pseudomonadati; phylum Pseudomonadota; class Alphaproteobacteria; order Sphingomonadales; family Erythrobacteraceae; genus Qipengyuania; species Qipengyuania spongiae. Next base: position 2,276,007 of record NZ_CP092471.1, on the reverse strand, counting down.
GCCCGTGCGATGCTGATCTGCGAGGCGCCGGAGACGCAGGGGCGTCCGATGCCGCGCGCGACCACGGCGGCGTGGCTGGTCATGCCACCGCGCGCGGTCAGGATGCCGGCCGCGGCGTGCATTCCGTGGATGTCCTCGGGGCTCGTCTCGACCCGGACGAGGATCACCTTCTCGCCGCGATGCGCCCACTTCTCCGCCGTATCGGCATCGAGCACGATCTTGCCCGATGCCGCACCCGGCGATGCCGGCAGCCCCTTGGTCATCACGTCGCGCGGCGCCTGCGGGTCGAGCGTGGGGTGAAGCAGCTGGTCCAGCGCCATCGGATCGACGCGCAGGATCGCGGTCTTCTCGTCGATCAGACCTTCGCCCACCATGTCGACCGCCATCTTGAGCGCCGCCTTGGCCGTACGCTTGCCGTTGCGGGTCTGAAGCAGCCAGAGCTTGCCCTGCTGCACCGTGAACTCGATGTCCTGCATGTCGGTGTAGTGCCGTTCCAGCAGGTCGAAGACGCGGGCGAGCTCGGCGAAGGCCTCGGGCATCGCCTCTTCCATGCTCGGCTTGTCGGCGCCCGCCTCCTCACGTCGTGCGCTGGTCAGGTATTGCGGCGTGCGGATGCCGGCGACCACGTCCTCACCCTGGGCGTTGACGAGCCATTCGCCGTAATAGGCGCGCTCGCCGGTCGAGGGGTCGCGGGTGAAGGCGACTCCGGTGGCGCTGGTATCGCCCATATTGCCGAAGACCATCGCCTGCACGTTGACGGCGGTGCCCATGTCGTGGGGGATATCGTTGAGCCGGCGATAGACCTTGGCCCGCTCCGTATCCCAGCTTTCGAACACGGCGCGGATCGCGCCCCAGAGCTGTTCGGAAGGGTCCTGTGGGAACGGGCGGCCGAGCTCCTGTTCGGCGATGCGCTGGAACTCGGCGACGAGCGTCTTCCAGTCATCCGCGCTCATCTCGGTGTCGTTGTAGTAGCCCGCATCCTCCTTGGCGATTTCGAGCGCTTCCTCGAACAGGCCGTGATCGAGGTCGAGGACGACATCGGCGTACATCTGGATGAAGCGGCGATAGCTGTCCCAGGCGAAGCGTTCGTCGCCGCTGGCGGCGGCAAGGCCCTGGACCGTCTCGTCGTTGAGGCCGAGATTGAGGACGGTGTCCATCATGCCCGGCATGGAGATCGCCGCGCCCGAGCGAACCGAGACGAGCAGCGGGTCGGCCGCATCGCCGAAGCGCTTGCCGACCGTGCGCTCGACATGGCGCAACGCCTCGTCCACCGCGGAGCGCAGCCCATCGCCGAAGTCGCCGCCTTCCTTGAGGAAGCGCAGGCACTCCTCGGTCGCGATAGTGAAGCCCGGCGGAACGGGCAGGCTGATACTCGCCATTTCGGCGAGGTTCCTGCCCTTGCCGCCGGTGACGGTCTTGTCCTTCTGCCGGGGATCGTCGTGCGGCGCGTCGCCGCCGAAGTGGAAGACGGTCTTGTTCATCTTGGCGTGCCCTCAGCTTAAGGGTGTTACAGGTGTTACACGGTTCAGTATCGGAAAACTCAGCCCTCGATCCGGGAAAAATCGGCGACCTCGTGGACCGCGTCGCGGAAGCGCGCAAGCAAAGCGAGGCGCGCCTGCCGTCTGGCGGGATCGGGATCGTTCACGGTCACATTGTCAAAGAACGCATCGATCGGCGCACGCAGCGAGGCGAGCGCCGACATGGCGGAAGCGAAATCCTCCGCCGCGATGGCCGCCTCGGCCTTGGGCTCACTCGCATCGAGCGCGTCGATCAGGTCCTTTTCCGCAGGTTCGGGCGTGTAGGAAAGCGGTTTCGCGCCGCGCTCCGCCATCTTGGCATCGACCACCGCGCGCAACTCGGGATCATCGACCATGACCAGCGGGTCCTCCTCGCCGGTCTGCGGTATCTCGCCCTCGATGCCGTGCCAGTCTTCCTTCTTGAGGATATTGGCGGCGCGTTTGTAACCGGCGAGCAGATTGGCGCCGTCCTCGGTCGCGACGAAGGTTTGCAGCGCCTTCACGCGGGCGAGAAGGCGGACGAGATCGTCCTCGCCCCCGAGAGCAAACACCGCGTCGATCAGGTCGTGGCGGACGCCTGCCTCGCGCTGTTGGACCTTGAGGCGGTCGGCAAGGAATGCGACAAACCCATTATACATCGGGTTGCGTTCGTCGCTCGAAGCAGTCGGGTTTGTTCTATCGACGACTGAATATAGCGGAATGCGAAATCCAGTGCTTGCCACCATAAGCAAAACGCCGATCGCGGCGCGGCGCAACGCGAATGGATCTTTCGAACCCGTTGGTTTCTCGCCAATCGCAAAAAACGAAATTAGTGTATCTAGCTTGTCCGCCAAGCTTACCGCCACTGTCACCGGAGCGGTCGGAACATCATCGCCTTGTCCGACCGGCTTGTAGTGATCGCGGATCGCGTCGGCGACTTCGTCCGGCAGACCCTCGGCGCGGGCGTAGTAGCCGCCCATCAGGCCCTGCAGCTCGGGAAACTCGCCGACCATTTCGGTGACGAGATCGGCCTTGGCGAGGCGGGCGGCCTGTTCGGCGAGCTCGGCGAGCCACTCCCTCTCCCCTTCAGGGGAGAGGGGAACATCGGAGGCGGAAATCGCGGTGTCGGCCCCCTCTCCCAACCCTCTCCCCTGAAGGGGAGAGGGCTTCACGATGCCTTCCTCGACCAGCCAGCGGGCGAGCTTCGCCACGCGCTCCACCTTGTCGGCGACGGTGCCGAGCTTTTCGTGGAAGGTGATCCGCGCCAGCCCCTCGGCGTGCTGCGCGAGGGTCTTCTTGCGGTCGACGTCCCAGAAGAAGCGCGCGTCCGACAGCCGCGCGGCGAGGACCTTGCGGTTGCCGTCGACGATCGCCGCGCCGCCATCCGCCGCCTCGATATTGGCGGTGCAGATGAAGGCGTTTGCGAGTTTGCCTCCCGCACCCTCGCACACGAAATATTTCTGGTTCACGCGGGCGGTCAGTTGAATGACCTCCGGCGGCACTTCGAGGAAACTCTCCTCGAACCGGCCGAGCAGCGGGATCGGCCATTCGGTGAGGCCGGCATTCTCGACGACCAGCCCCTCGTCCTCGACCAGCGCGAGACCGGCTTCCTCCGCCACCTGATGCGCGCCCTTGCGGATGAGTTCGGCGCGCTCCTCGTGATCGACGATCACATGAGCCGCGCGCAGTTTCATCGCGTAATCACCGGCATTGCCGATTGTGATGTCGCCGGAATGATGGAAGCGGTGGCCCAGCGTCACCGCGCCGCTGGTAACGCCGTGCACCTCGCATTCGATCACCTCGTCGCCCAGCAGCGCGACGATGCCGGAAAGGGGGCGGACCCAGCGCAAGGATTCGGTGCTCACAGAGGCCACGCCCCAGCGCATCGACCTAGGCCAGCTGAAATCGCGGATGATCGCGGGGATCGCGGCGGCTAGCAGATCGCGCGTGGCGCGGCCGGGAATATCCTTGACGGCGAACCAGGTCGCACGGCCCTTCACGTCGCGCTCTTCCAACGCGGACCGCTCGACGCCCGCCTTGCGGCAGAAGCCCTCGATCGCCTGATCCGGCGCGCCGACTGGCGGCCCCTTCAGCTCCTCGCTGACCGCGTCGGTCGCTTCGGGAAGACCGCGCGCGATCAGCGCCAGGCGGCGCGGGGTCGACCAGACGGCGATCTGCGTCGCCGAAACGCCCGCTGCATCCATCTCGCGACGGAACAGCTTCTCGAGTTCCGCCCGCGCACCGGCCTGCATCCGGGCGGGAATTTCCTCGCTGCGCAGTTCGAGGAGGAAGTCATTCAGAGTTTCTGGGCCGCTCATGCCGACCACTCCGGATATTTCCCGGCCCAGCCGGCCTGTTCCTTCGCCATATGCGCCTCGCACGATCCGCGCGCGAGATCGCGCACCCGGCCCATGTAGCTGGCGCGTTCCTGCACGCTGATCACGCCGCGCGCCTGCAACAGGTTGAAGATGTGGCTGGCCTCCACCGCCTGTTCGTAGGCGGCGATCGGCACGTCATGGGCAAGTGCGTTGCGGCACTCGGCCTCGGCCTTGTTGAACAGGTCGAACAGGGCGTCGGTATCGGCAACTTCGAAGTTCCACTTCGACATCTGCCTCTCGTTCTCGAGAAACACGTCGCCATACGAGACGCCGCGATCATTGAAGGCCAGGTCGTAGACGTTGTCGACGCCCTGGATATACATGGCGAGGCGTTCGAGGCCGTAGGTCAGCTCGCCCGCGACCGGCTTGCAATCGAAGCCGCCCATCTGCTGGAAATAGGTGAACTGCGTCACCTCCATCCCGTCGCACCAGACCTCCCAGCCCAGCCCCCAGGCGCCGAGCGTGGGGGATTCCCAATCGTCCTCCACGAAGCGGATGTCGTGCTTGAGCGGATCGATCCCGATCACCCGCAAGCTTTCGAGATAGAGGTCCTGAATGTCGGGCGGGCTCGGCTTCAGGATCACCTGATACTGATAGTAATGCTGGAGCCGGTTGGGATTCTCGCCATAGCGCCCGTCGGTCGGGCGGCGGCAGGGCTGGACGAAGGCGGCGTTCCACGGCTCGGGCCCGAGCGCGCGCAGCGTGGTCGCGGTGTGGAACGTGCCAGCCCCCATCCGCATGTCATAGGGCTGGAGGATCAGGCAGCCAGCCCGCGCGCTCCAGAAATCGTGGAGTGCGAGGATCATGTCCTGAAACGAAGTGCGCGGATTACGGTCCATGTTGCAGTGCGCAATGGCGCATGGGTTTGAGCGGGTCAATGTCGTGTCCAGTCGCTCCATCCCCGTCAACGATGTCAGGATGACTTGACATTGTCAGGTTTGCATGACAATGAGTCATGCATACCCGACATGATGGAGCGCACTGATATGGCTGCAAGTTCAACGATCCCCGCAGATCGCCGTTACGCACTGGTCCTGACAATGGTTCACTTGGGAGCCTTGGCGACCCTTCTTCTGGTCGCCACACTCCTCTTCGACCTGCCAAGCTTCGTCGACGGTCTGCCGCAGGGGATGCTGCTGATCGCGCTCGGCTTGATCTTTCACCGCGGTCTCAGGGATGATTACGTCCAGGGGCTTTGGCAGAACGGAACCGTGTGGGGTTTCACAGGGGTTATCCTGTTCTTCCTGTTCATTCCTCTCCTAGTCGGAATGGTGGGGGACGCCACCGGCTCCGGCTTTGCCTGGCGCGACTACCGCGTTCTCATTCAATGGCCTGCCGCGATCGCGCTCCTGTTCTTTTTCGCCGGCTTCTACACGCGGTTGTTCCGTGGGAGCGCGCAATCGTGAACAACCGCCTTCGGGTTCTGCGCGCCGAAAGGAACTGGAGCCAGGCCGAACTGGCGACGCAGCTCGACGTCTCGCGCCAGGCGGTCAATGCGATCGAAACCGGCAAGCACGACCCCTCGCTCGGCCTTGCTTTCAGGATTTCTCGGCTGTTCGACATGCCCATCGAACAAATTTTCGACGACGGGCACGATGCCCGGTAGTACATTGCAACGCACACGGAGGAACACACGACCATGAAACCGATCAATAACCGCCTGACCACCACCATATCCGCCGCCGCGCTGGTCTTCGGGCTGCAGGGCTGGAGCGCTGCCAGCGCGCAAGAGGTGGCGCCCGCGCCTGCCGCTCCTGCCGCCGAGGCGACAACCGGCCCCGCGCTGTGGAAGGTCGCCGACGAGGATACGACGATCTACCTGTTCGGCACGGTCCACGCCTTGCCGGAGGATACCGACTGGATGCGCGGGCCCATCTCCGAGGCGCTCGCGTCCGCGGAAACGCTGGTTACCGAGATCGAGGACGCCGAGATGAGCGATCCTGCGATGCAGCAGAAGATGATGATATCTGGCATGTTGCCCGAAGGGACCGCATTGCGCTCGCTGCTGAACGAGGAGCAGACCGCGACTTACGAGGCCGCGCTTGCCAAGGTCGGCGTACCGGCTGAAGCCTTCGACCGGTTCAAGCCGTGGATGGCGGGCATCACGCTGTCGGTCCTGCCGATCATGCAGGCGGGCTACACGCAGGAAAGCGGCGTCGAGAAGCGGATCGAGGCGGAAGCCGGTCCTGACAAGATGCGCGAAGCCCTCGAAACCGTCGGGTCACAGCTCGCCGTCTTCGAAACCCTTCCGCAGGAAGCGCAGATCGCCTTCCTGATGAGTTCGGCCGAAATGGTCGACGACATCGTTCCGATGATGGACCAGATGGTCGCTGAATGGCTCGAAGGCGATGCGGACGGGTTGGCCGAACTGATGAACCGCGGCCTCACTGATCCGCAGCTTGCCGAAGCCCTGCTCTACAAGCGCAACCGCAACTGGGTCGAGTGGATCGAGAGCCGGATGGACGCGCCGGGCACGGTGTTCATGGCGGTTGGCGCCGGGCACCTTGCCGGTAAGAACAGCGTGCAGGACTACCTGGAACAGGAAGGCGTTACCGTCACGCGCGTTCAGTAAGAGCGCGAATTCGCTTGCCCGCAGCGGTGGCGAAGGCTTGGGAGGGGGCGTGATTGCACGCCTCCTCCTTTTTGTATGGGCCCTCCTCGCCCTTGCCGCCTGTCAGAAAGCGCCGACCCCTGCCGCCGAGCCTGATGCGCTGCCCGCGATCTGGGAGATCGCCGGAGCGGACGGGGAGGCGGAGGGCTGGCTGTTCGGCACCGTCCACGCCCTGCCCGACGATGTTCCCTGGCGCTCGGCAAGGCTCGAGCGATTGCTGGCGCAGGCCGATACGCTGGTCGTGGAGGTTGCCGCGCTCGACGATGCCGACGAGCTGGGCCGAACCTTCACCGCCCTTGCCTACGACACCCCCGGCCCCGCACTGGCCGAGCGGGTCGAGCCGGCCCTTCGCCCCCGTTTCGAGGAACTGCTGGCGCAGGCCCGGATGAGGCGCGGTCAGTTCGACGCGATGGAGAGCTGGGCGGCGGCGCTTTCGCTGGCGCAGGTCGCGCAGGTCGGCAGCGTGGAGAACGGGGTCGACAAGGCGCTGCTGCGCGATTTCACGGGGTACGACGTGGTCGAGCTGGAAGGCGCACAGGCACAGCTCGCCATCTTCGACCGCCTGCCCGAAAACGCGCAGCGCGAACTGCTCAATTCGGTGATCGAAGAGAGCGGCGATGCCGAAACCCAGGCGAAGCGCCTCGTCGAAAGCTGGCGCAGCGGCGACCTCGCGGGGATCAAACAGCTAACCAATGGCGGGATGCTGGAAGACGGCGAACTCTACGAAGCGCTTCTCGCCCGCCGCAACCGCGCCTGGGCCGATCGGCTGGAAAAGCTCCTCTCGGCCCCGGCGCGCCCCTTCGTCGCGGTCGGCGCGGGGCACATGGTGGGGCCGGACGGCCTGCCCACCCTGCTCGAGGCGCGCGGCTACACCGTGCGCCGGGTCCAGTAACGCACGAGCCACCTTGCTTTTCGGCCCGCCGCCGCTATAGGCCCACTGCTTCGGCGCCATGGTCATCCCTGGAGGTGTGGCGGTCCGAAGCATATCAAACGCACTTGAAAGGCACTATTATGAGCGACGCTCTGACCCTGCCGGCCGAGACGCGCGAACGGGCTGGCAAGGGAGCCTCCCGTCACCTGCGTCGCGAAGGCCGTGTCCCCGCCGTGATCTATGGCGGCAAGGAAGAACCCACCCTGATTCACGTCGAAGCCAAGGAACTGGTCCGCCAGCTCGGCACCGGCCACTTCATGAATTCGATCGTGACGATCGAGCTCGACGGCAAGTCCGTGCGCACCCTGCCAAAGGACGTTGCGCTGCATCCCGTCAACGATCGCCCCGAGCATGTCGACTTCCTCCGCCTCGCCAAGGGCGCGAAGGTCGACGTGAACGTGCCCGTCATCTTCACCAACGAAGAAGCCAGCCCCGGCCTGAAGAAGGGCGGCGTGCTCAACGTGGTCCGTCACGAGCTGGAACTGGTCTGCGATGCGGACAACATCCCGAGCGAGATCGAGATCGACGTCACCGGCAAGGAAGTCGGCGATTCGATCCACATCAGCGAAGTGAAGCTGCCCAAGGGCTCCGAGAGCGCGATCACCGATCGCGACTTCACCATCGCCACGCTGGTCGCCCCCTCCGCGCTCAAGAAGAGCGAAGGCGAGGAAGGCCAGACCGGCGAAGGCATGGAGCCGGGCGAAACCGCCGCGACCGAACAGGGTCCGGACGACGACGCCGCGCAGGAACAGCAGGACAAGAGCGAAGACTGATCGCTCCCGTCTTCTCGAGAGATCACCAAGGCACCGGGTTCCTTCAAGGGAGCCCGGTGTTTTGTTTTCCCGCCACCGAAGCTAGAGGCGTAAGATGCAGATTTGGGCAGGCCTCGGAAATCCCGGACCGCAATATGCGATGAACCGGCACAATGTCGGATTCATGGTGGCGGACACCATCGCGGAGATTCACGGCTTCGGCCCCGTGCAGAAGAAGTTCTCCGGCTGGCTTCAGGAAGGGCGCATCGGCAGCGAGAAGATCCTGCTGCTGAAGCCCGCCACCTTCATGAACAAGTCCGGCCAGGCGATCGGAGAGGCGCTGCGCTTCTACAAGCTCGCGCCCGAAGACGTGACGGTGTTCTATGACGAACTCGATCTCGACCCCTTCCGGATCAAGGTGAAGCGCGGCGGCGGCGCGGCGGGGCACAACGGCATTCGCTCCACCATCCAGCATATCGGCGAGAATTTCCGCCGCGTCCGCATCGGGATCGGCCACCCCGGCCACAAGGACCGCGTGACGGGCCACGTCCTCGGCAATTATGCGAAGGCCGAACAGGACGATCTTATCCAGATGCTCGGCGCGATCGGCGCGGAGGCCGACTGGCTCGCCCGCGGCGAGGACGTGCGCTTCGCCAGCGACTACGCCCTGCGGATGCAGGACTAGATTTCGAGCGACGCCCCTTCGCGCGGTGTCCAGCCCAGCGCGGCCATGCAACCGGTGAATATTTCCCGCCGGTTCTCCTCGTCGGATACGAATTCGAGTTGTTCGCGGCAGCTGCGTTCCGCCTGCGCGAAAGGCGTCGTCGCGCCGCCCCGCCAATTGTCCTCGCTGCTGGTGGTGCAGCCGCCGATGCTTGCGCTCGCAGCAAGCAGAGCGAGGATGGAGGCGGTATTTCGCATTGCGGGCATCTCCCGAGCGCGCCGTGCGGGGCGGCCCGCTCCATGAATGCACGAGAGGCCATGCAGGTCCGCGTTTCGGCATCGGCGGTCGAGCGGACTGGCAAGGCGGGAGGTTTTGCGTCACTATCGTCCCGAAGGAGACGACCATGACCGCACTCACCCGCCGCACTCTTCTAGCCGGGGCCGCCGCGACCGGCGCTCTCGCAGCCACCGCCTCGCGCGCGCAGGGCGATCTCGTGGACTCCGGCACGCCCGATCTGGCCGGCAAGTCGATCCTGATCACCGGCACCTCCTCCGGCTTCGGCAGGGTGGGCGCGGAATATTACGCGGGGCTCGGCGCGAAAGTTTTCGCGACCATGCGCAACCTCCCTCGCTCCGAAGCCGAGGAGCTCCGGCAGCTCGCCACCGACAAGCGGCTCGACCTCCATGTCATCGAGATCGACGTGCTGTCCGACGAGCAGGTGGCGGCGGGCGTCGCCGAGGCAGAGCGGATCAATGGCGGCTCGATCGACGTCTTGGTCAACAATGCCGGGGTCGGCATCAGCGGGCCGGTCGAGGTGCAGGACATGGAGGCCACCCGGCTCGCCTTCGACACCAATGTCTTCGGCTATCACCGGATGGCCCGCGCCGTGCTGCCGGGAATGCGAGCAAAGGGATCGGGACAGATTTTCCAGATTTCGAGCCAGCTCGGCCGGGTGATCGCTCCCTATGGCGGCCATTACAGCGCGACCAAGTTCGCGGTCGAGGCGATGGGCGAACAGCTCGCCTACGAGCTGGTGCCGCACAATGTCGAGGTGACGATCATCGAACCGGGCGGCTATCCAACCGAGGTCTGGGTCAACCGCAACATCTACACCGGCGCCCTGAAGGAACGGGCGGAGGATCTACACACCAGCGGCTATCCGCAGGTCGTCGCCGCGATGGGGACCGAGGACGGCTCGGGCCGCAGCGCCGATCCAATGGACGTGCCGCGCGCCATCGCCCGGACCATCGCCATGCCCGGCGGCACCCGTCCCCTCCGCCTGCCGGTCAGCGCGGGTTCGATCCCGCAGACCGCGATCAACGAGGTCAGCGCCCGCACGCAGGTCGAATGGCTCGGCCGATCCGAACGGCTCGGCCCGGCGATCCGAGCGGTGCACAACGTCTGAAACTCTGGCCATTGCAGGGCGGCGAGGCTAAGCGCTCCGCCAAATCGCTTTACCGGAGTTACACATGGGTTTCCGCTGCGGGATCGTCGGCCTGCCGAATGTCGGCAAGTCCACCCTGTTCAATGCCTTGACCGAGACGCAGGCCGCCCAGGCCGCGAACTATCCGTTCTGCACGATCGAGCCGAATGTCGGCCAGGTCTCCGTGCCCGACGAGCGGCTGGAGCAGATCGCCGGCATCGCCAAATCGGCCAAGGTCATCCCCACCCAGCTCGCCTTCGTCGACATCGCGGGGCTCGTGAAGGGCGCAAGCAAGGGCGAGGGTCTCGGCAACCAGTTCCTCGGCAATATTCGCGAGGTGGACGCGATCGTCCACGTCCTGCGCTGCTTCGAGGACGACGACATTCAGCACGTCGCCAACAAGGTCGATCCGCTGGCCGATGCCGAGGTGGTCGAGACCGAACTGCTGCTCGCCGACATGGAAAGTCTCGAAAAGCGGGTCGAGAACGCCAGGCGCCGCGCGACCGCAGGCGACAAGGAGGCCAAGGCCCTGTCGAGCGTGCTCGGCCAGACGCTGGAGCTGCTCAAGGACGGCAAGCCCGCCCGCCTGACCGAACCGAAGGACGACGAGGAAGCGCGCCTGTTCGCGCAGGCGCAGCTGCTCACCGCCAAGCCCGTGCTCTACGTCTGCAACGTCGCGGAAGAGGACGCGGCGACCGGCAACGCGCTTTCCGCCGAAGTCTTCGCCAAGGCGGAGCGCGAGGGGGCCGAGGCGGTGGTCGTCTCCGCCGCGATCGAGAGCGAGCTGGTGGCGATGGATGCCGAGGAACGCGGCGAATATCTCTCCGAACTCGGGCTGGAGGAAAGCGGCCTCTCGCGGATCGTCAGGGCGGGCTACAAGCTGCTCGGCCTCAAGACATTCTTCACCGCCGGCCCGAAGGAATCTCGCGCCTGGACCTTCCCCGAAGGCGCCAAGGCCCCGCAGGCCGCGGGCGAGATCCACACCGATTTCGAACGCGGCTTCATCCGTGCCGAGACGATCGGCTACGAGGATTACGTCACGCTCGGCGGCGAAGGCCCCGCGCGCGAAGCGGGAAAGCTGCGGCAGGAAGGCAAGGAATATCTCGTCCAGGATGGCGACGTGATGCTGTTCAAGTTCAACGTGTGAACCTTTGACGCCCTCACCCGTTGGGGCCATAACCGGAACAGGGACCGGCGCAGGGGGAACAAGAATGATCGACAAGTCGGAAAAGTTCAACTGGCTGGTACGCGTCGGCTATTTCAGCCGGGCGATCCTCTATTCCGTGCTTGGCCTGGTCGCGCTGACCAATTCCAGCCAAATCGCCGAAGGGACCGACGGGATCTTCCGGGCGATCGAGGATTACCCCGCTGGCGTGGCGATCCTGTGGATCATGGTCGTCGGTCTGACGGCCTATGCGCTGTTTCGCTTCTGCTCGCCCCTGTTCGATATCGAGAACAGCGGATCCGATGCGAAGGGCTGGGGCAAGCGGATCGGCCATGCCGGCAGCGGCGTCGCCCATCTCGCGCTCGCCTACTCAGCCTATCAGTTCGCCACGTCCACGGGCGGGTCGGGCAACGGGACGGAACAGGCCGCTTCCGGCATCCTGTCGTTCGAATTCGGTGGCGTGATCCTCGGGCTTCTCGGCGTGGCGTTTTTTGTGGCCGCCTTCCATCAGGCGAAGAAGGGCGTGACCGGCGAATTCATGCATCGGATCAGCGGACAGGCCCCCGACGCTACGCGCTGGCTGGGCGGCGCGGGCTATCTGGCGCGCGGCGTCGTTTACCTGGTGATCGGCTGGTCGCTGGTGCAGGCAGGCTTCATGTCGGGCGGCGCGGACCAGATCCGCACGCTGGGCGACGCAGTCGCCAGCCTCGCGGGCGAAGGCTTCGTCTTCACGCTCACCGCGCTGGGACTGATGCTGTTCGGGCTCTTCAGCCTCGTGCTCGCGCGCTACCGGATCATCCCGGACATGGGCGCGCACGGCAAGGTCCCCGCCTTTCGCGCCTGACCGCACCTGCAATCACAGTATTGCCCGGCGCCGCGTGGTGAGGCATCGCCGGTTGCATGATCTATTTCGAAGACATCGCGCCTGGCCAGACCCAGTCCTTCGGATCCTACGAGGTGACGAAAGAAGAAGTTCTCGAATTCGCCGAGAAGTTCGATCCCCAGCCCTTTCACTTGAGTGAAGAAGCTGCGGCGAAGACTCATTTCGGACGGCTCGCCGCGAGCGGTTGGCACACCTGCGCGATGACGATGCGGATGCTGGTCGAGAACATGTCGGTGGTCGAGCAGGCGGGGCTCGGCTCGCCGGGGATCGACAATCTGCGCTGGCTGAAGCCGGTTTACCCTGGCGACGTACTACGCTGCGAGACCGAAGTGCTGGAGAAGCGCCGCAGCAGGTCGAAGGCCAATATCGGTCTCTTCAAGTCGCGCGTCCGGGTCTTCAACCAGGACGATGTGATGGTGCTCGAAATGGTCTCGAACGGCCTCATCCGGGTTCGCGATCCGGACGCACCGATCGAGAGCTAGGACCCGCAGGTAGCCTTGCCGCGCGCCTCGTAGACCACCCGGTCCCGCCCGTCGCGCATTGTCAGGCGGGCATCGTGCGCCATCGTTTCCATCCCGACCTGCTCGCCTTCGCGATCGGTAAGGTCGAGTTGCATCGAATGGCGTGCCCCATCGAACCGGACCCGCGTGCCGAAGACCGACTCCGCGCTGCCCGGATCGGGGGCGAAGCGTTCGATCGAATCGTCGATCTTCATGTAGGCATCGTCGAGGAAGGTGACCGCAATCGGGTCCGCCCCGCCGCCCTCCGGCACGAAGCCGCAGCCGACGCCGTACATGTCGTGCTCCTCGAAATCGGTCTGGCTCAGCATCTGCGGCTCGACGAGATCGGCGGGCGGTATCTGGCTCGCCTCGACCTCGGCAATTGCCTTTTCGTCGATCCGCGTCTGCTCCTCGGGCGTGACATCCGATCCGCAAGCCGCCAGCGTCAAAAGAGCGCAAACTACAAAAATCCGCATCAGTGTCTCCCGAACAGCTTCTCGACATCGTCCATGGACAGCTTAACCCAGGTCGGGCGGCCATGGTTGCATTGCCCTGAACGCGGCGTGCGTTCCATTTCGCGCAGCAGGGCGTTCATCTCCTCGACCCGCAGGGTACGCCCGGCGCGGACCGAGCCGTGGCAGGCCATGGTCGCGAGCACGAGGTCGAGCTTCTCGCCGAGCAGCAGGGCACCGCGCTCGTCATCGATCCCGTGACGCACGAGGTCGTCGTCGATATCGCGCAAGAGCTTTCCGGGATCGGTCCGCGCGAGAGCGTGCGGCAGGCTGCGCACGAGCATCGCCGAAGGGCCGAAGCGTTCGATCTCGAGGCCGAGGGTGGCAAGCTTTTCAGCCGCCTCCTCGAGCCGGTCGCAGGCTTCTTCCTCCAGCTCGACCACATCGGGCATCAGCAGCGCCTGCGCCCGCGTGGTCGCCTCGCCCGCCCGGGCCGCACGCAGCCGTTCGAGGACGAGGCGTTCATGCGCCGCGTGCTGGTCGACCAGCACCAAGCCGTCCTTCGCCTCGGCGACGATATAGGTGTTGGCGACCTGCCCGCGCGCGACGCCGAGCGGGTAGTCGGGCGCGTCTTCTTCTACCGGCGGGGCCTCTTCGGCCCGACCTTGCAGCGGCGCCAGGGCTTCGCGTTCCTCGCCGCGCCATGCGGACGGGCTCTCGGCCACACGCGACTGCGGCGCGGACCAGTCGCGGCCCTCGAAGATCGAGCGCAAAGCGGACGGCTCCTCGCGCACCGGCTCGGCCTGCCAGCGGCCCATCGCGGCGGCATCGGGCGATTGCGCGCTGCGCCGGTCGCCGGTGGAAAGCGCCTGCCGCAGGCCGGAGACGATGAAGCCGCGCACGCCCGCCGCATCGCGAAAGCGGACTTCGGTCTTGGCCGGATGGACGTTCACGTCGACCTCTTCGGGCGACAGGTCGAGGAACAGCGCCAGCACCGCGTGGCGATCGCGCGCCAGCATGTCGGAATATGCCCCACGCACCGCGCCGGTGAGCAGGCGGTCCTTTACCGGACGCCCGTTGACGAACAGATATTGGTGATCGGCGACGCCGCGATTGTAGGTCGGCAGGCCGGCAATCCCGGTGAGGCGCATGGTCCCGCTTTCGGTCGGGCGTTCGAGGTCTATGGCGACACTATTGTCCTTCAGCTCGCGCGCGACGATCTGGGCGACGCGATCGGCCAGTTCCTGCCCCTGCTGGAGGCCGAGGATGCGGCGATCGCCATGCTCCAGCGTGAAGGCCACGTCGGGCCGGGCCATCGCAAGGCGGCGCACGACATCGAGGCTCGCGGCATATTCGCTGCGCGGCGTGCGCAGGAACTTGCGGCGCGCAGGCACCTTGGCGAAGACCTGTTCGACCCGGACCCGGGTCCCCTGCGGCAGAGCGGCGGGGCCGCTTTCCTGTCGCGTTCCGTGATCGACGACGAACCGCCAGCCCTGCTCCGCCCCTTGTGGCCGGCTTTCGAGCGTGAAGCGCGAGACGCTGGCGATACTAGGCAGCGCTTCTCCGCGAAAGCCGAGCGTGCCGACCTGCTCGATATCCTCGTGCGGAAGCTTGGAGGTGGCATGGCGTTCGAGCGCCAGTGCCATTTCGTCCGGCGTCATGCCGCAGCCATCGTCCGATACCTCGAGCGAGGCAAGGCCGCCATCGACCAGCTTGATCGCGATCCGGCCCGCGCCCGCATCGATGGCGTTTTCCACCAGTTCCTTGAGCGCGGCGGCCGGACGCTCGACCACCTCGCCCGCGGCGATGCGGTTGACGAGATGTTCGGGCAGGCGGCGGATGGTCGGCATGGCTCTTGGAACCGGTTAGCGATGAACCGTCACGAATTCGAGACGGCGAACGGGACTTTCCCCGCCCTTCCCCCGCGAATCCTTTGGCATTTCGCCTTGCGCTTGTCTAAGGGAACCGCCTTCCCCTCACCCGGGCAGTCGAACGCGCCATTCGCGCGCCGCGCATGCCCATCGCAGATCACGGACACAGGCAAGAATGGGCTTCTGGAACAATCTGTTCAAATTCGGTTCGCAGAACATGGCGATCGATCTCGGCACGGCGAACACGCTGGTCTATGTCCAGGACCAAGGCATCGTGCTCAACGAACCAAGCGTGGTCGCGATCGAGACCATCAACGGGATCAAGCGGGTGAAGGCCGTCGGCGACGATGCCAAGATGATGATGGGCAAGACGCCCGACAGCATCGAGGCGATCCGCCCCCTGCGCGACGGCGTGATCGCCGACATCGAAATTGCGGAAGAGATGATCAAGCATTTCATCCGCAAGGTGCATGGCCGCAAGAGCCTGATGCGCTATCCGGAAATCACCATCTGCGTCCCCTCGGGCTCGACCAGCGTCGAACGCCGCGCGATCCGTGACGCGGCGAGCAATGCCGGCGCCAGCCAGGTGTTCCTGATCCTCGAACCCATGGCCGCAGCGATCGGCGCCGACATGCCGGTGACCGAACCGGTCGGCTCGATGGTCGTCGATATCGGAGGCGGCACGACAGAGGTCGCGGTGCTGTCCTTGCGCGGTCTTGCCTACACAACCTCGGTCCGCACTGGCGGGGACAAGATGGACGAGGCGATCGTCAGCTATGTCCGACGACACCACAACCTCCTGATCGGCGACGCCACGGCGGAACGGATCAAGAAGGATTACGGCATCGCCATGGTGCCCGAGGATGGTGCCGGGGAATCGATCACCATCAAGGGTCGCGACCTCGTCAACGGCGTACCCAAGGAAATCACGATCAACCAAGGTCACGTGGCCGAGGCTCTGTCCGAACCGATCGGGGCGATCATCGAGGGCGTGCGTATCGCGCTGGAAAACACCGCGCCGGAACTCGCTGCCGACATTGTCGACCAGGGCATCGTGCTCACCGGCGGCGGCGCGCTGATCCAGGGTCTCGACGATTATCTTCGCGACGAAACGGGCCTGCCGGTCACGATCGCGGAAGACCCGCTGTCCTGCGTCGCGCTCGGCACCGGCCGCGCGATGGAAGACGAGATGTATCGCGGCGTGTTGATGACCGCCTAACGGCAGATAACGAGGGGCCGACATGGCGCCGACAGGGCAACGGCGTTCGAGCTATTCGCGCAGGGCGCAATTATCGCAGTTCACCGGCTATATCGTCGCGGGGGTGGGAGCCCTCGTCGGCGCGGTGCTGCTCGCCCTGTCGATCTGGCAGCCCGCGCTCTTCTCCGGCCCGCGCGAGATCGCCGGCGATGCGGTGTCTCCGGCCACGAAGACGGTCGCGGCAGGCCGGACCGAGAGCAAGAGTCTCATCGACAGTGTGCGCGGCTATTTCCGCGCCGGATCGCAGAACGCCGCGCTGAAGCGCGAGGCAGAGATTGCACGCATTCGCCTCAAGGAGGCCGATGCCGTCCGGCAGGAGAACATGCGTCTCAAGGGGCTTCTGGGCCTTCAGGATGCGGAGAACCCTCCCGTCGCGGTGGCGCGCCTGGTAGGATCGACGGCGGCCAGCACGCGGCGCTTTGCCTATATCGGGGTCGGCCGTGATCAGGGCGTGCGCGTGGGAATGCCGGTGCGATCGCCGCGCGGCGTGGTCGGCCGCATCCTTGAAGTCGGTGCGGACAATGCTCGCGTGCTGATGCTCACGGACAATGAGAGCGTGTTGCCGATCCGGCGCACCAGCGACGAGGTCGTGGCCTTTGCCGAAGGCCGGGGCGACGGGCTGCTGCGCATCCGGCTTATCAATCTCGGGGTGAACCCGCTGAAGAAGGGCGACGTCTTCGTGACCAGCGGCGCGGGCGGATACTACCCGCCGGGCATCGCGGTCGCCATCGCTACCGAGATCACCGATGACGGCGCGCTCGGCCGCCTGATCAGCGACCCAGCCGCGACAGATTTCGTCGCCGTGCTCCCGATTTTCGAGCCGGATGCGGCGATCGGCGCGCAGACACCGATCGAGACCGAGCTGGGCGAGTAGATGGAACGGATCAATCCGCGCTCGCGCAGCGACCCCTATGGCAGCCGGATCAATCGTTCGCATTCCACGGTGCTGGCCAATGCGATGCCGTGGATCTCTATCCTGCTGGCCTCGTTCCTGCCGATTTTCTTCATCGCCACGGCGCTGCCGCTGCTGCCGCCGACGGGTTTCCTCCTGCTGATCGCGTGGCGGCTGGTGCGCCCCGGCCTGCTGCCGGTCTGGGCGGGATTCCCCTTGGGCCTGTTCGACGATCTTTTCAGCGGCCAGCCCTTCGGCAGCGCGATCTTCCTCTGGTCGGCGGCATTGCTGGCGATCGAGGCAATGGAGATGCGCCTGCCGTGGCGCACCTTCGTGCAAGACTGGTTCACGGCAGGTATAGCGGTCGCCCTCTATTGTCTGCTCGGCATGGCGTTTTCCGGCGCCCCGCCCTCCCTCGCCACCCTGATCGCTCTCGGACCGCAAATCGTGCTTTCGATCCTTCTCTTCCCGCTCGCCGCGCGCATCGTCGCCGCGCTTGACCGGTTGCGCCTGCGGCGCTGGCGGACATTGGGTTAGGGGCGCGGCGTGATTCTGGGAAAGAACCGCAGGCGCGAACACGTCACAGCGACGACGCTGGACACGGCGTTCACGCGCCGCAGCTTCGCGATCGCGGCCGGAATGGGCGGCATCGGTACGCTTCTGGCAGCCCGGATGGGCTACATCGCGATCGCCGAGAACGAGAAATACGAGCTCGAAGCGGAAAGCAACCGGGTCAATCTGTCGCTGATCCCGCCACGCCGTGGCTGGCTGCTCGACCGCAACGGCGCGCCGCTCGCCTCCAACCGCGCCGATTTCCGCGTCGATGTCATTCCCGACCGGCTGGCCGACAGCGAGGCGACCATCGCGCGCCTCGGCGAGATTCTCGGGCTCGAGGATACCCAGATTGCCGACATCAACCAGCGGATCGAGGAATCGCCGGGCTTCCAGCCCGTCGAGGTCGCGACGGGCCTCGACTACGAGCAGTTCGCCGCGATCAGCGTGCGCCTGCCCGACATGCACGGCGTGGTGCCGCAACGCGGCTTCTCGCGCTTCTACCCCACCGGTCCGGCGGTCGGCCATCTCGTCGGCTATGTCGGCCCCGCCAATGCCGAAGAATATGACGAGCAGGACCGCAATCCGCTGCTCATCACCCCCGGCTACAAGATCGGCAAGGACGGGCTGGAAAAGGTCTTCGAACAGGAACTGCGCGGCATTCCCGGTGCCCGCCGGGTCGAGGTAACGGCCTCGGGCCGCATCGTCCGCGATCTCGAAACGCGCGAGGACGTTCAGGGCGACCCGATCCACCTGACCATCGACGGGCCGTTGCAGGATTATGCCGCGCGCCGCATCGGCCTCGAAAGCGGGTCGGTCGTGGTGATGGACTGCGAGACAGGCGACATCCTCTGCATGGCCTCCATGCCCAGCTTCGATCCCAACAGCTTTTCCGCCGGGATCGGCCGCGTCGAATACGCGATGCTGCGCGACGACGAGCGCGTGCCGCTGCGCAACAAGGTGCTGAAAGGTCTCTACCCGCCCGGCTCGACCGTGAAGCCGATGCATTCGATGGCCTTCCTGCAGGCGGGTGTCGATCCCAACCATTCGATCACCTGCGGCGGCGGCGTGCGGGTCGGCAACCGCTTCTTCAATTGTTGGGGCAATCACGGCCAGGTCAATATGGCCAAGGGCATCTACCAGAGCTGCGACAGCTATTATTACCGGATCGCTCAGGAAGTCGGCTTCGAGAAGGTGGCCGAATTCGCCAAGACGCTCGGCCTCGGCAAGCAGTTCGACCTGCCCGTGCTGAGCCAGTTCTACGGCACGGTCCCCTCGCCCACCTGGCTCGAGCAGAAATACGATCGCGCCTGGCAAAGCTATGACACCGTCAACTCCTCGATCGGCCAGGGCTATTATCTGACCAATCCGCTCCAGCTCGCCGTGATGTCGGCGCGGCTTGCCACCGGTAACCACGTGCAACCTCGCCTCAACCGCGCGGTCAAGCCCAGCGCCTTCCATATGGCGAATTTCCGCGACGATCACGTCGAATATGTCCGGCAGGCGATGAGCGACGTGGTCAACGGCCCAGGCACGGCCGGTCGCGCGCGCCTGCCGTTCGACGACATCCTGATGGCCGGAAAGACCGGGACCGCGCAGGTCGTTTCGCTCAGCAAGTCGGACGGCAAGTCCGGTCCCTGGAAATATCGCGATCACGGCCTGTTCGTGTTCTTCGCGCCCTTCGACAAGCCGAAATATGCGGGTGTCGTAGTGATCGAGCATGGCGGCGGTTCGGGCTCCGCCTATCCGATCGCGCGCGACGTGATGACCTTCATGTTCGATCCCGCGAAGGGCATGGAAGCGCTCCATGCGCTCGAGAAACAATGGGGTGGCACCGCTCAGGAACGCCTCACTGCGAAATACGCGGCCTATGCTGCAGCAGCGGGCGAGGCCGTGCCCCCCGCCCCGAGCCGGGTCGAGGATATCGCCGATTTGGTTGAGGCCGAGGCACGGGTCGATGCTCGCCAGAGCGAGGAGATCGCGGATGATGTGATCTCGCCGCGTTCCGAAGCCAATCCCCGCGCAGAAGGGCCGCCGCCCGACGCCGCTGGTCCGGCGACGGGCGCCGGCAATGTCGCGGCGCCCGTTCCCTCCCCCGCCCCGACCACGTCTTCGGGCACGTCTCGAGGCACGGGTACCGCCCGATGAGCTTCGTTCCTGCGCCCGTCGCTCGCCAGCCTTGGCAAATGCTCCTGCCGCTCATCTTTCTCGTCGGCTTCGGCGCGCTCGTCCTTTTTTCGGCAAGCGGCGGCAGCTGGCAGCCTTATGCTGCATCCCACCTTGTTCGTTTCGGCGTTTTTCTGACGATGGCGACGGTTATGACGCTGTTCTCGCCATCGTTGGTCAAGATGGCAGCCTATCCGATCTATGTCGTGGTCCTGCTGCTGCTGGTGCTCGTGGAAGCGATGGGCTTTGTCGGGGGCGGCAGCCAGCGCTGGCTCAACCTCGGTTTCATCCAGCTGCAGCCGTCGGAGCTGATGAAGCCTGCCATCGTGCTCGCGCTTGCCCGCTTCTACGGCGATCTGCCCGTCGGCATGGTGCCGACCTGGCGCTCGCTGGTGCCGGCGACCGTACTCATCATGCTGCCAGTCGGCCTCGTGTTGCTTCAACCCGATCTCGGAACCTCGCTCGCCATCCTGTTCGGCGGGGGGCTGGTGATGTTTCTCGCCGGGCTGCCGATGCGCTGGTTCGCGATGCTCGGCGCAGCGGGTGCGGTGCTCGCGCCAGTCGCGTTCTTCTTCGGTCTCAAGCCCTACCAGCAACGGCGCGTGACGACCTTTCTCGATCCCGAAAACGACCCGCTCGGCTCGGGCTATCACATCACCCAGTCGAAGATCGCAATCGGCTCGGGCGGCATCACCGGCAAGGGTTTCAACGAGGGTTCGCAGAGCCATCTCAACTACTTGCCAGAACCGCACACCGATTTCGTCTTCGCCACCATGGCCGAGGAATGGGGTTTCCTGGGCGGCATGCTGATCATCGTGATCTTCGCGATCATCCTGCGCTGGGGGTTGAACGTGGCGCGCAATTCGCCCGACCGCTTTTCCAAGCTGCTCGCTGCAGGGATGACCGCGACGATCTTCTTCTACGTGGCGATCAATCTGATGATGGTGATGGGCCTCGCTCCGGTGGTGGGCATTCCCCTGCCCTTCGTCAGCCATGGCGGCAGTTCGATGATGACCAACATGATCTGCATCGGCTCGCTTATGATGGTCTATCGCTGGAACCGGCAGGCCCGGCCCGGCGGTTTGTTGCACTGACGCGCAAGAAAACCCTTTCATCCTGAGGAAACGTCTTTATATGACGCGCCTCCCCCGAGTCGGACGTGTCCCGCCTCGGCGCCGCAAACCGCCGGCACGTGGACGCATAGCTCAGTTGGTAGAGCAGCTGACTCTTAATCAGCGGGTCCTTGGTTCGAGCCCAAGTGCGTCCACCACTTTTTCAGATACTTACTCCTAGCTTGCCCTCGGTGTTAAAAACGCTAGCAACCACCACGCAAGGTAATTCAGCGTAAGGGCGTTATCCGCTCGAGTGTGGTTGTTCAGGCAAAGGGAGATCAAGTTGACAGACCAAGTGAACAGCGATCTCGTCGATGAGATCGAGAGCCTGGTTTCGGACTATCTCGCTGCCGATAAGTGCGCCCCGCACGAAACCATCCACTCCAATGACGTCGATGTCGAGGAGATCCTGCGGCACGGCGCTTACCCTGCATCTGATCCGCGCTCAGAACCTGCAGCCGCCTTGATGCGGCTTGCAGACCGCCTCAAGGCTGATGGTGGCAATGCTCGGTTGAACGATGTCCTAGATGCCTACCGTGCGGAGTATGGCTCCGAGCGCGCCGCCACGCTCAACGCGCGATGGCAGTACCTGGCTGAGCAATAAGTCCGCAATGCATCGTGATCGGGTGGCCGCGCCTAAAACTAGAACGCCCAACCCTCTTGTGCTCAAACGTGGCCTTTGCACACTTTCACAACCAAATGGTCGGAGCCACCCATGGCCGCGAGGTTGGCGTGTTGCCTAGGTAGGTGCTAGCGTCTTGGTAAGCAGTTGTCGCAAGTAGCGATCTCGCCCGCCATTCATAAACAGCAAATGCCTGTCCTCGAGGTCCGCCTGGGTTTCTCGGTCGCCTATGTTCAGCAGGTTTTCAAAAGCGGTGTTTGACAGGATAAACGCATTAAGCGTCAGCAATGGGTCTGCGCAGATGAGCTAACCCATAACATCGCAAGGAACTTCCGTTGGAACTAAGTTTGACATTAGCGGACGTTTCCCAGGAATATGTGTTAGTTCAGGCCTTCAAAAAAACCTGCTCGTATCTGCGATATCACAGCTGGTTTGCAGACACGGTCGAGATGGATCGGGCTTCGGCCGATCTACCCAATTTCCTCAAAAGTTTATCCAGTGAGATCGCTTCAGGGACTTGGACGCCATCAAGCCTGCAGATTGTAATGGCACCGAAAAGTCAAGCATGGGGGTGGGACGACAAAAAAGGAAGGTGGGGGCCGATCGAGAAAGGGCGACTTCCTCTTCGGCCCCTGGCGCATGTAAGTCTGCGGGATCAAGTTGTTGCAACCGCAATAATGTTGTGTTTGGCGAACCGAGCTGAAAGCGCTCAGGGAGATCCTAGGGCTGACTACACCAAACAAAAAACCCGCAGGGCCATATCTTCTTATGGAAATCGTCTTTTTTGCGACCGGAACTCCAGTTCGGGGAATCTTCAACACCGTTGGGCTTCACAAAATCTATATCGGGCGTACTTCCAGGATTATCGCTCCTTCGTCTCTAGGGCAGACTGGGTCGCATCGCAGGAGCATCAATTAGAGAAACGGACCTTTGTCACTCAGTCCGACTTAGCACAATTTTATGATCGTGTTCGCCCGCACTCGCTCCACGCTGCGCTCTCGTCTCTTCGGAAGGAAGAAGACGATCAGGGCTTCTTCGATCTTTGCGAGCAAGTGTTCAACTGGGGATGGCATCCCGCGGACATCTCCTCGGCTCAGGAGTACGCGGATCAGAAAGAGATCAGAGGTTTCGCGCAAATAGCCTTACCACAGGGCTTAGTCGCCGCAGGGTTCCTCGCGAACATAATTCTGCTCCCTTTCGACAACGCAATTCAGGGCAGAATTGGAGAAGATATCGGGAACGGGTTAAGATTGGCTGACTACTCAAGATACGTCGACGATTTACGGATCGTCACATCCTGCGAAGATTGCGAGCTCGAAGGTGCTACAGCGGCATCCATGAAATGGCTGAGCGGAATATTGACCGACACTGCACCATTTTTAACCATCTCAGAGGAAAAGACACAAACCGCCAGGTTTGGCGGCGACGAGAAGGGATACAGCCGAGCAACCGCTTGCATGGTCGCCACCAGCGCCTCCTCCTGCAGTTTGAGCTTCTTCGTCCGATCTAAAAAGGGCGTGGAAATCGCCAAGGCAGCCGTCCCTCCTTTCTGCACCGTTCGAATGTCAGTAGGTAAGGCGGGAAGCGCGCCTCGTAACTCAGCGACTGTCCTGCCGACAAACCCGAGTTCAACCGTTCGCTGGTCCATCTTCACATGGAATCCTACACCTTTCGGGAATCCGACACCTTTGAAGATGATCCAATTCGATTTGTTCCCCTTCGGAGTGGGTCGGCGCATCAGGAGTTCTGGGTGCTGCCCCTGCACGTAGCCCCAAAACTCCTGATGAAACTGGGAAACTGTTTCGTTCACGATCATGCGATACCCGCGGCGACCCTGAACGATAGCTTCGTTCATGATCGCACACCTCCAGCGGGATCGGGCATCATCCTTGCTCGCAAACCACTCGGCAATTTCCTCGTACGCAACCTGCGCTTGGTAAGCCGAGGCCGCCGAAAGGCCGTCGAGATAAGCGCGCGGAGCACATATGCAGACTACGAAGCGGTGAAATCGTCCAGCGTTCTGCGCCCTTGCGGCCCGCAGGTGGTACCGTTCATCCTGGAGAATTTGCTCCGGAGCGGAAACCTTGTTCTCGATGAGGATGCCGATTCGGCCGCTCCCCTCGCTTACCCGTAGAAGCAGGTCAGTCTCGCCATCTGCATCTGTAACGCTATGCCAGGCGCCGTCGAATTGTCCTTCGGCCGTGCCCACTCGCCTGCTGAACCAGCCGACAAAGTCTGGACTGACGTGGAACTCTTCCATGAGCAGGAGATCGATGTCGCGCTCCTGAACATTCGCCAAGTAAGATCCAAAGCCATCTTCCGAACCCATGTGTTTCTCCCGTCTGTTTGGACAGGCTAGTCTGCTTCGCCTTTCATTGGAACGGATCGAGCAAATCTACCTATAAGGATCGCGAGCAGATTATCAGCTCTCGGCGGTGGGCTTACCATGCGGTACAGCTAAAGAAGAACGACTGAAGGAGACGCGGAGGGTCAAATCGGAGGCGTGACCTGGAGCGCATCGAGCGTCCGTGCTTCCGAGCGAAAGCTCGGTTCTACTCGGTCAGCGGAGGCGTAATGTGAGGACTGAATTTTATAGGCGCATCGCAGCCGAACATGGGTCGTTTATCGATAAGATGATACAGGCGAGCGCAGCACCAGCGCCAATATGTAGCTTCCATAATTCTATCTTCAGAGAGCTGGAGTTTGCCACTAAGGAGGACGCGGAATGGTTCGACTTCGTCTCTTTCACCGCCGGTCTGCGATGATGACCGCCGAACATTTTTAATTGAGCCCTGCGATATAGTGAAAACTACAAACTACCACGTTTTGCTCAAAGACCGCACCTGAGAACAAGCCCGCCAAACACAACGTTTAAGCCATCGGTGCGTACTGCAAAATTGCTCACGCTATCGGTTCGCGGTAGGCGCGCATCAGAGATGACTTCGTCATCTTACTGCTTTAGCGTCGACGGATGCTACATGCCTTTAACCGTAAGAACGTCCGTCGCGTTTTGTTAAGCGCGAAGAGCGATCACAAAATAGGCAAAGATGAAGACGGCGTCACATCTATGGTGTTCAGCCCCCTGGCATTCATGGGTGTTGACGCGGCCGCAACCATTGCACTCGAAATAATAGGCGCACCGCTTTCCCGGGCATTCAATGGTCGCAGACCCATGTCTCATGACATCAAGCTATGGCCAGAAGGGCTGCGCGATAGATCGTGGGGCAGTGGAAAGAAGGCGACTAGATGTGAGCCGGACTTTTACATACGATTTGACTTTGCAGTGGACGATCCGGTCATCCTCGTTGGCGAGGTGAAATGGGACTGGAAAGTGAGCAACGAGCACATCCAGACGGAAATTGATCGCCAACGTCGAGCAATGGCCAAGGAGTTTCCTAATGCAGCGCTGGTTATGCTCGCAATCACCAAACACAGGCTTCGTACCAAGCCATCTAACATCGTAGAGCGATCATGGGTGCAAGTGCATGGTGCGGCGAGATTGTTGGCTAAACGCAATCCAGTTTCTGCTGAGGGAAGGTGGGGAGAATTAATTGGCGAGTTCCTGGAGCTTGCGAAACAAATGGAATTTCAGGGCTTCAATCTAGAAGCTTATGTACCGCCAGCGAAGCAAACCTTCTTTTGGAATGAGCCTAAATGACAGCCGATCCCATCTTCAATGCCGTAGCCTCCACCGAAATTATCTGGGCCGAAATCTATCGTCTTGTTGCTACGCTCCCGGATGCTTTTTCACCGGATCTAGTGTTGTGTGATTGGACGGAGGAAGGCTTGGAGGATGATTGGGCAGGCCGGCGCACTGGATTTCACTTCGAAGTTACTAAAGCCGTAAAAGGTCAACGTCTGCCGAGCCAGCTGTTGTTCGTTTTCGATCTCGCTCGACCTGAGAGTCCAACCAGCTGGCCCCAAGCCCGCAAAGCCATTTTAACTTGCGCATATGAACCAAAATTTGGCGATCGCTGGGGAGTCGATCAGGTGGTCATCGGTATGGATGGTCAACTAATCTCCAAAGATAGTCGCGACAATTGCACCCAGCTCGCAAACGGCAGGCTCATTGTTTGGGATCAAAACGAACTGCCATGGCATCAACAGGCCTGGTTCTTTAGCGTGCTGTTACGGGATATCCAAAACCGCGAAGCATTGTTGAAAGAAGTGGTTTCCCCAATCAAGGGCCTGCTTCTTTCCGATCTTCCTGTTGAAAGCGTCTTCGACCAAACTTCGGCGATCCGATTCACGGATATATCCACTTCCAGCATCTGACGACCAAAGCAGGTGCAATGTTAGAAATCAATCTAAGGCGGCAGAAGTCATGCCAGTCGCCCAAAATCTATGCCAGCCCATCTCGTAGACGAGCAGCTCCTGGTCTTCTTCTCCGGATTTATGTCGGAGATGAGTGTTTTCGGTCATACCAAGCTTCTCAGCGACCCTCAGGCTCGCGTGATTTCGCCTGTCGATCCGGCATACAACTTTTTCAACCTCCCATTCATCAAACGCGGACTTTAATACCGCAGCAGCGGCTTCGTAGGCGTAACCGTTGCGCCAAGCATCCTGCCTTATCCGCCATCCAATCTCCCATTCGCCTTCGACGGGTGATCCGGCCTCTTCGACCAGCAATAGGCCACAGAACCCCAGCAATTCGCCATCTACCCTTCGTTGCAAGGCCCAGTACGTTGGTCCCTTCTTTCCAGCGGAACGAAACAGTTCAATATCCCGCATAAACTCCATAGGAGACTGTACGCCGCCAAGAAAGCGCATGACCTCTGGCGTATTGCAATGGCGTTCGAAAGCGATGTGATCGACTGCCTCCCAGGGCTTAAACACCAAACGATTGGTCTCGATCGCGGGCCGTTCCTCCCACTTCAAATCGTAATCGGATAGCGGCTCTGGTTCGTATGAGGACCACCTAAGTAAAAGCGATTGGCCAGCAAAGTCCATCGGTGAAAAGATAACATTGCCCACCTTACGTTGCCGATCTTTGCCGACACGGAAGCGCCAGCGGCACGCAGCCGGATCGCGCTCACCCTGGAAAAAGGTCTGCAACCACAGGCCTGATTTTGGCGGAACCGTCAAATCCTGCCAACCACTGCTCTCGGACCAAGGCTGATCGCTGTGGAGTGGCTTTTCAGCGGCCTGCCACTGAAGTTCTAACGGCTCGTCCAAGTGGTTTGCATAATACAGCCGGATGCAGTGCTTGCGCAGATCGCGACGCAGGACAATTTTCCCGCTTGTGGCGGTATGTCCCAAATCAATGGCAGAACCAACATCTCGCGCACGCTCTAATTCACAATACCTCTCGAACCGAATGTTTGCGCTACGGAGTGACGTAGAGATGGCGTGGCCACGTAGGCTGAAGCTAGCGACCCGAATCTGAACTGGTCCATCGGCGTCCGCAGCTTTCCACTTGGGCAGGAATAGATCGCCTTCGCCGATCCCATCAGAGCGAAGTATAAGGACAGTACAATGCCTGTACTTACGCGCCACACACTCTGCCTCCTTCAGCGCCAATTGCCACCCTTCTCTTGGCTCGAGCCAGCCATAGAATGGGTCTGCAAACTCCGAATCCCCGAAGCCACCGACTAAGGTCCAGCCCTCCTTTCGAATGGCCTCAGCTTCAATCACGGTTTGCTGATCGAGCGCAAGCGTATTGCCGCGTCGATCACTCTCTCGCTGACGCAAGTAGACAATGCATGGATTTGTCTCGCCGGACATCTCAACCTCCTCGGCCGCCATGGAAGAAAGCCAGGCCGAAGGGTGTTCGGGTCTCAGGACAAGGTGCGGTTGATGTCCCAATGCGAGCTATATGGTTCGATATCAGCCGACCGCGCCTAGCGCAACATCACGCGTCGCAACACCTTGCAGATACGGCCAATTCTATCTGGAGGATGGATCGCCCTCAACGCTTACCTTATGATCTCGCGCGATGGGCGCGCTAGGTCTAATCCTATCGCCAATAGAATTGGCGGCCTGCAATGCTGGGTCTGTGTCCAGGTGCGCGTAGCGGAGTGTCGTTTGCACCTGGCTATGCCCCAATAATCTGCCCACGATAGCGAGGCTCGTTCCTGATCCCAGCGCTAGGCTGGCTGCGGTATGTCTAAGGTCATGGACACGCACACCTTCAAGACCAGCCTCTTGGCAGATGCGTGCCCAAGGCTTGCGGAGGTTATGGATGTGCTTGCCCGCAGATCGGCCAGGATAAATATACTCCTGATCGTGGGATCGCGCGTACTGCTCACGGAGCACCTCAATCGCAGAGTTTGACAAGTAAATGGTCTTTTCGCCTGTCTTGCTGTCAGGCAACGCGATGACCTGGGTATCCCAATCCACCCACTCCCACCTTGCACTGGCAAGTTCACCGGACCTGGCACCGGTCAAAAGCAATAGTTCCAGGATATTGGCAGCGCTCTGCGTGATCTCTCCAGTTGCCGCCAAACGATCGGATGCTTTACGCACCTCTGCAATCTCAGACAGCGTAAGAAAACGCTGCCTCGGCTTTTCACGGAATTTGCTAATGTGTCGGCAGGGGTTGGTACCTTCTCGCCACTCCCATTCTTCGGCCAAGTTCATAAGCTTGGACAGTAGGGCCAGAATGCGGTTGGCCTGGTAAGGGATGTTTGAAAGTCGCTTGTGGAAAGCGTCAACGTCGCCTCGAGTGATGTCTTGAACGCGTTGCTTACCGAATGCGGGCTTCACCCGATCCCGCCAAATTGTCTCGTAATTCCGCTGCGTTGACTTCTTACGCAGGCATAGGTGATCACGCTCGTATCTGCTCCAGACATCAGCCAGCGTAGGCGCAGTAGCTGTAGCTTGGCGATTGTCCTGAGGATCCCCGCCCTCCGCCACAGTCGCCAGCGCGCTTTTGGCCAAAACTCTTGCCTGATCTGCGGTTACAGGACCATGCGTTCCGAGCGCCAGCCACCGTTGGCGCCCCGACCTGCCGCCGTGTGTACGGTACTTTAGGACATATTTTCGCTTGCCGCTGGGTAGGACCTTGATGCCAAATCCCGACACTTTATCGTCCCAAGCAAATGTAGGCTGGCTTTCAGGGATGGCCAAAGAATCGACAAAAGTCTTGGTCAGTTTGGGCATTCAGGGTTCCTATTTAGGTTTCCATTATGCACAAATAAGAGGGTCTCGCAATCATTCTAGCGACCACCTAGCAACCACGCGGGAAGGAAATGCGGCGTAAACGCGCCAACTAGAGCGTGACCACATTCCCACGATACTGCTGCTATTACAGGATCTTACAGTATTCCGAATCAGAGCAACGTAGCCCATGGTTTTGCCATTTGACCCGACTCTTAATCAGCGGGTCCTAGGTTCGAGCCCTAGTGCGTCCACCACCTTTACACACATCACATCGCGACTTTGATCCGATTGCTTGTTTGCTATGCGGCGTTCTTCTGCGTCCGTTCATTCACGGCCGTTAGACCGGGGCGAACGACGCGGTCGGCGACACGATCCTCAGGAGACGCATGCGACAATTCTTTCTCATTGCGGAAAGCGGAACTCCGGATCACCGCCGTGAGCGACGCGAGGACGTGGGAAAGAGCTCGGGCGAGACCTACGCCGCCACGCTGGCGCAACTGGTTCCGGACTGCCGGGTCGACATCGCGCGCCCCTCGGATGACGATGCGCCGTTCCTTACCGCGCAGGAGATCGCCCGATACGATGGGGTCTTCATCACCGGGTCGCCCATGCACGTCTATAACGAGACGCCACCGGTTCGGCGCCAGTTGGAGTTCATGCGCACGGTATTCAAAACGGGAACGCCTTCCTTCGGTTCGTGCGCCGGGTTGCAGGTCGCGGTCGCTGCGGCGGGGGGTAAGGTTCGCAGGATGGCGGAGCGGCTGGAGGCGGGGATTTCCCGGAGGATAACCCGGACGAGCGAAGGAATAGGCCATCCGCTGCTGGAGGGTCGGCCCGCCGTCTGGGACGCACCGGCCCTGCACGCGGATGAGGTCGAACGGCTTCCCGAGAGCGCCACGCTGCTCGCGGGCAATGCCATCACCCCGATACAGGCGGTTGAGATCAGGCATGGTCGCGGCGTGTTCTGGGGCGTCCAGTACCATCCGGAGCTGGCCATCGGCGAGATCGCCGCAGCGTTGCGACGGGAAGCCGACGCTCTCGTGGACGCCGGGCTGGCTGGCGACTGCGACGACGTAAGGGCCATGGCGGATCGGTTCGATGCCCTTCACCGCGAACCGCACCGGCGGTCCCATCAATGGATGCTTGGGGTCGACGATCAGTTCGCGGTCGAGGAAAAGCGGCGGACCGAGCTTCTCAACTTCATTCGCGCGTTGCCGCAGCTCGACAGGCGGTAGCCACGAACTGCGCTAAGGCCTCTCCACATTCAATGTGATCGATGCGTTGCGCTCACATTGAAATGTGATACGAGGGCGCAATGAACACCATCGACAAAGTTCGCACGATCGTCGCCGAGGGTCTCATGACCCGCGCCGGCCTCGCCCGCGCCGCCGGGCTCCATGCCAACACGCTGCGCGATTGCAGCGATGCCGACTGGAACCCCACCACCGAAACCCTCGCCAAACTGAGCAATTTCCTCGAAGCGAACGACGAAACGCCAGTGATCGTCGGCGCCGAGGAGATTATCGACGAGGCACGGAACGGGCGCATGTACATTCTCGTGGACGACGAGGATCGTGAGAACGAGGGCGATCTTATCATCCCCGCGCAGATGGCCACTCCGCGCGCGATCAATTTCATGGCGACGCACGGGCGCGGGCTCATCTGTCTCTCGCTCGACCGCAAGCGGGTCGAGGCGCTGGGTCTGCAACCGATGAGCCGCGACAATCGCGAGAGCATGCAGACCGCCTTTACCACCTCGATCGAGGCGAAGAGCGGCGTCACCACCGGCATCAGCGCCGCCGACCGGGCGCGCACCGTCTCGGTCGCGATCGACGCCACGAAGGGGCCGGACGACATCGTAAGCCCGGGCCACGTCTTCCCCCTCGCCGCGCGCGAGGGCGGCGTGCTCGTCCGCGCTGGTCATACCGAGGCTGCGGTCGACATCTCGCGCCTTGCCGGTCTCAATCCTTCGGGCGTGATCTGCGAGATCATGAACGAGGACGGCACCATGTCCCGCCTCGACGACCTGATCGCCTTTGCACGCAAGCACGACATGAAGATCGGCACCATCCGCGACCTGATCGAATATCGGATGCGGCACGATCATCTCGTCGAGCGGATGGGCGAATACGCGCTCCAGTCCGATTACGGCGGGGACTGGCGGATGCTGACTTATCGCAACACGATCGACGGCAGCGAGAGCTACGTGCTGCAGAAGGGTCACGTGGAGGAAGGCAAACCCACCCTTGCCCGCGTCCATCCGATCTCTTTGTTCGACGACATTCTCGGACGACCGGGCGAGCGCAAGCGCACGCTTCAGCGCGCGATGGAGACGGTCGGTCGGCACGGCTCCGGCGTCATCGTGATTATCACCGGACGCACCGCCTCGACCGCCAGCCACAACGATACGGACGCCCAGCGAAATGTCGGGATCGGATCGCAGATCCTCGCCGACATGGGCGTCGAGGACATGATCTACCTGTCCAATTCTCAACCCAATGTCGTCGCGATCGAAGGCTATGGCCTCGACATCGTCGATTTCATGCCGATCGGAGACTGATTCCATGGCGAATTTCCTCATCGTGGAAGCGCGCTTCTACGATCATCTGAATGACATGCTGGTCGAAGGTGCGCGCGCTGCGCTGACCGACGCTGGGCACTCGGTCGAGGTTCTGACCGTGCCTGGCGCGCTGGAAATCCCCGGCGCGATCGCGCTGGCGGTCGAGAGCGGCCGCTATGATGGCTTCGTCGCGATCGGCATCGTGATCCGGGGCGAGACCTATCATTTCGAGATCGTCGCCGGCGAAAGCGCACGCGGCATCATGGCACTGACGATGGACGGCATTGCCATCGGCAACGGGATCATCACGGTCGAGAACGAGGACCAAGCGCTGGTCCGCGCCGATCCCGCGCAAAAGAACAAGGGTGGCGAGGCCGCCAGGGCCGCCGTCGCCTTGCTCGACCTCCGCAAGCGATACGCTCTCTAGGTCGTTTCGGGCGGGGGCGCGATGCCTCCGCCCGTTTTCTCAGCGGCTCAGCTTTCCGAAGCAACCGCGCCCGGCATAGACCGCGCTGTCGCCAAGCTCCTCCTCGATCCGGATCAGCTGGTTGTATTTGGCCAGACGGTCCGACCGGGCGAGCGAGCCCGTCTTGATCTGCCCGCAATTGGTCGCGACCGCGAGGTCGGCGATGGTCGCATCCTCGGTCTCGCCCGAGCGGTGGCTCATTACGCTGGTGTAGCCCGCACGGGTGGCGATGCTGACCGCGTCGAGCGTTTCCGACAGGGTGCCGATCTGGTTGACCTTGACCAGCAGCGAATTGGCGAGACCCTGGTCGATCCCTTCACGTAGCCGCTGCGGATTGGTGACGAAGAGATCATCGCCAACCAGCTGGATCGAATTGCCGATGCGGTCGGTGAGCGCCTTCCAGCCTTCGAAATCGTCCTCGGCCATTCCGTCCTCTATCGAGCGGATCGGGTAATCTCGGCACAGGCGGTCGAGATATTCGGCGAACTCCATCCCGCCTAGCGAGAGGTTCTCGCCCGCGATCTCGTATTTGCCGTCGCGGAAGAATTCGGTCGAGGCGCAGTCGAGCGCCAGCACGATCTCCTCGCCCGGCTTGAACCCGGCCTGTTCGATCGAGGCCATGATGAGGTCGAGCGCGTCGCGGCTCGAGGCGAGATCGGGCGCGAAACCGCCTTCGTCGCCGACGGAGGTCGACAGGGCCTTCTCGTTCAGCTTTTTCTTGAGGGTGTGGAACACCTCGGCCCCCCAGCGCACGGCATCGGCGATGCTGTCGGCGCCGACCGGCATGATCATGAATTCCTGGATGTCGATCGGGTTGTCGGCGTGCTCGCCGCCATTGATGATGTTCATCATCGGCACCGGAAGGACGTGGGCGGAGACGCCGCCGATATAGCTGTAGAGCGGCAGACCGCGCGCATTGGCCGCCGCCTTGGCGACCGCGAGGCTGGTGCCGAGGATCGCGTTCGCGCCGATCCGGGCCTTGTTGGGCGTACCGTCGAGCTCGATCATCGCCCGGTCGATATCGCGCTGGTCCTCCGCATCGAGCCCGAGAACGGTGTCGGCGATTTCCGTGTTCACCGCGTCGACCGCCTGGGTGACTCCTTTCCCGAGGTAGCGCGCACCATCGCCATCGCGAAGTTCGACCGCCTCATGCGCTCCGGTCGAGGCACCGCTTGGGACTGCGGCGCGACCGAAGCTGCCATCGTCGAGAAGCACGTCGACCTCGACGGTGGGATTGCCACGGCTGTCGAGAATTTCGCGGGCGTGGATGTCGATGATCGCGGTCATGAGCAATGAACTCCGGTCGAGGTGTTTTGTATGACTGAGGCACCGGCGTACGGGTCCTGAAGCCTGAGGGTGTCGGCGTGGCTCTATGCGGCGGAACATCCTCGTGCAAGTTGCGTTGCAGGATATGAAACCGAACGGCCCGGAAGGTCTTTTCGGGCAGGCAACATCGGAATTCGAGGGACACAATCGCAATGGCCGACAATTCAGCTTTCGACGAACCCGAGAACACCACCAACAGCAAACTGACCGAGACCGTCGCCAAGACGGCCAATGCCAAGGAGAAAACTCCCGTGACCAATACCGCCACCACCGGAACGACGACCAGCACCACCGGAACCGCATCTGCCACGACCGGAGCGACCGACAACCGCGCCGAAGCAAAATCGCGTTTCAACGCTGCGCTTGAAGAAGCGAAGGCGGGCGCCGCCGCACTCAAGGCCGAGGGCAAGGAGCGCGCGGTTGCCTATCGCGAGAATGCCAAGGGCAAGGGTGAAGGTTACGCTGCCGACGCAAAGAACAAGAGCCGCGACCTTGCCGATCAGGGCAAGGCCAAGGCTGGCGAAGGCCTGCGCGCGCTCAGTGGAGCGGTCTCCGAGAACGCCCATTATGTCGATGAACATCTCGGCGCGAAATACGGCGACTATGCCCGCAGCGCATCGCGTTCGCTCGAGGAATATGCCGGACGGCTGGACGAGAAGTCGCTTGAGGAACTCGGCGAGGATGCGCGGGAATTCGTCCGCAAGAGCCCGGGCCTCGCGGTCGGTATGGCCGCTGCATTCGGCTTCATGCTGTCGCGCGTCCTTGGTGGCTCGCGTCGCTGATAGCGGCGCCGGACCTCAGGGGGTGAGAGCAACCGATGACAGCGTCAGGGATGTCGGAGCGAACTCGGTTCGTGACGACATCCCTGCGAGTTTCGAAGCAGATTTCGAAGATCGCGCAGAAACGGCGCAGCAGCCATCCCTGCTGCGAGATCTGACAATTCTGTTCGAGGATACGAAGACCTACCTTCAGGCGGAAACCGCATTCCAGAAGAGTCGCGCGGCCTTCGTGTCGAACCGCCTCAAACGCGCGGCAGCGTATGGAGCGGCGGCTTTCGGGGTGCTGCACCTCGCTTTGATCGCAATTGCGGTCGGCCTGGTTATCGCACTGGCGCCTTTGGTCGGTCCGTGGCTCGCAACATTCATCGTGGGCGCGGCTCTGATCATTGCCGGAGTGATTTTTCTGCGAAAGCTCAAGGGTCAGATCGATGCGATCCGCTCCGCCTTCGAAGGGGAGGAGCGATGAACTTTCGTGAGGCAAGCATGATTGCCGATCGCCGGGTACGTGACGCCGCAAAGGCGGTTCTCGACGCGGATCTCAGCAATCTCAAAAGCAATCTGTCGCAAAAGGGTGTGGGCGCGCGAGCCGCCGATCGGGTCAAGCATGGCGCCCGCGACGTCTATGACGAGGCAGCGGAGATTACCAGCGAGCATACCGGTGTCGTTGCAGCGATACTGGCTGCCGTCGTCCTCTGGTTTGCGCGCAATCCTATCCTCGATGCCCTGTTCGGCGACGAAGACGAAGAGAGCGATCACGAGGACGACGAACGCTGTGATCATTTCTCGGAAGAATAGGAACGTCTCCGCCCTCTAGGCCGTTGCGATTTCAGACATTTACACCGAAAGGCAATTTCGATGAGCGAAGAAACCGAAACCAAGGTCCTCACGGACCAGGAAAAGCGCGAGAAGCTGCGCGAGAAGATCGAAGCGGCCGAAGTCCGCAACAATGAACGCTCGCTCGGCGACCAGGCTCGCGACGCTCTCAACAACGCTACCGAGTTCGTGAAGGAACGTCCGCTGACCGCCGTTGCCGGCGTTGCGGTGGTGGCGCTGGCGATCGGCGCGATGACGCGTCCGGGCCGCCGTCTCGGCCGCCGCACCGGCGTTCTGGCGGCATCGGCGACCGACGCCGCGCTCGCCTACGCTCTCGATCTGATGGACCGCACACAGACCGCAGGCGCGGCGGCGTTGCGGGAAAGCGGGGATGCGCTGGAGGATTTCAGCGATACGCTCGGCTCGAAAGCGCGAAAACTGCGCCGTGACGCAGCCTATCGAACAGACAGCGCGGGTGACGCGCTTCGCAGCAAGAGGCGCAAGGCTGGTCGCAAGACCAGCCGCGGTCTTCGCGACCTCCGCGAGCGTTTCTCGCACTAAGCCAGATCACACATGACCGGCGGCGCGGTGGGCTTTGCTGCCGCGCCGCTTCCTTTATGCGGTCGCCGCCACTATGGGATCGGGGTGTTCCCGAACCCCCTCCCCGGACAGAAGGCAGCGACCATGGAAGAAACCACCACCCAGCAGACCCTCTATCTCGTTATGGGTGGTCGCGTGAGCGATCCCCGCGGCAACGAGTTTCAGGATCCCGAGAGCATCCATGTCGCCGGAGTTTATTCGACTTACGACAGCGCAGTCGAAGCTTGGCGCGCCAACGCCCAGCGTACGGTCGACGATGCTGAAATGAAATATGTCGTCGTGCATCTTCACAAGCTGCTCGACCCGGCGAAAAAATGACCTGTCGCATCCGCCGTTTCGAAACGGCGGATGCCGAGGCTCTTGCCGAACTCGCCCGCGCCGCGATCCTGAAGATCGGCGCGCGTGCTTACTCCCCTGCACAAGTGGCGGCATGGTGTTCGGGGCAGATGACTGCCGAACGGTTCCGCGAGCGCGCCGCTGCGGGAGAAATGATTCTGGTCGCGGTCGGCGAGGCGGAACGCCCGGTTGCCTACACACTGCTCGAGCCGGACGGACATCTCGACCAGCTCTACTGCCATCCCGATCACACGCGCCGCGGCCTGGCCGATCGTCTGCTCGCGGACGCGGAACTGCTCGCGATCGAGCGAACTTGCCCGCCCTGCGTTCACGCGGGCGGGCTATATCATGCTTCATCGACGCAACTTTGTCATCGAGCACGACAACAAAACCGTGCCGATCCACAACTACGCGATGGAGAAAATCATCAGATGAATTCGATCTTGTCGACGAGGTAGAACTTGTCGCCGCTTGGCACGGTGACCTCGATCTCTTCCTCGACCTGCTTGCCGATCAGCGCACGGCCGATCGGTGAATTGTAGCTGATCCGGCCCTTCTTGGCGTCCGCCTCGGTCTGGCCGACGATCTGGTATTTGACCGGCTTTTCGTTCTCGTCGAGCAGCGTCACGGTCGCGCCGAATACGACCTTATCACCCGACAGCGTGGTCGGATCGATGATCTGGGCACGGGTGATCTTGTCCTCGATCTCGGCGATTTGCGCCTCGACCTGGCCTTGGCGTTCCTTGGCGGCGTGGTATTCGGCATTCTCCGAGAGATCGCCATGCGCACGTGCTTCCTCGATCGCATCGACGATCAGCGGGCGTTCGGCGCGCAGCACCTTGAGATCCGCCGTGAGCTTCTCGTAGCCCTCCGCCAGCATCGGGACCTTTTCCATGTCGGACCTTCCTGTTCTCACCCGCCCGGCAATTCGCGCCTGTCCCGCGCGGTTCGCGGAAGTCAGCATCGCTCGATTGTCCGGAAGGGTACGTCCTGAGTTCGTCAGCTATAATAGTCCTGCAGCGAGCGCACTTCAAGCTGATCGGTGCTAACCTGCGCTATCGCCTGTGCCGCTGCCCTGCTCGCCGCTGCGGTGGTGTAGTAGGGTACCTTCTTCTCCAGCGCCGATGCGCGGATCGACTGGCTGTCCGTAAGCGACTGCCAGCCCTCCGTGGTGTTGAAGATCAGGTCCACCTCGCCATCGATGATGGCATCGACGATGTGCGGCCTGCCTTCCGCGACCTTGTTGACGCGCGTCACGTCGAGACCGTTCCCGCTCAGAAAATCCTTCGTTCCGCCGGTCGCGACTACATCGAAGCCCTGTTCGATCAGAGTGCGCACGGCCGAGAGGATCACCTGCTTGTCGCTGTCCTTGACCGACACGAACAGGCGGCCCGAGCGCGGCAGCTTCATGCCCGCGCCGATCTGCGACTTGAGGAAGGCGGCGGGGAAATCGGCGTCGATCCCCATCACCTCGCCGGTGGATTTCATTTCTGGGGTCAGCACCGGGTCTGCGCCGGGGAAGCGGCTGAAGGGGAACACCGCCTCCTTCACCGCCATGTGCTTGGGCCGGATGTCGAACGGCTCGAAATTCGCCAGCGGCTCGCCCGCCATTACCCGCGCCGCGATCTTGGCGACCGGGCGGCCGATCGCCTTGGCGACGAACGGCACGGTGCGGCTCGCGCGCGGGTTCACCTCGATCAGGAAGATCTCCCCCTCCTTCACGGCGAACTGAACGTTCATCAGCCCGCGCACTTTCAGCGCCACCGCGAGATCGCGCGCCTGGCGCTCCATTTCGGCGACGGTGTGATCGGGCAGGCTGTAGGGCGGAAGGGTGCAGGCGCTGTCGCCCGAATGAACCCCCGCCTCCTCGATATGCTGCATCACGCCCGCGATGCGGACTTCGCTGCCGTCTGCGATCACGTCGACATCGCATTCGATCGCGTCGCGCAGATACTGGTCGACCAGCACCGGACTGTCGCCCGACACGTTGACGGCCGTGGCGATGTAGTCGTCGAGCTGGGCCTCGCTGTCGACGATCTCCATGGCCCGCCCGCCGAGCACGTAGGAAGGACGCAGCAACACCGGATAGCCGATCCGGGCCGCGACCGCCGCCGCCTCGTCGCGGCTCTTGGCGATGCCGTTATCGGGCTGTTTCAGATCGAGTTTGTTGACGAGGAGCGCGAAACGCTCGCGGTCCTCGGCCAGGTCGATGGCATCGGGGCTGGTGCCGAGGATCGGGATGCCCTCGCGCTCCAGTGCGGCGGCGAGCTTGAGCGGGGTCTGCCCGCCAAGCTGGACGATCACCCCGACCAGTTCGCCGCGCGACTGCTCGACCCGCAGGATCTCGAGCACGTCCTCTTCGGTCAACGGCTCGAAATACAGCCTGTCGGAGGTGTCGTAATCGGTGCTGACGGTTTCGGGGTTGCAGTTGACCATGATCGTCTCGAACCCGGCCTCGCGCAGGGCGTAGCAGGCGTGGACGCAGCAATAGTCGAACTCGATGCCCTGCCCGATCCGGTTGGGACCGCCGCCGAGGATCACGATCTTGCGCGCATCGCTCGGGTTGGCTTCGTTCTCCGGCTCGCCGAAGCTCGGCGCCTCGTAGGTCGAGTACATATAGGGCGTGATCGCCTCGAACTCGGCGGCGCAGCTATCGATGCGCTTGAACACCGGCTCGACCCCGAGCTTGCGGCGCAGCTTGCGGACCTCTTCCTCCGACGTCGCGCCGGCCATGGCGCGCAGGGCATCGTGCAGCAGGCCCGACCGGCGCGCCTGCGTTTCGGCCATCCCGCCCGCGACGCCCACCGAGCGAACCGCCAGCGTGGCGAGGCGCTTGTCGGAAAAGCCCATCGCTTTCAACCGACGCATCTCCGCCGCATCGCGCGGCAGGCCGTTATGGCCGATCATCTTCTCCTCATAGATGATCGCCTCGATCTGGCGCAGGAACCACGGATCGTAGCCGGTCAGCGCCTGGATCTCCTCGACAGTGAATTCCTCGCGGAAAGCCTGGGCGATGTTGAGGATGCGGGTCGGCGTGCGCTGGCTGAGCGCGGCGGTGATCGCCTCTCGATTGGCGCCTTCAAGTTCGACCACGCGATTGAAACCGTCGAGATCGGTCTCGAGCCCGCGCAGCGCCTTCTGCATCGATTCCGCGAAGCAGCGGCCGATCGCCATCACCTCGCCGACCGACTTCATCGCGGTGGCGAGTTCGGGCTTGGCGCCCTTGAACTTCTCGAAGGCGAAGCGCGGGATCTTGGTGACGACATAGTCTATCGTCGGTTCGAAACTGGCGGGCGTCGCGCCGGTAATCTCGTTCTGGATCTCGTCGAGCGTGTAGCCGACGGCGAGCTTCGCCGCGACGCGCGCGATGGGAAAGCCGGTGGCCTTGGACGCGAGTGCCGAGGAGCGCGAGACGCGCGGGTTCATCTCGATCACGATCAGGCGGCCGTCCTCGGGATTGACCGCGAACTGGACGTTCGATCCACCCGTCTCCACCCCGATCTCGCGCAGCACCGCGATGCTGGCGGAGCGCATGATCTGGTATTCCTTGTCGGTCAGCGTCAGCGCCGGAGCGACGGTGATGGAATCGCCGGTGTGGACGCCCATCGGATCGACGTTCTCGATCGAGCAGACGATGATGCAGTTGTCGCGCGCGTCGCGCACCACCTCCATCTCGTATTCCTTCCAGCCGAGGAGCGATTCCTCGATCAGGACCTCGGTGGTGGGGGATGCGTCGAGACCTTCGCGCACGATCCGCTCGAACTCGGCCCTGTTGTAGGCGATGCCGCCGCCGGTGCCGCCGAGCGTGAAGCTGGGGCGGATGATGGCGGGCAGGCCCGTGCGCTCGAGCACCGCATAGGCCTCGTCGACGGTGTTGGCGACGCCGCTGCGCGCGCTTTCGAGGCCGATCTTGTCCATCGCCTCGCGGAAGCGCTGGCGGTTCTCCGCCTTGTCGATCGCATCGGCATTGGCGCCGATCATCCGGACGCCGAACTTCTCCAGCACGCCCTGATTGGCAAGGTCGAGCGCGCAGTTAAGCGCGGTCTGACCGCCCATCGTCGGGAGGACCGCATCGGGCCGCTCCTTCTCGATGATCTTGGCGACGATCTCGGGCGTGATCGGCTCGATATAGGTCGCGTCGGCCATTTCCGGATCGGTCATGATCGTGGCGGGGTTGGAGTTGACGAGGACCACGCGGTAGCCCTCCTCCTTCAGCGCCTTGATCGCCTGCGTGCCCGAATAGTCGAACTCGCAAGCCTGTCCGATGATGATCGGCCCGGCGCCGATGACGAGGATCGAGGAGATGTCAGTGCGTTTGGGCATTAGTGGCCTTGCGATAGATGATCTGCGTTTCGATTGCTTGCTGTGCTGACCGCGCCAATATGCATTCAGTGACCTGTTTGTTTTCGTGTGTAAGCGCGATCTCTAGGGTCGGTGCATGATCCGTGTAGAGAAATGTTGTCTCAAAAAATTCAGCGCCGCATTCACGGGCTAGATTGCCCGTCTTATTGGCGATCATATCCACATCCTGAATCTCTCCGCCCGGATCGACGGGCTCAATGAGCTCCAAGTGAGCGATGAGCGGTGCGTCCGGAGTTGAGCGAAACATTTGCGCCACGATTGAAACTGCCAACACGGTCGCTGCTCCCATCGCAAACCAGATGAGGCGAGTTCGCCTCATCCCAACATCCCCACGAATTTTTCGAACAGGTAGAAGCTGTCCTGCGGCCCCGGGCTCGCCTCGGGGTGGTACTGTACACCGAACGCCTTCTTGCCTTTAATGCTGATGCCGCAATTCGTGCCGTCGAACAGCGAGACGTGGGTTTGCTCGACCCCCTCGGGCAAGGTGTCGCCGTCGACCGCGAAGCCATGGTTCATGCTGGTAATCTCGACGAGGCCCTCACTGTCGCCCCAGCCGCCGCCGACGCGCTGGACGGGGTGGTTGGCGCCGCGGTGGCCCTGGAACATCTTGGCGGTCTTCGCGCCAGCGGCGAGGCCAAGCATCTGGTGGCCGAGGCAGATGCCGAAGATCGGCACGTCCGCCTCCAGCAGCTTGCGGATCACCGGCACGGCGTATTCGCCCGTCGCCGCCGGATCGCCGGGGCCGTTGGAGAGGAACACGCCATCGGGCTCCAGCCGCATGATCTCCTCGAACGAGGTGCGCGCGGGCACCACCGTCACCTTCGCGCCGGCGCGAGCGAGGCTGCGGAAGATATTGTCCTTGGCGCCGAAATCCATGGCGACGACATGCGGCTTCTCGTTGCCGTGCTCGCTGTAGCCATGGCCGAGCTGCCAGTGGCCGCCGCGCCAATCCTCCAGCACGCCCCGCGTGACGCCGGGTGCGAGGTCCAGCCCTTCGAGCCCGCTCCACTCGCTCGCCAGCCGGTGCAGTGCCTCCAGATCGAACCGGCCGTTCGGCGCGTGGGCGATCGCGACGTTGGGGGCGCCCTTGGTGCGGATCAGCCGGGTGAGCGCGCGGGTGTCGACGCCCGAAATACCGATCCGGCCATGCGCACGCATCCAGTCGGCGAATTCGTTCTGAGCACGAAAGTTGGAATGCGGCGTCACTTCCTGCCGCACGATGCAGCCGACCGCGCCGAGGCCGCGGCTTTCCACATCCTCCTCGTTCGCGCCGACATTGCCGATATGGGGGAAGGTGAAACAGACGACCTGGCTATCGTAGCTCGGGTCGGTCATCACCTCCTGATAGCCGGTCATGGCGGTGTTGAAGCACAGCTCGCCAACCTTCGATCCCGAGACGCCGAAGCCCTTGCCCCAGACCACGGTGCCGTCGGCAAAGACGATGACGCCGGTCGCGCCTTCTGGTTGCGCGTGACTGTTGGCGGAAAGGGCCATGGGCGCTCCGTTCTCTCTTTTTTCCGGCGATGCTTGCTAAGTCTCGGCTGCTAGGGACGGTCCGCCTCCCCGTCAACCGGCCCGTCAACAGGAACGCTTGGTTTTGCGGCGCACTGTTCTAAGGGAACGCCATTCCATCCACAGCTACCGACAAGAGCCGCCATGCTTAGGGACACCATCAAGACCGAAACCATCACCGCCATGAAGGCGGGCAACAAGGAGAGGACCGCCGCGCTCCGCCTGATCGGGGCCAAGATCAAGGACCGCGACATCGAGTTGCGCACCTCGGACAAGAAGCCCGAGGACGACGATCTGGTGATCGACGTGCTGCTGAAAATGGCCAAGCAGCGCCGCGAATCGATCCAGATGTACGAGGATGGCGGCCGCCAGGAACTCGCCGACAAGGAAAAGGCCGAGCTTGCGGTGATCGAGGAATTCCTGCCCAAACAGATGAGCGAGGAGGAAACCCGCGCCTCGATCGAAACGATCAAGGCCGAGACGGGCGCTACCGGGCTCAAGGACATGGGCCGCGTGATGGCCGAGCTGAAGGCCCGCCACGGCGCCTCGCTCGACATGAGCAGGGCGAGCGGTCTGGTGAAGGAATCGCTGCAGTGAG
This sequence comes from Qipengyuania spongiae, assembly GCF_026168555.1. Taxonomy (NCBI): domain Bacteria; kingdom Pseudomonadati; phylum Pseudomonadota; class Alphaproteobacteria; order Sphingomonadales; family Erythrobacteraceae; genus Qipengyuania; species Qipengyuania spongiae. The sequence continues at coordinate 2,233,826 of NZ_CP092471.1, read as the reverse complement.
GCACCTGCTGCTGGCCGCGCCGCTGGCTCTTATGGCTTGTGGCGAGGCACCGGAGCCCGAGCCCTCGCCTACGCCTGAAGCCACTGTCGCTGCGCCGCGCACGCTCGTTGCTGCCGATTTCGATCCTGCGGCGCTCGGCGCGAAGATCGTCGGGCCGCAGGGTGAGGAACCCGAGGCCGCGATCGTGTCCGACGGGCGCGAGATCGCCCGGATCAGGAGCTTCGTAGCCTGTCCGCGCGACACGCAGGAATGTGTGCCGGCCGACATGCCCGAGGGCACGGTCTATACCTACGTCCACGAAATCACACTGGCCGACGATCTGGATTCATCGCCCGGAACGCCCGGTGCCGCCCTCTTCCGGATGACGCGTCCCGCGACCGGCTTCAACCGCTCGGTCGGCTATTCGCGCGCCCAGGCCGAAGCGGCGCTCGGCCAGCCCGACGCGATCACCGTCACTGTCGATGTCGAGGAGATCATCTGGCGCGTGACCGATGGTTCCGGCTGGACCCCCGGCCGAAGCCTCACGGTTTGGTGGCAGTCGACCGTGCCGCCCGAGGGGCCGGCCGATGCCTACAGTCTCGAAGTCCAGGGCATGACCGCGAGCGCCACCGGCCCCTTCCCTCCGGCAGAAAACTCTGTGGAGCGCGGCGCGGCGAACTAGCCGCGCGCGCCGTTGGGCATTAGGGTAGCGCCCATGGCGCTCTCCCCCCAATGGCTGGACGAATTGCGGGCGCGCATCACGCTGTCCGCGGTCGTGGGGCGCGATGTGCGGCTGACCAAGGCGGGTCGCGAGTTCAAGGCCTGCTGCCCGTTCCACGACGAGAAAACGCCCAGCTTCTACGTCAACGACGCCAAGGGCTTCTATCACTGCTTCGGCTGCGAAGCCCATGGCGATGCCATCGGCTGGATGATCGAACAGCGGGGAATGGCTTTCATGGACGCCGTGAAGGAACTTGCCGCCACCGCCGGGATGGAAGTCCCCGCACCCGATCCGGTCGCCGCGAAACGCGCCGAAAAGCGCGCCAGTCTTGTCGACGTGACCCGAGCCGCGCAGGAATGGTTCGTCACCCGGCTACGCTCGGCCGATGGCGCGAAGGCGCGGGACTATCTGGCGAAGCGCGGCTTTTCGGATCGCATCGTCGCCGAGTTCGGCTTCGGCTACGCTCCCGACAGCAAGCAGGCGCTCGCCCGCGACCTCTCCCGCTTCGAGGACGACATGCTGCTCGAAAGCGGGATGCGGACCGAGACTGAGGACGGCAATCGCTACGACCGCTTCCGCGACCGGCTGATGCTGCCGATCCAGGACCAGCGCGGGCGCGTGATCGCGTTCGGCGGGCGCATCCTCGCCGATCGCGAGGGCGTGGCCAAATATCTCAACTCGCCCGATACGCCGCTCTTCGACAAGGGCCGCACACTCTACAACCTTCACCGCGCCGCGCCCGCCGCGCGCCAGTCCGGCCGGATCGTGGTGGTCGAAGGCTATATGGATGTGATCGCGCTTGCCGCGGCAGGCATTGGCGAGGCGGTCGCGCCGATGGGCACCGCCCTCACCGAACAGCAGATCGAGCTGCTCTGGCGGCAATGCGAGCGGCCGATCCTGTGCTTCGATGGCGATCGCGCCGGTCAGAAGGCCGCTATGCGCGCAATCTCGCGCGCTCTTCCCCTGCTGCGCCCTTCCCATACGCTGGGCATCGTGCGCCTGCCGGAAGGTATGGACCCCGACGACTTCGTCCGCGCACACGGCGCGGGGGCGATGACGGAACTGCTCGCCGCGCCAGATAGCTTGCTCGATGCGATGTGGCAGTTCGAGCGTGACGCGCAGCCCCTCGATACGCCGGAAGCGAAGGCCGGCTTGAAGGCGCGCCTGCTCGAGCATGTCGAAGCGATCGGCCATCCCGATATCCGTTCGCTCTATAAACGCGAGCTGCTCGAGCGGTTCTCCGCCTTCGCCTTTCCGCCGCGCGAGAAGCGGGAATGGACCAGGGGCAACTGGAAAAAGCCGACCGGGCCCACCCTCGCCCCCGAGGTTGCGAACCGGCTCAAGCGCGCCATGTCCGGAGGGCTGCGCGACGATTTCGCGGGCGCGGTTCTGGCTGGCCTCGCACGCTACCCGGACCAGATCGCGCGCCACGAGGATGCCCTTTCGCGCTTTGCCGCCCGCGACCGGAATGTCGGCCCGGCAATCGATTTACTGCTCGAAGCTGCCGAGACGCTTGATTTCGGAGCCGATTCGCCCATATCGCTCGGAGAAGGCTATCCTGCCTCGCCGGAAAACACCCGATACGCCTTTCTTTTCGAAGGCACCGACCCAGGCGAAGCGCGCGAGGAACTGGCCGAAGCCGTTTCGTTGCTGGTCGAAAGACCTGCGCTGGAAGCTGCCCTTGCGGCTGCCACGGCGCGTTTCGATCAGGATCCGGAAGGCTCATTCGCCGAACAGGCCCGGCTGCGCGAGCGGCTTCTGGCACTGAATGAGCGATTGAAGTGTTTTGGAAGAAGACGGGCCACGGCTAGCTCTCGGAAAGATACGGCCAAACCGGCGGATGAACCGGCAAGCGAGCCGGTGCACGGATCACAGGACTGACATTACTCATGGCGACCAAGACCAAGAAGAGCGAAGATGGCGACGCGCCGCTGATCGACCTCAACGAGGCCGAGATCAAGAAGCTCATCGCGAATGCCAAGAAGAAGGGCTACGTCACTTACGATGAGCTCAACACCGCCCTTCCCCCGGGCGAGATGAGTCCCGACCAGATCGAGGACGTGCAGACCGCCCTTTCCGAAATGGGCGTCCAGATCGTCGAGAACGACGAGGAAGCCGAAGCCGAGGCGGAACAGGAGGCCGAGGTCGAGGAAATGCATGTCGGGGCAGACGGCAAGAAGGAAGGCGCCCGCAAGGACACCAAGACCGCCGCCGCGGCCAAGAAAACTGCGAGCGAGGGCCGCACGGACGATCCGGTCCGCATGTATCTGCGCGAGATGGGCGCGGTCGAACTGCTCAGCCGCGAGGGCGAGATCGCCATTGCCAAGCGGATCGAGGCCGGTCGCGACATGATGATCATGGGGCTGTGCCAGAGCCCGATCACCTTCCATGCGATCATCCAGTGGTCGGACGCGCTCAACAACGAGGAAATGCAGCTGCGCGAGATTCTCGATCTCGACGCCATGCTTTCGAAAGAGCCGCCGCCCGACAAGATGAGCGATGATGCCGACGACGATGACGGCGAAATTTCCGAGGAGACCGCCGGTCCGACCATCCGCGACGAGGAAGAGGATCTCGACGAGGAATCGGACGACGATGAGGACGGTGAGGAAGGCTCGTCCAAGAAGAAGGATGATGACGAGGAAGAGGACAACACCATGTCCCTTGCTCAGATGGAAGCAGCGCTGAAGCCCGAGTCGCTTGAACGCTTCGCCCGCATCGCGGACCTCTTCAAGAAGTTCGAGAAGCTTCAGAAGGAGCGGGTCGAGGTGATGTCGCGCGGGGAAACCTTCACTGCCGCGAAGGAGAAGAAGTACGAGGATCTCTCCGACCAGCTCACTGCCGAGGTCGAGAGTGTCCAGTTCCACGCGACCAAAATCGAATTCCTGGTCGACAATCTCTATGCCTTCAACCGGCGCCTTACCGCGCTGGGTGGGCAGATGCTGCGCCTCGCCGAACGGCACAAGGTCAAGCGGATTGACTTCCTCGACGCCTATATCGGCAACGAGCTCGACGACACCTGGCTGACCGACCGGGTCAAGAAGGACAAGAAGTGGGCCGCCTTCGCCGAGAAGGAAGCCGATGCGGTCGACCGCATCCGCACCGAAATCTCGGACATCGCCAGCGCCACCGGCATGACGCTGCCCGAATTCCGGCGGATCGTGAACATGGTCCAGAAGGGCGAGCGCGAGGCGCGCATCGCCAAGAAGGAAATGGTCGAGGCCAATCTGCGCCTCGTCATCTCGATCGCCAAGAAATACACCAATCGCGGCCTGCAATTTCTCGACCTGATTCAGGAAGGGAACATCGGGCTGATGAAGGCGGTCGACAAGTTCGAATACCGCCGCGGCTACAAGTTCAGCACCTACGCCACCTGGTGGATTAGGCAGGCGATCACCCGCTCGATCGCCGACCAGGCACGCACGATCCGCATCCCGGTCCACATGATCGAGACGATCAACAAGCTGGTTCGTACCTCGCGTCAGTTCCTTCATGAGGAAGGCCGCGAGCCGACGCCGGAAGAAATGGCCGCGCGTCTTTCCATGCCGCTGGAAAAGGTTCGCAAGGTGATGAAGATCGCCAAGGAGCCGATCTCTCTCGAAACGCCGATCGGCGACGAGGAAGATTCGCATCTCGGCGATTTCATCGAGGACAAGAACGCAATCATCCCGGTCGATGCGGCGATCCAGGCGAATCTCAAGGAAACGGTTACCCGTGTCCTCGCCTCGCTCACCCCGCGCGAAGAGCGCGTGCTGCGGATGCGTTTCGGCATCGGCATGAACACGGATCACACGCTGGAAGAGGTCGGGCAACAGTTCTCGGTCACCCGCGAACGCATTCGCCAGATCGAGGCCAAGGCGCTGCGCAAGCTCAAGCATCCGAGCCGCAGCCGCAAGATGCGCAGCTTCCTCGACCAGTAAGGCTTCTTCCTTTCGTCGCGTACGACGAACCGGCGTCAGCGCATGGGTGCTGGCGCCGGTTTTCGTTTTACCGGGATAGCGAGAGCCGGGAGGTGCCGAGCCCCCCGGCCACCCTGACCGACTAGAAGTGAAAGCCGGCAGCCACGTTGTAGGTGGCCTTCCCGCCGCCCAGATCCATGGCGAGGCCCGCCCGGACCACCGGCGTGTACCTGCCGGAGAAAGCCTTGCCGACACCGATGGCGATGGCAGCCTGGTCTCCGCGTCCGCCGACGCTCATTGCCGCCATGCCGCGGCCCGGGATGAAGGCTTGCGGGAGGCCCGCGATCGCCGCAGAGCCGGCACCCGCACGGTCGATGTTTCGGTGCAGCTCGCGGTTGTTGCTGTCGAGAACCTGCATGACCTCGTCGAGCTGCTCGAACATCGAGGACATCGTCTGGTCGGTGTAAGACATTGCGGCTTGGAGAACCTGCATGTCGTTCTGACGCATCTGGCCTACGGTCGCAGCGTCGTTGGCGTTGATGCCGTTGGCGATCCCGGTCAGGCGGCGATTGCCTTCGGTGCCGTCGAAGCTGACGACGTTGCCGCCCTGCATCGAGGCGACGAGGACAGTCTGGTTCTCGCCGATCCGGACGAGGCCGGCACGGCCGTTATCGACGTCCGAGCGAAGCTGCTGATTGGCAATGAGTGCTGCATCGCCGGTGGCCTGGGCACGGACGACCGCCGTAGAATTTTGCGTGATCCGCATGTCCTGAGCATCGTCGCGTGTATCGTTCGCGTCGATCCGCTGCGAATTGATGGCGATATCGACGGTGTTTTGCGCCAAATTGCCCTCGACGACAGTCAGGTCGGCGTCGAGATTGGTTATCGCAGTCGTGTTCGCGTTTATCGACGTAAGGTTGTTGTCGATACGGATCGAATTGTCGGCGATATCGGCCGTGTTGTTGGCCACATCCACTTCGAGCGCGTCCAGACTGACATCCAGATCGACGATCGCACTGGTGTTGAGCGCCACATCGACGCTCAGATCGGCAAGGTCGGCGTCCAGCTCGGCGATTTCGGCGGCGTTCTGCGCGACATCGAGGCCGAGATCGGCCAGTCCGGCGCCCAGATCGACGATATCGGCCGCGTTCTGAGCGATCGCGACATTGCTTCCGGTGCCGATGGCGACCGCGGTGTCGAGAATTGCATCGATTTCCGCGATCCGGGTCGTGTTGCCGGCAACGGTGCCTTCGATCACGTCGAGATCGGCATCAATCCGCGCGATGAGATCGGCGTTCGCTTCGATATCGGTGATGTTGTTCGCGACCTGCGGGCCGAGCGCCGTCACCTCGCCTTCAACGGTCACGATCGCAGCGACATTCGCTGCGATCTGCGTCGCGTTGTCGGCAACTGCGACTTCCAGTACGTCCAGATCGGCGCCGATCGCGTCGACATTCCCCTCAAGAAGGTCGAGATCGGCTGCCACGTCACCGATCAGCGCGGCGTTGCCGGCGATGGCGAGGCTGTTGTTCGCAACCGTACCTTCCAGAACGTCAAGATCGACCGATACGTCACCGATCAGACCTGCATTGTTCGCAATGGCGACGCCATTGTTTGCCACGGCGCCTTCCAGAAGGTCGAGATTGACCGTCACACCTGCGATCGCTGCCGTGTTGTCGGCGATCGCGAGCGTATTTCCCGCAACCGCGCCTTCGAGAAGATCGAGATCGACCGATACGTCATTGATAAGCGACGTGTTGTTCGCAATCGCCAGGGTGTTGCCTGCAACAGCGCCGTTGAGGAGATCTAGATCAACCGTCAGGCCGTCGATCACCGTCGTGTTTCCGAGGATTGCCGCAGAGTTGCCCGCCACGGTGGCGGTCAGGGCATCGAGGTCCAGATCGAGACCTTCGATGAGCGCCAGGTTGTTCGCGATGTTCGTCGCGTTGACGCCGATATCGGCGTCAAGGTCGACCAGAGCCAGGTCGATCCCGTCGACCCGCGTATCGAGCGCGTCGATATCGAGATCAATTCCATCCACTCGGACATCGATGGCATCGACATCGGCCCTGACATCCAACAAATCGCCTTCCACCACAGTCACGCGGCCATCCAGTGCATCCACTTCTGCATTGATCTGGATAAGGGTAAGTTGAGCAAGCGCTGCTGTCGAAGATAGTGTTCCCGCCAGCAATATCGCTGTACGGGAGAGAATTCGTCTGACTGACATGATCTTCTCCTTTCAGATAATTTCATGATGTCAGGCCATTTTCAATTTTGGCTGATGCCTCCTCTGGGCAATTGTACTTATGTACTTTTCCTTAGCTCTTGCTCGCAAAGCCGGTTTTCGCGATTTTCGCCATTCCGGCAGATTCCGGGTAAACGCCGTGAACGGACTGGAACCGCATCACCGGCGGGGCTAAGGCGCTACCCATGCGCATCGCCATCGCCTCCGACCACGCCGCGCTCGCTCTCAAGACCGAGCTGCGGGACTGGCTCATCGACGCCGGACACGAGGTCGCCGACCTCGGCCCGGATACCGAAGACAGCGTCGACTATCCTGATTTCGGCTACCGCCTCGCCGGAGTGGTCGCGGACGGGACGGCTGAACGCGGGATCGCACTTTGCGGATCGGGCATCGGCATCTCGATGAGCGTCAACCGCAATCCCGACGTGCGCTGCGCCCTCGTATCGGAGCCGCTTTCCGCCGCTCTCGCGCGCGAACACAACGATGCGAACTGCATCGCCATGGGCGCGCGCCTCACCGGCAGCGACATGGCCAAGGCCTGTGTCGCGGCTTTCCTCCAGACCGAATTCGCCGGCGGCCGCCATCAACGGCGCGTGGACAAGCTCTCGACCCCGCCGGTAACTCTCAAATCGCAGACGGAAGACGCCTGATCATGGCCACCCAGACCAAAACCGACACGCGCGAGCCGATGGACCGCTTCTGGCACGACAGTCTCGCCGAAGCCGATCCCGAGATCCATTCCGCGATCCGCAGCGAACTGAAACGGCAGCAGGACAAGATCGAGCTGATCGCCAGCGAGAACATCGCCTCGAGCGCCGTGCTCGAAGCTGCCGGTTCGGTCTTCACCAACAAATATGCCGAGGGCTATCCGGGCAAGCGTTACTACGGCGGCTGCGACTATGCCGATGTGGTCGAGACGCTGGCTATCGAACGCGCGAAGAAACTGTTCGGCTGCGAATTCGCGAATGTGCAGCCCAACAGCGGCAGCCAGATGAATCAGGCAGTGTTCCTCGCCCTGCTCGAGCCCGGCGACACCTTCATGGGGCTCGACCTCAATTCGGGCGGTCACCTCACCCACGGATCGCCCGTCAACATGAGTGGCAAGTGGTTCAATCCGGTCAGCTACGGCGTGCGGCGCGAAGACGAGCTGATCGACATGGACTTGGTCCGCGCGACTGCTCTGGAACATCGGCCCAAGCTCATCATCGCGGGCGGCACGGCCTATTCGCGGGTGTGGGACTGGGAAGCCTTCCGTGCCATCGCGGACGAGGTCGGTGCCTATCTGATGGTCGACATGAGCCATATCTCCGGCCTCATCGCCGGGGGCGCGCATCCCTCGCCCGTCCCCCACGCACACGTCACCACGACGACAACCCACAAGAGCCTGCGCGGTCCGCGCTCGGGCGTCATCCTGTGGAACGACGAGGCGCTGAGCAAGCCGATCAACATGGCGGTCTTCCCCGGGATGCAGGGCGGCCCGCTGATGCATATCGTGGCCGCGAAGGCGGTCGCTTTCGCCGAGGCGCTGCGGCCCGATTTCAGGGATTATGCGCAGGCCGTGGTCGACAATGCCCGCGCGCTTGCGGCCAGTCTCGAGGAGAACGGCTTGCGCGTCGTCTCCGGCGGGACCGACAATCATTCGATGCTGGTCGATCTCACTGCCAAGGATGTGACCGGCAAGGCGGCCGAAGCCGGGCTAGACCGCGCCTGGCTCACCTGCAACAAGAACGGCATTCCCTACGACACACGCAGTCCCTTCGTGACCAGCGGCGTGCGCCTCGGCACTCCGGCCGGCACAACGCGCGGCTTCGGGACGGAAGAATTCCGCACGATCGGCAAACTGATCGCCGAGGTTGTCGACGGCATGGCCGCGAAAGGGCCGGAAGGCGACTCCTCCATGGAAGAGAGCGTTCGCCAGAGAGTGAGCCAATTGTGTGCCGAATTCCCGGTCTATCCGGGCCGCTGAGGAGCAAGACGAAATGGACAACCGTGATCCGCGCCGCAATGACTGGGTGGAAGATGCGAAGGCCGAAATGTCCGGCATGGCAAAGGGCGGGTTGAACCATCCCTCGACCAAGCCGGTGCTGGCCGGTGCCGCGATCGGCGCGCTTGCCGGGGCGCTTCTGCCGGTGGTCACCTTGCCACTCGGCGCGATCGCCGGGGCGGGCTATGCATTTTACAACAGGATCAAGAAGTAAGCTCCTGAATGCGCTGCCCGTTTTGCGCCAACGAAGACAGTCAGGTCAAGGATAGCCGGCCGACCGAAGACAATTCGGCGATCCGCCGGCGGCGCCAATGCGCCAGCTGCGGCGCGCGGTTCACCACCTTCGAACGCGTGCAATTGCGCGAAGTGACCGTAGTGAAAAGCGGCGACCGGCGTCAGCCCTTCGACCGCGCCAAGCTCGAACAGTCGATTGCCCTCGCCTGCCGCAAGCGTAGCGTGGATCAGGAGCGAATCGACCAGCTCGTTTCCGGCATCCAGCGACAGGTCGAGACGGCGGGCGAAGCGGAAATCCCATCCAAGCGCATCGGCGAGATGGTCATGGACGGCCTGCGCCAATTGGACAGCGTGGCCTATATCCGCTTCGCCAGCGTCTATCGCGACTTCAGCGAGGCGCGCGATTTCGAGGAATTTGCCAGCACGGTGCAGGAAGCGGCCGATGGGCGGCGAGCGGAATAGCGATGGCGGAGAAACCCGTCATTGTCCTCGTCCGGCCCCAGCTCGGCGAGAATATCGGCAAGGCGGCCCGCGCCATGCTCAATTTCGACCTTGTCGAGATGCGCCTCGTTGCGCCTCGCGACGGCTGGCCCAACCCCTCCGCCGGACCCGCCGCGGCCGGGGCGGACGTGGTGCTGGAAAAGGCGGCGGTCTTCGAAACGCTGGCCGAAGCCGTCGCCGACTGCGCGCATGTCTATGCGACCACCGTCCGCAAGCGCGGGGTGACAAAACCCGTGGTCACGCCCGAGGAAGCAGCCGCCGAGATCACACGCGCCACCGGACGCAGCGCGATCGTCTTCGGACCAGAACGGTCGGGCCTCGAAACCGAGGATGTGGCCCTCGCCCGCGCGATCCTGACCGTGCCGATCAACCCGGAATTCGGTTCGCTCAACCTCGCGCAGGCAGTAATTCTGTGCGCCTACGAATGGTCGAAAACCAGCGCGCTCGTCCAGCCCACCGCCGAGGACACGCTACCACCCGCTCCGCAAGCGGAACTGGAGGGCCTGATCGGCCATCTGGAGAGCCTGCTCGAGCCGAGTGGTTTCTTTTATCCGCAAGCGCGAGCCGATGCCACGCGGCGGACCCTGCGCGGCATTCTCACGAAACCGGCGTGGAACCATCTGGAGGTCCGAACTCTTCGCGGCGTGCTGTCGGCTCTCGTACCGAAGCGTCGAACTTCCGATCGCTCGATGTGAGGTACTTTGAAGATTGCGCCAATCATGTTACGATACGCCTTTCACAGGGGAGAATTCCATGACCAAAGCCATGCTATTCATTGCCACTGCATCGCTGGGTATCGTGAGTTTGAACAGCGCGCCCGCGGTAGCGCAGCAGGACAAGCCGGAAGCGGCCGAGCAGACCGAACCGACCGTGGTCGAGCAGGACAAAGTGATCTGCAAGCGCTATGCGCCAACCGGAAGCCGGGTAAAGAAGAAGTTCTGTGCACGCGCCAGCGAATGGGCACGCAGTGAGGCAGCAGCACTCAAGTTTCGTACAGATCTTCAGGACACCGTCAACTCCGAAGGCGGCGGGAACTAGTTTCGTTCACGGGCGATCCCGGTTGTCCCATTCCAGAAGCTCGTAAGCAATCGAGGTCTCGACCAGCTGCTCCCAGATTTCGGCAATATCCCGAGCCGGAAGACCCCGCGCCTCGGCATCCTTTTGCGCGTTCTTGATGACCTCCGACTTTCGGCCCTCGTCTCTTACCGCATCGCGCTGCGTCTTGATCCGCGCCGCCGCGCGCATGTAACCGAAGCGGCGGTCGAGCAATTCCATCAAGGCGCGATCCGTCGCATCGACTCCTTCGCGTACTTCGATCATGGTTTCGCAGTTTTCCGGGAGCAGATAGGTGTTCGTCATGAGGCGGCGCCTAGCCTGTGTCCGGCAGTTCTGTCGAGCGCCGATCCCTGGCCTTGACGCTCACGGCGTTTCTGCTAAGCGCCGCGCTTCGCGAATTGGCTCCGCATCCCGGTGAAGCGGCGGCCGCGCATGGCGCATTGGGGCCATGCGGTGCGATGCCGGGTTGAATGGCCGCGACAGGCGCGGTCCAGCAAATCGAAGGAAAGACCTATGTCGAAGCGCAAGAGCGCCAAGTACAAACTCGATCGCCGGATGGGCGAGAACATCTGGGGTCGTCCGAACTCCCCGGTCAACAAGCGTTCCTATGGCCCGGGCCAACACGGCCAGCGTCGCAAGGGCAAGATGTCCGACTTCGGCCTTCAGCTTCGCGCCAAGCAGAAGCTCAAGGGCTATTACGGCGACGTGACCGAGAAGCAGTTCAAGCGCACCTATCAGGAAGCCTCGCGCATGAAAGGCGACACCGGTCAGAACCTGATCGGCCTGCTCGAGCAGCGCCTCGACATGGTCGTCTACCGCGCCAAGTTCGCGCCGACGATCTTCGCCGCGCGCCAGATCGTCAGCCACGGCCACATCCTGCTCAACGGTGTGAAGACCAACATCGCCTCGGCCCGCGTGAAGGTCGGCGACGTGGTCAGCCTCGGCAGCAAGGCGAAGGACATGGCGCTGGTCATCGAAGCCCAGAGCCTGCCCGAGCGCGACATCCCCGATTACGTCTCGCCGGACGGCAACGACAAGATCACCTTCACCCGCGTTCCGGCGCTGGACGAAGTGCCCTACCCGGTGACGATGGAACCGAACCTGGTCGTCGAGTTCTACTCGCGCTGATCGGCTCCCAAGCCATTCAAAGGGGCGGCCTTCGCGGGCCGCCCTTTTTCGTTTCAGGGCCGGATTTCCGAGCCGTCCCACGCGAAAATCCGCCCGCTTTGCTCGGGCGTCACATCGCCGAGCACGTCCAGCAGTCGCGCCGCGGACAGTTCGGGCGTGAAAAGCTGCCGGTCCGGAACGTTGCCCTGAAACGGTTCGCTCAGGCGCGTATCGACTGTGCCGGGATGCAGCGCGATGCAGATCGCCTCGGGGCGCTTGCGGGCGAGTTCGATCGCCAGCGTGCGGACGAGCATGTTCAGCGCCGCCTTGGACGCGCGGTAGGAATACCATCCGCCCAGCCCATTGTCGGAAATGCTGCCCACCCGCGCGGACAGCGCAGCGAAAACGCAGCGCCCTTCACGCGGGAGCAGCGGCAGGAAATGCTTGGCCACCAGCGCGGGCCCGGCCGCATTGATCGCGAAGCTCTGCGCCAGCCCCTCGTGCGAAAGCGCGCGCCAGCTCTTTTCCGGCAGTCCTTCTGTGCCATGAAGCATTCCCGTCGCGACAATGACGCAGTCCGGCGGAGCGCCCGCCGTAACCCGTTCCGCCGCCGCCGCGATGGAGGTTTCGTCGAGGAGGTCGATCCGGTCCTGCGCACGCCCGGCGCTGCGGCCAAGCCGGACGACTTCGGTTCCCTCCGCCTCTAAGCGATCGGCCAAAGCACGTCCGATACCGCCCGTCGCACCGATCACGACGGCGCGGCGCCAGGTCATCCGCGCTGCCCGTAATCGGCGGCGAATTGCTTCTCGAACTCCGCGAAGCGCCCCTCCCCGATCGCCTCTCGCATCCCGGCCATCAGCTGCTGGTAGAAGGCAAGGTTGTGCTCGGTCAGCAGCATCGCGCCGAGCATCTCGCCCGCCTTGGTCAGGTGATGGAGATAGGCGCGGCTGTAGGTGCCGCAGGTGGCACAGGCGCAGCGCTCGTCGAGCGGTCCGGTGTCCTCCGCATGGCGCGCATTGCGCAGGTTGACCGGTCCGTTCCAGGTGAATGCCTGACCGTTTCGGCCGGATCGTGTCGGCAGGACGCAATCGAACATGTCGACCCCGCGCGCCACCGCCCCGACCAGATCGTCGGGTTTGCCGACGCCCATCAGGTAACGCGGCGCGTCCTCGGGCAGCTGGCCGGGCGCGAAATCGAGCGTGGCGAACATCGCCTCCTGTCCCTCGCCCACGGCAAGGCCGCCGATAGCGTACCCGTCGAAACCAATTGCGCGCAGGACCTCGGCGGACCGGCCGCGCAAGCCTTCGTCGAGCGCGCCCTGTTGAATGCCGAACAGCGCCGCGTTCGCCGCATGATCGCCGCCTGTATCGAAGGCATCGCGGCTGCGCCTCGCCCAGCGCATCGACATCTCCATGCTCGCCTCGATCTCGGCGAGCGGCCGGTCGGCTCGCGGGCATTCGTCGAACGCCATCACGATGTCCGAGCCGAGCAGGCGCTGGATCTCCATCGACCGTTCGGGCGTCAGCATGTGCTTCGAGCCGTCGATATGGCTGCGAAACTCGACGCCCTTCTCGGTCAGCTTGGTGAGATCGGACAGGCTCATTACCTGATAGCCGCCGCTGTCGGTCAGGATCGGGCGGTCCCAGTTCATGAAGCGATGCAAACCGCCGAGCCGCGCCATCCTCTCCGCCCCGGGGCGCAGCATCAGGTGATAGGTGTTGCCGAGGATAATGTCGGCGCCCGTCGCCCGCACCGCCTCCGGCTTCATCGCCTTGACCGTGGCGGCCGTGCCCACGGGCATGAAAGCGGGCGTGCGGATCTCGCCGCGCCGCATGGCAATGCGACCGGTGCGTGCCTTGCCGTCGGTCGCATCGACGCGGAAATCGAAACGGGGATTCGTCATCAGAAACCGTAGACCAGAGTGAAGCGCGAGATCGTGTCCGTCCCAACCGCCCCGGCGGGCGGGTTGCTGTCGTAATCGACCGTGAAGGCGAGCCGGGTGGTCAGCCGGTCGGTCACCTTTGCATCCAGACCGGAAGCCAGCGTAATCGACGTGCTGCGACCGCCGATGACAGCGACCGCCTCCCCGCCCGCCGCCGCGACCAGATTGGCGTCCTGCGTGAAAGTCAGCCCGTCGGCGAAGCGCCAGTCGAAATCGACGCCGACCAATGCGTTCAGTGCGTCCTCGGTGCCGCCGGCGACGAAATCGGTGTGGCGGAAGGCCGGGCCGGCCTTGGCCGACAGGTCGAGCGAGGCGTTGTCGACCACGGTCACGCCGATGCCGCCGGACAGGGCGTAGCGCCCGGAATATCCCTGGATCCGGTCGCGCTCGTACTGTGCGAGGCCATAGGCGAACAGATTGTCGCCGATCTGGTAGCGCGGCTCGTAGGCGCCGAAGAATCTCTCGCGCGTGGTGCGTCCGTTGTCGCGCTGGTAATCGGCGCTGGCGCGCAGATTGTGCGTCCAGTCGATGCCCTCGCGCTTGAGCGAGAGGGAACCGGTAATTCCGGTATTGCTGCTGTTGCCCGAGGCGGTGAAGGCACCGATCTCGCCGGTCCCGGACCAGCGCTGGAGCGGCCCGGCCTCGCGGATCAGCAGCGTCTCGGCCTCCGCCTGCTTGGCGGCCGAGCCCTGCCGGAAGGCCTGGACCTCGGCCACGATGGCATCGATTTCCTCGGCATCGTCGGGATTGGTCTGCCGCGCGGTGGCGGCGACCGCGTCGAAGACGGCCGGGTTGCTGTTCGCCCGCGCGGTTTCCAGCATGGCGCGCACCGGATCGGGCAGCGCGGCCGTAGCGGGTACGGCCGTCGCAGAAAGGACGATCGGCGAAATCAGGAAGGCGGCGGCGACTGTTCTCGGCATGGGAGCCGCGCTAGCAAGTCAGGCGCGCAGTCGCCAGCCCGTCCGGAAGATGAACGCGATCACGCCAACGCATAGCGCGAGGAAGGCGAAGGTGATGCCGAAGCTGATCCAGATATTGACGTCGCTCGATCCGTAGAAGGTCCAACGCAGCCCGCTCACCAGATAGACGATCGGATTGGCGAGCGCGATCGTGTCCCACGGGGCCGGCAGCATGTCGATCGAGTAGAAGGTGCCGCCGAGAAAGGTCAGCGGGGTCAGGAACAGCAGCGGGATGATGCCCAGCTTCTCGAAATTGTCGGCCCAGATGCCGAGGATGAAGCCGAACAGGCTGAACGCCGCGGCGACCAGCATGATGTAGATCACCGCCAAAACCGGATGGGCGATCGAATAATCGACGAACAGCCGCGCGGTCACGAGAATGATCGCCGCGAGGATCAGGCTCTTGGTCATGGCCGCGCCAACGAAGCCGATCAGCGTCTCGGCCACGCCCACCGGCGCGCTGAGCAATTCGTAGATCGTGCCGGTAAAGCGCGGCATGTAGATGCCGAAGCTCGAATTGCTGGTCGTCTCGCCGAGCAGGGTCAGCATCAGCAGGCCGGGAATGATGAAAGCCCCGTAATCCACCCCGCCCAGATCGGGCATCCGTCCGCCGATCGCCGCGCCGAAGACGATGAAATAGAGCGAGGTGGTCAGCACCGGCGCGAGCACCGACTGGAAGGCGGTGCGCAAAAACCGCGTGAGTTCGCGGGTGTAGATGGACCAGGTGGACCGCCCGCCGATCATGCCGCCCGCTCCTCTTCGCCGAGGAGGGAGACGAAGATTTCCTCCAGACTGCTCTCGCGCACGTCGATCCCCGTATAGTCGATCCCGGCGGCGATCAGCGCCTTGGTGATTTCCGCGACCTCGGCCTTGCCGCGCCCGGTCCCGTCGCCGCCGCGATAGCAGAGCGAGGTGCCGCCCTCCTCCAGCTCGACCGGATATTGCGCCAGCGATGGCGGCAGCGCGTCGAGCGGGCGAGCCAGCGTGATATGCGCCTCGGTCCGGCCGAGCCGGGCCATCATCGCATCCTTCTCGTCGACCATCAGCAGGCGGCCCTTCGCGATCACCCCCACCCGGTCGGCCATCAGCTCGGCTTCCTCGATGTAGTGGGTCGTGAGAATGATGGTGGTACCGCGGTCGCGCATCTCGTCGACGATCCGCCACATGCCCTTGCGCAGTTCGACATCGACGCCGGCGGTGGGCTCGTCGAGGAACAGGAGGTCCGGCTCGTGGGCCAGCGCCTTGGCGATCAGCACGCGCCGCTTCATCCCGCCCGACAGCGCCATGATCCGCTCGTCGCGCTTGTCCCACAGGCTGAGCGAGCGCAGGATTTCCTCGATGCGGGCGGGGTCCGGGGCGAGGCCGAACAGGCCGCGCGAATAGCTGACCGCGCGCATCACCGGTTCGAACATGTCGGTCGCCAGTTCCTGCGGGACAAGGCCGATGCGGCGGCGGGCGCTGCGCCACTCGCGGCCCATGTCGTGCCCGAACGCGCGAATCGTGCCGGAACTCGGCCGGACTAGACCGCACACCGCGCCGATCAACGTGGTCTTCCCCGCTCCGTTCGGCCCCAGCAATGCGAAAATCTCGCCCTTGCGGATGGTCAGATCGACATTGTCGAGAGCCTTGAGGCCGCCGGGATAGACCTTGGTCAGGCCGGCTATGTCGAGAATAGGTTCGCTCACCCCGGCGCGATTACGGCAGCAAGAGCGAGGAGTCACCATAGGAATAGAAGCGGTATTCATCCGCGATCGCGTGTGCATAGGCCTCCAGCATCCGCTCGCGGCCCATGAGCGCGCTGACCAGCATGAACAGCGTCGATTTGGGCAGGTGGAAATTGGTCATCAGCCCGTCCACCGCGCGAAAGGTATAGCCTGGGGTGATGAAGATGTCGGTGTCGCCTTCGAATGGCCGGATCGTGCCTTCGGGATCAGCGGCACTCTCGATCAGGCGCAGGCTGGTGGTGCCGACCGCGATCAGCCGGCCTCCCGCAGCGCGCATCGCATTGAGCCGATCGGCGGTCGCCGCGTCGATCCTGCCCCACTCGCTGTGCATCGCGTGATCGTCGGTATCCTCGGCCTTTACCGGCAGAAAGGTCCCCGCCCCGACATGCAGCGTCAGAGTCTCGCGAATGATCCCGGCGGCATCGAGCGCGTCGATCAGCCCGGGCGTGAAATGGAGCGCGGCGGTGGGCGCGGCGACGGCGCCGTCCTCGGCCGCGAACATGGTCTGATAATCCTCGCGATCGGCCGCGTCGGTGGGGCGCTTTCCGGCGATGTAGGGCGGCAGCGGCATGGTGCCCGCGCGCTCCAGCAGCACTTCGACCGGCTCTTCTCCGGTGAAGGCGATGGTCAGGCTCCCGTCGGCATGGCGCCGCTCTGCAATGGCGGTGACCCCGCCGCCGAAAGTCATGAGGTCGCCCTCGCGCACGCGCTTGGCGTTGCGGACGAAGGCCTGCCAGCGGCGCAGATCCTCGCGCTTGTGCAGGGTGACGCCGATCCGCGCCTCGCCCCGCCGCCCCTCGAGCTGAGCGGGAATCACGCGAGTATCGTTGAAGACGAGCACGTCGCCCTCGCGCAGCATCGCCGGCAGGTCGCGCACGCCGCGATCCTCCAGCGGGCCGTCCGGGTGCACCACCAGCATTCGCGCCGCATCGCGCGGGCGCGCCGGGCGCAGGGCAATGCGCTCCGGCGGAAGCTCGAAATCGAAGAGGTCGACGTTCATGCCCGCCGCGATAGTCCGCGGACCGGCAAGAGCAAGCGGTAAGCGAGCGAACCCGCCCCTAGTTGGTGATCGGCGCGTTCAGCTCGTCCGCGCCGATATCGGCATCGGCGGCCGGAGCGGGCGGCGTGGGAACCGGCGCATTCTCGCTGGCGAGCGAGGCCTGCATGATCCGCGTCGGGTTCTGCGGCGGCTCGCCGCGCTGGATGGCGTCGACCGCTTCCATGTTCGAGATCACGCGGCCGAACGCGGTGTAGCGCTTGTCGAGGCTGAAGCGGGGATAGAAGACGATGAAGAACTGGCTGTTCGCGCTGTCCTCGCTCGCCGCGCGGGCCATCGACACCGTTCCGCGCACATGGGGCTGCGGGTTGAATTCGGCGGCGAGGTCGGGAAGCTGCGAACCGCCCTGCCCGGTGCCGGTCGGATCGCCGGTCTGCGCCATGAAGCCGTCGATCACGCGGTGGAAGATCACACCGTCATAGAAGCCTTCGCGCGCGAGGGTCTTGACCCGCTCGACATGATTGGGCGCCCATTCGGGCATCAGGCGGATCGCCACGCGCTGACCGTTCGAAAGGTCGAGCACCAGGATGTTGTCGGGATCCTCGGCGAAATTGAAATTCACCGGGGCATAGACGCTGCTCGTCGCGGGCGCCTCGGCAGGGCTCGCGTCAGCAGGGCTGGAGGCCTGATCGCCGGTCGGCGCGTCCTGCGCCATGGCGGCCGGAGCGGCGAGGAGAAGCGCGGCGATTGCGATCGATTTCCTGAGCATCGAAATTCCGTCTGCTTGATTGTCTTGAAATAGGGAAGCGGCCTCTAGCGGCGACGTCCTGACGAGGCAATGAACAGGTCCCGCCCCTTCAGTAGTCGCCGCGAGGACCGATCTTCTCGACCCGCGCGATCACATCGTCGCATACGGCTGCGCTCACGAAAGGCCCGATGTCGCCGCCGTAAATCGCGATTTCCTTGACCAGCCGCGAGGCGATCGGCTGGAGCGAGACGTCGGCCATCAGGAACACCGTCTCGATACTGTCGTCGATCTGCTGGTTCATGCCGGCCATCTGATATTCGTATTCGAAATCGGCCACGGCGCGCAGGCCACGCACGATCATGCTCGCCCCTTGCGCGCGCGCGAATTTCATCAGCAGCGCATCGAAACCGACAACCTCGACATTGCCAAGTTCCAGCGCGTTGACCTCGCGCTCGACCATGGCGAGGCGTTCTTCGGTGGAGAACATCGGGTTCTTGCTGGGATTGGTCGTGACCCCGATGATGAGCCGGTCGACCAGCTTGCTGCCGCGCCGGATGATATCCGCATGACCAAGCGTGATCGGATCGAAGGTGCCGGGATAGACGCCGATGCGTTCCTGGGTTTCCTTGACGCTCAACGATCTCTCTCCACGATATAGCGGGCCAGCGCGACGAGCAGCTTCGCCTTGTCGCCGTAGCTCGCCAGATGCTGGGCCGCCTGCTCGACCAGCATACCAGCCTGTGCGCGAGCCTTCTCGACGCCCATCAGCGTGACGAAGGTGGCCTTGCCCTGCCCCTCGTCCTTGCGCAGCGCCTTGCCCGCCTTCGCCTCGTCACCCTCGACGTCGAGCAGGTCGTCGGCAATCTGGAAGGCGAGGCCGATGTCGCGGGCATAGCCGCGCAGATGCGTGCGCCCTTCCGGCGGCACACGGCCGAGGATCGCGCCCATCTCGACGCTGGCGCCCAGCAATGCGCCGGTCTTGAGCTGCTGCAACCGTGTGATCTGGCCGAGATCGTAGGTGCTGTCCTCGGCCGCCATGTCCATCACCTGGCCGCCCGCCATTCCTTCGTGCCCGCTGGCGAGAGCGAGGCAGCGCACGAGTTCGGCTTGCACGAAAGGATCGCTGCTGGTGTCGGTCCGGGTCAGAATGTCGAAGGCGAGCGCGTGGAGGCTGTCGCCCGCCAACACTGCGGTCGCCTCGTCGAAGGCGCGATGGACGGTCGGCTTGCCGTGGCGCAGCGCATCGTCGTCCATGCAGGGAAGATCGTCATGGATCAGCGAATAGGCGTGGATCGCCTCGACCGCGCAGCCCGCGTGGACCGCCGCCCGGCGCGAGACGCCGTAAAGCTCCGCCGTCGCGACGAGCAGGAGGGGGCGCACACGCTTGCCCCCGCCGATCGCGGCATAGCGCATGGCGTCGACAAGGGACGAACGTCCATCGGCGACCGGCGGCAGGAACTCGTCGAAGGCGTCGTTGACCTCTTCCTGGATACGCTGGAGCGCGTCCGCAAGGATGTCGTTATCCGCGGCAGCCAGTCCCATCGCCGTCAGTTCTCGCCGTCGAAGGGCGCGGTGCCGGAAGGCTTGCCGTCCGACCCCTGCACAATTTTCTCGATCCGCGCCTGCGCCGCGTCGAGGCGGGCCTGGCAATGGGTCCGCAAGCGTTCGCCGCGTTCGTAGAGATCGATGCTCTCGTCGAGCGGGACGTCGCCGCTCTCCAGCCGTCGCACCACGGTTTCGAGCGCTTTCAGCGCGTCTTCGAAACTCATTCCGGAAATGTCGGGAGCCGCGCCCGTTTCAGCCTCTGCCATGTCGCAGCGACCATTGGCCGCGCCTGCCCATCGGGTCAAGTTGTCCATCGGGAGTTGCTCGCACGATCACCCCTCCGGAGCGGCAGGCAAGCTCGGGCTGGCGATACCCGCCGACCCCCGCTAATTGCTCCGACCATGTCGACCCAAACCGATTCCATCACTCCCGAAATCGTCGAGCAGCACGGGCTCAGCCCGGAAGAGTACAAGCGCGTGCTCAACGCGCTCGGCCGCGAGCCGAACCTTGTCGAGCTCGGCATCTTCTCGGTCATGTGGTCCGAGCATTGTTCGTACAAGAGCTCGCGCCTGCATCTGAAGAAGCTGCCGACCGAGGCGCCGTGGGTGATTTGTGGCCCGGGCGAGAATGCCGGCGTCATCGACATCGGCGACAATCAGGCGGCGATCTTCAAGATGGAGAGCCACAACCACCCCAGCTATATCGCGCCCTATCAGGGTGCGGCGACCGGCGTGGGCGGCATATTGCGCGACGTCTTCACCATGGGCGCGCGGCCGGTAGCGAACGCCAATGCGCTGCGCTTCGGACGGCCCGAGCACCCGAAGATGAAGCATCTGGTCAAGGGCGTGGTCGCGGGGATCGGCGGCTACGGCAATTGCGTGGGCGTGCCGACCGTCGCGGGCGAAACCAACTTCCACCCCGCCTATGACGGCAACATCCTCGTCAACGCGATGACCGTCGGTGTCGCCAATGCCGACCGGATCTTCTATTCGGCGGCCACCGGGCTCGGCAATCCGATCGTCTATGTCGGGTCGAAGACCGGGCGCGACGGCATCCACGGCGCGACCATGGCGAGCGCGGATTTCGAAGAGGATGCCGAGGCCAAGCGCCCGACCGTGCAGGTCGGCGATCCCTTCACTGAAAAGCTGCTGATCGAAGCCTGTCTCGAACTGATGGCGACCGACGCGATCGTCGCGATCCAGGACATGGGCGCCGCGGGCCTGACCTCCTCCAGCGTCGAGATGGCGACCAACGGCAAGGCGGGCATCCGGCTCGACATGAACAAGGTGCCCTGCCGCGAGGAGGGCATGACCCCCTACGAGATGATGCTGAGCGAGAGCCAGGAGCGGATGCTCATGGTGCTGAAGCCCGGCAAGGAGGCGATGGCCGAGGCGATTTTCCGCAAATGGGAGCTCGATTTCGCGGTCATCGGCGAGGTCACCGATACGCGGCACATGGTGCTCGAGTTCGACGGCGAGGTCGTGTGCGACATCCCGCTCGGCCCTCTCGCCGCCGACGCGCCGCTCTACGACCGGCCCTACCTCACGCGCCAGGAATACACCGAGTGGGCTGGCATAAAGCCGATTGAGGGCGCGCTGCCCGAATGCACCGATCCGGGCGCGGACCTCCTCACGATGATGGCGAGCCCTGCCCTCGCCTCGCGCCGCTGGATTTCCGAGCAATATGACAGCCAGGTCGGCGCCGACACGCTCCAGACCGGCGGCGATGCGGGCGTGGTGCGCGTCCACGGCACGAAGAAGGCGTTGGCGATCACCACCGATTGCACCCCGCGCTATGTCCATGCCGATCCTTACGAAGGCGGCAAGCAGGCCATCGCCGAGGCCTATCGCAACCTCTGCGCGGTCGGCGCGCGCCCGCTGGCCGTGACCAACTGCCTCAACTTCGCCAATCCGCAGCGGCCCGAGATCATGGCGCAACTGGTCCACGCGCTCGACGGCATGGGCGATGCCTGCCGCGCGCTCGACTTCCCGATCGTGAGCGGCAATGTCAGCCTCTACAACGAGAGCAAGGCGACTGGCGGCGGCTCGGCGATCCTGCCGACGCCCGCGATCGGCGGCGTCGGCATCGTCGAGGATTACGACCGGCTGGCAAGCATTGGGTTCAAGAACGAAGGCGACGCGATCTATCTCGTCGCGCCCGAATTCTGGGCGCGACCCGACCCGACCCGCTCGCATCTCGGCAAGTCGCTCTGGCTCGATATCGTCCACGGCCGCGACGAAGGCCGGGCCCCGCCGGTGGATCTCGCCGCCGAGCGCGGTGCCGGGCAGATCGTCCGCAAGCTGATCGCGGAAGGCATCGTCAACGCCGTCCACGATATCTCGGATGGCGGGCTTGCCGTCGCTCTGGCGGAAATGGCCATGGCCGGCGGACTGGGCGCCGAGGTTTCGCGCAACGAGGCCTACAGCGCCGCGCAATGGTGGTTCGGCGAGGATCAGGCGCGCTACGTCATCACCGTGGCGGACGTCGAGGCTTTCAACGCCATCGCGGCCGAGGGCCCGGAAAGCGAGGAAGCTGCCGAGGTCGGTTTCCTGCGTATGGGCACGGTCGGCGGCACCCGCCTGCTCGGCGTCGAGATCGAGGCGCTGCGCGACGCGCACCACCGCTTCTTCCGGGAATGGATGGAAAGCTGATCGTCTAAAGGCGTCGCCGGCGCGGCGCCCTCACCGGCCGATCACGCCGCCATCGCTTCGGGCGCGGACTGCTTGCCGAGCAAATCGTAGGGGTCGATCCCTTCCTCGCGCCAGATGCGGTGGCATTCACGATACCAGCTAGGCTCCGGAATGCGCAGCAGTTCGCGCGCATCCTCCAGCTGGGTTTCCAGCAGCAGGCGGATCGGCAGATCGACCAGCGGCGGGCACGCGACGCCGGTGCCATGCGCCTGGCGACAGGCCTTCCAGACCGGCGCGCGGCTGTCGATCATCTTCATGATATTATAGGCCCCGGCATAACCGATCAGCAGATGGCCGTGGCTCGGCTGCTGGCCGTGGGTGAACAGCAGCACGCATTGCTCGCCCAGCGCATCGCGGCCGTAGCCGGTCAGCACGTGCATCAGGTCGTGCACGTCGCGCGAGCGATGGCCGTACCATTCCATCAGGTCGCCATAGCTCGGCCGCCCGAGCTTGTCGGCTTCCGCCACCAGCCCGGCGGCGCTCAGCCCTTCGGCTTCCATAAAATCGCAATAGGCCTGCGCCACCGACCCCTCGGGCATGGTCCGCAGCGTTTCGTGATCGTCGAGAATGGGCGGCAGGAAAGGTTCTTCCCGACGCAGCCGCTCGCCCTCCTCGCTCAGCGCGAGACGCCGTACCCGCTTGGGGAATTCTTTCGAGGGCAGCGAATCGAAAATCTTGAAGACGTGGCTGGTCTCTTCCTTGTCTTCCAGCAGGTCGCGGAAATGCCCGAAGGCCTTACGCAGCGAATATTTCGGAGCGGGCCGACGCGGATCGCGCAGCAGAGTCCCATCGGGAGCGGCTTCGGTTCCGGTCATGGCATTCTGGTATGCAGTCATGGTCGCGCCTTTACTGACAAGAATGTCAATATAGCGTTTCCACCTGCAAAGGGAAAGCTATCCCGCGACCCATTCGCGCTCGGGAATGTCGAACAGCTTCAGCAGCGCGGTCAGATCGCCCCGCTCGATCCAGCCATCGGCAGCATCGCGCGCCTTCGGCTTCGCCCGATAGGCGACGCCGTAGTCAGCGGCCTCGATCATCGGAATGTCGTTCGCGCCGTCGCCGGTCGCCAGCACGCGCGCGCCCTCGCCCAGGCGGTCGCGTTCGTCCTCTAGAGTCGCGAGCTTGGTCGAGGCATCGCTGATCGGTCCGGCGAGATCACCCGATAGCTTGCCGTCCGCCACGCCGAGCCTGTTCGCTACCACGTGTTCGAAGCCCAGTGTCTCGGCCACGGAATCGGCGAAGTGATGAAAGCCGCCGGTTACCAGCACGGTGCGGCAGCCCTTCGATCTCAGCGTTTCGACGAGCACACGCGCACCCGCGACCGGCTCGATCCGCTCGGCAAGACAGCGCTCGATCGCGCTTTCTTCAAGCCCCTTCAACAGGCCCACCCGCTCGGTGAGCGCGCTTCCGAAATCGAGCTCGCCGCGCATGGCGCGTTCGGTGATCGCGGCGACCTGGTCCTTGATACCGGCGAAATCGGCCAGCTCGTCTATGCATTCCTGCCCGATCATGGTCGAATCCATGTCTGAGACGAACAGGCGCGGGACTTCGAACTCCGCCTCGCTGACCAACAGGTCGCAGGGGCCGAAATGCCGGTCGAGGACGGCGCGCAGCTCGGCGGGGTTTCCGTGAGGCAGCGAAATCTGAAGCACGTCGCCGCAGAAATCCAGCATTCCGGCCATCGCCACCGGCATGTCCGCCGCGTCCAGTTCCGCCCGCGCTGCCTCGAGCCGAGTTTCCAGTCTGTCAGGGTCTGCTATCAGCCGCGCAATGAGCAAGAATTCGGCTCCCGAAAACAATCAGGTGGCGCTCATCGCAGGGCCGACCGCGAGCGGCAAGAGCGATCTGGCCGTACGCCTGGCGCTCGCGGTCGAGCGGCTCGGCCGGCGGGCGGTCGTGCTCAACGCCGACAGCGCGCAGGTCTATGCCGATCTGAAGATCCTTTCCGCAAGGCCCAGCAACGCCGAGATGGGCGGGATCGAGCACCGCCTGTTCGGCGCGTGGGACGGCGCCGTTCCCTGCTCGGCGGGCGACTGGGCCGAGGCCGCGAAGCGTGAGATTGCCATGCTGCACGCCGAAGGAGCGGTCCCGGTGCTGGTCGGCGGCACGGGGCTCTATTTCCGCACGCTGATCGAGGGAATCGCGGCGGTTCCCCCGATCGATCCGTTGGTGCGGGAGGAGGTCCGCGCGCTCTCAGTCGCCGATGCCTATGCCGCATTGCAGGCCGCGGACCCCGAACGCGCCGCCCTGCTCGCCCCGGCGGACAGCCAGCGCATCGCCCGCGCACTCGAAGTGGTGCGCTCGACCGGGCGACCGCTGGCCCATTGGCAGAGGCAGACGGTCGGGGGGATCGGGGATCGGATCGCGCTCCATCCGCTGGTCCTCCTGCCCGAACGTGCCTGGCTGAACGAGCGGTGCGACCGGCGCTTTGCCGCGATGCTCGAGCACGGTGCCGTCGAGGAGGTGGAGGCGCTGCTCGCGCGCGATCTCGACCCCGCCCTCCCCGTCATGCGCGCCATCGGTGTCCGCGAAATCGCCGGCTGGCTTCGCGGGGAGATTTCGCGCGGGGAGGCGGTAGCGGCGGGACAACTCGCCACCCGGCAATATGCGAAGCGGCAATACACCTGGTTTCGCAACCAGCCGCCCCCATCCTGGCCACGCCATATCGGCGAAACGCCGTTCGAAGAGGACGCTTTCGACGGTTTGCTGTCATGATCCTGCAAAATTAGACGCGACTAGAACGGAAAACGCACCAACTTTCTCTCCTCGGAGCCAGTCATGACTATCAGATCCGCCAGCGCCCTCGGTTATGCCCTCGCCACCGCCCTGCTCCTCTCCGCCTGCAGCCAGAACGAAACCGGCGAGGAAAACGCCGACGATTTCGCCTCACGCATCGGCGGTTCGGGCGAGGGGGCAGAAGGCGCGCAGCCCGGCCCCGACGCGACGCCCGCCTCGATCGCGACCCCGGCACCAGGCGCCGCCCCCGGCCCCTACAGCCCTGGCACCGCGACCGATCCCCAATCGCGCAATTGCGGCGCTCCGAAGGTCGCTCCGTTCTACGGCCACATGGCGGACGAGGCGACGCGCACCGCCGTGATGGAAGCCATCGCCCCGCAAACCAACGTCCGGTTCCTGACCGCCGGATCGTCGGTGAATGCGGATGCGGGATCGGACCGGCTCAACGTCATGCTCGACAGCGCTGGCATCATCCGGGATGCACGCTGCGGCTGACCGCTTTCGCGGCTGGTCTTCGCAGGCGAACCGTGTTCTCTAGGCGGCTCGGGCGGAAAACCGCCGAAGGGAGAGCCGCATGAACGAAGAGATCATCGAACCCGATCTGCCGATCGTCGATCCGCACCACCATCTGTGGGATCTGCGCCCGCTTATCGCCGCATTCCCCGAACCGCGGCACGATTTTCTCGAGGCGATCGCGGGCGCGGCGCACTATACTTTCGATCAACTCCAAGCCGATACGCAGAGCGGTCACCGGATCGTCGCGACCGTCTTCGTGGAGTGCGGCGCCTTCTACGACGCCTCCCGGGGCGAGGCGATGAAGCCGGTCGGCGAGGTCGAGTTCGTCAACGGTGTCGCCGCCCAGGGCGCGAGCGGTCTCTATGGCGAATGCCGACCGTGCGCCGGCATCGTCGGCCATGCGGATCTGACGCTCGCCGACGCGGTGAAGCCGGTGGTCGAGGCGCTGATCGCGGCGGGCAACGGGCGGTTCCGCGGCATCCGCCACAGCGCAGCCTGGGATGCCGATCCGGCAGTGCTCGGCCCACCCTTCCACGCGCCCGAGGGACTGTTCGCCTTCGACGCCTTCCGCGCAGGAATGGCCGCCTATGCCGAATACGGTCTCACCTTCGATGCTTGGCTGCTCGAGCCGCAACTCGGCGACCTGCTCGATCTGGCGCGTGCCTTTCCCGATCAGCAATTCGTGCTCGACCATTGCGGCACGCCGCTCAACATCGCCAGCTATCGCGGCCGGCTGAACGCCAATTTTGACCGCTGGCGCGGCAATATTCAACGCATCGCGGAATGTCCGAACGTGGCGGTCAAGCTCGGCGGGCTGGGCATGGCCTTTTGCGGAATGCCCGAAAGTGGCCCCGCGAAGGACTGCGGCTCGGAAGAGTTGGCCTCGCAATGGGAGCCCTACATCGCCGAATGCATTGCCGCGTTCGGGCCGGAACGGGCGATGTTCGAATCGAACTATCCGGTCGATCGCTGGGGCGCGAGCTACGCGGCGCTCTGGAACACCTTCAAACGGATCGCGAACGGCGCCTCGGAGCACGAGAAACGCGCGCTGTTCGCCGGAACGGCGGCCCGCATTTACGGGATCGAACACGTCCTGCCGACCTGATCCGACCTTCCGTAACGTCAATCTCGACTCGGTCTGCGCACCTGCCTACGCACGGTGTCAGAGACAATTGGAGAAGCGCATGTCCCTGCCCGCCCCGTTCGACAGACTTCGCCTGCCGGTCATCGGTTCGCCGCTGTTCATCGTATCGGGACCGGAACTTGTCATTGCGCAATGCAAGGCAGGCGTCGTCGGTTCGTTTCCCGCGCTCAATGCCCGGCCGCAAAGCCAGCTCGACGAATGGCTGCACCAGATTACCGAGGAACTGGCCGCGCACAACCGCGCCCATCCTGACCGACCCGCAGCGCCCTTCGCGGTCAACCAGATCGTCCATCGCTCGAACGACCGGATCGAGGCGGACATGGCGACCTGCGCCAAATGGCAGGTGCCGCTGGTCATCACATCGCTCGGCGCGCGGGAGGAAATCTTCGACGCGGTGCGCGGCTGGGGCGGCATCACCATGCACGATATCATCAACGACCGCTTCGCGCGCAAGGCGATCGAGAAGGGGGCGGACGGACTGATCCCCGTCGCGGCCGGTGCGGGTGGCCATGCGGGCACGCTCAGCCCCTTCGCGCTGATGCAGGAAATCCGCGACTGGTTCGATGGGCTCGTGGCGCTGTCCGGTTCGATCGCGCACGGCCGCTCAATCCTTGCGGCGCAGGCGCTGGGCGCCGATTTCGCCTATATCGGCTCGCCCTGGATCGCGACCGAGGAGGCCAACGCGATGGACGGCTACAAGCAGGGCATCGTCGAGGGCAGCGCCGACGGGATCGTCTATTCCAACCTCTTCACCGGAGTGCACGGCAATTACCTGCGCTCGAGCATCGTCAATGCCGGACTCGATCCCGACGATCTGCCGACGAGCGATCCGAGCAAGATGAATTTCGGCAGCGGCGGCAACACCAAGGCCAAGGCATGGAAGGACATCTGGGGCTCGGGCCAAGGGATCGGCACGGTTAGGGCGATCGGCCCGGTCGAAGATACGGTGGCGCGGCTCGAACGCGAATACGCCGCGGCGAAGGATGCGCTGCGCGGGAAGACTGCCTGAGCGCCGCGCTCGGCTAGAACACGCCCATCGCGAGAGCTTCGGCAAAGCCCTCGCCGATCTCCCGGCATTGCGCGAGCGTGGCGGAGGGCACGGTCTTGGGCGCCCATATTGCCTCGGGTGTCTGCGCGTCGAAATTGACGATCAGCGGCTCCATCGCGCGTTTCAGGCGCCATCCCGTAGCGATCCGGTCGATCTGACGTTGGGCGCCCTCTCCGTCGGAGCCCGCCGCGATGATCGTGGCGTATGGCCGCCCTTCGACCCGGCCCAGCACGTCGTAATAGGTTCGGTCGAACATGTCCTTCATCATCCCGCTCATGCTGGCGAGGTTCTCGGGACAGACGAAAAGATAGCCGTGCGCCGCCAGAATGCGTTCGGCGTTCGCCTCTTCGGCTTTGAGGAGAGTTGCCGCATCGCCCGCGCCCTCTGCAGCGGCTCCGGCCATCGCCTCGCTCGCGCCGGTGCGGCTGTGCCAGATGATAAGCAGCGGTCGATCGGCCATGGCGGGCAGTCAGCCGTCCTCCATGTCGATTGTCAACGCCCGAGCCTTTCCGGCGACCCTTTCGCGCGGTAGAGCGGCGGGCATGGCCACGCGCAGCTCCAATGCAGTTTTCGGAATAGATCGTTCGCTTTCGGGAAAGAGGTGGCGCTGGCGCGGCGGCAATATGGAACTGGGCGGCGGCGCGACGCTTAACCACGACATCGTGACGCAATTGCTGCTCGCGCGCGGTGTCGCGCATGACGATCTCGAACGTCACCGCGAGCCGACCTTGCGCGCCTTCCTGCCCGACCCTTCCGAATTCAACGACATGGATGCGGCGGCAGAACGGATCGCGCAGGCCGTCCTTTCGGGCGAGGGGGTGACGATCTACGGCGATTACGATGTGGACGGGGCGACCAGTTCCGCTCTGCTGATCCGCTTGTTCCGCATGCTCGGCCACGATGCCGGGCACTACATTCCCGACCGCCTGCTCGAAGGCTACGGCCCCTCGGGCGAGGCTTTGGTCCGCCTGGGCGAGGAAGGCAGCAGCCTCGTCGTCACCGTCGATTGCGGCGCGATGGCGCACGAGGCGTTGCAGCGCGCCCATGATGCGGGCGTGGACGTGATCGTGGTCGATCACCACAAGTGCTCGCCGGAGCTTCCGCGCACGGTGGCACTGGTCAATCCCAACCGGCTCGACGAGAACGATCTGGCGGCCGGCCACGGGCATCTGGCCGCCGTCGGAGTCGCCTTCCTGCTCTCGGTCGCGATCGTGCGTACTTTGCGCAAGCGCGGTTATTTCGAGCAGCGCAAGGAGCCCGACCTGTTCTCGCTCCTCGACCTCGTGGCGCTGGGCACCGTGGCCGATGTGGCGGCGCTGCATGGGCTCAACCGTGCCTTCGTGTCGCAGGGGCTGAGAGTGATGGCCCGGCGCGCGAACACCGGCATGGCCGCGCTGATCGACGCGAGCCGGTTGAAGCGGGCTCCGGCGTGCAGCGATCTCGGCTTCGCGCTCGGGCCACGAATCAACGCCGGG
This sequence comes from Qipengyuania spongiae, assembly GCF_026168555.1. Taxonomy (NCBI): domain Bacteria; kingdom Pseudomonadati; phylum Pseudomonadota; class Alphaproteobacteria; order Sphingomonadales; family Erythrobacteraceae; genus Qipengyuania; species Qipengyuania spongiae. The sequence goes on along the minus strand of NZ_CP092471.1, from coordinate 2,204,573 downwards.
GGACGCGTGGGCGAATCGACGCTGGGCGTCCGCCTGCTGACCACCGAGGATGACGAGGAAGCGCGCGCGATCGCCGCGCAGCTATCGCACCTCAACGAGGAACGCCGCGCGATCGAGGCGGAGGTGCAGGAAGCGGCCGAGGCGATGATCGCCGCCCAGCACAACCGCGCCGTCATCGTCTGCGCGGGCAGCGGCTGGCACCCGGGCGTGATCGGGATCGTCGCCGGCCGGATCAAGGAGAAGACCGGCAAGCCGTCCATCGTGATCGCGTTCGATGCCGAGACTGGTCAGGGCAAGGGATCGGGCCGCTCGATCGCCGGTGTCGATCTCGGCGCGGCAATCATCGCCGCGCGCGAGCAGGGCCTGCTCGTCGCGGGCGGCGGTCACGCCATGGCGGCCGGCCTGACCGTGGCCTCAGATCAGGTCGAGGCGCTGACGGGCTGGCTCGACGAGCGCCTGCACAAACAGGTGACCCGCGCTTCCGCGGCGCAGGAAACCGTGCTCGACCTCGCGGTTGCGCCGGGAGGACTGACGCCGGATCTGGTCGAGGCGCTCGAGGCGGGCGGTCCCTATGGGGTCGGTTGGCCGGGGCCGCGCGTGGCGGTGGGTCCGGTGCGGTTGGTTAAGTGCGACGTGGTCGGCAGCGATCACTTGCGCGTCATCGCCGCGGGCGAGGACGGGCGCAGCTTCAAGGGTATCGCTTTTCGCGCGGCCGAGAGCGAACTCGGCCAGCAATTGCTGCACGTTCCCGCCGGCCGGCGCCTGTGGCTGGTCGGGCGCGCGAAGATCGACGACTGGGGCGATCTGCCCCGCGCGGAACTCCATCTGGAAGACGCCGCCTGGGCCGATTGAAGAAAGAGCGGCAAAAGAGCGCAAAGGCGGGGTTGACGGCTTCAGAACCCCGCCGTAGATGGCCCGCCACGCAGCCGCAGCCGGAAACGGCGTGGCCCCTTCGTCTAGCGGTTAGGACGCGGCCCTTTCACGGCTGAAACACGGGTTCGATTCCCGTAGGGGTCACCAGCGGCTGCGTCAGCTTCTTCCGATGACGGTCCAGTTTCGGACTATCGGAAACGGCCCCTTCGTCTAGCGGTTAGGACGCGGCCCTCTCACGGCTGAAACACGGGTTCGATTCCCGTAGGGGTCACCATCCTCGTCGCTGGCTTTCTCGGAATGCGGCGACTAGAGCGTCGCCCGATGCGGTCGGACCATCCCCTCCCCCTTTCCGGGTTTGCACTGGCCATCCTCGCCGCGATAGTCATGCTGGTTTCCGGTGTATCCCTCTGGCTGACAGGCATTGTGTTGCTTGTTTGGCTGGGATCGCTGTGGCTGGTAGGCGCACGCCCGCCGGAAGCCGCGGCAAGTGCCGCGCCAGCGCCTTTCACGGCCGATCGGGTCGGCGATCTGATCGAACATTCCGACACGCCGATTCTTGTCACGCGGCGCAACCGCATCTCCATTGCCAATGCCGCCGCACGCCGCCTGTTCGGCGCGCATGTCATCGATCAGGACATCCGCATGGCGCTGCGCCATCCCGAGGCGATCGCGCTTCTGGAACGCGGTGAATCGGGCAGCGCGGTCATTCGCGGCCTTGCCCGCAGGCGCGACATCTGGCGCGTCAATCGCAAGGATATCGATGGCGAACTGGGTGTGCTCGAGTTCATCAACCGCACTACCGAAGCCGACATCAGCCGCGCGCACACCGATTTCGTCGCCAATGCGAGCCACGAACTGCGCACGCCGCTTGCGGCCATAATCGGCTATGTCGAGACGCTGCGCGACGATGCGGGCAAACTCGACAGCGAGTTGGCTACTCGCTTTCTCGACATCATCCATCGCGAATCACGGCGATTGCAGGATCTCGTCAGCGATCTCATGTCGCTGTCGCGGATCGAGGCGGAAAAGCACGAACGCCCGGCAGACGAGGTATCGCTCGGTCCGCTGGTCCAGCGCGCGGCGCGTGACGGTGCGGGGAGCGAAAGGATCGACCGGCTCGACCTTACCACCGATGGGGGCCAGATTGTCCTGGGCGACGTTCAGCAACTCGAGCAGATGATCCGCAACCTCGTCGACAATGCGTTCAAATATGGCGATCCGGAGGGAAAGGTGACGGTCGGCATCGAGACTGTCGGCGAAAGCCGTGTCCAGGTCACGGTCCGCAATGACGGAGAGGGCATCGCCGCCGAACACTTGCCCCACCTCACCCGCCGTTTCTATCGCACCGATCCCGGCCGGAGCCGCGCTTCGGGCGGCACAGGGCTGGGCCTCGCAATCGTGAAGCACATCGTCGAACGCCATCGCGGACGATTGGCGATCGAGAGCCAACCCGGCGAGGGCACGGCGGTGAGGATCATTCTCCCGCTCGAGAAATGACCGGTCATGTCTCGCGATCACATATTGCGGCGAATGCTGTCACATAAACGAAAATAATCCGTCATATTGGCCCGGCCGAACGCGACCGAGCGGAAGGATTACGACATGATCGGCGGATCGGCTTTTCTGGCGACTGCAGCACTGCTTGGCGGGGCCTGGGCGATGCCGCTCGCTGCACAGGACACGCGGCCACCCCTACTCGAATCGCAACCCGACTCGAGCGGCGGTAAGGACATGGACGAAGCCGCCCTCCCCGCCAATCCCGCGGTCGAGGATGATGCCGACGACTGGAGCCTCGACGTCTTCGGGCGCCTGATGCTGGATGCGGGTACGATCGACGCGCCGATCGGTGCGGGGATCGACGATGGCTTCGGCAACGAGGTGCGCCGTGCGCGTCTCGGTATCGACGGCACGGTCCCCGGCGAGATCGGCTACAAACTGGAAATGGATGTCGCCACCGGCGAAGTCGTGATCTTCGATGCGCTGATCGACCGCGAATTCGGCGGCGTCGAGGTCACGCTGGGCCAGCACAACACCTTTCAAGGGCTCGAGGAACTGACCAGCAGCCTGCATGTCAGCTTCATCGAGCGCGCCGCTTTCACCGATGCCTTCAATTTCGAGCGGCGGGTCGGCGCCTCGGCCACAGCGGAGGAAGGCATCTGGCTGGTTCAGGCAGGCGTCTTTACCGACAACCTGCTCGACCGCCGCAGCGACAATCGCAGCTTCGATACACGGCTCGTCGCCATGCCCAAATTTGGCGAAGCGCAAGCGCATTTCGGCGCATCCTTCCATTACAACCACATTGGCAGCCCGGACGAGAGCGTGCGCTACCGCCAGCGTCCGCTCGTGCATTTCACCTCCGACCGCTTCGTCGACACGCGTCCGCTGCGGGCAAAAGACGAACTGGGTGTCGGTCTCGAATCGGCTGTCATCTACGGCCAGTTCCACGCGGTGGCCGAGGCTTTCTGGCAGCGGGTGGACCAGATCGACGCTCCCGCCGATCCGACATTTTTCGGCGGCTCGATCGAAGCCGGCTATTTCCTCACGGCCGGCGACACGCGTTCCTATCGCGCCGGAAAGTTCGAACGTGTTCGACCGAAGAACAAGGTCGGCCGGGGTGGCTTCGGGTCGGTTCAGGTCAATGTCCGCTATGACTGGCTCGACCTCAACGATGCGGGCGTGATCGGCGGGCAGCAGAGCGGCTATTACGCCTCGCTCATCTGGAAACCGACCGATCACCTGCTTTTCATGCTGAACTACGGCCATCTCGAATATGACGACGCCGCGCTGGCCGCCGCCGATGGTGACCGATCCTACAATGACGACGTGTTCGGCGCGCGGGCCCAATTCGACTTTTGAGCCGCCGCGTCACAATGCTGTCGCGAGTTTGTAACAATTCGGCGCTCTTGCGCGCCTATCTCAATCCAGGACATCCATCATGACGAAGATTCGCAACCTCGCCATCGCCGCCGTATCGGCACTTGCCCTCAGCGCCTGCGGCGGGGCCGGGTCGTCCGCGTCGCGCGATTCGATCCGTGCCGTGGGATCGTCCACCGTGTTTCCCTTCGCCAAGGTGGTCGCGGAAAGCTTCGTCCGTTCCAATCCCGATTTTCGTTCGCCGATCATCGAATCGACCGGCAGCGGTGGCGGCATCAATCTCTTCTGCAAGGGTGTAGGTGCCGATACGCCGGACATGGCCAATGCCAGTCGCCGAATGAAGCCGGGCGAGTTCCAGACCTGCCAGCAGAACGGCGTGACCGACATCATCGAGATGCAGGTCGGGCTCGACGGGCTGGTCCTCGCATCGAAGCAGGGTGGCATCGATCTGAACCTGACACCGAAGATCGTCTACGAAGCGCTTGCCGCAAATCCCTATGGCCGCGAGCAGACCAACCGGACCTGGGCCGACGTCGATCCCTCGCTGCCGAACGTTCCAATCCTCGTCTACGGCCCGCCGTCCACATCGGGCACCCGCGACGCTCTGAAGGAGCTGATCCTGGAAGCGGGCTGCAAGACCGACCCCGCCATGGAAGCGCTCGAGGAAAGCGACGAGGACCGCTACGATCAGGTCTGCACCGAGGTCCGTGCCGACGGCGCCTATGTCGATCAGGGCGAGCAGGACAATCTCATCGTCCAGAAGATCGAGGGCAATTCCAACGCGGTGGGGATTTTCGGATACTCCTACCTTGAGGAGAACGCCGACAAGGTGCAGGGCCTTCCCATGAACGGGGTGGAGCCGACCTACGACAACATCGCGAGCTTCGAATATCCGGGCGCCCGTCCGCTTTACGTCTACGTCAAGAAGGCGCATCTCGACGCCATTCCCGGCCTGCGCCAGTATCTGGCCGAATGGACCAAGATGTGGTCGAAGGATGGACCGCTCGCCAGGATCGGCCTAGTGGCCTCGCCGCCCGAAACCATGGCCGCCAATCTGCGCGCCGCGACCGAATACACCACGCTCGACGCGTCCGCATTCCAGTAAGAGTCACACCCTAGCGCATGTCCCCCCTCATCCTGCTCCTCCTGGCCATCGGGCTCGGGCTTGTCGGATGGCTGGCGGGTCGTGCGCGGGCGTGGTCCTTCCGCAAGAGCGGTCCCATGCGGCTCGCCAGCCTGCCGAACTATCACGGCTGGTACGTCGCGCTGTGGATCGCCATCCCGGTGCTGATCTTCGTCGCTGTCTGGAGCGCGATCGCGCCGGGACTGGTGATGCAGCATGTGCTCGCCCAGCCCGCAGCGGCCGACCTGCCGGCCTTCGGCTTCCAGCGCCAGACGATCCTCAACGAAGCCCGAGCGGTCGCGACCGGGGATGCAATGGGTGTCTTCAACGCCGAGGCACGGGGGCTGGTCGAACCCTTTCGTGAGGCTATCGGGCGGTATGACATTGTCGGGATCGTCGTGGCCCTTGTCATCGCCTTCGCCGCCGGCGCCTTCTCGTTCCTGCGCCTGAGGCCCGACTTCCGCGCCCGCAACCGGGTCGAGAAATCTGTCATGGCGATCCTCCTCGTCGCCTCGCTCGTAGCGATCCTCACCACACTCGGCATTCTTGCCAGTCTGGTGTTCGAGACCGTGCGTTTTTTCGGCATGGTCTCTCCGCTCGACTTCCTGTTCGGGACCTTCTGGGGCCCGGATCCGATGAGCGGTGCGGCCAATCCGGACGGGAGCCGCTATGGCGCGATCCCGCTGTTCTGGGGCACGATCTTCATCGGTGCGATCATCGCGATGATCGTCGCGATCCCGCTCGGCCTGATGAGCGCGATCTACCTCACGCAATATGCGCCGGGCCGCTTACGCACCTGGGTGAAGCCCGCGCTGGAGATCCTCGCCGGCGTTCCTACCGTCGTCTACGGCTATTTCGCCGCGCTGACCGTCGCACCCTTCATCCGCGATCTTGCGCTTGCCGCAGGCGTTTCCAATCCGTCCAGCGAGAGCGCGCTGGCGGCCGGGCTGGTCATGGGCGTGATGATTATTCCCTTCGTGTCATCCATGGCGGACGACAGTATCGCGGCCGTCCCCGCCGCCATGCGCGATGGCAGCCTCGCAATGGGCGCGACACACTCGGAAACCATCAAGCGCGTGCTCGTGCCCGCCGCCCTGCCCGGCATCGTCGCTGGCGTGATGCTGGCGATCAGTCGCGCGATCGGTGAAACCATGATCGTCGTGATGGCCGCTTCGACGGCCGCCAATCTCACGGCCAATCCGCTCGAGGCGATGACCACGGTCACCGTCCAGATCGTGGCGATGCTCACCGGCGAAGGCAGCTTCGACCATCCCGCGACGCTCAGCGCCTTCGCGCTCGGCTTCGTCCTGTTCATAGTCACGCTGGCGCTCAACTTCATCGCCCTGCGCGTCGTCAAGAGGTTCCGCGAAGCCTATGAGTGACAGTGTCGCCACTTCCCGGGCGCCCGCCCGGACACCCACGCGGACCGAGGCTTTCGAGAAGCGCCTCAAGAAGCGCTATGCATCCGAACGCCGGTTTCGCTGGATGGGGCTCGGCGCGATCATCTTCTCGATCGTGGTGCTCCTGTTCCTGCTGGGCAACATGTCGATCAACGGGTTCGCTGGGTTTCAGCGCGCCGAACTTCAGGTGCCGATCGATTTCCGCGAAGCAGGTCTGTCCGGCGATCCCGCGGTCCTCTCGCAGCCCGGCGCTGTGCAGAGCCTGGAGGCGCAGGGACTGCCGCAGGTCGTCGAATTCTACGCCGGGGAGGCGCTGGGAGAGGAAGCGGCCGAACAACTCGACCCGCAGGCGTGGCGCGAGGTTGCCGATGCAGTGACTGCCGATCCCGCCATCCTGCGCGGCGAAACCACGTTCTGGCTTCCGGCCAGCGCGGGTCTTGCATCTGGCCTCGCGGGAGAAGGCGCGCAGGAGATGCGCCTGCTGGCCACGCGGTTGACGGCGGACGGAGTGCTCGCATCGCGTCTGGACCTCGGCTTTCTCGCCCGGTCCGATGCCACCAATCCGCAGCAGGTCGGTATCTGGGGCGCGCTCAAGGGCTCGATCCTCACCATGATCGTCACCCTGCTGCTGGCCTTCCCGATCGGGGTGCTGGCCGCGCTCTATCTCGAGGAATATGCGCCGAAGAACCGGTGGACCGACATCATCGAGGTTTCGATCAACAATCTCGCGGCCGTCCCCTCGATCATTTTCGGCCTCCTCGGCCTTGCCGTGTTCCTGTGGATATTCCCCAACATGCGCTCGGCCCCGCTGATCGGCGGCATGACGCTGGCCCTGATGACGATGCCGGTCATCGTTATTTCCGGCCGCAACGCGATCAAGGCCGTTCCGCCGAGCATTCGCGACGGTGCGCTGGCGATCGGTGCCTCGCCGGTACAGGTCGCGTTCCACCATGTTCTGCCGCTGGCCCTGCCCGGCATTCTGACCGGCACGATCATCGGCATGGCGCGCGCGCTTGGAGAAACCGCGCCGCTGCTGCTGATCGGCATGCGCGCTTTTGTCGCCACCCCGCCCGACGGCTTCACGTCTCCGGCCACCGTTCTGCCGGTCCAGATTTTCCTCTGGTCGGACGAGATCGATCGCGGGTTCGTGGAACGGACGAGCGCTGCTATCATCGTCCTCTTGCTGTTCCTTCTCGTGATGAACGGCCTCGCCATCTACCTGCGCAACAAATTCGAGAAGACCTGGTGACCGTAGTCCACGACAACCTCGAGAAGACCGAAGCCAAGATGCGGGCGAAGGACGTCTCCGTCTATTACGGCTCCAAGAAGGCGATCGACGATGTCTCGATCGACATCCCGACCGAATACGTCACCGCCTTCATCGGCCCATCTGGGTGCGGCAAGTCGACCTTTCTGCGCACGCTCAACCGCATGAACGACACGATCCCCTCGGCCCGCGTCGAGGGATCCATCGAGCTCGATGGCGACGATATCTACTCCAGTGGCATGGACGTGGTGCAATTGCGCGCTCGGGTGGGCATGGTGTTCCAGAAGCCCAACCCCTTCCCTAAGTCGATCTACGAGAACATCGCCTACGGACCGAAGATCCACGGCCTCGCCGAAGGCAAGGACGAGCTCGATGCGGTGGTCGAACGCTCGCTTCGCCGCGCCGGCCTGTGGGACGAGGTCAAAGACCGGCTCCAGGACAGCGGCACCGCGCTTTCGGGCGGTCAGCAGCAGCGCCTTTGCATCGCTCGTGCCATCGCTGTCGATCCCGAAGTGATCCTGATGGACGAACCATGCTCCGCGCTCGATCCCATCGCGACGGCCAAGATCGAGGAACTGATCGACGAACTGAACGGCCGCTACGCGATCGTGATCGTCACCCATTCCATGCAGCAGGCCGCGCGCGTTTCGCAGCGGACTGCTTTCTTCCATCTGGGCAAGATGATAGAATATGGTCGCACCACGGACATATTTACGACGCCGCTCGAGCAGCGGACACAGGACTACATCACCGGAAGGTACGGCTGAGCATGGAACACACGGTCAAGGCCTTTGATGAGGACATCACCAAGCTGCGCGGCCTGATCGCGGAAATGGGCGGTCTAGCCGAAGTCGCGGTTCAGGAATCGATGGACGCGCTGGTCAAGGGTGACGAGGAGCTCGCCCAGAAGGTCATCCGCGGCGACAAGCAGATCGACGCACTGGAGAGCCAGATCGACAAGCTCGCCGTGCGGATCATCGCTCTGCGCGCGCCGATGGCGGACGATCTGCGCGAAGTCATCGCCGCGCTTAAGATCGCCGGCGTGGTCGAACGGATCGGCGATTATTCCAAGAACATCGCTAAGGCGAGCCGCGAGATTGGCGATGCCAACCGCAAGAAGTTCGAACCCCTCACCCTGCTCCCGGCCATGGCCGAGGTGGCGGCGGAAATGGTCCACGACGTCCTTACCGCCTATGCCGCGCGGGACGCGCAGCAGGCGCGCGAAGTGATCGCTGCGGACGAGCGGGTCGATGCCTTCTACAATTCGATTTTCCGCAACGTCGTCAGCCACATGGTTGAGAATCCTTCGACCATTTCGAGCGCGGCCCAACTCCTGTTCGTCGCCCGCAATATCGAGCGGATCGGTGACCATGCAACGAATGTCGCGGAGATGGTCCATTTCGCGGCAACCGGAAATTACCCGGTAGACGACGATCTCTGACACGGAACTGTAGCTTGGCGGTCATACGAGGGTGACGAACCTTGGATAAACTGCGCCAGGACAAACCCCGCGTGACCGCTGCCAAACTGCTTCTGGTCGAGGACGACCCCGCTCTTCTCGAGCTGCTCGAATACCGTTTCCAGAACGAGGGCTATGACGTGCGCGCCACGCCCGACGGGGACGAGGCGATGGTCATGGCGGCCGAGGACGTGCCGGATCTCGTTATCCTCGACTGGATGGTCGACGGAACCAGCGGGATCGAGGTCTGCCGCCGCCTGCGCCGCGACAAAACGACCGCGCACGTCCCGATCATCATGCTGACCGCGCGCGAAGCCGAGGACGATCGCATCCGCGGTCTCGACACCGGGGCAGATGACTACATCACCAAGCCCTTCTCTCCGCGCGAATTGATGGCACGGGTCGGCGCGGTGATGCGCCGCATCCGTCCTGCGCTCGCCGGTGAAACGGTCGAAGTCGGCGACATCGCGCTTGATCCGGTTGCGCACAAGGTTACTCGCCGGGGCAAGACGCTCCAGCTCGGCCCGACCGAATATCGCCTGCTCAAGTTCTTCATGGAAAGTCCGGGCCGGGTGTTCAGCCGCACGCAATTGCTCGACGGGGTATGGGGCACCGGTAGCGACATCGAACTGCGTACCGTAGACGTCCATATCCGCCGTCTGCGCAAGGCGATCGAGATGTCGAACGCCAAGGATCCGATCCGCACTGTCCGCAGCGCGGGCTACGCCTTCGAGGCTTGATCCCGCCGCTACTCTAGCGACACAATCCGCTCCATCGCCCACTCATGTCGAGATGGAAGTGGTCGGCATGGGCAGCGTTGTAATCGGGTGAGAGAACCGTCGAGAACGCGCCGCACGCTCCATCGCGCACCCGGCGCAGGAAACGGCCCTTGTCGCCTTCGTCGTCCCAGTCACCGAGCACGCTGATCCGCGTTCCGTCTTCCAGAACGAAACCGGAGATATCGATGGCGTTGCCGGTGGCATGTTCGCTCCACCCGCCGCTTTCGCGACCGTAGAGACGACGGCAGGAGTAAGCGCCAAGATGCTCTATCCGCGCGATTTCACTACCGAAGATTTCCTGCGCGGCCGGATCGATCCCATCGCGCTGCCACAGCTCCAGAGCGATCGCGACGGGGCAGGTGGTGGGTGGGTTGTCCGGTGACAGCGGGTAGCCGTCGAGCCGCGTCCGGTCGGGCCGTGCGCATTGCCCATCCCCCGCCGGGTCGAGCGCGGTGAAAGCAACCTCCGATCGCTCGAGGACGGCGCGGCAGGCTGGCAGATCGTCCTGCAACGCGCGCAGTTTGGCCTCGGTCGCCCAGCCCGGCGGGTCGGTCAGATCGAGCGGCGCCCACGGATCATGCTCGGGATGTTCGGTCAGCCAGCTTCGCCCGCCGACGAAGATCGCGATAAGGACCAGGACGGCGATGAACCGCCGATCCCCCGTGAACTTGCCAATGCGCTTGGAAATGCGGGTCTTTGGTTTCTTCGCCATCCTTAATGAAAGTCCCGCGAGGCCGGGAGTATCCGGGGAATGATCCTCGCATTGCGCGGATGGCCGCCCGATTGCGGACCATGAAAACCACATTCGCGATTGCCGGCGGGCGGCTCCTCCCACGGTTCGACAGGCTTGTAAGGATCATCCGCCCCTTCACGCAGATCGTCGCGCGGATTGAGCTTGCCCGAAGACGAAGACGGCAGAGGCGAGTTCACGTGATCGGCACGCGCGACCGGCGCATTGAGCATGTCGTCCGACAGGCGATAGAGCTCGTGGCTGGCATCGCTCATGTGCTGGGCGATGACGTGGATTACCTCGTCGTCATACTCCACCCGGCCGCGCACTTCCATCAGCCGGGCGCCCATGACGACGCGCCGCTGCTTCTCCTTGAGATCGGGCCAGACGACCAGATTGACCACGCCGGTCTCGTCCTCCAGCGTGATGAAGCAGACCCCCTTGGCCGAGCCCGGCCGCTGGCGGATCAGCACCACGCCGGCGACATGGACCATGGAGCGGAATTTCCTTTCGCGCAGGTCGCAGGCGCGCACGAAGCCGCGCTCGGCAAGGTTGGCGCGCAAGAAGGCCATCGGATGCGCCTTCAAGCTGAGGCGCGTGGTCTGATAATCGGCGACCACCTCTTCGGAGAGCGGCATCGCCGGAAGCTGCGTGCGCGTCTTTTCCGCCCCCTCGTCACGCGCGGCCGCTGCGGCGAAGAGCGGCAGGTCGGGCGCGTTCATCAGGCTGCGCGCGTCCCACAGGGCCTGCCGCCGGGAAAGCCTCAGCGATCCGAAAGCATCGGCCTGTGCGAGCCGCTCGACATGCGAGGGCGATATCCCCGTGCGATCACGCAAGGCCCTTACGTCGCGGTAGGGACCATGCTTCTCACGTTCGCCCACCAGCCTTGCAGCCACTGCTTCGGGAAGTCCGTCGATCTGGCGCAGGCCAAGGCGGAGGGCGACAGGCCCGCCCCCCCGCGACGGCATGACGTCAGCTTGCTCCAGCGTGCAGTCCCATCCTGACAGATTGACGTCAGCCGGCAACACTTCCACCTCGTGCTCCACGGCGTCCCGCACGATCTGCGCCGGAGCGTAAAAGCCCATCGGCTGTGAATTGAGCAGCGCGCAGGCGAAGGCCGCCGGGTAATGACATTTGAGCCAGCTCGAGACATACACCAGATGCGCGAAGCTCGCCGCGTGGCTTTCGGGAAAGCCGTATTCGCCGAAGCCCTTGATCTGATTGAAGCAACGCTCGGCGAATTCGGGATCGTAGCCGCGCGCGATCATCCGGCCGACCATCTTGTCCTGATGCTCGTCGACCATGCCACGGCTGCGGAAGGTGGCCATCGCCCTGCGCAACTGGTTCGCCTCCGCGGGCGTAAACTTGGCGGCGTCGAGCGCGATCTTCATCGCCTGTTCCTGGAAGATAGGGACGCCGTAGGTGCGCTCCAGAATGGAAGAGAGCTCGTTCGCCGGGCCGTGCTCCGGCGAAGGGCTCGGTAGATGGAAATCGGTGTGCCCCTCGCGCGCGCGTCGCCTCTGCTTGAGATAGGGGTGCACCATGTCGCCCTGGATGGGGCCGGGTCGCACGATGGCCACTTGCACGACGAGATCGTAGAAAATGCGCGGACGCAACCGTGGGAGCATGTTCATCTGTGCCCGGCTTTCCACCTGGAACACGCCCAGGGAATCTCCCTTGCACAGCATGTCGTAAGTGGCGGCATCCTCGCGCGGCAGAGTGGCCAGGGTCAGCGGCCGCTCGTGATGGTTTTCGAGCAGGCCAAAGCATTTCCTTATGCAGGTCAACATTCCCAGCGCGAGCACGTCGACCTTGAGAATGCCGAGATCGTCGATATCGTCCTTGTCCCATTCGATGAAGCTGCGATCGGGCATGGCCCCGTTGCCGATCGGCACGGTTTCGGTCAGCGCTCCGTCGGTCAGGATAAAACCACCGACATGTTGCGAAAGATGTCGCGGCATTCCAATCATTTGCTCGGTGAGTTTGAGAACACGCCTGAGAAGCGGATCGGTCACGTCCATACCAGTTTCGGCTGCGTGCCGATCGCTGATTTCCTTGCCCCATCCGCCCCACACCGTTTTGGCTAGCGCGGCGGTGACATCCTCGGTCAGGCCCATGGCCTTGCCGACCTCGCGGATCGCCATGCGCGGGCGGTAATGAATCACCGTGGCGCACAGTCCGGCGCGGTGGCGACCGTATGTGTCGTAAATGTGCTGGATCACCTCTTCGCGCCGTTCGTGCTCGAAATCGACGTCGATATCGGGCGGCTCCTTGCGCTCCTTCGAGATGAAGCGGTCGAACAACAGCTGATGCTTCGCCGGATCGACATTGGTGATGCCGAGGCAGTAGCAGACCGCCGAATTGGCTGCGCTGCCCCGCCCCTGACACAATATGTCCTGCCCCCGGGCAAAATCGACGATATCCTTGATGGTTAGGAAATAGCGCGCGAGATCAAGTTGGCGGATCAGCCGCAATTCACGCTTGATCGTCCGCTTGATCACGGGTGGCAAGCCCCTTGGGTAACGGTCGTGCCGGGCACGATGCCAGACCTGCTGTTCGAGATGTCTCTGCGGGGTCATCCCGTCGGGATAGATTTTCTCCGGATATTCGTATTTCAGATCGTCGAGACTGAAGCGACATGCATCCGCCACCGCCCGCGCAGCGGAAATGGCGTGAGGCCAGCGATCGAACAGGCGAACCATCGTTTTGGGCGTCTTGAGATAGCGTTCGGCATTGCCATGCAGCAGATGACCTGCTGCGGCGACGGTGGTCTTGTGCCGGATCGCCGTCATTACATCCTGCAACGGCCGCCGATCGGGTGTGGCATAATGCACGTCGTTGGTGGCAAGGATCGTGAGGCCGCTCGCCTTGGCCAGAGCATCGAGCCGTTCGATGCGCACGACATCGTCGCCGGTGTGGAGATAGCTCGCAGCAATATGGCGAAATGCTGGGAGAAGGTCTGCGATATGCGGAACAAGATCTTCGAAAGTTTTGGTTATTTCTTGGGAAGCCAGTTGAGCGCGGACCAAATCTTTCTCTGCATCCACACCCGATCTGCCGGATGGAAACGCGACCACATTGCTCGGCACCGCGAGGGTGAAGCACTCGTCGAGATCGCGCGGCGGCAGGAGGATGAGCTGCAGATCCTTGCTGTGTTCGGCCAGCATCGCGAGCGTGATATCGCACTGTCCCTTGGCCTGCCATTTGTCGTCGAGCGTGGACATCCGCCCCGCGCTGATGAGCTTGCACAGCCTGCCATAGGCGGGGCGGTTCTGCGGATAGGCGAGGAAGGCCAGACCCTCGACAGTCTCTATCCGGCACCCGATAACCGGCTTCAGCTTGAGCTTTTTCGCTTCGGTGTGGACACGCACCACCCCGGCCATGGTGTTGGCATCCGCGATCCCGACCGCATCGTAGCCGAGATCATAAGCCTGCTTGACGATGTCCACCGCATCCGATGCACCGCGCAGGAAGCTGAAGCAGGAAACGAGTCCGAGTTCGACGAAGGGAGCGCGCGCCGGCGGGTCGATCGTGTCCGGATCGACGGCCAGAGTACGCTTGGGTATCTGATGGTCGTTTTCGGGCATGGTGTAAGGTCGCCCCTAAGTCTGTCATTACGAGCATCGTGTGAAGCCGCCGGGCCTCATGCCTGCAATTCCTCCAACCGCTCCCGCACTGCGGCAAGGTCGGCGTCGAACAAGCGCGCCTGTTCCTCGCGCGCCGCACCGTCCAGTCGCAGAAGATAGGACGGATGCGCCGTGATCCACAGCTCGCTGCCATCCTCGAGCGGGATCGGTGCGCCGCGCGCCTTGGAAATGCTCACTGTCTTGCCGAGCATCCCGCGCGCCGCACTGGCACCCATTGCCAGCACCAGCTTTGGCTGCACGATCGCGCGCTCGCTCTCGATCCACCAGCGGCAGGTGTCGATTTCCTTCGCGCCCGGCGACTGGTGCAGCCGACGCTTGCCGCGCTGGACATATTTGAAATGCTTCACCGTATTCGTGACATAGGCCGCGCCGCGATCGATCCCGGCCCGTTCGAGATGTTGGTTCAGCAATTGCCCGGCCGGGCCGACGAAGGGTTTTCCCGCCTGATCCTCCTGATCGCCCGGCTGCTCGCCGACGATCATCAGCGCGGCATCGCGCGGCCCCTCGCCCATCACCGCCTCGTTATCGAGCTCCCCGATCGGACATTTGCGGCAGGCATGGATCGCTCTGTCGATCGCCGCCAGCGTTTCGGGCCGTTCCTCGAATTCGAGCGTTCCTGCCTCGACCATCGTGCTCTCCCGCTTCTGTGCGCCTGCCACGAGCTCGGGAATGAGCGCGGCCTCGGGCATGTTCTTCCAGTATTTTCGGGGCATCTCCTTGAGCATGGCCCCGATCTTCAAACGCGCGGGGTTGAAGATGGACGCGTAATAGCTGCGCCATAGATCCTCCATCGGATCGCCGCCCGGCGCATCGGACCGCTCGGCTGGCGGACCTTCGCGCATGGTTTCGGTATCCCAATGCAGACTCCCCTGCGGCGTGAGGATCGACCAGTGCATGTTGGCGAAACGCCGCATGAAGAACCCGGCATTGGCGCGCAGGATGTGATGCTCGGGTTCGAACCAGGCGACGTAATGTTCGCGCGGTTCGCCATCCTCGCTCTCTTCCTCGATCAGGCGAAAGCGGACGAAGGCGTGCATCTTGTGGCTGTCGCGCCGGACGTTCTTGTCGAGTTCCTCAATGCGCCGCACGTCGGGATCGGCCTTGTCCTCCATGATCCGCGGACTGGACTGGAGCCGCCACAACAGGCGGTAGAGCAGCGCGAAGCGATCAGGGTCGGAATGAAGAATCGCGTTTTTCGCCAGACTGACGAAGCGCCGGTTGGCCCGGACGGGCCGTGCGCCTTCCTCCGGCATCGGGCTGCGCCTCTCGCCATGCGCGAACAGATCGCCACTGCCCCCCGGCTCGATCCAGGCGATCCGGTCGGGCGGCACCTCGCACTGGACCAGAGCCCGTGCCCGCTCCCGCCAGAACTCGAAATCGTCCGGCTCCGGCATCTCTGTCACGTAATAGGTGCCGGCCTCGACATGTTGGAACGCTGTCATGCTGCGAACAGTTCGAGCTGCTCAGTCCGAGGCGCAAGCAGACTGCGAAGATCGGCGCGATCGGTCAGCATCACGGGGCGCCAGTCGACCGTGCAGATGAACGGTCGCACCTTGGTGATCGAGAGGGTCAGCCGCGCCACATCGTCGAGCCGCAGCGTGCGGTGCCGCCGGCTTGCAAGGATCTTGTGGACCGCTTTTACCCCCAGCCCAGGCACGCGCAGCAATTGTTCCTTGGTCGCGCGGTTGACGTCGACCGGAAAGCTGTCGCGAAACTTGAGCGCCCAGGCGAGCTTGGGATCGATGTCGAGCGGCAGATTGCCGTCCGCTTCGGTCGCTTGCATCACCTCGGTCGGCTTGTAGCCATAGAAGCGCATCAGCCAGTCGGACTGGTACAAGCGATGCTCGCGAATCAGCGGAGGACGTTTCAGCGGCAGCACGGCGCTTGCATCCGGAATCGGGCTGAACGCGCTGTAATATACTCGGCGTAGACGGAAATTGTCGTAGAGCCTGCTCGCCTTGCCGACGATATCCGCATCGGTCGCCGCGTCGGCGCCGACGATCATCTGGGTCGACTGCCCGGCAGGCGCGAAGCGCGGAGCGTGGCGGAACCGCTTCTTCGCATCCTTCGCCTCGGCAAGATCGCTTCTCACATTGCCCATCGCGCCTTCGATCTGGCGGGCGTCCTTATCAGGCGCGAGGCGGGTCAGGCCCGCATCGGTCGGCAGTTCGACATTGATCGAAACGCGATCGGCATAGAGCCCCGCCTGATGGACGATCTCGGCATCCGCCTCGGGAATGGTCTTGAGATGAATGTAACCGCGAAAATCATGCTCTTCCCGCAGAATGCGGGCGACTTCGACGATCTGTTCCATCGTGTGGTTCGAATTTTTGACGATGCCCGAGGAAAGGAACAACCCCTCGATATAATTGCGCCGGTAGAACGCCAGCGTCAGATCGACGACCTCCTGCGGCGTGAACCGCGCGCGCGCCACATTCGAGCTCTTGCGGTTGACGCAATAATGGCAGTCGAACACGCAGTGATTGGTCAGCAATATCTTGAGCAGCGAGATGCAGCGCCCATCCGGCGCATAGGCATGACAGATCCCCATTCCTTCGGTCGAACCGATACCCTTCGCCGATCCGAGCGAGTTCTTTTTCGCCGTGCCGGACGAGGCGCAGGAGGCATCGTATTTCGCCGCATCGGCGAGAATCTCCAGCTTTTGAAGGATGGTCTGCGAAGCCATATGTTCCTTATATGTTCTCTCGCCCTTGTCGCCAAGGATTCTTTTGATCCGCGAAAGGGTGTTGGGAATTAACCATGTCGATTGGCCAAGGTTTCACTTCGTTCTGCGAAAGGCGCGGGACAAGGATACGGGACAATGTCGCACCATCACGCTGTCGGAGCTGACCGACGCAAGGTTCAACGCTGGGTCATCGACACAGCCGCGCGTCTGCGCATGACCGGCGGAAACCGCGACGGGCGCCTGTCAGACCTCTCGCAGACCGGCGCGCGTTTCGAAGGCAGCAACCTTCCGATAACCGGCACCTCCGGCTTCCTCGCCTGGTCGGACGAGGAGCAATATTGCCGGGTGATGTGGTCGAGGCCGGGCAGCTGTGGCCTCCAGTTCGACCGGCCCATCCCGCTCGAAATCATTCGCCGCACCGCCGAAATGGTCGAGGAGCGAGAGCAGTCGGTGGCGAATTTCGGCCGAATCCCCATGGGCCGGCGGCGCGAAGGACGCCTGACGCTCGTCGACTGCGAGTGACGCGGCAGCATACTCGCCGACAATAATCGCGGAACGCAAGGAACTCCCCCAATGTTGTGAAAGCATATTCGCAACCTTCCAAGGAGACCCCCGTGCCCAATCTTACGACCCGTGACGGAACTCGCTTGCGCTACAAGGAGCTGGGACAAGGCCGCCCGGTGATCCTGATTCATGGCTGGCCCCTTTCGGCCGACAGCTGGGACCCGATCATGATGAAGCTGGCCGACAACGGCTATCGCGCGATCGCTTACGACCGCCGCGGTTTCGGGCGCTCAGACCACGCGCCGTCTGGTTACGACTACGATACCTTCTCTGACGATCTGGCCGACGTCATGAAGGAAACCGGCGCGACCGAGAACGTCGCTTTGGTCGGCTTCTCCATGGGCGGCGGCGAAATTGCCCGCTACATGTCGCGCCATTCGGGCAAGGGGGTGACGCAGGCGGTGCTGGTCAGTTCGGTCGTGCCCTACATGCTGAAGACCGATGACAATCCGGACGGCGTGCCGCAATCGACCTTCGACGAAATGACCGAGGGGATGAAGACCAACTTCCGCCATTTCTTCACCGGCTTCTTCAAGGATTTTTACGGTGACGGCGTTCTGCGTGACAAGGTGTACGACGAGGAGAAGCATTGGGCGTGGACGACCACGATGATGGCCAGCCAGTACGCGACGCTCCAGTCTGCCGCCGCCTTCGCCACCACCGATTTCCGCCCCGACCTGTCGAGCTTCAACGTGCCGACACTAGTGATCCATGGCACCAAGGACGAGACCGTTCCAATCGATGCGACCGGGCGGCAGGTCGCCGAGAAGGTGCCGGGCGCCAGACTGATCGAATATGACGGCGAGCCGCATGCCGTCTTTGCCACGCAGACTGAACGGTTGGGTGACGATCTGCTTGATTTCCTCGGGCGGAACTGACGCCCGCTCCGCGTATCGGCGGGCCGAGGGCGAACCACGCTCCCCGCTCGCCGGTCAGGCGCATAATCCGTGCAGATACCAGGCGGGCGCCCCGCCCCGCCCGTCGCCGATCAGCCCCTGCCGGTATATCCAGTAGCGCCGACCCGTCTCGTCCTCGATCCGGTAGTAGTCGCGCAAACGCGCATTGCCGCGTTCGCGCCACCATTCGGGCGCGATCCGTTCGGGCCCTTCGACACGTGCCACCTCATGCACTGCGCCGCGCCAGCGGAAGCGCTTGGGATAGCCGTCGGGCGTGGCATATAGCACGGCGATACACTCGCTTTTCTCCAGCATCTTCAGCGGCCTGTCGTGGAATTCGAAGATTGCTTGCGAACTCCGCTCAGGCCCTAGGGGCGGCTGCCATTGCTGCGCGCGTTCGGGGATGTGGCTGGCAAAGGGCACCGGGCGACGGACAGCCTTCGCGCCCAGCCTGACAGTGAGCCTGTCGATGCAGGTCGCGAGCGAGGTGCCGTGATACGCCGCCGCCGCCTCGAAATCCTCCTGCTCCAGCGAAAGCGGCTCGGCCCAGCTTGCTCGCAAGCGCACCATCTCGATCCCGAACCCCGCTTCGACATCGTCAAGCCGGGCGGAGAACAGCCGGCATATATGGTCGGCATCGCGCGTGGCAGCGGCGAATTCGAGACGGCGAAGCACCACCTCCCCGTCGACCCGCCACAGGCCCAGTTCGAGCCGCCGCGCTCCTTCCGCCCGGCCTTCCAGCTCGCGCACCATGTCGAGCGCGAGATCGCGCATCACCTGATCGAGCAGCGCGCGATGGCGGATGGGCTCCATCAACCGGCGCTGGACCAGCGGCATCTGCCGGGGAATGACCGGCAACAGAGGTTCGGGAACGCGGCCGAGGAGCTGGTCGAGACGGATCAGCGGATTGGCGGCAGGTGATCGACGATTGCGGAAACGGCGCTGGATCGCGTCGCGGCCGCCGCCCGCGTCCTGAACGCCGGTCAGTTCGCCGAGCCGCTTGAGACCGAGGCGACGGAGCACCCCCGTCACATCTTCGTCGAGCCGCAGGGCCGCCACCGGCAGGTCGGCAAGGCGGGCCTTCATGTCGTGGAGATCTTCCAAAATCGTGCGTTCCGGCCCGAAATGCGCCAGCGCCCAAGCTGCTCCGGCGGTCGGCGCAATCGCACTGCGGATCGCTAGGTTGCGCCGCGCGAAAGCGGTATGGACATCTGCCAGCAGCCGCTCCTCTCCTCCGAACAGGTGCGGCACGGCGGTGACATCGACCAGCAGCCCATCGGGCGCGTCCATTGCCGACCATGGGCCCCAGCGCATCGCCCAGATCGCGAGCTTCTCCAGAAAGTCCAGATCGCCGGCCGGATCGAAGGGCGCGGTGGCGATGCCGGGGCACAGGGTGCGGGCATCGGCCAGCATCATGCCGCGCCGCGCGCCTGCCGCCGCGCCGGCCGCGCTCACCGCTTCAATGCGGGGGCCGTGCGCCGTATCGGCGATGAGGACGAGAGGGCGCGGATCGTCGAGGGCATCGTTGACCGCTCGCCAGCGATCCATCGCCAGAGAGCACAGCCAGATGGACAGGATGCGGCGGCGTGATCGGGTTTGCGGCTTGCCTGCGCCTGTTACCCCTGCTCCCGCTTCCTCCGCTGCCAACCCGCTCATCGTCCCGTTGCGGAGGGACGTGCCGGGTGCAGTCCCGCCGCCCATCCGTGGTTGGCCTCCCCGCTCTCGGCGCGCTCCGCCAGCAGGCGGCTTCCCTCGCCGCGCAGAACCCATTGCCCGGGCGCATGGCCTCGCGCGCGGAAAAGCTCGGCCCGCCACGACGGCGTTCCTGGCGCGGCAGCGTTCCAGCGTGGAGCGGGCGACGGGCTCGCCACCACATCCCACCGCATCCGCGCCGAAGACAGGTCATGCACGGCATCGAGCCGGACGAGATAAAGTGGCACGCCATGACGCTGTGCCGACAGCGTCAGGCGGCGCGAGGCAGTGAAATCCAGCGTTTTGGGATTACCTGCTACTTCGCCGATCACGAAAGCGACCTCGCGGCAGCGCACCCCTTCCTCCAGAGCGAACAGCGCATCTTCCGTTCTTTCCGCCAGAACATGGATCACCCGGTGACGCAGATCGCGCGGGAGGCCTGGGCGATAGGGAACGCCGCCGATCCGCACCGCCTCACGCGTCTGTACCCACAGCACCGCGCGGCGGTCTTCCGCCTCCTGCCCTTCCCCGCGCGGGGCATGGTGCCAGTCGTCGAGCGCCAGCGCCAGCGCCGCCCCCGCGCCGCTCGCCTCCCGCCCCGAAGCGAAAATCTCGCTGTGGCACGGTGCCCCCTGGACCGCGGCCAACCCGGTCCGCCAGCGCGTGCTGCGCCGTGCGGCCAGCGCAGCCACATCGCAGGTTTGGGAGAGGGTCTCGAAAGGCATGGCGGAACGACTCATTTGTTCCTCTTATGTTCCATCACTTCGCGATTCGCAACGATGGCCAGACACTTTCCCGCAGAACGAAACCTCGTCGGGACCCGACCCGCCTCTGGTTCATTGATGGAGCAAACCCCACGCGAACAGGAGATACGCGATGAAGTACAATGAAGGCGATCCGGAGAAGCTGAAGAAGAAATTCTGGAAGTCGCTCGCCGACTCGCCCTTCCTGTTTCTGCAACTCGACGGAAAGCCCGGCACTGCGGTTCCGATGAGCCCGCAACTCGACAAGGATGCCAACAGCTCGATCTGGTTCTTCACGCACCGCAACAGCGACTTCTGCGCGCTGGGCGCGGCCACGGCGACATTTCAGGGCAAGGGCCACGACATGTATGCCCGCTTCAACGGGACGCTCACCGAAGAAACCAGTCGCGAGCGCTTCGAGCAATTCTGGAATAACTTCGTCGAAGCCTGGTACGAAGGCGGCAAGGACGATCCCAACATCTTCTTCATGCGGATGGACTTGGGCCAGGCCGAGATCTGGGATGGCGAGATGGGCCTCCTCGACACTGCCAAGATGGCGCTGGGCATGAACGTTCACGGGGATGCAGAGGAACAGCACGTCAAGCGCGCCGATCTCTGATCCCAAAACCCACCAATGCAAAGGGCCGCCCATCGAGGCGGCCCTTTTTGTATCTGGAGGATCAGTCGCCTCAGGAAGCGGGCGGCGGATCGATCGGAACCGTGGTCTCGATACCGGCCACATCGTCCACCACCTCGACCACGCCGCGTCCCAGGTGGCTGCGACTGCGGCTGTATGCGAAATAGATCACCAGCCCGATCAGGCCCCAGACCGGCAGAACCAGAATCGCGATCAGCGGCAGGTTGAGGTAGAGGAAAAGGCAGCCCGCCAGCGTCAGCGGCGCGATCACCCAGACCAGCGGCATCCGGAAACTGCGATGCCGCGCCGGGTCCTTAACCCGCAACACCATCACTGCCACGGCGACCATGAAGAAGGCGTAGAGCGTGCCCGCATTGGCATAGTCCGCCAGCAGGCCGACCGGCATGAAGGCCGCGCCAAGCGCCACGATCAGCCCCGTTATCATGGTGACGACGTGCGGCGTCTTCCACTTCGGGTGAACCTTGCTGAGCCCCTCGGGCAGCAATCCGTCACGGCTCATCACGAAGAAGATGCGGGTCTGCGCGAAGATCAGCACCAGGATAACCGAAGGCAGTGCGAGGAAGGCCGCAATGCCCAGCACGTTGCCGATCCCGGAGAAGCCGATCTGGCGCAGGACATGGGCCAGTGCCTCGTCAGAACAGACCAGCGCCTGGGAATAGAGCGGCAGCGCACACTGGCGGGCGAGCTCTTCCGAGCCGGCCGGGAAGGGAATACCGCCCGGACCCATGATCGGCTGCCCGCCGATCGTCCCGATCGCGCCTGCCGCAACCAGGATGTAGAACACCGTGCAGAACAGCAGCGATCCGATCAGGCCGAACGGCACGTTGCGCTGCGGATCCTTGGTCTCCTCGGCAGCGGTCGACACCGCGTCGAAGCCGACATAGGCGAAGAAGATCGTCGCCGCCGCGCCAACCGCGCCCAGCCCGGTGCCGAAGCCGCCGAAGACCCCGGCCGGCAGGAACGGATTGAACTTGGCGACGTCGAATTCCGGGCTCGTCAGCGTAAGCGCGACGAAGAGGGTCAGCGCGGTGACCTTGATCGCGACCAGTACCGCGTTGACCTTGGCACTTTCGCTGGTGCCGATCATCAGCAGCCAGGTCACCAGCAGGGCGATCACGAGCGCGGGGAGATTGATGAAACCGCCGGGCGCACCGCCGAGCCACAGCGGCCCCGCCGCCAGCCACGGTGGCAGATTGATGCCGAGAAATTCGTTGAGGATGGTCCCGGAGAAATAACCCGACCAGCCGACCGACACCGCGCTCGCCGCGACGGCGTATTCGAGGATCAGCGCCCAGCCTACCGTCCACGCGAGAAATTCGCCGACGGAAGCATAGCTGTAAGTGTAGGCCGATCCTGCGACCGGGATCATCGCCGCCACTTCCGCATAGCACAACGCGGCGACGATGCAGACCAGTCCGGCGATGGCGAAGGCCAGCATCAGGCCCGGTCCCGCCTTTTGCGCGCCGGCGGAGGTCAGCACGAAGATGCCGGTTCCGATGATGCAGCCGATGCCGAACAGCATCAGTTGAAAGCCGCCCAGCGTGCGCTTCAGCGATTTCTTCTCCGCCGTCGCCAGAATGGCATCGAGCGGCTTAACTCTTCCGAAGATCATATGGCCCGCGAGCCCCCTCTCACGCCCCCGGGCGGGACGATCCCGCTCAGCAAGCCAGAAGCCGGGGATTTATCCGCAGTGTCATTGTCGCAAAAGCGAAATCTTCATTCGCCTACGATCGAGGGGAAGATTCCGACGATCAGAATGACCACGAGCGCCAGCGGACACGCCCAGCGCACCAGGAAAAGCCAGGTGTGGTGCAGGCCGCCGGACAGGCCGTTCTCGCTGTCGATCAGGCGCCGCGAAGCGACCCAGCCGACGAACAGCGAGGTCATGATCGCACCGATCGGCATCAAGATGCGGCTCGTCGCAGTGTCGAGCACCGAGAATACGTCCTGCCCGTCGAAGAGGGCGATCCCGGAGACGACCGGCACCGGCTGGCCGAAGAACCAGGCGGCGAACCCGCCCAGCACCATCGCGCCGCCGGCGACGATGCCCGTCGCGATCGGTCGGGGCATGCGGAAGCGGTCCTTGAACCATGCTGTCGGCGCCTCGAGCAGCGAGATCGAACTGGTCAGCGCGGCGAAGA
Organism: Qipengyuania spongiae; assembly: GCF_026168555.1. Lineage (NCBI taxonomy): Bacteria > Pseudomonadati > Pseudomonadota > Alphaproteobacteria > Sphingomonadales > Erythrobacteraceae > Qipengyuania > Qipengyuania spongiae. The sequence goes on along the minus strand of NZ_CP092471.1, from coordinate 2,181,041 downwards.
ACACCATCACGAAGAACAGCAGTCCGATCACCGACCCGAACGGAATGTCCTGGAAGGCGCGCGGCAAGCTCTGGAACATGAGGCCGGGGCCGGCATTCGCCTCCAGCCCCGCCGCGAACACGATCGGGAAGATGCAGAGCCCGGCGAGCAGCGCGACTGCCGAATCGGCGGCGGCGATGATTCCCGAGGTGCCCGCGAGATTGACGTCGCGCCCGACATAGGCGCCGTAGGTCATCATCCCGGCGACCCCGAGCGACAGGGAGAAGAACGCCTGCCCCACGGCAGCCAGCATCACCGGCCCGGTCAGCGCGGAAAAATCCACAGTGAAGAGATAGGACACCGCCTCGTCGAACCCGCCGGTGAAGGCACCGTAAAACGTGATGGCGACGAACAGGATGAAGAAGGCGGGCATCAGCCAGGTCGCCACCCATTCGATTCCGCCGGAAACGCCGCGCGCGACGAAGAAGAAGGTGATCGCGAGGAAGGCCACGTGAAGGCCGAGCATCAACGCGCCGTTGCCGAACAATGCGGGCAGCAGCGCCTCGACCTCGGCCGGGTCGCGGCCCTGAAACGCGCCGCCCACAATGCCGGTGGTGAAAATGTCGCCGAGGAAGACGCCGATGTAATAGAGGACCCAGCCCCCTACGACGCAATAGAAGCTGAGCACCATGAACGCGCCGAGCACGCCGATATCGGCGAGGAGCGCCCAGCCTGTCGACTTACCGCTCTCTTCGGCCACGCGCCGGACGCTTTCGGGCGCGTTGCTCTGTCCATGACGCCCAATGACAACTTCGGACAGAAGTACCGGAAGGCCGATCAGTAGCACGCAAAGCAGATAGAACATCACGAAGGCACCGCCGCCATTCGCTCCGGCTTCCGCAGGAAAGCGCCACATATTGCCGAGGCCGACCGCCGATCCGATCGCTGCCAGCACGAAGGCGCGCCGCGACGACCAGCCCTCGCCGGTGGTTTTCGATGCTGCGGCCATTGGTAATCTCTCCCTGTCGGTCTCGCGCTCGTTCGGCGCCGTCTTCGCGCGTCCCTGTGCAGGGTTTGGCCATTCGCGTCGAGTGCGCTTTGCCTTTGTGTCGACAGGCGTCTAACGGATTGGCCATGTCGACATTCCAGCTAGACACCCATACCAGCCGAGCCAACCCCACGCCGAAACCGATGCGGCGGCTGACCGTGCCGAAGATCCGCGCCCGCAAGATCGCCGGGCGGACGAGCGAGCCGCTGGTGATGCTGACCGCCTACACCGCGCGGCAGGCGCGGCTTCTCGACGAGCATTGCGATATGCTGCTTGTGGGCGATTCCGTAGGCCAGGTGATCTACGGCCTGCCCTCGACACTTCAGGTCACTCTCGACATGATGATAGCGCATGGCGCGGCGGTCATGCGGGGCAGCTTCCATTCCCTCGTCGTGGTCGACCTGCCTTTCGGCACTTACGAAGCCAGCCCTCAGCAGGCTTTCGAAACGGCAAGCCGGGTCATGGCGGAAACCGGCTGCGCGGCCGTCAAGCTCGAAGGCGGAGAGGACGTGGCGGAGACGATCGCCTTCCTCTCGCGCCGCGGCATACCGGTCATGGCCCATGTCGGGCTGACTCCGCAGGCGGTCAATGCATTGGGCGGCTATGGCGCGCGTGGCCGCAGTCAGGAAGAACATGACAAGATCATCGCCGACGGGCGCGCAGTCGAACAGGCCGGCGCCTTCGCCGTCGTTGCCGAAGGCGTGGTCGAACCGATCGCCGTCGCTCTGGCGCAGACCTTGCAGATCCCGGTCATTGGCATCGGCGCGAGCGCGGAATGCGACGGCCAGGTGCTCGTCACCGACGACATGCTCGGCATGTTCGAGCGGGTGCCACGCTTCGTGAAGAAATACGGCGATCTTGCCGGGACGATCTCGAACACTGCCGCGAAATATGCTGCGGAAGTCAGAGCGCGCACTTTCCCGAGCGCGGACCAGACCTACCAGCCGAAAGACTGAGCGAAATGCGGGCGTTTCTTACCTACTACCGGTTCTCGCTGGTCTTCACGATCATCTGCCTTGCCCTCGCCGCCTGGTACGGCTGGAGCGCGACCGGGAACGTCGTCGGGGTGCTCCAGATCCTCTGGATCGTCGCGATCCTCTCCGTGTTGGAGATCTCGCTCAGCTTCGACAATGCGGTGGTCAACGCTTCCGTGCTGAAGGAAATGGACGAGGTCTGGCAGCGGCGCTTCCTCACCTGGGGCATCGCCTTCGCCGTGTTCGGAATGCGGATCGTCTTCCCGCTCGCCATCGTCGCGATCGCCGCCGGGCTCGGCCCGATCGAGACGGTGCGCCTGTCGCTCAACCGACCGGATGAGTACGAGCGGATCGTCAGCGCCGCTCATGTCGGGATCGCGGGCTTCGGCGGGGCCTTCCTGGCAATGGTTGGTCTGAAATTCTTTTTCGACCGCGAAAAGGAAGTGCACTGGATCCGCGACATCGAGCATTTCCTGTCCAAGTTCGCCGCCCTGCCCGCTGCCGAGATCGCGATCTTGCTGCTGGTGCTGTGGGGCATATCGAGCTTGCTGCCCGACGCTGACGCGCTGACGTTCCTGATCGCCGGGATCCTCGGCCTCGTCACCTTCATCTCGGTCGAGGGGATCAATGCGCTGCTCGAAATACACGAGGAGAAAAAGCGCATCGCCGGAGCCGCTGTGCGCAGCGGACTCGGCGGGTTTCTCTACCTCAACGTACTCGACGCGAGCTTTAGCTTCGACGGCGTGATCGGTGCTTTCGCCCTCTCGAACAACATGGTGGTGATCGCATTGGGCCTGTCGATCGGCGCGATGTTCGTGCGTTCGATGACCATCCATCTGGTGAAGAAGGGCACGCTCGCCCAATACAAGTTTCTCGAGAACGGGGCCTTCTGGGCGATCATCGCGCTCGGCCTCATCATGCTGCTGTCGGCGCGGTTCCATATTCCCGAGACGATTACGGGGCTGATCGGGGCAACTCTGATCGGCCTGTCGCTGTGGTGGTCCGTCCGGCTCAATCGCCGCGAGCGGAAGGGCTTGCCGGAGTTTCCTCCGACGCCACCATCCTGAGCGCCAGCCGGCTTGCCACCGGTGCGGCGACGACCAGCTGGAACAGGTGGTAGAGAAGCAGCGGAACGACGACGAAACCTGCGGCGGCGGGCGAGAACAAGATCGTGGCGAGGGGCACGCCGATCGCCGCGCTCTTCTGCGCGCCGCCGAAGAGAAACGCCGTCCGGTCGGTGCCCGGCAGATCAAGAACGCCTCCAAGCAGCCAGGCGCCGGCATTGGCGAACAGCAGCAAAACCGCGACCAGCGCCGACAGGATCGCCCAGGCGGTCGCGTCCAGCCGCTGCCAGATGCCCTGCTCCACTGCACCGGAAAACGCGACATAGACGGCGATTGCGATGACGAAGCGGTCGATCCAGACGATCTTCGGCTTGTGCCGCGCGATAAAGCTGGTGGTCCAGCCCTGCACGATCTGGCCCATCACGAACGGGAGCAGCAGGATCAGCGCAATCTTCTGCACCGTCTCGAAGCCGACAGCACCCTCGCCCGCCCCGCCAAGTGCCAGAAAGATCGGTACAGTCACGAACACACCGAGGATGTTGAGCAGTGCAGCCCCGACCACCGACATCGCGATATTGCCGCCGGCGAGCGAGGTATAGGACGTCGCGGACTGGACGGTGGACGGCAGCGCGCCGAGATAGAGGAAACCCACCGCGATCAGCGGGGGGAGCAGATTGTTGCCGATCCTCGAGAGTCCTAGCCCGGCCAACGCCATCGCTCCGAACACCCATAGGATTAACGGGACGAGAAAGCGCCAGTTCGCAATGCCCCGGCCAATGTCCCGGCGAGCGATGCGCATTCCGTTCAGCAGGAACAGGGTGAAGATCGCCGCGTCGACGATCCACCCTGCAATCTCCCGTCCGGTGCCGGTTGCTGGAACGAGAGCTGCCAGCGCAATCGCGCCGGCGAGCATTCGGAGCATCGGATCGCCGAGAACCGCACGTATCATCATGCTTCGCGCCTGCCCTGCCTCGAACGGCTTGTCGAGCGTCAGCGGTTGTCGATCGCGATCAGCTTTTCCTCGAGCCTCGCCTTCAGGGCAGCATCCTGTGTCGATCGCGCAAGCACGGCTATGGCGGGTCGGGAAGCAGGCTGCGCCTGGTAAGCGCGCCAGGCCCAGCCAAGCGCTTCCTCGAACTGCCGCAACTCAAACGCCGCGTAGCTTCGGAGAGCAAGAACCTGCGGGTTTTCCCCGCTGCGGTCGATCACCGTATCGAGCAGTTGTGCCATCCTGCTCCAGGCGCCGCGGCGCGCAAGCATGGCTCCGTATAGCTCGATCGCCTCGATCTCGTTGCCCCCGTTGCGAAGATAGGCTTCGATGATCTCTTCGGCTCGCTGCGTGTCGCCCAAATCATCGGCGGCCGCGGCCATACGGTATGCGAGCGGCCAGTTTGTCCGGATGCGCGCAGCGCGGCTATAGACTGCAAGCGCGGCCTGCGCGTCGCCCGCCGCCAGCATGCTGTCACCGAACAGACTGAACGCATCGCCCGCTCCGGGGCGAGAATCGAGAAGCGTACGCGCTGTCGCCGTCGCTGCGCCTGTGGCTCCGGAACCGATGCTCGCCCGGATGCGATTGCGTACCGTCACGATATTGCTGCCCCCCCCATCCATATTCGGCGGAGCGGCAGGTTCGAGGGCCACAAGATCCCAGTCCCGATCGCTCGCTGCGAGGTCCAGATAGATGGAGGCCGCAGCACGATCGCCCATCGCTTCATGCGACATCGCGACGAGTTCGCGCAGATAGGGTGCTTGACCCTCGCGCGCGGCCAAATCGCCGAAACGCGTGATCACCTGACGATGGGAGCCGGCGAGATAGAGAGCGCGTGCGAGCAGGCGCTGGACCCGCGCATTGTCCGGCTGGCGCAGGGCCAGCGCCTCGAGCGTCTGGGCCGCGCTGGCGTGCTGCCCTTCTTCGAGCGAGATGACCGCCCCGAGCAGCATCGCCACCGGCCGATCGCTGGCCCCGGGCGGAAGCCGCCGGAGAAGATCGCGCGCCAGTCCGAAATTTCCCGCCCTCGCCGCGATGACAGCCTGAAGATAAAACAGAGCGGGCGTGTCGGGCGCAATCTCGGCGAGGCGGCGAAGGGATACGAGCCCCTCGGCGGCCCGGTCGAGATCGATCAGGATCGCCGCATGGTCATGCAAAAGGGCGGGATCATCGGGATGGAACCGCAGACCGCGCTCGATCCAGCGCAACCCGGCGAGAAGACCTTCCGCATCACGTGCGATCTGACCACGGAACAGAAGCGCCGACGCGTCGTCAGGCGCAAAATCGAGCGCCCGCTCGACCGCCTCGATCGACTGTTCCTGCTCGCCGCTGCGATAGCGCAGCCGGGCAATATCGACCCACAATCCGGCATTTTCCGGTTCCAGGGCCAACGCCTGGTCGAACCGTGCAGCGGCTGCCGCAAAATCACCTTCCGAAAGCCACGCGCGTCCGGTTTCGCGAAGCCGTTCCACCTCCGGCGACTGCGCCCTCTCGCTCACCAATTCCATTGTCGTTTCGGATGGGCTGTTTCCGGAACAGCCGGTACAGACCAGCAGCATCGCGAGTGCCGCCGGCATCCATTCAATTTTGGAGATCATACTGCTTCAGCAGATCGTAAAGCGTCGGCCTGCTTATGCCGAGCAGTCGAGCGGTTAACGAGACGTTGCCCTCGCTGCGCGCCAGAGCCTTGCGGATCATGCGCCGATCGGACTGTTCTCGCGCGGTCTTGAGGTTGAGCGCGGGCCCGTCGGCATCCCTCACGTCGCCGAGGTCTAGGTCCTCGGGACCGATCAGCCTGCCGTCCGCCATGATCACCGCGCGCTTGATCCGGTTCTCCAGCTCGCGGACATTGCCCGGCCAGCCCCATTCGTCGATTGCGGCGAGCGCGTCCGGTGCGAAACCTGTGACAACGGGGTTCATCTCGGCAGCGTAGCGAGTGACGAAATGCTTGGCGAGAAGCACCGCGTCGCCCGGCCGGTCGGCCAGTGAGGGGATTTTCACGACGATCTCGGCAAGGCGATAGAAGAGGTCCTCCCGAAAAGTCCCGGCGGCGATCATCGTCTCGAGATCCTGGTGCGTGGCGCAGACGATCCGCGTGTCGACAGCCAGCGATTTTCGCCCTCTGATCCGCTCGATCACGCGTTCCTGAAGGAACCACAGCAGTTTTACCTGAAGCTGGGCGGGAAGGTCGCCGACCTCATCGAGGAACAGTGTTCCCCCGTTAGCCATCTCGATCTTGCCTTCGGTGGTTTTCACCGCGCCGGTGAATGCACCCTTCTCGTGCCCGAACAGCTCGCTTTCGAGCAAATTGTCCGGGATTGCCGCGCAATTGATCGCGACGAAGGCGCCGCCGCGCCGCTCGCTCGCATCGTGCAGACCTCTGGCGAGCAGTTCCTTGCCACATCCGCTGGGGCCAAGCAGCATGACCGAAACGTTCGTCGGCGCTACCCGCTCGATCATCCGGGTGACCTTGATCATTTCCGGTGCCGCGGTGATCATGGTGCCCAGCACTCTGGCACCGGCCGTCACCTTTTCTGCCAGACGGCGGTTCTCGGCCTCGATCGCGTGCAAGTGAAAGGCGCGCTCGACGATCAGGCCCAGCTGCTCGATGTCGATCGGTTTCTGGTAGAAATCATATGCCCCGTGAGCGACCGCATCAAGGGCGCTCTGCCGCGCTCCGTGCCCGGACGCGACAATTACCTTGGTATCGGGCTTGAGTGCGACGATCGCATCCAGCACGGCGAAGCCCTCGCTGACCCCGTCGGGGTCGGGCGGCAGCCCCAGATCGAGTGTGACTACGTCGGGTACTTCGAACCGCAGCGCGGCGAGCGCACTTTCGCGATCGCCGGCGATAATGACTCGATAAGCGTCGAAAGCCCATTTGAACTGCGCCTGCAGACCTTCATCGTCCTCGATCACCAACAGCTTGGGCCGGATGTCGGTTTTCGTCTGAGCCATCATGCCGCCTCGTTCTCGAGCGAGGTACACCTTGTGCCGCTACTGCTCATGAGGTGCGCCGCATCGGCGCTGGGAAGGCTTGCCGTAAAGCGAGTGCCTATCCCCTCGCGAGAATCGACCTCGAGCCTCCCGCCCATTGCTCGCACCAGCTCGCGAGCTTCGCAGGCGCCGATGCCGAAGCCCCCCTTCTTGGACGAAACGAAAGGTTTGAAGAGCTGGTTGCGAACGAAAGGGGGGCTCATGCCCGAGCCGCGATCCAGCACCACAATGCTTCCGCGCAATCCGCCATTCGCAACTTCGATCGTCACGGGAGCATCCGCATCGCTCGCATCGATGGCGTTCTGGACGAGATGGGACAATGCCTGATCGAAGGCTTCACGGATGCCGACAACCCGGCACTGACCAACTTCGACGAAGTCGATCGGATGCATGGCTCGAAAGCGCATCTGAACATCGCGGGCGAGGCTGGCCAGATCGAACACTTCTCGATCGTCCGCCGTGTGCGTTCCGTAACGTCCGAGGCGGGCAAGCATCTGCTCGAGCTTGTCGGCACTTTTCCGCAAGGTGATCAGCATGTCCTTGCGGAACTCGGGATTATCGAGATGCTTCTCCGCATTGCGCAGCAACAAACTGCTTTGGCTCGACACATTCTTGATGTCGTGCATGACGAACGCCATGCGCCGGTTGAATTCGTCGAACCGCGCCGCTTCATCGAGCGCTTGCTGACTGCTCTGTTCGACGAGATAGCTCGCAACCTGTCGACCAGCGACCTTGAGGATGTCGAAGTCCTCCCAGTCAAGATCCCGAGGTATCAGCGGCCGAGCGAGGATTACGACGCCCACGAGCCGCCCGAGATGGATCAGCGGTACGCCCGCCCACGCGCGCTTCTCCGCCATTAGCCAATCGGGCAGATGGGGCAGCTCCCCGCAATGCTCGATGCCGCGCCTCGCTTCGTCGAAACCGAGGATCAGTTCCTCCCGTTCGAGCAGCCGCGTCAGCTCATCGGACATCGCGGGGTTGGGTAGGTCGGGCAGAGACCAGCGCCAATCCGCGCCAAGAGAAAAGACATCCTCGCCATCCGGCAGAAGCAGCAGACCCGACTGTGAATCGGTGATATCCGCCAGGGACTGAACCGCGCGCTCCGACAATGGTCGTGTCTCGTCCGGCGCGCAGCCGATCGTCTTGGTGAACCGTATCCACTCGCTGCGATAATCGTAACGGTGGCGGAAGAAGTGCTTGAGTATGGTCACCTGCAGCCACTTTCGCGATTTCGGCGAAGGCAACCACAAGAGCGATAAGGCCCCTGCGGCGAGCAGAAAGCCAACCTGTGCGATACGCGAATAGTCGCCGGACATCCATCCCAACCAGCTACTCAGACCGACCATCGCGAAAAGATAGATCACGATCAGCGCCAAGGAGATCAGGCGGAACGTCACAGGGCGCGACGTTCGCAGGCTGAGATCCGCACCGCCGCGGGCATAACCCAGCGCGATTATCGGTACGGCGATGGCCACGACCAGCGCTGTTCCTCCGGTCATTTCCGGCGACATCGGCCCTGCCAGATAGGCGACCATATGGCGATTGACCAAGAAGGCCCATAACAGCGCGAGACCTCCGGTGATCCATGCCAGCATCGAACGCGAACTGTCCGCCGCACCGGCCAGGAGGTTGTGCAGAAGAACCAGCGCGCCAATCCCGACCAGCACTCGAAGAAGCGCCGAGGTTTCCGCAGCGAGTCCTGCGATTTCAGCGGTTTCGAAGCCGTGGCCTGCCGCTATGAACGCGATCTGCAACGCCTCCACCAGCCCCAGTGCCACAGCTAGCGGCCTCACCGCACGGACCGTCTCGCTCCGCCCGTCATTGGCGAAGAGGCGATAGATAAGGAATATCCAGGCGAGGTTTCGGATCACCTCCGCCAGGAGAACGGGCGGGCGGCCATGTCCCAGCGCCGCACAGGCGCCGGCCCAGATCGCCGTCAGGATCAACGCAGCGAGGGCGGCACCGCGGTCGGGACGGTATGCTCCTCCGCGGGACCGGATGACGGCCACAGCGGAAAGGCCGCCGCTCAATGCAGCAAGACCGAAAAGCACGGAAGCAACCATCTGGGAAACACCGGTCACCGGGCGCCCTCTGGCCACAGAATGACTCGAAGCGTCTGCAGCAGGATCAGGATGTCGAGAAACGGCGTGTAATTCTTGGCGTAATAGAGATCGTATTCGAGCTTCTCGCGCGCATCCTCGATCGACGCCCCGTAGGGATAATTGATCTGCGCCCAGCCGGTTATGCCAGGCTTCACCATGTGACGCTCGGCATAGTAGGGTAGCTGTTCCTCGAGAGCGGCAACGAATGGCGGGCGTTCGGGACGCGGACCCACGAAGCTCATCTCCCCTTTCAATACGTTCCAGCACTGGGGCAGTTCGTCGACTCTGATCGTGCGGATCAGACGTCCTATGCGAGTGACGCGGGGGTCATTTTTCTGCGCCCATTGCGCTCCACCGACCTCCGCGTCGCGGCGCATGGAACGCAGCTTGGCAAGCATGAAAGGCTGGCCGTAGAGCCCGATGCGAGTCTGCCGGAAAAATGCCGGACCCGGACTTTCCAATCGGATCAGCAAAACGAAAAAGAGGATCACCGGCGCCGCTGCCAAGAGAAGCGCCGCACTCACCAGGATGTCGAAACTGCGTTTGGCGACGCTGGACAGAAGTCGGCTGGAAGAGAATCCGTCGGAAAAGATCAGCCAGCTGGGGTTGAGCGTGTCGAGATCGACCCGTCCGGTCTCACGTTCGATGAAGCTGCTGAAATCGATCACGGGAACCCCGCGTGTCTTGATCCGCAGCAAATCCTTGAGAGGCAGTGAATTGCGTCGTTCCTCGAGCGCAAGGACGACCTCGCCCGCACGCGTTCGGTCGACATGCCGCCCCAGATCCGCGATATCCTGACGGGCAATCGCGCGTTCGACCCGCACTTCCGCATCGCTCATCGCCACAAAGGATGTGACCAGGAAACCGCTTCCCGTGCGGCGCGCAAGCTTTGCGAGCCGTTCCGCCCGCGCCCCTGCACCGAGAACCAGAATGCGCCTCTGGAATCTCGACGTGCCGAGCAGCGGCCCGAGTATCAACCGGTTCGCGATGAGGAAAACGATCGCGATGAGCATCGCGTAGAGCAGGATCGAACGCCAGAGCAGTTCCCCCGGCAGAACGAGATCGATCACTGAAATACCGATGACGCCCAGGCTCACTGCGACCAGCAACCGAGCGGTGGCGAACCGGATCGACTGAAGCGCCTGTACGCTGTAGCCGCCAACCGCGGCGGTCGCCGCGAATACGGTGACGCCGAAGACGAAGAGTTCGATGACCCGCGCGCCCCATTCGCCGGGCGCGCTGCCGATCTGATAAGTGCGTATCCGCCAGGCGAGATCGGCCGCAGAAAGGAGCAGGACGAAATCGATCAGAGCCAGCGCCAGGACGGCGTTGGGGATATAATGCTTGAACATCCGGATCATGCAGGCGCGTCCGATCAACCTCCAGGCTTCGTCCGCTAGCGCCAATACATGAAATGTCGGTAAATCTTACAACGTGTATCATTACGAAGGGCGGCGAGGCCTTCCAGACCGCACCGCCCTCATGCATCTTCACCCCAAAATGATCAGTTGCCGTTGGCGGCACCCTCGATCGCCTCGCCGGCGTTCTGAGCGGCGTCGCCTACCTGACCCGCCGCGTTTCCGACCTGTTCGGCAGCGCCGGCGATGGCATTGTCCTTCGCCACTTCGGCTCCGCTCTGCTGAGTGAAGAACCAGATGCCGACAACCGCCAGCACCACCAGCAAGAGGATGATAACCCATGCGCCGCCGCCGCTCCTGCGGCCGTCATCGTTCACGATCGTATGCGTGGTGTGCGTGTCGCCGGACGGAGTCCGCGTTTCGGTGATGCGTTCTTCGGTCATCTCATTTCTCTCCTGAAGCCTCAGTCCGGCGAAAACGTCGCTGATCGGCACCCGGTTCCGCGGGAAGAGGGTTAACGCGCCACGAATTCGAACGGCGTGGCGCCTCTGCGCATCGGCTCGAACATTAGGCGGCGCCCCCGCGGAGGTAGCGAACGCTGGGCGCAATTGACCCGGTAACAGCGCGCGCATCCCGGCCCGATAAGCTCCGCCTCGCCCGCACGGAGGGAAATGCCGCGCGCCTGGGCAAGATCGGAGGCGAGCACGCCCTCGATCCCGATCGCGACAACGAAACGCGCCAGCCCCAGGGCCCCCGCCCCCTCGACGCTGCGCATCATGGTCAGCCACCCGCCGCTGCCATCCTGGCCTTCGCTCCCATCGATGGCCACGAATTGCACGATCAACTCGCCGCCCCGCTCGAAGGCACGGTGCGCATCCCAGAGCGGACAGCTAATTTCGGCCTCCGCGAAGCGGGCCGAGCTCGCGCCGACGAAGCTCTTGGAGAATTGCCCCGCCCGGTCGATCCGGACCATGAAGAACGGCAGCCCGCGCTGCCCGACACGCTGCAAAGTGGTGAGCCGATGGGCAAGCTGTTCGAAGCTGACGTTGAAGCGGCGCTCCAACACCGGAAGATCGTATCCGGTCGCCTCGCACGCACGCAGGAAGCGGCCGTAGGGCATGATGAGCGCGGCGGCAAAATAGCCCTCGAGGTGTCGCTTGAAGAGCGCACGCGCCGCCTCGTCCTCGAACTGCGGACCCTGCGCCAGCGAACGGATCGCGTCGCGCTGTTCGAGCTGGGCGATCTGAAGCGCCATCTGAAAGTTTCGGGAGGGCGGCGTCAGCATTTCCGAAAGCTGCAACTGGCGCGCGTGGAGATCGAGACGGCTGATGCTGTTCGGCAGGACTTCGGCGGGAAGCACGCGGACGGACAATTGATGCCGCTCTCGCAGGCGCTCGGTCAGCGCCACGGCAATGTCGCCGCGGGACAGGCGCATCTCGTCGGCCAAAGCTTCGGCTGCGTGGTCAAGATCGGCGAAGTGGTTGCGCCAGCGTTCGATCTCGCGTCGAGATTCGGCGAGCGGATCGTTGGCAGTGAGAGCCGCCGTATCCATCCTGTCGAAAAGGCGGACGAAGGCCGAGGCGACATGCGGCGTGGCGGAAAGGAATTCCTCCGCCTCCTCCCGGTCGATCCCCAGATCGGCGAAGCGTTCGTCGGACAGGCGCCGGACCAGACCGTCGACGCCGCCAATATCCTGATCGGCCTGGAGACTACGTGGATCGAAGGCAAAACGGTCAACCAGCGCCATGACAACCCGCGCACTAAGCGGGCGCTGGTTGCGCTCGATCAGGTTGAGGTAGCTCGGCGATATCGACATCCGCGCCGCCATCGCCGCCTGCGTCAGGCCCTCACGCTTTCGCAAGCGACGAAGCACCGGTCCTGCGAACACGGTTTCCTCGGTCAATTGTAAATCCCTTTACAAGTTTACATGCAATCTTGCCGGAACGCACTCGATGAGACAAGATATTTTGTAAATTCTCTCCTTGCCCGAACCGAGGTCCTGTATCCCATTCTCATACCGAGACCGGACGCAGGAGATTCCGAATGACCTATCAAAGCCACATCGCGCGATTGAGCGACACTATCGGTCAGGCCGGCGCCTCCTGGGCGGCCATCGACGGCGAAAGCGCAGCGCGGATGGCGGTGCAGAACCGCTTCCCGACCGGCCTCGACATCGCCCGCTACACCGCCGGCATTCTGCGCGCTGACATGGAAGCCTATGATGCCGACCCGGCGGACTACACCCAGTCGCTTGGCTGCTGGCACGGCTTCATCGCGCAGCAGAAGATGATCAGTATCAAGAAGCATTTCGGCACGACCAAGCGCAAATATCTCTATCTTTCGGGTTGGATGATCGCCGCTCTACGCAGCGAATTCGGTCCGTTGCCCGATCAGTCGATGCACGAGAAGACGTCGGTCCCCGCCCTGATCGAGGAGATCTACACCTTCCTGCGCCAAGCCGATGCGCGCGAACTCGGTGGCCTGTTTCGCGAACTCGACGCCGCAAAGGAAGCGGGCGATGCGGTCAACACCCACCGTCTGCTGCACCAGATCGACGAGCACGAAACGCATATCGTCCCGATCATCGCCGATATCGACGCAGGCTTCGGCAATGCCGAGGCGACCTATCTGCTCGCCAAGAAGATGATTGAGGCCGGGGCCTGCGCCCTGCAAATCGAGAACCAGGTTTCCGACGAGAAGCAGTGCGGCCATCAGGACGGCAAGGTCACCGTTCCGCACGAGGACTTTCTCCAAAAGATCCGCGCGATCCGCTACGCCTTCCTCGAACTCGGCGTTCCAGACGGCATCATCGTCGCGCGCACCGATAGTCTGGGGGCTGGATTGACCAAGCAGATCGCCTATTCGAGCGAACCGGGCGATCTGGGTGACCAGTACAATTCCTTCCTAGATTGCGAGGAGGTCGATCCGGTGAACATCGCCAACGGGCAGGTCTTCATCAGCCGCGACGGCAAGCTGATGGCGCCGAAGCGACTGCCCTCGAACCTCTATCAATTCCGCTCCGGAACCGGCGAGGATCGCTGCGTTCTCGACTGCATCACGTCGTTGCAGAACGGCGCGGACCTGCTCTGGATCGAGACCGAGAAGCCGCATATCGGCCAGATCGGCGGGATGGTCGAGCGCATCCGCGAGGTCGTTCCGAACGCTAAGCTCGTCTACAACAATTCGCCAAGCTTCAACTGGACGCTGAACTTCCGCCAGCAGGTCTACGACGCCTGGGCCGAGGAAGGTCGCGACCTGTCGGAATACGACCGGGCGAAGCTGATGAGCGTCGATTATGACATTACCGATCTCGCCATCGAGGCCGACGAACGGATCCGCACGTTCCAGAAGGATGCCGCGGCGCAGGCGGGGATTTTCCACCACCTCATCACCCTGCCCACCTACCACACCGCGGCGCTCAGCACCGACAATCTCGCCAAGCGCTATTTCGGGGAGGACGGCATGCTCGGTTACGTCAAGCCGGTGCAACGCGAGGAAATCCGCCAGGGCATCGCCTGCGTGAAGCACCAGAACATGGCCGGCTCCGACATGGGCGACGACCACAAGGAATACTTCGCCGGTGAAGCCGCGCTCAAGGCGGGCGGCAAGGACAACACCATGAACCAGTTCGCCGCAGCTTGAGGAGAGGAAAGGTGACCACGATGACCGAAGAAACCGCACCGCCGACGGAACCGGGCCGGGCCCGCGCGCTTTTCTCGACCGCCGATTTCCGTTTGCTGCGGGCCGCGCTGACCAGCCACGCCCGCCAGACCGACGATCGCGAGGAACTGGCGAAGATCAACGCGCTTCACCACCGGCTGGGCAATTACGTGCCCAACGCGGAATAGGATTAAAGTTCAGTTCTCCTGGGGAGGAGAAACGGCCGTCGGAGGTTCCCCAAGCCTCCGGCGGCCGTCATTAATAAAAATGTGCAACTGCGGTCAGCTGCCGTAATTCTCGCCCCGGCGAGCCGAAGTGAATTCGCGGCGACTGAGGTAGGTGTCGCCATCGATATCATAATAGAAGAAGCTGTCGGCGGCACGATTGGCTTGATCGGCGGAAAGTTGGGGTTCGCCCTGATCGTTGGGCATCGTTGCGTTCGGATCGAGAGGAACGGCCCAGATCGCGTATTCGGCGACCGAAAGCTGATCGTCGTCATTTCGGTCTAGATAGCTCCACGTCATGTTCGAGCGCGTACGCATGTTCGTGCTCGCATCCCGCGGCTGGCTGGCGGCCTCCATTTCGGCGCGGTCGTCTTCCGTCATCTCCGCATCCGGATCCATGTTCGCGCCCATGCGAATCTGCTCTGCTGCGATCTCGTCACGAAAGCCGGAGTATTCGGCTTGAAATGCATCGCTGTCGAACGCATCGCGGCGTGCCTGAATTTCTTCGGACAGGGGGTAGTCCCGCTCCATCGGATCATATTCGGCGGTCTGGTTGGCTTCCATGTCGGCAGCCATGCTGTTCGCGTCGGGTTCCGGCTCGCTATCGCCGCAGGCGGCAAGAGCAAGCGCAAATCCCGATACCAGCGAGAAAGTCGTTTTGAACGTCATCTGTCTCTCCTTGGCATCCGGCCCCGGGCTCGGGGCTTCATGTAACCAATGGATAGAAAAGGGTTTTGTTCAAAACCGATACATGATCAAACGGGATCCGCCCCCGTTCCATCGACAGTCCAGGTCTGGCCCGAGCCGAGCAGGCGCGCGAGATCGGCGGCCTTGCCCTCGCTCGCCTTCTTGCGCTCGGCAATCACCGCTTCCTCGAAAGTCGGGCGCGGATCATCATAAAGCACGCCCAACGCCATCGGAAATTCGCCGAAGGGCATCTCGACCAGCATGTGCGCGAGCGAGCGATTGGCGACGTCGTGAACGATAACACCCGCCGCTTCCCATTCGCCATCGGCCACGTCGACGACTTTTAGAGTGAGCGCGTCGCGGTCGAGCGCGATGCCCTTGGTGTCGCCGGCGAATAGCATCGGCTTTCCGTTCTCGAGCCAGAGCTGGCGATCCTCGGCACCCTTGGGCGCTGCGAAATCGTCGAACACGTCCTTGTTGTAGACGATGCAGTTCTGGAAAATCTCGACGAAGGCCGCACCCTGATGGGCGTGGGCGGCTGTCAGTACCTCGGGCAGCTTCTTCGACACGTCGAAGCCGCGCGCGACGAACCGCGCGCCGGCGCCCAACGCGAATGCTGCAGGGCGTGCGGGATGGTCGTAGCTGCCGATCGGGGTCGAGGGCGACTTTGTGCCCTCGCGGCTGGTCGGCGAGGCCTGGCCCTTGGTAAGGCCGTAGATTTCGTTGTTGAACAGCATGATCTGCATGTTCACGTTGCGACGCAGGACGTGCATCAGATGATTGCCGCCGATCGACAGCCCGTCGCCATCGCCCGTCACCAGCCAGATATCGAGTTCGGGATTGGCGAGCTTGATCCCGGTCGCGAATGCGGGGGCGCGGCCATGGATGGTGTGAAATCCGTAGCTCTCGATATAATAAGGGAAACGGCTCGAGCATCCGATCCCGCTGACGAACACCGTATTGGCCGGATCCGCGCCGAGCTGCGGCAGAGTGCGCTGCACCGCTTTCAGAATGGCATAGTCCCCGCATCCAGGGCACCAGCGGACCTCCTGGTCGGTTTCCCAGTCCTTGAGCGTGGTTTCGATTTTCACCGGTGCGTTCACGAGCTTTGCTCCTGAGATTGCGGGGAGGTTTCGCGGCGCAGCGATCCATCGTCGTGGCCGGATTGCATGGTCGGCAATTGCTGCCGGTTCACCTCGACCTCGCCGCCTTCATTGCCTTCGATCCCGTCGAAATACCTGCCGATCGCGTCGACCAGTTCGGCGATCTGGAAGGGTTGGCCGCTGGTCTTGGTGAGCGGTTGCGCGTCGACCAGGAACTGGTCGCGCAGCACGGTCTTGAACTGGCCGGTGTTCATCTCGGGAACCAGGATGTTGTCGTAACCACGTAGCAGTTCGCCGAGATTCTTCGGCAACGGCCACACATGGCGGACGTGAATATGGCTGACATCACAGCCCTTCGCCCGCGCCTTGCGCACCGCCTGATGGATCGGGCCGAAGGTCGAACCCCAGCCGACGACCGCGAGCTTGCCCGAGGGCCCGCCCAGAGCGACCTCCTGATCGGGCACGTCGATGTTCTCTATCTTTGCCTTGCGCAGATCGGTCATCGCCTGATGGTTGTCGGGCGAATAGTCGATATTGCCGGTTTCCTGATGCTTCTCGATACCGCCGATGCGGTGCATCAGACCCTTCGTTCCAGGCTTGATCCATGGCCGCGCACCATGTTCATTGCGCTTGTAGGGGAGCAACTGTTCGCCGCGAGGTTCTTCGAGGAAGGTTGCGGGGAACGGCTCGAATTCGGCAGGGTTCGGCACTTTCCACGGTTCGGCGGCATTGGCGATGTAGCCATCGGTCAGCAGCATCACCGGGGTCATGTACTTCACCGCGATGCGGCACGCCTCGATCGCCACTTCGAAGGCATCGGACGGGCTGCGCGCGGCGAGCACCGGCATCGGCGCGTCGCCGTTGCGGCCATAGACGGCCTGGTAGAGGTCGCTCTGCTCGGTCTTCGTCGGCAAGCCGGTCGAAGGGCCGCCGCGCTGCGAATTGACGATCACCAGCGGCAGTTCGGTCATGATCGCCAGGCCCATCGCCTCGGTCTTCAATGCGATGCCAGGGCCGCTCGAGCTGGTGACGCCCAGCTGTCCGGCATAGCTCGCCCCGATGGCGGCGCAGATCGCGGCGATCTCGTCTTCCGCCTGGAAGGTGGTGACACCGAATTCCTTGAGCCGCGCGAGGTGATGGAGGATCGCGCTCGCCGGAGTGATCGGATATCCGCCGAAGAACATCGGCAGTTCGGCGAGCTGTGCACCCGCGACGAGACCCAGCGACACGGCCTCCGCGCCCGTCACAGTACGGTAAAGACCCGGGGCGCTCGGCACGGGAGGAACGGTCAGCTGCTTCAACGGTCCGGCCAGCTCGGCCGTCTCGCCATAAGAGTGGCCCGCATCGAGCGCGGCGATGTTCGCATCGGCGATGTCCGGCTTGGTCCGAAACTTGGCCTTAAGCCACTGGTGGATCGGATCGCGCGGGCGATCGAACATCCAAAGCGCGAGGCCGAGCGTCCACATATTCTTGGAGCGCAGCGCATCCTTGTTGCCGAGGCCGAAGGGCTTCACCGCCTCGATCGTCTTCTCGCTGATATCGAAGGCCAGCACGTCGTATTTGGCGAGACTGTCGTCCTCGAGTGGATTGGCCTCGTACTGCGCCTTATCGAGATTGCGCCTGGTGAAGGCGCCGGTGTCGGCGATCACCAGACCGCCGGGCTTGAGCGCGGCGATATTGGTCTTGAGCGCCGCCGGGTTCATCGCGACCAGCACGTCAGGCGCGTCGCCAGCGGTGTTGATCTGGCGGCTGCCAAAATTGATCTGGAAGGCGGAAACACCGAACAGCGTGCCTTGCGGCGCCCGGATTTCCGCCGGAAAGTCGGGGAAAGTGGCGAGATCGTTGCCGGCAAGCGCAGTCGACAGAGTGAACTGACCGCCCGTCAACTGCATTCCGTCGCCGCTATCGCCGGCAAAGCGGACTACGACCGCTTCAGGAGTTTCCACCGCTTCGCGCGGACTTTCGACCTGCTGGGTCGCCATCGAATTACCTCTTCGCACCCCGGAATCCGGACGTGTCTTTCGTTGCACGCGCCGGAGGTAGGAGCCGTGCCGCGCCCCGGCAATGATTTTCGTGACGCATAAGAAATGTCGAGTGGAAATGACAGGCCAAGCGTCTATCTCGGGTGCCGCAAGCAGGAAGGGAAGCGACATCATGGCCGAAACCGAACATTACGTGCGCGACGATGTGCGGGGCTTTCTCGACATGCTCGAACAGATCGGAAGCCAAGGCGTCGACAAGGTTGGCGCGGTCGCCGGGCGCGAGCAGATGCGGGCGATGAGCGCACTGGCCGACGCGGCGGCGGTCGATCTGCCGGTGAAGCGGGACCTTACCTGCCCCGGTCCGGCTGGCGAAATTCCCCTGCGCTTCTACGACATGCGGGAAAACCGCGGGGCTGGGCCGTGCGTGATCTTCATCCACGGCGGCGGCTTCGTGATCGGGGACATCGAGGTTTATGACGCGCTCTGCACCGAGATCGCGAATCGGCTCGACTTGCCCGTCGTTTCGATCGAGTACCGGCTGGCGCCCGAGCACCCCTTCCCCGCCGCGCCTGACGATTGCGAAGCGGCGGCTCGCTGGATCGCCTCGTCGCCCGAAGCGCTGGGCCGCAAGTTCACCGGTCTCGTCATCACCGGCGACAGTGCAGGCGGCAATCTCACCATCGTCACCACCAACGCGCTGATGAACGATCCGGCCGACGCGCCGGTGCTGCTTCAGGCGCCGATCTATCCGGTGGCGAGCGACGTCTCGAAGCATGACAGTCTCGCGCTGTTCGGGGACGGCTTCCTTCTCACCGGCGCGGCGATGTCGTTCTTTACCCAATCTTATGGCGGAGACCGCAATAACCCGCGCCATACGCCGATGGTCGGCGACTGCTCCAACACGCCGCCGACTGTCATCTGCACCGCCGGTCTCGATCCCTTACGCGATTCGGGCCGGGAATATGCGGCGCATCTTATCCAGCAGGGGATTGAAGTGAGTTATTTCGAATTTCCCGGCATCATCCACGGCTTCACCACTCTGCGCAAAGCCATTCCCAGCGGGCAGAAGGATTTGGAGGCATTCCTCGGCGCAATCCGCCTCAAGCTCGATCGGATCGCGGCATGAGCGATCCTAACCGCGAGCTCGGCTATCGTCCCTGCGTCGGTGTAATGCTGGTCAATGCCGCCGGGAAGGTCTTCGTCGGCCGCCGGATCGACAACAAGGAAGGCGACTGGTGGCAAATGCCCCAGGGCGGCGTCGATCCGGGCGAGGACCTGAAGGACGCTGCCCTGCGCGAACTGAACGAGGAAACCGGCGCCAAGGCCGAGCATGTCACCATTCTCCAGCGGATGGACGAGCCGATGCGCTACGACCTGCCGGAAGAGCTGATCGGCAAGTTGTGGAACGGCAAGTATCGCGGACAGGAGCAGGTATGGTATGTCGCCCGCTTCACCGGGGCCGACGCCGATATCGACCTTGAAGCGCACGACCCGCCCGAATTCTGCGACTGGAAGTGGGTCGATCCTGACCAGCTTCCCGAACTGATCGTACCGTTCAAGAAGCGCGTCTATCGCGCCGTGGTCGAGGCGTTTCGCGAGATCGTCTGACGGATCAGTTCGACTGGACTGCCTCGGCATCGGGCATCACCGCTTCGGCGGTGAGCACGCGTTCCGAGGGGCCAGTCGCGATGGCGGCGGCAAGGCTGCGCGTTTCCTCGCATCCCGTGCCGCACAGCGATTCCAGCTTGGCAAGATTAAGGCGCGCCTTTTCCATCGCGCCCTTCTCCGCCAGAGCGGCGCCTTCGCCCGAGATCGCGGCATAATTGCGCGGCTCGCGAACCAGGGCTTCACGGTAATAACTGATCGCCTTGCCCTGAAGCCCCTCGCTGCGCGCCGCTTCGGCCAGACGGAGCAGAGTCGGCGTGTACCCGGGATCGACTGTCAGCGCAGCTTCGAAGGCGTCGATTGCGGCTTGTGTCTCACCGGCATCGAGCGAGGCCTGCCCTTCCGCCAGAAGCATCGCGGCGCGCGGCGCCGGGTCGCGCTCCGCTCCGAAACCCGCGCTGGCGGTAACGGCGAGAGCGAGCGACAAGGCGGCGGCGGCGGGGGCGAAACGCATCAGGGTCTCCTGCAAACTGGCACGGGACGTGGTTGGCGGATGGGCCATCGTCGACCAGGTATCACGCCGCGCCTGCACAGGCGATGAAAAATCCGTCGGTCCCGTCCTGGTGCGGGGTGAGCCGAATGCCCTGCCCCCGTTCGCGGCCGAGCGGCAAGGCAAGTTGGCGGAGCGCCAGTGCAGAATGGCGCTCCCGCAGCGCCGCGAACTGGTCCGGTCCTTCAGCATCGAGCAGCGAGCAGACCACATAGACCAGCCGCCCGCCGGGGCGCAGCAGGCGCACGGCATTGTCCAATATCTGCGCCTGCATCGCGAGCAGGCGATCGAGAGATTGGGGCGTCAACCGCCAGCGCGCCTCGGGATTGCGGCGCCAGGTGCCGGTGCCCGAACAGGGCGCATCCACCAGCACGGCGTCGGCTTGCCCGACGAGGTCCTGCAACGCCTCCATCTCGCGACCGGGATCGAGCAGGCGCGTCTCGATCATGGTGGCGCCGGCCCGCTCGGCACGCGGAGCGAGTTTGGACAGGCGCCCGCGATCGGTGTCGCAGGCAAACAGCCGCCCGAGATTGTCCATCGCCGCGGCCAGCGCCAGCGTCTTGCCGCCGCCGCCAGCGCAAAGATCGATCACGGTCTCCCCCGGCTGGGCATTGAGCGCCAGGCAAGCGAGCTGCGAGCCGGTGTCCTGTATCTCGACCAGACCTTCGCGGTAGGCGGGCCACTGCTCGACCTTCGTGCCCGCAGCGGCCCTCAAACCCTGCGGCGCGGCGGTCGGTTCGGCTTCTTCGGGAAGATCGATCCCCGCGCGGTCGGATTTGAGAGTATTCACCCGCAGGTCGAGCGGCGCCCGATCGAGCAGCGCCACCGCTTCGTTATCCGCTATACCATCGGCCGCGAGCCGCTGTGTCAGCCAGTCCGGCGCGATGCCACCCTGTGCCGCGGTCTCGCCCTCGCCAATGGGCGCGGGGCCGTATCGCGAGCCATCGAACAGCGGCGCGATCGCCGGATCGACCTCGGCCAGCCGTAGCATCGCTGCGCGGCCGCTTTCGGGAATGGGGCCGCAAGCACGGATCGCAGCATAGACCAGCTCGCGGATCGCCCTCCGGTCCTTCGATCCGGCAAAGCGATTGCCGCGAAACCATTCGGCCAGAATACGGTCGGCAGGCGCGCCTTGCCCTCGCGCAGCAGCCACGATGGTGTCGAGCAGTTCGATAGATGTCGCGACACGCGCGGCGGGGGTCATGCCTCAGCGCGTCGGATAGTTCGGCGCCTCGCGGGTGATCGCCACGTCGTGAACGTGGCTTTCGGTGAGGCCCGCATTGGTAATGCGCACGAACCGGGCGCGCTTCCGCAGATCGTCGATCGTGGCGCTGCCGGTGTAGCCCATCGCCGCCTTGATCCCGCCGACCAGCTGGTGGACGGTCGCCGCTGCCGGGCCCTTGTAAGGCACCTGCCCCTCGATCCCCTCGGGCACCAGCTTCTGCTGCGAGACGTCCTGCTGGAAATAACGGTCGGCGCTGCCGCGCGCCATCGCGCCCACGCTACCCATCCCGCGATAGCTCTTGTAGCTGCGGCCCTGATAGATGAAGGTTTCGCCCGGTGCTTCCTCGGTTCCGGCCAGCATCGATCCGACCATGATCGTCGAGGCGCCCGCCGCCAGCGCCTTGGCCGCGTCGCCGCTGGTCCGCAGGCCACCATCGCCGATCACCGGCACCCCTTCCTTCTCCGCCGCTTCGGCGCAGTCCATGATCGCCGTAAGCTGCGGCACGCCGACGCCGGCGACCACGCGTGTCGTGCAGATCGAGCCCGGGCCGATTCCGATCTTCACCGCATCGGCGCCCGCGCCCATCAAGACTCGGGTCGCTTCCGCCGTGGCGACGTTGCCGGCGATGACCTGGACCGCATTGCTCAGCTTCTTCACCCGTTCCACCGCGCGGGCGACGTCGCGGTTGTGGCCGTGCGCGGTGTCGATCACCACCACGTCGACCTCGGCATCGATCAACGCCTCGGTCCGCTCGAAGCCCTTGTCGCCAACCGTGGTCGCGGCGGCGACGCGCAGGCGCCCGCTCGCATCCTTGGTGGCATCGGGATAGGCGACCGCCTTCTCGATATCCTTGACCGTGATGAGGCCGACGCACTTGCCGTCATCGTCGACCACCAGCAGCTTTTCGATCCGCCGCTGGTGCAGCAGTCGCCGCGCCTCGTCCTGCCCGGTGCCGAGCGGCACGGTGGCGAGATTATCGGTCGTCATCAGTTCCTTGACCGGCTGGCGCGCATTCTCGGCAAAGCGCACGTCGCGATTGGTAAGGATGCCGGCGAGCCTGCCGTCGCGATCGGTCACGGGGATGCCGCTGATGCGGTTTTCCGCCATGATCGCTTGCGCCTCGCCCAGAGTGGCGTCCGGGTGGATGGTGATCGGGTTTACCACCATGCCGCTTTCATAACGCTTCACCGCACGCACTGCAGCGGCCTGGTCGTCGACCTCGAAATTGCGGTGGAGCACGCCGATCCCGCCCAGCTGCGCCATGGCAATGGCCATGTCCGCCTCGGTCACCGTGTCCATCGCGCTGGAGATAACCGGGATGTTGAGCCCGATCTCGCGCGTCAGCCGCGTGGCGGTGTTCGCCATCGAAGGAACGATGTCGCTCTCCGCCGGGACGAGCAGCACGTCGTCGAAAGTGAGGCCGAGGGGTATGTCGAGATGGGCCACTGGAAGAATCGCCTTCAGGGAAGAAATGTGGCGGCCCATGTAACGACGGTTCCGCGATGGCGCTAGAGGGCGGCGCCAAGGGTTTGTCCTATGACCCGGCAACCCGGGGGAACCGGACGCGACGGCGATGCAGGCCAATGCGAACGAGGACAATCAAAGCACCGAGCGGAAAAAGGCATCGGACCATCGCCGGTTGCCACGATCCCTCGACCGCAGCGTAGGATGCAGTGGGCACAGCCACGCCGAAAAACCAGTACACTTCGCCCGGTGCGCTCCATATCATGACCGCACCCCCCGTGCCCACAAGCGCGAGAATTGCCCAGGCGGGTTTCCACGACAAGCGCGGTTCGCGAAGAGCGGCGATGGCAGCACCCACGCTGATGCCTAGACTGAATGCGCAGACCGCCAGCATGACGACCTGCGCGGTCGCGACGGGCATCATTCCGCCGTCCAGCCGCCATCCATGCTCCAGTTCGCGCCGTTCACGTTCTGCGCGGCCTGCGAGCAGAGGAACACCGCCAGGGCGCCGATCTCCTCGGGCTGGACGAATTTCTTCGTCGGCTGCTTGGCGAGAAGGACCTTGTCGATCACCTCGTCCCTGCTCATGCCGCGCGCCTTCATGGTGTCGGGAATCTGGTTCTCCACTAACGGCGTCCAGACATAGCCGGGGCTGATGCAGTTCGCGGTGATCCCATGCTCGGCCAGCTCCAGCGCCAGCGTCTTGGTAAGGCCGGCAATGCCGTGCTTGGCCGCGACATAGGCGCTCTTGAACGGGCTCGCGGTGAGCGAATGGGCGCTGGCCGTGGTAATGATGCGTCCCCAGCCCGCCTGCTTCATGTGCGGCACGGCGAGGCGCGCGGTGTGGAACGCAGCCGTCAGATTGAGCGCGATGATCTGGTCCCATTTCTCGACCGGGAATTCCTCGACCGGCGCGACGTGCTGCATCCCGGCATTATTGATCAGAATGTCGATCTCGCCCGCTTCGGCCATCATCGTCTCGATCTGCGAGACGTCGGTCAGGTCGGCACCGCTGTGCGTCGCGCTCAGTTCCTCGCACAGTCCGGCAATTTCGCTCTCGTCGCCAAAACCGTTGAGGACGATCTCGGCGCCCTCGCCATGCAGGGCCCGCGCCACGGCGAGGCCGATGCCGCTGGTCGACCCCGTGACCAGCGCGCGCTTGCCGTCGAGAAAACGGTTCTGAAACAAATCGGCCTCCATACGTTTGGACTACGTTCACGCGCCATCGCCGAGGGTTGGCGCGAGGTCAATCTTGGGGCAGGCAATCGGGGCCGGCGAATTTGGGGGGTAGGTTGTAATGCGGCTCAATCCGTTCAACACCAACAACATCAATGTCAGTTCAAGCCGCGGCGGCGGCGGCGTGGGCAAGGCGGGCGGGCTCGGCTGCGGCACCATCGTCCTTGCGGCGATCGGCTATTTCGCCTTCGGGCTCGACCCGTTTCAGACTGCCGCTACCGTCGAGAGCGTCCAGCAGCAGACAAGCGCCGGATCGGATCAGGTCAACACCAACGAGCAGGAGGTCTGCACGGCCAGCCCCTATGCAACCGAAGCCTGCAACGCGCTCGATTCCCTCAACTCGACATGGTCCCGAACCTTCGACCAGCAAGGGTATGGAGGCAGTTTCCAGCAGCCTGCCCTTCGCCTATTCGCCGGCAGTGTCAGCACTGAGGGATGCGGCGGTGCCACCTCCGCAGCCGGACCGTTCTACTGCCCCGCGAACCAGACCATCTACATCGACACGAGCTTCTACGACACACTGGAACGCCAGCTTGGCGCGGGCGGCGATTTCGCACGTTATTACGTCATGGCGCACGAATACGGGCACCACATCCAGACGCTCACCGGGGTATCCGATCAGATCCGCAGCGCGCAGCAGCAGAACCCGCGATCGGCCAATCAGCTTCAGGTCCTCATGGAATTGCAGGCCGATTGCTATGCCGGTGTCTGGGCGGGCAAGAACCGTAATCTGATCGAGGCCGGAGATATCGAGGAAGGGATGCAGGCCGCCGCCGCGATCGGCGACGATCGTTTGACCGGCGGGCGCGTTTCAAGCGAGAACTTCACTCACGGCACCTCACGGCAGCGCAGCGAGGCTCTTCGGCTCGGCCTGCAAGGCGACGACAGGAAATGCGATGACATCACGCAATTGCGCTAGATTCCTTCTGGCCACCCTCGCGGTCTCGATGGCGAGCCAGGCAAATGCTCGCGAGAAGCAGGAGGAGGTCGTTCACGAGCGCGGACCCGATGCTGGCGACGTCGCGACCACGCCGCTGCGTGATCTCAACCTGATGCGCGAGGACCTGCCCGAAGTGCTGGCCGAGGCGATCATGGCGACCTATGCCAGCGAGCGGCTGGCCGAATGCGCCGATATCGAGCGGGAGATCGCCCGTCTCGATGCGGTGCTCGGCACCGATCTCGATCAGGAACAGAATGAAGAAGGCCGCATCAGCGTCGGCCGGCTGGCCGAGCAAGCGATCGGCTCGTTCATTCCATTCCGCTCGATCATTCGCGAAATCAGCGGAGCGGCGGACGCCCAGCGCGATCTGCGCGTGGCGATCGTGGCGGGCTTCACCCGGCGCGGCTTTCTGAAAGGTCTGGGCGAAGCGCGGGACTGCCCCTTCCCCGCCCGGCCGATGAGCGTGCGAGTTACGGTCGATGGCGCGCAGGTCTACGACATGGGAGCAGGTCAGCTTGCGGTTGGCGGGGGACCGGGCGCGCCGACTGGCTCGACCCGCAACGACGCCTCGAAAGGAAACTGACGCCGCTGGCCGGGTCCGCCAGCCGGATCAGTTGGACAATTCGGCAATCGCCTCGTCGAGCGCACGCAGGGCCTCGGTGCGTTCCTCGCGCGACAGCGCGGCATCGCGTTCGATGGTGGCGCGGGCAGATCGGACTGCCCCCAGCGAAACTTTCCTGCCAAACGTCTCGCAGACGTACAGCGTCGTCGAACCATCGGCATCGGTGCGGCTGGTGACGGGACTGTCCTCCCCCTTGCATTCCATGACCACCTTGGGTGCCATGGCCACGGCATGTGCGGCCGCGAAAGCTCCAGCCGCACTGGCAGCCCTGGCTTCGTTGATCGCCACGCGCATCTGGCGCCTAACCTTGCCGTCATGCGCCATATCGCGAGCGAACTGGCGCATTTCGCGGCTGAATTCTCCATTTTCGGCGAACGTCTCGCGCATTTCCTGCATATCGCGCTCGAATTCGGCGCGATCTTCCTCGCTCCAGCCGCGGAACTCGGGCATTTGGGCGAAGTCCTTGCCGTCGAAGCTGAAGGTCCGCCTGACCACGCGCTCTTCGCCATCGTTGCCGATCTCGCGCTCGACACGTTCGAAGGTCTGCCGGTCAGCAGAACTCGACGGCTCTGCGTACAGCGATGACGGCGGGGTGCCGACGGTCCCGATGCCCTCGACCTCGCCCACGGTGCTGACTGCGCCGACGTCCTCTGCGGGCGCTTCGGCCGCAGGCGGCGCCTCGACCGGGTCCTGCTTGGCGTAGCTGATCGAGGCGGTCAGCGGCAAAGCGAGCACGCTCGTGCCCAACAAGGCGCGGGCAGCAACGCGGCGACGTGCGGAAATGTCGTTCATGGTCAGGCTCCTCAATCTATGCACGATCGATTTGTCGCCGAGCACCGGGCAGGCCATCGGCGCCGCCAGGGCATGACGGGACGAGTGGCTTCGCGCCGTCGCGAAATCGGCGATGACGCCGGCGTAGCGGGCGCGTTCCTCGCGCGAGCTGCGGTCCACCACCCGAGCGTCGCACGCGGCTTCCTGATCGCGGCGCAGCGCCTTCCATCCAGCCCAGCCGAGCGGATTGAACCAGTGCAGCGCGAAGAGCGGCTGGACCAAGATATTGACCAGCAGATCGTGGCCGCGGTGATGGGCGACCTCGTGCGCGATGGCGAGATCGCGAGTGGCACGGTCGCGGCTCGCGATCATGCCGACCGGCAGGACGACCACCTTGTCGAGCACGCCGAAAGCAACCGGACCTTCCGCGCCCGCAGTTTCGACGATGCGGATGTCGCCCACCTCGCCCACCGGTCGTGCGGCCGCGAGCAGCTCGCGGCGCATCCGGAAATAAAGCCCAAAACGGCGGACGAGGAACATCGCCGCGCCCACCAGCCAGAGGGCAATCAGAGGTACTACGAAATCGACCGGCGAAGGCATCGTCGCGGTGGCAGGCGCAGCGACGATGCCTTCGCCAAGATCGCGCGCGACCGGGATCGTCAGCGCCTCGCCCGGAACGGCGGCGGCCAGGCTCGCGGGTTCGCCCCCGCCCATCCATGCCGGCAGAACCACCGGCGGCAACAGCAGCCGCGCCATCGGCAGCGTCCACAGGGCATAGGCCGTGCGCGCTCCGAAATGTCGCGCCACCGGGCGGCGAAGCAGCAGGACCAGCGCGATAAGAGCGCCAGTCCACAAAAGCGTATCGAGCAGGAAAGCGATCATTTGCGCATCTCCTTCAACAAGGCCTCAATCTCGGAAAGGTCGCTGTCGGTCAGCGCCTCGCTTTCGGCCAATTGCGCGAAGAGCGAAGCGGCACGGCCACCGAACAGGCGATCCACCAGCCGGCGCGATTCCCCGCCGACATAATCGGCGCGCTCGATTAGTGGGGAGTAGAGGAATTTGCGGCCCTCGGGCTCGGTGCCGACGGCGCCCTTGGTCACGAGACGCGAGAGCAGAGTTTTCACAGTCGGCATCGACCAGCCGCGCTGCTCGCAAACCTGGTCGCACACCTCGACCGCGCTCAGCGGGCTTCGGTCCCATAGCGCTTCCATCACGGCATGTTCGGCGTCGCTAATGCGCTCGCCGTTCGATTCGCTCTTTCTGGACATGGCGGTATCCTCCCCGCGGTTTGCCACACCGGTATAGATCAAATCGACTACGCTTGTAAACACTGTCTCGCATTCAGGGATTTGATGGAACGACCGCCGCCCCAGGGCGCTCACCTCTCGAAGCTCGACAAAAGGATGATCCCTACCGATGAACAACCAGTCCAGCGACCGTCAGAAAGTGCTCACCGCGCCACAATTGCGGCTGATCGGCACGGTCGACGAGGCCATGTACGCCGAATTCCGCAACCAGCTGGGCGCCGCGCCGGAGGAAGGGCCGCTGGTAATCGCGCTCACCACGCTCGGCGGCAATCCCGAGATCGCGCGCGCGATGGCCGACGACGTTCGCCTGCTGCGCGATGCCGGGCGCACCATGCTGTTCCTCGGTAAGGCGAGCGTCTATTCCGCCGGTACGACCTTCATGGCGGGCTTTCCGGTCGAATGCCGCTTCCTCACCCGCAACAGCACGCTGATGGTCCACGAGCGGCAAATCACCCGGACGATCAACCTGTCCGGCCCGCTGCGAAGCTGCACCCATCAATTGAAGGCGGTGCTGAACGAGATCGAGCAGTCGATCGCGATCGAGGAACAGGGCTTTCGCGATTTCGTGGCAGGCTCGGATGTCGATTTCGATGAAGTCCAGCGCAAGGCGCCAAACAACTGGTATATCGGCTGCGAGGAAGCCAAAGAACGCGGTCTGATTGCCGAGGTGATCTAGCTCAGCACTGCTCTGCCGTGTTCGCCGGGATCGGCCCGGGAGGGACGCGCGCCGCCCTCAGGTAGAACGGGTCGGAGGCGAGGCGATGGTCGTCGCCGAACACCTTCGCCAGCGCGGCGTGGAGCCGGGGGTCGTAGGCAGCCAGATCCGCGTCGTTCAGGATGCGGCGATTGTCGAACACCTGCAGGCGGTTCGAATTGAACCAGAACTGCGTGCCTTCGGCCCAGTATTCCTGCACCGTGGTCGATCCGTATTCGTCCTTCCACAACCCCTGCGCCAGCGCAGCGGCGTAGGAAGCCTCCACTTCGGCGTAGAGCGCGGGATCGACCGCTTCGACCGCGTAGAGGATTTGGTGCGCGAATTCGTGAACGAAAATCGTCTCGCCGAAATAGCGGCTGGAGGGGCGGCCGAGCACGTCCTCCTCGCCATCCGCCATGTACTTGCCCCCGGTCGCGCGGGCGCGCGCGTTCCAGTATTCGCGGGGCGTGAAGCGACCGATGCGGTCCTCGTAATGAATCCGCTCGCACCGGGTCAGCCGCGGATCGTCGGCACCCGGTTTGGCCCAGCCCGCATTCTCCGGAAGATCGAGAAGCGCTTCGTCCTCGGCGATCAGGGCCATCCGCCAGCCATTGGCCGCCAGCCAACGCGCGAGATCGGGACGATGGGCGAGCATTCCGCGCGCCATGTCCCGCGCGGCCACCAAAGCCTCGTCCGAAACGCGATCCGACGACAGGATCGGCACTCCGGACGCCGAGACATGCTTGGTGTAAAACGGATCGACCCCGAGCGATGCCGGTACCGATCCTGATATCGGCACCGGACCGACGGTCGCGCTGCACCCGCCGAGGAGCAGCGCGACCCAGGCCAGCCGGATCAGCGGTCGATTAGTAGACGCGCTTCTTCGGCTTGATGTATTCGACATCGTCGGTGAGCGTGTATTCGTGGACCGGGCGATAGGCGATCCGGACATCCCCGCCCTTGCCGCCCCAGCCGTCGAACCAGGCGATGGTGTGCTTCATCCAGTTGGCATCGTCGCGCTCGGGGAAATCCTCGTGTGCGTGGGCGCCGCGGCTTTCCTTGCGGTTTTCCGCGCTCGCCATGGTGACGTTCGCCTGCGCCATCAGATTGTCGAGTTCCAAGGTCTCGATCAGGTCGCTGTTCCAGATCAGCGAGCGGTCGGTGACGTGAATGTCCTCCATCCGCTTATTGATCGTCTTCAGCATGTCGACGCCTTCGGACAGAAGCTTGCTGTCACGGAACACGGCGGCGTGGCGGGTCATCGCCTTCTGCATGTCGGCCCGGATCGCGGCGGTCGGCGAGCTGCCATTCGCATGACGGAAATGGTCGAGCCGGGTCAGCGCGAAATCTGCACTATCCGAAGGCAGCTCGGCATGGCTGCTGCCGGGCTGGATCAGTTCCTTCAGGCGGTGGCCGGTCGCGCGGCCGAACACCACGAGATCGATCAGCGAGTTGGAACCCAAGCGGTTCGCGCCGTGGACCGAAACGCAGGCCGCCTCGCCCACAGCGAACAGGCCGGGCACGATCTTTTCCGGATCGTTCGGATCGCCCGCCATGACCTCTCCGTGAAAATTACACGGGATGCCGCCCATATTGTAGTGCACCGTCGGGGTAACCGGCAGCGGCTGCTTGGTCAGATCGACGCCGGCGAAGATCTTGCCGCTCTCGGTAATCCCCGGCAGCCGCTCTGCCAGGATCGCCGGATCGATATGATCGAGGTGGAGGTAAATGTGGTCGCCGTCCGCGCCCACGCCGCGTCCCTCGCGCATCTCCAGCGCCATCGAGCGACTGACGACATCACGGCTGGCGAGGTCCTTCGCGCTCGGCGCATAGCGTTCCATGAACCGCTCGCCTTCGGAATTGGTGAGGTAGCCGCCCTCGCCACGCGCGCCTTCGGTGATCAGCACGCCGGCGCCATAGATGCCGGTCGGGTGGAACTGCACGAACTCCATGTCCTGCAAAGGCAGGCCGGCGCGCAAAACCATGCCGCCACCATCGCCGGTACAGGTGTGGGCGCTGGTCGCGGTGAAGTAGCAGCGGCCATAACCACCCGTCGCCAGCACCACGGCATGGGCACGGAAGCGATGGACGCGCCCGTCATCGAGGCACATGGCGACCACGCCGACGCATTTGTCGCCGTTCATGATCAGGTCGAGCGCGAAATATTCGATGAAGAAATCCGCGTCGTATTTCAGGCTCTGCTGATAGAGCGCGTGAAGCATGGCGTGGCCGGTGCGGTCCGCCGCCGCGCAGGTGCGCTGCACCGGCGGGCCTTCGCCCATGTTCTGCATGTGCCCGCCGAAGGGGCGCTGGTAGATCGTGCCGTCCTTGTTGCGGCTGAACGGCACGCCCGCATGCTCCAGCTCGTAGACCGCCTGAGGCGCTTCACGGACCAGATATTCGATCGCGTCCTGATCGCCCAGCCAGTCGGAGCCCTTGACGGTATCGTACATGTGCCACGACCAGTGGTCGGGCGAATTGTTGCCGAGGCTGGCGGCGATGCCGCCCTGCGCGGCGACCGTGTGGCTGCGCGTGGGAAAGACCTTGGAGATGTTGGCGGTCTTCAACCCCGCTTCGGCGGCACCCATCGTGGCGCGCAAACCCGATCCACCCGCACCGACGACGACGACGTCGTAAGTGTGATCGATGATCTCGTAATCGCCCCACTTGTCCGCCGACTGGCCCTCGCGGCCGCTGCGGTCCTTGGTCTTCTCGGGTGGCGCCTCGCTCGGCGCGGCATCGCGCTGGTTGGCCTTCTCGGACTGGGTCTTCGGATCGATGTCGGCAATGGCCATTATACGGCACCTCCGGAAAGAGCGAGGCGGGCAATGGAGAAGAGCCCGAAGGCGGCGCCGCCGACGGCCGCGAGGTTGAGCAGGGCGATTGCACCAAATTTGTTACCCGGCGTATCGACGTAATCTTCGATCATGACCTGCATGCCAAGCCGGGCGTGCCAGAACACGCTGACGATCATGAGGGCCAAAGCTGTCGCCGGCAGCGGACTGGCCACCCAGTCGGACATCGTGACGTAGCCATAGTCCGGAAGCAGAGCGAGGCTGATCGCCAGGAACAGCACTGTGACGAGATTGCCGATCGCGGTGAAGCGCTGCAGCAGCCAGTGATGCGCGCCATGATGCGCGGAGCCAAGTCCGCGAACATGACCGATGGCCGTGCCCTTGGGACCGTAGCGTTTGAGAGTGGTGCGTCTGCCCATGTCTAGCCTTAAATCAGGAGGACCGCGGCCCAGAAGAGCGCGGTGAGAATGATGCCGGAAGCAACGGAAACGATCGAGAAGCTCTTGTTCGTATCCAGTTCGTAGCCCGCACCGATGTCGAGCACGAAGTGCCGGAGCCCGCTCGACATGTGATTGAAGAACGCCCAGCTGAGCCCGACGAGGACTAGCAGACCGATCGGAGAGCCCATCACGCCTTGGAAGGTCTGGTACGCTTCCGGCCCGGCCGCGAGCGCGCCCAGCCACCACAGGAACACGGCGAGGCCGACAGTGGCCATCCCGTCTCCGCTCACGCGGTGCAGGATGGAAACCAGCATGTGCGGTCCCCATTTCCAGATTGACAGATGCGGCGATAGCGGGCGTCCGGCCATTTATGTACCCTTCTGACTTTCGCGGCCTCCTTAGCGGACCCTGCGCGACGTGCAAGGCGGGCGGGCTCGACAAACGTTGCGAATTTGCGAATAGTCGTTTGCATGACCAACATCCTCCTCACCGGATCGAGCCGCGGCATCGGCGCGGCGGCCAAGTCGGCGCTGGAAACCCGCGGCGCGAAAGTCGTCGGGCAGGCGACCACCAGCGACACGATCGACACCGTGCCCGCCGATTTCTCCGAACCCTTCGAAGCCGGCGAACTCTGGGAAGCCGCCCTCGCCCGCGCCGGCGGGACGATCGACGTGCTGGTCAACAATGCCGGCCTGTTCGCAGCCAATCCGATCGACGTGTCGGACTTGCAATGGCTCGATGCCTGGGAAGAAACGCTCCGCATCAATCTGACCTCCGCCGCGCAGCTTTCGCGTTTCGCCGTCCGTCACTGGCAGGAACGCGGCTGTCCGGGGCGGATCGTCCATGTCGCCAGCCGCGCGGGACATCGCGGGGACAGCCCCGACCACTGGCACTACGCTGCGAGCAAGGGCGGGATGCTGGCGCTGCACAAGACGATCGCGCGCGGCTATGCCCGTGACAACATCCTCAGCTTCGCGATCACGCCGGGCTTCACCGACACGGCCATGGCGGGCGATTATCTCGAGAGCCGGGGAGGTTCGGGCCTGCTCGCCGACATCCCGCTCGGCCGCGTGGCCCGGCCGGAGGAAATCGCGGCGATGATAGAATGGTGCGCGCTTGATGCACCGCCGAGCATGACCGGAGCCACGCTCGATGCCAACGGGGCCAGCTATGTCCGCTGACCGCGCCACCGCCCCTTTCCGGAGCTGAGACGAACCATGCCCGACTGGAAACTGAGCGCGGAAGTGCCCCGCGAGACCGCGGAGGCCGCCCTGCTGGCGCAGGAGCTCGCGCCCGACTGGGATCCCGAGCTCGTCGTATCCGCCTGCGAGTTCGATCCCGAACGGCCAGACGACTGGCTGTTCGAAGCATGGCTGCCGCGCAAGCCGAACAAAACGGATCAAGACGCGATCAAGAAGCTCTTCGCCGGAACACCGCCGGAATTCGTCAGCGAGAAACTGCCCGACAGCGACTGGGTGGTCGAAAGCCAGAAGCGCGTCCAGCCGATCCGCGCCGGCCGGTTCCACGTCCACACGCCCGACTACCCGCAAGCACCGGAGCTGATCAATTTCGTCATTCCCGCCAGCCAGGCCTTTGGCACCGGCCATCATGAAACGACGGCCGGCTGCCTCGCGATGCTCGACCTGATGCGGCGCGAGGGTACGGTGGCCCGCGACATTGCCGATATCGGGACCGGCACCGGCCTCCTCGCCTTTGCCGCCATGCATCTCTGGTCTCGCGGCTTTGCTACGGCTTCCGACAACGATCCCGTCTGCCTCCCGGTGGTGGTGGAGAATGCGCGTCTGAACGATGTGCCGCTCGGCGGGCGACGCGGCGAGCTGGCGATGGTCGTCGCCGAAGGGATGGATCACCCGCTTCTTCAAGCGCGTAGCCCCTTCGACCTTCTGATCGCCAACATCCTCGCGCGCCCGCTGATCGATCTGGCACGCGACTTCGCCGACGCGGTCGCGCCGGGAGGTCACGTGGTCCTATCCGGTCTTCTCGAAACGCAGGAGCCCGACGTGCGCCGCGCCTATCGCAGGGCAGGCTTCCGCCTTGCCAGACGCCATGTGCGTGGCGACTGGTCGATCCTCTGGCTGCGCAAGCGGCATCGGGGATGATGCGCGCGCGGCGATGGGTGCTGGGCGCCCTCGCCGTTCCTGTCGCGCTCGTCCTGATATCGCTGCTCGCCGGCTGGATCGGCTCTGCCATTCCACGCAATGCCGAGTGGCGAGAACCGCCCGCCGATGACCCCTCGGCGATCGAGATCATTGTGACGACCAACGGCATCCACACCGAACTGGTCTTGCCGGTGGTGACCGACATCAAGGACTGGCGCACGACCTTCCCCGTCATCGGTGGACAACAGTGCAGCGAGCAATCTCCGACGCATGTCGCGATCGGCTATGGCGAGAAAGAGGTCTTTCTCGACACCCCAACCTGGGCCGATCTCGATCTCGCGACCGCGCTCCGGATCGCATTCAGGGGCGGAGACGCGCTGCTGCGCGTCGGCTATCGCTCTCGGCCCAATCCGGACGAACGGCATCGCCCGCTACGCCTGCGCCCTGAGGAGTATAGAAGGCTCGTCGCGCATATCGAAGCCGCGCTTCCCCCGCTCCAAAGAGGAGAGGTACGCAGGACTTATCGGGGTGGCCCGACCGGACAAGCCTTTTACGAAGCGGCGAGCCGATACACGCTGGCCAATTCCTCCAACCAGTGGACCGCCGACACGCTCGCCGCGGCCGGGGTGACGATCGGCCTGTGGACGCCCTTCTCCGGCGGAGTCATGAATTGGATCGCGACGCCGGAAACCGGCTCGTGAACCCCAAAGTCATCCCGCCTCCGCGACGATCCTCGCCCAGTCCGCTTCCTCGATCACCTCGATCCCCAGATCGGCGGCCTTCTTGAGCTTGCTCCCCGCGCCCGGCCCGGCGACGACGAGGTCGGTTTTTGCGCTGACCGAGCCGCTGGCCTTGGCGCCGAGCCGTTCGGCCTGTGCCTTCGCCTCGTCCCGGCTCATGGTTTCGAGCTTTCCGGTGAAGACGACCGTCTTGCCGGCGACCGCACTGTCCTTCGTCTCGACCTCGTAATGGGGCGGAGAGACCTCGGAGAGAATGTCGTCCCACACCGCACGATTGTGATCCTCGTGGAAGAAATCGCCCAGCGCCTCGACCACCGCGCTGCCGATCCCGTCGATCGCGGTCAGCTCGGCCGCCGGACCCTCGTCACCCGCTCGCGCCTTTTCAGCCGCCTCGCGCAGGGCAGGAAGCGTGTGGAAATACTTCATCAGGTCGCGCGCGGTGACAGCGCCGACATGGCGGACGCCGAGACCGAACAGCAGCCGCGCCGCATCCGGTTCGCGCCGGGTCTCGATACTTGCCAACAGGTTGTCGACAGACTTGTCCTTCCAGCCCTCCAGCGCGAGAATGTCGTCCCGCCGCTTCTTCAGCCGGAAGATGTCGGCCGGACTTTCCAGCCAGCCTTTCGCGAAGAACTGGTCGATGGTCTTCTCGCCCAGCCCGTCAATATCGAGCGCACTGCGACTGACGAAATGTTTCAGCCGCTCGGTGCGCTGTGCCGGGCAGATAAGGCCGCCGGTGCAGCGCACATCGACCTCGCCCTCCTCGGCCACTGCCTCGCTGCCGCATTCGGGACAATGGTCGGGAAAGCGGTAGGGTTCGCGTTCGACTTCGCGAGTGAGATTGTCGACCACCTGCGGAATCACGTCGCCGGCCCGCTGGACGACGATGCGGTCGCCCGGTCGCACGCCCAGCCGCTCGATCTCGTCGCGATTGTGCAGGGTCACGTTGGTCACCGTCACGCCGCCCACGAGCACCGGCGCGAGTCTGCCGACCGGGGTCAGCTTGCCCGTGCGGCCGACCTGAATGTCGATGCTCTCCAGAACGGTCTCGGCGCGCTCGGCAGGAAACTTGTGCGCCAGCGCCCAGCGTGGTGCCTTGCCGACAATGCCGAGACGCCGCTGATAGTCGAGCCGGTCGACCTTGTAGACGACGCCGTCGATCTCATAAGGCAGGTCGGGCCTTTCGGCAGCGATCGCCTCGTAATGGGCGAGCAGTTCCTCCGCGCTCGAAACCCGGCGAAACAGCGGCGAGACGGGCAGGCCCCATGCCTCGATCCGCCGGACCACCTCCTCCTGCGTTTCCCCCGGCACTTCGCTCGCCGCGCCCCAGCCATGCGCCCAGAACCGAAGCGGGCGGACCGCGGTGACGCTCGCATCCTTCTGCCGCAGCGACCCCGCGGCAGCGTTGCGTGGGTTGGCGAAGAGCTTTCCGCCATCTTTTTGCTGCGCAGCATTGAGCGCAGCAAAATCGGCCTTGCTCATATAGACTTCGCCCCGGATCTCGAACACCGCAGGTGCCGGTCCATCGAGTTGCGCAGGGATGTCGGCGATGTGCGCGACATTGGGCGTCACGTCCTCGCCCACCTGACCGTCGCCCCGTGTCGCCGCCCGGACCAGCGCGCCGTTCTCGTAACGCAGCGAACACGACAGGCCGTCGATCTTGTCCTCGGCGGTGAAGGCGATCGGCTCGTCTGCCCCGAGCGACAGGAAGCGCCGCACCCGCGCGATCCACTCGTGCACTTCCTCGCCCGCGAAGGCGTTGTCGAGGCTGGTCATGCGCACCTCGTGCGTCACCTTCGACAGCGGCGATGCGGCGATTTCGTGTCCGACATCCTGCGATGGCGAATCCGCTCGGACCAGGTGCGGAAACGCCGCTTCCAGCTCGGCATTGCGCCTCACCAGCGCATCGTATTCCTGATCGGTGATCTCCGGCGCATCCTCGGCATGGTACAGCCGGTTCGCCCGCGCGATCGACCGGGCCAGCCGCATGAGCTCGTTGGCCGCTTCGGCTTCGGACAAGTCCAGGGTCACACCCCCTCCAACAGCCGGTCGGCCTGAGCGCGCGCTTCGGGCGTGACTTCGGCACCGCTGAGCATGCGGGCGATCTCCTCCTGGCGACCGGCCTCGTCGAGCAGCAGCACGCTGGTCCGCGTAACCGTACCCTCGCTGCTTTTCGCGATCATGTAATGCGTGCGGCCGCGGGCGGCGACCTGTGGGCTGTGCGTTACCGCCAGCAATTGGCCACCATCCGCCAGCCTTGCGAGACGTTCGCCAATGGCGCTCGCCACCGCACCGCCGACCCCGCGGTCGATTTCGTCGAAGATGACAGTCGCCGCCCCGCCCTGCTCCGCCAGCGCGACTTTCAGCGCGAGGATGAAACGCGACAATTCGCCGCCGCTGGCGATCTTGGCGAGCGGGGCGAAATCGGCGCCGGGATTGGTGGCGATGAGGAATTCGACCGCATCCATGCCCTGCGGACCCCAGCGATCCTCGGGCATCTCGGCCACCTCCGTGCGGAAGCGGGCGGCATCGAGCTTGAGCGGTGCGAGCTCGGTTGCAACGGCCTCGTCGAGCCTGAGTGCCGCCGCCCGGCGCGCATCGTGCAGCGATCGCGCGCGCTTCTCGTATTCTGCGCGCGCAGACTTCGCCGCAGCTTCCAACGCGTCGAACTGCGCCTCTCCGCCCTCGATGCTTTCGAGCGCGGCACGAAATTCGCGCATCTTCTCGGGTAATTCGTCGACCTCGCAGCGATGCTTACGGGCAAGAGCGCGCAGGTCGAAGAGGCGCGTCTCGGCCGCCTCCAGCGCGGCCGGATCATGCTCCAGAGCCTCGGCCGCCGCTTGCAGCTTGTCCTCCGCCTCGCCCGCTTCGATCACCGCGCGGTCGAGACTTGCCAGCGCGTCGGCGAGCGAGGGATGCTCGGGCGCGATCCGGTCCAGCCGCCGCGCAGCGACCCGAAGAGCCGCCAAAGGCGAATCCGAGCCCTCCCACAAATGGAGCAGTTCGGCCAGATCGCCGGACAGCTTCTCGCCCTTCTGCATGGTGGCGCGCGCTTCGGCCAGTCGCATCTCCTCGCCTGCCTGCGGTTCGAGCGCGGTCAGTTCGGCCAAATGTGCGAGCAACAGATCCTGATCCGCCTTGGCGATCTCCAGCGTCTCGCGCGCTTCGGCCAGCCGTTCTTCCGTCGTCCGCCATTCGCGCCATGCTGCAGCGACACCCGCGCGGTCCGCTCCGGCATACCGATCGAGCAGGTCGCGATGCCCGCGAGGATTGACGAGTCCGCGATCATCGTGTTGCCCGTGCAGTTCGACGAGATGCGCGGACAGTTCGCGCAATAGGGCCACGCCGACCGGCTGGTCGTTGATCCATGCCTTGCTGCCGCCGTCCGCTTTCAATTGTCGGCGGATCAGTAGCGGTTCGCCGGACTCGATCTCCACTCCGGCATCGTCGAGCGCCTCGGCGACCCCGTCGGGCAGCGCGGCGAATTCGAAACTGCCGGTCACGCTCGCCCTGTCCTCGCCCCCGCGAACCAGGGCACTGTCGGCGCGGTTGCCGAGCACCAGACCCATCGCGTCGAGCAGGATCGACTTGCCCGCCCCGGTCTCCCCGGTCAGTACGCCGAGGCCGCGATGAAAGTCGAGGTCGAGCGCTTCGATCAGCACGATATTGCGGATGGACAAGCGCGTGAGCATCGACGGTCGTTTAGATCACTGTACCGCGCGCGTCACCTCCGGCAGAGGGCTTTCGAACAGTCAGCTTACCGTGACGCCGGCGGCGTGGCGTTCCACCAGATCGTAAGCCTTGTCGTACCATTCGCTGCCAGGATAGTTCGCCCCCAGCACGGCGGCATATTTCTGCGCTTCGGTCGGCACGCCGAGAGCGAGACTGCTTTCGGTCAAGCGATACAGCGCCTCGGCCGCGTGGCTCGTGGTCTGGAAATTGTCGATC
This sequence comes from Qipengyuania spongiae, assembly GCF_026168555.1. NCBI lineage: Bacteria > Pseudomonadati > Pseudomonadota > Alphaproteobacteria > Sphingomonadales > Erythrobacteraceae > Qipengyuania > Qipengyuania spongiae. The sequence continues at coordinate 2,142,418 of NZ_CP092471.1, read as the reverse complement.
ACGTTCTGGAACCGGATCTGCGCCGCGATCCACCGACCACTACGCTGGTAGAACCGGCCGATTTCCATTTCCTTGCCGGCGAGGTGATCCTGCACCAAGTCGATCTTGAGGCGCGCATCGGTAGCGTACTCGGTAGCGGGGAAGCGCCGCTCCACCTCGCGCAGGGAGGCGAGAGCCTGCTCGGTGATCTTCTGATCGCGCTGAACATCGCTGATCTGCTCGTAATAGCTGAGCGCGATCAGGTAATAGGCGTAGGGCGCGTCCTTGTTGCCGGGATGGATCGAGAGGAACCGCTGGGCCGAGGCAATCGCCTTGTTGTAGTCCTGCGCGCCGTAATAGCTGAACGCACTCATCAACTGCGCGCGGCGTGCCCAAGGGGAATAGGGGTGCTGACGCTCCACCTCGTCGAACAGCGCGGCGGCGAGCAAAGTGTCGCCCGCATCCATCCGCGCTTTCGCTTCGGTGTAGAGCGATTCGACATCGCGGGCGACATAGGCCGTGTCTGACGGTCTGCTCCCCGCCCCGCCCCCGCATGCGGCGAGAGCGAGAGTTGCGGATGCGAGAACGACGGCGCGGCTGACGCGCGATACGGCGGAAACGGTCATGGCGTGGCCTATAGACCCGGCGCGGGTGAACGCCAAGTGAAAGGGCGCGACCCGGTGGTTCGATTCAGCGGATCGGACTGTCGGCGGCAGCCTCAGGGTCGATGACCTGTTGCGGAACCTCGATACGAACCGAGCGCGGCTCGTAGACAGGGACCGTGCCGCTGGTCGCCGGCGGCCAGAACGCCTCGGGGGATGACGGAAACGGGGCGACATCAATCGCGCTATCGCCCGTACCGGACGGCGACAAGGATGCCTGTGCGGCAGATGATGGCATCTCTATCCGCGCCACCGACCCGTCACCCACCGTCGTCCCTTCGCTTTGCGCGATCCGGTCGACCGTTCCCTCGTCGCGCAAGGCCACCGCGACCATCAGGAGAAGGCCGAGGCAGATCGTTATCGTCAGCTTGAGGTTCATGATGCCGGGTTTCGCTCGCTACGTTTCCAGACAATTCGTCAGCAGGATTTGATGGGGAGATTCTGGGTGTTGGTCGGGTCCTGGTTGGTCCGCTCGCGCACGTTGAAGGCCGTTTCGTATCGCAGGATCGTCCCGCCTTTCACGACACTGGCGAGCAGCGTCGGAACGTAGCGATAGGTAACCTCGACGAACATCACTGCCGTCCCGTCCGCCGCCCTGATCTGCTTGCCCGCAGGACCCATTCCCATGGCGAGGCTGTTGTTGGTGCGCCCCTTGCCCTGCGCTCCGTAAGCGGGCGCTACACCCATCTCTCCATGGCAACGCTGCCAGTTGATCATCTGGCCGGCATTGCTTCCCGCTTGGCCGTTCGGTTGGAGGGACGACAGGACGATCCGTCCGTTTTCGGCGAAGTCGATTCCGGCACCGACCTGATCCGCGCCGGCGAATACCTCGTAAATGTCCGCCTCGTCGATCACCTCGCGGGTGCGCCCGGCATTGTCGGCCACGGTGATGGCGATCTGGTTGACGCGCATATGCGCCATCACGAGATTGATGATCTCGAGCCCGCCGAACAGAAGGGCGACGAAGATCGGCAGGGACAGCGCGAACTCCACCATGGCGAAGCCGCCCTGCGCGCGGATAATGCCACGCAGCTTTGTTCCGATCCTGGTTGCGCTCGCCGCCATCACACACACACCGTGGGCGGTCGGCGTTGCGCCGCGTAAGGCTGATTGCGCAAGGCGGCGGTCGCGACGATCGCGTATTCCGGAGTCGTTTCGATCAGGCGGTGGATCGGGAACAGGCGCGGCATTCTGGCGGTGACCTTGTAGAAGGACACATCGTCCGCTCCGCCTACGCCGGCCCGCCCCGCGCTCATGTCGAACCGGCCGTTCTCGTTGAGATCGATGAAGCAGTCGCCGGGATCGTAGGCACCGTTGCCGTTGTGATCGGTGGTGAGCCGCTCGCTGCGTCCGATCGAGGAAAAATCGTAGAAGTTCTTGATCTCCACATCGTAACGCGCGTTGCGGGCCAGGACGTTCGACCGCTTCTCGATCGCGCATTCGATCCGCAGTTCCAGCGTCGCGCCAGTGCAGCCGACATCGGGAGTCTCGAGCGATCCGCTGCGCGAGATGTCGTTGAGCGCGCCCTGCAGCACCGATCGCAGATAGGCTTGGTAACCGAGGTCCATTCCGCCGGCGAGGAACAGCACGAGCGGCAGCAGGATGAATGCGAACTCGGGGATCGCCGCTCCCCGTTCGTCACTGTGAAGCCGGGCGAGCAAACCGGTCATTGCGTCAGCCTCAGCGCGCCGATCTTGTTTCCGATCGCCCGGAACTTCGCGATCAGCGCGTCGCGGTTGGTGGCCGTGTCGGCCTGCCCCGCATTGGTCGCACAATTGATGAGGTTCGAATTGAGCGAGGTGTCGAACCCGATCACCCACACCGAGGCGCCGAGATTCTTGGTGGCGTTGCAGGCCATCCGGAAACGCTGTTCGTGGCGGCTCAGAAGATTGGCCGTGACGGAGTTGGTCTGGCTGTCGGACGAACAATTCGTCGAGCCCATGACACGCATGTCGTTCCGTTCAACGCCATAGGCGCTGTAGACGCCGCAATAGGCAGTCTGAGCCCCGTCGGTCATGAAGATGACATGGCGGTTGCACGGCATGCCGGCATAGGTTTCGCAGGCATCGGCGAAGACCCCGCGGGTCGAAGCGAACCGCGCGCCCCAGATCATGCCGATATCGTGATAGGTGCCCCCCACCGGAGCCAGTTTCTGAAGATATGCGTTCAGCGTCGAGCGGTCCCATTCTGCCAGACGCCGTGCTTCGTCGGGACATGCCCAGTAGCCGGAGCTGTAGGAGTTGTTCTTGATCCACAAGGTCGTGTCGGTCGCACCGCCATTGTGGTTGTCGGAAGTCGAGCCAACATTACGGGTAAAGAGGAGATCCGGAACCATCGGCCGCCAACGCGACGAATCGTCGCTGGGGATCAGATTAATGTTGAGATCCTTGGCCGCCGAGGGAATGGAAAGGCTGCTCCCGCCGTCGATCGACGTGGTGGTGTCGCGTTCCTCGATGCAGCCGTTCCACACCGACTGGGCAGTGCTCGTGCCCGAGCCTATGGCGGCCAGCTGCTGCGCATTGTAGCTGCCGGCCGTCGGAACCGTTCCGACAGCGCTCGTTGCGAAAGTCAGGCTACCGGAGGGCTTGATGTAGTTCGAGACGTCGAAGGAAACCTGCCGATAGGTCCAGTTGCTGTGACTGTAGCGGGTCTCGTAGGTGGTCGTCTCGACGACCCGCCACCGGCGGCAGCTGCGATAAGTGTTCGAGGTGTCCGGAGCGCCCGACCACCCCCAGTTCCGCGACTGGCTGAAGCCATTGCCTGCGGAGTTTCCGAAATATCTCGTGACTGTCGTGGGCGTCGGCGCGGGGCCACCACCGGCTTGCTCGGACTGCCCGACGTAGGTTTGGCAATCGGAGCTCGTCAGGGTCCCGTTATAGATTTGCCAACCCTCACTGCGGGTCGGCGAGTTGGCCGCGTAAACCGGCTGATTGAAATTCGCGACGCGCGAGGGGACCGTCGTGTTCGTGCGCAGATAGGATGGGTTCTGCGCATAGAGCAGCCGCCCGACATTCACCGTGCTCGAATAAGGCACGATGCTGTAGCGCAGCCTCTGCCCCTGAGCGCGCAACTGCGCCTGCACCGGCGCCAGCTCGTCGTACAGAGCCAGCACGGCATCGCGCAGCGCCTGGATCTTGACCGATCCGCCGACCGTGTCGTTCATCGATCCGGTCACGTCGAGCACCAGCACGATGTCGGTGTTGACGAAATTCAGCGAGGCGTTGCAGCTCACCTCGACCGGCAGGGTGCGGAAGCCGAACAGGTTCATCACCGCGGTCGGGATCCGGCTCGCCGCCGTCACGCGGACCACCCCGGCCTGCGGCTTGGTGATGACCGGCGTGAACGCTTCGGTGCCGTAGATGCCGGCGGGATAGTTGAAGGCGAAGAATTCCTTGCCCGTCCGGTCGACCTCGCTCGTGAAGGTGTCGTTGCGCATCACCCGGCGCGCGGCGAGCGAGGCGGCGTCGCAGGCGCTCTGCATCCGGCTCTTGGCCATGTAGGCGCGGCTGATGTCGATCCCGCTGCCGATCATCATGGCGAGCGGGATCATCCCCGCCCCGACGATGGCGAGCACGTTGCCCGCTCGGTCCGCGAACAGACGGGCAAGAAATCGACACAGAAATGCCATCGATGACCAGCTTCCCTTCCGAGGCTGGCCGGCATCGATTCCGCCGCCTCGCACCGGTTCCTATCGCGGAGGAGTTAAGAGAATCTTGAGGCTGTTCTTTCCTACAGGCCCCCTACTGTGCTCCATCCTGTCCGGTTTACCATCGAGGAGAATGGACGATGACCCGCCGCAAGGACCCCACCGAAATCCGCACCCCCGTCGCCCCGGGCGACCTGCCCGCCTTCGAGCCCGTGCCCCGCAAGCCCCGCCACGACGGCTGGACGCCCGAACGCCAGCGCGCCTTCATAGGGGCACTGGCCGACACCGGCAGCGTCAGCCGCGCCTGCCGCTACGTCAACATGAGCGCCGAGGGGGTCTATTACCTGCGCCGCCAGCCCGGTTCGGAAAGCTTCCGCCGCGCATGGGAGGCCGCGCTCGACCTCGGCGTGCAGCGGCTCAAGGACGTCGCTTACGAGCGCGCGATCGACGGGCAGCTCGTGCCGGTCTTCGTCGCCGGCAAGCTCAAGGGCTTCCGCCGCGTGCGCAACGACCGGCTGCTGATGTTCTGCCTCCGCATGAACATGCGCGGGGAGGACGGCAAGCGCCTCGCCGCGAGCTACTTCGACCCCGGCGCGGACCGGTTGTCAGGCAGCGGGGCGACAGGACAATCCTATACGGTGCCCGCCCTCTCCCGCGCGGAGAAGGACGACATGAACGCCGCGATCGTGGAGCATTTCGACCCCGTCGACATGACCCTGTCCGAGATCGAGGCGATGCAGGAAATGCTCGCCGAGACCGCCCGCCGCAAGCGCGCGGAGGAAGACGGCCCGCCCGACCAGGACACCGGCCCCGCCTTCATGCAGCTCACCAGCAGCGACTGGAAGGAAGCGGGCACCCTCGAGGGGCTGGAGCAGGTGGAGGACGAACTCGAACAATGGAACGAGGACGAGGATCACTGGCAAACGCTGGGAGAAGGCGACTAGCGCAGAACCTCGCAAAGCGAGCGCCAAGCTGGGAGCCGGTGCGCCGAAGGCGCATCGCCCGGCCCGGCCGACGGGTCCGCGCCCATGCGCGGAACCCGTTCGACGGCGTCACGCGATTGCGCCAGCAATCGCGGAACTGCGCGTGGCGGCTTGAGCGCCAAGTTCCGACCAGGAGCTTCTAGTAATCGGTTGGGGAACGCGGCTCTTCCGCTAGCGCCTAATATCGGACATTTACCGTTAGCCGCTCATCGCCCGAAGCCGATCGTTCGGCCTAGTCTCGAGTGCCTCAGGTGGACTGGCCAAGAGGTGTGGTGGCTGGCCATTGACGATCATTATTCTGCTGATACGATAACGCATGATTTTAGTACTAATTTTGAGCGTATTGGGATTGATTCTCGCAGTCTGCCCTTCGTGGATTACCAGTATCCGGCTGCGTAGGGACGAGAAACGACTTAAGGCGCTGAACGAAGGGGCGAACGAGGCCTTTTTTGAGGAGGGTAGGGCACTTAAAGCCTACCCACAGCGCGGTATTTGGCAAACACGTTGGCTTGGCATTGCACTAATTCTGATTGCGGCAGCAAATCTAGCGTCGAATACGTGAGCAATTGAATTCGCGATGGATTCACCTTCTGCCACCGCCCTAATCCGGCGCTGGAAGCTATTGAATCCTGTGTCGGCCGCCACCCCAACGTCAGCTTTTCGGTCTGTTAGGTGAAAAACAGCAGATCTTCGAATAGACAACGAGATCGCGGCCCGTATTCTTGATCGTAGAATGACCGAACAGAATCTGGGTCACTGAACGATCGGGAATACCCAAATTTTATTATCAGAGTAATTAAACACTAGATCGAAATTTTTCAAGACGCCCATCCCGATGACACCATCTCCCTCATCGCCATGAAAGAGCGTGAGCGAAAGTCGTTGATCATCCAATCGATGCCCGTTGACTGAGATGGAATGGCCTCGTGAATAGGGAACTTTTGAAACACGGCCGCTTCCCGCCGCCATGAGAAAAGATTCGCGCGATGTGGCGCTACCCATTCTGTCCCATGGCTTTTGCCTGAATCCTACACTCTCTGTAGATCCCGTATCGATATTCAGATTGAACACTTCTCCATCAACCTCGATGGGAACGGTTCCGTTCTGCGGATGGACTGGCAAAAACCTTTGACCTTCAATGCCATTCATCGAGCCCGGCGGCCCAATGCGAAGGCTCTTGTTTTTATTCGATATAATAAATATAAGTTCTGAAAAGTAATCCTTACCCAAAACGAAACCAATTTCTTTTCCGATATGTCGAGAAATTCCTTGCAGATTTATCGCATAACTAGGCGCGTCTATCGTAAGTTGACCGGGTAGAGAAACGTGAACGGAATCCACCACATATTGATTCAGATCTCCATTCTGCGTTGACACCTTGGCGTCATTCTCACTAATTTTGAGACCAAGTCTTTGAGCAAGCTCAACATCAATAACGCTGCGACCGATTTCATTGTCCAGCATTCCATAGGTTTTCACGCCGTTGACATAAACTTCGAAGAGAATGATACCCTTAATCGTCTCGAACTTCAGCGGCGCTCGGCTGTCAGCAGATTCAAAGGATATGTTGACCTTTACTCGGGATTTCTCGACCAATTCTTGAGAAAAGACTGGCGACGCATGAACTGATATAAGTAAAGATGCTACTGATAAAGTAAGTAAAGACTTCAAATTCACGCTCATCACAAACCAAGTCTTTCCATTTTCGCAAACAAATCCTCAGCGATTCCTTCTGTGAAAAATTTTAAAGATTTGCAATATGCAAAACCGTCCGCTCACATCTTGCCGCTGCACGATCGTAATTGCCAGAGTTGGAGCGCTTATGTGTTGCCGTAGGAAAATCGCATGAATGCGCGCCTCGAGGCGCGCGTAGCAGCAATGAATTGACTGAATTGAACGGGTTCCGCTGACGCGGACCCGCCGGCCGGAGTTACGGCCTCTCGCTTCCAGCTTGCCGTTCGCTGCGCGAACGGCTGCGCTAGGCGCGGGGCTTCACTCTTCCCCCATCCGCAGCGCGGCGATAAACGCCTCCTGCGGAATGCTCACATTGCCGTATTCCCGCATCCGCGCCTTGCCCTTCTTCTGCTTTTCCAGCAGCTTCTTCTTGCGGGTGATGTCGCCGCCATAGCACTTGGCGGTCACGTCCTTGCGCAGGGCGGCGATGGTCTCGCGGGCGATCACCTTGCCGCCGATCGCGGCCTGGATCGGGATCTTGAACAGGTGGCGCGGGATGAGGTCCTTGAGGCGTTCGCACATGCCGCGGCCGCGTTCCTCGGCCACGCTGCGGTGGACGATCAGGGACAGCGCGTCGACCGGCTCGTTGTTGACGAGGATGTTCATCTTCACGAGGTCGCCTTCGCGAAGGCCGATCTGCTCGTAATCGAAGCTGGCATAGCCGCGGCTGATGCTCTTCAGCCGGTCGTAGAAGTCGAACACCACCTCGTTCAGCGGCAGCTCGTAGCTCACCTGCGCGCGGCCGCCGACATAGGTCAGGTTGGTCTGGATGCCGCGCCGGTCCTGGCACAGCTTGAGGATCGGGCCGAGATATTCGTCAGGCGTGTAGATCACCGCCTTGATCCACGGCTCCTCGATCGTCTCGATCCGGTTGACGTCGGGCCAGTCGGCGGGATTGTGGATGTCGATCGTCTTGGCATCCTCCATCTTGGTGTGGCCGAGATGGACCCGGTAGACGACCGAGGGCGCGGTGGTGATGAGGTCGAGATCGTATTCGCGGCTGAGGCGCTCCTGGATGATCTCCAGATGCAAGAGGCCGAGGAAGCCCGCGCGGAAGCCGAAGCCCAGCGCGGCGGAGCTTTCCATCTCGTAGCTGAAGCTGGCATCGTTGAGGCGCAGCTTGCCGATGCTCTCGCGCAGCTTCTCGAAATCGGCGGCGTCGACCGGGAACAGGCCACAGAAGACCACCGGCTGCACTTCCTTGTACCCCTTGAGCGCCTCGGGCGCGCCGTTCTTGACCGTGGTGATGGTGTCGCCGACGCGGGCCTGCTCCACCTCCTTGATCTGGGCGGTGATGAAGCCGATCTCGCCCGGGCCAATCTCGGGCAGGTCGACGCGCTTGGGCGTGAAGGCGCCGACCCGGTCGACGAGGTGCTGGGTGCCGCCCTGCATGAACTTCACCTGCAGCCCCTTGTGCAGGTATCCGTCGATCACGCGGACGAGGATGACCACGCCGAGATAGGGGTCGTACCAGGAATCGACCAGCATGGCCTTGAGCGGCGCGGCGCGGTCGCCCTGCGGCGGGGGGATGCGCGCGACGAGCGCTTCGAGCACGTCCTCCACCCCGATGCCGGACTTGGCCGAAGCGAGGACCGCCCCGCCCTCCTGCCACGGGCCGGTCGCCTCGATGCCGACGATCTCCTCGATCTCCTCGGCCACCCGCTCGGGCTCGGCGGCGGGCAGATCGATCTTGTTGATGACGGGGACGATCTCGTGATCGTGCTCGATCGACTGGTAGACATTGGCGAGCGTCTGCGCCTCGACACCCTGCGCCGCGTCGACCACCAGCAGCGCGCCCTCGCACGCGGCGAGGCTGCGCGAAACTTCATAGGCGAAGTCGACATGACCGGGCGTGTCCATGAGGTTGAGCTCGTAGGTCTCGCCATCCTTCGCGGTGTAGGAAAGGCGCACGGTCTGCGCCTTGATGGTGATCCCGCGCTCCTTCTCGATGTCCATGTTATCAAGGACTTGCTCGGACATCTCGCGATCCGTCAGCCCCCCGCAAAACTGGATCAACCGATCCGCGAGGGTCGATTTCCCGTGGTCGATGTGGGCAATTATGCTGAAATTGCGGATTCTGGAGAGGTCGGTCATTGCGACGCCGCCCTTAGCCGCGCGGCGGGCGGTCGCCAAGCGGGGTGTTCGTGGCCGGGGGTCTAGGTTCCGGAGAGCTCGTGCGGGGTGCGCACTCTCACCTCGGCAAACTGCCTTTGTGCGGAGCGGGCCCCGGACTGTTCGTCGAGCAACTGGTGGAGATCATTGGGCAGCGCCCTTGCCTGATTGGTTTCAACGTCGAAAGGAGAAACCCGGTGCCGGGTGCATAGCCCGTCTGCACCGTCGCTGATCAGGGGAATCTCGAACTCCACGCCCTGCGCCGTCCCCACGGAACGCTGAACCGTCGCGATCACCAGTTGCCCGCCTCCAAGGTCGAGGACAAATTTCGTGCCCAGCGGGACTTCAGCCAGCCCCTCGATCAGGGCGCCGGTTTTCGAGAGATTGCGCATGACCGCGTGGTATCGGCAGTCCTCGTGGACGACGCCGATACGCCGGAAGACCGAACGGCGATCCGCGCGATAGCGGGCCGGACCACGCGCTTCGAACGTCAGCGGGCCATTCGCGCTCCGCTCGAGCATGTCCTTCTGCGAGAGGGGGGCGGAGAAGATGTAGCCCTGAATATGGCTCGCCCCTCGCGCGATCACCAGTTCCAGTTCGTCCTTGCTTTCGACCCCTTCGGCAACGGTCTGCATTTCGAGCGCCTGTGCGAGATTGACGATGGCACTCATGATCGCGGGGTTGTTGTTGCCCGGTTCGGTACAGCCGCGCACGAAGCTCTGATCGATCTTGATCTTGTCGAACGGCGCGGTCCGCAGATAGCTAAGCGAGGAATACCCAGTGCCGAAGTCGTCGAGCGCCAGCCGCACGCCAAGTTTTTTTATATCCTCGAATTTGCGCTGCGTTCTTTCCGAACCGCCAAGAAATACCGATTCGGTGATTTCGAGTTCGAGACGCGATGGTTCGAGCCCGGTTTCGATCAAAACTTCCTCGACCTTGGAGGGAAAGTCGTCGCATTCGAACTGCAGTGCGGAGATGTTCACCGCCACGCCGACATCTTCAGGCCAGGCACACGCATCGCGGCAGACCTGCAAGAGAGCCCATTCGCCGAGCGGTTTGATCATGTCGATATCTTCGGCGACGGGGATGAATTCCGCCGGCGATATCCATCCCCGCTCCGGATGGTTCCAGCGCATCAAGGCCTCAAAACATTCCACCTGACGCGTATCGGCCGAGACGATGGGCTGATAGTGCATCGCGAGCTGCGCGGTATCGAGGACGCCGCGAAGGTCTTCCTCGATCTGGCGCCGCCGTTTGGCGCCCTCCTTCATCTCGCTCGAATAGAAGCGGTACTGCCCCCGCCCCCCGCCTTTCGCGGCATACAGCGCGAGGTCGGCAGCCTTTACCAGGCCTTCGCGGTCGATCCCGTCGTAGGGTGCGATCGCGATACCGATCGAAACCCCGATGACGAGCCGCGAGCCGTTTATGGGATAGGGTTGCGAGATCATCTGGATGAGCCGCTGGCTCAATTCGCCCAGAAGACCGCGGTCATCTGCGTCGGGCAGGATGATATTGAATTCGTCGCCACCCGGCCGGCCGACTTCACCGCGATTGCCGACGATCTTCTTGATGCGCGCGGCCACTTGTTTCAGCAACTCGTCGCCCACCGGGTGGCCGTAGGTATCGTTGACCTGCTTGAACCGGTCGAGATCAAGCATGACGTACGCGCACGACCGCTTCAAATTGCGATAGCTTGCCAGGATGTTCGAGAGGGACATGTCCATCCGTCGACGATTGGCGAGCCCGGTCAGATCGTCGTGCTGCGCCAATCGCTCCGTGTTGCGCTCGCGATCCCGGCTTTCGGTAATGTCACGCGCGCTTCCGCGATATCCCTGAAACTCCCCCGCCGTATCGAACAGCGCCTTGCCGGCGATTTCCCACAGAAGCGTCTCTCCGCCGTGGCTTATATGGACCGGAAGGGCGCTGATGGTGTTGCGGGCTCCGAGCAGGAATGCCATCGGGCGCTGCAAGCGATCCTCCCGCTCGCCCGTTTCTGTGGTGAAAAGTCCGCTAAGGGGCTGGCCGAGCAGATCTTCCTTCGACCAGCCGTATCTCCGATAAACGGTATCGGAAAGGTAGGAGAGCTTGTTTTCGGCATCGGTCGCCCAGAACCATCCCTGGCCGGACGCCTCGTAGCTGTCGAGCAATTCGAGCCGTTGTCGATCCTCCCCTTCCGCTTCCGGGATCGCAAAAGCTGCGCCCTTTTCGGCGTGGGCGGGACCACGGGACAACAGGCGTATGAACGACACTCTTGCAAACTCCCCCGACTTCTTGAGGTGCGGCCTTTTAGTGAGGCGCGATTCAGGCTTCGGTTAGGTCCGAAAGCTTGACGATTGACTAACCCAGCAACATCGCGTCCCTCCGGGGCGGCTTGTCACGAGAGAAAGGTGGCGGCATGTTCGCGGAGCAGCTTGGCCTGGCGGAGGAAGTCCATGCGACATATCGCGATCATCGGATCAGGCCCGGCGGGCTACTACACCGCCGAAGCGGCGCAAAAGAAGTGGGGCGAGGAAGTCCGAGTCGACATTTTCGACCTGCTGCCCGTCCCCTTCGGCCTCATCCGCAGCGGTGTCGCACCCGATCACCAGTCGATCAAAGGCGTATCGCGGCGTTACGAGAAGACAGCTCTGGGAGATAATGTAAGGTTCGCTGGCAATGTCCACGTCGGACAGGACGTCACGGTCGCGGAGTTACAGGAGCTCTACGATGCGGTGATCCTCGCGACGGGCGCACCGCAGGATCGCCAGCTGGACATCGAAGGCGGGGAACTCGACAACGTCTTCGGCAGCGCCAGCTTCGTCGGATGGTACAACGGTCATCCACAGTTCGCCGGGCTTTCCCCTGACCTTTCGTGCCGGAAGGCAGTGATCGTGGGCATGGGGAACGTGGCGCTCGATGTTGCCCGCATTCTCTCGAAAACAAGGGTAGAATTCGCCAATTCCGACATCGTCCGCCATGCGCTCGACGCGCTCGATCACAGCGCGATCAGGACCATCACGATCCTCGGCCGTCGAGGCCCGCACCAGATCATGATGACGCCCAAAGAACTGGGGGAACTTGTGCACCTCAATCGCGCGACCCCTTGCGTCGATCCGGTAGATCTTCCCCCTGTGAGCGATGATGCAACTCTCGAACCAGGCGTGCGAAAGTCGGTCGCCCTGCTGCGCGATTTCGCCGCAATTTCTGAAAGCGTTCGAGACGAAAAAAGCATCCGGATCGAGTTCGGATTCTTTGTCAGTCCCCTGCGCTTCATGGGAAAGAATGGCCGGGTCACCGGTATCGAGGTCGAACGTACCACGATAGAGAGCGGTCGCGCGACAGGGACCGGCGAAACAAGCATCGTCCCGGCCGACCTCGTCGTCACCTGCATCGGCTATCGGACGTCGCCGATCAATGGCGTCCCGTTCGACGAGCGCGCCGGCAGGTTCGCCAATAACGATGGTCGTATCATGCCTGGACTCTATTGCGTCGGTTGGGCCAGACGTGGGCCTTCCGGAACGATCGGGACCAACCGACCGGACGGCTTCGGGATCATCGATCTGGTCGAGGAAGACATCGGCGCGGGCCGGGACAAGCGAGGTCGCGAGGGCTTCGAAGAACTGGCAGCGCGGCGTGGGCTCGATATCGTGACCTTTCGCGACTGGCAAAAGATCGAGGCGGCAGAGATCGCCGCGGCCCGGGACGGTTCGCCGCGTGAGAAGTTCGTCGATATCGACAGCCTGATCGCCGCTCGGGACGGTTGATACGGAGGCCGGAGTGGCACTTCGGTGCCATCATGCCGCGCGATCACCTATCCCATCGAGGCGCGAAATGTGACATCGGTCAGCGAGGCCCCATTTCGATGATGCCAAAGGCCCTCTCGGATATGCGAGGGCCGACCAGCTAGACCCGCATCGGCATCAGGACGTAGAGAGCAGGCGAGTTCTCGTCCTTGCGGATCAGCGTCGGCGCTCCGGCGTCCGCCAGATGCAGTTCCACAGTGTCGCTATCGATCTGGCTGAGGATGTCCTTGAGATAACCGGCGTTGAAGCCGATCTCAAATCCGTCGGCATTATATTCCGCGGCGAGTTCTTCCGCTGCCGTTCCGTTGTCGGGGCTCGTCACGGTCAGCGTGACCTTGTCGTTTTCGAGTCCCATCTTCACCGCGCGCGTTTTTTCCGTGGCGATGGTCGCCACGCGGTCGACGCCTGCGAAGAAGCTCTTGGGGTCGAGCTTGAGCAGCTTGTCGTTACCGGTCGGAATTACCCGGCTGTAATCGGGGAAGGTCCCGTCGATCAGCTTGCTGGTTAGCACGACTCCGCCCTCGCCGCCCAGAGTGAAGCGGATCTTGCTGGCGGACAGATCGACCTGGACGTTGCCATCCATCGCTTCGTCCAGCAGCTTTCGCAGTTCGGCCACGGCTTTTCGCGGGACGATCACGTCAGGCATTCCATCCGCGCCTTCCGGACGCGGAAGGGTGAAGCGGGCGAGGCGATGGCCGTCGGTCGCGGCGGCTTTCAGCACGGGCTGATCCTCGTCCGAAACGTGGAGGAAGATGCCATTGAGGTAATACCGGGTTTCTTCGGTCGAGATCGCGAACCGAGTACGGTCGATCAATTCGGCGAGGGTCTTGGCTGGCAGCTCGAAACTCGTCGGCAAATCCCCCTCGACAATCACGGGGAAGTCGTCGCGCGGCAGGGTGGGCAGCTTGAACCGCGCGCGGCCCGCCTTGATCTCCATGCGGTTCTCGGCGGTCTCGAGGCTGACTTGGCTGCCGTCGGGCAGCTTGCGGGCGATGTCGAACAGCAGATGAGCGGACACGGTGACCGCGCCCGCATCCTCGACGCTGGCCGCGCTCATGTGTTCGACCACTTGCAGGTCGAGATCGGTCGCCATGACCTTGAGATCGCCGTCCCCACTCGCCTCGATCAGCACGTTGGACAGGATCGGGATGGTGTTGCGCCGCTCCACGACCGACTGCACATGGCTGAGACAGCGGAGCAGTGTCGCGCGTTCGATGGTGGCCTTCATGGTCCTTGTCGTCCCTCTTGGGCGCGGAGAGGGCCGGAATCGCCCACCAGCGCCGGATTTTCGGATCGGACCTTAGCCGCGCTGCGAAAGCGGGCAAGGTTCCGGCGGAAGGTGGGCAGATTCCTTGGGGATAAGAGTCGGTCGAACTGCCGCAGGCGATCAGCTCAGCATAGCCATGCCGCCGTTCACGTGTAGCGTCTGCCCGGTCACATAGGCCGCCTCGTCGCTGGCGAGGAAGGCCACCGCCGCACCGATCTCGTTGCCCTCCCCCATCCGGCCCATCGGGATGCGAGCGTTGATCGCGTCCTTCTGCTTGTCGTCGAGCTTTTCGGTCATCGCCGTGCGGATGAAGCCGGGCGCGACGCAATTGACGGTGATGTTCCGGCTGGCCAGTTCCTGCGCGAGGCTCTTGCTCATTCCGGTAAGGCCGGCCTTGGCCGCGGTGTAGTTCATCTGGCCCGGATTGCCGGTCGCGCCGACGACGCTGGTGATCGAGATGATGCGCCCGCCCCGCGCCTTCATCATCGGGCGTGCTGCGGCGCGCATCAGTCGGAAACTCGCCTCGAGGTTGATGCGGATGACCTCATCCCACTCCTCGTCTTTCATCCGCATGGCGAGATTGTCGCGCGTGATCCCGGCATTGTTGACGAGGATGTCCATGCGGCCGAGCGTGTCGGTCGTCGCGGGTATCAGTTCCTCGACCTGCGTCGTGTTCGACAAGTCGCAGGTGATCTCGACATGGTCGTGGCCGAATTCGGAATTGAGCTCTTCGCGAAAGGCGCGCAACTTGTCGGCGTTCGATCCCGACAGCGCGAGCCGCGCCCCCTGCGATGCGAGCGCGCGGGCGATCGAGGAGCCGATACCGCCGCTGGCGCCGGTAACGAGAGCGGTTTTTCCTTCGAGGCTGAACATCAGGCGTTCCCCTTCGCAAAGTTTTCGAGGTCTTCCATGGTCACAAGGCTGACGGTCTGCGCCTCGCCGTCGATCCGGCCGACCATGGGCGAGAGCACCTTTCCACCGATCTCGACAAAACGCTCGGCACCCGCCTCGCGCATGGCCAGCACGCTTTCGCGCCAGCGGACCCGGCCGATGATCTGGTCGACGAGCAGGTCCAGTTCATCGTCCTTGTCGGTGACCTTGGCGGCCGTGACATTCGCAAAAAGCGGAACCGAAGGCGCGGCGGCCTCGGCATCGCCGAGCGCGTGTCTCATGCGCAGCGCCGCGGGCTGCATCAGCGAACAGTGGAACGGGGCGGATACGGGCAGCTTGATGCCGCGCTTGATCCCGTGCTCCTTCGCCATTTCGATGGCGCGGTCGATGGCTTCCATATGGCCAGAGATCACCACCTGCGTCGGGTCGTTGTCGTTGGCGACCTCGCACACCTGACCCTGCGCCGCGGCTTCGGCCAACGCGCTCGCCTTCTCGATATCGGCGCCGAGCAGCGCGGCCATCGCGCCCAGCCCGATAGGCACGGCGTCCTGCATGGCGATCCCGCGCAGCCGCAGCAGCTTCGCGGTCTGTACGAGGCCGAACATGCTCGCGCCGCACAGCGCGCTGTATTCGCCGAGCGAGTGGCCCGCCACGCAACCGGCATTGTCCGCCAACGTCGTGCCGAATTCCTTTTCGAGGACGCGCAGGGTGGCGATCGAGTTGGCCATGATCGCGGGCTGGGCATTGCTGGTCAGCGTCAGTTCGCTCTCCGGCCCTTCCCACATCACGCGGGACAGCTTCTGGTTCAGCGCGTCGTCGACCTCGTCGAAGACCTCCTGCGCGTGCTTGCTGGATTCGGCGAGGTCCTTGCCCATGCCGACCTTCTGGCTTCCCTGTCCCGGGAAGATGAACGCATTCATGTGTCTCTCCTGTATCGCGGCTCGCGGTTAGGCGCGGGGTCCGCGCGCGGCAAGGCCGAAGGGGACGATCCTGTTGGCGGCGTCGTGCCCGATATCGGCCCGGCCGAGATACGGAATGCCGCTGCGCCCGCACCAGTCTTGCGCGATGGCCACTTCGTCGCTGCCGAAGGGGCGGTTGTTTTCGGGTACGTCGCTGATCCGCCCCAGCCGCAGGCCCGCAACCCCGGTCAGATGCTGCGTGACGTGAAAGAACAGCCGGTCGACCGCATAGAGATGCTCGGCAACTTCCTCGACCATGACCACGTGATCGGTCAAGTCCGGCGCGAATTCGGTGCCGACGAGCATCGCCAGCGTCATGAGATTGAAGGCTACTGCCGGTCGTGCGTCGAGATGTGGCTCCAGCCCTTTAGCGCCGCCCGTCAACCAGTCGAGCGCGCGGGCGATCGCCGCCTCTCCGCCCTCATGCTTGATGTCGCCGACCAGCGGCCCGTGCGCCACCCGCCCCATGCCATGCCGATAGAGCGCGCCGAGCAGCGTTCCCGTGTCGGAATAGCCGAGATAGCTCTTGGAGCGCGCATGACCGTTCGCGCCGTCCAGAAAGTCACGCGCAATTCGGTTGGAACCGTATCCACCCATGGCGAACCAGATCGCGTCCATCCCGGAATCGTTCGCGCAATCGAGCAATGCGCCGAGCCGCGTCGCATCGTCGCCGGCGAAATGTCCTTCCTCGACGAAGCACTGTTCGTGGAAATGCAGCTCGACATTCGGCCATCCGGCGGCGAGCGCCTGCACGGCTTCGGCGCGTTCCCGCTGCAAGGGCTTGCCCGGGGCACAAATCGCTATCCTGGTCGGCATGGCCTCACGCTAGCGCCCTTGCAGCCTCCGGCACAACGCAATACCGCGCGCTCATGAGCGAGTTTCCCACATCTGAGGCATTGTTCGAGCGTCCCTTCTTCTTCGTCGGCATCGGCGGATCGGGAATGCTGCCCTTGGCGCAGATCCTGATCGGGCGCGGCGCGAAGGTCGCCGGATCCGACCGCAGCTACGATCAGGGCCGCACGCCGGAGAAATTCGCCGCGATCGAGGCGCAGGGCATCGCTCTCCATCCGCAGGACGGAAGCGGCATCGTCTCAAGCGACCAGATCGTCATTGCCTCGGCTGCGATCGAGGACAGCGTGCCCGAGATTGCCCGCGCGAACGATCTCGACTGCCTGCGGATGACCCGGGCCGAACTCAATTCGATCCTGTTCAACACCAGCGGCGCCGGGATCGGGATCGCCGGGACCAGCGGCAAGTCGACCGTCACTGCCATGCTCGGCTGGATCCTCCACCGCGCGGGCCGCGAACCGACGATCATGAACGGTGCGGTGATGAAGAACTTCGTCACTAAGACGCATCCTATCGCCAGTGCCGTCGCGGGCGGGCGGAGCCTCTATGTGAGCGAGGTCGACGAAAGCGACGGTTCGATCGCGCTCTATCGCCCGGCCATCGGCGTCCTCCTCAATGTCTCGCTCGATCACAAGAGCATGGACGAACTGCGCCAGCTGTTCGGCGATTTCGTCGCTCGCAGCCGGATCGCGGTGATCAACGCCGACGATGCCGAGGCGCTTGCCCTGCTGCCGCGCGCCAGCGAGGCGATCACCTTTGGGATCGAGCAGGAACTGGCGCAGATCGGCGTGGTGTCCGGCAGCATCGCCGAAGGTCCGCTGCGGCAGGCGGCAACGGTCATCGATCGACACGATGGAAGCGAGCACGCACTGCGGCTGCAAATGCCGGGGCGGCACAATCTCGCCAATGCGCTGGCCGCCATTGCCGGTGCGGCGGCAGCCGGCATTCCGGTCGGCGCGGCGGTCGAGGCCCTGACCGGGTTCGAAGGCATCGCCCGCCGCTTCGACATCGTTGGCACCAATCACGCGGCCATCACCGTCATCGACGATTTCGGGCACAATCCGGAGAAATGCGCCGCCACGCTACGCACGCTGAAGGCGCATCCGGGTCGGGTGCTCGCCTTCTTCCAGCCCCATGGTTACGGCCCCTTGCGCCAGATGGGCGAGGAACTGGCCGAGACGTTTGCCCGCGAAATGGACGAGGAGGACCTCGTGATCTTGTGCGATCCGGTCTATTTCGGCGGTACGGTCGACCGTACCGAAGGCAGCGAGCGGATCGTCCGTCTGATCGAGGATGCCGGCGGCCACGCCGAATATATTCCGACGCGCAAACAGGTAAGCGACCGATTGCTGTCGCTCGCCCGCCCGGGCGACCGTATCGTTGTCATGGGCGCCCGGGACGACACTCTGAGCGAGTTCGCCCGCGTACTGTTCGCGAATTTGGGATGAACTAGATGGGACTGGGTTGTCCGGAGAGGAACTCGCCCAGACCATCGCCATCTCCCGCCTGAACCGCACTGTCGATTTCGGACCGGTTGCGACCGCCACGCTTCGCGCGATAGAGCGCGCGGTCCGCCACGGCCAGCGCCTCGCGCATCGACTGACCATGACCGACGACCCCGCCGAAGCTGATCGTGATCGTGGGCAGATCGTTCGAGATCGCCCGGGCTGTTCCTTCTTCGACAAGCAGTCTCAGATGCTCAGCCTTGTCCAGCAGATCCTCGCCGTTCGCAATCGGCGCGACGATCGCGAATTCCTCCCCACCCAGACGGAATACCCGTACGCCATGCCGATTTCCCATCCCTTCGCGCAGCACCAACGCGACCTGGCACAGAACTTCGTCTCCTGCCTGATGGCCATAATCGTCGTTGATCTGCTTAAAACGGTCGATATCCCCCAGCAGCAGTCCGTGCCTGTCCGACAGACTAGCGAGGCGATCGAAGGCCCGACGGTTGAGGAGCCCCGTCAGCCCGTCGGTAAGAGCAAGCTTTCCAAGCATGGATGCCCGGCTGCGCGCCCGATCCCGCTCGCTTCGCAGGACAAGAAAGCGATCGGCAACCCCGGCCGAAGTTCCCAGGACCATGATCACCAGCCCCGCATAAAGCACGTCGTCGAGTGAAACGCGGACCGATACCGAACCGATGCGTACCAGCAGGGTGATCGCCAGGGTCAGCAGCATTCCCGAAAAACCGATCGCGAGAAAGACGGCTGCTCGTATCCTGTGTGCCAGGCCCACCGCGATAAGCATGACGGCGCCGATCGCTGCCGCCAGCACGGCGACGAGATACCACGACACGATCGCCATCCGCATCCACTCGAAATGCAGCAGGCCGATCAGTTTCAGCACAAGCAGGGCGCTCGTGGCGACGATGACGTAAGCGGATAGCCAGGTTGGAACCACGCGCCTTTCCAGCAGACCGACCGTAAACATCAGCGATGCGGCTATTGTGATGGTCAGGCTCACGCTGCTCAGATACCATCGCGTCGCCAGCGGCATATCCGGGAAGGGAATGAAGACCAGACCCGAACTCGACGATACGAAGACGAACATCGCGGTTGCCATGGCCAGGTGCCACAGCATGAACCGCGCTCGCAGGACCCGGTAGAACAGGACATCATAGACCAACGGTACGATCAACAGCCCGCACAGAAGAACATAGGCCAAGGAGCGGATGTAGTGCTCACGTGCCGCAGATGTCCGGTCCGTCAGCAAGGCATTGCGCAAAGTCGAAGGCGCGCGAGGCTTCTCGATGACCGCGTCGACCTCCACCAATCGAGCCGCTGCCGGTGGAACGGACACTGCAAAACGGTTGCCCGCAATCCAGTTGCGGGTTGCCGTACGGCGGTCGACATCCACGAGGCGGCGCGAGCCGTCGGCATAGGTGAATTGCAGCAGGAGGGAATCGTAAAGCGCCGGATTGGACTGCCAGACCAAGGGCACGCCCTCGGGGAAACGCGAGCTATCGATTGCCACGTGCGCACGCACGAAGGGTCGCCCGTCCGCGAAACGATCCGGACTGCAATCGAGCGCCATCGGATCGAGCGCGAAAGCCTCCTGCGCCGAAACGGCCCCGCCCGTGCAGGTCAGGGGACCGAGATCGAGCGCACGCGCGGAAGCCGCCCCCGCTGAAACGAGAGCGATCATGAAAAGCAACCAATGCACGAGGCGGATCGACCCCACGCGCGCTCCCTATCCGACGGCCGCCGAAAGGGCGACAGCCATGCCACTGATGGACGACAGAACTTCCTGCCAGCCTATCTCATGGCGGTGTCATTACGGGACCTTCTCGTGAGAAATGGTTAATGCGCGTCGCCGCCGACCTTGAGCACCTTGTGAAGCAGAAGAACGAGCAAACCACCGAGTACCAGGCCCACTAGTGCCGAAATGGCGGCATAAGTCGCCCAACCCAGCACTCCCGACATGCCCCCCGTGGTCAGTTCGACCGCATGCTGAACGCCATGCGCCCAGTCCGAAGGGCCATGAAGACCCAGTTCGTGCAGGCCATGGATGATGATGCCCCCGCCGACCCAGAGCATCGCGATCGTCCCAATGAACGACAGAGCCCAGAGCAGCCACGGCATCGCCTTCAGGAGAAAACGACCGATCGATTGCATTACCTTCGAAGACTTCTCGGCGAAGTGGAGGCCGATATCGTCGATCTTCACGATGAGTCCCACCGCTCCGTAAACGAAAACCGTGACCGCGATGCCGACGATTGCCAGAACGCCCGCCCGGACGAGAAAAGTCTCGTCCGCGACTTCGTTGAGAGTGATCGCCATGATCTCTGCCGACAGGATCAGATCAGTCCGGATCGCGCTGCTCACGCGTTTGTTCTCGAAGGCAACGGGATCCTCGATCGGGTCTTCCAGCGTCTGGCCGTGCTTGGCACCGCCAAGCTTCTCGATGACCTTCTCCGCCCCTTCGTAGGAAAGGTAAGCCCCGCCTGCCATGAGAATGAAGATGATCGCCTGGGGCAACAGCCAGCTCAGCAACAGAGCACCGGGCAACAGCAGCAGCAGCTTGTTCTTGAGGCTGCCCAGCGTAATCTTGGCGATAATCGGCAATTCGCGGGACGGATCGAGACCTGTCACGTAGGACGGCGTCACCGCAGCATCGTCTATCACTACGCCGGCGGTCTTGGTCCCCGCGCGGCTCGCGGCGACGCCGATGTCGTCGACCGATGCAGCGGCCGTTCGTGCGATAACGGACACATCGTCGAGCAAGGCGACCAGACCACCGGGCATGAAATTCTCCTCGGGCGAATCACTCGCCGCCGATCCTGCACCTGCCCCGCGCGTTCCGGCCGCTCAAGTCTTGCAATCCACGCCGTCCCCGCTATGAGCGCGCCTTCCTTCGCTTTCGGGCGGGGATTCGAAGAAGGCCGGAGGGGCCCCGTCATCCGGACGGACAAGCCAGCGATCGGCAGCAATGAAAGGACCAAGACATGGCTCTCTACGAGCATGTATTCTTGGCGCGCCAGGATCTGAGCCAGTCTCAGGTCGACGCCCTGGCCGCCACCGCGACCGAGATCGTCGAAGCGAATGAAGGCAAGGTCACCAAGACGGAGACCTGGGGCCTCAAGTCGCTCGCCTACAAGATCGACCGCAACCGCAAGGCGCATTTCGTGATGCTCAACATCGAGGGCCCCGGCGGGGTCGTCGAGGAGCTCGAGCGCCAGACCCGCATCAACGAAGACGTCATCCGCTACATGACCATCCGCGTGGACGAACACGAAGAAGGCCCCAGCGTGATGATGCGCAAGAGCGAGCGCGACAAGAAGCGTCGTTCCGACCGTGAGGAGCGCGACTGATGGCCCGCCCGTTTTTCCGCCGCCGCAAGTCCTGCCCGTTCCAGGGCAAGGATGCGCCGACCATCGATTACAAGGACGTCCGTCTGCTCCAGGGCTTCATGTCCGAGCGTGGCAAGATCGTTCCTTCCCGCATCACCGCCGTCTCGGCGAAGAAGCAGCGCGAACTCGCCAAGGCGATCAAGCGCGCGCGCCATATCGGCCTGCTTCCCTACATCGTGAAGTAAGAGGAGAAGACGCATGGATATCATCCTCCTCGAACGGATCGGAAATCTCGGCTCGATCGGTGACGTCGTCACCGTGAAGGACGGCTACGCCCGCAACTTCCTGCTTCCGCAGAAGAAGGCCCTGCGCGCGAACGACGCCAACAAGAAGGTGTTCGAAGCCAATCGCGAGCGTCTGGAAAAGGAAAACGCCGAGCGCCGCACCGAGGCCGAGACCTCGGGCAAGGACATCGACGGCGTCGAGATCGTCATGATCCGTTCCTCGTCTAATGCCGGCCAGCTCTACGGCTCGGTCAATGTCCGCGACATCGTCAATGGTCTTGCTGAAAAGGGCCACCAGGTCGACAAAAAGCAGGTCGTCATGGGCAGCCCGATCAAGGCGATCGGCATGCACGACGTCACTGTCGCGCTTCACCCCGAAGTGCACGTGACGGTCAAGGCGAACGTCGCCCGCTCGGAAGACGAAGCCGAACTGCAGAGCCAGGGCGTCGACGTTCTTGCGCAGATGTTCGAGGACGAACAGCGCGAGATCGAGGAAGCGGCCGCCGCCAATCGCACTGATCCGAACCTCGAGCCGGGCGAGATCCCGTCCGACCTGCTCGAAGACGGCGTCAGCACCGAAGAGGGCACGTCGGTTCGCGAAGCGAAGATCGAGGCGACCGCGCCCGACACCACTTCACAGGACGTCGCGGAAAGCTGATCACGGCTTTCGGACGAACCAAAGCGGGCGCGGCAGCTTCGGCTTCCGCGCCCTTTTTGTAACCGCTAGGATGCCATGGCAGCCAGCGCGACACCAGGAACACGGAGCCCAGGGCCGGAATTATGGATTCGATCGATAGCATCCTCGACAAGGTGGAAAAGGTTTACAACGCGGCGGTCGAACGTCTGCGCGAAGACGTCATCGCCTTCGGACGCGACCGGACCGTACCGCCTCTGGAACGGCGCACCGACGGATCCTACACTTATCCCGAACTTCGTCTTCGCTTTCGCGGCGGCGACCAGCCCGCTGACCGGAGCCGCGCCTTCGGACGCCTAAACGCGCCCGGCCTCTACACCACCACGGTGACTCGACCGGAGCTGTTCCGCGATTATCTTGCGGAGCAGCTCGAACTCATCTCGTCGAATTACGAAATCGAGGTCGAGGTCGGCTCTTCGGACCAGGAAATACCCTTCCCCTATGTGCTCGACGGCAGCGCCGGAGCGCAGATGGCGGGAATCGATCCCAACGAGATCGCCCGGCATTTTCCGTCGACCGAGCTTGCCGACATAGGCGACGAGCTTGCCGACGGGATCGAGCTCGACAATCCGGAAGCGCCCATTCCGCTGTCCCTGTTCGACGGGCTGCGTACGGATTTCAGCCTTGCCCGCCTTGCCCATTATACGGGCACCCGGCCCGAAGACTTCCAGCGTTTCATCCTCTTCACCAACTATCACCGCTATGTGGACGAATTCGTCGACTGGGCCGGCGCGCGCATCGGTGCGGATGGATGCTCGCACCTTGCTGGCGCAGGCGGGCTGCACATTTCCGAGCGCACCGAAAACGCTCGCGCCCAGCTTTCCGACACCGCCTGGCGACGGCATCAGATGCCCGCCTATCATCTGGTCGGCGAAGGGCGTGGCGGGATCACGCTGGTCAATATCGGCGTGGGCCCCAGCAACGCGAAGACGATCTGCGATCATCTCGCTGTATTGCGGCCGGAAGCATGGCTCATGATCGGCCATTGCGGAGGCCTGCGCCCTAGCCAGAAAATCGGCGACTACGTGCTCGCCCACGCCTATCTGCGTGACGACCATGTCCTCGACCCGGTCCTGCCGCCGGAAATCCCGCTTCCCGCGATCGCCGAAGTACAACAAGCCCTAGCGGGCGCGGCGGAGGAGGTGTCGGGGGAGCACGGCAACGATCTGAAGCGGCGCATGCGCACGGGCACAGTGGTCACCACAGACGACCGTAACTGGGAGCTGCGTTATACGCAGACTGCACGTCGCCTGTCGCTGAGCCGTGCGGTCGGAATCGACATGGAAAGCGCGACCATCGCCGCGCAGGGATATCGCTTCCGCGTTCCCTATGGCACCTTGCTATGCGTCAGCGACAAACCGCTGCACGGGGAAATCAAGCTGCCGGGGCAGGCGAACAAGTTCTACGAAGAAGCGATCGCCGCGCATCTGCAGATCGGCGTCACCGCCTGCCGTCACCTACGCAAGGAAGGGCCGCGGCTCCACTCGCGCAAGCTGCGTGCCTTCAACGAGCCGCCGTTCCGCTGAGGTCGAACAGCCACGCCGCTGCGAGCGGTCAGCCTACGCCCTTAGTCTTGGTCTTGCCGCCCTTCGCATTCGCACTCACGAAATCGATGATCATTCCGGCAATGTCCTTGCCGGTGGCGGCTTCGATCCCCTCGAGACCGGGCGAGGAGTTCACCTCCATGATGACCGGGCCGTGATTGCTCCGCAGCATATCCACACCGCACACGTTCAGGCCCATGCGTTTGGCGGCCCGAACGGCCGTGCTGCGTTCCTCGGGCGTGATCTTGATCAGTTGGGCGCTGCCGCCCCTGTGGAGATTGCTGCGGAAGTCGTCGGGCGCCCCGGTACGCTTCATCGCCGCGACGACCTTGCCGCCGATCACCAGCGCGCGAATATCGGTGCCGCCTGCTTCCTTGATGAATTCCTGCACCAGAATGTTGACGTTGGCGCCGCGAAACGCCTCGATCACCGATTTTGCCGACGACATCGTCTCGGCCAGAACCACGCCGATGCCCTGCGTTCCCTCGAGCAGCTTGATCACCACCGGCGGGCCGTTCACTGCCTTGATGATCTCTTCGGCCGCCTTGGGATCGTTGGCGTAGGCGGTCAGCGGGAGGCCCAGCCCATGCTTGGCGAGTATCTGCATCGAGCGCAGCTTGTCACGGCTACGACCGATGGCGATGCTCTCGTTGAGCGGCCAGACCCCTTGCATCTCGAACTGACGAAGGACAGCCAGCCCGTAGTTCGTGATCGAAGCCCCGATCCGGGGAATCACCGCCTCGTAGCCCGACAATTGTTCGCCGTTGTAGGTTAATGTCGGACGGTGGCTGGCGATGTTCACCGTGCAGCGCGTGGTGTTAAGTATGTCGAGCGAATGGCCCCGCTGCTCGGCAGCCTCGACCAGTCGCTTGTGAGAATAGAGATTGGCGTTGCGCGCCAGCATGGCGATTTTCATGGGCCCGCACTCCTTGATGGCCGAAAATTCAGGGTATGTGCCCTTCGACCGGCTTGCGGCCGGATGTCTGCAGCCACGAATGGCCCGAGTCGACGACGAACCGTCTTCTAAGCGAAGAGCGGCCAATCAGCATCGGAAATTTCATGTCCGAACGATCGGCGAGACTTATTTCCGCGCGGAATTCGACGCTCCCGATTTTGAGCGGCGTCTTAACGATCCGGCGGCGCTGAGTCTTGCCGTTGGAACTCGTGATACCGCGCCAGTCGACATGAACGGCCTCGCACACCTGGCGAACCTGCTGCTCCGAGAAGTCGACCGCAAAACGGACATACTGTTCGCCATCCCGCTCGTATTCGTCGATCACCGTGGCATGGAGCGACGAGGTGCGCGCCCCGGTGTCGATCTTCGCCGGAAGCGCATGGAGGCCAAGCTCGGGAAGGTGGACCAGCTCGCGCCAGCCGACCACGGGCAGATTTTTTCGCATTGCCGCTATCGTGCCTACTCTTGCCCGCGTTCCTCGGCGAAGATTACCTCCGACGCATCGTTCACCGTCTCGCCGAACCGACGAAACGCCTTTAGGAAGGTCGCGGCAGATACACCCTCATCGGTGATCACGTCCCAGTGGAGGAAGGGATCGCCCTCCTCGTCCAGCGATACGGCGAGAAAACGGAACCGCTGGCTGATGGCCAGAGCGTCTTCCGGTCGCATCGGGTCCCTGCGATCGAGCCCGGTCACGAACTGGACCGATCCGCAGCCGTCATGCGTGTTTTCGTCGCAATCGTAGAAGACGATGCTGGTCGGCCAGCCGCCCGCTTCGGTAACGATCTTGGGATCCCCATAGTCGTCGGTTTCCAGGCTCGCATCATATCCCGCATCAGTGAGGACATCGACCATGCCGTCCGGATCTCCGGCGGTAACGGTCTGCCCGTGAGCGGGGTGCGCCAGCCCGACGAAACCGGTGGCCAAGGCAGTGAATGCGATCGACTTGAACCCCATGATCATACCCCCTTCAACGAAATCCGACGTTATTCCACGATCGCCATGCCATCCCCGCCCCCGGTACCGGGCAAACGCCGCAAGACAGTACCGGTAGCGAAATCAACTTCGGCGATGGTATCCGACTTCGTTTCGGCGACATAGATCCGTTCGCCATCGGGCGACCACAGGATTGTGACCTGGAATCGGGCATCCGCCTCTGCCGGACTGGATACGGTAATCCTGCGCGCCACCGAGAAATCGGCTAGGTCGATTACCGTCAGACCGCCATCTTCGAGGTCGGACGTCACGGCGAAATCACCCTGCGGCCGAACGGCGATGCGCAGCGGGAAATCGCCAACTGCCAGTGTCTTGCGCACCTCCATGCTTTGCGGATCGATCGCATAGACCTCGTCGGACCCGCGCGCCGAGACATAGAGCGTCTGCCCGTCGGGCGCGAGCGCAATCCCTTCCGGCTCGACGCCGACCCCGATCGACTGCGGGGCGCGGCGGGTGAGCAGATCGACCCGCGTCACTGTTTTCGAACCGAGATCGGTGGTCCAGGCGTGGCGGCCATCGAGCGCGACGACCAGCATATGCGTGCCCTCCTGCCCGGTGCCGTATTCGAAGGTTTCGGCAGCGCCGAGCGGGTCCTTGATCCAGAAGACCGATTTGCGCCCCTCCGCCGTCGCGTAGAGATCGCCGTTCGCATGCCAGACGATGCCGTGCGGCCGGGCATTCTCGCCCAGATCTATCGACTTCACCTTTTCCAGCCCAACGGTGCGGAAGATGTCGACGCTAGTCCCACCATAGCAGGCGAGCGCGACATACTGGTCGTCCGGCGAAGTCGCCAGTTCGTGTGGGGTGGCGCAACTGTCCACCCGCACCGTTTCGCGGCCCGTGGCGAGGTCAATCCGCGCGAGCGTGTCGGCGAATTTGCCCGCCACGAACAGCGCGCCATCGGATCCCGACGCGACGGGAGCCGAATTCGCGCCGCCCTGAACGCAGGCCGCCAGCGCCAGTGGGGCGGCGAGAAGAACAGCGATCCTTACCATCCCTGCTGCTTGCCCGCGTTCTGCTCTTCCAGCCAATCCATTAGCGGCGCGAAATATTCGAGCATGGGCTTGGCGCTCATCTCGCGCGTGCCGGTGAAGGTTTCCAGCGCGTCGGGCCACGGCTTGCTCGCGCCCATTTCGAGCATCGCGTTCAGCTTCTGGCCTACTTCCTTGTTGCCGTAGAACGAGCAGCGATGCAGCGGGCCCGTCCAGCCCGCCATGTCGCAGGCAGCCTTGTAGAATTGGAACTGCAGAATCCGCGCGAGGAAATAGCGAGTGTAGGGCGTCGTCGCCGGGATATGGTACTTCGCGCCCGGATCGAAGGCGTCGGCGGGCCGCTCCACCGGCGGCACGATGCCCTGATATTCGCGCTTCAGATCGTGCCAGACAGTGTTGTACTCCGCCGGAGTGATCGAGCCGTCGAACACGCCCCAGCGCCATTTGTCGACCAGCAGGCCGAAGGGCAGGAACGCCACCTTGTCCATCGCCTGGCGCAGCAGCAGGCCGGTATCCTTGTCCGCGCTCGGCACCTGCGCGCGGTCGAGCAGGCCGATCTGGACGAGATATTCGGGAGTAATCGACAGCGCGACGAAATCGCCGATCGCCTCGTGGAAGCCGTCATTCGCACCGGTCAGGAAGGTCAGCGGCTGTTCGTTGTAGGCGCGCTGGTAGTAATTGTGGCCGAGCTCGTGGTGGATGGTGACGAAATCGTCGGCGTTCACCTTGATGCACATCTTGATCCGGATGTCGTCCACGTTGTCGACGTCCCACGCGCTCGCATGGCACACGACCTCGCGATCGGCCGGCTTGGTGAACAGGCTGCGCTGGTAAAAGGTTTCGGGCAGCGGTTCGAAGCCGAGCGAGGAATAGAAGCCCTCACCGATCCGGACCATGTCAATCGGTCCCTTGTTCTGCGCCTTCAGCAACTCGCCGATATCGTAGCCAAGATCGCCCGAACCTTCGGGCGCCACCAGTGGATAGATATTGCCCCATTCCTGCGCCCACATATTGCCGAGCAGGTCGGCGCGGATCGGACCGGTGGCAGGCTGGACCTCGCTGCCGTATTTCTCGTTCAGCTTGGTCCGGACATAGGTATGGAGCGCCTCGTAGAGGGGCCGGGTTTCCTGCCACAGCCGTTCGGTCATGGCGGTGAATTCAGCCGGGTCCATATCGTAGCCCGAACGCCACATGGCGCCGACATCGTCGAAGCCGAGTTCGGCCGCGCCTTCGTTGGCGATGCCGACCAGCCGGGCGTAATCGTCCTTCATCGGCGCGCCGACATTGGTGTGCCAGCTCGCCCACATCTCGGCGAGTTCGGCAGGGGTCCGTTCGGGATTGCCCATCTCAGCTTCGATGTCGGAGCCGTTGATTTCCGCGCCGTTCAGCGTGCCCTTGCCTTTGCCGTACTGGCTGGAAAGGCTGGTCGAGATCTCGTTCAGCTCGGTCGCGGCGCCCGGCGTGGTCGGCGCCGGCAGGGTGAGCCCGTTGCGAAGGATGTTCAGCTTGCGCATGACGACCGGATCGAGGCCCGCGATGTCGGCATATTTCGCGGCCTGCAGCGCATTCTCGACACCCTTCTCGGTCAGCACGGCATTGCTGGCCGCAGCGAGAGCGTCGGTGTCGTCGGTGATGTAGGTGTAGTTCACCCAGTTGACCCGGGCGTTCTCGACGGTGAGCGGACCCATCTCCGCTTCCACGGCGTCGACGAACTGCTTCGCGCCCGCCGGGGTCATCGGATAGCTGGCGGTCTCGGGCGCCATCGGCGCAGCTTCCTGCGCAAGTGCCGGGACCGCGGTGGCGATCGCGATGGCTGCGAGCGAGGTCTGGAACAGTTTCATTGGGGAGGTCTTTCTAAGGCTAATTTCGATCGACGTGAGTGCCGGCTTGCACCTGTGCCCATCCTTAATCAAGCGGCGGGCCCGAGCCAGTCCGCAATCGCGCGTCCGAGATCGGGCTTGGTAACGCTGCTCATGTGAGTACCGGGAACCTCCATGTAGGTCGCGCCCGGCAAGAGATCCGCAAGCTCCTCGGCCGAACCGTTGTCCCGATCCTCGTCACCGCACACGACCAGCGCCGGCATCGTGACGCCAGCGAGCCGGGCAAGATCGAGATCCGGCATGGTGTCGAGCAGCAGCCGTGCCGCTTTCCGGTCGACCCCTTGCGACTTCAGGAATTGCATCGAGAAATAGGCTGGATCGTCGCGGGGTATGGCGTCGAACTCGTCGATGACCCGGCGGAAATAGGCCGCCCGCTTTTCCCATTCGCCAAGACCTGCGGTGCCCATGCCCCCGACCACCAGCCGCGCCGGGGACAGTACACCGTTCGCCACCGCATGCAGCGAGGTGCGGGCGCCGAGGGAAAATCCGCCGAGATCGTACTCATCGAGCCCGAGGTGATCGACCAACGCCGCGACATCACGGACGAGCACGTTTTCGGGATAGCGCGCCGGATCGTGCGGCGCCTCGCTTTCTCCGTGCACGCGAAAGTCGAGCATCAGCACTTCGTAGCCTTCTGCCGCGATCGCTTCGTCATGCCCCCACTTGATCCAGTTCATTCGTGCGCTGGAGAACAGGCCGTGGAGCAGCACCAAAGGGCGCCCGCTGCCATGGCGATGCAGTGCCAGTCGGGTCCCGTCGAAGCTTTCGAAAAATTCTGATCCCGCGTCGGTCATAGCGTGTTCTCCAGTCGCGTGCGGGATGGCGCAGACCTGCCGCCGTCGCAAGGCGGGAGAGGTAGGGGATCGGCATTGTGTGGCCAGGGACGCTCTGCCAACGTCGCGAAAGAAGGAGAGTTGCGTGGAAAATCGGCAATCCGGAGCGACACCGGAGGCACCCTCGGGGATCGCGCGCCTGCGTCACTTGGGTCCGGGGATCGTCGTAGCGGCGACCGGCGTCGGCGCGGGCGATCTGGTCGCTACACTGATTGCCGGATCGCGTTTCGGCTACGCACTACTCTGGGCGGCGGTGCTGGGATGCGTGGTGAAGATTGCCTTGTCAGAGGGGTCGGCGCGCTATCATCTGGCCACCGGATCGACGATCCTCGCGGGCTGGCGGACGCTCGGGCGATGGACAGGCTGGTATTTCGGCATCTACGTGATCGTATGGGGCTTCATCTATGGTGCGACCGCCATGAGCGCGACCGCCCTGCCTCTGAGCGCGTTGTTTCCTGGCCTGCCGCTCTGGGCGTGGGCCATCATCGCGGGCCTTGTCGGGTTCGTGTTCGTCTCCTTTAACCGCTACGAGACCTTCGAGACGATCATGAAGGTGCTGGTCGGCACGATGTTCGTCATAATCGTGGGTCTGGCGCTCCTGGTCTCGTCCGACCTGCCCGATCTCGCCACCGGACTGTGGCCAAGCCTGCCGGAGGGATCGCTGTTCTACACGCTCGGATTGATCGGCGGCGTCGGCGGTACGGTCACGACTGCGGCCTACGGGTACTGGGCGCAAGTCAAGGGCTGGAACGGCATCCCCTGGCTGCCGACCATGCGGCTCGACAACGCCACGGCCTACATCGTCACCGGAGTCTTCGTCATCGCTATGCTGATTGTCGGT
Source organism: Qipengyuania spongiae (assembly GCF_026168555.1). Classification (NCBI taxonomy): domain Bacteria; kingdom Pseudomonadati; phylum Pseudomonadota; class Alphaproteobacteria; order Sphingomonadales; family Erythrobacteraceae; genus Qipengyuania; species Qipengyuania spongiae. The sequence goes on along the minus strand of NZ_CP092471.1, from coordinate 2,111,746 downwards.
GCGGAGCTGCTTTATTCTGCCGGAATTGCCTTGCAGGACAGCGATCGCGGCCTGCTGGGCCTGTCCGACGTGCTGAGCGATCGGTTCGGGCCGGGTATCGCCTCCCTGTTCCTCGTCGGCTTCGCAGCGACCGCGATTTCGAGCCTGTTCGGCGTCTGGCACGGGATGAGCCTGTTCTTCGCGGACTGGTGGTACCAGATGCGCGGAGGGATCCCCGAAGGCGATCACGAGGGTTCGCCCGCCTTCCACTTCTATCTGTGCTGGCTGACCTTCCCGCCCATGTTGCTGCTGTTCGCCGGTCGGCCGTTCCTGCTGGTGATCGTGTATGGCGCGTTCGGCGCGCTGTTCATGCCGTTTCTGGCGATCACGCTGCTTTTGCTGCTCAATTCGCGGCAGGTGCCGGCCGAAGCGCGGAACGGATGGCTGGCCAACGGCGTGCTGGCCGGATCGGCGCTGCTCTTCATCGTGCTCGCCGCGCAGCAATTGTGGCAACTCGCCGCTTGAAACGTCTCTAGCGGAAGAAGCACTGAGCGCCCGCATAAAGGGAGGCAACCGTGCCGTCAGCATCGAGGAAACCTCCGATGTCGCCGCCGTCGGAGGACGCGTAGCGGAATTCGCGATCAAGCGAACTGCCCTCGACCATGGCCGCGCCGCGTTCCCGTTCGATGTCTGTAAACGAAGTCGTCCCGGGCTGCACCCCGTCCGCCGTGGCGAGCTCGCTTCCGCTATCGAGAAACCAGCCAGTCAGCCTACCGTCCTGAAAATTGAAGGTCAGCGATCCGTATCGGCTGAATGACATCGGGTCCGCCCCACATTCGGCATTGGCCGATCGCTCGCTCGGCTCGCCGAATTGCTGGCGAGCAATCCGCTCCACCGTCTCGCGCCGGATGCCGAAGCCGACCTCCTCGCTCGAGGTGCCGCCAGCTACGCGATAGGCGAAACCATCGGACAGCAGGGCCAACCGGGCTCTTGTTCCGATCTCCTCGTGCTGAGCGGTTGCCGCGCGATCGACGGGATCGGCGCGGACATCCGCAGCCTTTGGCTCGCTTTCGCCGCTGGGCTCCGGCGCAGCGCTGCACCCGGCGAGCGCGATCGCTGCAATCAGTTCAGCGGCGGATCGCAGCGAGATCAGCCCTTTTTCAGGCATTCGCGGCCGAGCAGTTCGGCGATCTGCACCGCATTGAGAGCCGCGCCCTTGCGCAGATTGTCGCTTACGCACCAGAGGACCAGGCCATTGTCGACCGTCGGGTCCTCGCGCACGCGGCTGATATAGGTCGCACTGTCCCCGGCAGCCTCTACTGGCGTGATGTATCCCCCGTCCTCGCGCTTGTCGACGAGCATGCAGCCCGGCGCCTCGCGCAGGATGTCCTGCGCCTGTTCGGCCGAAATCTCGTTCTCGAACTCGATGTTCACCGCCTCGGAATGGCCGACGAAAACCGGCACCCGGACACAGGTCGCGCTGACCTTGACCTTGGGATCGAGGATCTTCTTCGTCTCGACCACCATCTTCCATTCCTCCTTGGTCGAACCATCGTCGAGGAAGGCGTCGATATGCGGAATGACGTTGAAGGCGATCTGCTTGGTGAACTTCACCGGTTCGGTCGGATCGCCGACGAAGATGTTGCGGCTCTGCTCGAACAGTTCATCCATCCCCGCCTTGCCCGCACCGGAGACCGACTGGTAGGTGGAGACGACGACGCGCTTGATCTTCGCCGCGTCATGCAGCGGCTTCAGCGCCACCACGAGCTGCGCGGTCGAGCAGTTGGGATTGGCGATGATGTTGCGCTTGGAATAATCGTGGATCGCCTCCGGATTGACCTCCGGCACGATCAGCGGAACGTCAGGCTCCATGCGGTAGAGCGAGGAATTGTCGATCACCACGCAGCCAGCGGCCGCGGCCTTGGGCGCATATTGCTTCGCTGGGCCGCTTCCGGCCGCGAACAGGGCGATGTCCCAGCCGTTCCAGTCGAAATATTCGATGTTCTGACACTTGAGCATCTTGCCGGTGTCGCCAAACTCGACCTCGGACCCCTGGCTCCGGCTCGACGCGACTGCCGCCACTTCGTCGCAGGGAAAGCCGCGCTCGGCGAGGACCTGCATCACCTCGCGTCCGACATTCCCCGTCGCTCCGACCACGACTACCCGATAACCCAATGCGCTTCTCCAGTTTCAATACATGGCCGAGATAGCGACTGACCGCGCTCTCGCAAGCGCACAATGCGCAAGGCTGCGGCCCCGATCAGATCAGTCCCGCGAAATGCGCCAGCAGCACCAGCAGCGCAGCGAAGGCCAGCACGGCCCCCGGCAAGGTGATCCAGCGCCTTCCCACCCCCTCCTTGACGGCCAGCGCGTTGAGCGTTCCGAACACGAGAAGGAACACGACACTCGCCCCGCTCACCAGGCCGTCGAGCCCGCCCAGCACCGCCAGCGCCAGTGCCAGCGCAGCCAGGCTCAGAACTGCCCATTGAGGCGACCCGGCGTCGTTGCGCCGACCCAGAGCCGCCGGCAGGGCTCCGTCATCCGCCACCTCTCGTGCCAGACGGGCAGAAGAAAACAGCGTCGCGTTGATCGCGCTCGCCGTGGAAAGCGCGGCTGCGATCGTCACCGCGATGAGGCCTGCCGTACCGAGCGCGGCCTGCCCTGCCTGGCTGAGTGCGACCTCGCCGTTTTCGATGACGGCCTGCGTCCCGGTCAGCATCGGCACCGCGAGCGCCACGAGCACGTAGATCGCCGCCGCGCTGCCGATGGCCAGCGGCATGATCCGGCCCATCACCTTCTTGCGATCCGCCATCTCGTCGTAATCATAGGCGACCAGTTCGAAGCCCTCGTATGCCATGAACACACTCGCCGCGCCGATCACCACGCCGATCATCCCCGGCTGGTCCGGGATCGACAGCTTCGCCGCATCGAACTGCCACAGGCCGAATGCCGCGAGCCCGGTAAGGATCACGAGCTTGACCGCGACGATGGCGATCTCCACGCCGGCCGCCTGCCCCGCACCGCGCAGATTGATCGCGGTCATCGCAAGGATCGCCGAGGCCGCCATGGCCGGGGGCAACCAGGACGGTCCGCCCAGTGCGTGGCCGAGATAAGCCCCGAACGTGTAGGCATAGACCGCGCAGGTGAGGACATAGCCCGCCAACAGGATCCAGGCACTCCATTTCGCTAGCCGGGCGAATTCGAGGTCACGCAGGAAGCTGTAGATGCCGCCTGCTTCGTCTTTCTCGACCGTCAGCGCCGCGAGACTGTGTCCGGTGGCGTAGGCAACCAGCCCGCCGAGCACGAAGCTGAGCGCCGCCCAGTGGCCGGCATTGGCGATGACGACTCCGAGCGTGGAGAAGATCCCGCCGCCGACCATGCCGCCAACCGCGATCGCCCAGACCGCGGCAAGGCCGAGCTGCCCCTTCTTCGCCTTGCCGCGTGGCCTGTTCATTCGGGCGGCGTCACGCCATGGCTTTCGAGGAACCGGAATACCGTGTTGTAGCGGTGGGGCGAGATGTTCTCGCCCGACACCCGGTGGGTGTAGCCGGGATAGAGCATCATCTCGAACGGCACGTTGGCTTCCTGCATCGCGGCGATGACTGCCGTGGCATTTTCGAACACCACATTGTCGTCGGCCATGCCGTGGATGATCAGCAGGGGATCGGAGATGTTTGCCGCGTTCGGGATTGCCGAAGCGGCCTCATACGCGGCGGTATCGGCCTGCGGCGTGCCCATGTAGCGTTCGGTGTAGTGCGTGTCGTAAAGTTGCCAGTTCGTGACCGGCGCACCGCTGATTCCTGCGGCGTAAAGGCCCGGATCGGCCTCGAGCTGCTTCAGAGTCATGTAGCCGCCATAGGACCAGCCATCGATCGCGATCTTGTCCGGATCGACGAAGGGGAGCGTTTTCAAGTATTCCGCCCCCGCCTTCTGGTCGCGCACCTCGACCGTGCCCATCGCGCGGTAGATCGGCTGTTCGAAGGCGACACCGCGATTGGCGCTGCCGCGATTGTCGAGCGCGAACCAGATGTAGCCTTTGTCGACGATCGCCTGACGCAGAGCGCCGTCCCAGCCCCGGTTCACGGTTTGCGGTCCCGGCCCCCCGTAATGGTAGAAATAGACCGGGTAGCGCTTGTCGGGTTCGAGTTCCGGCGTCACCATCTCCCAATAAAGCGGCGTGCCGTCCTCGGCCGCGATGGTGCCGTATTCCACGGGACGGTGGCTTGCGAGATAGGGCGCATAGGGATGGTCGGCATCGAGCGCGTTTTCCTCCACCCAGGCCAGCCGCGTACCCTGCTGGTCGGCGATATAGCTTTGAGGCGGCGAATTGTCACTCGAGCGGGAGATCAGAAGTGTCTGGCCCTTCGCATCCATCGTCGCCGAATGGGTAAAGCCCTGTTCGGTCAGACGCCGGGGCGCGGACGGCATATCTGTTTCGAAATCGAGCGAATAGACGTGCTGCTCCAGCGGATCCTCCTCGCTCGTGGCGAGGTAGAACAGCCGGCCTTCGCCCTCGTTCACTCCGATCAGATCGGTGACGACGAAATTGCCGCTGGTGAGCTGCTGATAGCTGCGCCAGCCCTCGTCCCCGCGGTAGCGATAGAGATGGCCGTACCCGTCGCGCTCCGACCACCAGAGAAGATCGCCGTTGTCGAGAATGCGGTAATTGTCGGACAGGTTGATCCAGTACCCCTCGCCTCCATGGGACTGCGAAGCCTCTTCCTGGAGCACGATCTTGCTCGCGCCGGTGGCGGGGTCCACCCTCAGCACATCCATCCGTGTCTGCTGGCGGTTCTGCCGCTGGACGTAGAGCGCGCTGCCGTCGGGTGCCCAGTCGACCCGTGCGAGATAGAAGTCGTCGGCATTCTCCGCATCGTAATGTTCAGGCGACTGGTTGCCGCGCAGATCGACTTCGACCCGGTTCTGGCCGTCGGGGTCCATGACGAACAGCTCGACCTTGGCGTTCGGGCTGCCCGCCACCGGATAGCGCTGGTCGAACACACGCGTACCGGTGGCCCCGATCGCCGCGCGGGTGACTACGCCGACCTCGCTTTCGTCAAAACGCTCGACCGCGATGCGGCGATCGTCCGGGCTCCACCAGTAGCCGGTGAGACGGCCCATTTCTTCCTGCGCGACGAATTCGGCCTCGCCCCAGCGGACGGCCTCGCTCGCTTCGGAGGGCGTGGCCGGGCTCGCTTCCGCGCCCACTTCCCCGACCCACAACCGCCGGTCGCGCACGAAAGAGACGTATTCGCCCGTCTCGCTAAGCGCGGGGTTGAGTTCGCTCTCCTCGGTGTCGGTCAGTCGCACGACTTCACCGCCCAGCCGCGCGAGATAGAGATCGCCATCGAGAGGTACGAGAACGCCCTTCCCGTCGCTCGCCCACTGATAGGTGATGATGCCCTTGAGGCTGCCGACGCGGGCGCGTTCGCGCTGCATCTTTTCCTCTTCGGACAGCGCGCGGCCCGAACCGAGCTTCTCGCTGTCCACCAGCATCGACCACTGCCGGCTCTCGCGGTCATAGGCCCACAGGTCGTAGCGTTCGCGGTCATCTTCGCGGTTGCGCAGCAGGGTGAGATAGCGCCCGTCCGGCGAAAGTTTGGCTTGGCGCGGAGTGGGACCGTCGAGACTGGGCGAGGCGAAGACCCGCTCGAAGGTCAGTTCGGGCGCGGCGCCGGTCACCGCCCCCTCCTGCGCGGCGAGAGGGGCTGCGAGGAAGAGGCAAGTGGAAGCAAGGAGTGCGCGCATGGCAAATGGTCTGTCCTGAAACGAAAAAGGCGCCCCGGCATAGACCGGAGCGCCCTTTTGGCAAACCTTGGTGATCGGCTTACGCGGCTCGAAGATCAGGACTTGGGAGCGTTGTCCCGACGCTCGGCGATACGCGCCGACTTGCCGGTGCGGCCGCGCAGGTAATACAGCTTGGCGCGACGCACGATGCCGCGACGCACCACGGTGATGCTGTCGACGATCGGCGAATAAAGCGGGAAAACGCGTTCCACGCCTTCGCCGAAGCTCATCTTGCGCACGGTGAAGTTCGAACCCATGCCGCGGTTCGAACGGGCGATCACGACGCCTTCGAAGTTCTGCACACGCTCGCGGGTGCCTTCGACGACCTTCACGCCGACGCGGACGGTGTCGCCCGCGCGGAAATCGGGAATATCCTTGCCGAGGTTTTCGATCGCTTCGGCTTCGAGTGTCTGGATCAGGTTCATCGCCTAATCGTCCTTCATATCGCGCCGCGCGCCAGAGGCAGACTGGTCCCGAGCGCCACTGTAGCGCTCCCAAAGGTCCGGCCTGCGTAACCGTGTATCGTACTCGCTCCTTGCCTCGCGCCAAGCAGCGATCTTCGCATGATCCCCCGATCGCAGCACTTCAGGGATCGTGCGCCCTTCCCATTCATAAGGTCGGGTGAATTGCGGATATTCGAGGAGACCGTTCTCGAACGATTCCTCGGCTCCGCTTTCGGGCGCGCCCATTACGCCGGGAAGCAGGCGAATGCAAGCATCGAGAATGGCGATCGCTGCGGTCTCCCCGCCGGACAGGACGATGTCGCCGAGCGAAACCTGCTCGACCTGCGGCCGCGCCTCGAAGAAGCGTTCGTCGAAGCCCTCGAACCGGCCGCACACGATGGTGACGCCCGGCCCGGCGGCGATCTCGCGGATGCGCGCCTGTCCGATCGGAGCACCGCGCGGCGTCATGGCGAGCACGGGTCGCGCATCGGCCACGCTGTCGAGCGCCGCACCGAGCACGTCCGCCCTCAACACCATGCCCGCGCCGCCGCCCGCCGGCGTATCGTCCACGGTTCGGTGGCGGTCGGTGGCGAAATCGCGGATCTGCAAAGTCTCGCACGACCAGCTTCCGCGCTCCAGCGCACGACCCGCCATGGACGTGCCGAGCGGCCCGGGAAACATCTCTGGGTAGAGCGTCAGGATGGTAGCGGCGAAAGTCATCTCGCGGCGGCGGTTAGCGAAACGCGCAACGCTTTGCCATCCCGGGCGTTCAGCGCGACATGGACGAACCGATCGACGACTGCATCATCGTGGGCGCCGGGCCCGCTGGCCTCACCGCCGCGATCTATCTCGCCCGCTTTCACCTTTCGATCCGCATGTTCGATTGCGGGACCAGCCGGGCGAGCTGGATTCCCACCAGCCACAACCATGCGGGCTTTCCCGATGGCATCAACGGACAGGACCTCCTCGACCGGATGTACGAGCAGGCGGCGAAATACGGCGCGCGGCGCGATCCCAAGCGGGTGAGCGATCTGGCGAAGGACGGCGACTGTTTCACCGTTCGCTGCGACGACGAGGAATATCGCGCGCGAACGGTCCTGCTCGCAACCGGCGTCGTCAACAATCGCCCCGAAGGCATCGAGGACCAGTTGCATGACGAGGCGATGTCGCGGGGGCTCATCCGCTATTGCCCGATCTGCGACGCTTACGAGGTGACCGACAGGCGCGTGGCGGTGATCGGAACCGGCGACCACGGCACCGCCGAGGCACAGTTCCTTCGCGGCTACACCGCCGACCTGACGCTGATCAGTCCGCATGGAGACCATGATCTGTCAGACGAGTGCTCGAAAGCGCTCGACGAGGCCGGGATCAGGCGCGTGGCCGGCCCGTGCGGCGGTTTCACGATCGAGGGCGAACGGATCGCCGTGGAAACGGCCGAAGGCAGGATGACCTTCGACAGCCTCTACCCCGCGCTGGGCTCGCAGATCCGTTCGGGCCTTGCCGAAAGATGCGGGGCCGAACTCAGCGAAAAAGGCTGCATCATCGTCGACGATCATTGCGAGACCAGCGTGTCCGGCCTCTTCGCGGCAGGGGACGTGGTGATCGGCCTCGACCAGATCAGTCATGCGATGGGCCAGGCCGGCGTGGCGGCTACCACGATTCGTAATCACCTTGCCAAGGCGCGGCCGCTCAGGCGCTAGTCGACGAACCCCGCCGCAACGACCAGCCGCTCGCCGTTCCACTCTGGCACCGCATGGTCGGTCAGCGGGACCATGAATTTCCTTCCGTCCATCTTCTCGATCTCGACGATATCGGTCGCGCCGAAATTTTCGACCGCGCAGACATGGCCGATTTTCTCACCGGTTTCGGAAATTGCCGGGAGGCCGAGCAGGTCGGAATGGTAGAATTCGTCGTCCGCCAGATCCGGCAGACTAGCCCGCGGCACTGTCAGTGCGGTTCCGCGAAGGTTTTCGGCACCGGTGCGGTCCGCAACCTCGGCGAAGCGCGCGATCGCCCCGCCCTTGTTGTCACTGCGGAGCTTCGTGAGAGTCAGCGCGCCGTCGTTGAAGCGCTTGTGCGCTTTCAGGCTGTCCAGACCTTCGCCGAACAGCTTCAGGCGAACCTCGCCCGTCACGCCGTGCGCGCCGGTGATGGCGGCGAGCGTGACGGGCTGGTCCGGCATCGGAATGCCTTACTCGGCCTTGGCTTCGGCTTCGCCGGCGGTCTCGGCGTCTTCCGCCGCGGCGCCTTCGTCGGCGGTCGCTTCCTCGGTCTGAGCAGGAGCGTTCGCCTCTTCCTCGGCGGCCTTGCGCGCTTCCTCGGCCTCGGCAGCCTTCGCGGCCTTCTCCTCGGCGCGTTCCTTAGCGGCTTCGCCCGGCTCACCCTTCTTCGGGTTGTTGCGCGCCGCGCGTTCCTTCACGCCCGCAGCGTCGAGGAAGCGGGCAACGCGGTCCGACGGCTGCGCGCCGACGCTCAGCCAGTGGCGTGCGCGGTCTTCGTTCAGCTTCACGCGCTCGCCCGAATCCTTCGGCAGCATCGGGTTGTAGGTGCCGATCTGCTCGAGATACTTGCCGTCGCGCGAGGCGCGGCTGTCGGCCACTACGATGCGGTAATAGGGACGCTTCTTCGCGCCACCGCGCGACAGACGGATCGAAACTGACATGTTAGTTCACCTTTCCAATGTAGATATCTGAAATCACTTGTTGTTCTTGAGGAGGGCCTGAAGGTCGGCCGGGAGCGTCTTGGGATCGACGCCGGGGCCTTTGCCACCTTCCGGTCCGCCGAGACCCGGAAGGCCGCCAAGCCCCCCCGCTCCGCCTGCACCACCCATGCCGCCTTCGCCGCCGAACAGCGCGCCGAGGCCCTTCAATCCGCCCATCTTCTTGATCTGCTTCATCGCCCGGGACATTTCCTGGTGCATCTTGAGCAGCTTGTTCACGTCCTGAACCTGCGTGCCGGAACCGGCCGCCACGCGCTTTTTGCGCTTGGCATTGAGCAGGGCCGGGTTCCTGCGTTCCTTGGCAGTCATCGAGCCGATGATCGCGTCCATATGGACCAGCACCTTGTCGTCCATGCCCGACTGGGCCATCGCGGCCTTGGCCTTTTTCATGCCCGGCAGCATCCCGGCGAGCATTCCCAGGCCGCCCATCTGCTGCATCTGCTTCAGCTGCATCCGCAGATCGTCGAGGTCGAACTGGCCCTTGGCCATCTTCTTGGCGAGGCGTTCGGCGTCTTCCGCCTTGACCGTCTCGGCCGCCCGTTCGACCAGGCTGACGACGTCGCCCATGCCGAGGATGCGACCGGCGACGCGCTTGGGATCGAACGCCTCGATCGCGTCGAGCTTCTCGCCCGTGCCGGCGAACTTGATCGGCTTGCCGGTGACGTGACGCATCGACAGCGCCGCGCCGCCGCGGGCGTCGCCGTCCATCCGGGTGAGGACAACGCCGGTCAGCGGCACCTCTCCGGTGAAGCTCTGCGCGACGTTGACCGCGTCCTGGCCCGTCAGGCTGTCGACGACCAGCAGCACCTCGGTCGGGGTCGAGACGCCGGCGATCGCCTTCATCTCGGCCATCAGCGCCTCGTCGACATGCAGGCGGCCCGCCGTGTCGAGCAGCAGCACGTCGGCGTTCTGGAGGCGCGCGCTTTCCATGGCGCGCCGCGCGATGTCGACCGGCTGCTGACCCGCGATGATCGGAAGCGTCGCGACCTCGGCCTGTTGCCCCAGCACGGCGAGCTGCTCCTGCGCCGCCGGACGGTTCACGTCGAGCGAGGCCATCAGCGGCTTCTTGCCCTGCTTCATGCGCAGCATCCGCGCGAGCTTGGCAGTCGTAGTGGTCTTGCCCGAACCTTGCAGGCCGACCATCATCACGACGACCGGCGGCTTGGCCGCAAGGTTCAGGCCTTCCGGCTCGCCATCCGCGCCGCCCAGCATCGCCACCAGCTCGTCATTGACGATCTTGACGACCTGCTGGCCCGGAGTGACCGATTTGAGGACGTCCTGACCGATCGCCTTGTCGGTGACCGCATCGACGAAACGACGCACCACCGGCAGCGAGACGTCGGCCTCGAGCAGGGCGATGCGCACTTCGCGCATGGCTTCGCGCACGTCCTGTTCGGACAGCGCGCCACGGCCGCGGAGCTTGTCGAACACATTGCCGAGCCGGTCGGACAGATTGTCGAACATCGCCACCTCCTACGCCCGGCCACCCGGGAAAACGCGAAAAACGCCGGCGGACGAAAACTCGTCGGCCAGCGTGCGGAGCATATGCCCCGGCTTGCAAGATGAATGGTGGAGCCTAGCGGGATCGAACCGCTGACCTCAACACTGCCAGTGTTGCGCTCTCCCAGCTGAGCTAAGGCCCCGAGCCATTCATGTATCCGGATGCGATCCGGAAAGTCCCGCCCTTGGGCGAGGCCGCGCCAGATATGCGCGACGCCCGCCCTTGGCAAGACCTTTATTCAATTATCGTCGGCGTCGTCGTCGTCGCCCTTGCCCTTCGACACGCCGAGATCGTCGTCACCGCCGAGATCGACATCGTTGTCGGGCGAATCGTCGTCATCGTCGATATCGTCCAGATCGTCGTCGGCCAGATCGCTGTCGGCCTCGCCGTCCTTCTTCTTCTCTTCCTCGAACGGGATCGGCTGCTTAGACTTCAACACGGGCTCGGGCTCCCACTCGTTACCGCATTCGATGCAGGTGACGGGGTGCTCTTCGCCCAGATCGTAGAAGCGCGTCCCGCAGTTCGGGCAGGTCCGCTTGGTGCCCCATTCCGGTTTGACCATGTGTAATCCTTAAGATCGCTGGCTCCGCCCAGATACGGACAGAGCGGGAAATTCGCCGGTGTCAGATGGGATTCCGACCGCCCGATGCAAGCACCGGAATCGACAGCGCCGCGCGCCTTGCCAGAAGGTATGTGCGCTGTCAAAGCGCGCATCGCATCGCGCCCGGCGAACAGACGGAGATTTCGTGACCCCCCACCATTTCCTTCCTGCCGGACCGTTCACCGGACGCATCCGCGTTCCTGGCGACAAGTCGATCAGCCATCGCGCGCTGATCTTCGGCGCGCTGGCGGTGGGGCGCAGCCGCATCGCGGGCCTCTTGGAAGGGGAGGACGTTCTCGCCACGGCCGGGGCGATGCGCCGGATGGGCGCACAAATTACATGCGAGGGGGAGGACTGGATCGTCGACGGCGTGGGCGTCGGCACTCTTCTCCAGCCCGGTCAGGCGCTCGACCTGGGCAATTCGGGCACTTCGACACGGCTGCTGATGGGACTCCTTGCAAGCCACGGCATTGCGGCGACCTTCGTGGGCGACGCCAGTCTCTCGCGCCGTCCGATGGACCGCGTGACCGAGCCTTTGTCGCGCATGGGTGCGAGCTTCACCCCCGCCCCCGGAGGCACGCTCCCGCTCGCGATGGAGGGGATGCAGCCCGCGGTTCCGATCACCTATCGCCTGCCGGTCGCCAGCGCACAGGTGAAAAGCGCGATCCTCCTCGCCGCGCTCAACACGCCGGGCACGACCACGGTGATCGAGCCGGTCCCGACCCGTGATCACACCGAGCGGATGTTGCGCGGCTTCGGCGTCGAACTCGATATCCGCGAGCAGGATGGCGAGCGGCATATCTCCCTCACCGGCCCGGCGGACCTTTCGCCCCGCGACATCGCCGTGCCGGGCGATCCGTCTTCCGCCGCCTTCTTCGCGGTCGCGGCGAGCATCGTGCCGGGCAGCGACCTCATAATCGAGAATGTCGGCCTCAATCCGACACGCGACGGGCTTTTCCGCGTGCTCGACGAGATGGGCGCCTCGATCGAGCGCCTGAACCCGCGCGAGGTCGGGGGCGAGGAGATAGCGGATCTTCGCGTTCGCCATGCGCCGCTGAGAGGTATCGAGGTCGATCCCGCCGTCGCGCCGAGCATGATCGACGAGTTTCCCGCGCTCTTCGTTGCCGCCGCCATGGCCGAGGGGCGCACGGTCACCAGCGGCCTCGAGGAATTGCGGGTCAAGGAATCCGATCGCCTTTCCGCCATGGCGGATGCGCTCAGGGTGGTCGGCGCGAGAGTCGAACAGACCGAAGACGGATTGACCATCGACGGAACCGGAGGCGCGCCGCTCGCCGGCGGTGGCCCTGTCGCCACCCGGCTCGACCACCGTATCGCCATGAGCATGGCCGTGGCCGGTCTTCACAGCGAAAGCGGTGTCGCGCTCGATAGTGTCGAGCCCATCGCGACGAGCTTTCCCGATTTCCTCGAACTTATGACGGACGCAACCACATGAGCGAACTCGACTGGGCGAGTTGGGTCGGCTTTGCCGGCACCGCCTGCATCATTGGCGCCTACGCCTACTTGACCCTGAGCGAGAAGCCGAACCCCTTCCTGCTTCATGGCACCAATCTGGCGGGCGCCGCACTGCTGACCGTGTCGCTGGTGGTCCACACCAACTGGCCGAGCCTGGTGCTCGAAGGCTTCTGGGCGGCGATCGCGATCTACGGCCTGACCAAGGCGCTGCGAACCGGCCGCAAGGGGCAGGAGCGCGAGGCGTGATCATTGCCGTCGACGGTCCCACAGCGTCCGGCAAGGGCACGATCGCCAAGGCCCTCGCCGCGCATTTTGGCCTGCCCCACCTCGACACCGGCCTGCTCTACCGCGCGGTAGGGCGGCAAGTATTCCTCGACGGCGGCGATCCCGACGATGCGGGGGACGCGCTCGCCGCGTGCGCCTTTCCCGCTGGCCTGTTCGCCGATCCTCATCTCCGCGACGAAGCGACGGGTGGTCTTGCCAGTCGTGTCTCGATCCATCCGGTGGTACGCACCGCCCTGTTCGACCGCCAGCGCATATTCGCCACGCAGCCAGGCGGCGCGGTGCTCGATGGGCGCGACATTGGAACGGTGATCGCGCCAGAAGCGGATGTGAAGTTTTTCATTACCGCGAGTGTGGAGGCGCGCGCGGAGCGGCGTTTTCGCGAAATGCGGGATCGCGGGTCGGACAGCACGCTCGAAGAGATCGCCGAGAACCTTCGCCGCAGGGATGAAAGAGACAGCCAGCGCGCCGTAGCCCCGTTGGTCCCGGCAGCGGACGCACTCGTCATCGACACGAGCGCGCTGGGTCGCGAAGAAGCGATCTCAGCGGCGATCAAGGCGGTGGAGATCTCGCGGCCGTCCTCGCAGCCGGAAGTCACGCCGGATTAGATAACGAGCGCGACCTTCTACATCACGACGGCGACGCTTGCGAGAAACGGCGTTTTCGCCTAAGGGGCCGGCCGTTCTCGACACCACAGGTATCGCAGGACCTTCGCGGGCGCATCCGGCGCGTGCGAAGTCACGGCCCTCTTGCCCCGTACGGCCCGCAATGGTGCAGGCAGACGGGTAAAGACCCCGGGCAAACCGGCGGCCGGTAGCAAAACGATACGAAGGACCACTGAAACCATGGCAACCACAGCCAATCCCACCCGCGACGATTTCGCCGCGATGCTCGACGAGCAGCTCGGCGCTGCGGACGAAGGCGGCTTCGAAGGCCGCGTCGTCAAGGGCACCGTCACTGCCATCGAAAACGGCATGGCGCACATCGATGTCGGCCTTAAGAGCGAAGGCCGCGTCGACCTCAAGGAATTCATGCGCAACGAAGACGAGCACGGCCTCGAGGTCGGCTCCGAAGTCGAAGTGTTTGTGGACCGCATCGAAAACGCCGAAGGCGAAGCGATGCTCAGCCGCGACCGCGCCCGCCGCGAAGCCGCGTGGGACAAGCTGGAAAGCGAGTTCGGCGAAGGCAAGCGCGTCGAGGGTCGCATCTTTGGCCGCGTCAAGGGCGGCTTTACCGTCGATCTCGACGGCGCCGTGGCGTTCCTCCCCGGCTCGCAGGTCGATATCCGCCCGGTCCGCGATGTCGGTCCGCTGATGGACATGCCGCAGCCCTTCCAGATCCTCAAGATGGACCGTCGCCGCGGCAACATCGTCGTCTCGCGTCGCGCCGTACTCGAGGAAACCCGTGCCGAACAGCGCGGCGAGCTGATCGACAAGCTGACCGAAGGCCAGGTGATCGACGGCGTCGTGAAGAACATCACCGATTACGGCGCCTTTGTCGACCTTGGCGGAATCGACGGCCTGCTGCACGTCACCGATATGAGCTACAAGCGGGTCAATCACCCGAGCGAAATGATCGAGATCGGCGCGACCGTGACCGTCCAGATCATCCGCATCAACGAGGAAACCCAGCGCATCAGCCTCGGCATGAAGCAGCTGGAAAGCGATCCGTGGGACGGCGTGAGCCAGAAGTACCCGGTCGGCGCGAAGATGACCGGCACGGTGACCAACATCACCGAATACGGCGCCTTCGTCGAGCTCGAGCCGGGCATCGAGGGCCTCGTCCACGTTTCCGAAATGAGCTGGACCAAGAAGAACGTCCATCCGGGCAAGATCGTCTCGACCTCGCAGGAAGTCGAAGTGATGGTGCTGGAAGTGGACAGCGAGAAGCGCCGCATCTCGCTCGGCCTCAAGCAGGCCCAGCGCAATCCGTGGGAAGAGTTCGCCGAAGCGCATCCGGTCGGCAGCAAGGTCGAGGGCGAAGTCAAGAACGCCACCGAATTCGGCCTGTTCATCGGTCTGCCCGGCGACGTCGACGGCATGGTCCACATGTCGGACATCGCCTGGGGCATCTCCGGCGAGGACGCGCTGGCCCTGCACCGCAAGGGAGAGAACGTCGAAGCGATCGTTCTCGATGTCGACATCGACAAGGAGCGCATCAGCCTCGGCATGAAGCAGCTCGAGAAGGGTGCTCCTTCGGTCGACGGTACCGATGCCGGCGCGCTGCGCAAGAACCAGACCGTCACCGTCACCGTGCTCGAAGTGCGCGACGGCGGCCTCGAGGTTCAGGTCGGCGAGGACGGGGCCACCGGCTTCATCAAGCGTTCCGATCTTGGCCGCGACCGCGACGAACAGCGCCCCGACCGTTTCCAGGTCGGCAGCAAGGTCGACGCGATGGTCACCGGTTTCGACCGCTCGAAGAAGCCGAACTTCTCGATCAAGGCGCGTCAGATCGCGGAAGAGAAGGAAGCGGTGCAGCAGTTCGGCTCGTCCGATAGCGGCGCCTCGCTCGGCGACATCCTCGGCGAAGCTTTGAAGAAGAAAGAAGACTAAGCCTCTTCCACCTTCTCGAGGGGACACGGGAAAGGCCCGCTTGCGATCGTCGCAGGCGGGCCTTTTCTCTGTCCGCCCCCTGCCCTACATTGTCGGTCATGCTAGAAATCCATCAGTTTCCCTGCCTGTCCGACAATTACGGATTCCTCCTCCACGATCCCGACAGCGCGGAGACCGCGGCGATCGATACACCGGACGGAGACGAATATCTGAAACAGGCTAAGGCGAAGGGATGGCGGATCACGCAAATCTGGAACACTCACTGGCATCCCGACCATGCGGGCGGGAACGAGGCGATCGTGGAGGCAACCGGTGCGGCCACCGTCGCTCCGCGCGAGGTCGAGAAGATTGCCGCAATCGACCGGGTCGTGGGCAATGGCGACAGCGTCAGCCTGGGCGCACACGAGGCGCGGGTGATCGACGTGTCGGGCCATACGAACGGCCACATCGCCTACCATCTGCCGGATGACGGCATCGCCTTCGTCGGAGACAGCGTGTTCGCGCTCGGTTGCGGCAGGATGTTCGAAGGCGAGCCCAGGCAGTTCTGGAACAGCCTGGAGCGCATCCGCTCCCTGCCGGGCGACACCACGCTCTACTGCGCGCACGAATACACGCAGGCGAATGCGAAGTTCGCGCTCCATGCCGATCCCGACAATGTCGAGCTCCAGCACTATGCGAGCGAGGTGGAGGCGAAGCGCGCCGAGGGCCGGCCGACCGTTCCGACGCAGCTTTCGCGCGAGTTGCAGACCAACCCGTTCCTGCGGGCCGACGATGCGGCGCTGCGCGATCGTTGGGGCGGTGTCGGACCTGCGGAAACCTTTGCCGCACTGCGCGCAGCCAAGGACAATTTCTGACCCGATGCGCCCGCCCATGGAGGCGTTGCGCGTCGAGCGGCTGAGCCCGGACCTATCCGGCATCGCCTTGCGCGAGGTGCCCTCGCCCAGTCTCGCAGATGGTAACGTTCTGGTCCGGGTCCGCGCGGCCTCGCTCAACTATCCCGACCTGCTGATGACGCGGGGCGACTACCAGTTCAAACCCGAGCCGCCCTTCACGCTCGGCATGGAACTCGCCGGTGAGGTGGTCGAGGCTGCGCCCGGAAGCGCTTTCGCGGTCGGCGACAGGGTGCGCGGCGGCGCCAAGACCGGCGCAATGGCCGGGTTCGCGGCGATTACCGAGACAAGCCTTCGGCGGATCCCGGACGAGATCGCGTTCGGCACCGCCGCTGCCATGGGCGCAGCTTACAACACCGCCTACGTCGCGCTCGTCGAGCTAGGCGACCTGATTGCGGGCCAGACCGTACTCGTCCACGGGGCGAGCGGCGGCGTTGGCCTGGCCGCCTGCGACCTCGCGCGTGCGCTCGGTGCGAAAGTGATCGCTGCTTCCCACCGCTAGACGAAGCTCGATGCGCTGAAAGCGATCAACTGTGCCGACCATTATGTTCTGAACACCGACCGTTTTCGCGAAGATGTCGCCGAGCTGACCGGCGGCCGCCTCTGCGATCTCGTCTTCGACCCGGTGGGCGGCAATGTGTTCGATGAAAGCACGCGCTGCGTCGCTTTCGGCGGAAAGCTGCTGGTCGTCGGCTTCGTCGCCGGTCGCATTCCGCAAATCGCGGTGAACATTCCGTTGATCAAGGGTTTCTCGATCGTCGGTGTCCGCGCCGGTGAATACGCCCGCCGCTTTCCCGACCGGGCGGCGAGAGTCGCCGGGGAAATCGACCGGCTCATGATCTCGGGAGCAATCCGCCCCAGCATCGACCGGATCCTTCCGCTCGAGGACTGGCGCGATGCATTCGAGGCGATGGAGCGTGGCGAGATCGTCGGAAAGATACTGCTCGAGCCCTGAAACGAAAAGGGCGGCCATCGCAGACCGCCCTCGTTCGTTTTTGTAACACCCGATGCTCAGAGCGAGGCGATCATCTGGTCCGCCAGCACCTTGTCGGCTTGGGCATCGTGCTTCTCCGCGATCAGCTTGCGGCTGGCCGCAGTCGCCGCCATCGCCGCGCGATTGCGCACGTCCTGCACCGCTTCGCGTTCGGCCGCCGCGATCGTGTCCTCGGCCATCCGCTTGCGGCGTTCGATCATCGCCGCGCTGTCCGTTTCCGCCTGAGCACGGATCTTGTCCGCCTCGGTCCGGGCATTGGCGAGCGTGGTCTCGGCGTCCTTCTCGGCAGCCGCGATCCGTCGCTTGTACTCGTCGCGAAGGGTCTCCGCCTCGTGGCGCAGGGCCTTCGCCTCGTCGAGCTGGCTGCGGATCGCCGCGATCCGGTCGTCCAGACCGCGGCCGATGATCCTGTGGACCTTCGCGCCGAGGAAAGCGATGAGCAGAAGCAGCAACATGGCGATCGAAACCCACTGGAAGGGCGCAAGCCCAAACAGTTCGGGTTCGGAATGCACCGGAGCGCCGCCGTGCCCCTCTTCGACGAAAGCCTCGGCCGGCTCCGTCGCAAAAACTTCGGGTGGAGGAGTGTTAGACATTGTTCAAAGCCTCCCGAACGGCCTTTTCGGCACCCGCCCTGGTCACCTGCACGGCAGCCAAACGCTGAACGATGTCCTGCGCCGCCTCGACAGCCACGGCTTCGATTTCGTCCAGCGCGCTGCGACGCGAGGCATCGATCCGCTGTTCGGCTTCGGCGAGCTGGGCGTCGAGACGCTCCTGCGCCATGGCCAGCTTGCGATCGTTCTCTGCAAGGGCTTCCGCCTTCGCCTGAGCCACGAGCGCGCGGGCGGCTGCCCGGTTCTCGTTCTCCCGCACGCGCCATGCCTCTTCCTGCTCGTCGGCAGCATCCCGCGCGGTCTTCGCGGCCGCGAGATCGTCACCGATCTTCTTGTCGCGTTCGGTCATGGTGCCCATGACGCGCGGTACCATGCCGCGGCCGACCACGAAGAACACGAAGCCGAAAAAGATCACCAGCCAGAAGAGCTGGCTGGAGAAGGTTTCGCCGAGTTGCGCTATCTGAGGCATTGAAAGGCCCTAATGCGTGAACGGGAAGAGGACCCGCCCTCTCCCGCGCCGACCCAGTGGCGCGAGAGAGGATCAGGGGTCGGCTCGATCCTGCGATCAGGTGAAGATCAGAAGGACGGCGATGACGAAGGCGAGCAGGCCGAGAAGTTCCGCCGCGGCGAAACCGATGAAGAGACGGCCCTGCTGGCTGTCCGCCGCGCCGGGGTTGCGCAGAGCGCCTTCGAGATACTTCGCAAAGACGTTACCGACGCCGAGCGAGGCAAGACCCGCACCGATGGCGGCGAGACCGGCTCCGAGCAGTTTTGCAGCTTCAGGTTCCATTATTAACTCCTTTGAAAATGCGTGATTGAACTAGGAAGGCTATCGAAAACTCAGTGAAGGTCTTCCGCGTCGTTGATGTACAGCGACGTCAGCAGCGCGAAAACGTAGGCCTGGATGCCGGCCACCAGGATCTCCAGCGCGGCGATCCCGATCATCAGTACGAGGCTGGGAATGCCGACCAGCAGGCCGAGGCCGAGCCCGCCATTGCCGCCATTGATGACGAAGCTCGACAGCACTTCGAGCAGCACGTGGCCGGCCATCATCGCGACGAAAAGGCGCAGGCCCAGGCTGAAGGGGCGAACCATGAAGCTGATGAATTCGATCGGAGCGATCATGGGGATCATCGGCCACGGGGTTCCGGCGGGAACGAACAGGCTGAAGAAATGCAGCCCGTGCTTCCAGAAACCGACCGCGAGCACGATCGAGAAAGACAGGACCGCGAGAATGCCGGTCACGGTGAAGTGGCTGGTGAAAGTGAACGGATGCACCCCGACGATGCCGAGCGGCACGAGACCCAGCAGGTTCGCGAACAGGATGAACATGAACAGGCTGAACACGAAGGGAAGGTACTTGCGCCCGCCCTTGCCGATATTGGCTTCCAGCATGTCGTCGATGAAACCGGTGAAGAATTCCACCATCATCTGCCAGCGGCCCGGAACCAGCTGGCGGCGCATGCCGCCGGCCACGAACACGGTCAGCACCACCGCGGCGATCAGCATCCACAGCGCGCTGTTGGTGAAGGCGATGTTGTACCCTGCAAGCTCCCAGTTCGCCGTGCCGGCAAGCGGCTCGATGGTGAACTGGTGCATGGGGTCGACCTTGGCCGATTGTGCCACGTTTCTGGTAATCCCTAGTCCTGTGGTCTCAACGATCGGATCCGCTAGCGAGGCGGACCATCCGGACGCCGGTTCGCGGAACGAATGATGTTCCTGAAGGCCACGACAATCCCGAGGAAAAGCCCGACCAACAGACCCCATGGCAAGGTGCCGGCGAGCCAATCGAACAGCCAGCCGAACACCAGGCCTCCGAGAACGCCACCGAGCAAGTCGGCCAGGACGCGGTCGCCGCTGCGGTAATTCGCATCGGCGCCCTTCACCTGCGGCTCGTTACGCTGTTTTTCGCGCTCGCTTGCGGCATTGAGCCGCGCCTCGAGCGCGTCGATCCGCGCATCTTCGCCGATGGGTTCTCGTGCGGATTTCTCGTCGTTCATGCCAGCCTCGCGAAGGAATTGCGGCACAGGCAACAAGATGCCCGCCGAGGGCGCCGCCCCCTTAGGCGGGGGGTATGGGCAAGTCAACAAGCCCACGCCGCTGTAGTCGGGAGTTACTCCGAAAGACAGGCTGCGGCCGAAGCGAGTGCGAAGCCCCGCCCCGGTCTACGGGCAGCGCGAATCGCGTGCCGGAGCGCCGGAGCCGCGCGTCTGCCAGCTGCCGTTCGGCGCCTGGTACTTCTCGCCCGGCTCGGTCTTCAGGATCGCCTGGCAACCGGCAGCGAAGGCGTATTCCTCCAGCGTGGCATTCGCCGCCTGCGCCTTTTCCGAATAGACCGCGCGGCGCTTGATATTGATATCGTTGACGATGCGGCGCAGCGCCGGGGTTTCCGCCCCGACGATGCCGAGATAGCCATCCATCTTCTCGCCGATCTGCCCGGACGAGCGTGCGGAAGCGTAGGCCGGGTCGCGCTGGGCCATCGCGGGCACGGCGATGCCGCCGAGAAGAGCGGCGCCGGCGGCTAGCGCGAGGGCCGCGCTTCGAGCGCCGGAGCGAGTGTGTCGAATAGAACGGTTCATCATGTCACCTGTTTTAGAAGATATCGGCGTTCTGGTCGATGGTGTTGCCCGCATCCTCGGCAAGGCGATAGATCACCTCCTGCCGGATATTGACGTTGAGCTCGATCACGATCGGCTCTTCCGGCGCGTTCACGGTAATGCACCCGCCGAGCGCGGCCATCCCCGCGACCAGCATCGCCATGCCTGAGAGCCGGAGTGTCCATTCCTCGCCCTGGTTCTGTTTCGGAGCCGTCATAGCCGTCCTTCGCTTTCCTGGTCCTGAATGGTCTAGTTCCTTCTGCTTGGCATGTCCGGAACGATGGCGTCCGGTGAAATCGCGTCCTCGACCTCCTCCGCCGTCACTTCGCTGCGCAAGAAGCGTGTCCCGTCGTCGGACAGCAGGCCGAGTTCGCGCGGATCGCGCACGGCGGCGGGATCGTAGAGCGAGCGGAGCGAAGTGATGAGCTGGTAGAAGGGCGCGCGCACGTTGATACGGAATTGCAGCGGCAGTTTCGCGAGCCGCCGCGTGATGAAGTTCGACTTGGCCCGCTCCCCCTGACTCACACCGTCGAAGCGCACGCGTGTAACGATCTCGCCGGTCAGCGGCCCGTCCATGGCGAGCCGCATCTGTCGGTAATCGAGGCTGCGAAGCGCATCGAATGCGAAATTGGCGATCGGCGAGAGATCCTCGTAGGTCAGTTCTCCGACATAGGACACATTGCCGCCCGGCGCGCGGGAGACCAGCAGCCCCTCCTCGATCCGGCCATCCCCGGCGGCGTTGAAGATGATCGGCACCGTCCCGTCGAAAATGCCGGTGGCGCTCAGATTGCCGACATCCATCTGATCGATGAAGGCGCCCGCCTCCAGACCGACGATCTCGAAGACATAGCGCCGTTCCTCCTCCGCGCCGAAATTCAGATCGACTTCGCGCAGATAGAGTTCGCCGCCCATGAAGGGCCAGCGCCCGCTGTCGAGCGAGAGATACTGCCAGTCGCGCAGGTCGAAGGCGATTTCGCCATCGATGACCTCGATGCCCGGATTGATCGAGGCGACGAGCAGGGTCTGGTCGGGCGCGGTGGTGAGACTGAGCAGGTCGGTGAAGCGCACCGTGCCACTCGCCCCGCGTACCGGCCCGAAGGCGGCGGCGAAATCGAAGCCGTCGGTGGTGATCTCGCCCGAACTGGTGACCCCGCCTGCGCCCCAGTCGACCCGCCCGCGCCCGCGAAGCACCCCCTTCGCATTGGCGACGACGCCGAGCGCGAGGCGCGACAGGTCGGCGGGTTGCAGCTCGGGATCGAATTGCAGCCCGGCGATGCCCAGATCGGCATGGCCGCGCCCGGTCGAAAGGTCGTGACGGATATTGGCCGAGGTCACGATCCGGTCGCTCTGCGGGTGTCGCAAGTCCGCGAAGGCGGTAATGAGGTTGTTCTCGAGCGAGAGCGTCGCATCGCGCGCCCTCAGCGGCTCGAACCGGTCGGGATCGGCCCGGTCGAGCAGGTCGAAGGAGCCATCGGCCAGCGTCAGTCTGCCTCCAGCATAGCGCCAGCTTCCGCCTGCGTTCCTGAGATCGAGCGGAACTGCGTCGAGAGTGACGTCCGCATCGGCGAAGCGACCGGCAATGTCCTCGCCCAACCGCGCATCGAGATTGTCGATGACGAAGCGGGTCGCGGTTCCGGCGGGCCCGAGCGTCACGTCGAGCTGACGGGCGGTCATCACGCCAGGATAGGCAAAGCCGACCGGCCCGCTCGCCAGGCGAATCGGGGTCGATCCGAGCGTTCCGGCAAGATCGAGCGCGGGCGCACCGGCGGCGATGCGCAGATTGCCACCCGCGCTGCGCACGATGGCGCTGCCGGGAGGCGGGCAGAAAGTCAGTTCGCGCCGCTCGAACGCAAGTTGCGCGAGTTGGAGCCGGTCGAACCCGATCCGCGTGCATTCGCTCCACAGCGAGAAGTCCCCGTTCGCGGCATAGCGTCCACTCACCGGGAGGCGCAGATTGCGGGTCGCCCCGCCTGGCAGCGGCCCGCTGGCGACCACACGGCCCGAGAAACCGAGCACGCCGTCGCGCCCTTGGGCGAGCATCATTTCGGGGATTGCAATTGCCGAATCGCCTGCGGAATATTCATCCATCGCCAAGCGGAAGACTGTTCGGCCGGCGGGATCGCGCTCCATCCGTCCGGTCAGGCGCGGCAGGCCCGCCCCGGCGGTTGCAATGTTCCCGCTGATTCGCGCCGGACCCTGACCCGAGGTCCCGATGTCCACCTGCGACAGCGAGACGAGCCGGGTGCCGCTGCCGCCGCGCATCTCGGCGCGCGGGATCAGCAATGTGAGCGCGTCGCCATTGCGGCGCGCCGTCAGGTCGGCCTCGATGGCGCTGCCCCGCGCCTCGCTGCGCAGGACAGCGGCGAGCTTGCGCGCCAGCGGGGCCAGCAGCGTACCCTCGCCCAGCCGCGCGATCGCGCCGATCGAATTGTCGAGCGCCGGCCCCGGTCGCAGCGCATTGCCTTCAAGGTCGGAGCGCAGCTGGATGCGTTGGAACCCCTCACTGGCGCGCGTGCTTCCTTCCAGCGTGACCAGCGCCGCCAGAGCCTGCGGCGTGCGCACTCCGCGCGCTGCCAGCAGATGGCTCAGATCGAGCACCCCATCCCGCCAACTGGCGCGGAACGATCCATTGAAGCCTGCCGCGGCGTAATCACCGTAGCGACCTTCTCCCGTGTCGAGCGAGATCTGCCCGCGATAGGCATCGAGCGCCGCATTGCCGGAGGCATCGACCCGCGCGGCGACACGCTCCAGCGAGAAGCCGCGCGTCGGGCAGGCGACCGAAGCGGCGCGGACCGGTCCGTCGAAATTCGGCTCGCCATTCGCCGTGGTCAACGCGCCGTAAGCGCTCCCGCCTCGCACCGCGCAGCCATTCGCCTCCAGGCGCGGGGCAGCGATCGCCACCGTTCCCGCAAAACCGTCGGACACGAGGCCGCTTCCCTCGACCTTGACGCCGAGCGGCCCGGCCTCTGTTTCGAGAAGCGCGCGTCCATCGCGAATGGCGAGGTCGATCTCGGGCAGACTTGGCGGCGCGCCGGTATCGCGGAAGATCGCCGGATCGAGCGCGCCGAAGCTGAGCGTTCCGCCGCGATAGGTGCCGTAGAGCCTCGGACGAGTGACGATCACCCGACCGATCTGCGGCGTGCCGAGGCGCCAGCGCAGCCGCACCTCGACCTCTTCGGCAGTGAAATCGGGCGCAGCCGGATCGCCCACCACCACATTCGCGAGCACCTGCCGCCGTCCGGCAATGCGCGATATCTCGTAGGTCGCGGGAATGCCGTAGACTTCGAGCTGATCCTGGATGAAGTCGTTCGCGATCCGCTCGCGCGAAAACCACGCCAGCAGACCCAGCGCGATGACCAGCGCCAGGGCAGCGTTCGGAATCCACCAGCGTTTCTTTCGCCAGCGCGGTCGCGGGCGCAAGATCGTCTCGGTGTCGCTTTGGCTTTCTTCGCCTTCGGCCATCGTCCTCACACTGTCGCGCTGCTCCCTTGCGCCGTGCCCCTGTCGAAGGCAATGCAATTCCGCTCAACTCCCTGCTGGAGAAAAAGTTTGCCGCCATCGGGCACGAACAGCGCCGTTCATTCCGGCACCGGCCATCGTGCCCGGTTGCGCGCGCGCCTGCTCTCCGGCGGAGACGAAGCGCTGGCCGATTACGAGCTGCTCGAATTTCTTCTGTTCGCTGGAATGCGGCAGGGCGATACTAAACCTGCGGCCAAGGCGCTGATTGCACGGTTCGGATCGCTGACCGGAGTGCTCAACGCCGATCCCGACGCGCTGAAGCAGGTGCCCGGCGTGGGCGATGCCGGGGCGGCTGCGATCAGAAGTGTCTCGCTCGCCGCACGACGCATGATGCGCGGCAAGGTGATGGACCAGCCGGTCCTCGGCAGCTGGCAGGCGCTGCTCGAATATCTGGCGATCGACATGGGAGCGCTGACCCGTGAGCGCGTGCGCGTCCTCTACCTCGACACGCGCAACCGGCTGCTGAACGACCATCTGGCGCATGAGGGCACGATCGACGAGGCCGCGATCCATCCGCGCGAAGTGATCCGCAAGGCAATGGATATCGGCGCAAGCGCGCTAATTCTCGTCCACAATCATCCGAGCGGAAATCCCGAGCCTAGCAGGGCCGACATCGCCATCACCAACCGCATTGCCGAGGCCGGCCGGCATCTCGGCATCACGGTCCACGACCATGTGATCGTGGCGGGGAACGCGCACGTCTCCCTTCGCTCGAAGGGCCTGATCTGAGAGCGGACGACACCTGCTGCCCGCCTTGTCATTGCGACGCTCTCGCCCTAGCGGCTCGGGCAAACCTTTCGACACGGAGTTTTCATGGTCCCCCGCTACGCCCGCCCCGAAATGACCGCCCTGTGGGAGCCGGAGGCGAAATATCGCATCTGGTTCGAAATCGAGGCCCATGCGACGACCAAGCTCGGAGAGCTCGGCGTGGTGCCTGAAAGCGCGGGCAAGGCGTTGTGGGACTGGTGGGCGACGAACCCCGCCATCGACGTGGACGCGATCGATGCGATCGAGGCGGTGACCAAGCACGACGTCATCGCCTTCCTGACCTGGGTGGCCGAACAGGTCGGCGAGGAAGCGCGCTTCATGCATCAGGGCATGACCAGTTCCGACGTGCTCGATACGACGCTGGCGGTCCAGCTCGCCCGCGCGACCGACATCCTGCTGGCCGACATGGACGGGCTGCTCGAAGCGCTGAAGACCCGCGCCGAGGAGCATCGCTACACCCCGACCATCGGGCGCAGCCACGGCATCCATGCCGAGCCGGTGACGTTCGGCCTCAAGCTCGCCCAGGCCTATGCCGAGTTCGAGCGGTGCCGCGCGCGGCTGTGGGACGCGCGGGCGGAAATCGCCACCTGCGCCATCTCCGGCGCGGTCGGCACTTTCGCCAATGTCGATCCCGAAGTGGAAGCCTATGTCGCGGAAAAGCTCGGGCTGGTGCCCGAACCCGTCTCCACCCAAGTCATCCCGCGCGACCGGCACGCCATGTATTTCGCGACGCTTGCAGTGATCGCCGGGTCGATCGAACGGCTAGCGGTCGAGATCCGCCACTTGCAGCGCACCGAGGTGCTGGAAGCGGAAGAGTTCTTCTCCAAGGGTCAGAAGGGCTCGAGCGCCATGCCGCACAAGCGCAACCCGATCCTCACCGAGAACCTCACCGGCCAGGCGCGCATGATCCGCGCCTATGCCCTCCCTGCGCTGGAAAACGTGGCCCTGTGGCACGAGCGGGACATCTCGCATTCCAGCGTCGAGCGGTTCATCGGCCCGGACGCGACCATCACGCTCGACTTCGCCCTCGCCAGGCTGACCGGCGTGGTGGAGAAGCTGCTGGTCTATCCCGAACGGATGCAGGCGAACATGGACCGGATGGGCGGCCTCATCCATTCGCAGCGCGTGCTGCTGGCGCTCACCCAGGCAGGGGTCAGCCGCGAGAACGCCTACGCCATCGTCCAGCGCAACGCGATGAAGGTGTGGGAGAGCGACGGGCGACTCCAGCTGCTCGAGCTGCTCAAAAAAGACGAGGAGGTTACTGCCGCACTCGGCGAGGACGAGCTGAACGAGAAGTTCGACCTCGGCTATCACTTCCGCCACGTCGACACGATCTTCGCGCGGGTGTTCGGCTAGCGAGCGGCTGGACGGCGGGGCGCACCCGGCCTAGCACGGATCCACAAGGCGAATGAGAGGGTAGACACTCCATGCAGATACTTCGCACGGCATTCTGGATCCTGATCCTGGTGGCGCTTCTGGTGTTCACGGCTTTCAACTGGAAGCCGGTCGAAGTGAAACTTTGGGAAAACATGATCGTCGAGACCAAGGTTCCGGCGCTGGTGATCCTCGCCTTCCTGCTCGGCCTCGTGCCCACCTGGCTGCTTCATCGCGGCACCAAATGGCGGCTCGAACGGCGCATCTCGCAGCTCGAGAGCGCGGCGCGGACCACGGCCGCAAGCCGCGCCGCGCCCGCCGGCATTGCGGCGGATCCCGCCGTGCTGGCTCGCGAAGACGCAGCCGCCGCTCCTGTCGTCGAGCCGGCGCCGGTCCGCCCCGAACCCGTCGCTCCGGCCGCGCCTGGACCGCTTGATCCCGCGCGCCCGGTCGACCCTGCCGACCCCGACCATCAGGGCGCGCCGGACACGACCGACCGGGTATGAGCAACCCCGTCTATCTCGCGCTCGATCTCCCCCGTCTCGACGCAGCCAAGGAGCTTGCGGTCAGGGTCAAGGCGCATGTCGGCGGCATCAAGCTCGGCATGGAATTCTTCTACGCCCATGGCGCTCACGGGGTGCACGAGATCGCCCACGCGACCGGCCTGCCGATCTTTCTCGACCTGAAATTGCACGACATCCCCAACACGGTTGCCGGGGCGATGCAGGCGATCCATGTGCTCGAACCCGCGATCGTCACGGTCCATGCGGGCGGCGGGCGCGCCATGCTGGAAGACGCCAAGGCCGCGGCGGGCGAGAAGTGCAAGGTGATCGGCGTGACCATGCTCACGAGCCTCGACGCGCGCGATCTCTCCGCGACCGGGGTCGAGGGCACGCCCCACGATCACGTGATGCGGCTCACCGAACTGGCGCACCGCTCCGGGCTCGACGGCGTGGTCTGCTCGGGCGAGGAGGTGGCAGCGGTGCACGCGCAGTGGAAGGACGGCGTCTTCGTCGTCCCTGGCCTGCGTCTTCCCGGCAGTTCGGTTGGCGACCAGAAACGCGTCGTCACCCCCCGACAGGCGCGCGACGACGGCGCCAGTGTTCTCGTGATCGGCCGCCCGATCAGCCGCGCCGAGGACCCGCTCGCCGCCGCGCGCGAGATCGAGGCCACGCTCTAGCGCGCATTCAGCCCGGTGAAAGCGAGTCGGCGCGACAGGCGCGGGGAACAACCATCGTCACGGAGATGCCGATCATGCGTGCTGCCTTCCTCCTGCTTGCCGCCAGCGCTGCCTTGCTTCCGCCCTCTTCGCTGTCCGCGCAGGTGGCGCAGCCGCAGGTCGAGGTGGCCGACAACCACTCGGTGCTGACCGTCAACGGCGAAGGGCGAGCCATGCGCGAGCCCGACATGGCGGTGTTCACCGCCGGAGTGACCACGCAAGGCAAGACCGCCGCCGAGGCGCTGGGCCAGAACTCGCTCGCCATGGAGCGGGTGATCGCCGAACTGAGACGCTCAGGGATCGCCGAGCGCGATATACAGACCAGCAACCTGTCGATCTCGCCGATCTACCGCGATCCGAATCAGGAAGCCGCCGTTCGCGCGCAGGGCGGCCAGCCCTATGTGCCGCCCTCGCCCGAGGACCAGATTCCGACGATCATCGGCTATAGCGCCAACAACACGGTCTCGGTCCGCCAGCGCCGTCTGGGGGATTACGGCAAGACGATCGATACGCTGGCGAGCGCCGGCGCGAACCAGATCAACGGGCCCGATTTCCAGATCGACGAACCTCAGCCCGCGCTCGACGAGGCGCGCCGCGACGCGGTCAAGGATGCGCGCCGCAAGGCCGAGCTTTACGCCTCCGCAGCGGGGCTCAGGATCGTGCGCGTGGTCTCGATGGCGGAAAGCGGTGGCTATTACGGCCCGCAGCCCATGGTCCGCTTCCGCGGCGAAGCGGCGATGGCGTCCCCTCCGCCGGTCGCTCCGGTCCAGCCGGGCGAGCTCGAGATGACCGCCAATGTCGCGGTCGTCTACGAACTGGCGCCCTGAGGGTTTCGCCCGCACGTCGCTTGGCCTAGAGGCGTCCGCGATGCGAACCGAAGTGAAAATTTGCGGGCTCTCGACGCCCGAAACCATCGACGCCGCCGTGGATGCGGGCGCGACGCATGTCGGCTTGGTCCATTACGAGAAGAGCCCGCGCCACGTCGATCTGGAGCAGGCGGCGAAGCTGCGGCGCCGCGTGCCGGAAACGGTCAAGGTCGTGCTGGTGGTCGTCGGCCTCCAGCCCGAACCGCTGACCCGCGCGTGGGAGGTGATCCGCCCCGACGTGATCCAGTTCCACGGCGGCGAGACGCCGGAATGGATGAAGCTGGTGCGCCAGCACCTGCCGGTCGAGACGTGGCGCTCGGTCGGGTTGCGCAGCGCGGAAACGCTCGACAATTCGCGCAAGTTCATCGGCGCCGCCAATCGCCTGCTGTTCGATGCGCCGGCCAAGGCGCTGCCGGGCGGCAACGGCGTTTCCTTCCGCTGGGACATCCTCGATGGGTGGGAGCCCTACATGCCGTGGATTCTCGCGGGCGGCTTGACGGCCGACAACGTCGCCGAGGCGATCCGCACCACCGGCGCGCCGATGGTCGATGCCTCGAGCGGGCTGGAAGACGAGCCCGGCGTCAAGAACATCGGCAAGATCCGCGATTTTGTCGCCGCGATCCGGACGTCCGCACCCGCCTGAACGCTGGACAGGGGCGGAGGCTTTTGCGAAGCGGATCGACGATGAACGATCCCCTGCCCAATTCCTTCCGCCAGATGCCGGATTCGCGCGGCCATTTCGGCGAGTTCGGCGGCCGCTACGTGGCCGAAACGCTGATGCCGCTGGTCCTCGATCTGGAACGCGAATATCGCGCGGCGCAGGCCGATCCGGCGTTCAAGGCGCAGTTCGACGACCTGCTCGAACATTATGTCGGGCGCCCCAGCCCGCTCTATTTCGCCGAGCGGCTGACGGAAGCGGTCGGCGGCGCACAGATCTGGTTCAAGCGCGACGAGCTCAATCACACCGGCGCGCACAAGATCAACAATTGCATCGGGCAGATCCTGCTCGCCATCCGCATGGGCAAGACGCGGATCATCGCGGAGACCGGCGCGGGGCAGCACGGCGTCGCCACCGCCACGGTGTGCGCGCGCTTCGGCCTGCCCTGCGTGGTGTTCATGGGCGCCGAAGACGTGCGCCGCCAGTCGCCCAACGTCTTCCGCATGAAGCTGCTCGGCGCCGAAGTCCGCCCGGTGACGAGCGGGCGCGGCACGCTGAAGGACGCGATGAACGAGGCGCTGCGCGACTGGGTCGCGAATGTTGCCGACACCTTCTACATCATCGGCACCGCCGCCGGTCCGCATCCCTATCCCGAGCTGGTACGCGACTTCCAGAGCGTGATCGGCAAAGAAGCCCGCGCGCAGATGCAGGACCGCATCGGCCGCCTGCCCGACCTGCTGGTGGCGGCCATCGGCGGCGGCAGTAACGCGCTCGGCCTGTTCCACCCTTTCCTCGACGATGCTGACGTCAAGATGCTCGGCGTCGAGGCGGCCGGGCACGGACTCGACGGTGACGAACATGCGGCCAGCCTGCTCGGCGGCTTTCCCGGCGTGCTCCACGGCAACCGCACCTATCTGTTGCAGGACGAGGACGGCCAGATCACCGAGGGCCACTCGATCAGCGCCGGACTCGACTACCCCGGCATCGGCCCCGAACACGCCTGGCTCAAGGACACCGGCCGCGTCGAATACACCGCCATCACGGACGAGGAGGCGCTGGAAGCCTTCCAGCTGCTATGCCGGACCGAGGGGATTATTCCCGCTCTGGAGCCGAGCCATGCCATCGCGGCGGTGGCCAAGCGGGCGAAGGAAATGGATAAGGACAGCGTGATCCTTGCCAACCTCTGCGGTCGCGGCGACAAGGATATCTTCACCGTGGCCGAGCGGCTCGGAGTGGAGTTTTGAGAGAGGAACACGACAGCGACGAAACGAAAGCCCGCAATCCCAATTTATGGGGGTTGGTCGCGGGAATTTTCAGTCTCGTTTTCTTTACAATCAGCTATCTCTTTTTCAGCTGGCCGGACATGCTAATCCATGTTCTGCTACTTCCCCTAATAATCGGCCTGATAGTCAGGTGGCAAATCAAGCTGAATTACACCAACCCGTACTGCGACGATTAGCCTCCTTTCATTCGCCGCGAGGCTCGGCGTCACTTCGGACTTGGTTTGGGGTGCATCAGCTTCCGGCGTTCCGCCCAAGGTAACGGGACCCCGGCTTGGGTTCTAGGTAAAGTGAATGAACGCTGTCCTACAGGTCAGGCATTGTGCCATCCTTGGGGAATGACCTTCACCACCACATTCTCGACACCCGCGTGCAACCTTCCGTTAGCACCCGCCAATTTTTCTCCCCTTGGACCGTGTAACACCTGTAACACCCTTCAGCTTCACAAGCCTCAACCTGAACGATAGCGACATCATGCCCTCTTCCAACCGCCTCTCCACCACCTTCGGCAAGCCCCGCCCCGCTCTCGTCTGCTTCCTCACCGCAGGTGACGGCGACACCGCGGCCAATCTCGACGCGCTGGTCGAGGGCGGCGCGGACCTGATCGAGCTGGGGATGCCGTTCACCGATCCGATGGCGGACGGTCCGGCGATCCAGAACGCCAACATCCGCGCGCTCGGCAATGGCACGACCACTTCCGATGTCTTCGCCATTGCCACTGCCTTCCGCGAGCGCCACCCTGACACCCCTCTAGTGCTGATGGGCTATGCCAATCCGATGGTGCGGCGCGGGCCCGAGTGGTTCGCGGACCAGTGCCGCGCGGCGGGCGTCGACGGCGTGATCTGCGTCGACATCCCGCCCGAGGAGGACGAGGCGCTCGGCCCGGCCCTGCGCGCTGCCGGGATCGCCCCGATCCGCCTCGCCACGCCGACCACCGACGCGGAGCGCCTGCCACAGGTGATCGCGGGCAGCGAAGGCTTCCTCTACTACGTCTCCGTCGCCGGGATCACCGGCAAGCAGCAGGCCGCACAAGGCTCGATCGAGGACGCGGTGGCGATTCTCAAGGGTGCGACCGACCTGCCGGTCGCGGTCGGTTTCGGCGTGCGGACGTCCGAACAGGCCGGCGCCATTGCGCGCGTGGCCGATGGCGTGGTGGTCGGCTCCGCGTTGGTCGAACTGGTCGGCGAACATGGGGCGGACGCGCCCCGCCATGTGCGCGAACTCACCGCCAGTCTTGCGGACGCCGTGCATTCTGCGGCAAAGGGCGCCGCATGAACTGGTTCAACCGCGTCCGCAATTCGCTGTCCTTCCTCCCCAAGCGGGCGAGCGAGAAGGATCTCTGGATCAAGTGCCCGTCCTGCCAGGAGATGATCTTCGCGCAGGAATATCACGAGAACGACGACGTCTGCCCGCGCTGCGAGCATCACGGCCGCATCGGCGCCGACCAACGGCTCGAACTGCTGCTCGACGAGGGCTATTCGGTGCTGGACCAGCCCGACGTGCGCGAGGACCCGCTCAAGTTCAAGGATACGGCGAAATACACCGACCGCCTGAAGAAGGCGCGCGCCAAGAGCCCGCACAAGGACGCCTTCGTCACCGGCTCGGGCGCGATCGACGGTCATGCGGCGGTGGTCGGCGTGCAGGACTTCACCTTCATGGGCGGCAGCATGGGCATGGCGGTCGGGACCGCCTTCTGTCAGGGCGCGGAAGAGGCGCTGAAGCGCCGCTGCCCCTACATCGTTGTCACCGCGGCGGGCGGCGCGCGGATGCAGGAGGGCATTCTCAGCCTGATGCAAATGCCCAAGGCCACCGTGATGACCCGCAGGCTGAAGGAGGCGGGCCTGCCCTACGTGGTGGTCCTGACCGATCCGACCACCGGCGGCGTGACCGCGAGCTACGCCATGCTCGGCGATCTCCACATTGCCGAGCCGGGTGCGCTCATCGGCTTTGCCGGACAGCGCGTGATCAAGGACACGATCCGCGAGCAGCTACCCGAAGGTTTCCAGCGCGCCGAATACCTGCACAAACACGGCATGGTCGACATGGTCGTCCACCGCCACGACCTGAAGGCGACGCTGGCGACGGTGCTCGACTATCTGCAACCGCGCAAGGCGGCTTAGACCCTGCGCGACTTCGCCCGATCGGACAGCCCGGCGGTGCAGGCCCAGCTCGACCGGCTGGCCGCGCTCAGCGTGCCGCAGGGGCGGCTCGGCCTCGACACGATCCGCGCGTTGCTGTCGCGGCTGGGCGATCCGCACCTGTCGCTGCCGCCGGTGTTCCATGTTGCAGGCACCAATGGCAAGGGATCGGTCTGCGCGTTCCTGCGCGCCATGCTCGAAGCGGACGGCAAACGCGTTCACGTCACCACCAGCCCGCATCTGGTGCGCTACAACGAGCGTATCAGGGTGGCGGACGAGTTGGTCGCGGACGAGCGGCTGGGCGATCTGCTCGGCGAAGTCCTCGACGCGGGCGAGGATCTGGCGCCGAGCTTCTTCGAGGTCACCATCGCCGCCGCCTTCGCCGAATTCGCGCGCGTGCCCGCCGATGCCTGCGTGGTCGAAGTCGGCCTCGGCGGCCGCTTCGATGCAACCAATGTCCTGCCCGCCCCCGCCGCCTGCGGGATCGCGGCGCTGGGCATCGATCACGAACGCTTCCTGCTCGCTCCCGAGGAAGGAACCCCCGAGGTTCCGCTGGCGCGCATCGCGTTCGAGAAGGCGGGCATCGCGAAGGAGGGCTGTTCGCTCGTCACTCTGTCCTACCCGCCCGCGGCCGAACTGGAGATCGAGCGCGCCGCCATGACCCACGGTGCGCCGCTGGCGATGCGCGGGCGCGACTGGTCATCGAGCGCGACCGGCACCGCGCTTCACTACGCCGACCGCCATGGCGAGCTGGTTCTGCCGCTGCCATCCCTTCCGGGGGCGCACCAGGCGCAGAACGCTGCTCTCGCCGTTGCCATGCTGCGCCATCAGGACCGCTTGTCGGTGTCGCGCGATGCGATCGCGCAGGGCATCCGCGCGGCGCGCTGGCCAGCCCGGCTACAACGCCTTGCTCCCGGCCCGCTGACCGGCGACCGGGTGATCTGGCTCGATGGCGGACACAATCCCAGCGCCGGTGAAGCACTCGCCCGGCATTTCGCGGGCGAACGACTGCATCTCGTCGTCGGAATGCTGGAGGCGAAGGACCCGGCCGCTCTGACCGCGCCCTTGCGCGACAACATCGCTTCGATCGCCGTCGTTCCGGTGCCGGGGCACGACTGGCATCCGGCAAGCGCCTTCGGACCTCGGGCAACCGCTGCCGACGATGTGCCGCAGGCGCTGGCCGCCCTCCCCGATGACGGCTTGCCGGTGCTCGTCTCCGGCTCGCTCTATCTGGCGGGCGAGGTGCTGCGGCTCAACGAAGAACTGCCGACCTAGCCCGCATCGGGCGCGACCACGCCGCTCCTCGCCCCGGCCCGATGCTCGCGGATCCATTCGAGGATACAGAGCACCACCGCGACGAAGCCGATCAGCATGGTAAAGATGAACACGTCGTAATAGCCGCGTTCCTCGATCATCTCGCCCAGCGCCCCGCGCCCCAGCGTGCCCACCAGCAAAGTGAGCGAGGCCAACAGCGCATACTGCACCGCGCTGTAACCCTTGGCGACGATCGAGCTGAGCCAGGCGATATAGGCGGCCCCGGCAATACCGATGGCGAGGTTCTCCCCCCCGATCACGATCATCAGCCGTGCCAGCCGGTCGCTGCCGCCCGGAAACTGGTTGACCGCCCAGGTAAAGCCGATCGCGTTGCTTACCACCTGCATCGTTCCCCCACCCCTCGCTAGGTCGGCATAGAGAAGGTTGGTCACTGCCGCGAGAAAGGCGCCAAGCGTCAGAGTGAACATCCGCCCGATTGCGGTGATCATCCAGCCACCCAGTGCCAGGCCAAGTATGATTGCGCCCACGCCGAAGAACTTGGAAGCCACCGCTACCTCGTCGAGCGTGTATTCCAGCTCGCCGAGATAGAAGGGATAGGCGAAGGTGCCCCAGATCGCGTCGGTGATGCGGTAGGTCAGCACCAGCGCCAGCACGAGCACGATCGACCACCCCATGCGGCCGACGAACTCGACCAGCGGCAGCAGAAGCGCCCGATAGAGCTGGTCGAGGATCAGTCCGTCATGCCTGTCGGCCACACGGTCTTCGCGGATCACGTGCCGCCCGTCGCGCTTCAGCCGGACCAGCCAGGCGGCGATAGCCGCGGGAACGACGATGGTCGCCATAATCACCAGCGGCCCCATCACCGTGGTGAATTCGGTGACGTCGGGCCGCCCCTCCTCGTTCAGCGCGAACATGCCGAGCAGGAAATTAGGGTCGATCACCCAGCTCGATCCGAAGACCGAGATGGAGAAGGTCGTCATAAGCGGGATGAAGCCGCCCAGCGCCCGGATCATGAAGATCACCATGATCACGATCGCCCAGCCCCAGAGCAGGCCGACCGCGAGCAGCGCGCGGTTGCGGATGCGCGGTTCGAGTTCGCCGGCCTCGTAGAGCTCGGCCGTGCGCTCGGCGTGTTCGCTCATCGCCGCGGCCCGGTCGACATCGGCGTCGGGCGCGAACAGGCCGGCGATCCCGATCGCGAGCATGATGACACCCATCACCACATAGGTCTGCGGCCAGCCGATCCGCTCGGCGATGATGAGGCCAAGCGCGCCGCCCACCAGCGCAGCAAGGCGGAAGCCCATCTGGGTGACGGTCGAGAGGATGTCGATCGTCGCTTCCTCGTCGGCCACGTCGATCCGCCAGGCGTTGATGACGATGTCCTGCGTGGCGCTGGCGAAAGCACCGATCCCGGCGAGCAGGCTGAACCAGCCGAGTTGCGTGCCCGGATCGAGCAGGCTCATCGTCACCAGAATGACGCCGAGCAGCAATTGCATCGGCGCGATCCACTGCTTGCGCTTGCCCAGCTTGCGCAGCGCCGGAATATCCACCCGGTCGACCAGCGGCGACCAGAGGAACTGGAAAGCATAGGCCAGCCCGATGAGCGAGAAGACGCCCATCGTTTCGAGGTCCACCTCGGCCTCGGTCAGCCAGGCGTAGAGCGTGCCGAGGAACAGCGCGAAGGGCAGCCCGCTGGCAAAGCCGAACACGGCCATGAAAGCCGTCTTGCGGTTGCGCAGGGCCAGTCCGAGAGCACGCCATTTGGATGGTTTTTCTGTCGCCGCTCCCGCTTCGGCCATACGCTAACGTCCTTCCAATTCCCGTAATTTTTTGCGACCCTAGCGCGTCTCGGATGAAAGGAACAGGAACGATGGCCGCGCAAGACACACTCGCCGCATCGCGCCGCCCGACCGAAGGGCAGCTCGCCCTCGCGCGGCAGGTCGGCGACGGGGGGACACATTCGGAGGCGGCGATCCGCACCGTTCCGGCCTCGGTCTACACCGATCCTTGCTATTACGAGCGCGAGCGCAGCGCGATCTTCGACCGGATGCCGCAAATCCTGTGCCCTTCCGCGCTCATTCCCGATCCGGGCATGGCGGTGCCGCATGACAGCACCGGCCGTCCGCTGCTGATCGCGCGCGATGGGCAGGGCAAGGTGCGCGTGTTCCTCAATGTCTGCCGCCATCGCGGAACGCGGCTGGTCGAGGGCAGCGAGGTCCGGTGCGGCAAGCGGCTGGTCTGCCCCTATCACGCCTGGACCTATTCGACCGACGGGCGGCTGCTCGCCCTGCCCCGGCCCGAGAGCTTTCCGGGTCTGGACAAGGGCGATTACGGGCTTGTCGAACTGCCCAGCCTTGAAAGCGGCGGGCTGATCTGGTTCTCTCCCGTAGAGAACCCCGACTGGAGCGACGCGAAAACCATCGGCGCCGACATGGACGCTTTCGGGACGCGCGATCATGTCCTGTTCCGCCGCAAGACCCACACGGTGCGCGGCAACTGGAAGCTCATCATGGATGCCTTCCTCGAAAGTTACCACGTCACCCGGCTCCACGCGAAGACGATCGGCCCGTTCTTCAAGGACGGGGTGACCAGCGGCGATCAGATCGGGCCGCATTCGCGCAGCGCCGTCGGCCGGCTGGAGCAGATGGACGGAGTCGACCTCACCGACATGGCCGCGCTGCGCCGAGTGATCACCTTCGCCTACCAGATGCTGCCCGGCGCGCTCATCATTCCCAGTCCGGACTACATCAACCTGATGACGATGATGCCGCACGCGCACGACCTCACCTTGGTCGAGGATTTCATGCTCATCCCCGAAGCCCCCGCGACGGACAAGGCGCGCGACCACTGGGAACGCAGCTGGGCGCTGCTCGATGGCGGGGTTTTCGCGAGCGAGGATTTCCGCGCTGCCGAGCTCGGACAGAACGGCCTTGCCAGCGGCGCGATCGCGGAACTCACGGTCGGAACGCTCGAAACCGGCGTGCACCGTTATCACGAGATCGTGGAAGAGGCGTTGCGCGCGGCAAACTGACGGCCTACCCGGCGCGCCATGGCCGACAGACTTCCCGATACAGGCGATCGCATCGCCAAGCTTCTCGCCCGCGCGGGCGTCGCCAGCCGCCGCGAGGTCGAGCGGATGATCGCCGACGGGCGCGTCGCGATCGAGGGCAAGGTGCTCGATACGCCCGCGGTCAAGCTCGCAGACCTGCGCGGGGTGACAGTGGACGGCAATCCTGTTGCCCGGCCCGAAGCGGCGCGGCTGTTCCGCTTTCACAAGCCCGCCGGACTGCTGACGGCGGAGCGCGATCCCAAGGGGCGACCCACGATCTATACGGCGCTGCGCAATGCTCTGCCCAAGGGCACGCCGCGGCTGATGCCGATCGGGCGGCTCGACTGGAGCACCGAAGGGCTGCTGCTGCTGACCAATGACGGCGAGCTGAAGCGCGCGATGGAGCTGCCCTCCAGCGGCGTACCGCGCAGCTACCGCGCGCGCGCCTTCGGCGAGATCACGCAGGCCCAGCTCGACGAACTGATCGAGGGCGTCACCGTTGACGGCGTGAACTACGGAAGGATCGAGGCCGATCTCGAACGCGGCGGCGGCGGACGCAACCACTGGATCGAGATGAGCCTGACCGAAGGCAAGAACCGCGAAGTCCGCCGGGTGCTCGAACATCTCGGGCTGGAGGTGAACCGTCTGATCCGCACTGCCTATGGCCCTTTCCCGCTCGCCGACCTGCCGCGCGGCCAGGCGCAGGAAGTGCGCAGCGGTGATCTCGAGCGCTTCCGCAAGGGGCTCGACCGGCGATGAGGATCATTGCGGGCGAGTGGCGCGGCCGCAAACTGGTCGCACCCAATGGCGAGAGCACCCGTCCGACGGCGGATAGGACGCGCGAGACGCTGTTCAGCATGCTCGCCAGTCGGCTGGGATCCTTCGAGGAGCTGGCGGTGGCGGATCTCTTTGCCGGGTCCGGCGCGCTTGGTCTGGAAGCCCTTTCGCGCGGGGCGGCGAAGTGCCTATTCGTCGAACAGGAAAGCCGCGCGCTCGACAGCATTCGCGAGAACATCGCATCGCTGAAGGCACGAGACCGGGCGACGGTGCATTCGGGATCGGTGATGAGCATGGGTCCGGCCAGCCGGCCGCTCGACCTGATCCTGCTCGACCCGCCCTACGGTACGGAAGCGGGCCAGGTTGCCCTGGACCGCCTGCTGCGCCTCGGCTGGATCGGGGAGGCGACATGGACCGCGCTGGAAACCGCGCGGGACGAGGATATCGCGGTGAAGGGACTTCGCATCGAAGCCGAAAGGCGGGTCGGCAAGGCGAAGCTCACGCTGCTCCGCCTCGCCTCTCCCGACTGATCGGTCAGCGCGCCGGGGCCATGCCCTGCGCCTGCTGCTCGATCATCTGCCAAGTGCTTTCCTTCTCGGCCTCGGGCAACTGCGACAGGGCGACCTTGTCCGCGTCGCGCAACTGCCAGAAAAGTTGCTGCCGCTGGGGTGTCAGGCTGGCGTAATAGGTCTGCGTTTCGGCAGGCCAGGCATCGTGCTGCGCCTGCTGTTCGGCAGTCATCTCGCCGCCCGCCATATTGTCGATAGCGTCGACAACCTGTTGGTCGGCCGGACTGTCGGGCGCAGTATGCGCCATAGGATCGGCCATAGGGTCTTGCGTTGCAGGCGGGGTCTGTGTCGTCGGGCTGGCCGTGGGTGCCTCGGTTGGTGGCTGCTTCATCTGCGCGACGGCAGCGGTCGAAAAAGCGGCCCCGGCCATGAGGCCTGTGATCATGATATTGCGCATCGGTAATCTCCTTCGATTGCCCAAAACGCGACGAACCTTCGTGCCTTTGCGTATCCCCCGCTTGGCACGTCTTCGACTTGGCAATCGCCCGGTGCGATCACAAGGATGGCGCCAAAGGCCGGTCCTGCCAGACCATCGCCCCGGCGGCAATTGTGTCAGAAATGCGGCGAATAGAATTATCCACTTTCGGCCGTGAGATGGAAGCGACCCGATCGGCTCGCCCTCCCGCGAAAATGGAAAAGGGGCAGAGCCGCCGCGGCGGCTCCGCCCCCTCCGTGCCCGGCGCGGTCTCGAGAGTCGCGCATGGGCAGGACGTCTCGAAGATCAGTCCATTTCGCTGGCGGGACGGCCCGGCCATTGTTCGAGCGGACGATTGCCTGTCTTGCGGGCTTCCCACGAGTTGATGCAGTTGTCCTGCTGGTTGGCGGTGCAGATCGGAACGTCGCCGCTCGGCGGACCCTGATCGTCCGGGGTCGGCTGCACGCGCTCGCTGCTGACGAAGCGCATGGCGCCGCTAGTCGAGGCCATCCCGCCTGCCGCAGCTTGGTTAGTGCGGGCGCCGGTCGTCGCGGTAGCGGAACCAGCGGGCGCAGCCGTTGTCGCGGTCGCGGCTGTACCGCTCATCTGGTTCATGATCGAAGTCCAGGCCGCGGTGCGCTGCTGCGGCGTCATGCCAATGATCCGCATGCGCTGTTCGTCGTTGAGGACCCACCAGCCGCTCTTCTGCTGATCGTTGAGCGTCCAGAAATACGTCTTGGCCTCCATCGGCCACGCATCATAGCTCGACTGGCGATCGGCCGGCCAGGCATCATACATGGTCTGCTGTTGCGCGGTCATCGGCATCTCGTCCGACTGGGCGATGGCGGGTGCCGTACCGAGGGCCAGGCTGATGGCGGCACCGGCTGCGAGTAGGGTTTTCATTACGAACCTCCTGTTTCTTAGCAAATTGCTCAGGTCATCATTTTTCACACAACGAACGCGGTCTCGGACTGGTTCCGATATTCCGTCCCCCAACAGGCAACGGCTGGTCGCAGCGCTTGCGCGGAACGCTGCCGTTCCCTACCTGTTCACTGCATCATGTCAGACCTGCCCGCCCCCCTCGACACGCCCGACGCGGCGCTGCCTCCCTATGCCGCGCGGCTGAACGACCCCCAGCGCGAGGCGGTGGTGACGACCGATGGGCCGGTGCTGATGCTCGCAGGTGCGGGAACGGGCAAGACCGCGGCGCTCACGGCGCGTCTGGCGCATCTCATCGCGATGCGCCTTGCCTGGCCGAGCGAGATCCTCTGCGTCACCTTCACCAACAAGGCCGCGCGCGAAATGCGCGAGCGGGTCGGCGGGCATATCGGACAGGCGGTGGAAGGGATGCCGTGGCTCGGCACCTTCCACTCGATCGGCGCCAAGATGCTGCGCCGCCATGCCGAGCTGGTCGGTCTGCAATCGAACTACACCATCCTCGATACTGACGATCAGCTGCGGCTGCTCAAGCGACTGATCCAGGAAAACGATCTCGACGAGAAGCGCTGGCCCGCCCGCCAACTCGCCGGTCTGATCGATCGCTGGAAGAATCGCGGTCTCAATCCCGGCGATCTGGATGCGGTTGAGAACGAGAGCTTCGCCAATGGGCGCGGTACGGAATTCTATCGCCTCTATCAGGAACGGCTGAAGAGCCTCAACGCCTGCGATTTCGGCGACCTGCTGCTCCATGTGCTGAACATCTTCCGCCAGCATCGCGACGTGCTTGAGCAATATCAACAGCGCTTCAAATACATCCTCGTCGACGAGTACCAGGACACCAACCAGGTTCAGTATCTCTGGCTTCGCCTGCTGGCACAGGAGCGCAAGAACATCTGCGTGGTGGGAGACGACGATCAGTCGATCTATTCCTGGCGCGGTGCGGAGGTCGCCAACATTCTCCGCTTCGAGAAAGATTTTCCCGGCGCCAAGGTCGTGAAGCTCGAACAGAACTACCGCTCGACCCCACAGATCCTCGCCGCCGCCTCCGGCCTGATCGACGCGAACAGCCAGCGGCTCGGCAAGACGCTGTGGACCGAGCTTCCGGCGGGCGACAGAGTCCGTGTCGTCGGGGTGTGGGACGCGCCCGAGGAAGCGCGCCGCGTGGGCGAGGAGATCGAGCGGCTGGAGCGCGAGGGCTGCCCGCTCGACCAGATCGCCATTCTAGTGCGCGCGCAGTACCAGACCCGCGAGTTCGAGGACCGCTTCATCCAGATCGGCCTCAACTACCGCATCGTTGGCGGCTTCCGCTTCTACGAGCGTGCGGAGATCCGCGATGCTCTCGCCTATCTGCGAGTGATCGCGCAGCCGGCGGACGATCTCGCCTTCGAACGGATCTACAACCAGCCCAAGCGCGGCCTCGGCGCCAAGACGCTGGAAGCGATGAGCCGCCATGCCCGGCGTGTTGGAATGCCGCTTGCCGCTGCCAGCCTCGACCTTGCCGACAGCGACGAATTGCCCCCCCGCGCCCGCAACACGCTGATCGGCCTGCTCCGTCACTTCGTCGTCTGGCGCGAGGCGGCGGAGACCGAAACGCCCGCCAACCTCCTGCGACAGGTGCTGGTCGAGAGCGGCTACGAGGAAATGCTCCAGAAGGACCGCAGCGCCGAAAGCGCCGGGCGGCTGGAAAACCTGTCCGAACTCGCCCGTGCGATGGAGGAATACGACACGCTCGGCGATTTTCTGGAGCATGTCGGCCTCGTCATGGATAATGATGCGCGCGATAATGGCGAGAAGGTCACGATCATGACCATGCACGCCGCCAAGGGCCTCGAATTCAATCACGTCTTCCTACCCGGCTGGGAGGAAGGGGTGTTCCCCAGCCAGCGCTCGCTCGACGAGGGCGGGCTCGCCAGCCTCGAGGAAGAGCGCCGCCTCGCCTATGTTGCGATCACCCGCGCCCGGCGCCGCTGCACTATCCTCCACGCCGCGAACCGCCGCATCTTCGGCCAGTGGACCAGCTCGATCCCCAGCCGCTTCGTCGAGGAACTGCCCGACGATCATGTCGAGCGCGAGACGACCATGACCGGGGGCGCGTCGCTCTGGCGCGCGAACTGGACCGAGAGCGAGGACCCCTTCGCCCATGTCAGCAGCGAACGCCCCGACAAGAGCAACGCGCGCGGCCCCGGCTGGCAGCGTGCGCTCGCGACCGGGTACGATCCCAAACAGGCCCGCGTTCGCGAGAACAGCCGGAGCGCGGCGAGCTTCGCCGCCAAGCCGCGCAACGACATCGCGATCGGCGCACGCGTGTTCCATGACAAGTTCGGTTACGGCACCGTGACCGATCAGGAAGGCAACAAGCTGGAGATCGAATTCGAGAAAGCCGGAACGAAGCGCGTGATCGACAGCTTCGTGACTGCTGCCAGTTAGGCAGCATCCGAGCTTCGATCAGGTCGCGCTGACTCCCAGGAAACTGGGCTGCGGCCCGTTCCATTCGCCGGCGGGAATACGTTCGCCATCGCTCTCGTCGCGCCGCGACCTGCCGCGCGGGGGGCGGCTGTCCTGCTCGCCCGAAGCATCACGTTTCCGCTTTGCCGGACGCCGATCCTGCTCGCCCTCGTCCTCGCGCGATCGGCGCGAGCGCTTCGGCTTTTCTTCCCGCTCGGGTTCGGCACCGGCTTCGGCCAGTTCGACGCGCACGTCGTTCTTGCCGAACACCGGGATCTTGGCCTTGGTCAGCTTCTCGACATTCTCGATCGCTTCCTCGTCGCCTTCGGATACGAAGGTGAAAGCGCGACCCTTGGCCCCGGCCCGGCCCGTGCGGCCGATGCGGTGGACGTAATCGTCGGGATGCCAGGGCGTGTCGTAATTGAAGACGTGGCTCACGCCCTTGATGTCGAGCCCGCGCGCCGCGACATCGCTGGCGACGAGGATATTGATTTCGCCCTTCTTGAAGCGGTCAAGTTCCTTGATCCGGGTCGACTGGTCGATGTCGCCGTGGATTTCGCCGCTGGCGAAGCCGCTGCGCTGGAGATGCTTGTTGAGCTCGCGCACCGTGGTCTTGCGGTTGGAGAAGACGATCGCGGTTTCCACGTGATCGTTCCTCAGCAGCCATTCCAGAGTGTCGCGCTTCTGACGGTTCTTCACCGGCACCTTGAAGGCGGTGATGTTCTCGTTGGTAGAGGCGGCGCGGCTGACTTCGATCCGCTTGGGATTGTTCAGGAACTTGGCTGCCAGCTTCTCGATCGGCGGCGGCATGGTCGCGCTGAATAGCAGGGTCTGGCGTGCTTCGGGGAGCTTGGAACAGATGAATTCGATATCGGGAATGAACCCCATGTCGAGCATCCGGTCCGCCTCGTCGATCACCAGCAGCTCGCACCCGTTGAGCAGGATCTTGCCCCGCTCGAACAGGTCCATCAGTCGGCCGGGCGTGGCGATGAGCACGTCGACGCCCTCGTTCAGCGCCTTGACCTGGTCGCCCATCTGCACGCCGCCGATCAGCAGCGCGAGCTTGAGATCGTGGTTCTTGCCGTACTTCTCGAAATTCTCCGCGACCTGCGCGGCGAGTTCGCGCGTCGGCGCCAGGATCAGGCTGCGCGGCATCAGCGCGCGGCGGCGCCCGCTGGCGAGCACGTCGATCATCGGCAGCACGAAGCTGGCCGTCTTGCCGGTGCCGGTCTGGGCGATGCCGACGATGTCCTTCATCATCAGGACGGGCGGGATGGCCTGCGCCTGAATCGGCGTGGGCTCGGTGTATCCGGAGGCTTCGACCGCTTTCAGCAGGTCGTGCGAGAGGCCGAGATCGGCAAAGGTCATGCGGGCAGGGTCATCCGGGTGTTCGCGTCGGTTGTGGACGGCGTGGGAACGAGTCCGCTGCGCAGTCTCACGCGCGGACCCGAGCGCCCTATGCGAAAAACGTCGCAAAAGTCAAGGAATGGCTGCGTTCTCAGTCGCCCGCGATGGCGACGAGCTGGCGAAGCGAGGAAAGCGAGCATTTGGCGCCGTTGCGCGCCTGCAATCGGTCCCGGCCGATGCACAGGCGCTGGTCGGCATTCTGCTCGAAATAGAAGCCGGAATAATAGTTCTGCGCCGAACACGCCTTCTCCAGATCCGCCGCGATCAGCCGCCGGTCGCGCAGATAGAGCAGCAGGCGGCTGCCGCGTTGCGCCTGCACCGCGGCGATGTTGCCGACCGCCACGCACTCGCCGAAAGGACGCTCCACCAGGCGGGTCGCTCCGCGCGTCGCAGGCATCGCCGCGGCAAGATTCTGGCGAGCGGCGCCGGGCCGCGGGGATATGCGCAGGATCACACGCTGCTC
This sequence comes from Qipengyuania spongiae, assembly GCF_026168555.1. Taxonomy (NCBI): domain Bacteria; kingdom Pseudomonadati; phylum Pseudomonadota; class Alphaproteobacteria; order Sphingomonadales; family Erythrobacteraceae; genus Qipengyuania; species Qipengyuania spongiae. Next base: position 2,068,156 of record NZ_CP092471.1, on the reverse strand, counting down.
GATCCGCACCTGGTGAGCGACCGGCGCGATAGTGGGCAGGACCGCTGCGAACCATTCAACCGCCGAATTGCGTCCCGAATCCTCGATCGTCGCGGGCTCGGCCGTCAGCTTCGCATCGCGGGTCGCCGTCGCACCGTCCTTGCCGGGAATCCACAGCAGGAGGGGGGCGATGAGGGGGACGAGAAAATTCATGCGGGGCGTGGTCGGTCGGCTCTGCTCCGGGGTTCCGCGCGTCGGCGGTCATCGTTCGCTGGCGGCCATGACGCTCGCCGGTTGAACATCTCCTTAATCCGCCGGTCGTGCATGACAAGCGGGCTGGCCGTTCGGCGCTTTCCTGTGGCAGAGCCGGCCCATGACCGTATCCTTCATCGCCTCGCTCTCGGAAATCCTCGGCCCGCGCGGCTTCACCCGCGACGCCGACATGGTCGACCCGTGGCTGACCGACTGGCGCGGGCGCTACACCGGGCGCGCGCTCGGCCTCGCCTCGCCCGCCGATACCGGCGAGGTTGCGCAGACCCTCGCCCTCTGCGCGGAACATGGCGTTCCGGTCGTCCCGCAGGGCGGGAACAGCGGCATGTCGGGCGGCGCGACTCCGGACCGCAGCGGTACCGCCCTGCTCCTCAGCCTCAGACGCATGAATGCCGTTCGCAGCCTCGATCCGCAGGCCCGCGAGATCACCTGCGAGGCGGGGATGATCCTCCAGAACCTCCATGCGGCGGCGGAGAAGGAGGGGCTGCGCTTCCCCCTGACGCTCGGCGGCAAGGGCTCGGCCACGGTCGGCGGGCTGATTGCGACCAATGCCGGGGGCACGCAGGTGCTTCGCCACGGGACGATGCGCGCGCAGGTTCTCGGGCTCGAGGCCGTGCTGGCAGACGGCAGCGTGATCGACACGCTCACCCCGCTGAAGAAGGACAATCGCGGGTTCGACCTCAAGCAGTTGCTGATCGGGTCGGAAGGGACGCTGGGCGTGGTCACCGCCGCCACCCTGCGCCTGCTCCCCGCGATCGGCGGACGGGTGGTGATGTGGGCGGGCATGGACCGCATAACCACCGCGCGCCGGCTGCTCCTCCATTGCCAGCAGCGCGCCGGCGAGTTGCTGGAAGGTTTCGAGATCCTGCCCGCCCATTCGCTGCGCGCGGTCCTCGATCACCTGCCAGATGCCCGCGCACCGTTGGCGGGCGATCACGCCTGGCACGCGCTGATCGAACTGGCCGCCGGGCGCGGAGAAGAGGATGCGCTGCTGCCGCTCGCGGAAAGCCTTCTCGCCGAAGCTTTCGAGCAAGGGCTGGTCGAGGATGCGACGATCGCGGCCAGCGAGACCCAGTCCGAAGCCTTCTGGCTGTTGCGCGAATCGATCTCTCCGGCGGAACGCGCGATCGGCCCGGCCATGCAGCATGACATCTCCGTTCCCGTCGCCCGTATGGCCGATTTCGTCGAGCACGCCGTCGGCAAGGTCGAGGCGCGCTTTCCCGGTCACGAGGCGATCGCCTTCGGGCACCTTGGCGACGGCAACGTTCACTTCCACGTCCTCGCCCCGCCCGGCGCCGACCGCGCCCGCTGGGAAGCCGAGACCGGCGAGGCCATCGCCTCCTTCGTCCATAACCTCGTCGCCGAGTGGCAGGGCTCGATCAGCGCCGAGCATGGCATCGGCCAGGCCAAGGTGGCCGAGCTCGAGCGGCTCGGCGATCCGGTGGCGCTGGCGGTCCAGCGTTCGATCAAGCACGCGCTCGATCCGCACGGCATTCTCAATCCGGGCAAGCTGCTTGCACCGCGCGGCGCCACACCGTAATGGCCTGCGCTCCACGCGCCGGGGACCGGAAGGCTCCCTTCGCGGCGCACATCATATTCACCTTTTCCGATCCGGAGAGACCACATGGCCAGTGCGCCGCAGCAGCCCACCCTGCCCCTGTTCTACAACGACCTCATGCCGCTCAACACCCGCGACCATGGCAAGTGGAGCACAAAGTCGCTCGATTCGGCGGACTTCCTCAAGACGCAGCACGCCATCCCGCTGACCGTTGACGAATTCGCGCAGGCGCAGCGCGATTTCCCCATCGTATTCTCCTCGGGTGACAATCCGCTGCCGCTCCTGCTCATGGGCATGAACGAAGGCGTGAACACCTATGTCGACGACAACGGCAAGATCAACGAGCCGGTCTATCTTCCGGCTTATGTCCGCCGCTATCCCTTCATGCTCGCCAAGCTGCGGCAGGACAGCGACGAGCTGTCGCTCTGCTTCGATCCGACCAGCGAGGTCGTCGGCGACTTCAAGGAAGGCGAGACGCTGTTCACCGATGACGGCCAGCCGACCGACAACACCAAGCGCATCCTGGAATTCTGCGAACATTTCGAGCAGGCCGGCCAGCGCACCCGCGTCTTCATCGAGGAGATCACGAAGGAAGGTCTCCTGATGGATGGCGAGATCGCAATCACGCAGAACGACAATCCGGACAAGCCCTTCGTCTATCGCGGCTTCCAGATGATCGATCAGGACAAGCTGCAGAACCTGCCGACCGAGAAGCTGGAGCAGTGGAACAAGAGCGGCCTGCTCATGCTGATCCATGCCCATATCTTCTCGCTCGAATTGATGCGCAACATCTTCTCGCGCCAGGTCCAGCAGGGCAAGATGCCGCAGGCCGACGCGGCCGTTCCCCAGACCTGAAAAGCGGCCTGAGGTCGGCTCCCAGCACGGCTTCGCGACGAGCCGTTGCGGGGCAGCGCCAAAAGCGCGCGAAACCACGCCAGAAATCTTGAATTGCCTGAGCGCCGCCCCACATTAATCGTGTCGGGCGGCGCTTCCCTCATGGCTCGCTCGACAAGTGCGCTGAGGCGCACTTCCTCCCTGAACCTCGGCCACCTCGTGCATCATGCACGGGGTGGTTTTTTTCATTCCGCGGCCATCGCCAGCCCACCCCCATCGCGTGTGTCTTCGCCCATACGCGCGACAACCTCGGCCAGCTGGCGGACGAGCCCAGCCAGAAGGCGGGCAACGCTTCCGAGGCGCGGACCCGGCTCGGCCAGTCGCGTGTCGAGATAGGTCGTCCGGCAGACCTCGATCTGAAGCGCGTGGATGTTGCGACGCGGTGCGCCATGCGTGTCGAGCACATAGCCGCCCGAATAAGGCCGGTTGTGCGCCGTGCGCCGCCCCGCCCCTTCCAGATATTCGAGCGCGCGTGCCGAAACGCCTGTGTCGCTGGATGCGCCGAACCGGTCGCCAATCACGAATTCAGCGGGCTTCAGGTTCGCTCCGTTCGGTTTGAGCGGCGGCATCGAATGAAGATCGATCAGCAGCGCCGCCCCCCAGGCATCGCGAATGTCTTCCAGCGCCTTGCCGAGCGTTCGGTGATAGGGCCGGTGAATATTCTCGATGCGGACGCTGAGGTCGCTTTGGGCCAGTCGCCCCTTCCATATCTCGCCCAGACCGTGAAGGCGCCGGGGCACCAGTCCCAGCCCCGACCGCGCGCGGCGATTGACGAGCGATCCGCGCGGCTTTGCGGGCCTGTCTCCGGACACCATGGTCCAGTCCATGTCGTCGGGCGAACGGTTGAGATCGATCAGCGCGCGCGGAGCCTCGGCTACCAGTAACGGCACCCCGGTCATCCGTGCGATTTCCCGCCCGATCAGGTCGACATGGCGATCCTCCAGCCGCAATCTCGACCAGTCCGGCTCGCGCATCTCCTCCAGCACCTCGGCCGGATAATCCCGCCCGGCATGGGGCACCGCGACCACCACCGGCAGCATCGGCGCGCGACCGGGATGGAAGCGGAAGGCGGGCCGCTGCATTCCTGGAACCCGTCCACCCGGGATGCCCGTTCCATCGGGCCCGGCGAGGTTCGAAATTCCGGACATGTCGCGCGCTGGGACTCCCTGCGAGATTTTCAAATCACCCAAAGATTTCTTAACGGGACAAGGCTATAGGGGAAAGCATGAACGACCAGCATCGCGCCAACATACTCCTTGCCGAGGACGACGACGCCATGCGCGCCTATCTCGGGCGTGCTCTCGAGCGGGCGGGTTTCGGCGTGACGTCGGTCGATCGGGGAACGGCCGCCTTGCCCGAACTGGAAACGGGCATGTACGACCTCCTCCTTTCGGACATCGTCATGCCCGAAATGGACGGCATCGAGCTGGCGCAGCGCTGCAACGAGACGAGCCCGCACACCAAGGTGATGTTCATCACCGGCTTCGCCGCGGTGACGCTCAAGGCCAGCCGGGAACAGCCCAACGCCAAGGTGCTGTCGAAACCCTTCCACCTGCGCGATCTGGTGATGGAAGTGGAACGGGTGCTGGACGACCGCGTCAGCGCCTCGCTCTGAGCGTTTACGCTTCGCGCAAATAAAGCTGCGATAGGCTCTTGCGCACCATACGGGCCGCAGCTAGATGGCCCGCCTGTCGCAGCCACTGCGACGAATTCGATCGGTCGGGCGTATAGCTCAGTGGTAGAGCACTGTGTTGACATCGCAGGGGTCGGAAGTTCAACTCTTCCTACGCCCACCATCGAAATCTCCGACATTCGGATGATCTGAAAGCGCGGGCCGGTCCTTCAAAGGCCGCCCGCGCCTGCTTTTGTACGCTCGGCGTGCGAACTCTCCTCGTGTTTGCACGGGAAAAGTGCCGAGCTTTACCGAAAGTTCACCCAACTTGCTTAGCCCGGGGAAAGGCAGTTTCTTTCCAGGGCGCAGACAATGAAACGCACGACAATCACTCTCGCGATGGCGAGCATGATCACCGCTTGCGGCGGCGGGTCATCGGGTTCCCCAAGTTCAACCGGCGGCGTCGCCGTCGTCGCACCGGCACCGGCCCCCGCTCCCAGCCCTACGCCGACCCCCGCGGCCACCCAGACGCCGTCGGGTTCGCGCTTCGATTTCAAGGACGGCACGGCCTATCCCTCGGCCGCCACGGTCGACATCCAGTCGATCAGCGTGCCCGCCGGCTCCACGGTGATCCACGTGCCGGTCGCGCTCGATCGCGAGACGGTGAACACGGTCATCGCCTTCGTGCGCGTCCACAACGGCAATGGCGGCCGCGCCGCGCCCGACACGATGAAGCCGGTGATCTTCCGCCCGGGCGATCCGCTGGTCAAGACGGTCAGCTTCAACGTCGCGGGCATGTCCGAGGGCAACACGGTGAAAGTCAGCCAGTCCTACGCTCCCGATGGCGGGCGTCGCGGATCCAGCGGCACGATCACCGCGCAGGCCGGCTCGACCAACGAGCCCATACCCGACGGTGGCCGCCGCGCCATGGCCTTCGCGCCCTATGGCCAGAAGATTTACGACGAGACCGGCGCGACCATCCAGTTCGACGATCGCGGGGGCGAGAGCGTATTCTCCACCGCCCTTCCCCATGGCCGCACGCAGGACGGCAATGCGGAGACCGGCTATTACGGCAAAGTCGACATGGGCGGCTTCGCCCGCTCGGGCAATGCGCTGGTGCTGAAGTCCTTCCGCCCCGCCAGTCCGATCCGTGTCGGCACGCCGGTGACCGAATATCCCTTCATCGCCGGGATATTGTCGGGCCACAACACGCCCGCCGCCCAGTTCAAGTATGGCACGGTCGAATGGGTCGCGACCATGTCCAACCGCTCCGGCAGCTGGCCCGCTTTGTGGCTGGCGGCGAAGAGCGGCTGGCCGCCCGAGATCGACGTCTACGAAGGCTTCGGCTACAACCCCTCCTGGCGCTTCCCCAAGCAGCTTTCGACCAATCTGCATGGCGGCCGGTCGAACCAGCGCATGTTCACCCGCTCGGCCAGCACGATGTCGATGGACATGTTCGGGCTCGACACCACGCTCGACAGTGCGCCGCACACGTTCGCGGTAACCGTCACTCCCGAATGGATCACCATGTTCGTCGACGGAAAGGAAACCATGCAATACGCCAATCCCTTCGCCGGCGTGACCTGGTATCCCCTGACCGGCCTCGCGGTGAAGGCCGCGCCCGACGATCCCTACGATCAGGGTAAGGGCACGATGGAAATCCATTCCCTCCGCATCTGGCGGGCCCAGTAACCTTTCACCCGCCATCCGGGTCGCCACATCTCGTCCGAAAACTCCGCCACCCGCTTCGGGATCGGCGGAGTTTTCGCGTTCCGGCCATGGCGCCCGCTTCCCTTGCGCCCCCCCGTTCCTCTGCTAAAGCCCGGCCACATCGAAATTCCAAAGATCAAAGCGGACAGGGCAATCATGCAGAAAATTCAGGTCAAGAACCCGGTCGTCGAACTCGACGGCGACGAAATGACGAAGATCATCTGGAAGTGGATCCGCGAGCGGCTGATCCTTCCTTATCTCGATGTCGACCTGAAATATTACGACCTCTCGATCGAAGGCCGCGACGCGTCCGACGATCAGGTGACGGTCGATGCCGCCAACGCGATCAAGGAACACGGCGTCGGCGTGAAATGCGCCACCATCACGCCCGACGAGGCCCGGGTCGAGGAATTCGGCCTGAAGAAAATGTGGGTCAGCCCCAACGGGACAATCCGCAACATCCTTGGCGGCGTGGTCTTCCGCGAGCCGATCGTGATCGACAACGTGCCGCGCCTGGTGCCCGGTTGGACCGACCCGATCGTGGTCGGCCGCCATGCCTTCGGCGACCAGTATCGCGCTAAGGACACGCTGATCCCCGGCGCGGGCAAGCTGCGCCTCGTCTTCGAGGGCGAGAACGGCGAGAACATCGATCTCGACGTGTTCGAGTTCCAGTCCAGCGGCGTCGCGATGGCGATGTACAATCTCGACGATTCAATCCGTGACTTCGCCCGCGCGAGCTTCAATTACGGGCTCGATCGCGGCTGGCCGGTCTATCTCAGCACCAAGAACACGATCCTCAAGAAGTATGACGGCCGCTTCAAGGACCTCTTCCAGGAAGTGTTCGACGCCGAGTTCAAGGACAAGTTCGAGAAGGCCAAGATCACCTACGAACACCGCCTGATCGATGACATGGTCGCCGCCGCGCTCAAGTGGAGCGGCAAGTTCGTCTGGGCCTGCAAGAACTACGACGGCGACGTGCAGTCGGACGTGGTGGCGCAAGGGTTCGGCTCGCTCGGCCTGATGACCAGCGTGCTCCTCTCGCCCGACGGCAAGACCGTCGAGGCCGAGGCTGCGCACGGCACCGTTACCCGCCACTATCGCCAGCATCAGCAGGGCAAGGCGACCAGCACCAACCCGATCGCCAGCATCTTCGCCTGGACGCGCGGCCTCATCTATCGCGGCAAGTTCGACGACACGCCCGATGTGGTGAAGTTCGCCGAGACGCTCGAGCGGGTCTGCGTCGAGACGGTCGAGAGCGGCAAGATGACCAAGGATCTCGCGCTCCTCATCGGTCCGCAGCAGAACTGGCTCACCACCGAGCAGTTCTTCGAGGCGATCGTCGACAATCTCGAGAAGGAAATGGCGAACTGGGCCTGATTTCCAGCCCCCGCTGACCGACTGACATGACGACGAACACCAAGGCCCGGCTGGAAGTCCGTCAGGCGAAGGCGAGCGATGTCCGCGCGATCGCGGATCTCGTTCGCCGCGCTTACGACGATCTGCCCCCCTACACGCATGGCGAGCTGCGGGGGCAGATCAACAACTATCCCGAAGGCTGCTTTGTCGCCAAGCTCGACGGCAAGCTCGTCGGCTATTGCGCCTCGATGCGCCTGTCGAAGCGCGTGGCCTTCTCGGACCACAGCTGGGACGAGGTGACCGGCAACGGTTTCGGCAGCCGCCACTATCCGAAGGGCGAGTGGCTCTACGGCTACGAAATGTGCGTCGACCCCAAGGTTCGCGGCACGCGGATCGGTCGCCGTCTCTACGAGGAACGGCGCGCACTGGCCGAACGGCTCGACCTCACCGGGATCGTCTTCGGTGGGCGGATGCCGGGTCTTGCCAAGGCGATGCGGCGCAAGAACAACCGCGCCGAAACGCCGGAGGAATATGTCGATCTCGTGGTCGACAACCGGATCCACGATCCGGTCCTGCGCTTCCAGCTCGCCAACGGGTTCGAACCGCAAGGCATCCTGCGCAAATATCTGCCCGAAGATCGGCAGTCCAGAACCCATGCAGTGCGCATGGTCTGGCGCAATCCCTATGTGGACAGCGATCAGCCCACTGCGCATCGTCTGCCGCGCGATGTGGAAAGCGTGCGGATCGCCACCTGCCAGTTGCAGGCCCGAGCCGTCAGCGGTTTCGACGAGTTTATGAAGCACGTCGAATATTTCGTCGACGTGGCAGCGGATTACGAGGCGGACTTCATCGTCTTTCCCGAGCTGTTCACGCTGATGCTGTTGAGCGCCGAGGAAGAGGAACTCACACCGCTAGAGGCAATCGAGAAGCTCAGCGACTACACGCCGCGCATCCGCAAGCGCCTTTCCGAAATGGCGCTGTCCTACAACATCAACATCATCGGGGGTTCGCATCCGACCCGGATGGACGATGGCGACATCCACAACGTTGCCTATGTCTGCCTGCGCGACGGATCGATCTATGCGCAGGAGAAGATCCACCCCACGCCCAACGAAGCCTATTGGTGGAACATCAAGGGCGGCGACAGCATCGACGCGATCCCGACCGATTGCGGGCCGATCGGCGTCCTCATCTGTTACGACAGCGAGTTTCCCGAACTGGCGCGCCGTCTGGTCGACGAAGGTGCGCGGATCATTTTCGTGCCGTTCTGCACCGACAGCCGGCAGGGCTACATGCGCGTGCGCTATTGCGCGCAAGCGCGGGCAATCGAAAACCAGTGTTACACGGTCCTTTCCGGCAATGTCGGCAATCTGCCCAATGTCGGCAACATGGATATTCAGTACGCGCAGAGCTGCATCCTCACGCCCTGCGACTTCCCCTTCGCGCGCGACGGCATCGCGGCCGAGGCGACCGAGAATGTCGAGACGCTGACGATCAGCGACGTGAATCTGTCCGATCTCAGCTGGGCCCGCGCCGAAGGCACGGTACAGAACCTCGCTGATCGCCGCTTCGATCTCTACCGCATCGAGTGGGACAAACGCGTCGGCAACGTGCCGACCCGCGTGGGTGAGGATCACGACAGCGCGGCGAGCGCGCCGAAGGGGCCACACACGCCTGGCGGCGGCTGACCCGCAAATTCCTCGATCGCACCGGGTGACGGGGGACCGTTCCTCGCTATAAGGCCGGCATGGCCGGTGAAATCGCTCCCTCGCCCATCCTCCAGGATGCGCTCGTCATTCTCGGCGCGGCGGGGATCGTCATTCCGGTCTTCACCCGCTTCCGGATCACGCCGGTCATTGGCTTCATTCTAATCGGCATCGCGGTCGGCCCCTATGGGCTCGGCAGCCTGATCTTCGAGCAGCCCTGGCTCGAATACATCACCATATCCGATCCCGAATCGCTCGAACCCTTTGCCGAGTTCGGGATCATCCTCCTGCTGTTCACTATCGGCTTGGAGCTGAGTTTTAACCGATTATGGCAGCTGCGCCGGCTCGTCTTCGGGCTCGGCGTGGCGGAGGTACTCATCATCGGGTTCTCGCTCGCGATCGTCATGGCGATGATGGGCCAGTTCTGGACCGGCGCCATCGGGCTGGGCTTCGCGCTTGCCTTCTCTTCGACCGCGATCGTGCTGCCGATTTCCGGTACCACCTCCCCGGTCGGGCGGGCAGCGCTGTCGATGCTGCTGTTCGAGGACATCATGATCGTGCCGATCATCTTCCTGCTCGGCGCGATGGCACCCAACGCCGCAAGCAGCGGATGGGAGGGACTGGCCGAAACCCTCGGCATAGGAGTCGCCGTGGTGGCGGTGATGATGGTCGGCGGGCGGTTCTTCCTGCCCCGCCTGTTCGCCCAAGCCGCCCGGACCAAGAGCCCCGAGTTGTTCCTCGCTGCATCTATGCTGGTCGTCATCGGGGCAAGCCTCGCCACCGCCGCCGCCGGCTTGTCGCCGATCGTCGGAGCGTTGGTCGCCGGCCTGTTGATCGCCGAGACTGAGTATCACGCAGAGGTCGAGGGTATCATAGAGCCGTTCAAGGGCCTCGCACTCGGCGTCTTCCTCATCACGGTGGGCATGAGCGTGGACCTCGCGACCGTGTGGGACAGCCTCGGCATGTTCGCCGCGGCCGTGGTCGGCGTGCTGGCATTCAAGGCGGTGGTGACCGGCATTCTCCTGCGCATGATGGGTGCCGGGCGCGGGACGTCGGTCGAGACCGGCATTCTCATGTCGAGCCCGTCGGAAACCACACTGATCGTCCTCGCGGCCGCGACCTCCGCGCTGCTGATCCAGCCCGGCACCGCGCAGTTCTGGCAGATCGTCACTGCGATCGGGCTCACCATCACGCCGCTTCTCGCCAAGTTCGGCCGGATCGTCGCGCGCCGGATCGAGCCGGTCCCCGAACTCCCGCCCGAGGAAAACGGCGAGCGACGCGTTGTCATCATCGGTGCCGGCCGTGTCGGGCGGCTGGTGGCGCAGATGCTCGACGCACACGGAAAGCCCTACATCGCGGTTGATTCCGACGCCGATCTCGTCCAGCGGGCCAAGGCGCGCGGGATGCGGGCGGTGTTCGGCGATGCCTCGCGCGGGGCGTCGCTCGACCGGCTGGAGATGGGCGAGGCGCTCGCCGTCGTCCTGACCATGGACGAACCGATCCTTGCGCAGCGCCTCGTCTCCAAGTTGCGCGCCGAATATCCCGACCTGCTGATCGTCGCGCGCGCCCGCGACGCGAGCCACGCCGCGCAGCTCTACCGAGCCGGGGCCAGCCATGCCGTGCCGGAGACGCTGGAAAGCTCGCTGCAGCTTTCGGAAGCGGTCCTCGTCGATATCGGCGTCGCCATGGGTCCGGTAATCGCCTCGATCCATGAGAAACGCGACGAGTTCCGCGCCCGGATCGAACATGACGGTGCGCTCGACTATCGCCCCAAGCTCAGGACCTCGACTATCAACGAGTGAGAATTTCTGAACGCTTTTCCTTTTCGTGCATTGAAAAGAAAAGGAGAAAGCAAATGGCAGACCCGACCAAACCGATCCCGAACGACGAAAAGTTCAAGCCGCAGAACGTCGCGGACGTCCAGAAGGACGGCGCGCCGACGGACAAGCGCGGCGCACCTGCCGATACGGAAGGCTACGATATCGAGCGCGGCTCCAGCGGCGAGACCAAGTCTACGCCCGGCGCCTGATCTTTCGACAGAACGAAACGCCTGACGGGTTCGCGCCCGTCAGGCGTTTTCGCGTGCGAGCGCCTCGCGCACGGCAGCAATCGCCTCGGAGGCCTTGTCTCCATCCGGCCCGCCTCCTTGCGCCATATCGGGCCGGCCGCCGCCGCCCTTCCCGCCCAGCGCCTCGACCCCGCTTTTCACCAGATCGACTGCGCTGAATCGCTCGGCCAGATCATCGGTGACCGCGACGGCGATCGCGCCCTTGCCCTCGTTGACCGCGCAGATCGTCGCCACGCCCGAACCGAGCCGCGTCTTCGCCTCGTCCAGCAGAGGCCGCAACTCGCGCGGGTTCAGGCCGTCGAGGACCTGGCCCGAGAACTTGACGCCGCCGACATCTTCATCCGCAGGAGCGGTGTCGCCTCCTGCACCTCCGCCACCGAGCGCCAGAGCGCGCTTCGCTTCGGCCAGATCCTTCTCCAGCTTGCGCCGCTCCTCGATCAGTGCGGTCACGCGGGCGACCGCATCTTCGGGACCGGTGCGGAGCGCCCCGGCGATCGTCTTCAGCGCTTCGTCGCGGCCCACCAGCCACTGGCGCGCGGCCTCCCCGGTCAGCGCCTCGATCCGGCGGACGCCCGAACTCACGGCGCTTTCCGACACGATGCGGAACAGGCCGATATCGCCGGTCGCCTCGACATGGACGCCGCCGCATAATTCCACCGAGTAGTTGCGCCCGCCCTCGCCCTTGCGGCCTATCGACAGAACGCGCACCTCGTCGCCATATTTCTCGCCGAACAGCGCCAGCGCACCCGCCGCCACGGCATCGTCGGGCGTCATCAACCGGGTCGAGACCTGCTCGTTGGCGCGGATTTCGGCATTCACTTCGGCTTCGATCGCAGCGATGTCCTCGTCGGTCAGCGGTTTGGGATGCGAGAAATCGAAGCGGAACCGTTCGTCGGTCACCAGCGATCCCTTCTGCGTGACATGCCCGCCCAGCCGGTTGCGCAGAGCCGCGTGGACCAGGTGTGTCGCCGAATGGTTCGCGCGAATGCGATCGCGGCGTTCGGCGTCGATACGGAGGTGAACCGTATCGCCGCGACGGACAGTCCCGGCCCGCATGGTGCCGACATGAGCATGAAGCCGGCCAAGCGGCTTGTTGGTCGTCTCGACTGCGAATTCGAGGCCCGCCGGCGCCCAGATGCGCCCGGCATCGCCGGTCTGGCCGCCGCTCTCGCCATAGAAGGGGGTCTGGTTGGTAAGGATGGTGACGCTGTCACCCTCGGCCGCCGCGTCGACTTCCGCCCCGTCCCTGACGATGGCGACCACCGCCGCCTCGCCAGTGGTCGATGCGTAGCCGGTGAACTCGGTCGAACCTTCGCGGTCGGCAATGTCGAACCACAGCTCGTCGCTCGCCGCCTCGCCCGAACCCTTCCACGCGGCGCGGGCCGCGGCCTTCTGCTGCGCCATGGCGGCATCGAAGCCGGCACGGTCGACGGCCAGACCGCGGCCACGCAGCGCATCTTCGGTGAGATCGTAAGGGAAACCATAAGTGTCGTAGAGCTTGAAGGCGGTTTCGCCGTCGAGCGTGCCGCCCTCAGCCATCTCGCGGGTCGCATCGTCGAGCAGCCGCAGACCCTTTTCCAGCGTACGGCGGAACTGGGTTTCCTCACGCTCGAGCACTTCCTCGATCAGGTCCTGACCGCGCTGAAGCTCGGGATAGGCCTGCCCCATCTCGGTCACAAGCGCGGGGACGAGGCGATGCATCAGCGGCTCGCTCGCGCCGAGCAGATGCGCATGGCGCATGGCGCGGCGCATGATCCGGCGCAGCACGTAGCCGCGCCCCTCGTTTGACGGCAGAACGCCGTCTGCGAGCAAGAAGCTTGTCGAGCGCAGATGGTCTGCGATCACCCGGTGGCTGGCTTGGCTGTCGCCTTCCGCCTTCACACCCGTGAGACTTTCCGAGGCCGCGATCAGCTCGCGGAAGGTGTCGGTGTCATAATTGTCGTGGACGCCCTGCAGCACCGCGGCGACGCGTTCGAGACCCATTCCGGTGTCGATGCTGGGCCGAGGCAGCTCGCTGACGATCTCGTCCGCCTCCTGCTGGAACTGCATGAAGACGAGATTCCAGATCTCGACGAAGCGATCCCCGTCCTCTTCCGGCGATCCAGGAGGGCCGCCCCAGATGTGATCGCCGTGGTCGTAGAATATTTCCGAACAAGGCCCGCACGGACCGTCCGACCCCATCGCCCAGAAATTGTCCTTGGTCGGAATGCGGATGATCTTCTCGTCCGCGAAGCCGGTCCGCTTCTTCCACAGGTCAAAGGCTTCGTCGTCGGTGTGATAGACGGTGACCAGCAGGCGCTCGGGATCGAGACCCCATTCCTTCGTCAGCAGGGTCCAGGCGTTGTCGATCGCCTGTTCCTTGAAATAATCGCCGAAGCTGAAATTGCCGAGCATCTCGAAAAAGGTATGATGCCGCGCGGTGTAACCGACATTGTCGAGATCGTTGTGCTTGCCTCCGGCGCGCACGCATTTCTGCGCGCTGGTAGCACGCGGTGCGGGCGGCGTCTCCAGGCCGGTGAAGGCGTTCTTGAACGGCACCATCCCGGCATTGACGAACATCAGCGTAGGGTCGCTGTAGGGCACGAGCGGCGCGCTCGGCACTTCGGCGTGATCGGCCCGCGCGAAGAAGTCGAGGAAGGCGCGGCGAATTTCGTTGGTCGACGTCATGGCTCAGCAGTTAGGCAAAGCCATGCCGGGCGACAAGCTCGGAAAGCGCGCGGGCACGAATGGCGGTACGGGAGTGCAGCCTGATACCCGGGGCGAGGCAGGTATCGGCTAGGAGTGCCGGGTGGCTACCAGCCGAAGTAAGGGCCGCTCTTTTCACGGGCGCGCTGCCAAGCGTCGCGGGCGTGGATTTTCTCCATGAAGGCGGCGAGCTTTGGCGCTCGGTCACCATATCCCTGCATGATCGCGATTTCCGCCGGGAAGCTCATCATCACGTCAACCGCGGACCAGTTGCCACCGAGGAAATGGAGGTTCTCGCCGATATTTTCCTCCACGTAGGCGACATGAGCGGCGAGTTGTTCCTCGATCCGGGGAAAGAGCGGCGCGGCCGCCTCGCCCAGCCGGCCCGCATAGATCTTGAGCATGACGGGCACGAAAAAGCTGCTTTCGCCGAACTGCATCCATTCGGCATGGGTGACCCAGTCGTCGGAGCCATAGCGCGGTACCCAGTGCTCGTTGCCGTAACGCACGCAGAGATATTCGATGATCGCTCCGCTCTCGGAAATGGTGCGGCCATCGTCCACGATCACCGGGGACTTTCCGAGCGGATGGGCCTGCTTGAGCTCGTCCGGCGCGAGGTTGGTCTGGGCGTCACGCTGATAAGCGACGATGTCGTACTCGGCACCAAGTTCCTCAAGCAACCAGAGCACCCGCTGCGAGCGGCTGTTGTTCAGATGGTGAACGATGAGGGTCATGCGGGCTCTCCCGGAGGGGTGATTCGCATTGGAAGCTAGGCGAGCGGGAGATTTCGATCCAGTGGGCGACATGCCAGCCACGGGACTCTGGACGAAACCCGCACCGTTGCGGTCGACCTACCATGCACGGAAAAGCCGGAGCTGCCGGGGGCGCTGTTTGGGACAGCCCCGGCGCGCACCGGCTTTCCTTGCGTCCGGGAGCGGTAGCCTCGGTGGGGACAGGGGCTACCCTGGCCGACCGGCGGGGAAGATGCCGGCCAGCGCTCCCGCTTGAGAAGATCCGATCAGTCGTCCGCGTCCGGACCGGTCATCATCTCCTCGGCGACCTCGTCGGTCCGGCCGCGGATCGCAGCTTCCAGACGGTCGCAAACTTCAGAGTTCTCTTTGAGGAAGGTCTTGGCGTTCTCCCGGCCCTGCCCGATGCGGATGCTGTCGTAGCTGAACCACGAGCCCGACTTCTCGACCACGCCCGCCTTCACGCCGAGATCAAGAATCTCGCCGATCTTGGAGATGCCCTCGCCATACATGATGTCGAACTCGACCTGCTTGAACGGCGGGGCGACCTTGTTCTTGACCACTTTCACGCGGGTCGCGTTGCCGATCACCTCGTCGCGGTCCTTGATCTGGCCGGTGCGACGGATGTCGAGGCGGACCGAAGCATAGAACTTGAGCGCGTTGCCGCCGGTCGTGGTCTCGGGATTACCGTACATCACGCCGATCTTCATGCGCAGCTGGTTGATGAAGATCACCATGCACTTCGAACGGTTGATCGATCCGGTGAGCTTGCGCAGCGACTGACTCATCAGGCGGGCCTGAAGACCGACATGGCTGTCGCCCATCTCGCCTTCGATCTCGGCGCGAGGAACCAGCGCGGCGACCGAGTCGACCACCAGCACGTCGATCGCGTTGGAGCGCACCAGCGTGTCGGTGATCTCGAGCGCCTGTTCGCCGGTGTCCGGCTGCGAGACGATCAGCTCGTCGATATCGACGCCTAGCTTGCGGGCATAGACCGGATCGAGCGCGTGTTCAGCATCGACGAAGGCCGCAGTGCCCCCCGCCTTCTGCGCTTCAGCGATGACATGCAGCGCAAGCGTGGTCTTGCCCGAGCTTTCAGGGCCATAGACTTCGATCACGCGACCCTTAGGCAGGCCGCCGATGCCCAGCGCGATGTCGAGGCCGAGCGATCCGGTCGAGATCGATTCGACATTCATCGCTTCCTTCTGGCCCAGCTTCATCGCCGAACCCTTGCCGAAAGCGCGGTCTATCTGGGCGAGCGCTGCGTCGAGTGCCTTCTGACGGTCCACGTCGTTTTCCTTGTCCACGAGCTTGAGATTGGCCGCCATTGCATGCTCCTCTACCGAATGACCAGAGCCGGGCTCGACTCTTCAACGATAGGAACCATGTACTACCTTTGTTCTTAGAGAACAAGAGCGGAACAAATTTTTTCAGCCAGTCCTGCACGGACGTGCCGTCAGTCCTCGGCGCGGACCTGTTCGCTCAGCACCTCGGCCACTTTCGCGTTGATCTGCTGGACGCTGAAGGGCTTGGGAATGAAGTGCATGTTCTCGATGTCGATCTCGTTGCGCAGGTGTTCCTCGGCATAGCCCGACATGAAGAGGATCGGCAGGTTCGGCTTCACCCTGCGGATGTCGCGCGCCATCGCGGGCCCGTCTTTCACCGGCATCACCACATCGCTGACGACGAGGTCGAATTCGCCCTTGCCGTTGGCGATGAGCGCGAGCCCCTCTTCCCCGTCGCTCGCCGTCGTGACCGAATAGCCTGCCCGGATCAGTGCGCGCTGGGCAACGGCACGGACCATGTCCTCGTCCTCCACGAGCAGGAGGCTCGCGCCGCCCGTCCATTCGCTCGCCCGTTGTTCCTCGCTCGCTTCAGTTCGCGCGGCGGCGGGTACCCCGCCCTTGTGAACGGGGAGATACACCGTGAACCGCGCGCCCGAGGGGCGGCCGTCAGATCCGGTGACGTTGTCGGCGAAGATGAACCCGTTGGACTGCTTGACGATACCATAGACCGTGGAAAGGCCGAGCCCCGTGCCCTTCCCCTGCTCCTTGGTAGTGAAGAAGGGTTCGAAGATCTTGTTGATCACCTGCTCCGGAATGCCGCCGCCGGTATCCTGCACGATCAGCACCGTGTAATCGTCGGCGGGCATGATATCGACGCCGAGCTTGCGCACGTCGCGCGCGAGGACCCGCCGTGTCGCCAAAGTGAGCCGGCCCTTCCAGTCCCCTCCGGCGCGGCTTCCATGCGCCTGCATCGCATCGCGGGCGTTCACCGCGAGATTGATGATGACCTGTTCGAGCTGCTGAGGATCGGCCCGCACCGGACCAAGTTCCCGATCGTGGCGTATCGAGAATTCGACCTTGTCCCCCATCAGGCGCTTCAGCAACTGGCTGACCTCGCTGACCACATCGGGCAATTGCAGCACGACCGGGCGCAGCGTCTGCTGCCGGCTGAAGGCGAGCAGCTGCCGCGTAAGCGAAGCGGCGCGGTTGGAATTTGCCTTGATTTGCTGAATGTCGTCGTAATCACTATCGCCGGGGGTGTGGCGCAGCAACATGAGGTCGCAATAGCCGATGATCGCAGTCAACACGTTGTTGAAATCATGCGCCACGCCGCCGGCGAGCTGGCCGACCGCCTGCATCTTGGTCGCCTGCGCCACCTGACGGCGCAGGCGCTTCTCCTCGGTCGAATCCGAAAGCGATAGCAGCACCGCTGCATCCCCCAGTCCGCGCACGCCGGCAAGGCCAATGGAAACCGGCTCCTCCCGATCGTTGGCGAGGCGGACGGCGATGTCCCCGCTCGCCGTCGCGCCGCGCGCGAACCGGCGGACAGTGTCGGCGAAGGTCCCCTTGTCCTCACGGATAACGAGATCGGAAGGATATTGCGGCAACCCGTCCTGTTCGCGTTCGACTGCCCGCAGGAAGGCCTTGTTGGCAAACAGAAAGCGTCCATCGCGGTCGGTTAGAGCGAGACCCAGAGGCAATGCGGAAAGCAACGCCTCGAGCTGCGGAACGGCTGTCTTGCCGCTCGATTCCCATCCTCCGCCAAGGCCAACCGCGCTGTCGATCAGCAGCATGACCGAAGGTATCTGGTCCGAGTTCGTCGAAGGTCCGGCACCCGGATCTTCCAGCGGTATATGGACCAGCGTCTGGGGCGTTCCCTGCTGGCCTTCTCGCGCAAAGTATATCCGTTCGCGCTCGTCGGTTCGCAGCAGCTGCACGAATTCTCCGCCCGCCAGCGAGATGTTGCCACGCCCTTCCGAACGTTCGGCCAAGCCGGGCGAATGGGCGAGCACGATCCCGTCCGGCGCGACCAGGGCGATCTCCACACCGGCGCGAGACATGACGCTCCCAACAGGGCCCGACATCCAGCCGGCGAGCCTGTCGAAGCTCTGCTCGACGACGATCTCGGAGAAACGCCAGACGAGGTAGTCCTCGCCGCGACCGGCCCGCTTGACCGTAAGGTTGAACTTGCGCTCGCCCTCCCCCCAGATCAGTTCCTCGATCTCGCTGCGTCCGTCGCGCCAGGCGGCTTTAGCGGCCTGCGCGATCGCCGACCTGCCTCGATCGGAGAAGGGAAGGTCCACAGGCGCGTCGGGTTCGGCGAACCAGTCGCGATAGGTCTGGTTGGCACAGGTGAGGCGGTTGGCCCGGTCCGTGATGGCAATTCCCTTGCGGCGATGGTCCATCGCTGCGGCGGTTAAAGTCCAGTCCGGCTGAGCGACGAGTTCGCCGGCAGTACCGCTCTGCATCCGGCGGAGTACCAGAGCGCCGATCGCCAGAACCACTAGCCCCCCGGCATAGGAGGTGGCGACCACGCCGCTGCCGCCGATCAGCCATACGGTAAAGATCGAGACCACGACAGCCGCGACCAGCCCGGCCAGCAGGGGCAGAGGCGGCAAGGAAACGGCGCGGGGGTCCTCTCCCCCGAACTCGGACAGTCTCATGCCTCGTCCCCGCCCGAATGCAATTCCGCGCGTTTGCGCATCATGACCTGCAACCGCTGGCTTCGCCGCCGGGCGACGAGGAAGCGCCACACCCAACTTGCAACGATACGCCCCAGCAGCGCCGAGACCAGCGCAAGCACCACGAAGCCCAGCGCGGTCACGCCCGCTGTCTCGAACAGCTGAGCGATCAGGCCCTGATTGGCTGTCAGCTCGCCGACACTGACCGCAGCGTCGACATTGAGCACGAACCGCCCGACCTTGTTCGCGACCACCGCCCAGAAGGGAAAGGTCAGCGGATTGGTGACGAAGGTGACCAGCGCCGCGATCGGCACATTGGCCCGCAATGGCAAAGCGAGGAAGGCCGCGAGGAATATCTGGCCCAATGGAACGATGAAAGCGGCGAACAGGCCGAGCCCCACTCCGCGCGGCACGGAGGTTCGAGTGAACCGCCAGAGTTCCGGACTGAGGAAGCGGTGGGCGATCGGCTTCAGGTACTTGTTGCGCGCCATTTCCTCGCGCTCGGGCATGCGTACGCGCATCCTGCGTCTGAGATTCGAAAAGGAACGGCGCTCACTCATCTCCACGGGCCGGCAATGCGCGCGCGCCATGCGGAGCGCAAGCACGTCGAGAAGGAGAGAGCGAAGATAGCATTGCAGGCCATATGGTGAATGCCGGAGCGCTTGCCACCCCGCAGGATCGGCAAGGGCAGTCAGCCGCGCTCGCGCATCAGTCGGGCCTTGTCGCGCTGCCAGTCGCGATCCTTGATCGTCTGGCGCTTGTCATGGGCCTGTTTGCCCTTGGCCAGAGCGAGTTCGACCTTGGCCCGGCCGGTCGCGTTGAAATAGACGGACAGCGGCACCAGCGTCATGCCCTTGCGCTCGACCGCGCCGAACAACTTCTCGATCTCGCGCGTGTGAAGCAGCAGCTTGCGCGGGCGGCGCGGCTCGTGATTGTTACGATTACCGTGACTGAACTCGGGAATGTTCGCGTTGATCAGCCATACCTGCCC
Source organism: Qipengyuania spongiae (assembly GCF_026168555.1). Lineage (NCBI taxonomy): Bacteria > Pseudomonadati > Pseudomonadota > Alphaproteobacteria > Sphingomonadales > Erythrobacteraceae > Qipengyuania > Qipengyuania spongiae. Next base: position 2,048,611 of record NZ_CP092471.1, on the reverse strand, counting down.
GTCGCGCACCTCGGCATAGCTTTCCTTGATGCTCGCCTCGCCCGCGCGCAGGGACTTCACCTCGGTTCCCTGCAAGGCAAGCCCGGCCTCGAACGTCTCTTCGACATGATAGTCGAACCGCACGCGCCGGTTGTCGGCGACGGTTTTCTGCTTGTCGAAGGTTGCGGGTTTGGGACGGGCCATGATCGACGCGGCAGATAGACACTTGCACGCCAAACGCCAAGGGTCGCGATTTCGCTTGCGTGTCGGCCGCCCAGCGTGACTAGTCGCAGGCTCATGGAAGAAAGCCAGAATCCCGCGACATCCGACCTTACCCCTGCGCCAAAGGTCGAGCCTTACCAGATCCACGACCAGAGCATCCCCCCCGGGAGCGCGGTCATGTTCAAGATCCCGGTCAGCCAGCAGGTCACCGGACTGGAAGCCTCGCTCGCGGTGAAGGTTCTTCACGGTGCGAAGCCGGGGCCGAGCGTCTTCGTCAGTGCCGCGATACATGGCGATGAGATCGTCGGCACCGCAATCATCCAGCGTTTGCTCGACCATCTTCAGCCAGAGCACATGGCGGGCACGCTGATCCTCGTCCCGGCCGTGAATATCTACGGTTTCGCCTCGCACAGCCGCTACCTGCCCGACCGGCGCGATCTCAACCGCAGCTTTCCCGGACACGAGCATGGCAGCCTCGCATCGCAGCTGGCGCACTGTTTTCTCCATCACGTGATCGAACGGTGTTCGCTTGGAATCGACATGCATACGGCCGCCGTCCACCGCTACAACCTGCCGCAGATCCGCATCGCCGCCGGTAGTCCCAATCTGCTCGAACTGGCGATGGCATTCAGCGCCCCGATCATCGTGGAAAGCCCGTTACGCGAAGGGTCGCTGCGCGCGCTCGCTGCGGAACGCGGCGTGGAGATGCTGCTCCTGGAGGCAGGGGAGGCTTTGAGGTTCGATCGCTATGCGATCGAGACGGGATCTTCGGGGGTGCTCCGCGTGCTCGCCCATATTGGAATGATCGAGGCCAACGACGGCCTGGAGAACCCGACCGTGCCGATGCGCTCCAACCGTTCGACCTGGGTCCGGGCCCCGCGCGGCGGGGTCTCGCGCCGCTCACGCAAGTCGGGCGACATCGTGCGCAAGGGCACGCTGCTGGCAATGGTCGGTGGGCTGTTCGGGGAAGGCAGCATCGCAGTGGAAAGTCCGGTCGAGGGCGTCATCATCGGCCACGCCACCCTGCCCGTTGTTAACCAGGGAGACGCCATGTTCCACATCGCCGAAGTCGGCGCGATGGATCACATCGGTGAGAACGCCAGTTCGATCGCCGAAGCGATGGCGATCAGCGCACCGCCCTTCCCCGCCGCTCCTCAACTCGACGAAGACGAAGTGCTCTAGAGCAGGCCCGCGATCTGCAGCGCCTCGTCCACCGCCTGGCGGCTGGCCTCGCTCGCGCTGCACAGCGGCAGGCGGACCTCGTCCGAAAACCAGTCATGCACTCGGCTGAGCGCATATTTGACGGGCGCCGGACTGGCATCGGAGAACATGGCGTAGTGCAGCGGGAACAGACGGTCATTCAGTTTGCGCGCCTTGGCCAGATCGTTGGCCGCGATCGCCTCGTGGAATTCGGCGCACAGGGCCGGCGCGACATTGGCCGTGACCGAGATACAGCCCGCGCCGCCCGCCGCCGAGTGCGGCAGCCAGAGCTCGTCATTGCCCGAAAGCTGGCAGAAATTATGGTCGAGGCCCATGCGGTGATCGGCCACGCGCGACAGGTCTCCGCTCGCATCCTTGATGGCCACGATGCGGTCCGGATAGGACTTTACCAGCTCGACCACCGTCTCGTCCTCGATATCGGTCACCGTGCGGCTGGGCACGTTGTAGAGCACGATCGGCAGGTCGCTGTTTTCTGCCAGATAGCTGAAATGGGCGATCAGGCCGTTCTGCCGGGGCCGGTTGTAATAGGGCGCGACGCACAGGCCCGCCGCCGCTCCCGCCTTCTTGGCGAACTGCATGTGGAGGAGCGCGTTGCGCGTGTCGTTGCTGCCGCAACCGGCGATCACCGGGACCCGTCCGGCGGCCTGTTCGACACAGACCTCGATCACCCGGTGATGTTCGGCATTCGAAAGCGTGGAGGCTTCGCCCGTCGTGCCGCAGGGGACCAGTCCGCTGCTGCCGTTCTCGATCTGCCAGTCGACGAGCTTGCGAAAGGCCGCCTCGTCGAACGCACCGTCGCGAAAGGGAGTCGCCAGAGCGGGAATGGAGCCTGAGAACATTTACTTTGGTCCTGGGTTCGAGGATGAACGTTCAAGCAGCCCCGCGGTCGCGGAGGCCATCATTCAGCGCCTGATAAGGAGCCGCTTGGCATAATGTCCAGCATGAGCCGCAAATCACTTTTTCCCATCGCCCTCCTGGCCGGTTCCGCACTGGCCGTTCCTTCCATCGCACACGCGCAGGATGCCGCCAGCTGGGACCGCGCCCGCGGCAATCTCGTCGCCAGTCAGCCCGGACGGATGGCGCAGGCGATCCAGCAATGGGAAGCGCTGCGCGACACCGATCGCCCTGCCTTCTCCACGGTGGCGAATTTCATCACGACCTATCCCGGCCTGCCGATGCAGGAGAGCTTCCAGCGCAAGGCCGAACGCGCTCTCGACAGCGATCCGGCGGGTCCCGAGACCATCGTCGCCTTCTTCGACCGCAATCCGCCACTGACCAATGCCGCGCGGGCTCGATACGCCCTGGCGCTGGCGACGCAGAACCGGCCCGAAGCCTTCGAGGTCGCACGCTCGGCATGGCGCGGGGGCGAGATGAGCGGCCCGACCGAAGCCTATCTGATGGGCCTCTACGGAACGCGCTTCACCCCGGAAGATCACGACGCGCGGATGAACGCCCTGCTCTGGCAGGCGGCCGGTGAGGCCGCCGTGCGGCAGGTGATGAACGTCTCTCCGGCGATGCGCCAGATGGCGATGGCGCGCCTTGCGCTCGTGCAGGGCGAAACGCCGAGCGGGGCCGGTCTGAACGTTCCCGACGGCGCGCTGGCCGATCCGGGATATGTCTTCAATCTGGCGCGCCATTACCGCTCGAGCGGCGACAGCGCTTCGGCGGTGAACCTGCTCGCGACGCGGGCGCGGTTCGGCCGCACGCCTTACGATTCGGAAAGCTTCCTCACCGAGATGCTGCGCGTGGCGCGCGGGGCGGATTCGGCGCGAGCGGTGACGATTGCCGCGAAAGCCGAGGACCTTTTCGCGCCCGGTACGGACATTTCGAGGGAAAGTTACCGCATCCGCGACGACTGGACGTCGCTGATGTGGCTCGGCGGCACCAAGGCGCTGTGGGACATGGGCGACGGCAATCGCGCCGCGCCCCTGTTCTACAATTACGGCACCGCCGCGCAGACCCCGCAAACCCGGTCCAAGGGGTTCTACTGGGCCGGATACGCCTCGGCCCGCGCCGGCAACCGGAACGAGGCCAACCGCTATTACGAGATGGCGGCCGCCTATCCGGACCGGTTCTACGGCCAGCTCGCCCTGCGTGAACTGGGCCGTCCCGTTCCCAAGATCGGTTCGCAGTCTCCGGCCATTCCGACCGTTGAACAGCGGCAGGAATTCAACGCCCGGCCGCTGGTCGTCGCGACCCGGGAGGTGGCCCGCGACGCGCCGTGGCGCACCGGCATCCAGTTCTATCGCGAACTCGCGCAGAGCGCCGACACGCCCGAAGAACACGCGCTGGTCGCCGACCTCGCTCGCGAGATCGGGCGCCGCGACCTGGCCGTCAATGTGGCGGAGGCAGCGGGGGCCGACGGGCTCGACGGTTTCATCGTTCAGGGCTTCCCCACCCTGCCCCTGCCTCCGGGCGCGAACTTCACGCTGGTTCACGCCATCTCGCGGCAGGAAAGCCAGTTCGCGCAGAACGCCATCAGCCATGCCGGCGCGCGCGGCCTGATGCAGCTCATGCCCGCAACCGCGAGGGAAGAGGCGGGCAAGGCCGGAATGCAGTACATGACCGCCTCTCTGATCGACGATGCGGAATACAATATCCGCCTCGGCAGCAATCACATCGAGCGGCTCGTTTCCTACTACAATGGCAGCTACCCGCTCGCCATCGCGGCCTACAATGCCGGGCCGGGGAACGTGAACAAGTGGCTGCGCGCCAATGGCGACCCGCGCACCGGTGCGGTCGCGTGGGAGCGCTGGATCGAGGAGATCCCCTTCTTCGAGACCAAGAACTACGTCCAGCGCGTAATCGAGAACGCGGCGGTCTACGAACAGCTCTATCCCGACCGCACCGCCTATGGCCGGGCGCGTTCGGCAGGTGACTTCCTGCAATAGACTTTCCTAGAGAGCGGAGGGTAGGGAGAGGCGATGACTGCCTCCTCTCCCGACCGCACCAATCCGATCACGCCGCGCGGATACGCCGCGCTCAAGGCGCGGTATGACCATCTGCTCGGCACCGAACGGCCCGAGATCGCCGAAATCGTCAACTGGGCGGCGGGCAATGGCGACCGCAGCGAGAACGGCGACTACCTCTACGGACGCAAGCGAATGCGCGAGATCGACCGCGAACTCGGTCACCTTTCGCGTCGGATGAAATCCGCCCGCGTAGTCGATCCCGGCGAGCAGCGCGACCTTTCGCGCGTTTTCTTCGGCGCCCGCGTCACGCTGGCCGACGAGGAGGACGAGCAGCGGATCGTCACCATCGTGGGCGACGACGAGCAGGACGCCGGCCAGGGGCTGATCGGTTGGACCAGCCCCCTCGCCCGTGCCTTGCGGGGCGCGGAGATCGGCGATTGCCGCATCGTGCGCCTGCCCGGCGGTGAAAAGGAATGGGAAGTGATCGCGATCGACTATGCCTAGGCGCGCATTTCTCACCCTTCTCCTGCCCCTGATACTGGCGGCACCTCTTGCAGCGAAGGACAGCCTCGGCGTGTTCGAGAGCTGGGGGGCGTTCCGCGATCCTTCCGCGCCGCGGTGTTATGCCATCGCCATGGCCGAGAAGAACGGGCGGGCAAGCGAGACCCAGCCCTTCGCCACCATCGCCACCTGGCCCCGGCGCGATGTCCGCGGCCAGGTACATTTCCGCTTTTCCCGCGAACTGCGTCGAGGCTCCGCGATCAATCTCGTCATCGGCCGGGAGACCTTCCGCCTGACTGGCAACGGGACGGATGGCTGGGCACGCGACCGGGCGATGGACGCCGCGATCGTCGCCGCGATGCGATCGGCACCGCGCATGACAGTGCGCGGCATCACGACCGGCGGGCGTCGCCTCTCCGACACCTACCCGCTTGCCGGCGCCGCCAGTGCGATGGACGCGGCCACTCTCGGCTGCGCGCGGCGATAACCGAAAGAAAAAGGGCCGGAAGCGCATCCCGCGCCCCGGCCCTCGTTCATTTCAGATCGTCAGGGATCAGAAGCGGACGCCGACGCCCGCCATGATCTGGTGACGGTCGAGGTCGACATCGAAGCGATCCGAATTCGGCAGCGAATCGTTGAAGTCGACTTCGGCGCGGCTGTAGTTCGAATAACGGTACTCGACATTGATGAACGTGTTGGTGTTCATCGCGTATTCGACACCGGCGCCGATACGGTAGCCGTCGAGGTCGAAGTCCTCGTCGAACTCGGTCGTGCCGTCATTGGCAAGCACGTTCAGCTTCGCGTTGGTGTAACCGCCCTTGGCATAGGCCAGCACGTCGGGAGCGACCTTGGCACCGGCGCGGACGCCGAAATAGAGGTCACGGCCGGCGTCGACATTGCCGAAGCCGAAGCCTTCGAAGTCGCCGTCATTGAAGTCGGTCTTCGCCGTCGAATCCGTGTATTCGGCTTCCGCACCGATCACCGCACCGCCGAAGTCGAAGTCGTAACCGACCGCCGCGCCGTAGGCGAAGCCTTCGATCGACTGGTCGTTGTTGTCGTTGCCGTCGTCATCGACGCTGCTGCCAGCGGTGACATCGTCATAGCCGCCGACGATCTGGCCGCGCAGGCCGGTGAAAGTGTTCGCTTCCTGCGCCATTGCCGGGGCGGCGATGGCTGCAACCGAACCGGCAAGCATGAGGGCTGTAAGCTTCTTCATTGTAGTACTCCGTATGTTTTCGACGCCACGCAGCACGCGGCGCGTAATCCCCCAACGGCGCGAATTATGCGGAGTTTCATTAACGTGACACAACAAGAAAGTGTTGCATTTTTGAAACAATATTAGCGGCGGAATGTGCGAGCGTATCGACGAAGTGACGGTGGCGAACCGGAACCCGCGCCTGGCGAACGCCCGGTCCGCCTCGCTTCCATTTCCGCCCCTTCGCATCTATATACGGGGCTCCCATGTCCGATACGAACCTCATGACCATTCCCGGGCAGATCGACCCGGTGCCTGTCGCTCGCGACATCACGCCGCGCGCCGATGGCCGGGTGGATCTTCTCGGCCTCTCGAAAGAGCGCATCCGCACACTCTTCGCCGATGCCGGGCTGGATGCAAAGCAGGCCAAGCTGCGGGCCAAGCAGGTGTTCCACTGGCTCTATCATCGCGGCGTGACCGATTTCGAGGCGATGACCGATATCGCCAAGACCATGCGGCCCTGGCTCGGCGAGCGCTTTGTCATCGGGCGTCCGGATGTGGTCGAGGCCCAGCATTCGACGGACGGCACGCGCAAATGGCTGCTGCGGACCGACGATGGCCACGAATTCGAGATGGTCTTCATTCCCGACGCCGACCGCGGCACGCTCTGCGTGTCGAGTCAGGTCGGTTGCACGCTCAATTGCCGCTTCTGCCACACCGGCACGATGCGCCTTGTCCGCAATCTGACGCCGGGCGAGATCGTCGGACAGGTCATGCTTGCGCGCGACGCGCTTGGCGAATGGCCGAAAGGGCGGATGGACGATCTGGGGGATGAAAGCGAAAGCGCCTACACCTCCGACGGGCGCCTGCTCACGAACATCGTGATGATGGGCATGGGTGAGCCGCTCTACAATTTCGACAATGTGCGCGACGCACTGCGCATCGTGATGGATGGCGACGGGCTGGCCCTGTCGAAGCGGCGAATTACGCTTTCGACCAGCGGCGTGGTGCCGATGATGGCCCGCTGCGGCGAGGAGATCGGCGTGAACCTCGCGGTTTCGCTCCACGCGGTGACCAAGGATATTCGCGACGAGATCGTGCCGATCAACAGGAAATACGGCATCGAGGAATTGCTTCAGGCCTGTGCCGACTACCCCGGCGCGTCGAATGCCCGGCGGATCACGTTCGAATATGTGATGCTCAAGGACAAGAACGACAGCGACGAGGATGCGCGCGAACTCGTCCGCCTGATCCGGCAGTTCGACCTGCCGGCCAAGGTCAATCTCATTCCCTTCAACCCCTGGGCCGGAGCGGGTTACGAATGCTCGAGTCCGGAGCGCATCCGGCGTTTCTCCGAGATCGTCTTCGAAGGCGGCATCAGCGCCCCGGTGCGCACGCCGCGCGGGCGCGACATCGACGCCGCTTGCGGCCAGCTCAAGACCGCCGCGGAAAAGAAAAGCCGCGCCGAACGCGATCGTGAAGCCGCGCTGGAGGCGGAGAAGGCCCCGGCGTGAACGCATCGCCGCTCCTCGCCCTGTGCATCGGCCAGCCGCGGCGGTTCAGTGGCGAAGAGTTCAGCGCGATCGACAAGCGGCCCGTGGGAGGCCGCGTCACGCTCGGCCGCCTGGGCCTCGAAGGCGACGCCGTCGCGGATCGCAAGCACCATGGCGGGCCGGAAATGGCCGTCCATCACTACGCCCGCGATCACGATGCGATGTGGCGCTCATGGCTCGGCGATCACCCTCTGCTCGATGCCCCCGCCCCGTTCGGCGAGAACTTCGCGACCGAAGGCTGGACCGAGGAGAATGTCCATATCGGCGACCGCTTCCGGATCGGAATGGCGCTGCTGGAGGTCAGCCAGCCGCGCAAGCCCTGCTGGAAGATAGAGCATCGTTTTGGGCGAAAGGGCATGGTCGCCCAGATCCTGACGACGAAGGCATGCGGCTGGTATTACCGCGTTATCGAGGAAGGCCATGTGCAGGAAGGCGACTGCGTCGAACGGGTCGAGATCGGCCATGGCGAATGGTCGGTCGCACGTGTTTTCGGAGCGCTTCATAATCCCGACTGCAAGTCTTCGCAGGCAAATTTTCACTCGATCGCGAAACTTGCTCGATTAAGCGCCGACATGCGCGAAAGAGCACTCGGTCGCCTCGTTCCTTGACACTTTGTCCGTCGAATGTGCACGGTTCGTCCTGTAATCGACCGAACAACGGACCGTTCATCCGAGGTTGTGGACCCTGCTTCGAGTTTCGGAATTGTACTCGCATACTTTCCGAAATGAGGAACGAGAGATGAAGAAGATCAGCCTCGCAATCGCCGCATCCGCCCTGGCCGTCACCGGAATCGGGACCGCCGCCCCGGCTTTGGCCGACCCTCCCCGCTGGGCGCCTGCTCACGGAAAGCGCGCCAAGGACCGCGCTCGCTATGACAGCCGTGGCTACTATGTCGAACCGCAGCGCATCTCTCGGAACGACCGTATGTGGCGCGGTGACGACGGGCGCTATTACTGCAAGCGTGACAATGGGACGACCGGCCTCGTCATCGGCGCGGGCGTGGGCGCGCTTGCCGGGCACGAAATCGCCGGTCGCGGAGACCGGACTCTCGGCGCGATCCTTGGCGGTGTAGTGGGCGGAGTCGTCGGGCGCGAAATCGATCGCGGCAGCCTGAGCTGCCGCTGATCGCACCATCGGACAAAAAAGGCAGGGCGCGTTGTCATTCTGGCGACGCGCCTTTCCTTTGTGGCCCGCTGCCCTATGATGCGACGCCATGACGCAGGGCAGGCCGACAGTTCTGGTGACCGGAGGGGCCAAGCGCATCGGCGCCGCCATCTCGCGCCGTTTCGGCGAGGCGGGATGGCATGTGGTCATCCATTACCTGTCCTCGCGCGAGGCGTCCGAAAACCTGGCTGGCTCGCTCCCTAGCGCGGAAACCGTCCGCTGCGATCTGGGCGACGAGAGCGCCACCGTGGAGATGGTGGACGATCTGGCGAAACGGTTCGAGGACTGGCGGGTGCTGGTCAATTCGGCTAGCGTCTTTAAGCCGGACGATGTCGGCGCGCTCGATCACGAGACAAGCGTGCAGGCGATGCAGGTCAACGCCCGCAGTCCCGCGCGCCTCGCCCAGGAATTTCTCGCAAGAGCGCGCGCGAAAGCCGGGCGGCGGGTGATCGACATCACCGATCAGAAGCTGGAAAATCCCAATCCGGATTTCTTCAGTTACACGATGAGCAAGCACGCTTTGGCCGCAACCATTCCCATGCTGGCCAAGGCGCAGTCCGACCCGCGGGATCGCATCTACGGGCTGGCCCCCGGGGCGATCCTGCCCAGCCACGACCAGAGCGAGGAGGAGGCCGAGCGTTCGCACCGGCTCAATCTGCTCGAACGCAAGACCGGGGCCGACGAGATTGCGGATGCTGCCCTGTTCCTCGCCGGAGGCTGGCTCGCGAGCGGGGAGACGCTGTTCTGCGACAGTGGCCAGCACCTGCTCGATCAGGATCGCGATGTGATCTATCTCGCCCGAGACAGAGAGACCGCATGAAACGCCACTCGATCTCCACCCGGATCTGGCACTGGATCAATCTCGTCTTCGTGGTGACCTTGTTCATGTCGGGTCTCACGATCTCCAACGCACATCGCTATCTTTATTGGGGCGATTGGGGCTTCCAGGCCGAGCAGGCGTGGCTCGCCGTCCCCCGCTTCCCCGACTGGATGACAATTCCGGGCTATTACAGCCTCGCCGTCGCGCGCGACTGGCATGTTCTGGCCGCCTGGCCCTTCGCGCTGGGCCTACTCTTCATGTGGCTCGCGATGCTGGCGAACCGCCATTTCAAGCGCGACATCGCCACTAGCCGGCGCGAATGGCGACCGGGGCACGTCTGGCGCGACATCAAGGCGCATCTGCGGTTGGATTTCAACCACGGACCGGGCAAGTACAATTTCCTTCAGAAGTTGAGCTACGGCCTTGTTTTCGGCGTGCTTCTGCCGATGATGATCGTCACCGGAATGGCGATCAGCCCCGGCATGGGACCGAGCTTCGGCTGGATGATCGACCTTCTGGGGGGTCGGCAATCGGCGCGCAGCCTGCATTTCGTCTTCGCCTTCTCCATCCTGGGCTTTTTCATCGTCCACGTCGCGCTGGTCTTCCTCTCGGGGCCGATCCGACAGATCCGCGACATGATCACCGGAGGCCGAACCGATGCAGCGTAGAGGGTTTCTCGCCATGGTCGGTGCCGCCTTCGTCGTCGGCTGCAACAAGGTCGCCGAGACCGAGGCCGGGGCCAATCTGCTTTCGGCAGCCGAGCGCTGGCACATGGGCGCACAGCGTCTGCTGCGGGACCGGAGCGCGCTTGCTCCGGAATATCCGCGTTCGAAGATCAGTCCCTTCTTTCGCGGCAACGGATCGACCGATCCGCAGAACGGCGATTACCAGGCGCAGGCCGCGGCCGGGTTCGCCGACTGGCGGCTCGAGGTGCGCGGGCTGGTCGACAATCCGCTCTCCCTCACGCTCGACAATATCCGCCGCCTCCCCCAGCGCACGCAGGTTACCCGCCACGATTGTGTGGAAGGGTGGAGCGCGATCGGCGAATGGACCGGGCCGCAATTGGGCACGCTTCTGGAAGCGGCGGACCTGCGAGGAGACGCGAAGTTCATCGTCTTCCGCTGCACCGACAATCTCAACGGCGATGATTATTACGAGAGCATCGACATGGTCGACGCGTTCCATCCCCAGACGATCATCGCGCACTCCTTGAATGGCGAGGCCCTCCCCGTTCGCAACGGCGCTCCTCTGCGCGTGCGGATTGAGCGGCAGCTGGGATACAAGCACGCCAAATACCTGACCGCGGTCGAAGCGGTGGCGAGCCTGGACGGTATCGGACGTGGCAAGGGCGGATACTGGGAAGACCGCGGTTATCAGTGGTACGCTGGCATCTAGGCCAAGCAACCGGCATTCTTCGCGGCCCTGCTGGTGGTCGCCGCCCGAAGCACCTGACGGTCCCGCTTTGAAACATCTACGGCAGCAGCAGGTCGAATGGTTGCCTTTCAGGGAATGTAACCTAACCGTCACATTTCGTTCGATTGCGATGTGGTCCCGAGGTTGTGGAGCATTGCCTTGCTGGACGGCGGTCACGGAGTGGGGCTTATCGTCGCCAACATACGAAACGAAGCGGCGCTCCTGCTGCGGCTGATAATAGGCGACCAAGCCTGGAAAGTAACCTGCTTGTCGCTTGGCCTCGGCTTACTGTGCCTTATCGCGGTCTACATCTTTACGGCCGTCCAGGACGGTTCCCCCCTGGCCGGGAAGATCGCGTACAAGATCGATCCCGGTCGCGAAGGTTCGATGGGCGAGGTAGTCGCATACGGCCTTTCCTTCAGCGCCTGCGTGCTTTTTCTCCTGGCGTCGGTCGAGAACCGCTCGCGTGTGCTGTTGTTCGCATCTGCGCTGCTGGCATTCGTATGGTTCGATGATTCCGCGAGTTTTCACGAGAATTTCGGAGTCTACCTGTCGGAGCAATTTGTCCTGCCCACGTTTGCCGGATCGAGACAACGCGATACCGGAGAACTGATTGCCTGGATGCTCGCAGCGGCCATTCTCGGCTTGCTGCTGCTGTTGGCGCTCTGCCGACCGCGCCGGGGAGACATGGGCGTCCTGGCTCTCGTCTCGGTCGGCTTCGGATGCCTGGTTTTCTTCGGCATCTTCGTCGACCAACTTCACAGCATGGCACCGTCTGCCCTTTACGTGCCTTTGGTGGCGCTGGAAGACGGGGGCGAGATGCTTGCGATCGGCTGCCTGACGTCCCTGGCACTCGGACTCGTGCGGCACGGGAAGGTTTATTACGAAGCGTTTGCTGGGCAACGGGAACGCACCTCGAGCATGTGATCTTTTCGTGAGGTCGATCGAGAAGCCCGACCAGCGAAGAAGCTGTGCTTCTGGACTGCTGACTGGGGTTTCGATCTATCCCATTGAATTCGAACCTCCGCGAACCCAGATTTTCCTTCGAGAGGAGAGCAGAAATGGCCGGTGGCTGGACACGCGACGGCGCAGTGCAGGATCAGATCGACGACACCGTTTCCGACGCGGTAAACGCCGCTCGCGCGCGAATGCCCATGGGCGAGAGCGCGAAATGGTGCGCCAAATGCGGCGAGGAAATTCCCGCGAAACGGCGCGAGGCGCTGCCGGGCGTCAAGCGGTGCGTCGCGTGCCAGAGCGGACAGGACGGCGCCGTACGTCAGGCGGGCATCAATCGGCGGGGAAGTAAGGACAGCCAGCTTCGCTGATCGTGGCGGCCCGCCGCTGGCGGATTGCCGATACCGCACACCCCTGCTAGCCGCCCGGCACATTCCAGCGAAGGGTTCCCCATGTCCGAAATCAAGCGAGTCGTCCTGGCCTATTCCGGGGGGCTAGACACTTCTGTCATCGCGAAATGGCTGGAGGTCGAACGCGGGCTCGAGGTGGTCACCTTCACCGCCGATCTCGGCCAGGGCGAAGAAATCGAACCGGCGCGCGAGAAGGCCCGCGCCATGGGCATCCCCGACAAACACATCTTCATCGAGGATCTGCGCGAGGAGTTCGTGCGGGACTTCGTCTTCCCGATGATGCGCGCAAACGCCCGCTACGAGGGCGACTACCTGCTCGGCACCAGCATCGCTCGCCCGCTCATCTCCAAGCGCCTCGTGGAGATCGCGCACGAGACCGGCGCCGATGCCGTCGCACACGGAGCGACTGGCAAGGGCAACGATCAGGTCCGCTTCGAACTGTCGGCCTATGCGCTCGATCCCGACATCAAGGTGATCGCTCCGTGGCGCGAATGGGACCTTACCAGTCGCACCGCGCTGATCGGCTGGGCCGAGAAGCACCAGATCGCCGTGCCCAAGGACAAGCGCGGCGAGAGCCCCTTCTCCACCGACGCGAACCTCCTGCACACCTCGTCCGAGGGCAAAGTGCTCGAAGATCCGTGGGAGGAGACCCCGGACTATGTCTATTCGCGCACCGACCATCCGGAGGACGCGCCCGATACACCCGAATACATCACGATCGACTTCGAACGCGGCGATGGCACCGCGCTGAACGGCGAGGCGATGAGCCCGGCGACCTTGCTGGCGGCGCTCAACGAACTCGGGCGCAAGCACGGGATCGGTCGTCTCGATCTGGTCGAGAACCGCTTCGTCGGCATGAAGAGCCGCGGCATGTACGAGACGCCGGGCGGCGAGATCTACGCCCGCGCCCATCGCGGGATCGAGCAGATCACGCTCGACCGGGGGGCGGCGCATCTCAAGGACGAGCTGATGCCGCGCTATGCCGAACTGATCTACAACGGCCTCTGGTTCAGCCCGGAGCGCGAGATGCTGCAGGCGGCGATCGACCTTAGTCAGGAGAAGGTCGCCGGCACGGTTCGCCTGAAGCTTTACAAGGGGCTTGCCAGCGTGGTCGGGCGGAAGAGCGCGAACAGCCTTTATTCGGAGGCGCACGTCACCTTCGAGGACGATGCGGGCGCCTACGACCAGGCCGACGCGGCTGGCTTCATCAAGCTCAACGCCCTGCGCCTGCGGTTGCTCGCCAAGCGGGATCGCTGACCGGGCCGAACGCTTTACGGACTGCGAATCGAGTCGCGGCATCCTCGCCAAGACCGCTGCGCAGTTCGTCGCCGCTCCAAAACGTCTCATCTGCAACCGCATTTCATCGGTTCCCGAAGAGCGGTGAATCGTGGCCGGAATGGGGCGGGCGACGGCCGTATTAGGGACTCGGCACCCCTTCCCCGTCTATCAGACTGGCATTCGGAAGGAGGGGTCTTTCCCATGCCTGCACGTAAATCTCTTCGCACGGTTGCGACCGTTTTCGCCGGTTCGCTGGCGCTTTCCGCGACCACGGTCGCTCTGGCCGAGACCACGCCGCGCACCGTCGCGCACAGCCATGTCCAGCAGACGGGCGACCAGCACTTCGCCGACCTGTTCGCCCGTTTCGGCAAGCTGCCGGTCGCCGCCGCCGCACCCCGCGCCGTCGACCTCGAGAGCTTCGAACCGCCGGTCGAGGCCGAGCCGGTCGCCACCCATATCCAGGGCGGGCGCGCCTCTTATTACGGGCGCAAGTTCCACGGCCGCCGCACGGCCAGCGGCGAGGCGTTCGACATGAACGCGATGACCGCCGCGCACCGCACCCTGCCCTTCGGCAGCCGCGTGCAGGTGACCAACCCCGCCAACGGCCACACCGTGACCGTGACGATCAACGACCGCGGCCCGTTCCACGGCAACCGCGTGATCGACGTGAGCCGCGCCGCCGCGAGCGAGCTGGGCCTGATCCAGCGCGGCTCGGGCACCGTGGAGCTTGCGCTTCTCGACTGAGAGCGTCCTCGGCGCTGTTCCTCGTTTCGTTCGGGCGCCTGCGGGCGGCTGGTCGGCCTTGCCGGACCTCCTTCGGTCCGGTGACAGACGCGAGGCAGCGACGCTCCGAGTTCAGACCCGTCCGCCCCCTCCCCCGGCCAGCGCCTGGCGCGTCTCCTCCAGGATGGCCTCGCGCTCCCGTGCCTCGTTCAGTTCCTCGTAGGTGGTGATTTCCCACCAGCGGTCCAGTCCTTCCTCGAAAGCGAAGAACTGCACCTCGTCGACCAGTTCGGGGTCGTCGTGTTCGGAGGGGAGCAGCGCGTAGAAGGGCCGGTCGTCCTCCATCGCCTCGATCATCCGCGTGTACCAGTCCTTCACCACCGGCTCCCCCGCCCCGTCGCTGTTGGAGCCGCTGTCGGAGGCGCTGTTGGACATGGACCGGGTGTTACACGGTTCAGAAGAGACATTTCCCCCCGCATCCGCCCCCGCTTCCTCGCCCGCAGCACAGGGCAGCGGCTCGCCCTTCTCCAGCGCGTCGAGCGCCTCGTCGAAGCGGTCGGAGAGGTGCGCGACATCGCTGCGGGCGGCGAGCCGGTCGAGCCGCCCGATATGGGCGAGCAGCAGGCGCGGATCGTGGCGGCGGCGGGTGCCGATCTCCTCGCCGTGATAGAAGACCTTCTCCTCCACCCCGTCGATCGCGCGGGTGGCGAGCGCATCCTCGGCATGGGGCAGCGCCTGGAGCAGCGCCGCGTCCCAGCAGCGGCGGAATTCGGGCAAGGCGCGGCGTGCGCGATAGACCGTCTGGTGAGAGACCCGCGCCACCCGCGCCGCGCTCCGCACCGAGCCGACCACCGCCAGCGCCTCGAGAAACTCGCGCATGACGGCGGGAGTGAGTTCTAGGAGCGGCTTGCGCGTGTCGCCGTCAGGAAGCTGTTCGAGCAGCGCGGGGAGATTGGGCGTGGGAGCGTTCATGGTCCGGTTCCTTTGCGGGAAGGTGGACCGGGTTATCTATGGCATGTGGGGGGTTGTAGGAAAGTTGTTCCCATCCAGCTTTTCTTGTGACGCAACCTTCTTGCAATTATTCCAATAACGAAGTATCATAAAGGACGTTGTCACGTGTTTTCTCGAAATGGTTTCGACGAAGCTCGAGCGTGCAACGCAGAACAAGGAATACTTCAATGAGTGCTTTCACGCGCGCGCCGTCGGCGCATTTCTGGATCTCCCAAATCTTCAGCTCCCAAGCAGCTTGCAATGGCGGCATCGTTCGCCGGAAAATTGCAAGTGTGGTCGAGTACGCATCCGTCGCTCTGCTCAAAGCAGAGGTCATCCGCCGTGGTTTCCACATGGTCGAGAGCGGCGACCAGTTCGTCATCTTCTGCAACCCGGGCGACATCAAGATCGTGGCGTAAGAATGGGCGCAGGCCCATTCGGGCCTGCGCCGCCCTTCCTATCAAGAGTTGGAGAAGCTCATGTCGAAATTGAAACCGAATACGCCGGTAACCCTCTACTACTCTGTCCTCCGCAACGTAACCACACCGGATGAAGCTGAAAACGGTGCAACGACATATAGTGTTGTAATGCCCGCTGAGGAAATCTTGAAGGTTGGAACTGATGACAATCTTCGTGACTACATTCCTGAACATAATAAGAAGCAGCGTTCGATGGTTCATCGCGCGATTGCGTCGACGATTCGAAATGAGCGAGATCGCTTTTCTCAATTGAATAGCGGATTTCTTATTGGATCATCGAAAGTCGAACTAGACGATAAGAACCGCAAGATTACCCTCTATGACGCTTCGATAAACAATGGCGCTCAATCTCAGGGTGAGATTCGGATGTATTTCGAAGAGTGCGCCCAGATCGGCATAAAGCCAGAGCTCTTTTTCATTAGAGCGGAAATTGGCATCGAACCAGATCGCTCCAATCGTATCAAAATCGCTATCGCTAGAAATACTGCGACCAAAGTTCAAGATATCTCCAAAGCTGGCAAACAAGGTTACTTCGATGAATTAGACGTTCGTTTTCGAAGAGATTTTCCCAATTGGGAAATAGCGAAAAGCGAAACAGATATCGGCGAGAATCTTGTCGATCCACGATTTCTATTGCAGATCCTTTGGGCTTTGATTCCTGACGAACTTGCCCCGAAAAGTCGTCAATCAATTGATTCTCGTATTAGATCCTACAAGAACGCGGCTGCGTGCTTAACAGATTTTATACGAGTTCACGACAAAAAGGAAAGTGATCCTGCTTCAAAAAGAATCTACGAATACTTTCTTGATATGGCCGGAACTTCTTGGGAACTGTATCAACACTGGAAAACCTCGGAGGTTTGGTCGTCAAAACGCCTCAGATCCGATGCTCAACAAGCCGTACGCGATAACCATGGAGCAATCATGAAAGTTCACGACGGCGTGATTTTCCCAATCCTGGCCGCTTTGTCTCAATTTGTAAAATACGATAAGAAGTTGAAAAAATGGTCTTATAAGCAGCCGAGAGTTTTTCAGGACGAAATGATGGCTGGAGCAGCACGTCGGCAGCTTTCGGCGCATGAAGGAAAGCCGATGTATATGGGTCGATCGTCAAGTGCTTATGAAGCATTGAAGATCATGACAGAAATGGCGTCGTCATTCGAGTCATGACTGGCTATCGATTTCGGGGTACCGGATTACACCTAGGCCAAGAGGTCGTGCCAGATAAACGCTGTCGTTGTCATTCCGTCACTACCCGCTTCCGCTCCAACAGCGGCGCAAGGTACTGTCCGGTATAGCTCTCCGGCACCTTGACCACCTCCTCCGGCGTCCCGCTCGCGACGATCTCGCCGCCTCGGACGCCGCCGCCCGGGCCGAGGTCGAGCAGGTAATCCGCCGTCTTGATGACATCCAGATTGTGCTCGATGACGACGACGCTGTTGCCCTGCTCGACCAGCCGGTGGAGCACTTCGAGGAGCTTGCGGACATCCTCGAAATGGAGGCCCGTGGTCGGCTCGTCGAGGATGTAGAGCGTCTGCCCGGTGCTGCGCCGGGCGAGTTCCTTGGCGAGCTTCACCCGCTGCGCCTCGCCGCCCGATAGCGTGGTCGCCTGCTGTCCGACCTTGACGTAGCCCAGCCCCACCTCGTTCAGCATGTGCATCCGGTCGCGGATCGGGGGGACGGCCTTGAAGAATTCCTCCGCATCCTCGATCGTCATGTCGAGCACGTCGGCGATGGAGAGGCCCTTGAAGCGCACCTCCAGCGTCTCGCGGTTGTACCGCTTGCCGCCGCATTCCTCGCAGGTGACGTAGACGTCGGGCAGGAAGTGCATCTCGATCTTGATGAGGCCGTCGCCCTGGCACGCCTCGCACCGGCCGCCCTTGACGTTGAAGCTGAAGCGCCCCGGCTTGTAGCCGCGCGCCTGCGCCTCGGGCAGGCCGGCGAACCAGTCGCGGATCTGGGTGAAGGCGCCGGTGTAGGTCGCCGGGTTGGAGCGCGGGGTGCGGCCGATGGGCGACTGGTCGATCTCGATCACCTTGTCGCAATGTTCGAGGCCGGTCACCTTGTCGTGCGCGCCCGCGACCACCCGCGCCCCGTTCAGCGTGCGCGCCGCGGCGGCATAGAGCGTGTCGATGGTGAAGGAGGACTTGCCCGAGCCCGAGACCCCGGTGATGCAGGTGAAGGTGCCGAGCGGGATGGAGGCGGTGACGTCCCGCAGATTGTTCGCCCGCGCGCCGTGGACGGTGAGCTGCTTGCCGTTGCCCTTGCGCCGCTCCGCCGGGACGGCGATCTCGCGCCGGCCGGTGAGATAGGCGGCGGTGAGCGACTTCTTCGATTTCAGCACCTGCTTCAGCGTGCCTTCGGCCACCACCTCGCCCCCGTGGACGCCGGCGCCGGGGCCGAGATCGACCACGTAGTCGGCGGCGCGGATCGCGTCCTCGTCATGCTCGACCACGATCACCGTGTTGCCGAGATCGCGCAGGCGCTTGAGGGTTTCGAGCAGCCGGTCGTTGTCGCGCTGGTGAAGGCCGATGCTGGGCTCGTCGAGCACGTAGAGCACGCCCGACAGCCCGCTGCCGATCTGGCTGGCGAGGCGGATGCGCTGGCTCTCGCCGCCGGACAGGGTGCCGCTGGTGCGGTCGAGATTGAGGTAGTCGAGCCCGACATTGTCGAGGAAGCCCAGCCGCTCGTTGATTTCCTTGAGGATGGCCCTGGCGATCTGCTGCTGCGTCTCGCCGAGATGGTCGGGCAGGCCGAGGAACCAGGCCTTGGCATCGGCGACGCTCATCTTGGTGGGGGTGGCGATGTCGGTGATGCCGGCCCCGTCACTTGTAGGCGGCCCGGGGATCTTCACCGCCAGTGCCTTCTCGTTCAGCCGCTTGCCGCCGCAGGTCTCGCAGGGCTGCGCGGTCTGGAACTTGGACAGCTCCTCGCGCATCCAGGCGCTTTCGGTCTGGAGCAGGCGGCGGTTGAGATTGCCGATCACGCCTTCGAACGGCTTGTTGACCGTGTATTGCTTGCGCCCGTCCTTGAAGGTCAGCGGCACGCGCTTGCCCTTGGTGCCGTGGAGGATGATGTCGCGGTTCTCGGGCGCAAGGTCCTCCCACGCGGTGTCGAGCGCGAAGCCGAACTCCTTGGCGAGGCTGGCGAGCACCTGCATGTAATAGGGCGATGGCGGGTTGGACTTGGCCCAAGGCACCACCGCGCCCTTCTTGAGGCTCAGCGCCTCGTTGGGAACGACGAGCCGGGGGTCGAAGAGCTGCTTCTCGCCGATCCCGTCGCAGGTCGGGCAGGCCCCCTGCGGCGCGTTGAAGGAGAAGAGGCGCGGTTCGACCTCCTCGATGGTGAAGCCGGAGACCGGGCAGGCGAACTTCTCGGAAAAGACGATGCGGTTGGCGGGCAGCCCCGCCCCCTTCATCGCGCCGCCGCTACCCGCTTCGTCCTCGCGCCCCGGCACCACGCCGTCGGCAAGGTCGATATAGGCGAGCCCTTCGGCGAGGCGCAGCGCGGTCTCGAAACTGTCGGCCAGCCGCGTCTCGATGCCTTCCTTCACCGCGATGCGGTCGACCACCACCTCGATGTCGTGCTTGAACTTCTTGTCGAGCGCGGGCGCTTCCTCGATCGGATACATCTCGCCGTCGATGCGGACGCGGGTGAAGCCCGCCTTCTGCCATTCGGCAAGCTCGCGCCGGTATTCGCCCTTGCGGCCGCGCACCACGGGGGCGAGCAGATAGGCGCGCGTCCCCTCGGGCAGGGCCATGACCCGGTCGACCATGTTGGAGACAGTCTGCGCCTCGATCGGCAGGCCGGTGGCGGGGCTGTACGGCACGCCAACCCGCGCCCAGAGCAGGCGCATGTAGTCGTAGATCTCGGTCACGGTCGCCACGGTCGAGCGCGGATTGCGGCTGGTGGTCTTCTGCTCGATCGAGATGGCGGGGGACAGCCCGTCGATATGCTCGACATCGGGCTTCTGCATCATCTCGAGGAACTGGCGCGCATAGGCCGACAGGCTCTCGACATAACGCCGTTGCCCCTCGGCATAGATGGTGTCGAAGGCGAGGCTCGACTTGCCTGAGCCCGACAGGCCGGTGATCACGATCAGGCTGTCGCGCGGCAGGTCGATGTCGACGCCCTTGAGATTGTGCTCGCGCGCGCCGCGGACGGAGATTTTGGTAAGAGCCATGTAGAGGCGTGTTCCTGTTGTGTTCGCGGATGTCAAGCGAGGGTGGTCCGGTGCGGGCCCGATACCAACGGTGGGCCATCAGATGGGAGCGTTCCGCGCAATCGCAACACCCGCTCGTAGGCCTCTCGGACACCGCCGGGTCCACCGATCCGCCCATCGCGTCGGACGAACCGAGGACCTTTTCGCAAGGTTCGTCCGTTATTCGGGTGAGAACGGGGGCCAGCCGCCCTTCGAGCGGGACAAGACGCTCGGGATGGTAATGCCCCGCACACAGGTAGACCAAGGTCCACAGATTATGCCGTCCAGTTCCAGCAAGACAGTGCCCCGCGCGGCCCGATTGCCCGACAGACACAACCGCAAGACTGGTTCCCGCGACCGGGTTCGCCAGATGCTGCGGGATCTCGACACGCCGCTCGACGCCCTGCCCCGGCCATCCGATACGGATCGGGACAAGTCCGATCGCGATGCACGCAACAAGCTGGCGCAGGACCGGAAAATGCGCCAGCGCAGCGACCTCAAGCGCGCCCGAGATGCGGCGCGCCGGGTGTTCAAGGTCAAACCGTCCCTGTCCAGTCGGAAGACGGCCGCTGCCCTGCTGACCGCGAGCGCGGTTGGCCTCGCCGCGTTTTCCGGCCCCGCCTGGCCCGGATCAGGTGACGGGAATTCGCCCGAGCTGACCGACGCTTTCGGTGGGAAACGAATGCCGGCCTCGCTGCGCAACGCCAGCGCCGAATTCAAGCAGGCGCTGATCGAGGAGGAAGGGGTACGCTACGTGGTCTATCGCGATGTCGCGGGCTACCCCACCGTGGGCGTTGGACATCTGGTGACGCCCAGGGACAATCTGCGGGTCGGCGACCGGATCAGCCGGCAACAGGTCCTCGAATTTCTCGAAGGCGATCTGGTCGAGGCGGAAAGCGGCGTGCGCGAGCTTGTCGGCGATCTGCCGCTGTTTCAGCACGAATTCGATGCGTTGGTCGATCTCGTCTACAATGTCGGCGCAGGGAACGTCTCGGCGAGCGAAAGCCCCCGCCTCAATGCCGCCGTGGCCTCGGGGGATTACCGGCGGATCGCGACCGAGCTCGACTACACCTATGCCGGGGGCCGCATCGCGCGCGGCCTCGAATTCCGTAGCGAACGGCGCGCCAAGATATTTCTCGACGCGCGATACGAGGACCCGCGCGAGGCGGCGCGGAACAACACCTGATCCAAAGGCCGAGCAAGTCCGATGCCGCACCGGCTTTTCGTCGCCATACGTCCGCCCGAACAAATTCGCGATGCACTGATCGACACGATGGAAGGGCTGGAGGGCGCTCGCTGGCAGGGTGAGGACCAGCTTCACCTCACTCTCAGATTCATCGGCGAGGCGGAAGCCCCGCTCGCCAACGACATCGCGGAGAGCCTTTGCACTGTTCGCCCGGCCCCTTTCGCTCTGTCACTGAAAGGCGTCGGTCACTTCGAACGGCGCGGGCGGCCGCATAGCTTGTGGGCGGGTCTGTCTCCGTCGCGCAACCTGCTCGATCTCGCCGACCGGGTGGAGAAAGCCTGTCGCCGCGCGGGATGCACGCCCGAAACCCGCCGGTTCGCGCCGCATATTACCATTGCCCGGCTGAACAGCTCGACCGAACCCATTGGCGGCTGGATCGCGAACCACGGCGATCTGCGTTCCGACCCGTGGCCGGTCGACGCCTTCATCCTATACGAAAGCCATCTCGGGGCGGGCGGCTCGCTTTACGAACCGGTCGTCCGCTATCAGTTGAAATCTGCATGATCCGCAATTTGTCCCCGCTCTGCCTGTTAATCGGCGCCATGTCCTGTTCCCCCGTGCCGGACGAGCGCGACGGGGTGAACCTGTCGCCCGCCGCCGCCTCGCACCGGGAGGCCCGGCTCGACGAGGCGTTGCAGACGGCGAAGGACGATTGCCTGCTGATGGTCTGGAGCGAACAGGCCGAACGTGCGGTCGCGTTCGATCGCGCGCACGACAGGGTGAAAGGCGGCGCGATCTCCTGTGCCACGGGTACCACGGCCAGCCAGTTCGACGCTGCGATCCTCGCCATTCGCGAGGCGGCGAAGAGCGGCAACAAGGCCCGGATGCTCGAACAGATCGGTCTGCCCCTGCTCTATATCGATTCCGAGGGCGAACGGCGTCCGATCGAAAGCCGCGAGATGGTCGAAGACATCTTCGACGAGGTGTTCGATGCGCGAATGCTGGAAACGCTTGGTCGCCTTGACCTCGCCGACATGACGGTTGTGCCCGAACAGGGTGCTTTCTTCGAACTCGGCTCGCTGTGGCTGGTGGTCGACGAGAAGGGTGGGCGGCCGAGCATCGTGACCGTCAACCGTCAGGCGCTCGACGATGCCGCCCGTGCCGCGCGCGAGAAGGCGGGTCGCAATCAGGCGACCCCCATCCCCGCGCAGTGACTTTCCGCCCGGCAATTCATGCCCGCCCTTTCGCGGCGAAGCTGTTGCCTTTTCGATCAATCCTCTGTTCAAGCGCCATCGTATAGGAACGAGACTATCCCGGCATGCAGGCGTCCGCTGGCGTGCCCCCGACCAATCGGAGACTGATTTATGAAGGCCCAGATTCTGGCCACCGTCGCATCCGCCGCCCTGCTTGGAGGATGCGCCACCATGCAGGATGACATGACGATGACCGACGGCGCTGCCTCTTCCGCCGAGATACCCCAAGGCACCGGCTATTTCGCGTCGGACAGCAACCTGCCTTTCCAGGCCCCGAACTTCGACCGCATCAGCGAGGACGACTACGTCCCCGCCTTCGAACAGGGGATGCGGATCCACAATGCCGAGATTGCCGCCATCCGCGACAATCCCGCCGCACCGACATTCGAGAACACCATCGTGGCGCTGGAGAAGTCGGGCCGGATGCTCGGCCGCGTGAGCACGGTCTTCTTCGCGCTCACCGGATCGAACACGACCGACCGGCTGGACGAGATCAACACCGAGATCAGCCCCAAGCTGACCGCGCACGGCGATGCCATCACCCTCGACCCCAAGCTGTTTCAGCGGGTCAAGGCGGTCTACGACAATCGCGCCTCGATGAACCTGACGCAGGAAGACGCCAAGCTGCTCGAGGACACCTATGAAGGGATGGTCCATGCCGGCGCGATGCTGACCGATGGCCAGCGCGAACAGGTCAAGGCGATCAACACCCAGCTTTCGACTCTGACGACCGAATTCGGCCAGCTCGCCCGCAACGCGATGAGCAACCAGACGGTCTTTTTCGACAATCGCAGCGACCTAGCGGGCCTGTCGGACAGCGACATCCAGTCCGCCGCCGACCTCGCCGCCGAGAAGGGCCAGCCGGGCAAGTTCGCGATCGCCTTGCAGAACACCACGCAGCAGCCGCTGCTGCCAACGATGAGCAACCGTGCCGCGCGCGAGAAGCTGTTCATGACGAGCTATCACCGTGCCGACGGCACGACCGCGATCGACACGCGGGCGCTGATCGCCCGTATCGCCGGCCTTCGCGCGCAGAAGGCGGCGCTGTTCGGCAAGCCCGACTGGGCGACCTACGCGATGTGGGACCGGATGGCCGAGAACCCGAAGACCGCGCTCGACTTCATGGGCCAGATGGTCCCCGCTCTCGCCGCCACCCAGCGGCGCGAGGCGGCGATGCTCGACACCGCGATCGAGGCCGATGGCGGCAATTACGAGGTCAAGCCGTGGGACTGGTACCGCTACGCCAACAAGATCAAGGCCGAGCGCTACGATCTCGATGAAGACGCGGTGATGGAATATTTCCAGATCGACAAGGTGCTGGAAGACGGCGTGTTCGAGATGGCCAACAAGCTCTACGGCCTGCGGTTCGAGCGGCGCACCGACCTGCCCGTCTATCATCCGGACGTGTGGACCTACACCGTGTTCGACCGCGACGGATCGGAAATGGGCCTGTTCTACTTCGACCCGTATCAGCGTGCCTCGAAGCGCGGCGGTGCGTGGATGAGCAACTTCGTCGACCAGAGCGAGCTGTGGGGCACCAAGCCGGTGATCTACAACGTGCTGAACATTCCCAAGGCGCCCGAGGGCGAGCCCCAGCTGGTGAGCTTCGACAACGTCAACACCATGTTCCACGAATTCGGCCACGCGCTGCACGGCTTCTTCGCCGACCAGCGCTATCCGAGCCTGTCGGGCACCGCCGTGGCGCGCGACTTCGTCGAATATCCGAGCCAGGTGCACGAGATGTGGGCGACTTGGCCCTCGATCCTGTCGAACTACGCCAAGCACTATCGCACCGGCGAGACGATCCCGGCCGAGATGATCGCCAAGATCGAGGAAGCCTCGAAGTTCAACCAGGGCTACGATTTCGGCGAGACGGTCGCCGCCGCCCTGCTCGACATGAAATGGGCCGCGCTCACTCCAGCCCAGGCCGCCGCGCTCGATACCCCGGCGAAGGTCGACGCCTTCGAGCGCCGTTCGCTGGAAGAACTCGGCCTCGAGGTCGACATGGTGCCGCCGCGCTATCGCAGCACCTATTTCAACCACATCTTCAGCGGGCCGACCGGCTATTCGGCGGGCTATTACAGCTATCTGTGGACCGAAATGCTCGACCGCGACAGCCGCAAGTGGTTCCGCGAGAATGGCGGGCTGACCCGCGCCAATGGCGATCATTTCCGCGAGACCGTGCTGAGCAAGGGCGGGACGATGGATTACTTCCAGATGTTCCAGAACTTCGCCGGACGCCAGCCGGACGTCACGCCGATGCTGGTCGCGCGCGGCCTGGTCGGCAATGGTGAAGAGGCGGCGGACAGCGAAGTTGCCGACGATGGCCCCGCCACGGTCGGCGATGCCGGAACGACGGTGCCCGGCGCGAACTGAGGCCTGCCGCGAGACGAAGACAGGGGGGCCGGGCGGCGACGTCCGGCCCTTTTCTGTTCAGGCGTCTATTTGCCGCGCCAGGCCAGCGAATTGCGGTTGAGCTCGGCCAAGTCTTCCTCGCCCGCGACCGCCGCCTCGCCCAGCGCGATGGCGCGTTCGAGCAACTCGTCGGGCGCGTTGCGATAGGCGGGTGCGGGAATCTCCTCCGACCAGTGACCGCCTACGGCATTGTCGAGCAGGATGCGCTGGAAGCAGTGATCGAGCCGGACCGGCCAGCCGCGCTTGTCAGCCAGTTCGGGCATGCGCTCGCGCGTGAGAGCGAACCAGCGTTCGGCAATGGGTTGTGCAGCCATGAAAGGCTCAACCTTTCATGGCCTGATCGGTGCCTTGCCAGAGCGCTTTTTCGCCAAATGGAGCGGACTACATCCGCGCCCGAACGCCGACGAAAGCGCCCCGCCCCGCCGTCGCGTAGCCCGCGGCGGTCTGGTAATCGGCATCGAACAGGTTCTCGATCCGCCCGAACAGCTGGTAGCGCTCGGTGACGTCGTATGCGGCGCGCAGGTCGAATACCTCGTAGCCGTCGAGCCCGACCGTGTTCGCGGCATCATCGAAACTGTCGCCGACAAGGCGCAGATCCGCGCCGAGGGCGAGGCCGAAACCGGTCGTGTAGTCGGCGAACAGCGTGGCGAAATAGTCCGGCCGCCGCGCGAGATCGAAGCCCGATATGCGATCCTCGGCATCGAGCACGGTCGCCACACCCGAGAGCCGCAGGCCGGGCAGGACATCGGCGCCGGCTTCGAATTCGAAGCCCTGCGAACGCGCGCGTGCGACATTGTCGTAGGTGCCGAAAGGGCGGTCGTTGCAGAGCGGCGCGGTCGATCCGAAGCACGAGACGAAGGCGATCAGATCCTCACTGTCGCGGCGGAAGGCGGTGGCGGCGAGATGCAGCCCCTCGCGGCGCGATCCGCGCTCGAGACCGATATCGTAGCTGGTGCTGCGCTCGGGCTGGAGCGCGGTGTTGCCGAAGTCCGAGAACAGCTGGAACAGGGTCGGCGCCTTGAAGCCCTCCCCCACGCTCGCGCGCAGGCGCCAGTCGCTGCCGAGCGCGTAGCTGAGATCGCCGCCGAAGCTCGCTTCGGTGCCGAAACGGTCGTGATCGTCGATCCGCCCGCCGACATGCGCGGCCAGCCCGCCCAGGACCCAGCCGAACTGGGTGTAGGCGCCGGTGATCTCCGCCTCGGCGCGCGTGTCGAAGGAGGTTTCGTAGGAGGTCCATTCGTGCTCGGCCCCTGCGGCGATGACGAGGCCGCCGATCAGCCGGTATTCGCCGCGCAATGAAAGGCGGTCCGAGCGGCCGTCGCTGGCGAAGCTCGGCAGGTCGGAAACCGCGCGGTCGAAATTCTCGCGCTCGGTATCGGACAGCGAATAAGAACCGCGCAGGGTCAGGTCCTGCCCGTAATAGTTGAAGCCGACCGCGCCCGAATACTGCTCGGTCTCCTGCGTCTCGGCCGTGTCGGCGAGCGCGAAGGCGGGCGCGGGAAACCCGTCGATGTCGAGATCGCCGGTCGCATAACGACCGTTGACGAACATCTCGAGCGTGGGCGTCACGTCGAGGAAGGCCGAACCGCCGAGCGAGAACTGCTCGAACCCGTCGCGCTCGGTGCCGTTGGCGGCGGCGGAAAAGCCGTCGGTCCGGAACCAGTTGGCGTTGAGGCCGGCGAAATAGCTGTCGCCCGCCACCCCGCCGGTGGCGCCGGTGGTCACCGTGTCGCGCGCGCCGTATTCGACACTCCCCTCGATCCCCGTCCGCCCTCGGGTGGAGATATCGAGCACGCCGCCCACCGCATCCGATCCCCAGATAGTGGAGTTGGATCCGCGCAGCAGGTCGAACTTGCCCACGCCCGAGGCGAGCAAGGTGCCGAAATCGTAGCCGCCCGAAGGCGCGGCGGTGTCGGCCACCCGGACCCCGTCGATGAGCACGAGAAGCTGTTCGTTCGCGGCACCCCGCACGAAGATGCTGGTCTGCGCGCCGACCGGACCGGTGCGCGAAATAGACAAGCCGGGTGCACGGCGCAGGATGCGCACGGGATCGGCGCCCTGGATGGAATCGATCTCGGCCCGGTCGATGATCGTCACCGCCTGGCCGGTATTGGCGATGTCGGTGGCAAGGCCGTTGGCGGTCACGGTTATGGTGTCGGCGCTTTCCTCCCGATCGGCTGTGTCCTGCGCCTGCGCGGCAACGGGAATGAGGGAAGCGGTCAAAAACAGCAGTCGCTTGAACATGGTATCTCCTGGAGCGGGCGGGACGCGCACCGGCGAGAGGGCGCTCTCGATCGTCCGTCCGTCGTCTATGTGCGCGCGCCCTTGGCCCGAACGAGGGACAGCGGCAAGCGCCTTGTCCCGCCATGGCGACCCGGGGCCGGACCCGCGCTTCGCGTGGCTCGCCGCAGGATCGGCATTAGTGGTAAGGAAAGGATCGTGCCGCTATTGGCTGCAACCGGACCGCAGATGCAGACTAGCCCGCTCCCCCCCGCCCAGCCCGGCGCCCCACGCCGCCGCAAGCGCCCGGACCCGCGCCCGGCGCAGCGCACGCGGATCGCGGCGCTGAGCGCTTTGCTGGTGGCCGCGACCTTGCCCACGGTCGCGCAGAGCGGAAGCTGGCGTAGCCTGATCGGTCTCGACGAAGAACGTGCCGCGCTCACCCCCATGCCGTTCGAAACCGCAGGGCAGAGCTTCCCCGGTTCGGCCTTCTACTGGGTGGAAGAACAGCCCCGCCTCGCCTTCGATGTCGAGGAATTGCGCAGCGCCGGCGCCTCGAGCGGCGGCGAGACGATCACGTTTGGCGCGGACCACGATCCGGAAAAGACCGGCCTTGCCGCCCCCGCCTTTCAGAGCGCGGGCAGCGGCCTCGACAAGGCGCGGGCGCTGCAATGCCTTTCCATGGCGGTGTACTACGAGGCGGCGAGCGAGAGCTACGAAGGCCAACGTGCGGTGGCGCAGGTCGTGCTGAACCGCGTCGCCCATCCGGCCTACCCTGCAAGCGTGTGCGGTGTGGTCTTCCAGGGATCGGAACGCAGCACGGGCTGCCAGTTCACCTTCACCTGCGACGGCAGCCTCGCCCGCACGCCCTCGCGGCGCAGCTGGGCGGTAGCGCAGTCGGTCGCGCTGTCGGCGCTGGCGGGCGACGTCTTCACCCCGGTCGGCACTGCGACCCATTACCACACCCACGCGGTCCACCCCTATTGGGCCCCAAGCCTCGACTTCATCGGATCGATCGGAGCCCACCGCTTCTACCGGTGGAAGGGCCGGGCCGGTCTGGCCGATGCGTTCTCGATATCCTATCGCGGCGACGAACCGCTGGCCGCGCCCCGCCCGCGCGAGCCCGTTTCGCTCGCCCCGCTGCCGGACACGACCACACCTGCACGCGGCGGGGTGGCGGCTCCTCTCGCGCCGGTTCCAGAAACGGTTGCGGCACCGATGCCCGCAACGCCGGCTGATGGGCTGCCTGCACCGCCGAAGGCCACGAACGATCGGCTTCCAAGCGGTGGACAGGTGAAGCCCGAATATGCGCGCAGCGGGCGCTGGATCGACAGGGCCGACCGGCGCGACTGAGCTTTTTTGCGGGCGAAGGCGGAAAAGGTTACTCTCATCATAACCCTGCTCCGGAACGAACCCTTAGCGCGCTCGCCCCTAACCAAAGGCGGTCGAACAGACGCCCGCCTTTCGGAGCCTCTTGCATGTCAATCCATTTCGCCGCTGCCCGCTCGGCCGCGAAGTCTCCGGTGGCGCGGATCCTCTCGCGCAGGCCGGTGGGCCGCCCGGCCAACGACAATCCGGGGGCATTCCGGCGCGCTTCCGGGAAGGGGCAATACGACCTCGCCGCCTATCATGCCTTCGGGCTCGACCAGCAGGATCTGCTTCTGAAGGCCGCCCTGCGCCACTTCGCAGAGCATGGGATCGGCGCAGCGCGCGAGGCCCACAAGCAAGCCGAAGCCGCATTCTTTGCGGCCGACCGTCAATCCTACGAATGGTGGCTCGGAATCTGCCGCGCACTCGATCGCCGGCTCGCCGAACGTCTGTTTCGCCCCGATGGACCAGCGTTAACAGTTTGAATGCGATGGGTTTGCCCTTTACGCGGAATTTCCCGGCACAGGCGTTAACCAAATTTCGACGGTTCCGGATAAATAATCAGGATGATGACGAAGCGTCACGGAACCCACGAGCTCGAACTGCTCCCCATCCCCGACAAGGATGACGATGCGCTGACCGATCGCGTTCGGCTTCTTCTCGTCAAGACCCTTTACACCCATCCGAGCAGCCTCGCGATCGGAGCGATCAACGGCATCGTGTCGAGCCTCGCTGCCGCTTATCTCAGCGGCGAGCGCTTGCTCTACGCCTTTTCGGCGATTCTGGCGATCGTGGCGGTGGCCCGGGTGATCCTTGCGGATCTCCTGCCGCGAAGCGAAAAGTCCTTCAACATACGCTGGCTCGAGATCGTCTACGAGATAGGAGCCCTGTCCTATGCCGGAATGATCGGCATCATCGCGGCGGCCACCATGGTGATGGACCTGCCCGCCGGCATCGAACTGCTCATGGTGGCCAATGCCGTAGGATACGGCACGGGCATCTGCGCGCGCAACGCCGGACGCCCGGTCCTGGCGCTGAGCCAGCTCGCCTGGGTCGCGCTTCCGATCATGGTCGCCTGCCTCTGGATCGGTGGACTCGCCATGTATCTGCTGGCGGTCAACATGCTCTTGCTGTTGCCGGCCATGGCCAGCATCACGCTCAGCGTCTTCCGAGTGCTTCGTGAATCGATCTCTTCGGCAGAGAAGAGCCGTCAACTTGCCGAGAGCATGCAGATACTCGCGCGAACGGACGTGGTGACCAAACTGGCCAACCGTGCCGGACTCAACCATCATCTCGAGGAAGCGATCGCCGGCCTCGGGGACCGGTCGCTTGCCATGTTCTGGATCGACATCGACCGGTTCAAGGAAGTCAACGATCTGCTCGGCCATCAGACGGGCGACAAGGTCCTCGCCGAAATCGGCGCGCGGCTGGCGGACATTGTCCCGCAGAACGGCGTCGTGGCGCGGTTCGGCGGCGACGAGTTCGTGATGCTGTGCGAAGTCGAGGAAAAGCGCGCCTGCGAACGACTGGCGACGCGGATCCTGAACGAGATCAATCGACCCATCCGTTTCCAGGACGAGCGACTCGAGGTGAAGGCCTCGGTCGGGATAGCGGCCATGCCCGAGGACGGCGAGGACGCCGAATCCTTCATGCAGCACGCCGATCTGGCGCTCTATCACGCCAAGGCCAACGGCAAGAACCAGGTGGCCTTCTTCGACAGCTCGATGACTCGCGAACTCGTTCGCCGACGCGAGATCGAGGGCGAATTGCGCGCCGCGCTGCAGCGTGACGAACTGTCGATATTCTTCCAGCCGATCATCGATCTGGCCACCGGCAAGATCCGGTCCTTCGAAGCCCTGGTGCGGTGGTTCCACCCCGAAAAGGGTGAATTGCGGCCCGACGAGTTCATCCCCGTCGCGGAGGAAACCGGCGCGATCGTCACGCTCGGCAACTGGATCACGGCTCAAGCCGCGCGGGCCGCGGCGCAATGGCCGGACGACATCACGCTGGCGGTCAACCTCTCGCCGTTGCAGATCAAGGCCCCCGGCGCCGCGCTGGGCATTCTGAACTCGCTGCGCGACGCAGGCCTCTCACCTACCCGGCTCGAGCTGGAAGTCACCGAGACGCTGTTCCTCGAGGACAGTCCGACCGTCGTTTCGTTCATCGAGGAATTGTCGGCCGTGGGCGTGCGCTTCGCATTGGACGATTTCGGGACCGGCTATTCCTCGCTCGGCTACATCAACAAATGGCCGTTCTCGAAGATCAAGGTCGACCGCAGCTTCGTCTCCGGGCCCAATGTGGGCCGCAAGAGCGATGCGATCATCCGCGCGGTCAGCCAGATGGCCGCTACCCTCGACATGGATATCGTCGCCGAGGGACTGGAAACCATCGAACAGGTGAGCGCCGTCCGCGATGCGGGATGCAATCTCGGACAGGGTTATTATTTCAGCCGCCCTGTGCCCGACTATCTCGCGGCGATGCTGCTCGCGCAGGACCGAGAGAGCGACAACATCCGCCACGTTTTCGGGTAAAGCCGCCGCGCAAGCCAAGAAACGACGGAACCGCATCCGCGTTCAGACGTCGGTCACAAGGCGCGTGCCACCCTACGCAAATCGACGGTATTGCTATCGCAAACCATTTGCAAAGATAGTTCGTCACCGGCCGTCATTGCCAGTTGCAATCCGCCTGTCGCGGGCTTAGGTCGCCGCCACGCACACAGCCGGCGCAAGGCACCCCTGCGGGACAGGATGCGCGCCAATGGCTTGAAGGTCACACCGGTCCCGCGGCACGGAAGGACACGACCAGCTCTCATGGCCCAGAACGCAGGACGCAAGAAGATCGCCCTCATCGGCTCCGGCATGATCGGCGGCACCCTCGCCCATCTCGCAGCCAAGAAGGAAATGGGCGACATCGTCCTGTTCGACATCGCCGAGGGCATGCCCCAGGGCAAGGCGCTGGACCTTTCGCAGTGCGGCCCGATCGAAGGCTTCGACGCGAAGATCACCGGCACCAACGACTATGCCGACATCGCCGGCGCCGACGTGGTGATCGTGACCGCGGGCGTGCCGCGCAAGCCCGGCATGAGCCGCGACGACCTCCTCGGCATCAACCTCAAGGTGATGAAGTCGGTCGGCGAAGGCATCAAGAACAACGCTCCCGATGCCTTTGTGATCTGCATCACCAACCCGCTCGACGCGATGGTCTGGGCGCTGCGCGAATTCTCCGGCCTGCCGCACGAACGCGTGGTCGGCATGGCGGGCGTGCTCGACAGCGCGCGCTTCGCGACCTTCCTCGCCTGGGAATTCGGCGTGTCGGTGAAGGACGTGAACGCCTTCGTTCTCGGTGGCCACGGCGACACCATGGTGCCCGTCACCAGCTACACCACGATCAACGGCATTCCGGTGAACGATTTCGCCAAGATCAAGGGCGTTTCCGCCGACCGCATCGACGAGATCGTCAAGCGCACCCGTGGCGGCGGCGGCGAGATCGTCGGCCTGCTGGGCAACGGCTCGGCCTATTACGCCCCGGCCACCAGCGCGATCAGCATGGCCGAAGCCTATCTCGGCGACCAGAAGCGCGTCCTGCCCTGTGCAGCCTATGTCGAGGGCAAGTACGGCCTCGACGGGCTTTATGTCGGCGTGCCCGCCGTCATCGGCGCGAACGGCATCGAGGACGTGATCGAGATCGACCTGTCCGACGAGGAGAAGGGCAACCTCAAGGTCTCGACCGATGCGGTCGAGGAACTGCTCGAGGCCTGCAAGGGTCTGGACGAAAGCCTGAAGTGATCCGGGCCGTTTTTTTCGGATTGGGCCTGTCTGCCGCGTCGTGCGCCAACGCGCAGCTTCCTGCAGTTTCGCCCGACGCTGCTGTCGCCGCAGCAGGTGACTGTGCGGAAGCGGCTTCGGCTGGCCGGGTGGACGTCGGCAAGCTCGAGGCGCGTGGGTGGCAGGCGGCGACAATGCGTTCGGAAGGGCGCACCGTCGAGATGCCGCTCCAGATCTTCGGTAAATCCGGTGCCAGTCCTGTTTTGATGATCTCTCCGTCTCAAGATGGATCGCCCGAGGGTTGCGTCCTGACCGGCGCGTTGGAGAGATTGTCGGACTTCAAAGAGCTTGAAGCTGCGTTCACAAGACAATTCGAAGCGGCCGGAAAAAAGGCGGACGACCGCTATTTCCGTATTGGTTCGGATATGGTGGTTCTGACCCAGACCGGATCGCGCAGCAAGCCGTCATTCCGCGTTGCGGTTCTCGAATTAGGAGTTTCCAAATGAGCATCCTCGTAGACAAGAACACGAAGGTCATCACTCAGGGGATGACCGGCGACACCGGCACCTTCCACACCCAGCAGGCGCTCGATTACGGGACGCAGATGGTCGCGGGCGTGACGCCGGGTAAGGGCGGCACGAAGCATATTGGTCTGCCGAACTTCAACACGGTGAAGGAAGCCAAGGCCGAAACCGGTGCCGATGCCTCGGTGATCTACGTTCCGCCGCCCTTCGCCGCCGACGCGATCTGCGAGGCGATCGATGCAGAGATTCCGCTGATCGTCACCATCACCGAAGGCATTCCGGTGCTCGACATGGTGCGTGTGAAGGCCGCGCTCGAAGGCTCGAACAGCCGGTTGATCGGTCCGAACTGCCCCGGCGTGCTGACGCCCGGCGAGTGCAAGATCGGCATCATGCCCGGCTCGATCTTCCAGAAGGGTTCGGTCGGCGTGGTCAGCCGCTCGGGCACGCTGACCTACGAGGCCGTGCACCAGACCACGCAGGTGGGCCTGGGCCAGACCACCGCGGTCGGGATCGGCGGCGATCCGGTCAACGGCACGAACTTCATCGACGTGCTCGACCTCTTCCTCGATGACGACGAGACCAAGTCGATCATCATGATCGGCGAAATCGGCGGCAGCGCGGAAGAAGAGGCCGCAGCCTTCATCAAGGAACAGGCCGCCAAGGGTCGCAGCAAGCCGATGGTCGGCTTCATCGCAGGCCGCACGGCGCCTCCGGGCCGCCGCATGGGTCATGCCGGCGCGATCGTGTCGGGCGGCCAAGGCGGCGCGGACGACAAGATCGCGGCGATGGAAGATGCGGGCATCCGCGTCTCACCCAGCCCGAGCGAACTCGGGACCACTCTCGACGCGATGCTCAAGGAACTCGCCTGACACTGATTGTGGCGGTCTCCCATTCGGCACGATTTGGGACCGCCTGCGCTGCTCGACCGTTCAGGAGCGCGAGAGGTTTGCAAAATGGGTAACGAAAGCCACGATTTCCTTCCCGAGCTGGGCGCACAGGAAGGCCCCCAGCCCGGCCCCAGCTGGGCGCGGCCCAATTGGCTGAACGAGGTCGTCGAGTCGGGCGAGGATCTCGTCCAGGCGCTCGATCCCACGCAGATGCGCCTGGCCGTGGCCCAAGCCGCCAAATCCGCCGGCAAGCAGCTTGACGGGAAGGCGCTCGAAAAGGCCTCGGATGATTCCAACCGCGCCATGATGCTGGTGCGCACCTTCCGGGTGCGCGGGCATCTGGCCGCCGATCTCGACCCGCTGGGTCTGACGCTGCGCGAAATCCCCGAGGACCTCACGCTCGCCGGTCACGGTTTCGAGGGCGAGGAGAATCTCGAGGTTTTCGTCGGCGGGGTGTTCGGGTTCGGCTGGGTCACGATCGGCGAACTTTATAGCGCGCTGCGCCAGACCTATTGCGGCAAGGTCGGCCTCGAATACATGCACATATCGGACCTGAAGGAACGACGCTTCCTTCAGGACCGCTTCGAAACCCCCGAAGAGACGATCCAGTTCACCGACGAAGGCAAGAAGGCGATCCTCGCCGCGGTGATCCGGGGCGAGCAGTACGAGAAGTTCCTCGGCAAGAAATATGTCGGGACCAAGCGCTTCGGCCTGGACGGCGGCGAGAGCATGATCCCCGCGCTCGAGGCGGTGATCAAGTATGGCGGTCAGATGGGCGTGCGCGAGATCATCTACGGCATGGCCCACCGCGGCCGGCTGAACGTTCTCGCCAACGTCATGGCCAAGCCCTACAAGGTCATCTTCCACGAGTTCCAGGGCGGCAGCGCCAACCCCGACGACGTCGGCGGCTCGGGCGACGTCAAATACCATCTCGGCACGAGCACCGACCGAGAGTTCGACGGCATTTCCGTGCACATGTCGCTGGTCCCCAACCCCAGCCATCTCGAGGCGGTCAATCCGGTCGTCCTCGGCAAGGCGCGCGCGCAACAGGCGATCCGCGACGACCTGAAAAAGCACGAACAGGTGCTGCCGGTGCTGATCCACGGCGATGCGGCCTTTGCCGGTCAGGGCATCGTATGGGAATGCTTCGGCCTTTCGGGCATTCGTGGCTACAACACCGGCGGCTGCCTCCACTTCGTCATCAACAACCAGATCGGGTTCACCACCAGCCCGAAATTCGCGCGCAGCTCCCCCTATCCGAGCGATGTCGCGAAGGGCGTCCAGGCGCCGATCCTCCACGTCAACGGCGACGATCCCGAGGCGGTCACCTTCGCCTGCAAGCTGGCGATCGAATACCGTCATACCTTCGGCCGCGACATCGTCATCGACATGTGGTGCTATCGCCGCTTCGGCCACAACGAGGGCGACGAGCCGAGTTTCACTCAGCCGCTGATGTACAAGGAAATCGGCCAGCATCCCAAGGTTAGCAAGCTTTATTCGGACCGCCTCCTCCAGGAAGGCGTGATCGACGACGCCTATGCCGACGGGCTGATCGACGAATTCACCGCACGGCTCGAAGAGGATTTCGAGGCGGCCAAGAGCTACAAGCCCAACGAGGCCGACTGGTTCGGCGGTCGCTGGGCTGGCCTTTCCAAACCGGCCGATCCCGAAACCGCGCGCCGCAATGTCGACACCGCGCTCGGCAAGAAGCTGTTCGACAGCCTCGGCCGCACGCTGACGACGGTTCCGGAAGACATCCAGATCCACAAGACGCTGGGCCGCGTGCTCGATGCCAAGCGCAAGATGTTCGAGACCGGCGAAGGTTTCGACTGGGCCACTGGCGAGGCGCTGGCCTTCGGCAGCCTCGTGACCGAGGGATACGGCGTTCGCCTGTCCGGTCAGGATTCGGGCCGTGGCACCTTCAGCCAGCGGCACGCGATCTGGACCGACCAGAACGACGAACGCAAATACGTGCCCCTCGCAACCCTGCCCCACGGCAAGTTCGAGGTGTATGACAGCATCCTGTCGGAATACGGTGTGCTCGGCTTCGAATACGGCTTCGCCATGGCCGACCCCAAGACGCTGGTGATGTGGGAAGCGCAGTTCGGCGATTTCGCGAACGGCGCTCAGATCATGATCGACCAGTTCATTGCCAGCGGCGAGGTCAAGTGGTTGCGCGCCAACGGGCTCGTCCTGCTGCTGCCCCATGGCTACGAGGGTCAGGGGCCGGAACACAGCTCGGCCCGGCTCGAGCGCTTCCTCCAGCTCTGCGCGAACGACAATATCCAGGTCTGCAACATCACCACGCCGGCGAACTATTTCCACGTTCTGCGCCGTCAGATGCTGCGTCCGTTCCGCAAGCCGCTGGTCATCATGACGCCCAAGAGCCTGCTGCGCCATCCGCTGGCGAAATCGGACGCGAGGGAGTTCGTCGGCGACACCCATTTCATGCGGATCAAGTCCGACATGAAGGAAATCGCGGATGAGAAGGTGAAGCGCCTTGTCCTGTGCAGCGGC
Organism: Qipengyuania spongiae; assembly: GCF_026168555.1. Lineage (NCBI taxonomy): Bacteria > Pseudomonadati > Pseudomonadota > Alphaproteobacteria > Sphingomonadales > Erythrobacteraceae > Qipengyuania > Qipengyuania spongiae. Next base: position 2,012,462 of record NZ_CP092471.1, on the reverse strand, counting down.
AAGGTCGCCTACGACCTCATGGAACGCCGCGACAAGGAAGGTCTCGAAGATGTCTCGATCGTGCGGATCGAACAGCTCTATCCCTTCCCCGGCGAACCGCTGGCGGCGCGCATCGAGCGGATGCCCAACCTCGAACAGATCGTCTGGTGCCAGGAAGAGCCGAAGAACAACGGCGCATGGTTCTTCGTCGATCGCCTGATCGAGGAAGCGGCAAGCGCGGCGGGCAAGGACGGGATGCGTCCGTGCTATGCCGGTCGCGAGGTCGCGGCTTCGCCAGCCACCGGCTTCGCCAGCCGTCACCAAGTCCAGCAGGAAGCGCTGGTGACGATCGCGCTGGGTCTCGCCGATGGTGGTGCGGCCGCCCGCGGCGATTGCACCTGATTAGAGCTCGACAGAGGAACGACACGAAATGGCCACCAATATCGAGGTCCCCACACTCGGTGAATCCGTCACCGAAGCGACGGTCGGCGAATGGCTCAAGCAGCCCGGCGACAGCGTCGCGGTGGACGAGCCGATCGTCAGCCTGGAAACCGACAAGGTCGCGGTGGAAGTCCCCTCGCCCGTCGCCGGCGTACTCGGCGACCATCAGGTGAGCGTGGGCGACACGGTCGAGGTCGGTTCGGTCATCGCCACGGTCGAGGAAGGATCGGGCGGCGGCGCGGCCAAGCCAAAGGAAGCGGCCAAGGACGCAGGCGGCGAACCGGCCGAAAAGTCCGCCGATCTGGAAAAGGCGGCGCCCGAACAGGCGAAGCAGGTTTCGGACAGCGACAATTCGCAGACTCTCTCGCCGGCGGTGCGCCGCGCGGTGCTGGAACATGGGCTGGATCCCTCGACCATCGAGGGCACCGGCAAGGACGGGCGCCTGACCAAGGAAGACGTTCTGCGTGCCGCGCAGGCGAAGAAGGACGATGGCGGCGACGAGAAGGCCGCGCCCGCCCCGTCTGCCGCGCCCGCCGGCTCAGGCGAGCGCAAGGTGGAGCGGGTCAAGATGACCCGGATGCGCCAGACCATCGCCAAGCGGCTGAAGGGCGCGCAGGACAATGCCGCGCTGCTGACCACCTTCAACGATTGCGACATGAGCGCGGTCATGGAGGCGCGCGAGAAGTACAAGGATCTGTTCGCCAAGAAGCACGATATCAAGCTCGGCTTCATGGGCTTTTTTGCCAAGGCAGCCTGCCTCGCGCTGAAGGACGTGCCCGCGGCCAACGCCTATATCGAGGGCGACGAGATCGTCTATCACGACTACGTCGACATCTCGGTCGCGGTCAGCGCGCCCAATGGCCTCGTCGTGCCGGTGATCCGCGATGCCGACCAGAAGGGCTTCGCGCGGATCGAGAAGGACATCGCCGATTTCGGTGCCCGCGCGCGCGAGGGTACGCTGACCATGGACGACATGAAGGGCGGCACCTTTACGATCTCCAATGGCGGCGTGTTCGGATCGCTGATGTCGACCCCGATCATCAACCCGCCGCAGAGCGCGGTACTCGGCCTTCACCGGATCGAGGACCGCCCGGTCGTGGTGAACGGCGAGATCGTGATCCGCCCGATGATGTATCTCGCGCTCAGCTACGACCACCGCCTGATCGACGGGCGCGAGGCGGTGACGGCGCTGAAGATCATCAAGGAAGCGATCGAGGATCCCACCCGGATGTTGATCGACCTGTGAGAAAGCCCCTGCCCTATCTGCGCGAAGCCGGAATCGCGATTGTCGCGGCGATCGGCCTCACCGCCTGCGGCCCCGGCGGCAGCGTCGGCGGCGCGGAAGAAGGCAGCGGCGGAATGACCGCGCAATTGCGGGTCGCCTGCACCAGCCAGATCGAGAATATCGGCGTCCCGGCTGCCGCAGTCGATCAGGTCTGCGAGTGCGCCAGCCGCCGGGCCCAGGACCAGCTCAGCGTAACCGATATCATTGCCGGGGAGACCTCGGCGTTGCAGGAAATCGTGACGCAATGTGTCGACGAATCGCTCGGATTCGGCGGCGCCCAAGCGAACACCAACGGAACTGAAAGCTGATGAGCGATACCCAATACGACTACGACGTCCTGGTCATCGGAGCCGGCCCCGGCGGCTATGTCGCCGCGATCCGCGCGGCCCAGCTCGGTCTGAAGACGGCTTGCGCGGAAAGCCGCGAAACGCTCGGCGGCACCTGCCTCAATGTCGGCTGCATCCCCTCCAAGGCGATGCTCCATGCGTCGGAATATTTTGACGCGGCAGCGAACGGCGCGATGGAGGAAATGGGTATCGAGGTCAGCCCGAAGCTCAATCTCGACAAGATGCACGCCCAGCGCCGCGACGCTGTGAAGGGACTGACCGGGGGCATCGAATTCCTGTTCAAGAAGAACAAGGTCGACTGGAAGAAGGGCCGCGCCACCTTCCAGGACGCACATACCGTCAAGGTGGGGGATGAGACGGTCACGGCGAAGAACGTGGTGATCGCCACCGGCTCCTCGGTCACTCCGCTTCCCAATGTCGAGGTCGACAACGACAAGCAGGTCGTCGTCGATTCCACCGGCGCGCTCGAACTCGCCAAGGTACCCGAGCACATGGTGGTGATCGGCGGCGGCGTGATCGGCCTCGAGCTCGGCAGCGTGTGGCGGCGGCTTGGCGCCAAGGTCACCTGCGTCGAATTCCTCGACGAGATCCTGCCCGGAATGGACGGCGACATCCGCAAGGAAGCGCGCAAGATATTCAAGAAGCAGGGCATCGAGTTCAAGCTCTCGACCAAGGTCACCGGCGTTTCGGTCGAAGGCGACAAGGCGACGCTGACCATGGAACCCGCGGCTGGCGGCGATGCCGAAACACTAGAGGCCGACTGCGTTCTCGTATCCATCGGGCGCAAGCCTAATACCGACGGCCTCGGGCTCGAGGCAATCGGGCTGGAACTCAACAAGCGCAGCCAGATCGAGACCGACCACGACTTCCGCACCGCCGTCGACGGCGTATGGGCGATCGGCGACGTGATCCCCGGTCCCATGCTCGCCCACAAAGCCGAGGACGAGGGCATCGCCGTGGCCGAGAACATTGCCGGACAGACCGGCATCGTGAACCACGCCATCATCCCCAGCGTCGTCTACACCTGGCCGGAAATCGCCGGCGTCGGTCTCACTACCGAGGAAGCGATCGAGAAGGCTGGCGGCGACAAGGCCAAGGTCAAGGTCGGCAAGTTCCCGATGATGGCCAACAGCCGCGCCAAGACCAACCACGAGCCCGATGGCTTCGTGAAGGTGGTCGCGGAGGCCGATACGGACCGCGTGCTGGGCGTGTGGGCGATTGCGGTGCCCGCCGGCACGATGATCGCGCAGGCCGCGCAGGCGATGGAGTTCGGTGCGACCAGCGAGGACATCGCCTATACCTGCCATGCCCATCCGACGCATTCCGAAGCGATGAAGGAAGCCGCGATGGCCGTTCAGGGCAAGCCGATCCACATCTGACAGCGCCTGTAAGATCGATGGCCGAGCAAATGGGCTCGGCTGTCACCCCAGGAGCCGCGATCACCGTTGCGGCTCTCGCCAACCCCTGCGGGTAAGGAGCCGGACAAGACAGGTCCGCCGCTGATCGATCTTGCGTGAGTCCCCGAAGTCGCGATGAGATCGTCGCTGGTCGAGGCCCGCGTTGGTGGCCAGAACGGCTTGGTCGTCCGTCGGTATGCGGGAGTGGTCCGGGCGCCGGACAAGGCAGTTTCATCGTACCGGTCCATCGCCTAGGACGCGGATCGGAGGGTTACCGAGCGATGTCCTATCCCACACTCACCGACAAGCCCGGCGCGGTGGCGACTGCCGCGGCGATCCGGGCGGGCGATCTTTCGCTACAGGAAGCTGTGGAGCTGGCGATTGCGCGGATCGAACGGCTTGATGCCCATGTGAACGCTGTCGTGGTTCGCGATTTCGACCGGGCGCGCGAAACCGCGAAGGCTATGAATGGCACGATGCCCCTCGACGAACAGCCGCTTTCCGGCCTCTCCATGACCTTCAAGGGAAGCTTCGACGTCGCGGGCCCATCAACCTCATGGGGCCATGAAAGATTCGCCCGTCAGATCGCTGCCCCTAATGCCGAAGCCGTCCGCCGGCGGAAATGGGCCGACCTCGACTGCATCGCGGCGAGCTGGGCCTCGGCCGAAATTCTTCACGGCTGAACGGAGCGAGCCTTTGTATGAACGATACGGTATTCACACCCGTTCTCGACTGGCTCGACCTGGCGGGCGTGGCTGTGTTCGCGCTCACCGGCGCGATGATCGCGGCGAAGGAACGGCAAACCTTCGTGACCATGGCGTTCTTCGCGCTTGTCACGGGTGTCGGCGGGGGTTCCGTGCGCGACGTGCTGATCGGCGCGCCCGTTTTCTGGATCGCCGATCCCTGGGTGGCCGTCGTTTGTCTGGCGATTGCGCTCGTCGCCTGGTTCACGCCGATGCGCTGGTGGGAAGGCCGTTTACTCGATCTCGCCGACGGGCTTGGTCTCACCGCCTATGCCGTGCTAGGCGCGGCCAAGGCGCTAAGCTACGGCGTGCCTCCGGTGCCGGCCACGGTGATGGGTATCGTGACGGGTTGTGTCGGCGGAATCATTCGCGACATGATCGCCGGGCGGCCTTCGATCATCATGCGACCGGAGCTTTACGTGACCGCGGCGGCATTGTCGGCAGGGCTTTGCGTGATCGGCGAGGTGGCAGGGTTGCCGCGCGTTCCGACGTGGATCGGCGCTGCGGGGGCCGGCTTCATCCTGCGCGCAGCGGCGATCTGGTGGAAACTCGCGCTCCCGGCCTACCGCGAAGGCGGCAGCGGCTGACTCGCAGTCCGGTTCAGCGATCGACGACACGAGGGGGGCTGTCGATCCGATCCTCCCCGAGATTGCCGTCTGCCGGTTCGGCGAGATAGGCAGAGCACGGCGGCACCCGACGATGTGCACGGTCCCTCGCGATCGGCCCACGCCACAGATGGTGGGGGCTCCTGTTGTACGTCGAGCGCGGGAACGCCGTAAGGCGGCAATCACGCGGCTTGGGTCGGGCAAACACCGGTCAGACGTGCGCCTTTCCTCGGAAAGACCACTCGCCCAGCGAATCCCACGGCCCTCCGGCGTAGCGAAACAGCGCCAGCCCGGCGAACCGGAAACCGCGCGGTTCGATCGTCCCGGCCAGCTCTGCCTGAAGCGCCTTCGCCTCCGCGGATTTGACCTTGTTCTGGATCGTAAGGTGCAGGCGCGGGCGATGCTGGTCCTGCGCGGTCAGCATTCCGTGAAAGTGATCGGCGATCGCGTCCCTCAGCTCCAGCATCCCCGGGCTGGAAAGTTTGAGCGCGGTGCCCCCGCCAAGGCTCATCAGCCCTTCCAGACGCGCATCGACCGGCGCGCATTCGGCGCACAGGCGCGAAAGCATCCCGCGCGCCTCGTCCTCGCATTGCGGCGGGAGGGCGTGGAACAGCGTGACATGCGCTTCGAGATAGTTTCGCTCGGGAGGGAAGTGCGCGTCGCGCAGCCTTGTCGCCCAGCCATGCAGGTCCTTCGGCAGCCGGGCCGTGACGATCAGCGCGCCGTCCGCCAAGCGCCTACATCTCTCCGCGTTCGCGGCGCAGCGCGAACCATTTCTGCACGTTGCGATTGTGCTCGTCGAGCGTCCGGGCGAATGCGTGGCCTCCGCTGCCGTCCGCCACCATGTAGCGCGCCTCGGTCCGTGCAGGATCGAGCACTGCGCGGATGCTCTCGCGCCCCGGATTGGTGATCGGGCCCTTGGGCAGGCCGACCATCGAATAAGTGTTGTAGTCGTTGACCGCGGCGATCTCCGACTGGCGAATGCGCCGGCCGAGCGGCTTGCCCTTGGTGATCGGGTAGATGATCGTCGGATCGGCCTGCAGCAGCATCCCGTCCTTCAACCGGTTGGAATAGAGGCCCGCGACCATGCGCCGCTCTTGCGGAACGCCGGTTTCCTTCTCGACGATGGCGGCAAGACTGAGCGCCTCCTCGATAGTGTCGACCGCGATGCCGGGCTTTCGCTGCGGCCAGGCCTCGGCAAGGAAGTTGCGCATTGCCGCTTGCATCCGGGCCAGCACGGCCGCGCGCGATTCGCCGCGTTCGAAATCGTAGCTGTCAGGCAGCACGCTGCCTTCCTGCGGCACCGGGATCTCGCCGGTCAGCAGGGGCTCGGCCATCAGCCGCTCGTAGACGTAGATCGAGGGCAGTCCCTCGGGAATCGTGATCAGGCGGCGCACCGGCTGGCCGTGCTGCAAGGTGTCGAGAATGTTCGCCTGACTGGTGCGGGCCGCCAGCTCGAATTCGCCTGCCTGAACCGGGTCGCCCGAGCCGAGGACCTTGGCACGAAGGAGGAAGCCGTCGGCATCGCCGATCAGCTCCTCCTCCTGCAACTTGTTGGCGACCGAGGTCAGTGTCGCGCCCGATGGCACGATGAAGGTCGTGTCCTCGTCGATCTCGGCCGAACCCCACCAGCCGGCGGCGAACCAGATCGCCCCGATCAGTGCCACCAGCGCCAGAACGGCCGCGGCAAGGCAGCCGATGCGCTTCACCTCAATCGACTTTCTTGACGATCAGCGAGGCATTGGTGCCGCCGAAGCCGAAGCTGTTGTTGAGGCAGGCTTCGACTTCGCGCTTCTTGGCCTTGAGCGGAACCAGATCGACGCCTTCGGTCCCCTCGTCGGGATCATGGAGATTGAGCGTCGGCGGTACGATCTGGTCGCGGATCGCGAGGATGCAGAAAATCGCCTCCACCGCGCCCGCGCCGCCCAGAAGGTGGCCAATGGCGGATTTTGTGCTGCTCATGCTCGCGCCGCACAGATCGTCGCCCAGCACGCGCTTGACCGCGCCCAGCTCGATCGTGTCGGCCATGGTCGAGGTGCCGTGGGCGTTGACGTAGTCGATGTCGCACGGCTCCAGCCCTGCCTTGCGCAACGCCATCTTCATCGCCAGCTCCGCGCCCTTGCCTTCGGGATGCGGCGCGGTGACGTGATAGGCATCGCCCGACAGGCCGTAGCCCACGACCTCGGCATAGATCTTCGCACCACGTGCCTTAGCGTGCTCGTATTCCTCGAGCACGACCACGCCCGCGCCCTCGCCCATGACGAAGCCGTCGCGGTTCTTGTCGTAGGGGCGGCTGGCTTCCTTGGGCCGGTCGTTCATGCTCATATTGAGCGCCTTGGCCTGCGCGAAGCCGGCCACGCCGAGCGGGTTGATGGTGCTTTCCGCGCCGCCGGCCAGCATGATGTCGGCATCACCGTCCTTGATCATGCGGGCTGCATCGCCGATCGAGTGTGCGCCGGTCGAACAGGCGGTGACGACCGAGTGGTTCGGCCCCATCAGGCCGTATTTGATCGAGACCTGGCCGCTCGTGAGATTGATCAGGCGGCCATGGACGAAGTGCGGTGACACCCGCCCCGGCCCGCGCTCGGCCAGGACCAGCGATTCGCTTTCGATGCCGGGAAGGCCGCCAATGCCCGAACCGATCGAAACGCCTGCGCGCTCTTTCGTCGCGTCGTCCATGTTCTCGAGCCCCGCATCCTCGAGCGCCTGTCCGGCCGCATCGATGGCAAACACGATGAAGGGATCGACCTGCCGCTGAACCTTGTGATCGACCCGCTTGTTCGGATCGAAGCCCCATTCATGGTCCGCCGGTTTCACCTCGCAGGCGATGGTGCATTTCTGGTTCGAGGCGTCGAAATGGGTGATCGGCCCCGCCCCGCTCTCGCCCGCCAGAAGATTTTTCCAGGTGGTCTCGACATCGCTGCCCAAGGGGGTGACGAGACCAAGTCCGGTTACGACCACACGACGCATGCAAAACTCCGCTTAAACTGCCGCAGATAGCACAACAGGCCCAACCCGTGCGGGCTGAGCCTGTCGAAGCTCCGTACTTTTCTTCGAGAAGAAGAGCGGCCCCTCGACAAGCTTTGGGACAAGCTTGGGGCGAACGGAACGGTGCGCTCGAGCCGGCTTAGCCCTTGTGCTCTTCGATGTACTTGGTGGCATCGCCGACGGTGGTGATGTTTTCCGCCGCATCGTCGGGGATTTCCACGCCGAATTCTTCCTCGAAAGCCATGACGAGTTCGACGATGTCGAGGCTGTCCGCCCCCAGATCGTCGATGAAGCTGGCATCCTGGGTGACCTTGTCGGCCTCGACGCCGAGATGCTCGACGACAATCTTCTGCACGCGGTCGGCAGTATCGCTCATTTCTTGGCCCTCTTTGCTGGGGATTGATGAATTGCCTGTCGCCCTAATGAACGGCGGTGAGACTGGCAAGTGCCGGTTAGGATTTGCCCGACGAGATTTGCGAAACGGCTACCGCTCGGATCAGCCCTCGCCGCCTTCCGGCGACTGGTCGCGGGCGGCGGCGTGGGAGTTCATGTCGGCGGTCTCGGCGCCCGATGCCTGCTCGACCGCCTCGCGCGCCTTGGGCGAAAGCTGAATGTGGACGTCGCGCAATTGCTTGGCGTCGACCACGCTCGGCGCGCCCATCATCAGGTCCTGCGCGCGCTGGTTGAGCGGGAAGGCGATCACCTCGCGGATGTTCGGCTCGTCGGCCAGCAGCATGACAATGCGGTCGATGCCGGGCGCGGAACCGCCATGCGGCGGGGCGCCGAGCTTGAACGCCTCGATCATGCCGGAGAAGTTCGCGTCGACCTCTTCCTGCGAATAGCCGGCGATTTCGAACGCCTTGTACATGATTTCCGGCTTGTGGTTCCGGATCGCGCCCGAGGACAATTCGTAGCCGTTGCAGACGATGTCGTACTGCCAGGCGAGGATGTCGAGCGGGTCCTTGCTCTCCAGCGCCTCCATCTCGCCCTGTGGCATCGAGAACGGGTTGTGGCTGAAATCGACCTTCTTGAGGTCCTCGTCCCACTCGAACATGGGGAAATCGACGATCCAGCAGAACTTGAAACAGTCCTTCTCGATCAGGTCCAGCTCCTCGGCGACGCGGGTGCGCGCCGCGCCGGCGAGCTTGGCTGCGTCCTTCTCCTTGCCCGCGGCGAAGAACAGGCCGTCATTCTCGCCCAGCCCCAGCTCGGCATAGAGCTGTTCCATGCCTTCGGTGCCGTGGTTCTTGGCGATCGGGCCGCCGAACTCGCCACCCTTGCGGGTGACGTAGCCGAGCCCAGCGAAGCCTTCCTTGCGCGCCCAGTCATTCATGTCGTCGAAGAACTTGCGGCTCTTGTCCTGCGTGTTCGGAGCAGGCACCACGCGCACGCGACCGCCGCCGCCGACGATCTTCTCGAACAGGCCGAAGCCGCTCGTCTCGAAGTGGTCGGTGACGTCGGAGATGATCAGCGGGTTGCGCAGGTCGGGCTTGTCGCTGCCGTATTTCAGCATGGCCTCGCGATAGGGGATGCGCGGGAACTCGCCGGCTGAGGTCACGCTCTTGCCGTTGGCGAATTCAGCGAAGACGCCCGCCAGCACCGGCTCGATTGCCTGGAAGACGTCTTCCTGCGTGACGAAGCTCATCTCGAAATCGAGCTGGTAGAATTCGGGACTGCGGTCGGCGCGCAGATCCTCGTCGCGGAAGCAGGGGGCGATCTGGAAATAGCGATCGAAGCCCGCCACCATCAGCAGCTGCTTGAACATCTGCGGCGCCTGCGGGAGCGCGTAGAAGCGGCCCGGATGCAAGCGGCTCGGGACCAAATAGTCGCGCGCGCCCTCGGGGCTGGAGGCGCCCAGGATCGGCGTCTGGAATTCGGAGAAACCCTGCTCGATCATGCGGTTGCGCAGCGATGTTATCACGCGGTTGCGCAGCATGATGTTGGCATGAACCCGCTCGCGCCGCAGATCGACGAAGCGGTATTTGAGGCGCACCTCCTCGGGGTAATCCTCCGCCGAATTGACGATCAGCGGCAGGTCCTCGGCACGGCTCTGCACCTCGACCGAGCGGGCGAAGACCTCGATCTCGCCGGTCGGCAGGTTGGCGTTCACCGCCGCCCCGTCGCGCGCTTTCACCACACCGTCGATCGTGATCACCGATTCGAGGCGGATCTTCTCGAGCAGGGGCAGCGCCTCGCTGTCGCTGTCTGCCACGACCTGCGTGATTCCGTAATGATCGCGCAGATCGACGAACAGCACGCCGCCATGATCGCGCTTGTTGTGCACCCAACCGGACAGGCGGACGGTCTCGCCGACATCGCTCTGGCGGAGGGCGGCGCAATTGTGGGTACGATAGGCGTGCATCTGGAAGTCTTTCCGATTTCGAGAGTATGGCGCTATGGGCGCGCGGTCGATGCGGCCCCTAGCTGCAAATCGCGCGCGCTAACAGGGCAAGGCCGCATCTTTGTCAAGTTGCGGGTTCGCTGCGAGTTTAGGGGCGATGCGGCCCCGGGGGCGGTACTCCGCCCGATAGAGAAGAAATGGCGGGCATGAAGATACACGAACTGATCACCGATACCGACACTCTGCGCGAATTGTGCGAGCGTCTGGCCAAGTCCGACTTCGTCGCGGTCGACACCGAATTCATGCGGGAGAACACCTACTGGCCCGAGCTTTGCCTGGTCCAGATCGGCGACCAGAAGGAAGCCGCCGCGATCGACCCGCTGGCCGACGGCATCGACCTCGCCCCGCTGTGGGACTTGTTGTGCGAGAACGAGGATGTGCTCAAGGTCTTCCACGCGGGCGGACAGGATGTGGAGATCGTCTACAATTTCACCGGCAAGACGCCGCATCCCATATTCGACACGCAGATCGCGATGATGGCGGTCAGCCAGTCGGAACAGATCGGCTATGCCAACCTCGTCGAAAGCTGGCTCAACATCACGATCGACAAGGGCGCCCGCTTCACCGACTGGAGCCGCCGCCCCCTGACCGACCGGCAGATCGAATACGCCATCGGCGACGTCACCCATCTGGCGAAGATTTTTCCCAAGCTTCTCAACAAGCTGGTGAAGACCGGCCGCGGCGCATGGCTCGATGCCGAGATGGAGAAGCTCGCCGATCCGCAGAACTACGCCAATGATGCGAACGAGGCCTGGAAGCGCATCCGCTCGCCCGGCCGCAACGCGCAGGTGCTCGGCCGGCTCAAGGCCCTCGCCGCCTGGCGCGAGAGCGAGGCGCAGCACAAGAACATCCCGCGCGGCCGCATCATGCGCGACGAGACGCTGGCCGACATCGCCAGCCATCCGCCCAAGGCGCAGGGCGACCTCGCCAAGGTGCGCGGCCTCTCGAACGCCTGGAAGGACAACGACATCGGCAAGCGGCTGATGAAGGTGATCGAGAAGGCCGAGCCGCTCGACAAGTCCGAGATGCCGCCCAAGATGAAGCGCGGCGCCCCTCTCGGCAAGGAAGGCGCGCTCGTCGCCGATCTTCTCAAGCTGCTGCTCAAGATCCGCTCGCGCGAGATCGACGTGGCCAGTCGGCTCCTCACCAAGTCCGACGAGATGGAAGCGCTCGCCGCCGGTGTCCGCGACCTGCCGCTGCTCAAGGGCTGGCGCTACGAGGTGTTCGGCAAGGACGCGCTCGAACTGGTCGAGGGCCGCACCGGCTTCGCAGTGAAGAACGGCAAGCTCGCCATGACCCACATCGACGCGCCGGATCCGGAAGGCGATGAGCAGGCGGCGGAGAGTGAAGCGGCCGAGTAATCGCATGCTGGATAGGCGGCGGGCGCGCGTGTAAGGCGCGGGCATGTCCACCTACCTCCCCACGATCAAGCAGCTGCAATATCTCGTGGCGCTGCATCAGCACGGGCATTTCGGCCGTGCGGCGGAGGCGAGCTTCGTGTCGCAATCGACGCTCAGCGCGGGGATACGCGAGCTCGAATCGCTGCTTGGCGTGACGCTGGTCGAGCGCAGCCGGCGCGTGGTGCGCTTCACCGCTCTCGGCAATCAGGTGGTGGACAAGGCCCATCGCCTGCTGCGCGAGGCGGAGGAGCTGTCGGACATCGTCAAGGCAGCGGGCCAGCCGCTGGCGGGCCAGTTGCGGATGAGCGTCATCCCCACGATCGCGCCCTTCATGCTGCCGCGCATCCTCCCCCGGCTGCGCGACCAGCGGCCCGACCTCAAACTGTTCATCCGCGAGGAAACCAGTCACGACGCGGTCGAATCGCTCCAGCACGGGCGAGTCGATTGCGTGCTGCTGGCGCTCCCCTTCGCAACGGGCGAGGTCGAGATGGCGCATATCGCCGACGATCCGATCCGCGTCGCTTTCCCGCAGAACGACCCGCGCGATCCGCCTGAGACCGTGCCGCCGAGCATGATCGAGGACGGCCGCCTGCTCCTTCTCGAGGATGGCCATTGCCTGCGCGACCACGCGCTTGCCGCCTGCAACCGGCCCGAACTGAAAGGCTCCGCGACGATGATCGGCACGAGCCTGCACACGCTGGTGCAGATGGTCGATAACGGCCTCGGACTCACGATGTTGCCGCAGATGGCGATCGACGCCGGCATCCTCCACGAAACGCAGGTCGTCGCCCGCCCGCTCAAGGCCAAACAGGCCAGTCGCGAGATCGTCCTCATCTGGCGCAAGAACTCGCCGAGACGCGAGGATTTCGAGCTGCTGGCGGAGGAATTGCGCGCGGGTTAGGGTTGGCTGTTGTGGGCCGCATTCGAACGAAAGCTGACGTTCGGCTAACGACCCCATTGCGGACGTGAGGGCTTCGATTACCAAGCGCAGGATGGACGATGAAGACCAAAGCCGTTTACTTGATTTGTATGACGCCAATCCGGCAGGCGTCGAGCAATTCAGGTCCCTACTTCGACGCTTGATTAAGCATCTGAGCCTCACCCCCGACGAGCAAGAGATTATGGATTGGGACACCAACGGTCGAAACCCTGCAGATCTCAATCGGATTGCCCAAAAAGCTTGGGATTTTGCAGAGGTCGGAAATGCCGCGAGCCGTCGTCGGCTATTCGCGGGATTTGTTACCAATAGCGATATCACCGATGGCTATGGTGCTGCTTATCTGATCGACTATGCGCTCGGAGCGGGTATTCCTGCAGCCACTATCCACGATGCGATGACGAGTTTGACAGATCAATCAAATCAGTCTTGACACAGCGAACCAGCATGTCCGCTTTCCACCCCATCATCGGACATTCCCGCTCAGCCAGAAGTTCGACAGAAGCGGACAGGCAGCAATTCGCTATTCTCGACCGAATGCGGACTGTCAGGACACGATCCACTTGCTGACATTGCCGGAGCAGGGCAATCTGAGGCTATGAACGAACTCAACTGGGATGATCGGCTCAAGAAGGTCGCCAAGGGTAAGCCTGAGAAGCCGAAGTGAGGCTGGCCGCACTGATCCTTGCATGGATCGCCTTGGCCTTGTTTGGTCTTATTTCAGCCTATGCCCTATTCGTCGGTATCACTTTTGGCGGTGCTCTTTGGAACCCAACAAACCCAGCCCCAACATTCCTATGGCTTGGTGTAGTCGGAGCACCCCTGCCAATCGCTATTGCGCTTAAACGATGGTGGCATTCGCCAATGCCGCTGGTTCTTTCGATTGTCGCGGCTTGCGCTTTAGTCGCGCTATATCTGGTTGCCGTGCTGAGCCGCTAAGGCGTGTTTGCAGCAGATACAATCGCCAAAGCTTAAAGAGGGAACGTCGGCTTTCCACCCCAACTCGGACCTTAAATCCATTTTCCTACACCGCTGATTTTTGACATTCCCTGCGAATGCCGTCGAACCGCTCGCTCAGGATATCGCTTCGGCCGGCCTCAACGCCCGACGAAATTTCCCGCTCTGGACAGTGTAACACCTGTAACATGTCCAACACCCGGGCGGCGCGCTCAGTCCATGTGCTTGAGGCCCACCCGCAGATAGTCCCAGCCGGTGATGCAGGTGAGGATCGCCGCGGCCCACAGGCTGGCGAGGCCGACGAGGTGAATCCACTGGTCGGCAAGCGACCGGGTGACGTAATCGACGCCGGTCGGCGGCGGGCCGTGGACCGCGCCGCCAAGGATGAGGGCGCCGAGCGCGCAGAGCTGGAACGTCGTCTTCCACTTGGCGAGCTTGCTGACCGGGACCGAGACCTGAATGCCGCCGAGGAACTCGCGCAGGCCCGACACCGCGATCTCGCGGATGAGGATGACGAGGCCTGCGATGGCATGAGCATCGCCGACGTAAGGCCCGCGCAGATAGCCCTGTGCGGTCAGGATCAGGATCACCGCGGCGACCATGATCTTGTCCGCGATCGGATCGAGAAACTGGCCAAGCTTGCTCACCATCCCGCGCGACCGGGCGAGATAGCCGTCGAGATAGTCGGTGAACCCGATCACGCAGTAGAGCACGAAGGCGATGCCGTAGCCCAGCCGCCATTGTGGCCACCACAGCAGGAAGCCGAGGAAGGGCACCGCGAAGATCCGCGACATGGTGAGGAGGTTGGGCAGGGTCAGCATCGTCTCGCTCCCGCCCTAGCGCCAATCGCGCGCACGAAAAAGACACAGACTGTCCTTGTCCGCCGTGCCGATGGCTCTACAGGAGGGGCACGGATTGGTTGTCAGCCGGGGGTTCATGACGACAACGACGACACATCTGCTGGGCACGCGCCGGTTCCTGCCGCTGTTCTGCACCCAGCTCCTGAACGCCTTCAACGACAATCTCTACAAGACCGCCATGGTCCTGTTCGTGGTCTATCAGGTCTACAACAACGAGGAAACGGAGGGCACGTTCAGCGCCGTCGCCTCGGGACTGTTCATCCTGCCCTTCTTCCTCCTGTCCGCGCTGGCGGGCCAGCTCGCCGACATGCGCGACAAGGCGCGGATCATCCGGATGGTGAAAGCTTGCGAGATCGGGCTGATGCTGCTCGGCGCAACGGGTCTGGTGCTCGCCTGGCGCGGGATCGGCACCCATTCGCTGGCCATACCCCTGCTGCTGCTCGCGCTGTTCCTGACCGGTGTGCAATCGACCTTCCTCGGCCCGATCAAATACGCGATCCTGCCCCAGCACCTGAAGCGGGACGAGGTGCTGGCCGGCACCGGCCTGGTCGAGGCGGGGACCTATATCGCCATCCTCGCAGGCACGATCCTCGGCGGATTCCTGCCGATCGAGATCGCCGCGATCGGCATCATCGGCACATCGCTGGTCGGCTACATGGTCAGCCGCCAGATCCCCGCCGCCCCGCCGCTGGGCGAGGTGGAGAAGCTCGACTGGCACATCCTGCGCGCCTCGGTCGCGCTGGTGCGCAATACGATGCACAACCGCGAGATTTACTACGCCATTCTCGCGATCAGCTTCTTCTGGACCATCGGCGCGGTGCTGTTCATCCAGTTCCCCCCGCTGGCCAAGAACGTTTTGATGGCATCGAAGGAGGTCGCGAGCCTGTTCCTCGTCGTCTTTTCGGTCGGCGTGGCGATCGGTTCGGTTTCGATCAACGCGCTGCTGAAGGGCCAGGTGTCGGCTCGCTACGCGCCGCAATCGGTGATCGCGATGGGCTTCTTCGTGATCGCCTTCTACGTCGTGTGCCTGTTCTGGGAAGCGGACCAGCCAACGCAGCTGCTCGGCATCATGGAGTTCCTCGGCTGGCCGATGGCAAGCGTTCTGCTGCTCTGCCTGCTCGGGATCGCGATCGCGGGCGGCATGTTCGTGGTGCCGCTCTACGCCTTCCTGACCACCCGCGCCCGGCCCGATCAGGCGGCGCGCGTGATTGCGGCAAACAACATCGTCAATTCGGGGGCCATGGTCGGCGGATCGGTGCTCGCCATGGGGCTGAGCATGGCCGGGGTCGAGATCACCGAGCAACTGTTGATGACTGCCGGCATGTGCCTTGTCTCCGCCTGGCTCGGGCGTCGCTTGTTGGTAGCCGAACGCGAGGCGGCCGATGCCCTCGCGGCGACTACAGGATGAAGGCCAGCACCGCCGCCAGACAGGCGAAGTAGGTCGTCACCACACCGCGCATGTCCCGTGCGGTGACACGCCAGAACGCATCGTCATTGGCAGTGATGGCCTCGCGCCGGACATGCGGCGGAAGGCTGGCGCGGAACGGATGGCGCGCGGCTTCGTCGGTAAGGACCAGGGATCGTCTCATGGCGATGGTCTTAACCGAATAGTAACCATCGGGCTCCCGTGCAATCCGCGCCTGTCGCGAAGCGGGACGCGGTCATATCCGGCGGCGGAAAATCGAAAGCGGCAAGCTCGCGATTGCCACGGACCGGCCCTGTCATTACCCCGCAGGATCATGAGCCAGACGCGCGCACCCCGCCCCACCCCGACCGCCGCCCGCCTGCTGGTCGATTGCCTTATCGAACAGGGATGCGACCGCATCTTTACCGTGCCGGGGGAAAGCTTCCTGCCGGTGCTCGACGCGCTGCATGGCGAGACCCGCATCGATGTCGTCACCTGCCGGCAGGAAGGCGGGGCTGCGTTCATGGCCTGCGCGGACGGAGCGATGACGCAACGTCCGGGCATATGCTTCGTCACGCGCGGCCCCGGGGCGACGAATGCGAGCATCGGCGTCCACGTGGCGATGCAGGACTCGCAGCCTATGATTCTCTTCGTCGGCGACGTCGATTCGCGAATGCGCGACCGGGAGGGGTTTCAGGAGCTCGATTTCGCGGCGTTCTTCGGCCCTGCCTGCAAATGGGCCGCGCGGATCGACGGCGCGGCGCGCATTCCTGAATACATTGCCCGCGCTTACGCCACCGCGATTTCCGGGCGACCCGGACCGGTGGTTCTCGCCTTGCCGGAGGATATGCTGGGCAAGGAAGCCGAGGGAAGGCCGCGCCCACGCGTCGAACGTCCGGCTCAGGCCCCGTGCCCCGATGCCATGCAGACATTGATGGCGCTGATCGCAGATGCCGCAAGCCCGGTCGCGATCGTCGGCGGCGCGGGATGGAATGCCAAAGCGCGCGAGTATTTCCAGCTCTTCGCCGAACGGCTCGGCCTGCCGGTTGCCTCCGCGTTCCGCCGGCAGGACGCGATCAGCCCGTCGAGCGCCGTCTATGCGGGCAATCTCGGCTACGGCCCCAACCCGAAGCTGGTGCAGCGGGTGAAGGAGGCCGATCTCGTCATCGCGGTGGGCGCCCGGCTGGGCGAGGCGACGACCGACGGCTACACCGTTCCAGCACCGACCGACCGCGACCGCAAGCTCGTCCACATCCATCCCGACCCCGAGGAACTGAACCGGGTCTACCAGACCGATCTCCCCATCTGCGCCAGCATGGACGAGTTCGCCGAAAGCGCCGCCCTGTGGGACGAAAGCGAAGTGATCCCCTTCGATGCGGGGGCGCAGGCCCATGCCGAGTGGGAGGAATGGGCAACCGCGCATCCGAAAGACGAATGGCAGCTCGACATGGCCTCATGCGTCCAGTTCATGCGCGGCGCGCTTCCCGCCGATACGATCATCTGCAACGGCGCGGGCAATTTCTCCGGCTGGTGGCATCGCTACTGGCGATACGAAGGTTTCCCCTCCCAGCTCGCGCCGACGGCCGGCGCTATGGGCTACGGTGTTCCTGCAGCAGTGGCAGCATCGCGGCGGTTTCCCGAGCGAACCGTGGTTGCCGTGGCAGGGGACGGGGATTTCCTGATGAACGGTCAGGAGCTTGCCACTGCCGCACAGCATGGCTGCAACATGATCGTGATCGTAGTCGACAACGGCGCCTACGGGACGATCCGGATGCATCAGGAGCGCGAATTTCCCGGCCGCACCTCGGCGACCGATCTGCACAATCCTGACTTCGCCAAGCTGGGCGAGGCTTATGGCGGATGGTCGACGATGACCGATACGACGCAGGGGTTCCGTGACGCGCTGACGGAAGCGAAGGGCCGCAGCGGTCTCCGGCTTATCCATGGCCGGATCGGTATCGAACAACTCGCGGCCAGCGGCGCAACCCTGACGTCGGTGCGCGGTGGCTAGAACTCCGGACCGGCAAAACCTCGAACGAAGGCACGAAAAAGGGGCCGCTCAATCGGAACGGCCCCTCTCGAAATCAGTCAGAAACGATCAGATGTCGTCGCCGAGCTTGCCTTTGACTTCGCCTTTAAGCTGCTGGCCCTTGCCCTTTGCTTCCTGAGCACTGCCCTCTGCGCGGGTATCCGGGTTGTTCGACTGCTGCTTTGCCTTGCCGATGGCTTCGTTGACGTTGCCCTTGGCCTTGTCCGTAAGTTCACCCATGATCGTTCCTTTCTATTCGGCGGAAGCGTTTCGCTTCCTTATAGAAAATCAATGATCGCCGGCTCGAACAGTTCCGCGAACGGACGGCTGTGCGGATAGGCTCTGGCTGCCGGTCAGAGGCCGCCCATCTCGCAGATGATTTCCCATTCCTCCGCAGTGATCTCGGCTACCGACAGTCGCGACAGCCTGACGAGTTCGCATTCGGCCAGCCGCGGTTCGGCCTTGATCTGCTTCAATGTCACGAAAACCGGCAATTTTCGCTTCGGCTTTACCTTGACTGCTGCCCACTTTCCCTCGGGATCGGTCGGGTCGGTGATACCGGCCACGCTCACCTCGCAGATTCCGACGATCTCCAGTCCCTCGCGAGAGTGGTAGAAGAACGCCTCGTCGCCCACTTCCATTGCGGCCAGATTGTTTTTGGCCCGGTGGTTGCGCACCCCGTCCCACGTCCCTTCCCCTTCCGCGACGAGATCGTCCCAGCTGTACTTGAACGGTTCGGATTTCATCAGCCAGTATCGTGCCACGCGGGATCGTCCTCCATCGGATGTTTGCGAAGCGGCGATAACCCCCGCCCGCGCCGCTGCCAACCGCCCGCACTCCCCCGTGGATCGCGTCTGGTCGGGGCCGATGCTTTAACGGCTTCTTTATCATGACCTTCGATAAGGCCCCGATTGCACACTGGGAGGGCGATCGTGTCCGAGGGGTCAAAGACATTCCGCGAAGCTGTCAGCGAGAAATTCTCGCGCTCGCGCAAGCCGGAACGGGATGTCGTCGCTCTGGGCATCGCCTTCGCGGCGATGATCCTTTTCGTCGGCACCGGCGGCAAGGTCATTCCTCAACTGGTCGCCGCATGGCGGGGGATTGCGGTTCAGCCCGACCTGCTCCTGACCAATGCCCTCATCCTGAACGTCGCGCTGATCATTCTCGGCTGCAATCGCTATCGCAGCCTGCATCGCGAACTGCTGGCCCGCCGCGTGTCCGAAGAGGAAGCACGCCGGCTGGCCGACATCGATCCGCTGACCAATTGCTACAACCGACGCAGCTTCGGACCGGCAATGGAGCGACAACTCGCAGCCGCACGCGAGAACGGCCGCGCCGTGTCCGTCATTCTGGTCGATCTCGACAATTTCAAGCAGGTCAACGACATCAACGGTCATTCTGTGGGCGACCGGGTGCTGCAAACGGCGGCGGAACGCATGGCGGACACTCTTCCCGCCGATGCCCTGCTCGCGCGGCTTGGCGGCGACGAGTTCGCCTGTTCGGTGTTCCATGCCCCGTCCAACCGGGACGGCATCGAACGTCTCGCCGCGCGGCTCATCGACAGGGTCGGCAAGCCGATCGATACCGACGACCTGTCGATCGACGTGACCATTTCGGTCGGCATAGCCAGTAGCGACATCGTCGATAGGGAACAGGGCGCGCCCGCCTCGCCGCAGCAGATCATGCAAAAGGCCGATATCGCGATGTATCAGGCCAAGAAAGCGGGCAAGAACCGACAGTTCTGGTTCGAACCGTCCATGGAATATGAACTGCGCTTCCGCAACGAGCTGGAAAGCGGCATCCGGCGCGGTATCGCGAAGGGCGAATTCGTGCCCTACTACGAACAGCAGATCGATCTTGACACCGGCAAGCTCGTCGGTTTCGAGATGCTGGCGCGCTGGCATTCGCCTGACCTCGGCACGGTCAATCCCGATATCTTCATTCCCGTGGCCGAGGACATCGGTGTTATCGCCCAATTGTCGGAAAGCCTGATCGCGCAGACGATCGAGGATGCGAAACAATGGCATCCCAGCCTCACCATTTCGGTCAACATCTCGCCGGTGCAATTGCGCGATCCATGGTTCTCGCAGAAATTGCTCAAGATCCTCGTGCAGCACAATTTCCCGCCCTCGCGGCTGGAGATCGAGATCACCGAGAGCTGCCTGCACGACGATATCGGTCTCGTCCGCACGATGATCTCCTCGCTGCGCAATCAGGGGATGCGGATCAGCCTCGACGATTTCGGCACGGGCTATTCGAGCCTCGCCCAGCTGCGCTCGCTGCCTTTCGACCGGCTCAAGATCGACCGCAGCTTCATCCGCGAGGTGCACAAGTCTCAGGCGAGCAGCAAGCTCGTCGACGCGATCGTCTCGATGGGTGACGGGCTGGACATGCCGATCACCGCCGAAGGGATCGAAAGCGGGGAAATCCTCGCCGCGCTGAAACGCGTCGGACGGCTCAAGGGGCAGGGCTATCATTACGGACGCCCCGAACCGGCCGAGGAGGTCACGAAGCGGCTCGCCGAGGCCTCGCTGCTGGCCGAGGATGCGGACCCAGCGCCCGCCCCTGCGGAACGGCACTCGGCGGCCGGGCTGGCCTGACGGCGCGGGCGGACCGTCCTCGCACTGGACGCAAGGGCAGCCGCTGCCTAGATGCGCGCGACGATGCGCGTTCCCTTCATCAAGATGCATGGCCTCGGCAACGATTTCATCGTGCTCGATGCGCGGGATGCGCCCCTGCCACCGGTGGATGCGGATGTCGCGCGCGCGCTGGCCGATCGCCACACCGGGATCGGCTGCGACCAGCTTATCTTGCTCCAGCCGAGCGAGCAGGCCGATTTCCGGATGCGGATATTCAATCACGATGGCGGCGAGGTTGAAGCCTGCGGCAACGCATCGCGAGCGGTTGCCTTGCTTCACGCGGCCCCGGCGCGGGTCGAAACCGGCGGTGGCCTAATCGACCTGCGTCCGGCCGACGGCGGCGCAAGCGTCGACATGGGTGTCCCGCGCTTCGGCTGGGAAGATATCCCGCTCGCCTATCCGATGGACACGCTGACCATGCCGGTCGGCTGGGACATGCTGGAGGAACCGGGCGCGGCGAATGTCGGCAATCCGCATGTCGTGTTCTTCATCGAGGATTGCGACGCGGTTCCGCTCGAAACGCTCGGTCCGCTGGTCGAGACCGACGCGCTGTTTCCGCAAGCCGTCAACGTCAATGTCGCCACCATCGAGAGCCGCACCCGGTTGCGATTGCGCGTGTGGGAGCGCGGCGCGGGGCTGACCCGCGCTTGTGGCACCGGCGCCTGCGCGGCCGCAGTCGTCGCCATACGCCGCAAGCGCGTCGGCCGCAGCGTGACGGTCGCTCTTCCCGGCGGCGAATTGCAGATTGACTGGGGCGAGGACGGCCGGATCACCATGACCGGCCCGGCAACCGAGAGCTTCCGCGGCGAGTTCGAATGGGACGACTTCGCATGAATGCCGCGAGCCTCGGCGCGGAGGTGATCTCGCTCGGCTGCCGCCTCAATCTTTCCGAGAGCGAGCGCATCCGCGCGCTGCTGGTCGACGAGCCCGAAATCGTGGTCGTGAACAGCTGCGCGGTGACGAGCGAGGCGGTGCGCCAGACACGGCAGGCGATCCGCCGGGCGCGGCGCGAGCGTCCCGAGGCCCGCCTGCTGGTCACCGGCTGTGCTGCCGAAATCGAGCGCGAGCAGATCGCCGCCATGCCCGAAGTCGACGGCTTCGTCGCCAATGCCGACAAGCTCGACGCCCGCGCCTGGAACGTCCCCGCCCCCCGACCCGCGGCGCCGGTTAGGCACACCCGCGCCTTCGTGGCGGTGCAGAACGGGTGCGACCACGCCTGCACTTTCTGCGTCATTCCGCAGGGGCGTGGCGCCAGCCGGTCGCTAACCGTTCCGCAGGTGCTGACCGAGATAGAGTATCACCTCGCCCTCGGCGCGGGCGAGGTCGTGCTGACCGGCGTGGACATAACGTCCTGGGGTCACGATCTGCCCGGCAGTCCACCGCTTGGCGAGCTTGTCCGCGCGATCCTCGACGCATTCCCCGGCCTCCGGCGCCTGCGCATGTCCTCGGTCGACGGGATCGAGATCGATCCGCTGCTGTTCGAGATGCTGGCGAGCGAGGCGCGGCTGATGCCGCATCTTCACCTCTCGCTCCAGCACGGCCACGATCTGATCCTGAAGCGCATGAAGCGCCGCCATCTGCGCCGCGATGCGGTGGCGCTGATCGAGGCCCTGCGCGAGCGGCGACCGGAACTCGCCGTAGGCGCCGACCTGATCGCCGGTTTTCCGACCGAAAGCGAGGCGCATCACGAGGCCAATCTCTCGATCATACGCGAGCTCGGCATCGTCCACGGGCACGTCTTTCCCTATTCCCCGCGCCCTGGCACACCCGCCGCGCGAATGCCGCAGATCGATCGGCCCGCGATCAAGAGCCGCGCCGCCGAACTGCGCGCCGCCGTAGCCGAGCTGCGCGATCGCTGGCTCGCGAGCCTTATCGACACTCCGCTCGCCGCGCTCGCCGAGAGCGACGGAACCGGCTATGCCCCCAACCTCGCCCGCGTAAAGCTGCCCCAAGGCACGCCGCGCGGGGCGATCGTCACAGTCACACCAACCAAATTCGAGGAAGGTCTCCTGCAATGAGCGAGACGAGCTGGTCGCAGCGGCTGTTCGGCGGTTTCCGCAAGACATCGGAACGCCTGTCCTCCAACCTCACCGGCGTGGTCGGCACGGCGAAGCTCGACGATGCCACGCTCGACGATGTCGAGGACGCGCTGATTATGTCCGATCTCGGCCCCAGCGCCGCAGCCCGCATCCGCGGCAAGCTCGCCGAGAAGCGCTTCGGGCTGGAGATCACCATGGACGAGCTGCGCCTCGCCATGGCCGAGGAGATCGCGGAGATCCTGCGCCCGGTGGCCAAGCCGCTCGACATCGTCGCCTTCCCCCGCCCGCAAGTGATCCTTGTGATCGGCGTCAATGGTAGCGGGAAGACAACCACCATCGCCAAGCTCGCCCACCTGTTCCAGGAGGACGATTACGGCGTCATGCTGGCGGCCGGCGACACTTTCCGCGCGGCTGCGATCGGCCAGCTCCAGACCTGGGCCGACCGGATCGGCGTGCCGCTGATCCGCGGGGCGGAGGGCGGCGATCCGGCGAGCGTGGTGTTCGACGCGGTCAAGGAAGCCACCGCCACCGGGATCGACGCGCTGGTGGTCGACACCGCCGGGCGCCTCCAGAACAAGCGCGAGCTGATGGACGAGCTGTCCAAGATCCGGAAGGTTCTCGGCCGCCTCAACCCCGAGGCGCCGCACGACGTGGTGCTGGTGCTCGACGCGACCAACGGACAGAACGCCCTCGCCCAGATCGACGTCTTCCGCGAGGTCGCGGGCGTCACCGGCCTCGTCATGACCAAGCTCGACGGGACCGCGCGCGGCGGCGTGCTGGTGCAGGCGGCCGAGCAATACGGCCTGCCGATCCACGCCATCGGCGTCGGCGAGAAGATCGACGATCTGCGCCCCTTCGACCCCGACCTCGTCGCACGGGTCATTGCGGGGGTAGCCTGATGAGCGAGCCTAAGACCGACAAGCCCCCCAAGAGCGGGTGGCTCAACATCCTCGTCGATTACGGCCCGCTGCTGGTCTTTCTGGCAGTATACAAGTTCGCCGCGCCCGATGAGGGCGGGACTTTCGGCGAGATCACTGCGGTTATTCAGGGCACGATTGCCTTCATGGTCTCGGCGGTCATCGCTCTCGTCTTCAGCAAGTGGAAGTTCGGGCGCATCTCACCGATGCTGATGCTCAGCACCGCACTAATCGTTGGCTTCGGCGCGCTCACCATCTGGCTGCGTGACGAGAGCTTCATCCAGATCAAGCCGACCGCGATCTACCTCTTCTTCGGCATCGTCCTCCTGATCGGCTATGCCCGCGGCAAGGCCCTGCTCCAGACCCTGCTCGAAGCCGCCTTCGAGGGTCTCGATCGCGAGGGCTGGCTCAAGCTGTCGCGCAATTGGGGCGTCTTCTTCCTGTTCCTCGCCGGGCTTAACGAGGTTCTTCGCGCCCAGCTCGCTTTTGAGAGCTGGCTGTGGGCGAAGCTCTGGGTGTTTATGCCGCTGAGCTTCCTGTTTACTTTCAGCCAGCTGCCGATGCTGATGCGCCACGGCCTCGCCCTCGAGGAGAAGGACGATGTGGTGAAGGACGAACCGCCGACCGCTTGATCCGAGGGCTCAGCCTCCCATCCCGGCCGCGCTCGCGATCACCCAGAGGCCGATCGCCAGGAACAGCAGCGCCGCGATACGGCGGACCCAGACGAGCGACACCCGCTCGACGATCGCATTGCCGAGATAGACCGCCGGCACGTTTGCCAGCATCATGCCGAGTGTGGTGCCGATGGTGACGGTTAGCACGTTCTGGAACTGCGCGCCGAGCGCGATGGTCGCGATCTGCGTCTTGTCACCAATCTCGACGATGAAGAAGGCGATCGCCGTCGTGGCGAAGGCGCCGAAACGCGCCGGCTTCGGCTTCTCCTCCTCGTCCAGCTTGTCGGGCACCAGCGTCCACAGCGCCATGGCGACGAAGCTGAGCCCCACGGCATAGCGGAACCACACCCCTTCGAGCAGGTCGGCGATGGTCTGGCCGAGCAGGGCGGCAAGTCCGTGGTTGGCGAGAGTCGCGACCAGAATGCCCAGCACGATCGGCAGCGGCTTGCGGAACCGGGTGGCGAGCACGATCGCGAGCAGCATCGTCTTGTCGCCGATTTCGGCGAGCGCGACCACGAAGGTCGAGGTAAGAACGGCTTCCATGGATATATCTCCGGGACCGGGCGACAAGACGGCAACGACACCATGCCTTCCGCCCGGTCGGACGAAAGCAGGTGTCATTGGTCTTGCCCGGACGGCGAACCGTCCCGCCTGCGCCACGACCTCTCGGCCGAGTGTGTTGACGCGAGGGAACCGCGCTTCGCGTGAAGGCGCGGCGGGCTACTCCCCAGATGACGGTTGCAGGCCTATCAGCGGGCGGCGGAGCGGGCAAGGCCCAACGGCCGCCCGCAATCCGCCCCGAATCTTCAGGCCCTCAGATTTCGATCTGGCTTCCCAGCTCGACCACGCGATTGGTCGGCAGGCGGAAGAACTCCATCGCCGTCGCCGCGTTGCGCAGCATCCAGGCGAACACCTTCTCGCGCCAGATCGCCATGCCCGGATTGTCGCTGGTGAGCAGGGTCTGCCGACTGAGGAAGAAGCTGGTGGTCATCATGTCGAACTTGCCGCCGCAGCGCTGCATCGACTGGAGGCCTTGCGGCACGTCGGTTTCCTCCATGAAACCGTAATTGAGGATCGCCTTGTAGAAGCCGTCGCCCAGATCGTGCATCTCGCACCGATTCTCGGCATCGACGTAAGGCTCGTCGGCAATCTGCACGGTGAGGATGACTACGCGCTCGTGCAGCACTTTGTTGTGCTTGATGTTGTGAAGCAGCGCGCTCGGTACGCCCGCCGTCTGGCTCGCCATGAAGATCGCCGTGCCTGGTACGCGGGTGGCGGAGTTCTTGGCCGACTTGGCAAAGATCTCGATCGGCAGCGCGACTTCGGTCATGCGCTCGCGCATCAGCTTGCGGCCCTTGGCCCAGGTCGTCAGCAGGGTAAAGGCGACCAGACCTATCACCAGCGGGAACCAGCCGCCATCGGGCACCTTTGGCAAGTTGGCGGCGAAATAGGCCCCGTCGACGAAGATGAAGAGCAGCGTCACGGGCAGCGCGAACCACAATTTCCATTTCCACACCGCGAACAGCAGCACGCCCATCAGCAGCGTGTCGATGAACATGGCGCCGGTCACCGCGATGCCATAGGCCGAGGCGAGATTGCTCGAGCTCTGGAACATCAGCACCAGCAGGATGACCGCGACCATCAACGCGTAATTGACGAAGGGGATGTAGATTTGCCCCTGTTCGGAGGCGCTGGTGTGTGCGGTCGAGAGGCGCGGGATGAAGCCCAGCTGCACCGCCTGATGGGTGACCGAGAACGCGCCCGAAATAACCGCTTGGCTGGCGATGAAGGTCGCCGCCGTGGCCAGGAGCACCAATGGGAAGCGCAGCGCCTCGGGCGCCATGTTAAAGAACGGGTTCTGCATCGCGACGAAGGTTTCCGTCGGATCCATCGCTGCGATCATTGCCCCCTGCCCGAAATAATTGAGCAGCAGGCAGGGCATGACGAAGCCGAACCACGACAGGCGCATCGGTCCGCGCCCGAAATGGCCCATGTCGGAATAGAGTGCCTCGGACCCCGTCACCGCCAGCACCACCGAGCCGAGCGCGAGGAAGGCCACTGTCCCGTCAGCGATGAAGAACTGCACCGCGTACCAGGGGTTCAGCGCCTGGAGGATATACGGATTGTCGACGATGTGGATCACGCCCAGAATGGCGATCGTCAGGAAATACACGATCATGATCGGGGCGAAGAGCTTGCCGACCGAGGCCGTGCCCCGCCGCTGGATCAGGAACAGGAAGATCAGCAGCATCAGCGCGATCGGGATGACGAGCGGCTTCAGCTGCGAATTGACGACGGTCAGCCCTTCCACCGCCGACAGGACGGAGATTGCGGGCGTGATCATGCTGTCGCCGTAGAACAGCGCAGTCGCGAAGACGCCCAGCAGGATCGTCAGCCAGCCATAGGACGAACCGCCGATATGGCGGGTGAGCAGCGCGACGAGCGCAAGCGTTCCGCCCTGCCCCTTGTTGTCGGCGCGCATCAGGATCGAGACGTACTGGATCGAGACGATCAACGTCATCGACCAGAAGATCAGGCTGACTACGCCGTAGATATGCAGGCGGTCGATCGCCAGCGAGTGCTCGCCGAGAAAGGTCTCGCGGAAGGCGTAGAGCGGGCTGGTGCCGATATCGCCGAAGACGATCCCGATCGCCCCGATGGCGAGCGTGGTCTTCGTCGCGGACGATCCGTGAGCGCCGTGCAGTCCCTCGCTGGATGGATGCTTCTGCGGCACCGTCCCTTCGGCTGGTGGCGGGGTTTCTGTCATAGAAGGAGTAAGCTCGCTGCCATGGTCGTCTTCCCGAAGACTTGAGCGCAGCCTTCACGCGAAGGGCGCGCGCTTAGCACTGCCGCTTCGCACCCGCAATATGGCGTGCGGCGAGCGGACCTGCCGCTATCAAGGCGCCACCCCGGCCCCGGGTGCTACTGGATTCTGGGCGGCGGACTGTCCGAGCAGCGCGTCGAGCCGCGCGAGCCGGTCCGCGATCACCGGACGCCACGGTGCATCTTCTGGCGCATCCTCGACCAGTCCGGCCCAGATTTCCCGAGCCCGCTCAGCCTCTCCCGAACGAAGGAAGCCGAAGCCGGCGAAATAGCCGGCGGCCGGGTTGTCCGGCGCTGCCTGTTCGGCGCGGGAATAAGCGTGGAGCGCAGCTTGGGTCAGCCGCCCCTCTGCGTGTTCGGTCAACGCATTGCCCAGCGCGACCCAGGCTTCGGTATCGGCCGGGTTCTCCTCCACCGCATTGCGCAGGAATTGCGCCGCCTGCGCATAATCGCCCCGGCGTGCGAAGGCGTCCGCCGTTATGACGAAGCGCGAAGGGAGCTCGTTGTCGGGAAAGAATTCGCGTCGCGCCTCGACCAGCAACTCTCCGGTTTCGGCCGGTGGCGGGGTCGGCTGTCTCGGCGCGGAGGGAACGCCGGGCATTCCCTGCATCGCATAGCCAGCCAGGCCGAACAGCAGCGCCGCGCCGAACAGCGCCCACACATTGCGCGGCAGCTTCAGCACGAAAGCGGCGAGCACGAACGCCAGCCCGGCCAGCGCGAGGATCGGCAGCCAGCTCACGCGCGGCGCCTGTACCGGCGCAGCAACAGCGCGGCCGCCAGCACCAGCAGCAGCACCGGCACCGCGAAGAGCGGCCAGGTGGCAGCGCCGACTTCAGGTTTGTAGCTGACATAGTCGCCATAACGTTCGACCAGCCAATTGCGGATGTCGTCCGGGCTTTCGCCGGAAGCGATGCGAATGCGCACCTGATGGCGCATGTCGCCCGCCATCGGCGCGTCGCTGTCGGCGATCGACTGCGACTGGCAGGTGAGGCAGCGCAGGGTTTCCATGAGGTCCTGCGCGGTCTGCTCCTGCGCGGGATCGTCGAGCTGGCGATAGGCGTAGGGTGCCGGCGGCAGCGTCTGCTGGGCAAGCAGGGGAAACGCAATCAGCACGGCAAAAGACGCGAAAAGCGCTCTCATCCGCCCAACTTTCCCAGTTTTTCGACCAGGATCGGCACGTCTTTCGCGCGGATGTCGCCGATATGCTGGTAGACGATGCGCCCCTGCCCATCGATCACGAAGGTCTCGGGCACGCCGGACGAGCCAATGCCGAGCTGGACTTCGGAGAGATCATCCAGTCCGATTGCGGTGTAAGGATTGCCGTGCCGTTCGAGAAACCGCGCGACATCCTCGGGCCGGTCGCGGATCGCGACGCCGACGATCTCGGCACCGGCTTCCCGGAGCCGCTCGAGCTGCGGCGCCTCCGCGATGCAGGGCAGGCACCAGCTCGCCCAGATGTTGAGCAGGCGCGGCTTGCCGTCCGCGAATTGCGCACTGGCGACGCCGGGTAGATCGGAGGTGGCAGGCCGCAGCTCGAAAAAGGGCAGTTTCTCGCCGATCATCCGGCTCTCGACGAAATCGTTTCTCGGCCGGCTGAGCTGATAGCCCGCAAGGCCGAGAAAACCGGCGAACAGCAGCAGCGGGACCCACAGACGCCAGCTCATGCCAGCCCCTCTGCCCGTCGGTCCGCGAGTCGCCGACGAAAAGCACGCCGGCGGATATCGCCAAGCACCCGCCCGACCAGCGCGAGCACGCCGCCCAGCGCGACGAGAACGCCGCCATACCAGATGAGCGTGACGAAAGGCTTCCACCACAGGCGCAACTGCCAGCGCCCGTCGCCAGACTCGTTGCCGATCACGGCGTAAAGCTGGCCGTTCCAGCGGGTCGCCAGCTCGCTTTCGGTCGTTTCCTGCGGGGGCGCCCAGAAATTGCGCGCCTGCGGCCGCAGGATGCGGGGCTCGCCCCCGTCATAGCTTGCAGCGATACGCCCCTCGATCGCCGTCCAGTTCGGCCCGGCGACCGGCGCGACACCGGCCAGCGTTATCGTCCACGGGCCGACCTGCGTCTCTTCGCCTATCCTGACGGCTGCGAGCCGCTCTTGCGAGAAAGCACTTTCGCTCGCCATGCCGAACAACGCGACCGCGATACCGAAATGCGCGACCACCATGCCCCAGATCGCGATAGGCGTTCGGCGCAGCTTGCGGCCCTTCAGCGGCAGGAAACTCGTCACCGCCAGCGCGCCCGACAGGGCAAGGCCAAGCAGCGGCAGCAGGTCGATCTCTCCGATCAAGGCGAACAAGATCAGCCCTGCCAGGATCAGGGCACCGATCAAGGCCAGTTCGCGCGAGATCCGCCCGAACCCGTCCTGCCGCCAACGGAGCAGCGGGCCCACCGCCATCACCAGCAGCATCGGGATGACGAAGATCGCGCCGACCGGGTTGAAATAGGGCGGCCCCACCGAAACCCGCACGTCGAACGCCTCGGTCAGCAGCGGATAGAGCGTGCCGAGCAGCACGATGGCGAGCGTCGCGCTCAGCATCACGTTGTTGAACACCAGCGCGCCCTCGCGGCTGGCGACTGCAAAGCGTGTGCCCTCGGTCACCGTGCCCGCTCGCAGGGCGAAGAGCAGCAATGCTCCGCCGATATACAGCATCAGCAGGAAAAGGATGAAGGTTCCACGCTCCGGATCGACGGCGAAAGCGTGAACGCTGGTGAGAATGCCCGAGCGGACGAGGAAGGTTCCGACCATGCTCATCGAGAAGGCCACAACGCCGAGCATGATCGTCCAGGCGCGCAGGGCATCGCGCGCAGCCAGGACGCTTGCGGAGTGGAGCAGCGCGGTCGCCGCGAGCCACGGCATCAGCGAGGCATTCTCCACCGGGTCCCAGAACCACCAGCCGCCCCAGCCGAGCTCGTAATAGGCCCAGTAGCTGCCCGCCGTTATCCCGAGCGTCAGGAACACCCAGGCACCGAGCACCCACGGGCGCATGGCACTGGCGAAATCGGGCGTCACCTGCCGGGTTACCAGCGCGCCGACCGCGAAGCTGAACGCGATCGAAAGCCCGACATAGCCGAAATAGAGCGTCGGGGGATGGAAGGCGAGGCCGATGTCCTGGAGCAGCGGGTTGAGGCCCAACCCCTCCACCGCGGGCACGGGCAGCCGTTCGAACGGATTCGAACTCAGCAGCAGGAAGGCGTAGAAGCCGAGTGCGACGAAGCCTTGCGCCGACAGGGTCGCCTGCATCGTGCGCTCGGGCAGCCGTCGCTCGATGAGCGCAATCAGCCCGCCCGCCAGTGCCATCACCGTTACCCAGAGCAGCATCGAGCCCTCGTGATTGCCCCAGGCGCCCGACAGCTTGTAGATCAGTGGCTTCATCGAGTGCGAATTGCTGGCGACGAGCTTCACCGACAGATCGGTGACCGCGAACACCCACAGCAGCATCGCGAAGGCGAACCCGGCCAGCACGCCCTGCAGGACCGCGGCCGGCCGGGTCAGGGCAGCGATCTCCGCACCATCCTCGCCCGCGCGCACCGCCAGCGCTCCGGTCAGCAATTGCAGCGCGGCCAGCGCGGCGGCGAGCCACAGCGCGGCAAGGCCGAGTTCGGCTATCATGGGATGCCGACCGTCGTCTCTTCGGCCATCTCGGCCGCCTGATGCTCGCTCATCTCCTGCAATTCGCGGGGGACATAATTCTCATCATGCTTGGCGAGGAGATTGTCGGCCACGAAAGTTCCGTCGGCTTCCAGGGCCCCCTCGGCCACGACGCCCGAACCCTCGACGAAAAGGTCCGGCACGATCCCGGAAAAACGCACGGGGATCACCGAATTGTCGAGCCCGGTGACGTTGAAGGCGATGGTCACGCCGTCGCCCAACGTACGCAGTGATCCGTCCTCGACCATGCCGCCGAGCCGGACGGCTTGGCCGATCGCGGGCGGATCGTCGCGCATCTGTTCGGGCAGGTAGAAATAGCTCGCCTGATTGCGCAGCGCATAGGCCGCGAGCAGTCCCGCCGCGATCAGCGCGACCAGCGCGAGAAGCACGAGCACCAGCCTCTGATGCTTGGGCTTCAACGGCGATCCGGAGGACGACACAGTGCTCACTTGCGCTTCGCCGCGTCGCGCCGGCGTTCGGCGCGGACCATTGCCGCCCAGGCCCAGCCGGCCATCGCCAGCGTCCCGCCCACGCCCAAAGCATAGGCGGCGATCACGAAATCCCACTGATCAAGCGCTTCTCTCACGAAGCCCCTCGCACCTGTTCGAAAGCAAGCGCTTCCATCGCCTTGCGCCGCAGCCGCGCCTCGGCCTGACGGTCCGCGAGAAGCGCACGCATCCGTGCCAGCATCACTCCGCCGAACAGGAGAGAAAACCCGAGTACGGCGAACAACAGCGGGACGAGGAAGGCCGCGTCGATCGCGCTCTTGCCCATGGTCAGGCTGGGCGGTTGGTGAAGCGAATTCCACCACACCACACTGCGATTGATGATCGGAATATTCACCGCGCCGAGCAGGCCGAAGATCGCGGGAATCCGCTCGCTCACGCCCTCGCGCTCGGCAGCCTGGGCCAGCGCGATATAGGCAAAGAACAGGAACAGCAGCACCAGCATGCTGGTCAGCCGTCCGTCCCACACCCACCAGGTGCCCCAGGTCGGCCGGCCCCAGATCGAGCCGGTCGCAAGACAGATCGCCGTGAATCCGGCGCCCGGCGCGGCCGCCGCGCGGGCGGCGAGCGCGGCCAGCGGATGGCGCCAGACAAGAAAGGCAAGGCTGGAAATCGCGATGGCCGTCCATCCCCCCATGCCGAGCCATGCGGCGGGCACGTGGAGGAAGAGGATACGCACCGTCTCCCCCATGAGCCGGTCGGGCGGAACGAACAGCAGGCCCCACGCCAGCGCGCCGCCCGCGATCAGCAGGCCGCCAACCAGCAGAAGCGGAGTCAGCCAGGACGCCAGAGAGAGAAATCGTTTCGGGTTTGCGAAGCCGTGCATGCGCTAGAAAAGTCCCGTCGGCCTCGGGTTCTGACAGTCCCGGCAGAGTGCCGCAAGGTTTATCAGCGTCCGATCAGCCTTTGCGCCATGGCATCGGCCACACGATTGGGCGAGACGCCGCTCGCCTCGCTCTCGCGCCAGATTTCCTCGAGCCGGCCCGGAATCTGCGCAAGACCCTTGCGGACCTCGTTGATATCGCAGGGCTTGCCCTCGTTGCGGGCGAGATATTCCAGGGTGACGCTGATGATGCCGCCGGCGTTGATGACGTAATCCGGCGCGTAAAGAATGCCGCGTTCGGCCAGCATCGGTCCATGATGTTCGCGGGCGAGCTGGTTGTTCGCACCGCCCGCCACAATCGCGCAATCGAGCCGTGCGATGCCTTCGTCGTCGAGAGTGGCGCCAAGCGCGTTCGGGCTGAACACGTCGCAGGCGACCGACATGATGGCATCCGCCGCGGCCGTATCGGCACCCAGCTCCTCGGCGAGTTCCTGTGCGCGGTCCTCGTTGATGTCCGACAGCGTCAGGATCGCGCCTTCCTTGGCGGCAAGACGCGCCACCCCGCCACCGACGCTGCCGGTGCCCTGGATCGCGATGCGCACGCCTTCGAGGCTGTCCTTGCCGAGCTTGTGGCGGACCGCGGCCTTGATGCCGTGGAAGATGCCCATGGCGGTGAACGGACCTGGATCGCCGCCGGCCGTATCGTCGCCGTCGACCGGCAGGCCGGAGACGTATTGCGTGCGTTCAGCTACCAGCGTCATGTCCGCTTCGCTGATGCCGACATCCTCGGCGGTGACGTATCGCCCGCCGAGCCGCTCGACCGCGTCGGCGAAGGCATGGATCATTTGCGGGGTCTTGGTCTTCGCTTCGTCGGCCAGGATCACGGCCTTGCCGCCGCCCATGGGCAGACCGGCCATGGCGTTCTTGTAGCTCATCCCGCGGCTCAGACGCAGCGCATCGCGCATCGCGTCCTTCGATTCGGCATAGTGCCAGAAGCGCGTGCCGCCTGCCGCCGGGCCGAGATGGGTGGAATGGATCGCGATAATCGCCGTCAGGCCACTCGCAGGATCCCGGACAAGCTGCACCAGCTCGTGGTCGTCGTAATCCGCTTCGGTCCAGAAAGCCGTCATCGCGCGCTCGATTCCTTCATCGCCTCGGGCTTCGCGAACGACGCCCATCGTGAATGGGGAAGATGGGGCGATCGACGGGATCCGAACCCGCGACCTCCGGTACCACAAACCGGCGCTCTAACCGACTGAGCTACGATCGCCACAAGCCCCTTGCACGGGTCAAATCCCGCGCAATGCGTGGGCCTGTTAGCGCTCCGCGTGATGCCGTCAAGCGATCCCTGCGGGCGAAAGGCGCCTGTTGCACAATGCCCTTCCGCATGGAAGGGAAAAGTCGAAACACGCTGACTTTGCGCAATATCCTTACCGTTGTTTCCCCGCCCCGGCCGATTATGCTGGTGCGCGATGACCAATCCCGGCGAATCTTCCCGTCAGCGCCTGCTGGCCATGCGCGGCGTGCAACGCGTGCCCTCCCCTAGCATCGAACTGTTTCAGATGAAAAGCTTCATCCCGGCGTCGCTGTGCGAACGGCTGATTGCCCTGATCGACGCCGATCGCCGGCCCTCGACTCTCGCCGACGACAATGGCGACAGGTATTTCCGCACCAGCGAGACCTGCGATCTTGCCCCGGGAGAGCCGGCGGTGCGCGAAACCGAAGCGCTGCTGGAAAGCCTGAACGGGATCGATCCGGCCTACGGCGAACCGTTGCAAGGCCAGCGCTACGATGTCGGGCAGGAGTTCAAGCCGCATTGCGACTGGTTTAGCCCCGACGGCGCGGATTTCGAGACATACTGCTCGGTCGCCGGCCAGCGCACCTGGACGTTCATGATCTATCTCAACGAACCCGAAGCGGGCGGTGCGACGCGTTTCAAGGCAGTGGGCAAGACCTTTCAGCCCGAAACCGGAAAGCTTGTCTGCTGGAACAACATGCGACCCGACGGCTCGCCCAATCCGAACGCGATCCACCACGGCATGAAAGTGCGCGGCGGCATGAAATACGTGCTCACGAAATGGTATCGCGAGAAGGTTTGGGGGTGGTAGCGGATAATTGCTTCGTCGCGAGGTCCAGCCCGACCGCTCCGATCGGGATCAGCGCGATGAACACCGTCTGCAATGCATCCGGCGCCGCCTGAAAGGCGAAGATGCCGATGATCGTCGCCGCGACGATCCCGGGACTCGCCTGGATCGCATAGACCCGACCGGCAGAACCCTTACTGCCGGGGGCAGGAACCCGAAACCGCTGCAAGCCCAGAAACGAAAAGGGCGGCCCCGTCGGACCGCCCTTCCATACGGGCCGAAACCCGCGTGGCCGATAAAGCCGTTACTTCTTGAGGCTGAGCCCGCCGAAACGCTTGTTGAAGGCTGCGACGCGGCCGCCTTCCTGAATCTGCTGCTTGCCGCCGGTCCAGGCCGGGTGGCTCGTCGGATCGATGTCGAGCGTCAGCGTATCGCCCTCGCTGCCCCAAGTGGAGCGCGTCTGGAATTCGGTGCCATCGGTCATCTTGACCGTGATGGTGTGGTAAGCGGGGTGACCTTCGGCTTTCATGATCAAAATCCTTCGAGCTTCGGAGCGGTTCCGACCGATCCAGCTGATTGAATGAGAGCGCGCCACATAACGCGAAGCGCCCGGATTGCAAGGGTCAGTCGTGCAATGTCAGTCGTCGGCCGGCGGGTCGGCGATCATCGCGGTGAACTCGCATTCGGTGGTGGTCTTCCCCTCCACGCTGGCGCGGCCCTTGAACTTGTAGACCCGGCTGCGCTTCTGGAGGAATTCCACCTCCAAGTCGAGCAGGCAGCCCGGCATCACCGGGGAGCGGAACTTCGCCCCGTCAATCCCCATGAAATAGACGAGCTTGCCACTCCCGGCGAGGTCGAGCGTCTCAATCCCCAGGATCGCGGCGGCCTGCGCCAGTGCCTCGATCTGGAGAACGCCCGGCATGATCGGCGCGCCGGGGAAATGGCCCTGGAAATAGTCCTCGTTGAAGGTCACCGCCTTCACCGCATGGATGCGCTCGCCCTTTTCGAGGCTGCGCACCCGGTCGACCAGAAGCAGCGGATAGCGATGCGGCAGGGCCTTCAGCACCTGCCGGATATCGAGCTCCGCCGCTTTCGCCGTTTCTTCCGTCATCGCCGCTTGTCCGCGCTGGCCTTAGCGGCCGCTCGGCTGCTGCTGTGTGGCCTGCTGTTGCTGCTGCTGAGCCGCTTGCTGCTGCGCCGCTGCGAGCAGGATCTGCTGGACCGCCTGCTGAAGCTGGAGCGTCTGCTGACGCGGCTGCCAGCCGGCCGGTGGCGTCGTCTGGACAGTGGGAATGCGCGCGTCGAGAGCGGCGACGATATCGGTCGTCACATCGACATTGTCAGGCGCGTACTGGATCGCGTCGGGCGAAAGCATCATCTGGATGCCCTTGCTCTGAATCACCTGATTCTGCGCGTTCTGGTAATCGTTGACGAGCTGCTCGATGACATAGGCCTGGGCCAAGACTATCGGTTGGCTGGTCTGGGCGATCTGCTGTTCGCGCTGCTGGATCTGCTGAACCGCGGACGGGTTCGCATTGACCTCGGCTTCGGTCAGCTGGCCATCGCCATTGGTGTCGAGGCTCTGCTGCGCCTGCTGGTTCTGCTGGCGAAGCTGGTTGAGCTGCTGAATTTGCGCCGAATAGGTCTGGCCGATCTGTTGGTAGCCGGTCTGACGCGCAGCCGCGCGGACGATCACCGCCTCGGGGCTGCTGGTGGCGATGCCGTTGACCTGCGCGGTGGCGGGCATGGCGGCAAAGGTCGCGCCGGCAAGACCTGCGGCGACGAGCGTCTTGGTAATGGTCTTCATCAGAATTGCGTCCCTACGTTGAAGGTGAGGAGTTTGGTGTCGTCACCCGGCTGCTTTTTCAGCACATGGGCGAGGTCGATCCGGAACGGACCGAAGGGCGAGTTCCAGTTGACGCCGATGCCGACCGAAACGCGCGGAGCCGGACTGTCGCCCAGGAAAACTTCCTGGAAGGCCGGAATGATGTTGCCCTGGCGCACGAAGCCATCCGGGATGGGATCGCCGGCCGGGATGCCCACGACCACGTCATCGGTGGCATCGTCGGGATTTCCGGGGTTCAGGAACACCGGATTGCCCGCATTGTCGCGCAGCGGAATGAAAATCTCGTTGCCCAGCGGGTTCTGGATGAGCGCGGGGTTGGTCACGTTGAACAGCGCGCCCACATCGACGAATACCGACGGACGAAGGCCGAGCTCGCGTGCACCGCTACCCAGCGGAATCTCGACCTCGGCCCGGCCGAGATAGTAGGCGGTGCCCCCGATCGCGTCGTCGTTGATCCGGTCGCGGTCGGTGATGACAACGGGATTGCCGTCCTCGTCGGCGACGATCGACTGGCGCAGTACGCGCGGGCCGACGCCCCGGATGTCGAAGCCGCGGATCTGCGGTTCGCCAAGGAAGAAGCGGTCCGTCAGACGTACGTCGTCGGTGCCGGGTATGTTGCGATCCTCGAAGCTGCGGATCGCCCCGCCCTCGACAGAGAGCGAGCCGATAAACCCGGCGGGCAGCGAGAAATACTGGGCCGCGCGCCCACGGATGCGCAGGAAGTTCACCGATCCGCCCAGGCCGGCATATTCGGCGCTGACCGACATATTGCGGCCACGCGTCGGGCGCAGGCGGCTGTTGGTATTGTCGAGCGACAGGGTCAGGCCCAGGATCGAGCTGGTCCGCTCCCCGATCGCGTCGCACAGGAAACGCCCGGCGAGCAGCGGTTCGCAGGTGCGGATGCCGTCCCCATCAAAGTCGGCGAAGAACTGGTTCTCGTCCAGCGAGACGTCGTCGTAATTGAGCGTGTAGCTGCCGATCAGCGACAGGTATTCGGTCAAAGGCACGCCCGCGCGTAGCGAGAGACCGGTGGTCGCCTGCTCGAACGTGGTGTTGCGATCGCCACCGCTGAAATTGAAATTGTTGAAGTCGCGCCGGTAGACGTCGATCCCCGCCGAGATATTGCGGTCGAACAGATAAGGCTCGGTGAAGCTCGCCTGCGCCGAACGCGAGAAGCGCGAATAATTGACGCTGAGCCCGATCGTCTGGCCGCGCCCGCGAAAATTACGCTGGCGGATCGCGCCCTGCAGGATGAAATTCTCGATCGAGGAGAAGCCTGCCGACAATTGCAGCTCGCCGGTCGCCTGCTCCTCCACATTCGCTTCGAGGACAATACGGTCGGGGGCGCTGCCGTCGACCTGGTTGATCTCGAAATTCTCCTGGAAAAATCCGAGCGAGTTGATGCGCGCGGTCGACCGCTGGACAGCAAGCGAGTTGAAGGCATCGCCTTCCGACAAGCGGAATTCGCGGCGCACGACCTTGTCCTGCGTCAGCGTGTTCCCGTTGACGTCGATCCGCTCGACATAGACGCGCGGCGCTTCGGCGAGACGGAAGGTCACGTCCATCGTCAGCGTATCGCGGTTTCGCGAGAACTGCGGCTCGACATCGGCGAAGGCATAACCGAAGGTGCCGGCGAGCTCGGATATCTGCTCGACCGTATCCTCGACCAGCTTCGCGTCGTACCAGTCACCGCTCTGCATCGGGAGGAGGACCGAAAGCTGCGAGCTGTCGAAGTCGCGCAGCTGGCTCTCCACGTCCACATCGCCGAACTTGTAGCGCTCGCCTTCCTCGACGACGTAAGTGATGATGAAGTCCTGCTTGTCGGGCGTCAGCTCGGCGACGGCAGACACGACGCGGAAATCGGCGTACCCTTGGGTCAGGTAGAAACGACGCAGGTTCTGCTGGTCGAAGGCCAGACGGTCCGGATCGTAACTGGTGTTGGAGCTGAGGAAGCTAAACAGACCGCCGGTCTGCTTCGTCACCATCTCGCCGCGCAACTCGCCGTCCGAGAAGGCTTCGTTGCCGATGATGTTGATCGAGCGGATCTTGGACTTTGGCCCTTCCTCGATCTCGAACACGATATCGACGCGGTTCTGCGCGAGCTGCACCGATTGCGGCTCTACCGTCGCGGCGAACCGGCCCTGCCGCTTGTAGAGCTCGATGATGCGCGCGACGTCCGCGCGGACCTTGGACCGCGTGAAGATCTGGCGCGGGGCGAGCCTGATCTCGGGCAGGATCTTGTCATCCTTGATGCGGCTGTTGCCTTCCAGGATGATGCGGTTGATCACCGGGTTCTCGGTGATCGTGATCGTGACATTACCGTTTTCGAACGCGACGCTCGCATTCGCGAACAGTTCGGTCGCGTAGAGATCCTTCAGCACCTCGTCGCCGACCACTTGGCTCCACGCATCGCCGGGGCGCAGGCGGATGTAGGACAGGATCGTCTGGGGCTCGAGCCGCTGTGCGCCGGAAACCGAGATCGTGCGCACGGTCTCGGTCTGCTGGGGCGCGTTGGCCGTTCCCGGTGGCGCAGAGGTTGGCGTCGGTGCCGGCTGTGCCGTCGTCGGCGCCTGCGCTGCCGGAACATCGGCATCCTGCGCCATCGCGGCGGCGGGCATTCCGGTGAGGATCGTGCCGGCCAGCAGCGTCCCGGTCAGCCGCGTGGCGCTACGCTTTGCGGCAATGGCAATGTTCGTCGTCGACAAGGAAATTCCCGTCCTTCAAATAACCGTCGGTCCCGGCTTTCTGCCACCTGTTCCGTCAGCTCCCGGCGAAGCTGGGGAACGCCCCCTGGCGAAGCGGAGCAGCCCATGCCTCAAGCGGCAAGGGCAATCAAGCAGTGTGGCTGCAATTCCCGGTTCCGACCCTTCCCTATCCCCGGTCCTCTGCCGCTTCCCGCCAGATGGATCGGATCGCGCCCGCTCAGCTTCCGAAGATCGGCAGGCTGACCAGATCGTTTATCGTGACGAATATCATCAGCATCAGGACAAGCGCCATGCCGGTGCGATACGCCACCTCCTGACCGCGCGGGCCCACGGGCTTCCGGCGGACCGCTTCAGCCGCGTAGAAAGCCAGGTGCCCGCCGTCGAGGGCGGGAATTGGCAGCAGGTTGATGAATGCCAAGTTAAGCGAGATCAACGCCACGAAATTGACGAAGGCGATGGGACCGAGGCTCAACTGCTCGCCCGAGAACTTGGCGATCTTGACCGGTCCGCCCAGCTCGCGGACCGAACGGTCGCCGATCAGGATCTGCTTGATGCCGACGATCATCATGCGCATCATGTTGACGCTCTGCTCGGCCGCGAGCGGGATGGACGAGAGCACGCCCACCCGTTCCCATTCGAAGGGCGAGGAGTATATTCCCAGCCGCCCCACCTTGGAGCTGTTGCCGAAGCGGTCGGTCTCCACGCTCTCGCCGATCGTCACGGGCACCGTCCGCCGCGCGCCGTCGCGCTCGACCGACAGGATGATGTCCTTGCCGGGATACATGACCACCCGGTCGGTAATGTCGCCGAATTCGCGCACCGGCGCGCCGTCGATGGCGACGATGCGGTCGCCCGCCTCGATTCCTGCCGCCTCGGCCACCGAGTTCTCGGCGAAGCTCTGAACGACATTGGTCCCCTCCGGATCGGCCGTCACGGGCCGACCGAGGATCGAGAAGAAAGCCGCGAAGATCGCCAGCGTGATCAGGATATTCATCGCCGGACCGGCGAAGACGATCAGCGCTCGCTTCCACAGATCGGCCTGATGGAACGGGGCGCCCACGACCGCCCGATCCTCTGCCTCGGCAAGGTCCGCTTCGGTCGCGACGCCGAAATTGGCATCCTCGACCGCACTCTGCTGTTGCGGAACGCTCGCAGGGTTCATGTCGCCCTTGAACTGGACATAGCCGCCGAGCGGCAGGGCGGAGAGCTTCCAGCGCGTGCCGCGGCTGTCGGTCCAGCCGGCGATTTCCTTGCCGAAACCGATGGAAAAGGCCTTGGCGCCGACGCCGAACCAGCGCCCTACGAGATAGTGACCCAGTTCGTGCAACGTCACCAGCGGCCCCAGCAGCAGCGGGAAGCCGATGATGTACATCCAGAAGGGTATCGAACCGTCCAAGTCAGGCTTTCTCCAGCAATTCCTGCGTCCAAACGCGCACATCGGCGTCCACTTGCAGCACCTCTTCGAGAGAACGCGGCGGTGGCGGCATGTTCCCGCCCGCCAGCGTATCTTCCACCACTGCCGCGATGCGGGTGAACGCGATCTGACCATCGAGAAAGGCAGCGACCGCGATTTCGTTGGCGGCGTTCAGCACGGCGGGCGCCGCCCCGCCCGCCTCCAGCGCCTCGCGCGCAAGTCGGGTCGCGGGAAAGCGCGCCTCGTCCGGTGCGAAGAAGGTCAGCTCGCCCATCGCGGCAAGATCGAGCGGGGCGCAGGGCGTGTCCATCCGTTCCGGCCAGGCGAGACAGGATGCGATCGGCACGCGCATGTCCGACGGGCCGAGCTGCGCCAGCGTTGAGCCGTCGCGATATTCGACCATCGAATGGATGACACTCTGCGGGTGGACAACAATCTTGAGCCGATCGAGCCCGACGGGGAAGAGATGAAAAGCCTCGATCAGTTCGAGCCCCTTGTTCATCATCGTCGCCGAATCGACGCTGATCTTGGCGCCCATGTCCCAGTTAGGATGTGCCACTGCCTGGGCCGGAGTGACCGCCGACAGGTCCGCGACCGTGCGCAGCGGCCCGCCGCTGGCGGTCAGCGTGATCGAGCGGACATCGGCGATGTCGTTCCCGGCGAGACACTGAAAGATCGCGTTGTGTTCCGAATCGGTCGGTAGCAACGTCGCGCCGTGGCGTTCGACCGCGGCGGTCAGCACATCGCCCGCGCTAACCAGCGCTTCCTTGTTCGCGAGCGCGATCGTGCCGCCGCGTTCGACCGCGGCCATGACGGGGGCGAGCCCCGCGCAGCCGACGATCGCCGCTACTGTCAGATCGGCCTCGCGCGCCGCCGCCTCGACCAGCGCCGCGCGGCCGCCCGCCGCCTCGATCCCGCTGCCCGCCAGCGCCGCGCGCAGATCGTCGAGGCAGGTCTCGTCGGCGACGACCGCGATCTCGGCCCCGAACTCGCGCGCGAGCTTCGCCAGCGCGTCCGCCCGGCAATTGGCGGTCAGCGCCACCACCCGCCAGTCGGCCCGGTTGCGGCGGACGAGGTCGAGGGTCGAAGCGCCGATCGAACCGGTCGCGCCGAGGACGGAGATGGAGCGGGTCATGTCACAACGACCCCGCGAGCAGGCCGAGGATCAGCGCCACTGGCAGCATCCCGTCGATCCGGTCGAACACGCCTCCATGGCCGGGAATGAGATTGGACGAATCCTTCATCTTCGCCCGACGCTTGAGCCAGCTTTCGAAGAAATCGCCCGCCTGCGCCGCCACGGCGAGCAAGGCGCCCGCCAGCGCCCACATCGCCGCTTCGAGCGGAGCGATCGAATAATCGTCGGCAAGGCGCAGGAAATCGCCGGTATTGTGCATCATCGCCATGAAGATGACGAGCCACAGCGCGCTGCCCGCCATCCCGCCGATCAGCCCAGCCCAGGTCTTGGACGGACTGATCGTCGGCGCGATTTTCCGCCCGCCGATCGACCGCCCGCTGAAATAGGCGCAGGTGTCGGTAAAGATCACGATGCCGAGAACGGCGACGATATGATAGAGATCGAGCCCCGCCAGCCCGTACGCCGCCAAGCCGATATAGGCCGCCCCGAGTAGAAGACCGATCGCGCGGATCGACAGGCTCTGGGTCGCACGCCAGACCAAGCGGACGAACTCCCCGAAAGCCGCCAGCGCGACCAAATAGATGAACGCGCGCAGCACCACACCGCCGATCCAGATCGCGGTTCCGGCGGCGGCGAGCATCACCACGGCCGACGCGACCCGCTTGGGCAGGTCCGAGGTGCGGACCGACAGCGGAACGTCGACATAGCGCCGCATCCGCGCCTTGAAGCGGTCGCGCTTGCGTTGGGGAGCAGGCTCAGCGGCCACCATAGCGCCGGTCACGCGAAGCGAACTGGCCGAGCGCCTGCTTCAGATGGTCGGGAGTGAAATCGGGCCACAGCACGTCGAGAAACAGCATCTCCGCATAAGCGGCCTGCCACAAGAGGAAATTCGACAGGCGCACCTCCCCGCTCGTGCGGATCAGGAGGTCGAGCGGCGGCAGTCCGGCGGTGAACAGGTGCCGTTCAAGTGTCCGTTC
Source organism: Qipengyuania spongiae (assembly GCF_026168555.1). Classification (NCBI taxonomy): domain Bacteria; kingdom Pseudomonadati; phylum Pseudomonadota; class Alphaproteobacteria; order Sphingomonadales; family Erythrobacteraceae; genus Qipengyuania; species Qipengyuania spongiae. The sequence goes on along the minus strand of NZ_CP092471.1, from coordinate 1,970,454 downwards.
GCTGATCTCGCCCTCGGCCGCGGCGGCCCGAGCAGCATGGACGATCTCCTGCTGCGCCCCGTAATTCAGCGCCACTGCGACGGTCCGCTGGCCGTCTGCGGTTCGCTCCAGCGCATCCTCGAGCATTTCCACGATGTCAGGCGCAAGCGCCTGCCAATCGCCGACAATCTTCAGCCTGACGCCGTTCTCGATGAACTCGGGAAGGTCCGAGCGGATGAACTTCCTCATGAGGTTCATCAAATCGTCGACCTCGTCTTCCGGCCGCTTCCAGTTCTCCGAACTGAACGCGTAGAGCGTCAGGCACTCGATCCCCGTATCCTCCAGGGATCGCACGAGATTTCGCACCGCCTCGACCCCGCGCCGATGGCCAAGCGCGCGCGGCAACCCGCGCCGCTTCGCCCAGCGGCCGTTGCCGTCCATGATGATGGCGACGTGCCGTGCCTGATTGTCGCCCCTGTCCATCCTCGGCCACCTATGCCCTTATTGGGTAAGGATTTCCTTTTCCTTCTGCGCGACCGCATTGTCGATGTCGCCGACATATTTGTCGGTCAGCTTCTGGACCTCGTCTTCCGACCGCTTGCGATCGTCCTCGGAGATTTCCTTCTTCTTTTCGTCGTCCTTCAGCGCTTCCATGCCGTCGCGCCGCACGTTGCGGATGGCGATCTTGGCGTTCTCGCCATACTGCCCGGCGAGCTTGGCGAGATCCTTGCGGCGCTCCTCGGTCAGGTCGGGCAGCGGCAGGCGCAGGGTCTGCCCGTCGATCATCGGGTTGAGGCCGAGATTGGCGCGGGCGATCCCCTTCTCGACAGCGATGACGTTGGCCTTGTCCCACACCTGCACCGCCAGCATCCGCGGTTCCGGCGCATTGACCGTCGCCACCTGGCTGAGCGGCATGATCGAGCCATAGACCTCGACCGTCACGGGATCGAGCAGGCTCGTGTTGGCACGGCCCGTGCGCAGGCCGGACAGATCGCCCTTGAGGCTGTCGACGGCGCCCTGCATCCGGCGTTCGATATCGGTCTTGTCGTATTTGGCCATCAGGCCTCTCCTTTGACGATGGTCTGCACCCCCTCGCCCGCCAGCACGCGCGCGAGGTTGCCCTTTTCGCGGATCGAGAAGACCACGATGGGAATGTCGTTGTCACGGCACAGCGCCACGGCGGACGCGTCCATGACCTTGAGGTTGTCCGCCAGCACCCGGTCGTAACCCACGGTTTCGAAACGCTGGGCGGCGCTGTTCTTCTTGGGGTCGCTGTCATAGACCCCGTCGACACTGGTGCCCTTGAGCAACGCGTCGCAGCGCATCTCCGCCGCGCGCAGCGCCGCGCCGCTGTCGGTGGTGAAATAGGGGGCGCCCACGCCGGCGGCGAAGATGACCACTCGGCCCTTTTCCAGATGGCGTTCGGCACGGCGGCGGATGACCGGCTCGCACACCTGATCCATCTGGATCGCGGACTGGACCCGCGTCGGCACGCCGAGTTGTTCGAGCGCGTTCTGCATCGCCAGAGCGTTCATCACGGTCGCGAGCATGCCCATGTAGTCGGCCTGGGCGCGGTCCATGCCCCGCGCCGCGCCCGCCATGCCCCGGAAGATATTGCCACCGCCGATGACGAGGCAGATCTCCAGGCCGGTTTCCTGAGCGCGCTTTACCTCCTGCGCCAGCTCCATGACGAAATCGGGATCGATACCGAACGGCCCGTCGCCCATCAGCACCTCGCCCGAAAGCTTGAGAAGCACGCGTTTCATCGGGGGCATGGACATGCGGAGCTTTCCGTCGGATTGCTGGCCGCGCGGGCACCGGTGGCACTCGCGCAAATATCGATTGGATCGCGGCTCCTTAGCCACGATGCTCGATGCGCGCAAAGGGAAAGCCCCGCTTCGTTCGCAGCATCGTCCAAGCATCCGATAGAAACGGAAACGGCTGCCGAACCGAAGTCCGACAGCCGTTTCAGAAAGTCTGCGAGGAAGGAGGGCTCAGCCCTTGACCGCAGCCGCGACTTCCGCGGCGAAGTCGCTCTCTTCCTTCTCGATGCCTTCGCCGAGCTGATAGCGGACATAATCCGTCAGTTCGATCGGCTTGCCGGCATCCTTGGCCGCCTTGGCGACGACCTCGGAGATCGGGGTCTTGTTGTCGATCACGAAAACCTGGCTGAGCAGCGCGTTTTCCTTGGCGAACTTGGACACGGCGCCTTCGACCATCTTTTCCTGAACGTTCTCGGGCTTGCCGCTTTCCGACGCCTTCTCCTTGGCGATGGCGCGCTCGCGCTCGATCAGTTCGGCATCGAGGCCTTCGGCGTTCAGCGCCTGCGGGAACGCGGCGGCGATGTGCATCGCGATCTGCTTGCCGAGCGGCTCGAGCACATCCTGGCCCGCTTCACTCTCGAGCGCCACGAGGACGCCGATCTTGCCGAGGTTCGGCGCGACGGCGTTGTGCATGTAGGGGACGACCATGCCGTTGGTGACCGAGACGGTCTTCATGCGGCGGATCTGCTGGTTCTCGCCGATCGTTGCGACATTGTCGGTCAGCTTGTCCGAGACGCTGCCGCCGTCGGGATAGTCCATGCCCTTGAGCGATTCGACATCGTCGCCGTCGGAGCTGAGCGCGGTCTCGGTGACCTTGCGGACGAAGTCCTGGAATTTGTCATTCTTGGCGACGAAATCGGTCTCGGAATTGACCTCGACGGCGACGCCCCTGGTGCCTTCGACAGCCACGCCGACGAGACCTTCGGCCGCAGTGCGGCTCGATTTCTTCTGGGCGGTGGCGAGGCCCTTGGCGCGCAGCGCATCGACTGCGGCTTCGAGATCGCCATCGGTTTCGACGAGCGCCTTCTTGGCATCCATCATGCCTGCGCCGGTGCGCTCGCGCAGGGCCTTGATGTCGGCGGTGGTGAAGTTCGCCATGGTTCGTGTGTCCTTGTTCTGAATGGATATGCGGCCGGACCGCTAGAGAGCGGCCCGGCGCTTAGTCGTCTTGCGTGACGGAGGCGTGACGCGCCCGTCATCGCGAAATCAGGCGGAAGCTTCGGCCTCGGTCGGCGGATTTTCCATCGCGCCGACATCGCGGCCGCTGTCCTGGACGCCTTCGTTGCGGCCTGACATGGCCGCCTGACCGATCGCGTCGCAATAGAGGCGCACCGCGCGGGCGGCGTCGTCATTGCCCGGGATCGGGAAGGCAATGCCCGAAGGATCGACATTGGTATCGAGCACCGCGACCACGGGAATGCCGAGCACGTTGGCTTCCTTGATCGCGAGGTCTTCCTTGTTGGCGTCGATCACGAACATCACGTCCGGGATGCCCCCCATGTCGCGAATGCCGCCGAGCGACAGTTCGAGCTTGTCACGCTCGCGCGTCAGCTGAAGGACTTCCTTCTTCGTGAGACCAGAAGTGTCGCCCGAAAGTTGTTCCTCGAGCGTCTTGAGGCGCTTGATCGAACCGGAAATGGTCTTCCAGTTGGTGAGCATGCCGCCGAGCCAGCGGTGGTTGACGAAGTGCTGGCCGCTGGCGCGCGCCGCATCGCGGATCGCATCCTGCGCCTGACGCTTGGTGCCGACGAACAGCACCTTGCCGCCCGAACGCGCGGTCTGGGCGACGAAGTCGAGCGCGCGCGCGAATAGCGGCACGGTCTGCGACAGGTCGATGATGTGGATGCCGTTGCGGGCGCCGAAGATATACGGCTTCATCCGCGGGTTCCAGCGGTGGGTCTGGTGGCCGAAATGCGATCCGGCCTCGATCAATTGCTGCATCGTGACGGTAGGAGCCGCCATAATCATATTCCTTTCCGGTTGGACCTCTGGAAGGCTGGGACCCGGATGCGGAGCTTCCCGCAATCGGGCACCGGTATGATGCGCCTTCCATGTGGATTTGCCCCGCCCAACCAGGATCGAAAGATCTTTGGTTTGCGGAAGCGGCGGCGCTCTAGCGCACTTGCGGACGGAAATCCAGACTCAATTCGCCGTAATCCGCGGTCGGATGGGCGCGGAAAGCGATTGACAAGCGCGAACAAATAGGGAACATATGATGTCAGATCGGGAACATGTCCCGGAATGAAAAGTTTTCAACTCGTTCTCCACAGCCTGTCAACAGGCGGAGCGGCAAGAAAGAGACCGGTTCGATGTTTGCAATCCTTCTGACAGCCTTCTTCGTTTTTATCGGTTTTGTCAGCGCAGCGACGCTTGCCGACAGCGCCCTGCGATGGTGGTCGGCATACACTCAGCTTTGCAACAAGGGTGCAGCCGCGAGCGTGGCCACATCACTCGTCCAGGGTCGCCGCGCCGAGATCGTTCATGGTGGTTTTTCGGGCTTCGGTCGAGTTACGGCGTCTCGCCAGTCCCTACCGCGGCCCGCCGTGCGCGCTGCCGCTTGACCCTCGCATAACGCGCCCAGCCCAGTGGCAGCAGCGCGAGATAGACGAGGCTGATCGTCGCCAGCGTCCACCACGGCTCCAGCAGCAAGCCTGCAAACAGCAGACCCGCCAGCGCCAGCAACCACAGTCGAATATCCCTGCGCGGCTTGATCGATGCCCAGCTCAACGTCGCCAGGTTGGAGATCATCAGCAACGCCATCAGCGCGACCCATGGCCCCACCAGCAATGGGTTGCGAAACGTCTCGATGCCGGTGGTGGTCCAGAGGTAGAACGGCAGGAAGGCTAGCCCTGCCCCGACGGGCGCCGGAATACCAGTCAGAAAACCGGCCGATTTGTGCGGCTGGTCGGTAGCATCGATCCGGGCGTTGAAGCGGGCCAGTCGAAGCGCGGCGCACACGGCGAATGCCAGCGCGGCGATCCATCCAATCCGAGGCGTGGCGGACAGCGACCAGAGATAGATAACGATCGCCGGCGCTGTGCCGAAAGAGAGCGAATCCGCCAGGCTATCCAGTTCCGCGCCGAAGCGCGACTGGCCATTGAGCATCCGCGCGATGCGTCCGTCCATCCCGTCAAGCACGCCCGCCAGAATGATCGCCCCCACCGCCAGCGGCCATGTCCCGGATATCGCGAAGAGTATTCCGGTCAGCCCGGAACACATCGCTGCCGTGGTGACGGCGTTGGGGGCAAGGGTCCGCAACGCAAGCCCGCCCTTCACGCCTCCGGCTGCGAAATCGTCTTCGTCCTCGGAAGCCTTGGGGCCTATGCGCGGCCGATTGTCGGCCGGAGTCTTTCCCTTACGCTGGATCATTGCGCGATGCCTTCGATGTGTTTTTGCACGCCCATCTCGGCGAGCACCGTTTCGCCTGCGATTACTCGCTGACCCAGCAGTACGTTCGAACCTGTCCCCGCCGGAAGATAGACGTCGACCCGGCTGCCGAAACGGATCAGTCCCACCCGCTGCCCGCTGCCCACCGTGTCACCCTCTTTCACGAAGGGGACGATCCGCCTCGCCACGAGCCCGGCGATCTGCGTGAAGCCGATCCGCGCGCCATCCGCCCGCTCTACCAGGATGTGCTGGCGTTCGTTCTCCTCGCTTGCCTTGTCGAGATCGGCGTTGAGAAACTTGCCGGGAATATAGACCAGCCGCCTGATGACCCCCCCGATCGGAGCGCGATTGATGTGCACGTCGAATACGCTCATGAAAATGGAGATGCGCGTCACCGGCCCGGCCGGGAGGCCCGCGATCCCGCTGCCGTCGTCAATCTTGAGTTCCTCCGGCGGCTCGACCTGTGCGATCAGCGAGACCAGCCCGTCCGCAGGGGCAACGACGGCCAGATCGGAATGAGGGACCACGCGTTCCGGATCGCGGAAGAAGGCGAAGACGCCCGCCGACAGCATCAGTAGCGGCCAGCCGATAATTTCCCAACCGAATACAAGAAGAAAGAGCAGACTGACGCCTACAGCGATCAGGCCGAACTTTCGCCCCTCCGGATGGATCGAGGGAAAGGACCAGGCAACATCGCCGCGGCCCCGATTGTCGAGAAGTTCACCAGCCATGAACCAAGGCTTAGGCGCGCCCAGCCGCGACGACAAGCGCGGCCCGCTGCCTCAGGCCGCCTTGCGCACGAAGACCGTACCGGCCGAATAACCCGCGCCAAAACTGCAGATGAGGCCGGTATCGCCCTCCACCAGATCCTCGTGGTGGAGGTGGAAGGCAATGATCGAGCCTGCGCTCGACGTGTTACCGTAGGTATCGAGAACCGTCGGGCTCTCGTCGTCGCTCGCTTCGTGGCCCAGGACCTTGTGCGCGATCAGCCGGTTCATGCCGGCATTGGCCTGATGCAGCCACAGGCGGCGCAGCGCGGTCGGTTCGATATCGAGCCGCTCCGCCTCGTCCAGAATCATCTGCGCCACCATGGGAACGACTTCCTTGAACACCTTGCGCCCCTCCTGAACGAAGAGCTTGTCGGCGGCGCCCGCGCTGTCGGGATGGGCGCGGTTGAGGAAGCCGAAATTGTTGCGGATATTGTTCGAGAACACGGTCTTCAGCTTGGTGCCGAGAATGTCCCAATGCGCGGCCGGCGCCATCGCGGCATCTTCGACCAGCACCGCCGTCGCCACGTCGCCGAAGATGAAGTGGCTGTCCCGGTCGCGCCAGTTGAGGTGGCCGCTGGTGATCTCCGGGCTGACAACCAGCACGCTGCGCGCATTGCCGGACCGCACGTAATCGGCCGCGGTCTGGATGCCGAAGGTCGCGCTGGAGCAGGCGACGTTCATGTCGAAGCCGAACCCCTCGATGCCGAGAGCCTGCTGGATCTCGATCGCCATGGCGGGATAAGGGCGCTCCATGTTCGAAGCCGCGCACAGCACTGCGTCGACATCCGCCGGATCGCGCTCCGCCTAGTCGAGTGCCTGACGCGCCGCTTTGACCCCGATCTCGGCGAGAAGCGAGAGATCCTCGTTGCTCCGCTCAGGCCAGCGCGGGGCCATGATCTCGGGATCGAGCACGGGTGCCTTCGCCATCACGTGGCGCGCCTTGATCCCGCTCGCCTTCTCGATGAATTCGACCGAGCTCGGCTCCAGCGCCGCCGTCTCGCCCGCCGCGATCGCATCGGAATTGGCGGCGTTGTGGCGGCGCACGAACTCGTTGAAGCTTGCCACCAGCTCCTCGTTCGAAATGCTTTCCTCGGGCGTGAACAGGCCGGTGGCGGAGATGACGGGGCGGTGGGTCGGTTCCATGCCCTCGCCTAAACCCAAGGCCGTTCGGGAGCAACTGGTCGCGCAGCCATGTTGACAGTGCCGAAGCCCTTCGCCAAAGGGGCGCCTCTCGGCAGTCGGCGGATCGCATCCGCCCGCACAGCCCGGGCGGTTCCGCCGCCCTTGAAAGCCGGTTCGTGGACAGGTGGCCGAGTGGTTAAAGGCAGCAGACTGTAAATCTGCCCGTGCAAGCGTACGCTGGTTCGAATCCAGCCCTGTCCACCACCGGCTCCTCTTCATCGAAGCGGTCGAAACGACGAGAAATTCGCGCGTTCGATCCATCCCCGCCCTTCCCCTTTCCATCCTCCGCTGGCAGAGCGCAGCGATGTCGAAGAACCGTAAGAAGGCCCTGCGCGGACGTGCGGGCAGAATGCAGGGCGGCCGCGGGAGCGGGCGGGCGAGCACCGGTCAGGTGCGCCTCTGGGGGCACCATGCCGTTGAGGCGGCGCTGAAGAACCCTGACCGCAACCACCACAAGCTGTGGGCGACGCGAGAGGCGATCGCTGGGCTCGACGGCGAGCTTCCGCCCGACTTTCCCGTCGAATATGCCGACAATCCCGACCTCGACCGCCTGGTGACGCGCGATGCGCCGCATCAGGGGCTGGTGCTCGAATGCGCGGCGCTGGAAGACGTGTTTCTGGCCGACGTGTTGGACGGCGATCGGCAGCGCCCGCTGGTGGTCCTCGATCAGGTGACCGATCCCCACAATGTCGGCGCGATCATGCGCTCCGCAGCGGCATTCGGCGCGAGCGCGATCGTCACGCAGGACCGGCACGCACCGCCGGAAGGCGGCGTACTGGCCAAGGCGGCGAGTGGCGCGCTGGAAGCGCTGCCCTGGGTCCGGGTGGTGAACCTCGCCCGCGCGCTCGAGGAGATGGCCGACGCCGGCTACTGGCGCATTGGCCTCGCCGGAGAGGCGGAGAGTTCGCTGACGGAAGCGCTCCCCGCCGGTCCCGTCGCGCTCGTTCTCGGCGCCGAAGGGCCGGGGATGCGACACAATATCGCCGGCCATTGCGACGCTCTTGCCCGGCTTCCGATCACCAGCACGGTGGAAAGCCTCAATGTTTCGAACGCCGCCGCAGTCGCGCTTTACGCAGTCGCCGCGAGAGAGGTAGACTGACACCACCGATCAAGGGGGGAATCGATGAAATTTGCTCGGCTGCTCGCGGTGTGTGCCGTACCTTTTCTGCTGACCGGCTGTTTTCTGACGCCGGGCAAGTTCGCCTCTGCAATGGACATCCGCAAGGACGGAGCGTTCAGCTTTTCCTATTCCGGAGAAATCTATCTGCTCGCCTTGAGCAAGCTTGCCGAGATGGGCCAGCGTTTCGAGAACATCGAGGAAGAGTTCGTCGAGCAGCCTTGCTACGACGAGGAAGCGTTCGAAGAACGCGCCTGCACCGAGGAAGAAATCGCCGAGCAGCGGCGCAACTGGGACAGTGCCGCCGAAGCCCGCAAGGCAGACGCGGAACGCGAAGCCGAGATGGTCAAGGCGATGCTCGGCGGAATCGACCCCGCCGATCCCGATGCGGCGGCCGATCTGGCCAGGCGGCTGGAACGACAGGCGGGCTGGGACAAGGTCGAGTATGCAGGCGACGGCCTGTTCAACGTGGAATTCCGCCTTGCCGGCCGGATGACGCACGATTTCGCTTTTCCGACCATGGAACGCTTCCCCATGTCGAACCTCTTCGTCCTCGCGGTGCTGCGCGATGGCGATACGGTGCGTGTGGATGCGCCCGGTTTCGCAGCGCAAACCACCGGAAACCCGTTCCAGAGCATGATGAGCGGAATGGCGGGCATGATGACAGCGATGGCGCAAATGTCGGAAGACGGGGAAGAGCCGCCCTTCCTGCCAGAGGTGTCCGGAACCTTCACTCTGACCACCGATGGCGAGATCCTCGCCAACAACACCGACGAGGGACCGACGGCGGTGGCGGGTGGCAAGAGCCTGTCCTGGGCGATCGATAAGCGCACCGACCGGGCGCCGACCGCCCTCGTGCAGCTTGTGCCCTGAAAAACAAAACGCCGCCCGATCCGATGGGACCGGGCGGCGCCTTATTTCGATGAGACCGTGGTTTAGTTCACCGCGTCCTTGAGGCCCTTGCCGGCCTTGAACTTGGGCTGATTCGACGCCTTGATCGTCATCGGTTCGCCGGTACGCGGATTGCGGCCGGTCGAGGCCTTGCGCTTCGCCACGGAGAACGAGCCGAAGCCGACCAAGCGTACTTCATCGCCATTCGAAAGAGCCTTCTGGATCGAATCGAACACCGCCTCGACGGCGCTCGACGCATCGTTCTTGGAAAGACCGCTGGTGTCGGCGACGGCGCTGATCAGGTCGTTCTTGTTCATTATTTCGGGTCCCCTCATGGAATTTTTGAATCGGCGATCGGGAATCGATCTGCGGAAGGGCGGCAAGTTGGGCGGAGATGCCCGAGGTGTCAAAGTGAAATCGGCGTAGTTCAGCGCGAAATTGGCCGAAATCACGTCAACGAACCTCGGCGCAGATGCCCGACGCGCGAATTGCAGCCGACCGTTGCGATGATCATGCCCGAACCGCTCCGAGGCGACCGAGCGCCCGCCCGCGTCGCGTCAGTGCGCCGTCGGCGTTGCCACCTGCGATGCTGCGACCACCGATACCGGCTGGCTCGCCAGATCGTCCGCCTCGGTCCATTCGATCGCTTCGAGCGGCGTCGACAGCGCGATCTCGAGCACCTCGTCGACATGCGAAACCGGAATGATCTCCAGCCCCTCCTTTACGTTGGAAGGTATCTCGGCGAGATCCTTCACATTCTCCTCGGGAATCAGAACCGTCTTGATCCCTCCGCGCAGTGCCGCGAGCAGCTTTTCCTTGAGACCGCCGATCGCCAGCACCCGGCCGCGCAGCGTGACCTCTCCGGTCATCGCGACATCGGGCCGCACCGGTACGCCGGAAAGGGTCGAGACGATCGAGGTGACCATGCCGACGCCTGCGCTCGGCCCGTCCTTGGGCACCGCGCCTTCGGGCAGGTGGATATGGATGTTCTTGCGCTGGAAGATGCTCGGCTTGATCCCGTAATGGGGGGCGCGCGCCTTTACAAAGCTGAAAGCGGCGGCGACGCTCTCGTTCATCACGTCGCCCAGCTTGCCGGTGGTCTTGACTTCGCCCTTGCCGGGCGTCGTAACGCTCTCGATCGTCAGCAGCTCGCCGCCGACCTCGGTCCAGGCAAGCCCGGTGACCGCGCCGATCTGAGCCTCTTCCTCGCCCATGCCGTGCTTGAACTTGCGCACCCCGGCGAAATCGGAAAGGTTGTCGGGCGTGACAGTCACGCTCGTTTCCTTGCCTTCGAGGATGCGCCGCAGCGACTTGCGTGCCAATCGCGCCAACTCGCGCTCCAGCGTGCGGACACCCGCCTCGCGCGTGTAGTAGCGGATGAGATCGCGCAGGCCCTCTTCGGTCAGCTCGAATTCGCCGTTCTTCAGCCCGTGATCCTTCACCTGCTTCGGCAGCAAGTGGCGGGTCGCGATCTCGACCTTCTCATCCTCGGTGTAGCCTTCGAGACGGATGATCTCCATCCGGTCGAGCAGCGGTTGCGGCAGGTTGAGGCTGTTCGCGGTGGTCACGAACATGATGTCGGACAGGTCGAGATCGAGCTCGAGATAATGGTCTTGGAACTTGCCGTTCTGTTCGGGATCGAGGACCTCCAGCAGAGCCGAGGCGGGGTCGCCGCGGAAATCCTGGCCCAGCTTGTCGATCTCGTCGAGCAGGAAGAGCGGATTGCTCTTGCCCGCCTTCTTCAGATTGGTGACGATCTTGCCCGGCAGCGAGCCGATATAGGTGCGCCGATGACCGCGGATTTCCGCCTCGTCGCGCACGCCGCCCAGCGACTGGCGCACGAATTCGCGGCCCGTCGCGCGGGCGATCGACTTGCCGAGGCTGGTCTTGCCGACGCCGGGCGGGCCGACGAGGCAGAGGATCGGGCCCTTCAGCTTGTTGGTCCGCGCCTGCACCGCAAGATATTCGACGATCCGGTCCTTCACCTTTTCCAGCGCGTAGTGATCGGCATCGAGGACGTCCTGCGCCTCGGTTATGTCCTTCTTGACCTTGCTCTTCTTGCCCCAGGGCAGGCCAAGCAGCACGTCGAGATAGTTGCGGATGACGGTCGCCTCTGCGCTCATCGGCTGCATCGCCTTGAGCTTCTTGAGCTCGCCCTCGGCCTTGGCGCGCGCTTCCTTGCTGAGCTTGGTCTTGGCGATCTTCTCGGTCAGTTCGGCGATCTCGTTACCGCCGTCCTCATCGCCATCGCCGAGCTCGTTCTGGATCGCCTTCAACTGCTCGTTGAGGTAATATTCGCGCTGGGTCTTCTCCATCTGGCGCTTAACACGACCGCGAATCTTCTTCTCCACCTGGAGGACCGACAGTTCCCCGTCCATGAAGGACATGACCATTTCGAGCCGCTTCAGCGGATCGAATTCGCTAAGCAGGGTCTGCTTGTCCGAGACCTTTGCGGCGATCGCGGCGGCGATCGTGTCGGCGAGTTCGCCGGCATCGTCGATCTCGGCCAGTTCCTCGGCCGCGCCCTCGCCCAGCTTCTTGTTAAGCTTGGCGTATTCGCCGAATTGCTCGATCACCTGGCGCATCATCGCGGTGACCTCGCTCCCGGCGGCGGTGTCCGGCTCGCGGACAGTCAGCGTAGCGGCAACGTAATCGTCCTTCGCCTCGAGGCTGTCGAGGCTGGCGCGGCTGTTGCCCTCCACCAGCACGCGGACCGTGCCATCGGGCAGTTTGAGCATCTGGAGGACCTGGGCGACGACGCCCATCTCGTAGAGATCCTCGCGCTCAGGATCGTCGCAACCCGGATCGAGCTGTGCGAGCAGGAAGATGTCCTTGTCCCCCTCCATTGCGGCCTCGAGCGCCGCCACCGACTTGTCGCGCCCGACGAAGAGCGGAACGACCATGCCGGGGAAAACTACGATATCACGGAGGGGCAGAAGCGGAAGTGTCTCGGTCATGCCGCGAATATGGGAAGCACCATGGCAGCGCGCAACGGGCTCGCGGCGATTGCCTGTGGGAAGCAGAAGCTATCGCTCTAGGTGCGAGCCGACAATCGCTCCCGTCAGTCCCGGAAGCCGGGATCGATCCGGTCGAGCTTTCTCAGAAGCGCGGGCCAGGCGAGCGCATTGGCGACCATGCCGATGCCGGCGGGCGGGGTCTGCGCCTTGACTTTTTCCGGTGTGCCCTGTGGCGGGTTGTTGAGGTTCTCACGGCCTGCGCTGAGCATCTTGACCTGCGCTTCGCAGGCGCGCTCGATGAAATAGAGGCGCAGGAAGCATTCTCCCACGCTCTTGCCGATCGCCAGCGTGCCGTGATTGCGCAGGATCATGGCGTGGCGGTCGCCCATGTCCTCGACCAGCCGCTCGCGTTCTTCCAGATCGGTCGCGATGCCTTCGTAGTCGTGATAGGCAATGTCGCTGCGCGCGATCATGCCGGTCTGGGTGTGTTCGAGCAGGCCCCATTCCATCGCGCTCACCGCCTGGCCGTTCGGCGTGTGCAGATGCATCACCGAATGCGCGTCATCGCAATTCATGTGCAGCGCCGAATGGATGGTGAAGCCCGCCGGATTGACCGGATGGCTCGTCGCCAGGACCGGCTGGCCCTCGACGTCGATCTTAACAAGACTGGAGGCGGTGATCTCCTCGAACATCATGTCGTAGGGGTTGATGAGGAAATGATGCTCCGGCCCCGGTACCCGCGCCGAAAGATGCGTGAAGATCAGGTCGTCCCAGCCGTAAAGCGCCACCAGCCGGTATGCCGCGGCGAGATCGACACGGACCGCCCATTCCTCGTCGCTGACCTGCGCGCGAATGTCCGCGTCCGATCCGCTTCCATTGTCGTTCATCATGGTGGCCATGGCATCATCTCCTCTTGCCCGGCAGTGTCGCACCAACCCGCCCGGTCTGGCAAGAGCCGCTACACCGAGTGCCCGTCGCGCCGCCGCGGATCGAAGGTGTAGAAGCAGCTGAACGTGTAGCGGATGCCCGAGGTGATCGGCTCCACGCCATGGAGATAATCCGCAGTGGAGGGAAAGTAAGCGAGCAGGCGCGGCTTCAGCTCCGGCCTCAGGCCCAGCTTGGGAAAGTAAATCTGTCCGCCCTCATATTCCTCGTTCAGATAGATGATCGAGGCGAAGGCGCGCCACGGCGTCTGGTTGGGCCGGCCGTCCGGTTCCTCACAATCGGCATGGGCGACCTGATCATCGCCCGGACGCCAGCGCACCAGCTGAAGCGTATCGGCGTAGATTGGCTCTTCGATGGAATAATGGCGGGCGATGTGCCGCGCAGTGCGCCGCCGGATCTTCTCCATGAGCTTCAAGGTCTTGGGCGGCATGGAGCGGGGATTGATCATCCGCCCGTGCCACACGTTGGTCGGCGGCAGATAGGTTTCCCACGGCGCATCGGGCGAGCGGGCGAAATGCAGCAGCTGCTTGCGTTCGCCCTCGGTGATGAAATCGTATTCGAGGCCGACCGGTTGGCCGACCAGCGAGCGTGCGTCGCGCATCCCGTGGGGTGCGGGATCCGCCGCGCTCATGCTCCGCTGGCCGGTCGGCAGCACGAGTTACATGCCCGGCAGCTTGAAACCTGGCGGCAGGCCCATCCCGCCCTGTATCTTCTGCATTTCCTCGCCCGACTTGCGATCAGCCTTGTCGCGCGCATCGTTGAAGGCGGCAGCGACGAGATCCTCGACCATCTGCTTTTCTTCGGGCTTCATCAGGCTCTCGTCGATATGGACGCCGATGATCCGGCCGCGCGCGGTGGCGCGCACCTTGACGATGCCGCCGCCGGCATTGCCCTCGACCTCGATATTGTCGAGCTTGGCCTGCGCCTCGCCCATCTGGCTCTGGATCGTCTCGGCGGCCTTCTGCGCCTGCGCCAGCATTTCTTCCATGTTCATGCGTTTCGTCTCCATTTGCGCTCGCCGGTCGGCGGCGCGTCGCTGTCCTCGATGATCTCGGCACCCGGAAAGGCGGCGAGCGTCGCCTTCACCAACGGATGCTCGCGCGCTTCGGTTTCCTCGGCCTCGCGCGCCTCCTGCTCGCGCTCCGCAATGGAGGGTTCCGCTTCGGCCTCGGAGGTTTCGAGCACCCAGCGCATACCCGTGGCGGCGAGCAACGCGTCGCGCAGAACCGGGCCGATATCGTCCCGATATTTCGCATCACGGCTGTAGCGAAGCGTGCCGGGCTCGACCCAGACCGGGCGGATCTGGAGTTTCATGATGCTGGCGGCGAGATGCTGGCCCGCCGCCTCGACCTTGTCGACCAGCTGTGCCCAGGCTTCGGCGGGGCTTGCCTGGGCGGTCGTGCTCTCGCCACCCCCGGCGGCGGAGGATGACTGCACCGGCGGGTTGGCGGCGATCGTCTCCAGCGTCTTCGCCAGCTTTCCGGGATCGGGCAGGTCGGCGGCGTGAAGCGCGCGGAGCAGCGCCATCCGGGCCGAGACCAGCGGATCGGGCGCCTGGCGCACTTCCTCGTGCCCCTTCAGCAGCAATTGCCACAGCCGGTGGAGCTGCCCGGCAGTGAGCTCGCGCGACCATTGTGAAATCTGCTCGCGTTCTTCGGCCGAGGTCCCCTCCGCCTCGCCATTGGCGACCTGCGCCACGGTGATGCGGTGGGTGACGTCCATCAGCGCGCGCATCATCGCGAGCGGTTCGACGCCGAGCGCGTACTGGTCGTCCACTCCCGCGAGGAGGGCCTTCGCATCGCCGCCCAGCAGATGCCCGAGCAATCGCCGTTGCGCGCCCTTGTCGGCGAGGCCGAGCATGTCGCGCACCCGCTCGGCGGTGACCTTGTTGCCGCCCTCTTCTTCGGCGCCCATGTCGGCGTGGGCGATCGCCTGATCGAGAATCGAGAGACCGTCGCGCACCGATCCTTCCGCTGCGTTTGCGACGATATGGATCGCCTCGTCTTCGGCCTCGACGCCTTCTTTCGCGCAGATTTCGGCGAAGTGCCGCTCGAGCAGTTCCACCGGAATGCGGCGCAGGTCGAAGCGCTGGGTGCGGCTCAGCACCGTGACCGGCAGCTTGTCGACCTCGGTCGTCGCGAACAGGAACTTCACATGCGCGGGCGGTTCCTCCAGCGTCTTGAGCAAGGCATTGAAGGCATTGCGCGACAGCATGTGAACTTCGTCGATGATGTAGATTTTGTAGCGCGCGGAAACGGCGGAATAGCGCACCGCCTCGATGATCTCGCGCACGTCGTCGACGCCGGTATGGCTGGCCGCGTCCATCTCGATTACGTCGATATGGCGCCCTTCAGCAATGGCGACGCAGGGTTCGCACACCCCGCAGGGATCGATCGTGGGGCCGCCCTTCCCGTCAGGCCCGATGCAGTTGAGCGCCTTGGCAATCAGCCGCGCGGTCGAAGTCTTACCCACTCCGCGCACGCCGGTCATCAAGAAGGCGTGGGCCAGCCGGTCGCGCGCGATGGCGTTGGCCAGCGTACGGACCATCGCATCCTGTCCGATCAGCTCCGAAAAGGTCTGCGGCCGGTATTTGCGCGCCAGCACGCGATAGGGCTGCGCGGCTTCCGGAGGAGAAGCGGACGGCTTAGCAGGTGGCGTTTCGGCCGGAGTGACGGCGGGAGGTTCCGGCTGGGGATGGCGTGGAGGCTCGACCCCGCCGAACAGCGCGGACTGACCCGCTTCCTCGAGTTCGGCGGCCGACGGTCCCGCGATGCCGTTGTCGTCGGCATCGTCCGTTTCCCAGGGAAGCGTGTCGGAACTGTCCGGTGAATCA
The DNA here is from genome assembly GCF_026168555.1 of Qipengyuania spongiae. Classification (NCBI taxonomy): domain Bacteria; kingdom Pseudomonadati; phylum Pseudomonadota; class Alphaproteobacteria; order Sphingomonadales; family Erythrobacteraceae; genus Qipengyuania; species Qipengyuania spongiae. Next base: position 1,954,570 of record NZ_CP092471.1, on the reverse strand, counting down.
CCCATGCGCCCTAGCTAGTGGCTGGGGGATCAAAAGTCATGAGAGCGAATCGAAAAGGAGCCGAGCGACCCGTCGCAATTCACCTGGGCTGCTTCCTTCCGGACCTGACCCGGTGAGCGAACGCAAACGTCCACCCGACTCCCGACGCGCCATATGGCGGGGCCGGAGAGGAAAATCAACGAAAGTTGTCGGCGTAGGCCTGAAGCTTCAGCGTTTTCGGGGGAGTCGCGTGCACACGAGCGGCAATGCCGTGCTTTTCGGCATAGGCCTTCGCGGCATCCTTGCTCTCGAAGCGGAGCTGGACCTGCGCCTGCGTATCGCCGCTGCCCGTCCATCCCATGAGAGGATCGGCACGCCGCGCCTCCGACTGCTCGAATTCGAGCACCCACTCGTCTGTCCGGGCGCGGCCAGACTGCATCGCCGATTTCGGTCGCTGATAGATTCGCGCGGTCATTTCGTGTTCGAGTCCCTCAAACGCCGGGCGCGAGCCGTTCGGCTCGCTTGGCTTCCTCGCAAAAGCTCGGGCGGGCGGTCGCCCTTGCCTCGCCATGGCTCGGTAGACAATTACTGAGAGCGTTGAAAGGCGTTCTTCGTCTTCAGACTCGGCTTTTCGGCCCAGGGTTCCTCGGGCCAGCGATGCTTGGGATAGCGGCCCTTCATGTCCTTGCGCACATCGGCCCAGCTGCCGCGCCAGAAACCGGGCAGGTCGCGCGTCGCCTGCACCGGGCGTCCTGCCGGGCTCGTCAGCTTGAGCAGCAGCGGGGTATCGCCGACCATCGGATGCCGGTCGAGGCCGAAAAGCGCCTGCGCGCGCACCTCGACGCTGGGCGCATCGTCGCCGGTATAGTCGATCGCGTGGGATGTTCCGGCGGGCGAGGCGAAGTCGCGCGGGGCGAGCCGATCGAGCCGCTGCCTCGCGTCCCAGTCGAGCAGGCCCAGCAGCGCCTCGATCAGCGCGGCGCGCGGAATTTCGAGGTCGCGACGGTTCTCGAGCAGGGGATCGAGCCAGAGTTCCGCGTTCTTGCGCAGGGTGCCCGGTTCCAGCGCATCGATGCCGGTAAACCGCGCCCGCGCCAGTAGGTCAGCGGGTAACAGCGCGTCGATCTGCGCTAGCGCCGCATCGCGAAGGAGATCGCGCACTTTGCCGACATCGGGAGCTGGATCGGGGACGCTGGCCAGACGGATCGCGCCCAGTCGTCGTTCGAGCCGGGCGACCACCCGGCCCTCGCTCCACGCGATAGTGCTTCGGCTCTCGATCGCATCGACGAGCCATTCCTCGGCCTCGCTGCGTTCGAGCGGAAGCGCAGCGGTGATCCGCGCGCCTTTCGCCCGGCCCTGCGCATCTCCGATGACAAGGAATTCGCTGCGCGCGAGAGGCGATGCCGGATCCAGCACGTAACCGCGTCCGCTCCCCGCCAGCCACGCCTCGCCGCTCGCATCGCGGCGCTTCGCCACGAATTCCGGACTCCCGGCTGCAAGGATCGCGCCGAGCGGCACATCGCGCGCGCCTTCGGGATCGACCAGCTTCGCAGCCTGCACGGCCCAGCCCTTCGCCAGCTTGCGCGAGGCTTCGGCGCGGGACGAGCGGTCCGCGTTCCAGCGGTCGAGCCTTGCTGCCAGATCCTCCGAGGGACCGCCGAGCTTGCGCTCCTGCAAAAGCAGCGCGAGCCGTGCCGCGCGCTCCGCCTGTTCGAAATGCGCTCCGAACAGGACCATCGCGCTGCCTCGTGGATCAAGCGGCAATTGTGCGAGCTTCCGTCCGATTTCGGTCAGGCGATCATCGCCATCGAGCGCGCCGAGCGCCGCCAGCCGCCCGCGCGCCGCCGCCAGCGAGGCTTCGGGCGCGGGATCGAGGAAGGGCAGGCTCTCGGGCGGGCTGCCCCACTGCGCCGCCTTCAGAACCAGCGGCGAGAGGTCGGCCACGGCCATCTCGGGCGGATCGTAGGGCGGGCGCCCCTTGTGGCCGCCCTCCTCCCACAGGCGATAGGCGACGCCCGGCCCTTGCCGCGCCGCGCGGCCTGCACGCTGGGCGGATGCGGCCTGACTGGCGCGCTCTGTCACGAGATGCGTAGTACCCGCCGCCCGATCGTATTCCGCGCGGCGAGAGAGGCCGCTGTCGACCACCACCGAGACGCCGTCGAGCGTCAGCGACGTTTCGGCGATGGCGGTGGCGAGCACGATCCGTCGACGCCCATCGCCATCGCGCCGGATCGCCAGCCGCTGCGCTGCGGGTTCGACCTGACCGTGCAGCGGCAGGATCGGCACGCCCGGCAGCCGCGCCTCCAGCCGCTCGCGCACCCGCTCGATCTCGCCGACGCCGGGAAGGAAGGCGAGAATGTCGCCATCCTCCTCGCGCCATGCCGTCAGGATGGCGGCGGCCACGCTCTCGTCGATTCGCTGGTCCGGCCGCGAACCGAGCCATTCGATCCGCAGGGGATGCGCCCTGCCCGCGCTCTCGATCACCGGTGTCTCCGGCCCCAGAAGCCGGGCAAAGCGCGCGCCGTCGATCGTCGCGGACATGACCACCACGCGCAAATCCTCGCGCAGCACGGCGCGCGTCTCCAGCGCGAGCGCGAGGCCGAGATCGCTGTCGAGATGCCGCTCATGCGCCTCGTCGAACAGAACGGCGCAAACGCCGCCGAGTTCGGGATCGTCGAGGATGCGGTTGACGAAAATCGCTTCGGTCATGACGAGGATGCGGGTCTTCGCTGAGGTCCGGCTGTCGAGGCGGGTGAGGTAGCCGACCGTCTCGCCCGGCTTTTCGCCGAGCATTTCCGCCATTCGCTCCGCCGACGCACGCGCCGCCACCCTGCGCGGCGAGGTGAGGATGATCTGCCCTTCGCACCAGCTCTCGCCGATCAGCGCCGGCGCGACCGCGGTCGTCTTGCCCGCCCCCGGCGGAGCGACGAGCACCGCGCCAGTCCGCTCGCGCAGGGCCCCGAGCAGGTCGGGCAGGACCGCGAATATCGGAAGGTCGCTGTCCATCATTGAGGTCACACGCGCGCGGCCGGCCAGCGACGGGCGAGGCGCCTTAATACCCGCGCGAAACCGAGAATTCCGCCGCCTGGACCATCGCCTGCCGTGCTTTCCCGTCGGGAAAGATCGACAGGGCGTCGATCGCGCGCTGGGCGAAATGGCGGGCGCGGGCGCGCGTGTCGGCGACGGCATTGTGGCTGCCGATCAGCGCGATCGCGTGGTCGAGATCGGCATCGGAGGTCCGGTGTCCGGCGATCGCGGCCTTCCAGAAGGCGCGCTCCTCTTCGCTGCCCCGGGCATAGGCGAGGATCACCGGCAGAGTCATCTTGCCCTCGCGGAAATCGTCGCCCCGGTCCTTGCCCATGGCGGCAGCATCGGAATCGTAATCGATGGCATCGTCGACCAGCTGGAAGGCGACGCCCAGATTGCGGCCGTATTCATCGAGCGCCTGCTCCTGCTCGTCCGAACATTCGGCGACCACCGCCGCCACGCGCGCGGCGGCGGCGAACAGCGCGGCGGTCTTGGCGCGAATGATCTGGAGGTAATGCTCCTCGCTCGTGTCGATCTTGCGCTGGGCGGTGAGCTGATCGACCTCGCCCTCGGCGATGATCGCGCTTGCGCCCGAAAGGATCTTGAGCACTTTGAGGCTGCCGTCCTCGACCATCAGCTCGAAGGCGCGACTGAACAGGAAATCGCCGACCAGGATCGAGGCGGGATTGCCGAAGATGATGTTGGCCGCCGCCTTGCCGCGCCGCAGATCGCTGCCGTCGACCACGTCGTCATGCAGCAGGGTGGCGGTGTGGATGAACTCCACCGCCGTCGCCAGCTTGTGATGGCGCGTGCCGTTATAGCCCACCAGCTCCGCCCCGGCGAGCGTCAGCATCGGCCGCAGCCGCTTGCCTCCGCCCGAAATGAGGTGGCCCGCAAGCGCCGGGATGAGCGGTATATCGCTCTGCATCCGTGCCAGAATGACGGAATTCACCGCATTCATTCCCTGCGCGGTGAGGCCCAGCATGGGTTCGAGCGAAGCGGGCGCATTGTCCTTGCGCGGAAGCGGTATTACGTCGGCTGGCATAGCGGGGCCGACATGGGCCGCGCGACCTACCTTGGCAAGCGTCCAATTGCTGATAGGCTTCGTCCATGACGCAGCAGGCTTCCGAACCCGACCAGACGTTGGCGACCTATCGCAAGAGCATCGACAACATCGACGCGGCGCTGGTCCATATCCTCGCCGAACGGTTCCGGATCACCAAGGCGGTTGGCGAGTACAAGGCGCGTCAGACCCTGCCCCCGGCCGATCCGGGCCGCGAACGCGAACAGATCGCGCGGTTGCGACGCCTTGCCGAGGACGCCGAGCTCGATCCGGCTTTCAGCGAGAAATTCCTGCGCTTCATCATCGACGAGGTGATCCGCCACCACGAACGCGCACAGGAACGCTAGCCTCGGACCTGGTCAGTCGCGCGGAACGGTGCGCGGAGTGCGGAAACGCTGATTGCGAACCCGCGAGCGATCGGGCCGTGCCCGCCGCTCTCCTCGCTCGATACGGCCACGCCGCTCTCCTCGCTCGAGACGGTCGCGCCGCTGAGCCCGTTCGACCCGTTCGCGACGTTGCTCGCGGTATTCGCGACGATCCTCCCGGTATTCGCGGCGTCGCTCGCGATAACGTCGCGCGTCCTGCCGGTCGCGATAGCGGCGCTGATCCCGCCGGACGTAATCGCCTCGGCGTTCATAGCGATAGTCGTTCCAGTGATCGCTATATGCCCGGTGGCCGGCGCGGCGCGCGGTCCAGTAACGCCGGTGGCGATCGGACCAGGCGTGGCGATAGCCGCTCCGGTCCCAGACATAGGCGCCCGTTCCCGGATAGTAGAAATCATCGTACCAGCCGTAATAGGGCGAATAGTTTCCGGCATTGTAACCGACCGAAACGCCCGGTCCGTAGAAGCCGTCGTTTCCGTAGGTCGAACACGCGCCGAGCCCCATGGCGGTTATCGCGACGATAGCAGTGCGCAGGAAGGGCAGCGGCATCTTGTTCTCCGGTTCTCTCTGTCTTGTTGCCCTTGTCTACGGCAGACGCATTGAACCGGGTCTGAACTTTGCGTTACCTTTCGTTACCTCGATGCCGCCGGCTGATCGGCGCGAGGCAGGCTGAGCACGGACATCAGCCCGCCCAGATCCTCGCTCTCGGTCAGTTCGACCGATCCACCGTAGATTTCCGCCACGTCGCGCACGATGGCGAGGCCGAGGCCGGTGCCGGGCTTGCCGGTGTCGAGCCGCGCCCCGCGGTCGAAGATGCGGGTGCGCTGTTCCTCGGGAATGCCCATCCCGTCATCCTCCACCCAGATGACGCATTGCTCGCAGCCCGGTTCGGCGTCGACGGTCACGAACACGCTTCCGCCGCCATATTTGGCCGCGTTCTCGATCAGATTGCCGAGGATTTCGTCGAGGTCCTGCCGCTCGATCGCGACCGTCGCGCCGCGATTGCCGGCAATGTCGAAGCGGGTTTCCGAATAGAGCCGCTCGACCGCGCGCCGCACGGCTTCCGCGCTCTCGCAGACCGAGGTGCGCGCATGGCCGACCGCGCGCCTCCCGACCGCGCGGGCGCGGGCAAGATGGTGGTCGACATGACGCTGCATGGTGCGCGCTTCGCGGATCGTGGTTTCCGCCAGATCGTCGGCATGGGCGGTCGCGGCGTTGGTCAGCACGGTTAGCGGGGTCTTGAGCGCATGGGCGAGGTTGCCGGCATGGGTGCGCGCCTCTTCCGCCTGGCGGGTGGTATGGGCGAGCAGCGCGTTGATTTCCTCCACCAGCGGCTCGACTTCCAGCGGCAGCGGCTCCTCGATCCGGTTGGCGCCGGTCGAGCGCATTTTCTGGATCGCAGCGCGCACCCGGCGCAACGGGCCGAGACCGACCCAGTTCTGAAGCACCGCCATTCCGAACAGGCCGAGGCCGAGCACCGCGAAGCTCCAGATCAAGATCGAGCGGATGCGGGCGATCTGGTAATCCATCTCCTCGCGGCTGGCGGCGACGGCGAACCACCAGCGGGTGTCGCTGCCCGGAAGCATCACCGAGCGTTCGGCGATGCGCATCGGTTCGGTAGCGATCTGGCGGGAATCGTAGAGATGGACCTCGTCATCGCGATATTCGCGGATCTCGAGGCTGCGATCCCACAGGCTACGTGAAGGATAGTCCTCGCGTCCCTCGCCGCTGATCTGCCAATACAGACCGGAATTGGGCTCGAGGAAGCGCTGGTCGCCCATCGGGCGAATGAAATAGACATCGCCCGCATTATCGAGTTCGGCCGAGGAGATCATAGCGGTCAGCATGTATTCGAGCTGATCGTCGAAATTGTCCTCGACCAGATTGGTCAGCGTGCGGTCGAGCGCGAAGCCCCCGGCGAGCAGCAGGATAAAGATCCATCCCGCCGCGATCGCCATCATCCGCCCGGCAAGGCTGCGGGTCGCGGCCGGTGCCGGAGGCGGCGCGCCTACGCCCCGCACCGCGTCCGCCGGAGCGGAAGGCGCAGCGGGGTCAGGCGCGCGGCTGGTCGGCGGGGTCGTCGAGAGAGTAGCCAAGGCCGCGTATCGTGGTGATGACATCCGCACCCAGCTTCTTGCGGATGCGGGTGACAAAGACCTCGATCGTGTTCGAATCGCGGTCGAAATCCTGATCGTAGATATGCTCGATCAGTTCGGTGCGGCTGACCACCTTGCCCTTGTGATGCATGAGGTAGGACAGCAGCTTGTATTCCTGCGCCGTCAGTTTCACCGGCTCGCCTTCGAGCGTGACGCGGCCCGAACGGGTGTCGAGCCGCACGGGGCCGGCGGTCAGCTCGCTTGAGGTGTTGCCCGAGGCGCGGCGAATCAGCGCGCGCAAACGGGCGATCAGCTCCTCGGTCTGGAAGGGCTTGGCAAGATAGTCGTCGGCGCCCGCGTCGAGCCCTGCGACCTTGTCGCTCCAGCTGTCGCGCGCGGTGAGCACCAGCACCGGAAAGGTCCGGCCTTCCTTGCGCCACATGCCGAGCACGGTCAGCCCGTCGATTTCCGGCAGGCCGAGGTCGAGAATGACCGCGTCGTAATCCTCGGTGCTGCCGAGAAAGTGTCCGTCCTCCCCATCGGTGGACAGATCGACGGCATAGCCGTTCTGCTCGAGTGTCGATTTAAGCTGCTTGCCGAGTGTCGGTTCATCCTCGACGATCAGAATACGCATGGTGCGGGCTGTCCCCTCATGTTCTCGTGCCTGCGACCGCTCTGGTCTCTTGTTGCAAACGCGTCAATCGGACGGGGTTTCCCTGCCCCCGGAGTTTGGGGGCCCTTCAGTTGCTGCGTCCGATTACCCGACCGGTGCGCGCATCGACGTCAATGAACACCACCCGCCCCTCGCGGATGAATTTCAGGCGATAGGCCATCGCCGTGGGATCGTAGGCGAAGCCGAGATATTCGGCGTCGCGCATGGTCGGCAGGATCCGCGCCTCGATCTCGCGCGAACGCATGATGTTGCCAGCCCGCATTTCCTTGCGGGCATCGGCCTGATCGGAACGCGACTGCGCAGAAGCCGGCGCCTCGACAGCGCCGAAAGCGATCAGCCCGGCAAGCGCGCCAGCGAGCAAGGTTGCGACGGGAAGTTTCATGATGGCTGCTTGCCTAGGATGAAGGCATTGAACAAGGTGTGAATACCTGCGGATCGAGGCGCACGCTCCGTCTGCCCGTCGGCAATCCTCTAGTCTTCAGCGCGTCATTTCGTATGTCAGCGCGATCGCCACGCCGGTGCTGACCACCCCCGGTGCGACCGGCGGCTGCGGGGCGCTCTGCACCCGTGCGCCAGTTACGACGATAGCATCGCTTTCGGGGCCGCTGCCTCCGCTCGAGCGGATCGCCTCGGCCACCTGCACAAGCCGGACCCCGCGATAGCCTGCGATCCGCGCGTAGTCCTCGGCCTGCTTCTGCCCACGCTCCAGCGCGCGGCGGCGGGCGGTGGCCTTGGCCTCGACATCGTTCTCGATCGAGAAATAGGGGCCGTTGATATTGGTCGCGCCGGCGGAAACGAAGGCGTCCAGCACTTCGCCCACTCTCTCGACTTCGCGCAGCTTCACCGTCACCTGATTGCTCGCCTGATAGCCGGTAAAGCGGGGCGACTGATTGTTGCGATAATCGTACTGCGCGTTGAGATTGATCCGCGCGGTCTGGATATCCTCGGCCGCGATACCGAGCGCGCGGATCATCTGGACAAGCCGCTCCATCTCCGCGGAATTGCGCCGCAGCGCCTCGACCGCCGTGGGCGCCTTGGTGGTGACGCCGGTGCCCACTGTCGCGAGATCGGGTTCGACCTCGATCTGTTCGAACACCGACAGTTCGACCACCGGGCCTTGCGTTTGCACCTGCACTTCGGCGGCCGTGGCAGGCACTGCCAGGACGGCGGTGGCGGAAAGCAGGGCGGCTGCGAGCGTGTTCATGATGTTCTCCCTCTGGTCAGCGGTTCAAAGCAGGCCGGACCGGCTTGTTCCCGTGCCCGCCAGCGCCTACCTGCCCGCACATGGCCCAGCCCCCCATTCTCAGTCTCGAAAACATCGCGCTCCAGCAGGGGGGCAAATGGCTGTTCGGCGGCGCGCCGGGCGGAGACGCCGAAACGCTCGATCTCCATGTCGGCGCGCGCGACCGCCTCGCGCTGATCGGTCGCAATGGCGCCGGCAAGACCACGCTGTTTCGCCTGATCACGGACCGGATCGAGGCCGATCGCGGCGCGCGCAAGGTAAAGCCGGGTATCCGCATCGTCCTGCTTGAACAGGAACCCGACCTCACTGGCCACCCCACGCTCATGGACTGGGCGCTGACCGGCGAGCATCCCCCCGCCCATCACGAGATCGAGGCGATTGCCGGCCAGCTCGGCATCGACATGACCACCCCGGTCGAGGGCGCGAGCGGCGGCGAGAAACGCCGGGCCGCGATCGCGCGGGCGCTGGCGCAGGAACCCGACCTGCTGCTGATGGACGAGCCGACCAACCATCTCGACCTCGCCGCGATCGACTGGCTGGAAAGCTGGCTCGACCGCTACAAGGGCGCCTTCCTCGTCATCAGCCACGATCGCACGTTCCTCAAGCGCCTGACCCGCGCGACGCTGTGGCTCGACCGTGGGACCATGCGGCGCAAGGAGGTCGGCTTCGGCGGTTACGAGGCTTGGGAAGAACAGGTCTATGCCGAGGAGGCTCGCGCCGCCGAGAAACTCGACGCCAAGCTGAAAATCGAGGCGCACTGGCTCGAACGCGGCGTCACCGCGCGGCGCAAGCGCAATCAGGGCCGGCTGGAAAAGCTGTGGCAGATGCGCGCTCAACGTGCCGCGATGATCTCGGGCGGCGGCACCGCCAAGCTCAAGCTCGCCACGGAAGAGGATTTCAAGTCCAAGTCCGTGATCGTCGCGGAGAACATTTCCAAGAGCTATGACGGCCGCGCGATCATCAAGCCTTTCAACCTGCGCATCCAGCGCGGCGACCGGATCGGCATTGTCGGATCGAACGGCGCCGGCAAGACCACGCTGCTCAAGATGCTGACCGGCGAACTCGCGCCCGACAGCGGCACGGTCGATATCTCGAACAAGTTGACCGGTGTGATGATCGACCAGCAAAGAAAGCTGCTTTCGGCCGACAAGACAGTGCGCGAGGTTCTGGCAGAAGGCGGCGACTGGATCGACGTCCAGGGCCACCGCAAGCATGTGCAAGCGCATCTGAAGGACTTCCTGTTCGACCCCGGCATCGTCGACACCAAGGTCGGCATCCTGTCGGGCGGAGAGCGCAGCCGGCTGCTTCTGGCGCGCGAATTCGCCAAGGCATCGAACCTCTTGGTGCTGGACGAGCCGACCAATGATCTCGACCTGGAGACGCTTGATCTGTTGCAGGAGGTGATCGCCGATTACGAAGGCACGGTCCTGATCGTCAGCCATGACCGCGACTTCCTCGATCGTACCGTGACGGTCACGCTCGGCCTCGACGGCACGGGCAAGGTCGATGTGGTCGCCGGCGGCTATGAGGACTGGGAAAAGAAGCGCCGCGCCCCGGTGGAGAAGCGCGAGCGCAGCGAAAGTGCCGAAAAGCACACGACTTTACCTCCAATTGCACCCAAATCGACCAAACTTTCCTATAAGGATCAGCGCGATTACGAGCTTTTGCCCGCGCGGATCGAGCAGCTGGAGGGCGCGATTGCCAAGGGCGAGCAGATCCTCTCCGACCCCGACCTCTACACCTCCGATCCGCAGCGTTTCGCCACGATCTCCAAAGGGCTGGAAAATGCGCGCGCGGAAAAGGACGCCGCCGAGGAACGCTGGCTGGAGCTCGCCGAAGCGGTCGAGGCGTGACGGGGCCCGAGGCGCTTGCTCGCGAGATCGCGGATTGCCGCACCTGCGCCGCTCACCTGCCCCACGGCGTGCGCCCGGTGGCGAGCTTCTCGCCCACCGCACGGCTGCTGATCATCGGGCAGGCGCCGGGCTCGAAGGTCCACCAGACCGGCATTCCGTGGGACGACAAGAGCGGCGACCGTCTGCGCGAATGGACCGGGCTGACGCGAGAGACGATGTACGATCCGGCGCGCGTGGCGCTCGTCCCCATGGGTTTCTGCTATCCCGGCAAGGCGAGCGGCGGGGACAAGCCGCCCCGCCGGGAATGCGCGCCGCTATGGCATGAACGTGTGCTCGATGTCCTGCCCGAGGACAAATTCACGCTGCTGGTCGGGACCTACGCGCAGGCGCATTATTTGCCGGAGGCGCGCAAGCGTTCGATGACCGATCGCGTGCGTACCTTCCGCGAGTTTCTGCCGCACTACCTCCCCCTTCCCCACCCGGCCTGGCGCAGCACCATCTGGATGCGCCAGAACCCGTGGTTCGAGGAGGAGGTTTTGCCGGTGCTTCGCGACCGGGTCACGAGGATGCTGGGTTAGCTGAGCCCCTCATCGGCCATCGCTTTCTTCACCGCGTCGCGCTCCATGTTGCGTTGGCGATATTCCTTCAGCTTTGCAGGCAGTTCGATGCCGAACTTGTCGGCCCAAAGCAGAGTGACGAACAGGTAATTGTCCGCAACCGTCGGGCTGTCGCCGACCAGCCATTCGCTGCCGTCCATCAGTTCCGCGGCAAGCCGGTATTTCTCGACGAGCTGGTCCTTCGCCTTTGCCTTGCGATCATCGGAATCACCGCCGAACAGCGGGGCGTAGCTGCCGTGGACTTCGGTGCCGGTGAAGCCGATCCATTCGAGCATCTTGTAGCGATCCTGGCCGCCCGGCGCGGCATCTCCCTTCTCCGCGATATAGGCGAGGACCGCCGGATTCTCGGTCAGCAGGCCAAGCTCCTCGGTCTCGATCGCCGGCACGTACCCACGCGGGCTGATCTTGTAGAAATCATCACCATCCTCCGTCTTGTGCTCGCCAAGATCGACCTTGACGGTTTCGTGTTCGATCCCTTCGTCGATCAGGGCGATATGGCTCGCGAGGCTGCAGGCGCCGGGTGAGTAGTATAGCTTCATGGTGTCGATCCTTCGGTTCGGGGGGTCGACCAATCAACGGCGCCAGGCTCACAAAGCTCCGACGAATGCCTCACAAGCGGTAGAAATCCGCCACACGGTCCAGAGCCAGACGCAGGACCAGCTTGCCGCTGCGAGCCGGCCATTGAAGCGCCTTTTCGGCGTCTGGAAGGCTCTCGCAGGCGCAGACCACGCGCCACAGTACGTCCTCCAGCCCCCGGCCCGCCTCCGCCATCGCGCCGTCGAACCGCGCCTTGGCGGCAAGCTGACGTTCCGATGGCGCCAGACCGTCGCCGGTGGTCCGGGCGCGGACCGGATCCCAGCGCATGGTAATCGAAGGGGCCATCTGTGCGCGCTCGTAATCAGAGCGAAGGCGCTCGCCCGCATCGAAAAGCCGGTCCTCGAGATGACCCCGCGCATGGAGCCAGGAGAGCGGCGACTCGGCGACATTTACCGTGACGCTCCGCCTGCGAGGCTTGGCCGCGGACCCCCGAAGCGGGCCTTCTCCGGTCAATTCACGTTCCACCAGCCTGCGTTTCATCCGATTCCCTTTCGCTGCATTCCCCATGCTTGCAAAATGGTTGGACCTGTAGGAAAGAAAAAACCGATATGGTTATTCGACAGGCACCGAGATGATCAACCGCATCCGCGATATTCGCAGGCAGAAAGGCTGGACACTCGCCGACCTGGCCGAGGCTTGCGATCCCCCAACCACGCCGCAGACGGTAGGGCGGCTGGAAACGGGAATGCGCAACCTCTCGCTCAGATGGATGGAACGGATCGCCGCCGCGCTCGACGTCGATCCCGAGCTGCTGGTGCGGTCGGAGAAGACCGCGCAGCCGCAGATCGTGGCGACGCTTGCGCAAGGCGGTGCGCAGCCGCTTGCGGACACCCGCGACGCGATTTTGGCTACCGATCTCGGTGGCGACGGCGCGCTGCTGGTGATGACGGTCGATTACCCGCACGGCGAATACCGTCCCGGCGACCAGCTCTGGCTGCGCCAAGTAGCCGTGGAGGATACAAGCCGCGCGCTCAACCGCGACGTTCTCGTGTCGCGAAAAGGCGGACGCTTCGCCTTCGGCCGGCTGATCGACCGGCGCGGCGACCTCGTCGGGATATTGCCGCCGGGCCACGGCCAGAAGCAGGACGTGGTGCGCGATCCCGCCTGGATCGCCGTTGCCGAGATGCTGATCCGCCGACTGTGAGTACGCCTGCGAAAAAGCGGCGGGTGCTGATCATCTCGACGCTATGGCCCAATGCCGCGCAGCCGCGCTTCGGCACTTTCGTCGAAAGCTCGATCCGAGCCTTGCAGCAGGAGACGGAGTGGGAGCCGGTAGTCGTCAATCCGATCGGCCTGCCTCCGATCGCTTTCGGGAAGTACCGGGCGCTCGCCGGCGCCGCGACGAGCGGCTCAGAGGAAGGCATTGCCGTTCACCGACCGACCTTTCGCCTGATACCCTCTGTCGGCGCACGCCTAAATCCCGGCGCTATTGTCAGCGCCGTCCTGTCGCTTGCCCGCCGCCTCCATGCCGAAAAGCCGTTCGATCTGGTGGACGCCCAGTTCTTCTGGCCGGACGGCCCGGCGGTGGCGGAGATCGGGCGCGCACTCGATCTCCCGGTCTCGATTAAGGCACGCGGCGGGGACATTCACCTTTGGGGCGCCAAGCCCTACTCTCGCCGGATGATGATCGCTGCGGCGCAGCAGGCTGGTGGACTGCTCGCGGTCTGTGGGGCTCTGGCGGACGACATGGCCGTGATCGGTATGCCGCGCGACAAGATCACCGTCCATTACACCGGCCTTGATCGCGACCGGTTCAGGCCGCTCGGGCACACTAGCTTGCGCGCGTGCCTTTCAGCCGAACTCGGCTTTCCGCTGGCGCGCGACGAGCACTTGCTGGCAACGGTCGGCGCGCTCATCCCGCGCAAGGGTCAGGAACTCGTGATCCGCGCACTCGCCACCCTGCCCCGCGCGCGCCTCCTGCTGATAGGCCAAGGACCCGATGAAGGTCGACTGCGACAGCTCGCTGCCGATGAGGGCGTTGCCGACCGAGTGCATTTCCTCGGCTCGGTCGACCACGATGTTCTCCCCCCGATCCTGTCGGCAGCCGATGTGATGGTGCTTCCCTCGGCCAGCGAAGGGCTTGCCAATGCCTGGATCGAAGCTCTCGCCTGCGGCACGCCGCTCGTCATCACCGATGCCGGCGGCGCGCGCGAGGTGGTGACCGGGCCGAGTGCGGGCGTCATCGTGACGCGGGATGCTGACGCCATTGCGCGGGGCATCAGGCTGGTGCTCGAAAAGAGTCGTGATGCGCTGACGGTCGCTGCCAGGGCCAACCGTTTCGATTGGGTCGCCAACGGCCGCGCTCTCGGCCGTCATTACGACCGGATCGTATCCGGCCGAACCTAAACCCGTTCGGCTCCTGCCAAACGCTCAGACTTCGCCGCGCGCGCGTCGTTCCTGGCGATCGATCTCGCTTTCCTGGGGCACGAAGCTCTTGGACGTCACCCCGAGCCAGACAAGAATCGGCGCGGCCATGTAGATCGAGCTGTAAGTACCTACGAAAATGCCCAGCGTGATAGCCGCGGTCAGGCCGAACAGGCTTTCCGGACCGAACAGGAGCAGCGGGATGAGCGCCACCAGCAGGGTCAGCGAGGTCATCACAGTGCGCGCGAGCGTCTCGTTGACCGAAAGGTCGAGCAATTCGGGCAACGGCATCTTGCGGTATTTCTTCAGGTTTTCGCGGATGCGATCGTAGACTACGATCGTATCGTTCAGCGAATATCCGATGATCGCCAGGATCGCCGCGATGGTCTGCAGGCTGAATTCCATCTGGAACAACGCGAACATGCCCAGAGCCAGAGACACGTCGTGGAACAGCGCGAACAGTCCGCTCGCGCCGAACTGCCATTCGAACCGTATCCAGATGTAAAGTGCGACGGCCAGCATCGCGGCAATCAGGGCAAGAGTCGCATCGCTGCGGAATTCTCCCGAGACCTTGCCGGAAACCGAGTCCACCCCATCGATCCGGACGTTGGGATGACCTTCGCGCAAGGCGTCGGTGATGCTTTCCGTCATACGGTCGGCGAATTCCTTGTCGCCTTCCGCTTCGGGCGGCAGCTTGATCCGGATCGACACCTGGTTCGCTTCGCCGAACCGCTGGATGGTCGGGTTCTCGACCGTCGGCAGCGCGGCCACATTCTCGCGCACTTCGGCCACCGGCGCTTCCGCATCCCCGACGAAAGTCGCGCGGATTTCCTGTCCGCCGGCGAAATCGACTCCGTAATTCAGCCCCTTAGTGAAGACCAGCGCCCAGCTCGCCGCGATCAGGATCATACTGACCACGAAGAACGGAATCCGGTATTTCAGGAATTTAAGATTGGTGTCGTCGGGGACGAGCTTGAGCAGTTTCATCGGTCTCGCCTCCTTTAGAGAAGAATGTCTTTTGGTTTCGTCTTGCGCAGCCATCCCGCCACCCACATCCGGGTGAGCGTGACGGCGGTGAACACGCTGGTGAACAGTCCGATCACCAGCACCACCGCAAAGCCGCGAACCGGGCCGGATCCGAACAGGAACAGCAGAACGCCGGCAATGAAGTTCGTGATATTGGCGTCATAGATCGCGCGGCTGGCTTCGCTGTAGCCGTTCTCCACTGCCGCGATGACGCGTCGTCCACGTTTTCGTTCTTCGCGAATGCGTTCGTTGATGAGGACATTCGCGTCCACCGCCGCACCGATCGTCAGAACGAAACCTGCAATGCCCGGCAGGGTCAGGGTGGAGTTGAGAACCGCCATGATGCCGAGGATCATCAGCACGTTGATGACGAGAGCGATCGTCGCATAGACGCCGAAGCGGCCGTAGGTCGCGATCATCAGGACGACGACGGCCAGCGAGCCGATCGCCATTGCGATAATGCCCTTGCGGATCGAATCCGCACCGAGATCGGGTCCGACCGTGCGTTCCTCGACCACCGCGAGATCGATGGGCAGCGCGCCGGAACGTAGCGAGATCGCGAGGTTGTTGGCCGTATCCACCGTGAACCCGCCTGAAATCTGCGCGGTTCCGCCCAGGATCGGCTCGTTTATGTTCGGAGCCGAAAGCACCTTGCCGTCGAGAATGATGGCGAAGGGCTTCTGAACGTTCTCGGTGGTGAGCTGGGCGAATCGAGCTCCGCCCTGCTGGTCGAAGGTGATGGAAACGACCGGCTCGTTTGTCTGCGGATCGAAGCTCTGCTGCGCGCCGACCAGATTGTCACCGCGAATGCCACCCAGGCGCCGGACCGCGAGGGACTGACCTTCGCCGGAGCTTCCTTCGGCGAACGGCACGATCTCGCTACCCGGGGGGGCACGGCCTTCCGCGACGTCGCTCGGGAGAGCGGTCTCGTCCACCAGCTTGAATTCGAGCCGCGCGGTCTGGCCCAGCAGTTCCTTCAACGCGTCGGGATCCTCCAGCCCGGGCACCTGAACCACGATGCGGGTGTCGCTCTGACGGATGATCGTCGGCTCGCGCGTGCCGAGCGCGTCGATGCGCTTGCGCACGACTTCGGTTGCGCTGTCCATCGCGTCGTTGACTGCCTGGTCGAGCCCGGCCTGCGTCTGGCTGAGGACGACGCGATTGCCGTCGACCACCTGTAGATCCCATTCGCGGGTGAGGCCCGTGCCGTTCACCAGTGGCAGAAGCAATTCGCGCGCCCGATCGATATCGGCGGGATCGTCGAGCATGAAGCTGAGACGACCATTCGCGGTCGACACATCGCCGATACGGATGCGCGGTTCGGCCTGACGCATCGCGCCGCGCACCGCCTCTTCCATGTTCTCCAGCCGCTGCGTCGCCACCTGCGACACTTCGGCCTCGAGCAGGATATGACTGCCGCCGGCAAGGTCGAGACCGAGATTGACAGTCTGATCGGGCAATGCAGAGGGCCAGCGCTGTCCCGAAAGCGAAAAGATCGATGGCAGGGCCGCGAATATGGCGATGGCGGTTATCAGCCAGAGCCAGGTTTTCTTCCAGGTCGGAAAGTCGAGCATTTGGGTAGGTCGCCTCTAGATAGCGGGCCGTGTCAGTCGTTCGCGGGCTGGGCTCCGGCCGGCGGCACGACGTCCCCGATCGTGCTGCGGACCGCCTTCACCACAACGCCCTTGGCGAGTTCGACATGGACGTAATCGTCCTCGACCTTCGTGATCTTGCCGACGAGACCGCCGGCGGTAACCACCTGGTCGCCGCGCTTGAGATTGGAGACCTTTTCCTGATGCGCCTTCTGCTGTCGCATCTGCGGGCGGATGATGAGAAACCAGAAGATCGCGATCATACCGACGATCGGCAGCCAGCTGATCCACGAAGGGGGCGGCGCGGCGCCGGATGCGGCAGCGAGAATATCGAGCATTGGGTTAAACGATCCAGAAATCCGAGTTGAAGCGAGAGGGAATGGCCGCGCCGCATGGGTAGCGGCACCATGCGATCCTCCCATCGCCGGTAGAGCCGCGCGCGCCTAGCAGCAATGAGGGAGCGGGGCAATGAATTGCGCGGTACAGGCCGATCGCACCGGTCGATCGCTTCACATCGCTTGCCATGAGCCAGGACCGTGCCTATAGGGCCGGCCTCCACTGGATCGGGACGTAGCGCAGCCTGGTAGCGCATCACACTGGGGGTGTGGGGGTCGCAGGTTCGAATCCTGTCGTCCCGACCAGTGGAAATACCCTTGCAGCGTAGGACTTCGCAGCTCGATCCGCTCGGCGGATCGTTCTATATTTCCTACTTTAACCGATCTGGTTAGCTTGTGCGGTTCATCAGGAGAACTGCCATGGCTATCGTCGATTCGTTGATCGGACCCATCGCCTCGATCATCGACAAGATCATTCCGGACCGCGAAGCGCGCGCCAAAGCCAAGCTCGCGCTGCTCGAACTGGAGGGAACGCACGAACTCAAGCTTGTGGAGGCCCACCTTTCTGCGATCGTCGCCGAGGCGCAGGCAGTCGATCCCTGGACAAGCCGTGCCCGCCCCAGCTTCCTTTACGTCATGTACGCGCTGATTCTGTTCTCCGTTCCGATGGGCGTGATTGCGGCCTTCGACCCTGTCACCGCGCGCGCGATCGGTGATGGCATGACCAGCTATCTCGCCGCCCTGCCCGAAGCGCTCTACGCGCTCTTTGGCACGGGTTATCTCGGCTACACGGCAGCGCGCCAGTGGGGAAAGGTCAAGGGCGTAGACGCCTGAACCGCCTCCGGGCTATCCCTCCGGAATGACCGACAAAGTCTTCGTCCTCAACGGACCCAATCTTAACCTGCTCGGCACGCGCGAACCGGAAATCTACGGTTCGCGCACGCTGGGCGATATCGAGGCAATGGTCCGCGAACGGGCCGCCGAACTCGGGCTCGGCATCGAATTCCGGCAGTCGAACTACGAGGGCATTCTGGTGGACTGGCTGCACGAAGCGCACCGAGAAGGCGCCAAGGCTGTGCTGCTGAACGCTGCGGCCTACACCCATACCTCGATCGCATTGCTCGACGCGATCAAGGCGATCATGGTTCCGGTGATCGAGGTTCACCTCTCCGATCCGGGAACGCGCGAACCGTTCCGGCACCTTTCCTATGTCGCAATGGGCGCGGTCGACACCGTGCAGGGATTGGGCCCGAAAGGTTATATCCTAGCGCTCGAGAAGGCCGCGGCATTGTAAAAGGCGCCCTCTTGCCCTTGCCAGTTGCGAATCACGGTAGCATAGCGCGCGCCACGCAATTTCAAGGACCAGCATGGCTGATACCAAGCGCGATGCCGAGCGCAAATCCGGCATGGATGTGGATACGAAACTGGTGCGCGAGCTCGCCGACATGCTCGCCGAGACCGGCCTGACCGAAATCGAGGTGGAGGACGGGGAACGCAAGATTCGCGTTTCCCGCGGCGCCCTGGCCGTGGCGGCGGCCGCGCCCGCCGCTCCGGCGATGGCACCGGCGGCTCCTGCCGCCGCACCCGCCGCGCAGCCTGCCGAGGCGGGCGCCGACGGCGCTGATGTGGCCGGTGCGATCAAGTCTCCGATGGTGGGAACCGTCTACCTTGCGCCCGAGCCGGGTGCCGACGATTTCGTGAAAGTCGGCGACAGCGTGAAGGAAGGTCAAACCATCCTGATCGTCGAGGCGATGAAGGTGATGAACCCCATCACCGCCGGCAAGTCGGGCACGGTCAAGTCCATCCTGGTCGACAACGCCCAGCCGGTGGAATTCGACCAGCCGCTCGTCGTGATCGGCTGAGCCTCCCATGCCGATCGAACGCATACTGATTGCCAATCGCGGCGAGATCGCGCTCCGCATCCACCGCGCCGCGCACGAGATGGGGATCGAGACGGTGGCGGTGCATTCCACCGCCGATGCCGACGCCATGCATGTCCGCCTCGCCGATCACGCGGTCTGCATCGGACCGCCGCCCGCAGGCGAAAGCTACCTCAACATCGCCAACATCATCTCGGCCGCCGAGATCGCTCATGCCGACGCAATCCATCCGGGCTACGGTTTTCTCTCCGAGAATGCCAAGTTCGCCGAGATCGTCGAGGCGCATGATATCGCCTGGATCGGCCCGAAGCCGGAGCATATCCGCACGATGGGCGACAAGGTCGAGGCGAAGCGGACCGCCGGCAAGCTCGGCCTGCCACTGGTCCCGGGAAGCGACGGCGCAGTTTCCGATTTCGACGAAGCGCGCGCGATTGCGGCCGGAATCGGCTATCCCGTCATCATCAAGGCGGCGAGCGGTGGCGGCGGACGCGGCATGAAGGTGTGCGAGGCCGAGGACCAGCTCGAGTCATTGATGCGACAGGCGGGCAGCGAGGCGAAGGCCGCTTTCGGCGACGCCACCGTCTATATCGAAAAATATCTCGGAAATCCGCGTCACATCGAATTCCAGGTGTTCGGTGACGGTCGCGGTGGTGCGATCCATCTGGGCGAACGCGATTGTTCGCTCCAGCGCCGCCACCAGAAGGTGCTCGAGGAAGCGCCCTCCCCGGTCCTTTCCAGCGAAGAACGCGATCGCATGGGCGAAATCTGCGCGCAGGCGATGCGCGACATGGCCTATCGCGGCGCGGGCACGATCGAGTTCCTGTGGGAAAACGGCGAGTTCTATTTCATCGAGATGAACACCCGTCTGCAAGTCGAACATCCGGTGACGGAGATGATCACCGGCATCGATCTGGTGCGCGAACAGATCCGCATCGCCGACGGGAAAGACCTGTCCTGTCAGCAGAGGGACATCCGCTTCGAAGGCCACGCGATCGAATGCCGCATCAATGCCGAGGATCCCTTCAACTTCGCACCCAGCCCCGGACAGGTGACGCATTACCATGCGGCGGGCGGCATGCATGTCCGCGTCGATAGCGGACTCTATGCCGGTTACCGCATTCCGCCCTATTACGATTCGATGATTGCGAAACTGATCGTCTACGGTCGCACTCGCGAGCGCTGCATCATGCGCCTTCGCCGCGCGCTCGAGGAAATGGTCGTCGAGGGCGTGAAGACCTCGATCCCGTTGCATCAGGAACTGCTCCGTCAGGGCGACGTGCTCAGCGGCGACTATTCGATCAAATGGCTCGAGGAATGGCTTGCGGAGCGTGACGCCTGATTGCTCGCGCTGACACCGGCTGGTCTGCGATGCTGGGCGGGAACTATACTGACACGAAGCCCGTGGTGAGAGGCATGCCCGACCAGCCGTCTCTTTCCGTCGGCATCGTCGCATGGACTTACCCGCCCGAAAAAAGCGGATTGGCCGTCGCTGCGCGGGAAATTGCGCAATCGCTTGCAGAGCAGGGCCACGACGTGCGCGTTTTGACGCTGGACCGTTACGGCCGGGCCATGGACGGCTCTGTCGAAGTGGTAGGCGCTGCCGACGCGCTTACGCCTGCACTGGAAATCATACGCAAGTGTCCGGCGATCGGTCACCTCGCCGCGCCGCTGGCATTCCGCAGGACAATCCGGCACGAACATCGGCGGCGCCCCTTCGACGTGATCGAAGGCACCAATTGGTACGCACCTCTCGCACTCGCCGCGGAACCTGGCATCCCGCTGGTCACGCGGTGCAGCAGCCCGGTCGCCGAAACGCTCGAACAGCCGGACACGCTGCGCAATCGTCTCGACGGGATGGTCGCCCGTTGGCTTGAGGCTGCGAGCGCGCGGGGCTCTGCCGGACTGATCTCGAACAGCCGCGAGCACGGGCGCAAGATCGCCGCGCTCTACGAAGCCCCCACGCCCCCTTGCGCCGAGCACGCATTGATCGGCCTCAGCCTCGCGCCCGAATTCCTCGCGCGAGCACGGTGTGCGCGGTTCCCCGACCCGGCCTCCGAACGGATCGAAGTGCTGTTCGTGGGACGTCCCGAATTGCGCAAGGGGTTCGATGCAGTCGCGCGGGCGACGCAATTGCTTCAGGACCAACCGGTCGATTTCCGACTGGTTGGCGTCACGCGGGAGGATGTGGAGACGGCAACAGGCGCGCCGGCAGGCGCCAGTTGGCACTGCCATCACCGGCTCGATCAGGATGATCTTCTGGCGGCGTTCGAAGGCGCTCATGTGGTTCTCTGCCCTTCACGCTACGAGAGTTTCGGGCTGGTCTATCAGGAAGCGTTGGCGTTCGGGCGCGTCGTAATCGCCTGTGCCGAGGACCCCTCCGCGCGAGAATTCGTCGGAGAGACTGATGGGGGAATGCTGGTCGGGAGTTGCGAGGGCAGTGCCATCGCCGACATGCTCGCGAAATTGCTGGCAGACCGCTCCCTGTTGAGCACCTGGCGGGACAAGGCGCTCGCTGCTTCCGGACGGTTCGACCGCAGCTCGCTCGCCAAGCAGACCGTGGCCGCCTACAGGAATGCCATCCAGCGTTCCGGCATCGGTTCGAGAAGCGCGGCTTCGTCCTGAAGGCGTTCGCCGTCCGCGGCCATGGCAGCGTATTGCGCGCTTCGCTCCCGAACCCGGTCTCGGCTCAGCGCGTGGTCGATCGGGCACGACAGGCCGAGAGCGGTATTCTCGAAAGCGACCACGGGCCGCTCGTGAACGACACCCGAAAAGCGCACGTCGCTCCGCAGCAAGCGGTACTGGATATCGGGATAGAGGCTTGCCAGCACGCCATCGACAAAGTTGCGTCGCGGCAATCCCAAGGCCCGCAGTTTCTGCGCCTTTGCCCGTTCAGCAAGAGCCAAGGCTTGTCGCGCGTTGTCCGGCGTCAGGCTTTCGTCCGTGTCGAGTTGCAGCACCCAGTCGCTGTGGGCGGCGTCCATGAGGAAATTGCGTTGCGCTGCGAAATCCCCTGCCAGCGGTCTAGCTAGCACGCGCACGGCGGATGGCGGGGCCGCCGCCGTGCTCTCGGCATCGACAACGATCAGCCGTTCGGCAAAGAACTCGGCGATCGGCGCTGTCGCTTTCAGAAAGCTCTCGACCTCGGTGGGCCGTGCGATTGCAGCGAGAGTGACATTCGCGCTCCGGTTCCCGACCCGCGTCGTTGCGAAGTCGAGATTGCGTTTCGCCACGGGGTTGAGGACGATGCCCGAAGGCAACAGCGCGCCCTGAGCGTGCGCCCACAAAGCCCGGCGCGCTCCGTCCGGATCGACGATCGCGGAGCGATCGAACGCCGCCTCGCAATGGGTGCATTCCCGCCAGCCACCCGGGCGATCGTGGAAATCGGCGTTGCAGCAGAGTGGGCAGCGCAAGTCCGCGGAGGAAGAGCCGCTGCGCGGCCCGGATGTCATCAGAGCGGAACGCCCGGCTCGTGCTTGGTGGTGCGAATTGTCAGGCTGGTCTTGACGCTCGCCACGTTCGGGGCGGGCGTCAGCTTGCTGGTGAGAAACTCCTGAAAGGCCTGAAGGTCGCGGCTGACGATCTTGAGGATGAAGTCGATCTCGCCGTTCAGCATGTGAACTTCGCGCACTTCGGGCAAATCGCGCATCGCCGTCTCGAATTCGCGCAAGGCGTCCTCGGCCTGGCTTTTCAGGCTGACCATCGCGAATACCGTGATCGAAAAGCCAAGCTTCGCCGGGTCGAGATCGGCATGATAGCCACGGATAACGCCGTCCTGTTCCAGGCTGCGCACCCGACGCAGACATGGCGGCGCGGTCAGTCCGACCCGGCCGGCCAGCTCCACATTGGTGACTCGCCCCTCGTCCTGCAGTTCGGCCAGCAAACGGCGGTCGATCTCGTCCAAATTGATCATGTCATGCGTCCCCAAAACGCGTTGTGATGCGGGCACGTTCGCTCCGCTCCGCCGCAAGGATCGCGATTGTTCCCCACCCTCCCGGCTAATATTATTGTTTCTGGCAGCAATCGTCCCGCATTGCAACGAACTGGGTATCATTCCGTCGGGCGTGTTTCTTTCGTAAGCATTGATCGCCATATGGCATGGGTGTGAAGCGAGCGCTTTGCCCGTGCCACCATCCTTGGAAACCCATGCTGTTCGACGACCGCCTAGCCACTGTCTTGCGCCACCGTGCGAGTGGCGGTCTGGCGACGCGTACCCAGTATAGACAGCTGCTGGACCTTCTCGGCCAGACCGAGAGCGGCGCGGACGATCGGCTGGTTGCAGCGGCGTTTCTGCGGCTCCACGCTCTTGCCAAGGCTATTCCTGACCGCGAACGCGCGCGGATCGTCAGCGATGCGGCGTCGCGCATCCGCATGCCCGACCTTGTCGCTCAGCTTGCGGAAGAAGAGTCGGATGTCGCTGCGTCCGCGCTTGCGGGAGCGCGGCTCTCGGATGACGAGTGGAAGCAACTGATCCCCGAACTGCCCGTTCGCGCGCGCGGGTTCCTCCGCTTTCGCCGCGATCTGCCGCATGGTGCGGTGGAACTGCTAGATCGACTGGGTGTGAGCGATCGCGGCCTGCCCCAGCCCGAACGGTGCGAACCCGTCGAGACGCCTGCCCCCCGCCCTCAGGCGAAGATCGAAAAAGAAATTCCGCCCGCCGGACCGGCAACCCGCTCGCGCGAAGGCACGAGCATCGGTGCACTGGTCGAACGGATCGAAGCCTACACGAAAGCGCGCGAAGGCGCCCAATCCGGTGGCAATTCACAGTCTGGATCGCTCGCCGAAAAGAAGGCCGCGCCGTACCGCCGCGCGATCGCTTCCTTCTGCGCCGGCCTTGACAGCAGAGGTCGCCTCGAGATCGCGGACGCCGCGGTCGCGCCGATGGTGGTCGGGCTCGACCTCATCGCCGCGAATGATGGGATCACGCCGCGCGATCCCTTCGCAACGGCGTTCCACAACCGCCAGCCGGTGCGTGGCGCGCAGATCGATCTGCCGGGCGCTACGGCGGTCGCGGGCAGTTGGCTGATCGATGCGACACCGCGCTTCGACAATGGCGATGGCCGCTTCCTCGGCTACGCCGCGCGCTTGCGGCGACCGAGTGCGGAAAGCGCTGCCGATCGAGCGGAAAGTGCAGCGGATCGCATTCGCCAGTTGCTCCACGAATTGCGCACGCCGGTGAACGCGATCCAGGGGTTCGCCGAAGTCATCCAGCAGCAGCTGTTCGGCGCGACCCCGCACGAATATCGCGCGCTTGCCGCCACCATCGCGGGCGACGCGGCACGGATGCTGGCGGGGTTCGACGAACTCGATCGCCTGGCGAAGCTCGAAAGTGCGGCGCAAGGCGTCGAGAGCGGCGAATGCGACTTCAGCTCCATCGTTCGGCAGCAGGTCAGTCAGTTGCAGAACGTCCTGTCCGCACGGGTCGCGCAGTTCGCGGCGCAGTTGCCGGACAAGCCGACACTCCTGCCGGTCAGCGAA
Organism: Qipengyuania spongiae; assembly: GCF_026168555.1. NCBI lineage: Bacteria > Pseudomonadati > Pseudomonadota > Alphaproteobacteria > Sphingomonadales > Erythrobacteraceae > Qipengyuania > Qipengyuania spongiae. Next base: position 1,930,367 of record NZ_CP092471.1, on the reverse strand, counting down.
AGCGAGGCGCAGATGCTCGCCTGGAGAATGCTTGCGACGCTGGCATCCGCGACGGGTGCCGGGGAGACACTCGTCTTGCAACTCGAGGCGAACGGCGATTTGCTGGAAATGCGTTGCGACCTTCCCGGCACCCTCGCTGCTTCGAAGAACATCTTTTCCACCGAGACCCGGCCGGCCAGCGGCGCGGTGAGCGCGGGTATCTTCGGCGCCGGCTTTGCCCTGCGCCTTGCCCTGGCGGAAGCGCGTGCGGCCGGTGGCGAACTGGTCCGCGAAGCCGACCGCTTGCTGCTCACTCTGCCGCTCTTGACCGCGATCGAGGCCGATCCTAGCCAATTGCGCGAACCGGACCGTGCCAACGGCTAGCCAGGAGTCACGAGATCGGGCCATGACGGCAGGCATCCCCGATTACGACATGCTCATCCCGCCGCTGCACACGCAGAAAGCGGCCTTTTCGCAAGCGTTCGGCCAGCGCGCCCTGCTGACAGTCGATACCGAGGAAGAGTTCGACTGGAACGGCGAGTTCCATCCATTCGACTACGATCTCGATCATGTCCGCCGGCTCGCGAAATTCCAGGAATTCTGCGAGAATATCGGTGTGGTTCCGGTCTATCTGATCGACTGGCCGATCGCCAATTCCCAAATCGCGGTGGAGATACTCGGCGATGCCGCGAAGCGCGGTACCGCGGAGATCGGCATCCAGCTCCACCCTTGGGTCAATCCGCCGCACGAGGAGGAGGTCAACGCCTTCACCAGCTATGCCGGCAATCTGCCGCCGGATCTCATGCGCGAGAAGTTCCTCCGCCTGCGCGACGTGATTCACCGCAATTTCGACTGTGCGCCGCGGATCTATCGCGCGGGCCGTTACGGTCTGGGCAGTCATTCGGCGCGAATGCTGCGCGAGGCAGGAATTGCGATCGATAGCTCGGTCCGCAGCCGCTACGATTATCGCAAGGGCCACGGGCCGGACTACAGCACCCATCCCCTCTGGCCCTACTGGGTAGACGAGGAGCGCAGCCTCCTCGAACTCCCTTTGACCACGGTCTATTGGGGGATGCTGCGTCAGCTCGGTGGCATCCTGTATCCATGGGCGGAACGATTTCCCCGCCTCCCCGGCCTGCTATCGCGCCTCGGCCTGCTCGAAAGGATCGCGCTGACGCCGGAAGGCATCTCGCTGCAGGATGCGCTGCGCGGTTTGGACATTGCCATCGATGACGGACTGCCATTGCTGGTGCTGAGCTTTCACAGCCCTTCGCTCGTCCCCGGCAACACGCCTTATGTGAACAGCGAGGAAGATCTCGACGGATTTTACGGTTGGCTGCGCGGAGTGTATGCCTATCTCGACATGCGCGGGGTACGGCCGACCACGGTTTCCGAGATCGTCGATCATGTCGTCGTATGATCTATTGCTCTGCCGGCGCGCGCGAGGTAGGCGCGCTGGCCCGCGTGTTTCGCGATGATCGGGGGCCTGTAGCTCAGTTGGTTAGAGCTGGCCGCTCATAACGGCTAGGTCGCGGGTTCGAGTCCTGCCGGGCCCACCGATCGCGAGCACGAGTGGCGGACCGGTATCGATCGGTGTCGGGGAGTAGCGCAGCCTGGTAGCGCATCTGCTTTGGGAGCAGAGGGTCGCAGGTTCGAATCCTGTCTCCCCGACCATCCGATTTCGCGAGGGCCCATCAGGAGGCATGCATCAGCGATGAGCCGACCCGTCGCGACGCCGCGTCTCGAAACCTGGGCGATCTGGGCGATTGCTCTTCCCGCCATGGTCACGAATGTCGCCACTGCGCTGATCGGTCTCGGAGACATGTGGATCGTCGGCCGGCTGGACGATGCCGCAACGCAAGGCGCGGTCGATATGGGCGCGCGGCTGTTCGCGGTGCTTTTTACGGTGATGAACTTCCTCAAGACCGGCACGACGGGGCTGGTGGCGCAGGACGGGACGCGAGCGACCGAGACGAGCGGCGGCGCGGCGCAGGCGGCGACCCTGGTGCGCGGGCTTGCCATCGGACTGGCGATCGCGGCGATCCTGCTGGTGCTGAAACCGGTTCTCCTGCCTGCCCTGCTCGAAGCGCTCGGCGCGCAAGGCAGGGTGCTCGATGCTGCGCGCGTCTATGCGAGCATACGCTACTGGACCGCGCCGGCGGTGATGACGAACCTGGCCCTGGTCGGCTTTCTCGTCGAGCGTCGGCGGATGACGGCGGTGCTACTGTTCGAAGTTGCCTACAATCTGCTCAATGTCGGGCTCGGGTTGTGGTTCGTGCTCGACCTCGGCTGGGGAGTCGCGGGGATCGGCTGGTCGAGCTTCATCGCCGAATACGCCAAGCTGTTCGCGGTCGTTCTGTTCGTGATGCGGGGAGAAACCGGACGCGCGGTAATAGTCGCTGCGCGCGATCGAGCCACGCTCGCATGGGCGAGGATGCGGCCCTTCCTCTCGGTCAATCGCGACCTTTTTCTGCGGACGGTGATCCTGACCGTCGCGCTGGCATCGCTCACGCGCATCTCCGCCGACAGGGGCGCGGTCGCCCTCGCTGCGAACGGCATCTATTACCAGATGTTCGTGCTGATCGCCCTGCTCCTCGACGGTTTCGAGAATGCCGCGCAGGTTCTCAATGGCGAGCGTGCCGGGGCCGGGGATCGCGAGGGCTATCTCGCCTATCTCCGCGCGATTCTGGTCCGCGGCATGGGAGCGGCGCTGCTGGTTTCGCTGTTCTTCGCGCTGTTCGCCGACCCGGTTCTCGACAGCTTCGCCGCGACGCCTGCGGTTGCCGCGATGGCGCGCGAGCACAGCATCTGGCTGGCGCTGATGCCGATCGCAGGAGTCGCCGCTTTCGTGTTCGACGGCGCCTTCGTCGGGGCGAGCTGGACGCGGGCACTCCTCGGCTCGATGGTCGCAGCGACGCTGATCTACGTCGCGGCGCTGTGGTTCACCCACGCGTGGGGCAATGACGGCCTGTGGCTGTCCTTCGTCCTGTTCCTCGCCATACGCGCGGTGTTTCAGGCGCTGCTCGTTCGCCGCCTGGCTGCAAGAACCTTCGGCTGATCAGGCGACCCGGCGCGCGTCGGCGATGGCAGCAACCGTTTTTTCGGGCATCTGACCTTCCACCCGATCACGCCCGTTCGCCTTTGCACGGTAAAGCGCGGCATCGGCCCTTGCGAAAAGACGGCCGTAGCCCTCTCCATCGCAACATTCGGCAACACCGAAGCTGGCGGTCAGGTGCAGGCCTTCGGAAAGGCCCTCTATCTCGGCTCGCGCGAAGTCGGCGCGAATGCGCTCGGCCAGACGAGCTGCCTTGTGGCCCGTGCAATCCCACGCGAGAATACAGAACTCTTCTCCACCGATCCGGCCCACCCGGTCGCCATTGCGCACGGCATCGTTGAGCAGAGCGCCAAAAGCGGCAATCGCCCGGTCTCCGACTTGATGGCCCCACATGTCGTTGACGCGCTTGAAATGATCGATGTCGGCGACGATCGCCGCCACCGGGGTTTTCTTCGCGCGCGCATTATCGATCAGGACGACCGCGTCACGCTCGAAGGCGCGGCGGGATGTCAGCCCGGTCAAGCCGTCGGTTTCCGATTCGGTTTTCACATTTGCCACATGATCGACGACGCAGGCAGCGACGATCGCCATTGCGAGCATCATCGACCAGACGGCGAGATTGAGCGTGACGACGGCAAAGAAACTCGTTTCGCGATATTCGGACGAGGTCATCGGCCCTTCGATGATCGCTCCGAGATAAGGTTGCACGAAGAACTGCGCCGCGCTCAGCGCGAACATCCACACCAGCAGGCGATCTATCGCCCCCCTGCTCGATCCGCGAGCGAGAGATTGCGTGCCGAGCGCCAGGATCAGTCCGTAGCCGGTATTGCCCGCAATGATTCGCGGCATATGGTTCTCGGCCCCACTGGTCAGCACCATCAGCACCGCGAAGCCCGCCGTGATCATTGCCGCCGCAACCAGAGAATATCGCGCGCCGACTCGCTCGCACACGCCCAACATCAGGCCGGCGAGCGCCGCCGAAGTGAGCACATGCATGATGACGGTCGGCACCACGCCGTCCGGGTCGGGATTAAAATGAAAGGAGATATAGGCAGCGGCCATCACGACGAAGGCCGCGGCGAGGATCGCCGTGTGTCGCTTGGTCCGATCGCCGAACCACAGCGCGGCAAACGCCGCAGCAAAGATCAGAGCGATCGCCGGATTGACCAGCTGCAATATCTGGCTTTGCATATGCGATGCCGCCCCCTCACCGGTGGCTAGAGCACATATTCCTTAAAGGTGCATTGCTCCAGATTACTTTCCTACAAAAACTGCGGTCATTTTGGAGATAAGATTTCGCGGGGTTTTTCGGCCAGAATGCCAATCACCTGCGTCCAGACCGCAACATTCTGGCGAAGCTGATCGGGATCGATCTTGTCGAGCGTATCGTCGGGTGTGTGGTGCAGATCGAAATAGCGGGTGCCGTCCTGCTGAAGATCGATGATCGCGGCATTCTGATCGCGCGCGATGTCGATATCGGCGCCGCCGGTGGCGATCGCAGTGCCGTTCGATACACCGAACCGCGCAACGGCAGCAGCGATCTTCGCATGGAGATCGGGATTGCTCTCGACGAAATTGCTTTCGAAGCGCCAGATCCGGTCCGCGCCGAAATCGCTTTCGAGGCCGACCGCGACCGGCTCGTCGATATGCGCTGCGCTGTAGGCTTTCGAGCCCCACAACCCGGTTTCCTCCGCTCCGGCCATCAGCAAGCGAATGGTTCGCAGCGGCTGGCCGGCCGTGGCGACGTTCTTCGCTGCTGCGGCAACGATACCGCATCCCGCGCCATCGTCGAACGCGCCCGTGCCGTTCCACCAGCTGTCGAGATGGCAGGCGACCAGCACCGGCGGCAGCGAGGGATCGCGGCCGACGATCTCGCCGACCACGTTGCCACTGGTCGTCGTGCCCAGATCGCGCGGGGTCAGAGTCAGCTTCATGCGGATCGGCTGGCCGTTGGCACGGTCGAACATGCGCTCCAAATTCGCGGCGTCGGGAAGGCTCAGCGCGCCCGCCGGAGTAGGCTTCACGCCGTCGGGAAAGCTCGTGCCACCGACATGCGGATTGCGGTGATAGTCGGTGCCGATCGCCTTGATGACGGTTGCCACCGCGCCCTTGCTCGCCGCTATTCCCGCCGCGACCCAGCGCGCCGGGCCGGCGAAGCCATATTGTGAGCCGTCCTGCGTCGGCGTCATCGAATGCGAGACATAGGCGATCTTGCCCTTCAGGCTGCCATCCGGCGCGGCACGCAGGGCATCGACATTCGCGAATTCGACCACTTCCGCCGTGATCCCTTCCGGCCCAGTCGAGGCGCTTGTGCCGAGCGGCTGGATCACCAGCGGCTGCGAGAAGGGCGAGACGATCTCGGCCTTGTGCGTATCGCCCGGTACCCAGGTGTCCATCTGGAAAGGCTCGTCCGCGACATTGGCGAAACCGGCATTCCTGAGCCATGCCACCGCCCAGTCCCGTCCGCGCTTCTCGGCCTCGGTCCCCGCCTGCCGCGGCCCGACTTCGGTGGTGATCCCCTCCACGAAATCCCATGCCCACTGATCGTTGGTGAGAGCAATGTCGGCGACGTCCTCGACCGAACGGGTCGGCGGCGTCGGGGTGTTGGCAGAAAGCGATGTGGCGGCGAGGAGCGCGGCAAGCGCCAGGGAGCGTTTGATCATGCCCGCCCTGCTATCCCCCCGCCCGGCCCAAGTCCAGCTTGCCCGAACCGGGCGCAGCCCCTATCTGCGCGCACGAGTTTCCAATCAGATCGAGCAGACAGGACGACCCCGATGGCCGCGCAATATGCCTATGTCATGAAGGACATGACCAAGACCTTCCCCGGCGCCCCCAAGCCGGTGCTGAGCAACATCAACCTGCAATTCTATCAGGGCGCGAAGATCGGCATCGTCGGCCCCAACGGCGCTGGCAAGTCCACGCTGATGAAGATCATGGCCGGCATCGATACCGATTATGCGGGGGAGGCATGGCCGGGCGAGAACATCACCGTCGGCTATCTGCCGCAGGAGCCCCAGCTCGACGAGAGCAAGACCGTGCTCGAAAACGTCAAGGACGGCGCGCGCGATACGGCCGATCTCGTCGATCGCTACAATGCGGTTGCTGCCGAGATGGCCGAGCCCGATGCCGATTACGAGGCGCTGGGCGAGGAGATGAACGACCTCCAGACCAAGATCGACGCGGTCGACGGCTGGACGCTCGACAACCAGCTCGAGATCGCGATGGAGGCCCTGCGCTGCCCGCCGGGCGACTGGGATGTGACCAAGCTGTCGGGCGGCGAGAAGCGCCGCGTGGCGCTCACCCGCCTGCTGATCCAGAAGCCTTCCATCCTGCTGCTGGACGAGCCGACCAACCATCTCGACGCCGAAAGCGTGCAGTGGCTGGAAAACCATCTCAAAGAATATCCCGGCGCGGTGCTGATGATCACCCACGACCGCTACTTCCTCGACAATGTGGTGGGCTGGATCCTCGAACTCGATCGCGGGTCCTACTATCCCTACGAGGGCAATTATTCGACCTATCTCGAAAAGAAGGCCAAGCGTCTCGAGCAGGAAAGCCGCGAGGAAAGCGGCCGCCAGAAGGCGCTCAGCCGCGAACTCGAATGGATCCGGCAGACCCCCAGCGCGCGCCAGACCAAGTCCAAGGCCCGTATTCGCAAGTTCGAACAGCTTCAGGACGCGCAGAACGACCGCAAGCCCGGCAAGGCGCAGATCGTGATCCAGGTGCCCGAACGCCTCGGCGGCAAGGTGATCGAGGCGAAGAACATCACCAAGGCCTATGGCGACAAGCTGTTGTTCGAAGACCTGTCCTTCATGCTCCCGCCGGGCGGCATCGTCGGGGTGATCGGGCCGAACGGCGCGGGCAAGTCCACGCTGTTCAAGATCATCACCGGTCAGGACACGCCTGACAGCGGAACGATCGAGGTCGGCGAGACGGTTCATCTCGGCTATGTCGACCAGAGCCGTGACGACCTGACCCCCACCAACAACGTCTGGGAGGAAATCTCCGACGGGCTCGACTACATGAAGGTCAACGGCCACGACATGAGCACGCGGGCCTATGTCGGCGCGTTCAACTTCAAGGGCCAGGACCAGCAGAAAAACGTCGGCAAATTGTCGGGCGGTGAACGCAACCGCGTCCACATGGCCAAGATGTTGAAGGAGGGCGGCAACGTCCTGTTGCTCGACGAGCCGACCAACGATCTCGACGTCGAGACGCTCGGCGCGCTGGAAGAGGCGATCGAGAATTTCGCCGGCTGCGCCGTGGTCATCAGCCACGATCGCTTCTTCCTCGACCGGCTGGCCACGCACATCCTCGCTTTCGAAGGCGACAGCCATGTCGAATGGTTCGAGGGCAATTTTGAAGCGTACGAGGAAGACAAGCGCCGTCGCTTGGGCGACGCGGCCGATCGGCCGACCCGCCTGCAGTACAAGAAGCTGACCCGCTGAACCGATCGGGGTTGCGCGCCGGACTAAGGCGCGCGACCCTGTAAGAGTGCCACCGCGATCAGGTCTCGGCTGGCGTGCGCTCTTGCTGGAACAATTGCAGGAAGGCATGGCCAACTGCCATTCCGGCGAGAATCGCGATCACGTCCGCCAGGAAATCCATCCAGTCCGCATCGCGCCCATAGCCCATCTCCCATTGCAGGATCTCGATGAGCCCGCCGTAAGCGGCGAGGAGACCGACCAGTACGGCTCCGTTCAGCTGGGGCCAGGCGATCCTTCCCCCCGCCGCAAGCACGAAGAACGCCAGAATGTGGTTGAGCTTGTCGGAGGCGAAGACCATCGGCGCCCGTGCCGCCGGCATCAATGCGATCGCGAGGATCGCGACAAGAGCCAGCACGAATCCGGTGCGGAAAAGCTTGGAAATCAACATCGGTTTGCAATGCAGCGGCCTCATTGCTGTTCCATGAACTCTGCCCTTATTCCGGCCGGCCCTGCCTCGCTTGCGGCACTGCGTTTGACTTACCCCTTCCCGATTTGCGAGACTCACGTGCGAGGCGCCCGGCAAGCGGGCGCGTTTCCCGGCGGCGTCGTTCTTGCGCCGCGAACACGAAATCAAAGGATTGCTATGACTACCCCCAACAACGGCGACACCGTGACCATCGACTATGCCATCAAGCGCGGCGACGGTCAGGAAGTCGGCAGCACCGCAGACGCGGGCCCCCAGCAGATCACGCTCGGCGGCGGACAGATCTTCCCGCAGATCGAACAGGCGCTGACCGGAATGGAAGTGGGCGACGAGACATCCGTCGACATCCCCTGCGAGAACGCCTTCGGCCCGCGGCGCGAGGAGCTGGTAGTGGAGATCCCCCGCTCCAACCTCCCGCCCGAAGCCGCGCCGCAGCCGGGTATGCAGTTGCAGGCCCAGGGGCAGGACGGTCAGCCGATCACGCTTTTCGTGGTCGAGGTCGGCGACGAGGCGATCAAGGCCGACGGCAACCATCCCCTCGCCGGCGAGGACGTGACTTTCGATCTGACCCTGCGCGATATCAAGCAGGCCGCGTGATTCACATGTCGCGGGCGGGCATCGACGGCGGATCGCTGCGGTGACCGCCCGCCGCCTTATCATCCATGGCCGCGTGCAGGGCGTGTTCTACCGCGACTGGACTGTGGAGACAGCCCGCCAACTGGGACTGGCCGGCTGGGTCCTGAACCAGACCGACGGCACGGTCGAGGCGCATGTCGAAGGCGAAAGCGCCGCCGTCGAACGGATGATCGCTGCCATGCACGAAGGTCCGCCGCGCGCAGAGGTCGAACGGATCGACAGCTCGCCGGTCGAATCGGAGCGTCTCGACGAGTTCGTCCGCCGCTAGGTTAGGGCGCAATCCAGCTTCCCGACCATTCGCCGCCCGTGCGTTCGAGGCGCGCTCGGCGATGGCCGTCGTTCGAAAGATAGAACCAGTCCAGGCTGGCGAGTTCGACGATCAGTACGGCAAAATTATCCCGAACCGGCGCGAGATCCCCGTCGCTCGGCTCCACCCCTTCGAAGCGTTCGGGCAGGCCGCTCGTCGGCCCGACGGCCCCCTCACCCGGCCCCGCGCCTAGGTAGCAGCGACGGGCGAAATTCGTGCTTTCGTTCCAGGCGCGGTCTGCCACGGAACCATCGACCTCGATCCGTCCGAACCCATGGCAGCGAATCTGTACCTTCGCCTCGCGATCGTAAAACAATACGCCGACCGGCGCTCCGCCCGCGATCGCTGCGACCTTGGGTGCGCGGGAATCGGTGTGGAAACGAAGGATCCACCGATCCTCGTCGAAATGACGCAGGACCATTACGCGCATATCGGCATCGGCCGTAGCGATCACCGGCGTGTGCATCGCGGAGCGGCGGTCGTGTTCCCCGGCGACCAAGCGACGCGCGATATCGGCCTCGACCGCCTTGAGTGTGTCGATCATCTTCTCCTCCGGAACATGAGAGACCGGCCGGGTCAAGTGCGTTCATTTAACACATTGGGAACATGAACGAGAGGCTATGCGCTTCATTCAGTATCATGTCAGCCCGTCCCCCTTATTGCCCCATCCATCGACAATCGCCGCGTATGGTGGAGCGGCCAATCTGGAAGGATGGAAGAGCTCCATGACACCCGAAAAAATTCGCAGGGGCAGCACTTTTGTTGCCATGGCGCTCGCCATGGTCGCGACCGGGATGCCGGCAAATGCTGCCACTCTGGGCGCACAGGCCGAACTCGCGCTCGCTCAGCGCTCAGACCGCAGCCAGCCTCGGGGCGACCGGACGCGGAGCCAGGTTCCGCCCGAAATTCGGCAGCAAATCCGCGATCGGCGCGCTCAGGCGCAGGATCGAGATGCTCGTCAGGATCGCCGCGAAAACCGCCAAGGTTGGCGTCAGGATCGTCGCGAGAACCGTCAGGACTGGCGCGAGGATCGCCGCGAGAACCGGCAGGAATGGCGGGAAGATCGGCGCGATGATCGACAGGATCGGCGCGACTGGCGACAGGACCGACGTGGGGATCGCCGCGACTGGCGCGAAGACCGCCGAGATGATCGGCGCGACTGGCGGCAGGACGGGCGCAATTATCGCGACTTCTATCGCGACGCCCGTCAGGATTATCGCCGCTGGGATCAGCGTTCCTGGCGGAACAACCAGCGCTACGACTGGCAACGCTACCGCGCGAGCAACCGCAATCTGTTCAGCATAGGGCGCTATTATTCGCCCTATCGCACCCATCGCTATAGCCGGGTGAATGTCGGCTTCCGCCTGCAGAACCTGTTTTACGGCAGCCGCTACCAGATCAACGATCCGTGGCGCTATCGCCTGCCGCCGGTCTATGGTCCCTATCGCTGGATACGCTATTACGACGACGTGCTGCTGGTCGACAGCTATGACGGCCGGGTCGTGGACGTCATCTACGATTTCTTCTGGTAATCGGGTGACATGGCCGGGCCTTTCATCGAGGTCCGGCCCTTCTTCGTCAGTCCTGAGGACCAAGCTCCGCGTCGAGATCCCGCGGGCGGGTGAAATGCACCAGTCGGCCGCATTCGGAACGAAGGTCCGCCCATTGCTCGATGTCGAGCTCGAGGATCGCGAAGGTCGCCGTGGGAAACTTGATCTTGGCCTCATCGAACAGAGCGTTCTCGGCCGAACCTGCCACCAGTTCGAGGATCATGTCGCCAAGGGCTGGATTGTGCCCGGCGAGAAAAATCGCCTCCGCATCCTTGCCCCTCGCGCGCAGCACGTCGCAGATGGAATCGCTCGAGGCGAGGTAAAGCTGCTTCTCCCATTCGGGTTCCAACCCGATCGCCGCCTCTTCCAGCGTATTGCGTACCCGTTCCGCCGGACTCGCGAGCAACAGGTCCCAGCCGACATTCTGTCTCCGGATATGATCCCCCATCAAGCGCGCGCCGCGCCGGCCGCGCGCGTTAAGCCCGCGATCGAAGTCGCGCATGTCGCTCGCGCCCCAATCGGACTTGGCGTGGCGGAACAGGCCCAGTTTCTTCATCGGCGGGTGATCACTGCGTTTCGTTCTCCGGGACGGGTTCGGCGATCCTTCCAACACCGTGCGCGACACGCTGTAAAGCCTCGTCGAGCGTCACTCTCATGACAGGTGTGCCGGCGGGAAAGGCGCTCAGTAGCCGGCTCGGGAAGGCGGGCGAGAGAACCACGAAATGCCCCGCATCGTCATGCGTGCGGATCAGCCGGCCGAATGCCTGGGCCAGGCGGGCGCGGATGATCGCGTCATCATAGGCCTGCCCCCCGCCCCCGTCGGCACGTGCCGCGGCCGCCGCGCGGCGCGCGCGGTGAAGGATCGTCGGGCGCGGCCAGGGAACGCTTTCCATCACCACGCAGCGCAAACTGCGCCCGGGCACGTCGACTCCGTCGCGCAGGGCATCGGTGCCGAGCAGGCTGGCGCGCGGATCGTCGCGGAAGATGTCGGTCAGCGTGCCGGTGTCGATCGGATCGACATGCTGAGCGAAGAGCGGCAGGCCGGCGCGGGCGAGCCGGTCGGCGATGCGACCATGCACGCTGCGCATGCGGCGGATCGCGGTAAATAGGCCGAGCACCCCGCCATCGGTCGCCTCGATCAGCCGCGCATAGGCCCCTGCCAGTCCGGCGATATCGCCCCGGCGGATATCGGTGACAATCAGCACTTCGGCACGCGCGGCATAGTCGAACGGGCTCTGCGCCTCGGCGGTCTGCGGCTGGAGATCCAGATGGACCGCCCCGCTGCGCGCCACCGCGCCCGGCCAGTCCGGACCGTCCTCGCCACGGTCGGTCAGAGTGGCACTGGTCAGCATGACGCCATGGGCGGGCTCCAGCACCACCCGCGCGAAGGGCTTCATCGGATCGAGCCAGTGGCGATGCAATCCAACGTCGAATTCGCGCGCGTCGTTGCGATCGACCGCGAACCAGTCGACGAATTCCGGATCGGCAGGGCCACCGAAACGCGCCAGCATCGCCTCCCACGCCGCCAGCAGATCGATCCGCCAGGCGAGCGAATGGCGCGCACCGTCGACCCGGGCCCTACCCTGCGCATCCAGCCAGTCGGGCGCGTCCTCCATCACCGCCTCGAGCCTTGCGCCGAGCTTCATCAGCGGCAGGCGTATTTCGGCTAGGGCGCGTGCGGCATGACCCGCCGCCTCGACCAGTTCGCCGGGAAGCTCCGCAATCTCGGTCTCGATGCCATAGCCCGCTTCCTGACCCTTCTCGTCGCGCGCATAGGTCAGCGCGCGAACCTGGGCGAGCAGCGCCTCGATTGGGCCATCGGGCATCCCTTCGGCGAGCCGCCCGAGCCAGCCTTCGGACGGCAGGGCATGGGATGCCTCGACCGCCGCCTCGACCGCTTCACCACCCGCATCGTCATAACTTGCAACATCGGCCAGCCGGGCGGCGAGGCCCCGGCGGCGGCCTCGATTGGAGCGTTCCGGGCCGACGATCCAGCGCCTGAGCTCGATCGCCTCCTGCCCCGTCAGCGCGGCGGCGAAGGTCGAATCGGCGGCGTCGAAGACATGGTGCCCCTCGTCGAAAACGATCCGTGTCGGGCGCTGGGCATGGTCTCTACCCCGTGCGGCGTTGACCATGACCAGCGCATGGTTGGCGATCACCAGATCGGCCTGCGCACTCGCCCGGGCGCTGCGCTCGATGAAGCATTTGCGATAATGCGGGCAGCCGGCATAGACGCACTCGCCGCGCTGGTCGGTCAGCGCCGCGATCCCGCGCTTGCGGAACAGCGTGCCGAGCCAGCCGGGCAGATCGCCGCCGATCATGTCGCCATCGCGGCTGAAGGCGGCCCAGCGCGCCACCAGATGCGCGAGGATTGCGGGCCGCCCGGCGAACCCGCCTTGCAGCGCATCCTCCAGATTGAGCAGGCAGAGATAGTTCTCCCGCCCCTTGCGCACCACGACCGGTTGCGATCCGTCGCCACGCATGGCGGGCCAGGCGCGCGCGCTTTCCTTGCGGAGCTGGCGTTGCAGGTTCTTGGTGTAGGTCGAAACCCACACCGTGCCGCCCGACCGCTCCGCCCAAAGCGACGCCGGGGCGAGATAGCCGAGCGTCTTGCCGATGCCGGTCCCCGCCTGTGCCAGCAAAACATGCGGGCGCTTCTCGCGGCTGCGCGGCGCGAACACCCCGCCCGCGCCCTTGGCATAGAGCCTCTGGCCCTCGCGCCGTTCCGATCCCTCGCCGGTCAGCCGTTCGAGCTGGCCCTCTATCTCCAGCTCGTCGAGCAGAACCTGTTGCGGCTGCGGGCGCTCGGGCGCTTCCTCCCATTCGGGCAGGCGCGAGAACAGCCATTTCTCCGCGCGCTCGGGCTTGTGCACGTGGGGGCCAAGCACCTGTGCCCACGGCCAGCGCAGACGGGTGAGCGATTGCAGGGTCGACCAGGCGCCCTCGCGCTCGGCCCAGCTTTCTTCCTCGCATGTCTCGATCAGCCGCGCGGCGGCCTGTTGCAGAAGCAGGGGAACGCCGTCGTCGGCCTCCACCTCGTCCAGCCCAAGCGCGTGGGCGATCCCCTTGGGCGTCGGCACGCAGAACCGCGCCGGGTGGACGAAGGCGAACAGTTCCAGCAGGTCGAGCCCCGACAGGTCGGGATAGCCCAGCCGGCTCGCCACCAGCGGCGCGTTAAGGACCAGATGCGGCGTATCGGCCACCGCCATCACCGCCTCGCCCTTGGCACAGCCGCGCGTCGCGCCATTCGCGTCGCGCAGCCAGATGCCCGCATGGCTGGCGTGCAGGGCCGGAAGAGGCAGCGCGGGCAGCATGGCGGCCGTCTAGAACGAAGGTGGAACGCTTGCCAAGCGCCGGGTGGCGCGAATGCTCAGAAAAAGACCGAGATCGCGAAGCAGGACGCGATGCCGACCACCACGTTCATCGGCAGGCCGATCTTCACGAAGTCCATGAAGCGATAATTCGCCGCGCCATAGACAAGCGTGTTCGTCTGATAGCCGATGGGCGTGGCGAAACTGGCGCTGGCGCCGAACATCACCGCGACCACGAAGGGCCGCGCATCGATGCCGAGCGCATTCGCCAGAGCGATCACCAGCGGGGTCATGATCACCGCCACCGCATTGTTGGTCACCGTCTCGGTCAGCGTGCTGGTGATCGCGTAGATCATCACCAGCAACCAGAAGGGCGAGGCCTCCGCCAGGACAGGTTGCAGCGTAATTACGATCAGCTCGATCGAGCCAGCATTCTCGAGGCCAAGGCCGAAAGCGAGCATAGCGAAGATCAGCACCAGCGTGCTGCCGTCGATCGCGCTCCACGCTTCCTCGGGCTCTATGCAGCGGGTGAGCAGCACCACCGCCACCCCGGCGATGGCGAGGGCGACGATCGGCAGGTCGAACAGCGCCGCGCCTGCGACCACGGCGGCGAGCGTCCCGATTGCGATTGGCGCGCGGGCGCGGCGGAAGCTCTGCACCGGAGCATCGCTGACCTCGGCGAGATCGACATTGCTCTGAAGCGAAACCACCGCGTCTTCGCCCGTGGCGATCAGCAGCCGGTCCCCTGCCCGTACCCGCGCGCTGGCAAGGTCCGGCCCGGCGAGATGGCGCGGCCGAGCGAGGCCCAGCACTCGGACCCGCAAGCGCGAGAGCATCGGGATTTCCGACAGCTTGCGCCCGATCATCGGGTGCGAGGGAGAGATCACCGCGTTGACCAGCCGCAGGTCTCTCGGTGTATCGGGGCCCGAAGTGCTGATACCGCCGCCCACGCCGGTGAGGCCGATGCGAAAGTCGCGCCCTTCGGCAAAGGAAGCGACCTCGGTCGGGCTCGCCGCGATGACCAGTTGGTCACCGACCTCAAGCGCCTCGTCCTGGAAGCCCTTGCGCAGCAATTCGCCGCCGCGCCGCACCGCCAGCACGCGGACGCCCGGCCGGCGATAGAAGCGCGTGTTCTCGAGGATCTGGCCGACGAGCTCGCTGTCGGAATTGAGCACGAGATGGCTGAGATAGCTTTCGTTCTCGCCCATCTCCGCGTCGTCTCGGCTCGGGCGGTCGGGCAGCAACAACGGGCCGAGCAGGACCAGCATCGCCACGCCCGCCGCGGCAGAGACGATCCCGACCGAGGTAATTTCGAAAATGCCGAAAGGCGCCAGCCCCTTGTCGGTCGCGACCCCGTCGACCAGCAGATTGGTCGAGGTGCCGATCAGCGTGATCGTCCCGCCGAGAATGGAGAGGTAGGACACCGGAATCAGCAGACGGGTCGAGGCGATGTGAAGCACGCGCGCCAGCCGCTTGGCAATGGGAATCATCACGATCACGACCGGCGTGTTGTTCATGAAGGCGGAGGCACCGATCGTTCCCGCGCCGACCTCAGCGAGCGCCAGCTTCGGCCGCCTCAGCGTGCGGCGGATGACCCAGCCCGACACTTCTTCCAGAGCCCCGGTCCGCAGCAGGGCGCCGCTGAGCACGAACATCGCGCCGATGGTGACCGGAGCGTTGTTGCCGAACACGCCCAGCATGTCGTCGGGCGCGACGAATCCCAGGGCCAGCATCGCCACCGCGCCTGTCACTGCGATGGTGACCGGCGGATGGCGTTCGAGGATGAACGCGATCAGCAGCACGAGCAGCGCGATGAGACCGATAACCGCCGAATGCGAATCGATAACTTCGAAGATCCCGCCCATGAGGATGGCGATTACGGCGGGACTTTCGAGTAGGAAACCGAATTCGCCGCAGCGTCTCGCAATCGCCTCTCGCCATTTCGCACTTGCGAAAGACAGCGCCAGCGGCAAGGAGCCAGCCGATGACCGAGGCTTCGCTCCCCCAGATCGCCCGCAATTCCAAGGCCTGGCCGTTTCAGGAGGCTCAGCGCCTGCTCAAGCGCTATCCCGACGGTACCAAGCCCGACGGATCGCCGGTCCTGTTCGAAACCGGCTACGGCCCCAGCGGCCTGCCACATATCGGGACCTTTCAGGAGGTCCTGCGCACCACGCTGGTCCGCCGCGCGTTCGAAGCGCTGATCGGTGCCCGGCCGGAAGACGGCAAGACGCGCCTCGTGGCATTTTCGGACGACATGGACGGGTTGCGCAAGGTGCCCGAGAACGTGCCGAACAAGTCCGTGCTGGAGGACAATCTCGGCAAGCCGCTGACACGCATTCCCGATCCCTTCGGCAAGCATGACAGCTTCGCCGACCACAACAATGCGATGCTGCGCGAATTCCTCGACCGCTTCGGTTTCGACTACGAATTCGTCTCGGCCAGCGAGCGCTACAATTCCGGTGCCTTCGACGATGCGCTGCGCCTGGTGCTGCGCAAGAACCAGGCGATCCTCGACATCATGCTGCCCACCCTGCGCGAGGAACGGCGCCAGACCTATTCGCCCGTCCTGCCGGTTTCGCCGACCAGCGGCCGCGTGCTTCAAGTCCCGGTCGAAGTGGTCGACGCCGAGGCGGGCATGGTCCGCTTTACCGACGAGGACGGCAGCACGGTCGAGCAATCCGCGCTCGGCGGCATGGCCAAGCTGCAATGGAAGGTCGACTGGGCGATGCGCTGGTACGCGCTCGGCGTCGATTACGAGATGTGCGGCAAGGATTTGACCGACAGCGTCACCCAGTCGGGCAAGATCGTCCAGGTACTCGGCGGCCGCAAGCCCGAAGGCCTGATTTACGAGCTGTTCCTCGACGAGAAGGGGGAGAAGATCTCCAAGTCCAAGGGCAACGGCCTGACCATCGAGCAATGGCTCGACTATGGCAGCGAGGAGAGTTTGGGCTTTTACATCTTCCCCAACCCCAAATCCGCCAAGCAACTCCACGCCGGCGTAATTCCGCGCGCGGTCGACGATTACTGGCAGTTCCGCGAGCGCCTGCCCGAACAGGAACTGGACAAGCAGCTCGGCAATCCGGCCTGGCACCTGCTGCGCGCCGATGGCAGCTTTGCCGGGAGCGAGGCGCCGGGCGCGGGTGACAGCCTGCCGGTGACCTATGCCCTGCTGCTCAACCTCGTCGGCGTGCTCGGCGCACAGGCCGACCGCGATCAGGTCTGGTCCTATCTCGGCAATTACATCGCCGACCCGGACCCCGCCGAGCACCCCGAACTCGATGCGCTGGTGACCAACGCCCTCGCCTACAACCGCGATTTCGTCGCCCCGACACTGGAGCGGCGTGCGCCCGATGCGCGGGAGGCGGAGGCGCTGAAGGCGCTCGACGCGGCATTGCTGGAGATGGCACCCGATACACCGGCCGAGGACATCCAAACGATCGTCTACGAGATCGGCAAGGATGAGGCGCGCGGCTTCGAATCGCTGCGCGACTGGTTCAGGGCGCTCTACGAAACGCTGCTGGGCAGCGCGCAGGGGCCGCGGATGGGCAGCTTCATCGCGCTCTACGGTGTCGCCAACACGCGCGCGCTGATCGCCGAGGCGCTCGCCCGCGCCTGATCGCTAGTCGTGCCGCCGCGTGCGGTACCATTTGGTGAGGACGTATTTCTCTCCGGCGATCACCGGCGTGCCGGCATGGAGCGTGCCTTCGTTGGGCAGCCCGTCGGGCGTGGCATTGTTCCAGATCAGCAGTACGCCGGGCTTCGGCTCGATCGAGGCGCCGACCTCGACGAAATGGGTGTGCCCCCCTTCCTCTACGGTGTTGAGAAAGGCCATCGCGGTCCAGCACCGCTGGCCACCGCGCGTCTTTTCCAGGTTCCAGTATTCCTGATCGGTGTAGAACCAGTCATTGTGCGGCTTGAACTCCTGGCCTGGCAGATAGCGCTGGCCCTGGATCGGCTCGCCGTTTTCGGGTTCGATCCCGAGCAGGTCATCGATCCGGCGCGAAATGCTTCTGACGAAGGGGTCCTCTCGGTCGAAATTGCCGGAATAGGACGTCCGGAACTTCGCGACATAGGCGGAATCGTGCAGCTCGCTCGGCCGGGCGACCTTGTCTATCAGGTCGACAAAACGCTGGCATTCCGCCGCGTTGAGAAAGTCGCCAACTGCGAAGATTTCCGCCTGGTCGGTCGGCAGCTTGTAGATGCCGGGATCGGCCTCGAGGCGCTGGCGGACGGATCGGCCGATCCGCTTGCAGGCTTCGCGGTCGGGGGCTTTCAAACGGGTAGTCATGGCTCCGCAATCTAGCGCCCGCTGCGCCCGCCGCAAGAGAAGCGCTTGTGCGAAGGCCAGGAAACGCTAGGCGTGGCGAAGGCAGCGAGGGGAGAACGCATGACCATCACCACCAAGTCGAAGTCACGCTACTCGATCGGTTCGATGGTGTTCCATTGGCTGATCGCCATACTCGTGATCTGGAACTGGCGTCTGGCCGCGAACGCGGAACACGCCGAAACCGGGGCGCAGGCCTCCGCTCTCTTCGCCGATCACAAGGCCATCGGGATCACAATCCTGGTGCTGACGCTCGGCCGGATCGTCTGGCGGCTCACCCATCCGATGCCCGCTTTGCCCGGCAATTACGCGACTTGGGAGCGGGTGCTCGCCCGCACGACCCATGCGATCTTTTACATTCTCCTGATCCTGCTGCCGCTCGGTGCCTGGATCGCCAATTCGATGAGCGGCCGGAGCATCGACATGTTCGGCCTGTTCACCATTCCGCCGCTCCCGGTGAGCGCCAATCGCGAACTCGGCCATTCGATCTTCGAAATCCACGCCACCTGCGCCATGTTCATGATCTACCTGGTCGGTTTGCACATCCTCGGCGCGCTCAAGCACACCTTTTTCGACAAAGATGGGGGCATCTTCCGGATGCTTCCGTTCGGCCGGGTGCGCCGGTCCGCCTGATCGAGTTCGGGTCAGGCGTTCCCGACAACGAAGCACGCGGCGGCGAACAGCGCTCCGAAGAGGCGGTTGGAACGGAACCGCTCCAGCGGATTCGCGGCATCGTCAGGGTCGAGAGTGGCGACCTGCCAGAGGAGATGTCCGGCCGCCGGAAGCAACGTCAGCAACGCCACCCAATCGCTCCGGTACAGCCAGAAGGCGAGTGCCCAGCACGCCATCGCCAGTCCGTAAAACAGCGCGACCCCGCCCTTCACCCACCCGCCGAGCCGGAGTGCGGAGGAGCGGATGCCGACCAGCGCATCGTCCTCGCGGTCCTGCAAGGCGTAGATGGTGTCGTAGCCGATTACCCAGAAAACCGCACCGAGATAGAGCGCCACCACAGCGTCCCAATTGTCGGCACGCAGCTCGGTCCAGCCGACCAGCAGACCCCAGGTAAAAACCAAACCCAACCAGGCCTGCGGCCACCAGGTAATCCGCTTCATGAAGGGGTAGGCCGCGACCAGTGCCAGACTGCCCAGCGCGACAGCCTGAGCGAGGTGGCGTAGCTGAAGCAGCACCGCCAGACCGACGAGACACAGCACAAGCAGCCACAGCCACGCCCCGCGCCGCGATACTCTGCCGCTTGCCACCGGACGCGATGCGGTGCGCGCCACCTGCCGGTCGAGATCGGCGTCGACGATGTCGTTGTAGACACAGCCTGCGCCGCGCATGGCGATGCTGCCCAGCAGCAACCAGGCGACCAGCGCCACTTGCGGCCCCGCTCCGGCGAGCCACACGCCCCAGGCGCATGGCCAGAACAGCAACCACCAGCCGATCGGCCGGTCGAACCGCGCCAGTTGCGCGTAATCGCGCCAGCGTTGGGGCAGGCAGGCGACGAGGCCGCGATGCTCGCTGTCGGGGACGATCTCGGTTGCGCTGCGCTCGCTCATGCTTGCTCCCTATCTCCCGGCGTGCCACCTGCAAAGCCATGCCCGCCACCCCCGCCTGGCCCCCGCGCAGCGCCCCGCGCCTGTTTGTCGAGGATGAACTCGCGCAAGGCCGCACGCTCGCAGTCGAGGGCAATCAGGCGCATTATCTCGGCAAGGTGATGCGCATGACCGAGGGCGACACGGTCATCCTGTGCGACGACATCACCGGCGAGTGGGCTGCCCGCATCGCCGCGGCGGGCAAGCGGCGGGTCGATCTGGTGATCGTCGAGTGTCTGCGGCCGCGAGAGGACGTTCCCGATTTCTGGCTCTGTCCGGCATTGCTCAAGAAGGATCGGTTCGACCTCGTGCTCGAAAAGGCGACCGAGCTGGGCGTCGCTGCGATCCATCCGGTCGTCACACGCCGCTGCGTCGCCGACAAGCTCAACGCGGACCGGGCGCGCACCATCGCCACCGAAGCAGCCGAGCAATGCGCCCGCACCGCCCTTCCCCGGATCGACACGCCGCAGAAGCTCGACGCGATGCTGGCGAACTGGCCGTCGGACCGGGCGCTTTTCTTCGCCGACGAACTCGGCGGAGCGCCCGCGGCCGATGCTTACCGCGCCCATACCGGCCCCGCCGCCCTGCTGGTAGGGCCGGAGGGCGGGTTTGACGATGCCGAACGCGAGGCCATCCGGGGCCACCCGCAGGCGCAAGCCGTCACGCTCGGCCCACGCATCCTGCGCGGGGAGACCGCGGCCATCGCGGCGACCTCCCTGTGGATGGGCGTGACGGGTGACTGGAACAAATGACTGGCGCAGGGGCGATGCCTTTTCTAACGCGCGCCAAATGAGCACGCGCGACACTTCGGCAGCCGAAGATCCGATCATCGAGAGCCGCGACCAGCTGGTCGCTCCGATGCAGCTTGGCGAAAAACCGAAGGAAAACTGGCGCATCGGTACCGAGCACGAGAAGCTCGTCTATCACCGCAGCGACCACCGCGCGCCCTCCTACGACGAGGCCGGAGGAATACGCGACATCCTGCTCAGCCTGCAGCGTTTCGGCTGGGAGCCGGTCGAGGAAGGCGGCAAGGTCATCGCCATGCGCGGGAGCGACGGGACGGTGAGCCTCGAGCCTGCCGGCCAGCTCGAACTGTCCGGGGCCCCGCTCGAGAACCTGCACGATACCTGCGCCGAGACCGGCCGCCATCTCGCCCAGGTGAAGGAAGTGGGTGAAGCCTGCGGGGTCGGCTTCCTCGGCCTCGGCATGTGGCCCGACAAGACCCGCGAGGATCTGCCAGTCATGCCCAAGGGCCGCTACGAGATCATGATGCGCCACATGCCGCGCGTCGGCAGCCTCGGGCTCGACATGATGCTGCGGACCTGCACCATTCAGGTCAATCTCGACTATTCCTCCGAGCCGGACATGGTGCAGAAGTTCCGCACCGGGCTGGCGCTGCAACCGCTTGCGACCGCTCTGTTCGCGAACTCGCCCTTCACCGAGGGCAAGCCCAACGGCTACCTCTCCTATCGCAGCCACATCTGGTCGGACACCGACCCGCACCGCACCGGAATGCTGCCCTTCGTGTTCGAGGACGGCTTCGGCTACGAACGCTGGGTCGACTACATGCTCGACGTGCCGATGTACTTCGTCTTCCGCGACGGGAAGTACATCGACGCGGCAGGGCACAGCTTCCGCGACTTTCTCGACGGAAAGCTCGCAGTCCTGCCCGGCGAGAAGCCGACGCAGAGCGACTGGTGGGATCACCTGTCGACCGCCTTTCCTGAAGTCCGGCTCAAGAGCTTCCTCGAAATGCGCGGCGCCGATGGCGGACCGTGGAGCCGGATCTGCGCTCTGCCCGCCTTCTGGGTCGGCCTGCTCTACGATCAGGGTGCGCTCGACGCCGCGTGGGATCTGGTCAAGAACTGGAACATGGAGGAGCGCGAGGAGCTGCGGAACGCGGTGCCAAGGCTCGCGCTCGACGCGCCGCTGCCCGGCGGCGGCAAGCTGCTCGATCTGGCGGGCGAGGTGCTGCGGATCGCACGATCAGGCCTTAATGTCCGCGCCCGGCTGAATTCCTCGGGCGACAACGAAACCGGCTTCCTCGAAACGCTCGACGAGATCGTCGCCAGCGGCGAGGTTCCGGCGCAGAAACTGCTGCGCAAGTTTCATGGCGAGTGGAACGGCGACATCGATCGGGTCTACAAATACAGCTTTTGAGCTACCCGATCGGCTCCGATGCGGGGGCTGGCTGGGGAAGCACCGCCCGATACAACCGTTCGAGCGGTGCGGTGATCAAGCCATGGCGGCCCATCCACGCGTGGTATTCGCGATACCGCGCATCCTCCAGCAGCAGGTGCGCTTCCTCGGTCTTGGCGCGCCAGAAATAGATGCCGTTCACCAGCAGCAGGAAAAAGCTGTTGCGGATCATCTCGACATAGCTGCCGCTGGTGACGAGAAACGGCAGAACTGAGCACCACCAGAACAGATTCTTCGACAGATAGGCGGGATGGCGCGTGAAGGCGTAGGGCCCATTGGTGATCACGCCGCGATAGGTAAGGTTGGAAAAGCGGATGCCGAACGCCACTGTCGCCCAGGCGTAGATGCCCGTCAGAACGACCAGCCAGCCCGCCCAGACCCAGAGCAGCGTTTCGTGCCCCGAGAACCAGTAGCCCCAGTCGCGCGTGTTTTGTTCGTAATTGAACACCAGCCCGTTGCCGATGATGCCCCAGACGAAAGGGGGGTAACAGACGAGCGCCGCCACCCATCCTGCGACGAAAGGATTCCCGCTGCGGATATGGGCGTCGAGCGGACGCATGGTGACGAGATAGCCGACCGTCCCGATCTGCACGTCGATCAGGAACAGCAGCTCGATCGTCATGACACCCAGCGCGACCGGATTGCCGGCGATTGTCATCACATCGGCATTCACCACATGGGCGAAGCCGCCCGGCACGATCGAGAGCATGAAGGCACCGAAGAACCCCTTGATGATCCAGGCGCGCCAGTGCTTCTTCACCTGCTCGGGGTCCCAACCCAGCTGGCCCATCAGCATGGCGCCGAAATGCCAACTGTGGTCGCGCGGCTCAATCATCACCCGGTCGAGCCACATCACGTAAGGCACGGACAGCGCCACCATCGGCGCGATCGCGGTTGCCAGCACGTCGAGCGCGAACGCGTAATTGTCGGTCCAGTACCAGCGCCCCAGGCAATAAAGCGCGGCGATGATGGCCCAGGTGATCCACAGCGCCCCGATCTTGGTCCAGGTGACCGAACGATCGCGCTTGCGCCTGTGCTTGAGCGACCAGTCGATCCCGGTCGTGGGATTGCGGTGGACCTTTTCGACGAGGACCGACCAGAGCACCATCGGGCCGCTGGCGAAAACAAGACCCATCAGCGCGGCGCTCGGCCCAACCATCCGCTCACGCGGGCCGGGAATGTCCAGCGAGGAGGCGATATGCGGCCAGGACCGGCAGATCGCGATCCAGACCAGCAGGCCGGCAACGCCCACCAGCCCGGTCAGCGCCGAAACGTCGCTTCGCGGCTTGCCGCCAGTTCCCGTCATCGTCGCCGTCGCCCCGCCCATCGCGCTCTCATAGCGCGATAACGGTTAACGGCGCGATAGCGTTTAGCGGAAAGCGGTCACCCGCCCGCCATCGTCGAACACGTAGAGCGTATTGTTCGCCACGATCGGCGGCAGGCTCACGGCGTTGTCGAGCTGGGCGACGAGGCTGGCGGAGCCTTCGCCGGTGCTCACACGCCAGATCTCGCCGCGAGAATTGACCGACCACAGATTGTCGCCGGCCAGCACAGGGCCCTGCCAAAAGATCGGACCTTCGCGGTCTTCCTCGTCGCGATAGCGCGCCAGCTGGGTGATCCAGCGCACCCGGCCGGTCGAGCGGGCGATGGCGAGCATCCGCGCATCGTCGGTCAGCGTGAAGATCCACTCGCCCGCGATCGCCGGGGTGGAAATGCCCGCAAGGTTGAGCTCCCAGATGCGCTGGCCGGTCAGCAGTTCGTAAGCCGCCATGCGCCCGCCCTGGCCGAGCGCATAGACGCGCCCGTCGGCCACGATCGGATCGGCGTCGATATCGGTTAGCGAGCCGACCTGCGTCGAGATATTGGTGAGCGCCAGAGCGTCCGACCACAGCACACGGCCGTTCTCGTAGCGATAGGCCACCAGTTCGCCCGAGCTGTATCCGGCGACCACCGTGCCCTGTCCAGCAGCGGGAGCAGCGACGCCGAACACCCCGGCCTGAGTTCCCGAGGCGACTTCCTGCCACTGCTGCTCGCCGGTGGCGGCGTTCAAGGCGAAAATTTGGTTGTCCTGCGTCATCACATAGACCGAGCCGAAGGCCACGGTCGGAGCGCCGCGCAAGGGGCCGGACGGCTTCACCTTCCAGATTTCGCCGCCGGTGTTCGCGTCCAGGGCCGCGACTTCTCCGGTGCCGTTGGTGGCGTAGACCTTGCCGTCGGCATAGCTCGCCCCGCCGCCGAAGACCGTCGATCTCAGATTGCGATCGACATTGGCGCCATGCGACCAGACTCGCGCCCCCGTTCCAGCATCGAAGGCATGGACCGTTCCCTGGCTGTCCACGACGAAGAGCTTGCCGCCGCCCACCACCGGCGCCGCGCCCAGCCGCTCGCGGTTGGACGCACCCGCGACCTGCGCCGACCAGGCACGCGTCGGCTGGGCCGACAAAGCGAGGTGGCCATAGGCCTTGTTCGCCGTGCCGCCGGCCTGTGCCCATTCGGCATTGCTCGTTGCCGGTGGCAGGACGACGCTCACACTTGCAAGCGAGGGATCGACTTCGGTGGCGTTGACCACGCGCGACAGGATCGGCACGCGATTGCCCACGGTAGGCGTCACGTTATCATCGTTGCCCCCGCCGAAGAGGCCGCCCGCGCAACCGGACAGGCCGGTGGCGAGGAACATCGCGGTAAGAGTCTGCGTCAGGAAGCGCTTGCGTTTGCCATGAACCATCGCGGTGAAATCTCTTTCGTCTGGAATTGGTGTCACTCGCCTTCCGGCGGCGGGGCCTGCGTATCGACGCCCTGTTCCTCGAGCAGCTGGTCGACGTCGACCACCGCATCCACGCCAAGCACACCCGCCATTTGCCGTGCCCGCGAGCGCAGGCCATCGGGCACGTCGTCGTCCTTGGCGATCGCGGCGAACAGTGCGCCCGCCTCGCTGCGGTTGCCGAGATCGAGCTGGGCCATGGCCACGAGCTCGCCCGCGCTGCCAAAGAAAGGATTACCCGGCTTCGCCAACGGGCCTAGGTCGCGAACGACGGCGGACTTGTCCATCGTGTCGTACTGTTCGGCGACCCGGCGAATGCGGGCTACATTGCGGAGTACGGCGGGGGCCTCTTGGTTCTCGGCAACCTGTCCGAACAGTTCGGCTGCTCGGGTGTTGTTGCCCTGCTGGCTGGCGATGCCCGCCTGCATCATCATCGCGTTGAACTTGGCGATCCCGTCGCCGTCCGCCGCAAGTTCGTTCAACGCCTGCGACCCGGCCTCGAGATTGCCCGCTTCCACCTGATCGAGCGCGGTGGTGAAGGTCTCGGCGTTGCGTTCGCGCGCGGCGTCCTGACGACCCTGCCAAAGGAGATATGCCCCGAAGGCGGCGATCGCGACCACCACGACGACGAGCAGCGGTATGCCATAGCGACGCCCGAAGTCCTCCATGTCGCCCTGCCGCACGGCATCGTCGACTTCGCGCATCAGCGCTTCGTCCTCGGCAGCCTTGCGGCGCGCGGCCTTTTCCTGGCGGGTTTCGTTCAAGGGAGGTTTGGCCACGTCGAGGCTGGTCCGGTTCAGAATGCGGGAAAGGGATTTGTCGAGGGGCGGTCTTTAAGTCGGGCCGTGGCCAAGTTCAATGCTCGCGACCGCACCTGTGCCGGGGCGGGTGAACCGTGGATGAAACCGCCGGCCGCGCGTCAGAGATCGCGCTTCATCGCACTGGAATAGAGCCGGCGGTAGGTGGCGATCATCCCCTTCTCGTCGAAGGATTTGCGCGCCTTTTCACGGTTTGCGACCCCCAGGGCCTCGCGCAGGGCCGCGTCCCCCGCCACCTCGGCAAGCGCGCCCGCCAGGTCTTCGTCGTTGGGCCGGGCGGCAAGATAGGGGCGGTTTTCCTCCGCCACCATGTCGGCGATGTCGCCGACCCGGGGCGCGACCACCGGCAGTCCGGCAGCCATCGCTTCGACCACCGAGAGCGGGAACTGCTCGCTGTCGCTCGAGAGAGCGAAGAGGTCGAACAGTCCCACGACCCTGGCGGGTTCGGGCAGGATGCCGGGAAAATGGACGCGGTGGTTGATCCCGAGCTTGTCCGCTTCGGCCGAAATTCGCTCGCGCTCGGGCCCTTCACCGGCGATGACGAGGTGCCACTCGTCGGAAAGTTTGGCGAAAGCTCGCACAAGTCGCGGCAAGTTCTTGACCGGTCTGAGTCCAGCCATGGTCCCGACCCAGCGCTCGCCCGGCCGCTTCAGCAGGCGCGGGATCGCATCGGGGCGCGGTTTTTTCGCGAACGCCCTGGTATCGATGCCGTTGGGGATGCGCTTTACCCGGCCGAGCGGCTGCTGCCAGTCGACCAGCGCGATCTCCTCCAGCTTGTCGGACGGCACGACGAGGCCCGACGCCTTGCCGAGCGCGATCCGGCGATACCAGGTCCGCCGCAGCTTGCGCCGCTCCGCCTCGCTCTCGTCGAAGCCGTCCTCGTGATGGATGAGCGGCGGCAGTGCATGGACCTCGGAAAAGAGCGTGTGCGCCATCACCGCGTCCATCGCGCCCCAATTGTAGGTGAGGACGAGTTCGTAACCCTTCATCGCCTTGGCGAGGCGCTGGAGCCGGCCCGGTGTCGGCAGGCCCTTGAGGCTGGGAAAGGCGGGCTGGAGATCGACCGCGATCCCCTTGCGGATGCGTTCGGCCGCGCCGAGCTGATCCGGCTCGGCCGAGACGATCGTGTGCCGCGCCGCATTGCCGAAGGCGTTGATGAGCTGGACGCTCCGCAATTCCTTGCCGCCCGGCGCGAAGCTCGATTGCAAGTGCAGGATATGGGGCTTCGACCCCGGACCCGCGCTCATGCGATACGGGCCAGCAAAGCGTCGATCGCCGCGCGCACGATGGGCTCGTCGAGCGTGGGAGCATGGCCCGTATCCTCGACGGTGACGGTCTGCGCCTGCGGCAGTTCTCGCTCCATCCGCGCCAGCGTGTCGGCGGACAGGATGTTGGACAGTCCGCCGCGAACCAGCAGGACCGGCTTGTCCTTCAGTCCGGCCAGCAGCGGCCAAAGGTCCGGCGGCACCGCCGCTTCCTGTGCCGCAAGGATCGGCTCGGCAATCTTCATGTCGTAATCGAAGGCGATGCGCCCGTTGCTGCACACGATCATGCTGCGCTTGGCCATCACCAGCCAGTCCTCGAGCGTGTAGGAGGGGTGGGCGGCGGCGTGCGTTTCCTCCAGGGCACGGGCGGCGTGCATCCAGGTGGCGAAGCTGCGCCCCTGCCCCAGATAGGACCTGATCTTGTCGAGCCCTTCCGGATCGACGTCCGGTCCGATATCGTTGATTACCGCGCCTGCCAGCCGCTCCGGCGCCGAGCCGGCGACGATCAGCGTCATCAGACCGCCCATCGAGGTCCCAATCGCGACGAAGCGGTCGATTCCCTCGGCATCGAGCAGCGCCATCAGATCGGCGACATAGACCGGTGGCGCATAGCTCGCGCTGTCGGGCGCGTAGTCGCTCTTGCCCCGCCCCCGCATGTCGAGCGCCAGCACGCGCCATTCGGGCGAGAGATGCGCGGCGAGCCCTTCGAAATCGCGCGAATTGCGAGTCAGGCCGTGCAGGCAAACTATTGGAGGCCGGTCGCTGGGACCCGGATAATCCCGGAAATGCAGGTCGAGGCCATCGGCGCTCTGCCAGGTCCGGTCGGTGTAGGGAGCATCCATCCGCGCGCCGATACAGGCTTTGCCCGCGCTTTGCGAGCCCTTGCGCCGAGCCGTACGCCGCCCCACTGTCAGCAAGTGAGTGACCGTCCCGATCCTGCCGCCTATCGTCCCGACACGCCGATCGCCGCTCTGGCGGACTGGCTCGCCGACCCGGTCGAAGCCGCGGATTTTCCCCGCACCGAGCTGCGTTTCCGCAACGACCGCTGGGCGAGGACCGTGGGCCTCGCCGATCTATCCGACGAGCGGTGGGTCGCGCATTTCGGAAGGTTCGCGCCACTTCCAGACAATCTGCCCCAGCCGCTCGCCCTGCGCTATCACGGCCATCAGTTCCGCGTGTACAATCCCGAGATCGGCGACGGGCGGGGGTTCTTGTTTGCCCAGCTGCGCGACCGCGAGGACCGCTTGCTCGATCTCGGCACCAAGGGGTCCGGCCGCACGCCGTGGAGCCGCAGCGGCGACGGGCGGCTGACTCTGAAAGGGGCAGTGCGGGAGATCCTCGCCACGGAAATGCTCGAAGCGCTCGGAGTGAACACTTCGAAGACCTTCTCCGTCATCGAGACCGGCGAGCAATTGCAGCGCGGCGACGAGCCCTCGCCCACCCGGTCCGCGGTGCTGACGCGGCTCAGCCACGGACATATCCGGATCGGCACTTTCCAGCGTCTCCTCGCGCTGGAGGAACGCGATCACATGGCCGCGCTGGTCGATTATTGCTTGGCCCAGTTTCCCGGCCCGCCCCCACCCGAGGACGCGCCCGGCCGCGACGAGCCGGCGGTGCGGCTGATGCATCAGGTTGTCGAACGGCTGGCGGACTGTGCGGCGGCTTGGATGGTCGCCGGCTTCGTCCACGGCGTGCTCAACACGGACAACATGAACATCACCGGGGAGAGCTTCGATTACGGGCCTTGGCGCTTCCTGCCGCGTTGGGATCCGGGCTTTACCGCCGCCTATTTCGACCATGCGGGGCTCTATGCCTTCGGACGTCAGCCCGAGGCGGTGCACTGGAATTGCGCGCAACTGGCAGTCGCGCTGAGGCTGTTGACCGACGCGCCGCCGCTGATCGCCGCGCTCGATCGGTTCGGGCCGCTCTATACCGAAGCCGTGGGCCGTCGCTGGTGCTGGCGGCTCGGCGTCGAGAGCGCCGGACCCGAGGCCGACGCCGCGCTGCTCGCCGCGAGTGAGCAGGCGATGAGCGAGAGCGGGCTGGAGCCGAGCGCATTTTTCCACCGCCATCGCGGCGGACGAAACGCCAGCGGCCCGCTTGCCGAAGCCCTCGCCGGTCGCAATCCGACGGGACACGATCATCCCTATTGGAACGAGACCGCCCCACAATCGCTCTTGATCGAGGAAGTCGAGGCCATCTGGTCGGCAATCGACGAACGTGACGACTGGACGGTGCTCAAAGAGAAAGTCGCTTCGATCCGGCGGGCTGGCGAGGCGCACGGCGTTCCCCCATCGCCGGCCTCGCTTCCGGCTTGAACGCGACTTCGCCGGCTGACTTTTCCGGTTTGGAAGCCGATCACATTGCGCTTATCCTGAAGCGCGACGCACGAAACGGGATCCGGGCGTGGCGCGGATGCCCACAAGACAACGGGTACGATAAATTGTCAGACACACAGATCGTTTCGATCGAGCCGGCCACCGGCAAAGAGTTCTGGAGCGGGTCGATCGGCAACGTCGATGCCGCAATCGAACAATCGCGCGAGGCGCTCGCCGGATGGGCGCGCCGCCCGCTCGCCCAGCGGATCGAGTTCATGCGCCGCTTCGCCAACGAAGTGCGCAAGCAGGCCGATCCCTTCGCCGAACTCATTGCGCGCGAGACCGGCAAGCCGCTGTGGGAAGCGCGGACCGAAGTCGAGGCGGTCATCAACAAGGTCGAGATCTCGATCACCGCCTATGCCGAGCGCACGGGCAACAAGAAGCTCGACAGCGCTCTACAGGGCACCGCCGCCGTTCGCCACAAGCCCCACGGCGTGATGGCGGTGCTCGGGCCGTATAACTTCCCGGCGCATCTGCCGAACGGGCACATCGTCCCTTCGTTGATCGCCGGCAACACCGTGATCTTCAAACCCAGCGAGAGAACGCCTGCGACGGGCGAATTCCTGGTCAAGTGCTTCCATGCGGCGGAAATTCCGGCGGGCGTGGTCCAGTGCCTGATCGGCGGACCGGAGGAAGGCAAGGAACTGGTCGGCCACTGGCTGGTCGATGGCGTGCTCTTCACCGGCTCGGCCCGCGCAGGGATCGCGATCAACCGCAAGCTCGCCAGTGAACCGGGCAAGATCGTCGCGCTCGAAATGGGCGGCAACAATCCGATCGTCGTGCTCGATACGCCCAAGCTCGAGGACGCGGCCGCCACGATCATCCAGTCGGCCTACACCTCGGCCGGCCAGCGTTGCACCGCGGCACGGCGGCTGATCGTGGTCGATTCGATGTATGATCAGATCGTCGAGGCGGTGAAGAACCTCGCCAGCCGCCTGATCGTCGACGAACCCTTCGCCGACCCTCAGCCCTTCATGGGTCCGGTGATCGACAACGAAACCGCGGACCTGCTGTGCGACAGCTTCGTCGCTCTGATGAATCGCGGCGCGACGCCGCTGATGCACATGCGGCGCCTGAAGGAAGGCCTGCCTTTCCTGAGCCCGGCAATGCTCGATGCGACCGATATGAACGAGAGGCTCGACCTCGAACTTTTCGGCCCGCTGCTGCAGGTGATCCGCGTGCGCGACTTCGACGAGGCTATCAAAGAGGCGAATGCCACGCGCTACGGCCTGTCGGCTTCGCTGATTGGCGGACAGCCCAGGGATTTCGAGACCTTCTGGAACGAGATCCGCGCTGGAATCATCAACTGGAACCGGCCGACCAACGGCGCCTCCTCCGCCGCGCCCTTCGGCGGTATCGGCCTGTCGGGCAATCATCGCCCGGCCGCCTTCTACGCCGCGGATTACTGCGCCTATCCGGTCGCCAGCACGGAGATGGCTCAGCCGCGCGCGAGCATCGGCATCGGGCTTTCCGAAGGCTAATCGACCCCGAGCGGCCTCGTCACTGGATGCTGGTGACGAGATCGATTTCGGTTATGCCATTCGGCAGACGGCGCCCGTAGACGACATAGGCAGAGCGTCCCTTGACCCCGCTCAATATGTTGTCGCCTGCGGCCTTCACATGCTCGGTGTTGAAACCGGCGGCCTGCGCGCGCGTGTTGTAGAAGGCGAGTACGTCGTCGAGCGGAACCGGGGTGCGGAAAGTGACGACGCGCAGACTGCAACTGCCTTCGTCCGTACCCGCGGCCTCACGCGTGTTTCCGCGTGGATAGACCGGGAAGGCACCGGGCAGCTTGGCAGCCCAGGCGGTGGTGTATTCGACGCGGGAGGCGCAGTCCTGCCCGCCCGGCTCGACCGCAGCGATCGCGGCCTGGCGCATGGCGGGAGTCGCGTTTTCTCCGCGGTCGAGTTCGCGGGGACTGCCTGCCCGGCGCAGCGCGCCGGTGCCGCCGATCATTTCCATCGCTCTCGTGCGAGCGGCCGTAACCGCCTCGGGAGAGGTGTCGATCTGCGGCAAGCTGCCGTCGCTCGATCCGGTCAAGGCCGCATTGCCCTCGTTGCTTCCGGCAAGATCGGGATCGCTGGCCAAATCCTCGTCGAGCGCAGCCTGGCTCGCCGCATCGCGCTCGCCCGCCTCGTCCTGCGTGTCGTCACCACCGGAACAGGCGGCGAGCAGCGCGAGGGGGGCTGCGGCGAACAGGAGGGGAAGGCGCATCAATGTGTCTCCGATTGAGTTGGCCGCCGAATAGCCTGCCAACGGGGCCGGATGCCAGACCCAACCGTCGCCTGCGCCAGTGCGGGACGGTCGAACCCAGAAATATTGAAGACGCCGCCCCCGCCCTTCAGCAAGGCAGGAGACGGCGCCTTCCGCGGCCCGGTGGGTGCCGCGTACCGGCCGCGGGTGGGCACGGCCGGAACCGGTGAGGTCAGTTCAGCGGCACTTGCTGCCGCCGCGGTCGATCTCGCGGCCGAGCAGCGCACCGCCGGCGGCGCCGAGAATCGCGCCGAGCGTGCGGTCGCCGTTGCGTCCGGCGATCTCGCGGCCGAGCAGGGCACCGGCGGCACCGCCGATCAGCAGGCCGGTCGTGCCGTCCTTGCGCTGGCAGTAATAACGGCCGTCATTTCCGCGCCACACGCGGGTGTCGCGATAGACGCGGTCGTCATAGCGGCTGTTGTAGCGATCGCCGCGGCCGTAGCGGCGATCGTCCCAGCGGCCGCGATACTGGTCGAAGCTCGTGTCGCCGTAGACGGGGGTCTGCTGGCCGTACGATGTGAACGGCGTAGCGGCGGCGGCGTGCGTAGCAGGCGCGGCCGAAGCGGGGGCGGAGAGAGCGAGGCTTCCGGCAGCGATGGCAAGGCCGGTGGTCTTGAGCGAGTTGAACATGGCGACAGTCCTTTCTGTTGGTCCCTGAACCCCGAGGGGGAAGAGTTCACCCTTGGAACACGTTCATCAATAGGTCCTCTTATCTGAACGGGCTGCAACCACGCTGTCAGATACGCATTTTTTTTCGATTTCCCGATTTTGCCTGCCATTCCCCGTGCTTGCGATGCGGGGACGGGAAGCCTAGCGGCCTCGACATGAACGAACCCGGCGCGAGCCCACCCCGATCCGAATCGCGAACCGGCCTCTACGCCGCGATCGGCGCCTATGTGATCTGGGGCTTCTTCCCACTTTACCTGCTGCTCGTGGCCGAAGTGCCGCCAATCGAGTTTGTCGCTTGGCGGATCATCTGGACGCTGCCGGTCTGCATCGTGATCGTGCTGTTCCGTCGGCAATGGCCCCAGATCAGGGCCGCACTGACGAACGCCCGAGTCCTTACTCGCCTTCTGCTCTCTTCGGTCCTCATCGCGATCAACTGGTTCACCTATGTCTGGGCGGTACAGAGCGGTTACGTGCTGGCGGCCAGCCTTGGTTACTACATCAACCCCCTGTTCAACGTGCTCCTCGGCACGATGCTGCTGAAGGAGCGGCTTAGCCAAGCGCAGTGGATCGCGGTGGGTCTCGCCGGGATCGGCGTCGCCCTCTTGGCCGGCGGCGCGCTGACGACCTTGTGGATCAGCCTGACGCTTGCGGTCAGTTTCGGAACATACGGGCTGGTAAGGAAGCAGCTCGATGTCGGCTCGCTGCCCGGACTGACCATCGAGTCGGCACTGCTGCTGCTGCCCTCCGCCGGGATCGTGTGGTGGTATGCGGATCGCTTCGGCTCGGCTTTCGCAATCTCCCCCGGGCTCAGCGCGGCAATCGCGCTCGGCGGCGTGGTGACCGCCGTGCCGCTGCTGATGTTCGCGGTGGCGGCGCGGCGGCTGCCCTATTCGATGCTCGGCTTCGTCCAGTTCCTCGCGCCGAGCGTGGTCTTCATCCTCGGTCTCACCGTCTTCCGCGAGGAACTGCGACCCGCCCAGCTCGCCTGTTTCGCCTGCATCTGGGCGGCGGCGGCGATCTTCGTCTGGGACCTGTGGCACCGCAGCCGGGCCCGCTCGGCGGCGGCCCGGCCGCTCTAGCCGACCATCCGCCAGCCCAGCGTCTCGCCGGCGTGGAAGGGCACGACCGGCTCACCGCCCCCGTCGACCTCGCCCGGCACCAAGACCTCGCCGCGTTCCAGCGTCACGCTCTCCGCATTGACCGGAAAACCGTAGAAGCGCGGCCCCGCCAGCGAGGCGAAGGTCTCGAACCGGTCCAGCGCGTTCTCCTCGTCGAAGACCTGGAGGTAGCTCTCGAGCGCGAAGGGCGCGTTGAAGATGCCGGCGCAGCCGCAATCCGATTCCTTCGCCCCGCGATGATGCGGCGCGCTGTCGGTGCCGAGGAAGTAGCTGTCTGAACCGGAGGTCGCCGCCTTGCGCAGCGCCAGCCGGTGTTCCTCGCGCTTGGCGACCGGCAGGCAGTACATATGCGGCCGGATGCCGCCCACGAGGATCGCGTTGCGGTTGATATGGAGATGCTGCGGAGTGATCGTGGCCGCGACGTTCGGTCCGCTGCCCTCGACGAAAGCGACCGCATCGGAGGTCGTGATGTGCTCGAAGATCACCTTCAGTTCGGGCAGCCGCGCGACCAGCGGTGCGAGGACCCGGTCGATGAACACCGCCTCGCGGTCGAAGATGTCGATCTCCGCATCGACGACCTCGCCATGGACGCAGAGCGGCATTCCGATTGCGGCCATGCGCTCGAGAACGCCCATGATGTTGGCAACATCCGTAACCCCGCTCGCGGAGTTGGTGGTGGCGCCCGCCGGGTAGAGCTTGGCCGCGGTCAGCACGCCGTCCGCATGGCCCACCGCGAGATCGTCGGCATCGCTGTGATCGGTGAGATAGGCGGTCATCAGCGGCGTGAACTCAAGCCCTTCCGGCACGGCGGCGCGGATGCGGTCGCGATAGGCGCCTGCCATGGCGGTGGTGGTGACCGGCGGCGAGAGGTTGGGCATCACGATCGCGCGGGCGAACTGGCGGGCGGTGTGGGGAACCACCGCGCGCATGGTCTCGCCGTCGCGGAAGTGGAGGTGCCAGTCGTCTGGGCGGCGGATGGTCAGGCGAGTCATCGGGACCCCTCCCCTGTAGGACATGGACCAGGTGTTACACTGTCCAGAAGAGGAAAAGACCGGGGGTGCACGGGGGCTGGATGCCGCACGGGAAGGAAGAGATCGCAAGCCATCGCCGCCCCATAACGCGCCGAGCCGCTGTAGGACAGGTGGCACTTGATCCGCCGCGCCGCAAAGCCCAGCTTGCGGACATGACTGCAACCCGCCTGTTCGACCGCGCCGTGGTGCGTATTTCCCCGCAGGACGAGGCGGAGGACGTCGCCGCCTTCCTCCAGGGCCTCGTCACCAACGACGTTGCCAGGGCCCTGCCCGTCTATGCCGCACTGCTTACGCCGCAGGGCAAGACGATGTTCGATTTCCTCGTCTGGCCGGCTGGTGAAAACGAGCTGCTGCTCGATTGCGAGGCCGATGCGGCCGAGGATCTGGCGAAGCGGCTGTCGCTCTACCGCCTCCGCCGCCAGATCGACATTGCGGTCGACCCGGATGTCGCCGTCCACTGGCAACCGCATCCGGGCGATGGCGGCGCACCCGATCCGCGCCTCGCCGAGCTCGGGCAGCGCTGGCTCGCGCCGGTGGCGGACACGGACGAGAGCGCCGACGATGCCTGGACCGCGCACCGCCTCGCGCTCGGCGTGCCCGAGACCCGCGCGGACCTAGCGGACATATTGTGGCTGGAAACCAACGCGGTCGAGCTGAACGGCGTCGCCTTCGATAAGGGTTGTTATATCGGCCAGGAAAACACCGCGCGGATGAACTGGCGGCAGAAGGTCAATCGCCGGCTGGTCGTGGTGCCGATTGGCCGGTCGGAAGAAAAGCGTCGCAAATCCGCCTATTCCGAGCTCGGCCTAGCGGTCGATCACCTGCGGGTGGACGATATCGACGCCGAAGTGCTTCCCGCCTGGCAGAAAGCGGCGCTCAGCAGGGCGGACTGACCGCCGCCAGAGAATTGATGAGCATCCGCTCAGCCCGGTCGCGCGCGGCCGACGGCGAGAGGCCGAGCGAGCGCGCGAGGGCCGAGCCGATCAGCGCGTCGCCCATCGCCATCAATACCAGAGCCAATGTGTCCTGATGGATGCGGCCGGCATATTCGTGCCCCTCGGCCTCGTCCGGAGCGATCTCGTCGACGAGCTGGTGGATGGTCTCCACGATCGGCGTCAGCGCATCCTCGTTGCCGGTCAGGATCATCCAGCTGGCAAGCGCGCCCGCCCCCTCCTTGTCGAAAGCGTCGAAGGCGAGATCCACGACCTCGCGCGGATTGCCGAGGCCAGCGCGGCTGGCCCGCACCGCTTCCGCAATGGTGTCGCACACCGTGCCTGCGAGATAACCAGCCAGCGCCTTCTGCAACCCGGCGGCCGAGCCGAAATGATGCAGCAGATTGGCGTGGGTGCGACCGATCCGCGCTGCCACGGCCTTGAGCGTGACCGATTGCGGCCCGGTCTCGATCAGCAACTGGCGCGCCGCCTCCAGTGCGGCGAGGCGTGACTCCTCGGGGCTTAAACGCTTCCTGCTTGCCACGGAATCATCCTTAATTTACGTTAATGCGCCATGACGCCACCGACCGAAAAGCTAGCCCCGGTCCGCCAGGACGGCAAGGCCCGCCCCGCCCCGGACGATAATGCATTCGGCTTCGCCCGTGGCAGCGCGACTCCCATGGAACACGAGCTTATCGTGCGCGACCGGCGGTTCGACCGGCAGCACAAGAGCCCGCGCTGGTGGCACTCGAACGACCCGGTGGCAACCGCCTGGTACAATTCGGTGAGCGCCAGCCTGCCGCGCGGCGAGGCGTTCTTCATCGATACGCTCAAGCCTTTCCGCGACGATCTGCCGCCTGGCCTGCGGGCCGAGGTGCGGGCTTTCAGCAAGCAGGAGGTGAACCACACGCGCGAACACGTCGCGTTCAATCGTCTCGTCGCCGATCACGGTTACAATGTGGAGAGCATCTCGGAAGGCATCCAGGCGATGCTCGACCTGACCGAGGGGCGGCCCAAGGAATTCAACCTCGCGATTACCATCGCGCTCGAACATTTCGCCGCGATCATCAGCCGACATCTGCTGGCCGACCCACGCTACCTTGAGGGCGCCGATCCCGAAGCTGCCGAGATCTGGCGCTGGCATGCCATGGAGGAGATCGAGCACAAGGGGCTGGTGTTCGACGTCTGGCTCCACGCGACGAAGGACTGGAGCGCGTGGAAACGCTACAAGACGCGTTCACTGATCGCCCTGCTCATCACGAAGAAATACTTCGGCAACCGGGTGCGCGATGCGATTGGCCTGCTCGAACAGGATGGCTTCGACCGCCGGACGGCCCGGCGCAGGCTCCGCGCCTTCCTGTGGTGGAAGCCGGGCATGATGCGGCGGATGTTCTTCGAATGGGCGGCGATCCTGATGCCGGGCTTCCACCCCTGGAAGCACGACGATCGCGCCTTGCTCGGCAAGACGCAGAGCGATTACGCCGCGGCAGTGATGCCCGCCGAGTAGGCTTATTGACATCGATGTAAGTAAGGGCTATTTACACTGCTGTAAGTAGTCAATGCGAGTCGTGTCATGAACGCACCTGCCCATATCGACGTCGATAGCCGTAACGATCCCACGCCCCGCGATCTCGCGATCGTGGTGCGGGACGAACGCTTCAATCGCGGCACCGCGCCGCGCCGCTGGTGGGCGGGCGAGCCCTTCGGCACCGCCTGGCACAATGCGCTCTCCGCCACTTTCCCGCGGGGCGAGGCCTTCTTCATCGAAGCGGTGAAAGCCCATCGCGAAGGCGCGCCGCCGAAGCTCGAGGCAGAGATCCGCGCTTTCGTGAAGCAGGAGATCAACCACACGCGCGAACACATCGCCTTCAACCGGCTGGCCGAAGATCACGGCTACGACATCAAGGCGATCGACAAGCGCGTCGAGGAACTGCTCGCGCTGACCAAGGGCCGCCCGGCGATCGCCAATCTGGCGGTGACCATGGCGCTCGAGCACTACACCGCGATGATGGCGCACGAGTTCCTCGCCAACCCGCAGCATTTCGAGACCTCCGATCCGGAAGTGCGCGACATGTGGCGCTGGCACGCGGTCGAGGAGATCGAGCACAAGGGCGTCGCCTACGACACCTGGAACCACGCGACGAAGGGCTGGGGCGCCTGGCGCCGCTGGCGCGTGCGCAGCCTGGTCATGATGATCGTTACCGGGCGCTTCTTCAAGAACCGCTGGATCGATGCGATGATGCTGCTAAAACAGGACGGCATCACCGGCTGGAAAGCGCGCTGGGGCCTGTTCAAGTACCTGACGGTGACGCCGGGCGTCGTGCGCCGGATCTTCCCCGCCTGGCTCGCCTATTTCAGGCCCGGCTTCCACCCGTGGGACCACGACGATCGCGAGCTGATCGGTCTCTACGAGGGCGAATTCACCGACGCCCTGATGCCGGCGGAATAAACTAGGAAAGGCCCCGCGAGCGATTGCGGGGCCCTTCTATTCGGCATCATGCCGCGCATTTCAACTCGATGCGCGGGCTCTGCTCCGCGAGGTCCAGCGCGTATTCGGCGCAATCCGTCTCGGCCCCGCGCGCCCGGCTGAAGCGTTTTGCGACCGCACCGGTCGGCTGGAACCCGACCTTACGCAGGACCTTGCCCGATGCGGGGTTGTCTACGAAATGCCCGGCGACGAGCCGCTCGTGTCCGAGGAAGCGGCCGAGATCGACCAACGCCCGCGAGGCTTCGGTGGCGAAGCCCTGACCCCACCATTTCCGGGCGATCCAGTATCCGATCTCGATCTCGCCGGCCTGCTCGCCGAAACCGGCGCTGCCGATCACGCCTTCGCCCGGCAGTTCGAGGAGGAAATGGGGAATGCGCGCGTCCTGCTTCATGGAGGCGAATGCGAGCGCGTCCTCCGGCCCATAGGGCCATGGCGCGCGAGCGAGATTGCGCACGATCGCCTCGTCGCCGATCGCGCTCAGGATCGCGGGCGCATCCTCTGGCCAGGATGGCCGCAACAGCAGCCGTTCCGTAACATGGAACATTCTCGGTCTCCCAATGGAACCACGCTCCGGGTCTCCTAGGCCGGACACGTGACGGTTACATGATGGCAAAACAGGATTTCGCCGGTTCGGTTTTTCGAGGGAGAAACGACAAGAGGGAGACGGCCCCCTCCCTTGCGGAAAGGTCCCATCTCCCTCTTCGTATGCCGGTCGTTAACCCGGCTGGGACCGTCCCGTCTGGACGATCCCTTTCACGGAGCGTCCGTTTATTCGGCTGCCTGCGCCATCATGTCTACCGACACGTATTTGCGCGAAAGCTTGCCGTCGTGGAATCGCACGACACCGTCGGTAAGCGCGAACAGCGTGTGGTCCTTGCCCATGCCGACATTGCTGCCCGGGTAGAACTTGGTGCCACGCTGGCGCACGATAATGTTGCCGGCGACGACCTGCTCGCTGCCGAACTTCTTCACGCCGAGGCGACGACCGGCCGAATCGCGACCGTTGCGGGACGAACCGCCTGCTTTCTTATGTGCCATCGTCCGTGCTCCTTACTTGCTGTCGTCCGCCTTGGCGGCGGCTTTCTTGGCCGGCGCCTTCTTGGCGGCGGACGTCTTGGTCTCGGTGGCTTCGGCGCCCGACTTCGCGGGAGCCGCATCCTTCTTCGGCGCGGCCTTCTTGGCCTTGGGCGCAGCGGCTTCGGTCGCCACGGGCGCATCGTCCGACTTGGCGGCAGCCTTGGCGGGCGCACTCTTCTCGGCCTTCGAGTCGCCGACCTGGACGATCCGCAACAGAGTCATCTGCTGGCGGTGACCGGCCTTGCGGCGGTAGTTGTGGCGGCGGCGCTTCTTGAAGACGGTGACCTTCTCGCTCTTCGCCTGGGCGATGATCTCGGCAGAAACCTGGACCTTGCCGACGTCGGCCAGATTGTCGCCTTCGCCCGCGAGCAGGACATCGCCCAGCGTGACGGTGTCACCGGCCTCGCCGGCCAGCTTCTCGACTGCGATCTTGTCTCCGGCGGCAACCCGGTACTGCTTGCCGCCCGTGCGCACGACTGCGAACATGGTGCTATTCTCTCGTTCAATTTGCTGTGCCGACACCTCCACCCGACGAATTCAGGCGAATGACCGACGCACCCGGCGACCCGCCCGATGGCAGGTTGCGGAAAGATGGTCGCCGTTAAGGGAAGACCCGCCGCAAGTCAACGCCGTTGCAGCGCGCACATGCAGGAAATGCACCCTTCGCGCTGGCATCGGTCGCGCCGCGTGCTAGAGGGAGCGCGATGCACCGTCCAGCACCATCGCCATCGATCACTTCGGCCGCGCTCGTACTCGCGCTGGGGCTCGGAGCCTGCCAGAGCGCGTCGGGAGATTATCCGTCGCTTGCCATTCGCGACATCGAGCGGGCCGAAGGGCGATTCGAGACTGTCGAAACCCCGGCACTGGACGTTCCCGAAGTGCCCACCGGACTGACCGGAACGCTGCCCGAAC
Source organism: Qipengyuania spongiae (assembly GCF_026168555.1). NCBI lineage: Bacteria > Pseudomonadati > Pseudomonadota > Alphaproteobacteria > Sphingomonadales > Erythrobacteraceae > Qipengyuania > Qipengyuania spongiae. Next base: position 1,890,798 of record NZ_CP092471.1, on the reverse strand, counting down.
GCCTCGCCGCACTTTCGCAAAGCGCGCGCGCGGCGCACGAACGCTTCCTCGCCGCCCGGCCCGGCGCCTCGCGTCTGACCGCCGCCGCGTCCGCAGCGTCGGTCGGCAGCGACGCCTGGGCGAGCGCCGAAGTCGCGCTGTCGGACCTCGATTCGATCCGCAGCGACACGGCGATCGCGCTCGCCGATCTCGACATCCTCGCAATCGCGGCAGCGGTCCAGTCGGAGGAACGGACCGCGATCGACGCGACGCGCGCGGAGGTTCTCGCGCTGATCGCGCAGGAAGACGACGCGCTGCGAGACTTGCGCGCACAAATCCGGTGAGCCTCGGCTGTGCCGCCTGCCCGGTGAGGGATCGCGCGGCCTGCTCCGTGCTTGCCGAGGACGAGCGCGATGCGCTGGCCCGGCTAGGCCGCCTGCGAACCGTGCGGAGGGGCGAAACCCTGTTTTCCGCGGGCAGTGACCCCGCGGCCTGCGCGACGCTCACCTCGGGTGCGCTCAAGATCGCGAGCTACGGTGCCGATGGGGCCGAGCATATTCTCGCTCTGGTCCACCCAGCCGGATTCGTGGGCGAATTGTTCCAGCCCTTCGTCCATCACGACGTTGTGGCTCTGGTCGACAGCACGCTGTGCGTTTTCGCCGGACCCGACATGGCGGCGGCGATCGAGCACTACCCCGCCCTCGCCCGCGCCCTGTTGCGCAGGACGCAGGAGGACCTTCACGCCAGCCGTTCGATCCAGGCGCTCGCCGGGCGCAATTCCGGCCGGGCGAGGGTCGCGGGCATGGTGCTCGCCTTCGCCCAGGCCGCGAGCGATTCGCCGTGCCACCCCGCCCCCAGGTTCGATTTGCCGTTGTCGCGGGGCGAGATGGCGAACATGGTCGGCCTGACGATCGAGACGGTCAGCCGCCAGCTCACCGCGCTGGAGCGCGCCGGCGCCATCGCGCGCGACGGCAAACGCGGGATCGAGCTGCTCGACCCCGCGCTGCTGGCTGCGGCTTGCGATTGACCGTGCCTAGACCGTCGCGGCGATAGCGACCGTAACCAAGCCCCATGCGAAGATCAGCGCGGGCAGCATCAGCATCTGCACCGCCGCATCGCGGCCGGGGAGGTGTCCGGTATGCGTCGCGATCCCGCGCCGCAGAAGCGTATCGAGCGGCATCTGCGGCGTTCCGTGGTCCGGTTCGAGGCGCGTCCAGAGCGCGGGCAGTCCGAAACCGGCGACGATGAACAGCGCGAAGATCACCATCGGAATCAACAGGCCCGGACTTTGCAAGCCGATCCCCATAATTGCGATGAAGCCGAGATAGAGCGCGACGGTGACGCCGTAGAGCACTTTCGGCATTTCGAAGCTGCGATCGACTTTCGTCGGCTGGACGAACCGGCCATGGACGATCGCCTGCTCGGCGACGAGCTGGCGGGTAAGATGCTTGGACATGACGACTGCTCCCTCGTGGTGTGCAGTCGTTATCGGTCGTCTCGCACCGAAACTGTTTGATCGCGATCAAACGACGCGAATTAATTCCACCGCGCCAGATCGGCGTGATCCGCGCCGCGCGGTTCGACCCAGCGCCATTCGCCGTCCGGCCCCGACCCGCGTCGCTCGCGCTTCCAGAACCATGCGGCGGATTTGAGGTGGTCCATCACGAACATCGCCGCATCGAAGGCGTCGCGCCGGTGGCGGGCCGCTGCGGCGACGAGGACGATCGCATCGCCCGGCTGCATCACGCCCACCCGGTGCCAAGCGAGCACGCCGTCGAGGCGAAAGCGCTCGACCGCCTGTTGTGCCAGCGCCTCCATGCCGGGCAGGGTCAGCGGTTCGTAATGGGTAAGCTCGAGCGCCTTCACGTCGCCATCGGGCCGGACCTTGCCGAGAAACGAGGCAACGGCGCCGGCCTTACCGTGCGCCGCGTTGAAGGCGGCAAGCCCTTCGCCGACCGAGAGGCCGCGATTGAGAAGGCGGACATCGGCGGGGCTGCGGACGGAGAGCCTAGCCACCCGACACCGGCGGGAGCAGCGCGACTTCCTCACCGTCCTGTGCGAGCAACGCAGTCTTGTCGGCAAGCACCTTGCCCGCACAGGCGACATGCACGCGATCATCCCGCAATTGCGCGGCAACCTGTGGGCCGACGCTTTCCAGCAGACCGTCCCAGTCCAGCGGACCCGCGACCTCGCGCTCGCCTCTGGCGGCCAGGTCGCCGAGCGGACCGAGAAAAAGGATGCGGATCGCCATCAGCCGCCCGTGACCGACATGGTGCGCGGCTGGGCGGGTGTCTCTCCGCGCCGGTCGATGCGGAAGGCGTGACGTTCGGGCTTGATGGCAAGAGCCCGGTCGAGCGCGGCATCGAGCGCGGTGTCGCCCGGATCTTCACGGAGCGCAGCGCGCAAATCGACCCGCTCGCCACCGCCGAGACAGGGATAGAGCTGGCCCGTCGTGGTAACCCGCAGCCGGTTGCATCCGGCGCAAAAATTCTCGGTCAGAGGTGAGATGAGACCCAGCCTGCCGCTAGTCTCGGCAATGTCGAAATAGCGCGCCGGGCCGCCGGTGCGGTGGTCGGATGGGGTCAGCGTCCATTGCCGCTCCAACCGGTCGCGCACCGCCGTCAGCGGTAGATATTGGTCGATCCGATCGCCATCGACCTCGCCCAGGGGCATGACCTCGATCAAAGTCACATCATGCCCTTGCCCGTGCGCCCAGGCGATCAGGTCGGGCAACTCTTCTTCGTTCGCGCCTTTCAGGGCGACCGTGTTCAGCTTCACCTTGAGGCCCGCCGCCTTGGCCGCGGCGATGCCTTCCATCACCTGCGGAAGGGCATCGCGCCGGGACAGGGCTGCGAAACGCTCGCGATCGATCGTGTCGAGCGAGACGTTGACGCGCCTCACGCCCGCACGGGCCAGCGCATCGGCATATTGCGCCAGTTGCGTGCCGTTTGTGGTCAGCGTCAGCTCTTCCAGCCCGTCACCGATCCTGCGGCCCAGCGCTCGCACGAGATCGATCATGTCGCGACGGACCAGCGGCTCGCCGCCCGTCAGGCGAATCTTCGTCACGCCGCGCGCGATGAAGGCGAGCGCGAGGCGTTGCAGTTCCTCGAGATCGAGAACCTCGGATTTCGGCAAGAATTTCATGCGCTCGGGCATGCAATAGGTGCAGCGCAGATCGCAGCGGTCGGTGACCGACAGCCGCAGATAGGTGATGCGGCGCTGGAAGCTGTCGACAAGCATGGTCTTATTGTGACGGATCGCCCGCGCCCTGGCCATCCCCCTCGAAATATTGACCGGTAATGCCTGGGGCGGCTTCGAGATAGGCGGCGAAGGCGGCGAACACGGTGGCGTCCTCTCCCGAAACGATGTTCACCTGACGCGGCGTGTGCTTGCGCGCCAGATCGCGGGCGATTGTGCGGCGCCAGTCGCGATGGCGATGGTCCGCCGGATCGAGCGCCAGCATCAGATCGTCGGAAGCGAGAGCCTCCTCCGCCTTCGCCAGCCACTCCACATGGAACCGGCCAGCGGCGGACAGCGGTTCTTCGGGCAGCGCCTCGATCCGCAGGACCTTCACTCGCGCCGCTCGCGGTGAAGGGTAATACCGATCTTCTCGCCCGCTTCGGCGATCGCCAGCTTGACGATCTTGACCGTCACCGCCTCGATCCGCCTATCCTGAAGGAACAGCGTCTCGCAGACATGATCGGCCACCGCCTCGATCAGTTTGAAATGCACACCTTCGGGCAAAGCGTCCGATGCCGCGAATTTCAGGTCCATGTAGTTCTTGGAATGGTCGAGCGAGGTGTCCGGATCGTAACGATGCAGCGGTTTCAGCCGGACGGTGATGGCGAAGCGCAGCGGCTGCGGCTTGCCCGTCTCCTCGGAATAAATTCCGGTGAGCACGTCGTGCTCGAAATCGGCGACTTCCAGGATCAGCGAATCGGCCATGCGCGCTCCTAGCCCGGATTGGACCAGCGCGCGAAGATCGCGGTGGGCAGCAGGCGACCATCCTCACCCGCCTCGCGCACGCCGAGATCCCCATGCTCGATCCGGCCGGGCAGATCGGCGAATATCTCGGCAAGCAGTCCGCCGAGCGCGAGACTGCTCATCCGCACCGCATAGACGGTGAGGAAAAGGAAGCGGCTGTCCCCATCGAGCAGTTGCCGGCAATCCGCGACGAGGCTGGGAAGGCTTTCCTCGAGCCGCCAGGTCTCGTTCTTGGGGCCGCGGCCGAATTTCGGCGGATCGAGAATGATACCGTCATAGCGATTGCCCCGGCGCACCTCGCGCGCGGTGAATTTGGCGGCGTCGTCGACCAGCCAGCGGATCGGCCGGTCCTCCATGCCCGACAGCGCGGCGTTCTCGCGCGCCTGGGCGACCGATTTCTTGCTCGCATCGACGTGGGTCACGCGGCCGAACCGGCTGAGCGCCAGGCTGCCGACGCCGGTGTAGCCGAACAGGTTGAGCGTTTCGGCCTCGCCGTTGCCGTCGAGCCGATCGCCCATCCAGTCCCACACCGGGCCCATGTCGGGAAAAAAGCCGAGATGGCGGAAGGGGGTGCATTGCGCGGTGAAGCGCACGCCATCGCGCCATTCGAGTGGCCAGCCATCGCGAGGCACATCGAAGGCGAACTGCCAGCGGCCGCCACCATCTTCGTCGCTGCCGGGCACGAATTCGCCGTGCGGATCCCATTCGGCGAGACGCGGGCTCCACATCGCCTGCGGCTCGGGCCGCACGAAGCGATAGGGGCCGTAGGATTCGAATTTCCGCCCGTTGCCGCTGTCGAGCAGGCGATAGGCGTCCCATCCCTCGCCGATCATCAGGATCGGCTGGCTGACCAGTTCCGCCATCAGGCAGCGTGCTCGAGAATGTAGGCGCGCACCGCCTCGTAAGTGCCGGGCAACGTTTCGAACGCCTCCTCGCGCTCGAAAAGGTGGCCCATGCGGGCTGGCAGCGCTGGGCGGAAGCCCGTCGCACGCTCGACCGCATCGCGGAATTTGGCAGGGTGCGCGGTGGCGAGCGTCACCTTCGGAACATCGGCGGGCAGATCGACCTGCTGCGCGCCGTGGAGGCCAATGGCGGTGTGCGGGTCGAGGATCTGGCCGCAATGGCGCGAGGCCCAGTCCATCGCGCTCGCCATGTCCGACGCATCCGCCCGCACGCTGGTAAAGAGGTCGAGCGCGCCCTGCGACTGCGCTTCGGTCAGCCGCATCGCCCGCGTGAGATCGAAGCCGCGCATCTGCTCGGCGAGCGCAACTCCGTCGCGCCCGCCGACATCGAACAGCAAACGCTCGAAATTGGAACTGACCTGAATGTCCATGCTCGGGCTGGCGGTGGACGTCACCTCGCCTGCCGAATAGTCGCCGTCCGACAGCGCGCGGTGGAGGATGTCGTTCACATTGGTGGCGACGACCAGCTTCTCGATCGGCAGGCCCATCCGGGCTGCGACGTGACCGGCGAAAACATCGCCGAAATTGCCGGTCGGCACGCTGAAGGCAACCTTGCGCTCCGGCCCGCCGAGCTGGAGCGCGGCGGCGAAATAATAGACGACCTGCGCCATCAATCGCGCCCAGTTGATCGAGTTGACCGCACCGATGCGGAGCCGGCTGGTCACCGTCTCGTCGGCGAAGATGCGCTTCACCATCGCCTGCGCGTCGTCGAACGATCCTTCGATGGCGATGTTGTGGACATTGGCCGCGCGAACCGTGGTCATCTGGCGGCGTTGCACGTCGCTCACCCGGCCGGCCGGATGGAGCATGAAGATTTCGACATTGTCGCGATTCGCCACCGCATCGATCGCGGCGCTGCCGGTATCGCCGCTGGTCGCGCCGACGATGGTAAGCTGCGACTTCTCGCGGGCCAGGAATTCCTCGAACAACAGGCCGAGAAGCTGGAGCGCGACGTCCTTGAAGGCCAGCGTCGGCCCGTGAAAGAGCTCGAGCACCCAGTTGCGCTCGTCGAGCTGGACCAGCGGCGTGACAGCGCGATGGGCGAAGCGACCGTAAGCCTGCTCGCACAGTTCGCCGAGCCGCTCCGCGCCCAGGCAACCGCCGACGAACGGCTGCATGACCCTGGCCGCGAGCCGGGCATAGGGCAGCCCGCGCATCGCCGTGATCTCGGTATGCGAGAAGCGTGGCCACTCGCGCGGCACGTAGAGCCCGCCATCCTGCGCCAGCCCCGCAAGCGTGACACCCTCGAAATCGAGGACCGGTGCAGCGCCGCGGGTGGAGACATATTCCATCGGACAGGCGGGTTAGCGCCGGGCGCGGCGCGCGGCAAGCCGCCGGAACGTCAGCGTCCGCCCGCGTCCCGCCAGCGCTTCCGCAGGACCAGCGCATAGATGCCGAGCGCGGTGAGCGCGAAGAAGAACCACTGCCCAGCATAGGCGAGATGGTTGTTCGGTAAATCGCGCGGATCGGGCCGGGCGAGCTGACTCAGCCCCGCCGGCGGATTGGCCGCCACCACCCGGCCGCCGGGAGCGATGGTGCCGACCACCTCGCCCCCCGACCATCGGGCGAATTGCGGCTCGCGCGAGAAGCCGAGATCGACCGGGACCGTCCGCCCGTCCTCCAGAGCGCAGAGCGCGCCATGCGCCCAGCCCTTCTGCCCGCGCGTGCTCGTGCCCGCACCGGAACGGGTTTCGACGACACGGGTGCATTCGATCCGGGTGCGGCGATAGAGGGCGGTTTCCAGCCCGAGTTCTTGCTCGGGATAGGCAATCTCGGCCGGCGACTGGAGCGCTCGTTCGGCGCGCGCGATGAGAGTCGCTTTTTCGGCCGAGCGCTGGAGCTGCCAGAATCCCAGCGCGACCATGGTCGCGGCCGCAGCCAGGACGATGATGGTCGCGACGATCGGTATTCGCCTCATGCCCGATCCTCCGGCTTTGCCTTGCGGACCGCGTGCATCAGCGACAAAGCGCGCGAGAAGCGAATGGCAGAAAGCACTCCCACGATGGTAAGTGGCAGCCACACGAGCGCATGAATGTAAAGCGGCGGGCGCACGGCCTCGTCGAGCCACAGCGCCAGCACGATGAGAAGCACCGCGACGATGACGGTCAGCAGCAGCGGCAATCGCCCGCCCGCCTGCGCCGCCGTGAAATCGAGCCCGCAACTCCGACAGCGATCCGGCACCGCGACCACGCCGACGAACAGCGTGCGCTCTCGGCAACGCGGGCAGCAACCGAAAAGGGCGGCCTCCGCAAGGGAAGGCCGCCCCTCAGAACCCGGTAAACCGGACTTCGTCATCAGTGGAATTCGTGACCCCATCCGCCCCAGACATAAACGACGATGAAGAGGAACAACCACACCACGTCGACGAAATGCCAGTACCACGCCGCCGCTTCGAAGCCGAAATGCTGGCGCGGCGTGAAGTGGCCGAGATAGGCGCGACGCAGACAGACGATCAGGAAGATCGTGCCTACCAGAACGTGGAAGCCGTGGAAGCCGGTCGCCATGTAGAAGGCGCTAGAATAGGTGTTGCCGCCGAAAGCGAACGGCGCGGCCGAATATTCATAGGCCTGAATGCAGGTGAAGATCGCGCCGAGGATGACAGTCGCCCACAGGCCCTTCTTCAGCCCGTCGCGATCGCCGTGGATCAGCGAATGGTGCGCCCAGGTCACCGTGGTGCCCGAGCACAGCAGGATCAGCGTGTTGAGCAGCGGCAGCTTGAAGGGGTTGAGCACTTCCTCGATCGCAGCCGGCGGAAATTCGCCCTGCACGACCTCGGACAGTTCACTGGGGAACAGGGAGAAGTCGAACCAGCTCCAGAACCAGCCCACGAAGAACATCACTTCCGACGCGATGAACAGGATCATCCCGTATCGCATGTGAAGCTGCACCACAGGCGTGTGATCGCCGCGCTGGGCTTCCTTCACGATATTGGAGAACCAGGCGAAGAAGGTCGCGATCAGCGCTGCGACGCCCAAGCCCAGCACGAGATAACCGTTCGGCATTTCGTGCATGTAGAGCACCATGCCGCTGGTGAAGACCAATCCCGCAAAGGCGCCGAACAGCGGCCAGATGTCGGGTTCGAGAATGTGATATTCGTGATTTACCTGGCCGGCCATGGGTCTCTCGATTGGCTGGTGTGGAATGAGCTTAGGACCCTGCCCTTAGAGCGGCGGACGCGCGCGGTCCAGAGGCTTAGGACGCCTCTTCCTCCGGCGCCTTGATCGCCTCGTGGAAAGTGTAGCTGAGCGTGATCTGTTCGACGCCCTTCATGTTGGGATCGTCAAGCGCCGCCGGATCGACGTAGAACAGCACCGGCATCCGCATTTCCTGGCCCGGCTGAAGGGTCTGTTCGGTGAAACAGAAACACTGGATCTTGTTGAAATACCGGCCCGCCTGCTCGGGCTCGACATTGAAGGTGGCGGTGCCCGTCACTGGCCGGTCGCTGTTGTTGCGGGCGTAGTAGAACGCCATGTCCCGCTGGCCGATCTGGATCGTGTCCTTCGAAGCTTCGGGACGGAAGGTCCACGGCATGCCCACCGCGGTGCTTGCATCGAACCGGATCGAGATGTCGGGCGTGCTCGAACTGCGCGCGAACCGTGCCGCGAGTTCCGCATCGCTTTCGCTGGCCCGCTGGGTGGTCCCGCCGAAACCGGTCACGCTGCAGAACAGATTGTAGAGCGGGACTGCCGCATAGCCGAGGCCGAGCATTGCCAGCGCGCCCAGCAGAGCGAAGATGGCCGTGCGGTTCTTGCGGTGGTCGAGCGTGGCGGCGGTCATGGCTGGCCTCACATGCGGGCGATGGTGATGAAATAGAACAGCAGGGCGAAGAAGAGCAGCAATCCGCCCAGCACCAGATTGCGGCTCTGCTGGCGGCGCTTGAATTCGCGTTCTTCCTCGGGCGTCATCCGATAACTCCGTACTGAGCAAGCATTCTGTCGGCTACCAGCACGCCGAACAGCGCGAAGAGGTAGAGGATGCTGAAGCCGAACAAACGTTTTTCCGGACGCATCGTGTCGCCCTCGACGCTCTGCCGGAAGGCGACCGGAACCGAAAGCGCAAGGAAGGCAAGCGACAGGGCAAGCGCTGCAACACCGTAGACTATTCCGGTTCCACCGATCAGCCAGGGCGCGACGGCGATGGGAACGAGGAGGATGGCATAGACGAGGATCTGACGCCGCGTCGAACGTTCGCCCTTAACCACAGGCATCATCGGGATGCCGACCTTGGCATAATCGCTCTGCACGAACAGCGCGAGCGCCCAGAAATGCGGGGGCGTCCACATGAAGATGATCGCGAACAGCAGGACTGGCATCAGCGTGATGTCGCCCGTCACCGCGATCCATCCGATCATGGGCGGAAACGCGCCCGCGCCGCCCCCGATCACGATATTCTGCGGCGTGCGCGGCTTGAGCCAGATGGTGTAGACGACGGCGTAGTAGAGGATCGACACGGCCAGGATCGCTGCCGCCAACCAGCCCACCGCCAGACCCATCACCCCGACGGACGCCGCGGAGATCGCGATGCCGAAATCGCGCGCATCCGTTCGCTCCAGCCGTCCCGCTGGCAAAGGCCGAGCGGAGGTGCGCTTCATCCCGGCGTCGATATCGGCTTCCCACCACTGGTTGAGCGCCGCCGCCCCGCCCGCGCCCAGCGCGATACACAGGATGGCGGTGAAGCCCAGAATCGGGTGGATGCTCCCCGGCGCGGCGAGCAATCCGCACAGGCCGGTGAAGATCACCAGGCTCATCACGCGCGGCTTTGTCAGCGCGTAGAAGTCGCGCCAGTCAGCGGGCATGCGCAAGGGTTGGGAAATCGTGTCCATCGGCTCGTCGGCTATAGCCGTTTAGAGCCGGCCAAGCCAGTCGAGGAGCAGCGTGTTGATTTCATTCGGCCGTTCCTGCTGGATCCAGTGCCCGGCGCCTTCGATGATATGACCCTCCACTTCGGGCGCGAACATCCGCATCATTGCCACCGGGTCGCTGACGGCCCCGAACAGGAAAGTCGCCGGATCGCGCGTTCCGCCGATGAAAAGACTCGGCTGTTCGATCCTGCGACCGTCGAACTGGCGCAGCCATTCGTAATCGCGCTCGTGATTGCGATATCGGTTCAGCGGACCGCGGAAGCCCGAGGCGCGAAACTCATTCTCGTAGTAATCAAGGTCGGCGTCCGAGAGCCAGTCGACCGGCTGCGGATCGGGCAACCCTTCCAGGAAGGTCGCGCCATAGGGCTTGTCGAAATAATTGCCCGGCGGAACATCACCGCTGATCGAATACATCATCCGCTGGACGAACTCGCGCGGGTTCGCTTCCGCTTCCGCCTCGGCGATGCCCGGCTCCTGGAAATATTCCTGGTAGAAGAACTTTCCCTGGCTGGTGAAATGTTCGCGGAACACGTCGGTGAACGGACGCTTGGGCACACCGGCGAAGGGTACGGACATGCCGGCCACTGCACGGAAGTGTTCGGGATGGGTGAGCGCGCTGTTCCACACGATCGGCGCACCCCAATCGTGCCCGATCAGCACGGCGGCCTGATCTGGGCAGAGCGCCATCTTGAGTCCGACGAGATCGGTGACGATGCGCTCCATCGCATAATCCTCGATCGCGTCCGGCTTGTCCGATCCGCCATATCCGCGCACGTCGATCGCGCAGGCGGTAAAGCCGGCTTCCGCGATCGGGCCCAGCTGATGGCGCCAGCTATACCAGCTCTCGGGAAAGCCATGAACCAGAATGGCGAGCGGAGCGGTGCCGGGCTCGGCCCCCTCGATCGCGCAACGCAGGGTCACTTCTCCGGCATCGATATGGCGCATTTCCGGCATCACCAGCACTCCAAATGCAAACGGCCGACCCGCATGGGGCCGACCGTCTGTTTAACGACCCTGACCGATCAGGCTTTCGTCGAGTCTAATTCCGCCGGTTCGGAAGCGGGCTTCGCTTCGATCGGCAGGTGATTGTGGTAGTCGTGATGTTCCTCGATCACCGGAAGCGTCTCGAACTGGTGGTAGGGAGGCGGGCTCGGCAACGTCCATTCGAGCGTCGTCGCGCCTTCGCCCCAGTAGTTCGGCGCAGCTCGCTTGCCCGCCACAAATGCGTAGATCAGGTTGGCGAAGAAGATCAGCATGCTTGCGGCCATGATCTCGTAGCCGATCGAGCTGATGTGGTTCCAGTATTCGTAGGCCGGGGTGTAGTCCGGATAGCGACGCGGCATGCCCTGTAATCCGAGGAAGTGCTGCGGGAAGAAGATCACGTTCACGCCGACGAAGAAGCCCCAGAAGTGCAGGTGCGCGAGCAATTCGGAGTGCATCCGGCCGCTCATCTTCGGGAACCAGTAGTAGAAACCGGCGAAGAGCGAGAACACCGCGCCCATCGACAGCACGTAGTGGAAGTGAGCGACGACGAAGTAGGTGTCGTGCACCACGTCGTCCACGCCGCCATTGGCGAGGTAAACGCCGGTCACGCCACCGACCGTGAAAAGGAAGATGAAGCCCAGCGCCCAGACCATGGGCGACTTGAACTCGATCGATCCGCCCCACATCGTGGCGATCCAGCTGAATATCTTCACGCCGGTCGGCACCGCGATCACCATGGTCGCGGCGGTGAAGTACATCTTCGTGTTCACGTCGAGGCCGACGGTGTACATGTGGTGCGCCCACACGACGAAGCCGACGACGCCGATCGCGACCATCGCATAGGCCATGCCGAGATAGCCGAACACGGGCTTGCGGCTGAAGGTCGCCACGATCTGGCTGATCATGCCGAAGCCCGGCAGGATCATGATGTAGACTTCCGGATGGCCGAAGAACCAGAACAGGTGCTGGTAGAGGACCGGGTCGCCACCACCGGCCGGATCGAAGAAGGTCGTGCCGAAATTGCGGTCGGTGATCAGCATGGTGATCGCCGCGGCCAAAACCGGCAGCGCGAGCAGCAGCAGGAAGGCGGTGACCAGCACCGACCACACGAACAGCGGCATCTTGTGCAACGTCATGCCCGGAGCGCGCATGTTGAAGATAGTCGTGATGAAATTGGTCGCACCGAGGATCGAGCCCGCGCCTGCAAGGTGAAGCGAGAAGATCGCGAAATCGACCGCCGGACCTTGACTGCCCGTGGTCGACAGCGGGGCATAGACCGTCCAGCCGGTGCCCGCACCCGGACCCGTGCCGCCCGGCACGAAGAGCGAGAACATCAGGCTGAAGAAACCCGCCACGGTCAGCCAGAACGAAACGTTGTTCATACGCGGGAAGGCCATGTCCGGCGCGCCGATCATCAACGGCACGAACCAGTTGCCGAAACCGCCGATCATGGCCGGCATGACCATGAAGAAGACCATGATCAGGCCGTGCGCCGTGATGAACACGTTCCACATGTGGAGCGAAGTGTCGAAATCGTTCGTCCCGCCCATGAGCTGCGCCCACCAGCCGAGATACTGGATGCCGGGCTCGGCCAGCTCGGCCCGCATGATGCCCGAGATCGCGCCGCCGACGATGCCGGCGATGATCGCGAAGATCAGGTAGAGCGTGCCGATGTCCTTGTGGTTGGTGGACATGAACCACCGCGCGAAGAAACCGGGCTTGTGATCGGCATGGTGGTCATGCGCGTGCCCGTCGTCATGGGCCTGGAAGGTGTCGGCGGTGGTGGCCATGGTCTTTTTCCTGGGACTCTAAATCGTCAAATCAAACGGTCGGCGCGGTGTCTTCGGTCGGCGGCGCTCCTGCACCCGGCGCGCCCGGTTCAGCACTTTCGGGCTCCTGAAGCGGAGCGGCCGCGGGTTCCTGGGCAGCTTCTTCGTCGCCGAAAGTACCGCCCTGCGCGCGGACCCACGCGCGCCACTGATCCATCGGCAGAGCCTCGATCGCGATTGGCATGTAGCCATGACGCGCGCCGCACAGCTCGGAGCACTGGCCGTAATAGACGCCGGGCTCGTCGATCTGCATCAGCCTTTCGTTGAGGCGACCGGGCACGGCGTCGATCTTGAACCAGAGGCTCGGAACCGCGAAGGAGTGGATCACGTCCGCACCAGTGGTCTGCAGCCGGATCGGAACACCGACCGGCAGGACCAGACGATTGTCGACCGCCAGCTGCGGCGGCTCGCCATTGGCCAGCGCCTCGCTCTCGTCCATCATGTTCGAGATGATCTCGAACCCGCCATTGTCGGGATAGGTGTAGCCCCAGTACCACTGGTAGCCGGTCGCCTTGACAGTGATCGCATCGGCAGGCGGCGTTTCGTACTGACGCGCCAGCAGAGTGATCGACGGAACCGCGATGACGGCGAGAATGAGCGCCGGGACGAGCATCCAAACGACTTCGAGCAAAGTGTTGTGCGTGGTCTTGGATGGGGTCGGATTGGAGCGGCGGTTATACTTGACGACCACCATCACGAGCAGCGCAAGCACGAAGGCGCTGATCGCCGCCATCACCCAGACGAGGCCGATGTGGAAGCCATGAGCGAAGCGCCCGTCTTCCGAATACTGGTCCTGCACGTCGATCGCCCCCTCGATCGGCATGCCCTTGCCAGCGGTCGGCGCCATCGGAGTGTAGGCGTCGGCACCGTCGGCGACCGCATCGGGATCGGCGACGTCAGCCGCTTCGTCGGCCGGCACGTTCTCGAGCGCGGCGGACGACGTGACGGCGGGCACCGGCGCGTTCAGATCCGAGGGCTGAAGCGGCTCCTGCGCATTGGCAGCCTGCCAACCGAAGACCAGCAGAATGGCCAGGATCAGCCCGGCGATCACCTTGACGCCGTTGCTGTTGAGTATCGAAGTCTTGCTTGTCGACATGCTGTTCCGCTTCGCTGTCTCGTTGACAGAAATGACACGGCGGACTGGCCGCCCCCGTATGTTCCGGCAGAACCGCGCAGGGGCTCGTACGCCGCCGCTCGTGCCGGTTTGGGCTGCCCTATAAGCAGGACTCGCGTCAGCCTCAAGCGCGCGGCGACAAATTTTCGTCAGAGCGTTTGTCCCTTGCACAATCGGCGCCGACGCGCTTTGGCCTGAAAGCGTATGACCGACGAAGACATTCTCGCCGATTTTCGAACCAGCGAAGCCTTGCTCGAGGGGCATTTCAAGCTCTCCTCCGGACGCCACTCGGCCTATTACCTGCAATGCGCGCGCGTGCTGATGAACGCCGAACGTGCGGGCAATCTCGCTCGCGCGACAGTGCAGAAGATACCGCGCGACATCCGCGCCGCGGTGGACATCGTGGTGAGTCCCGCGATGGGCGGCCTGATCATCGGCCACGAGGTCGGCCGGGCGATGGAGAAGGATGCGATCTTTCTCGAGCGGCCAGAAGGCACGTTCCACCTTCGCCGCGGCTTCCGCATCGAACCCGGACAAAAGGTGCTGATGGTCGAGGATGTCGTCACCACCGGCCTGTCCAGCCGCGAAGCGATCGCGGCGGTCGCGCGCGAAGGCGGCGAGGTGATCGCCGAATGCGCGCTGATCGATCGCAGCAACGGGTCCGCCGATCTCGGCGTACCGTTTTTCCCGCTGCTCGGCCTGTCGTTCCCGAGCTATGCGGAAGACGAGGTTCCGCCAGAACTGGCGGCAATTCCGCTGACCAAGCCCGGGAGTCGCAAGGATTAGCGCGCCCCGCCCCCTCAGACTGGGCGTGAATATCGATCACGTCGCAACCATTCGCAACGCGCGCGGTGGCGATCACCCCGATCCGGTGCGCGCGGCGGAAATCGTGGCGCAGGTAGGCGGCGACGGGATCACCGCTCACCTGCGCGAGGACCGCCGCCATATCCGCGACGCTGATCTCCGGCGCATACAGGAAGCGACCGGCCTGCCGCTCAATCTCGAGATGGCGGCGACCGACGAGATGCTGGCGATCGCGCTAGCCCACCGGCCTCACGCCGCCTGCATCGTTCCCGAAAAGCGCGAAGAGCGCACGACCGAAGGTGGGCTCGACGCGGCCGGTCTGCACAACCAGCTCGCGTCCATCGTCGCCCGGCTGTCGGACGAAGGCATCCGGGTCAGCCTCTTCATCGAGGCGGAGGAACGCCAGCTCGACGCGGCGCTGCGCCTGAAGGTGCCGGTGGTGGAATTCCACACGGGCGAATACGCGCACGCCCATCTCGACAGCGATGGCGAGCGGATCGAGCGCGAGCTGCGCCGCGTGGCGGACATGTCGGCGCTGGCGGCGAAGAACGGGATCGAACCCCATGCGGGGCACGGCCTGACCTACGAGAACGTCCAGCCGATCGCCGCCATTCCGCAGCTCGCCGAACTCAATATCGGCCACTACCTCGTCGGCGAAGCAGTGTTCGTCGGGCTCGAAGTGGCAGTGCGCCACATGCGCGAGCTGATGGACGAAGTCCGCGGATGATGGCGCATTCGCTGAACCGGCGGCAGAGCATCTGGGCGATGGCCGGCGCCGTGCCCTTTCTCGCCAGCATCGGATTTCTCGGTATCGCCTTCGGCACGGGCGCGCTGATCGCTTTCGCGGTGGCCTGGCCGCTGTTCCAGATCTTCGGCTATGCCGGCTCCCTGCGGTTGTCGAAGGGCGAGATCGACCATTCGCTCGTCAAGACGCAAGTGGTGCTGCACTGGATGATGCTGGCGCTTCTGATCGCGATCGTGGGACGTGCGCTATGATCATCGGCACCGGCTCCGATCTCTGCAATATCGAGCGGATACAGGCCTCTCTCGACCGTTTCGGTAAGCGTTTCGAGAACCGTGTCTTCACCGAGCTGGAACAAGCCAAGGCCCGCCGCCGGCCCTTCACCATCGCAGGCACCTACGCCAAGCGCTTCGCGGCCAAGGAAGCCTTCTCCAAGGCCGTGGGCACGGGCTTCCGGCGCGGCGTCTTCATGAAGGATATCGGCGTGGTCAACGCCCCCTCGGGCGCGCCTACGCTGGCGCTGACCGGCGGCGCGGCGGAAAGGCTTGCCGAAATGGTGCCGCAGGGCCATGAGGCGCGCATTCACCTCACTCTCACCGACGATCATCCATGGGCGCAGGCCTTCGTGATCATCGAGGCCGTTCCACAATGAGTTTTGACACCGCCACAGTGACGAAATCCTCCAAGAAGAGCAGCGACGAGAAGGTCAACTGGCTCGCGGAAATTCGCGGGCTGGCGCTGATGCTGTTGGCCGTCTTCGCCTTTCACAGCTTCGTTGCCAAACCGTTCTACATTCCGTCCGAATCGATGATGCCGAACCTTCTAAAAGGCGACCGGCTGGTGGTGAGCAAATATCCCTATGGCTGGAGCTGGTCCTCGATCAGCTTCCACCTCGCGCCGCGTGGCGACTGGCGGGTCTTCGGCTCGACTCCGGAATATGGCGACATCGTCATTCCCGTTCATCCCGAGCGGAACGAGGATTACATCAAGCGCGTGGTCGGACTGCCCGGTGACCGGATCGCAGTGCGCGGCGGCCAGATCATCCTGAACGGCGAGCCGGTGCCGCAGGAGGTCGAGCCGGCGATCCGCATCCCCGTCGATCTCAATTCGCCTTGCAGCGAATACGACTATCCCGAGATGCGCACGGGCACGGCCGATGGCGAAATGGTCTGCGAGATGCCGGTCTTCCGCGAAACGCTGCCCAATGGCGCGACCTATCTCGTGATCGACCACACCGACCAGATGCTCGACGATTTCGACGAGATGACGGTGCCGGCCGAACACGTTTTCGTGATGGGCGACAATCGCGATCACTCCGCCGACAGCCGCGCCAGCGTGGCCGCGCAGGGCCTCGGCGGGCCGGTGCCGCTGGAAAATATCGGCGGCCGGGCCGAGTTCATCACTTTCAGCCTCGACGGATCGACCAACTGGAACCCGATCAGCTGGTTCACCTCGCTGCGTCCGGGTCGCGCCTGGACAACTTTGCGGCCGGCGATCTCCGAACAGCGCGCGGCCGAGTAGGGCCGGTCGCAACCGTGACGGACACGCAGGGCACCGGACAGGATCACGCCGGCGGACAGGACGGAGGCGAAGGCAAGGACCGCCGCGTCAGCCCGACGCGCATCGCCGATCCGCGCCTGCGTTTCGAATTCGCCAGAGCGGCAATCTGGTCGCTGGTGGTGGGGGGCATTCTCCTCGCTGTCTATATTGCCAAGCCGCTGCTCGTAGTGTTCGGCGCTATGGTCTTCGCCGCCATGATAGATGGCGGAGCGCGCCTTCTCGGCCGTGTCCTGCCGATCGGGCGGACCTGGCGGGTCGCCATCGTCATCCTTCTAGGCATCCTGTTCTTTGCCTGGCTCGGTTATTTTGCCGGAACGACGATATCCAACGAGGCGGCTCAGTTCCCCGCGATCGTGGAACGTCAGATCAACCAGTTGCTGATCTGGGCACGCGCGCAGGGCTTCGACATCAGTCAGGAGCAGTTGGAGAACCATGTCGGCGCCGTCACCAGCGGCATCGGCACCGTGACCCGCGCCCTGGGCGGACTGTTCGGCGGCCTTACGACCATCGTGCTCATCCTGATCATCGGCATCTACGTTGCTCTGGAGCCGAAGCTTTACCAGCGCGGCCTCGAATGGATGCTGCCGCGTGGCAAGCGCGCCCATTTCGCCGGAACTCTCGAACAGATGGCATTCACGCTTCGCCGGCTGATGGCGGGGCGATTGCTCGGCATGGTCGTCGAAGGGATCTTCACCTATCTGATGCTGGCCTATTTCAGCCGACTGGTCGGGGTCGGCGAAGTGCCCATGGCGGCTCTTCTGGCGATACTGACCGGTCTGCTCGCCTTTATCCCGAATCTCGGCGCGATCGTTTCCGGTGTCCTGATGGCACTGGTGGGCTTCGCCGGCGGCGTCGACATGGGAATTTACACCATCGTCGTCTATCTCTTCGTCCAGAACTTCGATGGCTACGTGATCATTCCGATGATCGCGAAGAAGACCGTCGATCTCGCCCCGGCACTGGTGCTTGCCGCTCAGTTGGTGATGGGGCTTCTCTTCGGCATTCTCGGCATTTTCCTCGCCGATCCGCTGCTGGCCATGCTGAAAGTAGCGCTGGAGCGCCGGGCCGATCGCAACGTGGAGGAAGATCAGGCAATGGCAGCCGCGACAGTCATTCCGCCTTCAACCGGATCACCCCTGCGAGGCAATCACAGCAATGGCGCGTAAGTTCCTCTATTTCATTGCCGTCATTATCGTTCTGGTCATTCTGGGTGCGATTGCGCTGTCGATATGGTCGCGCGAGGCAACGGAGATCGCGTTCGTGCCGCGTGGCGAATTCGTGGAACAGCAGCCGCTCGCCGAAAACGCCTATCAGGACCCGGCCATGTGGTATTCGCGGCCCGGCATCGGTCGCGAGGACCCCGCTCGCTACCAACCGGCGATCGCTGAAGCGCCGCAGGACCCGGCAACCCGCACGCCCTCGCCAGAAGCTCCCGCGGCGGAACGCAGCCTGCCCGGTTCCGATGGAGCGCTCGACCCGCAGAGCTCGCGCAGCGCCGAACCGGCCGGAACCGGCGAGACCCCGCCCTTCGCCGTCTTCTTCGTGCCACCGACCAGCTACATTCAGGCGGGCGGTGACTGGAACGCGAGCCTCGACGACACCCAGACCGACGCGCGGGCACGAACCTTCCTTCGCGGACTTGCCAGCCCGTTCAACCGGGCGGACGAAATCTGGGCGCCGCGCTATCGTCAGGCAGCCGTCGGCGCGTTCCTGACCGACCGGCCGGAAGCGCAGATGGCGATCGACGCCGCCTATGCGGACGTACGCAACGCTTTCCGGTTCTTTCTCGACAGTGTCGATCCCGAGAAGCCGATCGTCCTCGCCGGTCATAGCCAGGGTGCGCTTCACGTTCTGCGCCTGCTGATTTCCGAGGTTGGCGACACGCCGTTGCGGGATCGCATCGCTGCGGTTTATGCGCCGGGCTGGCCGATCTCGGTGGAGCACGATCTGCCCGAACTGCCCCTGCCCCCATGTGGCGCAAAGGGTCAGGTGGGCTGCATCCAGTCCTGGTCCTCCTTCGCCGACGACGGCGATCCCGATTTTCTAATGCGCCGCTATTCGACAACGCCGGGCTTCGACGGCGAGCAGCGCGGCGACGGACCGATCTTGTGCACCAACCCCCTCACCGGCGCGGTCGGCGGATCGGCACCGGCCTCCGACAATCTCGGCACGCTGGTTCCCGACGAGGGGCTGACGCGCGGCGATCTGGTGCCCGGAGCCGTCCCGGCTCGGTGCGACGAGCGTGGTCTGCTGCTGATCGGCGACCCGCCCGAACTGGGCGAAGGCGTACTGCCGGGCAGCAATTACCATGTTTACGATCTGCCGCTGTTCTGGGCCAACGTTCAGGCCGATGTTGTGGAGCGGGTGCGGGCATGGCTGAACGCGCGCTCGTAACCGACAGCGCGGGCGAGTTCGACGACGCTCTCGCTGATGGCGGCGTTTTGCTGGCGCTCGACCTCGGCACGCGCACGATCGGTATTGCCACCTGCGATGCCGGCTGGCGCTTCGCGACGGCAGGCAAGACCATTCCGCGCGGAAAGTTCGGCAAGGACAGTGGAAAGCTGCGCGAAATCGTGGACGCGCGCAAGGTCGCCGGCATCGTGATCGGCCTTCCGCGCAATATGGACGGGAGCGAAGGCCCGCGCAGCCAGGCGAGCCGCGCCTATGCGAGAAACCTGGCCCAAGCCTTCGGCCTGCCGGTTCTCCTGTGGGACGAGCGGTGGTCAACCACCAGCGCGGAGGCAGCAATGATCGGACAGGACATGAGCCGCGCGAAGCGGGCCGAACGGATCGACAGCCACGCCGCGGCCGTGATCCTGCAAGCGGCGATCGACCGTCTGGCCGGAGCCGCGTTCTAGTTTCTCTCCAGAGCGCGGCGGCGGGCCGTGGCTTCCTCCGCCACCATCAGGCTGCCCGAGCGTTCCGCCTCGCGCCACAAGCCATCCTCATCTCCGCCCAGCGATGCCCGTGCTTCGTAACTTGCAAGCCGCATCCGGTCGCTCGGATGATGGCGGCCAAAATCTTCGGCAAGATCGACCGCCGCCGCATCGCCCAACCCGACGGCGCAGCGCAGGAAAACCTCGGTCGAGGTCGGATTGAGCAGGCCGGTAATCGCTCCGCTCTCGAGATCGAAGCCGTACTGGTCGAACCAGCCCTGCCCCGGATCGATATGCAGGATGTTGAGCGAGACCGACATCGAAGCGGCGGGAAGCTGCGAATGTATGTCGCGATGGGCGCGGTAGAGCAGCATCCGCCCCTCGCCCAGCGCCGAGCGCTCGACGAAGCGAAGACCGGGCGTCTCACCGACATAGCCGGCGGTCGCCGCGTAATCGTATTCGTAATAGTCGCTTTCGTAGCCGGGCCCGAAATAGCCGACTGTCAGGAAGCTGAAATTGTGATCGTGCGGCATTCCGTAGACGAAGCTGTGCGCGCCGCTCGCCCGGAAACAGCCATCGCGCTCCGACGGCCAGATATTGGCGCGCAGGAAAGAACCGTTCCGCAACGGACCGAGCACGATCGCCTGGGGGCCGTAGGCACTGGCCGGTTCATGGTGCCGATGGCGTTCGCGCAGGCAGTCGATCATCAGGTCGCCGAGAAAGCGGCGGTTGTTGGCGAGGCGGCGAAGGATGGAGGCACCAAGGGCCAGGCTGTCCTCGTCACCGGGATCGAAGCCAGCCCCGGCAAGTGCGTCGATGCTCTCTTGCAGTGAGGCCTCGCCGGCGCTGGCGCATTCGATCACGCGCGGCACGGCCCGGTCTCCAGACATGCAAGCTCGGGGTGGATGGAGGCCAATCGCGACCGCAAGGCGGCGGCAGGCGCGGCAAGGACATTATCCCGGTCGGCCGCGAGACGCGACAGCGCCGCGAAGCCTTCGGCCGTGCCGAGCGACAGGCACTGGCGCAGCGCCTCCCACCGCAGATGCTCGCTGCCGGCGCTGCCGGCTAGGTTCGCGAAGACCTCGCCCGCATCGGTCCGCCCCATCCGGCCGAGCAGGGCGATCATCATCTCCTCGCGGCTTTCGCGCCTGCTGCCGCTTGCGCGGTGGATCAGCCTGCCGTCCGCAAGGCGATATTCGCGAGCGGGAGGGGGCCTTTCCGGAACGCGCGACAGCCGCAGCATGACCAGACGCTGCGGCACGCGGGTGACGAGCTTGGTCACCCGCGCACCATCCAGCGCGAGCGTTTCGCCCGCATCCAGCCCGAGTTGGCGCTCCACCAGCCTTGCCCCTTGGTCCGTCTCGCCGCAAGCCTCAACAATGCACGCCTCCGCGCTCCCTGCGAGATAGCACTCGTATCGCTCGCCGCCGGTGAAGCACACGCTCTGCGCCGGCGACCTGCCGGACAGGAGTTCGTTCTGGTAGGTCACCAGCGACAGCGTCGCGCGCCCGCTTTCGCCAAGCAGGAGCACCGAGATGCCCGAAGCATATTGATGCCGGAACGGGACGTGGCCGATCGGGTGGCGGGAAAGTTCCGCCACCAGGCCATTGATCAGTGGCGCGAGAAAGGCCGACGCGCGTCCGCAATCGCAGGCCACCGCCGCGAGCGTGGGGCAGTCGGCAAGCGGCCGTCCCGCGCCGTAATCGACGAACTGGGCCAGCACTTCGGACACGCCGCGATCCGCTTTCCATTCGGCCCGCACCGCCTCAAGCACCCGCTGGGCACGCCTCTGCGGCCCGGCATCCCGCCGCAGCGATGATAGGATCGGATCGATCCGCATGGACGAGCGTCAGGCGCCGAGACCTGGGTTCATGGCGTCGTAGACGTAGACCATAAGCACGATCATCCGGTCGTCCACGGTTGCCGTCGCGAGGTCGGACAGGCTGCCGAAAATGCCCTGAGCCACGTCGAGGCCAGGCAGGCTATCGAGATCGATCCTTGGCAGGTCCATTGTGTATTCCCCTTAGAATGCCGCCCCTGACCCCTGTCCGGATTTGCGGCTTCCCCGGTTCTGATGGCCAAGGGGACCCACGAGAAATTAAAACATTGTAATCCGGGCGGGCCGGCGGCACGTGGCGCCCGCAATGAGCGACGATCCCGCCCCATCCGATCCGGTCTTCGATCCGGCCAAGGCCGCCCCTTTCCTGATGGCGCGGGCGCATAATGGCTGGCTGGGCCTGCGCTACAACGCGCATGGCGAGGACTGGGTCGAGCTGGAACTGCCCTGGCGCGCCGATCTGCTCGGCGAAGACGGGCGCGAAGTGCTCGCCTCGGGACCGATCGTCAGCCTGATGGACATGGCCAGCGGCCTCTCGATCTGGACCCGGATGAACACCTTCCGCGCGATCGCCACGCTCGATTTGCGGGTCGACTACACCCGCCCCGCCCGCGAACGCATGAGCGTGTTCGGGCGTGCGCAGTGCTATCGCTCGACCCGCTCCGCCTTCTTCGTGCGCGGAGTCGCGCATGATGGCGATCCCGACGATCCGGTGGCGCACATCCAGGGCGTCTTCATGAACATCGTCGCGCGCACGGTCGCGCTTCCCGCGGAAGGCGCGGCGAATGTCTGATACGCCCGATATCCGCGTTCTGACGCCCTATGCCCGATCGCTCGGCATCTCGGTCGATCGCTGGGAAGACAGGGTACCGGTGGTCCGCGTCGCCTTTTCGGAGGCGGTGCTCGGTCGCCCCGGCGCGCTCCACGGCGGCGCGATCAGCGGTCTGCTGGAAACGGCGGGCTACGGCGCGTTGCGCGCCCGGTTGGCGCAGGACGGGCGCGAGGCCGGAATGAAGCCGATCAATATCACCGTTCAGTTCCTGCGCAGCGGCAAGGAGAAGCCGAGCTTCGCGAGCGCGCGGATCGTCAAGCTGGGCCGTCGCACCGCCAACATCTCGGTCGAGGCATGGCAGGACGACCGGACCAAACCGATTGCGAGCGCGGTGATGAACGTGATGATCACCGAGCCCGCAGCCTAGAGATTTACTCCTCGGAACGGTCGGGTTGGAGGCGCGCCTGAACCTCCTCTTCGGCGCGGCGGCGGGCTTCCTCGATCTGTTGGGCATCGACCCGGACGCCATCCCCGCCCACCCGGACATCGACCGGTGCGCCGCCGATATCGGTCGAATAAATGACCTCGCCCTCGCGTACGCGCAGACGACCGTCTTCGCCCAAGGGAATATCGCCGATCTCGGGCACGTCGAGCGGCTCGACCGGGCCGCCGGGATCGGGCGCGGTCGTCGGATCGGATCGCGGCGCGAGAGCGGCACCGGTCGCCTGCCGCATGAAGTCGCGCCAGATGCGCGCGGGTAGACCGCCGCCGCTGATCCCGGCGAGCGGCGAATTGTCATCATTGCCGATCCATACACCGACCACGAGCCCGTTGGCATAACCCACAAACAGCGCATCGCGATTGTCCTGCGTGGTGCCAGTCTTGCCAAAATTGGGCACGTTCAGCCTTGCCGCGCGGCCGGTGCCCGAATTGACCACCCGGCGCAGCATTTCCTCCATCTCGCGATGCGTGCTCCCGGAAAGGCTGTCGGGCCCATCGACCAGCCTCGCAACCCAGCCCTGCTCGGGCCGGACGAAGGCGCTGGGGCGGACCGGGAAGCGATTGCCGGCGATCCCGGCATAGGCGGCGGTGAGCTCCATCAGCGACATGGTCGAGGTGCCGAGCGCCAGAGTGGGATCGCCCGCTTCCATCGGCGAGGTTACGCCGAGGTCGCGCGCGGTCTCGATCACGGCGTCGCTGCCCACCGCGCTCAAGAGCCGCACCGCCGCGACATTGCTCGACTGGGCGAAGGCTTCGCGCAGGGTCAGCGTCTCGGAATAGCGACCGCGCGAGTTGCGCGGGCGATAGCTACCTTCGGTGATCTCGGTGTTGTCGATCAGGTCGTCGGGTCTCCAGCCGTCGCGCAACGCGGCGAGATAAACGAACAGCTTGAAGGTTGATCCCGGCTGGCGTTTGGCCTGCGTAGCCCGGTTGAACGTCGATTTCTCGTAGTCCTTGCCGCCGATCATCGCGACGACCTCGCCATTCGGCCGCATCGCGACCAGCGCCACCTGCGCGCTGCCGAGCGGGGCCGAGGAGGTGACGCGCCGGGCGATGTTCTGCAACCGGCTATCGAGCGTGGTGGTTAGAGCGTGGCGCGCATAGGCGCCGCGATCCGCCCCTTCGAGTTCGCGCGCCTGAGGCAACGCCCAGTCCGCAAAATAGGTGCCGGTGGGCAGATCGTTCTCCACGCGCACATCGAGGGCGGGGGGACGCATCGCCGCCGCTTCGGCCTGCGAGATGTAGCCGGCATCCGCCATCGCGCCGACGACCAGCCGCCAGCGCTCCTCGGCACGGTCGTAATGCTTCACTGGATTGTAGCGGCTGGGCGCCTGCAACAGCCCGGCCAGCATGGCCGCCTGTTCGGACGTCAGCCTCTCCGGCCGCCGAAAGAAGAAATGCATGCTCGCCGCGCGCAGCCCGTACACATTGTCGCCAAAATAGGCGTTGGAGAGGTAGCGCTCGAGAATCTCGTCCTTGGTCAGCCAGCCTTCCAGCCACAGAGCGATCAGAGCCTCGCGGGCCTTGCGGGTGAGAGTCTGCTCCGGCGTTAGGAAGGTGAACTTGGCGAGCTGCTGGGTAATCGTGCTGCCCCCGCCCACGCCAGTGAACGCTGCCCGGGCGATCCCCCGCGGATCGATTCCCCAGTGATCGTAGAACCGCCGATCCTCGATCGCGAGGAACGCCTCGACCACGTGAGGCGGCAGGGTGTCGATGTCGACCGGCTCGTCGATGATCGCGCCGTTGCGGGCGATCGGGGTGCCGTCGGCAGCAAGCAGGGTGATCTGCGGCGGCACGATCGGCTTCAATGATTTGCCGAGCGGCGCGGTGACCGCGAGCCAGGCGAACAACAGCATGAAGACGAACAACAGAAGGGCAACGATCCGCACCGCCCACCAGCGCTTGTGCCGTTCACGCCAGTAATTCAGCCGCCACCAACGCTTCTCGCGTTCCCGTTCGGCTACGTAGCGGTCGACGCGGTCGAGCCGTTCGTCCCATTCGCTGAAATGCGATCCGTCCAGACGGTCGGCGAGGGAAAGCGAATCGCCGGCGCCCGACGAAGAGGCCGGATCGCGTTTGCCGAAGGAGCCGAGAATTCCCATGAGGCTGGTGTGTTAACCGACCAATACGGGCATGGCTAGACGTCGCGTCTCAGCGCTTGGCCACCACGCTTTCGGGAAGGTCTTCCCCGAACACGCGCTGGTAATATTCGGCGACCAGTGCGCGCTCTTCCTCGTCGCACTTGTTGAGGAAGGAGAGGCGGAAAGAAAGCCCGACATCGTCGAAGATCGCATGATTCTGCGCCCAGGTGATGACCGTGCGCGGGCTCATCACTGTCGAGATATCGCCGTTGATGAAGCCCTGCCGGGTCATGTCGGCGACCTTGATCATGTCGGCCAGCAGCTTGGGATCGGTGTCCGGGTTCTTCGACGCGACGATCTCCTGTTCGGTCTCGGGCGGCAGGTAGTTCAATCCGACAACGATGTTCCAGCGGTCCATCTGGCCTTGGTTGATCGCCTGCGTCCCGTGATAGAGCCCGCTGGTATCGCCGAGGCCGACCGTGTTGGCGGTGGCGAACAGGCGGAAGTTCGGATCGGGCCGGATCACCCGGTTCTGGTCGAGCAGGGTCAGCTTGCCCTGCTGTTCCAGAACGCGCTGGATCACGAACATCACGTCCGGACGCCCGGCATCGTATTCGTCGAACACCAGCGCGACCGGGTGCTGGAGCGCCCACGGGAGAAGCCCCTCGCGGAACTCGGTCACCTGCAACCCGTCGCGCAGCACGATCGCATCGCGCCCGACGAGATCGATGCGGCTGATATGCGCGTCGAGATTGATGCGGATGCACGGCCAGTTGAGGCGCGCCGCGACCTGCTCGATATGGGTCGACTTGCCGGTGCCGTGATAGCCCTGCACCATGACCCGACGATCATGCGCGAAGCCGGCGAGGATCGCCAGCGTCGTGTCGCGCTCGAACACGTAGGACGGATCGAGATCGGGTGTGCGGCTGTCCGGTTTCGAGAAGGCTGGAACTTTCCAGTCGATGTCGATCCCGAAGGTCTCGCGCACGTCCACCTCGGTATCGGGGGCGGAAAGCGCCGTTTTTTCGGACGCGTCGAAGCTCTTGTCGGTCATGTCGTTCATCGCTGGCGGACGTAGGGATGAATCGCGCGAGCGCCAAGCCTATATCGGGCCGGTCATGCCATCGTCCTCGTCCTTCACCTCCCTTGCCGAGAAGCTGCGTCTGCGCCTCGTCGATCAGGTTCGCGGCGTCTTCAACGATGTCGAGAGCGGCCAGCAACCGGTGCCGCCATCGGACGAGGCCCTGTTCGCCAAGGACAGTCCGATCCGCATGGTCCATGCCGACGTGATCGCGATGATGGTCGGCGGCATTCGCAGCCTGCTGCTCCAGATGCTCCACCCCCATGCGCTTCAGGGCGTGCTCGACCATTCGAACTTCCGCGCCGACATGCACGGACGCCTGCGGCGAACGGCGCGCTTTATCGCCGTGACGACCTACGGCCACCGGGACGAGGCGATGAAGGCGGTCAAACGGGTCAATCGCATCCACGCCCGCATCGGCGGCACCCTGCCCGACGGAACGCCCTATGCCGCCACCGATCCGCGCGTGCTGGCGTGGGTGCACGTGGCCGAGGCGACGAGCTTCCTTGCCGCCTATCTGCGCCATGTCCGCCCCGACATGCCGGGCCGCGAGCAGGACGAATATTACCGGCAGTTCGCAGTGATCGCCCGCGCTTTAGGAGCCGATCCCGTGCCTACCGACCGGCGCGAGGCGGAGGCGATCTTCCGCAAACTGCGCGGCGACCTGTCGTCCAGCCCGGCAGCGCGCGAGGTTGCCGATCTGGTGCTGAACCAGCGACCCGAGGGCGCGCCGCCCGCTGTGCAGGCCATGCTCGGTTCAGAGGCTGTGGCGCTCCTGCCGCCTTTCGCGCGATCGATGCTCGGGCTGGAGCGGCCCGGCCTCGTCGCAATTCCGGCACGCGCGGCGACCTGGGGGATGGCACGGACCCTGCGCTGGGCATTCCGCCAGAATTGAAGTCGGCAAGGCGCATGTCTGGGCGAAGTCATCGTTAACCAATCGTTAGGATTTAGCCGATATTAACCATTCCCACGGGGGCAAGGATGAATTCAAAAGGAATGCATTATGCCCGTGTCCCGTATCGCGAAGGCTGCCGAGCGATTGCGTATCGTCGCCAATACCCTGAACGACCCCACCGATAGGGCGGTCGCAAGCGCCTATGTCGAGGACCTCGAACGGCTTGCCGATCGCGAGGTGAAAGTGGCGCCGCCCGCCCCGTCCGCAGCGAAGGACGTGCGCCTTTCGACGCTCAGCGGCACGCTCAACATGGCCTTTCCCGTCACAGGTGCGGAGAAGTTCGATCCTCTCATCCGAGCGTTCAATCGCTAACCGACCTCTTCGGACGATCCGGTCGCTTGCCCTGCCCTTGCCTCGCTTGCCCCGCCGATCTTCAACTATGAAACATCGCGTAAAGCATGGTATAATACTGCATCCTATCTTGGCGATGCGGGAAGGAATCGAGCGATGACCTATGTATCCGGTTTCGTGCTGGCGGTGCCTGACGAAAATCGCGAGGCCTATCGCGCGTCGGCGGAAAAGGCCTGGCCGCTCTTTCAGGAATATGGCGCAATCTCGATAATGGAGAACTGGGGCGATAACGTGCCCCAGGGCAAGCAAACCGATCTGCGCCGCGCGGTCGATCTGCAGGATGGCGAGACGGTGGTCTTCAGCTGGGTCGTCTGGCCCGACAAATCAGCCAGCGACAGATGCGAGGCCAGCATGGAAAGCGACGAGCGCTGGCAGGAAATGGACATGCCGTTCGACGGCAAGCGCATGATCTTCGGCGGGTTCGAGACCATCTTCTCCGCCGAAGGGTAGCCTTCAACAACGCCTGAAGGAGAGCAGGCATGGCGGATTACACCTTCTTCTTCAATCCGATGAGCCGGGCGCAGATCGCCCGCTGGGCGCTGCACGAGGCGGGTGCGGATTACGAGAGTGTGCATGTCCCGTGGGACGACCGGCCCCGCGCGCTGCTCGATGCCAATCCGATGGGCAAATTGCCGACGATAATCCACCATTCGGCAAGCGGCGACCATGTGGTCACGGAAGCTGCGGCGATCTGCCATTATCTCGCCGAACAGCAGGCGCCCGAATTGCTGGCCAAGGCGAGCGAGATGGCGGATTATTTCCGCTGGCTGTTCTTCGCCGCCGGACCGGTCGAACAGGCGGTGACAGCCAAGGCGATGGGCTGGCAGGTGCCCGAGGATCGGGAAGCGATGGCAGGCTTCGGCAGCTTCGATCGCACCATAGATTCGCTCGACGGATTGCTGTCGGGACGTGACTGGGTCGTGGGCGGGCGTTTCACCATGGCAGATGTCTATGTCGGCAGCCAAGTCGACTGGGGGCTGGCTTTCGGCACCATGCCCGAACGAGAAAGCTTCAAAGCCTATGCCGAACGCTGCCGCGCCCGCGAAGCCTATCGCACCGCCAAGGCGATCGACGAGAAATTGATCGGGGAGATGCAGGATGGCTGACAAGCTCACGACCGTGCTGTGGTTCGACGGCGATGCGGAAGATGCCGCAGAGTTCTACGCCGGCACCTTTCCCGACAGCCATGTCGGCGAAATATTCCGCGCGCCAGCGGACTATCCGAGCGGCAACAAGGGCGACCCGCTCACGGTCGAATTCACCGTGCTCGGCCGCAGCTTTTCCGGCCTCAACGGCGGCGATACGTTCCAACCGAACGAAAGCGTCAGCTTCATGATCGTGACCGAGGATCAGGAGGAAACCGATCGGTACTGGAATGCCATCGTCGGCAATGGCGGGCAGGAAAGCGCCTGTGGCTGGTGCAAGGACAAATGGGGCTTTTCCTGGCAGATCACTCCGCGCACCCTGCTGGAATCGCAGCAGGCCGGAGGCGAGGAAGCCCGCCGCGCCTTCGAAGCCATGATGACGATGCATAAGATCAACGTCGCCGCGATCGATGCGGCCCGGCGCGGCTAGGCAATAGCCGCGGAGTTCCTGAGCATCTGATACGCTTCGACCACGCGGTTGAGGCGGCTCTCATATTGCCGGTCGCCACCGTTGCGATCGGGATGGTAGCGGCGCACCAGTTCGGAATAGCGGCGGCGCAGGCGTTGCCGGTCGATATCGCTGCCAAGACCCATCGTCTCCAGCGCCTCGGCCTCCTCGCGGCTGAACCGGCCGTCCATGGCCATCTCGGCCTGGCGCCGGGCGCGGTTGCGGATGCCGCCCGCCCGCGCCGAAATGGCGTCGAGCGGATCGTCGAAATCGGCCCAGCGCGGCATTCCGTCGACCGCGCCGGTCGCGCGGAAGGACGGGCTTTCGGTGCGCCATCCGCTTGCCGGGCGCTGTGCTTCGAGTATCTCGTCGGCGCTCATGCCCTCGAACCAGTCGTAGCCCGCATTGAATTCGCGGACATGGTCGAGGCACATCCAGCGCCAGCCGCCCGGCCCGTCGAAACCGTGGCCGCCGGTACCGGGCGCGCGGAATTCGCCGGCCTCGTTGCAGGTAGGGTGATCGCACACTCGGCCTGCCGCTTCGTGACGGCCATGAAACTTCGACGGACGCATAGCATTAGAATGGGCATAGAGTGCCCAAGTGAAAACCCTCGATCAGGAGAATTTGCCCGATGCCGGAACCGGTACAACAGGAAATGGAGCGCCTTCTCACCGATGCGTTCAGCCCCACCAGCCTTCAGGTGATCAATGACAGCGCGAAGCACAGCGGCCATTCGGGCGACGATGGCAGCGGCGAGTCCCACTTCACCGTGGTGATCGAGGCGCCCGTTTTCGCCGACAAGTCGCGGCTGGAACGCCAGCGCATGGTCAATGCCGCACTGGGCGACATTCCGGGCGACAGGGTTCATGCCCTGGCGATCCAGGCATCGGCGCCCACACCATGAGCGGCGCGGCATACGACCTGTGGTACTGGCCTTCGATCCAGGGCCGCGGCGAATTCGTGCGCGTGTTTATGGAAGCGGCGGGTTTGTCCTACCGCGACCGGGCGCGGGAAGGCGATGCCCAGGCCTTGGTCGAGGACATGGAAGCGCGTGCCGAAAGCGGCGACTTCGCGCCCTATGCCCCGCCCTATCTGGTCGAGCGCAAGACGGATTTCGCGATTGCGCAGGTGGCGCACATCGTTTCGTGGCTGACCGGGCACCACGATCTCGGATCAGGCGATGCGCAAACCGACCTCCATCTGATCCAGTTGCAGCTGACCATCACCGATATCGTCGCAGAGGCGCATGACACCCATCATCCGGTAGCGGGCAGCCTCTATTACGACGACCAGAAGGATGCCGCTGCC
The DNA here is from genome assembly GCF_026168555.1 of Qipengyuania spongiae. NCBI lineage: Bacteria > Pseudomonadati > Pseudomonadota > Alphaproteobacteria > Sphingomonadales > Erythrobacteraceae > Qipengyuania > Qipengyuania spongiae. The sequence continues at coordinate 1,860,624 of NZ_CP092471.1, read as the reverse complement.
CGCGCCGCCAAGGCTTTCCGCGAGGAGCGAATACCGAAATATTTCGATCACTTCGAGCAGGCGCTGAAAGTGCGCGAGGGTGGTCCCTTCGTTCTGGGCGAGCGGTGGAGCCATGTCGACACCTCGCTGTTCCAGCTGGTCGAGGGCTTGCGCTATGCCTTTCCGGAGCGAATGAAGGCGCTCGAAGAGGACTATCCCGCGCTCGTCGCTTGCCGCGATGCGGTGGCGGAAATCGAGGGCGTGGCCGCCTACTGCGACAGCGACCGGCGACTCGCCTTCAACGAGGACGGGATCTTCCGCCACTATCCGGAGCTCGACGCGCAATGAGCATCATTACCCAGACCCTGACTCCGACCACCCACGACCTCGGCCAGTTCCAGGTGCGGCGGGTGCTCCCCTCGCGAGCACGCAGCATGGTGGGGCCGTTCATCTTCGTCGACCAGTTCGGCCCGGCGCAGCTCGACATCGGCAGCGGGATGGACGTGCGGCCGCATCCGCACATCAATCTCGCCACCGTCACCTGGCTGTTCGAAGGCGCCATCGACCATCGCGACAGCCTCGGCAGCTATGCGACGATCCGTCCGGGCCAGGTCAACCTCATGACCGCCGGGCGCGGCATCGTCCATTCCGAGCGCAGTCCGGCGGAGGATCGCAAGACCGGGCCGAAGCTCTACGGAATGCAGACCTGGCTCGCCCTCCCGGATGGGCAGGAGGAGATCGACCCTGCTTTCGAGGCGGTGACGGACCTTCCGGTGATCGAGGACGGCGCGAGCAAGGCGATCGTCGTCATGGGCGAGCTGTGGGGCGAGCGCGCGCAGACGACCACCCATACCGGAACGATCTACGCCGACATCGCGCTGGAAGCGGGCGGTTCGGTTCCGCTCGAAAGCGGCGTGGACGAGCGCGCGGTGATGCTGGTCGGCGGAGAGGCGAGCGTCGATGGTGTGGCGCTCGAGCTGTACCAATTGTCCGTTCTCGCCCCCGATACGGCGATGACCCTGCGATCCGAACGCGGGGGACGGATCATGCTGTTGGGCGGCGAGGCGTTCGCGACCGAGCGCTATGCCTGGTGGAATTTCGTCAGCTCCAGCCGCGAGCGGATCCAGCAGGCCAAGGAAGACTGGCGCGAGGGTCGTTTTCCCGATGTGCCGGGCGACAGCGAAGAGCGCATCCCCTTGCCCGACGGCACACCCAAGACCGTGACCTACCCATGAGGAGAGCCAAGTGAGCGAACGGACAATCTGGATCACCGGCGCGAGCAGCGGTATCGGTGCCGCCCTTGCCCGCGAATGGGCGGAGCGCGGTACGCGGATCGTGCTCTCCGGCCGCGACGAGGCGCGATTGCGCGAAGTGGCGGACGGGCTCGACACCGAGACCCTCATCCTTCCCTTTGACGTGCGCGACGAGGCCGCAATGCGCGCCGCGACGCAGGAAGCGATCGGCTGGCGCGGCGTCGATATCTTCGTCGCCAATGCGGGCATCTCGCAGCGCAGCGCTGCGGTCGATACGGCGATGCAGGTCTATCGCGATATCATCGATATCGACCTCACCTCCCAGATCGCCGCGACACAGGCGTTGCTGCCCCATCTGGTCGAACGCGGCTCGGGACGGCTGGTCTTCATCTCCAGCATCGCCGGCAAGGTCGGCGTGCCGATGCGGACCGCCTATTGCGCCGCCAAGTTCGGGCTGATCGGCTATGCAGATGCGCTCAGGGCCGAGCTGTCGCAGAGCGGCATCGACGTGCATGTTGTGTGCCCCGGATCGGTCGCGACAAATGTCAGTCGCAACGCGCTCAATGCCGACGGCTCGCCGCGCGGAACAAGCGACAAGGCGATCGACAATGGCATCTCTGCCGACGAGGCGGCCCGGCGCATTATCGACGCGATCGAACTGAACAGCCGCGAGATCATCGTTGCCGAGGGCATGGAGGAGGCGATGGGCGAACTGCGCCGCACGCCGGATCAGCTTTTCGATCAGGTCGCGGCGATGGTAGCGAGCGGCTACATGGAGAAGATGAAAGCCGAGGTCTGAGCGCCCGGGCCGCCTCGCCTCAGGCGCCGCTCCAGTCCACCCAGGCGCCGTGCGGGTGCGCAGTGCCGAGATGGTGCCATTCGCTCCCCCCATCGCTTCCGTTCCAGAAGCGCACGGTCAGCTCGTGACGATGCGTGTCGCGGTTCGCCTCCAGTGAAATCCAGGCGAGCGGGCTTTCGGCCGTCGCCTGCTGGCCCGCGTGCTCCATCGCGGCGATGATCGCCTCGCGCTCATCCTGCGGGACATACTGCCAGACGACCGAATGGACGAGCACCCGGGTGACACCGCCTTGAGGCTCGCGGGCGAGCATCCGCTCGACGAAGTCGCACGCCCGCATCCGTGCGATCTCCGGCGGAAAACGCTTCGCCGCCTCGATCGCCGCATCCATCCGCATGAAACGTTCGGTGAATTCGGGCCAGATATAGGCCTTGAGGCGCAGCGCCTGGTCGGAATCGGTCAGGTCGACCGGCGCGATGTCGCATCCCTCGGCCCCGACGATGTCGAACTCCGCTGCCGGGGGCGGATCGCCGCGCCATTCGGGCCTGATCTGCATGGACGATGTCGCGGGCCCGACCGTTACACCGCCCAAATCGAACCGATAGCGACGCATCATCAGGTTGATCCCGGCGCTCGATCCCAACTCGAACAGCGCGAAATCGTGCGGCAGGCCGCGGTCCGCGAGCCACAGCATCGCCGCGGCGTAGCCCCAGCTGCGACCCGCTTCGTTGGTCTGCGGCGGCCCATCCAACCAAGGGAGCAGAAACGCCTCGTGCCGCTCGATCGCCTCGGCGACGATCCGCGTCGCATCGTTCGGGTCGAGGCCGTCGTAGATCGGCGCCAGCGCCGGTTCCGCCCCGCTCAGATACAGCGCGTGGAGCCCGCCCGCCAGCCGCAGGGGCAGAGCATCGGCCAGCGGCGGGCCGGCCCATTTGCGCACCCGAAGCATCACGGTGCCGCCGCGCTCCGTGTCGATCAGCGCGCCGATCGCACGGTTGACGCTCGCCGTGACCGGAGCGCCGTTGTCGCGGCAGTAGGCGACCTGGTTCTCGAAAGCGCGGCGGATCGCCTCGGGACCGCGCGCCAGCGGATCAATCGTCTCGTAGCGCGCGTCGTTGCCGTCCCGGTCCGTTTTCATTGCCCTTTGCTCCACCGCTGCCTATCTGACGCGCCCGATGCCCGAACCGTCTCCAAACCTGCTGACATTCGCCATACCCAAGGGCCGCATCCTCGACGAGGCGCTGCCGGTCATGGCCGATGCCGGCGTCGTGCCCGATGCCGCCTTTCACGACAAGGCCAACCGCTCGCTCACTTTCGCGACCACGCGCGCGGACCTGCGCCTCATCCGGGTGCGCGCCTTCGATGTCGCGACTTTCGTGGCGCATGGCGCGGCGCAGGCGGGGATCGTCGGGTCGGACGTGATCGAGGAATTCGACTATGCCGAGCTCTACGCTCCGGTCGATCTCGACATAGGCCACTGCCACCTCGCCGTAGCCGAACCGAAAGGCGGCAGCGTCCATGTGGATGGTGCGAGCCACCTGCGGGTCGCGACCAAATACCCCAACCTCACCCGCCGCCATTTCGAACGGCGCGGCATCCAGGCCGAATGCGTCAAGCTGAACGGCGCGATGGAGATCGCTCCTGCTCTCGGCCTCGCGAGCCGGATCGTCGATCTCGTCTCGAGCGGGCAGACGTTGAAAGAGAACGGTCTGGTCGAAACATCGCGCATTCTCGACATCAGCGCGCGGCTGATCGTCAACCGCGCGGCGCTCAAGACCGATCCGCGCGTCGCCCAGCTGGTCGAGGCGTTCCGCGCCGGCGCCTCAAAGCGAAAGGCCGCCTGATGCGCTTTCTCGACGCTTCCGAGGATGGTTTCGAACGCGCTTTCGAACGTGTCGTCCGTGACCGGCGCGAAAGCGACACCAGCGTCGCGCGCGACGTGACGACCATGCTCAACGAGGTGCGCCAGCGGGGTGACGACGCGCTCGTGGAATACACGATGCGCTTCGACGAGCACCGGCTGACGGACGAGGCCGACTGGCGGGTCGACCTCGCCACGTGCGAGGGCGCCTATGCCGAACTCGATCCCGAGCTGCGCGAGGCGCTGGACCTTGCCGCCGCGCGCATCCGCGCCTTCCACGAGGGTCAGCTGCCTGCCGACCGCGATTACACCGACGAGGTCGGAATGCGGCTCGGCAGCCGGTGGCGCGCGGTCGAAGCGGCGGGGCTCTACGTTCCGGGCGGGCGTGCTGCCTACCCTTCCTCCCTGCTGATGAACGCAATTCCCGCCAAGGTCGCGGGGGTCGAGCGCCTCGTCGTCACCACACCGACACCCAAGGGCGAGATCAACTCGCTGGTCCTTGCCGCGGCGCATATCGCGGGCGTCGACGAGATCTGGCGCGTCGGCGGTGCGCAGGCGGTCGGAGCGATGGCCTACGGCACCGGCCGGATCGCCAAGGTCGACGTGATCGCCGGCCCGGGCAATGCCTGGGTGGCCGAAGCCAAACGCCAGCTCTACGGCGTTGTCGGCATCGACATGGTCGCCGGACCAAGCGAGATCCTCGTCATCGCCGACGCCGACAACGACCCCGAATGGATCGCCGCCGACCTGCTGAGCCAGGCGGAACACGACCCGACCAGCCAGTCGATCCTGATCACCGACGACAAGGGTTTTGCCCGCATGGTCGAGGACGCGGTTGATCTCCAGCTGATGAACCTTCCTACGGCAAAGACCGCGCGGACCAGCTGGGACACGCACGGCCTGATCGTGATGGTCGATAGGATTGAGGACGCGGTGCCGCTCGCCGACCGACTGGCCGCCGAGCATGTCGAGCTCGCCGTCGCCGATCCGCAGGTGCTCTTCGACCGTTTGCGCCATGCCGGCAGCGTCTTTCTTGGTCGCCATACACCTGAGGCGGTCGGCGACTATCTAGCCGGGCCGAACCACGTCCTTCCCACCGGCCGCCGCGCACGGTTCGCCAGCGGCCTGTCGGTGCTCGACTTCCTGAAGCGCACCAGCTTCATCGCCGCCAGCGAAAGCGCGCTCGCCGCGATCGGCCCCGCCGCGATTCGGCTGGCCGAAGCCGAAGGGCTGCCCGCCCACGCCAAATCCGTTTCCCTGAGATTGTCATGACCCAGAATTCCCGCCCCAATCCCCGCTCGCAGGCCCGCAGCGCCGCCCGTCTTGGTGCGGTGCAGGCGCTCTACCAACAGCATATGGAACGCACGCCCATCGCGCGGCTGCTCGACGAATTTCACCAGCACCGCCTCGGCCAGACGGTGGAAGACGAGCACTATGCCGATGCCGAGATCGAATTCTTCGACGATCTCGTCGGCGGGGTTCATGCCCGGCAAAGCGAGATCGACGACTTGCTGACCGCACGCCTTGCCCAAGGGTGGACGCTGGCCCGGCTGGACAAGACCATGCTCCAGATCCTGCGCTGCGGAACCTACGAGCTGCTCGCCCGCAACGACGTGCCCAAGGCGACCGCGATCAGCGAATATGTCGACGTCGCCAAGGCGTTCTTCGATAATCGCGAGGCGAAATTCGTGAACGGTATTCTCGATGCCGTCGCCAAAGAGGTGCGGCCATAGAGGAAAGCGCCTTCATCGCCGCCCTGCGCGATCTCGCGACCCATCCAGCGGCGCGCGGGCTGGGTGACGATGCTGCGGTGCTGGAGGTGGGCGGCGAAACGCTGGTCCTCACCCACGACACGCTGGTTCAAAGCGTCCATGTCCGCACGGACGAGGACCCGGCCGACATCGCCTGGAAGCTGGTCGCGGTGAACCTGTCCGACCTCGCGGCGAAGGGGGCGGTGCCTCTCGGCCTGTTGGTTTCCCACGCGCTCGGGGCAGGCGACGAACGCTTCGTCGAAGGTCTGCGCGAGGTGCTTGCGGCGCATGACGCCCCCCTCCTCGGCGGCGACACGGTGGGCGGCATGGCCAAGCGCGCATGGGGCTGCACGGCCATAGGACGGGCCAGCCATGCGCCCGTGCCGGACCGGCGGGGCGCGCGGCCCGGCGACGCTATCCACGTCACCGGCGAACTCGGCCGCGCGATGCTGGGCATGGAGGAGCGGGGCAGCGGCAGCGCGAACGATCTAGCCTATCGTCGGCCGACCCCGCTCCTCGCCGAAGGCCAGGCGCTCGCTCCGCACGTATCGGCGATGATGGACGTATCGGACGGGCTGCTGCTCGATTGCTGGCGGATGGCGGAGGCCAGCGGCACCTGTTTCGAGCTCGACAGCCGCAGCTTCCCGGTGGCGGAACCGGCGCGCAAGGACGCCTGCGTGCGTTGGGGAGACGATTACCAACTGCTCTTCACCGCGCCCGAAGGCGCTTCATTGCCGGTACTGGCCACACGGATCGGCGTGGTTCGACCCAAGGAGGCTGCGCTGCTCGTGATCGATGGTGAGACGATCCAGAACAGCGACGGCCTCGGCTATTCCCACCGCGCCTGACGCAGGCGCGCGCTGCCCTTTCCACTTGTCAGCCGGAAAGCGGCCGATATACCTCGAACATCCAAGGGTCCGCCCGATCGAGAGCTGACCCATAAAACATGGGCAGAGGGGGATTCGGGAATGAATCTGGTAGTCATAGCCATTGCGCTGGGCCTGGTGGCCGTCGTGTACGGCTTCTTCACCAGCCGGCAGGTGCTCGGCGCGGGCACCGGCAACGCCAGGATGCAGGAAATCGCCGCCGCCATCCAGGAAGGCGCGCAGGCCTATCTCAAGCGGCAATACACCACCATCGCCATCGTCGGCGTCGTCGTCGCCGCGCTGGTCCTGTTCTTCCTCGGCATCATCCCGGCGATCGGTTTCGCCATTGGCGCCATCCTGTCGGGCGTCGCTGGTTTCATCGGCATGAACATCTCTGTGCGCTCCAACGTGCGGACCGCAGCGGCGGCGCAGAGCGGGTTGCAGCAAGGCCTCACCCTCGCCTTCCGGGCAGGCGCGATCACCGGGATGCTGGTAGCGGGCCTCGCTCTTCTCGCGATCGCCGTCTTCTTCTTGTGGCTGACCGGCCCCGGCGGTCATGCGCCGAACAGCCGCGAGGTGATCGACGGGCTGGTCGGCCTCGCCTTCGGCGCCTCGCTGATCTCGATCTTCGCGCGTCTCGGCGGCGGCATCTTTACCAAGGCTGCCGATGTCGGCGCCGACCTCGTCGGCAAGGTCGAGGCGGGCATTCCCGAGGACGACCCCCGCAACCCGGCCGTGATCGCGGACAATGTCGGCGACAATGTCGGCGACTGCGCCGGCATGGCCGCCGACCTGTTCGAGACCTACGTCGTCACCGTCGGCGCGACCATGGTGCTGACGGCGCTGCTGCTCAGCGGCCTAGGCGATCTGCTTATGCCGATGATGGCCCTGCCGCTGCTGATCGGCGGCGCGTGCATCGTCACCAGCATCATCGGGACCTATTTCGTGCGCCTGGGCAAAGGGTCCAATGTGATGGGCGCGATGTACAAGGGCTTCTTGGTCACCGCCGTTCTCTCGGTTCCGCTGATCTGGCTGGCCATGCATTTCGCGCTGGGCGACATGAATACGGTGATCGGAGGGACCAATCTGGAAGCGATCGATCCCGGCGCGCCGCCTTCCGAGGAAGGCACGGCCTCGATCCTCGTCTTCAGCGGCTGGGATCTGTTCTGGTCCTCCGTGGTCGGCCTCGTGCTAACCGGGGTCATTATCTGGATCACCGAATATTACACCGGCACCAATTTTCGCCCGGTGAAATCGATCGCCAAGGCATCGGAGACCGGCCACGGCACCAATGTAATTCAGGGCCTCGCGATCAGCCTGGAATCGACCGCACTGCCGACGCTCGCGATCGTGGCGGGCATCATTGTCAGCTACCAGCTCGCCGGTCTCATGGGCATCGCCTATGCCGCCACCAGCATGCTGGCGCTCGCGGGCATGGTCGTGGCGCTCGACGCCTATGGCCCGGTTACCGATAACGCCGGCGGCATCGCCGAGATGGCCGGGCTCGACGAGAGCGTGCGCGAGAAGACCGACGCGCTCGATGCCGTGGGCAACACCACCAAGGCGGTGACGAAAGGTTATGCGATCGGATCGGCGGGCCTCGCCGCGCTGGTGCTGTTCGCCGCCTACACTACCGACCTTGCCGAGTTCTTCCCGGGAGCGGACGTCGATTTCAGCCTCGAGAACCCTTACGTGATCGTCGGGCTGCTGCTCGGCGCGCTGCTGCCCTATCTCTTCGGAGCGATGGGCATGACCGCGGTCGGCCGCGCGGCGGGCGACGTGGTGAAGGACGTGCGCGAACAGTTCGCGGGCGATGCCGGGATCATGGCCGGGACCAGCAAGCCCGACTACGCGCGCACGGTCGATCTCGTGACCAAGGCCGCGATCAAGGAAATGATCGTCCCTTCCCTGCTGCCTGTCCTTGCGCCGATCGTCGTCTATTTCGGGATTTTCCTGATGGCGGGGCAGGAAAACGCCTTCGCCGCGGTCGGCGCGCTGCTGCTGGGCGTTATCGTGGGCGGGCTGTTCGTCGCGCTCAGCATGACCGCCGGCGGGGGCGCATGGGACAATGCCAAGAAATACATCGAGGACGGGCATCACGGCGGCAAGGGATCCGACGCCCACCACGCCGCGGTGACGGGCGACACCGTCGGCGATCCCTACAAGGACACCGCCGGCCCCGCCGTCAATCCGATGATCAAGATCACCAACATCGTCGCGCTGCTGCTGCTGGCGTCGCTGGCGGCCTGAGCGGCTGTATCGTTTCGGGGGCGGCAACGCTGCGGCGGCGCTGCCCCTCATAGCGGCCCGTTAATGCTCTTTAAGAGGCGGTCTGCTAGTGCCGGAGCGATCGGACGGAGGGCGGCTTGGCGTTCATCGAGGACTTGGCGGGAATGGGTGCGCAGGCAAGCAGCGATCCCGCTTGCCCAGCCCGGCCTCCGAGCGATGGCTTCACCGCTCTCCCGTGGACGAAATTCGACGATGGATTAGTTTCCTGCTGGCAGGCGCTTTCGTCCGAGACGCCCGTGCCCAACCCCTTCTACGAACCCTGGTATCTCTTGCCCGCTCTGCGCCAGTTCGATCCGCAAGGTTTGTGTCGACTGGCGACGCTCATTGCCGACGGGAAGCTCATCGGGTTGATGCCGCTTGCCTTCGAACGGCGTTACCACGGCCACCCGATCCCGCATCTTGCTAATTGGAGCCATGACAACCAGTTCTTTGGCGCACCTTTGATCGCCGCTGGATACGAGCGCGCCTTCTGGCACGCTCTGCTCGACTGGGCATCGCGCCATTGCGGCTCCGCGCTGTTCTTGCATCTCGCCACGCTGGCGCTTGAAAGCGAGCCGTTCGCCGCGCTGGGCGAAGTCTGCGCCGAGCGCGGCAATCCTTTCCGTGTGGTCCACCGCGAGAAGCGCGCGGCTCTCGATGCCGGGCCGACACCCGACCAGCATCTCGCGGCCTGTCTCACGAAGAAACGTCGCAAGGAACTGGACCGCAAGCGACGGCGGCTCGAGGAGTTGGGCGCACTCGAATTCAGCCGCCACACCGACGAAGCCGGTCTCGATGACTGGATCGACCACTTCCTCGCGCTCGAACGCGCCGGCTGGAAGGGCGAGGCCGACTCCGCCCTCGCCTGCGACATGCGGACCGAGAGCCTGTTCCGCCAAGCCCTGGCCGGAGCCGCCCGCGATGGACGGCTTGAGCGCATCGCCTTTCACTTCGACGGACGGCCGATCGCAATGCTGGCCAGTTTCTTCACCCCGCCGCATGTTTTCAGCTACAAGACCGCTTTCGACGAGAGCCTGGCCAAGCTCTCCCCGGGGCTTCTCCTGCAGGTCGAAAACCTGCAAGTTCTCGGCCGAGCGGATATAGAGATGACCGATAGCTGCGCCTCGCCCGATCATCCGATGATGGACCATTTCTGGCGTGACCGGCGAGCCATCGGCAATGTCACCATCGGGATCGGTGGCCCAGTCCGCCGTGCCGTCGGTGCCGGGCTGGCTGCGCTGGAAGCGCGGAACATGGAGAAGCAGGGATGACCGTTCACGAGCCGATCGCCTCGCATACTGTGCACGCCGTCTTCCCCGAACAATCGCGCCGCGCATTCTCCGCCGCCTACCCCGAGATTCCACACATCCTCCAGCATCAGCTGACGCAGGATGCCCGGCTTGAACTCGGCGCGCTCGCCGGCCTTGCCGAACAGCTTCCCGAAACCTCGATCGAGTACAACCGCGGCGATTTGCCCGTGGGGGTCGATGGGAAGCCGAGTTCGACCGGCCTCTTGATCGGAGACACGATCCGCCACATCGCCACCAGCAACAGTTGGGCGGTCTTGAAGAATGTCGAGCAGGTGCCGGAGTATCGTGCGCTTCTGCTCGATCTGCTGGGCGAATTGCACCCCGCGATTGAGGCGAAGACCGGCGCGATGCTGACGCCGCAGGGCTTCGTCTTCATTTCCAGCCCGCACGCGGTTACACCCTATCATTTCGATCCCGAGCACAACATCCTGCTGCAGCTCACCGGCACCAAGGTGATGACGCAGTTTCCCGCAGGCGATGCGCGGTTCGCGCCCGACACAACGCATGAAAGCTACCACACCGGCGGCGCGCGCGAGCTTGCTTGGCGCGACGACATGCTGGCTGAGGGCACCCAATACCCCCTCTCGCCCGGCGAAGCCCTGTTCGTGCCTGTGATGTCGCCCCATTTCGTGCAGAACGGGCCGCGCAGTTCGATCTCGCTGTCGATTACCTGGCGCAGCGAATGGAGCTATGCTGAAGCCGATGCGCGCGCGTTCAACGCCCGTCTGCGCCTCCTCGGCCTCGCCCCCCGCGCGCCCGGACGCTGGCCTGCGACCAATCGCGGCAAGGCGCTGGCGCAGCGTGCCCTGCGTCGTCTGGGGCTTGCCAGTACCTGAACGAACGGCGAAAGCTGTTCCCCGTATGGCCGACGATCCGAACCCCCGCCCAAGCCCTTCCCCCGAAGCTCTCGTCGCGGACCTCGTCCGGCTGCTGACCGTGCGCTCCGAAGGCGACGATCCCTTCATCGGAGCGCAGCAGCCAGGCGGGGTCGGACGGGTGTTCGGCGGGCAGGTGGTGGCGCAGGCGCTTCAGGCAGCGCAGGCGATCGCGCCGGAAGGGATGGTGGCCCATTCGCTCCACGCCTATTTCCTGCGCGGCGGCGAGGAAGGCCGCGACATAGACTACGCCGCGGCGGAGGACTTCACGGGGCGCAGCTTCGCCAACCGCCGTGTGCTCGCCAGTCAGGAAGGCGCCGCCATCCTTAATTTGACCGCCTCATTCCAAAGACCCGAGGAGGGGCTTGAACATCAGGACGCCACGCCCCCGCAGACCCCTCCCCCGGAAGAGCTTCAATCCGATGCGGAAATGCGCCGCGCAATGGTGGAGCGGATCGGAGACCGGATGAGCGAGGCACAGCGCCAGCTGATCCTGCGCCCCCGACCAATCGAGACGCGCACCGCCGACAAGCTTCACTGGATGAACGACGAGCCGCGCGCGCCGCACAACCGCAGCTGGTTCCGTACCGTCGCTCCGCTGCCCGACGATCCAGCGCTGCACCCGGCGGTGATCGCCTATGCAAGCGACTATACGCTTCTTGGCACCACCGCCTTGCCGCACGGCCTCAGCTGGATGCGGGGCGAGTTGAACGGTGCCAGCCTCGACCATGCGGTCTGGTTCCATCGTCCGGCCCGCGCGGACGAATGGCTGCTCTACGCGACCGACAGCCCATGGAGCGGCGGCGGAAGAGGATTTAATCGCGGCCAGATTTTCGATGCCGAAGGTCGGCTGGTCGCCAGCGTCGCGCAGGAAGGCGTGATCCGGCGGCGCCGGAACCAGGGGGAAGGCTGAGCCTCATCCCCCCGGCCTGAGCGGTCAGAAATCGGCCGAGATCGAGGCCTTGAAGGTGCGCGGATTGCCTTGGAGCAGCCGCCCGCCGAAAGAACCGAAGGCAGTGAAGGAGGAGCTCCAGAACCGCTCGTTCGCCACGTTGTCGACCGTGAAGCGCAGTGTGACCGGGGTCGCGCCCGCGGCGAACACGTAGCGTGCGCCGAGATCCACCCGGGTCCACGGATCGAGTTCGAGGGTGTTGGCCTGATCGACCCACTGCTCGCCTGTATGGACGACGCGGCCCGTGAGCGTGAAGCCGGGCACGAAGGGCAGGTCCCATTCGGCATTGGCGTTGATCGTGTAGTCCGGAACGCCCAGCGCACCATTGCCCTCATTCACGCCGCCGGGCGTGTTGGTGAGCTCGGCATCGATGACCGACCCGCCCAGGATCAGGCGGACCCCTTCGGTCGGCTCGCCCGCGACAAAGGCCTCGATCCCCCGATTGCGCTGCTCGCCGAAGGGCGCGAAGAGCAGGAAGCCGGGTCGATCCTCGTCCGGACCGAGGAAGGCGTTGGGCTGTTCGATGGTGTAGGCGGAAATGCTCGCATCGAGCATCCCGAGCGCCAGCTTCGCGCCGATCTCGTACTGGACGGATTTGAACGGCTGCAGCACCTGGCTGGCATTCGTGACAGGCAGGACCGGACCTCCGGGATTGTCGGGATCGATCCCCTGAAGCGGCGCGGTCTGACCCTGTTGCAGCCCCTCGATACGATTGGCAAAAAGCGAGAGCCCTTCGACCGGCTTGACCACAAGACCCGCGACCGGTGTAACCGCGCTTTCCTCGTACTCGCTCGTTTCCAGCCCGGTGTTGACGTCGAAGCCACGGACCTCGATCTCCTGGATGCGAAGCCCGCCGATCACGAGGACGCGGTCGTCCCAGAAGCCTACCGTATCCGACACGAAAGCGCTCAACAGACGCGAGCGGCTGGAGGTCAGCGGATCGTCCAGATTGCCGCTGGCGAAGGACACCGTCGTCGGAATGGCGACTTGCGGCGTGTCGTAGATATTGGTGGCGTAACTGGTGCGGAAATCGAAAGCGGTGCGGAATTCCTGCCAGCTGATATTCGCGCCGAAGTTGAATTCCTGCGTGATCGCGCTGCCGATCTTGGCACGCAGGCCCGCTTCCAGCGCCTGGTTGCTCTGTTCGGCGGGGATGATCGACGCGCCGCCGCTCGCCGCGCCGGTGACGGCATCGGTCACGGTGACGCTGCCATAGACGCCGTCCTCCTCGCTCTCCAGCGCACCGCCGGTGATGTAGAACATGGCATTGTCGGCAAGATCGTATTCGAGCCGGCCGATGCCGAAGACGCTTTCGAGTTCGGTGTTGGTAAAGACCTGGCCGTAATTGGCGTCCGCATCCGGCACGGAGGGAACGGCGCTGGCGGCGAGGCCGATCTGCGGGCGCAGTCGATCGACCTCGATCCGCTGATAGGCGAGATCGGCGAAAATGCGCAGATTGTCGCTGCGCCAGTCGAAAGCGGCACCGGTCGCCAGCGTCTCGCGGAACTCGTCGTCGATCGCGACATCACCGCTGCGGAACACGCCGTTCACCCGGACGCCGAACTGGCCCGCGTCACCGAAACGTCGCGAAATATCGGCGCTGCCGCCGAAATGCGAACTGGAGGTGTAGCCGAGCGTCGCACGGGTCAGCGGCTGGTCGCCGGCCTGCTTCAGTTGAAGATTGACGCTGCCGCCGATGCCTGTGCCACCCGGCGCCGCACCGTAGAGAAAGGCGTTGGCGCCGTTCAGCACCTGCACCCCGCTATAAAGCTCGGGCGCCACCAGCTGGCGCGGCGTGATGCCGTAGAGCCCGTTCATGCCGACATCGTCGCCGTAGAGCGGGAAGCCGCGAATGACGAACTGCTCGCCCGCAATGCCGAAGCCGAAGGTTGTGCGCACGGTCGGATCGTTCTCCAGCACCTCGCCAAGGGTCTGAGGCTGCTGGTTGAGGATCAGCGATTCGTCGAAGGTCCGCACGGTAAAGGGCACGTCCTCGGCCGGCTTGTCACCCAGCACGCCGACAGTGCCGCCAGCGAAAACCTCGGTGCGGTTCTCGCGCTGGGCGGTAACGATGATCGCCTCGCTGTCCTGCGCATGGAGCGGGGCAGCGAGAGAAGCCGTGACAGCGATCGCGGAGGCGGCGGAAAGTAAACGTGTCATGAGATCGAAAGACCTTATCCGAGGTTGCGGGATCTGGGTTTGCGCGATGGCGCCGGCGCGGAGCGGCTCCATGCATGGGCGATGGCGAAGAGGGGCAGGGAAAGCAGCAAGGCAGCCAGCCAGTCGGCAGCGCCATCGTCGGTCAGGGCAAGCCACAGCCCAGCGAGGCTGACCACCAGCAGAATCGCGGGCACCAGCAGCGTCCGCAGCATTCCGCGCGGCGCCGGGAGGCGGTAATGCCTCACGCCGGGCTCCGCCGCGCCGCGCCGGTTTCCAGCTCGTCGAGACGACGCTCCATCCGTCCCGGAGCGCGGCGCATCCACAAAAGCAGCCCGGTCCATAGGACCCAGATTGTCAGCAGATCGAGCACCGCCCAGAGCAGCTTGAACAGCAGCCCGCCGTAATCGCCGAAATGCAGCGGCTTCGACAGCATCAGCGCCTTGTTGAGCGTGGGCATATCCCGCGCGTCGATCAGGCGGCCGCTATCCGCCTCGACCAGCGCGGGGGTAAGCAGATGGCTGGTGAGCGGGCGGTCGCCCTGGAAGAAGATCGCGTAATGTCGCGGTCCGCTCCACGCCCCGCCCGGAAAGCCTACGAATTGCGGCGAGCGGCCCGGCAACGCCTCCTGCGCGCGTGCCATCGCCCGGTCGAGCGAGCCGTAATCCGCGGGCGCGAGCGGTTCGGTGGACGACTGGGCCGCGATCATTCCGGCCAGCTCTCCCTCGCGCCAATTGTCGACCAGCGGATCGGCAAAGGCGTTGATTGCGCCTGTGAGACCGATCACGAGCGCCCAGCCAAGGGTGGCGACGCCCAGGAGATTGTGCTGGTCGAGCCGTCGCACCCGCGCCGATCGTCCCTGCCGAAGGGTGCCGAAGCGCAGCCGCCGCATGAAGGGCGCGTAGAGCACAACGCCGGAAATCAGCGCCACCACGAAGAAAAGGCCCATCACCCCCAGGAACAGCATCCCCGGCAGCCCAATCAGCATGTCGGTATGAAGCGCGAGGATGGTGTCCATCAGACCTCCCCCCTCGACCGGGCCGAGCGAGCGGCCGGTGAAGCGGTCGAAATAGAGTAGCGTCATCTCGCTGCCCGGCGCATCGGGTGAAGGTCCGGTCGTCACTGTCAGCAGCGAACTGTCCTGGCTGAACCCCATGAACAGCGGCACCTCGCCCGGCCGTTCGGCGAGCGCCGAGTTCAGGATCGCGTCGAGCGGCTGTCCGGTGATGGCGGACGGATTGCCCGGCAGGCGGCTCTCCCAGTCCTCGCCGAACGCCGCATCGATCTCGTCGTGGAAAATTAGCGGCAGGCCGGTGACGCAGAGCATCAGCAGGAAGGCCGTCGAAACGAGGCTGGACCAGCGATGGGTCAGATACCAGATTCGGATCGTGTCGCGCTTCACGGCGTGGCCGCTAAAGCCCACGCGGCTTGTAGTCAATGCGAACTATTCTCAATAGCAGCAAAAATGGCCGGCATTGTTCCATCAGCCCGATCCCGGATGGTGCCGGAACCGCTGACAGTCCCGTCCATTAGCCAATCATGGACATAAAACGCGAGCAGCGGAAGTTCCGCGACAGCAAGCCTTCCCGTCTCGGTCGGGGGGTCAAACGGCTGACCCATCCCTTCGGAAAAGCTCTGGCCGACGTGATGCCGAAATCGCTGGTAGAAATGGTTCTCAAGGGTCTCGACCGCGCTGTGGGGGCGCCGCAACTAATTCGCTTCGATCACGATCCCGAGGACCTGCAGGCGGCGCATCGCGCGGCTGAGAAGGTCGCTCGCGCCGCGCGCGGCATCAGCGCTTCGACCGGCGCGGCAGCCGGACTGGGCGGAGCGATCTCGATGAGCGCGGACATTCCCGCCACCATCGCCATCGCGCTGCGCACGATCCGCGACACCGGCCGCGCCTACGGCTTCGAGGGCGAAGGGCCGGCGGAAAAGCTCTTCCGCCTCCAGATCCTTGAACTCGCCGCGCTCGACGATGTCGATCTCCGCACCCAGCGTATCGCCGATCTGGAAGCCGGCATCGGCAGCGAGGGAGAACTCGTCCGCGCCGATCACGAACACACCACGCCGGTCGTCGATCAGGCGGTCGAGCGCATCAGTCGCGCCATCGCTTTCGCCAGTTTCCGCAGCCGCGCCGGAATGATCGTTCCGATTGTCGGGTCCGTGGTCGGCGGGATCGTCAATTCATCGTTCCAGAACGATGTTGGTAAGGCCGCGCGGTTCGCTTTCCAGGCGCGCCGGTTGCGCCGGGAAGAGGGTGTGATCGACGTTTAGTTGAACGCTTTTCCAAGCCTCAGATGGCGGAAAAGCGTTCAATATCCGATATTCTGCCCGACACGACCAGTTCGTCATCGGGAAAAATGATCGTGTCGGGCACGGCGTGGATGAAATTCTCGCCCGCCCGTTTCACGCCGACCACCGTCACGTCGAACTTCTTGCGGCAGCCGCTCGTCACCAGCGGCACGCCGACGACGGGCTCGGGCGCCTTCAGCCGCGCGATGGCGAATTCGCCGTCGAAGGAGATGAAATCGAGCAGCCGTTCGTTAAGGAGGTGAGCCACCCTCTCGCCCATGCGCTGTTCGGGAAAGACGACATGCGCCGCGCCGGTCCGCTCGAGGATGCGGGCATGCTTGTCGTTAGTCGCCTTGGCCCAGATGTTTGTCATGCCCAGATCCGACAGCGCGAGGACCGCCAGCACGCTCGCCTCGATGTCGGTGCCGATCGCGACCACCGCAGCCTCGAAATCGGCGACGCCCAGCTGTTCGAGCACTTTCGTGTCGGTGCAGTCCGCTTCGACCGTCGTGGTCAGTGTCCCGGCGAATTCGCTCACCAGCTGGCTGTCGCAGTCCGCGCCCAGCACCTCGTGCCCCATCCGCTCCAGCGTTTCGGCCACGGCTCCGCCGAAGCGGCCGAGGCCGATGACGAGGACGGGCCTGCGTTTTCTAGCCGACAATCAAATTCTCCTCAGGATAGCGATAGGGGCGTTCGCGCTTCCCCAAGGCGAGCGCGGTGGCGACCGTGATGGTTCCCACCCGTCCGACGAACATCAGCACGCACAGCACCAGCAGCGCGGTCGGCGGCAGGTCGGCGGTGATCCCGGTCGACAGTCCGACCGTCGCAAAGGCCGATATGCATTCGAACAGGATATCGTCGAGCGGCAGGGGCGAGATCGAGGCGATGTAGGTCGTCGCGGCGAAAATCAGCGCCACGGCCATAACGGTGACCGACAGCGCCTGCCGCTCGATAGCGCGGCCGAAGCGCCGCTGGAACAGGCCCGCATCGCGGCGCCCCAGCACTTCCGACAGTACGATGGCGAAGAGGACCAGGAACGTCGTCACCTTGATGCCCCCGGCCGTGCCGGCGCTTCCTCCACCGACCAGCATCAGGAAGAAATTGGTCATGATCGTCTCGTCATGGAAGGCGCCGAGATCGAGGCTGTTGAAGCCAGCCGTGCGCGGCATCACCGAATGGAAGGCAGAGTTGAGCAGCTTGGACCCGATCCCCATCGGGCCGAGCGTGCCGGGATTGCTCCATTCCATCGCCAGAGTCGCCACGAAACCGAACGCCAGCAACGCGGCCGTGCCCGCGACGGTCATCTTCGTGTGCAGCGACCAATGCCGCCAGGCCAAGCCGTGGCGCCAGATGTCCTGCATGACCGGAAAGCCCAGCGCCGCGATGACCACCGACGCCATGATCGGGCCGAGGATCAGCGCATCGTCCTGATAGCTCATCACGCTGTCCGAGAAGCTGGAAAATCCCGCATTGTTGAAGGCGCTGACGGAATGGAACAAACCGTGCCACGCCGCGCTCGGCAGGCTCATGTCGTAGGCAAAGGCGAAGCGCGCGGTCAGCATGGCCATGGCCACCGCTTCGACGATTACCGTGATGAAGAGCACCAGCCGCAGGACCGACCGCGCATCGCCCGTCTCCAATCGGCTGCGCTCGACTTGAGTCGCCATCCGGTCTTTCAGCCCGAAACCACGGCCCGCCATCAGGCCGAACAGCGTCGCCGCGGTCATGATGCCGAAGCCGCCGATCTGGAACAAAGCGAGGATGATCCATTGCCCGAACTGCGACCAGTAGACCGGCGTATCGACCACGATCAGCCCGGTCACAGCCACGGCGGATGTCGCGGTGAATAAGGCGGCGATGAACGGAGCACGCCCCCCGTCGGCCGTGGCGAAAGGCAGGCTCAGCAACCCCGTACCGATGAGGATCAGCCCCAGAAACAGGACCGGAATCAGACGGATCGGATCGCGCAGCGCAATCATTCGCGCCGCCCTTGGACCTGAAAGTGGCCCGGGTAAAGCGCGTTCCGTCTCAGACCATCAGCGCGACCAGATCGTCGATGTCAATCGTCGCAAAACCCACCGCGCTGTCGGAGATGCCATAGGGGATCAGCAGCTTGCGCCCGGTCCGCAGCGCGCCGCATGTATAGACGACATTGGGCACATAACCTTCCCTGTCGTCATCGACCGCAGTCAGCACCGGCTCGCGCGTGCGACCGATGACCTTCGACGGATCGTCGAGATCGAGCAGCGCGCAGCCGAGCGCGTATTTGCGCATCGCGCCGACACCGTGGGTGAACACGATCCAGCCGTGCTCGGTGCGGATCGGGCTGCCGCAATTGCCGATCTGAATGAATTCCCACGGGAAACGCGGCTCCATCAGTAGCTCGCCCTCCCCGTCCCAGTTTTCGAGATCGTCGGATTTCAGCAGATAAAGGTTCTTGCCGTCCTGCCGCCCGAGCATGGCGTATTGGCCGCCGATCTTTTCGGGAAACAGCGCCATGCCCTTGTTGCGCCCCGCCCGCCCGACGATCGGGGCAAGCTCGATCGCGCGGAAATCGCGGGTCCGCAGCAGTTCGGAGCGGATCGAGGAGCCGGAATAGGCGGTGTAGGTGCCGATCCACTCGTAATCGCCGCCACCATGATCGAAACGGGTGAGGCGGAGATCCTCCAGCCCGCCGCTTTGCTGTTCGGTGATCGGGAAGATGACGCTATCCGACAGGCTGCTTTCGGGCTGGCGATGGACCCAGACCGAAGCGTCGCTGTCAGTAAGCGACAGATCGTCGAGTTCCATCGCGGTGGCGAAGGAGGCTTGCGGCCAGAGGTCGAAGCTGCCGTCTTCCTTGGCGATACCCTCCCGAAAGGCGATCGAGCTTATGTGCCCCTCGCCCACCGCGCGCAGGCTCATCACGAAGCGGCAGGCGTCCTCGCTGATCCCGCTCTGGTCGGGATGCGGCACGATGGACGGATTCATCAGCGCCGCCGCCGCATAAGTGTATTCGTGGCAGAAGAAGGCGCCGATCAGCCGCCGCCGCGTGGGCGAGAGCGGCGCAGCGTCGAAGTCCAGATTCTCGTGAACCTCGCGGAACCGCTGCTCGAACAGTTCCTCGGTCTGCCAGTGACGCTCTGCGAAGTCGCGGTGGACCCGCTCGTATTCGGCGTCAGCCTCCGCATCGCTCAGAGCGAGGATATCCTCGACCAGCCGCTGAGCGCGGCCTGCTGGAGCATTCTTGGCCTGCCAGCCGAGGTGGAACGGGCGAAGCACGACCCGCCCCGGATCGGCATGCAGCCGCGTGTCATGTATGTGCAAGGCCGGGGGCGAAGCCTTTGACTGTTTCTGCAAGCGCCGTGTCTCCCGTCTCGTCTGCGGCATGGCGCGAGAGGGCTAGCATGGAATGGTAGCTCAAATGAAAGGCCAGTATCGATTCCGCTCCACAGTTTTCGTTCGCACCTTGCGGAGTGAGGCCGTCGCGGCACCGCCCCGTGGCGGGATCGGCCAGAGCGACTCCCCGATCGTTGGCCCCGAAGAACCAGTCATAGGCGCGACGCGCGCGGTCGAACCACAGATCGTCGCCCGAGGCGCGCCATGCGGCCGAACTCGCCTCGATCGCCGCCAGAGCCTCGAGCGGCTGCTGATCGAACGGCAGAGGCGGCAGGTCCGACCGGCCAAGGCTGTCCGAACCGACGGGGCGGAAATGGCCTTCTGCCGCGTATTGGTGTTCGGCCAGCCATTCGAGCGTGTCGAGCCCGATCTCGACCCAGCGGAACCGGTCGAGGGCCATGCCGGCTGCGATGAGCGCTTCGGAAAGGCGCGGATTGTCGTAGGCAAGCATCATCTCGAACCAGGTGCGGTCAGGCCGCCGACTTTCCTCGACCAGGCGACAGAACATGTCGCAGGATCGGCGGATCAGGTCGCGGGACGCGCCATGCTCCGGGTCCTGTTCCAGAACGCCCAGCGCACCCATCACCATGAAGGCGAGCGCGCGCGGGCTGTCGATCGCCTCCATATGCGGCAGAGCGGTGTCGTAGAGCCGCCGCGCCCATTGCCGTAAAGCCGGGTCCTGCGCCCGTGCGTAACAATCGCCGAGTGCCCAGATCGCCCGCCCGTTGGCATCGTCGGACCCGGCATCCTCGCACCAGCTACGGTCGAAGCGCATGAAATTGCGGAATATTCCGCGCTCCTCGTTCCAGGAATGCTGGATGAAGCTCGCATAGGTCAGCGCCGCCGCATCGGTCTGGTCGCTGCGTTCCATCCGCATCGTCAGCATCAGCGCCCGCGCATTGTCGTCGAGACAGTAGCCATGTCGCCGGTCAGGCACCGGACCCAGCGAATGCTGAAGCACACCCGTCCCGTCGCTCAATGCGAAAACCGCGGCAGGGTTCGGTCGGCGCAACGCGGCCCGGGTGGGCTCGCGTGAGGGAACTACTTCGCGCACCAGCGCCGCGGCGGCGGCGGCGAAGCGCGGCCATACCGTGCGCTGGCCCCGGCGGTAGGCTCGCCTGCCCATCGCACCGAGCCTGTCCGGATCGTCGAGCAGTTCGTTCACCGCGTCGGCGATGGCCGCCGGATCGTTCGGCTCCACAAGCGCCCCGACATCCTCGGCGAGCAATTCGCGTGCATGGATGTAAGGCGTGGAAACCACTGGCTTGCCCAGAGCGACGGCATAGCTGAGCGTGCCCGACGTCGATTGCTGCATGTTCGGATAGGGCGTGAGGTAAATGTCGCACCCTTCGAGCTGATCCAGCAGCTCTTCGGTTTCTAGAAATCGGTCGTCCCATTCGATGTGGCGGGACATGCCGAGATCGTTCGCCAGCTGTTGCAGCTTCTCGCGATAGGCCTCCCCATCCCGCGCAATCAGGTTCGGATGGGTCTTGCCCACGATCCGGTACACGACTTCGGGGTGTTCCCCCACGATCGCTGGCAACGCCTCGATCACATGCTCCAGCCCCTTGCCGGGACCGAGCAGGCCGAACGTCATGAGCACGGTCTTTCCGGAAAGGCCGAGGCGCTCCTTGAATTCTTCCTGTCGGGCGAACGGACGCTCGGGCGCGCCGTGTTCGATCAGCGCGATCCGGTCGTGCGCGACTCCGTATTTCTCCGCCAGGAGGTCGCGAGCGTGGCGCGACATGACCATGACCTTGCTCGCCCGCCGAGCAAGATGCTCGATGATCGCCTTCTGCCGTACGCTCGGATCGACCAGAACCGTGTGCAGCGTCACGATCAATGGCGTCGCGAGCCGGTCGACGAAATCCAGCACCATCTCGCCATCGAGGCCGCCGAAAATGCCGTATTCATGCTGGAGCCAGACCGCGTCTACACCGCTCGCATCGATTGCGGCGGCAGCCAAGCGGTACGACTCGGGGTCGTCCCAGGCGATGGTCGTGGCGATATCGCGATAGTCCAAGTCATGGCTGGAGTCTTCCAGCGCATAGACATCGACTTCGGTGTCCGGCTCGAACTCGCGCACTTTTTCACGAAGATCGGTCGAGAAGGTGGCGATCCCGCACTGGCGGGGCGCGTAGGTGCCGACTAGCGCGATACGGGCTTTCGATGCGTTGGCCGGTTTGTAGTCGCGGAGGGTCAGGTAATCAGCACCTTCGGCAACGTTTGTCGGATCGCGCGGCGCGAAGCGTGTGACTATGCCGCGTTGCTCGCCCATCTCCGTCACTCCGTTCTCAATTCGCCTGATATGAGCAATTCAGAGAACCTTCGACGGTTCCGCTGCAATGCAGCAAATTGATCTTTGTGGTGTCGTTTTCCGGATGAAGCGAGTGCTAGCGACCGGATCAGCCGCCGGCGTGATAGAAATCGTAGATGGTCCGTGCGACGCTGTCGCTGATGCCCGGCGCGCGTTTCAGATCATCGAGCGCGGCCGCGCGCACCTTTCCGGCCGTACCGAAATGCAGCAGCAGAGCGCGCTTGCGCGAAGGTCCGATGCCCGGAATCTCGTCGAGCGGACTGGCAGTAATCGCACGGCTGCGCTTCGCCCGGTGCGCTCCGATCGCGTAGCGGTGCACCTCGTCCCGCAGGGTCTGAAGATGGAACAGCAGCGGCGAATTGACCGGCAGCGTCTTTTCGCGCCCATCGGGAAAGTGGAACACCTCGCGCCCCTCGCGGCCGTGATGCGGTCCCTTGGCGATGCCGATCACCGGGACGCTGTCAGCAACGCCGAGATCCTCCAGAACCGACATGACACTCGACACCTGCCCCTTGCCGCCGTCGATCAGCAGGAGATCGGGCCAGATCGCCTCGTGCCCCTTCTTGCCGCTGCCCGGGGAAGCCGCGTTCCCCTCCTCGTCCCGACCGCTTTCGGCGAGCTTGCGGAAGCGACGACTCATGACTTCGCGCATCATACCGAAATCGTCGTTGGTCGCCGCCTCGCGAATGTTGAACTTGCGATACTGGCCTTTTTCGAAACCCTCCGGCCCGGCCACCACCATCGCGCCGAGCGCCTTGTCGCCCTGAATATGGCTGTTGTCATAGATCTCGATCCGGCGGGGCGGCTCTTCGAGCTCGAGGAATTCGGCCATCTCGCGGTATATCTTTGCCTTGGTGCCGCTTTCCGCCAGCCGCCTTTCGAGCGCTTCCACGGCATTGCGGCTCGCCTGCTCCATCAGACGGCGCCGCGTGCCGCGCTGCGGGATCGAGATCGCGACCGCGTGACCGGCCTTTTCGCACAGGGCCTCCGCGATGAGGTCCTGCTCCGGCAGTTCGCGATCGACCAGGATGGTGCGCGGCGGCGGGACCTCCTCGTAGAATTGCAGCAACACGTCGGCGAGCACTTCGGGTTCGGCGAGATCGGCGGTGTTCTTGGGAAAGAAGGCCCGGTGGCCCCAGTTCTGGCCGCCACGGATGAAGAAGGTCTGGACCCCAATCTGTCCGCCCTTCGAAGAGAGCGCGAAGACATCGGCATCGCCCACCCCTTGCGCGTTGATCGCCTGGCTTCCCTGGATGAAAGTCGCCGCGCGCAGCCGATCGCGCAGGATCGCGGCGGTTTCGAAATCGAGGTCCGCGGCGGCGGTGGCCATCTGCTTCTCGATATTCGCCTGCACCGCAGAGGATTTGCCCGACAGGAAATCCTTCGCCTCGGCCACCAGGCTGGCATAGCCCGCCTCGTCGATCCGGCCGACGCAGGGGGCCGAACAGCGCTTGATTTGATAGAGCAGGCAGGGCCGGTCTCGGTTGGAGAAGAAGCTGTCGGTGCAGGACCGCAGCAGGAACAGCTTCTGCAAGGCGTTCAACGTCTTGTTGACCGATCCGGCGCTGGCGAAGGGGCCGTAATATTCGCCTTTCGCCCGGCGCGCGCCGCGATGTTTCTGGATGCGCGGAAAGTCGTGATCGGCGCGCAGCAGGATGAAGGGAAAGCTTTTGTCGTCGCGCAGCAGCACGTTGAACGGCGGGCGATAGCGCTTGATGAGTTGCGCTTCGAGTAGCAGTGCCTCGGCTTCCGAGTTGGTGACCACGATCTCCATCGCACGGCACTGGCTGACCATGCGCTGGAGCCTGTTGGTCAGCCCCTTCACCTGCGTATAATTCGCCACTCGCGCCTTGAGACTGCGGGCCTTGCCGACATAGAGCACGTCACCCCGCGCATCGAGCATCCGGTAGACGCCGGGGCGCGGCTTCAGCGTGCGCACGGTCTCGCGGATCGCCGCCACGCCCGCCTCCAGATCGGGCTGGGCGCTAGCGACGGTGTAGGTGGCGCGTTCCTCGTTGAAACGCGCGCTGCCTCGGGGATCGTGGGGGGAACCGGCTTTCGTGCGCGACATCGCCCGCAACATAGGGCGAGGTCGCCGGATTGGAAGCGCTGCGCATCATGCGGGCTCCGAAGCCTCCCCTAGCAAGGCCGCAAACCGCGACGGTCAGGACGCTCCCCGCTTGCGCCGCGACCGCTTTGAAGGCACCGCTCGCCCATGACCGCCGAGATTTTCGACGCGCCTCCGCGCACTGTGGGGTTCTGGGGCACCGCGCTGTTTCCGGTGAACGGGATGATCGGCGCGGGTATCTTTGCGCTACCCGCCGTGCTCGCCGCCAGCGTCGGCAGCTTCGCGCCGTGGCTGATGCTGCTGGGCGGGATCGGATTCATGCCGCTGGCCCTGTGCTATGCCTGGCTCGCCCGCCGGTTCGAGAACAGCGGCGGGCCGGTTCTCTATGGCGAGGCCGCCTTCGGGCGCTTCGTCGGCTTTCAGGCGGGCTGGGCGCGCTATGCCAGCGCCATCGTGACCGCGGCGGCGAACACCAGCGTCATGGTGGCCTACATGGCCGCATTGATGCCCGCGCTGGCGGATCCGGTGATCGAGGCGGGAGCGATCGCAACGATCCTCGCCATCGTGACCGTCGTCAATCTCGTCGGAATGCGGCGCGCGGTCGGGGCGCTGGGCGTGATGACCGTGATCAAGGTCGTGCCGCTGGTCGCGCTGGTAGTGTCTGCGTTGTTCGCCGGCGATCCGGCGATCGGCTTTGCCCTCCCCGAATTCTCCGCCGTGGAGACGGTGGTGTTGCTGACGTTTTACGCTTTCATGGGATTCGAGGCGGTGGTCGAACCGGCGGGCGAGATGCGCAGCCCGCAACGCGATATTCCGCGCGCCATCGTGACCATGGTCGCCGCCGTAACCGCGCTCTACATGGCGGTGATCTGGGCCTATCTCGCCATTTCGCCTGGCGTGGCGAACGAGGAGAACGCCCTGGCCGGCGCCGCGCTGGAGACGATGGGGCAGATCGGTGCCGTGGCCATCGTGGTCGCCGCCGCCTTCTCGATCGCGGCGAACAATTTCAACGGATCGACCACGCAGCCGCGCATCATCTACGGCATGGCGCAACGCGGAATGCTGCCGCGCTGGTTCGCCGGCGTGTCGCAGCGGTTCGGCACGCCGTCCAACGCCATCCTCTTCACCGGCGGCGCCTCGATCGCCTTCGGCATGTGGGAGGGGTTCGCGGTGCTGGCAGTGGCGGGAACGCTCATTCGGCTGGTGACCTATGTCATCTGCGCGGCCGCGCTGCCCGTTCTCGAACATCGCGAAGGGCAGGTCCGGCCGATCCACGCGATCTGCGCCGTGCTCGCCATCGGGATCAGCCTGTTCGTCGCGACGCAGGTCGATTTGCAGGCCGTATGGGTGCTCGCCGGGCTGGTCGGGCTCGGAACGGTGTTTTATTTCGCCGCCGGGCAGCGCGCGCCGCAGACCGAACTGCCCGCCATCTGATGACTGCGCGCTACGATGCGATCGTCCTCGGCGCCGGGGCCGCCGGGCTGATGTGCGCTGCGCGCGCCGGGCAGCGCGGGAGGCGGGTGCTGGTCCTCGAAAAGGCGGAGAAGCCGGGGAAGAAGATCCTGATTTCCGGTGGCGGGCGCTGCAATTTCACCAATCTGGGTGCGGGTCCGGAGAACTACCTTTCGCAAAATCCGCACTTCGCCAAGAGCGCGCTCGCTCGCTACACCGCGCGGGACTTCCTCGCACTGGTCGAGCGCCACGGCATCGCATGGCACGAAAAGACGCTCGGCCAGCTCTTCTGCGATGGCTCGGCGCGGCAGATTGTCGACATGCTGCTCGACGAATGCGCGCGCGGACCGGTCGACATCCGATGCGGAGAAACGGTCGAGAAAGTCGAGCATGGCGACGGCTTCACCGTGCGCACGGCGAGCGGCGCTTTTGGCGCGGACGCACTGGTGATCGCCACCGGTGGCCCGTCCATTCCCAAGATGGGCGCGACCGGGTTTGCCTATGATCTCGCCCGGCGATTCGGCCTCAAGCTGGTCGAGCCGCGTCCCGCCCTCGTTCCTCTAACTCTCGGCGGAGAGGAAGTCCTGTTCCGCGAGATTTCGGGCATCTCCGCACCCGTTATTGCGCGGGCGGGAAAGGCAAGCTTTCCCGAGGCGGCGCTGTTCACCCATCGCGGGCTGTCCGGGCCGGCGATCCTTCAGGCGAGTTCCTACTGGAAGCCAGGCGATCCCGTCCTGATCGACTTTCTCTCCGACCATGGCGAGGACTGGCTGCTCGAAGCCAAGCGGCAGAGCCCGCGCACGACCCTGCGCGCCCTGCTCCGCGATGCCCTGCCCGCAAGGCTCGCCGACATTCTGGCGGATCGCCTGGGCATCGACAGCGCGCTGGGCAACGCACCGGACAAGGCGCTTCAAGCGGCGCAGCAGCGGCTGAAACGGTGGGAATTCCGCCCCAATGGCACCGAGGGCTTCGCCAAGGCCGAGGTGACGGTCGGGGGAATCTCGACGGCCGAGCTTTCGTCAAAGACCATGGCCGCGAAGAAGGTCCCCGGCCTCTACGCCATCGGGGAGGCGGTCGACGTCACCGGGTGGCTCGGCGGTTACAATTTCCAGTGGGCCTGGGCGAGCGGCGTGGCGGCGGGCGAAGCTCTCTAGCCCCCTCCCGCACAAGCCACGTCGCCCGTATCAAAACAGCTTGCGCAGCTCGATTCCGAGATAGCGGCCAGTCGGATCGATCCGGTCGGGCTGGAAGGCGAGCGGGACTAGCCCGCTCTCGTCTTCGACCCGGCGGCGCGCGTCGAAGATGTTGTCGGCGCGTAGGGACAGCCGAAGATCCTGCATCCACTCGTCGTCGCGCTTCAGCACTTCGCCGACATTGGCGAACAGGCGCACGTCGAACGTCGCCAGATCGCCGTAGAACAAGTCGCTAGACCCCGGCAGGCCACTGCCCCGGACCGTCGCTTCGCCGATGTAATTGCCCGACAGACGGATACCGTAGCCCTGAAAGAACAGGCCGCCCTCGAGCCGCGAGACGTTGCGTGGGATGGCACCGCCGGCAATAGTGAAACCATCGAGCTGATCGAACAGAGGGCCGTTCTCCGCGAGCAGGATTTCGTTTTCGAGCGCGATGGTGTGATTGACGCTGAGGAAATAGCGCGGCCGGGTGTCGGCATTGTTGCGCCCGCCGAAGAAAGCCCCCGCCCCGCCGCCGCCGGTACTTCCGCCGCGCTGCTGGCCCCCGCCCCCCGCAGCCCGACTAGCAGGCGCAGCGCAGATCCGCTCGCGCATCTGGGCAAGCTTGTCGGGATCGACCTCGCCCGCCTCGTTGCGGAGTCGCGCCAGCACTTCGGGCGGCAGATTGTCGAGCTGCGGCGGCTCGGCACAGATCATCTCGCGCATCCGGCGGAAATCCTCCGCGCGCTGGGCCGCGTCTTCGCTGCAGAAGCGGTCGCGCAGCATCTGAATGCGTTCGGGCGGGATCGTCCCGTCGGGTCCTTTCAGACGTTCGAGCATCTGTTCGGGCAGTCCGGTCAAATCCGGCGCCTGCCCTTCCGGCGTCGCGCAGAAGCGTTCCCGGATTTCGGCCATCCTTTCGGGGTTCATCGCGAACATTCCGCCCCCCGGTCCGCCCCCTGGTCCACCGGCGCCCGGACGCCCTTGGCCGGACGGCGCCGCACGGGCCGGCGCGCCGCGATCGCCTTCGCCCCTGCCGCCTTCCTGCTCCGGCGGGGGCGAGCCGATCTGACCCCCGACATTGAAGCCAAAGGACAGGGTCTTGGCACGGGTCTCGAACAGCGAGACCGGCCGCCGGTCGACGGCGATCAGGCGGTTGGCCTCGTCACGCGTGACGCGGTCCGGAAAAGCCGCTTCGAAGGCCGAGGTGAAGGCCGGACCCGTCAGCGTGACGTTGTCGGAGCTGTTGACGGCGTAGTCGATCTGGAGGCGGGCGCGCTCCCAGAAGGGCAGCTCCCAGTTCGCCGAGAATTTCCAGTCGGCCTGTGTTTCCGCGACGAGGGCCGGATTGCCGCCGGTCACGACATCCGCGAGCACGCTGTCGCCGGTCGCAAAATCGAACACCGGCACGTTGAACTCGCGGATGATCGGGTCGCCGAGCGCCGAGAGACCCGGCGCGACCTCGCGCCAGATGCGGCTCGCCGTGAGCGTCAGATTGTCGAACGGCTCCCAGGTGACGCCGAGCGTCCAGTCGTAAAGCGTGCCGAAATCGCTCAGATGATTGAAGCCGATCTGGCCGTTGAGCGAAATGGTGCCGACCGCATCGAGGAAGCCCTCCCGACGGCTGGTGATCGGGACAACCACGCTCGCGCCGCCGGACAGATCGCCGCGGGTCAGCCGGGTTCCGATATCGGTGCGGGTATCGGCGCTCTCGATCCGGTCCCAGTCATAGCCGAGATCGAGCGTCATGCTGACCTCCCCGCCCGGCAGATAGAGCGGCTGGCCCTGCAAGGTGGCAAGGGTGCTGGCGTTCCAAAGGGTCGAATCCGCCCGGTCCCGGCCTGTGTCGGGTTGCACGGGGATGGGACCGTCGATCGCGAGCGTGCCCGCCGCCGCCGCATCCACCAGCGCCTGCGTTTCTGCCCGCCTCTGGACCAGCGTGCGCGTGTCGCTCCACCCGGCATCGTAGGTCGCGGTGAGCTGAAATTCGCCAAGGGGCTGGTTGAAGCTCCCCGAGGTGGCGATGGAATTGGTGCGCCGGTCGCGGGTCAGAGGATTGCCGGCGTGGAAGGTGCGGAACGCGCTGCTACCGTCGGGTGCCGTCAGGGCAACGCTGTCGATGCCCGACAGGCTCAGGCTCTCGTCGCGATTGGCCGTCAGGTTGAGGCTGATAGAGCTGCCACTGTCGATGAAGGCCTTGGCGTAGTTCGCCTCTGCCTGATAGCTCTTGCTGTCGGCGATCAGGCTGCGGAAGGCCAGCGGATCGGGGTCGGTCGCGACATCGCTCTGCTGCCCGGTGATCAGCACGAGATCGCGTTCGCTTTCGGTCAGCAGCGAGGTGTCGCTCGCCTCGAGATTGAGATTGATCCGCCCGCCGTCCGCGATGCGGAGCAGGGTGAATTCCTGCTCGTTGCTCGAATAGCCCCCACGGTCGGGCTGTTCGTATTCGACCTCGATCTCGCGGCTGGAATAGTTGTTCTTCAGGATAAAGTTGACCACGCGTCGGTCCGGCGAGAAGCCGAAGCGCTGGGCCACTTCCTCTGGGAAGACCTCGACCTTCTCGATCGCTTCGGGCGGATAGGACTGGAACTCGCGGAAGGACCCGACGCGCACGCCGTTGATGAGGAAGATGGGCCTTCCGCCGCCCCCGCGCCCCCGGGCGCTGCCCGTGGCGGGTTCGAGCTGGGCGATCACGTCCGCGATGGAACCGGCGCCGAACGCCTTGATGTCCTCCGCATCGTACTCGACGATCGGCGCCTGCTCGACGTCGAGCTGACCGCGCAGGCGCTCGGCCCGCACGACGATCACGTTCTCCTCGTCGATGATCTCGTCCTCGACGACCTCGTCCGCGGTGGACTGGTTGTCCTGAGCCAGCACGGGCGTGGCGATGCTGAGCGCGATGAGCGATACGGTGGTGGTGAAACGCAAGGGAGCAAAACCTCGAATGAATTCAGACTGCCCCCTCGGCGAGGTCATTGGGCGATGCGCCGCCTCCGTGCAATGGTTCCGCTTGTAACGGAATGTCGCCGGTCGATGGGGGGCTGGCTTTCGTCGGAAAGGGGGCTTCGCGTCATCGCCCTTCCCTTTCGCGCCCCGTCGCTGTATGGGCGCGATCTATCGAATCTTCGATACATTCTCCGTTTACATTCAAGGACCCAAAGACTGCATGGCGAAAGAAGAACTGCTCGAAATGCGCGGGCGCGTGGTCGAACTGCTGCCCAACGCGATGTTCCGGGTGGAGCTCGAAAACGGCCATGAGGTTCTCGGACACACCGCGGGCAAGATGCGCAAGAACCGCATCCGCGTGCTGGTTGGGGACGAGGTGCTGTGCGAGCTCACGCCCTACGACCTGACCAAGGCGCGCATCACCTACCGCTTCATGCCGGGGCGCGGCGGCCCGGGGCCGCAGTAATCCCCCGCCGTTCCTTCTGAAGGGGACGGGACATGACCGCGAAGCCCATTCCTGATCTGCATCTAACGCTGGCTTCGGCCAGCCCGCGCCGGCGCGAGTTGCTTGCGCGACTGGGCATCGAACCTGATGCGGTGGCGCCTGCCGATATTGACGAGACACCCCGCAAGGACGAGTTGCCGCGCGACTATGCCGTGCGCATGGCGCGCGAAAAGGCGCTCGCAGTCGCCGCGGATGGCTTCGTGCTGGGCGGCGATACTGTTGTCGCCGTAGGCCGGCGCATCCTGCCCAAGGCCGAGGACGAGGCGACGGCGCGGCGGTGCCTCGAACTGCTGTCGGGACGGCGGCACCGGGTGCTTTCGGCGATTGCTCTGAGGGCGCCGGACGGATCTCTGCGCGAGCGGTTGAACGAGACCGTGGTGCGTTTCAAACGCTTCTCCGACGCAGAAATCGGCGCCTACCTCGCCAGCGGGGAATGGCACGGCAAGGCGGGTGGCTACGCGATTCAGGGTGCTGCCGAGGGGCTGGTCGTGTGGCTTCAAGGGAGCCATTCGGGGGTCATGGGCCTGCCGCTTTACGAGACGCGGACCCTTCTCGTTTCGGCGGGCTTCGCGCTTGGCTGAGTGGCTGGTCGAGGAGGGGATCGGCGAGACCCGCGCCCTGCTGATTGAGGGCGACGAGGTGCTCGCCGCGAAGCTCCACTGGCCGGGTGAACTCGTTGCAGATCAGGTGGTTGAAGCGAAGCTGACCCACCGTGCTGCGGGCCGTTCGCGGGGCACCGCGGTGACCGATAGCGGGGTCGAGATCTTGCTTGACCGCCTCCCGCGCGATACGACGGAAGGCACTCGCATTGCGGTCCGGATCACGCGCGCAGCGCTGGCGGAACGGGGGCGCTACAAGCGAGCGCAGGGGCGGTTCGAACAGCGCTCGGACAGTAAAAGCGAGCAGAACCCGGTCGCTTTTGGGCGTAAACTGGCACGATTTCCGTCCAATTGCTGGGAAAGCGTGTGGAATGCCGCCTGGGATGGCGAAATCGCCTTTGCCGGAGGCTCGCTCCTGTTCGCGGTCACGCCGGGGATGATCGTGGTCGATGTCGATGGCGATCTGCGGCCCGCCGAACTGGCGCGTGCCGCAGTCGAACCGCTCGCCCGGGCATTGCGGCAATTCGATTGCGGGGGCTCGATCGGGATCGACTTTCCGACTCTCGACCAGAAAGCCGACCGCAAGGCGGTAGACGCCGCGCTGGAGCAGGCGCTGGCGGGCTGGCCGCACGAGCGCACAGCAATGAACGGCTTCGGCTTCGTCCAGATCGTCGCGCGGCTGACCGGCCCCTCGCTGCTCCACCGGATGGCGACGCAGCGCACGGAAATGGCGGCGCGCATGACCCTGCGCCGGGCGGAAATGTGCGAGGGCACGGGCCGGATGCTCGAACTGGCCGTGCATCCCGCCATCGCGGCAAAGCTGAGGCCCGAATGGCTGGACGAGCTTGCCCGCCGGACCGGCAAGCAGGTGCGGATTGCGGCCGATCCCGCCATTGCGCTCGAGGCCGGTCATGCCCAGATGCTCGAGCGATGACCAGCAGCAAACCCTGCCCGATCTGCCGCAAGCCGCGCCATGCGGACCATGCCCCCTTCTGCTCCCCACGCTGCCGCGACCGCGATCTCGCGCAATGGTTCGGAGACGGCTACGCCGTGCCCGGCCGCCCCGCCATGCCCGAGGAAATTGCGCGGGAAATCACGCGCGGCAGCGGAGAGGAATAATTCTCCCTTGCAATGCCGGGCGCGCTTGGCCATAGGCGCTGCTCGCTCGCCGGTGGGCCTTTAAAACCTGCCGACGCCGTGGCGATGCCTGGGTAGCTCAGTGGTAGAGCAGACGATTGAAAATCGTCGTGTCGGTGGTTCGACTCCGCCCCCGGGCACCACCTCCCTAATCGCACCCGCTAAGAAGCATCGTCTGCCTTAGTTAGGTGCCTCCAAACCCGCTAAGGGACTTTTTCGCTCGGCGCGGTGAGATGTTGGACGCGATCCTCCACCTTCTTAGGTTTCCAGAACGGATGCGAACCTATCCAAGTGTACGCAAGCTATAGACTTAGCGTGAGCCTACGTGCTTGCTTGGTATTAAAAATCGAGATGCTCGATTATTGCTTTAAACGGGCCCGGCTCCAGTTGGCCTCGTGCAAGCCTGAAACGGATCAGATCGTCCAGCACCTCGCCCGCCGAAGGCCTTGGAGACCAGACGGGGAACCAATCCGACATTTACGGGGAGAGGGGAGAATAGACGGCAATTTCCAATTCGGGTTGGCCCTCCTTTGAACTTGTTGCCGTAACAGCTATCTCCCCTGGCCTTCCAGAGACCACGCAGATGTTCAACTTCTCAATCGACTACATGACTGCCAACCGGAGCGGACGAATCGAGTTCAACGCGGCTGGCGAGAAAGACTTGGTGGCCTTCTTCTCCTTGTTTGGCACCGTCGAGCGCGACCGCATCTGCACCGAGGTTCTCCAGCGCGCGAGCGCAGATCTTAAGGCCGAAGTCGCGGCGTTCTGCGAAACGCGTAAGGGACGCGTGCCCCAACTCGGCGCCTTCCGTAAGCTAATCGAGGATCTTTCTCCGGACGAGGTGTTCCTCATCCTGCCTAGCAAGAACCGATCGACTGTCGAGACCGTGAAGCTGGAGGCGCTGGTCGCATGGGCAAACGGGACGACGAGCGCCGAAGAGGTCGCGGATCTCGATCGGATTTTCTCGACGACCCTGGCCGAATACGACCTTGTAGTCCCATCGACGGACCGAAGATCGAGGATCGGCAACGCTCGGAAGGCCGATCGCACCTGCCGGTTCTGCAAAAGAAACCGTTCAACCGGCGCGACCTTCGAAAGCAACGCCCACGCGATCTCGCGTGGGCTGGGCAATGTCCATCTCCTGTTGGCCGACGAATGCGATGAATGCAACGCTGCGTTCGGTGATGACCTAGAGCCGCACCTGTTGGCCCTGCTCGAGGTGCCGCGGCTGTTCCTCGGAACCTGTGGTCGTAGCGGATTGCCTCGCGCCAAGATCAAAGGTGGCGTAATTCGTAACGAGGGAGACCTCATCTTCGTCGAGCTTTTGCAGGACGCCCCCCTGATGCAGGATGGCGAGCTGACGTTCGAGGTCGAAAGCGAGATCGCCCCGGTCCCGGAGAATTGCTATCGGACACTGGCGAAATTCGCATTGTCGGTGATCCCCGAGGGCGCGCTCGGCAACCTCAAGGACACAATCAATTGGGTGCGTTACGGCTGCCGTCCTGATAGCACGGGCGAGTTGCCGCCAGTCTACACCGCCATCGTCCCCCTCGAGCCCAACCCCTCCGCGCAGATCGCACTCTACATCCACAAGTCCGGCCTCTCAGATCTGCCTCACGTCGTCTGCGAGTTCAGGCTCGGCTGCTACATCTACGTATTCATACTGCCGTTCTCCGACTTGGACCAGGGAGACATAAATTTCCTCGGCAGCGAACGCTTCGCCTCGATCTTCCAGCATTACGCTGCGTTCAAGAATTGGAAGGCCCTCGACCTCGGTAGCATCGAACCGATGAGCCGAACGACCACCGTCCGTCTGAGACAAACCGAATAATCTCATCGCTGGAAAAATAAGCAAGAACAGTCATTCCTCAGAAACGACATGTGCGCTTGATTGACCGCCGAAACGATTTGTAAATCGCCGGAAAGGGTCGAAATGAGAAAACGTTACTGGGCCACGCTGGCCCTCGCACTTCTGCATGGTCCTGCCTTCGCGCAGGAATCGAACGTGGTAGGTCAAGGGTTCTATGGCGGTCCGGTGCTCGGCGTGGACGGCTTCGCGGGTGATGATACCGACGAAGGCCAAACGGGCGTGGTCTACGGAGGGGTGATCGGTTACGACGTGACCATAGGTGGGGCAGTGCTCGGCGTGGAAACCGAATTCACCGACAGTTCCGTCGGTGAGAGCGAAGACGGTTTCCTGATCCCCGGCGACAGCCTTCGACTTGGCATTGGAGCCGATCTTTACCTCGGCGCCAGGGCAGGCCTGCGCGTTGGAACGAGCGGTCTTATCTATCTGAAAGGTGGGTACACCAACCTCGACTTGGACGCGGATTATCGCGATCCAAGCGGGTTCGAGATCAACGCGACCAGGGACTTCGACGGCTACAGGCTGGGCGCTGGAGCGGAATTCGCGCTCGCCCGCAACCTTATAGCCAGGGTGGAATACCGGTACTCGAACTACGATGGCGGCGACCGGAACGATCCGTTTGCCGATCTCGAGATCGAGCGTCATCAGGGTGTCGCCGGGCTCTTATTCCGTTTTTGACTATCATCGTAAGGCTCTGTGACGATTCTCCGTGGTCGGCTCGAGACCGACCAATGTAATCTCACCTGCAGAGACATGCTGTACGCACAACTTCGAGACCGAGACATTTTCAGGACGAAGCGCAGCGTCGAGCTTCGCAGGTCGGCTGGATCAATGAATACGCCCGATCGAGGCCTAGGGCGAGGCTACGCACGATGGCCAAAGGGGGATTTCTCATGCCACGCATTCTACTGACCCTGCTCGTTCTCGTCGGAATCGCGTTCCAGCCGGCACACGCCACACCGAACGAGGGTGAGCGGCTAGCATTCATCGGCGTCCGGGTCATCCCGATGACGGATGTGGAGGCGCTTGATGATCAGAGCGTTCTGGTCGCGAACGGGCATGTTGAGGCAGTGGGCCCACGCAATTCGGTGGAGGTGCCGGACGGATATCGCAAGATCGACGGTCGCGACCTGACCCTTCTGCCCGGCCTGGTCGATATGCACGTTCACCTCGCACCCGAACCCGGCGCGGCCGGCGACGCGGCGCAACGGGCGTTGTCGGTCATGCTGGGACACGGGGTGACGACGGTTCGCTCCATGGCCGGATCGCCCAACAATCTCGTCTTGCGGGACGCGATCGAGCGTGGCGTGCTGGTGGCGCCGCGCCTTTACGCGGCATCGCCCGGCCTCAATCTCAACAACACGGAAACCCCGGAAGCCGCGCAAGCGGCCGTCCAGGCTGCGAAGCAAGCAGGATACGATCTGATCAAGTCCCACCACCTCTCGGACGGGGAAGTGTGGAAAGCGGTGCAGGACGAAGCCCGGCGACACAATCTGCCGGTGGCCGGTCACGTGGCGAACGAAATCGGCCTGTCGGCGGCGCTCGCGGCCAAGCAGCAGGTGGAACACCTCGACGGGGCAATTTTGGAACTGCTGCCTGCGACGGCTCCGGAACGGTCGATCGGCTTCGCCCAGATCCCGCCTCCGGCGGTTATCCGTGCCGTAGCGGGCAGCGAGGCTCAACGGATCGATGAACTGGCCGCGCTCGTCGCGAGATCGGGCGTCTATCAAGTTCCAACGATTTCCCTGTTCGAGAAGGTGATCGCGCTGGACGTGTCCACCGACGTACTGACGGCCCTGCCAGAGATGCGCTACGTGCCCGACGATGCGCTGCGGCAATGGGCCGCCCAGCGCGAAGGGCTGCGGCAGATGGGCTTCACGTCCGAGGACGGCGAAGCGTTCCGCGCCTTGCGACGGAAGATCGTGAAGGCCTATCGCGATGCGGGCGTGCCGATCATGGCGGGTTCGGACACAGCACAGTCGTTCCACCTGTGGGGCCCGGGCCTGATCGACGAGATCGAGGCACTGGCCGCCGCGGGTCTGACGCGACTGGAAGCGCTGCGCAGCGCCACGGTCGTTCCGCGAGACTATCTCCGCTCGCTTCCCAACAGCGGCTCGTCGCTCGGCTGGGAGGCGGATTTCGGTACAGTGGAACCGGGAGCGCGGGCGGACCTGATCCTGACGGAAGGCGATCCGTCCCGCGATCTGTCAAACCTGCGCCGCGTCCGAGCCGTCGTGAAGGCGGGCCATTTCTTCGATCGCGCGATGCTCGATAGGATGCTGGATCAGGCTTCCGCCGATGCGAAGCGCGCCCCCACCCCCAAGCCGGTCGCCGGACAGGCTTACGTCATGCGCCATCTCCCGCGCGGCGACGGACAGGATCCGGGGCTGACACCAGAAGGTAACAAGCAGGCGCTCCGACTGGCGGACCTGCTGGGCGATGTGGGTATCGTCAAAATCTTCGTCACAGACACGAGGCGGGCACGGGATACCGCCGCGCACCTTGCAACAAGACTGGGCATCGTGCCCACTGTCTACGATCCACGAAATCCCCAGACCGTGGTCGATGCAGTGGCAACCGATGGCCGCCCGGTCCTAGTCGTGGGCCACAGCAACACCGTTCCCGATCTCGTCGCCCGCTTCGGCGGCACCCGCCCCGAGCCGCTTAGCGAAAACGACTACGGCACAATCTGGCGCGTGGACGCTGGAGGAGCGAGCGTCCGGACCTTTTCGGTCGACGGACCTAGGCCGGTCGCGCTCGGGCCGTGCACTGGTCGCAATCTCCATCCCAGCGCCCAGTGCGGCAAGATAGCCGTTGCCGAGGACCGCAGCGACCCGGACTCCCCTCCCATCGAAATCCATTTCGCGGTCGTGCCCGCGAGCGGACGTTCGACCCAGGCGCCCGTCGCCATGCTACCAGGGGGACCCGGCCTCGGCGGGGTACAGGCGGGCCCCGGGATCGAAGGAATGTTCGGGCCGATGCATGCTGATCGTGACATCCTGCTGATCGACCAACGCGGAACCGGCCGATCCAACCCGCTGACCTGTCCCGAGGAAAACAAGGATGCGGCCGGTCAACTGGCGGCCCGTACCGAAGAGGAGGTGGTTCGCTGCCGCGACGTGCTTTCAACCAAGGCAGATCTCACCCGATATCATACGCGCGAGGCCGTGCTGGACATGGAAATGGTTCGGGCGGCGCTGGGTTATCCGGAGCTGGACCTGTTCGGCATGTCCTACGGAACCCGGGTCGCGCTCGATTATCTGCGACTCCATCCCGATCGTGTGGGAGAGACGGTGATCCGCGCTGCCGCACCGCCGTCCATGATGCTGCCGTTCCACACCCCTCGCGACAGCCAGGACGCTTTCGATGCGCTGGTAGCCACATGTCGCGCGCAGTCGGCCTGCGAAGCCCGCCATCCGGACCTGGAAGCGGCCCTCGCCAAGACACTTCTGCTGGTCGACGAGCGACCGCAACCCGTCTCGATCGTCCATCCCGGCACCGGCGAGAAGATCGAGACCGTAATAGACCGGGACGCGCTGGGCGCGGCGCTTTTCGCCATGCTCTACATCCCGCAGAACTACGTGCAGCTGCCGCCATTGCTGGAAGAGGCCTCGACAGGAGATTTCTCCCCGTTGTTCCAAGCAGCTGCCCCGTTCCTCTTCGGGGTGGGCGATCAGGTGGCCTGGGGCATGCGCTGGTCCGTCATCTGCGGCGAGGACGTCCGCCAGATCGACCTGGCGAACATCGGCGCCGCCACCGCCGGGACCTTCATGGGTCGCGACACGGTTGAGCAGGAGGTAATGGCCTGTTCCCATTGGCCGGAGGCGAACATTCCAGAAGACTATCTGAAGCCTGTCACAAGCGACAAGCCCGTCTTAATCATCTCCGGCGAGCTTGATCCAGTGGCCGGCGAAAGGTGGGGAGAAGACATCGCGCGAACGCTTGCCAATGCCGTGCACCTCGTGGCGGAAGGCGCCTCGCACTATCCGCCGCTGCCGGGCTGCACTTTGAGACTGATGCACGAGTTCTTCGACGGCGCCGATCTCGGAACGCTCGATACGGGTTGCGTCGCGGACCTGAAGGCACCTGCCCTGAGGATCGCCTCATGACCAGAAATCCCGAAGGCGTCGGAGGGTTCGTGATCAATCGCCGCCACGTGCTGCAAGGTGGGTTGTTCCTCGGTCTCCTGCCATCTTGCAGCACGGTCCAAGCGCCCCGGATGATCCCGGTCGGGCAATGGCAGAAACTGCCGACCGTTCCCTATCCGGGCAAGCAGGACGACATCGCATTCGCTTCCCCGTCGAGGGGTTGGTACGGTAACGGAGCCGGCCTGCTCTATCGAACGCAGGACGGGGGCGACAGCTGGGAGGAGATCTGCAGCAAACCAGGCACCTTCGTCCGGGCGCTGGGCTTCCTGGACGATCACGTCGGCATTATGGGCAATGTCGGGGTCGGTTCCTTTCCCAATGTTATCGACCGGACGCCTCTCTATCGCACAATCGACGGCGGCCTGACCTGGACGCCGGTGGAGCGGATCGACGGACCGATCCCCGATGGTATCTGCGCGCTCGACATCGTGCGCTTCACGGGTATCGATCGTGGCGAACGGCTGCCGGCAGTACTCGTCCACGCCGCCGGCAGGGTGGGCGGTCCCGCCCACTACCTGTGCTCGCACGATGCGGGATCGACGTGGCAGTCCCAGGATCTCGGATCGCTGACGTCGGCCATCTTCGACGTGAAGTTCCTTGGCCCGAGGAACGGCTTCCTCGCCGGTACCAGCAGTCCCGACCTCGCGAAAGCCCGCGGGCTCATCCTGAAGACCGAGGATGGCGGCGACACCTGGCGGGAGGTCTTCCGCTCGGCACGACCCTTCGAGACGGTCTGGAAACTGCATTTTCCGAGCGATGGAACAGGCTTCGGCACGGTCCAGAGCTACGATCCGGACAAGGCGGTGTCGCAGCGGTACATCGCGAAGACAACTGATGCAGGCGACAGCTGGAGCGAGGTCCCCCTCGTCGACGATGCCGGGTGGCGGTCCTTCGGGATCGGCTTCGCGGATGATCGCCTGGGCTGGGTCGGAGGCAATAGCGGTGGCCTCGAGACCCGCGATGGCGGCTCTACATGGCAAAGGGTCGAGATGGGTCGCGCAGTCAACAAGATTCGTTTCGTAGAAGCACCCGATCGGCGGCTCGCTTATGCGATCGGGTCAGAGGTCCACCGGCTAGAGCTTGCAGAAGAAACCGGCTTCTAGTCCGCTTCTTGCGAGAGGTATCGCGAAGGCAGCACCGCACGAGGAGTTTCCGCGCTCCATGCGAGATGGGCAATCCACCACCGATCGCCGTCATTCACCAGCTGCAAGCTGTTGATGCCCCGCATGACCGGCTGGGTCTGGGAAGATGTCTGGCGTGCTTCGTATGTGGACCAGACATGGGTGATCGCGCCGAAACTCTCGGTGCGCCGGGCTATTTCGCTCTCGAAAAACCCTTCTCCGACGAGAGCCGCGTCGTTACCGCGAATGTAGTCGTCCGGCGTCATACTGCGGATCGCCGTCGTTCCATTGGCGCGGATGGCGGTTGCGATAAGGCGGGCATCGCTATGGAAAAGGGCACGGAAGCGGTCCCAATCGCGCTCTTCCCCGGCCGCTCCCGAAATCACATCGTAGAGCGCCGCCAGAATGGCGTCGACAGAAGCTCCATCGTTGAGCGCGTTGGGCTC
Organism: Qipengyuania spongiae; assembly: GCF_026168555.1. Taxonomy (NCBI): domain Bacteria; kingdom Pseudomonadati; phylum Pseudomonadota; class Alphaproteobacteria; order Sphingomonadales; family Erythrobacteraceae; genus Qipengyuania; species Qipengyuania spongiae. Next base: position 1,821,105 of record NZ_CP092471.1, on the reverse strand, counting down.
CACTGAAATTGCTCCCGTCTCCTGCGCAACGACCGGGGCCGACACCGGCAACAGCACGCTGCCGCAAGTTATGGCCAGCGCACCGGCGAGGCGCAATTTTTCGATGCCTGGTCGCTGCACGGATCGTCTCCTACATCCTTGAAGGCCACCATCGGCCTCATCCCCTCCTATCGCCATCGGTGCCTGATGCACTGCCAAGCCTTGCGGATTTGATGCCGGTTTCACTGTAAGCGAGCGGCAGATGGCGACTCTCCGAAGCGGGTCTTGTAGGCCCGACTGAAATGCGCGCTATCAGCGAAACCATGGGAATGCGCGATCTCGGCGCATGTCTCTGCGCCCTCACGCATGCGAACCCTAGCCGCATCGAGCCGGATTGAGCGGTGGTAGGTCGCGGGAGGTTCGCCGAAGGCCTGTGTGAACAGGCGCGCGAGTTGGAAGCGCGACATGCCGGACCATCGGGCAAGCTCGGCCAGGTCCACGATCCGATCGGTTATCTCGTGCAGATAATGGCGAGCAATATTGAGACGGCGGAGATGTTCCAGCCGGGTTGCGCGCTTCACGGAGTCGAACTGGTCCATCAAGGCCGTCGCTTCACCGAGGAACGCTTCCATCCCATAATCGAGATAGTCGAGAAGGTTTCGAGAAAGTGCCGGCCGTTCGATTGCCGACGCCGAGAAGATCCTCCGGTGCGTAGAGGCGATCACACCTCCCAAGCGCGAAGAGCGCGCTGGGAACACCACTGGGGCCTCGATAAGCGCGGGGTCGGCCGCTCCGCAGAATTGCCCCTGCCTGGGCAGGAAGATGCACATGCCAACAGCTGGCCCCAGGGTCCGATCGATCGTCGCCGACCCGCAGTTGCCCTCGGGCAAAACGAGAAACGAGTTGGCGGGAACGCGATAGGTACGCCCACCATAGCTGTAAATCTCGGCACCTTCGGCGACGTATTTCAGGACCGTCATCGGACGCGGTATACTCTCAGCATCGCAGTCGCTTACGATGGACATCTCGACAGCACCCGTGGCGCCGATGTCGTAATTTACGCCCGCTTCGCCTGCGTCAAATTCGAGGTAAGGGCCGATGGTCATCTCATTTCCGTCCGTAAAGGCTAGGATCTCTCCTTGATTATGGTCCGACGGATCATAACCTTCGGAAAGGCGAGTTCCGTTGAAAGTACGATATTTCTCGACAAGCAGCGAAGTGCCGGTCGTTTAACCTGTGACCATTCGCGTCAATGGTCCGGCAGGAAACCATGCTATCAGGCTTAGTCGAAATCTCTACATCAATAGATCGGCTGTACGTGCCGTCTCTAGAATCTGCGCTACTGCCGAAACGCCTTACAACTGTCGACGCTTCCACGAAACAACAGCGTATCCGATATGACCGAAGCAGGAGGGTGCCTGCGCAGCCGTGCGCGTCGCCAACGAAATCCGTCAGGCTGATTTCCTGTTACCGGAGCAATATATCAGCTTCTAACCTCATGATGGGTGGAGTTTTCCACCAGAATGGGCTCAGCAAGCGATCCGGGGTATATATGCGGAGCACTTGCAGACAGCCCTCCCGCGCATAATCCTGACTATTGGTGGGACAACCAGTACTGTTGGTCGAAGTTCGACGGCACGCTGATGATCGGCTGCTAAATGTGGCGGATCAGATGGGAGAGCGTAAATGCCAAAAGCCAACCGAACGTGGCTGACTGCCTTCTTAATAATGATCGGAATAATGTTGGGAGCCGGATTAGGAGCAGCATTCGGCAACGTTGCCATTGGCATACCCGCCGGGATGGCAGCGGGAGCGCTTGCAGCGCTGATCATCGATTTAACGCGCCAGCAGCGTTAGGAGGTGCGATGTCGTTTACCCTTCCACCAGTCGCCGTTCCAAATCTTCGCGCGGCTCCTGAGAGCCGCCGTCAGCTTAGAGGGTAGGCGGTCCGCCCTTCAACCGAGATGGAGTCGGTCCGGTGTCGGGGGCCGAAGTGAGTCCAGGGGACGTTTCCGGTATAATCCAGTAAGCTAATCTGCTCCGGCGTTGGATAGCCAATCGGGTACGCTTCCAGATGAAATTTCGTGCAGTCAGGCTACGTCTTTAAGAAAATAAAGAAACAAGGGTTCGCGGGGCCTCGAACAATATCGCCAAGATGCAAATGCTTCAATATTGACGGATGGGAAAATGACATTTTCGATATTCCTGATCGCACTGGCTGCCTTCATGCGCTTCGGCCCAGATATTCCATTCAAGCACGTTCTGAATCATCATCTTGTCGAAAAGCCGCTTACTAATATCATGCGGCGTGAAAGGCATAAGTACATCTTCTTGATCGGTGCGACCGCCATGTTCTTGCTCGGACCGGAGATCATAATCCTTTTCGGGCCGGAGATGGTGCTGGCGTATGCTGCCGATCTTGCGCTCTATATAGATATCGTCGCGATCAGCGCTCTTTCGAATTCATTCGCGGAAGCTCGCCAAGCTTTCAAGAATTGGCGAACGAGATCCATTCTCCTCCAAAGAATTGCATCTGTCTTGCATCGTCGTCCGGCTCCAACTTCAAGAGCTCGCCGGAAAATACCAGCAACGGATTCCTCGAACGACAATGTAGACGACGTGGACCGAATGTGTAGATCGACTGCACGCTATTTCGCTATCGCGGCCTAATTGTCCTCTCTGAACTCTTATGCGCGAGAGGCAAGCCGCCAGTTTCTCCCTACAGTCTGCTCTAGCGCGATGCGCCGGTCGACTAAGGCTCGCACAAGAAGATCTGAAATCGCCTCATTCCGCTGGAGCCGCCGGGGCGTGTTCAACCGCATTGTCGCCGAGCTCGCCGAAATAGGCGGGAAGCCCGGTCAGCCCGTGATCGATGTTACCCATCTCACGACGCACCGAATGGCAGCAAGCAAACTTAAATTGGACGCGCCAAGGGCGGGCTGAACTCGACGTTTCACTCCGTCTGCGATGACAAGGGCCGTCCGCTGATCATGCTGCGCAGCGAAGAGCACTTGAGCGGCTGCAGGGGCGCCGCATTGATGATCGATGATTACCCCAAGGCCAAGGCACCGCTCGCCGATCGGGGCTATGATGCCGACCGGTTCAGCGTCGCGTTGGAGCAGCGCGGCATCACCCCCTGCCCCCCCTCAAAGACCAACCGCAAGGGGCTAATCCCGCACGACCTCATCCTCTACCGTCGGCATCACAAGGTCGCGGACATGTTCGGCGAGCTAAAGGACTGGCGCCGCATCCACACCCGCTACGACCGTGGCGCTCACACTTTCTTTTCCGCCATCGGCATCGCCGCAACTGTCATCTTCTGGCTTCTGCAATAAGGGTTGAACCTTGAGGATCGCCCCGCCCCTTCGCGATGGAACGACGGTTGTCAGGCGGCCATCCACGAACATCCTGGATTAGACGGGAAAGGAGGTCGGCGAGAGCCGTAGAAAGGAAAAATGCATGAGATATGCTTACATGAACTACCGCCATCCGAATTTCACGAAGGAATCTTGGTCGGACACCTTCATCAAGGAAGGACGCCCGCCTGCCGATCTCGGGTCAGTCCTCGACTTCTTCAGCCGGCTCAACGGCACGCTGCTCAAACTCGGGGGATACAGTCCCAGGTTCCGTTCGCAGCTCGATGCGGTCGGCACCCTTAAAGACCATAGCCGGATCCGATACTTCCGCGGCGACACTGGCGAACAGTATGTCGCTCTTTCGAGCGGCACCGAGAAGCCGCTCGCAGGAGACTCGGTTGTAAACGCCGCGGTCATCCTACCGTTCTACACCGTACGCCCCATCCGGGGCCTTCGCGTGATCAATGTGCACGAAGAGGGCATCCTGCACGTCCACGTCGACGCGGACTTCGACTACCGCGGAGACCCACTCGATGGGTATCGCAAGATGATGAAAAGCTACGAAGCCGGATTAGCCTGATAAGTTAGGATCGGGGCAGGTCAAATCACCTGCAGACCGCCAGGCAATGCCTGCCCCGAGATGATCACCGCCTCATTGAGCGCCCGAATGTGCTTCTTGCGAGGTTTTTCGCTTCCGTTCAGTTGGCGGGTGGCGGTCTGGTTCCCGATCTCGACTAGGGCGGAATGTGCTCCATTCGCTACTGCGTCGATAACGCAGGAAAGGATCGCCAGATAGAAGACCACTTCGTTGGTCGCCTTCGGGAAATGCCAATTGCGAGTGGTGCCGTTCACGGTAACATCGACGTCGGGGAGCAGGTCCCCATTGGCGGTGACGGATACCTTGACCGTATAGTGATATTGCTGCCCTGGTTTGGTTACCATCGACCTTCCTTCCGATCCCGAGAGTCGTGCCGACGACGCTTCGGCACCGGTCCGCTCCTGGCGGCTTCTGGTTAAGGATTTATGCACGAGGCATGGGTCACGGAGGAACCGCTTTCAACCCGACGGGCGATCGATCCGCGCACCGCAACTGTCGTGCTTGCCTCACTGCCTGTCTTGGTAATTCTCAGAAACGCACCGGACGGCACTTCTCGATGAGAGCCCACGCCCGGTAGGCAGCGAGAACGCCTTCCGCCCTTCGCCGACCCATGACGGCTCGAACGTAAGCGATCCACGTCAGCTGCGCCCGGACCGCCGCGCAGCGGGCCTGGTCTATCGGTTCCCTGCGATGGCAACAGGCCAAGGCAAAACCGGCAGCCAACGCCGCCATCGTACCCTCCGGCGCTGTAAACAGGTCGAGACCCGACGGCGGCCCGCCCGCGAACCGCCCTACCGTTTCGACGAAGCCGATGCCGGAATGGAGCAGATGACGACGGTCGGCGAAGGAAACGTAAGGATCCGCCGAGCCCAGCACGACGTCGCGCCCGGAGCACAGAGCCGCGAGCCGGTCCATTACGCAGGGCCGCTCCTCCTTCCGCACGGTAGCCTCATGGTGCTTCGTGAAGACCGGATCGCCATCGACAATCGACACCTGCAGAGCGCCGAAGCACGAGACGAAGCTCCCCCGCGCACCACATTTAGACCCGGCATCGACGACAACGATGACCACGAGATCACCAGAATACCCCGTAAGGGTTCGTGCCGCATGCGCCAGGACGGAGCGTCGTCGCAGCTCACGCCGCGAGCGGAACATCCGCCAGCGTCGATCGTCAGCTGACATCGTCGGTCCCCACGACGCCCTCAGGGGGGCGGTCGCAGAAAGCAAGGCGTAGAAGGTGCTCCGTCAAGGAGCGGGCGCCGCTCGCAACGACCATAGCGGCCCAGTCGTCCCAGCGATCGATCCTCTCGAGAAGCCACAGGTAGAAACGGTCACGCGCGTACCGATCGCCCTCCGGCCAGGTCATGGACCAAATGGTGCTGCGCACCGGGATCTCCCTTGTGACGAGGACCCCGATGAGCTTGATGCAGGGCTCTCGTCCGATGTCGCCGGTCGCGAAGCGATGGGCCATGCGTGCGGCGACGCGTTCCCCCCTTTCAACAGCTTCCGCCGTCTGTCGGCGAACGCCATGCCCGACAACCGTCCGGTTCGCCCTGATCCAATCGAGACCGATCTCGTGCTCTGCATCGTCCCTGTTCCTCGTTGCGATCAGCATCGCGAGGACCGCGCGACCTTCGGCAGTGGGGCATCCGTTGCGGGCGTCGATGAGACCAGCGGCCCGCATGATGGTCGTGAAAAAGAGGTCAAGATGGCGATCGCCCTGGAAAATATCCTGTACCCGCTCTTCTGTCGGCACGAAGCGACCATCCATGATCGCCAGATAACCAGCCATGAACTCCATGATCTCGTTGGAAGCATGCGAATAGATCTCCGGAAGACCCAAGCGACCCTTCCAGAAAGCTTCGCGGACGGAATCCCATTCCCGGCCCTGCTCGTCCAGCAGCGGCGGCCGTCCCGGTACGTCCGCGGCGGAAACCAACCAGTAGCCCCACGGCAGATCGGAATGCCTATCGTCGCCGTACCTCGGGTCCTCGCGACCGGAGTTGAAGAACATCGTCGTCATCTGCCACGCTCTTGGGAATCCTTCGGGGAAGGCAGGAGAGGCGGCCCGCTTCCTTCGTCGGTATCGTCCAGCGTCATCCCACCCAGGTCCCTGAGTTTCCGCGCCAAAGCGATGCAATTCATGTATACGAACCCCTGATCCCGGTAGACGTCGCCTTGGTGCCGCTGGTCGTGGCGGGCCTTCGGTACGAGGTCGCCCGGATGGGAGGTGTCGAAGCCGAACCACCAGTGGTCCTCATGGTCGAAATCGTCCTCGGTCGTCCGGACCGTCCGGTATTCCTGAATGGTCCTCACGAACGTCGTGTGACAGACCGTGTAGCGCTCCTGGCGCGGCTTGCCCTGAGCACGTCGCTCAAACCGGTTCGCCTCGCATTCCCTGCCGTAGGTCACCCCGCCGTGCACCGTGCCGGAAACGCCGACCGGCACCGCATCAGCCTCGTATCCGAACAGGGGATGGGCTGGCCCGACACCGACATAGCCCGAAATCGTCCCGTCCGTCTGACGCAGCATGATGCAACCGAGCCCGGTCTCATCGTCCACCCAGCTGACCTTGTCCGCCTCGTCGTTCCAAGGACCATCGCCCGACGGCTTTCGTTCGGGATTGTGATAGACCTGCAAAGCGGTGATCGTGGCATGCGCGACCGGATAGGAGACCGGGCGGGCGTTCATCAACCCGTCGGGCATCTGCGCTTTCACCAGACGTTTGCCTGCGACGCTACGCGAACTGGGCTTCCTTGACATTCGTTACTCCTAGATTCGGACCGACGGTCGGCGCTCGCCACCCGGCTCGGTCGATCAGCGGTACCGGCTGTACGCATCGCGGCGCGTGATCCGCGGCCCGATCGACTTCGCGCCCTTCCCGCCCGCGTAGACCTCGTTCGCCAGCCATGCCTCTTCGATCACGAGATCGCCTTCGAAAACCTCGCGCCACCAGACCTGCTCCTTCGGATCCCATCGGTAGCCGCGCATCCTCAGGGCATCCTTGGTCGAGAAGGCCGACCCCACGGCCGCGATCAGGAAACTGTCGCGAGACGAACTTCCATCGAGTTCGTACAGGAGAGGCCATCCGTCGGTCCGTTCATGCCTGAGAAGCTGGATCAACGCGTCCACGTCACCCTCGGCCCGGTGCGCGTCGTAGAACCAGCCAGCCTGCGCGCAGAGCCACCCGAGCGAACGGCCTTCGAAACCCGCCGCAGCCCAGTCGATCTCACGGCATGAACATGCCCACTGCATAGGCGGAAGGCGCGTCAGACGCTGCTCGACCATGGGACGATCGAAAGCAGCGTTGTGCGCGATGACCACATCAGCCGAAGCGATGACGTCAGTTGCGACACGGTCATCGATCCGCCTTCCGAGCAGGTCCTGATCGGTGATGCCGGTGATGCGGACGATGTCGTCGGGCAGCGGAACGCCGGGATCCTCCCGCCAGCACCACGACTTCCCGATCTCCACGATGTGACCTCGGGTATCGTACCTGAACCGGCGGACGGCCAGTTCGATCACCTTGTCGGACGCAGGATCAAGACCGGTGGTCTCCACGTCAATCACCGCAGCGGTGCGCAACGGGAGATCGGGATCACCGAAGCCCGTCTCGCCGACGCCCAACCTGACACGCCGAAGCTGCCGGGTGTCGATGTCCATGGGATCAGACATGCCGCGCGCTCCGATGGCCGGTCTCGCCGCCAGCGTCGAACAGGCGTTCGATCGCGCCGGGATCCGCATCCAGGCCGAGACCAAGACCATGCAGGAGGATGGCTCTCGAACACTGGTCGCGATCCATGCAGGCCTCTATCGGCGCCCTTCCCTCGAAGAGTTCCAGAGGCTGCACCATCCATCCGACCGGATCCACACCGAGGCCATCGCGCTGCATCCGGGCACCGGTCTCGGCGGCGACGCAGGCGATGCGCACCAAGGCCACCCGACGCACCGCCAGCATGCCGCCGCTGTCATCGCCGAGAGGATCAAGGGCCCAGTCCGTCGCGCCTTCCTCAAAAGTGGCGTCGAATTCGAAATCCGCGGTATCGCTCACGGCACCGCTCCTCACATTCCGCACCGGACCTACCGATGCCTGAGAGGTCCTGTATGCAACCTTCTATTCAATATGTCAATACATACTGACAGATTAGAAAGTCTTGCGATCCCAGGCCACCACGGCTATCCCCTCGAAATGCAAAAGACCGATGTCACCAGCAAGCTCTCCGCACTCGCCCAACCCGTGCGATTGGACATCGTCCTGACCCTCGCCAGCCATCGCGAAGGCCTGTCCGCCGCCCGGCTCGCAGACGAGACCGGTGCCTTGCGCACGAACGCTGCGGTTCATCTCACTGTGTTGCGCAATGCAGGCCTCGTGTCGTCCCAGCGAGCGGGGCGTTCCATAACCTACAGGGTCGATCGTGACGCTCTCCGCACCCTCGCCGACTTCCTCGCGGGAGCCGCCGACAAGATAAGCGAGCAGCCGTAAACCGTGCGCTTGGACGCCGCTCCCGAAGCCGAGCTTGAGCGGGTCGTCCAAGATGATAGCGATTTCCAGAACAGATCGAATGTCCCGGAGGTCGGGCCGTACCCGGCTTTCGCGACCCGTTCCGTTGGGGGGCAGGATAACCCGGTCGTCCTTCCCGTGCATTTGCAACGCTGATTCGTAAGAACACTCGCCGGTTCCGATGGACTGGTATCCGGCTGGGTACTCCTGTCGAACGCCATATTCCCGAAGTATAAAACGCCATCCGGCATCTCCGAGCCGGGTGCGAACAATCCCGCGACTGCCCGCGTGAACTACCCGCGCCAAGAATCGGGTTCGCAGGAGAACCCGAATATCCCGATGTCAGGGCGCGGTTAAACCTCATGATGGCCCTTGACGCCGACAATCCTAACTGTTCTACATGCAATAGAACAGTTAGGATGCAGCATGTCTCGACCCGTACCCTTGGCGATCTCGATAGCTCCCGGAGATCCCCGCTCCCTTGCCGGGCAGATCGTCGATGCGATCCGTCGCAAGGTCTCAGAGGGTGATCTCGCGGTCGGCGACAGGCTTCCCAGCGTTCGGGGACTGGCAGAACAGCTCGCCATCAATCCAAATACCGTCGCCAAGGCCTATGCCGAGCTGGTCGCCGGTGGATGGTTGCAGTCGCAAGCCGGGCTGGGACTCTTCGTGGCCATCCAGCGGGACCAGCTGAGCGACCACGAACGCAACCGCCGCCTCGATGCCGCGGTCGATCGATTCGTGAACGAGATCGTGGCGATCCGCTGCGATCCCGAGGAAGCGGCGTCGCGCATCCATGATGCGCTCCATGATCTCGCACCGCGGCAATCCGCGTGATTCTCGATCCAGCGATCGAGGCACGGGGCCTCACGCGAACGCATGGGAACAGGCGCGCATTGGACGGTCTCGACATCGTCTTACCGCGCGGACAGATCCATGCGGTCGTCGGATCGAACGGTGCTGGCAAATCGACCTTTTTTCGAATGCTGCTGGGGTTCGAGGAGCCGGACGAGGGCGAATGCCACATCCTGGGACGCCCTTCGAAGAAGCTGACACCTACCGACCGCGGCCGTATCGGCTTCGTGCACGAAGAGCATACTCTTCCCGCATGGGCGCGGGTCGACGACGTCCTCGCGGTCCAGCGCAGTCTCCACTCCGAGCGCTGGAACGAGGATGCATTCAATTCAATCATCAAGAGCTTCCGTCTCGCCGGGAGTCAGCGCGTGGCCCAGCTGTCGCGTGGCGAACGGGCCGGTCTCAACCTGGCGATGGCGATCGGCCAGTCACCAGAACTCCTGATCATGGATGAACCGACCCTCGGTCTAGACGTCGTGGCCAGACGTCGCCTGCTGGACATTCTCGTCAACTCGGTCGGAGAGAGCGACCGGACTGTCATCTACTGCTCGCATCAATTCGACGAAGTGGAACGCCTGGCCGATACGCTGCTCGTCCTCGAACGCGGACGGGCAGTCAGTTTCTCAACACCGGACGAGTTCTGCGATAGGATCGATCACTGGGTTTCCGACATCCCCTTTCGCGGGCCCCTTGAAAGGGATATTCCCGGCCTGCTCCAGCATCGTGTGATCGATGGCGTGCACCATCACATCGTCATCGATCAGGGAAAGTCATTTGCAGATTTCCTCCGGAGCCATGGTGCCCGCAAGGCCGAAGCGATGACCGTTCCGCTCGCCCGTGGGGTCGATGCCTATCTCACCCGAAACCATGCCGGCACGGCGACCTGAGACATTCCCCATGATCCAGCTCTACAAGGCGGAACTCCACCGGTTCGCCCGTTGGGGCCTTTGCCTCGCCATCCTGCATGCGATCGCGCTGTTCCTCCTCGATCGCACCTTCCCCAAGCTCTTCGACGACGCCGAAATCGTGTTCCTGCTGGGTTCGGCATATGGTCTCGTCGGTGCGATCTTCGGCTTCTACCAAGCCGCGAACTACGCGCGAGTGAACCAATGGATCGCCTTGCTGCACCGGCCCCTGGCCCCATGGAAGATCATGGCGTCCGTCATCGGAGCGAGTTCCACCGTGCTGGCAGCTTCGGTGACGATACCACTCTTCATCTTCATCGCCAGCCTTTCCGTCCCGCCCGATCGCGTCATCGACGATAGACACTGGCTGCTCGCGTCCGGCGGAGCGCTTCTCGCCCTCATCGGACTTGGTGTCGGGAGCTACCTCGCATTGGCTCCACGTCGCTATGGCTGGAGCGGAGCGCTCGCGATCGGTGCGCTTCTCGTAAGCGGGCAAGGTGTCGGAGCGGAAGGGCTCCTCCTCCCGTTACTGCTGATAGTGCTGCTCGCTGTGCTCGTGGCGGGCGCCTTCAAGCCGACAAGGACACTCCCTCCTGCCTCCCCAATTCCACTTGCGGCAACCGTGGGCGTCGCCGGGCTGAGTCTCTACCTCCTGATGGTCGGTGCAAGCGGGTTGACCTACCAGCTTGCGATGTCGGCCATGGGTAGCAGTCCCGAAGTAGACCCTCCCTCCGGCGGGATGATCGAAGCCATGCGCATCGATAGCAACGATATCATAGCCTCAGGCCTGGAAACCGCTTCGACGCGCGGCGCGAACCTCTTGGGAGCGGGATCGGAAGACTTCGAAGCGATCCGGCTGCCGGTTCCCCACGGCGACCTGCCCATCAGAGGTGAACTCTCCAATTCCGGTCCGATCTCCTTCACGGAACTCCACGGCGGTATCGATTGGACGTACAGTCACGACAGAAATGCGTTGGTAGGCATACGGTCGAACGATGGGAGCTCCATAGGGCCATTGAAGCCGCAAGACGGCTTCGAAGCACCGCCGCGACCCTTCGATGACGACAAGATGATCGCCGGCGGAAGCCTATACCGGCTCGACGCGCGCTCCGGTGTCCTCAAACGGCTCCTCCAGCTGCCCCGAGACGAGACGATCCTCACCGCACCCTTTCCGGCGGGGCCGACGATCACCGTCCTGAGCGACAAGTCACTTTACCTTCTTGATCGAAGAGCCTTCGAGGACGACGGTACTGTAACGACGAAAGGGGCAATACCCCTGCCCGGCCCCGCGGGCGATCTCCAGAGGCTGGACGCGAAACTTCTCCGGGATGATGTCATCGTGTCCTTTCTCTTCGGAAGGGACAGCATCGATGGTCCGCACGCCGCCTGGCAGGAGTTGGTGACGATCGACTCTGCCGGCGATGTGATATCGCTCGCCCGTCGCTCGATGAAACCGGACAATCCAGCTTTCCATCGCTTCAGGTCCTATTGGATCTCGCCGGCATTCCGTAACGTCTTCGCCGGCGCTGCAGGAATGGGATCCGGTGATGCCTGGATCGCGCCTCGAGCCCCGGTCGAAGTGCCGCGCGCGATGTGGTTTCTTGCCGGAATACTCTCGCTGATGGCGACCACTGGTACGGTCATCCTTGCACGACGCCGACTCCTCCGTCCTGTCGAGACCATGTGCTGGGCCCTCGCCGCCCTCGCGTTCGGCATTCCCCTCTTCACCGCATTCTGGCTCGTTCGAAGAGCGTGAACTTGACAATTGAAGAAATAGCTGTACTATTTGTAACGGTACAGTACATACGGTGAGTCGGGCGGCTTCTGCTAAGGCGATTGTTGCTTGTCACGCGCGCCGTTCGACCACGCTCTTTTCGCGCGTAACCCTATCCGGAGGAAACGATCGATGCTCATTGCATGCTCCATCGCCTGCATGGCGACGCCGCCGTTGGAAGCTTTCTTTCCGGCGTCGCAGTCCGTTCAACCCGCCTTACTCCAGCCGTCCGACGACGAACGGGAAGGTCGTGTATCCAAACAGCCACAGAGAGAGGAAGTCGCTGGAATTCCGGCATGCGAGACCCACCACTTCCCCCCAACCGAGGCAGTGGATGCCCTCGTCCGTCCCTTCATCGACAGCGGTCAGGCCAAGGGCATCGTGATCGGACTTCTCGAACCGGACGGGAGTCGGCGAATACTCACGTACGGCCAAGCCGGCGAAGGTGCAGCGCCGCTAACGACGAGCTCGGTCTTCGAGATCGGCTCGATCACGAAGACCTTCACCGGAGCTGTGTTCGCGGACATGGTCCGCAAAGGCGAAGTGGACCTCGATGCCCCGCTCAGCAGGTATCTGCCCGCCGGGGTCCGCGCTCCCGTCTTCGGAGACCGCGAGATAACCTTACTGGACCTGGCGACGCATAGTTCCGGCCTGCCGCGACTTCCGACCGGCTACGTCTCACCCGATCCGGCGAACCCCTATGCCGAATATTCGGCAGAAGACCTCTACGCCTTCCTGAACAGTTACGAGCTCGATCGTGAGCCGGGCTCGAAGCTGGAATATTCGAATCTCGGCATGGGTCTTCTGGGCTACGCGCTGGCCCGCGCAGCAGGTGCCAATAATTTCAAGGAACTGGTGATGGACCGGGTCGTGCGTCCTCTGGGCATGTCGATGACCGCATACGGACGTCCCGACACGCTATCCCCGTGGATGACGAAAGGCCACAACAAGGACGGCGCTGTGGCATCCTATTTCGACGTCGACGTTCTGGCGGGAGGCGGCGGGCTCAATTCCAATGTCCATGACCTGCTGTCGTACCTCGATGCCAACATCGGAGAGGCGACTTCGCCGCTCGAGGCATCCCTCAGAGAGGCGCATCGCGCCCATCGCCCCGGTCCGAAACCGGGGATCACCATCGGACTCGCCTGGATGACCATCGAGCGCGACAATCGCACCATGTTGGGCCACAATGGAGGGACGGCCGGGTACAGCACTTACATCGCATTCGATCCCGTCACACGCGCCGGCATCGTCGTCCTCAGCAACAGCGGGGATTTCGATTACGCGGACCGCATCGGGAGGGACCTGCTTCAACCCACCCGCACGGATCTCTCCCGGTAGGAGTCGTAAGACCCACGAAATGCGCAATCTTGTTCAAGCTTCGGCGACCAACGGAAGCTACCCTATCTTCGGTGTTTCACCGCGAAACTACATCCGGAAAGCATTCACCGTGGGAATTTTCGAAAACGTCCGTCGTCTGTCGTACGTCCTTGATCGAAGACCTTGCTGGATCGATGTGCAATTGCCCCATCACACACTGGATGCGCTCAGCCGAAACTGCGAGCCAGATCGGCGAAGAGCTCAAGCCATGAGCAACGTGTCCGATTGCCGGCCCGTCCTCGATGAGTTCCTGGACCGTCTCCTCGACAAGGATCCGAGCCAACAGCACAAATCGATCTCCGATGCGCTTCGGCTTCTCGCAGACGATCTCGACGAGATGGGCTACGTGCTTCGCTTGCAGAAAGGTCGAACTTCCGCAATCGTACAGCAATTCGACGCGTGGATCCAGGAAAAGGGCGAAGCCGAAGCCCGAAGGACCATCAGGAGCTACATCCTTCTATTCGTCACCCGAAAGCGACCCTAGTCGTCGTCCGGAAGGGTCTTCGCTGCGGCGTGCACCATCCTGGCCAACAGCCGGTCCACCCAAACGATCCTAGCTTCGGTGGTCAGGAGCGCGTGTTCGAGAGCATCGATCTCGGACAGTTCGTCCGCGAACTCGGTACGTTCAATAATAGAGGAACGTTGTTCCTCCGCGACGGCTCGCAGATCGAGAAGCCAAGCCTTGCGATCTTCCGGATCGAGAATCCGCGAGAAAAGCGACCGGGTACGCCAAGGGTCCTCAGGAAGGGCCTCCTCCTGCCGAGAAGTGCGAATCCATGCCTTGAGATGCTCAACACCTGCCTGTGTGCAGGAGAGCAACTCCGCATTCTTCTTTCCTCCCTGCAGTGACCGAACGGTGACAAACCCACGGCTCTTAAGTCGATCAATGACCGGATATACGCTGCCCGGACTGTCGGAGAAGGAGGACGCGATGCTCTTCGGCAAGGTCTTCCTCACCAGATAAGCCGTGGCGGGCTGCCATTTGTGAATCAGCGCGAGCACGTGGCTTTCGTGATGCGAAAGTTCACGCGTGTCCGCGGAATTGCCCACCTTGTCCCCAACGCGCTTCACCATGCCCTTATGGGCTTCAATGCCACAATTGTCATCGACTTATCGAGAAGCTGATTGATTTAGTACGTCGCGTATTATATCTTCCAGTCATGAGGCTCATGGACCGTATTATCGCAACCCGCTCCTTTCACAGCAGAGCGGACACTCGAGTCTCATACCGGGATGCATTGGAAGTCATCACCTGTCCCTTGCGCTATGTCATGGATGCGGATGCCGCCCGGCAGTGCGGTGACCTCCTGCGGGAGTGCTCCGAACTCATGGAGATCGAGAGATCAGTCCTGCGGATGCCCGCCGAAATGTTCTGGTTGGAATGGCCGGCGGAGCCGGACCCGTCAGGCACTGGGGGCGGAGAGCAGATCGGTTGCGTCGTCAGGGCTTCCGAAGATGGAAGATCCGGCTCGATCCAACCGTTCTTCTCGGATACCTCAGGACAGGTCTCTCGACTGCCGGGCGACATTTCCTTCGATCTGGATGCCAAGGTCCACCCGGATTCCGACGGCAGTCGAGCCTCGTTCAAGCATGACCGGTTCCATCATCTCAATGACGTACTTTTTTCGGCGGCGCTGCGGCTCGATCGCGATTGGATGCGACGCAATCTCAAAGGGGATCCGAACCGAAGCCTGTCCCAGCAAGCCGAGGGATCCTGGTTCTTCCTCCCCTTTCTGCTAACGTTTTCAGTCCTTCTGTCGAGCCCCAACGTCCTCAACACGAACACTCGTAAGCCGTTGGGAAACAGGGAAACCTCTGGTTCCCGAATTCCGAAGACATTGGAACACTACGAGGTCAGCATGCATCTCGGCGAAATCTCGATGGACGGGGGGAAAGCTTCAATCGGGTCGCCCAGAACCAGCCGCGAAACGCCCCGTCTGCACCTGGTCCGCGGACACTACGTACAGCGCGGAGGCAAGACCTTCTGGCGTGTTTCGCATATGCGCGGCAGCGGCGAATGGGTCGGCTTCAACAAGACCGTACGAGTGAAGAGTGCCAGGTCCCAACCGCTCGTGAGGCACAGCGACGGACCAGTGCCTGCCGTCATCGCCATGGGATAGAACGACCCCTCTAGCCCAAGCCCGCCCCTGATCGATCGTCCTGTCCTCTTCATAGCTGGTACGAACACCATCCCGGTCCAGACTAACCTTGCTGCATGAAGGTTGACGATGACGGCCGAAGTCGTGGTCAGCCGAAGCTCCGGAAAGAAAGGAGCTTGGTCCGACGTCACGCAGACAAGTGTCTGATCCGATTGTCCACGGATGAAACCTGCAGATATCAACCAGGGGAATTCATCGGACCATATCGTTCGTTCGTCTAGTACGCTTCGTATTAATAGATCTCCTGCTGCATCACGAGGAAGCCCGGCAGGAATGGCTCCGGCGGGCTCTTGTGAAGGCTTGTCGCCCCATCGTCGACATCGGAAGCGTTCGCCTCGATCGCCCCACCGAATTCGATTGCAGTTGTGGCTAGAGCCCTTCGTCAATACTTCAGGAGGTCTCCATGTCGATTTTGTTAGCGTCCGCCCTAACCCTGACCATCGTTCCCGCTCCCGGTGACTTGCCCAGTTCTCACGAGGGAAGGGAGGTCACTATCCGCTACGATGATCTCGACCTGTCCAAGGACATGGGTAAGCGTTCCCTGCAGAGACGGGTCCGCCGAGCCATAAAGGTAGCCTGTCCGCTTACCGCCGGAACGAGAGATCTTCGTGAGCTCGTCCATGCGAACGCCTGCAGGGCGAAAGCACACGGGAACGCCGACAAACAGATCGCGTTGATCGAAGAGCAGCATCGAGGCAGAACGTTGGCCGCGCGCAGACCTTGAAAATCAATTTCGGGTCAGCCGCAAAGCGCTGGTGCGATGCGCAGAAACGCTCGGATCAACCTTAAAGCGAAACTCGGCATGCGAAAACCCGGGGCCATCTTTACTGCGACCGACTGCGCATTCGGTTGTTCGCGGCCCGGGGTGTCGTTTTCGATAAAGCCATCTCGAGCCCGGCCCTAGTCGTACAACCTGCGAAAGAAGGTGAGCCGCGACCAGTTAACCGTCGTCTTCTTCATGCAATGCATTGGGCGCCGGAACCTTGCCTATCCCCAATGTCATTGAAGAGGCCGCCAAGAAGGGCGGAGCCCACAGGTCGGACAAGTGCCGAACCGGGTCGGAGTCCAGACCATGGCCCAAGCACCACGGGGACATAACCGGTATAATCCAGTAGGCTAACCAGCCGATGCGTGATTTGCCTAAGCAAACATCCTTCCAGTTAAACTTTACTGCGATCAGGCTGCGTTTGTCAGGAAGGAAAAGAGCCGCGGCTCGCGCGGTAATCTGATCTCGTCGTCCCACTGGAATTGATCGGCCCGCTCCCGAACGACAGTCTTCATCTCACCGCTCTTGTCCCGCTTCCTGCCGAAGATGACGATCTCACCTTCGTCCCGTAGCTTGGCAAGACCACTATCAACGAGTTTTCCGACCACCGGCGTATCGTTGGCACGTGACTCAAACAGAGATCGTTTCGTGACGATTCCCCCGCCCTTCCAGGATTCATGCAGAAGCGGCGGGATCTGCTCGAGAAGCTGTGATTCCGAGCGTTTTTCGGCATCATCGTCGAACATGTAGTCCATCATGCCCTGCCTGACATCGACGCTTGGATCGAACCCCAGAGCATTGAGACCAGCGCCACCGAAATGCTCCATAGTGTTGGTCGTCTCCCAGAAGACATTGCCCATCTCCTCGCGGGCCTGGTGGTGCTTGGAGAGGTGGATCAGCCAGTAGTCGCGATGCGATTCGGGAGGATGGACGAAGAACGGCGTGTAGAAGGCCGCACCGGTGCATTCGAGTATGTGCTTGTAGACCGTGTTCTGGATGGCCCGCTTCCATCCCTTGGCCCCGAACTCGTCCTTCATATCGAGCAAGGCACGCACATCCTCGCGCGTATAGTCGATAGCCGCCAATGCACTGAGCGTCGATGTCTTCTCGTGGAGAAGGTTGATCAGGGAGTCGACCATGAACGTCAGGACCACCTCGGGATTGACCAGATCGGCCATGATGCGCCTCACGGTGGCGAGCTTCACGTCACTCCAGCCGTACTGATCGAGGAAGAAGAGCGAACGATGCGCCCGCCCCTTCTTCCTGATAGCCGAGATGACGTCGGGGACGGCATCTTCGAAAGTCGAGGCGACCAGTCTTATCTTCGTGCCGATCAGGCTGCCGTAGCCTCGCCTGATCAGCTCGTCGCGCAGGTAGGCGATATGCGCCGCCTTCTCGTCTATGAAGACGAAATCGACGTCGAGATCGAAGTCCTCGCGTCGGGCTTTCAGCTTTGCCCTGGCAACCTCGATCGCATCGATCAGCCGCAGCGGTGAACCGGAGACGGTGGCGCCATCGAGATCATAGAGGCCTCCGCCACAGAACCCGTCGACGATCGTGGCCTTAAGCTTCGATTGCACATGGTTCTTCGTGAGAGTGCTGATATATCGGTCGACATAGTTGTCGTATATGTCATGCTTGGCAATGCTGTGCTGGCCGAGCGCAGGAAGAGCCTTTCCCGGGCTCCAGTGATAACCCGTTCTGTCCTTGGCCCCGATCACACGCCGCGGGCGCGCGACCTCACTGGATCCAGGCAAGCCAAGGCCGAGTTGGGCCGAATTGTTCTTCTTGGACATTGTCATGGCTCACTCGGAACGAGACGGGAACGTCGATCATGTGACGCCAGGATCGATTCTGTCCAGTCCCGAAGCGTTGACTTTTCGACCAATTCCCTACGACGAGGCAGCATTCGGTTGCCTCGTGATTCGTGTCGTGGCATTGTTCCCATTATGTTCCGAGGTGCTCATGGCTGACAACAGTGCGATCGAATGGACGGACTCAACGTGGAACCCGGTCACCGGATGCACGAAGATCACCGACGGCTGCGTGAACTGCTACGCCGCGCGTCTCGCTGAGCGTTTCCGCGGTGTTGCCGGACACCCTTTCGAGAACGGTTTCGACATCACGCTCAAACCCCACAAGTTGGACCAGCCGATCCGCTGGAAGCGCCCGCGAACGATCTTCGTGAACTCGATGAGCGACCTGTTCCACAAGCAGGTGCCGACAGGTTACATCGATCAGGTTTTCGATGTCATGGAGCAGGCCGATCACCATCGATATCAGGTCCTCACCAAGCGAAGCTCGCTGATGAGGAACTATCTGAAGCGGCGCTATGCCGATCATGCGGCGCCGGATCATATCTGGCTAGGCGTCTCGGTCGAACACGCAGGAGCGCGGTCACGGATCGACCATCTACGTCAGGCCCCGGCGGCCGTCCGATTCCTTTCCGTGGAGCCGTTGATCGGTCCCACTGGGCCTCTCGACCTCAGTGGGATCCATTGGGTCATCGTCGGCGGCGAGAGCGGGCCGGGATGCCGGCCGATGGAAGCCGACTGGGTCCGGGAAGTACGCGACGAATGTGTCCGTCAGGGTGTCGCCTTCTTCTTCAAGCAATGGGGAGGCATCCGGCCGAAATCCGGCGGCCGCACCCTCGATGATCGTATCTGGAGCGAGATGCCGCGAGCGGCATAGTCCGTTATCATGGATGCAGCTTGGGATAGTGTCGGCGAAGCCAGCTTTCGATCTCGGCGCGCTCATCGGCATCGATGTCATAAAGCTGGAAGACCACGGCGTCGATCTTGTCGGCCTTCGACCGGTAGTCATATGCGGAATCATTCTGCTGCTCGGTAACAATTTCGTCCACGAGGTCGGAAATCTTCTTCGCCTCGGAAGCATCGGGGATCACGATGGGCAGATCATCGATCTGACTGTCTACGCCGTGATTGATGAAGCTCTTGGCGAAGTAACGCAGAAGCGAAGACGACAGGATGCCAAGCAGTACCCGGCGGTCTAGGGCTTCGCACAGGATCACCGAGCCTTTCTGGTCGAAAACTCCACCATGGCTGAGACGATAGGTCGGCGAATAGATCCCTGTATTGGAGAAACTAATCCCTTTCGAGAAGTAATGCTGAGAGTTTCTGAAAACCGAGCCCTTCAGCGCTTTCATATCTGATACCGCTTGCTCCGACCAATCGACATAGAACTCAATGGGCCGCCAATACTCCGCAAGGAGGCCATTCTCGATATCGGCCTTGCCAGACTTGTCGAGAGGAACCCAGTATCGGTCAGCTGTTGGGTCGTTGACCCGTATTCCTTGCGTTCTTTCCGCGTCGGTGAGGGCTGCCAGAGCCTTATCCTTCACCACTCGACCCATATCGACATCCTGATAGCCGCCAGCGGCGGCCCCGCCGGACGCACCTGGAGCTACCCTATAGAACCGGGTGTTTTTTCCTGACTGGAGCCCGATCTTAACGCTCGCGATCTTGCCTAGGCGCGCTACCGTCCTTCCTCGGATCATCTGCGCCCTTACCGATAGGGTCTGGTTCTTTCCATACGGTAGATTGAGCGTCACCGGATTGGACGTCATATCGACCATGTATTCGTATAGTGACGGTCGTCCTTCGAAAATAGGCTTGTTTCGATAGAATGGGATCACTCCTTGCCGCACCTTGTACCGCTTCGCGATGTCATCCTTAAAAGGCCATGTGTTGTTGGCATCGGGGTCGGCAAGAATCGCGTCGTACGCGCGAGTTAGCTCCGATGCATCGGTCGTCGGGTGGAAGCGCCAGAAGTCGTAGAACTGATAGTAATTCTGCTCCCTCGCCTTGGCATCTTCGCAACGCTCCAACTCTAGGATCACTGGGAAAGTGTCGATCCCTGGGAAGGTGGCCCGGTGGAGCTTTATCACCCTGATAATCTTGGATCGGGAGAGGATGGTCTCCCTCAATTTCCTGTGGCTCCCGATGGTCAGGAACGAGGAGCTGACGATGAAGATGACCCTTTTTCCTTCAGGCAATCGTGCTAGCGCATTCGCGATGAAATAGCCGTAGCTATCCTTGCTCTGAAGATCGTAGATCGCGTCATAACCTGCTCCCTTGAGCACCTTCACTCCGTAGGGCGGATTGCCAATAATGAGATCGGGGTCGATCGCCCGTTGAGCGCTCTCCTTCAGGTTTTTCGCGGAGGCGAGATCGGACGTCTTGTGGATGTCAAAACCGACGTTCGGATCAACGGTGATTGGATCAAGCGAGTTCTGGGTGTCGATCGAAAGGTCTGCACGCCAGACCTTTCGGCCGAAATCTTCACTTCCCGGCGAAACGTTGTCCTTCAGGTGCTCGAGGAACGTCGACAGCAGCGTGAGCTGTACAGCAAAAGGATCGATGTCTCGCCCGTAGACGTGGGCCAGCGCCTCGGCATGCGCTAATTGAGGATCCTCGATCAACGAAGCGGCTTTGCGCTCTTCCATTACCTCGTCGACGTATCGCCGGTAGATTTCTCGAAAGAAGTGTCCCGATCCGCATGCAGGCTCGACAATCTTGTGCCCACGGAACTTGCCTAGCGCTAGCTTTCCCAGCTGAACCATGAAGCGCATCGTCACATCAGGGGTGTAGACCGCTCCCAGCTCAGAGCGGATCTCATCACCGATTAGCTTTTCGTAGAGATCACCGATCACGTTGCTGCGCTTGGAAGCCGAGCCATAGATGATCGCGGTTCGGATATCGATCGCGATCAGCTTCTCATGGATGGCTTCGAGGGTCGCTTCGGAGGGCATGAACCTGTCATAGTCACGTGCCTGGAAGAGCTGACCATACCGGCTCATGTTGACCGAGAAGCCGTAGCGGAAGATGTCTGCCCATGACACGTTGGCAATATCCATACCGAGCTTCCGGTAGAAGGCCTTAGAACGAGCAAAGACCTTAAGCGCCATTGCCGCATCCTCGGCATCCAAGCCGTTCAAAACTTTATATCCGAAGAGGCCACCAATCTGGTCGTATTCGCTATGAGGGAAAAGCGTGTGGATGATGCGCTGACTGTTCCCGCCACGAGCTAGATCCTCTATCAGCTTGATGAAGAGCACCTTGATCGTGAAGTGCAGTGCTACCCCCTCGATCGCCTGTCGTATTGCTTCCTGCGTCCTTGCGCCCTCGCTGCTTCCCTTTGCGGTCTCGCCCAGGAAAGTGCGACGGGCCTGTATGATCCGCTCAAGATGGACGCCGAAGGAATGTTGGGCGAGATCGAACTCTAACTTCGTTGGATGGCGAAACAGAACGCCAATGTCATTGGCAATGGCGGTCTTGAAGGACTTCAGCAGCTTGAAGAGATCAGCCTCGGTGAGCATCTGACGGACTTCGCCAGGGACCTCTGCGATGACCTGCTTCCATTCCACAGCCGGAATCTCGTTGTAGATCGGTCGACCGTCCGATGGATCCATGGTTGTCGAGATCTGGAGGAAGCGATGCTCACGTCCGTTGGAGACCACGAGAAAGGGAACCGGTCGATCGAAGAAATCGGAAGTTGCATAGCTGCGCGCCTGTGCCACGTCGTCGTCCGTCAGATCGTGCCTGTAGCGCTTACCCTCCATGACCACGTAGGGGTAGCCGCCCGAGAGATAGAGACCGTCATACCTTCCAGTCCCTCCGTCCGCGTTCGGCAAAGTATGCTGGGCTTGGTAATCCAGACTGGAGACAGATGGAAAACGATGCTGCGATGCAAGCCATGGCAAGATCAGCTTATCGACCGTGTCCTGCTCGGTGTAATCTTTGAACTTCTGATTCAACGGGCCAGACACCAAGAGCCTCCTTCTCCGCCAATACGTATGCACCGTCCGTCCCGGCTGCATCCTCGATTGATGTGGCGATACATATCCATGGTGCCTCTACAGCTTTGAGAAACCGCATCAAGAAGACCGCGGCGCAGCGATAGCAAGTGACCTTGCGATGTAGGCTCTAACAAGCGTTCGGACACCTTCATCGCTCATCAGTCCTTCGGGCTAGTCTCTGTGCGGCACCAGCACCGCTGAATTCGCCGTCCAGCAATGCTTCGAGGCGGGGCACCCTCAGTTCTTCGGACCCGATCGCGATCATGGACTGAAGGAAAAAGACGAAGGTGAAGCGTCCCCGCGACACCTTGTTCTTGATGCTCGCTTCCGTCTCCTCGACGCCGAGTTCCTGTAGTGCCTCGGCCAATCGAGCATAGCTCCACCCCCTGACCATCAGCTGCGCCCGCAACAGATTGCGGGCGAGAGCCTCAATGTCGGTGTCCCTCAAAGAATCAGTCAATCGCGCTCTCCTTCAAGGGCGAAAGTCTCACATTCATATCCCGGAGTATCACATATGGCATATAAGCATTTGCCTTTCCTCACCCGAAGGTCCCCATCCGAGGTAACATATGCGATACTTTTGGTAGCAGAAGCGATACTGGCGTGACAAATATGGCGGTATTCCCTCTTAACGGACAGCATTTCAGTCAATCGAAGTAGTCGCACACCCTTCCCGCGCGCGATCTCGAGCGAATGACCGAATCAGATGTCGGAGCCCTCTTCCATCAGATTCGATGGTCTGAGACTGATGGGAAGCCGGTCTGCCCCCAGTGCAACCATCCGGAAAGCTTATGGATGGCGAACCAGCATCGCTGGATATGCAAGGGCTGCTGTCGCCAGTTCAGCGTCACCAGCAGCACCATTCTCGCCTACAAGCGAATGGACATCCGCGAGGTATTCCGGGCCGCCAGGATGTTCGTCATGATGCCGAAAGGCCAGAGCACGATCACCATTAGCCATGAATTGGGTTGCGACTACCGGTCGGCCCGGGTGCTCGAACATAAGTTCCCCGAAGCCATGCTCAATCCGCCCGATCGGACACGCATGGCTCTACGCGCAGAGCGCACCCGGATCAGCGAGATTCTGCTTGCCCTGCTTCGGCGGAGATACGAAAACTGAGCGTCAACGCGACGAGCGAAATCGTCAGGTCAGGTAATCGGGAATAAACCCGAAACATATACGATGTTGGCAGTAAACTGCGCATAGATAAGGATGGGCACGCGAAGCTACAGCTAAGCGGAACCCTTCGCCTAGAGGCAGACCCCGAACCCGATTGTTCGATCGCAACCGAGGCTGTTGCCGTGGCTCTGTTCGATAAGGGAACTTCCGAGCCGTAGATGCACCAGCGCAAAAGCAGATGTCATCCCGTCGCAATCGAGGTGCAGCACGTCCAACATACGGCCTGCCCGTTCAGTTGGTACGGGGAGCGGCATCTCGTCGCTCCCCGTTTATCATCTCGTCAGAAATTCACCCGCACACCGGCGGTGTAACGACGACCGAAGAGATCGAAGTTAGCGCTCGTCTCAAGGCCAGTCGGTGTGCCGAAGGGCGTTCCCGGCAGGTATTGTGGCTTGGTGTCAAAGACATTGTCCACGTTCAGGTAGAACGTGAGGTCTTCGTTCGGGTCGAAAGACACCTGTGCATTGTGCAGCCAATAGTCATCAACATCGTTCAGTGCAACGACGTCGGGGTTGTTGCTGATGAAGCGATCCGGATTCAGGAACGGTTCTCCGCTCAGGAAAGTCGTTTGCCAGCTGACGTTGACGCCATCGAAACCGTATGCAGCGCGAGCCGAGGCCCTGTGCCGAGAGAACGCGGCCCCGAAGGTGCCAGCGTCATCGATCGGATCGGAGGACGGATCGCTCTGGGTTATGTTGTCGATGAGGTAGGTGTAATTGACGTTGAACGCCAACCGGTCATTCGGCAGGAGACCGAGGTCCCGTTGGTAGCGAAGCTGGGCATCCACCCCCCGCACTTCTAGCTTCGCGACGTTGATGAGTTGCGCATTGACCGTCTGCAGTCTTCCGGTGGGGAACCGGATGACCTGATCGCAGAATACGGGCAGGTCAGTCAGCAGACATTGCTCGACAGTGAGGCCGCGGCCGATGGTGTCGATGGCGTCATCGATGACGATATCGAAATAATCGACGCTGAAAGACAGCCCGGTTATGAGGTTGGGCCCTACGACGAAGCCTGCCGTGATCGTCTTGCTGGTCTCTTCCTTAAGGTTCTGGTTGCCACCGACGAAGCCATTCACCGACTGAATATCGGCAAGCGTGTAGGTGAACGCCGTGCCGGGATTGGCGGCCAGGAAATTGGCGATCGCGGGGATCGAGCGGCAGCCGGCGTCGAACTCGCCGGTCGATGTCGCTGTGACGCCATCGCAGGGATCGACGATGGACGCGAACGTCTCGCCGGGCTGGCTGAACAGTTCGGAGTTGTTCGGCGCACGGTTCGAAACGGCATAGCGACCGCGCAGACGTACGCCGCGGACAGGCTCCCATTCGGCACCCGCATTCCAGCTGAACACTCCGCCGACGGTTGAATACTCGGAGTAACGCGCAGCGCCGCTGACCCCGAGATATTCGAAGCCAGGTCGCTCACTGAGGATCGGCACGTCGAGTTCGCCGAACACCTCGTAGACGTCCTGGGAGCCGACGAGGTCGGGCTGGATGTTCCCGCTGTTCCCACCCGTATTCGTGAGGATATCCAGATCCTCCACGGTCGATTCATACCGGTACTCGACGCCGAACGCCGCGCCGATGCCTCCGGCACCCCACAAGTCAGCAAGGTTGGATGAGGAAAGGACAGCGGTCACCACGTGCTGCTCGTTCGTAATGTCACGTGATGCGGGCACGACCGCCTGCACATAGGAACTGGCCCTAGGATCGGCAGTGCCGAAACCGAAGAGGTTGATGGGAATGCAGCCGTCGGCACGCGCCGCGGCATCGCGGCATACGATATCCACCCCGACGACGTTCCCGGTTCCCACCCGGATCGCGTCCAGGGCATTCCGGTAACGGTTCACGTCCACATCCTCAGTGGAATTGAAGTCGTTCAGATGTCCGTAGACGTAGTTCACATCGTATCGAATGCGATCGCTGAGGTCACCACGCACGCCGGCAACCGCACGCCAGGTCTCGCGCTCGACGAAAGTGCTACGATCGAAAACATCGTTCTGGCGGCGGCGTCCTGCGATCGCATCGACGTCGTTATTCGGATTAGCGTCCGAATTTGCCGCAGCGATTGCATTGGCGATCGAGGTCGGAATGAAGGCGTTGGTGATCGGAATCCCGAACGGATCGGTGTCGCGCGTGTATATGTCGCCCAGGAGATCGAGCGCGAACGGCTCGAGCCGACTGCGGGACGTCACCTTCGCGAACGTCGCTTCGGCGTAGACCTCCGAATTCCCACCAAGGTCGTAGTTGGCCACCGCATATCCAAGGTACCGCTCCAACGGGACTGAGATGAAACGCTCCGCGTTGCGGTTGAACCCGAAGCCCGACGCACCCAGTCCCGGTATGATCGCGAGGCTGTTATCCGGGTTGAAGGAGAAAGTGCTCCTGTTGCCAGCGAGGATGGGCACCGGTACGCCGTTGGCGTTGACCAGCTGGTACTGCCCCTGCGGTGCGAACGAGCTGTACGCCGCCGGCCCGCAGATCAGATTGGCGCAGTCCTCGTCCGAAATGTCGCGGTTGCGAGACCGGAGTCCCTCGTCCTTGTCATACTGGAAGGTTAGAATCACATTGCCACGATCGTCCGTTCCGAACGTTGTCCCGGCCATCCCGCTGATCAGATAGCGCGGATTGTCGCCCTCCTCGGTAACGCCAGCCTGCGCACGCATCTGGAATCCCTCGAACTCATCGCGGAGTATGAAGTTCAGAACGCCCGCGACCGCGTCCGAGCCGTAAACCGCTGAAGAGCCGCCGGTAACGACCTCGAATCGCTCGATCAGATCGATCGGGATGTTGTTGACGTCCACGGCCGAATCGCCAGCAAAGCCGCTTATGAAGCGACGACCGTTGACCAGGGTGAGAGTGCGGCTCGATCCGAGCGAACGCAGGTTCACGGTCGCGACACCGGTACCCGATGTCAGAAAGTTGGAATTGGTGCGAGTATTGCCGATGCCTACCTGTGGTAGTTCGTTGATGATGTCCGAAACGTTTCCTGCGGCATCCTGCAGGATTGTCACACTATCTACGACCGCAACAGGAACATCGGCGTCCAGTTCCGGTCGCGGAATGCGCGATCCCGTGACGACGATCGGTTCGGAAGGCTGCCCAGCTTCCGCTTCTTCAGCCCGCTCCTGCGCCGCCAGTGCGGTCGGGAGAATCATTGCAGCCACGGCTGTGCCCGTCCGCAGGGCCGCACGGCTCAATCGAGAATCATAACGCATTGGTGATATATCCTTGCCCCATTCAGAGAGCGATCGGACTATCGCGAAGACCTCAAAACAGATAGCCAATTTAGTACGCTAGATATTATATAGGCCGAAGTGTTGCCGCCATGTGACACTCGGCGCCCTCCCGCGCCCTTCCTATCCGCGAATTCCATATGGTGCATTTTTTCCGCTGCTCTGCGGAAAAGTTGTCGAGCTGCGAAACTCCAATGGTGGACCCCGCCCGGAACGTTGCCACCGCTTAACTCCAAGAGACCATTCCATATGATACGCTTGATATTACATATTTTCTCGTGAGCTCGGCCGGTTTCATGATAGGCTTGTGAGAGCCGACATCCTCCAACTCCGGAGGGAAGATCCCGAGCCGGACTTGCTTCTACCTGGCGTTTCGGAGTTCGGTTCGACACGAAAGAAAACATCGCCCTGTGCTTCGAGCCCGGTCCGGACTGGACCTTTCGGATAGCCACCCAGCTTATGCGCCTTCAGACCGACCGAACTCAGAAATAGGATCGATCGCGTAAGCGCTTTCGACGGTCAGCGTTTCACTGCGAGGGGCAACCTCATCAAGATCTCATCGTAATAGCGACCTCCTACCTTGATCGCCCGGACTTCCCGGCCATATTCATAAAAGCCGGCGCTAGCATACAGCTTTGCGGCAGGGTCATTTCCTTTAACGACCGTCAAGACAACTTCCTCAAATCGAGCGCGCGCATATGAGAGACTTACTTCGAGGAGGCGTCGTCCAATACCAAGTCCGCGTCGTTCCGGATCGACGAACATTCCCCACAATACTGCTTTGTGTCGAAGCTTCTTCTTGGCGCGCGACGCCAACCCCACGCATGCGACCATTTCATCCCCGACCCATGCGCCGAAAATTACCCCATCGCTAATACGTTGTGCCCATTCACCATCAGAAAGCTTCGCTTCTTCGCTGAGCGATGCACCGAAATATTGCGGGTATAAGGACAATGCCGAACAACGCAGCTGCCTATATCGATCAGCGTGATCGGGCTTAAGACGAAAAACACTGATTTCCACCAGATTGCTCCTTAGCTGTGCCCTCTTGCTTTAACGTTGCGAATGCAGGTCGCACGGGCCGAATCCAATCGGTAGCCGAATGTCAGCGTCGGCTGTCACACCGCCTACGAACAATCCGCCCGCTAACCACCGTCGGTACTGCGCGTACTTAGCGACTACCGCATTTCGAGCATGGTTGCCTTCTTTCGTTTACCGCAATCTGCCGTGCGCATTCCTGTCGCTGATATGGGAGCGATATCTCCATCGGCTGGACAGGGGTGACGCGCCGGCACACCGGCATTCGACAAGCAGAATGTATCCATGCAGCGCATAGTCCGCCATCGTAGCCGCTTTGAGCTCATGGCTTGCGGCGTATCGCCCAGACAAGGGCTGAGATGGCAGTGATGACGGCGGCGAGACCCGCGAGCGCGGGTGGATCGAGGACGAGCATGGCAACCTTCCGATTCGAAGAAGGCGGCTATATGTTCACATTTCGTTCCATGTAGGAAAGCTCAATTTTCGCTGCCAGGCTCCAGTCGCGCGAACCGCTGCTGGACTTGCCGCCAGAGCGTCGCGGCTTCTGGCGGACCCGACCGCTCGAATACGGCCATACGTTCGGCGATGTAACTTGCGGCCTTTTCGCCGTGCTTGCGCTCGATGCTGAGCGTGAGAGCCCATAGTTCTGCTCACGAGTGACCGCCATGGCTAGAGCATCGCATAGACGTAGTCGAAGAGCATGGCGCCAAATCCGAATACGATAAGAAGGCCGACGAGGATCGCTTCCGAAGTGATCCAGCGATCATCGGCGCTGCCAGCCTCCTCATCGGCGTTCCAGTCTTTCATGCCGCGATCCGGTCATCTAGCGCTGCCTATGGGCAAGCCCGCACTAGAGGAGATACCATGTTTCGCCGAACCGCCACACTGGTTAGCGCCATTGCGCTTACGATGCCTTCAGCGGCGCATGCCTGGGGTCAGACCGGTCACCGCGTAATCGGCGAGATCGCGCAGGAGAACATTAGCGGCAAAACCCGCGCCGAGATCGAGCTGATCCTGGGCGAGGAAGACTTGGCGCAGGCTTCAACCTGGGCGGATGAGGAACGGTCGAACCCGAGCGACTTCTGGCAGCGCGATGCGGGGCCCTACCACTACGTCACGGTGCCGGAAGGGAAGACCTACGCCGAAGTCGACGTACCGGACGAAGGCGATGCGCTGAGCGCGCTGGCGCGATTTACCAAGACAGTGCGCGATCCGAACGCAACACGTGAGGACAGGGCGCTGGCCCTTCGCTTCATCATCCACATCGTCGGCGACATCCATCAGCCGCTTCATGCCGGCAATGGCGAAGACCGCGGCGGCAACGATGTGAAGGTCCGCTGGTTCGGCGAGGAGACCAACCTCCATTCGGTCTGGGATAGCAGGCTGATCGACAGCCGGAACCTGTCCTACAGCGAATACGCACGCTGGCTCGGGCGCGAGATCCAACCGGGCGACACCATCGCATGGTGGACCGCAGATGCGCAGGTCTGGATCGCGGAGAGCACGCAGATTCGCGATACGATCTATCCGGCTACGGAAGCAGCCAGCCCGAACCTGAGCTACGCCTATCAATACGAGCATCTCGACACGGCCGAGATCCGGCTGAAGCAGGGCGGCGTGAGGCTGGCCGCATATTTGGATGGCGTCTTCGGTGAAGACTGAGATTTGCGCGGGCCTGGGTCAGGCTTTGCGCCTCACGGCATCGATCGTGGCGACATCTATCTTCTGCATGGTCATCATCGCAACGAAGGCTCGCTCGGCTTCTGCGCCCCCGGCCGTCTGAGCATCCAGCAGAGTGCGGGGGGTGATTTGCCAGGAAAAGCCCCACCTGTCCTTGCACCAGCCGCATTCGCTCGGTTGCCCACCGCCGCAGATGATCGCATCCCAATATCGGTCGATTTGGCCTGGTCTTCGGTCACGACCACGAAGCTGACGCTTTCGTTGGGACTGAACGCGTCCCCACCGTTGAGCCCGCTGAATGCCCGACCCAGAACGGTGAATTCAACGGTCAGGACATCGCCCGCCTTGCCGCTTGGAAAATCTGTAGGCGCGCGAAGGATCCTGTCCACGCTGCTGTCGGGAAACGTGTCCGCGTAAAAGCCCGCGGCTTCTTCGGCATCGCCGTCGTACCATAGCACAGTGATGAGCTTGTCAGCCATTGCTCGCCTCCTCAATAAGCCTGTCGGCGATGGTCTTTCCCTCCCGATAAGCGGGACGCGTTTTACATCTCGTTGCGTAGGACGCGATCGCCTCGCTATGCGACAGGGTGCCGAACTCGGTACGCTCCTGCCGACCCGTCGAACCCCATCGGACCCGCCGCCGGGAAACACACTGCTGGTACTACCAAGCCGATGCAAATCCCGGACCGCGTTCGAGAAACGGTGCCCGCAGATACTGCGGACACCGTCCGTCCTCTGCCTTACGGCGATCGGACTCAGGTCCCGAACGGTAGGGGCCGTTCGCGATCTTCGCTTGCGGACCATTTCCCACCCCTAGCGCCTCGGCGTCGCACGGTCATTGCCAGTTCTTGCGCAAATGAATGAATCTCGCGAATTATCGCTGACAGAAGTCCGCGGAGGTGATGAAGATCACTTAGGGCCCGTTCCGGAACTCTCGCCTCTCCGCTTCTTCCGAGCGGCCTTCGCGCTCCCCAAGCTTCTCGCCGCAGGCTCGGAACCTCTTGCGGCGCGGTATATGAGCGCCCGCTCGAAATAGATCAATGGAAGCACTCGTTCTACGCGGATACTATCGTGATCATCGCAGCCTTGGCCAACAGCCGCATCATCCTCGCTCTGGCAAAGCATCGGGAAGGCCTTTCGGCGGCGCGCCTCGCCGACCGGACCGGCGCGTTGCGGACGAACGCCTCGGTCCATCTGACGGTGCTGCGCAACGCCGGTCTCGTCTCGTCCCATCGCGCGGGGCGCTCCATCACCTACAAGGTTGATCGTGTCGCCGTCCTCTCGCTTTCCGAGTTTCTCGGAAGCGCCGCCGGACGGGGGGGGCGACGAACCCTAAAGCCGCTGCCGTGCGATCGATCCGCACATCCGGCTGGAGTTCCTGCTTTCTCGATAGAGCGGAAGCCCGTCTGCCGTAGCCAGTTCGGGATCTCAAATCGGCGGCCGCTGATCCGCGATCTCGACGGAAAATTCCCTAGTTAAAGCGTAGGCATAGCTCCGCTGCGCACCGGGCAGGCCAGCGCAGACCGCCACACGGGCTGCTCATTCTCCAGAGGCAGAAGCGGAATCAGGATCAGAAAGGGTGTCTCCGCGAACGGAGAAGGAAAAAAGGAGAATGCCCCGTGATCATCGAACCATCAGACCCGCTTATTGACGAGCAAGGCGGAGACCCAACGCCGCTTTCCAAGCAGGAAGTCGAAGAGTTTTGCAACGCTCTCACTGGACTCTCGGGAAAAGCGGTCATGGAGGTTCGGGATCGATTGCAGCTGCTGGCATTGCCTGATGGCTATGACCGCCTCGTCGTGAGGGAGCACCTCGCCTACAGCAAGGTAGGAGAAATCCCCGCGAAGAAGTTTCGGGGTCGAGCGAACGCATTCGACATCGTCCGTCTGATGATGATGACACCGTTCATCACCAAGGATGACTGGTCCTCGACCCGACCGCTCTTCGAGGACGTCGAGCACATCAGTCGCATCAGTGGCGAAGAACCGGACCTGCCGAACGACCTGGTCGTCGTCGTTCAATGCGACATCTTCCCGACCTTCGCGCCTGCAACGACGCCCTTCCATCCCGATCCGTCAGAGTGCCAGGATCCGGCCGTCCTGATCCCCTAACGGACGCCCCAGCACCGTGCGCGCGCCGCCGATCTCGGTCGGCTGCGCGTGCACCTGGCTCCCCTTGCTGATCCGGACAATGTCGAACAACGGGCGAAGGGCGGCGACAAGTTCGACGTTACGGCTATGGTGCCGATCCTTCGGAGGGCGATTCCTCATCAGATGGGCTTCGAGCACGTCATTGCCTGTCACGATCGCAAGTTCGGTCGTTCCATTGCGGTGCTCCTCCATCATCAGCTCTGCCAAGGCACGATAGGCCGCCTCATGTTGCCATCCGCTATGCTGAGAGGCCATCACGTCCTCATCGCCGATAACCTGCACCTGGACGGCCTCACCCTCATCTTCACGATGCGAACCGGAGATCCAGACCCTCACACGCTGCGAAGATCCCGTATTGATGGATAGCGCCATTATTGGTCCCTTATGCATAACCCGTCCGTGGCCACTGACCATAATGCATGAAGATTCTGCGAACTTCCGAGTTGGGCGCGCGAACCGTTAGCGTGCGGATGGCGGTATCTTCCTGCTCTTAGACGATTTCCCCTTGATCGAGTTGCGCGAAACACCAGCTGCGCGCCCCCATCCCGGTCGTTCACCCGAATAAGATCTTGAAAGCAGCCTTGCGTTCAGGCGAGCGCTGATTGTAGCTGAGCGTCCTACAATCGGCTGCTCTCAGAGTCGCCACCAGATCAGGCAAGCGGACATCCTGACCTTTCCTGCGAACGACATAATCAGCGCAGAGGACGCTTCGGTCGCAGTGTCAAAATTGTCTGGTGGTCGCGCAAGCGATTTGGTGCCAGACTCATTGACTACTTGCCTCCACCGTGTTCCGATTGATGCGCAAGCCGTTCAAGTTGTGTGGGGTCTATGCTGACGAGAGGATCTGTATGGCGGCGATGGGAGCCCCATATTCATACGCCGGGGACAGTCCTCAATGACCAATTCGGCGGGGTTGGTGCTTGGGAATCGTACCTATCGACCATAGAGTCGCGCTCGCCTACGATCGAGGCGTTAGGCGTCACCGACTATTACCTTACCGAGACCTATGAGCAGGTCCGGCTGCACAAGAATGCCGGCCGGCTTCCGAACATCTCGTTGATCTTCCCCAATATCGAGCTGCGCCTGAGCGTCGCAGCGAAGACGGGCTTCGTGAACATGCATCTTCTCGTCAGCCCGGAAGATCCAAACCATGTGGATGAAGTCCGTTTACTGCTGACCCGCCTGCAATTCTCGGCATTCGGGGATGTGTTCGATTGCACCCGTGAAGGGTTAATTAGGCTCGGCCGTCAGGTGGACGTTAAGGCCACCGACAACCGTGCGGCGCTTGCGATCGGCGCCACTCAGTTCAAGGTCGATTTCGACCAGCTGCGCAAGGTGTACGAGACGAGCGAATGGGCGCAAGCCAATGTGCTGATCGCAGTAGCAGGCGCAGAAGGCGACGGCACTTCGGGGGTACGTCAGGCCGCCGACGCCACCATGCGGCAAGAAATCGAAAAGTTCGCGCACGTCATTTTCGCGAGCAGCGTTGCCCAGCGCGAGTTCTGGACGGGGCAACGCGGCGTCTCCGTCGAAGAACTGACGCGCCGCTACAATGGCTGCAAGCCTTGTCTGCACGGCAGCGACGCACATGACAACGCCACCGTTGGGCAGCCGGTTCAGGACCGTTTTACGTGGATAAAGGGCGCGGCGACTTTCGATGCCTTGCGGCAGGCCTATATCGACCCCGCCGGGCGTGCCTTCGTTGGGTCAGAACCGCCCAAGGCAGCGATGCCGTCTCAGGTCATCGCCAGCGTGGAAATCGAGGATGCGCCTTGGGTAACGACGCCATCGCTCCCGCTGAACGCGGGACTGGTAGCAATCATCGGCGCACGCGGATCGGGCAAGACCGCACTCGCTGACATGATCGCCGCAGGCTGTGATACAGTGCCACCTTCGGTGTGGGAGGATGAAAAGGGCGTCAGCCCTTCATTCCTCTCGCGTGCGAAGCCGTTGCTCGGAGAGAGCCGCGTCAAGCTGACACGGGCTGCGGGTGCAGTGGTGTCGCGGTATTTGGATGGCCGCGACGCGAACAATCCATTCTCCTATCCGAGCGCACGGTATCTGTCGCAGCAATTCGTAGAGGATCTATGCTCAGCCGCCGGCGCGTCCGAAGGCCTGCTTCACGAAATCGAGCGCGTCATCTTCGAAGCGCACCCAGTCGACGGTCGAGAGGGTGCGCTCGACTTCGAAGCGCTCCGCGGACATCGCACACACCGTTTCCAACTGGCACGTGGGCGTGAAGTCGAGGCAATCAAGGCGATCTCCGACCGCATAGCAGATGAACTTGAGAAGGAGGCACTTGTTCAATCCTATGACGCCCAGATCAAGCAGAAAGAGAATCTGATTGCGGGCTACAATGCCGACTTAACCAAATTGGTCGTAAAGGGGACGGAGCAGCAGGCGCAGCGTCATGCCGCGCTAAACACGGCCTTGCAGTCACGGCTCGCGGCTTCGCAGGCGCACGCCGCGCAACGTCGTACCTACATCGCATTGCAGGATGAGGTTCAGCGAACGAAGGCAACCAGGGCACCGGAGATTTTACGGGAAATTCAGTCGCGCTATCAAAATTCCGGGTTCTCGCCGACGCAGTGGGACGAGTTCCTTCTGATCTTCAAAGGTGACGTGGATGCCTCACTGGTCAGATATCTGACCTGGGTGGATAGCGTAATCGCCGAGATCGAGGGGGTGTCCCCCGCACCGACCCCAGCTGGGATCCCAATGCCCCAGCTTATTGCGGACGATGCGGACCTGACCATGCAGTCAATCGCCATCTTGCGAGCCGAGATGGGCAGGCTGGAAGATTTGATTAGCGCGGACACAGTTGTACGGGACCAGTACGCGGCCTTGTCGAAGCGCATCGCATCAGAGAACGGTGCGCTCGCGGCGCTGCGCAACGCGCATGTGGACGCGCAAAGTGCTAATGAACGGCGGAAACTGCTGCAGGTCGAGCGCGAGGAAGCCTATGATCGCCTATTTAGCGCGATAATTAACGAGCAGCAGGCGCTGGTCGATCTTTACGCGCCGTTGATGGCGCGCCTCGTAATGGCGAAAGGTACGATACGAAAACTAAGCTTTCTGGTCGCGCGGGTCGTCGATGCGAAAAGCTGGGCAGACTTCGCCGAGGAACATCTCATCGACTGTCGTCGTGCCGGCCCGTTCTACGGCCGGGGTTCGCTTCTTCGGCGCGCCGAGGCGGAGCTAAAGCCCGTGTGGCAGACGGGCACTGCTACCGAAGTGCGCGCTGCGGTGTCGGCGTTCATCCACAGATATTGGAACGACCTACAGGTGCATGCTCCATTTGCACCAACGGACCAGGAGGCGTTCCGAGATTGGTCGAAACGATTCGCGAATTGGGTATTCGGAACAGGTCACATTTCGGTGAGGTACGAGTTAGCATATGATGGGATCGATATACGAAAGTTATCCCCGGGCACGCGCGGAATTGTGCTTCTCCTGTTGTATCTGGCGCTCGATGATGCGGACGACCGGCCGCTGATCATCGATCAGCCGGAAGAGAATCTCGATCCCCAATCGGTGTTCGTCGAGCTGGTGTCGCTGTTCATCAACGCCAAGAGCAAGCGCCAGGTGATCATGGTAACGCATAACGCCAATTTAGTGATCAACACGGATGCGGATCAGGTCATCGTCGCACAGGCAGGCTCACACGCGGGCGGCGGATTGCCGACGATCGCATACTCATCGGGTGGGCTGGAGGATGCCGAAATCCGTCGGAAGGTTTGTGACATACTCGAAGGCGGCGAGGACGCATTCCGCGAACGGGCGCGGCGACTGCGGGTCAGGCTGAAACGGTAGACGAAGTGGGCAAAAGCTATCCTTGCTGGGTGAGCGTTTCCCGCGTCGCAGGCATACAGTCTCCTAAACTCAATGCCCCCTTCGATTTCAGCCTCAACCTCGAAAGATGATTGCGCTCGACCCGAGCTCCAAACCCCAACATGTCGGTTCGATTGCAACCGACCACTTGCCGCTCGTATGCGGAAAACCACCCGTACGGGAGCGCTGACAGGCAGTAACCACTCGACAGCAGGGTCACAGGAACGATAGCAGAAGCCCATGGAAGAAGCAGATCAGCCCCGCCTCCCCGATGAGGAGCAGATCGAGGGATACGATGCCACGGGCGGCGACGGTTGGGGGGATTATCCCCTCGACGCGGTATTCGTGCGAACGGAGCAGCGGACAGTCGGAGAGGTCGTCGGACGGATCCAGAAGAACCGCTACATCCTGGATCCGGATTTCCAGCGAGATTTCGTGTGGTCGAACGCAAAGCAGTCGAAGCTGATAGAAAGCTGCGTGATGCGCATCCCGCTCCCGGTCTTCTACGTCGCCGAGGCCAAGGACGGCAGGATCATCGTCGTCGACGGGCTGCAGCGGCTTACCACCTTCGTCCGCTTCCTAACCGGAGACCTGAGACTGACGAATCTCGCTACAGACGAGAATTCCGGTTCGCATGAGCTCGAAGGGAGGTACTACGACAGTCTGCCCATCAACCTGCAGGAAAGGGTGAGCGACACGCAGCTGACGATGTACATTCTCGATGCCAAGGCGCCGGAACGCGCAAGGCTCGACATATTCGAGCGCGTAAACAGCGGCGCGGTCCTCACCAGGCAGCAGATGCGGAACGCGCTTTACAACGGTCCCGCCACCCAGTGGCTTAAGAACGCGGCCGATGGCGACGCCTTCCAGGACGCGACAGGCGGCTCGCTCTCCAGCAAGACGATGCGTGATCGAGAAGCGATCAACCGCTTCGCAGCCTTCGCCCTGCTAGGCTGGGACTCCTATGTGTCGGGCGACATGGACGTCTTCCTTGCAAAGGCGCTCCAATACCTCGCCACCCTTTCCGACGAGGAACGCGATGGCCTTCGCACACGCTTCGATCGCGCCATGACACTGAGCCATCGCCTGTTCGGCCAGCATGCCTTCCGCAAGTCGCTGGCCCATGACAGCCCGGATGTTCCCCGAAGCGTCATAAACATCTCGCTCTTCGAAGTTAGCGCCGTCGTACTTTCCAGGATCTCCCACACGCTCACCGGAACAGATGAAGATTCGATCCGTGAGACGATCGCGGCGCTCGTCGAGGACGAGGACTTCAGTCGCGCGATCACTTACTCCACCAACAGCACGCAGGCAGTCCACGCGAGGTTCTCGATCCTTCAGGATGCCCTCGACGAGTACCTGCTATGACCTCACCCGTGACCTCGCTCCGCATCGAGCAGTTCAAGTGCTTCGCCGACCTCGAGGTCCCCTTGAAACCCCTCGCCCTCTTCACGGGGTTCAACGGTGCCGGCAAGTCGACCGCGATCCAATCGCTCCTCCTCCTCGCCCAGGGGGCGAAATCCGGGAGCTGGACCCCGTCCGAGCCGGACTCGTTCGTTCCCCTCAACGGCGATATCGTCCGATTGGGCTCGATCGGAGACGTCGTTCGAGCAGGCGCTCCCGGCGGACGCATACGGTTCGAAGTCGGATCTCCCGCCGAGACCATCGGGGTGTCTCTCACCGGCAGATCCGGCGCCAGGGTCCTGGCTGCGGAAACCACCATCGAGGGCACCGATGGAGGGCTCCTGCGGACCCTCCAACGCTTGGTCCACATAAGCGCCGTCCGATCTGGACCCGCCGATTCCTTTCCTATGCCGGACCGCCCGCACACGGGGATCCCCGATGTCGGCATCGATGGCCGGTTCGCCAGCTACTGGTACCACGAGCGTGCCGATGATCCGGTCCCGGCCGAGCGATGCGTCCCGGGAAGCGACGGTGACACCTTCCGTCGTCAACTCGACGCATGGCTGGATTTCCTGGCCCCCGGGGCGAATGCGAACGTGCAAATCCTCGCGGCCGCTTCCGCTCTTGCCCTCCAGTTCCGACTGTCCGGCACCGGCGAATGGAAACGTCCCGCGAACGTGGGCTACGGTCTGACCTATGCCTTCCCCATCCTGGTACAGCTGCTTGCGTCGGCTTCCGGCGACGTGGTCGTCATCGACAGCCCCGAAGCCCATCTCCATCCCCAAGCCCAATCACGAATGGGGCGCCTGCTCGCGACCTTCGCGGCCGCAGGGGTCCATATCCTGGTGGAAACCCATAGCGACCACGTCCTCAACGGTGCCAGACTGGCCGTCGCGGACAGAGTCATACCGGCAACGGATCTCGGACTGCTCTTCTTCGCAGGGGCCAGCGAGGCCGATCACGGTGTGACCATTCCAGTCATAGACGGCACAGGGCGCATCGATTCCTGGCCAAAAGGATTCTTCGACCAAATCGACACGGACATCGCCCAACTGGCAGGCTGGGGCTGAAGGATGTGGTTCGTCAATGAAAGCTCCATGCAGGGGCAGTTCCCGGACCATGCCACGTTCCGCGCACACATGCGGGACCTTGTCACGCTGCGATCCCGGCTAGCGCGGCTGAAGGACAACCTGCGCATATCGCGTCTCCTGCCGAACTCCACCGTGGATGGCACTGCCACCGTGAAGGACGTCATCTTCGCCGGAAACGACAGGGACCTTACACGGGCGGTCATGTTCTGGCTGGACCGAACCGGTCCATATATCGAAGATGACAGAGCCCCCGAAGACGATGACTATTTCGAGTATGCCGGCGTGGACGTCACGCAAAGCGGTCTTGGCGAAGCGGCACGGCGAACGAAGGCGGGCGAGCACTGCGCCACCTTCAGCTTCGAGGGAGGTCCCATTGATTTCGCAGTCGACCCCCTCGGCACCGATCACGGACTCGAGGAGGAAAGGCTCGGGCGATACGACGTCGCAAACCGATGGGACCTCGGCTCCCTGGAGACCGACATACTCGCCTCGGAACCGCCACCCGGCAATTGGAAAGAGCTCGTCGCCGCCGCACGGTCACGCTTTCCACACCTCGAGATCGCGGATCTCCACAAAGCGAAGGAACTTTCTCGGCAGCCGTTCGAACCCTCCATCGCACAGCACGCGCTGACGCTGATGGGCCATCTGGAACGCTACGCGGCCGACCGCGGTCCGGACGGTGCGATCGGCGCCATCGGTCGCGAGGTCGTCGATGAATTCTTCAACGGAGACCGGGCCCCCTTCAGCAACGAATCCGCGAGCAAGATCGCGGCCTACCGCAAGGAACTCACCTTCGAGGCGTCAGATGGGCGGACCGTATTCGCACCCTGGCATGGCAAGATCTCCCATCGCACCTTCAGGTTGCACTTCGAATGGCCTCTGCGGCCCCAGAGCGAGCGCATCACGGTCTTCTATCTGGGCCCCAAGATAACAATAGACTGATGAGCGACGAACCGAGGAGATCCCGTAAATAGCATGTCCGATCGAGCGCCGGCGCCGAACCGGAAGAGAAAGGGAGCTGAAGAAGTCTTTCCTGCGAAACCGCAGGAAGGAATGGAAAATGAACCACAAATCGCTTGCCGATACTCTTCAATCGCTCAGCGCGGACGAGAGCCTTTCGCAATCCACGAGAGCATTGAGCCGGATCTCGCACGGCGCCTTGTTCGAAGGCCGCATCCCGGTCGATGGCATACTGGACCTCGAAGCAGCCAAGGGTGGAAACGATCCGACCAGGGTGGAAAGCGAACTGCACGTTCTGCGCGAGAACGATCTCCTGGATGCGGCCCTCGCCGCTGCCAAGCCGGCTGAAGGAGACGAAACCGCACCGCCGGCTTCAATCAGGGATCGACCATCCAACTCACGGATCGCAGAACTCGGTCACGACGTGCTGGCCCACGCCGACCAGATACTGGCGGGTTCCCCTATCGGTGAAGCCTTGATCGAACTCGCGCGCGTCGCGGCGACAGACCGCGAAACGCCGGACCCGACCGCCGTGCATCGCGACAATCACGGTTCGGAGGCGATCACGCTGCTAAAGACGGCGTTCTCCATACAGTTGCCCACATCCCGTCCGGAGACCGCATCATGATTCCCACCATCAATGGCCTCGTGGCCGCCTGGATCGAGACTCTTCGGCCCGACCAGACGGCAGCTGCCTGGCAAGTCCTCATGAAGCTGAAAGACGGCTCCAGGCGATATCTGCACGATGGCGAAGGGACCGCGTTCGCCGACCTGGGCTGGAAGGCGCTCACCATCGTGCGCGATGGTCCTTTCGTGGACTTCGATTTCCACCACGACGACATCCTCTTCGCGACGGAATGCCGAAGCGAGCTAATGATTGTCGTCCTGCATCGTCGCATACCGCTCACCGTCCTCAGCGCATGGCAATCGGACGCCAGCACCATACTCGGAGGTTCGAACATCGATATCCCCGCGTTGACATTGCACGACAGCTCGACGGACAAGGGCGTGACCTCCCTGGTGCTGCAGGTCCCCAACAAGCGGATCGAATGAAGCAAGCTGCTCTTGGGCGGAAATTATCATGCCGGACCACATGAAAGGCCAGCCACGGGTAACTGCGCCTCGTTCCGCCATGTCCGGGACGGCTCCCCGGTTCCCACCGAACCCGTATAAAGTGATCGACCCGGCACTGCCGGACGATCCGGACCGAAGGACTCGTCGCCCCGACGACGCGCCTGTCGTCGTGAACACGAATACCGATCACGCGCAAAACAAGCGTACAGCGCGAGTTCGTTCGCCTCTAGGCCCGATCACGCAACGCCGGTGACGCGTCGCAGCGGAACCGGAAAAGCGCTTCGACAGCGAGAACCGTGAGCCTCCGGCGCAAGGTGCCAGGCTCGCTGACACTTCCTCCCGCTCAAGATCCAACGAACCGACAACCGACACCACGAGATGCCGCCTCCCGGTGCCATCCTCGCCGCTCGGCCACCATCTAGCGCCCCGAAATGAGTGTCCCCCATCACTGATGGCGAGACACCCTTCCGATCGATCGGACATACCGAAGTAGCGGAAGCGACGACTTCAGCGCCGACCTTTCATCAATTGGAGAGAACTATGGACACCACGAATACCCCTTATGGGGAGGCCGATGCGCGCGCGGCCGGGAACAGGGAACCGGATCTTTCCGGGGTCGATCCACTTCGGCTCGGCGAAATCCGCCGCCGGGTCGCGGTCGTCAAATCCTATCTACAAATAAAGGTACCGGACGAGGCCGATAGACGAAAGCATGCCTCCGAGCTCGATCTCAGCGTGAACCAGTTCCTTGCGCTCGTGCGTGCATGGTCACAGCACGAGAAGGCGTCGGCGATCTCCGGCGCGGGGACCGCAAAAGGGTCGCCTCGCCCAGGGGGACGGCGCGCCCTGCCGATTGCAAGCAAGGCTACCGCGCGCGAGGTGATCGGCGATGCGGACGCGAACACCTCCCTCGTGGAGATCGTCCGTCTGGTCCGGCAGCGCTGCGAAGCCATCGGCGTCTCGCCACCTTCGCGCAGCACGATTTGGAACATGGTGATGGAGGCCCGTAGGCAGGACCCCGGAACCGAAGACCACGGAACTCTCATTTCGCGCTGCCATGTCAGGCTTCCCGTGATGATCGACGCTCAGATCGAGTTCCCGAGGCTGACCCTGGCCCTCGACAGGGGCTCCGGAGCAATCGTTCTCGCCGCCCTGGGCGACGCACTGTCGCTCGCCCCGTACCTGGCGGACGCCGTCGAGGCAGGGACGATCGCGGAACCCGTCGTGGTGGACGAGGAGCTGACCGAGCGGATCCAGACAATGAAGGTAACCTCGCTGGAACGGGTCCCGGCGACAGCGGCCAGGACCGCGACCGCACGCATCCTGGGTCGAGGAGTGGGCTCGCTCGATCTCATTTACCAACGCAGTCGTGCACGCCGCCCGGAGGATATGCTGCGCTCTAGGAAGGACGCCGCGCTTTCTGCAGAGGATGCGGCGAGGATCATCGTGGAACAACTGGACGCGCACAATGCGGCCAGGAGCGCGAAACCCCCAATAGTTCCACAGCGCCTTCAGCCCGTCGCCAACCGTTCGAGGAACCGCAAGAGATTCGACGGGGGCCGCGATGCCTCGTCGACGAGATCGATCTCGTCCAGCAACCGGGC
This sequence comes from Qipengyuania spongiae, assembly GCF_026168555.1. NCBI lineage: Bacteria > Pseudomonadati > Pseudomonadota > Alphaproteobacteria > Sphingomonadales > Erythrobacteraceae > Qipengyuania > Qipengyuania spongiae. The sequence goes on along the minus strand of NZ_CP092471.1, from coordinate 1,779,769 downwards.
ATCATAATCGTCGACTTCGACCGCAAGCCGGGCCCTTCGGTCATTCAACGCTAATGGTGGCCGGTCATCACCCGTGGTGATCGCCTCTCCGGTCCTGTTCGGTGCGAAGACAACCGTACCGATGCGAAGTCCGGTGGCTGGACGCAGGTAGCGCCCGAACCGACCGCTCCTGGTCGAGAGCTCGATCCCCGCGCCCAAGTTCGCCGAGAGACCCTTCTTCAGCGACTTCCAATCATCCTCGTCATCACCGACGACAATCTGGGCCCGCGCCAGGCCGGAGACCCAGGGCAACCGCGCGAAATGGCCTTCGTCCAGCCTGCGCAAGGCGTCACGGGCAGCACCGCGGTAACCCGAGCGGCTATCATCGACATCACCGAGATCGGCGCCCAGCACCAGCTGGGTCGCACGGTCCAGAACGACGAAGGCGACCGACAGAACGTCGTCGCGGGGAGTGAGACGGCAGGCACAGCAATCCAGCCACAATTCCACTCCGGGCGAGGCTTCTCGTTCACGGCGACGCAGCTCCTCCTCAACATATCGGCGAAGCGTGTTATGACTCGGCGGACCTTCATCGGCGGGGATGCCGAGCGCATTGTGCAGGTCAATCGCGAGCTTTCGCACGCTCGCTCGAGGATCAGCAGCCACGACCCTTCCGACCTTCCGTCGGATCGCCCCGTCGTGCTTGCCCACCCGGGACTTCGGGGCCGAAGCGAAGGTTCCTAGCGAAGCGAGCGAGCGGCGCGCACGCCAAGCCTTTCCCATCTCGTAGAACCTGGTCACCCCAACCCCTGCGTCCGCAGCCGCCTGCGTCACAGACATCTCCCCATCATCGGCCGTCCAACGATCCAATGCGGTCATGCGCTGCACGGCCTTGGCACGATGGGCGATCGACAAGCCGACCCACATCATGCGTTCGTTTTCGGGGACGGGGCTCCCGAAGAAACGTTCGAGTGTCGCGATACCGATGCGCCCGGACGTTCCGTCCGGGCCTGAAGAACCATCATCCATCACCGTACCGTAGGGAAACCCGATCGAACCTCCAAACTATTTTCGATATCCAAACAGCTTTCGATTGACAGTCCAGATTTACCGGTCGATATGCATCGAGAGTTGTTTGGAGATAATCCATGGAATTGCAGACGAATCGAATGCCCCATCCCGCGACCCTCGAAGGGGCCATCGTGCACAAGGTGGTCGTGGTCAGGGCTCCCGACCGAGATCAGCTTCGGGGGCAGATCACCGGCAAGAAGACGATCCGCACGATCTGCTTCCCCTCCAAGAAGACGCGGCGAGCACGCTTCGGAGAAGGTGCGGCCGAGATCGAGCGGATCGAGGACGAGGAAGTCGGCTGCGAATTCGTGGACGGTATCGCGCAACCGTGCCGAGTCGAAGCCCTGATGGAAACCGAGACGGGACCCGCATGGTTCGTCCACATCCCTGACTTCGCGACGCTCATGTCCAGCGGCGAACGCATCCTGCTCGATGCCAAGCGGAACTGGAGCGACTTCCGGTCGGACCTCGGCAGGCGACAGTCGGTACTCGGCCGCCTGGCGGCGGATGCGCTCGGCTATCGCTACGAGCGGATCATCCTCGGCAGCGCGGGAAGCGAAGTGCGCAGGCGGAACGTCAACGAGATACAAGCCTGTCGGTTCGTCAACGTCCCCGATCACCTCGTCGCCAGGGCCTCCATCGCGATGTCCAAGGGGTCGATCTCGCTGGGGAACCTAGCCGCCCTGCTCCATCCCATCAACGGTCGCTCGATGGCCTTCGCTCTAATGGTGCGCCGCATCGTCGAGATCGACCTCGAGAGTCCGCTGGGACCGCGCAGCGAATGCCGATCGGTACCGCCGCTCCCGCTCGCGATGCCGAGCTTACGCCGATGATCGACGGGCATCCCAACTCGCCCCGCGCCCCACCAGGGCCGTCCACTCCGACAAGCCAAAGACGAAGAAAGCAAAGTCCACCGATGACCACCCGAAAGGAGACCCTCGTGATGCCGAGCCGCCGACAGGCGGTCGCGCGCTGCCGCGGCCCACCATGGCGCGGACGGCATCCCGTCGTCCGCGCGATCTGACGCATCGAAGGCGCGGAGTGACCTCCGCGGAACGACGGAGAACACCATGAAGAAGAATACCATCAACGGGGCGATCGGCGCTACCTTCATCACTCCCGATCGACAGAAGCTCCACATCGAACGCGAGCTGGGAGACGGGCTCCTCAACGTACTGGAACTGCCGAGCGGAAGTGTCCACCGCGTCGAAGATCCCACGACAGGCGAGCTGATCCTGCCCGACACGCATTGGCTGGAGAACGGCCTCGCCGATGGGAGCCTGCGGCTCTATGCCGACGAAAAGGGCGTCATCGCCAGTGAGCGCAAGCTCGCCCGGGTCTTCGATCGCGACGAGATCCTCAAACTCGATCCCTATGCCGAGGCCCGGCTCACGGTCATGCTGGGCCTCATCGAGAAAGGGATCGAAGGCTCCGAGCCCAATCTGGGCGCGATGATCCGCGATATCTGGACCGAAGAACTCCAGGCGAAGTTCGGAGACGCCCCGGAGATCGCGACCGTGAGGAGCTGGTTCGGACGTTGCCAGGGCGCGACGGTGACCCTCCCCGACATGATGAGCATGAGCGGACGCGTTCCGCGGGCAAACCGCCTCGATCCGGCGGTAGAGGACATCATCGATGCAGCTCGCAGCCGGTTCTGGAAGAACCGGGGATGGAAGATCATCGACGTCCATGCCGAGGTCAGCGTCGAGATCAGCCAGGAGAACCTGCGTCGCGCCGCCGCAGGACAACCGAATCTCCCGGTCCCCGGCAAGGAGACCGTCCGTCGGCGCGTCAACGAGATGCTGTGTCGCGAGAACTACGCCGAAAAATACGGCGAGGCGGCTGCGCGAAGGAAATTTGACGGAACGGGTAAGGGAATCAGCGCCTACAAGATCCTCCAGATCGGACTCATGGACGACACGGTCGTCGACCTTGTCACGGTGCTGGACATGGATCGCGGTTTCGTGGCAGGCCGCCCCTACCTCACCGTCCTCATGGACGTCCATTCGCGGTGCGTCGTGGCGATGACCGTGAGCTTCCAACCGCCCACAGTCGCCAAGGCCGCGGAATGCGTGCGGACGGCTATGAGCTGCCTCAAGGAAGGCAATCGCCCCAAGATCGGCATCCGACCGGAATGGCTTCGACAGCATCCCGCGCTCGCGACGCTGAACGGGAAATTCGCGAAGATCGTCACCGACAATGGCGTGAACTACGTGACGCCGGGCTTCACGGAGATGATGCTCGATCTGGGAATCGTGCACGAACTCGCGCCCGTCAGATCCCCGCGACACAAGGCGATGGTCGAGAGATTCTTCCGTTCGTTCAACACGTTCCTGATCGACAAGCTGCCGGGCGCCACGTTGGACCCCAGCATGATGCGAAAGTTCGGCATCGACCCCTCCACCGAGGCCTGCCTCGCGCTCTCGGAACTGAGGGAACTCATCTCCCAGTTCCTTCGGCTGTACCACATCACGCACCATAGCGGAATCGACGCGGTCCCCTTGCAGAAGTGGGCGGCAAGCGCAGCCATCCACGGCCGTGACATGATCCTGGACAAGCAGGCGATCGACATCGTGACGGGCATAACCGTCCATCGCAAGCGCATCACGGCGGGCGGCGGAGTCCGGATGTTCGACATGGTATGGAAGGGCGAAAACCTTCGGATCGCCATCGACAAGCTGGCCGCCTCGGAGCCCCATAGGTCCCGCCTCGATGCGACCGCTGCTGCGACCACGAAGGTTAAATACGATCCGGATAATCTTTTGCGCGTCCACATATTCGTGGGTGACGAATGGTTGGAAGTCGAGAACACCCAGCCGGACTATGCGGACGGCCTCTCGCTCTGGCAGCACCGTCAGATTAAGGACTGGGCGAAGCGCGAGTCCCTCAAGTTCACCAGCGAGGCAGATCGGCTCGCGGCTCGGCATACCCTCAATCTCGCCATCAGGGCAGCCTTCCCTTCCATGGACGCGCGAGAGCGCAGGGCGGCCGCACGCCTCGCAGGGTCAACCGCACGGACCGATCAGCCGATCGAAGTCGAATTTGCAGAGGCCGAGCCCCGGCACGACGGGATGGGGCCCATCATCGAACAGGATGTGCCGGCGAACGAACGGGAGGACGCGCTCAGGCCGATGAGCCGCCCCGGAAAGGTTCCGCTCGACAACGACGAAGAGGATGGAGCCGAAACGCAGGGAGGGGACGACCTCCAGGCATCCCCCTCCCATTCTTCGCTCCTCGAACCTTCGCCGCCCAATGATGATGATGACGATGAGGAGTACATGTAATGAGCAAGACGACCGCCAAAGCCTACTTCGGTCCGGAAGAACTGGAACCCCAGACCGGCTCGCCGCACCCGGTGACCTCCGCCGAAAAGCTGTTTGAGATGAGAGCGCGCGAGACCATCGTGCGCTCCATCTATGTGCAGAACCCGAACCACACACCGGTTTTCAAATCCTTGGACATGGTGCTCAGCCTGGGAGAGAAAGGCGTCTTCCAAACCGGAGTGAGAAATGCCGCTCCCAGCTTCGCTGGAAAGAGCGAAGCAGGTGACGAGTTCGGAAGGATCATCGTTCGGCGCGGCACCTACCCCGCAGGCACACTGCCCATCAGAAGGGTCGAACTCGAACAGGCCTGCACACCTCGAAGGTTCTGGCTGAGCATTCTCGCCATCTACGGCGATGGCTTCGCAGCGTCGAAGGATGAAGACGGACTTCGCCGGAGCACCTACGATGCTTTCGAACGCTTCGGCACGAAGCTGCTCCTCCTCGACGAAATCCAGCACGCCGGTTACCGATCGCACGGATCCTCCGCACCCACAGACGTCATCAAGCGCTTCATCTCGGACGCTCAGGTGGGCATCGGGCTGTTCGGCAATGAAGACGCACTCACTCTTCTCCAGTCGAACGATCAGCTCAGCAATCGGCTCATCGAACCCTGCGATATCCAGCCGCTCAAGGCATCCGACACCCAATCCAGCCGAAGGCTGACCAGGTTCCTGGCTCGCTACGACGCAGCACTCGTCGAAAAGGAGTTGTTCGCATCCTCCACCGCCCTCGCCGATCCGCGCACCATCGAATGCATGATGTCGCTTTCCAAGGGGTATCTGGGCCGGGTCGTCAAGATGCTGCAGATCGCTGGTCGGCAGGCGTTCCTGCGCGGGGCGACATCGATCGAATTCTGCGACCTGTCCCATGCGGCAATCTCATGGGCGGTCGCACAGAAACTAGCGTCCCACGATCCCTTCAGGTTCGGCATTTCCATGGCAGATGCCTCGTGACCTCGACGTCGGCTCACATCGATCCAGTCGCATCGCGCACCGTAGTTTGCGATGGCGAACTCTACCCCGGTCCTTGTTCGTCATCGGCAGAGTTCGATCGCGTCCCTCAGGTCATGATACCCGTGACGCCCGAAATAGGAGAAAGCCTGATCGGGCTTGTCGCCCGAACGTGCTCGAGGAATTGGCTGAAGAGTCTGCGACCGATCTTATCGACCTGTGGCGCCTCCTTCCATATGCATCAGAATCTGGCGATCAACGATGCGGTGGACTTCGCCAAGCTTGCTCTGGTGTGTAGACTGGATGCGAGCGAGATCGAAAGTCGTCGATATCTCCGCCTGGACGACGATCGAACGGGCATGCCCGGGGTAAGCTTCCATGGCGCAGCTATCCCGCCCTACGACCTCGATCTTCGACGCCGCGTCACACCCTCGTGGCTGAGGACCGGCCACCATCCTGCGCTCGGGCATCACGGGCTGATCACGCACTGCCCGGAGACCGGCGAGGTGATCATCGATCGTTGCCCTCTATGCGACAAGCGGCTGACCTGGACGAAGAGTGCCATTCAACGGTGTCAAGCGTGCGGATCCGATCTTTCGCGCCATGAAGGCGAACTGGTATCCGACGACTTGCTGGTCGCCACACGGGTGATGATAGATCTCATCCATCCGGACCCGTCCCGCCATGCTTCCGCTCTTTTGTCGCTCCCCCGCGAAATGCAGGGTTTCGACCGAGGGCTGCTGTTCGAAACCGGGTGGCGCGTGGGGTGCCTGATCACCGGTCAGGGTCAAGGCGATCGAGATCGCGCGAAGGCGTTGCCTTTCGAGAAGCGTCTGGATATCCTGTCCGAGGGCTCGGCTGCCCTGCTCAACTGGCCGCACAGCTTTACCGATGCCTTGGTAGGTCGAGCTCCCGGTCTCTCCGGCAGCAGCACCGAACTCGCTGCTGCCGCACAGGAATTCACCTCCGTCAGAAGTTGGTGGCCGGGGCTAGGAAAGATCTTCCGCCTTACTGTCCCGAACTTCGAGATCGGTACCCTGCAAGCCGTGAAAGCCGCACTTCAGCTCGGAGTGAACTCCGCTCAATTGGAGGCCACGCTGGGAGTCAGCCAACGGATCGTCGACAGACTGCGCAAGACAGTGTTCACGCCGGTAATATCGGGGGGCCAAAACAATCTGCACCAGATCTTCGAGGGTGCCGAACTCGCAGGTCTCCGATCGCAGTTCGAAGACCTCATTCCGCTCGGCTCCGTGGCCGAGCGCTTGTCCATAAGTCGCCATGGTGTGGAGCAGCTCGCATGCCTTGGAGAGATCACCATTTTCGACGATGGTCCGGTGAAAGTCGGTTTCAGGCAGCGCCAGGTTCGTCTTTCGGACTTCACTCTACTTCTCGAAAGACTCGAAGATGAGAGTTCGGATGTGCCGGAGGAAAAACAGGTGCCCATCCGCAATGCGATGAAGCTGGTCGGAGGGCGCGAGAAGCCTTGGGGCCCGCTCATACTCGGGATGGTGTCCGGAAGCATTGCCTACGCCATCATGGAGGGTTCGGGCCGACTGATGAACCGTATCGTGGTCAGGAAGGATGAGCTCGACGAGATAACGAATCTTCGTTTCGAAACTTCAGAGTTCTCTGCCTTCTCATTCGAAAGTCGGATCAACCGGCGCGATAGCGAAGAAGCATTGAACATTAATCCGAGATCATTCAGCCAGGCACTGAAAGATGGCGCCATCATGCGTTCGGAGGACGGGCTCTACGATCGAAAGACGATCCTCGCGCTTTCCCTTGACCACATTTCGTTGACCGAAGTCCTTGCTCGCTGGAGTTCGGAAGACGACCCGAGGCCGCAGACCCTTCTTCGAGAAAATAACATTCTCAAGCGCAACCTTCTCGGGTGGGACCGAGCCGAAGTGGAAAAAATCTTCGCCTAGCGCAGCAGGCTTCTTGAGGGATCTGGCCCGGACGCCAAGCCATGTCTCGCGCCACCCGATATTCAGAACTAGGCCCGACAGGAACGCACATACGATTTCAGGCCAGAGCACCCTATTAAGACGGAAGCCCCCGCATTTCTGGCATCAGGTTCATCAGGCATCGCCAGACCATAAAGTTCGTAAGTGGGTTCTCGGTTCGCCATGAAAGCTCTAAGTGGGTTTCGTTGAATAGGTTTTTTTTGAAAGTCCCGGTATACGGATAAAGGAACTGGGTTCCTTAGTGGGTCCGATTACTCCCCCCTTCTCGAAATCGCGAAGTTCGCTTTTCGGACAGGGCGAGCCGTGTCGCGGCGCTGGTCATGCATCAGGCATTGCGGGTAGTCGGCGGCCAGGCACCCTGTCCGCCTGCCGCAGGGACATGCGCTAGCCGCCCGTCATCCCGGCGCCCGGATGGCTTTCGACGCACCGAATTCGTCGACGGCCACCAGCGTGAACAGGGCGGTGGCGGCGTGCGTGCGGGTTCCGCTGAGCAGCTCTTCCGACCACAACTCGACAGCGACGCGGACCGAACTGCGGCCTGTCATCTTCACTTCCGCCACCAGTTCGACCATGTCCCCCTCCCTGATCGGAGCGACGAAATCGATCCGGTCGGACGAGGCCATCACCAGCACTTCGCGCGCATGGCGGGTGGCGGCGATGAAGGCTGCCTTGCCCATCATGCGCAGCGCGTCTCCGCCGTAGAGCGTGCCGTAGTGATTGGCCTGCCCCGGAAAGACCATCTCGGCCAGCCGCAACGCATCGCTCTCTTGCGCCGTGACCGCCTCGACGATCGGCGGGAGCGGCAGTCGTTCGACGCCATCCTTTTTCGCGACCAGCGTGAAGCGACCGCGGGTGCACAGGCGCCGCTCGCCCGAGACCGGCGCCTCGGCCACCAGTTCGACCTCGACATCGAGTGAAGTGGTACCGACGCGCACCACCCGGCCGGTAACCTCGACCATGTCGCCTTCCTGCGCGGGGGCGGCAAAGTCGATCTTTTCGGACGACGCGGTGACAAAGGGCGCACGGCCATGGCGCGAGGCCGCCAGAAACGCCACCTTGTCCATGTGCGCCAGCGCGACTCCGCCGAACAGCGTTCCATGATGATTGGTATCGCCCGGGAAGACCATGTCGATCAGTTGCACCGCGCTGGGGGCTCTTCTGGTTTCGCTCATCGGATCACGCCTCTCCTTGCTCCGGAACGCAGCCTTCGGGCCGCAGATTGAGGCGGGGGAAGCCCGAGGTGGCTCTGGAAACGATCAACTGTACAGACCCCGTAGAGGACGGGGCGACCGATCGGGCGCGCACGCCAGCCACGCGGCGGAAAGTCCGGACGCGCGCCGTGCAAGCGACCAGACCGGGCACCCCGCCGGTGGACGTTATCGCGTCGAAGGCAGGTCTCCTGGCTCGCGGGTCCAAGCGACACGGTCCGTCTTCCCGAGAGGCAAGCCCCCAGTGACATGAATGGACCGCCGCTCACCGCTTACAGTTGCGGGGGCAGCGCCGGACTTGCCTCCTGTAAAGTGGGCGCACCGGCTTCCCGTCTTAGCTCCGACGCGGCGAAACCGGCCGGAGAACCTCGACATCTGGACCATCGGCGTTTTCGACGATCACGTCAACAACGCCTATATGGACATCCTTCTGGGCGTTATTCGTCGCACTGGGCGACCATCCGCGCGAGCATGTCCTGGCGTTCCTCGACCTTCCCCTCGCGCTCCGCGTTGCGGAACGGGAGGACGTTCTTGACCAGATTCTCCGACGGGGTCGGGTTTTTTTCGAAATTGGCCATCGTTTCTTCGATGTAGTCGTCCAGCGGCATGTAGCCATTCCGCGTTTCCTGCCCTTCAGTAAGTCCCGTCTGCACGGCCGGAGGGGCGATCTCGATCACTTGGATATCGCCCTTCAGCCGCTGGCGCAGTTGCAGCGAGAAGGAGTGGACGCCCGCTTTGCTGGCCGAATAGGCGGGCGCGACGGGCATCGGCACGAAAGCGAGACCGCTGCTGGTGGTGCAAATCGTCGCGCCAGGCTTGCCGGACAGCAGCGGAATGAACGCCTCGCAAATCCGCATCGTACCGAGCAGGTTGATGTCGATGATCTTGCGCGCAAGGTCCATGTCGCCGGTGTCCCTTAGCCTCATGATTCCCGCCGCATGGATCAGCATGTTGATCTCGGGGAAATCCCGCTTCACCCGCTCGGCGCATTCCTCGACCGACGCCTCGTCCGCGACGTCGAGGATCTGGGTATGGATGTTGTCGTGATCCGCCGCGGTCTCGACGAGGCTTTCCTCGGTCCGGCCTGCGACGATCACGACATTGCCACGCTTCGCGAACTGCCAGGCCAGCGCCTGGCCGATGCCCGACCCGCCGCCGGTGATGAGGATGGTGTTGTCGGTCATTCGCATGGGGTTTCTCCTTTGCACGGCAATCTAGGAAGCGGCCGCTTGCCTTGCCAGCCTTCGGCGCTAGGCAGGGGTCGATGCACGAAACCTCCGCCGCGCTTTCGCCCTTCGACATGGCTGCAATGCTGGTGGTCGCCTCCGCATTGCTGGGCTGGTTCAACCACCATTTCGTCAGGCTGCCGCACGTCATCGGGCTGACCGTGATGGGCGCGCTCGCCGCGCTGGGCCTGATGATAGCCGATGCCTTCGTGCCCGCGATCACGCTCGACGACACGGTTGCGCGCCTCCTCGAGCAGCTGAATTTCACCGACACGCTGCTTCAGGGCATGCTGAGCTTCCTGCTGTTCGCAGGCGCGCTTCACGTCGATCTGGAGCGCTTGAAAGCGAGCTGGCTTCCGGTGCTGCTGCTGTCGACCGTCGGCGTGGTCATATCGACCGTGCTGGTCGGTCTGGCGGTCTGGGGTATCGGCCTGCTGCTCGGCGTGGCGATCGCGCCGATCTGGTACTTCGTCTTCGGCGCGCTGATAGCGCCGACCGACCCCGTCTCGGTGCTGGGCGTCCTGCGCGAGGAGAACGTGCCCCTCTCGCTCCAGAGCGCGGTGGCGGGGGAAAGCCTGTTCAACGACGGCGTCGGCATCGTGGTCTTCACCATCCTGCTTGGCGCGGCACTGACCGGAACCGACTTCTCGCTTGCGGAAGGCGCGCGCCTCTTCGCGATCGAGGCAGGCGGCGGCGTGCTCGTGGGTCTGGTCGCCGGCTATATCGGGTTTCGCGCGCTTGCCGGCATGGACGAATACGCGCTCGAAGTGCTGATCACTCTCGCCATCGTCATGGGCGGCTATGCGCTGTGCAGCGCCCTCCATATCAGCGGGCCGCTGGCGATGGCGGTCGCCGGTCTCCTGATCGGCAATCACGGCGTCACCTACGCAATGAGCGACGTGACCCGCGATTACGTGGTCAAGTTCTGGGAGATCGTCGACGAATTGCTGAACTCGGTCCTGTTCCTGTTGATCGGGCTTGAGATCATCGCTCTCGCGCCGGGTTTTGCCGAAACCGCGATCGCCCTGCTCGCGATACCTGTCACGCTGGCGGCGCGCGCCATCGCCGTGATCGGTTCGACCAAGGCGATCCCCGCCGCCCGACTCGACGAGAAAGGCGCGAGCCGCGTCCTGTGGTGGGGCGGCCTTCGCGGCGGCATTTCCATCGCGCTCGCCCTTTCGCTGCCGGCCGGGGACACGCGCGACCTGATCCTTGCCGCAACCTTCGGGGCGGTGCTGTTCAGCGTTCTCGTCCAGCGCGCCACGCTCGGCCGCCTGATCGAGAAGCTGAAGCAGTCCCGTGCGCCTGCGGTCGGATCGGCGGCACCGGACGGCCATTGATTGCGCGCGGACGAAGCCTGCTGTAAGGCGGGCCCATCGCCCCGGGCGCGCGGCCTGAAACCGCAAAAGCTCCCGGGGCATCGCTTTTTTCCGAAGGCCGAAGGACAACCCGCCCATGGCACGTCGCCGCCAGATTTACGAAGGCAAGGCCAAGATCCTCTACGAAGGGCCGGAGCCGGGCACGATCATCCAATATTTCAAGGATGACGCCACCGCCTTCAACGCCCAGAAGAAGGGCACGATCAACGGCAAGGGCGTGATCAACAATCGCATCAGCGAATATGTCTTCACGCGCCTCAGCCATATCGGCGTGCCGACGCATTTCATCCGCCGCCTCAACATGCGCGAACAGCTCGTCCGCCAGGTCGAGATCGTGCCGATCGAGGTCGTGCTGCGCAATGTCGCGGCCGGTTCGATCTGCAAGCGCCTGGGGCTGGAGGAAGGCGAGCCGCTGCCCCACACGCTCATCGAATACTACTACAAGGACGATGCGCTGGGCGATCCGCTGATCGCGGAAGAGCACATCGCCTGCTTCAACTGGGCCTCGAACGAGGAGATGCAGGACATCTCCAGCATGGCGATCCGGATCAACGACTTCCTGTGCGGGATGTTCTCCGCGATCGACATCCGCCTGGTCGATTTCAAGCTGGAGTTCGGCCGGCTGTGGGACGGCGATTACAGCCGCATCATCTTGGCCGACGAGATCAGCCCCGACGGCTGCCGGCTGTGGGACATGAATTCGGGCGAGAAGCTCGACAAGGACCGCTTCCGTCGCGATCTCGGCGGCGAGGAGGAGGCCTATCGCGAGGTCGCGCGGCGGCTCGGCATCCTCGACAGCAACGAGAATGGCGGCGCGGGCGAAGTGCTCGACCTCACCGCCCATCGTGGCCGCTTGCGGGGGGGCAAGCCCGGCAAGAAGAGCTGACTCCGGCGATCGGGTTGCGATCCTCGAGGTTTGCGCCATGATGGGTGCGAACAGGGGGGATTTCGATGGGTCGCTTTTTGAGAACAGGTCTAGCCGTATGGCTGGCAGGTACGTCGCCGCTCGCAGCGCAGACGGCTGCAGACGCAATAACGAAGGGCGACGTGCCCGCATGGGTCGAAATGTCTGAGGCGCTTGCCGTGCCGGACGATCCGCAGGGCCTCGTCTTCGTTCGTCGGAACGACACGCTCGTGCGGCTGCGTGATCAGGGACAGGATACCTATGTTGCCCAGCACTTGAAGATCCTCAACCCGCAGGCGTTGCAACTGGGCAATGTCGGCTTGGTGTGGAATCCGGCCGTTGGTGCACCGACCGTCCACACGCTGCGGATCCACCGTGACCGCGAGACCATCGATTTGCTCGAAAGCGCCGAATTCGAAGTGTTGCGGCGCGAAGGCCAGCTCGAACAGGCGATGCTCGACGGCAATCTCACCGCAATCTACCGAGTTCCCGATCTGCGGGTGGGAGACGAGCTCGAATTCGCCTATTCCGGCCCCACTCAGGACCCTACGCTCGGTGCTACCAGCTTCGGTCTGATGGTGCTTGCCGATGCACCCCAGCCTGGCCGCTTTCGCCTCGGCCTGAATTGGGTCGATGGGCAAAAGCCGAACGTCAAGCTGACGCCGGACTTCGAAAAGGTGGCGGTGATCTCGCCGAACGCGATCAGGATCGATCTCGACAATCCGGGCATCCTTTCCGCTCCCAAGGATGCCCCACCCCGCTATAGCTGGACGCGAATTGCGGAGTACAGCGACTTCAACGATTGGCAGGGTGTTTCCAGACGGTTCGGTTCACTTTACGCCGACGCGGCGGAACTCGGTCCACAATCGGCGCTCGCCGTCGAAGCAGATCGCATCCGAGATGCTCATTCCTCGGAGCTGCAGCGCGCGGCTGCGGCGCTTCGGCTCGTGCAGGCTCAAGTGCGGTATATCTATGTCGGCTTGGACGGCGGGAATTTTACCCCTGCGTCTGCGGAGGAGACGTGGCAGCGACGCTATGGCGACTGCAAAGGCAAGACCGTGCTCCTGCTCGCGCTGCTCGACCAGCTTGGCATCGATGCGCAGCCGGTCCTGGTTTCCAATTCCGGTTTCGACGATGGTCTGGACGAGCGATTGCCCAGCCCCGGCCTGTTCGATCACGTGCTGGTGCAGGCAAAAATCGGGGGCGAGACATTCTGGATGGACGGGACGCTGCCCGAAGTGGCGCCTCCCGCGACCGATCCCTTGGTACCTTACCGCTTCATCCTTCCCCTCACACGAGCGGGAGCCAGTCTTGTGCATCTTGCGGAAAAGCCCTTTGCTCTAGCGCAGGAAATGGGCCTCTACGCAATTGACGCAAGCGCCGGATTTGACGAACCGGCGAAGTTGACCACCACGATTGTGACGCGGGGTATGCAGGGCCTGGTCGAATACGTTCGGACATCCGCCATGACGCCTGGCCAGTTGACCGAATCCTACCGCTCCGCACTCGCGGGAAGCGATCAATGGGATACGATCACGGACGTTACCTATCACTACGATTCGGCGACGCGCGCCAGCATCGTCAAGATCACCGGCACAGGTCCGCTCGACTGGAGCGGTGACAGCCCGGGAATGCGAACGCTGGTGCTACCCGGCGGGGGCTTCAGCCCTCCCGGCCGCAAGCATCGCTCGGCAGACCAGGATAGCAGCATTCCCTTCTATACCGAGCCGAGCTTTACCTGCCACGCGACCACGCTCAAATTTCCGGAAGGGACGGCGTTGGAGAATTGGGGCTTTAACACCGCCTTCGACAAGATGATGTACGGCCGGCTGTATTACCGCATGATGGAACGCCGTGAAGACCGGACGTTGCGCCTTGTTCGCGGATCGCGCACAGAAAGCAGCGAAATCTCGACTAAGGAAGCCGTGCGAGACAACGGCAGATTGGCAGACTTCGACAATTCGAGGGCGGTAGCGACATACGATCCCGACACCGTGATGAAACCTCACGGGGATCTGCATCCCGTCCCCGCGATCGACGAGATCGACTGGACCGGGCCGGATGCGCCATGCCTGCCTTCGGACGTCCTGCAATCAGCCGGGCTTTAGTCCGTCGGTACACCCTATTGTCAGCAATCTTCTCTCAAATTGGCGCCAATGATCCTGAAGTTTTTTGGCCACTGCGCGCTCCCTATCACGCTCGTCGCGGCGCCGCTTTGCGCTGAGGAAGCCCCGGGTGGGACGTTTGCCGGGTGGGACCCGGCGCAGTGGGATCTGGAGGACAGCGAGTTCCGGCCCGAGGACGGGTGGCATTTCGGCGTGCTCGACAACGGGCTGCGCTACATCGTCCGCCGCAACGCCCGACCCGAAGGCACGGCGCTGGTGCGCATGGAGATCGACGCCGGCTCCCTCGACGAGCGCGAGGACGAGCGCGGCTTTGCTCATTTCGTCGAGCACATGGCCTTCAACGGCAGCACCAACGTGCCCGAGGGCGAGATGATCAAGCTGCTCGAACGCGAGGGGCTCGCGTTCGGGGCGGACACCAACGCCTCGACCGGCTTCGACCGCACACAGTACAAGCTCGACCTGCCCCGCGCCGATGCCAAGCTGCTCGACACTGCGCTGATGCTGATGCGCGAGACCGCGAGCGAGCTGACTTTCGCGGGCGAGGCGGTGGAGCGCGAGAAAGGCGTCATCCTGTCCGAGCGCCGGGTTCGCAACAATTACAGCCTCAAGAACACGCTCGATGGGTTCGAATTCGCCTATCCGGAGGCGCGGCTGACGCAGCGCCTGCCGATCGGCCTGCCCGAGACCATCTCGGCGGCCGACGCGGCAGGAGTGCGGGCCTTCTGGGAGCGGGAATATGTCCCGGCGGATACCGTCGTGGTGGTGGTCGGCGATTTCGATCCGGCTGACGTCGAGGCGCTGATCCGCGCGCGCTTCGCCGACTGGCGCCCCGCCCCCACCGCCGAGCCCGCCACCGCCGGTCCGATCGATCCGGATCTTGGCGGACAAACCGACATCTATCTCGACCCGGCCCTGCCCGAGACGGTCACGCTGATGCGGCACGCCGAATGGCGCGACCGGCCCGACACCCTTGCCGAGCGGTCGGCCAATCTCCTGCGGACCGTCGGCAACCGCATTCTCGCCCGGCGCATCCAGCGGCTCACGCGGCAGGAGAACCCGCCCTTTCGCGGCGCGCAATACGCAGCGAGCGACGTGTTCGAAGCCGCGCGCACCGGCCAGCTGGCCGTCGTCACCGAGACCGGCCGGTGGCGCGAGGGTCTCGCCGCCGCCATCGCCGAATGGCGCCGGGCGCTGGAATACGGCTTCGGCGAGGCGGAAGTCGCCGAACAGGTCGCCAATATCCGCACGAGCTTCGAAAACGCCGCCGCCAATGCCGCGACACGATCGAACGCCGATTTCGTCGCCCAGGCCTTCCGCATCGCGCATGGCGACAACGTGCCCGACAGCCCCGCCGACACGCTCGCCCGCTTCGAGGCGCAGGCAGACGCGATCACGCCCCAGGCGGTGCTCGCGGCGATGCGCGAGGAGGCGATCGCGCTCGACAACCCGCTGATCCGCTTCACCGGAAGTGTCGCGCCCGAAGGAGGGGAAGCGGCGCTGCGAGCCGCGGTGGTGGAGGATTTCGCCGCCCCGGTCGCGGAGCCCGAAACCGGCGACGCGACCGCCTTCGCCTATACCGATTTCGGCACGCCGGGCCGCGTCGTCGCCGACCAGCGCAGCGCCGAGCTCGGCATTCGCACGCTCCGCTTCGCCAATGGCGTGATGCTCAATCTCAAGCGGACCGATCTGGAGGACGACCGCGTCTGGGTGCGGATGAACCTCGATGGCGGAAAGATGCTCGAAAGCCGGGACGATCCGCTGGCGGTGGAGCTGGCGCCGCTCCTGCCCTCGGGTGGCCTAGGCAAGCACAGCCGCGACGAGTTGCAGACGATCCTTGCCGGACGTTCGGTGGGCGGCAGCTTTGTGGCGGGCAACGAGACTTTCGTCGCCGGCGCTATCACGACCCCGCGCGATCTCGAACTGCAATTACAGTTCCTCACCGCGAGCCTGACCGATCCCGGCTATCGCAGCGAGGGACTCGGCCCATGGCGGGCCGGGCTCGACAGTTTCTTCGCAAGGCTCGGCAAGACGCCCGCCTCGGCGCTGTCGGAAGGGCTCGGGCCGATCCTGTCGGACGAGGACCCCCGCTTCACCCGCCAGCCGATCGAGGCCTATCGCGCGCTCGATTATGCGCAGCTGCGCACCGAAATCGCGGACCGGTTGGCAAACGGCGCGCTCGAGATCGCCATCGTCGGTGATATCGACGAGGACGCGGCGATCGCCATGGTCGCCCGGACCTTCGGCGCGCTGCCGCAGCGGGAAGCGGAGTTTCGCGACTATCCGGGAGCGCCTCGGACGCGCGGCTTCACAGCGGACCGCTCGCTGCGGGTGCTGACCCACGAGGGCGAGGCCGATCAGGCGCTGGTGCGCCTCGTCTGGCCGACCACCGACAATGACGACTGGGACCTCACCAGCCGCCTGACGCTGCTCGAACGCGTTGCCCGTCTGGCGCTCACCGAAAAGCTGCGGGAGGAACTGGGCCAGACCTATTCACCTTCGGCCGACAGCAGCCAGTCGAGCACTTACGAGGACTACGGCACCTTCTCGATGCAGGCGGAGGTCGATGCGGGCCAGCTCGAGGAGGCGCGGCAGGCGATGGTCGAGACGGCCGAGGCCCTGCGTGGCGGCACGATCGACGCGGACCTCGTCGAACGCGCCCGCCGGCCGCTGATCGAGTCGCTCGACAACCGGCTGAAGCGAAATGCGGGCTGGCTGGCCGTGGTCGACCGGGCGCAGAGCCGGCCCGAGGACACGGCCCGGTTCCTCGGCGCAAGGGAACGCCAGCTGTCCATAACGCCCGCCGAACTGACCGAGCTGGCGCGAACCTATCTCGCGCCCGAGGACGCGGTCACGATCACGGTTGTGCCCGAAGCCGGGAGCTGAGCGCCGCTCCCCGCCCGGAGCCGGTCCGCGCTTGAACCTGCGGCCGCCTGTCGGCATAGGCGGGCACGAACAGCTTTCCCTTGCCACGAGGCTTACCCATGAAAATCCGCGTCTATGTCAGCCTCAAGCCCGGCGTTCTCGATCCGCAGGGGCGCGCGGTCCATCACGCGCTCGACGGGCTCGGTTTCGAAGGTGTCGAGGATGTCCGCATCGGCCGTTTCATCGAACTCGATATGGCCGACGGCACCACCGACGAGGCGCTCGAATCGATGTGCGAGAAGCTCCTCGCCAACACGGTGATCGAGGATTACCGTATAGAGAAGGTCGAACGATGAGCTTCCGCGCCGCGGTCGTCACCTTCCCCGGGTCCAACTGCGACCGTGACATGGCGGTCGCGCTGGAACGCGCGTCGGGCGCGCCTGCACTGCGCGTCTGGCACGGCGATGCCGACCTGCCCGAACGGCTCGATTTCATCGCATTGCCCGGAGGGTTCTCCTATGGCGACTACCTTCGTTCCGGCGCGATGGCCGCGAACAGCCCGATTATGCGGGCCGTCTCGCGCGAGGCGGAGCGCGGCGTTCCCGTGCTGGGCGTCTGCAACGGCTTCCAAATCCTGACCGAGGCCGGACTGCTGCCCGGGGCGCTCATGCGCAATGCCAGCCAGAACTTCATCTGCCGCACGGCGGAATTGCGCGTGGAGAATGCGCGCTCGCTGTTCACTGCGGGATATGAGGAAGGCCAGCTGATCGACATTCCGGTGGCGCATCACGACGGAAACTATTTCGCCGACAACGACACGCTCGACCGGATCGAAGGCGAAGGGCAGGTGGTGTTCCGCTACACCAGCAACTGCAACGGTTCGCAGCGAGACATCGCCGGCGTGCTGAACAGTGCCGGAAACGTGCTCGGCATGATGCCGCACCCCGAACGCGCGGTCGACCCGGCCCATGGCGGGACTGACGGGCTTGCGCTGTTCACGAATGCGGTCGGTGCACTCGTAGAGGGCTGACGGGTCAGGCTATCCGGCGTCGGTCGGCTGCCCGGAACAGCGCCATGGCATCCCCGGCGCTCATCGGGCGACCGAAATGGAAGCCCTGGATCTTCGTGCAGCCCATGTTGCGGATCATTTCCGCTTCATCCGCCGTCTCCACGCCCTCGGCCGTCGTGCTCATGCCGAGGCTGTCTGCCATGGCGACCACCGCACGAATGATCGCCACGCTCTCCGCCGATTTCTGCGATGCGCCCTGAACGAAGGTCCGGTCGACCTTGATCGTCGAGAACTTGAGTTTGCGGAGATAGCCGAGCGAGGAATAGCCCGTCCCGAAATCGTCGAGAGCAACGGAACATCCGAGTGCCATGCACTGTTCGAGCGCTCGCCCGGCCACATCGGCGTCCCGCATGAAAATGCTTTCGGTCACTTCGATCTCGAGACGTTTCGGGGCAAGACCGCTGCGCGACAGAGCCTGCACGACGGTCGCCACGAAGTCGGGCTCGATCAGCTGCTCGGGAGATACGTTGACGTTGACCTTGACGTGTTCCGGCCAGTTTCGCGCTGCTTCGGCACAGGCCTGCTGCATTACCCATTTGCCGATGGGAACGATGAGACGTGTGTCTTCGGCCAGCGGAATGAACTTCCCGGGGCTGACGAAGCCGTGTTCCTCGCTGACCCAGCGCACCAGAGCTTCGAAACTGACGATCCTTTCGGAATTGGCATCGACCACCGGCTGATAATTCAGCAGCAACTCGTTCTTGGCGAGCGCGCTGCGCAGCGCGAACTCCAACTGGCGACGCTCTTCGGCGCTGGCGTGGAGCGACGGTTCGTAGCTGCAATGCTCGCCGCCGCCCAGGTCCTTGGCCCGGTAGAGCGAGAGATCCGCATTACGCATCAGTTCCTCTACCGTACGGCCGTCGCGCGGCCCGATGGCCGATCCGACGCTGGCTCCGACATAGAGTATGTGGTTCTCGATATGGTAGGGTGCCGAAAGAGATTCGATCACGGCGCGCGCCACGCGTTCGATGCGCTTCCTGTCGGATGCGTCGCGAATTACGATGCCGAATTCATCGCCGCCCAACCTTCCGCAAATCTCGTTCTCGGTCATGATCGACCCGAGGCGTGTGGCGACCTCGGCAAGCATCTGGTCGCCGATCATATGACCGAGCGAATCGTTGACCGCCTTGAACCTGTCGAGATCGAGCATCAGAAATGCGCAACGCGAGCGCCATTTCTCGGCATATGCTAGTGCTTCGGCCAGCGTTTCGTGCAGCATCAGGCGATTGGGCAGCGCAGTCAGCGTATCATAGCGCGCGAGATAGGCGATCCTTTCCGACGATTCCCTTTGGGCAGTCACGTCCGATCCGACACCGCGATATCCGGTGTAGTTGCCCTTTTCGTCGGTCATCGGTGTGCCCGACAATTCCCACCAACGCCGTTCCCCATTGATCGAGACTTCGACAGTCATATTGGAAAAATTTTCGCGCTCCTTGAACTTGTTCGCAAGGTCATGGAGGCTTTGCGGGAAATGACCCGTTTCCCAGGCGGGGCCGGAAATCAATTCGAGGAAACTCTTGCCTTCGATGTCGCCAAGCTCGCGACCCAGGGCGAAAGCAAGGCGCGGAGAGACTTTCTGAAGCCGACGCCCGGCATCGAGCTGGAACAGCCAGTCGGCCGCGCTGTCCTCGTATTCGCGCAGCAGCAGGGAAACGACCTGACTCTTTTCCGCCATGCCGAGGCGCGCCAAACGTTCGGAATAAGCGCCCTTCGCGCTTTCGATCGCCCCGAGAGTGGTAAAAGCCGTGCTCAGAACGGCGATGATTGCAAGCGCGAAGCTTCCGTGCATCGCCAGTCCGACTGTCCAGCCGAGGCCGGCAATGCCGGTGAACCCGAGCGCACCGAGCGGAGCGGAATAGCGCGAAACGGTCGAACCGAGCATCAAGGCCGCGACATAGGCCCACGCGACTCCGTGGATCGTCGGATCGACATAGCGCAGGAAGAACGTTCCGGGGACCGCCCAGAGCACGCCCTTCGCCACCGCCGCCAGCATGTGTCGCCGCTGCTCGGCACGCGAGAAGCCGCGAACGTCGAGACTGGCGAAGGAATTTTCCAGACGAAACATGTATGCGGTGATCGCAACGAGGCCGATGCTCCATGCCGCGATCAGGAAGCCCGGCAGCGATCCGCCGAAGCTGATGGCCATCAAGGCGGTCCCGGCAAGATTCAGCACGGCGCGCGCCGACGCGCGATGATGAAGCAGGGCGTATTGCGGCCCATGGACCCGCGACCAGTCTCCGTGCTCGGGATCCTTCAATCCGAGCACGATTCGCGTGCAAACCTCTGGGGCAAATTCGTTCTGGCTCGATCCGCTCACACCCGCCGGATAACCGGCCAAAGGTTAGAGCACGGTAAAGAGCCGGTTTGCCATTTCATCTTCGTGGTCGAGCCGCACGGCCTTATTCCACGGTGACCGATTTCGCCAGATTGCGCGGTTGATCGACATCCGTGCCTTTCACGCAGGCGACGTGGTAAGCCAGCAGTTGAACGGGAATGGCATAGACCAGCGGCGCGATCAGCTGATGCACCTGCGGCATCTCGATCGTCGCGAGGCAGCCTTCTCCCGATTCCGCCAGCCCCTTCGCGTCGGAGATCAGGACGATCTTCCCGCCCCGTGCCCTGACCTCTTCCATGTTCGAGACCGTCTTCTCGAACAGTGGGCCCGACGGCGCGATCACGATCACCGGAACCTCGTCGTCGATCAGCGCGATCGGCCCGTGCTTCATCTCGCCTGATGCGTATCCCTCGGCGTGGATGTAGCTGATTTCCTTGAGCTTCAATGCGCCCTCGAGAGCGAGCGGGTAATCCTGCCCCCTCCCGAGATAGAGCACGTCGCGCGCGGGCGCGATCAGGTGGGCCATGGCCGCAATGTCGTCGTCGTGATCGAGCGCGGCGTTCAGGCTCGCCGGGGCTTCGAGAAGATGCTTCACCACCTCGGCTTCCTCGGCCCGGTCCATCAGGCCTTTCTTCACCGCCATATGCGCGGCCAGCGCGGCGAGAACCGCGAGCTGGCAAGTGAAGGCCTTTGTGCTCGCAACGCCGATCTCCGGGCCGGCATGGGTCGGCAGGAGGAGGTCCGCCTCGCGCGCCATGGTGCTGGTCGGCACGTTCACGACGGCAGCGATCGTCTGGCCATTTTCCTTGCAGTGGCGCAGCGCGGCCAGCGTGTCGGCGGTTTCACCCGACTGGCTGATGAAGAGCGACAGGCCCCCATCCTCCAGCACCGGCTCGCGGTAGCGGAACTCGCTCGCCACGTCGATATCGACCGGCACGCGGGCGAAATGCTCGAACCAGTATTTCGCGACGAGCCCGGCGTAATAAGACGTGCCGCAGGCGACGATCGTCACCCGGCGGATGCTCGAAAGATTAAAATCGAATTGCGGCAGGGCGACCTGGTTGTTCGCCTGATGCACGTAAGAGGCGAGCGTCTGCGCCACCACGGTGGGCTGCTCGAAGATCTCCTTCTGCATGAAGTGGCGGTGATTGCCCTTCTCGACCGCAGCGGCCGAGGCGCCCGAGCTGCGGATCTCGCGCTCGACAGGCTGGTTCGCCTCGTCGAAAATCTGCGCCCCGCCCCGCTCAATCACCAGCCAGTCGCCTTCTTCGAGATACGAGATCTGCTGGGTCAGCGGCGCGAGGGCGAGCGCATCGGACCCGAGGAACATCTCGCCCTCGCCATAGCCTACCACCAGCGGCGAACCACGCCGCGCGCCGATCAGCATGTCGGGAAATTCGCGGAAGGCGATGGCGATGGCGAAGGCCCCGCGCAGGCGCGGCAGGATTGTCTTTACCGCTTCCTGCGGACTGGCGCCGTTCTCGTATTCGCGGCTGATGAGATGGGCGACCACCTCGCTGTCCGTGTCGCTTTCGAGCGTGCGCCCGTCGGCGCGCAGTTCCTCGCGCAGCTCGCGGAAATTCTCGATGATCCCGTTGTGGACCAACGCGAGATGCTCGGTTGCGTGGGGATGGGCGTTGTTCTCGGTCGGGGCGCCATGAGTCGCCCAGCGCGTGTGAGCAATGCCTATCTCGCCGGGCGCCGGGTTCGCGGCGAGTTCGGCGACGAGATTGTCGAGCTTGCCCTGCGCACGGCGGCGCACCAGCCTGCCATCATTGATGGTGCATACGCCGGCGCTGTCATAGCCGCGATATTCCATCCGCCGCAGCCCTTCGACCAGCCGCCCGACGACAGGCTCGCTGCTGACGATACCGATGATTCCGCACATGTGGTTCTGCTTCCCTCTGAATTCGCGAAGCGATTAGGCGAACGGGACTGCTCGATCAATCGTCGAGCGGAGCCGCCCCGGGGGTACGCCACCAGAGCACCAGTCCCGCCCCGATGATGATAGCCGCGCCGAGCAGGGTCATGGCGTCCGGGATGTCGGAAAAGATCAGATAGCCGAGCGTGGTCGCCACCAGCATCTGAACGTAGGTCGTCGGCGCGATGGTGGCCGCTCCGGCCCGCTCGGTGGCGAGATAGGTCAGCCAGTGAGCACTGCTTGCCGTTGCCGCGACGATCGCGCAGCGGGCGATCACTGTCCAGTCCGGCACGCCGACCGCGAGGAAGTCCACGCCGCTAACATGTCCCACCGCCGCCGCCGCGATCAGGAAAGGGGTCGCCACGATGGCGATGAAGGCTTGCATCGACAGGGAGCTTCCCTGCCCCGCACTCGCGCGGTTGGCGATGACCATCAGCGCGAAGAAGGTGGCGCTGGCGAGCGGCAGCAGCGTGACCCAGCCCAGCGTCGTGAAATTGGGACGCAGGATCAGTCCGACCCCGACAAGGGCGGCCACCGATACCAGCCACACGGCCGGCCGCACCCGCTCGCCCAGCAGCGGCCCGCTGAAGAGCGCCACAATGATGGGAGAAACGAAGGTCAGCGCCATGGCGGTCGCCAGCGGCAGGACGAAGATCGCCGAGAAGAAGCAGATCGTCGCACCGGCGAGACAGAAACCGCGCGCGAGCTGGAGGAGCGGCTTGCGCGGACGAAACCCCGCCAGTCCTTCCTTGCGAAAGAGCAGGATCGACAAGGCGATCGCGCCGATCGAAAAGCGCAAGGCGGCGACGGCCACGGGCGACCAGGCGCCCGCCATGGTCTTCACCACGGCATCGCCGGTCGACAGCAGCGCGAAGCCGCAGATCGCCAGCGCCAGCCCGCGGCGTTCGTTGTGATCCATCATCGTCCCGTCGATCGCATTAGAAGCGGCGCCGCTAGGCCATCCCCCGCGCCGCGGCAAGATCGCGCGCACGTCGGACGGTGGCTTCCGTCCCCGTCGCGTTTAGGAAAAAATCAAGGTTTCCGACATATTGACCATGCCTCGCAAGCCGTCTTTCGGCGCTGTCGGCCACAGTCGGCAATACGAATACGATGTTCGGGGATTGAGTGATGAGCGCATTCGGGCGGAAGAACGGAGCCGGGGGAATGAGTTCCGGCGCTCGTCCGCAATTCGGCGTCGCGAAGCCGATGCGCGGCGGCGCGCCGACCCCGGCCCACGCGCGGACCGACAAGCCCGACCCTGTGGGCAGCGACCAGTTTCCGCCGCTGCCCGGCGAAAGCTTCGACACGCCCGGTGGCAATCCCGCGTCCAGCGACGCCATGGCTCGCCTGTCCGACCGCGCGAATGCCGTCCACAGCGGCGAGGCCGAGATCGGCGGTTTCGAGGCGAGCGTCCACAAGATCAAGGAGCAGGTGCTTCCCCGACTGCTCGAACGCGTCGATCCCGAGGCGGCGGCCACGCTCAGCAAGGACGAGCTGTCCGAGGAATTCCGGCCGATCATCCTCGAAGTGCTCGCCGAACTGAAGGTCACGCTCAACCGCCGCGAACAGTTCGCGCTGGAAAAGGTGCTGGTCGACGAGCTTCTGGGCTTCGGTCCGCTGGAGGAACTGCTCAACGATCCCGACGTCAGCGACATCATGGTCAACGGGCCGGACCAGACCTACATCGAAAAGAAGGGCAAGCTGGTCATCGCACCGATCCGGTTCCGCGATGAACAGCACCTGTTCCAGATCGCCCAGCGCATAGTCAACCAGGTCGGCCGCCGTGTCGACCAGACCACCCCGCTGGCGGACGCGCGCCTCAAGGACGGCAGCCGCGTCAATGTGATCGTGCCGCCACTCTCGCTGCGCGGCACGGCGATCTCGATCCGTAAGTTCTCCGAGAAACCGATCACCATCGACATGCTCAAGAATTTCGGTTCCATGAGTGAGCAGATGGCAACCGCGCTGAAGATCGCCGGCGCCTGCCGCATGAATATCGTCATTTCGGGCGGTACCGGCTCGGGCAAGACGACCATGCTCAACGCCCTGTCGAAGATGATCGACCCGGGCGAACGCGTGCTGACGATCGAGGACGCGGCCGAACTCCGGCTGCAGCAGCCGCACTGGCTTCCGCTCGAAACCCGGCCCGCCAATCTCGAGGGTCAAGGGGCAATTACTATCGGCGACCTCGTCAAGAACGCGCTGCGTATGCGTCCCGACCGGATCATTCTGGGCGAAATTCGTGGCGCGGAATGCTTCGACCTTCTCGCGGCCATGAACACCGGTCACGACGGGTCGATGTGCACGCTCCACGCCAACAGCCCGCGCGAGTGCCTGGGCCGCATGGAGAACATGATCCTGATGGGCGACATCAAGATCCCCAAGGAAGCCATCAGTCGCCAGATCGCGGAGTCGGTCGATCTCATCGTGCAGGTCAAGCGCCTGCGCGACGGTTCGCGCCGCACGACCAACGTCACCGAGGTAATCGGCATGGAGGGCGACGTGATCGTCACGCAGGAACTCTTCAAGTTCGAATATCTCGAAGAGAGCGAGGACGGAAAGATCATGGGCGAGTACCGCTCCAGCGGCCTGCGGCCCTACACGCTCGAAAAGGCCCGCCAGTTCGGCTTCGATCAGGCTTATCTCGAAGCTTGCCTCTGATCCGCCGACCGTTCCGGCCCGTTTCTAGGCTGCGAGCAGCGCCGGCGCGGCCAGTGCCAGCATTCCCCCTCCCGCGATTGCGGCAAGCAGGAATATTGCGGTCCAGGGCATCCATCCAACCCGGTCGATATGGCCGCGCTTCAAGCGGCGTCGGTCCATGAACAGCGCCAGCCCGGCAAAACCGATGAGGCCGAGCGCAGCGAGCGTCATGATCTCCGCATCGCTCGCAAACGCCCATGTCTCTTTCAACCAGGAAATCATGCGTAAGGATATAGGTGGCGGGAACCGAATGGGCCAGAACGTGTTCGGCAATCATCAGTTCGAGTTTCAAAGAGGAACCAATATGCGTAAATTCGTGATGGCAATCGGCCTTGCGGCGATGACGCTTTCCGCCGCCGCCTGCAACACCGTGCGTGGTGCTGGTAACGATCTGGAATCGGCGGCCAACACCGTCGACGACGAAATCTGAGGCTTCCAAAAGCTTCCACGAGAGCGCCCGCCACTGGCGGGCGTTTTTGTATCGGCCGTCAGTGACAGCGATAGATCAGCATCAAATTGTTGGCAGGCATGGCATATCGCGCCGTGCGTTCGAAGCCGGCGCGTAAGGCCAGTTCATCGACCGCTTCGACCCGTCGTAACCCCCATGACGGATCGCGTGTGCGAAGGCTCTGATCGAATGCGAGGTTCGAAGGCGCTGTTTCCACCTTCCGCTCCAGATAGGGTCCGTAGAGGATGACCGGCGATGCCGGTTCCAGCATTTCGGCCGCGTGCCCGAAAAGCCCGGCCGTCGCTTCCCAAGGGCTGATATGGACCATGTTGATGCACAGGACCGCATCGGCTTTGGCAAGGGGGCAGCGCGCGGCGCTCGCATCGAAGGCGATAGCGGGCCGTAGATTGTCGAGCCCTGCCTCCGCCGCGTAGGCATCGATCGAAGCGAGCGCCGAACGATCGAGATCGCTGGGCTGCCAGTCGAGATCCGGGAAGATTCTGGCGAAAAACACCGCGTGTTGTCCAGTCCCGCTGGCGACTTCGAGAACCAGCCCACGCGGCGGGAGTTCCTGCCTCAATATCGCTGCGATCGGCGCGGAATTCCGGGCGGTGGCGGGAGCGTCGCGTTTCATTTCAGTCTCGCTCCGCGTTTCGCAATGTCGATCTGTTCGATCGCATCAGACATTGCTGAGCCCCTCGGGTGCTGCACCGTAGATCCGGCGGCATTGCTCGATGGCGAATCGATCTGTCATGCCGGCGATGAAGTCGCAGATATGGCGGCTGCGTTGCGGGTCTTCTGCGGGTAGATGGGCGCGCCATTCGGGCGGTAGCGTATTCTCGTCTTCGCGATAGGCGATGAAAAGGCGCGCGACGACCTCGCGCGCTTTTTCCGCCGTTTCGCGCTGTTCGGGGTGGTAGTAGAGATTGGTGTACATGAACGCCTTGAGTTCGCGCTCCTGCACCGCCATCGTGGGCGAGAAGCCGGCGAGCTGGCGGCCCGCCTTACGCACGTCCTCGGCGCTCGTCAGCCCCCTCGCCTGCTCGCTCGTATGGGCGATGACGTCGTTGACCATCATTCCGATCTGCGACCGGATCAGTTCGCGAAGCTGGCGGTCGCGCGGGGCGGCGGGGAATCGACGTTCGACCTCACGCCACTGGTCGGCCACGAAATCGAGCGTTAGCAGCTGATCGAGATCGAGATAGCCCGCACGCAGGCCATCGTCGATGTCGTGATTGTCGTAGGCGATGTCATCCGCGACATTGGCGATCTGTGCTTCGAGCGAAGGCCACTGGTCGAGCCTCAGAGGATAGGCTGCATCGATTTCGGCGAGCGCCCAGTTGGGACGGGCGACCGGGCCGTTGTGCTTGGCCATCCCCTCCAGCGTTTCCCAGGTGAGGTTGAGCCCGTCATGCCCCGGATACGGGCTTTCGATCCGCGCCAGCGTGCGCAGGCCGTGCGCGTTGTGGTCGTATCCGCCGGCATGGACCATGGCATCGGAAAGCGCGGCCTCGCCCGCATGGCCGAAAGGCGGGTGGCCGATATCGTGCGCGAGGCTGAGCGCCTCGGTTAGATCCTCATCGAGACCGAGTGTCCGGGCAAGCACACGCGCGACCTGCGAGACTTCGAGACTGTGAGTGAGCCGGGTGCGGTAGTGGTCGCCGTCGGGAGAGACGAAGACCTGCGTCTTGGATCGCAGGCGGCGGAAGGCGATCGAGTGGATGATCCGGTCGCGATCGCGCTGGAACTCGCTGCGTGGTCCGCGAACGCTGCCCTGCTCGGTGGCGAATTCGCGTCCGCGCGATCGGGCGGGGTCACTGGCGTAAGGGGCACGGTCCATCGGGCGCGACGCCTATGCGAGCCGTCCATGCCGGGCAACGTGAACAGATTGGCAACCCGGCGGTGTTCCCCCATAGATGCGGAAAGGGTCAGCCCGCCATGATCCAGTCCGCCGCCGCCTGGCTGTGGATCTCGGTCGTGTCGAACACGGGCAGCACGTTGGCATCGGTGTCGACGACCAGCGCCAGTTCGGTGCAGGCGAGCACGATCGCCTCCGCCCCGGCCTGTTCCTTGCGGGTGATGATCGTCTTCAGCGCGCGTTCGGCATCGCGGCTGACCTTGCCCAGCATCAGCTCCTTGTAGATGATCGAGTCGACCATCTCGACATCCTCCATGTCGGGCGGGAGCAGATCGACGCCGTGCGCGACCAGACGCTGGCGGAAGAAGCTCTCGGTCATCACCGAGCGGGTGCCGAGCAGGGCGGCGCTCTTCGTCTCGCGCGCTTCCATGGCCTTGCCGGTCTCCTCCGCGACATGGATCAGCGGGATCGAGACCATTTCCGCCAGCCGGTCATAGACGCGGTGCATCGAATTGGCGCAGACGAGCAGCCCTTCGGCCCCGGCGCTTTCCAGCCGCTGCGCGCTTTCGCCGAGGATGGCGACGGCGCGGTCCCATCCCTCCTCGTCATGCACGGCATAGAGCGGGCTGTAATCGAGGCTCTCGATCAGCAGAGGCGCGCTCGACGTCGGAGAACGCTCTTTCTGGACGAGCTTGTTGATGCGTTCGTAATAGGCGCGGGTCGAAACCCAGCTCAAGCCGCCGATCAATCCAAGTTTCCGCAAGGCCGCGCGTCCCTTCCCTGTTGACGTGTGCCGCACGCCGCAGGGCGCGCCTCTTGGTGGGGTCGTTATCGTGTTCGAAGGGCAACGGCCATCGCCCCGCCCGGTTCCTCCCCATCTCCGGTCGATCCTGCGAACCGGTCCTGGTTCAGTTTCGCCCATGCCATCCTGAACGGTGTTACAGGTGTTACACTGTCCAGACGCGGAAACTTCGCGCTTTCCAGTCGGACAGGATCCTCTCGCGCCAAACGGATTTCCATCGAGCTAGCATTTGCGAGCCGTGTAGGAAATTTAGCTCGCGGGCATCCCGGCGATCCAGCGCCGCACCACGGCCAGCCCGTCCTCGTCCACGGTCGACTTGCCGAGTTCGGGCATGGCGACGCCGGGCTCCACGCTGTCCATTCGGTAGGTCAGGATGGAATCGTCCGGGCGGCCGGGGACGACGGCGAATTCGTGCCCGCCCGACCCGCGCCCGGCGGCGACGGGCCGCTTGAACACGCCGAGCGCCTGCCGGTCGTCCTGCTCCCAGCGCAGGTCCAGCCCGCTGTTCGAAGCGGTCGCATTCGGCCGGTGGCAATGCGCGCAATTCACATCGAGATAGGCGCGCGCGGCCGCCTCTGCTGGAACGCTCGCCCGGTCCTCCCAGCGCGGCATGGTGTCGCGGGTGGCAGGCATGGCGGCAAGATGCTTGGCGGCGACCATGTCCTGCAACCAGTCCTGCGACAGATTGCGCGCCTTGGGTCCGATCGGGACGACCGCGCCCTGAAGCCCGTGACATTCCTTGCACTGGTTCTTGTTCGGGACGCGGTAGCTGATCGTCTCGCCAGCGGGCGTCGTAACTTCCTTGCGCCCGCCGACCACGGCCAGCGCCGCCTCGGTCTGCTCCTCGTTCCAGATATAGGGCAGCGCCAACCAGCCATCGGCCCGGTGGAGCAGCACGCGGGTTTCGATCAGGCGGCGATCCGCGCCCTTGCCGAAGGCGAAGGTCTTGATCAGCGCGCCGCCGACCGGAATGTCGAGCAGCCCCTCCCCTTCAACCGCGATCTGCCTGCCCTGCGGCACATAGACGAAGCGCAGCTTCTCCGCCCCGTCGGAAAACAGCGGCGTGTTGAGTCGGTAGGGGATCACGTTGCGCGACGGGATCTGTGCCGCGGCATCGACGAAAAAACCGTATTCCGAGAGCGTGCGGGGCATCCCCTCGGCGGTCACCGCCTCATCGACCACGGCTCCGGCTCCGGGCGGCATGGCGCGAACCGCCATCGCGCCCGCGAGCGACAGCGCCGCAGCGGCGAGGATGGCAGCGCCGCGGCTCATCCCAGGCGATCCTCGAACTCGGGCGGCGCGCCGACACCGCTATCGTCCCAACTGGCATCTACGGGCGCCGGTACATCGAGCGGCGCCGGGTTCGCCTGACCGTAAGCCTGTCCGGGACGGGTGAGGCCCAGCGTCCATCCGGCAATGCCGTCCGCCACGCGCAGGCCCGTGTTCCCTTCAGCAATCCCGTCCCACAGGACCGGCGGCAGCGATCCGCCGAACGCCGCCATCAGCCGGTCCGCGCCATCGAGCTGCGGTTCGTAGCCGTTGCGACCAAACACGTTCTCGCCCACCGCGACGTTGCGGGCGTAGGGATTGTAGCGCTCGTCATCGAAGGGTTGGGTGTAGGCGATCACCATCACTCCGGCGGTGGGGTTGCCATCCACCACATTGCCTTCGATCGCGACATTCTCGTTCGCCATTACCAGAATCCCGGTGCCGCGCCGCACGCTGGCGACGATATTGCCGGGCGGTGCGAAATTGGCGGTGTCGTTGGCGACCACCAGATTGCGGCGCACGATCACGTTGCCCCCGCCCATCACCGGCAGGCTGGGCAGGTCGAACACCAATATGCCCCCGGTGTTGCGAGTGGCGAGATTGTTCTCGACCAGCGCATTGCGGCTGTTCTCGATCTCGATCCCGGCGACATTCGCCTCGGCGATGGAATTGCGCACGGTGATGCGGTCGGACTGGCCGACATAGATGCCGGCATCGGACGCGCCCGATACCTTCACCCCGTCGATCAGCACGCCTTCGCTCTCGACCGGATAGATGCCGTAGGCGCCGTTCCCAGCATCCGGGCCGTTGGTCCAGGTTACGCGGATGCGATGATAGACGATGTTGTCCGCGCCCTTCGACTTCACGCCGTCGCCCTTGGGATTCTCCAGAGCGAAATCGCGCAGGGTGACGTTGTCGGAGGTGACGAGAAAGCCCTCGCCCGCGCCCGCCTGTCCGGTGAAGTCGAGCACGGTGCCGTCCATCCCGGCGCCGCGCACAGTCACCCCGTCGACATCGAGGCTGAGTCCGTCGGTCAGTTCGTAGCGGCCTGCCTCGATCACGATCTCGTCGCCCGGTTCGGCGAGGATCAGCGCCTCCTGCAAGCGCTCCTGCGCATCCTCGCCCGGCGCGACTGTATGTGTAGCGGCAGCCAGCGGCGATGCGGCGACGAGCAGTGCGGCGATCGTCGGTTTGCGGACCATGTCACTCTCCCTCCAAGACATTCTGCCTGAAGGGAGCGCGAAAGCAAGCGGCCTGTTCGGCGCGCCCTAGCTGGCGAGGCCGGTGGCGCAGAGCGCGGCGGAGGAGGAGGTCACCGCCACCACCTCGGCATCGCCGACCCGGCGCACCCGGGCGAGATAGTCGCCGATCGAGCTGGGCTCGCGTTCGCGCGCGCGTGTCTTGAGCCGTTCGAGCTTCCTGAGCTGGTCGATGGTCAGCCGGTCGACCATCCGGCCGGCCATGCAGTCGGAGACCCGCTCGCCCAGTCCCGCCTCGATCAGCGCGGACCGCACCCGGCTTTCGGCGATGGTCTGGACGCAGCCAGTTGCGGGGAGAGCCGCGCAGAGGATCAGGGCACCGCGCATCAATCCATAGCCTTCACGATTTCCTCGACCATCTTCTTGGCATCGGCCAGCAGCATCATGGTCTGGTCCATGTAGAACACTTCGTTGTCGACACCGGCATAGCCGACGCCGCCCATGGACCGCTTGATGAAGAACACCTGCTTGGCTTTGTCCACGTCGAACACCGGCATCCCGTAGATCGGCGATGACTTGTCGGTCTTGGCCGCCGGGTTCACCACGTCGTTCGCGCCGATGATGAAGGCGACGTCGGCCTGCGCGAACTCGCTGTTGATGTCTTCCAGCTCGAACACGTTCTCGTAGGGCACCTGCGCTTCGGCGAGTAGCACGTTCATGTGCCCCGGCATCCGGCCCGCGACGGGGTGGATCGCGTATTTCACCTCGACACCCTTCTCCTCGAGCATGTCCGCCATCTCGCGCAGGGCGTGCTGCGCCTGCGCCACCGCCATGCCGTAGCCGGGGATGATGATGACCTTCTCCGCCTGTTCGAGCATGAAGGCGGCGTCGGCGGCGCTGCCCTGCTTATAGGGGCGCTGCTCGCGAGCCTCGCCTCCGGCGGCGGATGCGTCCGCCCCGAAGCCACCCGCGATCACGCTGAGGAAGCTGCGGTTCATCGCGCGGCACATGATGTAGCTGAGGATCGCGCCCGAGCTGCCGACCAGCGCGCCGGTGATGATCATCGCCGTGTTGCCGAGCGTGAACCCCATCGCAGCCGCCGCCCAGCCCGAATAGCTGTTCAGCATCGAGACCACGACCGGCATGTCCGCCCCGCCGATGGGCACGATCAGCAGGAAACCGATCACGAAGGCGAGCACGGTCAGCCCTACGATCAGCGGCAGGGTCGCTTGCGGCGCGGCAAGCGCGAAAAGCGCGGTCAGCACAACGATCGCGGCAAGCGTGCCGAGATTGATGACATGGCGCGCGGGCAGCAGGATCGGCGATCCGCTCATCCTGCCGGAAAGCTTGAGGAAGGCGATCACCGAGCCGGAGAACGTGATCGCCCCGATGCCGATGCCGAGCCCCATCTCGACCTTGCTCACCGCCTCGATCCCGCCATCGTGCATCAGCAAGCCGAAAGCGCCGGGATTGAGATAGGCCGCCCAGCCCACCATCACCGCAGCGAGGCCGACGAGGCTGTGGAACGCCGCGACCAGTTCCGGCATCGCGGTCATGGCGATGCGGCGGGCGATGGTGACGCCGATCAGGGCGCCGATGGCGATTGCGATGAGGATCTCGACGATGTTGGCGACATCGTGGGTCACCAGCGTCGTCACCACCGCGATCAGCATGCCGATCATGCCGAAGCGGTTGCCCGTCCGGCTGCTGACCGGACTGGAAAGACCGCGCAGCGCGAGGATGAAGAACACCCCCGAAACGAGATAGGCCAGCGCGACCCAGGGGTTAACCGGCTGACCGGTCGCGGCGGCGGCGGGCGTTGCCAGCAGCGGGAAAGGGGCGGCGAGAAGGACGCGACCCATCATTTCCGCTCCTTCTTCTTGTACATCGCCAGCATCCGCGCCGTCACCGCGAAGCCGCCGAAGATGTTCACGCTGGCGAGCACGATGCCGAGCAGCCCCAGCCATTTCGCCCCCGGCACATTAGCCGCCGCTGCCGCGATCAGCGCGCCGACGATGATCACGGAGGAAATCGCATTGGTCACCGCCATCAGCGGCGTGTGCAGCGCGGGCGTGACCGACCACACCACGTAATAGCCGACGAAACACGCCAGCACGAAGATCGACAAGATACCGATGAAGTCCAAGACGCCGCTCCTCCCCCTCGAGACTTTCCACTTATTGCAAGAGCACCGGGGCAAGTCGAGCGATGATGACAAAAGGGCCGCGAACCCCTGAAGGTTCGCGGCCCGAATTCGTCAGGTCGAAGCGATCACATCGACGGGGTCAGCACACCATCGATCACATGCACCACTCCGTTGGACTGGCGCACGTCGCCTTGCGTCACATGCGCAGTCGATCCGTTCATGCCGGAAATCATGATCCGGTCGCCCATCATGCGGAGCGTAAGCTGCCCGCCTTCGACGGTGGTGAGCGTCGCCGTTCCGTTGCCGGCGCGGATGCGCTGCATAAGATCGGCGGCGGTCAGCGTGCCCGGCACGACGTGATAGGTCAGCACATCGCGCAGCATCGCCCGGTTGGCGGGCTGCATCAGCGAAGTGCGGGTCGCCGCCGGCACCTTGTCGAAGGCCGCGTTGGTGGGCGCGAACACGGTGAACGGTCCGGGACCGCTCAGTGTCTCGGCGAGGCCGGCCGCCTGCACGGCGGTGACCAGCGTCGTCAGGTTCGATGCCTGCGATGCGTTCTGCACGATGGTCCGGTTCGGAGACATCGCGGCGCCGCCGACCGTCACCCCAGCGTTCGCCGAGCCCGTCGTGTTCGCCGAAGCAGTGTTGTCCATGGCCATGTCGCCATCGTCGGACATCGTCGTTTCGCAGGCTGTCAAAGCCAGCGCCGCCGCGGAAGCCGCAGCGATCTTGAAGAAGTTTGTCATGCCAGTCAGTCCCTCTTTCCTTTCCCGTCATGTTCGCAACGGGAATTGCGAAGGTCCGTTCCGCGCGCCCGATCAGGACCCCAGCAGTCTCTCGTTCACAATCCTGCCGCCCTGCGTCAGGCGGACGGCATCGCCGATCTCCGCGTCGAGTACGGGCCTGCCCGTTTCCTTGTCCCAGAAGGCTGAGAGGAAATTGTAGAGATTGCGGGCGTAGAGCGCGCTCGCATCCGCGGCGAGATGTCCTGCAATGTTGGCATAGCCGACGATTTTGACCCCGTGCCGCACCACCGTCTTATCCGCCACCGAGCCTTCGACGTTACCGCCCTGCGAGACGGCAAGATCGAAGACGACGCTGCCCGGCTTCATGCTGGCGATCTGCGCATCGGAGACGAGGCGCGGCGCGGATTTGCCGGGGATCAGGGCGGTGGTGATCACGATGTCCTGCTTGGCGATATGGCTGCTGACCAGCTCCGCCTGAGCGCGCTGGTATTCCTCGCTCATCTCGGTCGCATAGCCGCCCGCACCTTCGCCCTCGATCCCGGCGACGTTCTCCACGAACACCGGTTTGGCGCCGAGCGACTGGATCTGTTCCTTCGTCGCGCTGCGCACGTCGGTTGCCGATACCTGCGCGCCGAGCCGCTTGGCCGTGGCGATTGCCTGCAGCCCGGCGACGCCCACGCCCATCACGAAGACCCGCGCCGCCTGCACCGTGCCGGCGGCGGTCATCATCATCGGAAAGGCGCGTCCGTATGCATCGGCGCTGGCGATCACCGCCTTGTACCCGGCGAGGTTGGACTGGCTGGAAAGCACGTCCATACTCTGCGCACGGGTGATGCGCGGCATGAACTCCATCGCCAGCGCTTCGAATCCGGCACCGGCATAGGCATCGACCCGCGCCTGATCGCGAAACGGATCGAACATGGCCGCGACCCATGCACCGGGTTTCGCTCCGGCAAGCGCGAGCGGATCGGGCGCCTGGACACCCAGCACGATATCCGCGCCTTCCACCACTTGCGGGCCGGTCGAAACCCGGGCCCCGGCTTCGGCAAAAGCCGCGTCGGAAATGGCTGCCCCTTCGCCCGCGCCCGCCTCGATGGCGAGCTCCGCGCCCAGAGCGGCGAACTTTCCGACCGTCTCGGGCGTGCCGGCGACCCGGTTTTCGCCGGCTGCGCGCTCCTTGAGGATCGCGATCCGCAGGGGGCGTTCGGTCACCCCGCGATCATCATCACCACGAGGAGAACGATGACCGCCAGAAGCGGCACGACCCATTTGAGGCTGCCGACGAAACTGCCGTAGGTTCTGCCGGCCTTTTCCATGTCGTGTACCGAACTCATGTCATTTCCCCGAATTTTCGCGTATCGCGGTCGATAGTCGTTGCTATTATCGCGTGGTGTCGCCGCGCTCAAGGCCGCGACGACTGTGGCAGGTGAACAAAATTAACCAGGTTAAGCCGAGCTTTACCTCTAAGCGTTATCACCTGGCCAGACCGGACATTTCCGGCAGGGAGGCCGACCGAAACATGGCAACAAGCGAATCGCGCCTGTTGATGCTGATCGACGACGAACCGGCACAGAGCCGGCTCGTCTCCGCGCTTGCGGCGCGCGAAGGCTATCGCACGCTGGTCGCCGGCGACTGCGACGGCGCCGTGGAGATGCTGGCCTCGCCCGAAGGAATGCAGGTCAGCGTCATCCTGCTCGACCAGTGGGTGCCGGGGGACGATGCCTGCACGCTGATCCGCCAGCTCAAGGCCCTTCGCCCCGCCGTGCCGGTCCTCATGCTGACTGCCAGCACCTCGCCGCTGCTCGCCGTGGAGGCGATGCGTGCGGGCGCGACCGATTATCTCATCAAGCCGGTCGCGCCCGAACGGTTGCTCCAGGCCCTGCGGGGCGCCACCCCGCGCGCTTCGGCCCGGCACGAACTCCAGCCGCTTGCCGAGAAGATGCCGGCCTCGCTCGATTTCGACGCGATGGTGGGCACCGCTCCGCCCTTCCGCACGGCCCTTGCGAAAGCCGCCACCGCCGCGCGCGGACATGGCCACGCGCTGGTCGAGGGGGAAACGGGAACGGGCAAAGAGATGCTGTTGCGCGCGATGCACGCCTCCAGCCCTCGGGCCAAGGCGCCCGTGCGGATCGTCAATATCAGTGCGATACCGGCGAGCTCGATCGAATCCCTTCTGTTCGGCCATGAACAGGGCGCCTTTCCCGGCGCTTTCGAAAAGCAGATCGGCGCGTTGCAAAACTGCGACGGCGGCACTCTGGTGCTCGACGAGATCGATCGTCTGGAGATGACCCTTCAGGAGCGCCTCGCAAAGACGATCACAAGCGGCATCGTCCGGCCGACCGGTGCCGCGCACGGTTTCAAGGTCGATGTGCGGGTTTTCGCCGCGAGCGACGCGAAGATCGACGCGCTGGTCGAACAGGGGACGTTCTCTGACGAGCTGCGCGATCTGCTTTCGGCGACGCGCGTCGAACTGCCGCCGCTGCGCGAGCGGACCGCGGACATTCCCGCGCTCACTCGCTACTTCCTGTCGAACATTGGCAAGCAGCCGGGTCTCATCCATCATTCGATCGCCGATAGCGGGCTGGCCCTGCTGGAGGCCTATGACTGGCCGGGCAATGTGCGGCAATTGCAGGCCGTCCTGTTCCGCGCGGCGGTGTTCTGCGAGGAGGAATCGCTCACCGCGACGAGCTTCCCCCAACTCGCCGAACTGCTCGGCGACATGGGAGACCGCGGCGAGAGCCGACTGCGCGGCCTCGGCGTGATGCTCTACACCGACGATGGCAATCTGCGCCCGCTCGAGGAGATCGAGGCCGACGTCATCCGCCTCGCGATCGGTCACTATCGCGGCCGGATGACCGAGGTCGCCCGCCGGCTGGGCATCGGACGCTCCACGCTTTACCGCAAGCTCGGCGATCTGGGCATCGACAACGCCGCCTGATCGAGCGCATGGCGGCTGGCCATGCACATCCTCGACTTCACCGACCGCAAGGCGCTGATCACTGGCGCGGCTTCCGGCATCGGAGCCGCCGGCGCGCGGCTGCTCGCAAACGGCGGCGCTGCGACGCTGATCCTCACCGATCGCGACGCCGATGCGCTCGACGCCTTCGATCCTGGTTGTTCTGTGGTCCGAATCGCTGGCGACGTCGCCGATCCCGGGCACTGGGACGAGGTCGCGCCGCATCTGGACGGCCTCGACCATGCCATCGTCAACGCCGGCATCGCGGCGGGCGGCGCGATTGGCGAGACCGGGTTCGCGGAGTGGCGTCGCGTTCTCGGTACCAATCTCGACGGTGCCTTCCTCACTCTGTCGACCGCGCTGCCCCTGATGCGCGAGGGCGGCAGCGTGGTGCTGACCGCCTCGGTCTCGGGCATCAAGGCGGAGCCGGGAACGGCGGCCTATGGCTGTTCCAAGGCCGGGCTTATCCACCTCGCCCGCGTGGCGGCAAAGGAGGCCGCGCCACGCCGCATCCGTGTCAACGCGATCGCGCCGGGTGGAGTCGACACGCCGATCTGGGACCAGACCCCGTTCTTCCGGGACCTGGTAGCAGAGCACGGCGGCGCCCGGACCGCCGCGCTCGATGCCATGGCGGCAATGGCCACCCCGCTCGGCCGCTATGCCAGTGCCGACGAGATCGCCGCGCAGGTCGGCTTTCTCCTGTCCGACATGGCGGCGACGATCACCGGCGCCGTGCTGGTCAGCGACGGCGGGTATTCGCTTTAGCGGCGGCACTCAGCCCGGCAGGTCGGCGAAATCGGTCAGCGCCGCGTCGCGCAGGCCCCGCCAGACGTTTCGCGCCTGCACCGTCTCGGCGACATCGTGGACGCGCAGGAGCTGCACGCCCGCATCCATGCCCGCCAGCGCCAGCGCGATACTGCCGCCCAAGCGCCGGTCTGCCGGAGCCTCGTTCGAGAAGGCGCCGATCATCCGCTTGCGGCTCGCCCCGAGCAGCAGCGGGTGGCCCAGCGCGTGGAATAGCGGCAGCGCATTGATGAGCGCCGCGTTCTCCGCCAGGCTCTTGCCGAAGCCGAGACCGGGGTCGAGCAGGATCCGATGGCGCGCGATATCCGCGGCGAGCGCGCGGTCGCGGCTCGCTCGCAGTGCGTCGAACACGTCGAACACCACGTTGTTGTACTCCGCGCCCGCATGGAGATCCTCTCCCCCCGCGCCCGGCGCGTGCATCAGCACCACCGGGCAGTCGCGCGCGGCGACCACCTCGAGGCTGCGCGGATCGTGCGCGAGGCCCGAAACGTCGTTGACCATGTGTGCGCCTGCGTCGAGCGCGGCCTCCATCACCGCCGCCTTGCGCGTGTCGACGCTGACCGCCGCGCCCATGCTGACGGCGGCCTCGATCGCGGGCACCACGCGGGCGATCTCGTCGCCTTCCCAAACCGGCTGCGCCTTGGGGCGCGTGCTCTCGCCCCCTATGTCGATGATCGCGGCCCCGGCCTCGACCATCTCGGCGGCATGGTCGCGCGCAGCCGCCGGATCGCCGTGAAAGCGGCCGCCGTCGCTGAAGCTGTCGGGCGTGACGTTGAGGATCCCCATCGCCTGCGGCTGGTCGAGCCGCACGGTGCGCGCACCCAGTTCGAGCGGCGGGTGGGCAAGCGTCAGACTGGCCCACTGCGCCTCCGCCTCGGCGCCGACCGAGTCCGGCAACTGTCCCAGCACCTCGGCTATCGTGTCTGGCGAGGCCAGCCAGCGCTCGATCACCTGCCCATCGCGGCGCAGGATCACGGCGAAGCGGCTGGCATAGACCATCCCGCCCGCGAGCCGGATCGCATTGCCATGCTCGGACTGCGGGGCGGACACGAAGCCGACCGGGCGGATGTAGACCCGCTCGCTCACCGTTCAGCCTTTGCGCTCGCAGGCTGAACGGTGTTACAGGTGTTACACGGTCCAGGAACCGAAAAAAGCGGCTGGCGGCGGCGGGCGCGGGCGATGGTCATGCCGCCTGCCTAGCGCGTCGTTCGCCTGTAGGACAGGGCTTCGCGCCGCCGCTCGCTTGCGCGAGAGCGGATCGAACGATAATCCGCCATCCGTGCCGACGATGATGCTCCGCAACTGGCTGCTCAGGACGGGATTGCTCGCGATCCTGCTCGCCGTGCTGTGCCAGGCGATGCCGTCGGCGCCGATTCCGATCGTGCGGGATCGCGGCTCGGCCTTCGATGCGACGACGGTGGAAGTCGCCGTCCTCGCGCAGCGCGACGAGGCCGAACGCCAGGTCGCGCTACCGAAGCCCGCACCACCTCTGGCGGCCGTGGAGCCGATGCGGCCTGTGTTCGTCCCGGCAGCGGCGACGCAGCACGACGATCCTCCGCGCCAGACCGGCCCTCCGCTCCGGCGCGTCTTCCTGAACCTTCCGCCCTCCCGAGGGCCGCCTTTCCTCGCCTGATCCCGCGCGCCCGCCATCGCGGGCGAAAATCTTACGCAAAATCAGGTGATATGACGTGCCAAACGAAAAGGCAGTTTCTGCCAACCCTTCCGATCGTTTCGATCGGGTCGAGATGCTGCTCAATCTCTATCCGGTGGTCAACGAAGAGGACCTTGATTATCTCAAGCGCTGGTTCCGCAAGGACGCGAGCGCGTTCGAAGTCGCCAGCATGGCGAGCAAGCAACCCACCGGCTATGCCAGCTTCCGCGCCGACCATATCGATCGCCTGACCGGCTTCGACATGGCGGGGATCTTCGTGATCGTCGGCGCGATCATGCTCGGCGTGCTGCTGTTCATCTGACCGGACGCCGGCCCTGCCGCCCGCCCTGCAATCGGCCTGGGGGCGGCGGGGCATTGCGGACCTCCACGATAAAGTCGGCGAAAGCTCTTGCGCGGCTTAATCAGGAATTTACCCGGCCTCGTCATTATTTCCTCGGTGATACCAAATTGAAAGCGGGTGGCGCCCTTTACCATCTGCATTCCTGCCGATAGAAATAATAAAGGTCGCTGCGTTACAGGGGGGCAGCCGGGTTTTACATCGAACCCGGCGCATTTGGAACGTTGCCGCCGGATCTGGAGGTTCGTCATGCTGCCCAAGGTCGCCAGCTTGTCATTACCGGCCATGTCGCCCGATCGCCGGGCGGCCGACCGGCGAACATGCACGCTGAGTTTTCTCGCCGCCGACGAAGGGGCGGACACCATTCCGGTGCTCGTCCTCGACCTGTCGCAAAGCGGCATGCGGCTGTGGTCGGCCGCTATCCTCGAAATCGGGGACCGGCTGGATGTGGTCATTCCCGAAATCGGCCCTGTCTCCGCGCGGATCGTCCGCAGGAAAGCCGTTCGGGGCCAGTATCAATACGGCGCCCAGTTCCATGCGCCGATCACGCAGGGTGCGATCAGCGCCGCGCTTCTCGCCGCGCCCGTCCTTGCCGGCCCGGCGCAGAATGGTCCCCTGTCGGATCGGCCCGCCGCCGACGAAGCGCCGGAGGAGAGGTTCAGCCGCCGCGTGCGTGTCGCGATCTTCGCCGGTCTTGGCCTTGCGTCCTGGGCGGCGGTTGGCGCCATCGCTTATGGGCTCGCCCACTGGCGCTAGCGGACCGGGTGCGGTCGCCCCGCACGGGCCATGCGGGTCGCCGCTTCCTCA
This sequence comes from Qipengyuania spongiae, assembly GCF_026168555.1. Taxonomy (NCBI): domain Bacteria; kingdom Pseudomonadati; phylum Pseudomonadota; class Alphaproteobacteria; order Sphingomonadales; family Erythrobacteraceae; genus Qipengyuania; species Qipengyuania spongiae. The sequence goes on along the minus strand of NZ_CP092471.1, from coordinate 1,739,705 downwards.
GTCCTCGCTGGCAAGCAGATAAAGCTGACGCGCCGCATCGATCGGCTTGATACCCTCGCTCCCCGGACCGCCCGTTTCGTAATGCCAGAAGGTCCAGCCATTGCAGCTGGGCGCGCCTTGCAGGTCCTTGCCGAGGCCGTGAATGCTGCCGGTCTGCTTGCCGTGGGCGAGCGATCCGTCCGCGCGGACCACCGCTTCCCAGCGGCGCTTGCGGTCGAACAGTTTCGTGCCCGGCGGAACCATCCCGTTCTCGACCAGCGCACCGAAGGCGACGCGGGGCGCGGCCTTGCCCGCCTGCATGGTGGTGAGCGCGCTTTCGTCGAGCGGCAGTTCCTTCGCGATCCGCGCGAGGGCGGCGTCGCGGTAGTTCCCTTCACGCTCGCAGCCGATCCATTCGCGGCCGAGGCGCTTCGCCACCGCGCCGGTGGTGCCGGTGCCGAAGAAGGGATCGAGCACCACGTCTCCGCGCTCGGTCGTCGAGAGCAGGACGCGGTAGAGCAGCGCCTCGGGCTTCTGGGTCGGGTGGACCTTGTGCCCGCCTTCCTTCAGCCGTTCGGCGCCGTTGCAGATCGGCAGGACCCAGTCCGAACGCATCTGAAGTTCGTCGTTCAACGTCTTCATCGCGCGGTAGTTGAAGTGGTATTTGGCCTTCTCGCCCTGGCTGCACCAAAGCAGCGTCTCGTGCGCGTTGGTGAAGCGCGTGCCCTTGAAATTGGGCATCGGGTTCGACTTTCGCCAGACGATGTCGTTGAGGATCCAGAAGCCTAGATCCTGCAGGATCGCACCGACACGGTAGATATTATGGTAGCTGCCGATCACCCACAGCGCGCCGTCGGGCTTCAGAACGCGCTTGCACTCCGTCAGCCAGGCGGTTGTAAAATCGTCGTAAGTGCGGAAGCTCTCGAACCGGTCCCAGGCATCGGTGACCGCATCGACATGACTGCCGTCGGGCCGGGCGAGATCGCCGCCGAGCTGGAGGTTGTAGGGCGGATCGGCGAAGACGAGGTCCACGCAAGCGTCGGGCAACTGGCGCAGCCGCTCCACGCAATCGCCGTCGAGAATCTGCCCCAGCGGCAGCTCCACGATCGGTTTTGCTTTCGACTCAACCGCTTGCGCGCGAGACTTGATGGTCTCGATAACCCCCATCGTGTTTCCCTGTCCTTGTTTATCCACAGGGTGAGTCCAAACGGACTCCCGGTCAAGCGCGAAGGGTTAACGGGCCATCGTTAATATCCAGTTGGCGGGTCGAGATGCCAGGAGAACGAACCGAGTCCCCCACGACATGTTGGGTGGGGAATGGTTAACGGGACTCCAGATGATGCGGTGTGGCCGCGAGGACTCGCCCGGCCCCTCCTTTTCAGGCGTTCGCCTTGCCTGACGCCGGTTCGAGCCCGGGATCGACGCCGGTCATCTCGATGGACTTGGCCCAGAGCCGCGCGGCGAGCAGCGGATCCTGCGCGGTTTTCGTCGCAATTGCCGGACCGGAAGCGTTGCCGCTCATCTCGCGAAAACCGTAGGGGCCGTAGTAATCGCCACCCTCGGCCGCAGGATCGGTCGCCGCCCGCAATGCGGGCAGCGCGCCCTTCTCCGGTGAGTTGAGAAAGAAGCCGGTCGCCGCGCCGAAGACATTGCCGAAAATGCCGAGATGGCGAGTAAGCTCGGTCTGCGCGATGCCGGGATGGCTGGCGATCGAAACCACGGGCGAATCCTTCGCGCGCAGCCTGCGGTCGAGTTCCTTGGCGAAGAGCAGATTGGCGAGCTTGCTCTGTCCGTAGAAGTTCAGCCGGTTGTAGCCACGACGGGCGTCGAGATTGTCGAAGTCGATTTCCGCGCCCTTGTGGGCAAGGCTCGACTGCGTGACCACACGCGCGCCGCCATCCTGCGCCAGCTTGTCGAGCAGCAGGGCAGTGAACGCGAAATGGCCGAGGTGATTGACCGCGAACTGCAGCTCCGCCCCGGTCGATCCGCGCGAAAGCGGCGGGATCATCACCCCGGCATTGTTGACGAGGATGTCGATCCGCTGCTCTCCCATCGCCTCTTCCGCGGCGTCGCGGACCGAGGCGATATTGGCGAGATCCAGGTGGAGATAGGCAAGATCGGCACGTTCCGGACCGCTGTTGATGTCCTCGATCGCCTCGTTCGCCCGGTCCGCATCGCGGCAGGCGAGCACCACACGGGCGCCTTTCCTGGCGAGCGCACGGGCGATCTCGCGCCCGATGCCGGTGTTGGCCCCGGTGACCACCGCCGTACGGCCGGTCTGGTCGGGCATGTCGGAATAGGCGAAACTCATGCGAACATCTCCATCTGCGCTACCGGCGCGAAGCTGCGGCGGTGCAGCGGCGACGGCCCGTATTGACGCAATGCGGCAAGATGCTCGGGTGTTCCGTATCCGGCGTTGCGGTCCCAGCCGTAATGCGGATGGCGGGCGGCCGCCTCGCGCATCAGCCGGTCGCGATGTTCCTTCGCGAGAATGCTGGCGGCGCCGATGCAGCGTTCCTTGGCGTCGCCCTTCACGATCGCGCGGGCGGGCCAGCGCCAGCCGGGATTGCGCCCGGCGGGAGTGAGATTGCCGTCGATCAGCGCCTCGCAATCCTGCAGTCCCAGCGCCTCGCACAGCCGTTGCATCGCCAGCGTCATCGCCAGCATGGTCGCGCCGAAGATGTTGAGCCGGTCGATGTCCTCCACCTCGACCACGCCGATCCCGAAGGCACAGCGCGCGCGGATCGTCGTGTCCAGCTTGGCGCGCACCTGCGGCGAGAGCGCCTTGGAATCGCCCAGGCCCGCCGGACATGGCTTGCACAGCACCACGGCAGCGGCCACAACCGGGCCAGCCAGCGGGCCGCGCCCCGCCTCGTCGACGCCCGCGACCATCCGGGCGGAGCCAAGTCCGTTCTGGGGAGTTCCTGAAAGCATGATCGAGAAAAACCTTTTCGCCGCCATTCTATCGCCTGCCGTTCTGCTCGCAAGTTGCGGCACGGGACAACCCGTGGACAGCGCGACGCCCAGCCCCGCTGCAACGAGCGGCCAGGCCGCATCCGATGGCGAGATCAGCTTCGCCACCGAGACCATCGACACGCTCGACGAGCCATGGGCGCAGGCTTTCGTCCCGGGCACCGAAGTGCTGTTCGTCACCACCAAGCCGGGCCGGATCGTCGCTTACGATCGCGCGCGCGATGCGAAGATCGAGGTAAGCGGCGCACCTCGGGTCGATTACGGCGGCCAGGGCGGGCTCGGCGACATCGCCTTCCTGCCGAGCCAGGCGGAATCGCCCCTGTCGGGCCGCACGATCTATCTGAGCTGGGTCGAGGCGGGCGACGGCGATACGCGCGGCGCGGTGGTCGGGCGCGGCACGCTGCGCTGCCCCAACGCGAATGCCTGTTCGATCGAGGGGCTGAACGTGATCTGGCGCCAGCAGCCCAAGGTGACCGGGCGCGGACATTTCTCGCACCGCATCGTCTTCAGCCCGGACGAACGCTATATGTTCGTCGCCAGTGGCGAGCGGCAGAAGGGCGATCCCGCGCAGGACACCTCGAACACGCTCGGCACCATCGTGCGCCTCAATCTCGACGGCACGCCCGCCGCAGGCAATCCTCTGGCCGGACAGGGCAGCCCGTCCGACCAGATCTGGAGCTGGGGCCACCGCAACATCCTGGGTCTCGATTTCGACGCGCAGGGTCGTCTCTGGGAGCTGGAACACGGCCCCAAGGGCGGCGACGAACTCAACCTCGTCAAAGAAGGCCAGAACTATGGCTGGCCGGTGCGTTCGGGCGGCGTGAATTACGACGGCTCGAACATTCCCGACCACAGCGCCGATGACGGTTTCGCCAAGCCCGCGATCAACTGGACCCCGGTGATCGCGCCGGGCAACATGACCTTCTATTCGGGCGATCTGTTCCCGGCGCTGAAGGGCGACGCGATCATCTCCGGTCTGGTCACCGAAGGGCTGGTCCATGTCGCAATCGAGGGCGAACAGGCGCGCGAGGTCGCCCGTTATCCGATGGGCAAGCGCATTCGCTCGGTGATCGAAGGACCGGACGGCGCGCTCTACGTGCTCGAGGACGAGGATGGCGCGAGGCTGTTGCGGCTCACGCCCGACTGATCGCGCCCGTCGCAACAGGCTCGACACGGCGTGCCGCCGGTTCTAACGCGCGCGGCCCGTGGCCACTATCATCCCCCTCTCCGCGATCGACCCGCAACTGGTCGAGGACCTGCTCGATGCGAGCTTCGGGCCGGAGCGCCATGCGCGCACCGCCTATCGCATCCGTGCGGGGATGGACTGGCTGGAGGCGCTGAGCTTTGCCGCGCTGGACGAGGAGGAGTATCTCGTCGCCACGATCCAGTACTGGCCCGTCGCGCTGACCGATCCGCAGGGGCGCGCCCACCCCATGCTGATGGTCGGCCCGGTCGCGGTCGCGCCGGGACGGCAGGGCGAAGGCTATGGCAAGGCGCTGATGGCGGCTTCGCTCGGCGAGATCGATCCCTCGGCGCCGCTGCCGCAGGTCCTGATCGGGGACGAGGACTATTACGGCCGTTGGGATTTCTCGCCCGCCCATACCGGTGGCTGGCGCTGCCCCGGACCATACGAGCGGCACCGTCTGCTGGCGCGCTGCGACAATCCCGCCATTCTGCCCGCCGAAGGAATGCTGGGACCGTGGGGATCCGCCAGCGCATGATCCGGTGCTTGAGCCGCGGCGGCTGATCTGCCAACGCTGATCGCCCGTGCCCTATCAACCGCCCCCTGACCTTGCCGGAATGTCGCTGGCCGAGATCGCCGAGGCGGTCGCCGCGCGCAAGCTCCCCCCGGTCGAGGAATGGAACCCCGATAATACGGGCGAGAGCGGGATGCGGATCGCGGCCGACGGCACCTGGTATCACGACGGATCGCCCATCACGCGCCCGGCCATGGTCCGTGCCTTCGCCGGCCTGCTGAACCGCGAGCCGGACGGAAGCTACTGGCTGGTGGTTCCCTATCAGAAGCTGCGGATCGAGGTAGAGGACGCCTGTTTCCAGGCCGTCGATGTCCGCCGCGTCGACGGAGACCTCGCCTTCCGCCTCGACACCGACGAACTGATCGTCGCCGGGCCGGACCATCCCTTGCGCGCGGAGGGCGATCCCGATCTGCCCGCGCTCTATCTGACGGTTCGCCGGGGCTGCGAGGCGCGATTGAACCGCTCCACTTACGAACAACTCGTCCACATCGCGCTGGACGAAAAGGAGAACGGCGAGGTCACGGACCTGACCGTGACCAGCGGCGACGCCGCCTTTCCGCTCCAGCCCGTATGACCGCGCTTCTCGACCGTCTGGCCGACCTCTTCGAGCGCGGCCATGCGCAGCCTATCGAGGGATTGATGAGCGATGCGCGCTTCGCCGATGCCGAGCGCACCGCCGATGCCGCCGTGCTGATCGCGGTGGTCGACCGCCCGCGCGAGGATGGCGGGCCGAGCGTGATTCTGACTCAGCGGCCGCGCACGATGAGAGACCATCCCGGCCAGGTCGCCTTTCCTGGCGGCAAGCTCGAACCGGACGAAACCGCCCTCGCTGCGGCGCTTCGCGAGGCCGAGGAGGAACTGGCCCTCGACCCGGCAGAGGTCAGCGTGATCGGCACGACCGACCGCTACCAGACCGGGACGGGCTTCGACATCACTCCGGTGCTTGGCGTGGTGCGCCCCGGCCTGCCGCTGGTCGCCAACGAACGCGAGGTCGAAAGCTGGTTCGAGGCGCCGCTCGACCTGCTGATGGACGCGCGCAGCTGGACCCGGAACGAGGTGTTCTGGAAAGGCGCGATGCGCGAATATCTCGAGCTGGAGCACGCCGGTTACCGTATCTGGGGCGTGACCGCCGCGATCTGCTACAACCTCTCGCGCCGCCTCGCCTGGCTGGAGGCGACCGGTGGCTAAGATGCCTGCAACCGAATGGACGGGGCGCGAGGATCTCGCCGCGCTGGTCGACGCGCTCGGGGCCGAGGATGTTCGCTGGGTCGGCGGCTGCGTGCGCGATGCCCTGATCGGCTGCGTCAGCAATGATATCGACGCGGCCACCCGGCACCGGCCCGAGCGGGTCATCGACCTGTGTCGCGAGGCGGGCATCCGCACCGTACCCACCGGATTCGACCATGGCACCGTCACCGCCATCCTTCCGCACGGCAATGTCGAGGTGACGACCCTGCGCTGCGACGTCGCGACCGACGGGCGCCATGCCGAAATCGCCTTTGCCGACGACTGGCGGGACGACGCGGCGCGGCGCGATTTCACGATCAACGCGCTCTACGCCCATCCCCGGACGCTGGAAATCTCCGACTATTTCGGAGGGCTCGAAGACCTCGATACACGCCACGTGCGCTTCATCGGCGATGCGAGGACACGAATTCGCGAGGATCACCTCAGGATCCTGCGCTATTTCCGCTTCTCCACCCGCTTCGCCGCCGAGTGGGACGAGGAAGCGAGCGAGGCCTGCCGTGAACTGGCGCCAAGCCTCAAGGGGTTGAGCCGCGAGCGGGTCGGCTGGGAATTGCTCAATCTTCTCGGCCTGCCCGACCCCGCGCCAACGGTTGCGAAGATGCGCGAACTGGGCGTGCTGCAGCAGGTCCTGCCCGAATGCAGGCAGAGCGAGGTGGCGCAACTCGAACGGCTGATCGCAGCCGAAGCTGCTCACTGCACCGCGCCCGAGGCGCTGCGAAGGCTTGCCGCCATGCTGCCCGCAGTACCCGCGCTCGCAGAAACGATCGCCGCGCGTTTGCGCCTGTCGCGCAGCCAGCGCGACCGGCTCGCCTGCGTCGCCGCCCGCCGCGCAGAAGATGCGATGGACCCGCGCGGCCTCGCCTATCGCGAAGGAATCGCCTGCGCCACCGACCGTCTGCTGCTGTCCGGCGGCAACCCCGCTTCCCTGAAAAATTGGGAAGTGCCGTCATTGCCGCTGAAGGGCGGCGAGATCGTCCGGCGGGGGATCGGAAAGGGTCCCGAAGTCGCCCGCCTTCTCAGAGCCGTCGAGCAGCGCTGGATCGCCGAAGGCTTTCCCGACCGCAGACGGGTCGAGACGCTGCTGGACGAGGCCTTGGCCGCCCGCTGAGCCTTCATCCTCGCTTCAGGTGGGTTTGGTATAAGGGAGGCGAGGTTGCCTTTCGGGGCCATCCTCGCCATTCCGTCAGCAACCGGCACCGTCCCGGTTCATCCCCGCCCGACAACCACTGGCGGCTTTTTTCGCAACCTGCCGGGCACATCCCAAGGGTTGCTGCATTTTCAGTCCCACATCCAGAAGCAGACTTTGGAGCTTACAATGAATACCCTCAAGCTGGCCGCCGCGGCCATCGCCCTTTCGGCAACTCCGGCCTTCGCGCAGGATGCCGCCCCGGCGGACGCGACCGCGGAAAGTCAGGTCGTCGCCGGCGCTACCGTTTACGGGCCGCAGGGCAATGCCGTCGGCACGATCGAGAGCGTCGCCGACGGACAGGCCATCCTGAACACCGGCAAGCACATGGTTCCGCTGGCCGTGAACATGTACGGTCCCGGCGATAACGGCCCGACCATCACGGTGACCAAGGCGCAGCTCGACGGCATGGTCGACGCGCAGATCGCCGAAGCCAACACTGCCCGTGATGCCGCGCTGGTCGAAGGTGCCGCAGTGATGACTGCCGACAACGCCTCGCTTGGCACCGTGCTCGAAATCGATGGCGCGAACGTCGTGATCGCCCGTGGCGGCGACGAGACCAACAAGGTCACTCTGCCGCGCGAATATCTCGCGATGGGCGAAACCGGGCTGATGGCTCGCCTGACCAACGAGCAGATCGATCAGGCGATGTCCGCGCAGGCGGATGCCGGCACGGCGATGGAAGCCGGCGCCGAGTAAACCGGACCGGCATGGCCGGCTCTTCGAGCCGCAGCCGACAAGATGACAGGGCCGGAGGCGGAATACCGCTTCCGGCCCTTTTCTCGTCCGGGACCGCGCGCGAAGACCGCCTCAGGTGAAGCGGTTGTCGCGCGGGAAGCCCTGCGGAGGCATCCGCCCTGCCCCGCCCCGGGCGACCTTCCACTGCCACATCTCGCCTTCGGTCCGGGTGCGGCCTTCCTTGCCGCCCATGGTCCAGCTGAGCCCGTCCTCGAGTCTAAACGTCGTGGCGTCGCTCAGCCCGCCATCCCGGTAGTTCTGCAGCTTCACCCCCTGCCCGCGCGCGAGATCGGGCAGTTCCTCGAGATTGAAGACCACCAGCTTGCGATTGTCGCCCACGACGGCGACGTGATCGTGGCCCGCCGGAATGGCCCGCGCGACGCGCAGCTTCGCCCCGTCCTTCACATTCATCACCTGCCGCCCTTTCCGGGTTTCGGCGAGAAGATCGTCGGTCGTCGCAGCAAAGCCCTTGCCGGTGGTCGCGGCGAGCAGCAGCCGCGTGCCCTTGCGATGCACGATCACCGCGACGATATTCGCCGCCGGATCGATGTCGAGCGTGTTGCGCACGGGTTCGCCGAAACCGCGCGCGCCGGGCAGCTTGTCCGCGCCGAGCGTGAAGAAGCGCCCGTCATCGGCGGCGAGTAGCAGCTTGTCGGTGGTCTGGGCGTGGAGCGCGAAGGCCGGGCCGTCGCCTTCCTTGTATTTGAAATCGCCCATCCCGTCCGCGCTCGCAGCAAGGTCGACATGGCCACGCGCCGCCCGGACCCAGCCCTTCTGGCTGAGAATCACGGTGACCGGCTCCTTCTCGATCATCGCGTCCATGCTGAATTCGACCGTGGGCGCGGCTTCCTCGATCCGCGTGCGCCGCGCGCCGAGCGGCGTGTCGAGCCCGTATTCCTTCTTCAGAGCGTTCAGGTCCCGCTTCAGCCGCGTGCGCTGGCGCGCGGGACTGCCGAGCAGCTTTTCCAGCTCATCCTGTTCCTTCAGCAGCTCGTCCTTTTCCTGACGCAGCTGCATTTCCTCCAGCTTGCGCAGAGAGCGCAGGCGCATGTTGAGGATCGCTTCGGCCTGCCGGTCGGTAAGGCTGAATTCGGCCATCATCACGGATTTCGGATCATCCTCGTACCGAATGATCTCGATCACCCGGTCGAGATTGAGGAAGGCCGCGATGTAGCCTTCGACCAGTTCCAGCCGCCGGGCGATCTGATCGAGCCGATGGCGGCTGCGGCGCTGGAGAATATCGATCTGGCTTGCGACCCAGTTCGACAGCATCTCCTTCAGCCCCATCACCATCGGCGTGCGCGTGGCATCGAGCACGTTGAGATTGAGGCCGAACCGCGTTTCGAGGTCGGTCAGCTTGTAGAGGCTTTCCTTGAGCAGCTCGGGATCGACCTTGCGGCTGCGCGGTACGAAGACGATGCGGATGTTCTCGTCGCTCTCGTCGCGCACATCCTCAAGGATCGGCAGCTTGCGGTCAGCGATGAGCTGGGCGACCTGTTCGATCAGCTTGCCCTTCTGCACCTGATAGGGAATCTGGTCGATGACCAGTTGCCACTGCCCGCCGCCGAGCCGCTCGATCCCCGCCTCGCGATCGGCGGGGACGGCAGCCTCCTCCGCGTGGAAGCGCGCGCGGATGCGGAAGGAGCCGCGCCCGGTCTCGTAGGCGTTGGCGATGGTCTCGGGGCTGTCGACCACCAGCCCGCCAGTGGCGAAATCAGGCCCGTGGAACAGTTCCATCAGCCGCGAATGCTCGACATGCGGATTGTCGATCAGTTCGAGCGTCGCATCGACAACCTCGGCGACATTGTGGCTGGGGATGTTGGTCGCCATGCCGACCGCGATGCCGCTGGCGCCGTTGGCAAGCAGGTTGGGGAAGAGGCCGGGGAAGATTTCCGGCTCCTGCTCCTCGCCGTTATAAGTGGGCACGAAATCGACCGTGCCCTCGTCCAGCCCCTCCATCAGGCGCAGCGCCGTCTTCGTCAGGCGCGCTTCGGTGTAGCGATAGGCGGCGGCGTTATCGCCGTCGATATTGCCGAAATTGCCCTGCCCCTCGACCAGCGGATAGCGCAGCGCGAAATCCTGCGCGAGACGGACCATCGCGTCGTAGACGCTGGCATCGCCATGCGGGTGATACTTGCCGATCACGTCCCCCACCACGCGGGCGGATTTCTTGAACGCACTTGCCGGGTCGAGCTTCAATTGCCGCATCGCCCACAACAAGCGGCGATGGACCGGCTTCAGCCCGTCGCGCAGGTCGGGCAGCGAGCGCGCGGTGATCGTGCTGAGCGCATAGACCAGATATCGCTCGCTGAGAGCACTGTCGAAGGGGGCATCGACGATTGCGTCGAACGGGTCTGTCTCGTCTTCGATGGTGGCCATGCGGCCCGCCCTACCACCGCCTCGCCCCGGCTAGAAGAGCGGAACGGTGGCCGTGCCCGGCGCGTTGGACAGGCAAACGCAAATCAAGGAGCACTTCCATGTCCAGCAACGCCAAAACCGTCATGATTCTTGCCACCGACGGCTTCGAGCAGTCCGAGCTGATGAAGCCCAAGGCGAACCTCGAAAAGGCCGGGATCGATACGGTCGTGGTCAGCCTCGAAAGCGGCGAGATCAAGGGCTGGGATCAGGACGACTGGGGCAAGAGCGTGAAGGTCGACAAGACGGTCGACGATACTTCCGATTGTTCGGAATTCGACGCGCTGCTCATTCCCGGTGGCCAGATCAATCCCGACCTTCTGCGCGCGAACGACCGCGCTGTCGCGATCGTGCGCGAATTCAATGACGCCGGAAAGCCGATCGCCGCCATCTGCCATGCGCCGTGGATGCTGATCGAGGCCGGTGTCGTCGAAGGCAAGACCGCCACCTGCTACACCTCGATCCGCACCGATCTGAAGAATGCGGGCGCCAATGTCGTCGATCAGGAAGTCGCCAAGGACGGCAATCTCATTACGAGCCGCAATCCGGACGATATCCCGGCCTTTTCCAAGGCGCTGATCGAAGCGCTGGGCGTGATGGTCGAGGACAAGGAACTCGAAAGCGCCTGACGCCGGTCGGTCCTAGGAGCACGAAACCCCGCCATTGCGATGTGGCGGGGTTTTCTCGTTCGGGACGCGATCGGCAGCAGACCGATTCCTCGACCCGAGTTCCGGTCACCGTGCGGAGATAGCCGTCCCCGGTTCGCCTCCGCCGCCCAGCGCGACGAACAATGTCGCCCTGTTCTGCAACCATGCTCGCTCGGTCGCGAGCAATTGCTGGCGGGCGCTGAACAGGTTGCGTTCGGCGTCCAGCACTTCGAGGTAGTCGGCGACCCCTTCGCGATAGCGCAACCGCGCAATACGCGCGATCCGCTCCTGCGCATCGACCGCGCGTTCCAGCGTCTCGACCTGTTCGTAGAGCCAGCGGCGGCCCGCCAGAGCGTCCGACACCTCCCTGAAGGCGGTCTGCACGGTGCGGTCGTAATTGGCGACCTGCTCGACCTCCAGCGCCTGTGCAAGGTCGAGATCGGCCTCGCGGGCGCCCCAGTCGAAAATCGGGAGGGAAATTGCCGGTCCGAAGCTCCACGCGAAGCCATCGGATCCGAAGAGATCTCCCAGACTGTTCGAGGCCAGCCCGGCATTGCCCGTCAGCGAGATGGTCGGAAAGAAGGCTGCCCGCGCTGCACCGATATTGGCCCGGGCCGCGCGCAGCCGCTCTTCGGCCGCTATGATGTCTGGACGGACCAGAAGCAGGTCGGAAGGAAGTCCCGCAGCCAGCCGGCGATCGTCGCCCTGCTGGGTCAGCGAAAGGCCTTCGGGCAGGCCGGCAGGAACGACGCCCCCGACCAGAACGGCGAGCTGATTGCGTAGCTGAGCCAGCGCCAGTTGCTCGCTGGCCAGCTGTTGTTCCGCCTGAGTGAGCAGGGTTTCGGCCTGGCGGTAGGGAAGCGCCGAGGTCACGCCATTGTCCAGCCTGAGACGCGCGATCCGCAGCCCCTCGCGTCGGCTTTCGGCCGTCGCCTCGGCCAGCGCGATCTGTTCTTCGGTCTCGACGATCTCGAAATAGGTCGTCGCGGTGTCGGCGATCAGCGAAAGATAGAACGCGCGCTGCGCCGCGACCGTTGCGAGGTATTCGGCCCGGGCCGCCTCGCTGAGACTGGCGATCCGTCCCCAGAAGTCGAGTTCGAACGCGCTCACGCCCACGCCGATATCGAAGCGGTTGAACGTGACCGATGCCGGCGCGCCTTCCACGTCGCCGATATCGAGTGCGGGATTGACACCGAGCGGCTGACGCGTGCGGGTCCCGCTGGCATTCGCCACCACGGTCGGCAGGCGGCGGCTGTCCTGAATGCGATAGCGCGCGCGGGCCTGCTCGATCCGCGCGGTCGCCGCGAGCAGATCGCGGTTGTTCGCAAGCGCGCTGGAAATCAGGCCCTGCAAACGCGGATCGGGAAACCAGTCGCGATAGGACAGCTGCGACGCGATCACCTCGCCATCGGGCCGGTATTCCGGATCGAACGCGGCCGAGGTGGCGCCTTCGGGGCGGACATGGTCGGGCGCCATGCTGGCACAGGCCCCCAGCATGCTCGACGCCACGGTGACGGCAAGGAGGGATCGGAGCGAACGCGCCATTATCGGGCACTCCCTTCGGTCGAGGTTTCCGGCTCGCCGGCGAGCGGCCCGGTATGGTGTCGATCGCCCTCGTGGCCGCCGGTCGCAACCGGGTTCTTGCGGCTGATATTGCGGCGAACGAGGAGGTAGAGCATCGGGATGAGGAAGATACCGAACACGGTTGCCGCGATCATGCCGCCGGCAACGCCTGTGCCGACCGCGATGCGGCTGGCCGCACCCGCGCCGCTCGCGAGCACCAGCGGGACCATGCCCATGGTGAAGGCGAGCGAGGTCATGATGATCGGGCGAAGGCGCAGGCGCGCCGCCGCCTTGACGGCGTCGATCCGCCTCAAACCCCGTTCCTCTTCCTCGATCGCGAACTCGACGATCAGGATCGCGTTCTTGGCGGCAAGACCGATGATGGTGATGAGGCCGACATTGAAATAGACGTCCGCCGACAAGCCCCGCAGCATCGAGAACAGCACCGCGCCGAGCACGCCCATCGGCACGATCAGCAGAACGGCAAGCGGCACCGCCCAGCTCTCGTAGAGCGCGGCGAGCACCAGGAACACCACCACCACCGACAGACCGAGCAGAAGGCCGATCTGGCCGCCGGCCTGCTTCTCCTCATAGGAGATGCCGGTCCATTCGTAGCCGATCCCGGCGGGAAGCTGGCTCGCCAGCTGCTCCATCTCGGCCAGCGCCGCGCCGGACGATTCTCCGGGAGCGGCCATGCCCGACAGGGTCATTGCCGGATAACCGTTATAGCGCGCCAGGCTCGCCGGAGCGGCCGACCATTCGGCGGTTGCGAAAGCGCTGAACGGCACCGTCTCGCCCTGTGCATTGGCAACGCGCAGCGCCAGAATGTCGTCCGGCGTCATGCGATAGGGCGCGTCGGCCTGAACCAGCACCTGAAGCACCCGCCCGTCGCGATTGAAGTCGTTGGCATAGGCCGAACCGAAAGCGATCGAGAGCGAGGCGTTGACGTCGGCAAGCGAAAGCCCGAGCGCGCGCGCCTGAACCCGGTCGATGTCGATCGCGACTTCGGGGCTCGGCCCCTGATCTTCGGGACGCAAGTTGGCGATCAGGGCGCTCTGCGATGCCATCCCGAGCAACTGGTCTCGCGCGGCCGTCAGCGCCTCGCGGCCAAGTCCGCCGCGATCCTGCAATTTCAGCGTGAACCCGCTCGCCTGACCGAGCGACTGGATAGCGGGCGGCTGGATGACGAAGGCGATCGCGCCTTCGACCTGGCTGAACACACCCATTGCCTGGCCGAGGATTTCGTCGGCGGCGCTGCCATCGCCGGTGCGTTCGCCCCACGGCTTGAACGAGGCGAACATCAGCGCATTGTTCTGGCCCTGTCCGAAAAAGCTGAACCCGCGCACGACGACGAGGTTCTCGACCTCGTCGCGCGCCAGCCACCAATCGGTGATCGGCTCGAGCGCCTCGTCGGTGCGCTCCTGCGAGGCCCCGGGCGGAGCCTGGACCGCGGTGATAAGGAAACCTTGATCCTCGGTCGGCAGGAAGGCTGAGGGAAGGCGCGCGAACAGCAGCACCGTTACCAGACCAAGCGCGAGGAACACCGCAAAGGCACGCCAGGGCCGCGACAATATGCTGTCGTTCGCACGGCCGTATTTTTCCTGCATCCGGGCGAACCAGCGATTGAACCGCCCGAAGAAACGAGCGGACATATTGCGAACACGCGCGAACCGACCACGCCAGCCGGGCTGTTCTTCCGCCTCGCGATCGAGCTCTACCTCTCCGCCCTCGCCATGCCCTTCAGCAATCGGCTTGAGGAAAGTGGCGCACAGCGCCGGGGTGAGCGACAACGCGAGGAACGCGGAAAAGAAGATTGCGATCGACAGCGTGACCGAGAACTGGCGATAGATTCCGCCCGTCGATCCCGGGAAGAAGGCCATCGGCACGAACACCGCAATGAGGACGAGCGTGATGCCGATGATCGCCCCGGTGATCTGCCCCATCGCCTTGCGTGTCGCCTCCAGCGGCGGCAGGCCCTCTTCGCGCATGATCCGCTCGACATTCTCGATCACGACGATCGCGTCGTCGACAAGAATGCCGATCGCGAGAACCATGCCGAACAGCGAGAGGACATTGATCGAGAAGCCGAACAGCCACAAGCCGAGGCACGCGCCAGCCAGCGCGATCGGCACGACCAGCGTCGGGATCAGCGTCGCGCGCCAGTTCTGCAGGAACAGGAACATGACGAGGAAGACGAGCACCATCGCTTCGACCAGCGTCTTCACGACTTCCTCGACCGATGCCTCGACGAAGGGCGTGGTGTCGTAGGGTATCGACCAGGAGACATCCGCCGGCAGGCCCTCGGCGATTTCCGCCATACGCGCCTTGACCCCCTCCGCTGCCGCCAGAGCGTTCGCTCCGGTGGCAAGCTGAATCGCCATGCCGGCCATCGGCTGGCCGTTGAGCGTGGTCGAGGTGGCGTAGCTCTGCGCACCGATCTCGACCCTGGCGACTTCGCCCAGGCGCACGACGGCGGCGCCGCTGTCGGCGCGTAGAATGATGTCTTCGAACTCGCGAACGGTCGAGAACCGTCCCTCGGTGGTGATGGTCGCGGTAATCTGCTGCCCGTCGGCAAGCGGCTTCGCGCCGATCGAGCCGCCGGCGGTCTGCGCGTTCTGTTCGCGGATTTCGGCGAGCACGGCGGAAGGCGACAGATTGTAGGAAGCGAGCGCCTCGGGATCGAGCCAGATGCGCATCGCATATTGCGAACCGAACAGGGTCACGTCGCCGACACCGTTCACCCGGCGCAGTTCGTCGAGAACCTGGTTGGAAGCGATGTTGCCGAGATCGGTGGTGTTCAGCGCCCCGCTTTCCGAGGTCAACGCGACGATCAGCAGAAAGCCCGCGTTGGCCTGGCGCACGGTGATGCCCTGTCGGCGGACCTCTTCCGGCAGCCGCGCCTCGACCGTGCTCAGCCGGTTCTGGACCTCGGTTTGCGCGATGTCGATATCCGTGCCCGCCTCGAAGGTGAGCGTGATCGTCGCGGTTCCGTTCGAGGCGCTGGAGGAGGCCATGTAGAGGAAGCCCTCGACCCCGTTCAGCTGCTGCTCGATCACCTGAGTGACGTTCTGCTCCAGCGTCTCGGCGTCGGCGCCGGGATAGACGACGTTGATCGCGAGCGACGGAGGCGCGACTTCGGGATATTGCTCGATCGGCAGGGCGCGCAGGGCAATGAACCCCGCGAGCAGAATGCCGAGCGACACCACCCAGGCGAAGATCGGCCGGTCGATGAAGAAACGTGCCACGGCTCAGCGATCCTGGCGCTGGGCTGCGGGTTGGTTGGCTGTCGATCGGTTGGGAGTGGATTGCCCAGCCGGACGGCGTCCGGTCGGCGTGGTCACGATCTGCACCGGCGCGCCGGGGCGGATCTTCTGCACATTGCTGACGATCACCCGATCGCCGGGATTGAGCCCGCTCTCGACGATCCAGTTTCCGCCGACCATGGCGCCGAGTTCGATCTGGCGCATGGCGGCTTGCCCGTTCCGGTCCACCACGAAGACGGAGCCGCCCTGTTCGGTAAGGTTCACCGCGCGCTGCGGAACGCTCAATCCGTTCTGGATTTCACCGGCGTAGATGCGGGCGCGGACGAACTCGCCCGGAATCAGAAGCTGCTGCGGATTGGGAAACTCGGCGCGCAGCTCGACCGTTCCGGTCTGCTGATCGACGGAAAAGGCGAGAAAGTCGATATAGCCGGGAATGGGATACTCGGTGCCGTCGCTGAAAGTCAGGCGGACCTCGACCCGGTCGTTCTCGTCGAGATCGACTTCGCCCGCCGTGATCGCACGGCGAAGCCTCAGGACCTCGCTCGCAGCCTGCGAGAAGCTGACATAGACCGGCGAAATCTGCTCGATCCGGGTCATCAGCGTGCCCTCGGCCTGACTGACTAGTGCGCCTTCGGTAATCAGCCCTCGTCCCACGCGACCGGCGATCGGAGCACGGACGGTGGTGTAGCCGAGCTGCAGCGACGACGCTTCGAGCTGCGCGCGAATCTGCGCGACATTGGCCTCTGCCTCGCGCGAGGCAGCCAGCGCCGCGTCGTATTCCTGACCGCTGATCGCGTTTTCGTCCACCAGCGGACGGTAGCGCTCCACGACTGCGCGCGCATTGGATGCGGTCGCCCGCGCCCTCTCGAGA
Source organism: Qipengyuania spongiae (assembly GCF_026168555.1). Taxonomy (NCBI): domain Bacteria; kingdom Pseudomonadati; phylum Pseudomonadota; class Alphaproteobacteria; order Sphingomonadales; family Erythrobacteraceae; genus Qipengyuania; species Qipengyuania spongiae. Next base: position 1,723,065 of record NZ_CP092471.1, on the reverse strand, counting down.
GCGGCCTGGGTCTGGGCGTAGCTCGCACGCAATTCGCGTGGATCGATGCGGAAGAGGGGCTGACCCTCGCGGACATCGGTGCCCTCCTCGAAGAGCCGTTCCTGCACGATGCCGGTCACCCGCGCCCGTACCTCCGCGGATCGCACCGCCTCCACACGCCCCGGCAGTTCGATGACGTTCGGCACGGCCTGCCGCGCAACGGTGATCGTGCGCACCGGAACGGCCTGCGGCTCGGGCGGCGCTTCCGGACCGGAACATGCGAGAAGGAGAAGGCTGGCAGCGAGGCCGGCGAGGTGGCGCATCATGGGGAACGGTGCTTTCGGTCAGTTATAATGCGATTTTGTGCAATTGCGAAGGTGTAATAGTGATTACACCCTTGCCCCGCAACCCGCTTTCATGGATTCTATCACAGATGATTGATCCCGCAGAACTTTGTCGTCTTGATCGGCGCAGACGAGCGATTGTGGACGCGGCACGGGCCTTGTTCGTCGAACAGGGATTCGAGAACACGACGCTTGGCGCCATCGTGGCGCGCTCGGGGGGATCGCTGGCAACCATCTACAAGCTCTTCGGCAACAAGGAGGGGCTCCTCGAAGCGGTAATCTTCGAAAGTCCCAATTCCGGCGAATCGATCATCGCAACCGCCGAAGCTGCGGGAGGATCACCGGCCGAAATCCTGCGCCGCGTCGGAGCGGGGCTGCAAGAACATTTGCTGGAAGCCGAGACCATTTCACTTGTGCGGATCGTGGTGGCGCGAAGCATGGCCGACCGCGACTTCGCCCAGTTGTTTTTCGAACGAACCGTGTCGCGAACCCGCAACGCGCTCGAGATGCTGTTCCGCAAATGGCGCGCCGGGGGCATTTCGATGAACCGGTCCCCCGAAATGCTGGCCGAACTTTTTCTCGATCTCTTCGTCAGCGACATGCACACCGAAGCCATCGGTCACGGTATCGGGGCGGAACCCTCCTCCGCGAGACTGGACGAGCGCATGGACTTCTTTCTGGTCGGTGCAGGGCTGTCGGAATCCCCGCCACCCCACGCTTTTGATCTTGCCGGGGATCACTGACCGCTCGCGTCAGCGGCCAGCACCGGAACAGGCCTCTATCTTCTACAGTCGGTCTTCGCCTCGTATCCCGGCGTGACCAGGACCGACCGAAAGCTGGACGTCCGTCCGCGATAGGCACCCGACTTGGTAATCAGGGTGGGCACGTTCAGCCATTCGAGAACGGTCCCCCCGATCAAGGGTTCGTAGGCGTAGCTGACCTGCGCGTGATAGATCACCTCGTTCGGCGACAGGCGACGCTGCGAGGGGAGCACGACATTGCCGTGATCGGACCAGCAGCCCAGCATTGGCCGCGCCGAGAGAAGCCCGCCGTCGAACCGCTGCCAGACGAAATCCTGCCGCTCGCTGGTGCCGTCATTGTTGGCATCCGTGCCGATCACACTCGACAAGATAACGCGTCCCCGCGCCCGCATGTCCAGCGGCTTGGCGCTGACATTCATCGCGTCCAGAATGTCGTAGATCTGCATTTCGCTCAGCTGGTTCCCGCCGACCCCGTTCTGCGAGATCAAATCCGCGCTGAGATTCGCCAGACGCTGGACCTTCAGATTGGTGAGAGTGAGATTGGCAAGCTCGAGCCCGCCCAGCACCACCATCAGGAAGATCGGCAGCAGGAAGGCGAACTCCATGAAGGCGATCCCCTCCTCGCCTAGATTGGCAATTCGCCGAAAGGCGTTTCCGATGGATCGGCGCACCTTCATCCTACACGCCTCGACGTCTTTACGGGTTCGTTTCGCAGGACGATTTCCGACTTGAGAACGATGCCGTCGGACATGCCCCAATCGCGGGCCAGAAAGCCGAAGAGCAGCTGAACCGGAAGCTTGACCTCGTAGGAAACGACATCGCCCGCCCCGCCCAGCTTGCCCTCGCGCTGAGTGGCCAGATCGAAGCGTCCGTTGCGGTTGCGATCGTCGAATGGCTCGCCGGAGAAAGTACCGTTCGGACCGTCGTACTGGCCATTCCCGTTGAGGTCCGAAAAGCTCTCGGGATAGCTGTCGCCGAAGGTGCGGTAGACCTTGGTCTCGATCAAAACCGTATCGCTGTCGATACCGCCCAGAGGTTTGATGCGGTTCGTGATCATTCTGCGAAGGGCGTGGTCTCGCTCGTCTTCCGGAACTTCGAGATCGACGAGAATTTCCCGGGCGGCGCTGGCCGTGCTCGTCTCGAGCGTCGATTTGATGAGCGCCAGCCTGCCGAGTTCGATCCCACCCGCGATCAGCAATATGAGGACGGGCGCCAGCAGGGCGAATTCGACCAGCGTCGTGCCGCGATCGTCACGGCTCAACGGCTTGCGGGCCGGGACAGAGTTAAGACGGAAAGACATCAGTCGGTGAGGTGCAGATCGACGAGGTCGACGGCGATTTGCCCGAAAGCATCGTTGATGGTCGCGGCGTCGGAGGTTCGGTAATACCGGTCTCCGGCGCATGTCGAAAACTCGCCGACATTGGCTTTCAGCGAAACGATGTAGACGTCGATATCGTCGCGCTTCGCCGCCTCGCAGACCTTTGCGAAGCGCCGCATGATCTGTGTCTGGAAATTGCCCGTGCTAGTGGAATCCGTGAGACGCCGGTCCGCCAGGCGACCATAGGCGCCGTACCAGGTCGGCTCGGAACTGAGCGACGTTTCACCATCCGTCATGAAAACCAGGGCCTTGATCGGCTTCTGGTCGGGATACGGATTCGTCCGCCGGAAAACATCGTCGCGCGCCAACAGACGATAGCCCCATAGCAAGCCGATGTGATGCAGCGTGCCCGACGCCGGCATGACTGCATAATTGTCGTAGTCGACGTAATTCAAATACTCCGACTTCTGCCGGCCATAAGAAATCTTCATCGCCGGTTCGGGGCACTGCCAGTTCGGAGTCGCCATCTTGAGGGTGTGGTTGATGCGTCGCGGCGAATTGAGCGGATAGCCATACGCCGGGTTCGGCTGCGCCCAGTAGGAAGAGTTTCCGATATAGGGGATGCGGTCGTACTTGACCTTCCACGCACCGCCGCTGGCGGGATCGAAATAGCCATCACCGCTACTGACAATTACGTCGTCGCTCGCCGTCGCGGACCCGTTGTTGAGGCCGATGTAGAAATCGTAGAAGTGCTGACGATAAGCAGCCTTGTTTGCGAGCTCCTGACCCTTGCTCATGTCGCCACCGGGGCTCAACAAGTAGTGGTTGTTCCTGCGCCCGTCGGATGTGTTGGACTGCGTATGCTTGGGCACGTATTTCGACACGCTATCGGCCGAGGACGAATAGGTGTCCCCCGAATTGTTCAACAGCGACAGGGGCTTGTAATGGTATGGGCGGACCGCTGGATGGCGTCCGCGCGTAGTTTCCTCGCCGGGCAGGCTGCTGACGATGTCCCACGCTCCCGCCTCGAAGGTCGAAGGCGACGATGACAGGTTCTGAACGGTTGCGTCGTCCTCAACGCAGCCCATCCAGCCGAGCGGATTGCCCCTGCCGTTGATCCCGTTGGTGTAGGTTCCGATATTGGTGAAGCCGTCCATCGGTTCGATAGCGACCCCGTGTTCTGTCAGGATGTCCCCGACATTGGTGGTCACATTGTAAGTGACGAATCCGAGCGCGAGATCCTCGCGAGATGTGCGGCCGGCGTGCAAAGTGTCGACGAAAGTGTGCATCGCCGCCTTGAGAGCATCCATGCGGGACCCGCCGCCCACATCTTTCGTCTGCATGGAGCCGGTATCGTCGAGCACCACCATCACCTCGAGCGGACGAGGCTGGAGCTCCGCGGTGGCCGTGGCGTTCAGGTTCGTGTTCGAAAAGCCGAAAATCTGCATGAAGGCCATCGGCACGCTCGCCCGAGCGCTGACCGTGGTCACGTTCGTCTGATCGACGACGCGAAACGATCGATCCGGCCGGACGGATGTCGTGCCGAGATAACCGTCGGGAAAGTTCTCGGCGAAATAGGAATCGACCTGTTTGTCGCGACCGGCGTCGGAAGAGGAAGTGTTGCTGAACGACCGCGCGCCGGCCAGTGCTGCTGCGTCGACGCCGGCCTGCAACTGCAGTTTGACCATGTAGATCCGGCCGATATCAATGGCGGAACCGGTGGCGGCGAGCGACGTCAGCAGGCCGATCGCCATCATCGGCAGGGTGGACCCTCGTTGATCGAGCCGCGTGGCTCTCGCCAGTTTGGCCGCTCTGCGCAGAAAAGGGCGACATCTCATGGCTGGGCACTCCAACACCGGAGCAAGCCACGGATCGACGATTGCCCCTACTGTTGGCTTTAGAAACTATTAGTGAAGAAACTTTTACCAACAGATCGCCATGCTCTGGTCGAGCGCAAAGTCGGCTTTTGCGTTACAGCACTGCGCGCCGCCGGGAATCTGCGCGTTGGAGCTGCTCACGTCGAGAATGGTGCGGTTGCCGATCGAATTCTCTGCCCGCACGCCTTCTAGGCTGAGCGAGGCGGCTTCCACCGCGGTCTGCGAACTTTCGATGATAGCAAGCGAGGCATGCCAGCTGGAATAGGCGGCGCGGACCTGGGCGATCGCGTCGCGCTCGGCGGCGATCACGTTTTCGAGCGCGGCGGATGCGCGCCTGCGCCTGCCGCTGAAGCGCGGCGGGCCGCCCGCCCTGGAACAGCGGCACGGTCAGCGTCACGCCCGCCTGCGCGGCGGTGGAGGTTTGCGGCGAGGCGATGACCGGCCCTTTGGCGATCCCCCGCTTGGTATGCGCTCCGCGAGCCGAGAGTTCCTCGTCGATCAAGCGGCTCTGCTCGCGATTGTAGTGGATCTGTTCGTTATAGCCCCCGATCTGCTCGACCTGCTGCCGTTCCCCGCCGATGACAGCACCCGATCGCAGTTCGCGCCGCGGGGCGTCCTCGGCATCTTCGCCTGCTTCGATTTGGGGTTTCCCGAATTTCCAGCTCATATCGTTCACGCCTTTGCTCTCCCGGTCATCGGCACGACTGTGCGTTTCTCCATGTGACTGCGCATCTTCTTGAGTATCTCGTCACGTGGCCCGAAGTCGGCCACCGACCCGTCTTCCAGAACGAGCAATTTCTCGGCCGTGGATAGGATGGCCGCGCGGTGCGCGACTATCATGATCGCCGCACGGTCGAGCCTGGCGGCCGCGACCGCCCGGACCAGTGCCTGCTCCCCTTCGGAATCGAGCGCCGAATTGGGCTCGTCCAGGACGATGAGTTTCGGCTTGCCGAACAGGGCTCTCGCCAGGGCGATCCGCTGCGCCTGACCGGTCGACAGGCGATGATGCGCGTCTCCGATCATCGTGTCGTAGCCGCGCGGGAGGTGGAGGATCATCTCGTGGACACCGGCCCGGGTATGCGCATGTCCCGCACCTCATCCCACGGCAGCGCGTTATCGGCGACAATGCGCTTCCCGGAGCAGTGGACCGGTTTGCCATGGCGGGACTCGGTTATGATTTTCTCACCACCCACGGCTACAAAGCGGTCGGGTTCGATCATTTTGCGAAGCCCGGCGACCCGTTCGCGCAGGCTTTCACCGCAAAAAGGCTGCGACGAAACTTCCAGGGCTTTACCGACGATCAGTCACCGACGCTCATCGGCCTCGGAAGTTCGGCGGTCAGCAGCTTCCCGGGTCTCCTCGTCCAGAACGAGAAGAACAGCGGCCGCTATCGAATGATGGCGAGCCAAGGCAAACTGACAACGAACGTCGGTGTCTCTCGCACGAAGGATGACCGACGGCGGGGGCGAATGATCGAGGATTTGCTATGTCGCGGGAGCGCCAACATTTCCTCGCAATTACGGCAAACATTGCAGGATGCGCTTGAACCGTTCGTCGACCGCGATCTCGCCTCGATCGAGCATGACATCCTTTCCATAACGGCCGAAGGGCTGCCATATTCCCGGACGATCGCCGCGATTTTCGATGCTTACCGTCGGCAATCCGCACGCAGGTTCAGCTCGGCCGTCTGACGCCGATTGATCAAGGAGTTATCACATGCCGCTCTGGTTTCTGCCCGCACTGATCGCGTTGTTCGCGATTGCCAGCCTTGCCGCCGGAATTTGGCTATTGCTGCATCTTCAGGATGTGGCTCGCGTTTTCAAAGGCGATCGGGTCGGCGAGATGGTGCGCGGGCCGGGGCACCGCAGGGCTACATCGGCGGCGGTATGGACAGCTTTGGTCGTGTTCAATACGGGTTGGATCGCTTGTATCGTGATCTGGATTTTTGTGCTGGGCGGTGAGGCCAACACAGTGGTCAACGCGAAGGGGTAGTTCGCCGTCGCTTCCGGAGATGCAATCGAGATCACCGAAGTCAGGAGGACGCTTTTCCGATTTCCCATTGTTCCAATTTTCCGCGCCAGACCGGAAACCACGTTCCGTCCACTTTCCAGCTCACCTCGGCTTTATGGGGAAGAAGACGCCCGTCCACTCTCCGATAGTCGCCATAGGTGCCGCGCCAAGGTCGCTCCCGAAAGCCGCGCCCTTCCTGCCGCGGCCTGTCTTCTGCACTGACGGATGCAATCGTTCCATCCGCGTCAAGCTTGAACAAAACGGAGGCGCGGACACCAAAAGCATGCACGGATGCCCGGAGCGTATTGTCCGCTTCTTCGGCCCAACTTACTCGGTCATTCGATAACAATGCGTCAGGCGCCCAGGGTAACTCCGCGAGATACCGCATGATTTGCCCTTTCAGCAAGGCGGGACTCGGTGTTGCTTTTGACAAGGTGATTGCGTCAAGCAATCTTACGAAACCCTGAGGTAGCCCGTCTTGCAATTCATCGCGAACTTGCAGGAGACCGAAAGGGCCAACGCTCGCCGTCCAACAGAAACTTGGTCGATTGACGTCTATCGACTGACGAGCCCGAAATTTCATCCATCGACCGGTCGAACCGGTCCGCAAGATTCCACGCTGCCTCAATCTTGCTTTCGTTTCAGCTCGAGTAACTTGTGCGCCAATACGCTCGGCAAGTCTAATCAACGTCTCTGGGCGGGCCATGCCTGCTTGGCGAATATTGGACATTGCTAGACTTGCCTTTATCGGATCGCGATGCTGCCAGCATGGCCATAGCAGAGAATATTCTCGTGACTGGGGGTAGCGGAACTGTCGGCAGGGCAGTGGTGCAAGCCTTGCGGGCTGCTGGCACCGCACCACTCGTCGCCAGCCGTGACGGCAGTAGTGTTGGTGAAGTTCGCTTCGATTTTTTGGACCGGGCGAGTTGGGATTTGGCCTTGTCCGGAGTGTCTCGACTATTCCTCCTGCGCCCTCCGCAGATCACTGACATTGACAACACGCTGGGGCCGTTCGTTCGCTTTGCAAGGTCCATAGGCGTCGAACACATTGTCTTCTTGTCGGTTGCCGGGGCGGAAAATTTGTCGTTTCTGCCGCACGCGAAGGTCGAACGCTATCTCGCCGAGACATCGGGCTGGACAATTTTGCGCCCAGGCTTCTTCGCTCAGAACATCGAGACGGCTTACGCCGGAGATATACGTTTCGACAACCGGATATATGTGCCGGCAGGCAGGGGCAAAGTTGCTTTTGTCGATGCCCGCGATATCGGAGAAGCAACAGCGGGCTGTCGGTTACGCCCAGATCTACATTCTGACACAGCGTATGGGCTGACCGGTCCCGTAGCTGTTACGTTTATGCAAGTGGCCGACCGCCTGTCGTTTCTGCTCAACCGTCAGATTTCTTACAAGCCAGCCTCGATCATCGGCTATTTGACGCACCTTCGTGCAAAAAACGAACCTTGGAGCAAGGCTATAGTCCAGACCGCGCTTCATGTGGGCCTTCGGTTCGGTCAGGCTGCGGGCATTGCGCCCGATCTTGCGCAAATGATCCCTAAAAAACCAAGGAGTATCTTCGACTACCTTGATGATTATCACGCGCTATGGAAGTGATCGTATCAATCGGTTTACAGCTATGCTGGTTCGGCTCACGACCAATGAGGCAACGTATGAAATTTGCACTATCTGTTATTTTGACTTCGCTTTTGCTGGTCGGCTGCCAATCGAGCGAGAATATGGCGCTCGCGACCAGTCAGGCCAAGGCGCCTGACTACGTCGAGGCGGTATGCGGCGAATGTCACGCTGTAACTGCCAATGCCGTTTCGCCCAAACCCGATGCGCCCGGGTTTGCCGACATCGCGAACAGCCCAGGCCTTACGCGCGAAACCCTCGAAACCTTCCTGTCAGACGCGCACAATTATCCGATGCAGATGGACGTTGACCTCGATGAGATGGATATCGAGATCATCGCCGATCACATCATGACCCTGCAATCGGACGATTATGTCAGGCGACCATCCTGAGATTCGCAACAGACCCGTTCGAATTCGTCGGTCATCGAAGCCTTTCCCAATGGCTTGGCGAGCCAATCAAGGCTGACGACCCTCGATTTAGAGGCTTCGAGACCGTGCTCGCTACTCGCGGTTCGTGACAACGAGAGTGTCGACCGGAAGGCTTCGCAGCAGTTCGTTGGCAGTGCTTCCAATGGTCGCATGCCGCAAAGCAGATTCTCCATGAGTTCCTAATACCAGCAACTCGGCTTCGCTTTCCCGAATGTCCTTTCGTAGTGCGCTGCCCGGGCTGCCATAGACAAGATGCGTCGTAACCCGCTTTCGCGTCTCGGGATGGATCTGAAGGAACTCGTCAAAAACTTTGCGCTCGGCTTTTTCGACCTCCTTCCGAACATATTCGGCCTTCTGCCAGCCTTCGAAAGTGACATGATAGGCGTGGATCAATTGAAAATCCGCTTTCGGAAAAAGCTCTGCTGCCTTCTCCAGCGCCTTGCGAGACGGCGGATAAAAATCCGTTGCGCATGCGATGCCGTCATGGGGCCTGGTCGGCCGGTTCTTCACAACGAGCACAGGGACAGTGGAATGGCGGATCACGTAGTCCACCGCGGTCCCCAGCATGAAATCCTTCATGCTGTTGAAGCGCGCCACGCCGAGCACAATCAAATGAGCGTCTTCTTCCTTCGCTATGCTCGCAATCGCACAGTCGACGCGCTCGACCGGGTAGCGAAAACTTACCTTAAAATCGCCATCAGGAAGAACCGCACGCATCCGCCGGTCTAGTTCGCCTTTCGAAGGCGGGTCTACGTCGGCCGGATCGAGGGCATGGACGAGGACGACCTCGGCATTCCACTATTCGGCTAATTTCAAAGCTCGATCGATCGACCGATCAGCTTCAGCGCGAAAATCAGTTCCAACTACGATCTTGCCGCCCATGACTGAACCAGGCTCCCTTGCATGCGAACATAAGCGAACCTATGCGAACACTATTTCCTGGTAGCGGAGGAGGGACGCATAAATTTCTCTTATAATGTTGATATAGATATATCATTTTTTACTTTTCGAGAAAAATACCCCCACCGATACCCCCGCAGAAGCGATGCGATGAACCGTTACGATTGCACGACGAATCGGCGAAAAGCCTACAGTCTCTCATCGGACAATTCGCGGAGCACCTGAATGGATAGAGCCGCCAAAGGACTGGATCGCACGAAACCTGGCGCGGTTTGGGGCGGCACGTCATGGATTATGTCGGATCGCTCTTCGTCGTGCGAGAACTCGTCGCCGCGTTTCTGTTCGAACGTCGCGAGCCTTGCCTCACCGTCGATCGCGACCAGTTTGGATCGAAAGTTCAGATGCGCACCGTAGCGTTCGACGTGTTCCATCAGCGCGCGCACATAAATCGGCACGCCGAGCAGCACAGCACCGACCGTGTGGAACCGCACGTCGATGTCCTTGAGGACCCAAACCTGATCCTGCCATGGATCAACGGTTGCATTGTCATCCTGAATGAGACGCCCACTGGTCAGGATGATAGCCCGCACGAGCCTGGTTTCAGGCGTTCGAAACCCCGCCGGTAGCGCATTTCGGCTTGCGGTCACAGACTGATGCCCTGCAATCACATGTGGCCGGTGGCGATAAAGTTCTGATGCCAAGCCAGCGCCTCGCTTAGCAACGAAGGGGAATGCTTGCCGAAGGAATCGCGCAGTGCGCGCTCGTAATAGTCGGCCAGCCTGTCGCGATAGCGCGGGTGGACACAGGTCTCGATGATCAGGCAGGCGCGCTGCCTGGGCGCCAGTCCGCGCAGATCGGCAAGCCCCTGTTCGGTCACGATCACCTGCACGTCCTGGTTGATGTGATCGACGTGGCTGACCTGCGGCACGATCGTCGATATCGCCCCTCCCTTGGCCGTCGAAGGAGCCATGAAGATCGAGATATAGGCATTGCGGGCAAAGTCGCCCGAACCGCCGATGCCGTTCTGGATCGCCGAGCCCATGACGTGGGTGGAATTGACGTTGCCGTAGATGTCCGCCTCGATCATCCCGTTCATCGCGATGCAGCCCAGACGGCGGATCAGTTCGGGGTGATTGCTGATTTCCTGGGGGCGCAGGATAATCCGCTCGCGGTAGCGGTCCATGTCGGCATTCAGCGCATGCGCCGCCTCGGGGCTCAGCGAGAATGCCGTCGAGGATGCCATGCGCAGCTTACCCGAGGTGAGCAGGTCCAGCATTCCGTCCTGTAAGACCTCTGTATAGGCGGTCATGTTCTCGAACGGACTGTCGATCAGGCCGGTCAGCACGGCGTTGGCGATATTGCCGACGCCCGATTGTAGCGGTAGCAGATTTTCCGGCAGCCGCCCCTGCGCGACTTCATGCGCGAAGAATTCCATCAGGTGGCCAGCGATCCGCTGGGCGCAATCGTCGGCTGGCTTGAACGGCAGGTTGCGATCGGGCGTGTCGGTTTCGACAATAGCGACAACCCTGGCCGGATCGCAGCGGAAGGTGGGCTGGCCGATCCGGTCATCGGCGCGAACCAGAGGGATCGGCATGCGGTGCGGCGGCAGGGCCGTACCGTAATAGATGTCGTGCATCCCCTCCAGCGCCGGGTTCTGCCAGCGATTGACCTCGAGGATGACCTGCCCCGCCCGGTCCAGCCAGGTCTTGTTGTTCCCTACCGACGAGGCGGGGACCAGCGAGCCATCAGGCAGGATCGCCGTCACTTCGACAAGCGCCGTGTCCAGCGGACCGAAGAATCCCTGCCAGGCCATTGGCGCCACCTGGCTCAGATGCATGTCGAAATAGTTCATCTCGCCGCGATTGATCTGCTCGCGAGCAATCGGATCGGAATTGTAGGGCAAACGAAAATCGATGCCCTTGGCCTTGGCGAGTGCGCCGTCCAGTTCAGGCCCGGTCGAGGCGCCGGTCCACACGCTGATCGCGAACGGATCGCCGGCCGCGTGTGCCGCCTCGATCCGCCGCGCCAGCGCCTGCGGCACCGCCTTGGGATAGCCCGCGCCGGTAAAACCGCTCATTCCCACGGTCGTGCCCGGCGCGATCAGCGCCGCGGCCGCCTCGGCGTCCATCACCCGGGACTGGAGCAATGGATGGGCAATTCGTGAGGTCATCAATCTTGGGTCTCCATCGGGCCTGTCGGATTTAAGGGTGCCAATAGGGCCAACTTGGCATGGATCTGTGTAGACCTTGAATTGGAGCTCAGAGCGCGCTCTTCAATCGCTCATAGGAGGCGCGCAGTTCCTCGGCCAGCACCTCGATCGCCGACTTGATGTTCTGCCCGCTGTCATGAAGGCGCGCTTCGGCCACGAAATGGTTCCATTTGGTTTCGGCTTCCTGCCATTCCTGCTGGGCTTCCATGCTGCCCAGATGGGCCTGCACCTTGGCCTCATCGCGCAACGTGGCGAGTTCCGGCTTCAGATTTTCCAATGCGCTCATCATCTTCCTCCTGTGCTGATTTTCGCTGGTCTAAATTTCAGATTGCCGCAGCCGGTCGATCGCGCGCGCGAGCTTTTCCCGAACCGTGCTGGCGGCTTTGACCAGTTCAGGATTGCTGATCGCCTGCATCGACGCCACCGGGTCAATTGCGGCGACTTCAACTTCGTCCGAACCTGACTGCTGCACGATGACATTGCAGGGCAGCATCAGGCCGACCTTGTCTTCCAGCTGCAGCGCCTCGTGTGCCAATGTCGGATTGCAGGCGCCAAGGATCGTATAGGGGCGGAAGTCGACGTCGATCTTGGATTTGAGGGTCTGCTGGATATCGATCCAGCTGATCACGCCGAACCCCTCCGTCTTCAGCGCAGCCTCTGCGCGCGCTGGCGTCATCGAAGGGGACCTTCAACCTGGCGGAAATATAGTAGCTCATCGCCTGCCTTCTCCTGTCGGGGTGCGGGTTTCGTCAGCTTGCCGCAACCGTAGTGATCACCGGCGTGCCCTCCAGCGTGCGCTGCACCGGGCAGCGGGACGCCACCGAGATCAACTTTTCCCGCTGCTCATCGGACAGGTCCTCGCCAATGACACGGATCGTCTTGGCGAAATGGTCCGTCTTCGCCGACTTCCCCTCGACCGTGCCCTTGGCATGCGTAAGGGTGACTTCCACGCGTTCGAGCGGCCAGTTCTGCTGACGGGCATACCAACGCACCGTCATGGCCGTGCATTCGCCCAGTGCTGCCAGCAACAGGTCGTAGGGCGCCGGTCCCAGGTCCCCGCCACCCTGTTCGACGGGCTCATCGCCGATGAGGTGATGGCCGGACACGTCGATGCTGACGGCAAAAGCACTTTCACCGGTCTCGACGATGTGCGCTGTTGTCGTGCCTGTACTCAAAGAACGTCTCCCCTCATGCCGTGGCCATGCTGGGACCATAACAGGTCATTTCTCGACCTGTCTGACAAAATGCCACTTGCTTGGCGTGAGGGTTGCCGGGGTCGAGAACAGTGCGGGCCTGCCGTCACAGGCGTTCTGGTTGAAATGCGCGCAGGTGCGGAAAATCCCCCTTTTGCAGGTATGCCTTTTCCGCAGGCGTCGATTGCCTATCGAGGATTTGATTGCGGTGCGGGTGGCGGCCAAACGCAGCAATCACCTGGCGCACGTCTTCTGCCTGTTTCACCAGGGAACGATAAATCGGCTGCAAATGATCCGGGGCGCTTGACGCAATTTCTACCCGCAGGCGGATCAGAAGGTCGATCCGCTCGAGGTGGTCGTGGCCTTCGCAGTGACCGAGTGGCTGGGTGAAGGCGATCTTGAACCACGGCGTATCGAGAGCTTCATAGTGGTCAGTTGCCAACCCCGTCAGCGCCAGTTTCAGGGCGGCGGCATCCTGCGCGAATGCCCGCGTCGTGCCCCGCCAGAGTGACCGTGAAAACTGATCCAGCAGGATAATGAGCGAAAGTCGTCCCTCCGGATCGCCTGCCCAGTGATCGAGCCCGCCTTTCGCCCCACGGGTCGTCAGTTCTGGAAACCGGGCGACGATCGACTCGTCGGCGCCTCCCTGCATGCGCCAGAACCAATGCTTGCGATGAGTCTCTGCGTCCACATCCTTGCTGCGCCCTTCCGGAAACCAGAAGTCCAGAACGTCGTGCCACGGCTGAGCAGGGGTTTCGATCATGCGCTTTCAATCGGACGATATCATTGCTCGCTGCTTGCGCAGGAAATGCAGAGTGCGGCTTCCGGGCGCGCCTCAAGACGCTTGGGAGCGATGGCATCGCCGCAGCGAACACATTCGCCGTAGGTGCCATTTTCGATGCGTAACAAGGCGCGGTTGACCGACGCGATTTCGCGCGCGACCAGCGCGGCCTGCGCTTCGAGAGAGGCGTCATCCTCCATCTCGACCGCCTGTTCGGACGAGTCGGGGTTCAAGGGTTCCGCCAGATCCTGAGCGAGGCGCTGCTGCCGGCCTGCGAGTTCGGTGAGTTGTTGCGAAAGGCGTGCTCGGGCGGCGTCGGCATTCGGCATGGACAATAATCCTTTCAAGTCTCCAGCCCTTTGGTAGCAAGTGCCGCCGCTGCCTGACAACGAGAAGTCCTTCGGCGCAAAGCCGGCAGGCAAAGATTGGTTGTTTTATGCCGGCCTGCAGGATTTCTTCCGGCCTTCAAGCGACGTCGACAGTTGTGCTCGCCATCCCTAGGGTTAAAGAACGGCCAGTTCCGGCGCGGCGCGAGGGAATCTTCCAGCCGCATTTGAGACTGGGCCGTGATTGCGATTGGAGAATGTGAATGTCGAATACCCCCCACACTCTGGGCGATGAATTTCCTGACCAGATGGACCAGATCCACGCTCTGAAGGTGTCGAACACCCGGTTCGCCAAGCTCCTGGTGGACTATGACGCAGTTAACGACGAGATCCATCGCGCGGAAACCAACATCGCGCCGGTGTCGCAGGATCGCGAAACCGAACTGCGCAAACAGCGCCTCGCGCTCAAGGACCAGATTGCCCAGGCTCTTACCGAAAACGCCTGACCGGGATCGCGTGTTTGCCTCCTGCTCCCTCTAATTCAGCGTTGTGGGAGGCAATACCGATCAGAGCATAGCAGTACCGTGCCGGCAACCAATTGGACATGGTTCCTGCCCGTAACCACTGCGGTCTATCCCATGTCAGATCGGTGGTACGTAATCGCTTCGCTGCAATGATATCATGTAGGCAGCAAGGTTATCGATCTGGTCGGGATCGATGGCAAAGTTCATCACATCGGGAAAATTGTGTGATTTCTGCAGCCAGGGCTTGATCGTCGCGCCGGTCAGGCCTGGCGTGTTGACGACAGATTCAAAGGTCGGGGCATCAACGTTCGGGGAGTATCGTCGTCCGGCGCTCACAGCATGGCAACCGGAACAATGCTGTTGCGCAAATGCCAGCCCCCTGGCCTCAGCAGATTCTCGGATTGAGCCGGCACCTTCCGCAGTCGTGGCGGGGTTTGGTGCCCCTGCCTTGGGTATCATCTCGGGCGTGCACGCCGTTGTGAACAGCAAAAGAATGGTGAGACCTGGAAATTTACACATGGTCGCGACCTACCCCGATCACCATGCGGGGTCCAACTTCGAATGCGTGAAAGTCCCCCGACCACTCGCCCGCGGATATTCCGCAAGCGAGCAGTCGGGGATCAGGCTCGAGCGGTCGCCCGATGACTCGGGTAGCGATCGCTTAGCGGCGATCGCTCTCCATCACTTTCGTCCAGACCCTCACGAAATGATCCGCGAACATCTGCTTTGCGTCATCCGAAGCATAGACCTCGGCGACAGCCCGCAACTCTGAATTGGAACCGAAAACGAGATCAACCGGCGTTGCTGTCCACTTGGCAGCGCCCGTACCTGCGCACGGTCAAAATCGATTGAGCGCGAACCTCATTTGAATTTTTTTAACAGCGGGATCGGTTCGCGCCGGTCCCGCTTTTTGCTATGTAGGGAGACAATATGCTGCTCGAAAAAATCAAGACGCCCGGTCTGTCCCACTTGTCCTACCTCATCGGCTCTGGCGGCAAGGCCGCGGTGATCGATCCACGTCGCGACTGCGAATGCTACCTTGAACTGGCGCGCGCGGAGGGGCTGGAAATCACGCACATATGCTCGGAGGATGCCGAAGGCATGGATGAGAGGCAGCGGCGGTGGCAAGCATTCTTGAATGCTGCCAATGTGGTCTCGGTCAACCAACCTTCCCTGCTACAACCGACTAAACCTTGCCGACCTTCGCGGCTTGAGTCCCAGGCAGCGCGCACCGGTCATCATCGCGAACTGCGCCCATCCGGACTACCGGCCGGCGTTGGCCGACTATCTCGCGCGAGCACGCGAGGATTCCTATGGCCAGCAATCGCCAGGCTGCTCAAGGAGGCACTGTCTTGGCACCAGCGCTTCATCGCGACGAGCACGATTCTGGCTTAGCGCGCTTGCGTAACCAGAGACGAGAGAGCGCATGGCCGATCCGACCGAGTTGATCGACCTCGACGATCCATCCACCGGATCGCCGGAGGAAGCCGCTTCCGCGCTGGGCGTCGATCCTGCAAAGGGATTGTCCGCGCATGATGCGAGCGAGCGACTGGCCCGCTTTGGCTCCAACGAACTACGGACGGTAAAGGGGCCGCCGCTGTGGCGCCGTATTCTTGCGCAGTTCCGGGATCCGCTGGTCTACCTCCTCCTCGCAGCGATTGCGGTGACGCTTGCGATCTGGCTCATCGAGGGGGAGCGGGAGTGGCCTGTCGACGCCTTGGTCATCGCGATTGTCATCCTGCTTAACGCGGTTTTGGGCTTCGTCGAAGAGAGCAAGGCAGCAAGCGCGGTAGCGGCACTTGCGAAGATGACAGCGGTGACCTCGTCGGTAATGCGTGACGGTCGCAGGCAGCGGATACCCGCTAGAGAACTGGTGCCTGGCGACGTGCTGCTGCTCGAGGAGGGCGACGCAGTCGGTGCGGATGCGAGGTTGATCCTGGCGGCCTCGCTGCGCGTTCAGGAGGCATCGCTCACCGGCGAAAGCGAAGCGGTCGCAAAGGATGCGGCCACCCTGCCCGCTCCGGCGGCCCTCGCCGACCGGACTTCGATGGTCTTCAAAGGCACCGCGGTCGCACAGGGCACCGGCCGCGCAATCGTCACCGCCATCGGTATGCGAACCGAGATGGGCCGCATCGCCACCATGCTCGACGAGACACGCGAAGAGGCTACGCCGCTACAGCGCGAAGTGGCTCGGCTGGGGCGGATCCTCGGCACAAGCGTGGTGATCATCGCGGCAGTTGTCATGGCGACGCTGATTATCGTCCAACCGGTCGAGACGCCGAACGACATCGCAACTGTCCTGCTCCTGGGCGTCTCGCTTGCGGTCGCCGCCGTGCCGGAGGGACTGCCGGCGATCTTGTCGCTCGTCCTAGCTCTCGGGGTTCAGCGAATGGCGGCGCACAACGCCGTGGTGAAGAAGCTTTCCTCGGTCGAAACCCTGGGTTCGGCGACGGTCATCTGTTCCGACAAGACAGGTACGCTTACCCGCTCGCAGATGACCATCCAGCGCGTCATCACGGCTTCGGGCGAAAGCCGGGTGACGGGCACGGGCTACTCGCCGCACGGCACTTTCGAGGCGCAAGGCAGTGCATCGCTCGATGACGCGCTGAGGGCGGAGCATATCGTCGTGCTGAGCGGCGGCAGCCTTGCCGGCAACGCCGGTCTTCGCATGCTAGCCGACGGGACCTGGGCCATCGATGGCGATCCGACCGAGGCGGCCTTCCTGGTTGCCGAAAAGAAGTTGGGCGCCGACACCCGACGACAGGCACGGTTCGAACGCACTGCCGAATTGCCCTTCACGTCTGAACGCAAGATGATGTCGACGATCGAGCGCGACCGGGAGCACGGCGGCGAACTCGTGCTGATCGCAAAGGGTGCCCCCGATGTGCTGATGGATCGATGCACGGGCATCCGCGTCGGCATGGACATCCGGCCCTTCGACGACATTGTCCGGGCAAAAGCTCGCGCCGATGTCGAGCGGCTTTCGAATGACGCGCTTCGAACGCTCGCGGTTGCCTATCGTCCGCTTGTTCCCGGCGAAGAGGCAAAGCTGGATGGATCGCTTGAACGCGACCTGATCTTCGTCGGCACGGTGGGCATCATCGATCCTCCGCGCGAAGAGGCCGCCATCGCGATCGCCGAGGCGCAGCGCGCGGGCATTCGTGTCGTCATGATCACCGGCGATCATCCCCGCACTGCTGCCCGGATCGCGGCGCAACTTGGAATAACATCGAATGATGCAAGGGTACTGACCGGGACCGACCTCGATGCGCTGGATGACATGCAGTTGGCCCGCGCGGTTCGCGAGACGCAAGTCTATGCGCGGGTTGCGCCGGTTCACAAGCTGCGGATCGTCGATGCCTTGCAGACAGATGGCGAGATCGTCGCAATGACCGGCGATGGGGTGAACGATGCCCCGGCACTCAAGTCTGCGGACATCGGGATCGCGATGGGCCAGACCGGCACCGAAGTGACGAAAGAGGCCGCGAAGATGATCCTGGCCGACGACAATTTCGCCACGATCGTTGCGGCCGTGCGCGAAGGCCGGGCCATCTTCGACAATATACGCAAGTTCCTGCGCTACCTTCTTTCCTCCAACATGGGCGAAGTGCTGACGGTATTCCTGGGCGTTGTCGGCGCAGGGGTCATCGGCCTCGACGATGCGAGCAATGGTGCTGGTCTGGTCTTGCCATTGCTGGCGACGCAGATCCTGTGGATAAACCTTATTACCGATTCCGGGCCTGCCCTTGCCATGGGGGTCGACCCGGAGATCGGCGACGTGATGGAGCGCCCGCCCCGCCGGCGCAGCTCGCCCACCATTGATGCGCGGATGTGGCGCGATGTGTTGAGTCTCGGGCTGGTGATGGCGCTAGCCGCCCTTGGGACAATCGACATCTATCTGCCAGGCGGTCTGGTTGAGGGCAGCCATGATATAGACCACGCCCGCACCGCCGGCTTCACTACTTTGGTGTTTGCGCAGCTCTTCAATGCGTTCTGCGCACGATCCGACGTGATCAGCGCATTTACCCATTGGTTCGCAAACCGCTGGCTATGGGCTGCGGTTCTCCTGTCAGCCTTGCTGCAGGTAGCGGTAATCCATCTTTCGCCACTGAATGCGGCTTTCGGCACGGTTCCGCTGGCGTTGGATGACTGGCTGATCTGCCTGGCCATGGGTAGTGCGGTCCTGTGGTTCAGTGAAGGGCGCAAGCTGCTTCGCCGACGATCGACCATGTCCCTGTGATATCAGGTCCGGCGCGCGGGGGAAGCCTCGAGCTGCAGCTCCTCGATCGTCACGCCATCGCGGATATTGTAGAGGCGGCGGAAGGTCGGGATGATCTTCTCGTCATGTGTAACGACAATGATCGCGGTTTCGAACTGTTTGGCCATGGTGTTGAGCAGATCAACCACAGCCAGTGCGCGAACGCTGTCGAGCGGCGCAGTCGGCTCGTCGGCGAGTATTACCGGCGGTCGGTTGACCAATGCCCGTGCAATGGAAACCCGCTGCTGCTCGCCGCCCGACAACTGCGAAGGCATGGCCGCTGCGCGGTGCGCGACATCGAGCGCCTCCAGCAGGTCGTGCGCCTCCTTGCGGGCCAGAGCATTTGGCTTGCCCGCCAGCATGGGGAGCAGCGCGACATTGGAAGAAGCGTCCCCGGATGGTCTGGACCTGGTTCTCGACCTGCCCTTTCTCGCCTTCCGCCGCCGGAGAGCAGGCGGTCGGCTCCACCATATAATGATCGGCCATAACCAGGAACCGGCGGTTGAACACGCGCTCCTTGCCAGCGAACACGGCGGTGACCGCGGTCTTCATGTTATCGTAGATGCCGCGCAGGGGAACGCCGCCAAAGAACGCAAACCCGCGAGCATGGGCATCAAACACCATCTCCTGCGTCTCGCGCGGATAGGCCCGGACGTAGACTGCCCGTGACGCGCACAGCCGCATATGCGCCACCTTCACTCGCATCGGCTTACCCGCGATCTCCACATCCTCGTGGCTCCAGTCAAACTGGTATGCCTCGCCAGGCTTGAACATTAGCGGGATGAAGGCTGGCGCGCCGTCGCCCGCATCCTTGCGACGCGCTTCCCTCCAGCGCTGGGCATAGCGCCGGACCGCATCATAGGAGCCCTCGAACCCCTCACGGCACAGCAGATCATGGATCCGCGTCATCCGCAGCCGATCGCGCCGGTGCCGGGCCTCATTCTCCGTCAGCAGCGTATCGAGCCGCTCCTGGAACGGCCCAAGCCGAGGCAGCGGTTGAACCGTGCGGCGATAATCGAATGCGCCTTCTGGTGCCCGGATCGCCTTGCGCACCACCTTGCGGGATAACCGCAGATCGCGCGCAATCGCCTTGATCGCCTTCCCGCTCGCGTGTTCCCGCCTAATCCGAACGACCGTCTCCACCACCAACATCCCGATCTCACCACCTGGAAAACCAGGCGGTCAACTACACCATCAGAATGAGGGGTCCCTTTTAGACGCCGATCACCCCGCTAACAGGGTCCCTTTTGCACGCCGATCCACAAGCTCTCGCTTTGTCGAGCGCCCTTTCTGAAACGTCGGTAGCGACGACGCGATGGCCATGCTGGGCCAGAAATACGCTGTTGCGCCCCTCGCCATCGGCGACAGCCAAGACTTTCGATCCGGGAGTCAGGCGGTGCGCCTCGCGCGCCAGAAAAGCGTTGGGCGCGGTCCCGAACAGATACTCGTCCGCTGCGTAACGCTCGTTCCAGAACTCCGCCTAGCTCGGTTCAGTCATGGGCCGCTTTCCATGCACCCATGGAGCCGAGATAGACATCCAGCTTTTCGAAGCCGCGGCTCGCAAGCCATCCTGCAGCAACCGTGGCCCGCATCCCGCTTGCACACATCAGGGTGTAATGCTGTGACAGATCGAGATCGTGATACTGCTCGTTGAGTTCACCCACGTAGATATGCTCGGAACCCTCGATCGCGTTTTGCGCGCGTTCGTCCGCATCCCTCACATCAAGCAGCGTCCAGTCACGTTCGTCGCTCTCCAGTCGCCGTTCAACTTCGTCGGTCCCGATCATCGGGATAGTCCGCATCGCCTTGCCTTGGGCAGCGGCAGGCACGACGCCGACATAACCGCCTTCGATATTGTCGAGTGCGATCCGCACGAGATGCGTCATAGCAGCTTCGAGCTGGTCTTCATCGGAAGCGACAAGAGCGACATTGTCGCCTTCACGGATGAACCATCCGGCGAATGCCGAGATCATCCCGACTGGCAGGTTCATGGAACCGCGAAGATGGCCTGAGGCAAACGCGAGCGGCTCGCGCACATCGACCAAGTGGTCGACGTCAAGCTTTTCCAATTCGGACAGCGACAGGCGCTTGGGTCGCATCACACGAGGCGCAGCTTCGCCGCCTTCCAGATTAAGGCGCTCCATCAACCGGAAATACGGCGGCTGGTAGTGGTTCTCTTCCACCTTAAAGTCGATGAACGCATCCCGGCTTTCGAATTGAAGGCGCGGATTGTTCGCGCGTTCATGGCCGAGTGTCGAGAACTCGCGTTCCGCCATTCCCGACCCGCAGACGGAACCCGCTCCATGCGCAGGATATAGAATGACCTGGTCGCCAAGATCGAGAATCTTGTGGAGGGAATCGTAGAGAAGACCTGCGACCTCGCGTTTGCGTTCGGGATAGAAGTCCGTCCGTCCGACATCGCCAACGAACAGCGCGTCTCCCGTGAACACTCCAACTGGCCCATCGGGATAGGCAGTGTCGTGAAGAACGAAAGCAAGATGATCGTCCGTGTGCCCCGGTGTCTCCAGCACCCGAATTTTCAGCTGTCCGATCTCAAACTCATCACCTTGGTGAGCCGTCTCGGCATATTCGACCGTGCCCACAGAATTGGGACCGTGCAGGACGCGCGCGCCGGTCAAATCTCTCAGGATGGGCGCCCCCGAAACCAGATCCTCGTTGCGATGGGTTTCGAAGATATGAGTGATCTCCAGCCCCTCGGCGCGCGCCATTTCGACATAGCATTCGCAGTCGCGGCGCGGATCGATGATGGCCGCCTTCCCGCCCGAACCAATCAGGTAGGATAGGTGGGACAGTCCGGATGTCTTAATTTTCTCGAGCAGCATGGTGCCTCCTTCATAAGGAAAAAGCGGGACCGGCGCGAACCGATCCCGCTTTCAAAAGATTCGATGGCGCGTCACGCTCAATCGATTTTTACCGTGCGCAGATAGGGGCGCAGCGTGGTGAAGCCCTGCGGGAAGCGGGCTTTTGCATCCTCGTCGGAAACCGATGGTGGAATGATCGCATCCTTGCCTTCGCGCCAATCGGCGGGAGTGGCCACGCCATGCTTGTCGCTGAACTGGAGCGCATCGATCGCGCGCAGGATCTCGTCGAAGTTCCGTCCTACGCTCATGGGATAGGTCATGGTGAGCCGAATCTTCTTGTCCGGATCGATGATGAATACCGACCGCACAGCCGCCGTTTCGCTCTGATCCGGATGGATCATGTCATAGAGCTTGGCGATCTTGAGATCGGCATCAGCGACGATCGGGAACACGAGATTCGTGTTCTGGGTGTCGTTCACGTCTTCGATCCACTTGGCGTGTTCTTCGGCAGTGTCGGTCGAGAGGCCGAGTGGCTTTACATTGCGCTTGTCGAACTCGCTGGCGAGCTGCGCAGTGCGGCCCATCTCCGTAGTGCAGACGGGGGTGAAGTCGGCCGGGTGGCTGAAGAAGAATACCCAGCTATCGCCAGCCCAATCGTGCAGGCTGATTTCGCCATTCTGGGTGTCGACGGTAAAGTCGGGGGCGGTGTCACCGATGTGAAGGCTCATTTCAATTTTCCTTGTTCCGTGTCGATGCATCCTTTGTAGAGAGACCCAGGCACGCTGCCCAATTCAAATTATCGATTACGATAAGTGATAAACCAAACAGAAGGGTAGAGAGGCCGGAGAGGCACACCTTTTCCTTTAGATGATGACCTCATAACTTAACCAATACCTATAACTGTGTTGAGCATTGATAACGTCAATTACGCTTTCAGCCAGAACCTGATGACCGAGGCTACGAGACCCAGCACGGTTATGCTGGCGAGCCAGATCACGAACATCCAGCCGAGCCGCTGCCAAAGTGGGCGATCCTGAGGCTCGTCCATCAGTGATATCCCTCATCCGCCACCTTGCCGCGGAACACCCAGTAAGCCCAAGCGGTGTATGCGATGATGAGCGGCATGGTGATCGCGACGCCAACCAGCATGAAGATCTGGCTGCGTTCGGGCGCGGCGGCGTCCCATATCGTGAGGCCCGGTGGAACGACATAGGGCCACATCGTGACGCCCAGACCGGCCATGCCGAAGAAGAACAGCGCAAGGCTCAGCCAGAACGGCTTGCTGTGCCGGTCCACTGAAAGAGCCCTCAGCAGCATGACGGCAATCACCGCTGTGAGGATCGGGACCGGCGCGGCGAAGTAGATCTCCGGCGCAGTCAACCAGCGCTCGGCATATTCGGCGTTCAGGAACACATTGTAGAGGCTGACGCCTCCCATCAAAACCAACGTTGCCCATGCCGCCCGCTTGCCCAACTTTCGGGCATGATGCTGACTCTCCCCATCCAGTTTCCACACCAGCCAGGTCGCGCCAAGCAGAGCGTAGCCGGCGACTGTGCCTAGGCCGGTCAACAGCGTGTAGGGCGTGAGCCAGTCGAACCAGCTGCCCGCATAGGATCGATCCACGACCTCGATCCCCTGGAGAAGCGCACCCAATGTCATGCCCTGCGCCATCGCCGCGACCAGCGAGCCGCCAGTGAAGGCCGCGTCCCAGTATCGGCGGTGCCCGGGGTCGCGCCAGCGATACTCGAACGCGACACCGCGGAACACCAGTCCCAACAGCATGGCGATGATGAGCGGGTAAGTGGCGGGCAGGATCACCGCGTAAGCCAATGGGAAGGCTGCGAACAATCCGCCGCCGCCCAAGACCAGCCAAGTCTCGTTGCCATCCCAGACCGGCGCTATCGAATTCATCGCACGATCGCGCTCCGGCCCGACCTCGAAGGTAGGGAAAAGAATGCCGATGCCGAGGTCGAACCCGTCCATCACCACATAGGCGAAGACGGCGAAGGCGATGATGAAAGCCCAGATCGTCGTCAGGTCCAAGTTAACGTCCATCGGTCGCCTCCTCGTGATCGCGCGGAAGTGTGTCGGGATCGCCCGGATTCTGGGATGGGCCAGGCGTAATGCCAGCAGTCCGGATCGGCCCGGTGTCCCCGCGCTTGACGCCATGTTCGCCTGCGTGCGGTGGCTTGTGCATCAGGTGCAGGATATACCAGACACCCGCGCCGAAAACTGCGAAATAGACCACGACGAATGCAAGCAATGACGCGGCGACGGCGGGGGCATCCAGCGGACTCGCAGCATCTGCCGTGCGCAAGAGATTGTAGATCACATACGGTTGCCGGCCGACCTCCGTCGTGATCCAGCCAGCGATGACCGCCACGAAACCGCTGGGAGCCATGACCAAGGCTGCGCGATGGAGCATGGGCCATTCGTAGAGCCTCTTGCGGAAGCGAGCGAACAGGCTCCACGCTCCGATACCGAGCATGGCAAAGCCGATCCCGACCATGATCCGGAATGACCAGAAAACGATGCCGACCGGCGGTTCCTCGTCGTCCGGGATCGTGTCCAGACCGGCGAGCGGCGCGTCGAGATCATGCTTTAGGATCAGCGAAGATGCCTTGGGTATCTCAATTGCGTAGTCGACCCGCTTTTCCTCGCTGTTCGGAATGCCGAACAGGATCAGCGGTGCACCATCCGGATGGCTCTCGAAGTGGCCTTCCATCGCCATGACCTTCTGCGGCTGATGTTCGAGGGTGTTGAGCCCGTGCATGTCGCCTGCGAAGATCTGGATCGGCGCAACGATGGCCGCCATCCACATCGCCATCGAGAACATCTTGCGCGCGTGCAGGTTTGTCCGGTCCTTGAGAAGGTGCCAGGCCCCGACCCCGCCGACCACGAAGGCGGTCGTGAGGTAAGCTGCGATGACGGTATGGACCAGGCGATAGGGGAAGCTGGGGTTGAAGACGATGTCCCACCAGCTTTCGCCCGGCAGATACTGTCCGTTCGCCCCGATTTCATATCCTACGGGGGTCTGCATCCAGCTGTTAACCGACAGGATCCAGAAGGCGCTGATGAAGGTGCCAACAGCGACCATGAGCGTGGCGGCGAAGTGCAGCTTCTTGCCGACCTTGTTCATGCCGAAGAGCATGACGCCAAGGAAGCCAGCTTCGAGGAAGAACGCGGTCAGCACCTCGTAGGCCATCAGCGGGCCGATAACCGGCCCCGCAATATCAGAGAAAACCGACCAATTCGTGCCGAACTGGTAGGACATCACGATGCCCGAAACGACGCCCATTGCGAAGGCGATGGCGAAGATCTTCAGCCAATATTTGAAGAGATCGAGATAGATCGCCTTGCCTGTCTTCAGCCACAGCCCCTCCAGCACCGCTAGGTAACTGGCAAGGCCGATGGAGAAGGCCGGGAAAATAAAGTGAAAGCTCACCGTGAAGGCGAACTGGATACGGGCCAGCAGGAGGGCGTCTAGCTGTTCAAACATGTCTTTATCCGTGTTGCTCTTCGGCGCGTGCCTCGCGCCAGCGATAGTAGGTCTTTTCGGAAATCCCGATTTCGCGGCAGCTCTCGCAAACGCCTTTTCCCGACGCGATCAGAGCTTCGATCTTGCGGCAGCGGATGTCCTTGTCAGGAATGGCAGGCATCAGATCATTCCCCTCGCAGCATCGGGGATTGGTTCAGCTGGCGGTCCGCCGTTCGTTGCCAATTCCCGGAATGCGCGGTTCTGCGACAGGAAGACCTGCCCGTTGAGTTCGTCAACGAAGTGGGTCCGCTTCAGCCGGTCCATGACGGGGCCCTTCACTTCGGAAAGATGCAGCCCGATCCCGGCGTCGGTCATGCGGTGATTGATCGCCTCAAGGCTTTCTAGGCCGGAAGCGTCGATTTCGTTGACCGCGCTGCACATCAGGATGACGTGGCGCACCTCTGGGCGGTCGGCGACCTCTTCCAACACGTATTCCTCGAGCCATCGCGCATTGAGGTAGGTCAGGCTCTCGTCGATCCGGACCGAGAGGACGTGCGGCACGGTAAAGACCTTGTGGCGGTCGACATTACGGAAGTGCTCGGTCTCGGGGACGCGGCCGACGATGGCGGCATGGGGGCGGCTGGCGCGCCAGAGATAGAGAAGGAGGCCGACGCCAACGCCCGCGATCACACCCAGCTCGACGCCCGCAAGCAGCGTGATAGCGATCGTCGCCATGTGCGCGGCGAAGTCGGCCTTGGAGTAGTTCCAGAGCTGGCCGGGAGTCTTGAGATCGACGAGGCTGAGAACCGCGACGATGATCGTTGCAGCCAATGTGGCGATGGGCAGGCTGTAGAGCAGCGGGGTCAGGAACAGTCCCGCCAGCGCAATACCGACAGCGGTGTAAGCTCCGGCTGCGGGCGTCTCGGCCCCGGCGTCGAAGTTGACGACCGAGCGCGCAAATCCGCCGGTGACGGGGTAGCCCCCGGAAAAGGCACTGGCGATGTTCGATGCGCCAAGGCCGATAAGCTCCTGGTTCGGTGCAATCCGTTGACGGCGTTTAGCCGCAAGCGTCTGCGCAACCGATACGCTTTCGACGAAGCCGATGATCGAAATGAGCAGCGCGGGGACCCACAGTTGCCCGATTAGACCCAGATCGGTCGATGGCAGGGCGAAAGGCGGAAGACCCTGCGGAATTGCACCGACGAGGTTCACACCGCGATCCTCGAGATTGAGGCCGATGGCGGCAAGGATCGTCGCAACAACTGCTACGACCGGACCTGCCTTGGCCGCGATGTCGGCGGCTCGTGAAGATAGACCCATCGCGACCAAGGCCGGCTTCAAGCCCTTTCGGACCCAGAAGAGGAACAACGTCGCTGGAATCCCAATGGCGAGCGTCCACGGATTGACCGTGTCGATTGCCGCCGCGAGCCCGCCGAGCATCTCGGGCCAGTTGTCGCCGCCTGCCGATACGCCGAGAATGTGCTTCAACTGGCTCGTCGCGATCAGGATGCCGCTGGCGGTGATGAAGCCGCTGATGACGGGGTGCGAGAGGAGGTTGGCCAAGAAGCCCATCCGCAGGAATCCGAGCACGGCCAGCATCACACCGGACAAGGCTGCAAGGGTGATTGCCGCCTCGAGATAAAGTTCAGTCCCCTGCGCCGCTACGGCTCCGGCAGCGCTCGCCGTCATCAGCGACACAACCGCCACGGGCCCCACCGCAAGCGTCCGGCTGGTGCCGAAGATCGCGTAGGCGACCAGCGGCAAGATCGAGGCGTAAAGGCCCACGACCGGCGGCAACCCCGCCAGCAGCGCATAAGCGAGGCTTTGCGGGATCAGCATAATTGTTACGATGATCGCCGCGACGAGATCGTTCGTCAGGACCGATCCGTTGTAGGTCCGGCCCCACTCGAGGATCGGGAGGTATTGCGCCAACAGCCCGGGCTTTTGCCTGCGAGGCAAACCGGACGGCTCGCCAATCGGCCCTGGATTGCTGTCGCTCACGATTAGGCAGCCTTCTTCAGGTGCGGCTTGGCCATCCATTCATGGCCCTTCAGCATACCGTTCCAGTAAATCCACGGCAGCGCCTCTGACTTCAGAAGCCAGCTGAGCTTCCGCGGCTTTGTGCCGTCGATTACCCACTTCGGGAAGCTCGGAAGAAGTTTTCCATCATAACCAAATTCGGCGAGCACAATCTTTCCGCGTTCCACGGTCAGCGGGCAGGAGCCGTAGCCATCGTAATCGGCCACAGCCTGCTTTGCATCGAGCTGGGCGAGCGCATTGACCGCGACGATTGGTGCCTGTTTGCGCGCAGCCGCCATTGTCTTGGCGTTGGGCGTAGATCCCGCATCGCCGAGACCAAACACGTTGGGATAGCGAACATGCTGTAGCGTGAACTTGTCGACGTCGACAAAGCCGCTTTCGGCATTCGCGAGAGGACTGTCGGCGACGAACTGCGGGGCTACCTGCGGCGGAACCGCATGGAGCATGTCGAACTCGACCGTCTCTTCACCGGCCTCGGTTTTGAAAACGGCTTGCTTGCCGGAGCCCTCGACCGCAACGAGTGTCTGGTTGAGCTGCAAATCGATCCCGTATTTTTCGACATATTCCATCAGCGCCGGGACGTATTCCTTCACACCGAAAAGGACGCCGCCAGCGTTGCGGAATTCGACATCGATGTTGCCGAGAACGCCGCGCTCCATCCAAGCATCGCATGACAGATACATGGCCTTCTGCGGTGCACCTGCGCATTTGATAGGCATCTGCGGTTGGCTGAAGATCGCACGCCCCGATTTCAGGTTGCGCACAAGCTCCCAGGTGTAGGGTGCCAGATCGTAGCGATAATTGGATGTGACGCCGTTCTTGCCGAGTGTCTCTTCCAGCCCGTCGATCTTCTCCCAGGCGAGCCGGATGCCCGGAGCGACAATCAAAATACCGTAGGTGATCGTCGTGCCGTCGCTGAGCGTGACCTGATTGTTTTCGGGCTGGAAAGACGCGGCGGCCGTTTTCAACCAGGTCGCCTGTTTCGGCATTACGCTCGCTGTGGTGCGCTTGGTCGTTGACGCTTCGAAGACACCGCCACCGACCATCGTCCACCCGGGCTGATAATAGTGATCTTCGCTAGGCTCGACGATTGCGATATTGAGTGACGGGCGCCGCTTCAGCATGGACGATGCAGTCGCAATTCCTGCTGAACCTCCGCCGATGATGACTACTTCGTGTTTCAGGCTTCGGGCCATGACAAACTCTCCAATGTCTTTTCGTTATTCGCCAAGCCGGTCGCGCAAGCCCGACAGATCGTAGCCGACGCACTGCGCACGTTCGATGCGCGCGTCGGCAGTTTCATTCTCGACGTTGGCGAGAGCATCGAGCGTAATGGAGCGCGTGCCGGTCCGGCAGAAGGCAAGCACCTTGCCGTCCGCTTCTTCGCGGACCTTGGCGAAGGCCTTGATCGCAACCGGCGGAAACTCGCCTCCCGAAACCGGGATATGATGAAAGGCCAACCCAGCCGCTTCGGCAGCTTCCCGTATCGCAGCGACGGTGGGCTGGCTCGGCTCTTCGCTATCCGGCCTGTTGCAGATCACCGTGCGAAATCCGGCGTCGGCAAGCCCGCGCATGTCGCTCGGTTCAAGTTGAGGAGAGACGGCGAAGGTTTCGCTCACATTGGCAAGCTTCGTCATGATGCTCCTTCGAAAAGCCGGACAAAAACCATGCCGGCGAGCATGGAGACGACGAATATCGCGGCTGCAGCGGGTTCGATGACCAGAGCAGCTATGCCAGGTCCCGGACAGAGTCCCGCGATCCCCCAGCCGATACCGAACAGAGCTGCTCCGCCGACAAGGCGGGGGGTGAGATCGGATTTGGTCGGCAGGTGAAATTCGCCCGCGAAGATCGGTTCGGCTAGGCGCGGGACGATCCGCCACGCGATGGCCATGACGATGACGGCTCCGCCCATCACGAAGGCGAGGGTTGGGTCCCAATCGCCGAAGATGTCGAGAAAGCCGCGCACCCGCGCAGGGTCGGTCATTCCGCCAAGGGCAAGCCCAGCGCCGAAAAGAACGCCGGATACGATCGAGGTGAGAGCGGTTCGCATTACAACACCTCCAGCCCGAGCGCATTCATGATCGCGACTGTCGCAATGCCGGTCGCCATGAAAGTAAGCGTTGCGACGATCGAGCGGCCAGACAGACGGCTAACACCACAAACCCCATGTCCGCTGGTGCATCCACTTCCCAGGCGCGTGCCCACACCGACAGCCAATCCGGCGATCGCAAGCGTTACGGGGCTGGCGAAGCTGGCCTCGAGCCCGCCCGATGCCAGCATTACGATCAGCGCTCCTAGCGGCAGGCCGATCACGAACATCCATGCCCCGCTTCTGGCAATGCCGCTGCCGCCAAGCCCGACTGCCTTCGCGGCAAGACCGGAGACGCCGGCGATCCGGCCAAGGCCTAGCAGCATAACGGCGGCCGCCAGACCGATCAGGACGCCGCCCGCCAGGCCAGCAAGCGGCGCAGCTTCAGGAAAACTCGGGAGCATCATACCGCATTCACCGGAATCTTGATGTAGCTGACGCCGTTATCTTCGGGGTCGGGCAAGCGCCCACCACGGATGTTAACCTGCACGGAGGGCATGATGAGCTTCGGCATTGCGAGCGTCTTGTCCCGGCCGGTCCGCATCTCGACGAATTCGGCTTCGCTCACTCCATCCTTCACATGCACGTTCTCTTCGCGCTGCTGCTTGACGGTGGTTTCCCACGCGTATTCGTCACGCCCCGGCGCCTTGTAGTCGTGGCACAAGAACAGGCGCGTTTCGTCCGGAAGCGAGAGCAGCCGGCGGATCGACTGAAACAGTTGCCTTGCGTCACCACCGGGGAAATCGGCGCGAGCGGTGCCGAAATCGGGCATGAAGATCGTGTCGCCAACGAATGCCGCATCGCCGATGATGAAAGCCATATCAGCCGGCGTATGACCCGGCACGTGCAATGCGATGCCTTCCAGCTCGCCGATCTTGAAAGTCTCGCCGTCCTCGAACAGCTTATCGAACTGCGATCCGTCGCGTTCGAAATCGGTGCCTGCATTGAAGAGCTTGCCGAATACCTCCTGCACGCGGATGATATCGCGTCCGATGGCTAACTTACCGCCAAGCCGCTCCTGCAGATAGGGGGCCGCTGAGATGTGATCCGCATGCGCGTGAGTCTCAATCAGCCAAGTCACCTTCAAATTATTAGAAGTGATATACTCGATAATGCGATCGGCTGAGCCATTCGAGGTCCGACCGGACGCCGCCTCAAAGTCCAGGACCGAGTCGATTATAGCTGCCTCATCGGTCTTTGGGTCGTGCACCACGTAAGAGACCGTATTCGTTGCCTCGTCGAAAAAACCCGCGATTGAAGGGCGGAGGCACTTGTCGGCTTGTGCGCGCTCGATCTGGGAGGCGGCATTATCCAGTTTTTGATCGTCAGCCATGACCTGATCTCCATACATTTACATAAATCGTTTATATGTGTTGCTATTCGGCTGTCAAGTGGTATGAAGGCTCGATGACCCAGATGATCGAAGCGAATGTCGAGCGAGAGGCGCCTTGCGCCGGACTGCGTATCGGCGACGTCGCCCCGGACTTTTCCGCACGCAGCACAACGGGAGATATTCGCCTTTCGGATTACCGAGGGCGGTGGCTGATCTTGTTTTCGCATCCAGCCGACTTCACACCCGTGTGCACCACCGAGTTCGTGGCACTGGCCCAATCGGCCAGCGAGTTCGAACAGCGCGACTGTGCGCTTATGGCGCTCTCTGTCGATAGCCTGTTCTCGCATTTCGCCTGGTTGCGGCTAATTCGCGATCGCTACGACATCGAGGTGCGCTTTCCGATCGTGGAGGATCCGACGCTCGTGATCGGGCGCGCCTACGGCATGGTGGCACCGAACGACAACGATAGTGCGACGGTGCGGACGACATTCTTCATCGACCCGCACGGCGTCATCCGCGCGATGACCTGTTATCCCGCTAACGTTGGACGCTCGACACCCGAAATGCTGCGGACCCTAGATGCGCTTCAGGCGGTCGACGATGGACCCGTACTCGCCCCCGCTAACTGGGCACCTGGGCAAGCGCTACTGGCCCAGCCCGACGCATCGCTGGATACGGTTTTCTCCGCCGAGGGTCAGACCGACTGGTTCATGAAGGAAACGAAGCGAGGGTCTCGCAAATGACCGACGAAGAGCTTGTCGACGCCTTGAAGGCCCTCGCTCATCCCGTGCGTCTTCGCATCATGCAGGCTCTAACGGGCACGGAGCGGAACGTCGGTGAGATCGACGATGCGGCCGAGATCGGTCAGCCGACGCTATCGCAGCAGTTGGCGGTCCTGCGCAACGCGGGCCTTGTGAAGACCCGAAAGGACGCCAAGCTCGTCTATTACCGGATTGATGATGTCAGGCTTGCGAAGGTTGTCGATGCCGCGGGCAAACTTGGCGGGATATCCGCTAGGCCCATCCGGCATTCGCGCCAGCCAGCACCCGGAGTGGCCAATTTTGCGAGATTAGGATGAGCTTTTTCGTGGCTTGGTAAAGGCCTATCCTGGCATCAAGCCCGATGCCTTAGACTCGGGCCACTTGCTCAAAGCATTATCGCGATCAGCGACAAACTTGGAACGACCGCTTTCCGGTAGCTCCAATGCGAGACCGAACGACCGAAATGAGGGCGCAAAGCGGTCATCTCAGGAGTGAAAAGGTTGTGTCCTCCCCTGCCCTAAAGTCGGCCACCTCTGTTCGAATCCTCAGGCGGGACTCGAACTCACCTTAAATAAATGGGATCTTTCCGACCAATCCCGTTACGGAAGGGCTGGAGCACGCCGTTGCACTAGCGTGAGAATCCGGCTGTGAGCCACCGATCGCAGCTGGGGGCATCGCCTGATTTCGCACTGCCCGAGGATACCCCCAAAATACCCCCATAAAGGCTCCGGCTTCAAGCGAACACATGCGGACGTATACGGCTCCAAGCGGATTGGCGTGGTAGCACAACTGCTATTGAAAACAGCAATTCGAGTCGGAAATCCGGACCCATGCGAACACGAGCGAACCTATGCGGACGCTATTTCCTGGTAGCGGAGGAGGAACATATAGCGAACATATAACGTTCTGACATTGCTCGTTTTTTCCGCCCAACTCTTGGAAAGTACCCCCACCGATACCCCCAGAATCCCGAATTTGCGCCAAACCGTTACAAGGGTGCGATCGGCCGACTAATTTTCGAAAATTGGCAGCTCAACCGCCTCATTGAACGGCGGAAGTTGGGCCGGAAGCGGAAAGGCAGCTTTTATATCTTTGAGCGGATTATGCGGACAGCGACTGCTGACCGAATCGCAAGCCGGTGCATTAGAGAATGGTCTGGAGAAACCCCTCTTGGCATAGACTTTTGCCGTCGTTGAAACGCCCCTGCAGGACAGCCAACACGGAGCCGAGAGCCACAAACTAAATCGGTTTACTATTTAGCGCGCCTTTCCTACCATCCAGAGATGGCGAGAGAAACCTTTACGATTGAGGGCGCAGGCGCGATTTCTCTTACAGCCGAGGCTGAGGGGGATGCCTACGCCATACCCGTCCTTCTTGCGCACGGCGGCGGGCAGACACGGCGCGCGTGGAGAAGGGTGGTCAGCGAGCTGGCTCAAGCCGGCTTTCGCGCAATCGCCTTCGACATGCGCGGTCACGGAGACAGCGATTGGTCGCCATGCGGAGCTTATGAAATGCGCGACTTCGCGGCGGATCTGGTCGCTGCAGCGTCGCGCCTGGACCAGAAGCCAGCGCTGGTCGGCGCTTCACTGGGCGGGCTCGCTGGACTGATTGCCGCAGGGGAGCTTGCTCCAGGTAGCTTTGCTTCACTCACATTGGTCGACATTGCCCCGCGCATGGCGCCCAGCGGTGTAATGCGCGTGGTTGGTTTTATGGAAGAGCATGTCGATAGCGGCTTCGCCTCACCAGAGGAGGCGGCCGACGTGATCGCTCGCTACATGCCGCATCGTCCCAGGCGGGGCGCGAGCGATGGTCTGAAAAGCTATCTGCGGCAGAAGCCGGATGGGCGCTTCTATTGGCACTGGGACCCTGTGCTTATCCGTAATATAATGTCAGCCAGACAAGGCGACCCAGACAGCCAAGAACGTCAATCGGCAATGCTCAGCCAAGCTGCGGCGAATCTCACGCTTCCGCTTCACCTCATCCGAGGCGCCTCTAGCGATCTTGTTTCCGAAGAGGCCGTATTGCATCTGCGACAACTCGCCCCCCATGCAGAATACACCGATATTGCCGATGCCACGCACATGGTCGTGGGCGATGCGAACGATGCCTTTTCCGCCGCTATCGTCGATTTCCTACGGCGCCATCACTCATCCGATACGGCTCAGCCACAGGGGACGAGGGAGCTATGATCGATCGAGAGCGCTTGCAGGAAATGCTGAATATCGCGCCGTTTCATCGATGGCTTGGGCTGGAGATTGCAACATGCTCCGACCAGGGAATCGCGATCACCATGCCATGGCGCGAAGAGATCGTGTCGAACCCGATGATTGGGTCGGCGCATGGAGGGGTCCTGGCTTCACTGGTCGACCTCACCGGGCTTTATACTCTGCTTGCCGGGGGCGTCGCGGCGAGAGCGACGGCCGATCTGCATGTCGATTACCACCGTCCTGCAACCTCAGGACCTCTCACTGCTCACGGACAGATCGTGAAGATCGGGCGACAGATTTCGGTGGCGGAAACCCGGGTTCTCGAGCCCGACGGCAAGTTGGTCGCCAGCGGCAGGGGCGCCTACTTCTCGTCAACCGGATCACTTGATCATCGCGGCGGGACTATTGATCTCGAACAGGCTCTTGCCACCCAAGGCCCAGCGACTTCTGCAGCGCGATCCACGCCAGCGTAAGGGCGCCTTTTGCCCGGACGAGGTCTGCTGAGGCCTGCTGCTGTTCTCGCAGGGCCCGGTTGAGGTCAGCCTTCGAGATCGCTCCTGCGGCAAAACGTTGGCGGTTCAGATCGGCGGCGCTATCCGCCTGGCTCTTGATCTGCGCGCTGGCTGCCAGCGCGACGCGTTGTTGGCCAAATCGTGCCAGAGCGCGCTCGGCATCCCGTAGCGCCGCGAGGACGGTTTGACGATAGTTGGCGACAGCTTCGTCGCGGACCGCCCCGGCGCGATCGACCGACGCGTCGACCCTTCCAAAATCGAGGAAGTTCCATTCCAGGCGGGGTATCGCCAATGCCGAAAATTCGCCTACATCGAAGATATCGTCGGGGGAAGATCCGCCAAGGCCCAGAATCCCCATAAAGGACAGCTTCGGGAACCTTGCCGCTTCGGCCACCCCGATCCTGGCCGTTGCAGCGGCGAGAGTGCGCTCAGCCGCCCTGATGTCGGGCCGACGCGCGATCAGACTCGCCGGATCGCCGACAGTAACCTCATCCGGGGGCAAAGGGATATCTCGCGGCGTCGAAAGGTCTTCGGCCGTCGATCCAGGAATCCGTCCCGACAGGATCGCAAGCGCGTCTAGCAGGACGGCTTTATCGGCCTCCGCCTCGGCGAATTGGGATTTGAGCACCTCCAGCTCCGCGTTCGCATTGCCCACCGGGAACAGCGGCAGCGCGCCTTGCTGATACCGCTGATAAGTTAGGGCCAGGACTTCTTCCTGCAGCTTGATCTGCGTCCGGTATTGGTCGGCGCGGAACTGGGCCTCCCGCAAGTTGACGTAGTTATTGGCAACTTCGGCGGTCAGCTGAACCTTTGCGTCCTCCGCATTGGCGACCGTTGCCGCAGCCTGCGCGTTGCCGGCCTCGATACGCCTCCGGGAGCCGCCCGCGAACTCCAGCTCCCAGTTGGCATTGAGACCAACATTGTAAAAGCTGAGGGCATCGTCGCTTCCCGCCTCCGGATCGGGTTGCTGTGAGGACGGGGGTGCCCCCTCCTGAATTTCAAGGCCGGGAAGCTGACCCTGAATAGTGGTGGCCTGGGTTCCGAGTGTCGGCATTCTGCCGGCCCGATCCTGCCTGACCGATGCCCGGGCCTGCGCGATGCGCGCCTGCGCTGCCTGGAGCGACGGATTTTCGGACAACGCAGTTTCGACCAGCCGGGTCAGTTCAGGATCGTCGAGCAGCACCCACCATTCGGCAAGGGCCGGGTCCATGACGCCTACATCCTCGCCAGCGCGGACAAACCGATGGCCGGTATCCGCCGACAATATTTCCGGAGGGCCTGCGTAGTCCGGCCCAGCCGTACAGCCAGCCAGCAAGGCGATGAGGAGAAGCGATGGTATCGAACGGCGCATCATATAGGGCTCAGTGCATCGAAAGGGAGACATTTTTTGGAAGCGGCCTCAGGAAGAGGACCAGCGGAACCGTCGCGAGGGTCAGAATCCCCATAACCAGGAACACGTCATTGTAGGTCATTATGAACGCCTCGCGTTGCAGGGTGCGGCTCAGGACGGCCATCGCCCCCTCCATGCCGCCGAAGTTTCGCGCCAGCCCGTCGAGATAGTCCTGTAGCGAAACGCTGTTCGCATTCAGGGTCTCTTCCATCCGCCGGCTATGATGCCAGATCCGCTGGTCTTGGAACGATGCCAGAGCCGAAAGAGCGAAAGAGCCACCGAGATTGCGCGCCGCGTTGAAAATTCCCGAGGCGTCGCCGGCATCCTCCTTGGCGACCGAAGCCACCGTCGCCTGATTCAGGAACATCATCGACAAGATCATGCCGACACCGCGCAAGAGCTGGCTCTCGGTAAAAACGGCACCACCGGATTCTGCTGTAAGGCTGGTGCTGACAAAGCAGCTGACCGCCATCAGCAACATGCCGGCGCCGACGGCGATGCGAATGTCGATCTTCCGGATCATCAAGGGAAGCACAGGCATCAACAGGAAGGCCGGGACGCCCATCCAGAAGATCACCAGCCCGGTCTGAAGCGCGTTATAATCAGAAATGATCGCGAGGAACTGCGGGATGACGTAGGTCGAACCATACATCACCATACCCAGGGCGAGCGCCATGATCGCGACGCTGGCGAACTGTCGATTGAACAAGAGCTGCAACTTCAAGACTGGCTTGCGTGCCTTCACCTGTCCGTAGATCAGCGAGGCAAATCCGACGACTGTGATGATTGTGAGCCAGCGAATGAGAGAGGATTCAAACCATTCCTCGCGGTGGCCCTCCTCAAGGACGACCGTAAGTCCGCCCAGCCCCAAGATGAGCCCGACAATGCCCGCCCAATCCGCGTCAGTGAGATAATCCCACTTTGGCTTTTCGTGGGGCAAGCCAACGAACAGCAGGAGCAGCAGCAGGCCGCAGACCGGCACATTGACAAAGAAGGCATAGTGCCAGCTCAGATTCTCGGTCAGCCAACCCCCGATCAAAGGCCCCATCACGGGGCCGAGGATCACTGTCATGCCGAACAGGGCCATTCCGATGGGCTGCTGATGTGGCGGCAGCCTTTTGGCCACGATGGTCATTGCCGTCGGAATGAGCACGCCGCCCGTGAAGCCCTGACCCGTGCGGCCGATGATCATTGTCGTAAGGTCGGTTGCAATCCCGCACAGCACCGAAAAGGCGGTGAACGCGCTGACCGCGATGATGAGGAGGGTTCGCAGACCGAACAGCCGTTCCAGCCAAGCGCTCAGCGGAATGACGACAATCTCAGCAACGAGAAATGACGTAGCAATCCAGGTGCCTTCGGCGCCTGTGGCACCGATCTCGCCCTGAATGACGGGGAGTGCGGAATTGACGATTGATATGTCCAGCGTCGCGAGCATGGCGCCAAGCGCGCCCGCGGCCACAGCGACCCAGGCAGTAACGTCTGCGTTCTTTCGGCTCCCGGCCGGCCCGATCGAAGTGTCCTGCGCTGCCAGTATCTCGGTCATTGAGTCCGACTCGAGATCTCTTCCAATTCGCCGGCAGCATTCCGAGTGTCGACCGTAGCCACTACCGACATGCCGGGAACGAGCAGACGCCGCACTTCAGGGGGAGCATCGATAGCGATGCGGACGGGTATCCGTTGAACGATCTTGGTAAAGTTGCCGGTGGCATTTTCGGGGGGGAGGATGGAAAATTCCGCGCCCGTTCCCGGCGATATGCTGTCCACTCGTCCCGCGATCTCAAGGTCTGGCAGGGCGTCAACTTCGAGCCTGACGCTCTGGCCGGCCCGGATGAGGCCGACCTGCGTTTCTTTGAAGTTCGCGGTCACGTAGATCGCGCTCACCGGAACCACCGTCATCAAACGTTGACCCGGTTGCACGAACTGGCCCACCCTGACCGAGAGATCGCCGACGCGGCCGGCCTTGCTGGCGCGCAGCAAGGTCGATTCAACCGTAAGGTCGGCTGTTTCCAGCTGAGCGCGAGCAGCGTCCGCCTGCGCCTGGGTCTGGCTGATCTGCTCGAACAGGGTCCCCCGGCGAGCGGTCGCGGCAGCCACCGCCGCCTGCGCAGCGGCGAATTCGGCCCGCGCCTGCCGCGCCTGCGCCTCATACTGGTCTAGCTTTTCCCGCGGTTCGGCTCCTGTCGCTGCAAGGGGCCGATATCGCGCCACCTGGTCGTTCGCGAGGTCCAGTGCCGCGCTCGCGGCGGCGAGTTGGGCCCGCGCCTGGCGAATGGCTGCATCCTGTTCGGATACCTGAGAACGGATTGTGTCGGCACCGGCCAGGGTCGCAGCGATCTGTGCGCGCGCCTGCTGCGCTTGCGCCTGATAATCCCGCAGATCCAGTTGTACGAGGGCTCCGCCGCGAGCTACTTGCTCGTTCTCCCCTACGAAGACCTCTTCGACGTATCCCGCTACCTTGGAAGAGATAACGACGCTGTCGGCAGCGACATAGGCGTTATCGGTCGACTGCATGTACTGTCCGTAGGTTACGTGCCGGTAGTACCACCAGATCCCGCCAAGCAGCACGGCAAGACCAACGATGATTAGCACGATGCGCAAGCTACGCCGCGATTGCGGTTTCGTTGGGGTTGTGCCCTCCTGCTCCGGTTGGTTGGAGTTATCGGTCATCTGACTCTTTCGGCAGCCTCAGTAAAAGGTGAACGCGTCTCGCGCCCTATGAGCCGTGAGACAGATAGTAAAGGCATTTAGCAGTTTGCATTTGGGCATCCGAGGCTATCCGACTACACAGCGCTATGGATGAAAAACCAGATACCATGTCACGGTCTCAGCGTCGGCAGAAGGTCATCACCGATGATGACCGCATTCTCTATCTTATGGACGAGATCAGTCGCGGCGCGCGCAGAGTGTACGATGCGAGGGTCGCCAGGATCGGTCTCAATCAGACACAGTGGAGGATCATCGGACAACTTCTTCGCGATCCTGCCCTTACGCAGGCTGAAATCGCCAAGAAACTGGAACTGGAATCGGCGACCATCGGCCAGGCGGTTGCAGGTCTTTGCGCACGCGGGCTGATGAAAAGGCTTCGAGCTGAGACGGATCGGCGAGCGTGGCAGCTCATCCTCACGGAGCAGCTTGACGATCTGCTGCCCGAACTGAGAGGCTCCGCGGATAGGCTTCATGATCTGCTTTGGCGCGACATTGCCGCCGACGAGAAGCAAACGTTGCAGCAGATTCTTGCAAGGGTATCGGAAAATCTGGACCAACTCCGGGCCGAGGCTGAGTAATATCATGGCATCGCCCCCGGAAAAGCCTATCAGCAGCATCGCTCGCGCCGCGGAGATTGGCCGAATCTTAATGAGGCACGGTGCGAAGACTCTCGCCGGAGCCCTCGGATTTATTCCCTCTTCGAGCAATGTCATCGATCCTCGCGAATTTCGTCCGGCCGCAGTTGTCGCGTTCCTCCGTGACATCGGGCCAGTCGGCATAAAGCTGGGGCAGCTCCTCGCCACCCGAAGCGATCTGTTTACCGAACACTGGATCACTGCATTCTCAACCCTGCACGATCAGGTGTCGCCGGTGCGCTTCGCAGATATCGAGCCCGTACTTGCTTCAAGCTGGGGTGAGGACTGGCGGAACGACTTTGCGCAGTTCGACGAACAGCCTCTGGCGTCCGCCTCGATTGCACAGACCTATTCCGCCAAGCTACGGGACGGTAGCGAGGTCATCGTGAAAGTTCGCCGCCCGGGCACCGCCGCGCGCATGGAAGCCGATGTGCGCCTGCTTGTGCGTCTTGCCGAGATCGCGGAAGCACGCTCGCCTGACATCGCGCGTTACCGGCCAGTCGAGTTTCTGCGGACCTTCGGCCGCAATCTTGCCTGGGAGATGGACCTCGCTGCGGAATCCCGAGCCTGCGAGCGGATCGGCGCATATCTCGAAACCATCGGCGTCAGGACCCCGGCCATCCATTGGGAACTGACCGGGCTGCGGGTGAACGTTCAGGAACGCCTGTACGGCAGGCCCGCGTCTTCGCTGGGCGCCTCATCGGGCGATCCGGAGGTGGCGGCGTTCGCCAAGTGCTATGCCAACGCAGTCCTGCGCATGATCATTCTGAACGGCGAATTCCACGGCGACCCTCATCCCGGCAATGTTTTCCTGATCGGCGAGCAGGATGTCGGCTTCATCGACTTCGGATCGGTCGGGACGCTCACCAAGGCCAGGCGCGACGAGATCGTCCGCCTCGTGCTTGCGATTGCTGGTGAGGAAACCAGCGATGTCGCGGATGTCCTGCTCGCATGGGCGGGGGAGCCGAAGGTGGATCGCGATGCGCTCGCGGTGGATCTGGATCAGTTGATTGGAGAGTTCAGGGGGACCGTGCTATCTGGCATCGAGTTCTCGCAGATTTTTTCCCGCGTTTTCGATCTGTTGCGGGATTATCGACTGGTTCTGCCACCTGATCTGGCCATTCTTCTGCGTACCTTGTTGACTGCAGAGGGCTTCGTCCGATCGCTGGCACCGGACTACAACATCGCCGAAGAGACCCGGCCGATCATGACGGAGCTTCTCGCCGAGCGGTTCTCGCTCGGCAGCGCTCGGTCGGGTTTGAAGAGACTTCGCGGTCAGCTGCTGGGGTTGTCGGCGTCCTTGCCCGACATACTTGCCACTGCGAACTCGATCGCAAAGTCAGGATATGTGCCGGTTCAGCTCGATCCGCTCAGTATCGAGCAGCTCGCTGGACTTCGCAATGAGCGTCAGTCCTTGAAAGGCCCTCTAGCTGCCGCATTGATCATAGCTAGCGCGTTGCTTGTCGATCAATCCTGGCTTCTGGCTGGCGGCGCGCTTGTGATTGCTGGGGTGGTGCTCATCCGAAAGTCATTATGAAGGAGCAACTTAATTCGTGCACGGTCACGATACGGCAAAGCCGAACTTAACGAGGATTTCATGCGCCTCACTTCAGCGACCAAGACGCATCGCGAAGAAAATTTTTCGACCTATTGCGATTGAAGGCTTATTTTCCTCAATCAGACGAAACTTTGGAACGGCAGCTTTCAGGCGTGTCCTCGCCTGACTTTATGGCCGCTATGAGGGCGCAAAGCGGTCATCTCAGGAGTGAAAAGGTAGTG
The DNA here is from genome assembly GCF_026168555.1 of Qipengyuania spongiae. Classification (NCBI taxonomy): domain Bacteria; kingdom Pseudomonadati; phylum Pseudomonadota; class Alphaproteobacteria; order Sphingomonadales; family Erythrobacteraceae; genus Qipengyuania; species Qipengyuania spongiae. The sequence goes on along the minus strand of NZ_CP092471.1, from coordinate 1,682,776 downwards.
CCTCCCCTGCCCCACGTCGGTCATTTCCGTTCGAATCCTCACGCGGGACTCGAACTCCACCGTTTGACCGGGACCTCTGCGATGTATTTCGCCATGAAATGTCTTGAACAAGCCGTTGTCCTAGCGTCAAAATCTATCCTTCGGCTCGCATTCGCGGGTGGGGGTATCACCTAACTCACCCACAGCGGGAAATACCCCCAAAATACCCCCACAAAGCCTCCGGCTTCAAGCGAACACATGCGGACGCATACGGACACAAGCGGACTGGCGTGGTAGCACATCAGCTATCGAAATCAGGGATTTGGGTCGAAAATCCGGACGCATACGGACACAAGCGAACCTATACGGACGCTATTTCCTGGTAGCGGAGGAGGAACATATAGCGAACCTATAACATTCTGACATTGCTCGTTTTTTCCGCCCAACTCTTGGAAAATACCCCCACCGATACCCCCAGAATCCCGAATTTGCGCCAAACCGTTACAAGGGTGCGATCGGCCGACTAATGTTCGAAAATTGGCAGCTCAACCGCCTCATTGAACGGCGGAAGTTGGGCCGTGTGTGGACGGCCCTCCGTTGGCAAGGGGTGAATTGAAGTTCTGCAATGCGCTGGTCGAGGCGGCCATGTGTCCGGCCTTTGATTGCGGCTGTGTCATGCGCCGCTGGCCATGATGCCTTTCGCGCGAACCGGGTCCCGACCTATAGCTCGCGCTAGAAGCGCCACGGCCCAAAATGGGTTTTCCCGATCCGGCGGTTTCAACCGGCTTGGTGCATCAACTCCTCTTTGCCCTTTCCAACTTCGTCGACGCGGTTACCCGCGCCTAAGCTCTATGCCGCCATTGGCACTGGTTCGCGATAGCGTTCACCGCTGGTCATCAGCGCCCAAACCATTCGCGCGTTCTTGTTCGCGAGCGCTACCGCGGCAACCTTGGCCGGGCGCCGCGCGAGCAGCTGCACGAGCCACGGTCGCTTCGTGCCGTGGCGCTGGGCATAGCGGATCACAGCCATCGCCCCGACGACCAGCATCTGTCTGAGATAACGGTTGCCGGCGCGCGTTATGCTGCCGAGCCGCTCCTTACCACCTGAGGAGTTCTGCTTCGGCACGAGTCCGATCCAGGCGGCCAGGTCACGACCGGTCTTGAAGACGGTTGGATCGGCGACCGAGGCGACGAACGCACTCGCCAGAAGCGGGCCCACGCCCGGGATCTCCATCAGCCTGAGCCCGAGTTCGGTTCGACGCGCGCTGGCGAGCACGCGGCGATCATTCTCGAGAATCTGGCGCTTCACCACGTCGAGTTGCGCTGCCAGCATCTGCAGGCACAGGCGTGCATCTTCCGGTACGCGATCGTCGCCAGCGTCGGCGACCACCTCGAGCAGCCGTTCGACACCGAGCCGACCGACGGGTGCAACCACTCCAAACTCCGAGATGTGTGCACGGATCGCGTTCGAGATCTGCGTGCGCTGCCGGTTCAGCATCAGCCGCACACGGTGAAGCATCATTAGACTCTGCTGCTCCGGGCTCTTCACCGCGACGAAGCGCATCGTCGGCCGGGTCACCGCCTCGCAGATCGCTTCCGCATCGGCAGCGTCGTTCTTCCCGCGCTTGACGTAGGGCTTCACGTATTGCGCCGGCATCAGCTTCACATCGTGACCCAGTGCGGTCAGCTCTCGCGCCCAGTAGTGCGAGTTGTTGCACGCCTCGATGCCGACGAGACACCGCGGCAGCTTCGCGAAGAATGGCAGCATCCTCGCTCGCGTCAGTCGGCGGCGGATCAGCACCTCGCCACCTGCTCCAACGCCATGCACCTGGAACACCGACTTCGCGATATCCAGACCGATCGTAACGACTTCGCCCATCTCGACTCTCCTTCCAGCTCAACCCTGCGATAGTACCGCAGGAGGGTGGAGAGCCGTCCACAGCATCAGTTGCTGACTGTCTGCTTTGGGCAGGCAACCAATGCAAATCGGCCATTTTGCTTCCGACCCCATGGCAGACCACCCATGTATGCCCAGCACCTGTTCAATGGCAGCCGTTTGTCGTGTCTCTACAATACATCAGGTAGCAGAAGCCCATGAAGTTCATCACTCTCAATCGCGCCTCGACCCTTTCCGTTGGGCTGAGCTGGCCGGGTTTCCGGCTCGTGAAGCAGCAATGCCGCTCGACCATACGCGCCTAATCGATACTTCTCTGCGCTTGGCGCAGATGCCATTGCCCGCTTCGTTCGCGACGGCTTCGTCTGGGTGGGTGCTGCATTTTCATCCAAGGTGGCCGCAGAAGCGCGCGCGATCCTGTGGGTGGCCACGGGATGCGATCCCGATGACTCGACCACCTGGACCCGGCCCGTCTCGAGCGGTTCGATCAGGCTCCGTTTCACGAAGCGGCAAACACAACCGCCCTGCATACAGCATTCGACCAGCTTGTGGGCAAAGGTCGGTGGCTGCCGCGGGGCGGACTCGGAACATTTGCTGTTGGCTTTCCATCTGCCGAAGAACCTGGAGACGACGGGTGGCACATCGAGGTCAGCTTCGCTTATGAGAAGCCCGACTTCATGGAGTGGCGGGCCAATGTGCACCGCAAGGGCCGCGCCCTGTTGATGCTGTTCCTATTCTCGGATGTGGGTATTCACGATTCCTCAACGCGCATTCGGGTCGGCTCGCATATCGATACAGCGCGACAACTCGCACCGGCCAAGGAAGCCGGTCTGACCCTTCGAGAGTTGACCTCGGACGGATTCGCCGGATCGGCCCATCGCCTGGAGCAACTGGCAACGGGTCCGGCCGGCAAGGTGTATCTGTGCCACCCTTTCCTCGTGCATTCTGCATATAAGGATTACGGTAAGTAGCCGCGCTTCATTGCGCAGCCGCCACTGCTACCGCGTGAGCCGATCAGTCTCGAGCGTTCCGACAATAGCTACTCGCCGGTCGAGAAGACTATTCTGAGGGCTTTGGGCAGGTGACGCGGTCAGAATTTGACGCAAAGGCGTGTCTGCCAGCATGACGCGCCTTGCAAATTATATATTGCGCACAATATAATTGGATACTATTTATCCTGCTGTCTAACCGTAAGGAGCTAACATGAAAAATCTCTACAACACTCGCGTTAACGCCTATGGTGGCCGCGCCGGAAAGGTCAAGAGCGAAGATGGCATTCTCGAGCTCGACCTCGCTCTACCGAAGGAACTCGGTGGCAAGGGCGACGCGACTAATCCCGAGCAACTCTTCGCTGCTGGTTATGCGGCTTGCTTCGAAAATGCCGTGATCCATGTAACGCGGGCACAGACCGACAAGGTGGGTGACGACGACATTGAAGTCTCCTGCCAGGTCGGCCTCTTGCCGAATGGTAATGACGGGTTTAATCTCGCTGTCACACTGGATGTCGAAATTGCCGGGGTCAATCAGGCAAAGGCTGACGAGATCGTGAAGAACGCCCACGCTGCTTGCCCCTATTCCAACGCAGTCAGCGGAAACGTCGATGTGAAAATTAATGTGTTCGCCCAATGAATGACGGAGTGGCAGCAGCACAGGACCCGCGCGATCCCTTGTTGCTCGATCGACAGGTTTGCTTTCCCCTTTATGCTGCCACCAACCTCCTCAGCCGCCTCTATGGCCCTGTTCTTCGGGAGCTGGGTCTCACCTATCCGCAATATCTGGTCATGCTGGTATTATGGGAGAAAGAACCCCAGACGGTGGGCTCCCTCGGCGCGCGGCTTTACCTCGATAGCGGAACTCTCACCCCTCTGCTGAAGCGTATGGAGGCCGCCGGCCTGGTTCGACGAACACGCGATCCGGAAGACGAGCGCCGAGTGGTTATCGAACTGACCGAGAGTGGAAAAATACTGCGCAACCAGGCAGTGTATGTTCCCGAAACCCTCGCGAGGGGGCGCAAATCCGAAGGGATTGACGAACTGCGGGACAGCGTGCGCAGGCTTGTCGAACTGCTTGCGGAGCAAACCGGCTCGAAGAGGTGAAGCCTCTCAGCAGGTGTCGCACGTCTGCGAGGATTGCCTGTCCGATCTTCGTGGGGCGTCCACTGGGACGCTTGGCGATAGTCGAGCGACCTTGCGATGCAGTTCGTTTCCTCTCGCCCGCCCGCGTAAATGAGGACTGCCGACCCGACTTTACAGACCTATCTCGACCGCAATGTCGCCGGTGCCACTCTACTGGTGGCACCCGAGACCGGACAGCCAACATCGGGCGATCCGATCCAAATCGTCCTGACCGGCCCCGACATGTTGAAGCTGCAAGAGCTGTCGCAGGACGTGCAGGCGCTGCTGGAAGACGAGGTTGGCGTAGTCGACGTTCGCGACAATCTCGGCAGCATCAAAGGTGAGATCGCACTTCAGCCAAACCGCGAGGCTTTCCGATGAATCGGCAAGGTCAGAGACGTCGAGCCGTTCCACCGACCTGGCTCTTGCCGATATCCCGTTCAACCATGGCCGCCGCATTTCTGGAGAATGGCCAGGCGCGGACTCTGTGGCTGTCGGGCGTTCACCGGAGAAGTGCCACGAAGGCCGATGCCAAGATCCTTGCCGGACAGGATCTGGACTATTCGCTCGACCCCTTTGATGACCAGAGCTTCTACCGGTCGGCCGCGCGTTCGCGCAATGCCGCGCTGGAAGTTACCGTGGGCGTGTCGCCCAAGGCCTCGCGGGTCTGGCTTGGCAAGGCAAATTCAATCGAAAGGTTTGCCGCTTCGGCGGCGCTGCTCATCAACGCTGTCGCGGCCGCGAAGCAAGGAACCGCCGAGCCATTCCGCTTTCTCGCAACCCCGGTGCAGGCGCTCGACCCTGCACAAGTCAAAGGCGGATAAAGACCGAACCCAGGTCGCTTTGTTGCCACCGTTCGAGATGTCCTTAAGCCCAATCCATCTCCGTTAAGCCGACTAATCCTATTGTCCGATATGGGCATCGCTCCGACGCCCTCGAACCGACGTCCGCTTTCGGAACGTAGCCCTCAATGCTCGGATGACTGGGATGAGAGGGCGAAGCCGACCTGAGCGCATGCCATGCGAACATCTGCTTCTGGCGAACCGCCGAGTTGGTGGTTAGGACCGACATTAGAGTCGCAACCCGCCATTCCACTTTTGACCATCCAGTCTACGCAAGCGCCAAGCCCCAGACTATTTGTCGAAACCCGGGCGGATCGGCGTTTTCTACTTGGACAAGGCGATGCGGGTAGAGTGGGCAGGCACAATCGTTTATGCTAGCCAAAGTGAGCCGGTTCTGTACGAAGTCATTCTGCCGTCGAAATGTGGGATCGCGTCGAACTGCCTTTCTCCTCGCGCACCTGACCCACGAATTCGAGAAGAAACGCAGTGCTCAAACCGAACATGACGAGGCCGTTGGCAGCCACGATCGCAGACAGCAGCCGCACATCCTGCGAGAGGATAACGTCGCCGAAGCCTAGCGTCGTCAGGGAAACCGTTGCGAAATAGAGCGCCGGTTCCAGCGCTTCGAAGGCACCCAATACAATAAACAGGCCCGCCCAAATCCAAGCCGCCAGCGTGATAGCGAGCAGCATCCATATCGTAGAAGCGGCAAGAAGCAAGGTCGCTCCAAAGCGTGTTGTTCGCGTGCGAGGCGGCGTGAAGCGATCATCGACTGAGAAGGCTATTGCGGCAAAACACGCTTGCATGATGATGGTAAGTGCAACGGTCACCGTTCCGATCGCGAGTTGAGCGACGATACTCATCGTTGATGATCCTCAATTTTATCAATTTGATTTACTCCTCCGATTATTATCAGTCTGCAGTGGAGTCTCGCTCATTCTGAGCTTCTACCCGCCGACAACAGCACGACTTGCACATGCAGTCCTCGGCCCGGCTTGGACCGGAACGAGACGGAGCCGCCTATGGCTTCGGCAAGTCCGCAGACGATCGCTAAGCCAAGGCCGGCTCCGCCCGTCTGTCGATCGCGTGACGGATCGAAACGGGCATAGGCCGTGCCTAACGTCAGTTGTTGGTCGGGCGCAACTCCCGGGCCATCGTCCTCAAACGACCAGCAGGTCTTACCGCCATCCGAAACATTCCTTACCGTGACGGTCGAGGCGTGGCGCAGGGCATTATCGACGAGGTTATCAAAAATCCGTCCGAGCGCGGTGGGATCACCCAGCACATGGCTTGCCGGCGAAAGGTCGAGGCCGATGCGGTCCTCATCTGAATGCAGCGCCAATAGATCACCAGTCAGAGCCGTAAGGTTGACCTCCACCGTCGCCCAGACCGCGGCGTCGCTCTCTTTATAGTAAGAGGGCGACGCTGCGCTTCGTGAAAGTTTTGAGGTCAGGAGAGAGGCTCCCGACCGGCCCGTCATGGAGAAAACTCATGGGCTCCGCCGCGAACCCGAACTGCCCGATCATCTCGATATCGCACGAGAAACGCCGGACTCGTTACCGACCGGCGAGTTCGCGATTTTCGAGGATGACCCGGATGAAGCTGCGCGCGCATCGGCCTTGCGGCGACGGATGCAAGGGCTGGCGCGACAGGCCTCGCAACCCCGACGACGGCATTGATCTGTAGGAGATCGTGATGCGAAGCGTTACTAAGGGTTTATCGAGACGCTCGGGCGGCGGTACGCCTCTGGCAGAACATTGCTCGACGAGATTCCAGAGCACATTGAGCCGGGGCCATCTTCTGGACACTCCGATCACGATGAATCCGAAGGATACTGAAATATCTTTAGGTTCAAACCAATGCAACGAAGTTACTGATTTATAAGATATGCGCCAGCTTACCGCCCATTCGTCGAAAAGACGACGCCAGTGCGAAGTGCAGCCATCACGAAATCAAGTTCCTTGTCCAGGCTGACGGATTCGCTGCCATGATATTCGGGACCCATGCCCCTCAGTATTTCATAATTCGGCAAGGAGAATAATAAGTCGAAGACTATCTTAGCGATCGCCGGGAAGTCTGAGAACGCAATTTCTCCGTTTGCGTAGCCGTCCTTTAGAATTTGGTTCATAACGCCGGTAACGTCAGCCACGGCTTTGGCCCTGATCTTGTTCTGCAAATCGGGGCGGTAATTGGCAAGCCATGTCAGCAAGGTCTGTATGCCGCGGCCTTCTGCGGTGAGCGAGGCTTCTAGAAATTTATGCGCAACGGCTTCGAGGCGCTCGCGAATGGGGCCATTGGCAGGAAGAGTGCTCACCGGACGGATGTGCTTCGCAATACCATAGTCCATCGTCGCACATAGCAGTTCATCCTTGGATTTGTAGCGTGCGTAAAGTGTTCGCTTCGATACGTGGGCCGAAGCGGCGATCGCGTCCATCCGGGACGCATCGAGGCCCTTAGCGATAAATTCCTGCAGCGCTTCCTGCAATATGTGCTCGCCTAGTTTCTCGGCCTCCTCTTTTGAAGGACGACCGCCGCTTGAGGTTCTGCGGGGAAGTGACATCTATTCTCTCACTATTGCATTGGTTCGGCCATCTGATCTGCTGCCCAGTAGGACGAGGCCTTTGTGGTATGGCCAGGCAAAGCTCCGCAGCGGGCAACGCGGACTAATGATGCCCACATGAACGCTTGCCTGCCGCAACGGAAAACGGCATGGTACCGGTGAGTTTACTTTCTTTCATCGCCGGCGCCAGCAAAAATGGCCTTTCCCCCAAGGCAATCTCTCCGATCGATCAGTGAGCCGAGCTTTAGCGGTTGGAATGCAATCTCTGTCTTTCGTAGGTTCGTAGGGTTGAAGCCATTGCGGAACTGCGATGGCCAGCGCCTTCCAGATAATATCCCGATCGGACCGATATCGGTTCTCCGTCTTTCTGCCCTTTTATTGCTGGTCGCCTGCGCCGCCTTAACACCGGCTTCCGCTCAAATCGCTCCTGTGGCGGAGCCGATGGCCGAGCAGGCCGCTGAAGTGGCTACCGACCCTTTCGGTCGCGAGACGCCGCGTGGAACGGTGACCGGCCTGATCAGCGCCCTGGCGGCGAAGGACTACACGAGGGCTGCTCACTATTTCCACCTGTCTGCGGAAGAGGATGAGGCTCAACTTGTCGATCAAGGAGCGATCTGGGCCACCAAGCTGCAAGCCGCGCTCGACCAACAGGGGACGCTCCTGCCTTTCGGTGCCTTGTCGAACGAAGCGAGTGGGCGTCTCGACGATGAACTGCCGGCCGACACCGAAGAGGTAGGCAGGCTCGGCGGCGAGGAAAGTCTGCCGATCCTTCTCACCCGGACCGACAGCCCTGTCGGCAGCGAGGTCTGGGGGATTTCGCAGGAGACCGTTGAAGCTCTCGAAGCAGTGTCTGTGGCGGCGACAAATCCGGCTGAACCGGAAGACGGTGAAAGCGCCGAGGTGGCCGGAGCCCCGCTGCAGGACTGGGCTCTCTTGCTCGGGAGCGCAGCCGGCAGTTTCTTTCTCTACTGGCTTATATCGGCCGGACTTCTGGCCATCATGCGGCGTTTTGTGGCCGACCGCGAGAAAAGCGCGATCTACCGCTTCACGCAGGCCGCCTTGCCGCCGCTCAGCCTGTTTCTCGCAGTGGTGACCTTCCACCTGTGGACGGGCAGCATCGAGGCGTCCATCGTCGCGCGCCAGACCTTGCTGCGCTATATCGGTATCGTTGGCTGGGTAGCGCTTGCTTGGTTTGCGCTGCGCCTGGTCGATGCCATCGCACGCGTTGCTAGTGCCCGGATGGAACGCCGCCAGCGGCGGCAGGCAGTGTCGGTCGTCGTCCTGTTGCGGCGTACGGCAAAGATAGTGCTCTTCCTATTGGCGACGGTAGCGGTCCTCGACACGCTGGGGGTCGATGTGACCACGGGCATTGCCGCATTGGGCATTGGCGGCATCGCCTTGGCGTTAGGCGCACAGAAGGCCGTGGAGAATTTGATCGGCAGCCTGAACGTCATCGCAGACCGCCCTGTTCAGGTCGGAGACTTCTGCCGCGCGGGAGATATTGTCGGCACCGTAGAGGATATCGGTATGCGCTCGACGAGGATTCGCACGAATGAACGCACGCTCGTCACCATCCCGAACGGTGATTTTTCCTCCCGCGAGATCGAAAACTTTGCCAAGCGCGACCGCTTTCTCTTCAATCCCACGATCGGCGTCGAATACGGTATCTCCGCAGGCCAGCTGCGCCGGGCCGTGGAGATTATCGAGCAGATCCTGCGCGATCACCACCTGATTGAAAAGGATGGCCTCCGTGCTCGATTTGCTCATTTCGGCGAGAGCTCGCTGGATATCGAGATCTGGTCCTACATCATGGTTGCCGATTACGCGGAAAGCCGACTGATCCGGCAGGAACTGCTGCTGGCCATTTTCGAGAGGTTGAAGGCAGCCGGTCTCGCTATCGCCTACCCGACGCGGACGGTCCATTTGGTGACCCAGGAGAATGACGTCGGCGCGTAGGTCGCCGCGCCCAGATGGTATTCACAGCAGCCAATCGATCGGCGTTTTGCTGAGAAGGCGAGTGAGCACTCGCGACCACCATGTGGTTCCAGGCTCGGCCAGTTCACATTGACGGACATCGTCGCGCATGTCCATCCAGTTCAGTCGGCCTTTGTCATCCACGACGATTTTGTAGGAGCCGGACGCGATCATGGTATCGAAGGCGTGGTGCATCTGTGCCGCCAGATTCTCACTCTGGATGACGATCCCGAGCTCAGTATTGAGAGCGAAAGAGCGCGGATCGAAATTGAAAGAACCGACAAAGACCCGACGGCCGTCTACAGCGAACATCTTGGCATGCAGGGTGGCATTCTCGTTTGTGTTGCGCGGCGAAGGTCGACGCAGAGATTTGCGGGTGGTCTTGGGCCGGTCTCCAGGGGCAGGCATCTCATACAGACGCACCCCCGACTTCACGAGAAAATGCCGATGCTTTGCATATCCGGCATGAACCATAGCGACATCGGTCGAAGCAAAGGAATTGGTCAGGACGCGCACATCGACCCCGTTGCGTGCCATTTGCGCAAAGGCCCTGGCACCTGATGAGGTCGGCACGAAATAGCCCGAAACGACGAGCAATTCCCTTTCCGGTTGACCGATGAGACTCCTGAGGACGCTAGCCATGAGATCACCTTGACGCGATTGTCCGAAAACCTTGGCGGGCCGATCGCTGACCAGCTCGACGGGCACCCATTCGAATTCAATCCGTCCGGCCCGCGCACGCTCAAGCAAAACAGATCCGGCGGCACGGCTTAGATAATCGGTCGCGGAGGGGCCGGAAACTGACCGCGTGAAATCAGTTGCCCCGCTTGCCGCGTACTGCTTCGGATCTTCCTTCACGATGCAGTCGATTTCGACTGCAGCGGGACAATTCCAGAACGCATCGAAACATTCGGAGACTTCTTGCACCACCGCGCCTACGCAAAGCGCATCCACATCGGCAAAAATCCCCTGCTCTCGGTTGGCGAAGTACTCGTCTCCGACATTACGCCCGCCGACACAGGTTATCTGATTGTCGACTGTAAAGCTTTTCGAATGCATCCTGCGATTGACGCGGTGGAAATCCAGCAGGAAATCGAGCGGCTTGAAGTGTCGGTTTCGAAACGGATTGAAAATGCGGATTTCGAAATTGCGGTCGCTGGCCAGCCAGCGCAATTTGCGGTCGAGGCCGGGAATGCCGTTATCGTCAACCAGCAGACGGACCCGTACACCCCGCGCTGCCGCTCTGCGCAAGTCTTCCAGCAGGAGATTACCGGTCAGATCGTCGCGCCAGATGTAATATTGCAGGTCGATCGATCTTTCGGCCGCGGCGATGAGTCGAGAGCGGATGGCAAACGCGTCTATGCCGTCCTCGACAAGTGCAACGCCCGTCAGGCCGGGATGGCCCACCGCGTGCTTAGCGACACTCAAGCCGATTGCGGAAAGTGCCGTATTTCCGAACGCATGAGAAGCTGCGCGCTGTATCATGAACGGAGGGTGCCGGTCGCGCATCCGCGTTACGGTGCGCTGTCGGGAGGCGTTGTCTGCGACGGAACAGCAGGGCCAATGTCCGGTTCTGTTCCGGTTAGTGCAACCGACCTGTTGCACAGCTTTCTCGTCATCTCCCGGTCGCGAGTCGGGTCTGTCACGACCGCGCGACCCGAAGTCTGGCCACGCATCCCCATGAGACCGCAAGGACCGGGATGGTCGCCGCCTTCCGCTTGCGGATCGGTCACGGCCTGTAAGACACGCAAAGTGCCGTGCTCGGCATCGCGACACGCCAGCAGCACGCGCACGCCTTTCATCGCCAGGTGCGGGGCGATCTCGTAGCCGGTGCCGCTATTGGCGCCGTTAACGACGGCCGGCCGTCCGGATTGATGGGGGATATCGGAAAAGGCGAAGCTCATGCGGTATGTTCGTCCCGGTGCCATGACGGGCGCTAATCCTCGGAACTCGTCGTTTCGGGCACGGCTGATGCGACAGTGTCCGGATCCGACGATGGCGGACTATCCTGCCATGCCTGTGCCCGACCGCGCTCCACGCCATAGTCGAACAGCGTGCGCATATAATCCTGCTCGAAAAGATCGTGCTCGTCCGCGTCGAAGTCCTGCTCGATAAAGGTCAAGTGATATCCGGCGCCGGTCGATCTCGCCCAGACATAGGCCGAGGCCACACGGTCCTGGAGGCTGGAGAAGAGCATCACCTCAAGCGTCCGCTTGGCGATGCTGGAGAGACCTGCTTCGATCAGCTCGAACTCGCCTGCCATCTTGCCGTTGACCAGCAGATACAGCTCCGTTGGGGACTGGCTGTCCCGCAGGATCTGGTCGTTCGCGACCGGCGGAGCGGCCATCAGGGTCGCAATGGTGCCGCCATCGACATGGAGTTCGCTGATTCGCTCTCCCTGCGCTTCCATCTCGATCAGCACCGGGGGGAACTGCACCGGGACGGAGCTGCTGGCGAGCAGGATGCGCCGGAAAAGGGCATAGCGACTGGGCGCATCACCGGCCGCGATCGCTCCCATGTCCCAGATCGCATTGCCGGGGCGGTCGAGGCTGACGGTGCCGACGAACAGGCGCCGGCCCTTGCGGTGCTCTTCGCCGATGGCATCGATCACCGCATCAGTGGCGAAGCGGGCGATTAGAGCCTCGAGCGGCCCGGTCGTCGCGACGCTGGTCGAGAACGGGATCGCCAACGCGAAGCGGTCCTTGTAAATGTCGTCGGGCGTGATCTCGGTATAGGCGCGTTTCAGCTCGTCGTCGTAGTCCGGCCCGAGCAGCGCGAAGGGGGCGATGAGAGCCCCGGTGCTGACTCCAGTGACCACGGCAAATTCAGGTCGCTTGCCGGTTTGCGACCATCCGTTGAGAAAACCCGCACCATAGGCCCCGTCATCCCCACCGCCCGACAGCGCGAGCACGCGCAGTGGCTCGCCCGGCGGTGGCGGGGCGATCGAGATCTGTGTCAACAGGTCGGGGGAATTGGCCCAATGGCGGATTTTCGGCGAATCCGGCGCGTGCGCGGCTTCGATCTGCGCGGCCTCGAACGGTTGCCGGTCGAAGCTGGCACAACCGCCAAGCAGCAATGCGGGGCCGAGCACTCCCAGGACGAGCGTTCGCACCAGGTCGATGGCCTGTCCCGGCATCATGGTCAGGCGGAGTTCTTTACGGGTTCGCATCGCCATCCTTCTCGGAAATCTCTGGGGGATCAGCCTCCGGCGCGTTCCAGCTTCCGCCGAGCGCCAGATTGAGCGTGACGAACTGCTCGCGTTCCATGCGCTCGATCGTCGCCAGATCGCTGCGCGCAGTGATCGCCTGCTGCCGGATCTGCAACACGTCAAGCAGGCTGCTTTCGCCGACCCTGTACCGCAGATCCTCGATCCTGAGCGCTTCCTCTATCTCGCGCACGCGGATGACGGCCGCGTCCCGGCGGCGGCGAAGCACCACGCCGCTGTCGAGCGCGGTTTCCACCTCCTCGAAAGCGGCCAGCGCGGCGCCGGCATATTGCGCGATCGCCGCGCGCAGTTCGGCATCGGCAATGTTTTCGCCGGCAGCCAGCGCGCCGCCCTGGTAGATCGGCGCCGCGACATTGCCGCCAATGCTGAACAGGGTCGCGGTAGGATCGAAGATATTTTCAAGGGCGTCCGACACCGCGCCCGCCAGCCCCGTGAGCGACAGGCGCGGCAGGCGCGCCTTGCTGGCCTGGTCCTCGGCATGCAGTGCGGCGGCGACGCGCCGCTCGGCCGCGACCAGATCGGGCCGCCGCTCGAGCAGCGTCGAAGGCAGCCCGGCAGGCGGCGGCGTTGGCATGGGCGGCAAGTCAATTCCCGAGGCGAACTCGGCCGCGGGATAGCGCCCGACCAGTAGTTCGAGAGCACGGATCGCCTCGCGCCGCGCGCCCTGTGCCCGTGCGAGAGCCTCGCGCGCCTGTTCGAGATTGGCGCGGATCAGTGCCAGATCGCCATCCATCGCGACGCCCTCGCGGACCTGCAGACCCACCAGGCGATGCAGATGTTCGAGCGTATCAACCGCTTCCTCGGCCAGCCCCACCTGCCGCGAAGCCTCGATCGAGACCAGATAGGCGCGCGCCACGCCCGCGGCAATCGATTGCCGGGCCGCGAAATAGTCGGCGCGGGCAGCCGCCTCGTTCTCGAGCGCGGCATACCAGCCATCGCTGATCCTGCCCCACAGGTCGATTTCCCAACTCGCCTGCGCCAGTCCCAGAAAGCTGGTGCTGTCATATTCGATGCTGGACGGCACCGGCAGTCCGGCCTGCCCGCCGATTTCGATATCATCGATCTCGATATGGCTGCGCGAACCCAGGCCGACCGCCTGAACGGCCGGACGCAGCCCGGAACGCGCCTGACGGGCAAGTGCTGCGGCGCGCTGGACCTGCGCCGCGGCGGCCTGAAGATCACTGTTCTTCTCCTGCGCTTCGGCCACGAGCGCGGCGAGGCGCGGGTCGCCGAAGGCGGCGACCCATCCGTCCGCGACCGGCCCTGCGGCATCGGCGACTGCCCGCCAGCGTTCCGGCAAAGGCGGCAGGGCCGCGCGGGCGGGTGCGACCGGACCATCGCCGACCCTGTCGGGATGCGAGCAGCCTGACACCAGCATCAGGCCGAGCAACATGGCGGTGAGAGGGACGATGCGCATGGTTCAACTTGCCCCCTGTGGCTCGGCTGCGGTCTCGTCAGGGCCGATCTTGAAGAAGATTGCATAGAGGACCGGCACCACGAACAGGGTCAGTACCGTCCCGAAGGCCAGCCCGAAGGCCAGGACCACGGCCATCGCCTTGAAGAAGGCGTCGAACAGCAGTGGGATGACGCCGAGTACCGTCGTCAGCGAACTCAGGATGACCGGGCGGGCGCGATCATAGGCTGCCTCAATGATGGCATCGAAACGCGGTTTGCCCTCGCCGATCTCGATATCCATCTGATCGACCAGCACGATCGCGTTCTTGATCAGCAGGCCCGAGAGCGAGAGCACACCGAGAATGGCGATGAACTCCATCGCTATGCCGGTGAAGAGCAGGCCGATGGTTACGCCGATGATCGCCAGCGGCACGATCATGAAAATGATCACCGGCTGGCGCACTGCGTTGAACAGCACGATTACCACCAGCACCATGCCGATGACACCGAGCGGGACCACGCCAATCAGCGAATCGATCGCCTCGGTGCTCGTTCCTTCCTGGCCGTCCCATTCGAAATGGTAGCTGGAAGGCAGTTCGATCGCCTCGACGTCTCCGCGCACGCGATCGAGCAGACGGTTGGCGGTTTCGCCCGGCGCGGGATCGGCCTGGGCGTTGATTGCCCAGCGCTGATCGATCCGCTGAATCTGCGAATGACGCCAGCGGGTCTCGAAACCGTCGATCACTTCCTGCAGCGGAAGCGAGGCGCCGCTGGCGCTGAACACCTGGATTGCTTCCATGTTCTGCGCGTCGCGCGTTTCGCTTTCGGGCGAGCGGGCGATGATCGGGATCAGGTCGTCGCCCTCGCGGAAGACGCCTATCGGACGGCCCGCGAACGTGCCCTGCAAGGCCTCGGCCACGTCCTCGCGGCTGACGCCAAGGCGACGCGCGCGCGTTTCGGAATAGAGCGGGTGGATGACCGGCACCTGCTCGCGCCAGTCATCCTTCACGAGGATGGCCGCTTCGTCCTCGGCGAAGACATCCTTGGCCTGCTGCGCCAGGCTCTGCAGAACCGCCGGATCGGGCCCCGAAAACTGCGCCTCGATCTTCGAGCCGCCACCCGGCCCCAGTTCGAACAGCCAGACCTTGGCGCGCGCTTCGGGGGCGTTCTTTTGCAAATAGGCATGCACATCTGCCTGCAGCCGCTCGAGCGTCGAGGCGTCCTCAACCCGCAGGATCATCTGGCCGAAGGAGGATGTCGGCGCCTCGGGCTGATAGACCAGCTTGTAACGCAAGGTACCCATGCCGACCACGGTCTGAACGTCAGTAACGCCGTCCATCGTCGCCAGATCCTCCTCAATCTCCTCCAGGTCGGCATTGGTCCGCTCGATATCGGTGCCCGCAGGCAGCCAGTAATCGACCATCAAATGCGGCGTGGTGGAGGCGGGAAAGAAACCCTGTTCCACGAACGCGAAGCCCACAAGGGAGACGGCGAACAACCCCCCGGTCAGGCCCATGGTACGCCAGCGATGGCGCAGCGCGCGCGCGAGCCATTCGCGATAGGCGGTGCCGATCCGGCCGGCTTCGCGCTGCGGGGCGGCCTCGTCCTCGAGACCGTCGTGGCCTGCATCGAATCCTGTCTCCCGATCAGTGCCGGAAGCGGCAGCATCCTCCTCCTTCTCGAACAGCCAGTTGGCGAGAAAAGGCGCTACGGTGACCGCGAAGAACCACGAGAACAAGAGCGAGATCATCATCACCCAGAACAGGTGATTGGTGTATTCGGCGACCTGCCCGGGGGCGAGGCCGATCGGGGCGAAGGCGATGATGCCGACCAGCGTGCCTCCTAGTAGCGGCCACA
Organism: Qipengyuania spongiae; assembly: GCF_026168555.1. Lineage (NCBI taxonomy): Bacteria > Pseudomonadati > Pseudomonadota > Alphaproteobacteria > Sphingomonadales > Erythrobacteraceae > Qipengyuania > Qipengyuania spongiae. The sequence continues at coordinate 1,666,936 of NZ_CP092471.1, read as the reverse complement.
GCATCTGGCCCACGATCGCGCGCGCCGCCTCCAGCCTGTTTTTGCCCTGCTTGAGGCCGACGAGCATCCCCTCGACCACGACGATGGCGTTGTCCACCATCATTCCCAGCGCGATGATCAGCGCGCCCAGCGAGATGCGGTGCATCGGTATCCCGCCGGCATTCATCCCAGCCAGCGTCGCCGCGACGGTGAGCATGAGCACGGCGCCGATGACCACGGCCGAGCGCCAGCCCATGAAGATCAGCAGCGTGACCACCACGATGACGAGCGCCGTCGCGACATTGATCACGAAATCGCCGATCGCGTCCGACACCACCTTGCCCTGGTGGTAGAATTCGTGGATCTCGATGCCGATCGGGCGGTCGCTCTCGCTCGCGCGCAGCTTGGCTTCGATCGCCTCGCCGACCTCGACCACATTTGTGCCGGTCGCATTCGAGATGCCCATGCCCACCGCCGGCCTGCCATTGTAGCGCAGGATCTGCATCGGCGGATCGACATAGCCGCGCGTCACGCGGGCCAGATCGCCCAGTCTCACGACCGCGCCTTCCTGGCCGGTCATCACCGGCAGATCGCGCAATTCCTCGACCGAATCGATCTCGCCGGTGGGAACGATCTCCAGACGCTGGTCGCCGACGCGCACGCTGCCCGCTGCGACGACGGAATTCTGCTGTGCTAGATCCTGATAGACGCTCTGCACCGACAGCCCCAGCGCCGCGACCCGCTCGCGCATGATCTCGACATAGAAGGCCTCGCGTTGCTCGCCCGACAGCACCACCTTGCCCACACCCTCCACACCGCTCAGGTCGGTGCGCAGCTTTTCGGCATAGTCGTACAGCTCGGCCGGCGAATAACCATCGGCGGTTAGCATGTAGAAGATGCCGAAGACGTCGCCGAAATCGTCGTTGACGATCGAGGGACCTGCCCCGGGCGGAAGCAGCCGGGCGGCATCGGCCACGCGGTTGCGCAGCTTGGTCCAGACGATCTGGAGCTGTTCCTTGTTGCGCCCGAACTCGTACTTGATCTCCACCTCGATGCGCGACTGGCCCGCCTCGGAGGTCGAAACAATCTCCTTCACCTCCTGCATCTGCCCGATCTCCCGCTCGAGACGCTGGGTGACCTCGGTGGCGACCTCCATCGGCGATCCGCCAGGATAGGGTGTTACCACGACAGCGCGGCGGATGGTGAACTCGGGATCCTCGAAGCGCGGCAGCGACCCATAGGCCGCCATCCCGGCAACGATCGTCCCGATGATGACGAGCAGGATGAGCAGGCGATTCCTGATCGAGAAGACGGCGGGATTAAACGACATGGCTCAGTCCCGCTCGTAGGGGCGGACTTTCATCCCCTCTTCGAGATTGGCCACGCCAGCAGCCACTATCAGGTCTCCGCGGCCGATGCCGGCAGTTACAGGCAGCATTCCGCCTGCTCCCTTGCCTACGGTGACGCGGCGCAGCGCGATGGCTCCCGTCCTGCGGTCCACGCGCCAGACGAATGTCTTTTCGTCACGCCCAACGATCGCTTCCAGTGGCACAGCCGGCATCTCGGCATCATCGGTATCGAGCTCGACATGCAGTGTTCCCGTCATGCCCGGCAGGATCAGCGCGCCGGAAGGCGGATCGAACAGGAACGTCGCCTCGTAGGTGAGCGACTGACGCGTGGCGTCGGTGGCGAACGAGCCGAACCGGGCCGCGAACCGCCTGTCGGGAAGACTGTCGAGCGCGATCGCCGCGTTGATCGGGGCCCGCTGCTCGGCATTGGCAACGATGGACGAGGGAACCTGGACCACCACCTTGGCGGAACCGGCGGTCTGTAAGGTCACGACCGGCTGCTGCGGCGAAACATATTCGAACGGCTCGGTCAGTCGCCTGGCCACGCGGCCCGAAAAGGGCGCCCGCAAGACGGTCTTCTCCAACTGCTCGCGCGCATTGTCAAGTTCGGCTCGCGCAGTGTCGCGCTGCGTTTCGCGCTGAACGTGCACTGCCCGCGGAATCGCGCCTTCGCCGACCAGCGCGTCGGCGCGGCGGAATGCATCCTGTGCCGCCTCGTACTGTTCGCGTGCCTGGACGAGCTGGTTGCGCGCGATGGTCTGGTCGAGCTGCGCGATCACCGTGCCGGCCCTGACGAAATCGCCCTGGTCCACCGTCAGCCGGACGATCTTGCCCGGCACATCGAAGGTTAGATCCGAAGATGTGCTTGCCTCGATGATCGCGGGAAACTCGTAAGTCCTCGCCTGACCGCCTGCCGCCACGGTGTAGAGTTTGACCGGACGCCGATCGGCCTCCTCCGGAATGGGAGCATCGTCGCAACCTGCAACAAGGCATGCGAAAATTAGCGAAACGAATATGCGCAGCATGAAGAATTTGGGTCTGAAAATGGTTCGGCGCGAATCAGACTTTGACATGCGCCCAAAATGAAACGAATAAGTTTTCATATCATCGCTCGTCGCAATAGGAAGACCCAATTGCAAGGCCAAACGCTTTCGCTGAACCTGTCTCATCCCGAATCGACGAACCGCCCCCGGGTCGTCATCGTCGGCGCCGGTTTCGGCGGCATGGCTGCGGCGCGCGCTCTTCGCGGCAATGCCGCGGAAGTGACGCTGATCGACCAAACCAATCATCACCTGTTTCAACCGCTGCTATACCAGGTCGCGACTGCGGCGCTTTCCCCGTCCGATATCGCTACGGCCACCCGTGTGCTGATGCGCGGCGGGTCAAACCTAAGTGTGTTGATGGCGGAGGTTACAGGCGTCGATATCAGGGCGCGCTCGGTGCTGCTGCGCGATGGGCATCGGTTGCCATACGATTATCTCGTACTCGCCACGGGATCGGCCTCGAGCTTTTTTGGACAGGACAACTGGCGCGAACACACGCTGGTTCTCAAGACGATTGAGGATGCGCTTGCCATCCGCGCGCGGTTGCTGGAAGCGTTCGAGCGGGCCGAGCAGTCGACCGACGACGCAGAGATACGACGCCTCCTGACCTTTGCTATTGTTGGGGGCGGCCCAACTGGCGTGGAACTGGCTGGGACCATCTCCGAACTCGCACGCGCGACTTTGGCGCGCGATTTCTCTCGCATCGATCCGCGCGACACGCGTGTGGTCCTATGCGAGGCGGGCGGCCGTTTGCTGTCGGGTTTCGATCCCGCGCTTTCGACCTATGCGACCGAAGCTCTAACCTCGATGGGGGTGGAGGTGCGGATTGGCACGGCCGTCGAGGCAATCGATCCCACCGGCGTGGTGCTCGGTAGCGAGCGGATAGATACCGGAGCCGTGCTGTGGTGTGCCGGCACTGAGGCCCGTCCGGCTGCTGAATGGCTTGGAATCGATGGGGTCCGCAACGGGGCTGTAACGGTCCGGTCCGATTGTTCGGTGCCGGGTCATCCAAACATCTTTGCGATCGGGGACGTCGCAAGTTTCGAAGCAGGCGGCGACGAGCGCTTGCCGGCTCTTGCACCAGTTGCCAAGCAGCAGGGCACATATGTCGGGAAGCTGCTCGCGGCCCGTATCGCCGGTCGGCGCGAGCCCGGCGCCTTCCGCTACCGCGACTATGGTACCATGGCGGTGATCGGGCGCTCGCGTGCGGCGGCGCAATTCGGCAGGCTCCGGCTCACGGGATTTCTCGCCTGGCTGGTCTGGTCACTTATACATTTGATGCTGCTTGTGGACTTTCGCAGCCGCCTGGTCGTCTATGTCAACTGGGCTTGGGCATGGTTTACTTACGGACGCGGGGCGCGGTTGTTGACGGGATCAACCACAAGCGATGCCCGGCAGCCGCCGCTCAGCGACCCAGAAAGCGGGCGGCCCGATGACAAGTAGCGGTCTCAGCCAATATTCAAATAGTTGACCATGATGAAAGCATGCTCCCGCACCGCCATCTAGGACCATTCGAAGCCTCGCCTGGCCTCGCTATCCATCACCTGCAAGTTGTCGCGACCTAGCTTGCACTTGATCGCAGGAAGCGCTCGAAGCCAAACCGCATCTAAGATCAGCGTATCTGTCTTTGGCGTCGATCTACCTCAGTTGACTAGGCCGTGTTGACAAAAGGGATTCCCAAGCCGGTCGGGTTCTGATTCAAGGCTGCTCTTTGGGAAGCAATCATGGGCCGTGGGGACTTGTCGGATGTGGAATGGGAGCTGATCGGGCCGCTTCTGCCATCTGAACGGGGGCGCTGGGCGCGACCTGCCGGTGACAACCGGCGGTTTCTCAACGGCATGCTTCATGTGCTGCGGGTAGGTTGCCCCTGGCGAGACATGCACGAGCGCTACGGTAAGTGGAACTCGGTCTATGTGCGGTTCCGACGCTGGGCCGAACAGGGTGTCTGGGATGCGCTGCTTCAGACGCTGATCGATCTGGGGCTGACCGACGACTGGCAGCACATGATCGATAGCACCACCGTTCGCGGCCATGTCTCGGCAGTGGGCGGAAAAGGGGGGCTCTTGCGCAGGCTTTTGGTCGATCGCGCGGCGGCTTTACGAGCAAAGTCCACGCCCGCTGCGACAATCAAGGACTGCCTATCGGGTTCATCCTGACCGGTGGCGAAGCCTCGGACTATGCTGCTGTCGATGATCTCATGGCGCTGCCGTTGGCCAAGCCGACGGCGCTGCTGGCCGACAAGGGTTATGACGGCGACCGCTTCCGCGAAAATCTGCTCATGCGCGGCATCCTGCCCATCATCCCGCCCCGGTCGAACCGGAAAGCTCCAGTCCATCCAGACTATCGCCGCTACCGGGATCGCAACCGCATCGAGCGGATGTTCGGCAAATTGAAGCAGCAGCGCCGAATTGCCACCCGCTATGACAAGACCGTCCTGTCGTTCGAGAGCTTCCTCAACCTCGCTGCCGCCCGACTATGGCTGAAGTCTTTTGTCAACGCGGCCTAAGCAGCGGTAGGCATGGCGGTCGCATGAAGACCGAACGGCTTCGGCGACACTACGTCATAGCTCTCATCTTCCCTGGAAACCCGGCTAGCGGCTGTCCGTCGTCAGAACATTTGGCGCAACTCGCGGCGTAGATTAGCGGAGTGTCGGCCTCGTCTGGGGATTGATGTTAGGCGGCGAGCCTGCGGTGTTGCAAGCGCCGATGTTCGATGGTCTGTCGCTTGATCCTTTCACGCTGTTTGATGATGGTTGGGGCTCTGCCGAAGTAGGCATCGGCGGGCGTCACGTTGTTCAGGCTCTCGTGGTATCGCTGGTGGTTGTAGTGCTCGACGAACGCCTCGATCCGGGCCTCGAGGTCGCCGGGCAGGAAGTAGTTTTCCAGCAGGATGCGGTTCTTCAGGGTCTGATGCCAGCGCTCGATCTTGCCCTGGGTCTGCGGGTGGCATGGGGCGCCGCGAACATGGCTCATCTTCCGGGCCTCGATGTATTCAGCCAGTTCGCCCGCGATATAACTGGGACCATTATCCGACAGCAGCCTGGGCTTGTGCAGCACCGTGGCGCTGTCGCAGCCGGAAGCCGCAAGAGCGAGGTCCAGCGTGTCGGTCACGTCCTCGGCCCGCATATTGGTGCAAAGCTTCCAGGCGATGATGTAGCGCGAGAAGTCGTCGAGCACGGTCGACAGATACATCCAGCCCCAACCGATGATCTTGAAGTAGGTAAAGTCGGTCTGCCACATCTCGTTCGGCCGGGTGGTCTTGGTGTGGAACTGATCGGCGGCCTTGATCACGACATAGGCCGGGCTGGTGATCAGATCGTGGGCCTTGAGCAGGCGGTAAACCGTGGCTTCGGACACGAAGTAGCGCTTCTCGTCAGTGAAGCGCACGGCTAGCTCGCGGGACTGTCAGGATTTCCGTGTGTGGGCGGGCGGTTGATCATCAGGCGGCCATGGCTCTGATGAAGCGTTCGCCGAAGATGACTGCAAATTGTGCCTTTGCCATCGTCCATTCACGAGGCGGCATCTTCCACTCTTTTTCCGACCTGTTCAAGATCAGATAGAGCAGCTTGGTTGCTGCGTCGTCGCTGGGGAAATGTCCTCTTGTCCTGACAGCCCTGCGCAGCTTCGAGTTCAACGCCTCGATCGCGTTCGTGGTGTAGATGATCCTGCGGACGTCGTCGGGAAAGGCAAAGAACGGAATGACCTCAGCCCAGGCGCGACGCCAGCTCTGGCCAATAGCCGGGTAACGCTGGCCCCAGGGACCGGCCTCGAATTCGGTGAGTGCCACCTGTGCAGCATCAGCGCTGGGCGCGCGGTAAATCTCCTTGAGCGCCGTTGCCAGGCCTTTGCGGTCCTTCCAGGATACGAAGTCCATGGAATTGCGGAGTAAATGGACGATGCATGTTTGAACGACGGCCTCGGGAAACACGGCTGTGATCGCATCTGGAAAGCCTTTGAGGCCATCGACGACAGCGAGCAGGATATCCTCTGTGCCACGGTTGCGCAGTTCGTTCATGACCCGCAACCAGAACTTGGCACCCTCGTTTTGCTCAAGCCACAGTCCGAGCACCTCCTTGGCACCATCGGCGCGAACGCCAAGGGCGATATGGATCGCTTTATTGCGGACCATGCCTTCGTCTCGGATTTTTACCCGGATCGCATCGAAAAAGACCAGCGGATAGATCGCATCGAGCGGGCGTTGCTGCCAGACGGCGACTTCATCGAGCACCGCGTCCGTCACCGTGCTGATGAGATCGGGCGACACATCGATGCCGTACAGATCCTGCAGATGCCCGGTAATCTCCCGGGTGCTCATGCCCCGCGCATACATCGAAACAATCTTCTCATCGAAGCCCGGAAAGCGGCGCTGATACTTGGCTATCAACTGCGGGTCGAAGCTGGACTGGCGGTCGCGCGGGACATCAATCTCCAGCTTGCCGGCCTCGGTCATTACGGTCTTCCGGCCATAGCCGTTGCGCGTGTTGCCGGCGCCTTCGCCTGTCGCAAGATGGTGATCCATCTCCGCGTTTAACGCGCGCTCCGTGAGCGCCTTCTTCAGCGAATCCAGCAAGCCACCTTGTTCAAATGCGGCACTGGCAGCGCCTCCGGCCAAAAGCTGGTCGAGAAGCGCATTGGGAATAACGGGTTCTTTGCGTCGTGACATAGTGGGTCTCCTTGTTGCCCATTATGCCCGCCCACACACGGAAATCCTGACAGTCCCCTAGCTCGCGCGGGGACAGCTCACTGTGATCCAGCGCCATCTCGACGATCTGGTCCTGGATGTCCTCGCCGATGCGGTTCCACACCCGGCTCGGTGCCGATGGCCGATCCTCCAGCGCTTCCGGCCCGCCTTGGAGGTAGCGGTCATACCAGCGATAGAACGTCCGGCGGGCGATGCCGAGCTGGTCCAGCGTGCGCTTGGCGGACAGGTGCGACTGCTCGACGATGCTGATGATCTCCAGCTTCTCGGATGCAGGATACCTCATTCGTCGTCGCCCCCATCCGCGAGAATGCTTTTTTTGAGCAGACGGTTCTCGAGCGTCAGGTCGGCGACGCACTCCTTCAGCGCGCCGGTCTCCCGGCGCAGATCCTTCACCTCATCTGTGGTCGCGGCACGGGCAGTATCGCCGGCCAAGCGCCGCTTGCCCGCTTCCATGAACTCCTTCGACCAGGTGTAATAGAGGCTCTGGGCGATGCCTTCCTTGCGGCACAGCTCGGCAATGCTGTCATCGCCGCGCAGTCCATCGAGCACAATGCGGATCTTGTCCTCGGCCGAGAAGTGCCGCCGGGTGGCCCGGCGGATGTCCTTCACCACCGCTTCCGCAGAGGCCTTGGTGCGCGATTTTGCATTGGAGGATTTGGGTCTCATCTTCGTTCCTTCGTCACTACGACGAGACCCAAATCCTCCTTAAATCACAACCTCAAATCTGTGCCATTGGTGCTGACGGGGAACAGGCGGGTGAGCAGATCGAGGTCGTTGTCCAGCCGACGCCTTTCCGCGCTATCGAAGGCAATCTTGATCTTGGAGAGCAACTTCTCAAGCGCTTCGCTGTTGACCGTACCTTCGCGGCGTCCAGCATCGACCACGGACTGAAGTGCAGCAACCTCAGAAGAACTCGGCCTTGCATAGGCACGTCCCGGGCTGTCCTTAATCCGAAATCGCTTGATCCGGCCGTCGATTGTTTCTTCGAGATCGAAATGAATCAGAATGACGTTTCGCAAGCGTTCGACTGTTCGCCGGTTGACCTCAAGCAAGGACGCCATTTCGTCGAGAGTCAAACCTTCGATGCTCTGCGTAAGCGCGTGCACAAGCTTCAATGTGCGATCGAGATTACTGAGGCGCTTGGTCATCACGGAACATTGCTAACTGCCTGATCGGTAGGAGCAAGTCAGTTCGACATCGATCCACACATTATATGACCATTTTTGTCGCAAAATTGCACAAGATGACTCAGAGCAGTCTGACCGAATTCAGCCTTCTGGCCGTAGTATGTCTTGTAATTGTCCCGTTGCGCCACCCATGCGCAACCTGCGCGCTGCAAGTTGATCCCGCAGTGGTTTAGCCAGCCTATCAAGTTGAAGGCGAGCGCCTTTACCAACGGCGATAAGATCACCGATCAAATTCGAAATCGCACGCTCGCGCTCAGGTGGTTCCAAGAGCGCGACCAATTCGATCGTTTCGCGCACCACCCCGGGAACCTGACGACGAATGAAGACGGTATAATCGATTACCTCCACATCAAGCACCTTGGCGCTCGCGCTGGCGCACATGAATTGAGCGCAGGCCTCGCGCGCAGCATCCAGTTGTGCGCATGGGGCGAGACGCATCGCTTCATCCCACGCTTTGCTAAGCGCCTTGTCTGCAAAGGATACTTTGCGTCCTTTGCGTCTCTTTAACGTGGAATCCCTCTTGGCGACTGCCTGGAAATCTTTGCAACTTGATAGGTCATTCCCGCCTTGCCTTACCTTCCGTGCGGACTGCGCGGCGCGCATCCGGCTGATGAAGTAGAAAGTCGGGATTAGAGCGAGCACAAAGGCGACGGTGCCATTTCCAACACCGCTATCCAGCTCGGATGAGCTAAATATCCCGATAGCGAGAGCGAAGGTAAAAGCCACCCCAACCGTCAGCACCGCTCTTACGATGAGTTCCAGCAATGCGGCCAAGAGCCCAACAGTGAGCACTAGGAGCACAGCCAGTAAGCAAAAGCTAACGACATTTATCATCACACGGCATCCCTTCCGTGCTCCCATCCAGTGCTCCTACGTCAGAAATGGTCGCACCGACAGCCGTCCAGCGAATTTTGATTGGTGTTCAGCAAACATTTCCGCAATCTAGCACTTGAGAAGGGGGAATTGATGGATCTCGATTTGCTGGAAAGACGCCAGGCTACCCTGGCGTGGCGCGACGACTTAATCATGGCAATCTGGGGCATCGTCAATCGTGCTGGATTGGAAGCCAAGCGCGGGGTGGAAGAGCGCCTTGCGGAGGCCGGGATTGTTGAGACGCTCTGGGATCCTGCCAGTTTTACTCGCGACAGGGTCGACGTTGTAATGCGCGAAATAATCGTCAGCGAGCTTGAGAAGCTGTTCGGGGGCGCTGCTGAACAGTTGCGTACGATCAACCCCGGATACAACGCGCTCGCAGATGCGCTGCTGGAAAGCCTGAGCGTGCTCCAAATGCCATCGCTTGAACCCGAGGTCCAAGGTGAACCCAAAGTGGATGCACCTAAGGGATCCGTTACAACCTCCACCGGCAGACTAGCCACAATGATGGAAACTATCTCCAACCAGGATCTCGTGAAGAGTGCGAAGGAATGGGGCAGCTGGGCGCTTTCAGTGGTCGGGGAGGCAAGTGAAGCCGCGAGTCAGAAATTGCAGAGCGGCGCGGGTCTCCATGATCGTCTCCGCCGTTCCGCGCAGGCACGGATCGAGACGGCGTGGATGGCTCCAGCAGGCGATCCACCCCCATTGATGGGACAACTTATCGCAGTGGTGGAAAGCGTAGGCAACGAGGCGCGGAGCATGGCCCTATGAGCGACATCGGAGGAATGTTCGTCGCATCACTCGATGCAGCAACGGGGATCAAGGCCGGGAAGCTCAGGATCGTAGGTTCCGTCGTCCGCCATGCTGCTGGCCCGCTCAAGGGCAAGATACATTCATATCTTCAGGAAACCGGAGCCGCCGGAGCTTTGCTTCAGTCTTTGTCGGGAGCTGGCAGTACATTCGCCAAAACGAGCATGACGACAGGCAACCCGATCGCCGGAGCTGCGGTCGCTGGCACACAGTTGGCAAGCTCGCTCGGCGGGAATGTCCAGAATGAGATTATCCGCCGCGGAGTTAAAAGGGTCGAGAGCAAGGTCGACGCGCTGGCAAGTGGCATGCAGACGCTGGAAAATCTCGGCGTTGCCAATTTGGCGCTCAGCGCAACGGGAATAGGTGTGTCGCTGGTCGGGTTCGGGATCATGAATGCACGCCTGTCGCGGGTCGAGCAAACTCTGGCTGCGCTTACAGAAAGTACAGACCGGATACTCGCTGCGGTGGAGCGCATTCGACAGGATCAGCTGGCCAGCGAGTTCTCGGCATTGCGATCTCAGGTCAAGCTGTTTGAGGAAGCCTGGCTAATGTCGAACCAGGAGCGCGCTACCCAAGTCTGGCTTGACGTCGCACAGGCGACGCGCCCCCATCAGGATAGGTTTGAGGGGCGCGCACGCGAATTGCTCTTCGCCATGCCGCCAGAGTTCGAGCTGGCGGATCCTATTATCGATGCACTCTCACTAGCAGGAGGCCTGCGGGTTGCCTGTTTAATGGCCTGCAACGAAAGCGAGGCAGCAAGCTCGGCGGCAAGTGAGAATGCTCGCCAGATCGAGGGATTGACCGGCACCGTGGGTAAGGCCGATCTGGTGATGGCGCGTATTCCATCTTCCATCGACCGCGCTTCACAGGAGTGGGCGGGCGCACTCGCTGCTGCAGTCAATGAGGCGACGCCTATCGCCCAGCGCTGGCGCCAACGTGAAGCAGTCGCCGCTACCCGCGCCGCACCGCTTGCTCAACTCGCACAAGATGGCGTCGCCCCTAGAGAGTGGTTGAGCGCAGCGCGTATGGAGCAGGAAGAACCTGTACTGCTGCTAAAGGCGACATAGCGAAACGGATTTGGACGTGCTGTGATTGCTTCCCTCGTCCCGAACTGAAAACGATCAGGGATGGTCCCTTGCCGCCAGGGCATCACCTCCGATGCCGCCAAGAGGAAGCAAAGAGCGATAGATCGGTGAGACACATTCACCATGAAGGCCGGTAATTACAGAAAAGAAAGACAAATTCTGCTACGGCGGGATAATTCGCTTAAGAGCTGCGCCAATCCAAGCAAGGGGACCAGATGTCATACCGGATCGCACATGTGCGCTTCACCAAATCCGGTCGCACGTACCCAGTCAATTGCCATCGAAGGGACCTGCGAAAGGGTGACATCGTCGTGGTCGAGATGGCGAGGGAGGAGACCGTCAAGGTCGCCGAGCTCGATAGCGTCGAGTTCTTGAACCGGAACTGTGCCAACAGCATTCTAGGCAAGCGATCCGAATTTCAACGAACCGCTGACGGCCGACAAGTAATCGATAGGGATGTGCCCAAAGGCGATTCTCTTGAAACGCTTGGAGATCTGTTTGATGCGCTGAAGGGCATGGGGTGGCTTCCATTCAGACCGACATCGAGTGTCTGGAAGGTCGTATATGCCAAATCCTTGCCAAAGTTCAGCGGTGTGATTGCTTTCCGCAAAAATGGGATCGATTTCCAGGCGTTCGATGGGCCTGAAATTCCAGGGATCGTCGGGCGCCAAATCACGATCTCAGTCGGTGAAGGCAGGTGCTTTGTCAGAAACTGGTATTATCACTCGGGTGTCGATCTCTTTGATTTCACCGCCGCTTTTGCAAGCGAACTTGTATGCGATGATCCCGACCTCGAACCATATTTCCATGGAACGGGTCAGAAACCTCCCAAGCCGCCAAAGCTTGAAGTGGAGCGCGACGAACTTGCCGAGCTCAGGAATGCACTGAATGGAGGCACTGGCGAACCGGTTTATCTTTGCGATGATGTTTGGATATGAGCAGCATGGCTCCGTCACCGATGCCATCGACTGAAGCGCAGGGACCGCAAACTTGATCGAGTGGATACTCCTTGGACTTCTGGGTGCTGGCGCTTTGAGCGGCGCCAAAAAAAAGGATTCCCTCGCTTCTCGGCCGGCTCGAACGAGCGGAGGCAGTTCCTATTCGACCAACCGTCAAGCTTCTGAAACGGAGCGGAAGCAGAAGATCGAAGCATGGCGGGCCCAATGGGAACCGACCGTAGACCGTAGCGGATGGATCCCCGCCGGCACCATAGACCGAATTCTTGCAACATTTCCCGCCCCGGAACAGCCGTCCACTTGGCTCAACAGATTCAATCGGACAGACCCTATTCGCGACGAGCTGTCCGCCGAGTTCGAAGCGCACAATCAGACTTTTCTGGCTCGCCAAAAGGAAAGGCTGAAAAGCTTCTTCGACACGATTGAGAAAAATCCGCTGACGGATGAACAGGTCAAAGCGTGCGTATGCATGGATGGCCGCGTACAAATTGTTGCCGCCGCCGGATCTGGCAAGACATCGACGATGGTTGCCAAGGCAGGCTACGCTCTTCACGAGGGATTGGCGCAAGGCAGCCAGATATTGCTGCTCGCGTTCAACGCTGATGCCGCAAATGAATTGGCCGAGCGGACCCAAGATCGCTTGAGCGAGCTTGCGGGCGCGGCCGAACTAACCTCCAAGACATTTCATGGCTTCGGTCTGCACGTCATTGCAAAAGCCACCGGGAAGAAGCCATCATTGGCGCCTTGGGTCGAAAATGCTGGCGAAGACATCAAGATGATCGTCAGCATCATTGATGAGCTCTGCCAGCAGGATCAATCCTTCAAGAACGACTGGCATATGTTCCGGACCGTCCACGGCAGGGATGTGGGGCTCTGGAATGTACCGGCTGAGCCTGACGCCTATGCCAATGGGAGACGAGGATTCCGGACAGCCAATGGCGAGATCGTCAAAAGTAAGGAAGAGCGACTGATCGCCGACTGGCTGTTCTACCACCATGTTCCCTACCAATACGAACGCCCTTACGAGCACGACACGGCAAGCGAGACGCATCGGCAATATCATCCCGACTTCTTCTATCCCGATGTGGCGCTCTATCACGAGCACTTTGCGCTGAACGCTGCTGGCGAAGCACCTGAACATTTCGGGCCGTCATACACCGAAGGCGTGCGGTGGAAGAGGCAGCTCCATGAAACGATGGGCACCAGGCTTTTCGAGACGACCTCAGACCAGATCTCGAGTGGAGCCGCCTTGCCCCTGCTTGAAGCAGAGCTGGCCAACAGCGGTGTGACGATCAAGTTCGATCCCGATAGGGAGGCAACTGGTTCGCAGCCGATCACTCCTCAGCAGCTTGCAGGGACAATTCGTGTCTTTCAGCAGCACGTGAAGAGCAATGGGCTGAGCCACGCAGATCTGCAGCAAGCTTTGAAGGCTCAGTCGAAGAATGCCCATGCGGATCGGCTAGCCAGATTTGTCAGCATCTACGAACGCGTTGCGGCAGGCTGGGAAAGCAAACTGAAGGATGGTGGCTACGTCGACTTCGAAGACATGCTCATCCTCGCTGCAGATCATGTCGAGAGTGGCCGCTACAGCAACCCGTTCACTTTCATCCTGTCGGATGAGTTCCAGGACAGCTCACGTGCTCGCATCCGCCTGCTGAAGGCTTTGGCCGGCCCCCATGAGGCATCCAGGCACTTGTGTGTGGTTGGCGATGATTGGCAAGGCATCAACCGCTTCGCCGGCGCCGACAACTCTGTAATGCCGGAGTTCGAAAAGATCTTCCCGGCCGCAACGCGGCTGACATTGAACCGGACGTTCAGGAGCCCGCAGGCGATTTGCGACGTCTCAAGTCAATTTATTCAGGCCAACCCGGCTCAAATCCGCAAAGAGGTGGCGAGCAACAATCATTATGAAACCCGGCAGTATCTCTTTGCCTACGGTTTCGAGGATCAGAGCCGCGCCAACGAGCACCTGGTCGAACAGCTTGCTCAAATGCAGCGCTTCCTGAAGGCTGGAAAGCTCGAACCGGGCAAGAACGGAAGGCTGTCGGTCCTGCTGCTTGGTCGGTACCGCAATGATCGGCCCGCGAACTTGCAGCAATGGAAGGAGCGTTTCGCAGACAGCATCGATCTCGACTTCAAGACCGTCCATTCTTCAAAGGGCCTCGAGGCTGACTATGTCATGCTCTTGAATGTCGTCGAAGGAAATCTCGGTTTTCCAAGTCAGATTGAGGATGACCCCGTCCTTCAAATCCCGATGCCCGAGCCAGATCCTTTTCCCATGGCTGAAGAGCGGCGGCTATTTTACGTCGCGCTCACACGCGCCAAACGTCAGGTCCGAATTTACACCAGCCTTGCGCAGCCATCCCGCTTCCTGATCGAGTTGGTAAAGAATGGCTCCATTGTCATCGAGCCGGTAGACGCGGCGCCACTTGAGCCATGTCCCGTATGCTCGGTAGGTGTCGTCACACGACGGACTGGACGCCATGGGGATTTTGAAAGTTGCAGCACTTGGCCGCGGTGTGAGTTCAAGCGGAATATCGAAAGCGACGAGAGCAAAAAGGGAGAGTCACCTGTCCGCCTGAGTGGCAATGTCGCACAGGGAAGCACATGTCCTTCCTGCGAGCGGGGAAAGATGGTCAGGATCGACGGAAAGTACGGAGAATTCTTGGGATGTAGCGAGTTTCCGACCTGTAAGACGACGGCGAGGATCGGATAAGTGACTTCATTGGCGGCCGCCAGGACACCAAACCTTGATCACCTCGCCAAAAATCTTCTCCCCGGCTTCAGCCTCGTGAATCCCAAATAACTGCGCCTCGATCAGCTTACCGTATTCCTCGAAACTCCAATGCTGCTTTACCGATACCGCAGGGTCAAAATCCCACGCCGGGTAAAGCCTTTCGATGTCGGTCACGACAGGCTGAAAGGCGGTTTGATGGTACCGTACCAGCGCACTGGCGCAGTTTCCGACAACGGATTGAGCGACTTGGTCTTCGCGCGTTGCCATGCGGCGAGCGATCGAAAGCCAGTACTGGATCGCCGCATGATGGACGTATCCAGTCTGCATGCGCGCGGCCATGTTGATGTGGCGATCGGTCATGTGCGGTGCCATCGTGTCCAAGACGATGAGCAGATTGCCATCGCCGAACGTAATTGCGGCTCCAAACAACGCTCCGGGAATTCTGCACATGCCGTGTTCGACAATGCCGAGGAGCGCTTTGAACCCTACGGGAAGCGACGACCAGTCATGCTTGCTGTAGGCCAAGAGATCGATCGTCGCGGTCGACGCAATCCCTTCGTCAATCTCGTTCTGCATGAAAACGATGAAGACCGCTGGCGTGAAACGTCGGTGCTCGACTTCGTTCTTCGCCGCCTGATAGATCATCATTCTGTGTTCCACGGGCATGACGCGGACAAACAGGTCGTACAATCGGATGATGATCTGCATGATCCTGTCGTCGGGATCGTGCTGTTGCCAGCGCAAGCAATGCCAGATGCGATTGTAAAGCTGCTCTCGGTCGGCGGGATCGAGATAGCCGTCGATGAGCGCAGACGAGTCTGCGACGAGATCGTCGATCGTCTCCATCCAGCCTAATCCACGACCGGATAGTTGGGCATCGGCCATTCATGCAGGGGATTGTCCATCATCAGATCGACGAAGATCGGTAGGAGGCAGCCAAGGAGCGATGCTCCGTCCCTCACCTGGTCGCGATTTACATCGCTGTTCCAGGTCGCGCCGCCATGCACCAGCTGATTTCGCAGCACGTAGAGCCGATCGAACAGGATCGACAGGATCCTGACCGTGTCGTGCTCGCGCAGGGCGTGGTTGATGGCAATGCGACCGCGCTCGAGCTTGTGTTCCCAGTCTTGGTATCCTGGCACACCGTTCTGATGCTGCCAGAAGGGATGGTAGACATAGCGATTGTCCAGAAGGAGGCGGATCTCCTGGCTGAACCGCTGCCAAACCGCGTCGTAGACGCGGTGACGCCCATCGAACTTCACCAATGTCGAGAAAAACGATTGGAAGAGTCCACGCTCGCCTTCGGGCGCTGAGCTGCTGGCAGAGGCTTCCACGTCACCGGCGTAGGCAGCGTTGAACCCAATCCAGAGCAGGATGAAGCGAATGTCCTGGTCGTCCTGTTCTGCTTCAGCCCGACGAAGCCAGGAAAGCGCGCGATGAACGCGAAGGGTCAACGGCGTTGAAAAACCGTCGCGCAGCGCCCGCTGCTTCTCTTTCAAGGCTTCAGGATGAAGAGGATTGCCCGCCGAGTATCGATAAACCATGCGCGCAACTTAGCGCGATGATTTCTTTCGGGATAGTTTACGGAGCGTCTCTATGCGGCTTGTCCGCAATTGATCTGATCCACGCGTCGATTTCCGCCTCTATCCACACCGCGCATTTGGGGCCGAGCGAACGGGATTTCGGGAAACGGCCTTCGCTCATCCGCTGATAGATAGCCGAACGACGTAAGCCGACGCGGTCGATGACTTCAGGCAGCCGCAAGAGCCGTGCCGGCGGAGGGACTTGCGGTAAAGTCGGGTCTGCGTCGGCGCCGTTCTCGGTAAGCTGGGGATGTGCATTCATGATCGTTCCAGTCGGGTCAATTTCTCGGTCCCCTCCGAGGTGAATTGGATCAGCGCGGCAGCGCCATCGAAATGTCGCGGTTGGCAAAATCATCGATGTGCTTGGCAAGCATGCGGGCGACGAGCTGCGAAGTGCCGTTCGCCCACCGGGGCCGCAAATCTTCGACGCGTCGCCCAAGCGTGCGTTCGAGCTGACCTGGCAAGGCCGTGAAGAAGTCCTCAAGAAACTCTCCCATTTCGCTGCGCATCCATTCGCAGGCGAGATCCTCCTGACCAGCCAAGGCGAGGATCATGCTCGCGCGGGGAAAAGCGCCGCAGACTTCGAGAACGCGCGCGGCTTCATCAAGGCCAATCGGCCGATCGCCGCGCATCACACGGAGCAGGGTCTCGCGGTGGATCCCGACTTCTCGAGCGATCTGGTGCTTGGGCTTGTCAGACGTTTGGATTGCATGGGCAAGAATGTGCGCGAGGCTGGTGTTGGCTTCGCCTCGGAGTGGCGCGGGCTGGTGCATCGACAAAAACTCCAACGATGAGGAACTGAGTCGTAGCCATATCTCGCGCCGTCCATGTAGGAAAATGAAAAGAACATATATGGAACATCTCGTTTCTAGGCGAATCATTCCCTAGGCTCGAGTCGTCGACAATCGGCGCCACTCCTGTCGAGATTCGTCGACGCTGATTACGAAATAAACCGCTGTTTCTGCTTATTATCGCCGACAGCAACCATTCGATGCGTCCGTATCCGTCCGCCGCATCAGCTCGACAGGCGTTCCGACTTTCCTACATCGAATTCCTAGATGCATGTGGAACACACAGCGAACGAAAGAACGCTGGGTTCACCCCTCCAGATGGAGCTCCGTATGCAGTCTTTCACCCTCTCCCGGCGCTCCGGCGCCATCGACCAGCGCCCCTCGAAGT
Source organism: Qipengyuania spongiae (assembly GCF_026168555.1). Lineage (NCBI taxonomy): Bacteria > Pseudomonadati > Pseudomonadota > Alphaproteobacteria > Sphingomonadales > Erythrobacteraceae > Qipengyuania > Qipengyuania spongiae. The sequence continues at coordinate 1,649,454 of NZ_CP092471.1, read as the reverse complement.
TCGGGCGAGCCATGACCTTCGCGGTACCGCTTGCGGTTGCAGCCCTCGCCGCCAGCGCTGCCTACGCGGGCGCCGACACGACCTTCACCCCTGCCCTCACGAAATTCACCGATTTCCTCGAAGGCTCGGGCGGCAAGATCATCACCGTCCTCAGCCTCGCAGGCGGCCTCATCGGTCTTGCTTCGGGCCGGTTCTCGCTCGGACAGGTCGCTGTTCCGGTCGGTGTCGGCATCGGCGTCGGCACGGGCGTTCCGATCGTCACCTCGGTCGTCACCGCGGTCATCTGACGCATCGGCCGGGAAGGCGCGTCGCCATGGCAGACCCATATATCATCCCGCGTCGGCTCGACGATCCGGAGCTCATCGGCTTCTGGACCATCGACGAGTTCGCCGGGATGCTTATCCCCTTCACCTGGGGGATCCTCAGCCAGCATATCTTTATCGGCATCATCGTTGCCTTCGGCGCCTGGTTCGCGCTGCGAAAGGCAAAAGCAGGACGCGCCAGCTCCTGGGTAGCCCATGCCGCCTATTGGTATCTGCCGGCCGGATTGTTGGGCCTGAAATCGACGCCGCCTTCCCACTGCCGCCTGCTTGCCGGTTGAGGGGAGATATCCATGTTTGCCGACATTTCACACGAGCGTCAGCAGTCGCTGCTGCGCCAGCGCAACCTCTTTGCGCTCACCAGCGCCGGGCTTGGCATTGCGCTCGTCGTCGCCGTCAGCCTTGCTGCCACCCGCGACCGCGAAGTCGTGCTCCTGCCAACGCTCCCCAAGCAGCTCACCGTCAGCAGCGCGGGGGTCGAGGCCGACTATCTCGAACTCGTGACCCGCGATGCCGCGCTCGTTCTCCTCAACCGCAGCCCCGAAGGCCTCGACTACTGGATGGACGAGATCCTGAAGCTTGCTGATCCGGCGAGCTACGGTCGCCTCAAGGCAGATCTCGTTCGGATCGTCGAGGAACAGCGTGGCTCGGACGTCACCCAGGCCTTCGTCATCCGGTCGATGACCGTCGACCCCAAGGGGCTGACTTCCGACGTGACCGGCACGCTCAAGACCTTTGTCGGCGCCCAGGTCATCGCGAGCGACGAACGCCGTTTCCGCTTCAACTGGACCTACCGGGGCCTGCGTCTCGCGCTGTCAGGCTTCAGCCAGTTGCCCCCCAAAGACCCAACGAAGGAGGCCCAGTGATGGCTTACCGACGCAAGACGCGCGCCTGGAGCCTGGCTCTTTGCGCCAGCACCATGCTCGCATTTTCAGGAAGCGGCGCGCAGGCCGCCGACCAGTTCAAACAGGCTGCAGATGGAGCAAGCATCGAATGCGCCGTGTCGGCCCGCGAGCTGACGCGCTTCGCGCTTATCGACGACCAGTTTGCCAGCGTCTCGAAGATCTCGACCGGCACGCCCTACAACGATTTTGCGGTCACCAACGAACCGCTGCGCGGCGACATCTACGTGTCGGTGCCCGAGACCTATGCGGCGCGGTCGATCAGCTTCTTCGCCACGACCAAGAAGGGCTTCGTCTACAAGGTTTCCTGCCAGGTCGAGCCTGTCCCGGCAGTGCAGGTCTTCATCACCAACCCGGCGATCGCGACAAACAAGGCATCTGGCTGGGAAAGCGAAACGCCGCTGGAGACGAGCGCAGTGCGGCTCATCCAGGCCATGGCCAATGACCAGACGGTCGATGGCTTCGAAGTCAGGCAGTCCTCCGCCCTTCCGGCACGGGTCGGCGATCTCGAAATCCAGCTCATCGCCGATTACCGCGGCAGCGCGCTCGCCGGAAAGGTCATCCGCCTGGCGAACCGTGGCCGCAAGCCGCTGACGCTTGGCGAAGCGGATCTCGCGTCGTCCGGGACCCTTGCCATCTCAATCGCCCAGCCAACTCTCCAATCGGGCGAGAGCACCGTCGCCTTCATCGTCGGCACGAACGGGGAGATCGGTCAATGAGCGACACAGCCGCCCCCTCGACCCCGGTTCAAGCCGATCCCGCATCGCCTTCACCAGTCACCAGCCTCAACGCCAAGACCGCGCGGCGGCAGAAGCTTCTGCTTGGCTCTATGGGCGCGCTCGCGCTTGTCGGCGGTAGCTGGTTCATCCTGGGAGGCGACGACGGCGCGAAGATCGACGATCCCACCGCCGCTCAGACCATCGACACGGCGGGACTCATCAATCGCGACCTTTCGCAGCGCGAATTCGTCGCGACCTACGGCAATCGTCTCGATGCCGTGACCCGCGAGCAGAAGGCGATGAAGGACGCGAGCCTCCCGCGCGAGGAAATCGAAGCCCAGCTCGCCGCCCTCAAGGCCGAGAACCAGGCCATGCGCGTTGACGGCCAGGCCGCGATCGATGCGATCTCCGCCGAGAACGCGGATCTGAAGACGCGCCTTGCCAGCCAGAGCACCTCGGCTCCCCCGAGCGTGCCGCCGCCGGCCTATGGCCCGCAAGCTGGCGGCTATGACGCGCGCGGCCGGACAGCCCCGTCAACGCTCGGCGGCGCGCCGGTGGGGGCCGGTGAAGCTGCTATGCCCGGGCCAGGCGAAGTCAAGCTTATGAGCTTCACGTCGGACAAAGCCGGGGCAAACGGACCAAGGTTTGCGCGTCCCGAAACCCCGCCGGTCGTGATCGAGGATTCACCGGACTATCTGCCGCCTAATTCCTATGCCTCGGCGCGCGTCATCGTTGGCGTCGATGCATCGGCCGGTGTCGCGAGCCAGACCGATCCGCTTCCCGTTGTCCTGCGCATCACCGGCCCAGCGCGATCAGTCATGCAGAACGGCAAGGTTCTGACGACCCGCATCCAGGGCTGTATCGTCAATGGCGCGGCGCGCGGCGATCTCTCTTCCGAGAAAGTCTATGTGAAGCTGGCCCGGATGACCTGCGATCAGCCCGGCGGGCGCGTCGCGGTGAGCGAGGTCAAAGGCTTCATCAGCTTTGCCGGAAAATCGGGCGTGCGTGGGCGTGTCGTCAGCCGCGAGGGCAGCCTTGTGAGCCAGGCCCTGCTTGCCGGGATCGTGGGCGGTTTCGGACGCGGGTTTTCGGCGAACGCCAACAGCGTCTTTTCCGGTGTCACGACCAATGCCGACGGCACCCGCTCGAAGCTCTCGGCCGGCGACATTCTCGGCGGCGGGCTCGGCCAGGGCGCTGCGGACGCGGCCGATACGGTCAGCAAATATCTGATCGAGCGCGCCGAACAATACCAACCCGTCGTCGAGATGCCGACCGGCATCGATGTCGAAATCGTCTTTCTCGACGGCGTCTACGTGAGGAACTCCCAATGACCCCCGCCGCAAACAACCCAACCCCGAGCAAGCCGCGGCGCTGGCTGCGACCAGTGGCGTCCGCCGCCGCCGTCATCGCACTGTCCGCCGCGACGGGCTGGGGCGTGGCCAGCCTCGCTTCCCCGGCCCAGGCGCCTGATACGGCCAAGGTGCGCGCCGCGCTCAAGCTGCGCCTGCCGAAGACGCCGATCGATGCGATCACCTGCGATGGCCTTGGCGGCCTGTGCGAAGTCGCCTCGAAATCGACGCTGTTCTATGTCGATCGCGCGGCCAAATATCTGGTGATCGGGCGCATCTACGACATGGAAGCGCGGCAAGACCTGACGGCAGCCCGTCTCCTCGCGCTCAATCCTGATCTGCTGGCTGCTGGTGCTGCACGGCGGAGCAATGCCAACGAAGAAAGCCAGCCTGCCCCGCGCGCCACCCCGCAGAAGGTATCGCTCGCTGGCCTGCCCGCGAACGGCGCGATCACCTGGGGACCAGCCAACGGCCCCAAGGTCGTCGTCTTCTCCGATTTCCACTGCGGCTACTGCAAGAAACTCGAAGCCGAACTGAAGGCGATTGGCGCGCGCGTCGAGGAGCGGCCCATTTCGATCTTCGGGGCCGACAGCCGCCGCGATGCCGAACGGGTGCTGTGCTCGCCGCGCCCCGAGGTCTCCCTCCACATGGCCTATTCGGGCCTCGCCCTCGCCAATCCGAAGCCTTGTGACACGAGCGGGCTCGATGCCAACGAAGCCTTTGCCAAGGCCCATGGCTTTAACGGAACGCCGGTGATCGTACGCCCGTCCGACGGCGCGATCCTCGAAGGGTATCGCCCGGCTTCCATGCTCCGCGAATTCCTCAAGCCCGCAAAAGCGGTCGCCCTCGCTCCGGCCAAGAAAGGATAATCGTCATGGGATTTTGCCACCGTATTCTCGCCTCTGCCTGCCTTGCCGTGCTGACAAGCGGCTGCGCCACTTTCGGCACCAATGTCGAAGGCGATTTCACCTGCCGTGCCCCCAAGGGCGACTGCGCACCCAGCCAGGTGATCGATGCCCGCGCGACCAGGGATTTGTCCGCGACCGGACCGGTCCAGGACGGCCCGCGTCCGCCTGTTTCCGTCGCTTCCGGCGATCAGGGCCGCACTTCCGAGCGTACGCTCAGGATCGTCTTTCCGGCGCACATCGATGAAACCGGGACGCTGCACGACGATGCGGTCGCCTGGGCGGTGGTCGAAAATCCGCGCTGGGCCGCAGAACTGCGCCGCAAGGCAGGCGAGGATACTGCCCCGCCGCTGATGCGGCAGCTCAGGCGCCAGCTGAAGGCCGCACAGGCCAAGAGCGATCTCCTGAAGGAAACCGCCACCCTTCCCGCGGCCGAACAGCCCGATGCCGAGACGTTCGATCTCGGACAGCCCTTTCAGCCTTCGTCCTCGATCGAGGACATCCCCTCTGCCTCGCCGCTGGTCCTCCCCTCCACGGCGCGCGAGGCGGTTGCCGGTGCGAGCGCACCGGCGGTCGAGGGGTTCGACATGGCGCAGCCCCCGCATGATCGAACCCCTCGGCCCTCTGCCGACAAGGCCCCGCTGATCTACCCGACCATCGAGGCGATCGAGGCCGCCAAGAACGCGGCCAAGGCACAAAAGGAGCCCAAGTGATGGCCGAGAAACTCAAGACGATCGTTGACAGGCTCCTCACCGGCCTTCTGGGCGATGCCGAGCACGCCGAGCATGACCGGCCTGCCCTGATGCTCGATCTGCTCTCGGACTGGCTCCCGTACCGGGTCTACGATCCGGCGAGTCGGCTCTATTTCAACGCGCGTTCGAAAGGCTTCGTGCTTTCGGTCACGCCTCTGATCGGAGCGGACGAACGCACCGGTGAAATCCTCGGGTCGTTCTTCTCCGAAGGTCTTCCGCCAGGCGCCTGTCTCCAGGTCCTGCATCTCGCATCCCCGCGCATCAGCCGGATCGTCGCGCCCTGGTTTGCGCCGCGCTACGTCCAGGGCGGCGTCTACGAGGCGATTGCCCGCCACCGCGCACGGCGGCTCTACGGCCTCGTCTGGGAATCGGGTTCGCAGGACACGCCCTTTCACGCCCGGCACCATCAGGTCATCGTTTCGGTCGGCGTGCCTGCGGCCAAGGCTGTCACCAACGAAGATCTCAAACAGACCCGCGACGGCCTCATCGCCATGTTGAAGTCGCTCAACCTGGGCGTTGCCGAAGTCGAGCCACAGCAACTGATCGCCATCATCGACGACCTGACCTCGCCAACCACCGCACCGCAAGACGATGCCGTGCCCTATAATCCGAACGACGCGATCGCGGCCCAGGCGATCCGGCACGATATCGAGCTCGTCATCCACGAAGACCGGATGCGGCTCGTCACCGAGCGGTTTCGTGCGACGGGCAAGATCGAGGACGGCGTTCCCGAGATCGGCACGGTCTACCCCGACGCGTTCGACGTTCGGCATTTTTCCTCGCGCAACATGCCCCAGCGTTGGGCGCCGTGGGAATGCGCGCGGCTCATCGGCGATATGTTTACCGACAAGCTGCGCTTCCCCTGCCCGGCGGCGACGATGCTGTGCCTCGTCTATCCCGACCAGGAAGCCGCTTCGGCCAAGGCGGGCTTCAAGTTCATGCGTACGACGAGCCTTGCCGGAACGCGCAGCGCGCGTTTTCTGCCCCGCATCGGCGAGCAGGCAGCCGAGTGGCAGCATGTGCAGTCCGAGCTGCAGGAAGGCCGACGTTTGGTGCGGGTCTTCTATGGCCTGACGACCTACTCCCCGCTCGGCCGCGGGGACCGCGACGAACGCGCGATCAAGTCGATCTACAAGGCGGCGGGCTGGGATCTTGCCGATGAGCGATACCTGCAGATCCAGGGGCTGCTAGCGGCCATGCCGATGACGCTGGCCGATGGCCTTGGCGCGGACATGGAGCGCCTCAAGCGCTTCAAGACCGTGCTCTCGACGACAGCGGCCAATATCGCTCCCATGCAGGGCGAGTATCTCGGCAGCGTCCATCCGCACCTGCTGTTCGTGGGCCGGCGCGGCCAGCCCTTCTTCTGGTCGCCGTTCGAGAACGATGCTGGCAACCACAATGTCGCGATCTGCGGCAAATCAGGCTCGGGCAAATCGGTGCTGCTGCAGGAAATGTGCGCGGCGCTTCGAGGGGCTGGCGCGCAGGTCGTGGTCATCGACGACGGACGCAGCTTCGAGCATTCGGTGAAGCTGCAAGGCGGCCGGTTCGTCGAGTTCACGATGAAGGCGGGCTTCTGCCTCAATCCGTTCTCGATGATCGATGGTGAGCGCGCGGCCGAAGACGAGGACTACCGGCTCGACTGCTTTGGCATGGTCAAGGCCATTGTCGGCCAGATGGCGCGGCACAGCACAAAGCTCAATGACACCGAGCGCGGCCTGATCGACCGGGCGGTCAACACCGTCTGGAGCGAACGGGGCGTCGATGCCTCGATCACCGGCGTCGGCGAAGCACTGGCCGGTCTCGGCAATGAAGCTGCGAGCGATCTCGCCACCGCGCTTGCGCCCTACATGGCCGGCGGCACTTATGGCGCCTTCTTCGAAGGCCAAGCGAGCCTCGATCTTGACACCGACTTTACCGTCTTCGAGATGTCGGACCTTGCCGCCCGCGAGGAACTGCGCAGCGTCGTACTCTCGGCGATCATGTTCATGACCAGCCAGGCCATGACCCGCAGCCCGCGCTCGGTGAGGAAGCTGCTGCTGATCGACGAGGCGTGGTCGATGCTCAAGGGCGGCTCGATGGGCGAGTTCGTCGAAACCTATGCCCGCACTTGCCGCAAATATGGCGGGGCGCTGGCAACCGCGACGCAGTCACTCAACGACTATTACAAGTCCGATGGGGCGACCGCTGCGCTCGAAAACAGCGACTGGATGCTGATCCTCCAGCAGAAGCCCGAGACGATCGCCGATTTCAAGGCGTCGAAGCGCCTCGACATGGACGACCGCACCGAGACTCTGATCCGCAGCCTGAAGCGTTCGGGCAGCGATTATTCGGAAGTCTTCATCAAGGGCCCGGAGACCGAAGCCATCGGCCGGCTCGTGCTCGACGACTATTCGGCGACGCTGTTCTCAAGCTCGCCCCAGACCTTTGCCGCGATCGATGCCGAAATCGCGCGCGGCCACCAGCTTGCCGACGCGATCGAACGGATCGCCTTTGCCAATCGAACCTGACTTCTCCCTCCATCCAAGGACACCCAAAACCGATGCCACTCCATCTCGTCACGCCGATCGACCGGGCCCAGGACGCCCGTGCCGACAGCGACAGCCTCGAATTGCCGGCCAAGGGCTGGCGGTCTCATGCCGCCGACCTGTGCTACATCGTGCTTCGCGGCAGCACCTTCCTCGCCTCGAGCTACCTCATGGCGCTCGGGCTACCGCTGCTCTTCTTCCTTCTGATTTCTGGCGGCGATGCCGGGGTCTTCTTCGCCCATCTCGCCAATATTTCGGACCGGTTCCTCGGCGCCGAGCAGGGCCGACAGATCGGCTTCCTCGACGAGTTCAAGTTCGTCCTCATCGGTGTCGCGACGCTCGTCGTAGTCTGGCGCCTGCCGCGCTTCATCAACGATCTCGAGCGCGAACTCTCGGGAGAAAAGCTGTGAAGAACATATTGGCAACACAGTCCCTGCGCGGTCGCATGGGTGCGGTGAACTGGACCGCCGTCGCGCTCGGTTTGAGCGTGGTTGGCTCGGCGCTCTGGGGCGTCTGGGCGACCGACAAGCTGCTCGCGCTCGACAAGCGCGAAGTGGTGACCGTGCAGCTGAGCAGTATCATGGGCGACTTCATCGAAGCCGAAGCGCGCGCAGGCCGACCGCCAGAAGAAACCAAGATGCGCGTCCAGGCCTATCTCCAGGCGGTCGAAGCCTCGGTCGAACATCTGGGCCGCGAGGGCCGCACGGTGCTTGTCGCCGAAGCGGTGGTGGCCGGCAGCACGCCTGACCTCACCGAAGCCGTGCGCGCCGATGTCGCGCGCCGCGTGGGAGCCATTCCCGATGCGCGCCGCTGATCTTGTCCTCCACTCGCCAACCGGGCGGCGCCTCGCGCTGTGGGCAGGGCTTGGCGCGGCAGCGCTCGCGCTCACCTCGCTCGCCGCCTTCTCGAAGGACCACGCGCTGATGATCAACGCCAGTCCGAGCCTGCCTTACTGGGCGATCTGGCTCGATCGCGGCGCGCTGCCGCAGCGCGGCGAGATCATCCTGTTCGATCCGCCCGCCTCGCCGCTACTCGAAAGGCACTTCGGCAATAAGCCCAAGCCGTTCGGCAAGAAGGTGAGCGGCATGCCCGGCGATATCGTAACCGAGAAGGAGCGCAGCTTCTTCGTCAATGGCCGCAAGGTTGCGGTTGCCAAGCGGGCAAGCCGTTTCGGCGAGCCACTGGCGCTCGGTCCGACAGGCGTGGTGCCTCAAGGCTGCTATTTCGTCACCACCGCGCACAAGGACGGCTTCGACAGCCGCTATGCGGCAATCGGGTGGATCTGCGCCAAGCGCATTCTCGGGGTCGGGAGGCCGATCCTGTGACACCGCTTCGCGCCGCCCCTTTCCTCGTAGCCGGTCTTCTGATGGCCGCGCCGGCGAGCGCCCGCGACTACGGCCAGCAAGGTACGGTCTGGTCCGTGATCGAGCCTGACCTGCTCGAGCAAATCCATGCACGTCTCACCCATCTCGAGAAGACCGGCGAGACGGCCAAGCTCAACGAGGAGCTGAAGCGGCGCACGATAGCGCGGGTCAACCGCCCTGAGCTAGTCGCAGGCATCAATGCTGCGGCGGCAGCGCGCAGCTGGCGTTTCGATCCGACGATCAGCGTCGATCGCGACATTGCCGACGACAAGGGCCGGGTGATCGTCGCCGCCGGAACTCGGGTTAATCCGCTCGACACCGTACCGCTGCGTGTGCCGCTGGTGTTCCTCGACGGGGACGACCCCGAGCAGCTTGCCTGGGCAACCCGGCGCTATGCCAGCACCAAGGCCAAACTCATCCTCGTGCGCGGCGCGCCGCTTGAACTGATGAAGGCCCGCCAGCGCCGTTTCTATTTCGACCAGGGCGGCAGCCTCGTGAAGCATTTCGGCATCCGCGCCGTGCCCGCAACCGTCGAGCAGCAGGGCCGCGTCCTCATCATCACCGAGCAGCCGGTTCGATCCAAGGAGCGCGCATCGTCATGAGCAGAAAAAATCGTGTTCTCACATGGATATGCTGCGCGCTCCTTGCCTGTAGTCTCAGCCTTGCTGCGGCTTCGCCAGCGCAGGCATCTGCCGGTCCGGGCCGCTGCACGGGCAAGTTCGTCAATCCGATCACCGACATCTGCTGGTCGTGCCTGTTTCCGATTTCGGTTGGCGGTCTGAAGATCTGGCCGTCGAGCCGTCCCGATACGAGCAATCCGGCGCTTCCCGTTTGCCTCTGCGGTTTGCGGCCGGGCATCGCCATGGGCTTCTGGGAGCCGGTACGCCTTGCCGACGTCAGCATGAAGCCCTGGTGCTTCGTCAATCTCGGCGGGATGAAACTCGATCCCGGCTTCGACATCGGGTTCAAGTCGATGGCAGGTCCCTCGGCCGTGGGCGGCGCGACGCAGTACAATTCGCAGTGGCATGTCCATTGGTATGCCTATCCGCTGATCTACTGGATGGAGATCGTTGCCGATTTCCTGTGCCTCGAGCAGGGCTCGGTCGACATTCTCTACATCACCGAGATCGATCCGCTCTGGCAGGACAGCGAACTCACCGCGATCATCAATCCCGAAGCGGTTCTCTTCGCCAATCCGCTCGCGCTTGCAGCCTGTGCGGCTGACTGCGTCGCTGCGACGGCCAAGCTTCCTACCGACGAACTCTTCTGGTGCGCGGGATGTCAGGGAAGCATGTATCCTTTGAATGGCAATGTCTCGGCGACGATCGGGCACGTCCAGGCATCGCGGCTCGCCCTCGCCCGCTTCTCCTACAAGCTCCACCGCGAACTCGTCGCCTGGGGCACGATGGGCAGCAAGGGACTTTGCGGCAAGTATCTGATGCCAGTGATGAGGAAACAGCAATACCGCTTCCAGGCCACCAATCCCAATCCGCAGACCAAGGGCCGCTACGCCTGCGCGCCCATTGGCGCCTCCACCACCTTCATGTCGGCAGGCCAGGTCTATCCCGCCATCGGCGAGGACATGGGCTATCTGGTCTGGCGCAAACGGAACTGCTGCGCGCTATGAGAATATTCCCTCATCTCCTTGTAATCGCGTCGATCACTGGCGCGGCCGCTATGGCGGGAGCCGCAGCGCAGACGAGCGAGCCGGAGCTCGATCTCGAAGCGATACGCGCCCGCGCCAAGGTCGAGTCGAGCGAAGCCGATGCGCTTGCCGCCAATGCCCGCGCGCGCGCCGAGGCAGTCCTTAGCCAAGCCAATGACAGCGCCGCCGAAGCTCAGGCGCATGGCAAGCGCTACACCGAGCAAGCGGCAAGATCCGCGCGGTCAGAAAGCGCGGACATCTTCGACTTCGACAAGATGGTGGCCGATGCGGGTACCATGGCCAGCGAGGGCTTGGGTGAAGCACCCCGCTTCATCGCGTTCGCTTCGCTCTCGATGCCGCCAGCGGCCTTGCGCGCCATGGCGGACGACGTAGCCCGTGCAGGAGGTGTGGTCGTACTTCGCGGGCTGCCAGGGGGCAGCGCGAAGACCCTGACCGCAGCGCTCGCGAAAGTTGCAGCGGAGGGCGGCAAGCTCGATGCGGTCGGCATAGACCCGCGCCTGTTTCGCGCCTTCGGGGTCGAGGCAGTCCCAACCTATGTCGTGACCAGCAGCGATTTCGATCTCTGCGATGGCTTCGATTGCCGGACCCAGGTTCCGCCCCACGACCGGATGAGCGGTAATGTCAGCGTGTCCTATGCGCTCGAAACCTTCGCCCAAGGCGGCGGTCCCGGCGCCCTTCTCGCATCCCAGCATCTTGCCCGCCTGCAACGGAGCACACAATGAAGCGGCTTCTCCTCCCCCTTTTCTGCCTCGCCTGCGCCTGTCTGCCGACAAGCGTCTCGGCCCAGACCACAACCGATGCCGCCAAGGCGGACGGCAAGGCGTTCGGGCGCGACCAGGCGGCCGCAGCGCAGAGCGCGGCTACGACTGACCCGGACGCAAACCGCGTTCCCAATTTCGGGGGAGTCCCGAACCAGTCGGGCTATTTCGACGATCCCGACCGGATGGCGCGTGAGGCCGCAAGCCAGGCAACGGCGAACACCGGCTACCGGACCATGCGCGATTCCATGGATCGCCGTGCGCAGTTCGCGCCGCAGGATCTCGACGCGGTTGTCGCGCGCAGCACTGTCATCAGCAACGACCCGCTCTCCTACACGAGCGGCATGAGCATCAGCGGGAGCCAGGGCCGCTGCGTCCCATTACCTCCGGGAACCGGCACGGCAGCGCGTTACATGGCGACCTGCAATGTCGGCTATACGGCTTCCCAGGAGAACAGAACCTGCCCGGTGACGCTGAATGCCACGATCGAGCAGCGACAGGTCTATGGCTACTATTGCGTCGGCGGGAGCGGCGTCGATCCGGCATCGATCTACAATTGCAATCGCTACCCGGCGCCGCAATGCACGGTCACGCAGTCCTATCCGATCAATCTGTGCGATCCCTATCTCGGCATCTACTGGGGCTGTAACTCGGGCGACCTGCGCGTCGATCTCGTAAGCTGCACTGCACCGGTCGATGGCGCGACGCCCTTCACCGTAACCGGCGAGAATGTCGTCACGACGAGCCGCGATGAAAGCCAGTGCGCGGGCCTTGCTGCGGACAGCTCATGCCAGCAGGACACCGAGACCTGCACCGACAGCGATCCTGTCACCCGGATTGTCGACGGCATCGCGGTCACCCAGCCCTGCTGGGCGTGGTCGCGCAGCTATACCTGCGCCCAATTTACGCAAGCTCAGGACTGCCAGACGCTGGAAAGCACGCCCGGCTGCTCGCTGGTGCGCGAAGACTGCCTTTCGGGGGAGCCTTGTCGAACCTGGGAGCGGGTCTACGACTGTCCTGTCCCGGACCAGCCTGCCAATACCAGCCAGTTCATCTGCGACGGCGACGTCTATTGCATCGATGGCTCGTGCGAGACGATCGAGCGCGAGGCCAATGACGAGTTCAAGGACGCGGTTGTCGCGCTCAACGCGATGGACCAGGCACGGCGCGAGTTCGATCCCGACACGCTCACCCTGTTCAAGGGTACGCGCAACACCTGCTCGTCCAAGGTCTTCGGCGTGCTCAATTGCTGCAAGGGCAAGGGTTTCCCGCTCATTCCGGGTATCCAGCTGCTTGTCGCGCTCGGCTGCAGCCGCGAGGAAATGCTGCTTCACCAGCGCGATGCGCAGGGCCTGTGCGCCTATGTCGGGACCTATTGCTCGGACAGCTTCCTAGGCGTCTGCCTGACCAAGAAGAAAGTCTATTGCTGCTTTGAATCCAAGCTTTCGCGGATCCTGCAGGAACAGGGCCGCCAGCAGCTGAACAAGCTCTGGGGCAAGCCCAAGACCGAGCAGTGCCTTGGCTTTACCATCGACGAGTTTTCGCGGCTCGATCTCTCGAAGATGGATTTCAGCGAAGTCTACGCCGAATTCACCGACGCCGCGCGCCTGCCCGACGAGCTCCAGGCCGCCACCGAAATCCAACAGAAGATCGAGGACTATTATGCCCGCGCCAGCCAATAAGGCCGCCCGGCGGCTGCTTACCGCCTGCCTCACCCTTAGTCTTGCGCCGAGTGCCTTCAGCACGTCGGCGCAAGCCCAGGAACCACCCCTCGTCACAACCAGCGACCGGCAGGACAGCTTCTACTGCGAGGAGCGAAGGCTTGGATACTGGTTCTACTGCTCGAAGCCCAGGCCGCCCGAAATGGAGGTCGAAGCACCGGCGGTCACGCCAAGCGCGACCAGCCAGCTCGACGCCATCACGGCAAATCTGCGCGAACTGAAAGCCAAGGCCATCCTCGAGCCGACACCAGCCAATGTGACAGCCTATATCCGCTTCCAGCGCGCCCAGCTCGACCGGGCATCGCTGTTCAGCGATGTCTGGCAGCGGGCAATCTGGCAGGATCCTGACCTCGACTATACGCTCCAGCGTCCGGTCTCGACGCTCGGCAAGCGCCAGTGGCAGGACTCGCGCAACGCCGAGCGCAATGCGGTCATGGCGCAGCTCTCTGAACGCTACGGGCTGTTCTTCTTCTTCGCCCAGAGCTGCGGCGCCTGCGAAGTCATGTCGCCGATCGTTCAGAGCGTTGCGTCGACCTGGCACATCACGGTGCGCGCGATTTCGACCGATGGTGGCCCCTCGCGCCATTTCCCGAACTACACTGTCGAGACCAATCAGCGCAGCCGCATGGGGCTCGAGCCCAAGGTCACGCCAGCGGTCGTGCTCTGGGACGCACTGAAGGGTCAGCCCATCCCGATCGGCTACGGCGTGATGAGTGCCGACGAGCTTCAGGACCGCATTTACCTCCTCACATCGAAGGACGCCGGACGTGACTACTAGGATGAAACGTGCCGTCGCCGCGATCCTCGCGGCTACCCTGCCCCTTACCAGTGCATCGGCCGATGTCGGCAGTTCGATGGACTCGTTCCTCAACGATGTCGGCGGCGCCGCGAATATCAATGGGCCGACCGCATTCGAAGGCCAGTCGGCCGGATACTACAGCCTCGGCAATGTCTGGACGCGCTTTCCTCAGAAGACGACCAACATCGCCAACCTGCAACTGCCGCGCGCCCGTGCGGGGTGCGGCGGTATCGACATTTTTGCCGGGTCCTTCAGCTTCATCAACGCGAGCGAGATCGTCGCGATGCTGAAGGCGGTGGCCAACAATGCGGTCGGCTTCGCTTTCAGCCTGGCGATCGACACGGTCTGCCCGGAATGCTCGAAGATCATGCAGGAGTTCAGCCAGAAGGCTCAGCTCATGAACAACCTCAACATCAACTCCTGCGAGATGGCGCAGGGGCTGGTGGGCGGCATCTGGCCCAAGGGCGATCTGGCCGACAAGGCGATCTGCGAGGCGATCGGCAATTCGGAAGGCATCTTTACCGACTATGCCGCCGCCAAGCATGGCTGCGGAACCAAGGGCCAGCGTTCGAGCACCACGGCGCAAGGCGCAGGCAAATATGACGACGTCAATCCTGCCGTGGCGAGGAACTACACCTGGACGATCCTCAAGAAGTCCGCGTTCTTCTCGCCAAATGGCACCTTTGACGAGGAACTTGCCGAATATGCGATGACGCTGCTCGGCACGATAATCTACGTGCCCCCAACGGACGATGAGCCGGGCAAGTTCGTGCCGATCGTTGGGGAAGCGTCCTCGACGCTGGTTACTTCACTGCTCGATGGGACGAGCAACGGGAACGTCCTGATCTTCGACTGCGACGAGCCGGACAAGTGCCTCGATCCCGGCTTCAAGTCGCTCAGCCTTCCGGCATCCAAGGCGCTGCGCCCGCGCGTTGCGGCCCTGATCGCCGGCATGATCCAGGCAATCCATGACGACACCGCGATCACCGACGCGCAAAAGGAGCTGCTCCAGGTTGCTTCGATCCCGCTTTACAAGATCCTGACTGTCCAGGCGGCCTATGGCCGCGGGATGCCAACCGACGATCGCGAGACGCTGGCGGAGATCGCCAGCGTCGACCTGCTGTTCGCGGTCCTCGACCGGATCGTCAGCGAGGCGGGTCGCTCGATGTCGAGCTTTATCGGCGCGGACGAAGCCAAGATCGCGATGTGGCAGGGCCAGGTGAATGTCGTTCGGCAGGCACTCGCCGACAGGCAGGCGAACACGCATCTGAAGGTCAACGCCATCATGCAGATCATCGAGAAGACCGCGTTCATCGAGAACGTGCTCGCCGCCTCGATGTCGCCGGGCATGGCCGCCTCGCTCGACTGGTCGCGCGGCGTGCAGTCGCGCGCCCTTACCCACTGATCCCTTTCAGCGCGCCGAAAGCGGCGGGAGCCCAGCATCATGGTCGAGATTTTCACGGTTGGCGGCGGCGATTACCTGGTCAATGTCTTTCAGGCGGTCGCCGCCTGGACGGGGAATGGCGGTTACAAGAGCCTGCTCCAGGTCGTCCTCGTCATGGGACTTGGCCTGTCGGCCATTACGCTGGCGTTCAATCAGGACTGGCGCGCCTGGATCAACTGGTTCCTTGGCGCGACGCTGATCTATTCGTGCCTGATGGTGCCGCGGCTCGACGTCCATGTGACCGACCGGCTCAACCCCAGTCTTGCTCCGGCAAATGTCAGCAATGTGCCGCTGGGACTTGCGCTGATGGCGAGCTTCACGAGCCAGGTCGGCGACTACCTGACCGGCTCGGCCGAGGTGGTGTTCGGACTGCCGGGCGATCTCAACTATTCGAAGAACGGCATGATCTACGGCGCGAGGCTCTACGATGCTACGCGGTCCTTGCGCATTTCCGACCCGGAATTTGCCGCCAATCTCGACGAGCATTTCCGGCAATGTGTTTTCTACGACGTGCTGCTTGGCCGCTATTCGATGAAGGAGCTCGCCGAGACCAGCGACATCTGGGCGACCATTGCCCCCGGCAGCCAGGCGCGGGCCCAGCGCTTCCTGACCCGCGATGCGGGGACTGGGCAGGTCACCTCGAATATCATCACCTGCCGCGAAGCCTATGATGCGCTGAACGCGCAGTGGGCCGGGCTGATCGACGCAATGGGTACGGTCTTCGGACGCCAGCTCTATCCCAACCAGACCGCAGCGCTCGCCAAGGCCAAGCTGTTTGCCGACCTGCCAGTGGCCTATCAGTATCTCAGTGGAGTCTCCGCGAATGCAACCGAGATCTTCAAACAAACGCTGACGATCAACGCAATGAGCCAGGCCATGCATTCGATGGCGGCGACGAGCGGAGCGGGCAATGTCGATGTCTACGCCCAGACGCGCGCGGATATTCAGACCGAGCGGACTTATGGTTCGATCGCCAGCAACGCGATGAAGTGGGTGCCGCTCCTCAATGTCGTGCTGACCGTGCTCTTCTACGCCCTGTTTCCGGTCCTCTTCCCGCTGTTCCTGCTGCCCAAGACCGGGCCGCTGGCACTCAAAGGCTATGTGACAGGCTTCTTCTACCTGGCGGCATGGGGACCGCTGTTCGTGATCCTGCATATGATGCTAATGTACAAAGGTGCCGCGGACATGAGCGCGGTTGCCGGCGGCAATGGTCTCAGTCTTGCAAGCTTTACCGGCATGGCCGATGTGAACAGCGATATCGGGCTGCTGGCCGGCTATCTCATCGCCTCGGTGCCGTTCCTGGCCGGCGGTGTTGCCAAAGGGGCCATGGCGATTTCGCACCATGCGACGAGCTATCTCAATCCGAGCCAGAACGCTGCTGAGGAAGCGGCGCGCGAGGCAAGCACAGGCAACGTCTCGCTGGGCAATACCAGCTTCGAGAATTCAAGCGTTCTGACCCGTCAGTTCGCGCAAGGGACGATCGCGCCCAGCTTCACCTATGGTGCGGCGCAGACCCGAACATTCAGCGACACAGGATCGATGACGACGAGTTTCCCTGAAGCCAGCTACGACCAGCTGCCCAATTCGAGCTATCCCTTCACCCCCAGCCTCGGGCAGGAGTTCACCTCGCGCTTGTCGACTATGGCATCGCAGGCCCGCTCGAATAGCGAGAGCTATGCGAACATTGCTTCGGAATCGACCACGAGCGCCGTCACACAGTTCCGCGAGCTGCGCAGCCAATTCAGCCGCGGATCGGCTTTCGAGAGCGCAACCGGCACATCCAACTCCGATAGCATCCAGACCGCCTTCAACGAGGTCGACCAGGCATCGACAAACCTGCAGCGCCAGTTCGGCCTCTCACGAAGGGCCGCTGACGACATCTCGACAGCGTGGTTCCTCGGTGGCGAAGCCGGCGCCAGCGCTGGTGTCACGAACGGTGTGGCGTCTGCAAATGTCGGATTGAAAGGGGGCGGTACACGCACCTGGACCGACAGCGATATCGGCATCGCATCTGAGGATCGCTCTCGAATCTTCGGCAGCCTCGCCCAAATGTCGGACAGTAGGAACTGGTCGAGCACGCGCGATGGGTTTGTTCGCAGTGTCAGCACCTCGTCGAGTTCCTCGATCTCGTCGACCGCGAGCGGCATGAACGCTTCTCTAACCGAGGCCCAGAGTTACAGCCGCGAAGCACGCCGGGCTGAGGAACTGGCAAATCGCCTCGAAAGCCAGGCATCATTCTTTGAAGGCAATAGCGCCGCAGGCAGCCTCAACCTGTCACAGGCCTACCGCGAATGGGGGTTGATTGAGATCGAACGAAATCGCGATTTCTACGGCAATGTCCGGTTTGATGATCTGAGTTTCCAGCTCAGCCCGGAGGGCCAAGCCTTGCAGGGCAAGTTCATCGATAGCTACGCGGAACAGCTGCGCGACGGGATTGAGGACAGGCTCGTACTAACGCCAGAACAGCCCATCTCGCGCCCATCGGTCACAGGACCAGGATCTGTCCGTGGTCGTGCCCAAATCGGTGGAAGGGTCTCTGGAAACGTGCCGCAGGTGGACCCAGGCACTGTTCACGACGAAGTGCTGCGCGTTCAGGATTCCGGTCGCCAGCGGATCCGCGGATCCAGAGGCCGCCTTGATGCGGCTACCAAGGGTGCACAGGGTGCGAGCGCGGAGTCGGCAGATGAGGTGAAGGAATGGTGATAAATAAGATCACCAGAGCCCAGCAGATGTCCCAGCCAAGTAAGCAAACCCTGCGGCAATCACCAGCAGGACCGTGATCGTGAGCTTCCGCCCCCAAGGATCGGCCCAAGACTTCTTGATCCGATACTCCATCAGGCGATTGTCACTGATCGCCTGATCGATTTCAGACAGCCCTTCCCATTTTTTGGATCGGCGTGCCTCGGAGCTTTCAATGTCAAAATTCATCATGATCGCGTTCATCATATTTCTCCGGAGAACATAGCAAAAACATTGGCTCGAAGACAACGGAAAGTTGCTTCCTCGTGCTCGTATGCAAGGCACATGCCTCTCCTCTGAGCGCCGCTTCCTGCTTGAGCGCTTCGCCGTGCTTGCTCATCCCGCTATTCAACCTATCCGAGCTGTGGTCGCTCACACGGTCAGCGGAAAGCCGTTGCAAAACCAGAATGAAACCGAGTTTTAGATACATTTCCAATCGAGGATCGGGTAGGCAGATCAGATTCGACAGTAACCTGCTATTTTTGTTCAATGATCTGTCGAAGCGTGCAAAATCAAGGGACACAGCGTGGGAGCTAATTTCGAGCAACAGAAAGTAATCGAAGCGCTCGACGGGCCTATGCTGATTGTCGCAGGGCCTGGCTCCGGGAAGACCTTCTCGTTGGTAGAGAGAACCGTTAACCTGCTCGCGACACGGGACGTACAACCGGAACGCGTGCTTATCTCGACCTTCACCGAGAAGGCGGCGAAGGAGCTTAAGACCCGGATCTCCGATCGTCTCCAACGGTCGGGCGCAAAGGTCAATCCGCTCGACCTTACGGTCGGCACATTGCATTCGATCTTCCTCGACATCATTGATGAGTTTCGCGCTTTCTCGAGCATCCGTCGCAACTTCACGATTCTCGACCAGTTCGATCAGCAGTATTTTGTCTTTCAGCGTCTGCCTGAATTTCGTGAAATTGCCGGGTTGGAAGATTTCATTCGGCCATCGCAAAACCTGTCGTCATGGCGTATCGCAGAGCGGTTGTGCGGCTATTTGAACAAGCTCTCGGAAGAAGCTGTCCTGCCGGAAGCCCTGGCAACAGCAACCGCGACCGAGCTGCAGATTCTTGGCGAGGCATATGCCCTCTACCAAACGCTGCTTGGCCAATACAATTACATCGATTTCTCCTCGATCCAGGTCGAGGCGCTCCGTCTATTGCAGCTACCTGAGGTCGCGGAGCAGCTCTGCGATCGCTTCGATTATCTGATGATCGACGAGTACCAAGACACGAACACGATCCAGGAAAAGATCGTTCTGAAGCTGGCTTCTCGTCACAACAACCTTTGCGTCGTCGGGGATGATGACCAGGCTCTTTACCGGTTTCGTGGTGCCTCGATCCGCAATATCCTTGAATTTCCGAGCCGCTTCCCCGATGGCACCTGCCAACAGATTTACCTGACCAAGAACTACCGGTCACACCCGGATATCGTCGACTTCTACAACCGCTGGATGGATCTTGCTGACTGGCAAGGGAACGACCGGTCCTACCGCTTCCCTAAGGTGATCGAAGCTGCAGGTGATGATCGGGCCAAGCGGCCTGTTGTCTTCAAGGTTTCCGGTGAGGATGGCGAGGAGAACTGGGCCAGCGAAACAGTGGCCTTTCTGACGAAACTTCGCGGCGACGGCATCGTCAAGGATTGGAACCAGGTCGCTTTCCTGTTCAGGTCGGTCCGCAATCCCAAGGTCACGCAGTTCGCCAACGATCTCGAGGTTGCGGGCATCCCTATCTATGCGCCGCGCTCCAACATGTATTTCGAACGCGACGAGATTCGACTGATGATCGGCGCGTTCATGTTTCTCTTCCCACAATACGGCTCGATCCGTGCCACGCGGGAGGGGATGCAGCTTGATGTCTGGGCGTACTTTGATCGGTGCCTTGGGGATTTCATTGCCCATCTCAAGACCGGGACCGACGAGCAGATTGCGGCATGGGCAAAGGACAAGGCGAAGCAGCACCTCATACTGTCCGAGAATACCAACTACTCGTTCGCCAACCTCTTTTACGACCTGATCCAGTTTCCGACTTTCAGCCGTTTCCTTGGCGAGGACCTCGCCCATTCCGGGGTCAGGGACAGTCGTCCGGCGCGCAACCTAGCCAAGCTTTCGCGGCTGCTGAACAAGTACGAATACCTCTACAACGTCATCGTCATTCAGCCGGATCGGCTTGAGCGCGACCTGCTCACCCTCTTCAATTATTTCCTGCGGTTCCTGTGGGACGGCGGGATCGAGGAATATGAGGATGAGGCCGAATATGCCCCATCGGGTTGCGTATCCTTCATGACGATCCACCAGTCCAAGGGGCTGGAGTTTCCGATTGTCGTGACCGGTTCGCTCGATGCCGTGCCGCGTCGTCAGCAGTCGCCACTGGATGACCTGCTTGAGGCCGAATTTGGTGACGGCGAACTATTCGAGCCGCTCGACAGGATCAAGACGTTCGACTTCTGGCGGCTGTTCTACACGGCATATTCCCGTGCCCAGAACATGCTGGTGCTAAGCTGTCAGGAGAATACGCCCAAGGCGCGCGGGCAGCGCAACGTGCCTTCGCAGTACTTCCAGCCTGTCTATTCGCCGCTCAAAAGCTGGCGCGAGTTGCATTTTGACCCTGACTCCGTGAAGCTGGCGACAGTGAAGGAAGCCAACCTCAAGCATAGCTATTCCTTTACGTCGGACGTGCTGATTTTCGAGGCCTGCCCGCAGCAATACCGCTTTTTCAAGGACCTTGAGTTCGCCCCGGTGCGGACGAACGCCATCCTGTTCGGCACGCTGGTCCATCAGACGATTGAGGACATCCACAAGGCCGTGTTGCGCGGGGACGAGCAGAAGGTCACCACCGAACAGATCGACCAGTGGTTTCGCAGCAACTACGCCAACATCTCGCAGAAGGAGCGGGTCTATCTGGGCGAGCCGGTGCTGCGCATCGCACGGCGGCACATCGCGACCTATGTCGACCGGGAGCGGAGCAACTGGCACCGCCTGCGCGAGGCCGAGGTCGAACTCAGCCTGCTCAAGGACGACTATGTCCTGACCGGCAATGTCGACCTGATCCAGGCCGAGGATGGGGCCTGGGAGATCATCGACTTCAAGACCGAAAAGAAGCCGGACCTGATCGATGATGCCGAAAAACTGGCGCGCTATAGGCGGCAGTTGCAGATCTATGCCCATCTGTTCGAGGAGAAGCGCGGCGTCCGGGTGGATCGTATGGCGCTGTATTACACCGGCGAGGAGGCCGGAAATCCGCGGATCACCTTCAAACGGGAGACGGCGGACATCGAGGGCACGATCGACCAGGTCGATTCCGTTATCGGCAAAATCGTATCCAAGGACTATGGGTTGCGGGAGCGACCGGAGAAGCTGTGCAAGAACTGCGACTTCCGGTCATTTTGCGACATGACATTCTGCGGCGCGTGATGCGCAGCCAACGCCGAGACGGCAGGGAATTGAAGGGGCGGCATGAGTAAGGATAACCCGGAAGCATTTGAGACGTTTGAATTCGATCTGCCGCCGATCCGTGGGTTTCCCGAGCTGCGCTGGGCGGGCAAACGCCCGTTCAAGTCGACCCAGTATTTCCCCGCCCAGAAGAAGGAGTCCTACGGCGATCCTACGGATGGCTGGTGGAACCGTATCTATTGGGGCGACAATCTGCAGGTGATGTCGCATTTGCTGCGGGAGTTCAGGGGGAAGGTGGACTTTGTTTACATTGATCCACCTTTCGACAGCAAGGCGGACTACAAGAAAAGCATTCAAGTCAAGGGCGCAACTGCTTCGAATGATCATTCGTCATTCGAGGAGAAGCAATACACGGACATGTGGAGTTCCGATCAATTCCTGCAATTCATGTACGAGCGGATAATATTAATACATGAGCTTTTGAGTGAGAACGGTGTAATTTATCTGCATTGCGATCATCGAAAGAGCCATCAGCTTCGTTGTATTTTGGATGAGGTTTTTGGCCCCGATAATTTCGAAACCTCACTAAGCTGGGGTTTCCAAACGCGCTCATCGAACAAATCCTCTTGGAAGAAGAGCCACCACCCTATCCTGCTATACAAAAAGGGCGGTGATCCGGTCTTCAACCACGACGCTGAAATGGTAATGGAGCCGCTTTCTGAAACCACGATCAAGAAATATCGCCTGGAAGACGAGGTCGGACGGTATCGACTGAATGGGCGCTTCATTTCCGGTAGCCCCATAAAGGGTGCTAAGGACGTTGACCCCTCCTATGAGACCACCCATCCAGAACTGGTGGTTCGGGATTACCTACGAGAAGGTAAAGTTCCTAA
Organism: Qipengyuania spongiae; assembly: GCF_026168555.1. Classification (NCBI taxonomy): domain Bacteria; kingdom Pseudomonadati; phylum Pseudomonadota; class Alphaproteobacteria; order Sphingomonadales; family Erythrobacteraceae; genus Qipengyuania; species Qipengyuania spongiae. Next base: position 1,627,210 of record NZ_CP092471.1, on the reverse strand, counting down.
TGACTATTTTTTCGTCGATATGGAAAATCAAAGCTCCAGTGTAAGAACAAATTATCCGACCCAGAAACCAGAAGAACTACTGTTCAAATTGATTAAGGCATCGACCAATCAAGGAGCTACGATTCTTGATTGTTTCATGGGCTCAGGAACCGCACAAGCGGTCGCGATGAAGTTGGGCCGCAAATTTATTGGAGCAGATATCAACCTCGGCTCGATCGAGACGACATGCAAGCGTCTCTGTGGCATACGCGACGATATCGAGCGTCAAGATGGCGAACTATTTTCTGGTGAATATGACGATAAACCAAAGAAGTTTTATACCGGCTTCGAGGTCTACAACGTCAACAATTACGACCTCTTCCGCAATCCGGTCGAAGCCAAGGAGCTGATCCGAGAAGCGATGGAATTGCAGCCCTTGCCACCTAGCAGTGCCTTCGATGGTCAGCGGGAAGGCTATCTGGTCAAGATCATGCCGGTAAATCGGATCGCGACGCGGCAGGACTTGAACGAGGTCATCAACGGGCTCGATTTCAAGGCCTTCGAACGCCGCAAGGCAGAAACGCCGAACAAGCCAGTCGAACGCATCCATCTAGTTTGCATGGGCCATGAGCCCGATCTTGGCTCGCACTTGACGCTGGAGGCCAAGAAGTCCGGGTTCGATATTGAAGTGATGGTCACCGACCTGATCCGCGACAAGGCGCATCTGCATTTCAAGAAGTCATCCGATGCCCGCCTGGCCATCGAGAATGGCGAACTGGTGATCGCGGGCTTTTTCCCGATGAACTTGCTGCAAAAGCTGTCGCTGGAAAGCGATGCGGTGGAGGACTGGCGGCAGCTGGTCGAAAGTGTGAAGGTCGATTTCCATTTTGACGGTGCAGTGCTGACACCGGCCATTGTCGATGCCCCGGGCAAGGATGAACTGGTGGCAGGGCGCTATGTCATCCCTGACGATGCAGGCACGATCCGGGTGAAGATCACCGACCTGCTCTCCGAGTCATGGGAAGGCGAGATCAAGAATGGCTAAGGGGAAGAAGACGGTCCGGCAGGATTTCGCCTTCTTTCAGGCGCTGCTCAAATTCTACACCGATAATCGCGGGACGATCCGTAAGCGGTACAAGCAGCTTACAAAGCAGCTGCTCGACTTCAACGACCCCGAACTGCGAACCGATGCCTTTCTGCGGAAGCCGCAGTTTGAAGCGCTGGAAATCTATGTCTTCCTGAAAGAATTTGGCGATAACGCCCATGTCCATGAGCTGTTTCAGCAATGGGCCAGGAACGAGGGGCTGTTCTCAGAATTCCAGACGACAGGCGCCGACCGGCAGGGCCAGGGCACGCTGCTTCCGTTTATGGAGCTGGAGGGCGAGGATCAGTATCAGGCAATCTTCGCCCGGTTGAGCGAGCGTGCCCGCTCCTACCCGAACTACATTTTCGCGCTGACCATGGGGCTGGGCAAAACCATCTTGATGGCTACGTGCATCTTCTATGAGTTTCTCCTCGCCAACAAGTTCAGCAAGGATACCCGGTTCTGCAAGAATGCGCTGGTCTTCGCTCCGGACAAGACCGTGTTGCAGTCGCTGAAAGAGATTCAGACCTTCGATCTCGATCTGGTCGTCCCGCCGGAATATGCCAATTTCCTGCGCTCAAACCTGAAGTTCCACTTCCTTGACGATACCGCCTCGACCATCGGCGCGCAGGATGGATCATCATTCAACGTCATCATCTCGAATACCCAGAAGATCATCCTGAAGCGCCGTTCGGCTGAGCCGACCGTTACCGACAAGCTGTTTTCGGAGAAGACCGGAACGCTCTCGGAAGTCTATGGCGAATTGTACGAAATGCTGGGTGAAGCTGCGCCCGAAACCGACGCTGATCTGGCCGTCAACGCCCGTTTCCAGCGCATCGCGCGTCTGCCGCAGCTGGGAATCTATGTCGATGAAGCCCACCATTCGATGGGGGCGGCATTGGAAAAGGACCTTGGTCAGGCCAAGCAGGATTCGGCGCTTCGCACGACCATCGACGAACTGGCGCGTGCGCTGGAGCACAAGAAGACCAGTGTGGTCGGGTGCTACAATTTCACCGGCACGCCCTATGTCAACGACACCATCATGCCAGAAGTGGTCTATGCCTATGGGTTGAAGGCAGCAATCGATAAGGCCTATCTGAAACAGCCCGATTTTGTCGATTATTCCGGCAACGTGAAGTCCGGCGATTTCCTCAAACTGGCTGTCCAGGACTTCTGGGAGCGCGAAGGCGAGAAGCGTCGTGAAGGCATGTTGCCCAAACTGGCGATTTTCGCATCCACTATTGAGGAATTGGACACTGAACTGCGCCCGGCGCTGGAAAAGATTTTGGCCGATCTCGGCGTATCGACAAGCCGCATCTTGGTGAATGTCGGTGACGAGAAGCTGACCACTGCCGAAGACATTCGCGAGTTCAACCGGCTTGATACCGAAGATTCCGACAAGCAGTTCATTCTTCTGGTTGGCAAGGGCCGCGAAGGCTGGAACTGCCGCTCGCTGTTCGGGGTTGCGCTTTATCGCAAACCCAAGTCGCGCATTTTCGTGCTGCAATCGACCATGCGGTGCCTACGCGCCATCGGCGATATCCAGGAGACCGGGCACATCTACCTCTCCGCCGAGAACATGGAGATACTCAAGGACGAGCTGCAGCAGAACTTCCGCGTCACCACGGATGAAATCGGCCCGAAGAAGACCGATGACAGTGAGACCTATACCGTCACGGCTGTTCCGCCCCCCATTGTACTGACAATCACGCGCCGCCGCGAGCTTTTCCAAACCCGGCGCAAGGACGAGCCGGAAAAGTTGTCGTTCGATTTGTCAGACGCCGCGATGGAACAATATCGGGCAACACTTCGCCGCCGAAAGGCTGTGAATGCTGCAGCGGAAGAACAGGTCGATGTGACAGACAGGCTCGAGAACCGGACGTTCTCAGAATACACTCTGATCGCCGAGGTTGCTCGTTATTTCGCCGGTGATGGGGTGTCACCTTTCGATATCGGTGACATGCTGGCCGAAACGGAGGTTGGACTTGGCCGATTGGTTCATGCCGTGAACATGTCGAATGACATCCTGCATGACCTGATCGTTCCGACCGTTTTCCAGGCCCTGTTCGAGATCAAGACGTTCGAAGACCCCGTCGAAGAGCAGATCGAGCTGGTAAAAGGCTACAACCCCGAGACCAACCGGGTTCCTTCGTTTACCTTCAGAGCAAAGCCGCATCTCGTCGCAAGTAGGGACTTCCCCCGCTACGCTGATACCCGGCATCGCACGTTCCATCTCGATCACTACTGTTTCGACAGCCAGCCCGAGGTCGATTTCTTCGAAAAGGTGCTGAAGCTAAACGATGGCGACAAGATCTACTTCACCGGCATGCTTGTGCATGGGCAGTCTGGGTTCCGCGTGAACTACATCCATCCGGAATCCCACACCGTCTGCAATTACTACCCTGATTTTCTCATCCTTCGTGAAGACGGCACCACGCATCTCGTCGAGGTCAAATCGGCGTGGAAAGCTGAAGATCCAGTTGTAGTTGCCAAGCAAGAAGCTGCAGAGCGACTGGCTGAAGGAAGCCAGTTTCATTATGCCATGCTCACAAAGGAGGACTTTGAAGGTTTTCTTAGCGCAGAAACTGGCTGGCAGAAGTTCGTGAGTCAACGAACCGCAAGCAATACGCTTGCCCTCGGACAATACTGATCAATCCCAGCCATTTATGTCAGGCAAATGGGGAAGCGAAGGGCTGCTTTCCGAAAATTGAGCGAGTTGTCGGAAAAGCCTCTTGATTGGCGGAAACTGCCGCGAGGAGCTCAGCTCTTCGCTCTCAAAAATTCCTTCACTCGTTCCTTTGTCTTGCGCCTCGGTCGACGCCCTTCGCGCAGATCCTGCACGAATCGAGGGTCCCCGACGGCCTGCCTACCAAACATGCTGGCCTTCGTACCGCTTCGCGCCAAATAGCCCTCAATCTGGTCCAGGAGCTCCATCGCCTCCGACTCGCTTTCCGCTTGTGTTCTTGTTATGTTCTTATTAGGAAGTCTTCCTAGAGTCTAGGATCGAATTTCCTAGACGAATGCGATAGGACCCGCAGCGATGGAAGATGCACGCAAAGCCCTGGACGTTCTGATCCAGCAACGAGGATGTAATTACTCCTCGATCTCCCGCCTTCTCGGACGCAACGCGGCCTACATCCAACAATACATCCGCCGCGGCAGTCCCCGGCAGTTGGACGAGCAGGACCGCTCAGTGCTCGCCCGCTTCTTCGGAGTAGACGAGAAGATCCTCGGTGCGCCCGAACGGCGATCCGGCCCGGTCGTGGAACTGGTCCATGTCCCGGTTCTCGATGTGGAAGCTTCGGCAGGGCACGGCGCTTTGGCAGAGATGGAATCCAAATGCGCCCAGTTCGGGTTCGACGAGAAGTGGCTGCGCCGTCTGACCGCAAGCAAGGCGACGAGCCTTTCGATCATCGCCGTGCACGGGGATTCGATGGAGCCAACGCTGCATGACGGCGATGAAGTCATGGTCGATCTCAACGATGGACAGTCGCGGCTGCGCGACGGGATCTATGTGCTACGCATGGACGACATGCTCAGCGTCAAGCGGGTCGCAATCGAGCCGCAAGGCAAGCGGGTCTCGGTGCTCAGCGACAATCCGGCCTATCCAAGTTGGCGCGGCCTGGAGAAGCGGACGATCAATATCGTCGGCCGCGTGCTTTGGTTCGGCCGCGCGCTGCGCTAGGTAGCGAACCCATGCTTGCGCTTCTTGCTGCCTCGATCGTCGCTGCCGGCCAGAGCTTTACCTGCACGCCCACGCATGTGTGGGATGGCGACGGGCCTATATGGTGCGCCGAAGGCCCCCATGTCCGCATCGCCGGGATTGCAGCGCGCGAAATGGACGGAACATGCCGAACCAACCAGCCCTGCCCCGACGCGTCGGCTATCGAAGCGCGCGACGCGCTCGTCGATCTTCTTGGCGGCCCTCGCGGGACCATCTCGACAGGGCACGTCGTGGTTCGTGGACCGAGATTGACATGCCGGTCAGAAGGTTCGGCAGGCGGCAACCGGACGGCTGCCTGGTGCCGACTGCCGAACGGAGCCGATCTCTCCTGCTCGATGATCCAGACACGCACTGTGCTGCGCTGGGATCGCTATTGGAAAGGTCCTGCATGCCGCTAGGTCCGGAACTCTGTCTGACAGGCCGTCTTGCCGAAGGCCCTTTCGGACTTGAACTGCATTCGGGCGGCGGGGTGTGGGAGCTCGACACCGGGCGTGGAGCACGCCGGTTGCTCGGATGCGAAGTGGAAGTCTGCGGACGCCGCGCCGGGTTCAACGAGCTCATCTGCGATCAGATCTGGCTAGCAGGACAACCCCGCCCTCCTCGCTCCAAATTCAATATAGAACTTCTCTTGGCGTGCAGTGTCGTGGGCTACGGTTTGATCGCGTTCTTCCTCGGCCTTGTTGGACGTCTCGGCTGATGCTGAGCGATTGGGAACTCTGGGCTTGTGCCAACCAGGTCCTGAAAACCCATGGTGAGAATGCACCGCTTCATGTCGCCGAGCAGATCGGCGCGCTCGCGCTGGCAAAGGACGAGGCGGGCATCGCCACTTGGAAAGCCATCGCCCAACGCGTGGCAGAGCTGATGGGCAAGGATGGCCCGACGCGCCTGCAATAAGCCAAAACGGTGTCAGCCAGGTCTCAATGCTGGTCAGCCCATCGGCGAGAGATCGCCCGGAAAGAGAGTGGGCTGAGAGCTCCTGCCTACATTCGCTTCGCCTTCGATCTCCAAGCCCTGCATGCGCTCGACCAGATGGCGCGCGAGATCGACACGAGCATTACGCTGGGTTCGCGGGTCGTCAGCACCGAGCCCAATAAGCGTTGCTTCGGACGCAACCGCAAGCGCGACTTCGATATGCGTAAACAGGATCTCATCGGCGATTCGGGACATGGTCGCCATGAGAACAAAAACAGAACTTATAGTCAACCGGTGCCATATGAACCTTGCGGATAGACGCTGCGTCAGATCCCGATTTCGAAGGGCTTGGTGATCGAGCGATCGAGCTCGGGCGGCTCGCGGGCCGGTTCTTGCGAACGATCAGGCGCCTTGCCCTTAGCCCGGCCCGTTGCTGCCGCATCCCGCAGCTGATTGACCGTTTCGAGCGCCGAGCGTTTCATTCCCGGATTGCGCTCAACAGCTGCTTCGAGCTTGCCCGCATTGTCGACAAACAGGGTCAGACCATCGCGCAGACGGGTTATCGTCACGAGGAATGTCTGCTGGTTGGCAAGATTGCGTTCGCGGCTGTCCATGACGGCAATCCCGCGGTCGGAGGTCAGGCCCTGCGCCATGTGCGCGTTGAGCGCGTAGGCGAGGTTAAGACGCTCGAGCATGGGGTCGGCCAGCCCCAGCCGGTGTTCGGCGCCAAGGGAGGTTTTCACCATGACGCCCTTCGCATCAACCGCCACGATGCGCGCCTGATCGGCGTTGAGCAGTCCGCGCTTGTGATCCGTCGCCGTCCAGCGAATGCGGTCACCATCGTGGATTTCTAATGGGCGAACCTCAAACAGACGCAGCGGATCCTGCTCACCTTGCGGTCGCATCTGGCCCGGCCGGAATTCAAAACGCTTGCCCCGCTCGTTCTGTAGCATCACGCGTTCGCGGGCGTGATCGGTTTCGATCACATCATAGCGGCCCTTCTGCAGCCCCTGCCCCCTTTGCCGGCGGTCGACCTCGAGCACCATGCCGGCCGCATAGCTGCGCGAATAGCGCATTTCCTCACGCGTAAGGTTGACGCGCGACAGCACAGTGAGACGCAAGGAACCCGGTCCCAACTCTCCATTGGCTTTGAGTCCGGTCTGGACGGCGTCGTTCACCTGTCCGCGCAAGTTGCGACCCGAAGCATAGATCGCAGTCACCTCCCGCTCGGCCGGCGATAGCGATAGCCAGGCCGCCGCAGCGTCAACGGCGGCTGTATTTCCCGACGCGACGACATGCGGACCGAGATGCCGCAAGGCCTCGTCGATATTTCCGCCCTGCGCTGCATATTGAGCATCGCGCAGCGCCTTATCGCGGGCACGGAGATTGGTGTTCATGATCGCGGTTTCGACGCCTGCTTGCAGCATGACGTCAAAGGGTTTGCCCGCATCGACAGCGCCCAATTGCTTCCTGTCCCCGATGCTGGCGAAGCGGTCTAGCTGGAGCAGGTTGGCGAGGCGCACGAGCTTTTCCTTGTCGGCATTGCCGACCATCCAGAGTTTGTCATTCCTCAGTGCTCGCCATTTGCCATCGGGTCCCTGAGTGACATTGGCAACCACCGCGTGAAAGTGCGCGTTGGGTTCCTGATTGCGGTTCGTATCGTGCTGGAACAGCCCGATCACGAGATTGCGCGTCGCGACCACTCGCTCCTTGCCTCGGACTTCCATGCGGGTTTCGGCGAGATTCTTCTCGGCCCAGGCCAGCGTCTCGCGGACGGCGGCGCCATAGGCATCGAGGATACGCCTGTCGCCACCGACGAGGGCAAGGATGGACCAGCTCTTGGGCATCGAGAAGGTGAGGTCAGTGCCAGCGCGATGGGCCCTGTTATCGGTCCCGACACGGCTTCCATCGGGCAGCATGCCCTTGAGCACAGCCTCGAACTGCGAGGCTTCAATAACGCCTCGCAGTCCAAGCGTCTCCGCGCCTTTACCAAGCCATTGACCCGATCTCTCGGCATCGGCGCGGGTATAGTAATTGTCGGCGGCAAAGTAGTTGGCAGCGCCGCCAGCAGTACGGACATTGGCTACAGAGAGCATCAAGTCTCACTCCGCCCGGCGGCGTCTGCCTCGTGCGTCACAGTTCAAAATCGCCGAGATCGGGGCCCTCGTGCGATGGCTGATCCTGCTCGGGAACGCCGTCTTCGAGCATGAGCTTGCGGGCTTCTGCCTCTAGCTGGCGTTGGGCTGTCCGATCGACGGCTTGCGGCTTATCCGAGGGCGGATTGGCCCGAGGCACGTCGCTTCGGCGTCCCACCTTTTCCGCTTTCGATGGATCCTTCTCATCGGGATGATCGCCTTTGCGGAGCGCCGCATTCGTGGGCAGCAATGGACGGGAACCACGCGGCGTTGCCGTGCGCTCTTCGGGCGACGATTTTCGCGGATGACCGGACTTGCCTGACGGCTTCCTGGTGTCGTCGGGAATGTACTTCTCGGCCTGTTTCGCCACCCGCTGGAGTGACTGCTTGGCATCGACCTCGACTGCCGGTTCGAGCGGAAGAGTACCTTGCTTTGGGACGACAGGCTTGCCTGCCCCATCATCGTTCGACGAAGGATGTTCGCTCTGGTTTGTTGGCGGATTGGCAGCTGCCTGGCCGTCCTCAGGTTTGCCTTCAACCAGCCGGATGGGCTCTCGATCCTTGGCCCGACCGACGAAGACGTGCGCGATTCTTTCCCGGTCTATTGGTTTCAGGCGAACCGGTGCTGCGGGAAACCCATCGGGGAATTTGATGAAGCCCGACAGGCGCGGAAGGTTCATCAACTGGTCGGGCAGCAGCAAAGGCTCGATATGCTTGCGCGGCGTCAGGCTGACGGCGTCGCGGGCATTGTTGTAGCCATAGGTGTAGCCTTCTTCCATGTCGCGAACCTGGCGATGTCCGATGAAGTCGGAACACCAGGTGGCGGTCTCGCGGTCTGCCGTACCGAGGATCAATTTGGTCCTGGCTAGCGATGCCAGGGTCATCGCCATGTTCTCGCCATAGACCTCTTTGAGCTTGGCGTAGGCGTGGATGCCGGTGACGATCGCGCCGCCAAAATTACGCGCCGTCTGCAGGCCTTTCTCGAGCGCTGGCAGGCGATGAAGCGCGCCCAGCTCGTCGATGAAAAACCAGCATTTGAGATCCTTGGTGCGTGGCATCGTCATCAGCGTGTTCATCGCCGTATCGAGCCACAGCGCGAGGAGCTGCGCGCATACGCTCATGTCGACGTAGCGCGCGGAGATGAAGACCACCGAGCCACGTCTCTGGGCGTTAGTGCCTTCGTCTTCATGGGCGCCTTCCTCGACCCAGTCGCGGACCGAAAAGTTCCGCCCGGAGGTGGGCAGGAGTTTCAGCGCCTTGGCGTTCACGTTGAACACTGCCCGGATCGATTCCGCCATGCGCGCGGCTTCAGGAGCGGTCAGGGGATCAGCAATCGTGCCTCGCATCATGGCGTGGACCCGCGAGAGATCGGCGGTCATCAATTCGCGGGCAAGCGCAGCATTGGTGCCCCGCCCTTCGGCCACCAGCTTGAGGCAGAACTCGACGAATAAGGCACGCGCCGCGATGACCCAGAACTGCGCCTCCCCGCCCCCGTCATGGGGTACGAGGGCTTCCGCTGCCGCCCAAAATTCACCTTCGGTACGGCATTCGTCGAAGAGGCTCCATTGCGGACAGCGCGCGTCTAGCGGGTTGAGAATGATGTCCCGGTCGGCCTGATAGAAGTGTTCGATGAAAGCGCCGGTGAGGTCGAAGACGACGCAGCGCTGTCCCTTGGCGCGGGCTTCGGCAATCATGTCCGACATCGCGACCGTCTTGCCCATGCCGGTGGTGCCGATGAGCATGGCGTGGCTCTGTTCGAGCCGCCAGGGATAGACAACCGTCGCAAGATGCGAGGGCCGGTAGGGAAATGCCGCAGATAGTTCCTTGGGCGAACAGAGATGCCATTTCCAACCCATGGCGCTCGAAAGCTCTCGGGCGCGCTCGCGCTGGTTGTGCCCGCGCACCTCATCAACCAGTTCCGGTAGTGTAACGAGCATGGCACCGCGCTCATGCTTGCGCTCTTTCGAGCGGCTGCCGAAGCGCGCTGCGAACCAGTAGAACAGCACGAAGGCCGGCACGAGCAGCAAGGCCGAACGCACCAGCGCATCGCCCAGCAAGTCGAGCAGATGATCCCACGCACGGATCACCGGCGGATAGGCATCGAGCATGATGATGGGGATCTGGATGGTTCCTCCAAACCCCGTTTCGAGTGCGACCTGTTTGGCCGGATCGAACTCCATGAAGCCGTAGATGGCAGCATAAATTCGCATCCAGACCAGGTAGGTTTCGTGATCGGTTAGCCCGGCAGAAACGGTCCACCAGCTGGTCCAGGAAATGCCGATCGCGGCGATGATCAGCGGGCCCTTGAGACCTGCTGCAAACATGAAACTGAAGTGCCCGAGCAGCTGACTTCCGCGCGTGAAGTTGACGAGGTTACGCTTCATCGGAACCTCCCTCGCCGGCGTTTGCGGTGAGCCCCAGTTCCTTGCATTTGCGGCCGTAGGCCTGATGGGCTCGCTCACGCAGACCGTGATCGGGATGCCCTGCGAGAAGGGCATCGACGCCGACCATCGTGAACACCGATTGACGGCTGACGCGGTCCACCGATGTCTCGAGCTTGGATGCAAGATCGTCATTTTCGCATGCCTGCGAAAGCAGCGACCGGATCCATTCGCTGACGCTGATATCGCGCCGCTTGGCTGCAGCACGAACCCGCTCAGCGAGCTCGACGGTGACATGTACCTGGAGAGATTTTGGCCGTGTCATGCACGGACTCCTTTTGGTCAGGAGCCCGGAACGCACTGCGAAAGGCTGTTATTGTCTAAATCAGAAACGAGAACATGTCAAGAACACGCGAGATGCGCAGGAATGCGCCATTTTTTGGCTGCATTCAATCAAATCCGATTGGCGAATTGGCGACCATTCATTTCTGATTGAGAAGCTGCCATTTTTGCGAAAATCCATCAACACGCTGTCTTTACTGTCTTTTTTATTGCCTCCCGCCTGCGATTTGTCGCGTACGGTGTGCACCTCTGTCCCCAGCTTAGAGGGTAGGTCCCAGTGTCATGACCTGCACAGGCTCGGCGGTTTTGAAGTCCCAAGTCGAACGGATGAAGTTGATGCCGCTCGATGGCCGATCGTGCTAAAGATCGATCGAGTCCGCCGACAGGAAGAATGGTGTCGCGGGCATCCCACCGGGAGCATGGCTATGGCGGACGTAACACTGAGCGCGACACCCAAAGGCAATGGTTTCCAGGCAACCGTTACCTATTCGAGCGGCGTGTCGATCAGTTCGGCAGAAGCCTTTCCGACGAAGGCCGAGGCCATTTCAGCAGCGGCCATGAAGGTACTCGACATGCCCGATCGGCTGGAGGACTTCGATGCGTCTACCGCCGAGGACTGATGCGGCAGGGAATGCTCGCGCGATACCTACGGGAGCGACAATACGGGACCCGAGCAAAAAGAAAGGAGGAAGCCCTGACGGACTTCCTCCTTGTTTGTGGCATCAAATTTCATCGCTCAGCTTTCCGGGCACAGTGTCGATGACCCGGTCCAGCATCACCTTGGGCAGTGCGCCGTAATCGCCCTCATCGACCGCGATGTAACCTGCCTCACCATCGGTCAGAACATATTGGGTGAAGTAGCTGTGAAGGGACCGGGCATGAGCCTTGTCGAGTGCGGCAACGAAAGCTGCCTGATCTGCCTGGAATGAACCCTGCGCGATATTCAGTGAAGCGTACATGATCTTTCCTCCTGATGTTCGATGCGTCGCATCAGGAGCTGCGAGGATGTGGGTGACGGGCCGGGTCAGGGACCGCGCATAGCGCGGCCGCGAAGCGGCGACGGGGGAAACGATTTTTGCCGGGCTTGCCCGGTAAAAATGGTGGGGCCCCGTCGTCCTTGACGCGGCCCCAAAGCCCGCATCACACTTGGACTTTCTGCGAGAGAGACCTCTCCAACGTCAGCGTAAGAAGCACTAGCATCGCGGCATAAACCGTTTTCCTACATGGTCCCATGCTGGCACTGTCGCGCGTGGAGGGGACCAACGGCCAGCGAAAGGACAATCAGATGGCCAGGTCCAAACCGAGCGCGCGTAATGCGCTCAAGAAGCTGCGCGAGCAGCGCGAAGAACTCGATGCACAGGAGGCCAGGCTCCGTGATGAAGCAGCCGGCGAACTGGGCAAGGTTCTTCTTGAATGCGGAGCCGAGACTATCGAACCTGCGCAACTGAAGCAGCTCATCCGCGCATCGCTCACCATCGGGATCGACGATGCTCTCAAGCGGCTCTCCCCCGCCTGACACTTCAACCGCGGCGGGGCGTGGGCTCGATGCCCCGCCCCGCCGTTCACGCCAGCGAGCACAAAAAAGGCCCCGATGGCGCGAACCATCGGAGCCTTGTGGTTTGCGGAAGGCGCTCAGTCCTCATCGATGTCGGGCGCACCCTCATTGTTCGACGCCCGCCCCTTGGTGAGGAAGTCCACCTTGTCAGCGATGATCTCGCAGCCGTAGCGCTTGGTGCCGTCCTGGTCTTCCCACTGCGTATAGTGGATGCGTCCCTCGACCGTCACGAGTTGGCCCTTGGTGCAGTACTTGGCGACGTTCTGGCCGAGACCGTTGAAGCAGGTCACGCGGTGGAATTCGCTGTCCTTGGCGGTGTAGCCGTTTTCGTCCTTGTAGGTCTTGCCGTCCTTGCGGGCGGGACGGTCGGTGACGACCGAGATCGAGGTAATGTTGGTGCCGCCCTGGGTGGTGCGGGTTTCGGGATCGCGAGCGATGCGGCCAACGAGGATAACGAGATTGGTCATGGTCTTTCTCCTGATCGAGCATTCCGGGTCCATCCCGGCTGCAAACCCGACTAGGAAGCGGCCACGGCGAAGCGCACCGAAGGGAAACCTCGATCTGGATCGGGTGGTGCGGGCAGCCGGGCGCAGCCCGGCAACTCGGCCGGACCTGATCGGGGTTGCGCGTCTCGACGGGGGTGCTTCAGGAAAGGTTTGCTTACAGGCCGGGTTGGTCCCGAGTGCCTTGCACAGGTTAAGCCATGACTTTTCACATTAACGGGCTGCAACGTGCCCCTGACCTCGCCCGTCTCGAAGGCGACATCATATCTCGACGACGGAAACTCCTCTCGAAGCCGACGAATGACCACCTGAAAACGCACCGCTAGCTCCAGTCTCCATAGTGCCAAGCGGCATCGGCTCGTCCAGGCGATGACCCCGCAACATCCAGTCTTGGGGCGTGATCAGGCGCCCCCAATCCGCAAAGGAAGGGATCGTACCCAAGTCCTCGCGGACGTGCTGCTCGCCTATAAGACGAACAGGCACGACACGGCTGTCGGCGTTGACGATGGTAGGCCCGAACAGCGTTTCGAGCATGAAAATGCCTTCGGCATGGTGCCGAAGGGCCCGGTGCCGCGGATCAGCAAAGATCGCCTTCGACTGGTCAAACCATTGGTGGAGCGGCAGGTAATCTTCCACCCTCCCTCCCCATTTCCGGACCGACGATAGGGCGTGATAATAGCAATGAGCCATCGCACTTCTCCTAGAGATCAGTCGAATGGTCGTCGGTCGCCGTGTAACGCAGCTGGCAGTCCAGAACGAAACTCGGCGTAGCCACGTCGATGACCAGTTCGCCGCATGCACCATCATTGATTTCCCATCCGGGATGATGGCGTTCGAGAGCAAGGTAAGTCAGTTGCTCGAGGGCGGAATTAAGGCTCTGGTCGTCGCCTTCTCCAGCACAATCGATCGTCACTTCGGGACACGGAACACTCGCCCCGACGGCGTCTGAGAAGACGCATCCTTCGACCGCACCGCTGTCGCCGCACCCATCGAAGCGGATTTCTACGCGGGCAATTTCGGCATTGAGCAGCGGGTCAATGATAGCTGCCTTGAGCCGTTGGATTTCACTTTGTGCCTGCGCCGCGCGTTCGGCCTGGCGGACAGCAAAGTCCGCCATAATTGCCTGAAAATCAGTCATGAGATATCTCCTGATATGTGCGGGCAAGCACCAATCGTCTTGCCCACGATAACAGGCGATCTCTTTCCTCTGACGGTCTGCGCCAGCGCCGATAGCGCTGGCGCGATGCCCGACGCATCAGTCGGTATCCTGCGCCGCGCGCTTGGGGGAAGTGCCCAGCGGACCACGGCGATCGACAACCGTGATCCGACGGGATTTGGCTTCGATGACGAGGCGCTCCAGGACTCCGTTTCCGGGAAAGGCGACGACATAACGGGGGGCGAGCGAGAGCATACGCTCGTTGCGCTTGAAGCCTGCGCGTGCCCCCAGGCGCATGTCGAGGGAGAAGCTGATTTGCGGGATGTTGCGTCGTTCCGCCCATGAGGATGCCAGACGGTCAACACCCTTGGTATCACCGCCATGGACAAGAACCATGTCAGGAACCCGGTCGTGGACCTTGTCCAGAGTAGCCCAGACATTGTTGGCAAAGGTAAGAGCGTCCTGCTCGTTTGGATGGCGTGTGCGGCCACCGGCAAAGATCACCGGCGTACCTTCTGGCATGGCGGCGCGGCGTTTCGCTTCGGACCGAGCTCGGACGAACTCGCGGCCCTCCACAAGCGCGGAAGTCAGCATGGCGCTGTGATTGAAGCGCGAGCTCGACACAGGTTTCCACGAAGATCCGAACTCGTTGAGATAGAGGGCAGCGGCCACCTCACGCATCTCTTCGAGAGCGAGCATGGCGCCTTCGGCACACTGCGCACGCTCAACCTGGGTCTCGAGTTCATGGGTGTGAATTTCGGATCCATCGGCAGTGGCCAGGAGCGCTCGGACCTCGTCGGTTGCGCGGTCGACTGCGGCCGATTTGCGGGTCGCGGAACGATGGAAGATGTTGACGAACGCCCAGCCGAGGTCCTCGGCATCGGCCTCGAGCGCAGTCCCAGAGACCATCGCAAAGAGATCGGACCAGACCGCTTCGAGAGTTTGTACAACCGCATCGTGGCCCGGAAAATCATTGGTGGAAACCGGGGCAGGACCAATCGAAAAACCGGAAAGATCGAGGCCGGCAAGTTGCTCGGAAAATGATGAGTGCATGGGTATTGTCCTCCTGACTGGCGTGAGGCTGACGCACCCGCTTATGGCTGCGCCAGCGAGAGCCCGTCAGGGCCAGCTTGAGGCAGTCTCCGCACCCGACAGGGGAAACCCGCTTGGGCAGGCTGGCGCGGGCAGGCCAACGGCCCACAGGGCCGGGCCAACTCGGGCTTGCGCAAGCCGGGTTGCGGCAGACTGGCGGCTGGCCCAGGGCCTCTCTCGCATGGCTTCAGGCCATGAGTGCAAAAACAAGCTTCGTCAGGGAGAACAGGCACTTCGCCACGACCATAGTGACTGGCGCATCAGGCTACCCGCTTTGCGTAAACGCCCTCCCCGTTCGACATGTGACCGAGGCAGACGTAGTCGCCGAACAACGCTTCAAAGCGCGAAGCGATCTGGGACAGCCAGCGTTGTGCCCTCGGCGATCTGGCCGTGCGCCAATCGGCATCCCAATAGGCGCCATCGTCACGCTCGACGATCCACACCGCAACAAGGCCGGCGTAAACCGACACACCGAAATCCGCGTAAGCATTGCGCATGAGGATGCGGTCTTCGCGGCATCGCCAACCGTCGTGGGCGATCAGGGAAGGGAATGCCTGCCTTGCGCGCTCGCGCAGATCTTCGCGGAGCCACTCATATTCGAAGTCCCAGTCGTCGTCGTTTTCGACTTCGAGCACCGTGAAGGCCACTATGGCCCCGCTGGGGTAGCTAACCGATCGGCCCATGACACCCTCCTTCAGGCAGCCAACGCAGCGTCGGCAGACGCTTCGTCGGTATCATCGGCAAAGATCCGTCCTCCGAGTTTGAGCAGAAGCCTTGATGCTTCCTCCGCCTTTGCGGCAGCGGTGAGAATGGCACGGTCATCCTGCTTCAGGAGCTTGAGCCAGTGCTCGATATAGCTGGCATGGCTATCGAGGTGGGTGACTGGCAGACCGAGTTCAGCGCCAATCATGGCGCTCGAAAGTTCGGCAATGAGTTCCTCGGCAGCGTAAGCTGCAGAACCAAATCGATTCTTGAGATTGCGGTCGAGGCGACTGGCATGGCCGGTCCAATGCGACAGCTCGTGCGCGAGCGTCGCGTAATAGTGGTCGAAGCCCGAGAAGAGATGCGCGGGCGGCATTGTCACCCGGTCAGCCACTGGCTCATAATAGGCTTCGTCGCCCTGATGCCGCAGCACGGCCGGAATACGGGCAAAGAATGAGTCGAGTTCAGCCTGACGGCCCTCGGGCTCCACCACATCAAGCGTCGCGGCGGGATGGAAACACTCGGGCAGACCTTCGACCTGATCAGCATTGAAAACCGGATAGGCCTTCAGCACACGACGACTTTCGTCGGTTTTTTCGCCGGTTTCGGGGGCTTCGACTTCCTTGGTGTAGCTCTTGTAGAAGATGGCGATGGTGGATTTTTCACCCTTGCGCACCTGTGCGCCCAGTTCTTTGGCCTGATTGTAGGTCATCCAGAACGGCGAGGCGTAATCGCACATGTCGGCAACCATCCAGAGCCAGAATACATTCATGCCGCGATAAGGGATGCCGCACGCCCGCAATGGGCGCGAGACTGGCACACCGCGCCATGGCTTGATCCACGGCTTCGTGCCGGACTCGAGGCGTGCGATGATTTCCTGGGTGATACGGGTAGCAGGCGACACTCCGCCGCTTTGTCCCTTGCGATAGGCCATGTTGGATCTCCTGAAATGGCCTGACGACAGCTTCGTCGGTCAGTGCCGGAGATCCCGGAGCCCCCTCCACTCTCTTTCCATGAAGGAAGCGGTCCCCCGGCATGTGCCGGAGGACCGCTTCACGGTGGCGAGCAGCCGTTCCTGTCAGGAGGAGGTCAGGCGGCCAGCTCGCTCGGGGGCTGATTGTCGTCGTTGGCGACGCAATCCGCGTCGGGACCTTGCGCTTCGTGATCGGCAGTAATTTCCGGCAGGTCGGCAAAGCGCATGACTTCGGGCACCCAGGCAAGCGCCCTTTCCCGAACTTCGACCTCGGTGATGTAGGTCCCCGCGAAGACGCGCTCGGCGCTCATCGCGAGATCGCCCTTTTTCACCGATGCGAAGCGCGAGGACAGTTCCAAACCGCCAACATCGGTGAGTGCATCGAGGATGACCTGCTTCGAGACGCGGTCGAAGTAGTTCGCCGCGGTCGGACGCCACCATTGCGCCATGTCGATGCCGATCTTGCTGCCCAGATGATCCTGGAACGAAATCTGACGTTCGCCTGCCATGTTGAGGCTCGCCTCGAGCGTGCGAGCGACGACAAAGCCGAGCCATGCTGCGCGACTCTCATCAGCGAGTGCCCGAAACATCTTGAAGCGCGACGAAGCGTCTTCACCAGATCGCCAACTCTCATCGAGACCCGAGCGCAGGTCCGCAAGGGATGCGCTTGCCGGCGCATCCTTCGCTTCGAACCCGACAATCGGACCCGCGGGGACGCCGCCACGCAGGGTCGTGGCCGCGCGTGACCGCCAGTCGTGGGTGTCGGCATCCGCGAGGGTGAAGACCATGATGTCGAGCGAAAGGCCGGGATCCGATGCCACGTGGAGCGCGAGCACGTCACGACGTTGCATCGCAAGTTCGTCGACCAGCCGCTTGGAAAGCGCTGCACGGCGTTTGCCATCACTGCCGACACTCGCAACGACTTCGACGACATTTTCGTCACCAACGACTTCGATGTCGCGCTCGCCGTAGAACACCGGCTGGAGAACCGGTGTGCCGTCGCGCGAGAGAACGAGGATCATTCCGGCATCGGCCTTCAGTTCGGGTGCCAGCTCCGGGGGCTTTGCCCGAATGTCCTGGCATTCGCGCTCGATCGCTTCGATCGTGGCCTCGGCCGCAGCAATTGCTTCTTCGGCGCTGTCTTCGTCCTCAAGAATGGCCGCATGCGCGTCGTACGAGGCATCGAGCTCGTCAAGGCGAGCCAGTTCGGCGTCAGTCAACGGAGCCGGCTCGGCTGGAAGTCGAATGAGGCCTTCGACGAGATCGTGACTGGCATAGGCATCAAGCGTCGGCTTGACCCAGGCGAGACCCTGCTCTGCTGCGAGCGCCTTGGCGCGCTTTTCCATCTCCTCCGCGGCGAGCGTTTCGAGAAGCGCGACATCGACCCAGGATTCGCTGTCATCGTCGTCGAAGAGTTCGCGTTCGATCCGGCCACCTGCAGTGATATAGGTCTCGCGCCCGACAAGACGGGCCCGAGCGTCGCTGCCGCGGACCGTGCCGGAGAGCACCATGCGCCGGATGCTGTCGGCGCTGGGCGCATAATAGCCCGAAGAAGCCTCTTCGTAGACGCGAGCCTGAATTTCCTGGTCGGAGGTCGCGCCGAAAGCTTTGGCAAGATCGAGAGTGATTTCTCCGGCCGCCAGAGCATCGAAGACGACGGGTGCAAGGGTCGCGAGACGCAGACGGCCTTCGACGAAGCGGACCGTCAGTCCGAACCGGCGCGCGACGTCTCCCGTCGAGGCACCTGCCTCGATCAGGGCGGCGAACGCCTGCGCTTCGTCGGCTGGGTTCATCGCCAGGCGATGGAAGTTTTCGGCCAAGCTCGTTTCGACTGCGATTTCCGCATCGTCTTCAAGGACGAGGCAGGTAACCTCATAGCCCTTCGGCAGGACTTTCTCTTCGACAAGCGCCAGCAAGGCGCACCGGCGTCGCTCTCCGGCTTCGACCTCGAATTTGCCACGAGCCGCAGGCCGAACGATGAGGTTCTGCAACAACCCATGGGCTGCAATGCTCGCTTTCAGTTCGGAATCTGCGGCTGGGTCACCGTGACGGCGCACATTGCGAGGGGACTGGACCAACTTGGTCAACGGGATCGACTTGATCATGGGACGTACTCCTGATTACGAGCCCAAGCATCGACCTTCGACGCTCACTCGGCTCAGTCAGAAGCAAGCCCCCTTCCCTCTCAATGCCTGGCGGTGAGCCGCTTGCTATCTGTCCGGTACAGAACAGCAAACGTACGAAAACAGACGTTCGGGCGTAACAATGGGTGGGCCCGCAGTCGCTGACGTTGCGGTGGTTTTTGGCTCGAATGATCTTCATCAGCACTAACCGTTCGTTCATTGTCCGCGAAAACGAAGGCTAGGCCGCTACAGTCGCTAACCTGTTGGCGCTCCTTTCGCTTCGCTGTCGCCGTAACTGTGCATAGCAAAGACCTTCTGCGTTCCAGGACTGGAAAAAGAACCTACAGTGAACATATGCTTCCAGCGGAGGAAGCATGAAGAAGATCGGTCGTAGCGATATCATAGGCCAGCGCGGCATGGCTCACATTGACGGGGTCGTCCATTCGATGGGTTACGTTTTCTACCCGACCGGCGGCGTCGAGGCCGGCATCGACGGCTACATCGAGCTTCGGGACGAACAGACGGAGGTGGTCGGCAACCTACTGCTGCAGGTCCAAGGCAAATCAACCGAGCGTCAGCGTCTTCAGGCAGAGACCGATGACAGCTTCGAGTTCCCGTGCTCAGAGAACGATATCTCCTACTGGCTGCACGGCACTGCCCCGGTGCTGCTCATCGTCGTTCTGCCGGAGCGCGGCACTGCCTATTGGAAATCGATCAAGGAGTGGTTCAGGGACCCCGAACGGCTGAAGGCGCGGAAGGTCGTCTTCGACAAAAACAACGACGAGTTCGACCGCAACGCGAAGCAGGCTATCGCGGCGATTGCGCTCGCTACTTCGCCAGGAGCGGTCGCCCCGAGTGCGCGCATCCAGGAAGACTTGCTGGTTAACCTTCTTGGGGTTTCGTTCGGCAAGACGCTATACTGGGCTCCTACGGACCATGCCACAGACAAGAGCTTCGGTGCGGCGCTCCGCGAGATCGATCCCGATGCCGGTGGAGAGTGGATCGTCCGGAGCAAGTCGGTGCTTTCCTTCCATGACTTGGACCGCTGGCCTTGGAACAAGCTATGCCAAGCGGAAGCGATGGAGGAGTTCGGCTCCGACGAGTGGGCGGACAGCGACGACGAGGATCGGCAGCGCGACTTCGTGGCGCTGCTGAACCGGGCCATGGGGCGGTTCGTTCAGCCCACGCTCTGGCATGACCGTGACAGCGGTGCCTACTACTTCCGCAAGCCCCGCGACCGCGACAAGCTCCGATATGCCTACAAGAGCCTGAAGAGCTTCGTTCCACGGGACGTCGTAAAGCGATACGGGAAGCGGCGCGACGACCCCACGCGGCCAGCCTACTTCCGGCACTCTGCGTTCCTTCACCGGTTCACCAGGCTCGGAAGCGAGTGGTATGCGGAGATCACGCCGACCTACCATTTCACCCGGGACGGCTACAAACCTGATGAGCTTTTCGGAGGAGAGCGGCTGAAGAGGATCAAAGAGCTCGAGAACAATGCGGCAGTCATGGGACAGTTCGTGATGTGGAGGCACTTCCTCACCACCCATGGTACGGCGACGCTCTACGCCGACCAGTATCCGTTCCTCGGTTTCTTGGCGCTCGATCCGCTGTGCCTCGAGGTCGGCGTTCCTGATGATCTCTGGAAGTCGCAGGAGGGGGACCCGGGCTCCCCGCTGTTCGACTGGGCCCAGGCGGAAGCGGCCTCGTGAAGCTGAGCCACCTAACCGAGCCGCCCCTCGAGTTCGGCGGGGCCATGCGGCATGTCGATATCAGGTTTGGCCTGATGGACTACGGTCCGTTCGATGCCGGCATGGAGGGCGCGCCGAAGCGTATCAAGGTTGGCATCGTCGGAAGCGCCGAGACCGTCGAAGGCACGGCCCGCTGGCTGGAGAGCTGCCGAACCGGGTTCGAGGCCAAGGCCAGCCGCCAACCCAACCTATTTCCGGTTTTCCCTGGCCTGTCTTTCGAGGAGGCGTTCCGGTGCGAGTTCGTCACTTCGGACGAACTCCAGCGTGTTCTGCCGCCGAAGGAGATCGCGAGGCTGGCTGCCATTCCGGGGCAGCGGGAAATGACAAGGGCAGTCGTGGAGAGCATCGCCGACGAGATCGGCGTGCTTTCCGAGCGGACGACGAAGCCGGATGTAGTACTGGTCGCGCTACCAATCGAGATAATCCAGCGGACCTACAACGCGAGAGCGGCGACTTCGTCTGAGAACGATGATGGCGCCCCGGACGAAAGTGGTCCCGAACTCGACTTTCGGGGTATGCTGAAGGCGTCCTGCATGCGGCTACATCTGCCGATCCAGCTTCTGTGGCCCACGACCTTCGATCCAGCTTACAAAATTCCGCGCAAGCTGAAGGAGAACAGCGACCGTCGGACGCAGGACCCGGCCACAATTGCTTGGAATCTGCTAACCGCGGTCTACTACAAGGCGGGAGGGCTACCTTGGCGCCTCGCTCGGGATGCGCGACAGTTGCGGACATCGTTTGTCGAGCTCAGCTTCTACCGCTCGATCGACGGCGAGCATGTTCACACCAGCACCGCGCAGATGTTCGACGAGCGTGGCGAGGGTCTGATCCTACGTGGCGGTCGGATGGTGGAGAGCGAGGAGGATCGACGGCCGCATCTCACGGCCGAAGACGCCTATGAACTGCTCCGGAACTCTCTGAAAGTGTTCCGACAGCAGCACGGCCACTATCCGGCGCGTGTGGTGCTTCATAAAACATCGCGTTTCGATCGGAATGAGTTGGCCGGCTTCCACAAGGCCATCGACGAGCGCGACATCGACTATGCCGACCTGATCTGGGTGCAGAAGTCGATGACACGACTCTACCGGCTCGGTGTGTATCCGCCGTTGCGAGGATCGCTGCTCCGCTTCGAGAAGGACCAGGCCCTCCTTTACACCCGCGGCAGCGTCGAGTTCTTTAGGACGTATCCTGGCATGTATGTCCCTAGACCACTGATGTTACGGTGCCAGGCGCTGGGTCAGCCGCTACAACATGTGGCGGCCGAGATGCTGGCCTTGACGAAGATGAATTGGAACAACACCCAGTTCGATAACGGCCTGCCCATCACGATCGCTGCAGCGAAGCAAGTGGGCGAGGTGTTAAAGTACGTCCCCGATGGTCAAGAGATTGCTCCTCGCTACAGCTTCTACATGTAGAGCGCTCCAAGTTTGAGGCTTTTGGCTCAAACGCAGATATTGCCGAGGGGATCATCGACGCCCGTAGCGGGCGAATACGCGCCGTACGGTAGCCTGCCCCTCGGCATCGAGCACGTAATCATTAGCAAGATCCGACCGGTCATACAGTCCAAACTCGTCAGGCGACCGTGCAAGCTCGTAACCAGACGCGTCGAGCCAGATGACTTCGTCCACACCGGCCATCGGCAGAACATTGTAGCGTTTCATGGCGCCGGCCGTCCCCGTCAGCTCGGCTTCCTCCGGCACAGCCTCGGCGCGCTCCCGCTCGCGGGCAGGCAGACTCCGTTCCCAGGCCAGAAACTGCTGGGGATCGATCAGGTCTTCGGGGGTCGGCGCGCCGACCACTTCGCCGAGCCAATCCTCGAATACAGGCCTCTGTGCTTCGGCATCCTCGCGCGTCTTCGCGCGCCCCTGCGCGAGGGCGAAGGCAACGAAGGGATCGAGCGTTCCCCAGCGCAACAGCTCTCGCGCCCAGAAGGCGAACCAGGGGAGCCCGGTAGTCACTTTCCACTCGGCAAGCGAGGGGACCGCTAGCGGATCACCGGCTCCGGCGGTCCATTTCTGCGCGACGACCGCACCGATGGCGACCCCCAGACGAAATTCGAGATTATCGGCGACGAAGCGCTGCCTCGCCCGTAGATCACCGGCGGCGGGTACGGCCCCGTCGGGCCCGCGCATCCACCAGCCAAGAACGTCGGTCCAGTTATCGAGGATGGTCTGGTCGGTGACGGTATCGCGCACGCGGAATCCGAAGCCGCGATCCTCCTTCAGCAATTCACCCAGCGCCTCGAACCGCGCAAGGCGCTGGGCTGGCGTCTCGGTGCCGTAATCAAGGGCGGCCGCCAGGAGACCACCAAGTTCCGGCGCAATCGCTTCGAAACGTCGCCCGACATAAGGCGAGAAGCCATATTGATAGAGGCGGCGCCGTTCGTCGGCATCGGGATAGATATCCTCGACGATCGCGCGACCCCGGCGCACGATCGCCTGTTCGAGCCAAGCCTCTTGCGCAGCGGCAGCGACAGTGAAGGTTTTTTGCCATAGCGTCGCGAGCTTGGCCTCGGCCTGCACGCCGTCGAGTGCAGGATCGAGGAGACTCAGTTCCTCCAGCGCGGTCATGACGAAGGCATCGAGTTCGTCGACGGTGTCTGCCAATCGAGCGAATCCGCCGGTCGCGCCGGTTCCGGCATCATCGCTGACTTCGCACGGCTCGACCTGTTCCAGCCAGTCGAGAAATGCCTCGTCAGTCAAATGCCCAAAATAGACCCGCGCCTTGTCGCGCAGCTCCTGGAGCAGCATAGCGAGCGGACTGAGCGTTGCGTCGCCAGCCAGTTCATCGAGCCGGAGCTGTTCACGCAGGGCGTCATAATCCTCACGCAGGGCGTCCATCTGGTTGCGCTGGGTCTGTTTCTGCCCATTTGCGGTGGTAGCGATGGTGGTTGGCAGCGCGATTAGCGTCAGACCCTCCATGCCCCGTGTCGCGCCCGGGCGTCCGGCACGACCGGCGAGGTTGCGGAACTCGGCCGGGGTGTAGGGCGTGATGATCGGCTCCTGCTTGACGTTATCGTAGGCGCTGCGTTTGAGCGAGGTCACGAAGATGATGTCGAACGGCAGGTTCACGCCTTCGGTGAGCGTGGCGGTTGCGACCGTGATCGGGCAGATCTTTTCGTCGATCAGCGCCACCATCAGGCGGCGTAGGCGCTGCGGCATCTGGCCGTGGCTGGTCGCAATGCCGCGATCGAGCAGCTTCACTTCGTAGGATTCCGGCCCACAATAATCGACGCAGGCGGCCCGCGCCTCGGCGAACAACGCGCCGCCGATGCCTTCCGGCGGCACGAACACGGGGAGCCCTTGCCAGGCCGGGAGTGCGAACGACTGGACATACCAGCCCATCGTCTGCTCAGGTTCCTGCGCGAGCGAGATCAGGATGCGGCGATCGGTCGCGGCAAGGTGGAGCGCGGTCCACAAGACGGTGACCTGATTGAAGCGGTTGAGGCTCGAGCGCATCTGCGCCGGCAACTGCGCCATCGGCGGAATCGTAAGGTTGAGATACACCGGGGCGTCGCGGCCCTGCACATAGAGCGGACGGCCGTTCATCAGTTCGAGCAACATGGTGCTGCGCCGTTCCGATGCGGTTTCGAGAACGCCGATCACCTGCCGGGTGCTGCGATAGCGTGTCCCGATCGCGGCGGCCTCGCTATGCCCTTCCATCCACCGCGCGACGGGTCCGGCAGCACCGCCTGCGACTGCGGTCAGGGCGATCCGTGTGATATCGGGAGCCTGCGTGAGCAAGCGAGCGACGAAACTCTCGAGCCGCAACGACCGGCTGCTGTGATCGGCGAAGTCGCTCCGGCCGCTTTCTGTATCTTCGGGGAGTACCTGGTGGGCCTCGTCGACGATCAGCAGCCTCAGCCGACTGAGCAGCAGGGGCGCGAGATAGCGCATGAGCGCATCGGCCTTCTCGACGGTGGCGATCAGCACGGTCGGCTGGTCGGCGTTCAGCCAATAATCGGTGATGCCCCAGTCGGCGCCGCCATAAAGGCCGGTAATGATGAGATCGCGGCCAAGTTCGGCGGTCAGCTTGGCCTCGACTTCCCCGGCGAGCGCGCGCGACGGAACGAGGTAGAGCGCGAGCGGCACGACCTCGCCATGATCGCGCAGCAGCAGTTCCTTCACCAAGCCTAGATTGGCGACGAGGGTCTTGCCCGAGCCAGTCGGCGTACAGAGCGCAAAGGATGAGTTTTCGAGCAGGCGCGTGAGGCCAGCACGCTGCGACGACCAGAGGATACCGCGACCGCGCGAGAACTGATCGCGCGCGAACGCGAGCATGCGCGGCATGCGCTCGACATTGAGTTGCCCAAGGGCGCGGACCGAACGATAAATGCTGGCGTCGGCGAAGCGCTCGCCGACCTGCCGTAATAGGCTGATCAACAGCGCCACATCGTCGCTGAATGTGCGCACGGCCATGGCGTCGAGTGCCTTGAGCTTGGCGGCGGCTTTGGCGAGGCGGCGGTCATCCCCCCGCCTAATCGAATCCGCGTAGAGACCGAGTGCACGGATCAGTTCGACCGTGAAATACCAGGCCAGCCGATCGTCTTCGTCCTGATCCAGGATTTGGCGCGAAGACGCAGCGTCAGTCAAATCGCCGTTCTGCCCCCAAAACGCCATCGCATGGACAAGGACGGCGTCGAAATCGGCACGGAAAAAGTCCGCGAATAGGCGAGCCCCCTCCTCTTCGAGATCGAGTTGACCCAGCAGTCCCGACGCCATGGCGGGCAAGCCGCCCAGCTGAAACGCCGCGCCGGCCAGCAGTTCGATCGGGGCGATGGTCCTGATAGCGTCAGCGGAGCGCGCCAGCCATTCGAGGATTTCCCCGGCACGCCGATAGCAGTCGATCGCGCGCGGAGCGTCATGGCCTTCGATTTCGGCGAAGATCTCGGCGGCTTGCAACAGGCTGCGTGCATCCGCCAACTGGGCTTCCGAGTCTGCATTGCTCCAGCCGATCGTATCGACCTGCCAGCCGATCTGAAGGCAGCGGACATAGGAGCGTGCCTGGTTGGCCGATATTTCGTTTTCGAGCGCGAGCCCGATGCGGGCGCCGTTCGCGATTTCGAGACGTTGGGGATCGTGCACCGGCATCAGATTGGCCAGAGGGCGTCATAGACACCGTCGATCAGTTTATCGCCATCTTTGAGGATGAGTTCGACCACCTGCAGATCGTACGTCGCAGTGTAGTCCTCCGGCACCGCGTCCCACGGTATCAGCGAGTGGGTCGCTTCCCGGCTCGGCACATCCCCACCTGAAATCAGGATGAGGTTGGTGCGGGGGAGCGGCTGGGCATTGCGGGTAACCAGTACCCGGTCGAGAGTCACAATTGCTGCCGAATAGCCGTCCGGATCGATGTCGCGAAGCAGGCGCTGGAGCTGCCGAAGGCCATGCGGCGCGGGAATATCGCGATTAATTTGGAACCAGATACCCTTGCCGTCATGCTCGAGTTCGTCGGTCTCGGGGTTCTTCTTTTTCTTTCCGTACATGAGCTCGGCGACGACCGATGGCTGGAGCTTTTTCCGCCATTTCGCCTCGCCGGCGATAAACCGCTCGATCTCACCAGCGTCGTTTAGCGCGAGGGCGAGGAAGTCCGATCCGCGACGGCCATAGACTTCGCGCTTCCGCTCGGGATCGCGGACAAGGGCGAACAGATAGGCCTCGGCATCTTCATGATAGCGGAACAGGAAGACCGGGATCGTCCAGTCATGGCAACCGACATAATCGTAATGTTCGGTAAGCATGCCGGCCATGACTTCACCGAACAGGCCACGTCGCGTTATCGGCGGTAGGCAAGTGGGATAAGTGATATGCGCTGCGGGGGCATCCGCATCGGGGTGAAGCTCGATGCCCATCTGTTCGTGGAAAAATGCGCGCGCATCTGCATGCGCGGATTCAAAATAGGTCACGAAATCGGCGATTAGATCATCGTCGCAGTCACAATCTTGCTCAAGCAAAAGGTGACCGTAATTGTCGACCTCGCTCGGATAGTCTTTAAGCCATCGTGCCAGCGCAGCCTTTGGCGGTGGGCAATTGTGCAAGGTCAATGTCGAGCTCCCCTGCGCCGTATGTATGAAAATTGCGCAGCGGCATGAAGCCTTAAAAGGGACTCAGTTGCGCCATAATTGCGTTGACGCTGGCTCGCCCTGATGTCCACAGCCAATTGGCGCGCCATCCCGCTCTATTTCTGCTATTCACCGCGACCGAATTAGGTTGTGCAGATTTCCGTCGCACAGACCGGATTTGAGCGCTCAGCTGACCCGCCAGAACTCTGGCAATAATGTCCGCTATCCTGGATTACGATACTGAAAGGAGCCTTTACGGAGTGTCCGATATCGCGATTGTTCCGTATCCATCACTCCGACGTCCGCTTTCAGGGAGTCGGCGGTGGCGCGTTAATGACCGAGTTTGGGGCGCAAAGGCACCGGAATCACCGCAACAGAAACCAGACGTTGGATTTTCTGTCTACACAGCATCCACCACTCGAAACACAGCACCTGATCCCGCGTCTCGAACCAGGTCGACACCCGTTCCGTCCCAGTGGTAGTCGAGGTGACGGCCCTGAATGGGGTCCGACGCACGATCGGGGTAGAACAAGCCGACACATTCACCACCCGGATGCCGGATGCTCGGATAGACAACACCTTCGGCCTCACCTCCTTTGAGTTCAACAGCGAGGCATTGCGATGCGGCGTAGCTGTCGGGATCAAGCGCGGGATCGCCGGCGGCAAGGTTCCTGAGATCATGAAGATCAGCGCTCACCGAAAGGATGATCTCACGGAACTGCGAGGTCCAACCTGGCGCTTCGAATGTGCGAGCCATGAAGCGGGCATGATGATGGATTGTCTCGAACAGCGCAGTTTCGAATGCATCCCCCGCGTATAGGACGCCGTAGGTTCCATCAGTGAAGCGACTGGGCCGATCCGTGCTGACATGCGTGAAAGGGGCCATCAGATAGGATGCTCCGTTTCCCCCTACCCTGCGGTCAGCAGGTACAAGATCGAGATTGCCGATCGTCGCCATGATGCGGGGATTGGTTTTTTGCTCGGCAGAGATCAGCAGCGGCCAGTCTGCGGGGTCTGCGATATCTTCAAACAGGTCGATCGGTGGAAAGGCACTGCGGATAATCCGGACAGCACCTTTCCACTCGATCTGGGCAATTGGAATTGCCTTGGGATCAATCACCAAGCACCACGTTCGGCATCAAGATAGCGACGCACCCGCATGATATCGGTCAACTCACCGCCAAGCATGACGTCGAGCGCGCTCGCTCCACCAAAAGCGGCGTTACTTGCCTTGATCCAGGCGTAACCACGCTGGGCTTCTGAAAAGATGATCCTCAGCGCCTTATGGATACCCATCAGGTTGGAGAGCCGCGCCGCACCATCTCGCGAGACACGGCCTGCACCCTCAGCCTTCCACCGCCGATAGGAGCGAACCGGCATGTCGAGCAGAGTCGCGGCCTGCTCGTCTGTGAGTTCCCATCTGCCGAAGAGGTTCAGCACGGCGCGAAACATCGCCGCTGCTTCCTCCTGAGTTACAGGATCGGGTCGGAAGGCGTGGGGGACGGTATCAACGGGTTGCAAAGCCAACATGACTATTCTCCATATGGCATCATATAGAGCTTTGAATGCCATTTGGCAAGATGGCGTCAAATTTAGCCTGCAAGCCGCGCCAAGACCGCCACTGCGTTCGTGGTAGGAACGAAAAGCCGCGTCTGATAGCGGATGATCTCGGTGAAACACCCATGTGCCTTGTACCAGTCGAGGCGCGATGCCGACCAACCTGCCAGTTCGAGCCGCTGCGCGCCGTTGACGAGGCTGCGCTTGAGCGTGAGCGCTTCGCGGCTTTTGATTTGCATCGGCCGCCCGGTCACGATCACCGCATCGACGATTTGCTCTGCCGAGAAGGCATGTTCGTCTTCAAGACCAAGCGCCTGGCATAGTTCGGGCACGCAATGGAGCGGAACCTCCCGGCCTAACAGCGAGCGTCCGTCTCGCGCCGAAATCCGGCTGACGCGAACATAGTCGGAAGGGAGTTTGTCCCACACCGGAAGCAGCAGGCCCGTTGCAAGATGCAGTCGCTCGCGCTTGTGATTTGATGCGGCGTCATCGACCTCTGCCTGCCACAGGCGGCGAAATTCGGTTGGATCCACCGTTTCCCAGCTGCTCTCCGCGAGTTGATCGGCAGTAATGTGCCCGTGCTTCAAGGGGCGGACAAGCTCGAAGCGGGCCACACGCATACCTTCGTCGGTGAGCAGACTGCGCGCTGGGACAAGCAGCCCGATCCGGCCTGAGCGCGCATTACGCAGAAACTGCTGACGCGCACCTGAAAAGCCGTAGAGCTCCTTGAGGCGTTCGAGACGCAAAGGCTTGAGCGCGCGGGCGATCTCGAGTTCCAGGAGATGCGTAGCCGCACCCGACAGCGCATCGGTGCGCAGTAGCGTGTCGGTCAGCACCTCGTAATGCTCTACCGCAATGGTCTCGACCCCAATGTCGAGCGTGCCGGCCTGGCGTGCTGCATCGATCCGCGCTTCGACGAGGCCGAGAAACTCGTCGAATATTCCGTTTTGCAAAGCAATCGGCAACGCGAGGATGCGATTGAGCCAGCGCTGGATTGTTGGCAGGTCATCGACCATCCCGCCGTCGGGCCCTTCGATCCTGAGCCCGCTCAATTCCTCAAACCGGGAAAGCGTAACGGCTTCGAGCTTGCCCGCAAACAACAGGCCGAACCAGCGATGAAGCGCCTCCTTGGCGTAGGTGCTCTCGAGATTGTCGGCAGGATCGAAGAGGTTCTGCCCACCAGTCTGGCGCTGCCCGCGGGTCAGTGCCCCGAGGCTGTCGAGCCGCCGTGCAATGGTCGATATAAACCGACGTTCGCCACGCACATCAGTGGTCACCGGGCGGAACAGCGGGGCAGATGCCTGATTGGTGCGGTTGGTACGGCCAAGCCCTTGAATTGCGGCATCGGCCCGCCAGCCCGGCTCAAGCAGAAAGTGGACCCGGCGCATCTGGTTCTTTGCGGCGAGGTCGGCATGATAACTGCGGCCAGTGCCACCGGCATCGGAGAAAACCAGAATTCGTTTGGTCCCGTCCATAAAATCTCGCGTCTCGGCGACATTGGCGCGCGGAGAGCGCGACTGGAGCACCTGGCGTCCATCGCGTCCGACAATCAGGCGGCGAGTACGGCCCGTGACTTCGGCGACCTGATCGACACCGAACCGTTCGATGATCGCATCGAGCGCCGTCGCGATCGGCGGCAAGGCACAGAGCTGTTCGATCATGCGATCGCGCGCGGCAAGCGCCGAACGGCAGAGAACAGGAGCACCGTTCTCATCACTCATCGGTTCAGACCGAGCATTGCCGTTCTCGTCCGTAAACACGGACATCAACCGAACCGGAAAGCTTTTGGTGAGGTAATCGACCACGTATTCGCGGGGGGAGAGATCGATTTCGAGCGCTTCACGTTCTGCATCGGAGAGATCAGCGAGGCGGCGATTGAGCATGGCTTCCGCGGTCGAGACGAGTTGCACCACAACCGCGTTGCCGTCGGCAAGTGCCACATCAATCGCAGGCAGCAGGCTAGGCAGCTTCATCGATAGAAGGAGCTGCGCGAAGAAGCGCTGCTTGGTTCCTTCAAACACCGAAAGCGCCGTCGATTTGGCGCCTGAATTTAGGGTCTCGCCATTGTCAGCGTCGACGATCCGGGTTGCCTCGAGTGCCTCGCGCAGGTTGGCATGAATGATTGCCCAGGCGTCTGCATAGGCATCATAAACCGCTACCTGGTCGTCGGTCAGGCAATGCTCGAGAATCTCGTACTCAACTCCGGCGAATGAAAGTGCCCTCGCCGCGTACAGTCCGAGTGACTTCAGATCACGGGCGACCAGTTCCATTGCAGCGATACCGCCGTCGCGGATGTCCGCGACGAAGGCTTCGCGATTGGCAAAAGCCGTATCGGGACCCCACAGGCCAAGACGGGTGGCATAGGCGAGATTATTGACGTCGGATGCCCCGGTCGCCGATGCGTAGAGCACACGAGCGCGCGGCAACAGATTCTGGATGCGAACACCGGCAATGCCCTGTTCCGATCCTTTGACCTTACCACGTGAGCCTTCCCCGCCAGCGGCGTTGGCCATCGCATGGGCTTCGTCGAAAACGATGACTCCGTCGAAGTCCTCCCCTGCCCATTCGAGAATTTGCTCGAGCCTGGTCGCGTCGCTGCGGCCCGAGCGCAGTGTCGGATAGGTTACGAAGAGGATGCCTTCGCGCATCCCGATCGAGACACCGAGCTTCCATTGGCCAAGGGGTTGAACATCGATAGGAAGGCCACCTAGCGCGCTCCAATCGCGGCAGGCATCCTCGAGCAAAGCTTCGTTCTTGGAAATCCAGATGTGGCGCCGTTCACCCCTCACCCATCGGTCGAGGATGACAGATGCGACTTGCCGGCCTTTGCCTGCGCCAGTTCCGTCACCGAGAAAGTAGCCCATGCGATAGGCGTGCCCCTCGGCGCTCGCCTTGAGGGCGCAGCCCTTGTCGTCGGGCTCGAACCGGCCCGGCAGATCGCGGGCATGGGCGCTTGCGGCATAGATCAGGGTCTCGGCCTGCGCAGCGGATAAGACGCCTTCAGCAATGATACTCGAAGGAAGCTGAGGCACCACTTCCGGCACGGGTGCGATTATCGAACCCATTGCGACGGATTCGACCAGCGGGGTCGGGTGGGAGACCGCATTTGCAATTGAGATCCGGCTCGGTCGGTAAGGCAAATAATGCCCAACCTGGCTTTCGATCGGCGCAGGTGCGTCCAGCGGAGTAAATTCGAGCGGCAGTATCGACGGCGCCGCAGCGGCTGGATGGACCTTAAGTGGAACCGGTTTTGTCCTGTTCGCCACCAGTCGAAGCGGCAAGGCTGGCTTGATGCCGATGCTGGGCTCGGCGGGCAGGCTTACCCGGTCAGGTAGCATTTCGATCAGCAGATGAAGCTCGGCAAAGTTTGCCGGCTGGGCGATGATCGGGCTGGCAACATCATCAGCCTTGTCGAGAACCAGGAGCCGGGTAGAGATTGATGTGCCCTGCTTGACGAAGCCTCGCTCGATCGTCGCGTTGAGGCGCAACGAAACGGGACCGGCAATCCCAGCAAGGAACTTCGGAAGTTCGAACCATTCGGGCATCACTGCGACCAGGCGGCCACCGTGTAGAAGGCGCTTCCAGGCAGAACGCAAATGGCGATCGCCAGTGCGACTATCGTGGCCGCGCTCGATACCGTGCGAATAGGGCGGGTTCATCAGCACCACGCTCGGACCCACGTCGGGCGTGAGAAGTTCGTCGATCAGTTCCCCGTCAAATCCCGTGACTGTCGCGTCCGGAAACACGGCGCCCAGGCATTCGCGGCGCAGCGGCGATATCTCGTTGAGAGCGAGACGCGCCGCTGCCTTTGCCGCCCATACGCCCAGCATCCCGGTCCCGGCCGAAGGTTCGAGAACCAGTTCGTTGACAGCAATCGCGGATGCCTTTGCAGCCATCCAGGCCAAACGGGGCGGCGTTGCGAATTGTTGCCACTCGATCTGCTCGTCGCTCCGGTTGGACTGGGTTGGGACCAGAGCTTCAAGGCGCATGAAAGCCGCATCAGCAAAGCTGGACGACATCGTAGGTGAGAATTCAGTTGCCTGCGCCAGAAACAGCACCTGCGCCAATTCAAGTGCGGCATGGGCATCGCGAACAGACCAGCGTCCTTCGGCGTCGCTACCGCCGAAGTGACCGGCCATGGTGGCGTTCATGGTGAGCCGCGAGATTGCTTGATCTGCAGCGAGCCGCGCGGCCAGCGCCCTCGCCGCTGCCAACACTGGCGGCTCGGCGGGATCTGCGAATGCGAAAGCGGAATTTGCGTGTGACATGGGAGACCTCCTGAAGAGGCCCTGGGTTTGTCCGGGTGTCCGTTCAGATGGATCCGTCCGGGGGCCTCACAAGGCCCCAAGCCCGCTTTCCTCTCACCGACATTCAGACCGCAGCTCGGACTGAGCGCATGAGCACATCATTCCAATCATCGCCGGTCTGCTGCGGACGCCTGGTGACAATCAGCCGCCCTTCGCAAGCGTAAGCATTTCGCGCGCGCTCTTCAGCAAGGCGCCCACCCGCGTCATTGTCGACAAAGAGATACAGCTGGCGCACCGATTCCGGGATTGTGACCTGGCCGAAGCGTTCGTTTCCCAGCGTCGCCCAGCAGGGAACATTGAACATTTGCATCGCTGAGAGGGCCGTTTCGTTTCCTTCTGCGAGGCCAAGGCGTCCCTCATCCGGGTATGCGAAACGCACCGCGCCAGAACCGGGACTGCCTAACGCACGCCTGGGCTGATCAAACGAAGCCAAGCTGCTTTTTTCCAGATTGAGGAAGGAGCGGTGCAGCGCCAGAATCCCGGCGTCACTGCGCACGGCCGCGATCATCGCGGGAAGAAACCGGACAGCACCCTTTGGCCCCAGAGGCATGCGCGGGTGGAAACGCAGCTCGGTCGACGAAATCGTGATACCTCTGGTCTCGAGGTATCGCTCGACAGGGCTACCGGCGATGGTCGATGCCTCACGCCAGAGCCTCAGCGCATTACGATTGGCGACTTCCTCGCGCGGCTCGGTCTCGATCGGATCACTCGTCCCATCGAACAGGTCCGCAATTCGTATTCCGTTCCCGGCCATGGCTTCTATCACCGCCTCGTTCGCGCAGCCGGCAAAGCAATGAACAAGAATTGCACGCTTTCCGAGGGTGATGCTTAGCGAAGGATTGCGGTCGTCGTGGGCCGGGCAGCAGCACATCCCGCGCGAGTGCGACCAGGTGCCGCCCAGCTGCTCGACTATCTTGCGTGCGCGGGTTTCCAGCTGCATGCCTTGGAATTGGGATGTTCGGTGTTGGTCCATGGGGGCATCTCCATCGTAACGTACCTCCACCCGCGCAGCCTCCGCTCTGCGTCGCTGACGTTTCATTTTCCTACATCATATGTTCTATATATGTTCTTTCCCGATTCGACCAACAAAGGATTCGGGAATGAGACTGAAATGGGCAATTGCCGCAGTGGCAACGGCAGAATTTGGGTTCGTCCTCCCCGCTCACGCGCAGGAACTGGAGCCCCCTCAGATGACCGTTGCCTCGAAGTCGACGACTGATGGCTTCCGCGTCGCAGAAGGGACCGATGGCTTTCTTCTCGTCGAACACGGCATTTGGAGAATGCCTCCAGCGGGCTCGTTCGAGCCGCCGGCTGCCGATGCAGGTCGAACCTATCTGCCCTATCGATACCCAAAGCCCCAAGGCAGCGCGCCGTCAGGCTTCCGTCGGGCAAGCTACCTTCCTCATGTTTACGCTGCTGAGGCTCAATACTCGCTACCAAGCGGCCTTCTCGACGCTCTTGTATGGACGGAATCACGATATAATCCCTTGGCCATCAGCAAGGCCGGCGCCGCAGGTTTGGGGCAATTGATGCCAGGGACAGCACGGGACCTTGGCGTTTCAAATCGCTTCGATCCCAAGGCGAACATCTTGGGTGCGGCCCGATACCTACGCCAGATGCTAGACAAGTTCGGGGTGGTTCATCTGGCCCTCGCTGCCTACAACGCAGGTCCAGGTGCCGTCGAGCGCGCCGGCGGTATTCCTCGCAATGGCGAGACGCCGGCCTATGTGCGCGAAGTGCTGCGCCATTGGCGTTTTTGAACGGGGGGCGTTGTGAGCGCTGGTCGAATACGCATCTCGGGAATTTTGAGCCGCGGTAGTCGCGGGATGTTCCTGACCACGACAGACGAAGTCGTCTGGATTATCGAGAGCGAAGAACCCGAATGCGAATTCGTCGGATCAGCGGTGATTGTCGAGGGGGTTGTCACAAGTCGAGATCGTTTGCGCGCAGACTGGATTGGACTGGTCTGATCGAAGCCATAATTATCAGGCTGCGCGCTTCCCTGCCTTCTTGATGTCGATCACCTTCCCGCCGCTCAGATAGTCAGCCCAGTCCTGCATCATCCGGCGCCGGGGAGCCAGGTATTCAGCGGCATTGTAAGCTCCACGCACGTCGTTTTTCTCCGAATGCGCGAGCTGTAGTTCGACCCAATCCTCATGGTATTTCCTGATCCACATGGGCGGCTTGCCAAACTCGACCAACTGTTCATTGGCCCAGGTGCTCGCCAAGCCCCGGAAGCCGTGCACGGTTTGGCGGCTGTGGTATCCAAGACGATAGAGCGCGTAGATCATTGTGTTCTCTGAAAGCGGCTTGTTCGGGCCGTTGCCCGGGAAGAGAAACTCGCCAGGCGCTGCTGCTATCATAGATTTCGCAATGTGCGTTGCCTGCTGCGAGAGGGGCACCAAATGCTCTCGTCCCATCTTCATTCGCTCTGCTGGTATGCGCCAGACAGGTGATTTGCCGCCCAGGTCTTCAAACTCGGATTTGGCGGCGAAGCGGAGCTCCTTGGTTCGAACCCAAGTCAAGAGCGCAAAGAGAACTGCGTCACGGGTGATCGCGGACCGTCGTTCGCCCTCTTCTTGGTAGGCATGCAGCTTGTCGATGAAAGCGGGCAATTCGCTGAGCGGCAGCCGGCTCATATGCTTCACTCTTGGTCGCGGCTTTAGCGCCCCACGCAAATGTGTCGTCGGATCGTTCGTTGCCAAGCCACACGCGATCGCAAACTGGAAGACTTGCCCCACCCCTTGCTTTGCACGGCGGCTGATATCGAGCGCGCCTCTTGCTTCGATCTTGCGGATCATTGCCAGGACGTCAGGAGCCGTGATTTCATGCACGAGTTTCTCGCCGATGGCTGGAAAGACGTCCCTTTCCATCCGCGACCAGACGCGGTCGGCATGCGCGGCATTCAACGCGCTCTTTCGATTTTCATGCCAGCGCTTTGCGACCTCGAAGAAGGTCGCTCCCTCCTGCAAAATCACTTCGCCCTTGGATCTCATTGGATCCTTGCCCTCTGCTAGCAACGACTTTGCGGCTGTGCGCTTGTCGCGCGCGGCAGCTATCCCGAGCTCTGGGTAAGCGCCGAACGAGAGCAACTTCTCCTTGCCCGCGAAGCGGTACTTCATCCGCCACAACTTTGACCCGTTTGGCTGGACGAACAGGAATAAGCCCTCCCCGTCGGCCAGCTTGTAGGCGCGCTCGCGTGGCTTGGAATTTCGGGCCTGAATCTCCGTGAGAGGCATTGGGGGTATCGCTCCTTTCCGATACTCCGCGAAAATACCCCCAAAATACCCCCACACCAAATCTGGCTGCATGTGGAAGACCATGGGCGCATGCGGACGCGAATCACCCGCAACCCTCTGCTTTTCTTTCAATTTCTGGAAAAATGCGGAAGCTAGTGGAAGCTTCCGGATCAAGGAATGGTAGCGGAGGAGGGACTTGAACCCCCGACACGCGGATTATGATTCCGCTGCTCTAACCACCTGAGCTACTCCGCCCCAAAGTCGCCTTCGTGGGCAGCTCATCGGGGCCATGGGCCTCGCGAGCAGGCGGCGCATTTAGGGCGGGTCCGCCGGTCGGTCAACCATTGGTTTGCCCACTTCGTGACCATTTCGCCTGCGCCGGCCATGAGTGCCGGCAAACCGCGCCTCAGACCGGTGCCTGTCGTGAAAGGACCGGTAACCAACGCCTCCCACGAACCGCCGGCGTAGCGGAACAGCGCCAGTCAGACGAACGGAGAACAAGCGGCTCGACTGTTCCGAGAAGCTTCGCCAGAAGCACTTTCGTCCCAACCGACCTGCCCTAGTTTTTCATGGCGACGCGAGCGGT
Source organism: Qipengyuania spongiae (assembly GCF_026168555.1). Lineage (NCBI taxonomy): Bacteria > Pseudomonadati > Pseudomonadota > Alphaproteobacteria > Sphingomonadales > Erythrobacteraceae > Qipengyuania > Qipengyuania spongiae. Next base: position 1,591,049 of record NZ_CP092471.1, on the reverse strand, counting down.
GTCGGTCTGCGCTTGCAACGCACTCGTTTTCCCAATCAGAAACACGCCCGATACGTGGCGATGTCTCCCACCAACAGCTGGTCCAGGCGCATAGCGCCTCCACCGCCCGGTTCGCTTGGCTTTCAGTTGTGGTCGATCGAAAATCAATTAGCGCGGCGGTACTTCGAGACCGGTGTGATAGGCAAGGAAGGCAAGCACGTCGCCATACTCGTCGATCACCTTGTCGGTCGGCTTGCCGCTTCCATGCCCTGCCCGCGTCTCGATCCGAATAAGGTGCGGCTCGTCCCCGACATCGGCTGCCTGAAGGGCCGCGGTGTATTTGAAGCTGTGCCCGGGCACCACGCGGTCGTCGGTATCGGCGGTCGTCACGAGGACAGGCGGATAGTCGGTCCCGGAACGAATATTGTGATAGGGCGAATACGCGCGCAAAACCTCGAAATCCGCTTCTTTCGAGGGGTAGCCGTAATCGTCCACCCAGTAACGGCCCGCGGTCCAGCGGTCGAAGCGCAGCATGTCCATCACGCCGACCGCAGCATTGGCGGCATCGATCAGGTCCGGGCGCTGGTTGACCACCGCACCGACCAGCAGGCCCCCGTTCGACCCGCCCTGGATGGCCAGCCCCTCGGGCGTCGTATAGCCGTTCGCCTTCAAATACTCGCCCGCCGCGATGAAATCGTCGAACACGTTCTGCTTGTTAGCGAGGCGTCCAGCATCGTGCCATTCCTTGCCGTATTCGCCGCCGCCGCGGATATTGGCGAGTGCGAAGGTGCCGCCGGCCTTCAGCCAGGCGAGCCGGGTCGCGGAAAAGCCGGGTGTCATTGATGCGTTGAAACCGCCGTAACCGTAGAGCAGCGTCGGCGCCGGCCCGGTGCTGTCCTTCGCGCGGACGATGAACATGGCCACACGCGTGCCGTCCTTCGAATTGTAGAACACCTGCTCGACCGCGTAATCGTCGGGCGAGAAGGCGACTTCCGGCTGAGCGAAGACCTGCGTCTCGCCGGTATCGACGTTTAGCCGATAGATCGCGCCGGGCTGGTTGAAGCTCGTGAAGCTGTAAAAGGTTTCCGGATCGCCCGCCTCGCCGCCAAGGCCACCGATCGAGCCGATGCTAGGCAAGTCGAGCTCGCCCGTGCGATTGCCGTCGAGATCGTAATAAACCGCGCGGCTGCTCGCATCCTGCATCAGTTCGACCACCAGCTTGTCGCCGATGATCGAGGCGCCCGAGATCGGCTGATCGCCCTCAGGAACGACCTCTTCCCATTCCAGGGTCGGTTGGGTCAGATCGGCGCGCACGATGCGATAGCGCGGCGCATCCTTGTTGGTCATGAAATAGACCGTGTCGCCAGTCGATGCGATCGGGCTCCATTCGTTGTCGAAGCCGGTCACGATCTCACGTGCTCGCCATCCCTGGCTGTCGCGCCGCGTGAGGTCGATTGCGCGCAGTTCGTTGCGATTGTCGGTCCCGGTCGATGAATAGATGAAGCCCCAGCGACCATCGTCGGTCACTGAGAGTCCGTGCCCCTGCTCCTTCGCCTGAGGCGTCTCGTAGATCAGCTGGTCGGCGCTCTGCGGCGTGCCGAGGCGATGGTAATAGACCTTCTGATTGTAATTCAGCGACTGGAAGTCCTGCCCGCCCTCGGTTTCGGGAAAGCGCGAATAGAAGAAGCCCTCGTCGCCCAGCCAGGAAATGCCGGTGAATTTCGCCCACTGGATCTCGTCGCCCATCTCCTCGCCGCTATCGACATCGAGCACCTTGATCGTGCGCCAGTCGCTGCCGCCGTCCTGGATCGCGTAGGCGAGGAACTTGCCGCTTTTGGAAGGAGCGGTGTCGGCAAGCGCGGTGGCGTTGTCGGCCGACCAGGTGTTGGGATCGATCAGCAGCCGCCCTTCCCCGTTCCAGCCATCGCGAACGAAATACTGAGACTGGTTCATCAGGCCGGAATTGTAGCTGTAGAAATAGCGGTCGCCCGCCTTGGCCGGGATGCCGAAACGTTCGTAGTCGATCAGTTCGGCGAGCTCGGTCTTGAACCATCGGGTGGCGGGAAGCTGCGCGAGATAAGCGTCGGTGACGACATTCTGCGCATCGACCCAGGCGGCCACCTCCTTGTCGGTCCGAACATCGTTCTCGAGCCAGCGATAGGGATCGGCGATGCGTTCGCCGAAGATCGTGTCGGTCGTATCGGTGCTGCGTGTCTGGGGATACGCATCCACGGATTGAGCCGATCCAGGCGCTGCGACCAGTGCGACGATGGCGGCGCCGGCAAGCGCGGCGGCGGTGATGCGGTTCATTGTCGTGGTCCTCTCCGTGAAAAATTATCGATGGCGGGTGTAGGGTCCACGCCTGCCCGGTCAATCGTTCAGTCGAGCGCCGTCAGCACGTCGCGGGTGAAGGCGGCAATGTCGAAGCGGCTGCCAGTCGGATCCTCCCCTCGCCGCACGATCACGATTTCGCGGCTCGGGACGATCACGACATATTGACCGCGATTGCCGAAGGCCGCGAAGGTATCGCCAGGGACGCCGTCGGAGTTGTTCATCAGCCAGAACCCGGCCCCGTAGCCGAAGGGGCCATTGGGCTGCGGTCCGCGGGGGGACGAGACATAGTCCACCCAGCTTTCCGGCAAGATGCGCGTTCCATCGGAAAGTCGGCCATCTTGCAGATAAAGCTGACCCAGTTTCGCAAGGTCTCGCGCGGATGCCCATACTTGGCTGGAAAGGATGTAGGATCCTTCCCAGTCGGTTTCGGCGACGGTGTGCTCCATGCCGAGGCGAGCGAAAAGTTCGGCCGGCGAGTGGGTCTCAAGCCCGTCGGCGATGGCGCGAACCGCCATCAAAGTGTCGTTGTTGGCGTAGCGGAACACGGTTCCGGGCGCATTGAGCAGCGGCCAGTCGGTCGCACGTTCCTCAACCGTGGCGCCACCGAAATAGAGTGGATCGGTCCGGTTGCCTGCCGTGTCGGAGTACCGGCCGGACGTCATCCGCAGCAGATCGTCGATGCTGATCGCGCGGCGGGGGTCACTCTCTTCGGCACCGAGACCGGCACTCGCTTCGACGTCGGCATCCCCGCGCTCAACGGCCGCCCCAACGAGCGTCGCGGCGAGACTCTTCGCGACTGACCACGTGCGCTGGGGAATGTTAGGTCCGAAATCGTCGTCATAGGCTTCCGCGACGGACCGAGCTCTTTGGGTAACCAGCACGGCGGTCGTCCTTGTCCCTTCTCCGTAAAGCTCCTGGTCGAAGCCGCGGCGGGCGATGCCGGACGGGTCGGCGGGCGCCGCTCCGGCTTCGGATCGGACCGGCCTCATGGGCGTCCCGGCCTTACCGAGCGCGGTTTGCAGATCGGTGCCTATCGGCGCGAGCCGGCACCCTGTCTCGCCGGAATTCACTGCGAGGCGCGGTTTTGCCCCCTCGCCCCACTCAACGGAATATGCGACGAGCGGCGACGCATTGGACGCTCCAGCAGCGGAAACGGGCGACACCCGGATCGGGACCGCCCGCAACGACCCGACCAGTCCGTCGAGCGGCTGCTGGATTCCCGTCAGCTCCCAACGTTCGACGCTTTCCGGAGAGCGCGTGGTCCCGTTGCGCTCGGCATTGGCGATCGCGCCGCAAAGGAACAACGCCTTGTAACCCGCAGCCAGTGCTCGGTCGTAACGCGCTTCGATATCGTCCTGAGTGACCGCTTGCGCCGTGGCGACAGTGGCGGCGGGAAGGAGGGTCAGGGCGGCGGCGGCAAGGAGAGCATGTCGGATCATGCACTCGCTTGTGACAGACCATTGGCAAAAGAAAAGGGCCGGAAGGTTTCCCCTCCGGCCCCGTTCGATCTCGCAGCGATGACGATCAGGCGTCTTCGAGTTCTTCCTCGTCGTTCACGACGGGGCCGCTGTCCTGACCCTTGGCATCGACGTCGCGGTCGACGAACTCGATGATGGCCATCTGCGCGGCGTCGCTGCCGCGATAGCCGGCCTTGATTACGCGGGTGTAGCCACCTTCGCGGTCCGAATACCGCTCGGCCAGGATATCGAAGAGTTTCTTCAGCTGCGTCTCGTCACCGAGGCGGCTCATCGCCAGACGACGGTTCGAAAGGCCGCCGCGCTTCGCCAGCGTGATCAGCTTCTCGACATAGGGGCGCAGTTCCTTCGCCTTGGCGGCGGTCGTCAGGATCTGTTCGTGCTTGATGAGCGCGGCGCTCATGTTGCGGAACAGAGCCTTGCGGTGGCCGGTCTTGCGCTGCAGCTTGCGGCCGGAAATCTTGTGACGCATGTTCTAGTCCTTCGTTCGAAAAGGGCCCGTCCTAGGTAGCCCAGTGCCGGCGGCGGTCAGGGCCCGCCGCCATTGCCCGTTTTAGCCGAGCAGTTCCTGCTCGAGCTTCTTGGCCATTTCCTCGATGTTCTCGGGCGGCCAGCCCGGGATGTCCATGCCGAGGCGCAGACCCATGGAGGAAAGAACTTCCTTGATCTCGTTGAGGCTCTTGCGGCCGAAATTCGGCGTGCGGAGCATCTCGGCCTCGGTCTTTTGGACCAGATCGCCGATATAGATGATGTTGTCGTTCTTGAGGCAGTTGGCCGACCGCACCGACAGCTCCAGCTCGTCGACCTTCTTGAGGAGGTAGCGGTTGAGCTGGTTGGTGTCGCTTTCCTGCGGTTCGGCGGCTTGGCCGATCATCGCGCTGGAAGGCTGCGGGATGCCGTCCTCGAAGTGGACGAACAGCGTCAGCTGGTCCTGCAGGATGCGCGCGGCATAGGCCACGGCGTCTTCCGGGGTGACTGTGCCGTCGGTCTCGACCGTGAGGCTGAGCTTGTCGTAGTCGAGCTCCTGCCCGACGCGGGCGTTCTCGACCTTGTAGCTTACCTGGCGGACCGGCGAATAGAGGCTGTCCACCGGGATCAGACCGATCGGCGCATCGGCCGGACGGTTCTGGACGGCGGGGATGTAGCCCTTGCCCACATCGGCGGTCAGCTCCATGTTGAGCGTCGCGCCCTCGTCGAGGTGGCAGATCACGAGATCCTTGTTCATCACCTCGATGTCGCCCGACGTGGCGATGTCGCCGGCCTTGACCTCTCCCGGACCGGTGGCCGAAAGCTGCAGGCGCTTGAGGCCCGTGCCTTCCATCTTCAACGCGATCTGCTTCACGTTGAGGACGATGTCGGTCACATCTTCGCGCACGCCGGCAAGACTGGAGAACTCGTGCAGCACGTTCTCGATCTTGATCGAGGTGATCGCGGCGCCCTGAAGACTGGAGAGCAGCACGCGACGCAGCGCATTGCCGAGCGTCAGGCCGAAACCACGCTCGAGGGGTTCCGCGACGAAGGTGGTCTTGCGCTTCTTGTCGCCGCCATCCTTGATTTCGAGAGTGTTGGGTTTCTTGAGTTCCTGCCAGTTCTTGGTGTTGACGGACATGGATTTCCCCTGGAGGTTAGATGCGGACGGGACCGGAGCGCTTGGGCGAAGCGTCCGGTCCGTGAAGAGATCGGCGGAAGGGCTCCCGCCGGGCAGCTACGGATCAGACGTTCGTGTCAGACCCGGCGCCGCTTGGACGGACGGACCCCGTTATGCGGGATCGGCGTGACGTCGCGGATGGAGGTGATGGTAAAGCCCACGGCGGCAAGACCACGCAGCGCGCTCTCGCGACCCGAGCCCGGACCCTTCACTTCGACTTCCAGCGTGCGGACACCGTGTTCGGCGGCCTTCTTGCCGGCATCGTCCGCAGCGACCTGAGCGGCATAGGGCGTCGACTTGCGGCTGCCCTTGAAGCCCATCATGCCGGCGCTGGACCAGCTGATCGCATTGCCCTGCGCGTCGGTGATGGTGATCATCGTGTTGTTGAAGCTGGCGTTGATATGCGCGACGCCGCTCGTGATGTTCTTCTTGTCGCGCCGCCTGATCCGGCTCGGTTCGCGTGCCATGTGAATGTCTTCCTTATATTCTCAAGAAGGTAAAAGCGTGATGGGAAACCCGCCTCGCTTACTTCTTCTTGCCGGCGATCGGCTTGGCCTTGCCCTTGCGGGTGCGGGCGTTGGTGTGGGTGCGCTGTCCACGAACGGGCAGTCCGGCGCGATGACGCAGGCCGCGATAGGACCGCAGGTCCATCAGGCGCTTGATGTTCATCGCGGTGTTGCGGCGCAGGTCGCCCTCGACCTGATGATCCTCATCGATCGTCTCGCGGATGCGCAGCACTTCCTCGTCGGTGAGGTCCTGAACGCGGCGAGCGTGATCGATGCCGAGCTTGTCGGCGATGCGGACCGCAGTCGTGCGGCCGATTCCGTGAATATAGGTAAGCGCGATGATAACGCGCTTGTTGGTGGGGATGTTGACCCCGGCAATACGAGCCACTTTGTTCTCCATGCTCCACAGGGTCCGGCCGCTTGCGTCGGGCGGCGCACCCTATCTCATCGCTGTTTTCGATCCGGCGGGAAGGTCTAACGCAAAAAGTCCGGTTGGCGCGCAATGAGGCTGGCACCTGCCGGACTGGACCTTACCTGTCGAATGCTGGCGCGCTTAATCGGATTCGGCCCGAGGGTCAACCGGTTTGCGCGCATCACGGCGCCCTCGCCATATGGGCTTCGCATCCCCGGTTTCAACCCGAGGCCGTGCCCCTGCAGGTCGCCTCAAACGACGCCGAAAGCCAGCATCGCATCGGCGACCTTCTTGAAGCCCGCGATGTTCGCGCCCTTCACATAGTCGAGATAACCATCGCCGGCGCCGCCATATTCGACGCACTTGTCGTGAATGCCGCTCATCACCTCCGTCAGCATGTCGCCGAGCCGGTCATGATCCCAGCTCATTCGCTCCGAGTTCTGCGCCATCTCGAGGCCGGACATCGCCACCCCGCCGGCATTTGCCGCCTTGCCCGGCGCATACATGATCTTCGCGTCGTGGAAGACTTTCACGCCGTCGAGCGTGGTGGGCATGTTCGCGCCCTCGACCACGGCCATACAGCCATTATCGACCAGCGCACGGGCATCGTCCTCGTCCAACTCGTTCTGGGTGGCGCAGGGAAGCGCGATGTCGCACTCGATCTTCCAAGGGCGCGCGCCGTCGCCGTGAAATTCCGCTCCGTCGAACTCGTCGCAATACTCGCTGATCCGGCCGCGCCGTTCGTTCTTCAGCCGCTTGATCCAGTCGATCTTGTCCTGATCGATCCCGTCCGGGTCATGGAGGAAGCCGTCGCTGTCCGACATGGTAAGAACCTTGCCGCCCAGTTCCGTCAGCTTTTCCGCCGCGTGCAGCGCGACATTGCCGGCGCCCGAAATGACCGCGGTCTTGCCCTCGATGCCGTCCCTCGCGTGGTCCAGCATGTTCTGGAGGAAATAGACCGCGCCATAGCCGGTCGCCTCTGGCCGCATCTTCGAGCCGCCATATTCGAGCCCCTTGCCCGTGAGGACGCCTTCCCACCGATTGGTGATACGCTTGTACTGGCCGAACATGAACCCGATCTCGCGCGCGCCGACACCGATGTCGCCCGCCGGAACGTCGATTTCCGGGCCGATATGGCGATAGAGTTCGGTCATGAAGCTCTGGCAGAAGCGCATGATCTCGGCATCGCTCTTGCCCTTGGGGTTGAAGTTCGCGCCACCCTTGCCCCCGCCCATCGGCAGACCGGTCAGCGAGTTCTTGAAGGTTTGTTCAAAGGCGAGGAACTTCAGGACGCTCTCGTTGACACCGGCATGAAAGCGGATGCCGCCCTTGTAAGGCCCGATGGCGTTGTTGTTCTGTACGCGCCATCCACGCTGGACGCGGATGTTGTGGTTGTCGTCTTCCCAGCACACGCGGAAGCTGACCACGCGGTCGGGTTCCGCGATGCGGCGCAGGATCTGCGCCTCGTGATATTCTTCCTTGTCCTCGATGAATTCGAAGACGTCCTGCGAAACCTCGCGAACCGCCTGAATGAATTCGTCCTGTCCGGGATTGCGCTTCTTCACGCCCTCCATGAATTGATCGAGATCGACATGTCGATCGTACACCGAAGCCATCAAGTTCTGCCTACCCGTCGTCCGTATCAGACCTGTTATCGGGTTCGGAACGTGCGGCCGGCAGGCCTAGTTCCGAGATCACGGCAGCGAGTTCCGAAGTTCAGTAACCGGACCTGGAACGGGAAATTCGTTCAGGTCAGAATAGCGTCGATCGCATGGGTCACGTCCTCGATGCTCGCCATGCCGTCGACCCGCGAGACGATTCCGCGCGCCTCGTAACCCGGCAGGATCGGCGCGGTTTCGGACCGATAAACGCCCATCCGATGGCGCACGGTCTCTTCGTTGTCGTCGGGGCGACGCTTGAACTCGGTGCTTCCGCACTTGTCACACACGCCCTCTTTACGGGGGCGCTTGAACTCGTCGTGGTAGCCCTCGCCGCAATTGGCGCAGGTGTAGCGGCCCGTGATCCGCTCGACCAGCGCGTCCTCGTCGACGCCGAGCTCGATCACATGGTCGAGCTTGCGGCCATGCCTGGAGAGGATCTCGTCGAGCATGGTCGCCTGCGCGGCTGTGCGGGGATATCCGTCGAAGATTGCACCGGTCTCGGAGCCCATGGCGGTGAGCTCGGCATCGATCAGCTCGGACACGATCTCGTCGGAAACGAGCTCGCCGCGGTCCATGACTTCCTTGGCCTTGATCCCCACAGGGGTGCCGGCCGTGACCGCCGCGCGCAGCATGTCGCCGGTGGACAGCTGCCGCATGCCGTGATGCTCAACGAGGCGCTGCGACTGCGTTCCCTTACCCGCTCCCGGCGGTCCGAGTAGGATGATATCCATCTAACCCCTGTCCCCTCAGACTGCGCCTAGCGCAGCCGTCCCTTCAGTTTGGCCTTCTTGATGAGGTCGCCATACTGGTGCGCCAGCAAGTGCGACTGGATCTGGCTGATCGTGTCCACGGTGACGTTCACGACAATCAGCAGGCTGGTACCTCCCAGGAACAGCGGGATACCCGTCTGAGCGATCATGTATTCGGGAATGACGCAGACCAGCGTTAGGTAGATCGCGCCGACCACGGTGATCCGGGTAAGAACGTAGTCGAGATATTCCTCGGTCCGCTTACCCGGACGGATGCCGGGAATGAACCCGCCATTGCGCTTGAGGTTCTCCGCCGTCTCCTCAGGGTTGAAGACAACCGCGGTGTAGAAGAAGCAGAAGAAGATGATCCCGGCCGCATAGAGTGTCATGTAAAGCGGCTGACCGTGCGCGAGATACTGGTTCAGCGACACGATGATGCTGCCCATCGTGCTGTCGGTGCTCACGGAATTGCCCGCAAACTGCGTGATCGTCAGCGGCAGGAGCAGCAGAGAGCTGGCGAAGATCGGCGGAATGACGCCGGCCGTGTTGAGCTTGAGCGGAAGATGCGAGCGGTCCGCCTGCATCATGCCGCGCTGCGTCGCGCGCTTGGGATACTGAATCAGCAGTCGGCGCTGGGCGCGTTCCATGAAGCTGATTAGGAGAATCAGGCCCACCACCATCACGATGAAGCCGATGATGATCGCGGCTGAAATCGAGCCGGTACGCCCGCCTTCGAAGAGGTTGGAAGCGAATTGAGGGAATTGGGCGACGATGCCCGCCATGATGATCAGCGACACGCCGTTGCCGATGCCGCGACTGGTGATCTGCTCACCCAGCCAGAGAAGGAACATCGTTCCGCCCACGAGACTGATGACGGCGCCGATGCGGAACATGTAGCCCGGATCGACCACGGCCTGAAGGCCGCTGGCCGCGCCGAAGCTTTCAAGGCCGGCCGCGACGAACCAGCCTTGGATAGTGCAGAGGAATACCGTGCCGTACCGAGTGTACTGGTTGAGCTTCTGCCGCCCGACCGAGCCTTCCTTCTTCATCGCCGCAAGAGTCGGGTGCAGCGCGCTGGCGAGCTGCACGACGATCGATGCGGTGATGTAGGGCATGACGCCGAGCGCGATCAGGCTCATGCGCTCGAGACTGCCGCCCGTGAACATGTTGAACATGTCGAGGATGCCGCCGCGCGTCTGGTCGGCGAGCTGGCTCAGCACCAGCGGGTTGATCCCTGGGAGGGGCACGAAGCTGAGAAAGCGGAAGACGATCAGCGCACCAACGGTGAACCAGATCCGTTGCCGCAATTCGGTGGCTTTGGAGAAATTGGCCAGACTCATCTGGCTTGCGAGATTGTCGGCGCGTGATGCCATGGTACGTGGTCGATCCTAGCTTGGCGCCGGCCCGTCCCCGGCGATGACCGGACAGATAGGGAGCGGGTGACCGGTTGTCGAACCCGCTCCCGAACTTTTGCCCGTCAGTTCGACTTGGCAGCCTTGTTGGCGGCGGTGCGCGCGGCCTTCTTCTCGTGCTCGGGCTGCGCCTTCTCGATCACCTCGACCGAACCGCCGGCCTTCTCGACCGCTTCGATGGCACCCTTGGACGCACCGGCGACCTTGAACGAGACCTTCGCGGTCAGCTCGCCCTTGCCGAGCAGACGCACGCCATCCTTGCCGCCGCGCGCAAGACCGGCAGCCTTGAGCACCTGGTGGTCGAGCGTGCCGCTAGTGTCGAGCTTGCCGGCGTCGATGAACTTCTGGACCATGCCCAGGTTCACTTCGGCATAATCCTTCGCGAAGGGGTTGTTGAAGCCGCGCTTCGGCAGGCGCATGTGGAGCGGCATCTGGCCACCCTCGAAGCCCTTGATGGCGACGCCAGAACGGCTCTTCTGGCCCTTCTGGCCGCGCCCTGCGGTCTTGCCCTTGCCCGAGCCTATGCCCCGGCCCACACGCATGCGGCTCTTGCGGGCACCATCATTGTCGCGGATGTCGGTAAGTTTCATAGTCTGCACTCGCTTTCGCTTTGTTCGCGCTCAAAAAACGGGCGCCCCGCGAGGGACGCCCGATCGATCAGTCGATCACCTGGACCATATGCGGCAGTTTGGCAATGGCGCCGCGAACTTCAGGAGTATCCTGAAGTTCGACAACACGATGCATCTTGCCGAGGCCGAGGCCGATCAGGATCTTCTTCTGGCTTTCGGGACGCCGAATGGGCGAGCCGATCTGCTTGATCTTGATGGTGTTGGTGTTTGCCATCTCGAATTACTCCGCAACAGCCGCGGCGTCGGCGTGTGCCTCCGCCTCGGACGCGCCGCCGCGACCCAGCAGGTCGGCAACCTTCTTGCCACGACGCTGAGCGACCGACTTCGGCGAAGTCTGGTTGGTCAGCGCGTCGAAGGTGGCGCGGATCATGTTGTAAGGGTTGGACGTACCGACCGATTTGGTCACGACGTCGGAAACGCCGAGGCTCTCGAACACGGCGCGCATCGGACCGCCGGCAATGATACCGGTACCCGGAGGCGCAGTGCGGACGGTGACCTTGCCGGCACCAAAACGGCCGTTGCCGTCATGATGAAGCGTGCGACCTTCCTTGAGCGGGACGCGAACCATGTGCTTGCGCGCGGCGGCGGTCGCCTTGGAGATCGCCTCCGGCACTTCGCGGGCCTTGCCCTTGCCGAAGCCGACGCGGCCCGAACCGTCACCGACCACGACCAGCGCCGCGAAGCCGAAGCGCTTACCGCCCTTCACCGTCTTGGAGACGCGGTTGATGTGGACCAGCTTCTCGATGATGCCGTCGTCTTCTTCCTCGCGGCGGTTGCCCCGACGATTGTCGCGACCGCCACGACCACGACCACGATCACGATCGCCGCCGCCGCGATTGTCACGACCACCCCGGCCACCACGACCACGCTGTTCGGGCTGTCCTTCGGCACCCTGCGCGGGATCTTGGTTGGCTTCGGCTTCCGACGGAGTGTCGGCGATTGCCGGCTTCTCGTTCGTCACCGCGTTTTCGGTCTGTGCTTCGACCACGCCGGAATCGGCCTTCGCCTTGGCGACCTCGGGCGTCTCGGCCGGAGCCGTGTTCGCCTGGTTTTCTTCGGTTGTGTTTTCGTCAGCCATCATCAGAACTCCAGCCCGCCTTCGCGGGCGGCGTCGGCCAGCGCCTTGACGCGGCCATGGAAAAGGAACCCGCCGCGATCGAACACGACAGTGGTCACGCCGGCCTGCTTGGCGGCAGCGGCAATGTCGCTCCCGACCTTGGTGGCGGCGTCCACATTGGCACCCGACGAGGAACCGCCGAGAGTGGAAGCGGCAGCGACCGTCTTGCCCGAAGCATCGTCGATGATCTGGGCGTAGATGTGCTTGCCGGTGCGGTGCACGGACAGCCGCGGCTTGTCGCCGGCACGGCGGCGCAGGGCGGTCCGCACGCGGCGGCGGCGGCGCTCGAAGAGGGAAAGCTTTGCCATCTTACTTCTTCTTCCCTTCCTTGCGGAAGATGTATTCGCCCTGGTACTTGATACCCTTGCCCTTGTACGGCTCGGGCTTGCGCCAGCGACGGATTTCTGCGGCGAACTGACCGACCTTTTGTTTGTCGATCCCCGTTACGTGGATAGTCGTCTGATCAGGGGTCTGAACGTCGAGGCCTTCCGGCACGTCGAGATCGACGTCGTGCGAATAACCGAGCTGAAGCTTGAGCTTCTTGCCCTGCGCCTGCGCACGATAGCCGACGCCGGTGAGCTGCAGGGTCTTGGTGAAGCCCTCGGTGACGCCTTCGACCAAGTTCGACACCAGCGTGCGCTGCATGCCCCAGTGATTGCGCGCCGCACGGCTCGGATTGGCCGGCTGCACCGAGATCTCTTCATTCTCGACCTTGTAGTCGATCAGATCGGACAGACCCATGGTCAGAGTGCCCTTGGGACCTTTGACCGAAAGTGTGCTGCCTTCGATATTGGCGGAGACCCCGCTGGGGATCGCCACCGGACGTTTGCCGATGCGGCTCATCAGAACACCTCCGCCAGCACTTCGCCGCCGACATTTTCCGAACGCGCTTCGTTGTCCGAAAGCACGCCCTTCGGCGTCGAGACGATGGTGATACCGAGGCCATTGCGCACGATCGGCAGTTCTTTGGAACCCGAATAGACGCGGCGGCCCGGCTTGGAGACGCGAGCGACATGCTTGATCGCAGGTTCGCCTTCGAAATACTTCAGTTCGATCCGCAGCGCGGCGTGCTTACCGGAGGAATCCTCGCTGAAGCCACGGATGTAACCTTCGCGCTGGAGAACCTCGAGCACGTTGGCGCGCAGCTTGCTGGCGGGCGACAGGACGCTGTCCTTCTTCGCCTGCTGGCCGTTGCGGATGCGGGTGAGCATGTCACCCAGGGGATCGGTCATAGCCATCTTCTAAACCCTCACCAGCTCGACTTGGTCAAACCGGGGATCATCCCCTTGTTGCCGAGGTCGCGCAGTTCAATGCGGTTGAGGCCGAACTTGCGGTAGTAGCCGCGGGGGCGGCCGGTCGTGGAGCAGCGGTTGCGCACCCGGGTCGGGTTCGCATTGCGCGGCAGTTCGGCCATCTTGAGCCGGGCCATCAGACGCTCGGTATCGTCGAGCGACTCGTCATCCGCGATCGCCTTGAGCTTCGCGTACTTGTCCGCATACTGCTTGACGAGCTTCTTGCGACGCTCGTTCTTGTTGATCGAACTCAGTTTCGCCATTGGACTTAAGTTCCTTTGCTAGCGGCTTACGCCGCTTCCTTCTCTGCTTCGGACGACTTGTCGCCCGGGAACGGGAAACCGAACAGACGGAGCAACTCGCGCGCTTCCTCGTCGGTCTTCGCCGTGGTGGTTACGATGATGTCCATGCCCCGGACCTTCTCGATCTTGTCGTACGAGATTTCCGGGAACACGATCTGTTCCTTCAGGCCCATAGCATAATTGCCGCGCCCGTCGAAAGAACGGGGATTCAATCCGCGAAAGTCGCGGATGCGCGGCATGGCGATGGTCACGAGCCGATCGAGGAATTCGAACATCCGGTCGCGACGCAGGGTCACCTTCGCACCGATCGGCATGCCTTCACGCAGCTTGAACTGCGCGATCGACTTTTTCGCCTTGGTGATGACCGGCTTCTGGCCGGCGATCAGCGCCATTTCTTCGGCGGCGGTCTGGACCTTCTTTTTGTCCTGGCTCGCCTCACCCACGCCCATGTTGAGCGTGATCTTCTCTAGCTTGGGTACGGCGAGACGGTTGGCGTAACCGAACTTCTCGGTCATCGCCTTGACGATCTCGTCCTCGTACTTGGACTTCATGCGGGGCTTGTAATCAGCCATCGATGGTCTCCCCGGACTTGACTGCAACGCGGACCTTCTTGCCGTCCTTCTGCTCGAAGCGGACGCGGGTCGGCTTGCCATCCTTCGGATCGGCGATCGCGACCTTGCCGATCGACATGGGCGCGGCGAACCGGTCGAGCCCGCCCTGCGGGTTCTGCTGGCTCGGCTTGCGATGGCGGGTGGCGACGTTCACGCCTTCCACGACGATCTTGCCCTCTTTGGGCATGACCTTCTGGACGGTGCCGGTGTTGCCCTTGTCCTTGCCGGACAGAACGACGACGGTGTCACCCTTCTTGATCTTTGCAGCAGCCATCACAGCACCTCCGGCGCAAGCGAGATGATCTTCATGAAGCCCTTGCCGCGAAGCTCGCGGACGACCGGGCCGAAGATACGAGTGCCGATCGGCTCCTCGCTCTTGTTGACGAGCACGGCAGCATTGCTGTCGAAACGGATCACGCTGCCATCGGGGCGGCGGACGTCCTTCTTGGTGCGCACGATCACGGCGCGATGGACGTCGCCCTTCTTCACCTTGGCGCGTGGCTGGGCTTCCTTCACGGAAACCACGATCACGTCCCCGACACTCGCGGTGCGACGCTTCGACCCGCCCAGTACCTTGATGCACTGGACGCGCTTGGCGCCGCTGTTGTCCGCGACGTCGAGATTGGATTGCATCTGGATCATCGATCCGGTTCCTTCTCACTGGCTTGCCGGAACGGGTCCGGCAGTTCCTAATTCGTCAGTTGCCTGCGGCTTCGACCTCGAGGTCGGCATCCACCGCCTGCGTGCCGCCCGCCGTGACCCGGTCCTTCACGGCCCAGGTCTTGGTCTTGGAGATCGGCTTGGTCTCTTCGATCCGCACGATGTCGCCGAGTTCATACTCGTTCTGCTCGTCGTGGGCGTGATACTTCTTCGAACGGCGGATGATCTTCCCGTAGAGCGGGTGCTTCACCTTGCGCTCGACGAGCACGGTCACGGTCTTGTCGGTCTTGTTCGAGGTGACCGTGCCGATGAGGATACGCTTGGGCATGTTCAGGCCTTCTCTTTCGTGCCGGCCGCGCTCTTCGCGGTGGCCTGGCGCTCGGTCTGAAGCGTCTTGATGCGGGCGATGTCGCGACGGACTTCTTTGATCCGCGCCGGACGCTCGAGCTGGTTGGTGGCGGCCTGGAAGCGCAGGTTGAACTGCTCCTTCTTCAGATCGACGAGCTGCTCGGAAAGCTGGTCGTCGGTCTTCGTCCGCATGTCTTCAGCGGTGGGCTTCTTCTGGGCCATCATTCGCCTCCGAGGTGAGCGGTGTCGCCAAAGCGGGCGACGACCTTGGTCTTGACCGGCAGCTTCATCGCCGCACGCTCGAACGCCTCGGCGGCCAGCGGGCCGGCAACGCCATCGAGTTCGAACAGGATACGGCCCGGCTTCACACGCGCGGCCCAGTATTCCACCGAACCCTTGCCCTTACCCTGACGGACTTCGGCCGGCTTCTTGGACACGGGAACATCCGGGAACACGCGGATCCACAGGCGTCCCTGACGCTTGATGTGGCGCGTGATCGCACGACGCGCGGCTTCGATCTGGCGCGCGGTGATGCGTTCCGGTTCCAGGGCCTTGAGCCCGTAGGAGCCGAAATTCAGTGCCGTGCCGCCCTTGGCGTTGCCGTGGATACGGCCCTTGAACGCCTTGCGGAACTTGGTTTTCTTCGGTTGCAGCATGGTTCTTTCCTATACCTGCAATCAGCGCGCCGGCCGAACGCCGGAAGTCTGCGCTTCCATCATCAGGCGGTCCTGAGCGGTCGGATCGTGCGCGAGAATCTCGCCCTTGAAGATCCAGACCTTGATGCCGATGATCCCGTAGGCGGTGAGCGCTTCGGCTTCGGCATAGTCGACATTGGCACGCAGCGTGTGAAGCGGGACGCGACCTTCGCGATACCATTCCACGCGGGCGATCTCGGCACCGCCGAGACGGCCGCCGCACACGATCTTGATGCCCTCGGCACCCAGACGAAGCGCCGACTGCACCGCACGCTTCATCGCGCGGCGGAAGGCGATGCGGCGGATCAGCTGATCGGCCACGCCCTGCGCGACGAGCTTGGCGTCGATTTCCGGCTTGCGGATTTCAACGATGTTCAGCTTCACTTCGCTGGCGGTCATCCGCGACAGCTTGGTGCGCAGCTTCTCGATGTCCGCGCCCTTCTTGCCGATGATGACGCCGGGACGCGCCGCATAGATCGAGATGCGGCAAAGCTTTGCCGGACGCTCGATCACAACCTTCGAGATAGCGGCCTGGGGCAGCGAGTCGAAGATGTGCTTACGGATCTCGATGTCTTCGCTCAGCAGCTTGGCATAGTCGCGACCTTCGGCGTACCAGCGACTGTCCCAAGTGCGGTTGATCTGCAGGCGCAGACCGATCGGATTGCTCTTCTGACCCATCTTACGCCTCTTCCATCTCGCGAACCACGATCCGCAGCCGGCTGAACGGCTTGAGGATACGGGTGGATTTGCCGCGGCCGCGAACGTGGAACCGCTTCATGGTGATCGACTTGCCGACGGATGCCTCGGCAACCACCAGCGCATCGACGTCCAAGTCGTGATTATTTTCCGCATTAGCAATCGCCGAAGCGAGAACCTTGCTGGCATCGCGCGCCATCGCCTTCTTCGAGAAGGCGAGGATATTCATGGCCTCTTCGGCTTTCTTGCCGCGGATCAGCTCGGCGACGAGGTTGAGCTTCTGCGCCGAACCACGGATCGTGGTGCCGACGGCGAGCGCCTCGTTATCCTCAACGCGGCGGGGTGCTTTAGGCTTGCTCATCAGCGCTTACCCTTCTTGTCGGCGGCGTGGCCCGGGAAGGTGCGCGTGGGCGCGAACTCGCCGAGCTTGTGGCCGACCATTTCTTCCGAAACGGACACCGGGATGAACTTGTGCCCATTGTAGACGCTGAACGTCAGGCCGACGAAGTCGGGCAGAATGGTGCTGCGCCGCGACCAGGTCTTGATCGGCTTGTTGCTGGTGTTCGCTTCCTGAGCTTCCTGCGCCTTCTTGAGAAGGCTGAGCTCCACGAACGGACCCTTCCAAACGGAACGTGCCATGTCCGGTTACCTCTTCTTCTTCGCGTGGCGCGAACGGATGATCATCTTGTCCGTCTGCTTGTTCTTGCGGGTGCGGGCGCCCTTGGTCGGCTTGCCCCACGGCGTGACCGGATGACGGCCACCCGAGGTGCGGCCCTCGCCACCACCGTGCGGGTGATCGACCGGGTTCTTCGCGACACCGCGTGTCAGCGGACGGCGGCCCTTCCAGCGGGTGCGACCGGCCTTGCCGAAGTTCTGGTTCTGGTTGTCGGGGTTCGACACCGCGCCAACCGTGCCCATGCAATCAGCCCGCAGGTAACGCTGCTCGCCGCTGTTGAGACGAACGATGACCATGCCCCGATCGCGACCGACCAGCTGGACGTAGGTCCCCGCCGAACGGGCGATCTGACCGCCTTTGCCCGGCTTCATCTCGACATTGTGGCAGATCGTGCCGACCGGCATCTGACCGAGAAGCATGGCATTGCCCGGCTTCGTGTCGGTCCGCTCGCCGGCGACGACCTTGTCGCCGACCGCGAGACGCTGCGGCGCGATGATGTAGGCGAGCTCGCCGTCCTCATACTTCACCAGGGCGATGAATGCGGTGCGGTTCGGATCGTATTCGAGCCGTTCCACGGTGCCTTCGACGTGCCACTTGCGACGCTTGAAGTCGATGTAGCGGTACTTCTGCTTGTGACCGCCGGCGATGCCGCGCGAGGTCACATGCCCCTTGTTGTTGCGGCCGCCCGTCTTGCGCTTGCCTTCCGTCAGCGACTTGACCGGACCACCCTTGTGGAGGCCGGACTTGTCGACGAGAATGAGGCCGCGGCGCGCGGGGCTCGTCGGTTTATAATTCTTCAGTGCCATGGGATCAGCTCACACCTTCGGTGATGTCGATCGGATCCTGACCCTCTGCGAGAGTCACGATCGCCTTCTTCTGGTCGGTCCGCTTATAGGGCTTGCCCCGCCAGCGCTTCGACTTGCCCTTCACGTTCATCGTGTTCACCGCCGCGACCTTGCGATCGTAGAGCGCTTCGATCGCTTCCTTGATCTGCGGCTTGGTGGCGGTGTTCGCGACCTTGAAGACGACCGCGTTATGCTCGGACGCCATGGTCGACTTTTCGGTGATGTGGGGGCTGAGGATCACGTCGTAGTGACGCGCATCGATTGCCTGCTTCTTAGCCATTGAAACGCGCCTCCAGCTTCTCGACCGCATCCTTGGTGAGGACCAGCGTGTCATGCTTCAGGATGTCGTAGACGTTGGCGCCGATCGCCGGCAGCACGTTCACGCCCGGAAGGTTGCCGGCCGCCTTGCGGAAACCGTCATCCACGCTCTCGCCACCGATGACCAGGACCTTGCCGTTCCAGCCATTCTTGTCGAACTGGCCCTTGAGCGCCTTGGTCTTGGCATCCTTGAGCTCGAGGCTGTCGACGATCACGAGACCGTCCTTCGCCTTGCTTGACAGCGCCATCTTCAGACCCAGCGCACGAACTTTCTTGTTCAGCGAGCTGGTGAAGTCGCGCTTGCGGGCACCATGGGCCTTGCCGCCGCCGATGAAGATCGGAGCGCCGCGATCGCCGTGGCGAGCGCCGCCCGAACCCTTCTGACGGCCGAACTTCTTGCCGGTGCGAGCAACGTCGGAACGCTCGCGCGTCGGACGGGCCGTCTCGCGACGGTTCCAAAGCTGCCAGGTGACGACGCGGTGAAGGATGTCGGCGCGCGGTTCGATGCCGAAAACGGCATCGTTGAGCTCGATATCGCCGGATGCCTTCCCATCCAGATTCTGGACCTTGACCTTCACGATCAGGACTCCTTGCTCTCGCCGGCGTCGTCGACGCTGGGCGTGGTGCTGTTATCTTCGGCCGCGCCGGTGTCGGCATCGACGCCGGCATCCTGCTGCTCAAGCAGTTCTTCCTGCTGCTCGGCGGAAACTTCGAGGTTGACCTGGCTCTCGGCCGCGCTCTCGACCAGACCGGCTTCGGCTTCCTGGTGCTCGAACTCGTCGCGGTTGCGGTACATGACGCCGGGGAACGGCAGATCCTCGTGCTTCACCTTGACGGCGTCGCGAACGAGCATCCAGCTGTTCTTGGCGCCGGGAACCGAGCCCTTGACGAAGAGCAGGCCGCGATCGGCGTCGGTGCGGACGATCTCGAGGTTCTGCTGGGTGCGCTGACGGTCGCCCATGTGGCCGGCCATCTTCTTGCCCTTGAACACGCGGCCCGGATCCTGGCGGTTACCCGTCGAACCGTGCGAACGGTGGCTGATCGAGACACCGTGCGTGGCGCGAAGACCACCGAAGCCCCAGCGCTTCATGGCGCCGGCGAAGCCCTTGCCCTGCGTGTGACCAGTGATGTCGACCTTCTGGCCAGCGATGAAATGCTCGGCCGAGATGCGGGCACCGACCGGCAGCAGCCCGTCTTCGCCATCGACGCGGAATTCCGCGACCTTCATCTTCAGCCCGACGTCGGCCTTGGCGAAAGCTTCGCGCTGCGGCTTGTTGACGTTCTTCTGCTTGGCCTCGCCCGCGCCGAGCTGGACGGCGAAATAACCGTCACGCTCCTGCGTGCGCTGCGCGGTAACCTGGCAATTCTCCAGCGCGAGGACGGTGACCGGCACGTGCCGCCCGTCCTCCTGGAAGAGACGGGTCATCCCGACTTTCTTTGCGATAACGCCTGTGCGCATCGTCAAACTCCTTAACAGAGGCACCCCGGCCCATCCGAGGTGCTTGCTTGGCCCATTTGAGTGATGCGTCGCCCGCCCGGGCCAAACATGCTTCCCGATGCGGGAAGCGAGACGGGAGACGCAGCCCGGATCGGATCCGGCGGTATCTCGATATCGCGGGTACTATGCCGCGCGTCGGATCAAGCCAGCTTGATCTCGACATTGACGCCCGCTGCGAGGTCGAGCTTCATCAGCGCGTCCACGGTCTGGGCGTTGGGCTGCACGATGTCGAGCAACCTCTTGTAGGTACGGACCTCGAACTGCTCACGCGACTTCTTGTCGATGTGCGGCCCGCGGTTCACGGTGAACTTCTCGATACGCGTCGGCATGGGAATGGGGCCACGAATAAGAGCACCCGTGCGACGCGCCGTATCAGCGATTTCGCCAGTCGCCTGGTCGAGAACGCGGTGGTCGAACGCCTTGAGGCGAATGCGGATGTTCTGTGCTTCCATTACCTGTACCGATGCGAAAGAGCCAAGCGGGCCTTCAACCTTGTCGTTTCCGACCCGCAAAAAAGAAAGGCCCGCCCATTTGAGCCCGGTTTCCCGGCAAGGGCGACCTTCCATGAATTCCGTTGGCGGAGACGAATCTCCGTCCGTGGACGCGCATATACGGAGAGAGGCTGGGGCTGGCAACCCCGTTTTCCGACAAATTCCGGATCACGGGCGGCTGTGTGTGGCCGTACCCACAATCGCTTGCCCGAGCGCCGCCCCGCCCTCCCTAGTATCCCCCACAATGCAAAGGGCCCGCCCTTCGGAGAGAAGGACGGGCCCCAGCATGTTCAGACCGTAAGGCTTACTTGGTGATCTTCGCGACCACGCCCGAGCCGACGGTGCGGCCACCTTCGCGGATCGCGAAGCGCAGGCCTTCGTCCATGGCGATCGGAGCGATCAGCTTGACGCCGATCGACACATTGTCGCCAGGCATTACCATCTCGGTGCCCTCGGGAAGAACGACCTCGCCGGTCACGTCCGTCGTGCGGAAGTAGAACTGCGGACGGTAGTTGGCGAAGAACGGCGTGTGACGGCCGCCCTCGTCCTTCGAAAGGACATAGACCTCGGCTTCGAAGTCGGTGTGCGGATTGACCGAACCCGGCTTGGCGAGAACCTGGCCACGCTCCACGTCTTCACGGCCGATGCCGCGGATCAGCGCACCGATGTTGTCGCCGGCTTCGCCGCGGTCGAGCAGCTTGCGGAACATCTCGACGCCGGTGACGGTCGTCTTCTGGGTGTCCTTGATGCCGACGATCTCGACTTCGTCACCAACGTTGACGATGCCGGTCTCGATACGGCCGGTGACCACGGTGCCACGACCCGAGATCGAGAACACGTCTTCGATTGGCATCAGGAACGCCTGGTCGACCGGACGGTCGGGCTGCGGGATGTAGCTGTCGACAGCGTCCATCAGTTCCTTGATCGACTTCTCGCCGATCTCTTCGTCACGGCCTTCGAGAGCGGCCAGAGCCGAACCCTTGACGATCGGAATGTTGTCGCCGTCGAAGTCGTAGGCGCTGAGGAGTTCGCGAACTTCGAGTTCGACGAGCTCGAGCAGCTCTTCGTCGTCGACCTGGTCGACCTTGTTGAGGTAGACGACCAGCGCCGGCACGCCGACCTGACGGGCAAGCAGGATGTGCTCGCGGGTCTGCGGCATGGGGCCGTCGGCGGCGTTCACGACCAGGATTGCGCCGTCCATCTGGGCGGCACCGGTGATCATGTTCTTCACGTAGTCGGCGTGGCCGGGGCAGTCGACGTGGGCGTAGTGACGCGCGTCGGTTTCGTACTCGACGTGGGCGGTCGAGATGGTGATGCCGCGCTCACGCTCTTCGGGAGCCTTGTCGATGTTCGCGAAATCGACGGCCGCACCCTGCACCTTGGTGATCGCCGCGGTAAGCGTGGTCTTGCCATGGTCGACGTGACCGATGGTGCCGATGTTGCAGTGCGGCTTGTTGCGCTCGAATTTTTCCTTCGCCATTCTCGTATAACCTCTGTCTGGATTGATTTCTCTGCGGGAAAAAGGCGACGCCCGCTGAATCAGGCGCCGCCCCTAGACCTTGCGCCTGCCTTAGGCAAGCTTCTCCTTGACTTCCTGCGCCACGTTCGCGGGCACTTCGTCGTAGTGGCTGAACTGCATCGTGTACTGGGCGCGGCCCTGGCTGAACGAGCGCAGTTCGTTGACGTAACCGAACATGTTGGCGAGCGGAACGAAGGCTTCGACCGCCTGGGCGTTGCCGCGGCTGTCGGTACCCTGGATCTGCCCACGACGTGAGTTGAGATCGCCGATGACGTCGCCGAGATAGTCCTCGGGAGTGACGACCTCGACCTTCATGATCGGCTCGAGCAGCTTGATGCCGGCCCGTTCCGCCACTTCGCGCATCGCACCGCGACCGGCGATTTCGAACGCGATCGCGCTCGAGTCGACGTCATGGTAAGCACCGTCGTAGAGTTCCACGCTGAAGTCGATGATCGGGAACCCGATGAGGTACCCACTTTCGGCCTGCTCGCGGAAGCCCTTTTCGATCGCCGGGATGAACTCCTTGGGGATGTTGCCGCCCTTGATGTTGTCGTCGAAGACAACACCCTGGCCGCGTTCACCCGGAGTGACCTTGACCTTGACGCGGCCGAACTGGCCGGAACCGCCCGACTGCTTCTTGTGGGTGTAGTCCACGTCGACAGGACGGGACAGGCTCTCGCGATAGGCCACCTGCGGCGCGCCGACATTGGCCTCCACCTTGAACTCGCGCTTCATGCGATCGACGAGGATGTCGAGGTGGAGCTCGCCCATGCCCTTGATGATCGTCTGACCGCTCTCGTGGTCGGTGGTGACGCGGAACGAGGGATCTTCGGCGGCCAGTCGATTGAGCGCGACGCCCATCTTTTCCTGGTCGGCCTTGGTCTTTGGCTCCACCGACAGCTCGATCACGGGCTCGGGGAATTCCATCCGCTCGAGAATGATCGGCTTCGACGGATCGCACAGCGTGTCGCCCGTGGTGGTGTCCTTCATGCCTGCCAGCGCGACGATGTCGCCGGCAAACGCTTCCTCGATGTCCTCGCGGTTGTTGGAATGCATCAGCAACATGCGGCCGATCTTTTCCTTCTTGTCCTTCACGCTGTTGAGGACGGTGCCCTTCGACAGCTTGCCCGAGTAGATCCGGGTGAAGGTCAGCGAGCCCACGAACGGGTCGTTCATGATCTTGAACGCCAGCGCGGAGAACGGCGCATCGTCGCTCGAGGGACGATCGGCCTCCTCTTCGCTGTCCGGCAGGACGCCGCGGATGGCGGGCACGTCAAGCGGGCTCGGCATGTAGTCGACGACCGCGTCAAGCAGGGGCTGGACACCCTTGTTCTTGAAGGCGGAGCCGCACAGCACGGGCACGAAGGCGCGGGCCATGGTGCCCTTGCGGATCAGCTTCTTGAGCGTGACCGCATCGGGCGCCTCACCGGTTTCGAGATAGGCTTCCATCGCCGCGTCGTCCTGCTCGACGGCGGTCTCGACCAGCTTCTCGCGGTATTCGGCGGCCTTGTCGGCGAGGTCGGCAGGGATCTCGACGAACTCGTATTTCGCTCCGAGGTCCTCGGCCTGCCACACGATGCCGCGCATGTTGACGAGGTCGACGACGCCCTTCAGGTCGCTCTCGGCTCCGATCGGGAGATAGAGCACCAGCGGGGTCGCGCCGAGACGGTCGACGATCGACTGCACGCAGTAGTAGAAATCGGCGCCGGTGCGGTCGAGCTTGTTGATGAAGCACATCCGCGGAACACCGTATTTGTCGGCCTGGCGCCAGACGGTTTCGGATTGGGGTTCCACACCGGCAACTCCATCAAAAACCGCCACCGCGCCGTCGAGGACGCGCAGGGAACGCTCGACCTCGATGGTGAAGTCGACGTGGCCGGGCGTGTCGATGATGTTGATGCGGTGCTTGGGCTCGTTGGCGCGCAGGTCCTCGGGCGCAGACATCGGGTCCATCGAGGCGTCCTCGGCGGTCCAGAACGTGGTCGTCGCGGCCGAGGTAATGGTGATGCCGCGCTCCTGCTCCTGCTCCATCCAGTCCATGGTCGCGGCGCCGTCGTGGACTTCGCCGATTTTGTAGGACTTGCCGGTGTAGTAGAGGATGCGTTCGGTCGTGGTGGTCTTGCCGGCATCGATGTGCGCCATGATGCCGATATTGCGGTAGCGCTCCAGCGGATAGTCGCGGGCCATAGGAATACCTCTGAGAGTTCGGGGGCGAGACGGGCTCGATCCCCCATGTAGGAAATTTTGTGACCGCTTGAAGACCCGGGCACCGCCTTTCGGGGCGACCCGGACCTCAAGCGCGCCGGATTACCGGCACCCCGTTACCAACGGTAGTGCGAGAACGCGCGGTTGGCGTCGGCCATGCGGTGGGTGTCTTCCCGCTTCTTGACCGCGTTGCCGCGATTGTTGGACGCATCCATCAGCTCGCCCGACAGGCGTGCCGCCATGGTCGTCTCGGCCCGGCCGCGCGCGGCGGTGATGAGCCAGCGGATGGCGAGCGCCTGGGCACGCTCGGGACGGACCTCGACCGGCACCTGGTAGGTGGCACCGCCGACGCGGCGCGAACGCACCTCGACCTGCGGCTTGATGTTGTCGAGCGCTGCATGGAACACCTCGACCGGGTTCGCCTTGGCGCGCGTTTCGACAGTGTCGAGCGCGGTGTAGACGATACCTTCGGCGACGGCCTTCTTGCCGTCATACATGAGGTTGTTCATGAACTTCGAAAGGACCTGATCACCGAACTTGGGATCGGGCAGGATTTCCCGCTTCTCGGGACGACGACGACGTGACATTTCGTGTAACTCCTTCGGAGTGCGCCCCGACCTCCGTCGGGGCTTGCGGCTCCGGCCCACTCCCCCTCCCGGCCACCCAGAGACTACCGCGTAGGGTAGCCAGGAGGGGCAGCGGGCCGGAGCCGGGCTGATGCCGAGCTAAGACCTTACTTCGGACGCTTGGCGCCGTACTTCGAGCGGCTCTGCTTGCGATCCTTGACGCCCTGCGTGTCGAGCACGCCGCGCAGCACGTGATAGCGCACACCCGGAAGGTCGCGCACACGGCCGCCGCGGATCAGGACCACGGAGTGTTCCTGCAGGTTGTGGCCCTCGCCCGGAATGTAGGAGATGACCTCGCGCTGGTTGGTCAGGCGAACCTTGGCCACCTTGCGCAGAGCGGAGTTCGGCTTCTTCGGCGTCGTCGTGTAGACGCGGGTGCAGACACCGCGCTTCTGCGGGTTCTGCTCCATCGCAGGGACCTTGGACTTGGCCTTCTGCGGAACGCGGCCCTTGCGGACCAGCTGGTTGATCGTCGGCATGAGTTCTCTCTTCACCGTGTGATGATGGCGACTAGCGGTCGGGGAATGGATCGCCGGGTTCGGGCGGCATCCGGAGCCCCGCTCGCCGCGAGCCTGCCCCAAATAGGACAGCCCGCCTCGCGAAAGGGGCACACGCCGCACGAGCCTGAAACGCTCCACCCTCGGGCCGCACGGCCACCGGGTTACTCTGACGGCTGCCCCGAGCAGGAGACCCTGCTGCAATAGAAAAGAGCCACGTCGCCAGCGCTGAAGCGCTTCTCGACTGGCCCTCCGGGACATGACCGGCAATGTTCAGCTCTATCTGACCGGCAGGACACGCGCGAGGCGAGTCCTTCACCGGATGGGCGGGCGCTTAGCTTGTGGGGGGCGCAGGGTCAAGGGTGGGGGAAGATACTATCAGGTTGCGCAGAAGTGCGCAGACCTTAAACCAGAACAAGACTTAAACTGGAAGGGATGCTGATGATAGCTCAGGAAGAAGCAACATCCGACCTAATTTTCTTGAGCTACGCGAGCCCCGATCGGCCAAGAGTTATGGAAATTTATGCCGAGCTAAAGAATGCTGGCTACAATGTATGGATTGATCGCAAAGAAATTCTTCCAGGCGAGAAATGGGACGTATCGATAAAGCGCGCGCTGCACGAAAGTGTGATTGTAGTTGTTTTTGTTTCATCTAATAGCATTGATAGGAGAGGCTATCTACAGAGAGAAATAGAATCTGCTCTTGATAACGTTAAAGAGCGGTTAGAGGATGACATCTATTTGATCCCAGTCAAGCTTGATGACGTCGAAGCGCCTCGTAGTTTGAGTGAATTCCATTTTATTGAAACCTGGGATGTCGAGTTCCTCGACCGCCTCCAAGCGGCTATTGATAGGCAATTCGAGCGCCTCTCATTAACAACTACCAAGAAAGAGGCTAACACCGGAATTAAGGTCTCTCGGACATTTGTTCGAGATGAGTACGACGGCCTTCCTGGTTATACATTTTCTGCGGAGGTACCTTTACTATCATCGGAAATATACCCACGTATATCTGATGTTACCGAAATTTTGCAGGGATGGGCAAAACGATCTCTTTTTCGACAGAGAGAAGAAGTATTCGGACCGTCAGGCGGATCTCAAGGGCCACCCTATTTCACTTTTGGACAGTCGCGATCACTAAGAACTAACAGTTGGGAAGCCTACTGCGCTGAACCGTATGTCAATGGGAAACTACTTTCGATATTATATGAAATATATTGGTACGGAGCAGGTGCTGCGCACGGCAACAGATCGTTTGCCGCGTTCAATTATTTTCTGGACCCCCTTGTTTCTATAAGTAGCATATCGGACATATTTTCGTATTCCAGCTCAGCACTAGAATTTCTTCAGGAGCGATGTCTATCCAAATTCGTATCTGAATCTGGAGACAGCGATTCGGTCAAACTCGACAGAGATTGGGTTAAAGACGGAACCACGGACTGGAATTGTTTCGAGAATTATGTCTTCGGAAAAGAGAGGATCGAGTTCTTTTTCCCACCATACCAAATCGGAACGTATGCGGCTGGCTCGCACGAGCTCGGTATTCCCTACACCGAGGTCAAAGAATTCTTAACGCCCATGATCAGGGATGGACTGGCGAATTACCTTGGTGATCCATTACCGGTGTTTGAGGGTGCAGAGGAGATTCCTAAAACCTAATTCTCAAAGCCGCCTCTGATTGTAGAAAGTGGCTTAAAACATTTTCCTACACGTCCAAAACCTGCAACCTAGCCGCGGTCATGCCCGGCCATACCCCTCCCCGCTCCGCTGCCGAGTCCTTGTTTGATCCTGCCGAGGACCGGCGTTCCATTCCTCCGAGCGAGGCTCCACGCGATCGACGGCGCGCTTCGGGGCGGGTGGGGTGCCAGCGGCAGGAGGGGTTTGATCCTGCCGAGGACCGGCGCTCCATTCCTCTGACCGCGGGCGGGAGCGGCGGTGCCTTGTTTCTCCCGGAGACGGGCGCGTGAGCGGCCGCAAGCGCGACTGCGCGCCCGCAGGTGCCCCGCAGCGTAGCGGAGGGAACAGCACCGAGGATGGACCCGCGGAGGCGGGTTCACTACAAAGGAGCCTCACCCCCACCCGCGCCGTTGCGCGGCGGGCGACGTCCGCGGTCGCCTTTCTCGGCCAGGAGCCGGGGGCGGACGATCCGTTGCTCGCCTTCGCGCCCTACGTCCATGCGCGGCCGCGGCGCAATTCGATCACGCCTGCCCGGCAGCGCGCCTTCATCGCCCATCTCGCCGCCACCGGCATCGTCGCCAAGGCCGCGCTCCATATCGGGCGCAGCGTGGAGGCTCTCTACAAGCTGCGCGCCAAGCCCGGCGCACAAGGCTTCGCCGCCGCCTGGGACGCGGCGGTCGAGCGCGGGGTCGACCGGCTGGAGCACTCCGCCCTCGCCCGCGCGATCGAGGGCACGCCCGAATGGAAGGTCACTCCCGATGGCGGGGTGATGACCTACGGCACCCGCCACAACGAGGCGCTGGTGATGTTCTTCCTGCGCAACCGCCGGCCCGAGAAATACGCCGCGCACGTCATCCCCGGCCACCCGCTCTACGAACGCATCCGGGCCGAGATCCTCGACGAGATGTCCGGCGCGCTGCGCCACCGCGCAGAGCTGGAGCTCGCCCGGGAAGAGGGGCGCGAGGAAGGGCGGAACGAGGCGGCGCGCAGGCCGAAGAGCTAGTTTGCGGACGGCAGGCCCCGGCTATCCCGCCGGTCAACCCGCCGTGGCGGGGGCCGAGAGCGGGAAGAAGGGAATGCGAACCTCGAGCGGGGAGCCGTCCTCCCGGTGGAAGGTGTAGAAGCCCTCCATCGAGCCGTAGGGCGTCTCGAGCGGGCAGCCGGACACGTAATCATGCGCCTCGCCTGGGCGGAGCAGCGGCTGTTCGCCGACCACGCCTTCACCATCGACATGGGCCACCGCGCCGCGCGCATCGGTGATCCGCCAGTGCCGCGTGTGCAGGCGCACGGTCTCGTGGCTGCCGTTCTCGATTCGGATATGATAGACCCAGAACCACTTGCCCAGCGCGGGCTGCGACTGTTCGGGCAGGAAGTTCACGGCCACGCGAACGGTGATCCCGTCGGTTATGGCGGCATGCTGGAAAAGCTCTTTCAACACAGGCGACAAGGTAGCGACTGCGCGCCCCCTCTCCAAGGGGCTTGCGACGGAAAAGGCGCTACGGGGGCGGCGGAATCGGCGCGGGCGGAGGGTTAATTCCGGGTAACCGTCTCGCTTGAGGTCTCCGCAATCCTTCCTTCCGCATACCGGCGACACCAACGGACACGGGGATATCGGATGCGAGTTTGGAAGGCCTTCTTCAGGCACATCATGCGCGACAGCAGCGGCATGGTGGTCGTCGGACGGCGCTGACCGCTACAACGCGGAGGCCCGAGGGCAACGTCGCCGGCGCTTTGCCGGATATTCCCGGGTCGATCCTCTTTCGGGGTTGCGAATGACTTGCAATAGCATAGTGTCGCGGACCGAAGGAGATCCGCGATGCCCAACATGCCCGATTCGAACACGCTCGACCTGCCCCTCCCCGCCCGGCGCCAGCAGACGCTCGGACTGGTGCTGCTCCGCCGGATCGCGGGCCACGGACTGCATGATGCGCGCGCGACGATGCTCGCTATGGATGCGGCTGGAGTCGACTTCCGCAAGCTGCTGGTGATCACTCGCGCGCTGGTGGTTGACCTTGCGCGCACCTCGCGCCGCAAGATCAAGCTCGCCCCATGCTGCGCCTCGGGCATGACCCGAGACGAGGGGCTGATCATGGCGCTGATCGGCGGAGCCGGGCTCGACGTGTTCGGCGCGCTGACCGACGATGCGCGCTGCCCGGCGGCGATGACGACGGCCCATGCGCTCGGGCAGGAACTGAACCGGATCGCCCTGCGCAACGACTGGCGGCGCTAGCGAATCACATTCCGGCTGCGGAGAGCGCCCGGTCCATGTCCTCGGTGAGGTCGGCGATGTCCTCGAGCCCGACATTGATCCGCAACAGCCCCTCGGTCACGCCCATCTCGGCCCGCCCCTCGGCGCTCATGCCCGCATGGGTGGTGCTCGCCGGATGGCACATCAGGCTGCGCGCATCGCCGATGTTGTTGGACAGGTCGATCAGTTCGAGCGCGTCGAGCAGGGCGAAGGCGGTCTGGCGGCTGCCGACATCGAGGGCGAAGATCGGGCCGGTCGCAGCCATCTGTGCCGTGGCGAGCGCGTGCTGCGGATGGCTGGGCAGGCCGGGATGGCGCATGGTGCCTCCGGCGCGAACCACCCGGTCCTCGATCGCCTGGCCGAGCGCGACCGCATTCTCGCTCTGGCGATGGGCACGCAGCGAAAGCGTCTCCAGACCCTTCAGCACCACCCACGCGTTGAAAGGCGCGCAGTTGGGGCCGGTGTTGCGCTGGAAGGGCAGCAGCACCTCGTCGATCCATTCCTTCGATCCGCACACGGCGCCCGCCAGCACACGGCCCTGTCCGTCCATCAGCTTGGTGGCCGAATAAGCGACCACGTCCGCGCCGAAATCCATCGGTCGCTGCAAGGCGCTGGTGGCGAAGGCATTGTCGACCACGGTGACGATACCGTGCGCGCGGGCAAGATCGCAGACGGCCTGCATGTCGACCACGTCGAGCGTCGGATTGGCCGGCGTCTCGAAGAAGAAGACCTTGGTGTTGGGCCGGATTGCCGCTTCCCACGCGGAATTGTCCGCGCTGTCGACCACGCTCGTCTCGATCCCGAAGCGCGGCAGCAGGCTGTCGAGCAGCCAGCGGCACGAGCCGAAGGCCGCGCGCGCGCCGACCACATGGTCGCCGGCGGAAAGCTGGCAAAGCAGCGCCGCGGTCATCGCCGCCATGCCGCTCGCCTGTGCGCGACAGGCCTCGGCACCCTCCATCAGCGCGATCCGCTCCTCCATCATCGCCACGGTCGGGTTCTGGAGGCGGGAATAGGTCATGCCCTCGGCCTCGCCCGCGAAGCGATCGGCCACGGTCTGTGCGTCGTCGTAGGTGTAGCCCGAGGTGAGGAACAGCGCCTCGCTCGTCTCGCCATGCTCGGACCGCCAGGTGCCACCGCGCACGGCCTGGGTGGCGGGGCGCCAGCGTGAGGTGATCGAACGGTCGGTTCCGGTGGTCTTCTTCATGGCCGCGCGATAGGTCACCGCGCGGAGCAAGGGCAACAGAAAAGGGCGGGACATCGCTGCCCCGCCCTTCGCATTTCGGCTCGATCAAATCTTACGCGCTGATCGGATCGTCGTCGTCATCGGCGATCAGAATGACGCCTGCGACCACGGCAGCGGCGGCCAGCACCAGAAGCACCGGGCTGATGCCGACAAGCTCGTTCTCGCCCTCGATCGGCGCGCTGGCCCGCTCTGCCGCCACCAGAGGCGCGCTTGCGAGGCCAAGCGCCGCGGCGCCCAAAAGTGCAGTTTTCAGTTTCATATCAATGTCCCTCCCCTTTCGCTTCGATACAGCAGTTTATCCCCGAGCGGTTCTGTGGGCAAGGCGCTTTGCAACCGGATCGGATCGGTCGCGAACGCTTGCCCGATCCGGGGCTGCCGCATAGGAGAGCCGCGATGACACAGGCACCCCCGCAGCCGCGCGATCCACTGGCCTGGACGGCGGGGCTGTGTGCGGCGTTCGTGGCGCTGGCGCTGGTCCGGCTGCAGATTCCCAGCGCCCCCTATTTCGACGAGGTGCATTACCTTCCGGCAGCGCGGCACTTGCTTGCGCTGGGCGATTACGTCAATCGCGAGCACCCGCTGCTGGGCAAGGAGCTGATCGCGCTCGGCATCGCGCTGTTCGGCGACGCGCCGCTCGGCTGGCGGCTGGTGCCGCTGGCGGCGGGGGCGCTCGCCCTGTTCGCGGCGATGCGGGCGCTGTGGTTCGCGACGCTGAGCCGGTTCGCGACATTGGCCTACGGCGTGCTGCTGGTCACCGGCTTCCAGCTGTTCGTCAACGCCCGGATCGCGATGCTGGACATCTTCTTCATCGCCTTTCTCGCGCTCGCCTACTGGCAATGCGCCGCCGCCATGCGCGAGCCCGAGACCGGGCGCTGCAGGCTCGCCGTCGCGGGCGTGGCGTTGGGCCTGTCGATGGCGGCCAAGTGGAACGCGGTGCCGCTGGCAGTGGTGCCGGGCCTCGCTTTCCTGGTGCTGAGATGGCGCGCAGGTCGCCGCCGCCTGCTGCTGAGCCGCCGCGGCGCGCCGGTGCCGGGGATCACGCTGATCGAGGCGGCGCTTTGGCTCGGCGTGATCCCGCTTGCGATCTACGCCGCGAGCTTCGCGCCGGCCTGGTATTTCGCACAAGGGGCGATCGGCTCGCCCGACGGGGTGGCCAATCTCGTCGCGCTGCACGAACAGATGGTGTCGATGCAGGAAAGCGTGATCCAGTCGCATCCCTATCAGAGCACATGGCCGCAATGGGTGCTGAACACGCGGGCGATCTGGTATCTCTACGAGGCAACCGACGGCGCGCAGCGCGGCATCCTGCTGGTCGGAAATCCGTTGACCATGCTGCTGGGGCTCTCGGCGCTGTTGTGGTGCCTGTTCCGCGCTCTGCTTGCGAAGGATCGCGCGGCCAGCGCGGTCGTCATCCTGTATGCGGTGGCGCTCGGCTTCTGGATCGTCGCGGACAAGCCGATCCAGTTCTACTACCATTATTTCCTGCCCAGCATGTTCTTGCTGGCCGCGCTGGCGCTGGCGCTGGACGCGCTATGGCAGAGCGGGCGTCGGTGGCTGGCGCTGGCACCGCTCGCGGGCAGTGTCGTCATGTTCGCCTATTTCTACCCGATCATGACCGCCGCCCCGCTCGAGGGGCCGCGCGCCTTCCTCGCCTGGACCTGGCTCGAAGGGTGGAAGTGACCGGTCAGAAACGGCCCCAGACGAAACGGCTCGACAGGGCGTAGTTCCACACCGAGCCGATCGCGATACCCGCCAGCGCGGCGGGCACGGCAAGCACACCGCCGTCGAACAGCGTCGTCGCGACCGCGACATTGGCGAAAGCCCCCACCGAACAGGCCGCGATGAAGCCGAGCCAGCCCCAGAAGATCGCGCGCGGTTCGACCAGCCGCTTGTCGCGATAGGTCAGCCAGTTGTTGAGCCAGAAATTGAAGGTCATGGCGCAGAAGGTGGCGATCGCCTGGCTCCAGCCGAAGCTGCTGCCGGCGGCCAGCATGACCGCATAAAACACCGCGAAATGGACGAGGATGCCGATCGCGCCGACCGTGCAGAACAGCGCGAAGCGGGTCGGGATCACGCGGCCGAAGCTCTTGTCGTAGAGACCGGCAAGGAAATCGAAGGCAATCGCCCGGTCGAGCTTGCTCTCGCCCGCGCGCCGGGCGGAGAAGTTCATCGGAAAGTCGCGAACCTTCAGCGGCCGGTCCGAAGTGGCGAGAAGATCGAGCAGGATCTTGAACCCGATGCCCGACAGGCGAGGCACGAGATCGCGCGCAATGGCCGTGGGAAGCAGGAAATAGCCGCTCATGGGATCGCTCAATTCGACGCCGGTCAGCCGCCGCGCGAGGCGGTTGGCGATGCCCGAGAGCTTCACCCGGTCGGGCCGGCCCCATTCCGCAGTGCTCGCCCCTTCGGCGAAGCGGCTGGCGACCGCCACCTCGGCCTCGCCCGATTTCACTGCCGCGAGCATGTCGCGCAGCAGGGCGGGATCGTGCTGGTGATCGGCGTCCATCACGGCGGCATAGGGTGCGGCGGTGGCGCAGAAACCCTCGATCGCGGCGCTGGCGAGCCCGCGCCGCCCGATCCGGTGGAGCACCCGCACACGGGGATCGGCGAGCGAGAGGCGGCGGGCTTCCTCGGCCGTGCCGTCGGCGGAATTGTCGTCCACCACCAGCACTTCCCAGCCTTGGGGGCCGAGCGCGCGCTCGATCCGGTCAATCAGCGGGGCGAGATTGTCGCGCTCATTGAGCGTGGGGAGGATGATCGCAAGTTCGAGCGAACCCGGTCTGATGGTCGCGCTCGCCTCTGCCGCGATGTCGGCGGATTGATCGGGAGCGAGCGTGGCGGGACTCATATCCATGGCTGAAGCCGGATTATTCGCGAAAATTCAAGATATGGTTAGCGGCAGGCTAACATCGCGTGCTCAGACCATGCGTCGCAGCCGCGCGATTAGCTGGGCGCGGGTGGCCATGATGTCGCCGCGCGCCTCCCCGATCAGATAGGCGGCGATGGGCCGGGTCAGCGCCTCGAGCTTCGCGATCCCGTCGGCGAGATCGGCGACCGAAGGCCGCGCGATAGCAGCGCCGTAGCCGAGCTCGCGCAGCAGCAGCGCTTCGTAGGCCACCTGCGCCTCGACCCAGCCGCGTGCCGAGGGGGCCGCGCAGATCGCTTCAAGGAGGGCGGAGAGCGCGTAATAGATTTGCGGATAGGCGCTGCGCTCGGCCAGACTCGCAGCGGTTAGCGCGCAGTTCCAGGCGATCGCGGCGGCGGGCAGCGGTTCGGAGAGCCACGGTCCCCGGCTGGCAAGCAGTTCGAGCCGGGCGAACGGAAGCTGGCTGTCCGATTTCGACCGGATATCGGCCTCCACCAGATTGCCTGGAATGACGACCGGGCGAAGCTGCCGCCCGCGCCCTCCGGCGATATAGGCCGCGACCAGCCCGGATTCTTCGGTCAGCATCCGGGCGATCACCGCCGTCTCGCCATGCGAGCGGGCGGCGAGGACCAGTGCGGGCGCGCGCAGGTGCATGGGATGTGAAAGGGGGCGGCTCAGCCGCCGCCGATGCGCGCCTCCAGCGCGGTGATGCGGTCGGCGAGCGTCTCGTTCTCCTCGCGCGCTTTGCTCGCCATCGCCTTCACCGCGTCGAATTCCTCGCGGCTGACGAAGTCCATCCCGCCGAAGGTTTCCTTCACGCGTTCCCGGGCGCTCTCGCGCGCCTCGCGGGTCATGCCGGCGAAGGTGCCGGCGGCCGAATTGGCGAGCTTGACGAAATCGGCGATGAGCGGGTTCTGGCTTTGCATGGTCGCTATCTAGGGCCGCGAGGCCCGCGCTTCAATCCGCATTCACTGCGCTATCCGCACCCGGTCCGCGGCCGTGTCGCTCACGCCTCCGTCCGCGTCGGGATTGAGCTGGAGGAACTGGTAGTTCAGCACCATGGCGAACAGCACCCAGGCGAGGTAGGGCAGCATCAGCAGCCCCGCCAGCGTGCGGATCTTCCAGAACATCGCGGTGGTCGCGATCACCAGCACGGCGAGCACGGCGATCACCACGAGGCCCCCGGTGATCTGGAACGCGCCGAAGAAAACCGGCGTCCAGGCGAAGTTCACCACCAATTGCACCAGAAACAGTGCGATCGCGGCGGTGCGGCCCCTGGCGCCCCATGCCGCGCAGACCAGCGCGAAAGCGATGCCCATCAGGACATAGAGCGTCGTCCAGACGATCCCGAACACCGCGCCCGGGGGAAAGATCGCCGGCTTGGCGAGGCTGGCGAACCACGCCGTGTCCGCATTCCAGATCGCGCCCGGGATCAGCCCGAGCAGGCACAGCGGCACCGTGACCAGCGCCCAGCGAAGGAAACTTGCGCGCAGCTGCCCGCGAGATGCCAATGTGTTCACCCAAATCCCCCGATGGCGAATCGCATTGCTTCGCCTTGTGGCGGCGAGGCGCGGGGCTGGCAATGCGTTGCGCCCGCGTCTCGCGCGAAATTCACCGCATCAGGACGAGTTCCTCGGCCATGGTCGGGTGAATGGCGGTGGTGGCGTCGAAATCGGCCTTGGTCAGCCCGGCCTTCACCGCGATCGCGGCGGCCTGCATCATCTCGGGCGCGTCGGGTGCGATCATGTGGATGCCCACGATCTTGCCGTTCTCGCCATCGCAGATCATCTTGATGAGGCTGCGTTCGTTCCGGCCCGCCAGCACGTTCTTCATCGGGCGGAAATCGCTGAGATAGACCTTCACGCTGCCGAGCTTGTTCTTGGCCTCACCCTCCGTCATGCCCACCGCGGCGATGGGCGGGTGGCTGAACACGGCGCTGGGGATGCAGCCGTGATCGACCGCGACCGGATCGCCCTTGCCAAATACGGTGTCGGCGAAGGCCTGCCCCTCGCGGATCGCGACCGGGGTCAGCTGCACCCGGTCGGTCACGTCGCCCACGGCATAGATATGGTCGACATTGGTCTTGCTGAAGCGATCGACCTTGATCTCGCCCTTTTCGCCCATCTCGACCCCGGCCTTGTCGAGGCCGAGACCCTCGGTGTTGGGAAGGCGCCCGACCGCAAACATCACGAGGTCCGCGCGTTCCTCTTCGCAATCCGACATCTTCACGAAATAGCCGCCCTCGTCGCACGGCTTGATGTACTCGAAGGTGGTGTTGAAGCGAAACTTGATGCCCTTCATCGTGCTGATCTGGAGCAGCCGGTCCCTCACTGCCTCGTCATAATGGCGCAGCAGCCGGTCGCCGCGATTGACGATGTGAACATCGCAGCCGAACTCGTTGAAGATACCGGCGAATTCGTTGGCGATGTAGCCTCCGCCCGCGATGATGATCTTCTTCGGCAGTTCGTCGAGATGGAACGCCTCGTTCGAGCTGATCGCGTGCTCGGCGCCCTGACATTCGGGCATGTGCGGCCGCGCGCCGGTAGCGACGAGGATGATCTTCGCCGTCACCTTGCGGCCG
The DNA here is from genome assembly GCF_026168555.1 of Qipengyuania spongiae. Taxonomy (NCBI): domain Bacteria; kingdom Pseudomonadati; phylum Pseudomonadota; class Alphaproteobacteria; order Sphingomonadales; family Erythrobacteraceae; genus Qipengyuania; species Qipengyuania spongiae. The sequence continues at coordinate 1,555,233 of NZ_CP092471.1, read as the reverse complement.
CTGGCAAGAGTGATCTCGTGCGGGCCGGTGATCTCGGCCCGTTCCTTGAAGATCGTGACGTCGTGGTTCTCGAGCGTCTCGGTATAGGCGCCTTCCAGCCGGTCGACATCGGCAAGCACGTTGTCGCGCAGCTTGGTCCAATCGAACTTCTTGGTCTCGATCTCCCAGCCGAACTTCTGGCAGTCTTCCAGATCCTCGGCGAAATGCGCGCCATAGACGAGCATCTTCTTGGGCACGCAGCCACGGATCACGCAGGTGCCGCCGACCCGGTGTTCCTCGGCAATGGCCACTTTCGCCCCATGCGCCGCGGACACCCTGCTGGCGCGCACGCCGCCGGAGCCCGCGCCGATGGTGAAGAGGTCGAAATCGTATTCGGCAGTGTCGCTGGTGGCGGCCATGTATCGCGCGCTCCGTTGGGATGTGGAGGCGGCGATATGGCCCCCCGCCCGCCAATTGCCAACCGCAGCGGCCGCGAAAGCATCGGGAACAGGGCCGCGAGGCCGCCCATTGTCCCACCATCCCCGAGTATGCCGGAGCGGAAAAACGGATGACCGAACCGATAACCGAACGGGTGGTCGAGACTGCCGGGCTGTTGCCCTACCCCTGGGACCTCGTCGCCTATGGCGGGATAGCCGTGCTGGCCGCGCTGGCGGTCCACGGGGCCGCCTTTGCGGTCTTGCGGCGGATAGCCCGCCGATCCGACAGCGAATCCGACGACGTGCTGATCCGCCGCCTCGCCCAGCCGACCCGCTACGCCCTGATCGCGCTCGCACTGGTGCTGACCGCGCGCGAGATTCCCGCCTTCGCGACCGTCTGGCAAAAGGTGGCGGCCTTTGTGATGCCCGCACTGGTCGGCTGGATCGCGCTCGCCATTCTCCACGCTCTGATAGAGGCGATGAAGTTGCGCGCCGATATCAGCGTGGCCGACAATCTGGCGGCGCGGCGGCGGCGCACCAAGCTGACCATGTTCAACCGGATCGCCACCTTCCTGATCGTCTTCGTGACGGTGGGGCTGGTGCTGCTCTCGATCCCGGGGGTTCGGGATATCGGCCTGACTCTGGTCGCTTCGGCGGGGCTTGCCGGCCTTGCCGTAGGCGCGGCCGCCCAGCCGGCGCTCAAGAACCTGATCGCCGGCGTCCAGATGGCCCTGACCGAACCGATCAATATCGACGATGTGGTCATCATCGAGGGCGAATGGGGGCGGATCGAGGACATCCGCACCACCTATGTCGTGGTCAAGATCTGGGACGAGCGCCGCCTGATCGTGCCGACCACGCGCTTTCTCGAGGAAACCTTTCAGAACTGGACCAAGAAGACTGCGCAGCTCCTTGGCACAGTGATGCTCTATCTCGATCCCGCCACGAAAATCGCGCCGATCCGCGCCGAGTTCGAGCGGCTGGTAACGGCCAATCCACGCTGGGACGGACGCGTGCAGGTGGCGCAGGTGACCGAGACCGCACGCGATGCGATCGAGCTGCGCCTGCTGATGAGCGCAAAGGATTCGGGCGAATTGTTCGATCTGCGCTGCGACATCCGCGAAGGCATGCTCGACTGGCTGGCCGACAACCAGCCCGACGCCTTCGCCAAGCTGCGGCTCCTTCAACCCGAATGATCAGTTGCGCGGCGGTTCCTCGATCGCCAGCCGGCGTGCCGTTCGTGCGGTCTGCAATAGGAACAACGCGACGAGGACCAGCCCAACGCCGCCCACGAACAGGTCGAAGACGTTAAGCTGGCCGATGAGCGGCGGCTCGCGCCCGGCAGCATACATCGCGACTGTCAGCGCAATCAGCACCATCCGCAGTTCCGTAGGCCCGGCGTTAAAATAGGATAGGCGCAATTCGCCCAGCACGCGGACCGACAGGAAGGCGTGGATCGACATGAGGAGATAGCCGGCCAGCGCGATCAAGGCCGCCTCCAGCTCGACATAGGGCGTGAGCCCGATGCCGACGACCAGCAGCATGGTCGCAAACCCGTCGCAGCTATGGTCGAGGAAATAGCCGTAACGCGGCCGCTCGATCTTGCGGAACCGTGCGAGGCTGCCGTCGAGCGAATCCCCGAACCAGTGCATGAGATAGCCCGCCACCGCGAGCCACAGCGAGGCCCGGTCGAAATTGCTCCCGACATAACCGCCGAACACCATCAGCGCGCCAGCCATGCCGGTGCCGGTCAGCATGTCCGGCGTCACCCAACGTGGCAACCGCGCGCACAGCCAGTTCAACACCCTCCGCTCTGTCCGGGCGACGAGGTTCTCCTGAATGCGGTCGATCGGCGTGATCTTGGCTTTGAAATCAGGGGTCATGTGCGCCTCGGATGTCTCCATAGTGCGGCGAAGTTGTGGGCGTTATGGCATCGACTGTCCATTGCTGATGCCATGTCGCACGCCGCAAAGAGCGACGATTGTCCGCCACAACGTCAGTAAGAGATGGCTGGCGGCGCGATCCCGTTGAGAATTATGCGATCGGAGGCAACGCCTGATCTCCGCGGATAAAGCGTGCGTTTTGTGACCACGATCGCGAGTAGCCCCACCAGCACCCCGGCGACTATATCGACGACGTAATGGCTGCCTATAGGCACGGCGGCCACGATCATCATAGCGTTGAGTCCCACCATCGGCCAGCGCAGAATACGGAATCGCCACCACAACCAAATGAGGACGGTGCCGCCCGCAGCGTGAAAACTCGGAATGGTCACGAGGCCGCTCAGACTGTTCATCGAAAGAGCCTGCAAATGACCTTCGCGAATTCCTTCGAGCACCGGGAAGAAGGCCCAAGGCAGCGTTACCCCCGCCCCAACCATCTCTTCCTCGGTAACACCGTAATAGATGTAGGGTGATTGAGCCGGCAACCAGGCAAAAGGGAGGATGCATAGAGCGAGCGCCATGGACCATACGCCCATGAATTCGTGGTAATCGTGACGGTGTCCGAAGAGAAGAACCACGAGCATGAAGGCGGCAGGCTGCATGTTTAGCGACGCGTAGATTTCGGTCAGCAGGGCATAGAGCCTCGGATCGTTCGGCAATGAGAGCGTGGTGGCTTTCCAGTCGAAGAAGGGGAGAAACGTCTCGTCGATCTGAACGAGGAGAGGATCGATGTATTCTCCACCGCCGATCGCCAGGGAAGCTGCGGCGAGAGCCGCGAGCAGGGTAATGCCGAAAAAGGCCGCGACAGCTATCACGCCCGTCGCAAGCTTCGAGCAGGGCTGCGCTCTCAATGCAGCGTATCCGAGAGCGCCGATCAGCAGAAGGAGTGCAAAGAGGTCATTCAATCCCTCGCCGCCATCATATCCGCCTGGAAGCCTAGCCGCACCGTAACAGCAGGTCAGGACGAATACCGCGCCCACACAGATGGGCAGCCCGAATGGGCGGGTTCCGCCAACCTTGGCGTGACTATGCCCGTTCGGTTTCCCCAGCCCCATGCGATCCCGGAATAGGCATCTTCGGTGAAAGTCCGGTTAAGTGAACCTACCGGTCAATCCTCGATCTAGCGCTCTGCCGGGTCGGGCAGGACCGCGAGGGCGAGCGCTGCGACGGTAAGGGCGCTGGCAAGGTCTTCCTCGATATCGGCTGGCAGTTTCAGTTCGGGGCCGGACGAGAGATCGAGCGCGCCGATGGGGCGGCCGTTTTTTTCGAAGACGTAGCCGATCGGGGTGATGGTGCCGTTGGCGATGCCTTCGACATCGTGGACCGAGGCGATTTCGATCCGTTCCCCATCCAGCTGGAACTCGCCGCGCCGTTCGTGGCGATAGGCAGCGGTGCCGCCGTCCACCACCTCGCGCAGTTCGAGCCGGGCCGGGATCGCCTGCCCCTCGCTGGCAAAATCGCAGCTGTAGGCCATCGGCTCGATGGTGATCTCCACCTCCGCATCGAGCGAACGCTCCTCCATGCGGCAGCGTCCCTCGATCGCGGATTCGAGACCCGGACCGCTGACGGTAAAGCCCGCCCGCGCCGCTCGGCGGGTGAAGCTGTCGGCCAGTATTTCGGTGCTTTCGGAGCGGCGGAAGGTGCCGAGATAATCTCCGGCTTCGAACCTCCCGGTGTTCCAGCCGGTCAAGCCGCGCAGAACGGTGGTGGTGATCGCCGCGAGATTATCGGGCAAGCGCATACGCGCAGGCTGGATCGCGGCACACGACACGAGCGCCAGTGTGGCGGGTATGACGAGAATTTGGCGCATGAATGAAACCCCCCGGGCCGAAACGGGCATCACGCCCGCTCCGGCCCGGTTGGAATCGCGAAGGTGAACCGCGGCTGTCCGCCCGGATCAGGCCTGACCGCGCGCCCCTCCGCCGCCGCCACCACGACTGCGGTTGCGGTTCCGGTTGCGCCCGCCGGGCCGGCCCTGCCCGCCCGCGCGTTCTCCACCACGCTCCCCGGTGCGCTCTCCGGCACCTTGCGGCTTGCCCTTGCGCGCGGGATGCTTGGCCTTGGGCTTGGCGCGCCGTGCGGCATCGCCTGTCGGCGTGACGCGCGGCTGCTTCATCTTCTGACCCGGAGGCGGGCGCTTGGTGGGGCCCACGCCTTCCACCACGGCGCGGAAATTGTCCGGCAGCGGCAGGCGCTCGAACTCCGCATCGGTGTTCTTGCGGATGTCCTTGAGGTAATCGCGCTCGTCCTCCGCACAAAAGGCGATGGCGACCCCGTCACGTCCGGCGCGCGCGGTGCGGCCGATGCGATGGACGTACTGGTCGGGCACGTTCGGCAGCTCGTAATTGATGACGTGACTGACGCCGGGAATGTCGATCCCGCGCGCCGCGACATCAGTCGCCACCAGCACCGGCGTCTTGCCGCGCTTGAACTCATCGAGCGCGCGCTGGCGCTGCGGCTGGCTCTTGTTGCCGTGGATCGCATTGGCGGCGATCCCGGCGCGGGCGAGGTTCTTCACCACCCGGTCGCAGCCATGCTTGGTCCGCGCGAATACCAGGATGCGCTCAAACTTGCCCGGCACATCGTGCTGACCCTTGAGGATCATCTCGAGCAGGGTCTGCTTCTCGTCCTGCTGGACCATGAAGAGATACTGGTCGATCCGCTCGGCCGTGGTCGCCGCCGGAGTGACGGAAACGGTCGCCGGGTTGTTGCAGTACTTGCCCACCAGTTCCTTGATCTGCGCGGGCATGGTGGCGGAGAAGAACAGCGTCTGGCGCTCGGCCGGCACGAGCTGGCTGATCCGTCGCAGCGCGTGGATGAAGCCGAGGTCGAGCATCTGGTCCGCCTCGTCCAGCACGAGGATCTCGACCCCGTTCAGCTGGAACGCCTTCTGGTCGATCAGGTCGAGCAGGCGGCCCGGCGTCGCGACGAGGATGTCGGTGCCGCGATGCAGCTTGTTGCGGTCCTTGTTGACCGAGGTGCCGCCGACGATCGACTGCACCTTCAATCCGGCGAGCGCGCCGTAATCCTTGGCGCTGTCGGCGATCTGCCCTGCAAGTTCGCGCGTCGGGGCGAGCACCAGCATCCGGCAGGACTTGAACGGCGTCTGCCTGTCGGCCTCGCGCAGATTGTCGATGCTGGGCAGCATGAAGGCAGCCGTCTTGCCGGTGCCGGTCTGCGCGATGCCAAGCAGGTCGCGCCCCTCCAGCACGGAAGGAATGGCCTGCGCCTGGATCGGCGTCGGGGTGGAATAGCCCTTGAGGTCGAGGGCCTGGAGAACGGGCTGGGACAGCCCCAGATTCTCGAAAGTATGTTCTGAAGATTGCGTCATGAAAACTCGCGTATGTGCGATGGGCGCGCCACATCCATGCGGCACGCATCGCGGGGTTTGAAAACCACCCGCGTGAAAAGGGAAGCTCTTTGAAATGGACCGAAACGCTGCCGGGGCCGGAGGCTGTCTCGCCACCGCCGCTTCACGCTGGCGGGCGTCTCGATGGCGGCCATGTGGGGCCTGCAGAGACATTTGTCAAAGTTTGAGCGCAATGACGCCTTCGGACCGCATGCGGCGACGATCTGCGAGCGATTGTCCATCGTACTCGTGATTGTCACCGTGGTCAGGAAGGAGTATCCAGATACACCGCGGCAGACACGGCAGGGAACCGGCGCATGCAGGCGAACGTGATCGAATGAAGACGAGGAGCCTGCTGCGGAAGCTGAGGAACGTTACCGTTCTGACCCGCGAGGAAGCAGGCGCTCTGGAAGATTCGATCATGCGGATCGAGCGATTTCATGCCGGGTTCGATATCATTTCCGAAGGAAGCAAGCCGAATGCCGTCCATCTGATGGTCAGTGGCTGGGCAGCCCGACGAAAAATGCTGGAGAACGGGGCCAACCAGTTCACCGCTTTTCTCATCCCGGGAGATTTCTGCGACATCCACGTGACCGTTTTGGCGAGGATGGATCACAACATCACTGCCATCACCAATTGCGAAATCGCGATGATCGACGGCGAGCGGCTGGATGAACTGGCGTCGAGAAGTTCCAACCTTGCACGCGCCCTGTGGTGGACCACTCTGGTCGACGAGGCGGTCCTGCGCGAGTGGGTGGTCAACAATGGTCAGCGCAGGGCCTATGCCGCCGTGGCTCATCTGCTCTGCGAAATGCATGTGCGGCTGTGTCTGGTCGGAGAGGCAGACGGATCGTCCGAACCTTTTACCTTCCCGGTCACGCAGGAACACATCGCGAATGCAACGGGCCTCACGCCGGTCCATGTCAACAGGACCCTGCAGCAATTGCGGGGCGACGGTCTGATCAGGCTGCATTCGCGCCAGCTGGGAATCCTCGATCTCGAGCGCTTGCGCGCCGTGGCGGGGTTCGAAATCGAGTATCTGCACCTCATGCCCCGAGGTGCGGGGGATGAAGGGATCGAGCGTTAGGGAAAAACCGCCATCTCGAACACCGTTCGGCTGCTACTCCTCGATGATCCAGAACTTCCCTGCGGGAGAATAGGTCGCTGACGCGATCCGCAGTCCGTCTTCGAAAATCTCGAATTTGCCGCCGATCCGGTTCCGATCCGAGAATACCGCAGAACGATCGTAGGCCTGAAACGATACCGTGCGATCGAGCGCCCGCCTGTCGAAAATCAGATCGTAGCTGTGTCGTCCGTCTCTCATCCTCATGGGCCACCCTTCGGTTCGAACCAGGTTGATGGCAGGGTGGACCGATTCCCATCCTAATAAATTGTTATGTTTTCAGGATTTCTCGTCTTCGATGGAGATAACCGGATGGCGGCAGTGCCGGACGAGACGCCCACCGGCCTACGCCGTCAGGCCGGCCGCTTCGACCAGCCCGGCGGTGCTGGCGTCGAAGTCGCTGTCGCCGGCCTCGATCGCCTTGGCCATCGACTTGCCCAGCTCCACGCCGAACTGATCGAAGGGGTTGATGCCCATGAGCACTGCACCGGCAAAAACGCGGTGTTCGTGGAAGGCGATCAGCGCGCCCAGGGTCGCCGCGTCGAGATCGTCGGCGAGGATCGTCGCGCTCGGTCGGTCGCCAGGGAAGTGGTGCGCCGGGTCGGTCCCCTTGTCGCCCGCCATCAACGCCGCGCCCTGCGCGAAGCAGTTCATTAAAAGTATGCGATGGTGCGCGGGGTCGAGCGCGTCGCCGGGCGCGATGCTGGCGATGAAATCGACCGGGACCAGATGCGTGCCCTGATGGAGCAGCTGGAACACGGCGTGCTGCGCGTCCGTCCCCACCCCGCCCCAGGTGATCGCGGCGGTCGGCTCGTCCACCGGTTGCATGTCGGCGGCCACACGCTTGCCGTTCGATTCCATCTCGAGCTGCTGGAGATAGTCGGGAAACAGGCCAAGCCGCTCGTCATAGGCGAAGACGGCGCGGGTCTGGCAGCCGCGCACCCGGGCGTAATAGCGGTCGGCGAAGGCGGCGCGCAGCGGCAGATTGACGCGGCCCTCGGTCTCGGCGAAATGCCGGTCGACGGCCTGCGCGCCGGCCAGCATGGCCTCGAACTCGTCCCAGCCGACCGCCAGCGCGACCGGAAAGCCGATGCTCGACCACAGCGAGTAGCGCCCGCCGACGGTCTCCTTGAAGGGCAGGATGCGGGTCTCGTCGACACCCCATTCGACGGCCTTTTCGGGCGAGGCGGTGAGCGCGACCACCCGGCCAGAGGGATCGGACACGCCGCCTTCGCCGAGCCATTTCAGCACGGAGGCGGCGTTGGTCATAGTCTCGATCGTGGTGAAGGTCTTGCTCGCCACCGCGACCATGGTGGTCGCCGGATCGCAGGCGGCGAAGGCCTGTTCCAGCGCCACACCATCGATATTCGAGACGACATGCACGTCGACCAGTTCTAGATCGCGGGTCAGCGCGTCGATCGCGAGCGCCGGCCCGAGCGCGCTGCCACCGATGCCGACATGGATCAGGTGCTTCACTTCCCCCATCGCGCCGCCATGGATCGCCTCGACCAGCAGCCGCATCCGCTGGTGAAGCGCGTCCGCTTCCTCGACATCGCTGTCCTTGCCCGTGCCGCGCTCGGCGGTGTGGGTCGCGGCGCGGCCTTCGGTGACGTTGACTTTCTCCGCGCCGAGCAGGGCGGCCCGCTGCTGCGCGAAGCCGCGAGCCTCGGCCAGTTTCTCGAACCCGGCCAGCAGCGTACTGTCGAGATGGGTCTTGGACCAGTCGAACAGCACGCCGCCGGCCGTCTCGTCCTCGCCCCATTCGATCCGGCCGGACAGCATCGCCACCCGCTCCGCGCCGCCGGGCTCGTCGTACCCCTCGCCGCCGTCGCGTTCAGTGCTGAAGAGTTCGCGCAGGGTCGGGCGCGGCAGGCTCTCGATATGATCCCAGGCAGCGGCGACGGCATCGGCAGGGGTGGTCGGCACGGCAAAAATCCTTTCGATCGCGATGCGGCGCGGGTAGAGCCGCCGCCGATGGCCCGCAACCCCGCAGCGACGATGGATGGCAAGACCACGCCCGATGGCTCTGCGCCCGATGACCGGGCGGCGGAGGAGCGCGAAAGCTGGGGCAACTATCTGCGGTTCCTCGCGCTGGTGGTGCTGGCGGTGCTCGCCTTCCGCAGCTTCGTGTTCTCGCCCTTCACCATTCCGAGCGAAAGCATGCTGCCCCGCCTGATGGTGGGCGATTATCTGGTCGCAGCGAAATGGCCTTATGGCTATTCCCGGCTGTCGCTGCCCTTCGAGGCCCCGCTGATTTCGGGGCGCGTGTTCGCCCGCCTGCCGGAGCGCGGCGATCCGGTGATTTTCAAGCATCCCTCCGACGGGACCGATTACGTCAAACGGGTGATCGGTCTGCCGGGCGACACGGTGGCGGTGCGCGGGGGCCGCGTGATCCTGAACGGCCGGATGCTGGAGCGGGCGCCGCTTGCGCTGCTGGCCGTGCGAATTTCGGCCAACACCGCGTGCCATGGCCGCGCGCAAGAGATCGAGCGCGAAGGTACGAGAGCGTGCATCTATCCGGTTGCCACGGAAACCCTGCCCTCGGGCCGCAGCTACCCGGTGATCGATCTCGGTCCCACACCGCAGGACGATTTCGGTCCGGTCACCGTGCCCGAGGGCCGCCTCTTCGTGATGGGCGACAACCGCGACAACTCGATGGACAGCCGCTTTCCGGACCTGCCCGGCGGCGGGGTCGGCCTCGTGTCCACTGACCTGCTGGTCGGGCGCGCGAGCATGGTGTTGTGGTCGACTGACGGTAGCGCCGAATGGGCCAAGCCCTTGACCTGGTTCACCGCCGCCCGCTGGAACCGCATCGGAACGATATTATGAACCGCCTGTCTCCCGAAGCCCGCCAATGGCTCGAAGCCACGGGCTATCGCGTCAGCGATGAAAGCCTGTGGCTCGCCGCTCTCACCCATGGCAGCACCGGGGAGAAGCGCGATTACCAGCGCCTGGAATTTCTCGGCGACCGGGTGCTGGGGCTGGCGATCGCCGACTGGCTCTACGAACAGAGCGATGCGCCCGAGGGCAAGCTCTCGCAGCGTCTCAATGCGCTGGTCAGCCGCGAGATGTGCGCGCAGATTGCGCGCGAGATCGGCCTCGCGCCGCATATCCGCATTTCGAAGCAGGCCCTTGCCGATGGCGGTCGCGATTCCGACAATATACTCGGCGACGTGATGGAATCGCTGCTCGGCGCGCATTTTCTCGAACAGGGGTTCGCACCAACCAGAGATCTTGTCCACCAGCTCTGGCGTCACGAGCTCGAAGGTGGCGCGGGCCTGCGCAAGCATCCGAAGTCGGCCCTGCAGGAATGGGCGGCAGGCAACCAGCGCAAGCCCCCGGAATACGAGGTGACCGACCGGTCCGGCCCCGATCATGCGGCCCGCTTCACGGTGCGGGTCAAAGTCCACAAGGTCGGCGAGGCGGAAGGTGTCGCCGGCAGCAAGGGCGAGGCCGAAAAGGCCGCCGCCAAAGCCTTTATGGAGAGATATTCTTGAGTTCCGAAACCACCGGTTCCCCAACCGCGAAATGTGGGGTCGTCGCCGTGATCGGCGCGCCCAATGCGGGCAAGTCGACGCTGGTGAACCAGCTCGTCGGCCAGAAGGTCGCGATCACCAGCGCCAAGGCCCAGACCACCCGCGCGCGGATGATGGGCATCGCGCTGGAAGACGACACGCAGATCGTGCTGGTCGACACGCCCGGCATCTTCGCGCCAAAGCGCAAGCTCGACCGCGCGATGGTGAGCGCGGCGTGGGAAGGCGCCGAAGCGGCCGATGCACTGGTGCTGCTGGTCGATCCGATCAAGCAACGCCGTCACGAGCTCGAACCGCTGATTGAGGCGCTGTCGAAACGACCCGAGCGCAAGTTGCTGGTCTTGAACAAGGTCGACCGCGCCAAGAAGGAGCCGCTGCTGGCGCTGGCGCAGGAGATTGGCGAGAAGGTCGATTTCGCGGAGGTCTATTTCGTCTCCGCGCTGACCGGCGACGGCGTGCCGGAAATGAAGGCCGCGCTCGCGGCGATGATGCCAGAAGGCGAATGGATGTATCCCGAGGATCAGGTGAGCGACGCCTCCGAAAGGCTGCTCGCCGCCGAGATCACCCGCGAACAGCTCTACCGCCAGCTGCACGAGGAACTGCCCTATGACAGCGCGGTCCGGCCCGAGAAATATCTCGAGCGGCCGGACGGCAGCGTGGAAATCCACCAGCAGATCGTGGTCGCGCGCGACAACCAGCGCGCCATTGTGCTCGGCAAGGGCGGCTCTCGCATCAAGGCGATCGGCCAGGCGGCGCGCGAGGAACTGTCCGAGCTGCTGGGCCGCAAGGTCCATCTCTTCCTCCACGTGAAAGCGGATGAGCGCTGGAGCGAGGACAAGGAGATCTTCGAGGAAATGGGGCTCGACTGGGTGCGCTGAGCGCGCCCTTTGCCCGCCTCGCCATGATCGCCAGCGGCAGCCATACTCCGGGCGTCGACCTGAGCCGGATCGGCATGCCGGATTTCGTGGCGATCCGCTTCGAGGAACCCGCGGCCGAGCTGAAGGCGCTGATCTCGGACTATTTCGTGATGGATTCCGAAGGGCCGCTGTCGCTCAACGTCACGAACTGGATGCTGCCGACAGGGCCGACCATCCGGCTGACACTGACCGACGGGCCGATCCATTACGAGGCGGAACCGGATGTCTGGCTGCGCCGTCCCACGGCGGGATTTTACGGCCCCGGAACGAAGGCCTGCCGCGTCGTGACCAATGGCGGAGTGACGATCGGCATCACGCTGACGGCGGCGGGCGCCGCGCGGCTGGAGGCACCGGACCTCTCGACACTCGGCGACGGGTTCATCGAACTGTCCGCCCTGACCGGCGACGCCGCGTGCGATGATCTCGTCGCTACCCTTCGCGCGTCCGACATGGGCGCGGATGCCAAGCCGATCCTCGACCGCTTCTTCGCGAAGGTTCTCGCCCGCCCGCATCGACGCGAGGCTGCGATCCTGCGATTGCAGCGGGCCTTGCAGGACGACGACACCACTTCGGTCGAGCAGTTGGGTGACAAGGTCGGCCTGCCCGGCCACACCTTGCGGCGGCTGGCGCTGCGCCATTTTGGCTTCACCCCGCGCACCCTCCTCGCGCGGACGCGGTTCATGCGCTCGCTGATGGGGTTGAAACAGGAAGGCGCGATGAAGGGCTACGGTGCCATCGACGTCGCCTATTTCGACACCTCGCATTTCCTGCGCGACTGCAAGCGTTTCCTCGGAATGACCGCAAAGCGTTTTCTGGCGCTCGATACCACCTATCTCGACATCGTGATCCGCGCGCGCACGGCGGTGCTGGGCACCGGCAACCCGATCCTCGACTAGCGCTTGCGCGTGACGGCGAAGAAGCGCGTCATGCTGCAGGCCGCCGCCAGCACCGCGAAACCGCAGGCGGCCAGCATGGGCACCGGCCCCAGCCCGATTCCCAGCGCCAGCAGCAGGCCAACCAGCGCCGCGCCAAGCGTCTGGCCCATCAGGCGCGAGGTGGACAGCAACCCGCCCGCCGCCGCCGAGCGGTCCTTGGGCGCTCGGCCGATCAGCAAGCGCGAATTGGGCGCGAAGAACAGACCGAAACCGAGCGCGGCGAGCGACAGCCGCCAGCCGATCGCCACCGCGCCGGGGTCGGACGGAAGGAAGGCGAGCAGCACCAGCGCGGCGATGGCGATGCTCATCCCCGTCACGCCGAGCTTGGTCGCCGCCACCCGGTCCGACAGCCAGCCCGCCGCCGGTGCCACGAACAGCATGGTCAGCGGGAACGGCAGCAGAAGCAGGCCGACCTCGCCCGGCGCGTAGCCATAGACCTGCTCGAACCGGAACGGCAGCGCGACCATCAGCGAGGAACTGGCCAGAAACGCCGCGATCGCCGCCAGCGCGGAAAGGCCGAGCACCGGATTGGCGATCAGGTCGACCGGAACGACGGGATTGGCTCTGGTCCGCTCGCGCCGCACGAGGAACCAGGCCGAGACGATGCCCGCGAGCACGGCGGCGATGCCGTAGACATCCGTCTCGCCATGTGTCGCGAGCTGGAGGCCGCCGATCAGCAGCAGCACGGTCAGCGCGCTCCAGATGCCGCTCAGCCGCTCGGGCGCGCGGTCCTGACGCCGCACCGGCTCGGGCAGCGACCGCCCGATCACCAGCGATATCAGCGCCAGCGGCACCGCAGCGACGAAGACCCAGCGCCAGTCGGCATGTTCGACGATGAAGCCGCCCAGCGTCGGCGCGATCGCATAGGTTGTCGCGACGATCACCGAATTGATCCCCATCCCGCTGCCGAGGCTGCGCGCCGGATAGATCTCGCGCAGCATGGCGGCCGAAACGCTCAGCGCCATCCCCGCCCCAAGCGCCTGACCGGCGCGCGCCACCAGCAGCGCCGCGAAATCGTTGACGAAATAGACCGCCGCCGAGGTGACGAGAAATATCGCCTGGCCGATCTGGTAGAGGCGGCGATGGCCGATCCGATCGCCGAGACTGGCGAAAGGCAGCAGCCCCATCACCAGAACGAGCTGGTAGACGGTCACCACATTGGTAACGACCCCGTTGCCCACACCCAGCTCGCGCGCGATCGTCGGCAGGGCGACATTCGCCACTGCCCCGTCGAGCACGAACAGCGCGGTGCCGAAACTGATCGCGACGATCGCGAGCAGGCGGCGCGGCATGGGCAGCCCGTCCGCCGCCTCGGCTTCGGCGCTCACCGCGATCAGTCTCCGCTCGATGCGGAAGAGGTTTTCGGCTTGGCCGGCGCCTTCTTTTTCGGTGCAGCCTTCTTATTGGCGGGCGCCTTCTTCGCGGCGGCCTTCTTCGGAGCCGCTTTCTTCGCCGCAGTCTTCTTGGGCGCAGCCTTCTTGCGGCCCTTCTTCTTGGGCGGTCCCTTGGCGGCGCGGGCATCGATCAGCTCGATCGCCTGCGCTTCGGTGAGGTCCTCGGGCTTCATGTCCTTGGGAATGGTCGCGTTGGTCGTGCCGTCGGTGACGTAGGGGCCGTAGCGGCCGGGCATCACCTTCATCTCGCCGCCGCTGGTCGGATGTTCGCCCAGCGTCTTGATGGGTTCGGCCTTGCCGCGCCCGCCGCCGCCGCGATTGGCTGCCTGCGCCAGAATATCGACCGCACGGTTCATGCCGATCTCGAACACTTCCTGCGTGTTCGAGAGCTTGCCGTACTTGCCATCGTGCCGCAGATAGGGGCCGTAACGTCCGATGGCCGCCTCGATTTCCTTGCCGGTTTCGGGATGCGCGCCGACGATGCGCGGCAGGTTCAGCAGCTTCAGCGCCCATTCGAGATCGAAATCGTCGAGATCCTTGGGAATGCTCGCGCGCTTGGCCTCCTTGCCCTCGCCCAGCTGGACATAGGGGCCGAAGCGCCCGCTCTTGCGCTCGACCGGCAGGCCCGTCTCCGGGTCCTCGCCCATGATCCCGTCATCGGCCGGGTCCTCGCCATCCGCGCCCGGCTGGGCGAAGCGGCGGGTGTACTTGCATTCGGGATAGTTGGCGCAGGCGACGAAGGCGCCGTAGCGTCCGCCGCGCAGATGCAGCTCGCCGCCCTCGCGCCCTTCCTGATCGCAGAGCGGGCAGAAGCGCGGGTCCTTGCCGTCGGCGCGCTCCGGAAAAAGGTAGTCGGAAAGATATTCGTCGAGCACTTCGGTGACTTCCGAAGGTTTGCGCTCCATCACCTCCTCGGTCTTCGGCTTGAAGTCGCGCCAGAAGGCTTCGAGAAGCTTCTTCCAGTCCTCGCGCCCGTCGCTCACCGTATCGAGCTCGTCCTCGAGCCCGGCAGTGTAGTCATAAGCCACATACTGCGGGAAGAACCGCTCCAGAAACGCCGTCAGCAAGCGGCCGCTTTCCTCTGCGAAGAAACGGTTTTTCTCCATCCGGACATAGGCGCGGTCGCGCAGGGTCTGGATCGTGCTGGCATAGGTCGATGGGCGGCCGATGCCGAGTTCCTCGAGCCTCTTGACCAGGCTCGCTTCGGAAAAACGCGGCGGCGGCTGGGTGAAGTGCTGGTTCGCCTCCACGCTCTCCTTGGCCGGCGCATCGCCCTTGCGAAGGACCGGGAGCAGACCCTCATCCTCGTCCTCGCTGTCATCCCGGCCTTCCTGATAGACCGCGAAATAGCCGGGGAACTTCACCACCTGACCGGTGGCGCGCAGCTCGTGCTGGCCGGTCGCATCGCGCAGGGTGACGGTCGTGCGCTCGAGCTGTGCGGTCGCCATCTGGCTCGCCATCGCGCGCTTGTAGATCAGGTCGTAGAGCTTCGCCTCGTCGCCCGACCCGGCCCGATCCTTGCGGAAATCGGTCGGCCGGATCGCCTCGTGCGCTTCCTGCGCGTTCTTGGCCTTGGTCTGATAGAAGCGCGGCTTTTCCGGGCGATACTCGTCGCTGAACCGGTCCGCGATGGCATCGCGCGCCGCCATGATCGCGCTCATGTCCATCTGCACGCCGTCGGTCCGCATATAAGTGATGGCGCCCGCTTCATAGAGGCTCTGCGCCAGCCGCATCGTGTGGCTGGCGGAATAGCCGAGCTTGCGCGCCGCCTCCTGCTGCAGGGTCGACGTGGTGAAGGGCGGCGCGGGATTGCGCTTCAGCGGTTTGGTCTCGACCTCCTCGACCGTGAAGCGGCCCTCTTCGACCGCCTTCTTCGCAACCATCGCGCTGCCTTCGTCGCCGAGCGTCAGCTTGTCGAGCTTCCTGCCGTCATACCGGACCAGCCGGGCATCGAAACCCGTGCCGTCGTGCTGGAGCTTGGCCAGCACGCTCCAATATTCGTCCGCGCGGAACACCTCGATCTCATGCTCTCGCTCGCAGATCAGGCGCAGCGCGACAGACTGCACGCGGCCCGCGCTCTTTGCGCCCGGCAGGCGCCGCCACAGCACCGGCGACAGGGTGAAGCCATAGAGATAGTCGAGCGCGCGGCGGGCGAGATAGGCGTCGATCAGCGGCTGGTCGAGCTCGCGCGGGGCCTTCATCGCCTCCGTCACCGCGGGTTTGGTGATGGCGTTGAAAGTCACCCGGTCGACCTTGGTCGGCAGCGCCTTGCGGTTCCTCAGCAGTTCGCGGACATGCCAGGAAATCGCTTCCCCCTCGCGGTCGGGGTCGGTGGCGAGGACCAGCCGGTCGGCCTTCTTGGCCGCATCGCTGATCTCCTTGAAGCGGCTCTGCTTGTCGCGATAAAGCTCCCAGTCCATCGCGAAACCCTCTTCCGGGCGGACGCTGCCGTCCTTGGGCGGCAGGTCGCGGACATGGCCGTAGGAGGCGAGAACCTTGAAGTCCTTGCCCAGATATTTCTCGATGGTTTTCGCCTTGGCCGGCGATTCGACGATGACCAGTTGCATGAGGTGAGTGAACGTCCCTTACGTGTGCGTATGCGTATACGCGCGAAAATGGGGATCGGGTTTCACACCCGTCAAGCGGGATAATTTATCGCGCGCTCCCACGCTCTCGCGAGACCGCAAGACGCAACACGGTATTGCTGTCCGCGAGAGCTAAGGGATTGACAAGGTTTGGGCCGTACATAGTGGCGCCCAGATGTCGCTGCGTCTTTCCCCCTCCCGCACCGTTGCCGCCCTGCTCGCAGCGATGGCGTGGTACTGCCTGATCGGCACCTTCGCGCAATTGTCGAAGGAGTGGACCGATCTGGCGGAAGGCTTCGCCATGCTGACGCTCTACTACACCGACTGGGCGATCTTCCTGACCGCGATCTTCTTCACCGGCATTGCCGCGGGGAAGGTCTATTTCGCGCGCCACGCCAATTTCGGCCATGTCGTGGTGGTGCTGGCGATCATGATGGTGATGTACTGGACCTTCCAGGGCATGCCGCACATGCTGAAATCGCGCCTCGCCGCCCAGATCGCGCACACCGCGCTGTTTCCCGCCGCCCTGCTCTACTGGCTGGTGTTCCATGGCCGCGAACCGGCTCGCTGGCGCCATGCGCTGCGCTGGACGATGTTTCCTTTCCTCTACACAGTCTACGGCCTGACCCGGGGCTACATCACCAAGAACTATCCATACACCCAGGCGAATTTCGAGGTTCTGGGAATGAAATGGGTCGGCGGGATGATCTTCCTGACGATCGTACTGTCGATCGTCGTCGGTCTCGCCCTGGTGCTGTGGGACAAGTGGATATTCCGGAAAAACGCTCACCATTCGCAGATGTCCGATCCCGAGGCGGACGAGAACGGCGCGCTGACCGGCTGACCGTTCAGCGCAGGCTGACCCGCCCCGCCGCGTGGCGTTCCAGACGGCCGGCGATTTCCAGTTCCAGCAGGGCCAGCTGCACCGCCGCCGCGCCTGTCCCCGACTGACGGATGATTTCGTCCACCGCGACCGGTGCGGTGGTCAGCAGGCTCTCTATATCGGCAGGCTCGGCTTCGGCTATCTCGTCCGGCGCATGGTCGAACGTTCCGACCGGCTCGCGGAAGGTCGAACGCGGTCTGCCGTCGAAACCCGTGAGCAATTCCGCCACATCCTCGGGCGAATTGACCAGCACCGCGCCTTCGCGGATCAGGTGGTTGCAGCCGTGGCTGCGCGGCTCCAGCGGCGATCCGGGGATCGCCATCACCTCGCGCCCTGCCTCGCCCGCCAGTCTTGCAGTGATGAGACTGCCCGACTTGACCGCCGCTTCCACGACCAGCGTGCCCGAGGCGAGGCCGGCGATGATCCGGTTGCGGCTGGGGAAATGGCTTCCGCGCGGCTCGGTCCCTGGCGGCTGTTCGGCGATCAGCAGGCCCTCGCTCGCGATCCGTTCCTGCAAATCAGCGTGCTGCGGCGGATAGGCGATGTCGATCCCGCTCGCGATCACGCCGATCGTGTGCGGGAATGCCCCCTCATGCGCCGCGCCGTCGATGCCGCGCGCCAGTCCCGAGACGACGGTGAAGCCCGCGCCGGACAGCGCGGCGGCGAAATCGCGGGCCAGCTTGACCGCCGCCGCGCTGGAATTGCGCGCGCCGACGATAGCTACGCAGGGCCGCGCCGCCAGCGAGAGGTCGCCCCGCCATGTCAGGATCGGCGGCGCGCCGTCGATCTCTCTCAGCAGCGCTGGATAATCCGGCTGATCGTGGAAAAGGTAGCGAGCGCCCGCCCGGCGTACCGCATCGACCTCGCGTTCGACCCTGTCGACCGCCACCGCGCGATAGGGTCGCCCGCCCCGCCCGGCGAGATCGGGCAAGGCTTCCAGCGCAGCGGCAGCATTGCCGAAGCGCGCCAGCAGCTGCGCATAGCTGACCGGGCCGATATTGGGCGATCGCAGCAGCCGGATGCGGGCGAACGCCTCGGCCTGGGTGAGGCTCATTTCTTCGAGCCGACCTTCGGCTCCTCGCCTTTCAGCAGACGCTGGATATTGGCGCGGTGGAGATAAATTATCAGCAGCGCGATCGCTGCCAGCACCGGGAAGAATTGCGGATAGCCGAACAGCGGCGCGGCGGCGGCGGCGGCAACCACCGCGGCCATTCCGGCGAGGCTGGAGATACGGAAGATCGCCAGCACGCTCAGCCATACCAGCGCATAGGCAAGACCGATCGGCCAGGCGAGGCCGAAGCTGACCCCGGCATTGGTTGCCACGCCCTTGCCGCCCTTGAAGCCGAGCCAGACGGGGTAGCAATGGCCGATCACCGCGCCGCCCGCCGCGAAGGCCTTGGCCACGTCGCGCGCCTCCCCCGTACCGTCGAGCCCGAACAGCATTGCGGCAAGCACGACCGCCGCCAACCCCTTCAGCAGGTCGAGCAGCAGGGTCGCGGCGGCCAGGCCCTTATTCCCCGTCCGCAGCACGTTGGTCGCGCCGATATTGCCGCTGCCGATCTGCCGCACGTCGCCCAGCCCCGCCGCCTTGGTCAGCAGCAGGCCGAAGGGGATCGAGCCGATCAGATAGCCCAGCAGCGTGGGAAGGAGCATTTCTGTAACCACCTAAACTCCCGATCCATTCGTTCCGAGCTTGTCGAAGGACCGCCTTTTCTTCTAGCGCCCCGCCTAAGTAAAGTGCCGCCCTCGGACAAGCTCGGGGCGAACGGTTTCGGAGATAATGCTGACCGCCCCCACCGCCCCCATCCTGCTGTTCGATTCCGGGGTCGGCGGTTTGACCGTGCTCGGCGAATTGCGTGCCGTATTGCCGCAAGCACCGGTGATCTACGCCGCCGACATCGCCGGCCTGCCCTATGGCGCCAAGAGCGAGGCGGAGGTCGCCGCGCGGGTGTCCGGCCTGCTCGGGCGGATGGCGGAGCGCTGGCAACCGCGCCTCATCTGCATCGCCTGCAACACGGCGAGCACGATCGCGCTCGGCATGGTGCGCGACGTGCTGGAAACGCCGATCGTCGGCACCGTGCCCGCGATCAAGCCCGGCGCGGCGCTGACGCGGAGCGGGGTTTTCGGCCTGCTCGGGACCGAGGCGACCATCCGCCAGCGCTATGTCGACGATCTCGAAGCGCGGTTCGCAGGGGGCAGCCGCCTGATCCGCCACGGCGCGAATGCCCTGGTTCCTCTGGCCGAGGCGAAACTGCGCGGCGAACGAGTGGACCGGGCGGCGGTGGCGCGCGCTGTCGAGGGCCTGACCACCCATGCGGACGGAGCGGCGATCGACACCGTCATCCTCGCTTGCACGCATTTCCCGTTGCTGCGCGAGGAATTGCAGGAGGCGTTCGGGCCACGGGTCACGCTGATCGACGGCGCGCAGGGGATCGCCCGGCGCATCGCCTTCCTCACGCAAGGGCAGGATTTCGAGAGGGCCGCCCCCGATTTCGCCGTCACCACCGGGGACGTCCCGGACTTCGCGAGGCTGGCCGGCGCCTTCGCCGATTACGGTATCAGCAATCTCCGGAATTTCTGAGAACTCTGCGAATCGTTCGCAAAGATCGCAGTGGCCAAATCGCCTCCGGATCACTAAATCCGCCCCGGATCACAGCGCTCGCGGCAGCGCACAGCAGACACCGGTGATGCGTTGAATTACGGACAGATCTTCGACGATGCGATCGGGCGGCTCCATTCGGAAGGCCGCTACCGCGTTTTCATCGACATCCTGCGCAACAAGGGCGCCTTTCCCAATGCGCGCTGCTTCGCGGGGCACAACGGGCCCAAGCCGATCACCGTTTGGTGCTCCAACGACTATCTCGCCATGGGCCAGCATCCCAAGGTGATCGAGGCCATGGAAGAGGCGCTGCACGATGTCGGCGCCGGATCGGGCGGCACGCGCAATATCGGCGGCAACACCCACTACCACGTCCAGCTCGAGGCCGAGCTTGCCGATCTCCACGGCAAGGAAGGCGCACTGCTGTTCACCAGCGGCTACGTCTCGAACGACGCCACCTTGTCGACGCTGGCCAAACTGCTGCCCGGCTGCGTGATCTTCTCCGACGAGTTGAACCATGCGAGCATGATCGCAGGCATCCGCAATTCGGGCTGTCGCAAGCGCGTGTTCCGCCACAATGATCTGGCGCATCTGGAGGAACTGCTGGCGACCGAGGATCGCGATACGCCCAAGCTCATCGCGTTCGAGAGCGTCTATTCGATGGATGGCGACGTCGCGCCGATCCACGCGATCTGCGACCTGGCCGAGAAATACAATGCGCTGACCTATATCGACGAGGTCCACGCGGTCGGCATGTACGGCGCGCGCGGCGGCGGCATTACCGAGCGGGACGAGGCGGCCCATCGGATCGACATCATCGAGGGAACGCTCGGCAAGGCGTTCGGTGTGATGGGCGGCTACATCGCGGCCGATCAGCGCGTGATCGACTGCATCCGCAGCTACGCGCCCGGTTTCATCTTCACCACCTCGCTTTCCCCGGTGCTTGCCGCGGGGGTGCTGGCAGCGGTGCGCCATCTCAAGCAGTCGAATGTCGAGCGCGAGGGGCAGCAGGCCCATGCCGCGATGCTCAAGGCGATGCTGACCGAACGCGGCCTGCCGGTGATGCCCAGCACCACCCATATCGTGCCGCTGATGGTCGGCGACCCGGTGCGCGCCAAGAAGATCAGCGACATCCTGCTCGCCGAATACGGTGTCTACGTGCAGCCGATCAACTTCCCCACCGTGCCCCGCGGGACTGAGCGGCTGCGCTTCACGCCCGGCCCGTCGCACACCGAAGCGATGATGATCGATCTCGCCGATGCGCTGGTGGAAATCTGGGACCGGCTGGAGCTGGATCTGGCTCACGCCGCCTGACGCTCCGGGGTGGAACGGCGATTTTCCGCACCAGCTGGAAATTCGGAACGGACTGATATCCGGCAGAATGCCTCGTCACAGCGCCCGCCGGGAGGGAAGCGAATAACGCGGATCATGCTAATCGGTGATCGCTCTTCGATGCGGGAACGCATCGAAACGATCCTGCGCGGAACCGAATTCGAGATCGTTATCGCGATTGGCCCCGGCGATCCGATCGACGAGGCGCTGCACGCGTACGATCCCGACATCTGCCTTCTCGACATGCGCGCGCCGGACAGCACGGGCCTCCACCCCCTGATCCAGCTGCGCCACAGTGGCGACGCGCCGGCGGTGGTGCTCCTGGTCTACGGGATCGATGACGACACCCTGCTTTCCGCCGTCACCCACAGGGTGGAGGGTATCGTGACCGAGGAGGACGGGAACGGACAATTGCTCGATACCTTGCGCACCGTCGCGCGCGGAGAAAAGTCGATCCCGAACGACCTGTTGCACCGCGCGCTGGAATTGGCGATCAGGGGGCGGGCCGCCAATCCGCTCGAAACATTGGCGAGGCGGGAGCGCGAAATCGCCGAGGAGGTCGCGCGCGGAGCCCGCAACCGCGAGATCGGTGAGCGGCTGGGCATGTCGGAGGGAACCGTGAAAGTCTATCTCTACGCGATCTACCGGAAGCTCGGAATCAAGACCCGGACCGAGCTGGCGCTGCTCGTTCATGGCCGCCCGCCGGTACGGGAGAGCTGAGCATGGGCGGGAACAGCGATCAGACCTACGGCGAAGTCGTCAGCGGTCGCCGCTCGATCCGCGGCTATCTCGACAAGCCGGTGCCGCGCGCCCTGATCGAGGAGGTGCTGACCCTCACCATGCGCTCGCCCTCGTCGATGAACACGCAGCCCTAGCACTTCCACGTCATTACCGGCGAACCGCTCGACGCGATCCGCAAGGGCAATACCGAGAACATACTCGCCGGCGTACCAGACAGTCGCGAATTTCGGCGCGGGGAGCCCTTCGCCGGCGTTCACCGCGAGCGGCAGGTCGGCGTTGCCAAGCAGCTCTTCGGCGCGATGGGGATCGAGCGCGACGACAAGGACGGCCGGCAGGACTGGGTCCTGCGCGGCTTCCGCCAGTTCGATGCGCCGGTCTGCGTGATCGTGGCCTACGACCGTGAGCTCGGCGAGAGTGACGACACCGCCTTCGACTGCGGCGCGGTGACGACCGCGCTGGTCAACGCCGCATGGAGCCGCGGGCTCGGCTGCGTCATCAACAGCCAGGGCATCATGCAGAGCCCGGTCGTGCGCGAACACGCCGGCATTCCGGACGATCAGGTAATCATGAAGGCGGTGGCCATGGGCTGGCCGGACGACAGCTTCGCCGCCAATGCCGTGGTCAGCGAACGGCGCGCGGTGGAGGACGCAGCCCGCTTCGTCGGCTTCGACTAGGTCGCAAAGGCCGGCGGGGATCAGCCCCGGCAGTAGCCCTCGCCTTCCGCAACGACGAGGCAGTCTTCCTTGTCGAGCAGCCATTTCAGTCCGGTTTGCTCGCCGTTCCCGGCGCGCAAGACGAACTCCTCGCCGCCACGCTCGAAGCGGATGCCGTTCTCAACCGGAACGCCCTGGTAGGTGCCTTTCGTGTCGAGGTCGGACTGCATGTCGAGCGTGAAGGTCCCGTCGCCATTGGGCTTGATGTCGACATACATGCCCTCGACCCCGGTCCAGCGCCCTTCCCATGCGGTGAAGCGATTGGCGGCAATTGCGGCCTCGCTGGTCGCCGCAGCTGACGGCAGAGCGGCGGGCTCGGCAGCGGTGACTTCCTGCTGCGCGTCGCCCGACTCGGCCGGCGAACAGGCTGCGAGGAACGAAGCGAGCGCCCCGATGCAAACCGTCTTTCCGAACTGCGCCCTCATGTCGTTTCTCCGCCTAGAACATGCCGGCGCCGGATTTCAGCGCAGGCTCACCACGTTTTCCGCCGAGCTCGGCCGCTTGCGACTTCCGTCGTAGAGGCTCGCCATCGGTTCGTCCTCGACGATCACCCGCTGCGTCGCGCCGAAGCCGTTGAAGTCGGTCTTCATCGCCGCGCCGTAGGCTCCGAGCATTCCGATCTCGACATAGTCGCCCGCCTGAATGTCCTCGGGCAGCGCGAAGGGGCCGGCCATGTAGTCGGCATCGTCGCAAGTCGGCCCGTAGAAGGCGAAATCCATGTCCGGCTTGATGAGGTCGTCCTCGAGCGCGCGCACCGGGAATTTCCACGCGACATGCGCTGCATCGTAGAGCGCGCCGTAAGCGCCGTCGTTGATGTAGAGCTCGTCGCCCCGGCGCTTCTCCACCCGGACCAGCAGGCTCGAATATTCGGCGCACAGCGCGCGGCCCGGCTCGCACCACAATTCGGCATTGTAGGCGATCGGCAGGTTGTAGAAGTTCTGGTGGATGATCTGGAAGTAATCTTCCAGCGGCGGCGGCTCCATCCCCGGATAGACCGAGGGGAAGCCCCCGCCGACATCGATCATGTCGATGACGACGCTCGCCTCGCCGATGGCGATGCGCACGCGCTCCAGCGCCTGGACATAGGCGAAGGGCGTCATCGCCTGGCTGCCCACATGGAAGCAGACGCCGAGCCAGTCGCAATGCTGGCGCGCCTCGCGCAGGATCATCGGCGCTTCGGTCAGGTCGCAGCCGAATTTCGAGGCGAGGCTGAGTTCGGAATATTCGCTCGAGACGCGCAGGCGGATGCACAGGCGCAGATCGGTCGCGGGCTCGCCCGTTTCGGGATCGCGGCAGGCCTCGACGATCTTTTCGAGCTCCTCGACACTGTCGAGGCTGAAGGTCTTCACGCCATGCCGGCGATAGGCCTCGCGGATCGCGCCGGGTGCCTTGATCGGATGCATGAAGCACAGCACCGCCTGCGGCAGCGTCGCGCGCACCAGGCGCACCTCGGCGATCGAGGCGACGTCGTAATGCGTCACGCCGTTGTCCCACAGCACGCGCAGGAGATCGGGCGAGGGATTGGCCTTCACCGCATAGAGCGACTTGCCCGGAAACTTCTCGACGAAGAAACGCGCCGCGCGCGCCGCCGCATGCGGGCGGTTGAGAATGACCGGTTCGTCGGGCGCGAGTTTGCGCGCTACGGCCTTGGCGTCAGGGAAATGCTGCAATTCAAGGGACCCCCTAAACAGCCCTTGCGGACCATGAAACGACAAGCTGCCTTGCGGTTAGGAAGGGTCCTTGGGGCAGCGGGAGGCGCGCATATAATGGATTCGTCATGCATCGCAAATGAATAGTCGCACCTATCGTTGCAACGGCGGACCGGATGCGGCGGACTGCCAGCGGGACAGTCCGTTGCCCTGCCGGCCGACGGATCAGCTCAGCCGGTCGCGGAAGGTCTCGTATCCGAATTCCTTGACCATCTCGAGCTGGTCGGTCTCGCTGTCCCACAGCCAGATGCTGGGCAGCTGCACCCCGTTGAAGGTGTTGGTCTTGACCATCGAGTAATGCGCCTGATCGAGAAAGGCGATCCGCTGGCCCGGCTGGGCGGGGACCGGCAGGGAGTAATCGCCGATCACGTCGCCGGCGAGGCAGGACGGCCCGCCGAGACGGACCGGAGCCTCGCCCGGCTTTTCGTGCAGCATGGCAGGGCGATAGGGCGCCTCGATCACGTCGGGCATGTGGCACGTGGCGGAAATGTCGGTGATCGCCACCGGCACCTCGTTCACGCCGGTATCGAGGATGGTGCCGACGAGGATGCCTGCATCGAGCGCCACCGCCTCGCCCGGCTCTAAATAGATTTCGGCGCCGGTGTCCTCCTTCGCGTCGCGCAGGAACTCGACCAGCTCCTCGCGCTGGTAATCGGCACGGGTGATGTGGTGGCCCCCGCCCATATTGATCCACTTGAGCTGGCCGAACCAAGGCTCGATCGCGTCGAACACCTTGTCCCAGGTCCGCAGCAGCGGCTCGAAATCCTGCTCGCACAGATTGTGGAAGTGAATACCCTCGACCCCTTCCATGTGCTCTTCGGTCAGCTGGTCGATCGGGAAGCCGAGCCGGCTGCCCGGGCTGGAAGGATCGTAGCGCGGTACCTCGCCCGTTGGGACCTGTGGATTGATCCGGAGGCCAACGTCGAAGTCGCCGCCGGTCGCCCGCCCCTGCTCTAAGATCAGCGCGGCGCGCTGCATCTGGCCCGGCGAATTGAAGATGACATGATCCGACAAACGGCAGATCTCCTCCAGCTCGTCGGGCTTGTAGGCGGCCGAATAAGTCGCGATCTCGCCATCGTAGAACTCGCTCGCCAGGCGCGCTTCCCAAAGACCGGACGTGCACACGCCATCGAGGTACTCGCCAATGATCGGCGCCACGGACCACATGGAGAACGCCTTCAGCGCGGCCAGCACCTTGATATCGGCGGCATCGCGGATGTCGGCAAGCACCTGACAATTGGCACGCAGCTTCGCCGCGTCGACGACGAAGGCGGGACTGTCCACGCGGTTGAGGTCGAATTGGGCGAATGCGCCCGGATCGCCGGCTCTGGTTTCCATTTAATCCTCCTGGAGCGCGGCGTCGAACGCCTGAAGCGAAACATCGTTAAAACACACGAGCGAAATGCGATCGAAAGCGGTGGGAAACTCGGCCACAACCTCGCGGATCGTTTCGACCGCGATAGGGGCGGCGCGTTCGAGCGGAAAGCCGTAGATGCCCGTCGAAATTGCGGGAATGGCTACCGTGCGCGCGCCCGCTTCTCGAGCCCTGTGAAGCGATGCGCGGTAGCAGCTTGCCAGTTGCTCCGGCTCCCCATTGCCGCCGCCGCGCCAAACCGGTCCTACAGTATGTATGATGTGCTTCGCCGGAAGATTGTATCCCTTCGTCACTTTCGCTTCGCCGGTCTTGCACCCGCCCAGCAGGCGGCATTCATGCACCAGATCCTTGCCAGCAGCACGGTGGATCGCCCCATCGACGCCGCCACCACCGAGCAGCGAGGAATTCGCCGCGTTAACGATCGCGTCGACAGCCATCTTCGTGATGTCGCCACGGTGGGTTTGGATGGCGACACCCATCGTCAGAACCCGACCGGCCCGTCCAGCTCCTTGACCTGCCACGGCAAGCCGTGATCGTTGAGCATGTCCATGAAGGGATCGGGGTCCATCTCCTCCATGTTGAACACGCCCTCCCCCTTCCATTTGCCCTGCACCACCATCGCGCTGCCAATCATCGCGGGAACGCCGGTGGTGTAGCTCACCGCCTGGTTGCCCGTTTCCTCGTAAGCCGCCTCGTGGCTGCAGATATTGTTGATGTAAAAGGTCTTCTCGCCCGACCCGTCCATCGCCTCGCCGGTCGCGATCACGCCGATATTGGTCTTGCCCTTGGTGGTCTCGCCCAGCGTCTCGGGCTTGGGAAGGACCGCGGCGAGGAATTGCAGCGGAATGATCTCCTTGCCCTTGTACTTGATCGGCTCGATGCTGGTCATGCCGACATTCTGCAGCACGGTCAGATGCTTGATGTATTCATCGCCGAAGGTCATCCAGAAGCGCGCCCGTTCCAGCTCGGGCACGAATTTGGCGAGGCTTTCCAGTTCCTCGTGATACATCATGTACATGTTCTTGGTCCCGACTTCCTCGAAGTCGAAGGCAACTTTCTTGTCCATCGCCGGAGTCTCGACGAATTCTCCATTCTCCCAGTGCCGCGCAGGCGCGGTCACTTCGCGAATGTTGATCTCAGGATTGAAATTGGTGGCGAAGGCCTGACCGTGATCGCCGCCATTGCAATCGAGGATGTCGAGCTGGCGGATGGTCTTCAGCTTGTGCTTCTTGAGCCACATGGTGAAGACCGACGTCACGCCCGGATCGAAGCCCGAGCCGAGCAGCGCCATGATCCCCGCTTCCTTGAAGCGGTCGTGATAGGCCCATTGCCACTTGTATTCGAACTTCGCCTCGTCCTTCGGCTCGTAATTCGCGGTGTCGAGATAATGGACGCCCGCCTCGAGACAGGCATCCATGATCGGCAGGTCCTGATAGGGCAGCGCCAGATTGACGACGAGACTGGGGCCGACCTTGCGGATCAGATTGACCATTGCCGGGACTTCCTCGGCGTCGATCTCGTAGGTCCGGATATCCTGACCTGTGCGCTCCTTCACGCTTCTCGCGATGGCGTCGCATTTCGATTTGGTGCGGCTGGCAAGGTGGATGTCGCCGAAGATATCCGCATTCATCGCCATCTTGTGAACGCATACGCTGCTGACGCCGCCCGCGCCGATGACCAGGACTGTCGACATGAAAACCTCTTCGTCTGTGCTTGTTTGTCTGTGCTTGGCCCCAGCAGTGGCGAGGGCTCGTTCGAATGCTCGCTCACATAGGCAAATGCGCGTGCGGGGCAACATGATCCGAAATGCCGCGTTTCCTACAGCGGGGAAAAACGGCATAGATGGACGAATGCGTATCAGCCCCCTTCCTACCCTTCACGCCCGCCCTTCCCGCGGACCGGCAAGCCTTCCTTCTCTGGACCGTGTAACACCCGGTCCATGTCCTACACCGGCGGGGGCCGCGCGATGAGCGCGACGCGTCAGCCCGGTGCCGAAGGCGTTCGCGCGGCCGCACACTCGATCGCGGCGATCCTGCCGCCAACGCCGCTGCTTCCCGTCGAAATCGGGGGCACTGCCTGCTGGGCCAAGGCCGAGAGCCTCCAGCCGATCGGGGCCTTCAAGATCAGAGGCGGCTGGTGGCGGCTGTCGAACCTGACCGACGAGGAGAAGGCGCGCGGCGTCGTAGCGGTGTCGAGCGGCAATCACGCGCAGGGTGTCGCCTGGGCGGCGCGGCGGCTGGCAATCGCGGCGGCGATCGTGATGCCGCGCGATGCGCCGAAGGTGAAGCTGGAAGCGACGAAGGCGCTCGGCGCGGAACTGGTCCTGTATGAACGCCCCGGCGAGGACCGCGACGAGGTTGCCGCACGCGAGGTCGAGCAGCGCGGCGCGGTTCTGGTCCATGCCTTCGGCGACCCATGGGTGATCGAGGGACAGGGCAGCGCCGGGATCGAGATCGCCGAACAGCTGGGTCGTCAACCCTCGCGCATCCTTGCCTGCTGCGGCGGCGGCGGGCTTGCCGCCGGGCTCGCCCTCGCCTGTCCCGAAAGCGCGGTCCATGTGGTCGAGCCCGAAGGCTGGGACATGGTCGGCCGGGCGCTGGCAGCGGGCGAGATCGTGCGCGTGGGCGAGGACCCGCCCGCCACGATCTGCGACGCGCTGCGGCCCGACGCGACCAAGCCGATCAACCTCGACGTGTTGCGGGGACGGGCCGAGCCGGGTGTTACCGTGACCGATGCGGAAGTGCGCGCAGCCCAGCGCTTCGCCTTCTCGAAGCTGCACCTCGTGCTCGAGCCCGGCGGGGCGGCCGCGCTGGCGGCGGCGCTAGCGGGCAAGGTGCCGGTCGACAAGGACACGGTGATCATGCTCACCGGCGGCAACACCGACGCGGGCGACTTCGCCGCCATGCTCGATAGCGAATAGGTTGCGCGGCGAAACGAAACGCCTATCGTCGCGACCAAATCACGGAGGGAATTGACGATGCAGGCACAGATCCTCGCCCCCGCGGCAGTGCTTATCGTGTGGTCGCTGGTCATGCTGGTGTGGATGGCCGTTACGCGGCTGCCAGCCATGAAGAAGGTGAGCGGCGGCGGTCTCGGCAAGGCCAGGCCCGGCGGGCGCGGCCAGGATCTGGAAGGCGTCGTGCCGGACCGGGTCAACTGGAAGGCGCACAATTACGCGCATCTGATGGAACAGCCGACCATCTTCTATCCGACCGTGCTGATCCTTGCGCTGATGGGCGCCGGCGCGCTCGATGTGGTGTTCGCCTGGGTCTATGTCGTGCTCAGGATCGTGCACTCGGTCTATCAGGCGACCGTCAACGTCGTCGCCGTGCGCTTCGTACTGTTCCTGCTCTCGACCGCGGCGCTGATTTACCTCGCCGTGCGCGCGGTGATCGCGACGCTGTTCGCCGATCCGAGCGTGCTGGCGGGAGCCTGAGGCGAGCGGTTACTCGGCCGCTTCGGCGGCCTCCACATGTCCGTCGAGATCGACGTCGAGCCCCGAATGGAAACGCTCGGCGTCGAGCGCGGCCATGCAGCCCATGCCCGCGGCGGTCACCGCCTGGCGATAGACGTGGTCGGTCACGTCGCCGGCCGCGAACACGCCCGGCACCTCGGTCTTTGGCGTGCCCGGCTCGACCAGCAGATAGCCGCTGTCGTCCATCGGCAGCTTGCCCTTGAACAGCTCGGTCGCAGGCGCGTGGCCGATGGCGACAAAGGCTCCGTCGCAGGTGAAGTCGCTGTCCTCGCCGGTCTCGGTGTCGCGCAGCGCGAGATGGGTCAGGCCGCCCGCTAGCGGATCGCCCTCGAAGCTTTCGACCACCTTGTTCCACAGCACGCTGATCTTTGGATGCTTGAACAGCCGCTCTTGCAGGATCCGCTCGGCCCGCAATTCGTCGCGGCGATGGATTAGCGTCACGTCATCGGAATGGTTGGTGAGGTAGAGCGCTTCCTCGACCGCGGTGTTGCCGCCGCCGATCACCGCGACCTTCTTGCCGCGATAGAAGAACCCGTCGCAGGTCGCACAGGCGCTGACGCCTTTCCCGCCCAGCTCCTGTTCGCCCGGCGCGCCGAGCCATTTGGCCTGCGCACCCGTGCAGATCACCAGCGTGTCGCCTATATACTCGTCACCGCTGTCACCGACCGCGCGGAAGGGCGATCCGCCCGAGACATCGACCTCGACGATCGTGTCCCACATCATCCGCGTGCCGACATGCTCGGCCTGCGCCTTCATCTCTTCCATCAGCCACGGGCCCTGGATCACGTCGCGAAAGCCGGGATAGTTCTCGACATCGGTGGTGATGGTCAGTTGGCCCCCGGGCTGGAGGCCCTGCACCACGATCGGCTCCATCATCGCGCGCGCGCCGTAGATCGCGGCGGAATAGCCGGCCGGGCCGGAACCGATGATGAGCATCTTGGTGTGATGGGTCGCCATGAAACTTCTCTGCGTGCTTAGGTGGGAAAACGTGCCGGCTATATGGGAAACCGGAGGTGAAGAGTCACGTCACGAAGCGCGCCCGCAGCCGTTCTTTCAACGGCTCGTCCACTCCTATCGCCTCGGCGAGGTAGGTATCGAGCGATCCGTAATCTTTCTCCACCTCGTAAAAAAAGGTGGCGAGGTAGTCTTCGTCGACTTCGAGCCTAGCTCGTATCTCCACCTCCTCCAGCTTACGCCCAAGCCGCTCCTCGAGGATGGGCACAGACTGTTCGCGCAACACGGCCAGCGTCGGCGCAGCGTTGGTCCGCATGAACTCGGCGATCTGATCCTCGCGCAACACGCCGAGAATATGCAACAGCAGCGTCGCCGCGACGCCGGTGCGATCCTTGCCGGCGAAGCAGTGCACGAGGCTTGCCCCCTCTCGCTCCGCCAGCACCCGGAGATAGCGCGCGAACATGGTCTGCATAGCCGGATTGCGCACCATGCGGGTGTAGACCCCGATCATCCGCTGGCGTGCTTGACCGGGGACGACCGTTGAAGGATCGGTATGCATATGTGGCGGTGCGCTGCTGGTCTCGCCATCGTAGAACAGCACCTCACCATCGAAGCCATCGACCCGGCGGCAGGGGTTGCGCTCGCGCTCGGACGAGCCACGCAGGTCGATCACGGTCCGGATATCCAGTGCGGCAATCGCTACGAGATCGGCATCGCTCGCCTGCACGTGATGGCCCGAGCGGAACAACAAGCCGCGCTTCACCCTGCCGCCGCCCGCGACCGGCCAGCCCCCGAAATCGCGGAAATTGTGAATGCCTTCGGTGGCCAGGAAACGTTCGCTATTCGTCATCGCAACGCCCTTCGCACCCGCCACGCTCCGCGTAAACATCCCTAGTGCGCCGTACACACCTTCTCCGCGACAACATCGCTAATGTGGTAGGGTTAGGAACTCAGTATGAAGACCGATATCCTGATCGTCGACGATGACGACATCATCGCCGAGTTGACGAGCGCTATTTTGAAGGAACATGGCCATTCCTGCCGATGGGCGGCGAACGGCAAGGATGCGACCGCGCTGATCGACGATCGGCGGCCCGACCTGATCCTGCTCGAAGACGAATTGCCCGGCATCAGCGGCCTGCAGTGGTTGCGCGATTTGCGCGGATCGGCGCGCGACCGGCTCATCCCCGTCATCATGTTCACGCGCCCGGCAAGTGACCGGGACGAATTGCTCGCGATCTATTACGGAGCGCAGGACTGCATTCGCAAACCGTTCGAGCCCGATGCTCTTGTGGCCAAGATCCGGCGGTGGGTGGTCCCGTGCGACAGGCCCCGGAGCCATGGCGAGGCCGTGCTATGCGGCAGGCCTACGATCGACACGACCCGCTAACGCGCGACCTGCCGCAGATCGCCGAGGAAATCCGCCGTCCAATGCTGGACGTTCTCATCCCGCACACTTTTCACCATCGCTTCGTAGCGGCGACGACGTTCGGCCAGCGGCATGTCCAGCGCCACACCGATGGCATCGGCGAGATCGTCAGGGCTGTGCGGATTGACCAGTACCGCCTCCTGTAATTGCGCCGCCGCTCCGGCAAAACGCGAGAGGATAAGCACGCCGGGATCTTCCGGGTCCTGCGCGGCGACATATTCCTTGGCTACCAGGTTCATGCCATCGCGTAAGGGCGTTACCAAGCCGATCTTCGACGCTCGAAAGAATCCGTAGAGTTCGGCATGACTGTAACCGCGATTGACGTACCGCACCGGAACCAAGTCGACTTCCGACCGGGCACCGTTGATCTGCCCGGCCTTCTGCTCGAGCTCGGTGCGAATTTCCTTGTAGCTTTCCACATCCTCTCGGCTCGGGGGAGCGATCTGGATGAAAACCAGATCGCGCACGGATTCCGGTCTCCGGTCGAAGAAACGCGCTATCCCATCAAGCCGTTCGGGCAGGCCCTTTGAGTAATCGAGGCGATCGACACCGATCATCGCGATACGCCGCCGGGTCGAAGCCAGCATGCGCTGTCCTGCCTGCCGCGCGTCGCCGGTTTCGCCAAGCGCGCTAAAATGATCCCAGTCGATCCCAATCGGATAGGCGCGGGCGATGCAGATGCAGCCGTCTAGACAAATGCGCCCGCTCTTATGGTCAACCTCTGCGCCCAACACTTCGGCGCAATATTCGAGAAAACTGGAAAGCCACTCGTCGTTCTGGAAGCCAAGCAAGTCGTATTCCAGCATCGTACGCACCAGTCGCTCGTGATAAGGTAGCGAGACGAGAAGGCGCGCCGGCGGCCAGGGCGTGTGGAGGAAGAAGCCGATGCGGTTGGATACGCCGCGACTGCGCAGCCGCTCTCCCAACGGCAGAAGATGATAGTCGTGAACCCACACCAGATCGTCTTCGCCCACGAAAGGCGTCAGACGCTCGGCGAACTGCTCGTTGACGCGTTCATAACCCTTCCCGGTCTGACGCTCGAATTTGGCCAGATCGAGACGATAGTGAAAGAGCGGCCACAATGTCGAATTGGCATAGCCGTTGTAGTATTCCTCGACGTCCTGCCGGCTCAGGTCCACCGTGGCAATCGTGACGCCATCGTCATCATAGGTGGTCACGTTGCCGCTTTCGGCCACGCCATCCTCGCCCGACCAGCCGAACCACACGCCCTTGTGCGCTTTCAAAGCGGCGTTGAGCGCTCCGGCCAGACCTCCCTGTGCTCCAGCGGCGCCTCTCGCCTTGGGCACTGCGACCCGGTTGGAAACCACGATGAGGCGTTGGCTATCGGTCAGCGGACTTCACTCCATGGTTTCGACAGGAGACCGGCGCAGTTGATGATCCCGACCAATGAGTAGGTCTGCGGAAAATTGCCCCACAATTCGCCGGTCTCGTAATCGAGATCCTCGGACAGCAACCCCGACCGGGTCGTATGACCCAGCATGGAGTCGAACATCTCCCGTGCCTCGGCGTTCCGGCCAACTAACTTAAGTGCTTCAATTAGCCAGAAAGTGCAGACGTTGAAGGCCGTCTCGGGCGCGCCGAAGTCGTCCTCGGCGGCGTAGCGAAGCATGTGATCGCCCCGCCGCAAATCACGCTCGATGGCTGCGAAGGTGCTGCGGAAACGTTCGTCGTCCGGGGAGATGAACCGCAGCTCGGCCATTTGGAGAAGGCTCGCGTCGAGATAGTCGCTGGAAAAGCTCGCTCCGTAATGCCCGCCCTCCTCGTACCACGCGTCATTTTCGATCCGCTGGCGTATGGCCTCGGCCCGCTCGCGCCAGAAGGAGACGCGGTCGCCCTTCTCCAATTCTTCCGCGACATTGGCGAGCCGGTCGCAGGCTGCCCAGCACATGACGGCGGAGTAGGTGTGCACCTCCTGCCGGGTACGGAATTCCCACAGGCCGGCATCGGGCTGATCGTGCATCCGCCAGGCCATTTCGCCGACCTCTTCCAAGCGGACGAAGTCGCGCTCGTCGGCCATGCGCAGCAAGCGATGGTCAAAGAATGCCTGCGCCGTCGGCATCACGATCTGGCCGTAGCAATCGTGCTGGATCTGACTGTACGCCGCATTGCCGATCCGCACCGGCCCCATGCCGCGATAACCAGCAAGGTGGCTCGCCGCCCCCTCGGTCAGTTCACTGTCGCCCATCACCGAATAGAGCGGCTGAATCTGCCCGCCACGCGCGGAATCGACGATGTTGCGCAGGTAGGCGAGGTACTTTTCCAGCACATCGAGCGCGCCGAGCCGGTTGAGCGCCTGCACCGTGTAGTAGGAATCGCGGATCCAGCAAAAACGGTAGTCCCAGTTGCGCTCGCTTCCGGGCGCTTCGGGGATCGAGGTGGTCAGCGCGGCCACGATCGCGCCGGTCTCCTCGTGCTGACAGAGCTTGAGCGCGATCGCGGCGCGGATCACCTCCTCCTGCCATTCCAGCGGCACGTGCAGGCCCCGAACCCAGTGCTGCCAGTACCGCCTCGTGCCGGCTTCCATCTGGCGGACTTCGCTGCGTATATTGCCGACGAAGGGTTCGTCCGGGCCGAGGAAGAAATGCTGGTCGCTCTCGACCCGGTAACAGCGCCCCTCGAGGATGTAGCCCACCGGCGCATCGGTCGACAGGCGCAGCGCCTGCGGGCCGATCAGATAGCGGATGTGATTGGTGCCGTGCGTCGTTTCGGCGAGTTGTGCACCGTAATCGCGCATCGGCGCCAGCGTAACTTTCAGGCGCGGCGCACCCGCCACCGGCCGCACGATGCGCGCGAAAGCAACCGGGCGGTACATCCGCCCCGACCGTTCGAAACGCGGCGCGAAGTCGAATATCTCGACCGCGCTGCCGTCGGCACTTTCTAGCCGCGTGACGAGGATCGGGGTGTTGCGGACATAATGCTGGCTGGCGGAAACCTGATCTTCGAGCGCGAAGGTCCAGACCCCTTCGCTACGCCGGTCGCCGTTGAGCAGCGAGCAGAAGACCGGATCCCCGTCGACGCGCGGGACGCAGCTCCAGACGAAGGCTCCGCTCGGATCGACGAGCGCGCTGACCTGGCAGTTTCCGATGGGCGAGAGTTCAAGCGATGATTGGTTCTGGGTCGTTCCGGTCATAGACCCAGCCAATGGTGGACCGCTCCCACGCTGTCGAGCCCGTAACGGGCGACGTGGTTCTCGCGCTCGCCGACGGTGATGCCGAAGCCCCCAAGTTGCGCAGCCGCGTCCATCCCGTCTTCGTCCGTCGTGTCGTCACCGATGAACACCGGCCGCGCGCTGCGGAAAGGTTCGTTTTCCATGAAGGCGCGCACCGCCTCGCCCTTATTGGCGCCGGGGCGGACCAGTTCGACGAGACCCTTGCCGGTAAACAGGGCGAGGCCCAGTTCGGCGGCGACATCGCGACCGAGCGCCACGGCTTCGTCGCGCATTTCGGGATGCTTGCGAAAATGCACAGCCCCGCCATGAGCCTTGGTTTCGTAAAGAAGGCCTCGGCCTTCCGCAAAAGCTCTCAACCGATCAACCGCCGCATCGGGCAGACCCTCGGGCTCCTTGCCCAGCCGGCGGCCATCGGCGAACAGGCGGGAAGCCCCGTGGGAGCCTGCCCGGCAGACGGTAAGTGCGGGCAAATGCGTTTCCAGATCGTCGAGCGCGCGGCCGCTGACCAGCGCGACCCGTTGCCCCATACGTTCGCATAGCGCGTGCAATCGATCGACGAGATCGCCGGGCACCTCGATCTCGTCGGGCGTGGCGGCGATGTCGACAAGCGTGCCATCGAAATCGAGAAACAGCGCCACCGGTCCTTCCACGATCAGACTGTCGAGTGAAGGTGGCGGGGGAAGGGTATCGGTCATGCGGCATCCGACATAGCGGCTCGCCCCATGCGTTCAAACGCTCATTTGCGCGGTCAGGTCTGATCCTCGGCCGTCGGCACCAGGATCAGCGTGCGACCTTCGACGCGCCAGCTTTCGAGGCGTGAAAGCACGTTCATGCCCAGCACGTTGGTGGTGCCGAGGCTCGGCGCGATGACCACATCGACACCGCGCGCCTCGACATTGCCGAAGCTGAGATTGTCGGCGGAGGAAATCTCGGCATTCATCGCGCCATTTGCTGTGGCGATCCGGACGGGAACACCTCCGCGCCGTGGCTGGAGACCGGCCTGCGCCGCAACCTCCTCCGAAACGGCGGTCACGGTCGCTCCGGTATCGACCAGGAACCGGGCCGGCACGCCGTTGAGCGATGCCTCGAGCCAGAAATGTCCGTCCGGCGCCATGTCCACCCGCGTCTCGCCGCCCGCGACCACCTGTTCGGGCAGGCCGATCTGGGGCACGGCCACCTCCAGACGCGGGTCGAAGCGCGACAGTTGCAGGACCACGGTGACCAGGACAGCCACCAGCGCGAGCGTGCTCAGCGTGCGAAGAAGACCGCCGAGCGGCACACGATGGCGGATCATCGCCGAGCCGATCATCCCGCCGACCACCGCGGCAAGCGCAATCAGCAGCAATTCGGAACGCGGAATGGCGCGCACGATATCGGCGGCGGCTTCGAAGGCGGGGGCGAAATCCATCGGCGACTATATAGGAACCGGCCGATGCCAGTTCCATGAACGCGCCGCGTATATCACGGCGCGTTTCGCGGCTCGGTCGCTTCGGCGAGAATGAGCGAGAACCGCTTCTCGCTGTCGAGCCAGCGCTTCACCGGGCTCCATCCAGACGCGCTGAGCAGCAGGTAGGAACTGCGCCGGGTGAACTTGTGACTGTTCTCGGTATGAATGGTCTCGCCGCGTCGCATCGAGAAAGGTTGGCCCGATACGTCGAACCGGATGTCGCTTTGCGCCTCCAGATGCATCTCGATCCGCGCATATTTGTCGTTCCAGCGCGCCTCGTGACGCAACTCCTCGACGGGAATGGTGCCGACGAGTTCACGATTGATCCGGCGCGCGAGGTTGCGATTGAACTCGGCCGTGACGCCCGCCGCATCGTCATAAGCGGCCTTCAGAACCTCACGATCCTTTACGAGATCCATGCCGATCAGCAGCATCGAGGGCGCGGCATGGTTTGTACCAAGCGTGGAGCGCATCGAGCGCAGCAGGTCGACAGCGGTGCGCGGAACCATGTTGCCGATGGTCGATCCGGGGAAGAAGCCGAGCTTCGGCATCGACGCGACCGCGTCGGGAAGATCGACAGCGCGCATGAAATCGGCCTCGACCGG
The DNA here is from genome assembly GCF_026168555.1 of Qipengyuania spongiae. Lineage (NCBI taxonomy): Bacteria > Pseudomonadati > Pseudomonadota > Alphaproteobacteria > Sphingomonadales > Erythrobacteraceae > Qipengyuania > Qipengyuania spongiae. The sequence continues at coordinate 1,518,586 of NZ_CP092471.1, read as the reverse complement.
ATGGACTGGAAGGCCGGGAAACTTCTTCGACAGGGCATCGGCCGCCTGGCGCAGGAAGTCGCCTGCAATGTCGAGCGGGACATAAGCTGCCGGATCGATCGCGCGGAGCAACAGCGGGGTCTTGACCGAACTGCCGCTGCCGAACTCGACCACGGCCCGCCCCGGCCCGATCGCCTCGGCGAATTCGGCCGAGCGGTCGGTCAGGATTTCGGTCTCGGCCCGGGTCGGATAGTATTCGGGAACGCGGGTTATGTCCTCGAACAGTTCCGATCCCGCATCGTCGTAGAGCCAGCGGGCGGGAATCGCCTTCTGATGCTGTCGCAATCCTTCGAGAACATCGGCCCGGAAGGCCCTGTCCACGCCATCCTCGTCGAGCTCGACGAAGGCGGTTGCCTGTCCACTTGCCATCAAACGTCCTTCGCCAGGCGCAGGCCGGTGAATTGCCAGCGCTGATGCGGATAGAAGAAATTGCGGTAGCTCGCACGGGAGTGGCCCCGCGCCGTTGCGCAGCTAGCTCCCTTGAGCACGAACTGGCCGCTCATGAACTTGCCGTTATATTCGCCCACGGCGCCGGCTGCGGGCTGAAACCGAGGATAGGGCAGATAGCCCGAGCGAGTGAATTGCCAGCAATCGCCGAACAGGCTGCCCTCCCCCGTCGGAAGCGGCGGTGCCGCATGATCGAGCTGGTTGCCGGCGGTCGGATCGTGAGCGGCATCCTCGCCCTCTTGGCCGCGCGCGATCGCTTCCCATTCGAATTCGGTCGGCAGGCGGTGGCCGGCCCAGCTCGCAAAGGCATCGGCCTCGAAATAGGAGATATGCGTGACCGGCGCGTGCGGATCGCGTTCCTGCCAGCCCGAATGCGTGAATTGCTCGCCTTCGCGCCAGTAGAGCGGCGCAGTCACAGCATTGTCCTTGATCCAGGCCCAGCCGTCGGACAGCCAGAGCGTGGCCCTTTCGTAGCCGCCATCGGCCATGAATTCGTCCCACTCGCCATTGGTGACGAGGCGCTGCGACAGGGCGAAGGGCTCGAGGAGGACACGGTGTGCCGGGCCCTCATTGTCGAAGGCGAAGCCGCTTTCCTGATGCCCGACACGCGCGATCCCGCCGGGATGGCCATACCAGCCGTCCGCAGGTCGAGTTTCCCCGGAAGCGCTTTCGACCCGCTCCCACATCGCCGGACCGAGCGGGTTCTGATGCAAGGCATGTTTGATGTCCGTCAGAAGCAGTTCCTGATGCTGCTGCTCGTGCGCAATACCGAGCGCAATCAGGTCGGCGTGCCGTGAATCGTCGATCAGGTCCTCCATCGCCTCGTTCACATGCGCACGGTAGGCGACCACCTCGTCGAGCGAGGGTCGCGACAGCATCCCGCGGGAGAAGCGCGCGATCCGCTCGCCCTCGGTCTCGTAATACGAGTTATGGACGAAGGGCCAGCGTTCGTCGAACAGGCGGTAATCCGCCACGCTCTCGCGCAAGAGGAAAGTTTCCCAGAACCAGGTGGTGTGCGCCAGATGCCACTTGGCGGGCGAAGCGTCCTCCATCGACTGGATGGTCGCATCGGCATCGCTGAGCGGTTCGACCAGTGCCTCGCTCAGGCTCCGGGTCGAACGGAACCGTGCGGCCAGTTCGTCCGAAGAGCCGTAAGGCCGCGATCGTTCTTGTGCGTGGGTCATCCGCTGGGACCCCCTTCCCGTTTCGACCGCCGGGGAATGGCGACCTTCTCCCTACATGGCGAACAAATCGCGACCGCGAAAGGCGTTCCCGCGCAAAAACCTGTCCGGTCGAGCCGACGGTCGGCGTGCTAAGCCGCGTCGGCCCGCCGTTGTTCGGTTTCGGCGTTGATCATTTCGGCGAGCAGGAAAGCGAGTTCGAGCGATTGTGCGGCGTTGAGGCGCGGGTCGCAATGGGTGTGGTAACGATCCCGCAGCGAGGCATCGGTGACCGCGACGGCGCCGCCGACGCATTCGGTCACGTCCTGTCCGGTCATCTCGACATGGATGCCGCCGGCATGGGTTCCCTCGGCGCGGTGGACTTCGAAGAAACCTTTCACCTCGCTCAAGATCCGGTCGAACGGACGGGTCTTGAAGCCGCTTTCAGACTTGACGACATTGCCGTGCATCGGGTCGCAGCTCCACACCACCGGGTGCCCTTCACGAGTCACCGCGCGCAGAAGCGGCGGCAGTCCGCGTTCCACCCGATCGTGGCCGAAGCGACTGATCAGCGTGATCCGTCCCGGTTCGCGGCCCGGATTGAGGGTGTCCAGCAATTCCAGAAGCGCATCCGGCTCCAGACTGGGTCCGCACTTGATCCCGATCGGATTGCCAATTCCCCGCGCGAATTCCACGTGCGCGCTGCCCGGAAAACGTGTTCGATCCCCGATCCAGAGCATATGGGCACTGCAATCGTACCACTCGCCGCTCAGGCTGTCGCGCCGGGTCAGCGACTGCTCATAGGGCAGCAACAATGCCTCGTGGCTGGTGTAGAAGGTCGTGCGCTGCAATTGCGGCATGGTGTGCGGATCTATCCCGCAGGCTTCCATGAAATCGAGCGCTTCGCCGATGCGGTCGGCCAGATGCTCGAACTTCTCGGCCCAGGGGCTACGGCCCATGAAATCGAGCGTCCATTGGTGGACCTGGCGCAGATTGGCATAGCCACCGCCGGCGAAGGCACGGAGGAGGTTCAATGTGGCGGCGGCCTGCGAATAGGCGCGGACCATGCGTGCAGGATCGTTGCGGCGCGCCTCGGGATCGAACTCGATCGCGTTGACGTTGTCGCCGAGATAGCTCGGCAGGGTGATATCTCCCTGCGTCTCGGTCGGCGAAGAGCGTGGCTTGGCGAACTGGCCCGCCATGCGGCCGACCTTCACCACGGGCTTACGTCCGGCGAAGGTCAGCACCACCGCCATCTGCAGCAAAACGCGGAAGGTGTCGCGGATATTGTTGGGGTGGAATTCCGCGAAACTTTCCGCGCAATCGCCCCCTTGCAGAAGGAACGCGTTGCCGGCGGCGACCTGTGCAAGGTCTTTTTTCAGAGCCCGCGCCTCGCCCGCGAAGACCAGCGGCGGATAAGAGCGCAGCGTCTCCTGCGCCGCGCTGAGCGCATCCGGGTCCTCGTAGGCGGGCAGGTGCCGCGCCTCGAAGTCCTGCCAGCTATCGGGTTCCCACGTTTTTGCCATCGTCCTGCTCTGTCGCATCGTTCGCCGCCCGCGCGGCCTGGCTAAGCACTATGAGGCATCGTCTAGCCTCAAGGCCAGCGCAAATGTCCGATCTGAGTGTCCAGACGATGGATCGTTAGGGTTGTGTCGCCGCCGCCAGCGACTGTCCCTCCGGAAGCACCGCGATCCGATATGCCTCGCTCCCGCCGAAATATTTCTGCGCAAGCTGCATCATCACCTCGGGCGACGTGCGCGAGTAATCGTTCAGCAGCGATCGCATCATTGCCACCCGACGGGGATCGACGGTCGCCCCTTCAAGTTGGAACAGCCAGAAGAGGTTTCCGCTCGAGACGCGCGTGACATACTGGCGCAGAGGTTCGGTGACGCGGGCAAGCTCGTCCGCATCGGGGGGCGTCGTCGTCAGATCGGCGGCGATACGCGCGGCTTCCTCGAAGAAAATCGGCACATCATCGGGCTGGAGCTGCGCGATCGCGCTGATCCGTCCGCCGCTTTCGATATCGCTCGGCCATTCGGAGCGGACGGCGGGCGCGTAACTCGCGCCGGACCGCTCGCGCATCGCCTCGAGCAGACGGTTATTGAACACCTGGACGAGGATTTCGAGCTGGCGCGATTCGCGCAGGCCCATCACGCCGCCGCCGCTCGGCCAGGCGACGACTGCCGCCGCCTGATTGGCATCGCCGCGATGATGCAGCACCGTCGTCTCGCCCGCGGGCGGAGGCGCTGGAACCCGGCTCGCGACACCTTCCGGAAGTGGTTCGCGCGGATCGAGCGCGCCGAAGGTCCGCTGCAACGCGGCAATACCCTCGGCCTTGTCGAAATCGCCGAACATAAGGACTTCGACCGGCCCCTGCTTCAGCAGCGGCTCCCACACCTCACGGAAGCCTTCGGGCGTCACGTCGGCCAGATCGGCGAGATCGGGCGTCGCGTAGCGCGGATCGCCGCCGCGCAGCAACGCGTCGAGATCGCGGTTGAGCACGCCCGCCGGGCTGGTGGCGAAACTTTCATAGGCGAGCCGTGCCGCGGCCTGCGACCGGATCAGCGGGTTCGGATCCCAGCCCGGCTGGTCGAGCTTCGCGGCGAGAAGATAAAGCTGATCGCCGAGATCGCGCGCATTGGTCTGAGCGAAGAAGGTGAACGCGCCTTCGGAAATGCCGAATTCGAAGCCCATCTTGCGGCCGGTGGAAATACGGTCGAGCTCTTCCTGACCCAGTTCGCCGACGCCCGAGCCGATCAGTGCCATCTCGCCCAGCGAGGCATAGGTGCCGTCCTCTGCCCCGATCGAGCGGTAGCCGCCGCCGAAGCGGACCTTGACCGAGACCCGGCCCGGCTCGCCCTGATTGGGCCAGACGATCGCCTTTACGCCATTGGCGAAATCGATCCGCTCGATATCGAGCACACCGATCGGCGCCTGCTGGACGATATCGGACGGCGTGCCGATCGGCGGCAGGTCGGCGAAGGAAACGTCCTGCGCCGCCAGCCGTGCCGAACCGTCGGCGGCAACCGGCGCGGCGAGCGCCTGGCGCAGCTCGTCCACCGTCGCCTCGTCGGCGGAAGGCGTCACGTAAACACTCCGCACGACCGCGCCGCTGAAGAGGGCCTGCGTGTGCTCGAGCAGCTGCTCGGGCGTGATCGTGTCCTTCATGCCGCGGAACACCTGAAGCACCGTGTCCGGGGCGGCGACTGCCTCGCGAATGTCGACGGCCTGGACGATATCGTCCGCGAGGCGCGAGCCGGGCAGGACTGCGCTTTCGTCAACCGAACTTACGAAGACCTGCTCGAACTCGGCGATTTCGCGATCAATCTCGTCCTGCGTCGGCGGGTTCTCGAGCGCGTCGGCGATGACCGCGCGCACGTCGGACAGCGCGGTTTCCCAGTCCTCGCTGAGCGGCGCGAGGCTGACGAAGGTCGCGTCGGTCGAGCGGCTGACATCGTCCTGCTGGACCTGCGCGTAAAGATAGCTGCCGCCTGCCCGCGCGCGCGACTCAAGCCGCCGGTTGATCAGCGCCTGCGCCAGCGAATCGCGCAGCAGCGCCTGATTATAGGCAACGGTGTCCTGCACCGGCCGCCATGGACGCATCACCGCATAGCTGAGGCTGCGCGGAAGGTCGGGCTCGACCACCACCGCGGTTTCCCCGACCGGATTGGCGGCATCCGTGCCTTCGGGCGCGACGGGATCGCCGAAGTTGGGCGCCTCCGCCGGACGGCCCGAGACGCGCCAGTCGCCGAAATATTTCTCCACCAGCGCGGCGAGCAATATCGGATCGGCATCGCCGGCGACCGAGATCACTGTGTTTTCCGGCCGATACCAGCGCTTGTGGAACGCGCGGACCTTCGCGGGCGTCGCCGCGCGGAGGGTCTCCTCGGTGCCGATCGGCGAGCGCACCGCGAGCCGCTGCCCTGCGAACAGCGTTTCGCGCGTAGCATCGGAGCTGCGGGCGGCCGCTCCGCCACGCTCGCGCTTTTCGGCCATGACGATCGGCACGTCGGCGGCAAGGTTGGCCGCGCTCAGCGCCGGTTCGCGCACCATCCCGGAGAGGAGCTTGAAACTTTCCTCGAGCTTCGCCGCGTCGATATTCGGCAGGTCGAGCTTGAACACGGTGTGGGTCGGGCTGGTCTCGGCATTGGTGTCGCTGCCGAAGGTCGCGCCGAGCCGCTGCCAGGTCGGGATCGCCTCGCCCGGCCCGAGATACTTGCTCTCGCGGAACAGCATGTGTTCGAGGAGGTGCGCGAATCCGCGCTCGCTGTCCTGCTCGTAAAGCGATCCGGCGTCTATCCGCACGCGGATCGAGACCTGATCGGGCGGCACGCCGTTCTGCCGGACGGCATAGCGCAGGCCGTTCTTCATCTCGCCGAACTGCCATTCGGGATCGCGCGGAACGTCACTGCCCTCGTAGATCCATGGGGTCTCGTCGCCGGTCTGCAGCGCGGTCGGCGCGGAAACATTGACGGGAAGTGCCGGGGGCGCGGTCGCCAGCATATCCTGCCCGAGGACGGGCGGCGCGGCGACGAACAGCAGGGGGAGCGCGAGTGCGAAGCGCCGGAAAGCGCGCGAAAAGTCTGACATGGCGCGGCATATAGGGAGGCAAGGGGTGAAGCGCGAGTGAACATCGCGCGAAATTCCGCGAGCCCCCGTGATCCGCCAGCCTTGTGGCGCACGCCCTGCCCACCTACATCGCAACCATGTTCATAGAGACCGAAACCACTCCGAACCCGGCGAGCCTCAAATTCCTTCCCGGTCAGACCGTGATGGACAGTGGCACCCGCGAATTCGCCAGCCCCGAAGCGGCGGAGGCGAGCCCGCTGGCTCAGGCGATCTTCGACACCGGCGAGGTTACCAACGTGTTCTTCGGGGGCGACTTCGTGTCCGTCACTGCGGCGCCCGGCGTCGAATGGACGGCGCTCAAGCCGCAGGTGCTCGCCATCCTGCTCGACCATTTCGTCTCGGAGGCGCCGCTCTTCGCGCCCGGCACCGCGGGCGGCATTTCCGTGCCTGCCGAAACCGCGGACGAGCTGCTGGTCGAGGAGCGCGCCGAAGATGCCGACATCGTCGCTCAGATCAACGATCTGCTCGAGACCCGCGTGCGGCCGGCGGTCGCGGGCGATGGCGGGGACATCCGCTATCGTGGCTATCGCGACGGGATCGTCCATCTCCAGATGCAGGGTGCCTGTTCGGGCTGCCCCTCCTCCACCGCCACGCTGAAGCACGGCATCGAGGGACTGCTGAAACATTACGTGCCGGAGGTCGTTGAGGTTCGCGCCGCCTGACTTTCCTCTCCATTCGCACGACAAAGGATACCCATGCCCAAGCAGTTTCACGACCACAGCCTGTCTGACGAAGCGCTCGACCAGATCTTTCGCGAAGCGCGCAGTTACAACGGCTGGCTCGACAAGGACGTGAGCGACGAACAGCTTCACGCGATCTACGAGCTGATGAAGATGGGTCCTACCTCGGCCAACATGCAGCCGGCGCGGATCGTCTGGGTGAAATCGGACGAGGCGAAGGCCAAGCTGGTCGACTGCGTTTCGGATGGGAACAAGGAGAAGGTGAAGACCGCGCCCGTCACCGCGCTGGTCGCCTACGACATCGATTTCCACGAAGAATTGCCATGGCTCTTCCCCCATACCGACGCGAAGAGCTGGTTCGAGGGCGACGAGGACGGCCGCAAGGAAGGCGCCTTCCGCAACTCCGCCCTGCAGGGCGCCTACCTTATCATCGCCGCCCGTGCACTGGGCCTCGACACCGGGCCGATGTCCGGCTTCGATTCAGGGGCGGTGGAGAAGGCTTTCTTCGGCGACAATCCGAAGCACAAGGTCAACTTCATCTGCTCGATCGGTTACGGCGACGCGGAAAGCATTTTTGATCGCAGCCCGCGCCCCGATTTCGACAAGTTCACACGCATCGCCTGATTTTCCGACGCACGGCCGGTTGATCGCTCGCCCCGGCTGGGGCATCGGCTGGCCATGCGCCTGCTCGCCATAGATTGCGCCACCGAGGCCTGTTCCGTCGCCCTGTTCGAGGATGGCGGGCTGGTCTCGTCGCGCCACGAGGTGCTCGGGCGCGGCCACGCCGAAAAGCTGGTGCCGATGATCGCCGATCTGCCCGATCGCGGCCGGGCCGAGGCGATCCGTGTTTCGCTCGGTCCGGGAAGCTTCACCGGCACCCGCATCGGCCTCGCCACCGCCCGTGCGCTCGGCATTGCTTGGAAAGCGGAGGTGCTGGGCTATCCGACTCTGGCGCTAATCGCGGCGATTGCGCGGGAAAGTTCGTCTAAAACCGGCATTCTGGCGTCCATGGCGGGCGGACACGGCGAATTTTTCGTTCAGCCGTTCGACGCCGAAGGGCTTGCGCTGGAAGACCATCGCTCGCTTGCCCCCGAAGCCGCGGCGAAATTGTACGATTGTGAGGTCGTCGCCGGCAACCGGGCCGAGGCGCTGGTCGAACAGCGCGGGTTCGGCACCGCGATCGACCTTCTGCCCGACGCGCGCTTCGCCCACCGCCTGCCGGTGAGCCTGCTGACGGACGACCTGCGCCCGATCTACGGCCGGGCGCCCGATGCGAGATTGCCGGGATGAACGCGGATGCGCGACTCGACGCGCTGATGGGCGTGATGGAGGCCGCCTTCGATCCCTACTGGCGCGAGGCGTGGACGCGGGCGCAGGTCGCGAGCTCGCTCGCCCTCCCTCATACGCGCAGTATTCTGATTGATGTGAACGGCCGGTTCGACTTCGAGACCCCATCCACCGCCGCCGGATTCGTTCTCGCCCGCCGGGTTCCGGGAGAGGAGGAGCTGCTGCTCATCGCGGTAAAACCCGAGTGCCGAAAACAAGGCTTCGGCAAACTTCTCTTGGAAGAATTCGCAAGCTCGGCCAAGCATTTAGGGGCAGAGAAAGTGTTCCTCGAAATGCGCGACGGCAATCCTGCCGAAACCCTTTACCGATCCGAAGGCTTCGAACCCATCGGGAGAAGACGCGAATACTATCGCACCACAGAGGGAACTGCACTCGATGCCCTAACCTTCGTCAAAGTCCTGAATGTCTGATTGCGGTACACGCGACAGACTACATCAGTCTGAACTGGAATTGCGATTGCACAATCCGCGCTTGTTCTTCTAAGCGGCGGGAAAGGAGAATCCGTTATGGACCAAGTTTCCATGGACATGAAAGAAACCCTGATCACGCTGACGTCCGACATCGTGGCGGCGCATGTCAGCAACAACAACGTGAACGTCGATGAAGTCCCCACGCTGATCTCGAGCATCTATACGGCGCTCGCCGGTCTGGGCGAGCAACAGACGCAAGAAGAAGCGCCGCCCGAGCCGGCCGTTTCGGTGCGTGCTTCGGTGAAGCCCGACTATCTCGTCTGCCTCGAGGACGGCAAGAAGTTGAAGATGCTCAAGCGCTACCTGCGGACGAATTACGACATGAGCCCCGAGGAATATCGCGAGCGCTGGAACCTGCCGGCCGACTATCCCATGGTCGCTCCGAACTATGCGGAAAAGCGCCGCGAGCTTGCCAAGAAGATCGGTCTCGGCCGCCAGCCTGGCCAGAAGCGGGGCCGCAAGAAAAGCAGCTGATCGATTTGATCGCCAGTCTTGAGAACCATGCCCCGCTAGCCTAGATCTGGCGGGCATTCTCTTACCGGAGCCGGACTTGCAGCAGAAGATCGACCTCGAACAATTATGTGCGGACAAGGGGCTGCGCATTACCGAACAGCGTCGGGTGATCGCGCGCGTCCTTTCGGAAAGCGACGATCATCCCGATGTCGAGATGCTGCATGCACGCGCGGCGCAGATTGATCCGGGCATCTCGATCGCGACGGTCTATCGCACCGTCCGACTGTTCGAGGAGGCTGGCATTCTCGACCGCCACGATTTCGGTGACGGTCGTGCGCGTTACGAAGCCGCGCCCGAGGCACATCATGACCACCTGATCGACGTCGAGAGCGGCAAGGTCGTGGAATTCGTCGATCCGGAACTCGAGGCATTGCAGAAGCAGATTGCCGAGAAGCTCGGCTACCGGCTCGTCGATCACCGGATGGAACTCTATGGCGTCCGGCTCGATCGAAACGACAAGGAATAGTCCGCAGCCCGGGCTCAGCGACCGCGCGCGTCGCCGGGCCGAAAAATACGGGCGCAAGCGCATGGCCGCCATGCGCGGCGAGACCGTTCCGCTGACCGTGGCGGGATGGCTGCGCTTCTCTATCCGAGCGCTCGGCATTCTGGCACTGCTGCTGGTCTTCGTGCCGCTGCACTATCTTTACCGCATCTTCGCCTACGGCTCGCCCTTCCCCATGTGGTTCCTCGGGCTGACGGCAAGGGTCGTCGGCGCGCGGGTCGAGCGTGTCGGGACGCCCCTGCGCCGCGACGTGTTTTTCATTTCCAATCACCTGTCCTGGATCGACATTCTCGCGCTGGCCGGCGCGAGCGGCACCGCCTTCGTCGCCAAGTGGGAGCTGAGCCAAGTGCCGGGGATCGGCTGGTTGTGCAGCCTCAACCGCACCGTTTTCGTCAAGCGCGAGAACCGCATGGGCGTGGCCGAGCAGATCAACGCGCTGAAGGAAGCATTGCAGGACAATTGGTCGGTTACTGTCTTTCCCGAAGGCACCGTGACTGACGGCCATTCGCTGCTGCCGTTCAAGTCGAGCATGCTCTCCGTCCTCGAACCCCCGCCGCCGGGCGTCATGGTCCAGCCGGTGGTGATGGATTACGGCCCCGTGGCCGAGGACATTAGCTGGGTCGGCGAGGAAAGCGGGCTGCACAATGCGATGCGGGTGATGGCGCGCAAGGGCAGCTTCAAACTGCGGATCATTTTCCTCGAACCGTTCAGCCCGGAAGAATATCGCGGACGCAAGGCGATTGCGGCCAAAGCGCGCGAGGAGATCGAGGCGGCGCTGACCGGCGCGCTCGGCAAGCCGCTGCGCGATTTCGCCCATACGGTGGAGGCGATCCGCTACCGGGCGCCGGCACCTGCATCCGCGCCGGACAGCGAAGGCTAGAGCTCCGCCCGCACCAGCCAGTCATGGAATATCCGCACCGGCCGTTCCTCGAGCGCGGTCGGCTTGCACACGAACCAGTAGCTGTAGGGGCTCTCGACCTCGGCCCCGTAGAGATCGGTCAGCCGCGTGTCGCGCGCGCGTTTCAGGTGATCGTCGTGCATGATCGCGATGCCGAGGCCCTGTGCGGCAGCCTCGAGCATCAACTGACCCGAATCGTAGTGGTCGATCGCCGCCGGTTCGAGATCGTGCAATTGCAGCTCCGCCTTCCACGCGCGGAAGCTTTCGGGCAATTCGTTGTGGATCAGGAAGGTCTGTTTCGACAGCTTCGCCAGGTCCGGCAGATCGCCCAGCCCCTTGGCCACTTCGTGACTGGCGATGGCGTGGACCTTGTTGTGATCGAGGCGCACTGCGTGGAGCCCCCTCTCCGGCCCGCGCGACAAAATGATCCCGGCATCGAGCGTGTCGCCCACCCGGTCTTCGATATGAGGGCCGGTGTCGATGTCGATATGAAGCAGCGGATGGCTGCGGCGCAATTCGCCGAGGCGGGGAAAGAGCCGCTGACTGCCGAACAGCGGCAGGACGCCGAGGCGCAGGCGCAGCAGCGAGAGATTGTCCGACTGGCTCTCCACCGCGCGGGCCAGCGCCTCGAGATGGGGATTGACCGCCTCGTAGAAGGCCTGCCCCTCGTCGGTCAGTTGCATGGCCTGGCGCGCGCGGGTGAACAGCTTCTTGCCGACGAATGTCTCGAGATTCCCGATCCGGCGGCTAAGCGCGGATGGACTGAGGCCGAGTTCGTCGGCGGCTGCGCGCGCTGAGCCCAGCCGCACCGTGCGGGCAAAGGCTTCGAGAGCGCGCAGGGGTGGGAGGCGACGCTTGATCATCGCCCGATCCATGGCTCCCCTGGCCGTGAGTGTCGAGAGGGTCTCAGCCCTCTTCGACCGGAGGCTTCGGCGCGTGCAGGCGAAGGCGGGTCACATGGGTCTCGTCGCCCCCCGTCACCTCGATCCGCCAGCCGCTCGCATGGTCTAGGATCGTGCCTACCTGCGGCACCTGCTCGGCGAGGATGAAGGCGAGACCGCCCAGCGTGTCGACCGATTCCTCGACCTCGGCAAGCCGGGGATCGACCATTTCGGCCACATCGTCGAGCTCGGCGCGGGCATCGCAATCCCACATCCCCTCGCCGATGAAACTGATGAGTTCGGCCGGTGCATCGTCGTGCTCGTCCTCGATCTCGCCGACGATCTCCTCGACCAGATCCTCGATCGTGATGATCCCGTCGGTGCCCGAGAACTCGTCGAGCACGATGGCAAGATGCATCCGCTGCGAGCGCATGTCGGCCAGCACGTCGAGCGCATTGCGCGTTTGCGGCACGTAGAGCGGCTGGCGCATCAGCGTCGTCCAATCGGGCGGCGGCGGCTTGCCCGCGGCGAGAAAGGCAAAGACGTCCTTGATATGGACCATGCCGATCACGTCGTCGAGCTGGTCGCGATAGACCGGCATCCGCGAATGGCCGTGTTCCGCGAAGGCCGCGACGACCTCGTCCCACGAGGCATCGGCGGCGAGCGCGATGATCTCGCCGCGCGGGATCGCGACATCGTCGGCGTCGTGTTCGCTGAAATGGAGGAGATTGCGCACCATCTGCCGCTCGACCGGCGAAAGGTCTCCCTTCCCCGTATCGACGCGTTCGACATCGCCGTTCTCGCCCTCGTGCTCGTCGAGCGTCTCCTCGAGCTGTTCGCGCAAGGACCGTTCGCCGCTGTCGGGATCGAACAATTTGCGAATGGCGGGCCAGAGCCCGCTGCTACTTTCCGCCTCTCCGGCAGATGATGGACTGTCGGGCATGGCCCTTCGAACGCACTCCTGTTGTCAGCGATCCTCATATGGGTCTGAAATGCCCATCTTGGCAAGCGCCGCGACTTCGAGTTTCTCCATCGCCTCGGCCTGACCGTCGCTCTCGACATGGTCGTGGCCGGCGAGATGGAGCAGGCCGTGGACCAGGAGATGCGCGGTATGGTCGGCCAGCGAAATACCCTTCTCCCGCGCCTCCCGCTCGCAAGTCTCCAGCGCCAGCGCGATGTCGCCGAGCATCTCCGGCCCGCCCTCGCCGGCCAGCGCCAGCAATTGCTCGCGCGTCAGCATGGGGAAGGAGAGGACATTGGTCGGCTTGTCCTTTGCCCGCCATTCGCGGTTGAGCGTGTGCACATCCTCGTCGAGCGTGAACAGGATGCTGGCGGACAGGCGCGGATTGGCCAGCGCCGGCTCCACGCTCTCGGCCGCCTCATGCGCGCGTTCGGCAAGGTCGGCCCAGTCGGTGCCGCCTGCGTTCGCCGTGGGCCAGCCGTCGATCTCGATATCGAGCTGCACCTAGCTCACCGGCCCTTCATAAGCCTCGACGATCCGCCCCACGATCGGGTGGCGAACCACGTCGGCCGCGGTGAAGCGGATTGTGCCGAAACCGTCGACGCCTTCCAGCTTGTCGACCGCGTCGGCCAGCCCGCTCATCCGATCGCCACCCGGAATGTCGACCTGGCGCGGATCGCCGCAGATGACCATGCGGCTGTTCTGGCCGAAGCGGGTGAGGAACATCTTCATCTGTTCGCGCGTGGTGTTCTGCGCCTCGTCGAGGATCACGAAGGCATCGGCCAACGTGCGCCCGCGCATGAAGGCAATGGGCGCGATCTCGATCTCGCCCGAGGCCAGCCGCCGCTCGACCTGTTCGGGCGGCATGCAGTCGTAGAGCGCGTCGTAGAGCGGTCGCAGATAGGGATCGACCTTGTCCTTCATGTCACCGGGCAGGAAGCCGAGCTTTTCGCCCGCCTCCACCGCCGGTCGGCTGAGGATCAGGCGCTGCACGCTGCCGGTCATCAACTGGCTGACCGCCTGGGCCACGGCCAGATAAGTCTTGCCCGTACCCGCCGGACCGAGCGCGAAGATGATGTCGTCGCGCGCCAAGGCCCGCATGTAGGTCGCCTGCACGAGGCTTCTCGGCACGATCGTCTTGCGCCGCGTGCGGATCATGATCGGGGGCATTCCCGCCCGCTCGCCCGGCTCGCCGCCGACGATCCCATCGAGCGTCGGCTCGTCCGACATGGCTATCAGCGATTCGATCAGCCCGGCATCGAGATCCTGCCCCACCGCGAGCTTGTCATACATCGCGCGCAGCACGTCCCGCGCACGCGCGACGCTATCCTCCGGCCCTTCCAGATGAAGCTCGTTCCCACGCGCCGAGATGAACACGCCGAGCCGGTTTTCCACCTGCACCAGATTGGCGTCGAACTGCCCGAACAGGGCCCCAAGCAGGCTCTGATTGTCGAAACTCAGATCAAGCTGAGCCCGGCGCACCTCGCGCTGGGGGATCGGGGGTTTGCTGAAGCTCGTCCGCTCGTCACGGTCGGGCCGATTGCCGGGTTTACGCGCCATTAGGCTCCTTTGGTTCCGAGTCGGGAATGTAAGGGCCGAACGAGGTTAGGCAAGCGGGAGAGCACGATAGGACAGTGGAAAGTCATCTCTGGGCTGCGTTTGCGGACTCAGGCTTCGACCGGCACGCGCAGAGTGCCGGCCAGCGAATTCGGCCCCGCCTCGCCCAGCTTCACGACGACCAGATCGCCGATCGCACAATCGCCCTCGAACCACACGCTCTGCAGCCAGGGCGACTTGCCGAGCCACTGGCCGGGAAGCTTGCCCTTGCGCTCTACCAGGACCTGGCAGGTGCGGCCTTCGGTGGCGCGGTTGAAGGCGAGCTGATCGCGGTTGAGCGCGGCCTGGAGGCGCTGGAGGCGCTCGTCCATGATTTCCGGCGCGATTTGGGCATCCATGGTCGCCGCCGGAGTGCCGGGCCGGGGCGAATACTTGAAGCTGAAGGCCTGCGCGTAGCCGACCGTATCGACCAAAGCGAGCGTCTGTTCGAACTCGGCATCGGTCTCGCCGGGAAAGCCGACGATGAAGTCACCGCTGAGAGCGATGTCGGGCCGCGCCGCGCGGAAGCGTTCGAGCAGTTTCAGGTAGCTGTCGCCGGTGTGCGAGCGGTTCATCGCTTTCAGCACCCGGTCGCTGCCCGACTGGACCGGCAGATGGAGGAAGGGCATGAGCTTTTCGACCTCGCCATGCGCGGCGATCAGGCCTTCGTCCATGTCGGCCGGGTGGCTGGTCGTGTAGCGGATGCGACGGAGGTCGGGGATCGTCGCCAGCCGCCGGATCAACCCGTCGAGGCCCTGCTGATGGCCCTTCTCGTCCTCGCCGCTCCAGGCCGAGACATTCTGGCCTAGCAGCGTGATCTCCTTCGCGCCCGCATCGACCAGCTTCTTCGCTTCCTCGACCAGATCGCTGAAAGGCCGCGAGATTTCCGCTCCGCGCGTGTAGGGCACGACGCAATAGGTGCAGAACTTGTCGCAACCCTCCTGCACGGTGAGGAAGGCGGCCGGCGCCACCCGCCGGCGCTCGGGAAGCGCGGCGAACTTGGCGATGGCCGGCATGTCGGTGTCGGTCGCGCGCTCGCCCTTCACCGCGCGGGCGAGCATTTCGGGCAGGCGATGATAGGCCTGCGGGCCTACGACCATGGAGACGGCGGGCGCGCGGGCCATGATCTCCTCACCTTCGGCCTGCGCGACGCAACCGGCGACCGCGATCAGCGGCTCCTTGCCTACTTTGCGGCCCACCTTGGTCAGGCGGCCGATGTCGGAATAGACCTTCTCCGCCGCCTTCTCGCGAATGTGGCAGGTGTTGAGAACGACGAGATCCGCCTCCTCGCCTTCCGGCGCGGGCGCGATGCCGCGCTCGGCGAGCATCTCGGCCATGCGCTCGCCGTCATAGACGTTCATCTGGCAGCCGAAGCTCTTGACCCGGTAGGTCTTGGGGGGTGTCGTAGTGCTTTTCATGGGAGCTAGGGCTGTAACGAAACCGTCGGGGCGTTTCAATCGCACAACGGTGTTGTATGCATCTAGAGCCGTGTCATAACCGCAAGATGGTAAAGCGCATTCTTGCGATGGTTTTTCTCCTCACCGTCGGTTTTCCGTTGCAGTCGCAGGAAACGGCGACGGCCACTGCTGCCGAACATTTTGTGAGGATGGCGGCATGGGAAGGTCGGTGGAGCGTGGTTGGGAACGATGCTCTCACCATCGTGTTCGAAAGGACCGCAGCGGGTCACACGTTGGTCGAACGATGGCAAACCCGCTCCGGCCTTCATTCGATGACGGTCTACCATCTGGCCGGAAACGTCGTCATGGCGACGCATTATTGTCCGCAGGGGAACCAGCCCCGCCTCGTCGCTTTACCCGGTACGGCGGGACAGGTGCATTTCGTTCCTCTGGATATCACCGGCCTCGATGCAGGCGAGAGCCATGCCATTTCCATAGACTTCATGGAGCACCCGGACGGCTCGCTCGACCGCACGGAAATCTATGCGGACGAAGGGGGGCCGGGGCTGCCCGATATACTTACACTTACGCGAAGCCCCGACCCGCAATAGCCTTACGAAACGCTCGCCTTCACGATCTTGCCCGGCTCGCGCGGCGGTTCGCCCTTGGGCAAGGCGTCGACATGTTCCATGCCGCTCTCGACCTGGCCCCAGACGGTGTACTGGCCGTCGAGGAAATGCGCGTCGTCGAAGCAGATAAAGAACTGGCTGTTGGCGCTGTCGGGCACCTGGGTGCGGGCCATCGAGCAGGTGCCACGGACATGCGGCTCGCTGTTGAACTCGGCCTTGAGGTCGGGCTTGTCGCTGCCGCTCATGCCGGTGCCGGTGGGGTCGCCGCCCTGCGCCATGAAGCCAGGGATCACGCGGTGGAAGACCACACCGTCATAGAAACCGTCCTTCGCCAGTTCGGTGATCCGCTCGACATGGCCGGGCGCGAGATCTGGGCGCAGCTTGATGACGACGTCGCCGCCTTCACCATTGCCGGTGTCGAGTGTGAGAGTGAGTGTGTCGTCGGCCATCGCTCTGAATCTCCTGTATCGTCGCGCGCTGATATAGGGACTGTTGCCAGCGTGTCGACCACAGCTTGCCATATGGCGCGCAATGCCTAGAGCGGCGCCATGGCCGACGAAGCGCTCCTCGAGAAAGACGTGACGGACGAGGACGCCGCCGACGAGGCGGGACGCCCCGACGACCGGATCGACGACGAACGCCACGACGAGGACAACATCCTCAAGCCCGAATTCGTCAACAAGGTCGAGGACGCGCTGGAAGACGGCGACAGCGAGCGCGCCTACGAGCTGGTCGAACCGCTCCACCCCGCCGACGTCGCCGACCTTCTCGAACTGCTCGATCGGGAGGAGCGGCGCCAGCTTGCCGCCGCCATCACCGACCTGATGACGAGCGAGGTCGTCGCCGAGCTCAACGACTTCGTGCGCGACGACATGATGGAGGCGCTGCCCGCCGCCAGCGTCGCGCAGATCGCCGAGCAGTTGGAGACCGACGACGCGGTCCAGCTGATCGAGGATCTCGACGAGGAGGACCGGCAGGCGATCCTCGCCGAGCTCGACGACGAGGACCGGATCGCGATCGAGAGCGCGCTGTCCTATCCGGAAGAGACCGCCGGGCGTTTGATGAGCCGCGAATTCGTCGCGGTGCCCGAGCATCTGACGGTCGGCGGGCTAATCGATTTCCTGCGCGAGGGGCGCGACCTGCCGAACGATTTCCTCGAGGTCTTCGTGGTCGACGAGAAGCACCATCCGGTGGGCACCTGTGCGCTCTCGTGGATCCTGCGCACGCCCCGCGCCATCGCGCTCGCCGACGTGATGAAGCGCGACCAGACCCTGATCCCGGCGATGCTGGATCAGGAAGAGGTCGGCAACATGTTCCAGAAATACGCCCTCGTCTCGGCGGCGGTGATCGACGAGAGCGGGCGGCTGGTCGGCCAGATGACGGTCGATGACGTGGTCCACATCATCGCCGAGGAAGCGGGCGAGGACGCCCTGCTGATGTCCGGCGCGGGTGAAGGCGACATCAACGAGCCCATTCGTGACGCCTATTCGGCGCGCGTGCGCTGGCTGGTCGCCAATCTCGGCACGGCGCTGGTGGCGAGCGGGATCATCTACCTGTTCGGCGCTGCGATCGAGCAACTGGTGGCGCTTGCCGTCCTCATGCCGATTGTCGCCAGCATCGGTGGCAATGCGGGCACCCAGACCATGGCGGTGACCGTCCGTGCCATCGCGATGAACCAGCTAACCCGCTCGAACACCAGACGTATCCTGTGGCGCGAAATGCGCGTCGCGTTGCTCAACGGAGTGACGATCGCGGTGCTGATCGGGCTCGGCACGGCGGCGATCTTCACTCCGCTGCTGGGCGGAGTAATCGCCGCCGCGATGGTGGTGAACGTGATGGTCGCCGGGCTGGCCGGAGTGCTCGTTCCGGTGATTTTCGACCGGCTGGATCAGGACCCGGCGGTCGCCTCCAGCGTGTTCGTGACCATGATCACCGATTCGATGGGCTTCTTCGCCTTTCTCGGCCTTGCCGTGGCGGTGGGCGTGGTCTGACAGGTTGAGACGCCGGAGCGAGTGCCTATCTCTCCCCCATGCCGCTCAACCTGACCAAGATCGCCTTCGGCGCGCAGAGTTTCGCCGATATCGAGAAATGGTATGCCGAGCGGCGCAGCCCCAACCTCACCACCCGCTACCGTCCGACCCGGTGGGAGGAATGCATCGGCGGCTCGCTGTTCTGGATCCACCGGCACAACATCGTCGCGCGCAGTCCGATCCTCGGTTTCAGCGAGACGAAAGACGGGCGCTGGTCAATCGATCTCGAACCGCGCCTGATCAAGGTACTCCCCCTCCCCAAGCGCGCCCATCAGGGCTGGCGGTATCTCAAGGGCGAGCCACCGCGCGATCTGGCCGAGGGCGAAGATGTGGGCGACGTCATTCCCGGCCGGCTGGCGGGGAAGTTGCAGCGGCTGGGTTTGATCTAGGCTGGAACGTCTGCCTGCCCGTCTTGGTTGATGGGGAAAGGAGAAACTTCATGCCCGAACGTCAATCGCGCCATCCCGACAACGACCTGATCGATTCGATGACCGAGAACGATACGCCGTCCCAGCAGAGTTCCGCCGGTGGCGAGGTCAACCGCCGGGTTGGCAAGCGCGGCGAACTCAACAGCGCGACCGATCCAGAAAATCGCGAGCCCGAAGTCGGCTCGGACAATCCGGGCGACGATGCGAAGAAGGGACCGAAAACGCGCGCGGCGATCCAGGAAAACCGGAACAGCTAGGTTTCAGGCGGCGAGCTTCGCCGCCACCCGGCGCAGAGCATCGACATAGACGTCGGGGCTCTGCGCGCCGGGTATCATGAACCGATCGGCCACAATCATCGCCGGAACGCCGGTGATGTTTAGGTCGAACGCAGCCCGCTCTTCGGAGCGGGTTTTTTGCGCGATATCGGCACTGTCCAGCGCCGCCATTGCCGCAGCGCGATCGAGTCCCTGCTGCTCGGCGATATCGAGCAGCACGTCGCGTTCGCCGATCGGGCGCCGGTGATTGAAATGCGCTTCGAACAGGGCGAGCTTAAGCGCCGTCTGCCGCTCGGTGCCGAATTCCTCCCCCACCCATGTCAGCAGCTTGTGCGCGGCGAATGTGTTCCACATCATCGCTGGCGGCGCAGGCTCTTCGCCCGTATAATCCAGCGAGACACCGGCCATTTCCGCCGCCTCGCGCATCCGGTCCTGCACCTCGCGCGATTGCGCCACGGTCCGTCCGTATTTGCGCGCGATATGCGCCGTTCGCTCCTCGCCGCCGGCGGGCATGTCCGGATTGAGTTCGAAGGCGTGCCAGCGGATCTCGGCGGCAATCTCGCCCTCCAGCCGCTCCAGCGCCTGCGAAAGGTTGCCCCAGCCGACGAGGCACCAAGGGCACATCACGTCGGACCAGATGTCGATTGCAAGCTTTTGCGGCCGGGTCATTTCTCGATCCACCATGTAAGGAGGTGATGCGCGATGGCCTGCGCGGGCGGAGCGGTGAAGGGTCCCTCGCCCACCAGCGCCGCCGCCACCTCGCTCCGGCTGAACCAGCCGATCTCGGCCAATTCGGTCTCGTCCATCGTGATCGCATCGGAGGTCGCCGTGGCGTGACAGCCGATCATCAGCTGACTGGGAAAAGGCCAGGGCTGGCTGGCGATGTAGCGGACCTCGCCCACCACCACGCCGCTTTCCTCCAGCACCTCGCGGGCGACAGCTTCCTCCAGGCTCTCGCCCGGCTCGACGAAGCCTGCCAAGGCGGAAAAGCGCCCCTCGGGCCAGCCCTTGCCACGGCCGAGAAGCAGGCGATCATTGTGCTCGACCAGCATGATCGTGACCGGATCGGTGCGGGGAAAATGCTGCGCGCCACAATTGCCGCAATCGCGCTGCCATCCGCCTTTCGCCAGAGTGGTCGGGCCGCCGCACTGGGCGCAGAAGCGGTGCCGGGCGTGCCAGTCGACGAGACTGCGCGCGCCACCATAGATCGCCAGATCGTCGGGCCGGAGCGAGGCCATCGCCTGCCACAGCGCCGGATTGGCGAGGCGCGGCGCGATATCGCCCGCCTCGGGCACGGCGGCGAAACACGCCTTCCCTTCGTCGAGGCCGAGGAACACGAGATCGCACCCCTCCGGCGCGTCGGCAAGCGTGGTCCAGGCGAGCGCCCCGCTCTCATCCATTCCCGGCATCAGTCCGTCGAGCGCCAGCAGCCGCGCCCGCCAGTTCATCAGGCCAGAGAGCGCCGCAGGGTCGGCGCGCAGATTATCCGCCCGGTCGAGCCGCGATCCAGTGAACGCGAGCACGTAAACTCAGCCAGCCTTGTTCATCGCCATCGAACCCACATCGGCAAGCACCGCGGCCGTGAACTCGCTCTGCGCCGGATAGGCTTCCGAAGGCATGTACTGCGTGAAGAGCCCGGCCCGCAGCCCGGCCTTGAAGTTGACCGCGCCGACCGTCCCCGCCGCTCCGGCCCAGCCATAGGAACCGTCGCTGACCCGGCCGCCCGCGCCATATCCCGATCCCGCGGCGTAGGTGCCCGCGGTGCTGACCCCTTCGGGCAGGATGTCCGACGTGCCGAGCCGCACAGCGCGTTCGCTCATCGCCCGCTTGCCGTCGATCGCGCCGTAGCCGAGCAGCATCCGCAGGAAGCGGTCGTAATCGCGCGGACTGGAGACGAGCCCGCCGCCGCCCGCCGGGAACGGAGGCTGGTCGAGGAAGATCGACATCCGCGCCGGATCGAGCGGGATCAGCGTACCGTTCATGACCCCGTAATTGGTGGTCAGCCGCCCGACCTCGCTCGCCGGAACGCGGAACCAGGTGCTGGTCATGCCGGTAGGCTCGAAAATGCGGGTCTGGAGGAAGCTCGCGAAGCTCTCGCCCGAGGCCACCTCGATCACCCGGCCAAGCAGGTCGATCGAGTTGGAATAGCTCCATTTCGTGCCCGGCTGATAGACGAGCGGGAGTTCGGCCAGCCGGTCAGCGAAGGCGGCGAGGCTGGGTGCGGCGTCGTAATCGCCGAGCAGAGCCTGAGCGATCGGCAGCTTGCTGACCTGCCCACCGATGATGCCGCGCTGATTGTAGGCGTCCTTGATCGGACCCTTCTGGACAATATTATAGCCGATCCCCGCCGTATGGGTCAGCAGGTGGCGGATGGTGATCGGCCGCTCGGCCGCCACGACATCGGTGATCGAGCCGTCATAAGTCTTCTGCACCTGCATATTGGCGTAAGCGGGCAGGATCTCGGCGAGCGGCTGGTCGAGGCCGAGCTTGCCCTCGTCGATCAGGATCATCGTCGCCATGCCGGTGATCGGCTTGCTCATCGAATAGATACGGTAGAGGCTGTCGATCCCGGCCGGCTGGTTCTGCCCGATCGCGAGATTGCCCTTGGCAATGGTGGCGGGCGCATCCTGCCCCCAGCCCATGATGGCCACCATGTTCGCGACCTTGCGCGCATCGACATAGCGATCGACCAGCCCGGCAACGGTGGGGAACTGGGCGCGTAAATTGCGCGCCTGTGCGCTCGTCCGGGCGAGCAGACCCGAACCCGTCGGCAGCCCGGCGATTGCCGCCCCAGCACCCAGCACCGCGCTCCCGCGCAGCAGGGAGCGGCGGGACAGATTGATCTCTTCGAATTCGCGATAGGCCATGGAAACTCCCTCCTGCCGGCAGGACGCCGCCATGTGCGCGCCAAAATGAACAATCGATTGCGAAAAGCAACGGGAGAATGATCTTGCGGTCGGCACCGTGTTATCTATCTGGGACACATGCTCAATCTCGCCTCTATCCTCGTCGGCATCCTCTCGCTGGCTATCGTCATCCCTTCACAGATTCCCCTGCTCGGATGGGGCAACTGGTTCGCTCTGCCGCTGATCGTGGTCGGGATCGTGCTGGGTCAGCTTTCCTCGAGCCGCGGCGGGCGCAATTTCAACCTTGTCGTCCTGCTGATCGTGATCGTCCGCCTGAGCCTTGGCGGCGGCATCTTCTAGGCGAGCACCAGCCGCGCGGCCTTCGCGAAGAGGGTCGGCAGGCCGGCGCCGTCGAGACTTTCGATCGGCCACCATTCTCCCTCACCCGGCGGAGTGGATGCAGTCTCGATCCTGCGGACCGCGAGTTCGAGGTCTGCATGGGTGAAGCCGTGCCGGACCGCGCCTATGTCCGTCCACGGTCCTTCGAGCGGCGCAGCGTCCGTCCCGTCCGCGCGGGCGGTCCAGCCATCGTCGGGAAGAGCGCGCATTCCCGCCAGCATCCCCTCCCCCTCGCGCCGGACGAGCCAGACCGATCCCTCGCGCTCGATCCAGAAGGCGGTGCCGCGCCGCTGCGGCTTGGCCTTTCTGGCGGGCTTGACCGGAAAGCGCGTTGGTTCGCCCGTTCGCCGTCCCTCACAGGTTTCGGATAGCGGGCAGAGCAGACAGCGCGGCTCGCGCGGCGTGCAGATCGTCGCGCCCAGATCCATCATCGCCTGCGCGAAATCGCCCGCGCGACTGTCCGGCGTTACCGCATCAGTGCGCTCGCGGATCGCCTTGCGGGCGGCGGGGAGCGGGGTGTCGATCGCGAAGAGCCGCGCGACCACCCGCTCGACATTGGCGTCCACCACCACCGCCCGCCGACCGAAAGCGATCGCGGCGACCGCCGCCGCCGTATAGTCTCCGAGGCCGGGCAGCGCGCGCAGTCCCGCTTCCGTATCGGGAAAGCGACCAAGCGCCGCGACCTCTCTTGCCGCTTTCACCAGATTGCGGGCGCGAGAATAATAGCCCAATCCGGCCCAGGCAGCCATCACCTCTTCCTCCGGCGCTGCGGCGAGAGCGGCGACATCGGGCCAGCGCATGGTGAACGCCGCGAAATAGGGCTTCACCGCCGCGACGGTCGTCTGTTGCAGCATCACCTCGGACAGCCACACCCGGTAGGGGTCGGTCGGCGGAACTCCGGGCCGCGCACGCCACGGCAGCTCGCGCGCATGTTTGTCGTACCAGTCGAGCAGAGTGTCGGAGACGGTGGCGGCCACGCGCGCTCTATGGCATGAGCAGTGCCGAGATGGAACGCAGCACCACCAGCCGCGGCAGGAGGCCGGCCGCCACGCGCCACGCCGGCAAGCCTTACGAACGCCCGCGCGGCGGCCCGGCGAAGCCGGTCGGAACCCTGATGCCGCAGATCGGGCGCACGGCCTTCCGTCGCTTCGGTTTCGTGCAGTCGAGCGTCGTCAGCCGCTGGCCCGAGATCGTCGGAGAAACGCATTCGCGTGTCTGCATGCCGGAGTCGATCCGCTTTCCTCCCGGAGAGAAGGCGGAAGGGATACTCAATCTCGTCGCCTCGCCCGGCCACGCCACGCTGATCCAGCACGTCATCCCTGAGATCGTCGAGCGGGTGAACCGCTTTTTCGGCTACAACGCCGTGGCGCGGATCAAGCTGCGGCAAGGCACCGTTAAGCCGCCGGCCGGCAATAACAGCGCTTCGGAAAAACCCAAGGCGCCCCCTTCGCTCAAACCGATCCCGATGGAATTGGGGGAAAGTTTGCGCGATATCGGCGATCCCGAACTGCGCACCGTGCTCGAATCGCTCGCGCGCAGCTTCGGGTCCGAGAACGAGGACTGAGGAATGAAGATCGTTTCGAAATTCGTCGCCGGTGTCGCGGCCATGGCTCTCGGCATGACCGGCGGCATGGCACTGGCGCACAAGCAGGTGCCCAGGAAAGCCGTGAGCGCGCTGGCCAAGCCGCAGAACTGGCTCGTCACCATATCGCGCGACGATCAGGGCCATCGCCTCGGCAATCCCGAGGCGGAGACAAGGCTGGTCGAATATATGAGCTACACCTGCAGCCACTGCGCCGATTTCGCGCGCGACGGCGATGGGGCGATCAAGCTGGCCTATGTTCCGACCGGCAAGGTCAGCTACGAGATCCGCCATTTGCTGCGCGATCCGGTGGACCTGACCGCGGCGCTGCTCACCCATTGCGGCGAGCCCAACCGGTTCATGGCCAACCACGCCGCGATCATGATGAAGCAGGCGGACTGGCTGGCCGCCGCGAGCAAGACGACCCAGGCCCAGCGTTCGCGCTGGCAGTTCGGCTCGAACTCCGCCCGGCGTCAAGCGATCGCCAGCGATCTCGGCTTCTACCAGATCATGGAAGGCCGGGGCTATTCGCGCGCCGATCTCAATCGCTGCCTGGCGGACGAGGCGAAGGCGACGGCTCTCGCCGAGACCAGCGTGCGCGACATGCGCGACCTGAAGCTGGAGGGTACACCCAGCTTCGTCATCAACGGCAAGCTTCTGGGCGGCGTGCACGACTGGAAGAGCCTGCAACCCCAACTCGACAGCCGGCTCTGACGCGCGCCGGTTTTCCGCGACAAATCGCGGGTCCCGCTTCGCGCAAGGCCCGATCTCGGCTAATCTCTAACCGCATCCACTGAACAGGACCGAACATGACCACGACCATTCGCCCGATCCTCGCCACCCTTGCCCTGCCTCTTGCCATGGCGCTGGCCTCTTGCGGCAGCGGCGAGGCGGGCGACGCTGCCGAGGCGGTCGCGGGCGAACCGGTCGCGGAAGTCGCGCCGCCGGCGGGCCAGCAATGGACCGACACGGTCGCGATCACCGATTCCGATGGCTACCTGCTCGGCAATCCCGACGCTCCGATCAAACTCGTCGAATACGCCTCGCTCTCCTGCCCCGCCTGCGCCGCCTTCGCGGTCGAGGGTGTGGACGAGCTGAAGGAGAAATACGTCGATACGGGCCGGGTCAGTTTCGAACTGCGCAACCAGATCCATGGGCCGCACGACCTCATCCTCGCGCGACTCGTGCGCTGCGGGCAGAAGGAAGCCTATCACCCGCGTTCGGAAGTTGTCTGGAAGAACCTGCAGGAGGTCCTCCAGCCGGTGTTCGACAATCAGGAAGCCTTCGGCCAGGCGCTCGAACTGCCCGAACAGCAGCGCTTCGTCCAAGGCGCGCAGGTTGCCGGTTTCTACGACTTCTTCAGCCGGCTGGGCCTCAGCCGCGACGAGGCGCAGACCTGCCTCGCCGATTTTTCCAGCATGGAAACGATCGCCAACAATTCCACCCAGCAATCGAACGAACTGGAGATCACCGGCACGCCGACCTTCATCGTCAACGGGCGCAAGCTCGACGGCGTGAGCAGCTGGTCCAGCCTCGAACCGGTCCTCCAGCAGGCCGGCGCGCGCTGAGAAAGCCGCGGCGGGGCGGCACACGATGATCCTCAGGAAGCTGAAACTTTCCGGCTTCAAGAGCTTCGTCGAACCCGCCACGCTGCATATCGAACCCGGGCTGACCGGCGTGGTCGGCCCCAATGGCTGCGGCAAATCCAACCTGCTCGAGGCGATCCGCTGGGTGATGGGCGAGAACTCGCCCAAATCCATGCGCTCGGGAGGAATGGAAGACGTGATCTTCGCCGGCACCGAGAGCCGCCCGCCCCGCGACTTCGCCGAGGTGGTGCTTCAGGGTGAGGATGACGCTGATGAAGAACTCGAAGTCGTCCGCCGCATCGAACGCGGAGCCGGCAGCGCCTATCGCATTAACGGCAACGACGTGCGGGCCAAGGACGTCGCGCTGACCTTCGCCGACGCGGCGACCGGAGCACACTCGCCCGCTCTCGTCAGCCAGGGCAAGATCGCGCAGGTCATCGCCGCCAGGCCGACCGAACGGCGCCAGATGCTCGAAGAAGCCGCCGGAATCGCGGGCCTGCATGTCCGGCGCCGCGATGCGGAGAACAAGCTGCGCCAGACCGAGGCGAACCTGTCGCGGCTGGAAGACCTCATGGCTGGACTCGACACGCAAATCGCCTCGCTCCGACGGCAGGCGAAACAGGCCGAGCGCTACAGCAGGCTGTCGGACGAAATCCGCACGGCCGAAGCACGGCTGGTCTTCGCCCGCTGGCGGGACGCCGCCGCCGCCGCCGATAAGGCGAAGGCCACGGCAAGAACGGCCGAGGCGGCCGTCACGGAGGCGCAGGCCGGTCTGACGGCGGCGCAATCGGCGCAGCAGGAGGCGGCGCTCGCGCTCAACGCCGCGCGCGAGGAACTGGCCGATCGGCGCGACGATGCCAGCGCGCATGGGCACCGCATGGCCGCGCTCGCCACCAAGCTGGAGGCTGCCGAGGAACGGCTCGCCGATCTCGACCGCCAACGCACGCGGCTGGAGGAGGACCGGATCGACGCCGACCGCCTGACCACCGACGCGGCGGAGGCGATTGCTCGTCTGGAGAAGGAACTGGCGGCGAACGAGGCTCGGTTCGCCGAGGACGAGAAGGCGCGGCCCTCGCTCGCCACAACGCTGGAGAAGGCGGAAGCCGGTGCACGCGCGAACGAACTTGCGCTTGCCCGCGCGACGGCCGAGAATGCCGGCGTGGAGGCGGAGTGGCGGGTCGCCGAGGCGGCGATCGGGCAGGCGCAGGAGCGGTTGGATCGCCTCGAAGCCGAGGAGCGCCGGATCGCGGCCGCGCGCGCGGAACTTTCGGCAACGGACGACGAGAACGCCGTTCGTGCCGCCGGGGAGGACGTCGAGGAGGCGACTCGCTCTGTTGCCGATCGCCGGGAGGAACTGGACCGGATGCAGGCGCGCAAGGCCGAGCTGCAACCTGCCCGGGACGCGGCAGCCAATGCTCTATCCGCCGCCCGCGCCGAACTCACCGGGGTCGAGCGCGAATGGAGCGGGCTGAAGCGCGATCGGGACGCACGAACACGCGCTGCCGAGACCCGGCGCGGGCGTCCGCAGGCAATCGACCGTGTTCGTCCGCAACCGGGCTGGGAACGCGCCTTCGCCGCCGTGCTGGGCCGCGACGGCAAGGCGCTGATCGGCATACCGGAACCGCAGGACGATGGGCGCTACTGGACCGGAGCGGAGACCGCCCGCTCGGTCGAGGACAGCTTGGCGCGCCGGGCGCTCGATTGTCCGGCGGAACTTTCCGCGCGGCTGTCGATGGTCCACGCGGTCATGCAGGACGATGGCCGCACTCTCGAACCGGGCGAATGGCTGGTGACAAAGGGGGGCACGTTGCGGCGCTGGGACGGTCTGGTCGTGCGCGGCGAAGGCGCAGCGGATGCGGCGCGGCTGGAAGCAGAGAACCGGTTCCGCGAACTCGACGAACAGGTGCCGGCCCTGCGGCGGGCGGTCGAAGAAGTGGAGGCGCGCGAAGCGGCGGTGCGCGAGGAACTTGCTACTCTCCAGCGCGATCTGGTCGCTGCCGAGCGGGCGCTCGGTGAAGCGGCGGAGGCTGAGCGTCAGGCCCTTCGTGCGCTCGATCAGGCGGAAGCCGCGCGCGAGCGAACGGCGCGCCGCCGCGAGGAACTGGCCGCAACCGAGGCCGATCACGGGTCGCGGATCGAAACCGCGCGCCACGAACTGGACGGGGCGCGCGCGAGGCAGGCCGCCCTCCCCGATCCCGCCACGGGCCGCGCCGCGCTGGATGCGGCAAGAGCCCGGAACGAAGCGGCGCGCAGCGCGGTGCAGTCCGCCGCCGCTCGGCTCGCAGCGCACGATCAGGGGCTGGCAGTCGCGCGCGAACGGATCGGTACGCAGCGGAGCGACATCGCCGGGTGGAAAGCGCGCAGCGGGGATGCCGCACGGCGCCTTGCGGACATGACCGCCCGCTTCGAAGCGATCGAAGAGCAGCGCGCGATCACCGCTGCCAAGCCAGAGGCGCTGATCCGCGAGATCGAACAGGGCGAGGCCTTGCGCGAACGGCTCGGCACGGAGCTGGCGAACGCGCAGAAAGCGGTCGACGCCGCGCAGGCAGTCGCGACCGACGCGGACCGGGCGCTTGCCGAATCGGGCGAAGCCCTTGCCGGGGTGCGCGAAAACCGTGCCACTCTGGCGGCGCGCGCGGAGAACGAGGATGCGCGCCGCATCGAGATGTCCCGGATTTCGGGCGAGCGTTTCCAGTCACCGCCTCCGCTCCTGCCTCAGAAATTCGGCTTCGATGAAGATGCTGTCGAGGCAGCCGAGACCGAAAGCGTCGAAATGGATCGCCTGACCGCCAGCCGCGAGCGGATCGGCCCCGTCAATCTCGTCGCCGCCGAGGAGCTTTCCCGCATCGAGGACGAACACGGCACGAGCGCGCAGGAACAGGCCGAGCTCGCCGAAGCCGTCAACCGCCTTCGCGGCTCGATCGGCAGCCTCAACCGCGAGGGGCGCGAACGGCTGCGCGAAGCGTTCGAACAGGTCGATACCCATTTCCAGCGCCTCTTCACGAGGCTGTTCGAAGGAGGCAAGGCGCATCTCGCGCTCATCGACAGCGACGATCCGCTGGAGGCCGGGCTCGAGATCTTCGCGCAGCCGCCCGGCAAGAGGCTGCAATCGCTCACGCTGCTATCGGGCGGAGAGCAGGCACTGACGGCGGTGGCGTTGATCTTCGGCCTGTTTCTGACCAATCCCGCGCCGATCTGCGTGCTCGACGAGGTCGACGCGCCGTTGGACGATGCAAATATCGACCGCATTTGCGACCTGCTCGACGCGATGGTTCGCGAGACGACCACGCGCTATCTCATCGTCACGCACAACGCAGTGACCATGAGCCGGATGCATCGCCTGTTCGGCGTGACTATGATCGAACGGGGGGTAAGCCGCCTAGTGAGCGTCGATCTCGGCCAGGCCGAACTACTCGCGGCGGAATGAACCGATCAGGAGGCGATTGCCTGCTGCAAATCATCTCGAATGGATTTGAGACGCATCAGCAATTGGGCATCGACCGGGTTCGGCTGCGATCCGGCCGCTGGCTGAGGCGCCGCCGCCTTGCGATCGGTATCTTCCTTCACCGACGCGCGCGACGTTTCCTCGCTCTTGAGAACACCCTTCGCGCCCTTCAGCGTGTAGCCTTCGGCGTTGACGAGCCGGTCGATGGTTCGGACCAGTTCGACATCCTCGGGACGGTAGTAGCGACGGCCACCGCTGCGCTTCAACGGACGGAGCATGGGAAACTGCTGTTCCCAATAGCGAAGGACATGGGTCTTGATGCCAAGTGCGTTGCCGACTTCGCCGATCGTGCGAAGCGCGCTGTCGTCCTTGCCATCGTTGAAGCCGGTCATCGTCTAACCCTTCGCGATCCTGTCCTTGAGAAGCTGGCTCGCGCGGAAGGTCAGGACCCGGCGCGAGGTGATCGGAACCTCGACCCCGGTCTTGGGATTGCGGCCGACACGCTCGTTCTTGTCCCGCAGAACGAAGCTACCGAAGCCGGAAATTTTCACGTTCTCGCCATCCGACATGGCAGCGCACATTTTCGACAGAATCGCCTCGACCAGATCGAGCGATTCGGCTCGGCTCAATCCCATCTTGCGGTTGATCGTTTCGGCCAGATCGGCCCTCGTGAGCGTACCCACCGATCGCATATCTTACACCTTTCTTCACCGGCGCGACCCGGAGCGAAGTCTGCTCAGTGATCTAGTCGCTTGTGCAGCATCACGCAAACCAAGCGGCTGCGAATTCGACCGTTTACATGCGGGCGAGCGCCGCGCCCCAAGTGAAGCCGCCGCCCATCGCTTCGAACATGACGAGGTCGCCCTTGGATATGCGCCCGTCCCGCACCGCCACGTCAAGCGCCAGCGGCACCGATGCGGCGGAGGTGTTGGCATGCCGGTCGACCGTGACCACTACCTTTTCCGCAGGCAGCCCGAGCTTGCGCGCAGTGGCGTCGAGAATGCGGGCATTGGCCTGGTGGGGAACGACCCAGTCGATCTCCTCGACCGCGACACCGGCACGCTCGATTACTTCGCGCAGCACGTCGGCGAGATTGACTACCGCATGGCGGAACACCTCGCGGCCCTTCATGCGCAGCTTGCCGACCTCGCCCGTGGTCGATGGGCCGCCATCGACATAGAGCAATTCCTTGTGCTCGCCATCCGCGTGCAGTTTGGTCGCGATGATGCCCGGCCCATCCTCCTCGACCTCGCGCGCTTCGAGCACGACCGCGCCGGCTCCATCGCCGAAGAGGACGCAGGTGGTGCGGTCCTCCCAGTCGAGGATGCGGCTGAAGGTTTCCGAGCCGATGACCAGCGCCTTTTTCGCCATGCCGGTCTGGAGCATCGAATCCGCGGTTGCGAGCGCATAGAGAAAGCCCGAGCAGACCGCGGCGACATCGAAGGCAATGCCGGTGCCGCAGCCCAGCGCGTGCTGGACCTGAGTGGCGGTGGCGGGAAAGGTGTGGTCGGGCGTGGCGGTCGCGAGCACGATCAGCCCGATCTCGTCGGCCGCGATCCCGGCCGCGTCGAGCGCCTTGCGCGCCGCTTCGGTTGCGAGAGTCGAGGTGGTTTCCCCCTCCCCAGCGATGTGGCGTTGACGGATGCCCGTGCGCTCGACGATCCAATCGTCGGTGGTGTCGACGCGCTCGGCCAGTTCGGCATTGCTGACTGCCTGCGCCGGCAGCGCCGACCCGGTTCCTGTGATGACCGAGCGGATCACTCGCCCGCCTGCGCGATGCCGGGAACGGGATTGAAGTTCGCCTGGTCGAGTACGCCAAGATCGGAAGCGATGCGATTGGTGATGTCGTCCTCCAGAAGCCGCGCGGCGACTTCGACCGCGTTGGCGACGCCCTTGGCATTGGCACTGCCGTGGCTCTTCACCACCACGCCGTTGAGACCGAGAAAGACAGCCCCGTTGTGATTGTTCGGATCGAGATGGTGCCGGAGCAATTCGGTTGCCGGGCGCGAGACCAGAAAACCGACCTTCGAGCGCAGCGAAGAGGTAAAGGCGTTGCGCAGGAGGTCGGTGACGAAACGCGCCGCGCCCTCGATCGCCTTCAGCGCGATATTGCCGGAGAATCCGTCGGTCACGACGACATCGACATCGCCGCGATTGATCTTGTCGGCCTCGACGAAGCCTTCGAAGTCCAGTGCCAGACCCGTCGCGGCGCGCAGCTGGTTGGCGGCGTCGCGAATATCCTCGGTGCCCTTCGTTTCCTCGGTCCCGATATTGAGCAGGCGGACCCGCGGACGCTCCCTGCCCGTCACGGTGCGCGAATAGGCTGCGCCCATGATCGCGAACTGGACGAGGTTGCGCGTATCGCATTCGCGATTGGCGCCGAGGTCGAGCATTATGACGTCGTTCTCGCCGAGCGTAGGCAGCAGGGCGGCGAGCGCGGGCCGGTCGAGGCCGGGCATGGTGCGCAGCGCAAGCTTGCTGATCGCCATCAGCGCGCCGGTGTTCCCGGCCGACACGGCGGCGCCGGCCTTGCCTTCCTTTACCGCCTGGACGGCGAGGCCCATGCTGGTGGTCTTCGCACGGCGAAGCGCTTTAGAGGGTTTCTCGTCTCCGGCGATCACATCCTCGCAATGGAGGATCTCGGACGCCTCGCGCATGTTGGGATGCGCTTCGAGCGCCTTCTCGATCTGCGCTTGATCGCCGACCAGAAGAAACTTGAACTTGTCGTGACGACGGCGCGCAAGGGCGGCGCCCTCCACCATCACGCGCACGCCTTCGTCGCCGCCCATCGCATCGACGGCGATACGCGGCAGACTCATGAGCAGCTCCGGTTCAGGTTACGGCCTTAAAGGCCGACGGCGACGACTTCGCGGCCGTTGTAGAAACCGCAATGCGGGCAGAGATTGTGCGGGCGCTTCAGTTCGCCGCAATTGTCGCATTCGTGATGCGCTTCGATGCTGAGCGAATCGTGTGCCCGGCGGTTGCCGCGGCGATGGGGCGATACTTTTCTCTTGGGGACGGCCATCTCGGCACCTGTTCCTCAAATAAATCCGTTTGTTGGAGCCGCCCTTACGGGACAGTCCGGCGACGCACAAGGGCGGCGAACCGAAAACGTCCGGCAGTGACGATGAAGGCGCGCCCTATACCGGTTTTCGACGCGAGCGCAAGCCGAGGAATCCCACCCGGCAAATCGCGATCGCGCTTGTCCACCTCCTCCTCTGACGTTAGCCGCCGACCGAAGAGATTTCGATCGGGAGAACGAGAATGCCGCCGACCCTGTTCTTGCCGGTCACGCTGACCGCCTGTGCCGCCGCCGCCATCATCGCGGTCTGGCTGGCCGTGCGATGCGGGCAGATGCGCCTGCGCCACAATATCCTGCACGGCGACGACAATGGCGGCCCACTGGCGCGGCGGATGCGCGCGCAGCTGAACTATGTCGAGAACACGCCCTTCGTGCTGCTGCTGGTCGCCGGGATCGAGCTGTCGGGGCGCGGCCAGGCGTGGCTCTCGCTGGTTATCGGTATCTACCTGCTCGGGCGAGTCGCGCACGCCATCGGCATGGATTCGGAAACGCCGCACATCCTGCGCAAGATCGGCGTTCTGATCACGCTGCTGACGCTGATCGGCCTCGCCGTAGTGGCGACGTTGATCGCCTCGGGCCTGTTCTGAGCCTTCAGGCCAGCGCCGCGTCGCTGACGAAGGCGTTGGTCTTGCGCTCCTGACCGAAAGTGCTGGTCGGCCCGTGGCCAGGGATGAAGGTCACGTCGTCGCCCAGCGGCCAGAGCTTCCGGGTGATCGCGTCGATCAGGTCCTGATGGTTGCCCATCGGAAAATCGGTGCGCCCGATGCTGCCCTGGAACAACACGTCGCCAACGACCGCGAACTTGCTCGGCCGGTGGAAGAAGACGACATGGCCGGGTGTGTGGCCGGGGCAGTGGATCACCTCCAGCTCCAGCTCGCCGACCGTCACGGTGTCACCGTCCTTGAGCCAGCGATCGGGTTCGAAACAGGTGCCGCGAATGCCGTATTTGCGGCCGTCCTCGTCGAGCCGCGATATCCAGAACCGGTCGGCCTCATGCGGCCCCTCGATCGGCAGGCCCAGTTCCTTCGCCAGCACTCCGGCCTCGCCGCAATGATCGATATGACCGTGGGTGACGAGGATCTTCTCCAGCTGCACCCCACTCCGCTCGACGGCCGCCTTGAGCTTGTCGAGATCGCCGCCCGGATCGATCAGGGCGCCTTTGTTGGTCGCGGTGCACCAGATCAGCGAACAGTTCTGCTGGAGGGGTGTCACCGGGACGATCCCGGCTTTCATGGGGGGCTGCTTGGCGATGTCGGTCATGGCTCGGGAGATGGCTGCGGATAGGGAACAATGCAAGCTAGGCGGGGTCGCGAGCGATACTGACATACCGCCCCACACCTCAAACCCGCCCGCCCTTCCATACCACTCGGCCGATGATCTCGACCTCGTCGCGCGCGAGTTCGATGGGGGCGTAGGCTTCGTTGGCGCTGATGAGGGCGATCCGGCCCGGGGCGCTGGCCTGAACCTGCTTGACGTGAAGTGCGTCGCCGATGCGGACGACGAACACGCCCTCCCCGCCGCGCTTGTTGCGGTCGACGAAGATCTCGTCGCCCGAACGCAGCAGCGGCTCCATGCTGTCGCCTTCTACCCGAATGGCGGACAGGTCGGCGCCGCTCAGCCCCATCTCGCGGAGCCAGCGTTTGGAGAACTGGAAGGTGTCGTAGGAAATTTCCTCGGCACCGAAGGCCCCCGGACCCGCCGAGGCTTCCAGAGGCAGGCGCGGGACCGCCACGAACCCATCGCTCTCTCCCCGCGACGCGGCGGGTGATGGCCTGGTCGCCACCGCCCGCGTCGCGATGGTTTCGGGGTCGACGCCGAGGAATTCGGCGATCTTGTGAAGGTCCGGCTCGTCGAGATGCCGGGGACTTCCTCGACCGATATATTGATGGAGATATGCGGGGTTACGGCCGATCAGCCGCGCCAGCGCGGACAGAGTGTGGCCCTTCTCCCTGATCGTCTCCCGCAGCCGGGCGCGGGCGTAGCGCTCCTCCGGCTCGTAGCGATCAAGCGGTTCCTGGTAGTCCATGCGACTCCTCCTGATTGGCGATGCGGAGGGTTTTCCTATATACTGATATTTTTCCTAGACAAGTAGGATTTCGAATGGAACAAATTGGGAACAGCGGTACGAATCGGTTCTGCCGCGAATAGCTTTGGGGAGCGTCAAATGCTGGTTCGATCCGTCGAAACCTTTCTTCGCCGACACGAGATGACCGCCACGAAATTCGGCCGCCTCGCCGCGCACGATCCGCGTTTCGTGCTCGATCTGCGCATGGGTCGCGAACCGCGTCCGCGCATGGAGCAGCGGATTCGCGGGTTCATGGCCGGGTTCGAAGCGGCGAACGAGGTCGCCGGAAGGGAGAACGCGCATGTCGGTTGAAACCACCCCGCTCCGCCGCCCCGCCCCCCGCCGCCGTACGCCATCCGACCGGCTATGCGACGCGCTCGCCGCGCTAGGCGACCATAAAGGGCAGGTGCTGACCCATTCGGAACGCGCCTGGGCCAGCATTACCTTCGCCGGAACGCGCCACGCCTTCGCCATCCTGTTCGCGGGCGACGAGGCGGTGGCGGCGGGCGAACGCTTCGTCGCCGAACTGCCCGAGTACGAATTCGCGATTCCCGGACAGCTCGTCGCCGATGCCAGCGTGGTCGAGGTGGAGCACCGCATGGTGCCGCGCCCGCGCCTGCTCGTGCGCTGCGAATTGCTGCTGCTCGAGGATGCGTGAGCGTGGGTTCAGTAGCCGAGGCCGGGGTCGAGCCGGGGTTCGACCGGCTCGCCGCGATGCCAGCGGTCGAGGTTTGCGAGAAAGCGGTCGGCCGAGCGCTGGAACATCTTGGTCTGCGCCCGGCCCGAAAGGTGCATGGTCACCTGCGCGTTGTCGAGCGACCAGAGCGGATGATCCTCGGGCAGCGGCTCGGGCGTCGTGACGTCGAGCAGGGCCGCCTCGATCGACTTCGCCTCCAGCGCCGCGATCAGGGCGGGCTGGTCGACCACGGCGCCGCGCGCGATATTGACGAGCACGGCGGTGGATTTCATCGCCGCGAGCTCTTCGGCGCCGATCATCCCGTCGGTCTCGGGCGTGGCGGGGACGGCGAGCACCACCCAGTCGAATTCGCCGAGCCGCCCGCGCCATTCGTCGGGGCCGAGAGCGGCGCCTTCTCCTTCGGCTCCACCCGAGCGGCGCACCGGCACCACCTCCATGTCGAAACCTTCGAGCCGCGTCTTCACCAGCGATCCAATGGCGCCGAGCCCCAGCAGCAGGACCCGCTCGCCCGCCAGCTCGCGCTTGCCTGGGCTGTCCATCAGCCATTCGCGCCGGTCCATCGCGCGCACGACCTCGCGGTAGCCCTTGGCATGGGCGAGCATCAGCATGACGACATATTCGGCGATGGTGATCGCGTTGATGCCGGCCCCGTTGGTGATCACCACGCCGCGCTCGTCGAGCAGGTCGAGCGGCAGGAAATCGAGCCCCGCATAGATCGAATTCAGCCATTTGAGCGAGGTCGCCGCGCGCGCGACCTCTGCCATCGGTCCGGGCTGGGTGAAGTCGAACCAGCCGATCTCGGCCCTGGGCGCGTATTCGAGTGCCTCCTCCTTGCTGGCGAACCACGCGGGCTCGACCCAGTCCGGCAGGCGCGGTTCGACCAGAGGCCGGATCATCGCGGACAGAAGGGCCCTAGTCGGCTTGCTCATTGCAGTTTCCACTCCCAGCCCAGCGGGTCGCCGTCCATCACCTCCACACCCTTGGCGGCGAGACTGTCGCGGATCGCGTCGGAAGCGGCGAAATCCTTGGCGGCGCGTGCCTCCTTGCGGCGGAGGAGTTCCGCTTCGATCTCGGCCTCGGTAATCTGCGCGTCCCTTGGACGGAGGCGGAAATCTTCACGTTCCAGCGCAAACAGGTCGAGGCCGAGAACCCGGTCCATTTCCTCGACCGCGGCGCGCTTCACACCGCCATCGATCTTCTTCGTCGCCAACACGTCCTCGAGCGCGACAAGAGCGACCGAAGTGTTGAGATCGTCGGCCATGGCGGTAGCGAACCGGGCGCGCGCTTCGGCCAGCTTCGGATGCGCCGGCTCGCCCGCCTTCTCGCCCCGCAGACGATCGACACCCATCACCATGCGCTTCAACCGCGTGAGCGCCGCGCCCAGTCCTTCCCAGCTGAACTCCAGTTCGCTGCGGTAATGCGCCTGAAGGCACATCATGCGGTAGGCGAGCGGATGGTAGCCCTTGTCGATCAGCAGCTGGAGCCGCAGGAACTCGCCCGACGATTTGCTCATCTTGCCACTGCGCTCGACGAGGAAATTGTTGTGCATCCAGATCCTGGCGCCCGAATGCGCGGCCTCGTCCAAAGAGCCGCAGCCGCAGAACGCCTGGTTCTGGGCGATCTCGTTGGGGTGGTGGATCTCGCGGTGGTCGATGCCGCCGGTGTGGATGTCGAAGGGGAAGCCGAGCAGCTTCTCGCCCATTACCGAGCATTCGAGATGCCAGCCCGGCGCGCCGCGGCCCCAGGGCGAATCCCACTCCATCTGTCGGGTCTCGCCGGGCGGGGTCCGGCGCCAGATCGCGAAGTCGGCCGCATTGCGCTTGCCCTCGACCGCCTCGATCCGGCCCTCACCTTCCTCGGTCACGGCGCGGGCGAGCCGGCCGTAATCCTTCACCGTCGAAACGTCGAAGTAAAGCCCGCCTTCCAGTTCGTAGCAATGCTCGTCCGCGATGCTCCTGGCGAATGCGATCATCGGTTCGATGTAGTCGGTCGCGACCGACCATTGCGCGGGCTCGCGGATATTGAGCGCGGCGATGTCGGCCTTGAACGCCTCGGTATAATGCGCGGCGATGCCCCAGATCGATTTGCCCGACCCGGCCGCCGCCTTCTCCAGCTTGTCCTCGCCCGTATCGGCATCGTCGGTCAGATGACCGACATCGGTGATGTTGATGACGTGCCTGAGCGCATACCCCTTCCAGCTCAGCGTCCGGCCCAGCACGTCGGCGAAGGCATAGGCGCGCATATTCCCGATATGCGGGTAGTTGTAGACCGTCGGCCCGCAAGTGTAGACGCGCGCCTCGCCTTCATGGACCGGCTCGAAGGGTTCGAGCTTGCGGGTTAGTGAATTGAAGAGCTGGAGCGGGGGCCGGTCGGACATGCGATCGCGATTAGGCCAGCCGGGAGCGAACTGGCAAGCGGCTTGACATGGTGCAGATTTTTGTACAGTTCTGAATTATGGATGTGACCACCTACACCGACGCTCGCAAGAACCTGAAGGCTGTGATGGATCGCGTCGTCGATGACTGCGATCATACCGTCATCACGCGCCAGAACGGCGAACCGGTGGTGATGCTTTCGCTGTCCGAATGGAACTCCTTGCGGGAGACAGCCTATCTGCTGTCTTCGCCCAAAAACGCAGAACGGCTTCGAGATTCAATTGCTCGTCTCGATGCGGGCGAGGGAGAGGTTCGTGAGTTGATCGAAGTCGTTGACGACTAAGGGATGCAACTTCTTTTCGACCGCGATGCATGGGCGGACTATCTCTTCTGGCAAGACCGGGATCGGAAGCTGCTGAAGCGGATCAATCGGATGATCAAGGAGTGCCAGCGCACACCCTACGAGGGTATCGGAAAGCCCGAACCCCTGAAGGAGGACCTGTCCGGCTACTGGTCTCGCCGCATCACCGACGAACATCGCCTCGTCTACCGGGTGGTAGGCAAGGGCGACACGGAAACATTTCAAATCGCCCAATGCCGCTATCATTACCGGTAGTCAGCGCCACCCTTCCCAGCGCACGCTTTCTTCAAGCGGTGCGCGCTTGACGTCGAAGCCGTTCACCGCTGCATCCGGGTCGCGATAGCCGATCGCCATGCCGCAGAAGAGGATGTGGTCCTCGGGGATCTTCACCACCTCGCGGATCTGTGGCGAATAGACCGCCCAGGCCTCCTGGAAGCAGCTGTCGAGCCCCTCCTCGCGCAGTAGCAGCGCTATGGTCTGGAGCCACATGCCGATATCGCTCCACTGCGGCGGGCCCATATATTTCGGCGTGTGGACGAGCATGAGGACCGGTGCTCCGAAGGCGCGGAAGTTCTCCGCGAACCAGGCGAGCCGCTTGCCCTTCTCCTCGCGAGCGATGCCGAGCGCCCCGTAGAGATCCTCGCCGACGCCGAAGCGTCGTTCCTCGTAGGCGCCGTCCAGTTCGGGCGGGTAGATATGGTATTCGGGTGCATGGACGGCACGGCCCTTGGGAAATTCCTCCGCGATCCGTGCGAACAGTGCCTGCATCGGTTCGCCGGTCAGGACGATACCGTGCCACGGCTGAGTATTCCCGCCCGAGGGCGCGCGTTGCGCCTTTTCAAGCACGCGCGCGAGCACTTCCCGATCGACCGGCTGCTGGGCGAACTTCCGGACCGAACGGCGAGTGGTGACGGCTCGGGTGACGTTCAACTCAATTCTCCACCTCGAACAATCCCGCGAGCTGTTCGATGATGGTTCCGCCCAGCTGCTCGACATCCATGATCGTGACCGAACGGCGGTAATAGCGGGTGACGTCGTGGCCGATGCCGATGGCGGCGAGCTGGACGGGGCTCTGCTTCTCGATCCAGCCGATCACGCGGCGCAGATGGCTTTCGAGATAGCCGGCGGAGTTGACGCTCAGCGTGCTGTCGTCGACCGGGGCGCCATCGGAGATGACCATCAGGATGCGGCGGTCTTCGGGGCGGCGCAGGAGGCGGTCGTGCGCCCAGAGCAGCGCCTCGCCGTCGATGTTCTCCTTCAGCAGCCCCTCGCGCATCATCAGGCCGAGATTGCGGCGCGCGCGGCGCCAGGGCTCGTCGGCCTGCTTGTAGATGATGTGGCGCAGATCGTTCAGGCGGCCGGGGCTGGCCGGGCGGCCGTCGGCTAGCCAAGCCTCGCGGCTCTGCCCGCCCTTCCATGCGCGGGTGGTGAAGCCGAGGATCTCGGTCTTCACCCCGCACCGCTCCAACGTGCGCGCGAGGATATCGGCGCTGATCGCGGCGATCGAGATCGGCCGCCCGCGCATCGAGCCCGAATTGTCGATCAGCAGCGTGACGACCGTGTCCTTGAACTCGGTATCGCGCTCGACCTTGTAGCTCAGCGCGTGGCCGGGGCTGACGACCACGCGAGTGAGCCGCGCGGCATCCAGCATCCCCTCTTCCTGGTCGAAATCCCAGCTGCGGTTCTGCTGCGCCATCAGGCGGCGCTGGAGCCGGTTGGCGAGGCGGGTGACGATCCCCTGCAATCCGGCGAGCTGGCTGTCGAGATAGGTGCGCAGCCGGTCGAGTTCCTCGAGATCGCACAGCTCGTCCGCCTCGACCACCTCGTCGAACTTCTCGGTGAAGGCGCGGTAGTCGAAATTCTGGGGCTCTTCGGTCCAGGGGCGGTTGGGCCGGACGGGCTGCATCCCCTCCTCGCCATCGTCCGAGGCTTCACCCTCGGACATGTCCTGCTCGCCCTCGGCGTCGGTCTCGCCCTCGCCTTCCTCGCCCTCGGCCATCTCGCCGGCGGCTTCGGCGGCCTGGGGTTCGGCCTCGCCCTCGTTCTGTTCGTCGCCGCCCTCGTCCTCCTCGGGTGCCTCACCTTCCTCCTCGTCGCCACCATCGTCGGCATCCTCGGGAGCGTCCGGCAAAGTGAGATCGAGATTGCGCAGCATGTCGAGCGCGACGGACTGGAACGCCTTCTGGTCGTCGAGCTTCTCGGCCAGCCCTTCGAGATCGCCGCCGATCCGCGCCAGAACCTCGTCACGCACCATGTCGACCCCGGCGCGGGCACGTTCGGGCACCTCTTCTCCGGTCATCGCCTCGCGCAGCATCAGCGACAGCGCGCTCGGCAGCGGCACGTCCTTCGCGGTTTCGGCGCGGGTGATGGGATCGCCGCGCGTGCGCATCTCCACCGCCGCGTCGAGATTGGCGCGGATGCCGGAATAGCGCGTGGTGCCGAGCGCTTCGTAACGCACCTGCTCCAGCGCATCGTAACACGCGCGCGCGATCGGCTCGGGCGGCGCGCCGCGCGTATGCGTGGCCTCGTCGTGATGGCGCAAGCGCAGCGCGTAGCTGTCGGCGAAGCCGCGCGCCTCGCGCGCCTGCTCCGCCGGCAGGTCGCGGCCCGGTAGCGGCACGCGCATGTTATTGCCGCTCTGGGTCGGCTTGTCCGCGCTCCAGGCGACCTCGACCTCCGGCTCGCGCGCCAGCGCCCGGGCGGTGCCGGTCAGCGCCTGCTTGAACAGATCGAGCGGAGTGAGGCCGGCCATCGGGAGTGGCGATCAGTTGGCGAGGATCGACTGGCCGGTGCTCTGCCAGTCCTTGAGGAAGCCCTCGATGCCCTTGTCGGTCAACGTGTGATTGACCAGCGCCTTGATCACCTTGGGCGGCGCGGTCATCACGTCCGCTCCGATCTTCGCGCTTTCGAGGACGTGGGTGACATGGCGCACGCTCGCCACCAGAATCTCGGTGTCGAACAGATAATTGTCGTAGATCAGGCGGATATCGCGGATAAGCTCCATCCCGTCGACGCCGTTGTCGTCATGCCGGCCGACGAAGGGCGAGACGAAGGTCGCCCCGGCCTTCGCCGCGAGCAGCGCCTGATTGGCCGAAAAGCACAGCGTGACGTTGACCATCGTGCCTTCGTCGGTGAGCTTGCGGCAGGTCTTGAGCCCCTCGATCGTCAGCGGCACCTTGATGCAGACATTGTCGGCGATCTTGCGGAGGGTTTCGGCCTCCTTCATCATCGTCGCGTGATCGAGCGCCACGACCTCGGCGCTCACCGGCCCGTCGACGAGGTCGCAGATCTCGCGGGTCACTTCCATGAAGTCGCGCCCCGACTTGGCGATGAGCGAGGGGTTGGTGGTCACTCCGTCGAGCAGGCCGGCATCGGCCAGCTCGCGAATCTCATCGATTTCGGCGGTGTCGGCAAAGAATTTCATCGGTGCAGCTTTCCACAAGAATTACGATTCCGCCGCAGCAATAGCGGCCGCGTCGCGGCACGGCTAGGCCGCCGGTCGACCGACATCTCCGGCAAACGTTGCGGGAAGATGCCGGACGGCCTCGTTCCCTCCCATGGATCGCCCCCTGCCCTTGTCCAATGGTGCCCGCACCGCCCATATGGCCCGGCCATGAACCGCGTGCGCTGCCTCGTCCTCAATGCCGCTCTCGGCCCGCTCGACTATCGCGTTCCGGAAGGGATGGCGGTCGAGGCGGGGTCGGTGGTCGAGTGCCCGCTGGGGCCCCGCACGGTAATCGGGATCATCTGGGAGGCCGAACGGCTGCCCGGTGCCGAGGTTCCGGCGGAAAAGCTGCGGCCCCTGCGCGGCATTCTGCCGGTGCCGCCGCTGCCCGCTCCGCTGCGGCGGCTGATGGAGTGGACAGCGGACTACTATGTCGCGCCGCTGGCCAGCGTCGCGCGCATGGCGCTGTCCTCCGGCGGCGCGCTGCGCGGTCCGGCGACGATGATCGAATACCGGCTGACCGGCGGAATGCCGGAGCGGATGACTCCGCAACGCCAGGCCGCAATGGAGGCGCTGGAGCACGAGCAGGCCACCATCCGCGAGTTGGCCGGGATCGCCGGGGTTTCCGAAGGCGTGCTGCGCGGCCTCGTCAATCAGGGGGTGTTGGAACCGGTCGAGGTCGATTGCGACCGCCCCTATGACCGCGCCCTGCCCGATTTCGCGCGGATCACGCTCAATCCCGATCAGGAGGGGGCGGCGGAGCTGTTCCGCGCCGCCGTGCGCGCGCGGGCCTTCGCGCCTTTCCTGCTCGACGGGGTGACCGGATCGGGCAAGACCGAAACCTATTTCGAACCGATGGCCGAGGCGATCCGCGACGGCCGGCAGGTGCTGGTCCTGCTGCCGGAGATCGCGCTCACGGAAGCTTTCCTCGCCCGCTTCGCAGCCCGCTTCGGCACCGCGCCCGTCCTCTGGCACTCCAGCCTCAAATCAACCGAGCGACGCCGTGCCTGGCGGTCCATCGCTTGCGGTGACGCGCAGGTGGTGGTCGGCGCCCGCTCGGCCCTGTTCCTGCCCTTCCCCAGGCTCGGCCTGATCGTGATCGACGAGGCGCACGAGGTCAGTTTCAAGCAGGATGACGGGGTGCGCTACAATGCCCGCGACGTCGCCGTGATGCGCGCCCATTTCGAGCACGTGCCGGTGATCCTCGCCAGCGCCACGCCCGCGCTCGAGAGCCTCGCCATGGCCGAGAACGGGACCTATGCGAAGATCGACCTGCCGAGCCGCTATGGCGCGGCGGAGCTGCCCGCGATCCGCACCATCGACCTGACGCAGGAGAAGCCGGGCCGCGGCGCGTGGCTGGCCGAACCGCTGGTCGCGGCGCTGGAGGAACGGCTCGACCGAGGCGAGCAGTCGCTCCTGTTCCTCAACCGACGCGGCTATGCCCCGCTGACGCTCTGCCGCAATTGCGGCTTCCGCTTCCAGTGCCCGAACTGTTCGGCCTGGCTGGTCGAGCATCGCTTCTCGCAGCGTCTCGCCTGCCATCATTGCGGGCACGAGACCCCGCCGCCCGCAACCTGTCCCGAATGCGGCGAGCCCGACTGCCTCGTCGCCTGCGGGCCTGGGGTCGAGCGGATCGCGGACGAGGTTGCCGAGCTCCTGCCCGACGCGCGGACCTTCGTCGCCACATCGGACACGCTGAATTCGCCCGGGCGGGCGGCGGAATTCGTCGCGATGGTGGAAGGCGGCGCGGTCGATATCA
Organism: Qipengyuania spongiae; assembly: GCF_026168555.1. NCBI lineage: Bacteria > Pseudomonadati > Pseudomonadota > Alphaproteobacteria > Sphingomonadales > Erythrobacteraceae > Qipengyuania > Qipengyuania spongiae. The sequence continues at coordinate 1,476,062 of NZ_CP092471.1, read as the reverse complement.
TCATCGGCACGCAGCTCGTCACCAAGGGGTTCCACTTCCCCGACCTTACGCTGGTCGGCGTGGTCGATGCCGATCTCGGCCTTGAGGGTGGCGACCTCCGCGCGGCCGAGCGCACCTATCAGCAGATCGCGCAGGTCGCCGGCCGTGCGGGCCGGGGCGACAAGCCGGGCGAGGTGCTGCTCCAGACCCGCCACCCCGACGCGCCGGTGATCGCCGCGCTGGCCGACGGCGACCGCGAGGCCTTCTACGAGGCCGAAACCGATGCGCGCCGCTTCGCCGGTGCCCCGCCCTTCGGCCGCTGGGCCGCGATCATCGTCTCCAGCGAGGAAGAGGACGAGGCGCGCGACGCCGCCCAGCGCATCGGCCGCGCGCGCCCGGACATGGAGGAACTGGCGATCTACGGCCCCGCCCCGGCCCCGCTGAGCCTGCTGCGGGGCCGCTACCGCTACCGCCTGCTCATCAACGCCCGCCGCAGCGCGCAATTGCAGGACATCATCCGCCAATGGCTCGGCGCTCTCGACCATCCCGCCGGCGTGCGCGTGGCAGTGGATATCGATCCCTACAGTTTCGTGTGATCGCTCCCGGCATCGAAGAGTGCGCGCGCGGTTTCGATCTTGCCGATATTGGCGATCGCCCAGTTTCCCAGCCGTGCCACGGGATCGCGGAGCGAGTTGCCAAGAGGAGTGAGTGCATAGTCGACCCGGGGCGGCACGCTCGCCGTGACGGCGCGGCTGACAAGCCCGTCGCGTTCCAGCCCGCGCAGGGTCCGCGTCAGCATCCGCTGCGATATGCCGGCAATGTCCCGTCTCAGCTCGTTGAAGCGCCTCGATCCACCGGCCAGTGCCATCACCACCCGCACCGACCACTTGTCGCCGACGCGGGCGAGAACGTCGTTCACTGCCGTGCATTGCGGCGCGCCATGCACCTCGAAGGTAACATCGGCGTTCCTATCGGACGCGGAAGTGCCCCCTTGCGCGGATCGGATCAAGGTTTCCATATGGCCTCCAGGTTATCGATAGTAACTTAGGAGTTCTTTAGTGCAAATTCTACGTGTCGACAGTTCCACCACCGGCGATCAGTCGGTCAGCCGCCAGATCACCGACCGCCTGCTCGCCCATTTCACCGAAAAGCACCCGGACGCAAAGGTGGTGACCCGCGATCTGGTCGCCGATCCGCTGCCGCATATCGACCCGATCACCACCAAGGCGATCCGCACTCCGGTCGAAACGCACGAGGAAGCGGTCGCCGCTGCGTATCCCGACCAGCGCGCGGTGCTCGACGAATTCCTCGCTTCCGACGTCGTGATCGTCGGCGCACCGATGTACAATTTCTCGATCCCCTCGCAGCTCAAGGCCTGGCTCGACCGGCTCGGCGTGCCGCGTGTCACCTTCCAGTACGGCGAGAACGGAGCTGAGGGTCTGGCCGGCGGGCGCAAGGTCGTCGTCGCGTCCTCGCGCGGGGGCGAATATACGAACGAGGCGATGGCCGAGAACCAGGAGAGCCTGCTCACCACTTTCTTCGGCTTCATCGGCGTGGACGATTTGCATTTCGTCCGCGTCGAGAAGACCGGCTTCGGCCCGGAAGCGATAGAGGCTGGACTGAAAGCGGCTGACGAGCAGATCGCCAAGCTCTAGGCACTTTCGGCGGGTCCGGGCATTCAAGCAGGAATGTCCGGACCCGTCCTCGTCCCCATCCTCGGCGATCAGCTCTCCCGCAATCTTGCCAGCCTGCGCGGCCGGACCAAGGACGACACCGTCGTGCTGATGATGGAAGTCTGGGACGAGGCGACTTATGTCAAGCATCACAAGCAGAAGATCGTCCTGATATTCTCCGCCATGCGTCACTTCACCGCGGAACTGCGCGATGCGGGCTGGACGGTCGATTACGTGAAGCTCGACGATGAAGGCAATGCCGGCAGCTTCACCGGCGAGCTCGCTCGCGCGATCGAGGAGCACGATCCGCGCCTCGTCAGCGTGGTCGAGGCAGGCGAATGGCGCGTGCGCGAGGACATGGCGCAGTGGGCGGACAAATTCGCCTGCGAGGTGGAGATTCTCCCGGACGACCGGTTCCTGTGCTCCCAGGCCGAGTTCGAGGACTGGGCCAAGGATCGCGACAGCCTGCGGATGGAATTCTTCTACCGCGAGATGCGCCGAAAGACCGGACTGTTAATGAGCGAGGACGGCAAGCCCGAGGGCGGCGAGTGGAACTACGACAGCGAAAACCGCAAGCCACCCAAGGAAGGCATGTCCGCGCCCGAACGCCCGAAGTTCGAACCCGATGACATCACCAGCGAGGTGATCGAACTGGTGGCGGACCGCTTCGCCGACCATTTCGGCAGTCTCGAAGCCTTTCACTGGCCGGTTACCCGTGACGAAGCGGAGGAAGCGGCTGACGCCTTCTTCGCCGAACGGATCGAGAATTTCGGACCCTATCAGGACGCCATGGTCCACGGCGAGGACGACCTCTACCATTCCATGCTGTCGACCAGCATCAATCTCGGCCTGCTCGACCCGATGGAATTGTGCGAGCGCGCGGAGAAATCCTATCGCGACGGCAATGCGCCGCTCAATTCGGTGGAGGGTTTCATTCGCCAGATCATCGGCTGGCGCGAATATATTCGCGGCTTCTACTGGTACCGGATGCCGCATTTGCAGAAAGCGAACGCGCTCAACGCGCAGCGCGGCCTGCCCGAATTCTACTGGACGGGCGAGACCGACATGGCCTGTCTTGCCGACTGCATCCGCTCCACCCGCGACAATGCTCACGCGCACCACATCCAGCGGCTGATGGTGCTTGGCAATTTCTGTCTGCTCGCCGGGATCAGCCCGCGCGAGGTGCAGGAGTGGTATCTGGTGGTCTATGCCGATGCCTATGAATGGGTCGAACTGCCCAATGTGGCGGCCATGATCCTCTATGCCGATGGCGGAAAGCTCGCGAGCAAACCGTACGCCGCGAGTGGAAACTACATCAACAAGATGAGCGACTATTGCGGAAAGTGCGCATATTCTCCGCACAAAAAGACCGGAAACGGGGCCTGTCCGTTCAATCCGCTCTACTGGCACTTCATGCACCGCCATCGCGACCGGCTGGAAAGCAATCGCCGGATCGGGAGAATCTATGCCACCTGGGACCGGATGGACGACGACAAGCGTCAGGATTATCTCGACAGCGCCGAGGCCTTTCTCGACACGCTGAAGCCTGCCGACAGTGGCTGGGCTCGCGCGGATTGAGGTGCAACCCAACGGTTCGTCGCAGAAGATGCCCATGCGATCCTTTGACTCGCAACATGAGCGGGAACCGCATGGTTCGAAGGTCTATTAACCTTCTTGGGAAACGGTTCCGGCCCAGGGGCAAGGAGGCGTATCCTATCGCTTGGGGGCGATAAAATAAGGCGCGGGCCGATCCGGGAGTGGTTCGCCCGCCGGTGACGGGTCGATTTCCTTCATCGGAGTTCAAGGAGTTTACGAATGCGGATTTACACCATGGGCGCGAGTGCAGTGGCTCTTGTCGCGGTATCGGCTGCGCCACTGACCGCGCAGCAATACGATGCCCAGCCGGGTGAAGAGGTGATCGTGACGGGAAATATTCCGGCCGATCTTTCCGGCATGGAAGAAGGCCCCGATGTCGAAGGCGTGATCTCGGCGCGCGAGGGCGACCGGATCGAAATCGTGTCCGACGACGGGACGCGACGGGTCGTGGCGATAAGCCCGGCTACTGAAATCCGCAGCAGCGGCGGCTTTCTCGGCCTCGCGCGCGAAGATCTTCGCAGCACCCAGCTTCTCAACGGCATTCCGGTGGAAATAGACACCGTCCAGTGGGGCGGCGGTAGCCTGATCGCGAGCAAGGTGTCGCTGAAGAGCCGCGACCTTCGGACCGCGCAGATGATCCACAACGCGACCGACCAGCGTTTCACCGCCAACGAGGCGGCGACGGAGGCCTTGCGCGGGCGGGTCGCCAATATCGACGATTACAACGTGAAGGGCGTGACCAACGTCTATTTCGACACCAACGAATACGATCTGTCGGACGAAGCTCGCGCCAATCTGTGCAGCGCCGCGCAGCAGGCCAGCGCGACCGACAATGCGCTACTGCTCGTGGTCGGATATACGGATTCGACCGGCACCTACGAGATCAATCAGGACCTCAGCGAGAAACGCGCGACCCGGGTGGTGAATTATCTCCAGCAGCAATGCGGCTGGCAGCCCTATCGCATGATGACACCGACCGGCATGGCGGAAGCCGATCCGGCAGCGGACAACACCACCGAATACGGCAAGGCGCAGAACCGCCGCGTCGCGGTGAACATTCTCGTCAGCAAGAGCGTCGACGGAATCTGATCCCTTTCCGGATGGATGCAAACCAGCGGGGTGGACGGGCAACCGTCCGCCCCGTTTTCGTTTCGGAAACCGAAATGCCGCGAGGGGCGTTGAAGCGGTCGCGAAGAACATCGACAAGCCATTGAGAGGACTAATAAATGTCGCAAGGTGTCGAGGAACTGGATGCAGCACTTCCCGGTAAGGTCACCAATCTGGCGGAGCGTGTGCTCAAGATCGCCAAGAGACGGGAGGCCACGCTGGTAACCGCCGAAAGCTGCACCGGCGGGCTTCTCGCTGCGGTATTGACCGATGTCAGCGGCTACGGACGCGTCTTCGACCGCGGTTTCGTATCCTATTCGGACGAGGCGAAATGCGATCTCCTCGGGCTCGAACGCGAGATGGTCGACGATTGCGGTGCGGTAAGCAAGCCTGTGTCCCGCGCCATGGCCCGAGGCGCGCTCGACCGCTCGAAAGCCGATCTCGCCATTGCGATCACCGGCTTTGCCGGACCGGGCGGTGACGACGACGAGGAAGGCCTGGTCCATTTTTGCCTGGCGCGGCGCGATGGCGGCGAAGACCACCGCGAGGAACATTTCGGCGCGATCGGGCGCGACGGGGTGCGGATCGCATCGCTCGAAACGGCCCTGAAGATGATGCTCGGAGCGCTGGACGAGGCGGACTGACACACTGGCCGGGAACACGCGACGGTGCGCGGACATTGGTTTCATTAGACAACCGAAACAGAAAGTTCCCCAGACAATGTCATCAGTCACCACCGTCAATCCCGCGACCGGCGAGGACATCGAAACCTATCAGCAGATCGCCAAAGACGATGCCTTCGCCAAGGTCGAAGCCTGTCACGAAGCCTTCCTCGAATGGAAGATGCGCAGCCTCGAGGATCGGGCGAAAATCATCAAGGACATCGGCAAGGCCCTGCGCGACAACAAGGAAGAGCTTGCCCAGCTCATGACGCGCGAGGTCGGCAAGCTGATCGGAGACAGCCGTGACGAGGTGGAGCTGTGCGCCGGCATCTGCGACTACACCGCGGAAACCGGCCCGGACGAACTGGCCGACGAACAGCGCGACCCGAACAACGCCGCGCGCGGCATCGTCACCTATTCGCCGATCGGTGTCGTCTACGGCATTCAGCCCTGGAACTTTCCCGCCTACCAGGTGGTCCGCTATGCGATCGCCAGCCTCATGGTCGGCAATGGCGTGCTTCTTAAGCATTCCTCGCTCTGCATCGGCAGCGGGTTGATGCTGGAAAAGCTGTTCAAGCAAGGCGGCCTGCCGGACAATCTCTTCACCGTGTTGGTGATCGATCACGACACTTCGGACGAGATCATCGCGCACGACAGGGTGCGCGGCGTCACTCTGACAGGCTCGGACGGTGCGGGCCGCCACGTGGCCGAGAAGGCCGCCAAGGTTATCAAGCCGACCGTGCTCGAGCTCGGCTCGAACGATGCCTACATGGTGCTGGAGGACGCCGATCTCGACAAGGCGGCCAGGGTCTGCGCCGAGGCGCGGCTCTACAATAACGGCCAGACCTGCATCAACGGCAAGCGCTTCATCGTGACCGACAAGGTCTACGACGCTTTCCTGGAGAAGTTCGTCGCGCGCTTCGAAGGTGTCGAGACGGGCGATCCGATGGACGAGAACACCGACATGGGTCCGATGTCGTCGACCGATCAGCGCAAGGATCTGCACGAACAGGTCGAGAAATCGGTCGCCAAGGGCGCGAAGGTCGCCTGTGGCGGCGAGGTTCCGGACGGACCGGGCGCCTTCTATCCCGCCACCGTCCTGACCGAAGTCGCTCCCGGCCAGCCGGCTTACGACGACGAACTGTTCGGTCCGGTCGCAAGCGTGATCCGAGCAAAGGACGACGAGGACGCGATGCGCATCGCCAATGACAGCCGCTACGGCCTTGGCGGCGGCATCCTGTGCGGCGACACCGAGCGCGCGATCGAGCTGGCCTCGAAGCATTTCGACACAGGCATGGTCTATATCAACACCTACGGCGTCGCCGATCCTTCCATGCCCTTCGGCGGCGTGAAGAACTCCGGATACGGCCGCGAGCATGGCGGCTTCGGCATCAAGGAATTCGCCAACGCGAAGGCGATCTTCGTCGGCGCGGAATGATCGAAGAGCGGCGCGGTCCCTGCCGGGATCGCGCCGCAGCCGATCAATCGATCATGGCGAGCAATCGCTTCACCACATCGTCCGAAGCGCGTGGCTTGGCGACAACCGGCGCGTCGATGTCGCGCAGCCGCTCGCCCACCCGGTCGAGATCGCCGGTGTGGAGGAGGAAGGGGATCGCGCGTCTGGTCAACTCGTTCGCTGTTGGCTGACATGTTTCGCCGCCGCCCAGACTTACATCGAGAATGGCACCTGAGATCGCGTGCTTCTCGATACAGGCCAGTGCTTCCTGATTGTCCGATGCGGACACGGCATGCAGATCCAGATCCTCGAAAGCGTATTTGAGATCCATGGCGATCAACGGTTCGTCCTCTAGGACGAGAAAGGTCTTCATTCGGTTGGTCACCTGTTCGCGATCGGCAGGACAAGCTGCGCGCGCAAGCCATCCTCTTCCCAGTGTCTTTCGAGCACGCCGTGGGCATGACTCAACAGTGTCTCGGCAATGTCGAAGCCGGTGCCCCCGGAATCCGACACGGGCGCGGCCTCGATCCGGGGACCGCCGCTTTCCTTCCAGTCGATTTCGAGAGAATTGCGCCCGAGCCGGTCCTTGGCGTGTTTCCACGAAACCTCGACCGTCCCCTCCTTGTTCGAAAGGGCGCCGTATTTCGTCGCATTGGTCGCAAGTTCGTGCAGCGTCAGGCCGATGGCCGAAATCGCGTTGGGTTCGGTGCGCACGCCATTGCCCGTGAAGACGAAGCGGTCCCCTTCCGGATCGTAAGGCGAGAGGACCGAACGGATCGCCTGCCCGACATGGATCGTGCCGAGCGCCGCATCGTCGAGCGTCGGCTCGTAGGAACGGCCGAGCGCCTGTACTCTCTCGTTGATCTTGCGAGCGACATCGCGGGCGTCCATCGAACGCCCGGTGATGTTCACGATCCCGCCGATCACCGCGAACACGTTCTTGAGGCGATGCGAAACCTCCCGCGCCATCGCTTTCGCGTGGCGTTCCTCGGCGCGCGACTGGTGGATGTCGGTCACATCCCATTGGCTGCCGAAGAAATATTTGAGGTTGCCGCTCTCATCGTAGATCGGGCCGAGATGCAGCGTGTTCCAGAAGCTGGAGCCGTCTTTGCGGTAATTCAGCAGTTCGACGACAGCGACGCTTTCCTCCCGGATCGCCTCGCGAATTTTCGTGACCTGCTTTTGATCGGTGTCGGGCCCCTGGAGAAAACGGCAATTGCGCCCGACGATCTCCGAACTGTCATAGCCGGTGAGCTTCTGGAACGCCTTGTTGCAAAAGATGATCGGATCGTCGGGATGGTTCGGATCGGTAAGGCAGACCGCCATTCGGGTTTGCGCCATGGCCTGTTCGAACAACAGGCCCGTCGCGCCCTCGAACGGATCGGAGCCTTCGCTGCGCTCGTCGAACGCACGGTGAGCCTGATCAGAAGAGCGCAACGCTCCCGCCCCTCCGTCTCTACTGTCCTGGTCCGCCAAGTCTTCCTACCTTCGCCACGATAGCATGAAGCATTCGCCTACTTGCGAGCGCTGCTCCTCGCCCGACAAATCGTCGGGAACGCGGATAGGTTCCTAACACGTATCAGGCAAGCTCAGGACCGACGTTCGCGACGCAGCAGTTCGGACTTGATCGTCGTGCCGTAAGCGTAGCCCCCCAACCCGCCATCGGCGGCGATCACCCGGTGGCAGGGTATGAGGACCGCGATGTTGTTTGCTCCGTTCGCTCCGCCCACCGCCCGGCTGGCCTTCGGATTGCCGAGCGCGGCAGCAAGCTGTCCGTAGCTGCGGGTTTCCCCGGCCGGAATTTCGCGCAGGGCCTGCCAGACGCGCTGCTGGAAGGCAGTGCCTTTCACGTCCAGCGGAATGTCCGCGCCCGTGCCCGGCGTCTCGACCGCAGCGGCGACTTGTTCGAACAGCGCCCGAAACTCTTCCCCGCCTTCGACCAGTTCGGCATTGGGGAAGCGACGCCGCAAGTCTGGCTCGCTCTCGCCGAAGGAAAGACAGCAGACGCCCCTGTCGGTGGCGGCGACGAGCATCTCGCCCATCGTCGTCGACACGAAGGCCCAGTGGATCGTGCGGCCCCGCCCGCCATCGCGCCATTCACCAGCCGTCATCCCGATATCCTTCCTGTCCTCGTAGAAGCGCGACGCCGCGCCATAGCCCCCGCTGTAGATCGCCTCGGTCACGCTGCCGCCGCTTTCCAACGCCGCGCCCGCGCGCTCGCGGCGCAAGGCTCGCTGGTACGCGGCCGGTGAAAGCCCGATGGCGCGGGTGAAGATGCGCTGGAAATGCGTCGGCGAGTATCCACTGTGGCGGGCGAGTTGGTCGAGCGGGATCGCCTCCTCCGCCTCGCGCAGCAGCGCCAGCGCGGCCAGCACCGCCGCCTCGTCGCGGCTCTGGCGATCGGGGGCGCAGCGCTTGCAGGGGCGCAGACCCGCCGCCTCGGCCGCAGCCGCGTCGGCATAGAAGCGGACATTGCGCCGCAGGGGCGTGCGCGCCGGGCAGGACGGCCGGCAATAGATGCCGGTCGAGTGCACCCCGGTCAGGAACGCCCCGTCATAGCGCCGATCCCGCGCGCGCACGATCCGCCAGCGGTCCTCGTCGGTGAGCGGGGGAGAGGAGGAATGCAGGTTCATGCAGCGGAGAATATCCCTGCCGGACAGACTGCGCATCCCGAAGCTTGCGGTCAATGTCGCGAGCGCGGTAATGCCCGCGGCGATGGTCCGCATTTTCGCCTGTCTCGCCGCTTTCTGCGCGCTGGTTCTCGCTGGATCGGCGCGCGCCGAGCCCGCCGATATCGACGCGGCGGCGCGCGGCGTGGTGCGGGTGATCGTGTTCGGCACGGACGGGGAAGAGCTCTACCCCGTCGGCCACGGCACCGGCTTTGCCGTGGCGGACGGGCGGATCGTCACCAACGCGCATGTCGTGCGCGATGTCATCCGCGACGACGGGCTTGCCATCGGCATCGTCCCTTCCGACGGGGGCGAGGCGGTGGCCGGCCGGATCGTCGCGCTCAGTCCGCGCAACGACCTTGCCCTGATCGCGGTCGAAGGCACCCTGCGCCTGCCCCCGCTGACGCTCGCCAGCGGCACGGCGGGCGACAGCGGAGAGGTCTATTCGGTCGGCTACCCGATGAACGTCGACAAGGCGCAAGGCCTCGGCGCGGGCGACATCTTCCAGGCGCAGCCCCCGGTGAAGAGCCGCGGATTCCTTTCGGGAACGCGGCCCAGCCGCCAATTCGACACCATCCTCCACACCGCGCCGATCGCGCGCGGCAATTCGGGCGGGCCTCTGCTCGACGGATGCGGCCGCGTGCTCGGCGTCAACAGCTTCGGCGCGGATTCGGGCGGATCGGACGCGGAGTTCTTCTTCGCCGTGTCCAACCGCGAACTGCTGCCCTTCCTGCGCGCCAACGGGATCACCCCCCGCATCAACGACGCTGCCTGCCGCAGCCTCGCCGATCTCGACGCGGAGGAACGCGCGCGCGCCGAAGCCGAGCAGGACCGCGCCCGCGCCGCCCTCGCCAGCCGCAGCGAGGAACAGCGGGAGAAACGCGAGCGGGCAAGGTTCGAGGCGGAGATGCAGGTGCTCGGCGAGCGCGACGACCGTCTGCTGGGCGCCTTCGCGCTCCTTCTTGTCGCAGCCGGTCTCGCCTGGTGGGCGCTCGAAAAGCGGCCCGCCCCGGGTCTCGACGAGGACGGCATCGAGCAGCGGGGCCTCGCCGCATGGCCGGTGCGCAACCGCGTCGCGGCAGGGGCTGCGATCGCCTTGGCGGGCATTGCCGTCCTGCTCCACCTGACCCGCCCGGGGATCGAGGAAGTCGACCGCCGCATCGCCTCGGCCACCGGCGCCGATTCCGGCGAGGGAACGGACGGATCGCCCGCCGCTTCCGCCGGAACGCGGCGTTATGTCTGCACGCTCGATGCGCGCCGCAGCCGGGTGACCGGGGCGGAGACCGACGACATCGCCTTCGAGTGGTCGCCCGAGGGCTGCGTCAACGGCCGCACGCAATATGGTTACGATGCGGGCAGCTGGTCGCGCGTTCTGGTGCCGAACGACGAGCAGGCGGTCTCGGTAAACAGCTTCGATCCCGACCGGCGTGTGTTCCGGACCGAGCGCTATCTGCTTGGCCGCAGCGCGATGGGGGCCGCCCGGTCGGCACGGGGCGACTATTCCGCGCCCAGTTGCGAGGCGCCCGATGCCTCCACCGTCCTGGGCGAGCGCCAGAGCGCCGTTCTGGCGACGCTGCCGGACCAGCCCAACGAGCGGCTGGTCTATGATTGCCGCGTGACGAGCGAGTAGCGTCACCGTCCAACGGGGACCGCTCGCCCCGAACCGCAGCCGCCCTGCCCGCTAATCGCGCCGTCCCGGTTGCAAACCCGGGGACCCGATGCTAACCGCGCGCCAGCCCCGTCGGGGAGGCGTTTGTGCGCCCTACCGATGTCGAGCATCGCATCGTTATTTTCCGCTCCCTTCTTAGAGGACGAGAACGCGTGGAACTTTCCGCCGGTATTCAGGCAAGCCTGGCAGGGCGTTACGCCTCTGCCCTGTTCGACCTCGCATCCGAGGCCGGCACGGTCGCTGCGGTCGAATCGGACATGGAGAAGCTCCAGGTCGCTCTCGCCGAATCGCCCGAACTGAAAACGCTGACGACCAGCCCGCGGGTCGGTCGCTCGCAGGCCGAGAAGGCGCTGTGGGGCGTTTCGGCAATCATGGGCCTGACCGAGCTGACCCAGAAATTCCTCGGCACGCTGGCGCAGAACCGCCGCCTGTCGCAGCTGCCGGGCATCACCCGCGCCTTCCGCGCCATCGCCGCCGCCCAGCGCGGCGAGGTGACGGCCGAGGTCACCAGTGCCCACCCGCTGACCGACGCGCAGATCGATACGCTGAAAGGCAAGCTGACCGCGCGCGAAGGCCGCACCGTGAAGCTCACGACGAAGGTGGACCCCGACCTGCTCGGCGGTCTCGTCGTCACCATCGGATCGAAGCGGATCGACGGTTCGATCCGCACCCGTCTCAATTCGCTATCCCAAGCCATGAAGGCCTAAAGGACACTATCCATGGATATCCGCGCCGCAGAAATCTCCAAGGTCATCAAGGACCAGATCGCCAATTTCGGCACCGAAGCCGAAGTCAGCGAAGTCGGCACCGTGCTCTCGGTGGGTGACGGCATCGCCCGTATCCACGGCCTCGACAAGGTCCAGGCCGGCGAGATGATCGAATTCGCCAACGGCGTGCAGGGCATGGCCCTGAACCTGGAAGCCGACAATGTCGGCGCGGTGATCTTCGGGTCGGACAACGACATCAAGGAAGGCGACACCGTCAAGCGCACCGAGACCATCGTCGACGTGCCGGTGGGCAAGGCGCTGCTCGGCCGCGTGGTCGACGCGCTCGGCAATCCGATCGACGGCAAGGGCCCGATTGAGACGACCGAACGCCGCCTCGTCGAACAGAAAGCGCCGGGCATCATTCCGCGCGAATCCGTTTCGGAGCCGGTGCAGTCGGGCCTCAAGGCAATCGACGCGCTCGTTCCCGTCGGTCGCGGCCAGCGCGAACTGATCATCGGCGACCGCCAGACCGGCAAGTCGGCCGTCGCGATCGACACCTTCATCAACCAGCGCGAGAACAACCAGGGCAGCGACGAGGGCAAGAAGCTCTACTGCATCTATGTCGCCGTCGGCCAGAAGCGCTCGACCGTGGCGCAGATCGTCAAGAGCCTCGAGGAAAACGACGCGATGGAATACACCATCGTCGTCGCCGCGACTGCTTCGGAGCCCGCTCCGCTCCAGTATCTCGCGCCTTACACCGGCGCCGCGATGGGCGAGTTCTTCCGCGACAACGGCATGCATGCCGTGATCGTCTATGACGACCTCTCCAAGCAGGCCGTCGCCTATCGCCAGATGTCGCTGCTGCTGCGCCGCCCGCCGGGCCGCGAAGCCTATCCGGGCGACGTTTTCTATCTCCACAGCCGCCTGCTCGAGCGTGCGGCGAAGATGAACAAGTCGGAAGGCGGCGGCTCGCTGACCGCGCTGCCGATCATCGAGACGCAGGCGGGCGACGTGTCGGCCTATATCCCGACCAACGTGATCTCGATCACCGACGGCCAGATCTTCCTCGAGACCGATCTGTTCAATGCGGGCATCCGCCCGGCGATCAATGTCGGCCTGTCGGTCAGCCGCGTCGGCGGTGCCGCGCAGACCAAGGCGATGAAGAAGGTCTCGGGCTCGATGAAGCTCGACCTTGCCCAGTACCGCGAGATGGCCGCCTTCGCCCAGTTCGGCTCGGACCTCGACGCCGCGACGCAGAAGCTGCTCAATCGCGGCGCGCGCCTGACCGAGTTGCTGAAGCAGAAGCAGTTCTCGCCGATGCCGTTCGAGGAGCAGACCGTGTCGATCTTCGCCGGCACCAACGGCTATCTCGACAGCATCCCGACGAACCGGGTGACCGAGTACGAGAGCGCCATGCTGAGCCATATGCGCTCCGAACACGGCGCGCTGCTGGAAGAGATCCGCACGACCGGCAAGTTCGAGGACGACGTCAAGAACAAGGTCGTCGCAGCGCTCGACACGTTCACCAAGCAGTTCGCCTGAACCATTGAGCGCACACGAGATAGGGAGCCGAAATGGCTAGCCTGAAAGAACTCAAGGGCCGCATCAACTCGGTCAAGTCGACCCAGAAGATCACCAAGGCCAAGCAGATGGTCGCAGCCGCCAAGCTTCGGCGTGCGCAGGCGCGTGCCGAAGAGGCGCGCCCCTATGCCGAGCGTCTTGCCGACGTGATGGCCAGCCTCGCGAGCAAGGTGGCGGGCGACAGCGCGCCGATGCTGTTCCGCGGCACCGGCAGCGACCAGCGGCACCTGCTGGTGGTGGTCAACACCGACAAGGGCCTGTGCGGCGGTCTCAACGCCAACATCGTCAAGGCCGCCAAGGTCAAGGCGAAGGAACTGATCGCCGCGGGAAAGGATGTGCAGTTCTACCTCGTCGGCAAGAAGGGCCGCGCGCCGATCAAGCGCGACTATGCCGACCGGATCGAGAAGCATTTCGACACCTCCGACGTCCGCACGCCGGGCTTCGACGAGGCCGAGGCCATCGGTAAGGACCTGATCGAGCGGTTCGAGAAGGGCGAATTCGATGTCGCGCATCTGGTCTATCCGGTGTTCCAGTCGGCGCTGGTCCAGGCCCCGACCATCGATCAGCTGATCCCCGTCCCCTCGCCCCAGGAAACCGCCGAAGGCGGCAAGGGGAAGACGGTCGGCGGCGCCGTGGTCGATTACGAGCCCGACGAGGAAGCGATCCTCGAGGAATTGCTGCCGCGCTACGTGCGTACCCAGCTCTTCGCCGCGCTGCTCGAGCGCGAGGCGTCCGAACAGGGCGCCTCGATGACCGCGATGGACAACGCCACGCGCAATGCCGGCGATCTGATCAAGGACCTCACCATCCAGTACAACCGCAGCCGCCAGGCCGCGATCACCACCGAACTTATCGAGATCATCGCGGGTGCCGAAGCACTCTGACGATCGCTGATACGCCCTCTCGGGCGCTGCAAGGACCAGATTACGTGAACAAGCTTTTCTTCGCCCTCCCCCTCGTTCTCGCCATCGCCGCGTGCGGTGACGAGCCGGCGCCTGCGCCCGCCGATAGCCAGGTCGCGGCGCCCGAGCCGGTCGAGAGCCTGCCCGCGCCCGACCAGGCCCTGTTCACCGAGAAATATGCCGAAGCGTGCCCCGAGGACGATGCGGTCAACACCGCCGTCTGCCGCCGCGCCGGAATGGGTTCGCCCGACGTCGTGTGCGAATTCGGCCTCGGCGAAGACGAGTACCTCCGCAACAAAGCCACCCTCACCGCCCAGGATGGCGGCTGGGCCTTCGCCGATCCGGAAAACGTTTGCGTCGGCTAAGGCGCGATAAACACCAAGTCAGGACATAGATCATGGCCACCGCACCCGTACTGAACCAGTCGCCGAATGGCACCATCGCCCAGGTCATCGGCGCCGTCGTCGACGTCGCCTTCGAAGGCGAACTGCCGCCGATCCTCACCGCTCTCGAAACTCGGAACGGCGCCAACACGCTCGTTCTCGAGGTCGCCCAGCACCTTGGCGAGAACACCGTCCGCACCATCGCGATGGACGGCACCGACGGTCTCGTCCGCGGGCAGGAAGTGATCAACACCGGGTCGCAGATCAGCGTGCCGGTCGGCCCCAAGACCCTGGGCCGCATCATGAACGTGGTCGGCGAAGCGATCGACGAGCGCGGCCCGATCGGCGCGGAACAGACCGCTCCGATCCACGCCGAGGCCCCGCTCTTCATCGACCAGTCGACCGAAGCGGCGATCCTCGTCACCGGCATCAAGGTCATCGACCTCCTCGCGCCTTACGCCAAGGGCGGCAAGATCGGCCTGTTCGGCGGCGCCGGCGTCGGCAAGACCGTGCTGATCCAGGAACTGATCAACAACATCGCCAAGGGTCACGGCGGCGTGTCCGTGTTCGCGGGCGTGGGCGAGCGTACCCGCGAGGGTAACGATCTCTACCACGAATTCCTCGATGCTGGCGTCATCGCCAAGGATGCCGATGGCAACGCCATCTCGGAAGGCTCCAAGGTCGCGCTCGTCTTCGGCCAGATGAACGAGCCGCCGGGCGCGCGCGCCCGCGTCGCCCTGTCGGGCCTGACCATGGCCGAGTACTTCCGCGACCAGGAAGGGCAGGACGTGCTGTTCTTCGTCGACAACATCTTCCGCTTCACGCAGGCGGGTTCGGAAGTGTCGGCGCTGCTCGGCCGCATTCCCTCAGCGGTGGGCTATCAGCCGACGCTGGCCACCGACATGGGCAATCTGCAGGAACGCATCACTTCCACGACCAAGGGTTCGATCACCTCGGTCCAGGCGATTTACGTCCCCGCGGACGACCTTACCGACCCGGCGCCCGCCACCTCCTTCGCGCACCTTGACGCGACCACCACGCTGAACCGCGCGATCTCGGAGCTGGGCATCTATCCGGCGGTGGACCCGCTCGATTCGACCAGCCGCGTTCTCGAACCGCGTGTGGTCGGCCAGGAGCA
This sequence comes from Qipengyuania spongiae, assembly GCF_026168555.1. Lineage (NCBI taxonomy): Bacteria > Pseudomonadati > Pseudomonadota > Alphaproteobacteria > Sphingomonadales > Erythrobacteraceae > Qipengyuania > Qipengyuania spongiae. The sequence continues at coordinate 1,460,540 of NZ_CP092471.1, read as the reverse complement.
CTACGACACCGCCCGCCGGGTCCAGGAGACGCTTCAGAAGTACAAGTCGCTTCAGGACATCATCGCCATTCTCGGCATGGACGAGCTGTCGGAAGAGGACAAGCTGACGGTCGCCCGCGCCCGCAAGATCCAGAAGTTCCTCAGCCAGCCCTTCCACGTCGCCGAGGTGTTCACCAACATCCCGGGCCAGTTCGTGCAGCTCGAAGACACCGTGAAGAGCTTCAAGGCGGTGGTCGACGGCGAATACGATCACCTGCCCGAAGCCGCCTTCTATATGGTCGGCGGAATCGATCAGGTGGTCGAAAAGGCCAAGAAGCTCGCCGAGGACTCCTGACAGCATGGCCCTGCATTTCGAACTCGTCACGCCGGCCAAGCTGGTCCGCTCCGAGGATGTCTACATGGTGGTCGTCCCGGGAACGGAAGGCGAGTTCGGCGTGCTCGAAGGACACGCGCCCTTCATGTCGACCATCCGCGATGGCGAAGTGAAGATCTACGCCCGCGACGGCGCGACGCCCGAGACCATCATGGTTCGCGGCGGGTTTGCCGAGGTGGGCGACAAGGGGCTGACCGTTCTCGCCGAACACGTCGAGGGCTGAGCCTCCACCGATGCTGAAAAAGGGGAGCCGTCCGCACATCGCGGGCGGCTCCCTTTTTGCGTCGAACGCCCTCGGCTTTTCGTCGATTACTGCGGACGCGCTTTTGCTTTCGCGCGGGAATCGTGCATTCCTCCCGGCAAGGAAACGGGAGACTGCAATTGAAATTCGTATCGACGCTCGCCATCGCAGCGGCCATGACCATCGCACAATCGGCCGCCGCGCAGGACGGCGTACCCGGTCCCGAAGAGGACCCCTATATCTGGCTCGAGGAAGCGCGCAGCGACCGTGCGCTCGCCTGGGTCGAGGGCGAGAACGCCCGCACCATGGAACTCCTCGCCGGAGACCCGCGCTTCGACATGCTGAAGAACGAGGCGCTGGCGATCTTCGACGCCACGGATCGCATTCCCGGCGTCAGCTTCACGCCCTACGGCCTGGTCAATTTCTGGCAGGATGCGACCAACCCCAAGGGTCTTCTGCGCCTCACCACGCTCGACAGCTACCGCACCGATACGCCCCAGTGGGAAACCGTGCTCGACATCGACGCGCTGGCCGCTGCCGAGGGGCGCGAGTGGGTGTTCCAGGGCATGAACTGCCTGCCGCCCGAGGAGCGTTACTGCCTCGTCAGCCTGAGTGACGGCGGCAAGGATGCCGGCGAGCTGCGCGAATTCGACATGGAGACCCGCCAGTTCGTGGAAGGCGGCTTCCGTCTGCCGGAAAGCCAGGGCAGCGCCCAGTGGGTCGACAGGGACACGCTGCTCGTCAGCCGGGATTTCGGCGAGGGCACGCTGACCGAAAGCCGCTACCCCTTCACCACCCGCGAATGGAAGCGCGGCACGCCGCTCGCCGAAGCGCCGGAAATCTTCCGGGGCGAGCCGACCGACGTGTCCTCGGGCGCCAGCCTGCTGCGCGATTCGAGCGGCACCATCCACGGCCGCCTCGCGCGGCGCGGCCTGTCGTTCCACGAGAGCGCCTATTACTGGTGGCAGGATGGCGATTGGCAGAAGCTCGACCTGCCGACGAAGGCCGGTATCGCGGGCATCGTCGACGGGCGCGTCCTGTTCAGCACCGATGTCGACTGGGAGACGGGCGGCCAGACCTTTGCTGCGGATTCGCTGATCTCGGCCGATCTGGAAGAGTTCAAGGCCGATCCCAACGGCGCGGCGAAGTCGCTGGTCTGGGCGCCCGCCGAGCGCCAGACCAAGCAGGGCCTCGCCACCTCCGCCGACAGCCTCTACGTCAACTTGCTCGACAATGTGCGCGGGCAGGTGCTGAAATTCGACTTCGCCGACGGTGAATGGTCGGTGGCCGAGGTGGCTTTGCCCCAGAACGCTACGGTCGGGATTTCCGCCGCGTCGGACGAAACGGGCGAGGTAATGTTCTCCTCGACCGACTTCCTCACGCCCTCCACGGTCTATTATAGTGCCGATGGATCCAATCCCGAGCCGATCAAGACGAGCCCGGCCCGCTTCGATGCCGCCGGCATGACGGTCGAGCAGTACGAGGCGACCAGCGCCGACGGGACCAAGATCCCGTATTTCGTCGTGATGCCCGAAGGCGCGACGAAGGATGGGACCAACCCCACCCTGCTGACCGGCTATGGCGGTTTCCAGGTGCCGCGCCTGCCCGGCTATCTCGGCGCGACCGGCAAGATGTGGCTGGAGCGCGGCGGGGTCTACATCCTCGGCAACATGCGCGGCGGCGGCGAGTTCGGCCCGAACTGGCACCAGACCGCGATCCGCGAGAACAAGCAGCGCACTTGGGACGATTTCATCGCCATCGCCGAGGATGCGATCGCGCGCGGGATCACCAGCGCCGATCATTTCGGCATCCAGGGCGGGTCGCAGGGCGGGTTGCTGGTCGGCACGGCCTTTACCCAGCGCCCCAACCTGTTCGACGCGGCGATCGTCCAGATCCCGCTGTTCGACATGCTTCGCTATCACGAGATAGGCCGGGGCGCCTCGTGGATTGGCGAATATGGCGATCCGCGCATTCCCGAACAGCGCGCCTGGATCGAACCCTATTCGCCCTATCAGAAGCTGCTCGAGAACAAGGACTACCCTTCGCCCTTCTTCTGGGCCTCGACCGCCGACGACCGGACCCACCCGGCCCATGCCCGCAAGGGCGCGGCGCGGGTCAAGGAGCTTGGCCAGGACTATTATTACTTCGAGGATACGCAGGGCGGCCATTCGGGCGGCGTGGACAACGAACAGCGCGCCAAGATCCAGGCCCTACAATTCGTCTACCTGCTCCAGCGGCTGGCGGACTGAGAGCGCCGATCGGAACAGGAAAAGGGCGGCCCGCGGGTCGCCCTTTTTTTCAGTCTAGCGCGCACTGCGGGTCGGCGCGTGAAAATCGGGCGGCTTGTCCGCCACCCACGCGACGAAGCGCGCTATCGCCTCGTTGGCGAGGATACGCGCGCGGTCCGTCCCGATCCGCGCCAGCTCGGCATTGGTGAAATTGGCGTGGATCGCCCGGTGGCAGATCGGGTGGACGGGGACGGTCTCGCGGCCGCGCTTGGCCTTGGGCACGGTATGGTGCTGCTGAACCCGCCGACCGAGCGGGCGGTGGCACAGCCAGCAGGTTTCGGCCGTCTCGCTCAACCGTCCTTCTTCGCCGCGGCTTTCTTCTTCTTCATCGTGTCGTGGAAGCGGTCGGCCCAGCCCGGCTTGACCAGCTGCTCGCCGCGCACCATCCGCATCTCGCCGTCGGCCACGTCGCGGCTGACCGCGCTGCCCGCTGCCACGATGGCATCGGCGCCGATCCGCACCGGCGCGATCAGCGCGCTGTTCGACCCGATGAAGGCGCGCGGACCTATAGTGGTCCTGTACTTGAAATAGCCGTCGTAATTGCAGGTGATGGTGCCCGCGCCGATATTCGCTCCGGCACCAACCTCTGCATCACCCAGATAGGTGAGATGGCTGGCCTTGGCGCCTTCGCCCAGAACGGCCTTCTTCATCTCGACGAAATTGCCGACGAAGCTGTCCTTCTCCATAACCGCGCCGGGCCTGAGGCGGGCGAAGGGGCCGACCTGTGCGCCCTCGCCGATAGTCGCGCCTTCGATATGGCTGAAGCTCTTGATCCGCGCGCGCGTGGCCACCGAAACGCCGGGGCCGAAAACCACGTTCTGCTCGACCACCACATCGGGCGCGAGTTCGGTGTCGAAACTGAAGAAGACGGTGTCCGGCGCCCTCAGCGTGACGCCCTCCGCCATCCAGTGCTCGCGCTGCTCCGCCTGCCACAGCGCTTCGGCGGCGGCGAGTTCGGCGCGGCTGTTTATCCCGGCGACCTCGCCCGGATCGGCGGTGGTGACGGCGGCGCAGGTATCGCCATCGGCGATGGCGATGTTGACGATGTCGGGAAGATAATACTCGCCCTGCGCGTTGTCGTTGCCGACCCGGTCGAGCAGCGCGAACATATCCTCCGCGCGCGCCGCCATCAGGCCCGAATTGCACAGCCGACAGCCGCGCTCGGTCTCGTCGGCATCCTTGAACTCGACCATTCTCGCGATGCGACCCTCCGCATCGGCAATGACCCGGCCATAGGCGAGCGCATCGTCCGGCTCGAAGCCCAACACCACCACTTTCGGCGCATCCTCGGCATGGAGGCGGTCGAGCATGGCCTTCATCGTCTCCCCCTTCACGAAGGGCACGTCGCCATAAAGGACGAGGACGTCTCCACGAAAGCCTTCCAGCTCGCCGGCGGCCTGTTGCACCGCATGACCCGTGCCGAGCTGGGGGTCCTGAACGCAGGTGCGCGTATCTTCGCCCAGCGCGCCTTCGATCTGCTCGCGACCGGAGCCGACGACGACCACTTTGCGCGCCGGAGACAGTGCGTCGACCTGCGCCATCAGGTGATGCAGCATCGGCCTCCCGGCGATGGGGTGCAGCACCTTGTGCAGTTCGCTCTTCATCCGCGTGCCCTTGCCCGCGGCGAGGATGACGGCGGCAAAATCGTGTCCTGTGTTCATAGACCCGTGCCCTTGCCACCATTCCCTTGCGGATTGAAGCGGCTTCCGCCACGCATCGTCCGATGGCGGATTTTCCCTTCGGCGCAGTCGGTTTCGATCTGGACGGCACTCTCATCGAATCCCACCGCGATCTGGGCACGGCAGTGAACCATGCGCTGGCGCTGGGCGGCTTCGCCCATGTGCCGATCGATCATGCGAGCGACCTGATCGGCGGCGGAGCGAAAATCATGCTGGCCAAGGCGCTCGACATGCAAGGCGGCGTGGCCGAGGACGAGTTTCGCCGCCTCTACAAGGCGATGCTGGCCTATTACGGCGAGAATTACGCGGTCCACACCCGGCCCTATCCCGGCGCCCTCGAGGCGCTCGACGAGCTGGCCTGGCGCGGCGTGCGGATCGGCGTGGTTACCAACAAGTTCGAGGAATTCGCGCGCGGCATACTCGACACGCTCGGCCTGCTCGATCGGTTCGACTGCGTGATCGGCGGAGACTCCCTCGGCAAGGGGCCGGACGGCGCCTATCTCGCCAAGCCCGCCCCCGATCCGATCCTGAGGCTGCGCGAAAGCTGCGGCGGGGGTAGGATCGTCTATGTCGGCGACAGCAGCTATGACATGCGCGCCGCCCGGGCGGCCGGCGTCCCGGTGGTGGCGGCGTGCTACGGCTATTGCGACAAGAGCCCGGACGAGCTCGGCGCGGACGCGACAATCGATTCGTTCGCAGAGCTGATCCCCGTGCTGGAAGCGCTCGGCTGACAGGTCGACCCTACGGCAAAGCGCCCCGCCGCCTGCCCTGTTGCAAGTGCCAGACTATCGTGCCACCCCGCCGCCATCGGATTGACCTTAACGTAAACGACATCGGAGACTTCGCATGAGCATCGATTTCAAGGACAAGGTAGCCATCGTGACCGGCGCCGGCGGTGGTCTGGGCCGCGAATACGCGCTCGAACTGGGTCGCCGCGGCGCCAAGGTCGTGGTCAACGATCTGGGCGGATCGCGCGATGGCACCGGCACCTCGGACATGGCGGCGCAGGTGGTCGAGGAGATCGAAAAGGCCGGCGGCACCGCCATGGCCAACGGATCGAGCGTGACCGAATACGACCAGATGGAAGAGATGGTCGCCAAGGCGAAGGAAAAGTTCGGCGGCGTCCACGTCCTCATCAACAATGCCGGCGTGCTGCGCGACAAGACCTTCGCCAAGATGGAGCCGGAGGATTTCGACTTCGTCGTGAAGGTCCACCTCGTCGGATCGGCCTACGCCACGAAGGCGTGCTGGGACACTTTCCGCGACCAGGCCTATGGCCGCGTGCTGATGACCGCGAGCTCGACCGGGCTGTTCGGCAATTTCGGGCAGGCCAATTACGGCGCGGCCAAGCTGGGCCTTGCGGGCCTGACCAAGACGCTCCAGCTCGAAGGCGCGAAATACAACATCAAGGTCAACACGCTGTCGCCGGTGGCCGGAACGCGCATGACCGAGGACCTATTCCCCGAAGAAGCCTTCAAGCTTTTCGACCCGGTGAACGTGGTCCCGGCCGCGCTCTTCCTCGTCAGCGAGGACGCGCCGAGCAACGCCATCGTCGGCGCCGGTGCGGGCGGTTTCCACAGCGCCTGGACGGTAATGAACGATGCCGTCTGGCTGCCCGACGATCAGCGCACGGTCGAGGGGTTTGCCGAGAACTGGAGCAAGATCAGCGACTTCTCCAACCTCAAGGCGCCGCAGTCCGGTGCCGAACAGTCCGGCGCGATCCTGACCGCGATGCAGAAGGTCACCGGCACCGGCCCGTCCAGCGCGCGCGGCTGACCGGAGACTCAATAGGCGTATTGACTGAATAACACACCGGGCCTACCCCGTCGCAACAACAGGGGAGGCCCGGATGTATTCCGAAGACGATCTCAATTCGGCCGTGGCGGCCGGGGCGCTGAGCGCCGGTGCGGCGGCATCGTTTCGCGCGCACATAACGCAGGTCCGCGAAATGCCGCGGGGCGATGAAGAGAGCTTCCGCCTGATCAACAGTTTCAACGACATCTTCGTCGCCATCGGCATCATCATCATGCTGCTGGCGGCCGGAGCGATCGGACAGGCGATCGCCTCCGCCTTCGCCGCCGTGCCGCCCTTTCCGGGCATGAACGGCAACGAGCCGAGCGAGGCAGAATGGCTTGCCTTCGCCGAAGCCAGCGAATGGCGCACCAGCCTTTCCACCCTCTTCGCCGGCATCCTCGTCGCCGGGACCAGTTGGCCGCTTGCCGAATTCTTTACCCGGCGCCGGCGCATGGCGCTGCCCAGCATCCTCCTGCTCCTCGCTTTCGTCGGCAGCATCTTCGCGGCGGTCTTCGGCGCGGGGATGCTTCTCGGCGCGATAGACAACGAGAAATCCGGCGCGCTGCTGGTATCGGGCGCGGGCCTCGTCGCCGCGCTCGCCGCATGGGTGCACTGGCGCCGTTTCATGGTTCCGATCACGGTCGCCGCCGGTGCCGGCGCCGCCGCGATCACGCTGGTCGCGCTCATGCTGGCATTGATCCAGTCGCTGTTCGGCGTGGAGGAAGAGGCGGTCGGCGACATCCTGCTCGTCCTGACCTTCATGACGGGCCTTGCCGTCTTCGCCTTCGCCATGCGCTGGGACATCAGTGACCGGGAGCGGATTTCCCGCCGCAGCGACGTCGCGTTCTGGCTCCACCTGCTGGCCGCGCCGATGATCGCGCATCCGGTGTTCTACTCCCTCGGCGTAATGGATGGCGGCGACCGAGTGGGCATGGGCGGCGCTCTCGGCGTGGTCGCGATCTATGTCGTCTTCGGCCTGGTCGCGTTGGCGATCGACCGGCGCGCGCTGCTCGTCTCCGCTCTCGCCTACGTCCTCGCGGCGCTGACCTTCCTGTTCGACAGGTTCGGCGCGGTGGAGCTGAATTTCGCGCTCACGGCGCTGGTGATCGGATCGGCCCTGCTCACCCTGTCGGCCTTCTGGACGCCGATCCGCAACCGGGTGGTCGATGCGCTTCCGCAGGTCTGGCAGAACCGGGTACCCGTGACGGGGGTCGTCGCGGGCTAGTCAGCTCTCGACGGCTTTCAGCATCCGGCGCTCGACCGGGGCGAGGACCCCGGCGAGCTCGTGCCCGCGCTTCAGAACCTGACCGTGTTCGCCGAACAGGGTCCACATGCCCTGACGATTGCGCAGCGCGGGCCGCTTCTCGATCCGCGCCTGCGGGCGTTCGGCCGTGCGGCGAAAGGCGGCGAAACTGGCAGTGTCGCGGCTGAAATCCATCGCATAGTCGCGCCACTGTCCGGCGGCGACCATCCGTCCGTAAAGGTCGAGAATGCGTGTCAGCTCCTCCCGCGTGAAGCCGACCTGTTCGGTGGCCCTGCGAAACGGGATCACATCGCCGGGAAGCGAAGGGGGCTGAATCATTCGGCCGTTCCGCTGCGCCGCTCAGCTTCGCTCTCCGGCAGTTTCTGGCGCAACTGTTCGAGCTCGCGCTGCATCTCGGTAAGCTGTTTCTCCAGCGCCTCTACCCGGCGCATGTCGGGTTCGGCCGCCTCGTCGCACGGCGTTCCGTAAGGCATGAATTCGCGCATCCATGTTTCCACCGGCACGAGCGTGCTGCGCGCTTTGAAGCCGATCATCGTCGCACCTTCGGGCACGTCGTCGGTCACCACGGCGTTGGCTCCGATCCGGGCGCGCTCGCCGACGGTGATGGGGCCGATCACCTGCGCGCCCGAGCCGATGATCACGTTGTTGGCGATGGTCGGATGGCGCTTGCCCGGAACGCCATTGGTCGGGTTCGTACCGCCCAGCGTGACGTTCTGGTAGATGGTCACGTCATGGCCGATCTCGGCGGTCTCGCCGATGACCGTGAAGCCGTGGTCGATGAAGAGGTTGCGTCCGATCTTGGCGCCTGGGTGAATATCGATCGCAGTCAGCATCCGGCTGAAATGGTTGATTGCGCGGGCCAGCAGAAACAGCTCGGCCTCGAACAGCCAGTGGGCCACGCGATGCCAGAACAGCGCCCAGACGCCGGGATAGGTCAGCACCTCCCACCTGCTGCGCGGAGCGGGGTCACGTGCCTTGACGCTGTCGATATAGGCTAGGAGCCGGTCGAACATTTCGCGCTGGGTCCTCCCATCAATCGCGGATCAAAGCAAGCGGGCCTGCTCCGGCCCTTGAACGACCTCCAGAGCGTCGCGCCACACCGACATGGTGGCGGGAACCTGACGTTCAAGCGACAGGCGGTCGATTTCGGCCACCAGACGCTCGATCACGGCGAAGCTGCGCTCCACTCGCGGCGCAAGATAGCTTGCCGCTCCATCGGCCAGAACCAGTCGCCTCTGTTCCGCATGCGCTTCGATCAGGTCTTGCACCATCGCATCGTCCGGTATTCCAATGGCAAGCTGAAGCGAACCGCCCAGCCGGGAACGCAAATCGGGAAGCGCGATCTCCCACCCGTCGGCATCGCTGATTAGCAGCAATGGTTGGCCGCTCTGTTGTGCGCGGTTCCAGCGATGGAACAGGGCGGTCTCCTCCATCGTCTCGGCCCGATCGATCACGTCGCAGTCGCCATGCGAGGCGAACCACTGGGCCAGAAGCGATTTGCCCGAACGCGGCGGTCCGACGAGTACGGCTGTTCGATAGGGCCAGGACGAGGGATCGGCCAGCGCGTCCACCACGGGACGATTGGCGTTTCCGATTACGATCCGCGCCGGCTCTCCAGGGGAACGGGCGTCGATCGGGAGGGCGATCTGCGACATGCGCCGATCCTAGCGGCTGACAGTCAGCGCGCTGCCACTCTGCTGCACGGTCAGGCCGCGGCCGCGAAGCGCATCGGCCAGCTCGGCGATGGAGCCGGCGAAGCCCACCGTCATTGCCGAGGTGCCGCCGATGGCGGTGCTTCGCACGCCGGCGCTGCGCACGCCCTCGGCCCCGCGAACTGCGGCAAGCACTGCATCGAAACTTGCGGGATCCGGAGTGGCGAACTGCACCGAATAGAGCGCTACCGATCCTTCCGGAGGCGGTGTGCGCACCGGAGCGTCGGTCACCGCCTGTCCCGGTTCGCCCTGACGCAGTTCGAGCTCGCGATCGCTCAGGCCCTGCGATCGCGATTCGGCTTGCGCCTGTGCGAGCACGGCGCGGGCGCGATCGACCAGAATCTGTATCTGCCTGTCGAGCGTGACGTTGCCCGAGATCAACGTCGGGTCCGGCTGAAGCCGGCCCGCCGCCAGAGCGTTCTGGAATATCCGGTCGAGACGCTGGACGGCCTGGCCGAGCATGGCGGGCAATTCTTCCGAATTGGCAGCGGTCATTTCGAAACTGTCGAGATAGATGCTGTCGGGACCGTAGCGCGCGGTGAAGGTCCCTTCCACTGGCCCGCCGGGATAGGTGTAGCGCAGGTCCGCGATCGGCACGATGACATCGGCGGCCCCGAACTGGTCGAGCACATTGCGCCACCAGGTGCGGCTGCGGCGGGTCGTCTGGCCGTAGGTTACCAGCAATGATTCGCCGCCCGATCCGGCAGGCCGGACATAGTTGATCCGGCTCGCTCCCGGCTGGAACTCGGCCCAGGCGCGCTGCCAGGGATTGCGCCGCTCGTAGACGAGCTGCGTGCCCGCGCTCATGGTCACCGGGACCATCAGCAGCGGCGCGGATCGCTGAGCTTCCGACTGATTGCCGAGATACCGGGTCGCCCGCGTCCGGTCGAACACGACGCCGAGCCGCGCAACATAGCGCCGTGGGCCAACCTGCTCCCGCTCGATCACGATCGCGGAAACGAGCGACTGAAGCTGCGAATCGGACAGTTCGGGGCCGCCGATCTTTTTCCATGCGAGTCGAGCGGCTTCCTGCCAGCCTTCCTGACGCGCTTCCTCGGGCGTATCGCCGCTGACATTCACCTCGACCCCGCCGACTTCGATATCGGTGGAGGCGGCGATCGGTGGGATGCCCCGCTCGCCATCGACCTGCGCACGAAGCGCGAGCGCAAATGGCACCGCCCCCACGACCGCTAGGGCGAGAATCAGCGCTTTTGGCGAAAGCCGGGAGGGAAGGTTCAGAGTCCGCATGGGGAAAACAGGGCGCCTTTTGCCCAAAGCCTTATGGAAATCCAAGCGCGAATGCGTATGGCGGTTGGCATGCAGGGCAAGAATTCTCCGTACACCTACGCCGATGCCGGCGTCTCGATCGAAGCGGGCAATGCGCTGGTCAAGGCGATCGGACCTCTGGTCAAGACGACCGCGCGGCCCGGCGCCGATGGCGAGATCGGCGGTTTCGGGGGCTTCTTCGACCCCAAGGCGGCAGGTTACACCGACCCCCTGCTGGTCGCGGCGAATGATGGGGTCGGCACCAAGCTCAAGCTCGCAGTCGATCACGACCGGCACGACAGCGTCGGGATCGACCTGGTGGCGATGTGTGTCAACGACCTGATCGTCCAGGGCGCCGAGCCGCTGTTCTTCCTCGACTATTTCGCTACCGGCAAGCTCGAGAACGGGGTCGCCGAGCGCGTGATCGCGGGCATCGCCGAAGGATGCAGGATCGCCGGCTGCGCGCTGATCGGCGGCGAGACGGCGGAAATGCCGGGAATGTATGCTGCTGGGGATTACGACCTCGCGGGCTTCTGCGTCGGTGCGGTCGAGCGGGGCGAACAGCTTACCGGCGAGCGTGTGAAACCCGGCCAGGTTCTGCTCGGCCTTGCCAGTTCAGGCGTCCATTCCAACGGCTATTCGCTCGTGCGACGGCTGGCCGCGGACAAGGGTTGGAAGCTGGACCGCCCCGCTCTGTTCGAGGCCGATCGCCTGCTGATCGACGCGCTGATCGAGCCGACGCGCATTTACGTGAAGAGCCTGCTGCCGCTGGTGCGGGACGGGCTGATCGACGCGATGGCCCATATCACCGGCGGTGGTCTGCTGGAGAATATCCCACGCGTCCTGCCGGAAGGTGCCCATGCTTTGGTCGATGCCGGATCGTGGGACCAGCCGCGATTGATGGCCTTCCTTCAGGGGCAGGGCGCGATCGAGCCGGAGGAAATGGCACGCACTTTCAACTGCGGTATCGGCATGGTGGTGGCGGTGGAACCTGCGCAGGCCGAGCTGGTCCGCACCCGCCTGGAAGAGGCGGGAGAGACGGTGCTGGCGGTGGGCGAGATCGTCGAGGGCGACCGCGGCTGCACGGTGCGCGGCGCGGCGGGTGTGTGGTCCGCGCGTGGCGACTGGGAAGCCGTGCACAATGCCTGAAGAGGCCACGCGGCGGGCTCGCGTTGCGGTCTTCGTCTCCGGGCGCGGGAGCAACATGGCGGCGCTGCTCTATGCCAGCCGACTGCCCGGCGCGCCTTACGAGGTCGCTCTGGTCGCGAGCAACGATCCCGATGCCGAGGGGCTTGCTTTGGCCGAGGCGGAGGGGGTCGCCACCTTCGCTCTCTCGCACCGGGGAAAGGCCCGCGGCGACCACGACTCGGCGATGGAACAGGCGGCGCGCGAGGCCGGTGCCGAATACATCGCACTGGCCGGCTACATGCGCATTCTGACGCCCGGCTTCGTTCAGCGGTGGGAGGGGCGGATGCTCAACATACACCCCTCGTTGCTGCCGAACTACACCGGGCTCGACACACATGCCCGCGCCATCGCGGCGGGCGACAGTCATGGGGGCGTGTCGGTCCATCTGGTGACGGAAGACCTCGATGCGGGCGAAGTGCTGGGACAGATCCGGGTCGCCATCCGCGCGGGAGAGACCGCCGACAGCCTGGCCGAGCGGGTGCGCTTTGCCGAACACCAGCTCTATCCCCGCGTTCTCGCCCGGCATGTCTCGCGACCCTTCGATGCGGAATGGCTGCTCGGTCGGGTTCGCGCCCTTGCCCTCGCCCTTCCCGAGACGCATGAGCGCGAGAGTCACGGCGCCCCCGGCTGGCGCGTGGGGACGAAGAAAAGCGGCAAATATTTCGCGTATTTCTCCGACCGGCATCACGGCACGCCGCATATCTCGCTGCTGGTGAAATGCGATGGGATGGACGAGCTGGAGGAGCTGGTGGAAGATCAGCCGCACGCCTACCACAAGCCTGCCTATTACGGCGCAAGCGGGTGGCTCGGCGTCATCCTCGACCGCGCCGACATCGACTGGGACAGTGTCGCCGAACGGCTGCAACGCAGCTGGACGGCCGTCGCCCCCAAAGGAGCGACGAAGCTGATAAACGCCGCGGACTCGTTTTGACGCTCCCGCGCCCGCACCCGCTCGCCGTCTCGGGTGCGGCGCGAAAGGCGATGCGGCTGCTCGAATGGTCGTGGTCGAGCGGCTGGAACGAGAAGCCCGCGCTCGACCCCGCCGCCCTGTGGGCGACCGGCAGCAAGGGCTACGCGCCCGAGGACGAAATCTCGATCCGCGCACCGGAAGACGTCGCCGATTTTCGCGAGCGGCTGGAGCTTTTGTGCGCGTCCCTGCGCGAGGAGGCCGATCTCAATCCGCTCGGTCACACCATGGCCTACGGTCAGATCACCGGCGCGATCCGCAAGCGGCACGCGCTCGGCCGGCTCTGGCGCGAGCGGCCCGAACTGGCCGAGACCGCGATTGCCGCTCCGATCGCAGTGGTCGGGCAGATGCGCGCCGGCACCACCCGGCTCCAGCGCCTGATCGCCGCCGACCCGGCGTATTCCGGCACGCGGTTCTGCGACAGCCACAACCCCCTGCCCGGCACGCCCGATTTCCGCCCCTTGCGCAGTCGCGCCGCGCTGGCCGTGGCGCGGATCATCAATCCCTGGCTCGACACGCTGCATCCCTTCGGCGCGACCCGCACGGACGAGGAGATCGGTTGGCTGTCCGCCGCGCTCGGCGCCTGCGCCTTCGAGGCCCAGTGGAACATCCCCTCCTTCGTCGCTCATAGCGAGGCGACGGACCCCGCCCCGGTCTATCGCGAGTTCGCCCGCATCCTGCGAACCGACGCGGCCTTCCACGGCAATGCCCACCGGCCCCGCGTGCTCAAATGCCCGCAATTCGCCGAGGATCTCGAGGCGCTGATTCGCGAATTCCCCGATGCCCGCCTGGTCGTCGCCCGGCGCGAGCGGGCGGCCACGGTTGCGAGCGCGGTGTCGATGGTCGCAGCGCAAAGCGCCTTCCAGTCGGATGCCCGGACCACGCAGGATATCGAGGCGGAATGGCAGCGCAAGACGGCCCTGCGCGACTCGCGGATGGCCGAGGGTCTGAGACATTGCGCCAATCCGGCGGTCGAGGTTCGTTTCGAGGATCTCAACCGCGACTGGCGCGCGGCAGTCGCGACGATCTACGACAGGCTGGGGCTCAGGCTGACGGACGAAGCCTTGGCGGCCATGGCGGCGGAAGCCGAGACAGCCCGCGGCGATGCCCATCACGGACACGAGCGTCAGGTGCGGCAATTCGCCAAAGCTTGAGGCAAAGCCTGGACCGGCGGTTCAGGACACGGTGCTGGGGCGGCGCAGATGGGCGGTCATCCGCGTCACCGACACCGCATTACCGACCCGGAATGCCTGCAACTCGGACGCCTTGCCATCTTCATCAAAGCTGACACGCCAGAGACTTTCGCTGCAATGTTCGGGATCGGCCGATATCAGATGGCCCTTGATGTGAATTTCGCCTTCCTGGCGGAATATCTGATCGGTTTCGATCTTCAAATCGGGCGCGATACGATGAAGCTCTCGCGCTGCGGCCAGAAAAGCTCCACGGCCGCGGATCGGGGACCCGGCCGTATCGAGATAGACGAAGTCGTCGTGCAGCGCCTGTTCCAGCCCGGCATAGTCGCGCGCGTTCATCAGGCGAACAAGCCCATATGTCCGGTCGATATCGCCGGACCGGAACCATGTTTCGGGATGGAAGAGTTTGCGAGGCACGCCGCGCTCATACCATATGAATGAGCGCGGCGTTACCTCATATGTTGTACTCGTCCTGTTCCGAGGGCGGGTCAGCCGACGATTTCATCCTTCGAGAAGAAGAAGTCGATTTCGTTGGCAGCGTTCTCGTCGGAATCCGAACCGTGGACCGAGTTCGCCTCGATGCTTTCGGCATAGGTCTTGCGGATCGTGCCTTCTTCGGCGTCGGCCGGATTGGTGGCGCCCATCACGTCGCGGTTGCGCTTCACCGCGTCCTCGCCCTCGAGCACCTGGACGACGACCGGGCCGCTGGTCATGAAGTCTACGAGCTCGCCGTAGAACGGACGTTCGGAATGGACTTCGTAGAACTTCTTGGCCTGATCTTCGCTCATCTTAATGCGCTTGGAGGCGACGACGCGCAGGCCGGCTTCCTCGAGCATCTTGGTGACCGCGCCGGTCAGGTTGCGGCGGGTGGCATCGGGCTTGATGATCGAAAAGGTGCGGGTAACCGCCATGGGATTTTCCTTGGATAATGAAGAGGGGGAGAAAGTCGGGCGCGCCGATAGCGTCCGCGCCGTTTTTCGGCAAGCGTTTCGCGCGGTAGGGTTCCGGGCCTCATTCCATCCCGGTGCCGACCATCAGCTGCGCCACGGTCTCGCCGGTTTCCTCCGAGACGTTGAAGCTGACGGCCAGATCGCGCGGGCCCTTGCCGGCGAACATGGCGGTGCGCCCGGCTTTCATCTGCATCTCGACCGTCACGCCCGCCGCCTCGGCCTGCCGACGATAGAACGCCGCCAGTGCTTCCGGATCGTTACGGCTGCGCATGGTCAGGAGAACGCCGTTGCCGCCGCCATGGCGGACATGGGTGTTCGAAATCACCTCCGCTCCGGGATAGAGCGTGAATCCGACGGGCAGGCGGACCGGGACCTTCTCACCCGACCGCATGGTGGCGACCGTCCCGTCCTCGCGGTGGATGCGGGCGTTGATCTCACCGGTTTCGCCATCAACGATGTAGCTGCCACGTTCGCGATTATCCGGTTGCCCCTGTGTCCGGTTCTCGCTGTCCGGTTCGCTCGAGCAGGCGCCAAGGATAAGCAGAAGGGCGGGGAAAGCGCGGCGCATGGGTCTCCGTGCAAAAGGGTGGATCCGGTCAGCGGCCCTCGCGCCAGGCGCCATCGGACCTCTGCTTGAAAATATGCAGATCGGGAGCGCTTGTTCCGCCCCCGCCCCCGGCCGAGGCAAGGCGGCGCCACAGATCGCGTGCCGCATCGGTGCTTTCCGCGCCGAACAGCAGGAGGACGCGTTCGAACCGGTCGGCGGTGTCGCGAATGTCGCCGTCCGCGAGAATCGCGATGCTCGCCTCATTGTCGCGCGCGCCATCGCCCGAGAGCAGGATCGGCTGGCGCGCAGCATGGCCTGCCGAGGCCTCCCCATTGGCGAGAAAGGCGCCGTCCGCCGCCCACAGGGCATCGGAAAGCTGCGCGCGCACCGCCGGGTCCGCATGGACTACGGCCAGCCGAGCGCCGCTCGCCACGGCCTTGCGCGCCAGCATGGGCACGACCTCGACCACCGGGTCGCGGCTCAGCTGGTAGAAGTCGATCCGCATCGCCTCAGGCCCGCCGGCACCGGTCGGAACAGTATTTGACCTCGTCCCAGTCGCGCGCCCATTTCTTGCGCCAAGCGAAGGGCAGGCCGCAAGCGGCACAGATCTTCTGCGGCAGGTCGCCCTTGCGCCGCATCTTGCCCGCGCCGCCCGGACTGCCTTCGCTCATGGCGCCTGATCAGCCTTCGGCGGTGTCGCGCACCAGCTGGTCGATCAGGCGCACGCCGTAGCCGGTCGCGCCCTTGCCCCAGGTTGCGCCGGGCTTGTCGGCCCAGACCATGCCGGCGATATCGCAGTGCGCCCACGGCGTGCCGTCGGCGATGAATCGCTGGAGGAACTGCGCCGCGGTGATCGAGCCCGCGCCCTTGCCACCGATATTCTTCATGTCGGCGATCGGGCTGTCGATCAGCTTGTCGTAAGCCGCACCCAGCGGCATCCGCCAGACCGCGTCGCCGCTCGCCTTGCCGGCTGCGGTCAGCGCATCGGCGAGCCCGTCGTCGTTCGAGAAGATGCCGGCATGTTCGTTGCCCAGCGCGACGATCATGGCGCCGGTGAGCGTGGCGAAATCGACGATCCGCGAGGGCTGGAACTCCTCCTGCGTCCAATGGAGCGCGTCGGCGAGGACCAGCCGGCCTTCGGCGTCGGTGTTGAGGACCTCGATCGTCTGCCCGCTCATGCTGGTGACGACATCGCCGGGGCGCTGCGCCTTGCTGCCGGGCATGTTCTCGACGAGGCCCATGACGCCGACGACATTCGCCTTCGCCTTGCGCTTCGCCAGCGCCAGCATCGCGCCTGCGACCGCGCCGGCGCCGCCCATGTCCCACTTCATGTCTTCCATGCCGGGCCCCGGCTTCAGCGAGATGCCGCCGGTATCGAAAGTGACGCCCTTGCCGACGAAGGCGGTCGGCGCATCGCCTTGCCCGCCGCCGTTCCAGCGAATCGCGAGAATGCGCGACTCGCGGTCGGAGCCCTGTCCCACGCCGAGCAGCGCGCCCATGCCCATCTCTTCCATTTGGGCCTCGTCGAGCACGATGATTTCGGCCCCCGTGCCCTCGAAGCGCTCCCGGCAGCGCTCGACGAAGCTTACGGGATAAAGGATATTGGCGGGCTCGGTAATCAGCTCGCGGGTGAATTCGACGCCCTCGGCCACCGCTGCCATCGCGGTCCAGGCATCCTGTGCGCCGTCCGGAGCCCCGATAACGGTCACGCCCTCGAGCGAGACCTTCTGCTCGTCCTTCATCTTGGTACGGTAGCTGTCCCAGCGCCAGTTGCGCAGGCGCAGGCCGAGCAGGATCTTGGCGATATCGTCGGCCGAATGCCCGTCCGCCATCAGGCCGATGCGCTTCTCGCCGGAAGACTGATATTTCGCGGCGAGCGCGGCCCCGGCTTTCTCGAGATTGGCAGTGCGCGTCTCGCTGTCCGCCGCTCCGGCCCCGGCGAGCGCCACGCGGACGACCGCGTCCTCCCGCTCAGCGAAGCCGTCGAACACCTGGCCCGCCCCGCCCTTGAAGCGCGCCGCTGCAACACCTTCGCGCAGACTGGCTTCGAGATCGGAAGGAAGCTTGCTCTTGTCGACCACATGGGCAATGAGCCGCAGCCCTTCGGGACGGGACCGACTGAATTCGATGTGCATGGAAACTCCTGGAAACGTGTCTGGTGGCGCGCCGAGGCCCGTTCGCCTGCGCAGGGCGCTTGCGGCGAGGTTTCGCGAACTGCCGCTGATGGCAATTGCGCTTAAGGAGTGGCGATGCGATAGGCAAGGGATGCCACCCCCCCGCGATCCCGCGCGTCCGGTGCGACTGCTTCCCGCCGGGCTCGCGCTGACGGCGCTTGTCGCGATGACTACACCTCTCAGCGCACAGGACGGCGCGGCGCCCGGCATGGGCACCGCCGAGGAACCGGTCGAGGTCCCCGATCCGGCCAGCCCCGAATATCGCGGCGAACAGGACGAAGGGCTCCCGCAGGACATTCCGCCCTTCCCCGGCGGCGAATCCACGACACCGGAATTCAACGCTGCCGGTGAGAGGCAGATCGGTTTTGAATCCGACGTGCTTGAGTACGATTCGGATGGCGAGACGGTGACAGCATCCGGCAATGTGGTGCTGCGCAGCGGCGATCGCTCGGTGCGGGCCGACCGGGTCAGCTGGTCGCGCCCGTCGGGGGAGATCATCGCCTCCGGGCGGGTGCGCTTCGTGGACGAGAACGGCAATCAGCTCTTTTCCGAACGGATCGTGCTGACCGACGAGTTCGAAGCCGGCGCTATGGAGGACCTGCTGCTGGCGTTGCGCCAGGGCGGCCGCCTCGCCGCGGAATCGGCGACCCGCGACGCGGACGGCACGGTCGCACTCAACCGCGCCGCCTATTCGGGTTGCGCGGTTACCACGCCCGATGGCTGCCCCAAGGAGCCAAGCTGGCGCATCACCGCAGACCGCGTGATCTACGAGCCCGAAGAGAACCGGGTCCGCTTCCAGTCCGCTTATTTCGAACTGTTCGGCCTGCGGCTGCTGCCCCTGCCGGCCCTCTCGCTGCGAACCGATGGCGGCGCGGCGGCGGGCTTCCTCGTGCCGGACTTCCGGGTGTCGCAGAACAACGGTGCCGAACTCTCGGGAAGCTATTACTGGCGGCTCGCGCCCAACCGCGATCTGACAGCCGGCGCCTATCTCTTCACCGACGCTCCGCCGATGGTGAGCGCGCAATATCGCGAGTTGAACCAGGCCGGCGCTTTCCAGGTCACCGGCTACCTCACGCAAAGCCGCCGCTCGTCCAATCTGGTGGGCGGAGGGGAAGCCGAATTCGACAGCGAACCGCGTGGCTACATCTTTGCCAACGGCCGCTACCAGTTCGACCCCAATTGGAGCGTGACCAGTTCCGTCCGGGTGGCGAGCGACCGGACCTTCCTGCGCCGTTACGATCTCAGCCGCGACGACCGCCTGCGCTCGGTGGTCGAGGTCGAGCGGATCGACAGCGATTCCTACCTTTCGATCGCGGGATGGGCGACGCAGACGCTGCGCCTCGGCGACGATCAGGGTCAGGTGCCGGTGGCCCTGCCCGCGATCGATTTCCGTCAACGTCTCGCCGATCCGTTGCTGGGCGGCCGGGTCGAACTCCAGGCCAACAGCCTCGCTCTGCTGCGCAGCGACGGGCAGGATACGCAGCGCGCTTTCGCCAAGGCGCAATGGGATCTGAAGCGGATCACCGGTGGCGGGCAGGTCGTCACGCTCACCGGCCTGGTACGCGGCGATGTCTACCATTCGAGCGGCAACGCGCTGACGCCCACGCCGATCTATCGCGGCGACACCGGATGGGAAGGCCGCGGCATCGCGCTCGGCGCAGTCGATGTAAGCTGGCCGCTGGTCGGCGAATTGTTCGGCGGGCAGCAGGTTCTCACCCCCCGCGTCCAGATTGTCGCCACCCCGCCGATCCGCAATCTCGCCATACCCAATGAGGATGCGCGCGCGATAGACCTCGAGGATTCCAATCTCTTCGCCCTGAACCGTTTTCCCGGCTACGACCGTTTCGAGGACGGTGCGCGGATCACCTATGGCGTGGACTGGCAGCTCAACCGCCCGGGCCTTAGGCTGGAGAGCACGCTCGGCCAGTCCTATCGGCTGGATTCAGAGCGATCGATCATTCCGAACGGAACAGGCCTCTCGGAACAATTGTCGGATTTCGTCGGACGCACACAGGTACGTTACCGCGACTTCCTGAAGCTGACTCACCGGTTCCGGCTCGACAAGGACAATTTCGCGGTGCGTCGCAACGAGATCGACGCGACGATCGGCAGCAGCCGGACCTATGCCGAGATCGGTTATCTGCGCCTGGATCGCGATATCACACTGGTCGAGGATCTTCAGGACCGCGAGGAAGCCCGCGCTGCGGTCCGCGTCGCCTTCGCCAACTACTGGTCGATCTTCGGTTCGGGCATCTTCAACCTGACCGATGCCGACGAGGATCCCTCCTTCACCAGTGACGGTTTCGAACCGATCCGTACGCGGCTGGGCATCGCCTATCAGGACGATTGCCTGGAACTCGGCCTGACCTGGCGCCGCGACTACGTGACGCTGGGCGATGCGCGGCGCGGCAACACGTTCCAGCTGTTCTTCTCGCTCCGCAATCTGGGCGTCCGCTAGCACTCGCGGGTCCGGGGCGCGGGCGGGACACGATTGCGGCAGGCGTTGGCAACGCGCGCCAAGGTCGCTATTCGCGAAACTCTGCCGATCGACCCAATCAGCTTCGGTTAAGCCAGAGACGGGCAGAGGCCGGGCGATTTCGGGCGCCGGTTCTGCGCCTTCACACGGGGTATCTACGACGTGACGAAAAAGACGTTCGCCAATCTCATCTCCCTCGCCTCAGCCTTCGGGCTGGCTGCTTCGCCGGTCGCCGTCGCGGCTCAGGGGGCGGTCGCGCAGGAAGGTGTTGCGCAGGAGGACATGTCGGATCTGTCCGATCCGCTGGGACTGCCGAGCTCGACGACCGTTTTCGGAGAAACCGATCCCAATCTGCGCACCGCGACGGCGGTGGTGAACGGCCATGTCATCACCGGCACCGATATCGACCAGCGCGTCGCCCTTCTGCTTGCGGCCAACGAGACCGAGATCGACGAGGAAGAGCTGATCCGCGTGCGGATGCAGGTTCTGCGCAATCTGATCGACGAGACGTTGCAGATCCAGGCGGCCACGGCGCTGGAAGTCAGCGTAACGCCGCAGGAAGTCGCGCAGACCTATACCCGCGTTGCCAGCCAGAATTTCGGCCAGAACCCCGAAGCGATGGACACCTACCTCACCTCCATCGGGTCCTCGCCCGCCTCGCTGAAGCGCCAGATCGAGGGCGAGCTTGCCTGGCAGCGGCTGCTCCAGCGCAACATTGCGCCCTTCGTCAACGTGTCGGAGGAAGAGGTGAACGAGGTGCTGAAGCGCCTTCAGGAAGATCGGGGGACGGAGGAATTCCGGATCGGCGAGATATTCCTCGCCTCGACCCCGGAGAATTCCGCGCAGGTGCAGAACAATGCCCGCCAGATCGTGGAGCAGCTGCGCCAGGGCGGCAGCTTCGTCGCCTATGCCCGACAGTTCTCGCAGGCCTCGACCGCGGCGGTCGGCGGCGATCTCGGCTGGGTCCGGCTCGGCCAGCTGCCCACCGAGCTTTCCAACGCGGCGGGGCAGATGCAGCCCGGCCAGCTCGTCGGCCCGATCCCGATCACCGGCGGCTATTCGATCCTGCTGCTGATCGACAAGCGGCAGGTTCTCACCGCCGATCCGCGCGATGCGATTCTGTCGCTCAAGCAGGTCTCGATCAGTTTCGAACCGGGCACAACTCAGGCGCAGGTCCAGCAGCGCGCCGAGCAGTTCGCGACCAGCGTCAACGCAGTGCGCGGTTGCGGCGATATCGACCAAGCCGCAGCATCGATGGGCGCCGAGGTGGTGACCAACAATGAAATTCGCGCGCGTGCCCTGCCCGACCAGCTGCAATCCATGGTGCTCGGCCTGCAGGTCGGCCAGGCGACCGCACCCTTCGGCGATGTCGAGGGCGGCGTCCGGGTGCTGATGCTATGCGGCCGTGACGATCCGCAGACGCAGAACGGCCCCGATTTCGGCCGGATGATGGCCCAGCTCGAGGACGAACGCGTCAACAAGCGCGCCCAGCGCTACCTGCGCGACCTGCGTAACGACGCCTACATCGAATATAATTGATCGCTCCGACCCAGCCTCTTGCGGTTTCGCTCGGCGATCCGGCCGGAATCGGTCCCGAACTGATCGCCGAGATCTGGAATCAGCGCGGATCGCTTGACCTGCCCCCCTTCGCCGTCGTCGGCGGTGCGGGCGTCTTGCGCGCGGCGGCCCGCACGCGCGGCATCGACCTTCCGGTGGCCGTGATAGACGGGCCGGCCGAGGCGACGGCCGCTTTCAGCGACGCGCTGCCGGTGATCGGTGGCGGGGATGTGCCTTACGAGCCCGGCAGGCCAGACGAGGCGGGCGCGAAGCTCGCCCTCGGCTCGCTGGAACTGGCGACGAGCCTGGCCCGCGATGGCGGGGCTGCGGGGATCGTCACTTTGCCGGTCGCCAAGAGCCGACTGGCTTCTGTCGGTTTCGAGCATCCGGGACAGACCGAATATCTCGCCAGCGCCTGCGGCCGATCGCTCGAGGACGCTGTGATGATGCTGGCCGGCCCGAGCCTCAAGGCCGTGCCGGTCACGGTCCACTGCCCGCTCGCCGAGGTCCCGCGACTGCTGACCGAGGAAATGATCTACGACAAGGCGCGGATCGTCCATCGGGCTTTGCAGCGCGATTTCGGCATCGAACTTCCGCGCCTGGCCCTTGCCGGTCTCAACCCCCATGCGGGCGAGGATGGCCGGATGGGCAACGAGGAGGCCGTCACCATCGCCCCCGCGATCTCGCGCCTGCGAGCGGAAGGGATCGAGGCAAGCGGGCCGCACCCGGCCGACGCGCTGTTCACTCACCGCGCGCGCGAGACCTACGATGTCGCTCTGGCAATGTATCACGATCAGGCGCTGATCCCGCTGAAGGCGCTGGATTTCGACGAGGGCGTCAACGTCACGCTCGGTCTTCCGCTGGTGCGCACGAGCCCGGACCACGGCACCGCCTTCGCTATCGCCGGTGAGGGGATCGCGGATCCGGGTGCGACGATCGCCGCAATCCGGATGGCCGGCGAAATGGCCGCACGGCGGGCCGGTGGCTGACCTCCCCCCCCTGCGCGAGGTGATCGCGAGACACGATCTCAGAGCATCGAAGGCGTTGGGGCAGAATTTCCTGCTCGACGAGCAATTGCTCGACCGCATCGCCGCGATTCCGGGCGATCTTGGCGACAGCGCGGTGCTTGAGATCGGCCCCGGCCCCGGCGGCTTGACGCGGGCGCTGCTGCGCGCCGGCGCGCGGGTGACCGCGATCGAGATGGACCGCCGCTGCCTCCCCGCCTTGGCCGAACTCGGCGAAGCCTATCCGGGACGGCTGCGGGTCATCGAAGGCGATGCGCTCGCGATCGACCACGATGCCCTGATGGGCGAGCCCTACGCCGTGGTCGCCAACCTGCCCTACAATGTCGGTACCGCGCTGTTCACCCGCTGGCTGGGCGGGCAGGAGTGGCCGCCGCGCTGGACCTCGCTGACGCTAATGTTCCAGCAGGAGGTCGCGCAACGGATCGTCGCCGCGCCCGACAGCTCGGCCTATGGCCGGCTCGCCGTCCTCGCCCAATGGCGCGGACAGGCAAAGCTGGCAATGAAAGTGCATCGCAGCGCCTTCACCCCGCCCCCCAAGGTCATGAGCGCCATCGTCCATGTCGAACCCGGCGCAATGCCCGAAGGCGTCTCGGCGCTCGCGCTCGAACGGCTCACCGCCGCCGCCTTCGGCCAGCGCCGCAAGATGCTGCGTCAGAGCCTGAAGGGCGTACCCGGCGCGGCAGAGGCGCTCGATACGCTGGGCATCGAGCCGACCCGGCGGGCCGAGACGCTAAGCGTCGCGGACTTCGTCGCCATCGCCCGCGAATTGTCGGCAGGCAGCTCCGCCCGCTAGCGAGCAGACTGCGCCTTCTTCTCGCGCCGCCAGCTGTGCAGCAGCGGTTCGGTGTAGCCGCTCGGCTGCTCGACGCCCTTGAAGATCAGATCCTTCGCCGCGGAGAAAGCCGGGCCATCGGGATTTTCCAGCAACGGTTCGTAGCCCGGATCGCCGGCATTCTGATCGTCCACCCTGCCCGCCATCCGGCGGAGACTGTCCATCACCTGGCGTTCGTTGACCACGCCATGAAGCAACCAGTTGGCGATGTGCTGGCTGGAAATCCGCAAGGTCGCACGATCCTCCATCAGGCCGACATCGTCGATATCGGGGACCTTGGAGCAGCCGACCCCTTGGTCGATCCAGCGCACGACATAGCCGAGCAGACCCTGGCAATTGTTGTCCAGCTCCTCGCGGATTTCCTCTTCCGACCAGTTCGTGCCATCGGCCAGCGGAATGGTCAGGAGCTCGTCCAGCTTCCCGGCATCGGGGAGCGACTGCTGGATCGTGAAGACGTTCTCGCGGTGATAGTGGATCGCGTGGAGGGTCGCGGCGGTCGGGCTCGGCACCCAGGCGGTGTTGGCGCCGGCACGCAGATGGCCGATCTTCTCGATCATCATCTTGCCCATCAGGTCGGGCGCCGCCCACATGCCCTTGCCGATCTGCGCCCGGCCCGACAGGCCATGGGCTAGACCGATGCCGACATTGCGCGCCTCGTACGCCTTGAGCCAGGCGGCGTTCTTCATCTCGCCCTTTCGCATCATCGGCCCGGCCCGCATCGAGGTGTGGATCTCGTCGCCCGTCCGGTCGAGGAAGCCGGTGTTGATGAAGACGATCCGGTTCCGCACCGCGTGGATGCAGGCGGCAAGGTTGGCGGATGTGCGCCGCTCCTCGTCCATCACGCCGACCTTCATCGTGTGGCGCGGCAGATCGAGCAGGTCCTCGACCGCGTCGAACAGCTCGTCGGTAAGGGCACACTCGTCCGGCCCGTGCATCTTGGGCTTCACGATATAGATGCTGCCATGCCGCGAATTGCCGAACCGCGTCTTGCCCGCGACGTCGAGCGCGCCGATCGCGCCGGTGACGACGGCATCCATGATCCCTTCGGGAATGTCCGCGCCGTCCCAGCGCATGGCAGGATTGGTCATCAGATGGCCGACATTGCGGACGAACATGAGGCTGCGCCCGTTCAGCGTGCGGCTCTCGCCATCCCGGTCGGTATAATGCCGGTCGTCGGCCAGCCGCCGGGTCTGGTGCTGCCCGTTTTTCTCGAAACTGTCCTCCAGATTGCCGCGGATCACACCGAGCCAGTTCGAATAGGCCAAGAGCTTGTCGTCGGCATCCACTGCGGCGATCGAATCCTCGAGATCGGCGATGGTGGTAAGCGCCGCTTCCAGCTTGATGTCGCAAATGCCCGCCCCGTCCGCGCGTCCGACGGGATGCTCGCGGTCGAACAGGATCTCGATATGGAGCCCGTTGTTGCGGAACAGGAGACCGCCGGGCGTGGTGCCGACGAACTGGCCCTCGTCCGCAAGCTCGCCGTAATCCTCGCCTGAGATATCGGCCCAGCTTCCCGCTTTCAACGGCAAGGCTTCGTCGAGGAACCGCCTTGCTTCGGCCACCACCGCAGCGCCGCGATCCTGATCGTAGCCGCCCGGACGCGGCGGCGGCGCGTCGAGCGCGTCGGTGCCGTAAAGCGCATCGTAGAGGCTGCCCCAGCGCGCATTGGCGGCGTTGAGCAGGAAGCGCGCGTTGAGCACCGGAACCACCAGTTGCGGCCCGGCCATCGTCGCGATCTCCGGATCGACATTATCCGTCCCGATGGTGAAATCGGCGGGTTCGGGGACGAGATAGCCGATCTCTTCCAAGAAGGCGCGATAGGCGACCGCGTCGTGCGGCTTGCCGGCGCGTTCAGTGTGCCAGTCGTCGATCGCCGCCTGCAATTCGTCGCGCCGCTCGAGCAGTTCGCGATTGCGCGGCGCGAAGCGAGCGAGGAGGTCGGCAAAGCCGCTCCAGAACGCATCGGCA
Source organism: Qipengyuania spongiae (assembly GCF_026168555.1). NCBI lineage: Bacteria > Pseudomonadati > Pseudomonadota > Alphaproteobacteria > Sphingomonadales > Erythrobacteraceae > Qipengyuania > Qipengyuania spongiae. The sequence continues at coordinate 1,435,046 of NZ_CP092471.1, read as the reverse complement.
TCGCGGCCGAGACCGGCGAGAACCTCCGTCTCGATGAAATCGGCAAGCGCGGGATCGACCTCGATCCCGCCGCGTGTCGTGTAATCCCTCATTGAAAACCGTCCACCCGAAGCAGCGGCCGCATTACCGGCCAATATCATTACGAATCTCGGGGGAGGAGATCGGTCCCCTATGGCCAGACGTGGGACGCTTGGCAACGTTCCGCTGTCTGTGGCCGCGCGCCCGGCCCGGGTGGGGGTTGGACTTGGCAGGCGGCCCGCCTAAGGACATGGGGCCATGAAACCCATCGAACACACCTCTACCCGCCACCTCGAATCCATCGACGGCGACGCCATGCTCGCCGAAACGCTCGACTGGGCGCGTGTGAACAGCGGGACCGCCAATCTGGACGGTCTGGCAACCATGGCGGGCAAGCTCGCCGACGCCTTCGCCGCCCTGCCGGGGGAGGTCGAGCTGGTCGAACCGGCTAAGGTCACCGCAATCTCCGCCGAGGGAGAGGAGTTCGAGAAACCTCACGGTCGCCACATGGTCCTGCGCGTGCGCCCGGAAGCGGAGCGGCGTGTGGTGCTGACCGGGCACATGGACACGGTCTATCCCGCCGATCATCCGTTTCAGGACATCGCCTGGCTCGACGCGGAGACGGTCAACGGCCCCGGCACCGCCGACATGAAGGGCGGGCTCGACGTGATCCTCCACGCTCTGAAGGCCTTCGAGAACACGCCCGACGCCGCCCGGCTGGGTTACGACGTGATGATCAATTCCGACGAGGAGACCGGCAGCCTCGCCAGCCGCGGTCTGATCGAGGAACTGGCGCGCGGGAAATACGCCGCGCTGACTTACGAGCCCTCCGCCCTGCCCGACGGCACCCTCGCCCATGCGCGCGGCGGCACGGGCAATTACTCGATCACCCTGCGCGGCCGTTCCGCCCATGCCGGACGCAATCCGCAGGACGGGCGCAACGCCATCGTCGCAGCGAGCGATCTGGTGCTGCGGATCGTCGAGCTGGCGGCGGAGGACATCACGATCAACCCGGCCAAGATCGAGGGCGGCGCGGCGAACAACGTCGTCCCCGACCTCGCCATTCTGCGCTTCAACATCCGGCCCAAATCGACCGATGCGATGGAGCGGTTCGACGGCCAGCTCGACGCGATCCTCGACTCGGTCGCCGCGCGGCACGAGGTATCGGCGCATCGCCATGGCGGCGTCACCCGTCCGCCCAAGCCAGTCGACGCGCGCGCGCAGAAGCTGTTCGACCTCGTGCGCGATTGCGGCGCCTCGCTCGACCAGACGATCGGCTGGCAGCCTACCGGCGGGGTGTGCGATGGCAACAACATCGCCGCCACCGGCGTCCCCGTGGTGGACACGATGGGCGTGCGCGGCGGCAAGATCCATTCGCCCGACGAATTCATGATCGTCCCCAGCCTGGTCGAGCGTGCGGCCCTGTCCGCGCTCGTGCTTGAACGGCTGGCTTCCGGAGACCCGCTTTGAGTTTTCGCCTGCGCGCGGCCCGTCCCGCCGATATCGAACCGCTTTACGAGATGGCCAAGCTGACGGGCGGCGGCTTCACCAATCTTCCCGCCGACCGCGACGCGCTCGGCGCCAAGCTCGCCCGCGCCGAGGACGCCTTCACTCGGGATGACGACGAACTGGGCGACGATCTCTTCGTATTGGTGCTGGAGAATGTCGAAACCGGGCAAGTCCGCGGCACCTGCCAGCTGTTCAGCCAGGTCGGGCAACGCTGGCCGTTCTACTCCTATCGCCTCAACACGCTGACACAGCACAGTCAGGAACTGGGCCGCACGGTGCGCGCCGAACTGCTGAGCCTCGTTACCGATCTGGAAGGGTCGAGCGAGGTCGGCGGACTGTTCCTCCACCCCAACGAGCGGGCCGGCGGGCTCGGTCTGCTGCTCGCGCGCAGTCGCTACCTCTTCGTCGCCATGCACCGCGCCCGCTTTGCCGAGCGTATCCTCGCCGAATTGCGCGGCATCATCGACGACAGCGGCGGATCGCCCTTCTGGGACGGGGTCGCGGGGCGCTTTTTTGGCATGAGCTTTCAGGAGGCGGACTATTTCAACGCCATCAACGGCAACCAGTTCATCGCCGACCTGATGCCCAAGCACCCGGTCTATGTGGCGATGCTGGAAGACGAGGCGCGCAAGGTGATTGGCCTGCCTCACCCCACCGGCCGCGCGGCGATGCGGATGCTGGAGAAGGAAGGCTTCGCGGCGGAAGGCTATGTCGACATTTTCGACGGCGGGCCGACGATGACGGCGCGCACCGACCAGGTGAAGAGCATCCGCGATTCCGTTCCCTCGACATTGTCCTCGACCGAACTCGACATCGGCGAGCGCGCACTGGTAGCGACCGGGACGCTCGGCAGCTTCCGCTGCGCCTACGGGATGCGCGAGCTGGATGCGGATGGCAACGCCTCGATCGATGAGCGCTGCGCCCGGACGCTTGAGGTCGGTCCCGGTGACGAGATCTGGAGCGTGGCGCGGTGAGCGGACTGGTCGAGATCAATTTCGACGGCATTGTCGGGCCGAGCCACAATTACGCCGGGCTCAGCCTCGGCAATATTGCCAGCGCCAGCCACAAGGGCGACCCCTCCTATCCGCGCAAGGCCGCGTTGCAGGGCATCGCTAAGATGCGCGCCAACATGGAGCTAGGTCTGGTGCAGGGTTTCCTCTTGCCCCTGCCCCGGCCCAATGGCGAGTTTCTCCATGCGCTGGGCGCGGATCGCGAGACCGATCGCGCGCTGGTCGCCGCCGCCTGGTCGGCCAGCAGCATGTGGACCGCAAACGCCGCCACGGTCAGCCCGGCGCCCGACACCGCCGACGGGCGCTGCCACCTGACGCCGGCCAATCTCGTCACCATGCCCCACCGGGCGCAGGAATGGCGGGACACCAGGGCGCAGCTCGCCATCGCTTTTGCCGACCCGCGCCACTTCGCGATCCACGATGCCATCCTGCCCAGCTTCGGTGACGAGGGCGCGGCGAACCACATGCGCTTTTGCGAGGGCCATGGCGCGCCCGGTGTCGAAGTCTTCGTCTATGGCCGGCAGGGCGGCAAATTCCCCGCCCGCCAGCATCAACAGGCCAGCCACGCGGTGGCGCGACTGCATGGCCTCGATCCGGCGAAATGCGTGTTCGTCGAACAGAACCCGGAGGCGATCGAAGCGGGCGCGTTCCACAACGATGTCGTCGCCGTCGCCAACGAAAGGGTGCTGTTCACCCACGCCCGCGCCTTCGCGGATCGTGAGGGCGCCTACGGGGCGATCCGCGCGGCGTTTCCCGCTCTCGAAGTGGTCGAGGTGGAAACGGATCAGGTAACGCTGGACGAAGCGATCCGCACCTACCTTTTTAACGCCCAGCTACTCTCGTTGCCCGACGGCGGGATGGAACTGGTCGTGCCCGACGAATGCCGCGAGAGCGCCAGCGTCTCGGTCTATCTCGACCGCATGGCGCGCGACAATGGCCCGATCGGATCGGTGCGCTATGTCGATGTGCGCCAGTCCATGGCCAATGGCGGCGGCCCGGCCTGCCTGCGCCTGCGCGTGGTGGCCGATCCCGCAACGGTCGATCCGCGCTTCCTGATGGACGAACGCAACGTCGAGCGGATCGAGGCGGTGGTCGCCGAAATGTGGCCCGAGCAGATCGACCCGGCCGATATCGGCAACGAGGCGCTCGCCAAACAGGTGGTCGAGGCACGCGAGGGATTGCTGGGTGTCCTGTCCCTGGACGAGCTTGGATGAACCCGGCGCGTGTAGGTTAATGCGCTGGACATCGCGCCGCCGGGCCCTAGGTTCCGCCGAATGTTAACCACGGAATCGGCGGAACGCGCCGGTTCCCGCCGTATTCTTTTGCGGAAAAATTAACCTTTCGAAGGGATTCGTTGCCGGTGCTGCAAAAGATCGGAAGGTTGTTCGTGATCAAGACGCCGTGGGAGGCGTATTTGATCATCTACGCTCTTGCCCTCGGTGCCACGGCTCGCGGCAGCGCCTATCTCGAGCAATATCCCGGCTGGGGCGGCAAGCTCCTGTTCCTCGCCTGCACCTGCGCGGTGTTCATGGCCGGGGCAAAGATTCTCGATTGCCTAAGACACGAAAGGGCCGCGAAGGCCATTTCGGCAAAGGATGAAGGGTAGCAGCGAGGCGGCTCGTCAGTCCGCTTCGCCCTCGTTTCTCCGCAAGGCGGCATCGGGTGCGTCGGATTGCCCGGCCGCCGGGTCGACGCATACTCTCGCCAGCAGGGGCAGATGGTCGGAGCCGACATCCGGCCCGATCTCCAGGCTTTCAACCTTCACTCCGTCCTTTACCATGATCTGATCGAGCGGCCATCCGAACGTGACCAGGCTCGCGGGGAAGGTCGCGTAACTCCCGCGTCCCGCACGCGGATCGAGATAGCCACCTTCCTCGCGAAAGTTCTGCGTGGTGCGCGACCAGGGCACGTCGTTGAAATCCCCGATCGCGAGAACATTGCTCAACCGGTCGGGCGTCCGCGCACCGGCCCGGGCGATGATCGCATCGCGGTTTTCGGTGCTCCTGCCCGGCCGCGGCGGTCGGGGATGCAGGCCCACCACTTCAAATCGCGCTCCGTCGTCGGTACGCAGAGTCGCGTAAAGAGTCGGCGTATCGGTGTCGGTTGCCGAAACCATCGCTGCCCTGTCCACGTCGAGCTTCGTCGCGAAGATCATGCCATAAGTGTTGTCGAGCAGGCGTTCCAGGCGGTAGCCGTAGCGCGAGAGTTGCGGCTCGAGCGCGTCGAGCCACTGCCCATTTGTTTCCATCAACAAGACGATATCGGGATCGACCCGGTCGATCAGATCGGCGGTCCGCTGGTAGCGATCGTTCGTCTGGAGAACGTTCAGTGAAAGAACCTTCGCACAGCTCATCCCGTCGACGTGGTCGGGCAAGGGTATCTGTGCCGGAGCGAGAAAGCTATAGGGCCAGATGCGCGCCAGATTGATCGCAACCGTACCTGCCAGCAGAGCTATGGCGACCCATCTCCCCCTTCTGACAAAAAAGACCGCGAGAACGCCGATCAGGGCGGCAAGATAGATCGAGGGCTCGCGTACGAAGTCGAGCATGCGGACCAAGCCACGATTGGTCGGCCACAAGGATAGGAGCGACAGCAGCAGGAGAGCCGCGGCGATCGCGAAGGCGAACCATGAACGTGTGGAACAATGTCGGATAGGCGCCCCCTGGCCCATCCGCCTAGCGTCCTCTCTCGAACGGTCAACCGGCTAACCGGGCGAGAAGAAGTTGGTCGCGCAGGTCTCTGGACCTCGCGCGAAGCGAAAGCGCTCGGTATCTGGTGGAGCGCTTTCAGATATACAGGAAGGTGGGGGTTTCTGTTGCTAGCTACCCCCGGAGCCCCGGAATCCGCTTCTGTTGCCCGGTGGGTCCAACCGCGCTTTAGCTTTGTAAGTTCAGGCCGCTAGGCCGTCAGATTACGCAGCGAGAGCGAGTGCTTCGTTATCGTTGGCACTTGTGTGTTTTGAACAGTTTTACGGGTTACTCAGCCCGGGTGAAAACACCGTCTTTCAGCACACGTCGATCCTGGTTCGGCCCCGTCATCAGCCGCGAGATGCGCGGTTCATGGTGGAGCCGCCGGGTACTGCCCCCGGGTCCGTTGTACCTATTGCACGGCGCCATTTATCGCCATAGCCGGCCGAAACCGGCAGGCCCTATATAGGCGATGCGAGCTTAATGTGAAGTGGATGAAGCGCCCGACTTTTCGTTCTTCAATTCGGCCAAGATCTTCTTCAGCACGTCGAGCTGGGGGTCGGTCGGGACCTCGGGATTTTTCGAGCTGTCCTCGGTCTCCATCTGCTTGCGCTGCATTTCCTCGGTCACCCGGTTGACCCCGCGCACCAGCATGAACAGCGCGAAGGCGACAATCAGGAAGTTGATCACCGCGGTGATCAGCGCGCCGTAGCCGATCATCGCGACGCCGGCTTCCTTGAGCTGCTCGTAATTGTCGAGCGCGCCCTCGTAACCCTCGGGCACCGAGCCGAGCTGGATGAACCAGTTGGAAAAATCGATATCGCCGAACACCCATCCGATCAGCGGCATGATGATCGCTTCGGTCAACTGGGTTACGATCCCGCTGAACGCCGCGCCGATCACCACGCCGACAGCCAGATCGACCACGTTGCCGCGCGCGATGAATTTCCTGAACTCGGTTCCCAACGCCATGCTGTGCCTCCTGTTCGCGACTGTTCGGGCCATCTGCCCGCCGAGCCTTTCCGGATCAAGCGTGTGACGCGCTCCGATCGTTTCGGCCGGTTTATCTTGAACCGCCGGAGCGGTGTGCTATCTTGCCAAGACACTGACTTACAGGAGCCGATCAGACAATGAACCGCATCGCCGCCATGAAGGCCTCCATCGTCGCTGCCGCCGCGCTGGCGCTCTCGGCCTGCGGGATCAACTCCGTGCCCACGGCGGAGGAAAATGCGAAGGCCAAATGGGCCGATGTCGAGGCCGCATTTCAGGAACGCGCGAACCTGATCCCCAATCTCGAGCAGATCACCATGTCGAGTGCCGAGCAGGAACGCCAGACGCTGAACGAGGTGATCTCTGCCCGCGCCTCGGCCACACGGCCGGAAATCCAGCTCGACGGCGACGATCTCCAGAACCCGGAAGCGATGGCGCAGTACCAACAGGCTCAGAACAGCCTCGGCGGCGCGCTCTCGCGTCTGCTCGTCTCGGTCGAACGCTATCCCGAACTGCGCAGCCAGGAGAATTTCGGCCGCTTCATGACCCAGATCGAGGGGCAGGAGAATCGCATCCGTGTCGCCATCCGCGACTACAACGAGGCGGTGCGTCAGTATAACACCACGATCCGCACCTTCCCCGACACGATCGGCGCCAACATCATCCACGGCGCCGAGCCGATGGTGCCCTACGAAGCGGTGAGCGAAGGCGCCGAAGTCGCCCCGACGCTCGACATGCGTTCGGACAGCGCCGCGAATTGAGCGGCGCGGCCATGCGCGCTCTCGCTCGCCTGATCCTCGCGCTCGCGGTGTGGGCGGGGCTTGCCCTGCCCGCCGCGGCGCAGACCTTTCCCGAGCGCGGCAACGCGCCGGTGGTCGACGCGGCGAACATCATCGACGAGGCGACCGAGGCACGGCTGACGCAGAAGCTCGACCAGTTCGAACAGGCTAACCAGCGCCAGTTCGTGATCGCGACGATCCCGAGCCTCGAAGGTTATGACATCTCCGATTACGGCTACCGCCTGGGCCGCGAATGGGCGCTGGGCGATGCGGAGCGCAACGACGGCATCATCCTGATCGTCGCTCCCAACGAGCGCAAGATGCGGGTCGAGGTCGGCTACGGGCTGGAGGGTATCATACCCGACGGGCTCGCCTTCGAATATGTCGAGGGGATGAAGCCTTATTTCCGCGAAGGCGACTACTCCGGTGGGATCGAATGGGGGGCGGACCAGATCCTCGCCCAGCTCCAGCTCCCGCCCGAGGAAGCGGCGGCGGTCGCGCAGGCGGCGAGCCAGCAGCGCGAGCGGGACGGCGGCTTTCCCATCGGCGGGTTGATCTGGATCGGCTTCATCCTGTTCTTCTTCGTCCTCCCGATGCTGCGAGGCGGCGGACGCAGACGGCGTTATCGCCGGGGCGCGGGCGGCGTTGTCGGCGACATCCTGCTGTGGGAAGCCGGCAAGGCGATCGCGCGCGGCGTGGGCGGTCATGACGGTGGCGGCTGGGGTGGAGGCGGTTTCGGCGGCGGCGGTGGCGGCTTCGGCGGCTTCTCCGGCGGCGGCGGCAGTTTCGGGGGCGGCGGCGCCTCCGGGGGGTGGTAGGAATGGCGCGCTATCTCGACGAGAACGGGCACCGCATCGTGTCGGACGCCGTGGCCGAGGCCGAGCTTGCCACCAGCGGCGAGATCGTGACCGTGCTCGCCGACCGCTCCGACGGGTACAGCGACGTGATCCTCGTCTGGGCGGCGGGCATGGCCTTCACCGCGATGAGCCTGTTCGCGCTCTTCCCCGCGTCCTTCACCGATCTATGGGACAGGCTGGTCGGCGGCTGGACGCACGAATGGACCGATGGCGAGCTTGCCAGCATGACCATCGGTCTCGGCCTTCTCGCCTTCGTCCTCACCTGGCTGCTGCTGAGCTGGGACCGGCTGACCTATCTCTGCGTGCCCGGCCCGGTTAAGACCGCGCGGGTCCACGACACCGCGATCCGCCACTTCAAGGTCGGTGCCGAACGCCGCACCCACGGCCGCACGGGCGTGCTGCTCTATCTCTCGATGCGCGAGCACCGGGCCGAGATCGTTGCCGACCAGCCCATCGCCGAAATCGTCCCAGCCGAAGTGTGGGGCGAGGCGATGGCCGACATGCTGTCCGAGATCAGGCACGGCCGTGTCGCCGAGGGGCTGGCCGCGGGCATTCGCGATGTCGGCGCGGTGCTGGCCGAGCATTTCCCGCGCTCGGACGACGACGTCAACGAACTGCCCGACCGGTTGATCGAGGTTTGAGCGTCCCCGACCACGATGCGGACGAGCAGATCGTCTGGCAGGGCAAGTATGTGGTCGCCAAGACGCGCGGCCGTTGGGAATATGTCGGGCGCACGCGCCAGATCCGCGCGGCGGTGATCCTGGCGGTCGAGGACGGGCATATCCTCCTCGTCGAGCAATATCGCGTGCCGCTCGGGCGCAATTGCCTCGAGCTTCCGGCAGGGCTGATCGGCGATGACGAGGGCGCCGAGGACGAGGACGATCTCGCCGCCGCCGGGCGCGAGCTGGCGGAGGAGACCGGCTACCGTACCGACCGGCTCGAGGATCTCGGCCAGTTCTGGTCCTCTCCCGGAATGGTCAGCGAGAGCTTCACCCTCGTGCGAGCCACCGGCCTAACCCGCATCCACGACGGCGGCGGAACGGAGAGCGAGAACATCACCGTCCACCGCGTGCCGCTGGCCGGACTTTCGTCCTTCGTCGCCGCCAAGCGCGCCGAAGGTTGCGGAATCGATGTCCGCCTGCTCTTGGCTCTGGGACAGAATATCCTCGCGGGAGAGTGAGTATGGCAGACAAGGAAACCGTCCAGGGACGCGGGCGCGTCGCGGGCAAGCTGGCGCTGGTCACGGGCGGCGCGCAGGGCCTTGGCGCGGCGCAGGCGCGGATGCTGGCGCGCGAGGGCGCGCGCGTTCTGGTGACCGATCTCAATGAAGACGGGGCCGCCGAAACCGCTCGCGCGATCGAAGCGGAATGCGGCGCAGGCACCGGCTTTTCCATGAAGCTCGACGTGACCGACGAGACCGCGTGGGAGGACGCGATCGACGCCGCGCGCGAACATCTCGGCGGGCTGTCGGTGCTGGTCAACAATGCCGGGATCGGCGTGAAGGGTAATATCGAGACCTGCGATCTGGCAACCTGGCGCCACGGCTTCGCAGTCAATGTCGACAGCGTGTTCCTCGGGTGCCAGAAGGCGATCCCGCTGATGCGCGACAACCAGCCCGGCTCGATCGTCAACATCTCCTCCATCGCCGGGCTGATCGCCAGCGACACCATGCCCGGTTACAACGCGAGCAAGGCGGCGGTGTGGATGCTGTCCAAATCGGTCGCGCTCTATTGCGCCAAGCAGGGCTGGAACATCCGCTGCAATTCGGTCCACCCGACCTTCATCGACACGCCGATCCTCGACGGGATGGTGAAGAACACGGGCTACGAGAAGAGCGTCGTGATGGAAAAGCTTGCCCGTCAGATCCCGCTGAAGCGGGTCGGGGAAGCGGACGATATCGCCAATGGCGTGCTCTACCTCGCCAGCGACGAGAGCAAGTTCATGACCGGTGCGGAGCTCAAGCTCGACGGCGGGATCTCGGCCATGTGAGAGGGGACCGAGGGGGCGGCGGTCCGGCCGCGCCCCCTCAGTCGGCGATCAGGCCGATCGCCAGGTAGATCAGGATGAAGCTGCCCAGGCCCAGCAGGGTGCCGAGCACGAAAGCGATCCTGACCAGGGTCGTGTCGACCCCGAAGTAATTGCCGATCCCGGCGCAGACGCCCATCAGCTTTCCGTCGCGCTTGTCGAGCCGGAACTTGGGGCGGTGGCTGACTGCCCGATCGTCCTCGCGGAATTTCAGATCGCTCATGCCAGCATTCCGTTCGGCGAGGCGGGCAGGATCGCGGTGGCGAAGAAGATGGCGGACAGAACCAGCGAGAAGCCGGCGGCGAGAGCCTTGCTGGCGTTGAATTCGGACATTTCAGCTATTCCTTTTCGTGAGAGTGTGGATTGATGGCGAGTGCCGGATCAGGCGAAAAAGCCGGCCGGGCTGGCGGGGACGATCGCGGCGGCCATGACGATCACCGAGACGGCGAAAGCGGCGATGGCGGCGAAGGCGTTGTTGGCATTTTCGTAGGTCATTTCGTATGTTCCTTCCTGAACCCCGGCCCTTCCGGGGGATGCCGACAACTTTGCAACCAGTGTGCCAAACCGATAAAACGGCGCAATTGGGCCATTCTTTCCTGTACGGAAGGCGCCCAACCCGTTCACCCTTCCGCAATGTTGGGAATTTTTCCCAAAGTTTGGATTTAGTGCTTTGGAGTGGCGGGATCATCTCGCGCAGCTTAGGCGCATCCCATGGTGCTGGACCGCATTTCCCTCGGCGATTTTCGCAATCACGCGCTGACGGAACTGTCGGGTGCCGGAGCCTTCAACCTGCTTGTCGGAGCGAACGGGGCGGGCAAGACCAATATCCTCGAGGCGTTGTCGCTGCTGGCGCCCGGCCGGGGCCTGCGCCGTGCGACCCTGAATGAAATGGCGCGCGAGGGGGCGAGCGGCGGCTTCGCGGTCGGAGCAAGCCTGCTGGCGCATGACGAGCCCGTCCGCCTCGGCACTTGGACGCAGGCCGAAGCCACGATGCGGCGCCGCGTGCGGATCAACTCGGCCGAGACCGGCGCGGTCGCGCTGGCGGAATGGCTCGCTATCGGGTGGCTGACCCCGGCGATGGACGGGCTTTTCGCAGGCCCGGCGCAGGACCGGCGGCGCTATCTCGACCGCCTCACGCTCGCCCGCGATCCCCACCATGGGGGCCATGCGAGCCAGTACGAAAAGGCCCTGCGTGAGCGGAACCGGCTGCTGTCCGACCGGCGCGAGCCCGACGGGCGCTGGCTCGACGCGATCGAGGCGCAGATGGCGGAGCACGGCGCCGGACTGGCGGAAGGGCGCAGCCGCACGGTCGATGCGCTGATGGCGCAGATCGTGGCGCAGGACGAGGCGCCCTTCCCCCGCCCCGCCCTTACCTACGCGCCCGGCGGCCCGGTCGGCCACGAGCAGCTCGAACAGGCGCTGCACGATGCCCGCGCTCGCGACCGGGCGGCGCAGCGCACGTTGTCAGGCCCGCATCGCGACGATCTCAAAGTGTCCTACGCGGCCAAGCGCATGGCCGCGGCGCAATGTTCGACCGGCGAGCAGAAGGCGCTGCTGCTCGCCATGACGCTGGCCCATGCGGCGCTGGCGGCGGAAGGGCGGCCCTCCGTCCTGCTGCTCGACGAGGTCGCCGCGCATCTCGATCCCGACCGCCGCGCCGCCCTGTTCGAACGGCTGCGCGCCACCGGCACGCAGGTCTGGATGACCGGCACCGAGCTTGCCCCCTTCGCCGCCATCGAAGCCGAAGCCGCCGTATGGAACGTGACCTCGGGCGCCGCGCGCCGGCTCTAGTTCGCGGGCAGCGCGGCGCGCACCTCGTCGCCCGTATCCGCCACCAGCCGATCGATCCCTGCGGCGGTCGGATGGATCCGGTCGGACTGGAACAGCGAGGGGTTGCGGTAGATGCTTTCCAGCCAGAACGGCACCAGTTCGACATCGTATTGCACGGCAAGGTCACGGTAGAGCCCGTCGAAAGCCTGCTGGAATTCCGGCCCGTAATTTGGCGGCGCGCGCATTCCCATGATCAGGACCGGTATGTCGCGCGACTGCAATTCGCCCAGCATCGTCTCGAAATTGGCGCGGGTCTGCGCCGGTTCGATCCCGCGCAGAAGATCGTTGCCGCCCAGTTCCAGCAGGACGAGATCGGGCTTGCGCTCCAGCCCGTCGAGAACGAAGCCGAGCCGCTGGGCGCCCGCCGCGCTGGTGTCGCCCGAAACGCCCGCGTCGATCACCCGCGCATTGACGCCATCGCCGCGCAAGGACGTCTGCAACCGCTCGGGATAACCTTCCGCCTCGCCGAGACCGTAACCCGCGAACAGGCTGTCCCCGAAGGCGAGGATCACGCGCTCCGGCCCGGCAACCGCAACCTCCTCGGCCGGCGCGGCGGGTGCCTCTGTCGCGAGCGTCGCGCCGCCCTGCGCCTCGGGTTCCTGCGAGCAGGCGGCGAGCGAAAACAGTGCCAGGATCGACAGGTGACCAATCGACGGGAGGCGGACCGGCATCGGCAAGTTTCCTTGTGCAACTTTTGGTCCCGTGCCATCGCAGCCCGGTGACGACTTCTCAAGCCGCGATTTCCGCCCGCAATCTGACCCTCACTCTCGGCAGCTCCGCCGCTCCGGTGGATATCCTGAGGGGTCTCGATCTCACCGTTAAGACGGGGGAGACGGTGGCGCTGCTCGGCCCATCGGGATCGGGCAAGAGCTCGCTGATGGCGGTCCTGTCCGGGCTGGAGCGCGCATCCGGCGGCGAATTGCAGGTCGCCGGGCAGGACTTCGTGGGCATGGACGAGGACGGGCTGGCCCATGCAAGGCGCGGCCGGATCGGGATCGTGCTTCAGGCCTTCCACCTTCTGCCGACCATGACCGCGATCGAAAACGTGGCGACGCCGATGGAACTGGCCGGCGAACCGGATGCACAACCCCGTGCGCGGGCCGAACTCGAAGCGGTCGGCCTCGGCCACCGGCTCGATCACTATCCGCAGCAGCTTTCCGGCGGCGAGCAGCAGCGCGTCGCCATCGCCCGCGCCATCGCGCCGCGCCCGCAGCTGATCTTCGCCGACGAGCCGACCGGCAATCTCGACGCGGCGACGGGTCACGATATCGTGGAACTGCTCTTCGCCCGCCGAGCCGAGACCGGCGCGACCCTGCTCGTCATCACCCACGATCCCGAGCTGGCGCAGAAATGCGGCCGGGTGCTGACGCTCGGAGACGGACGCATCGCCAGCGACAGCGCGGCATGAGCTGGGCGGAAGCCTGGCGGATCGCCCGCCGCGATCTCAATGCGCGCTTCCGGGGCCTGCGCCTCCTGCTCGTCTGCCTGTTCCTCGGCACCGGCGCGCTCGCCGCGATCGGTACGCTGACTGCCGCGATCGAAAACGAGATCGAGGGACGGGGTCAGGAACTGCTCGGCGGCGATCTCGAAATCGAGCTGTGGCAGCGCGGATTGAACCCGCAGGAAAGCGCGGCGCTGGCGGAATATGGCCGCCTTTCCTCCGGTTTCCGGCTCCAGGCGATGGCGCGATATGGCGACCAGGCCGCTCCAATCGGACTGAAGGCGGTCGATGCGGACTATCCGCTCTACGGCACGCTCGATCTGGAGGGGCGCGTCGATGCGCCCCCGCCGGGCGCAGACGAGGCATATCTCGATCGCGGCGCGGCCGACCGGCTCGGCGCCGGTGTGGGAGACCGCATCACCATCGGCACGCAGACGCTGGCCGTTGCCGGGATCATCGCAACCGAGCCCGACCGTCTCAGCGAAGGGTTCCAGCTCGGCCCCACGGTGATCGTCGCCGAGGACCTGCCGACACGCGCCGGGCTTGTGGCGCCGGGATCAATGTACCAGACCAAGACCCGCGTCGCTTTCGACGACGTGGCGCGCGATCCCGAGGCGGTCGAAGAGGAATTGCAGGACCGCTTTCCCGAAGCCGGGTTCGATTTCCGCACTCGCGACCGCGCCTCCCCCGGGGCGGACCGCTTTGTCGGCCGGATGAGCGAGTTCCTTACTCTGGTCGGCCTCGCCGCGCTGGTCATCGCCGGGATCGGCATCGGCGGCGGGGTGACTTCCTATCTCGATGCGCGGCGGCAGGCGATCGCGACGCTCAAGATTCTCGGCGCGACGAGCACCGACATCGCGCGCATCTATGCGCTCCAGATCGGTGCGGCGGCGCTTGCGGGCAGCCTTGCCGGGCTGGTCGCCGGCGTGGCGATCACGCCGCTGCTGGGTCTCGCGCTGGAAGGACTGCTGCCGGTGCGCGCCGGTCTGGTGATCGACCCGCTCGCGCTGCTCGTGGCGCTGGCTTACGGCGTGCTGGTGGCGCTGGTCTTTGCCGCCCCGCCGCTGATGCGGGCGCGTCATTTCCCCGCCATGGCGCTGATGCGGGCGCGGGTCGCCCCGCTCGCGCGCGACCGCCGCGCGCTCGGGATCGTACTGGCCGGACTTGTCGCGATCGTCGCGCTGACGCTGGTGACCGCAAGCAATCCGCTGCTGTCCGCCGCGTTCCTTGGCGGAGCGGTCGCTGCGCTGGCGCTGCTCGCAGCGCTCGGCTGGGCGATCCGCCGCGTCGCCGCAGCCTTGCCGCGCCCGGCCAATCCGATCACCCGCGCCGCGCTCGCCAATCTCCACCGCCCGGGCTCCAGCACCGGCGCGCTTGTCACCGCGCTCGGTTTCGGTCTCGCCGCCTTCGTGGTGCTCGCCGGGGTGCAAACCGCGATCGACGGCAACATCCGCTCCCGGGTGCCGGACCAGGCGCCCGACTATTTCGTGCTCGACGTGCCGCGGGACCGGGTGGCGAAGTTCGAGCAACTGGTTCGCGCCCAGGATGGCGAAGCGGCGATCCGCACCGTCCCGGCCCTACGCGGCGCGGTGCTCGCCTTCGGGCCGGAAGGCGACATGACCTGCACCGCCGATCTCGATGAGATTCCCGATGGTGCCTGGGCCCTGCGAGGCGAGCGCGGGCTGACCTATGCCGACGAAGTGCCACCGGGCAACACGATCACGCGCGGCCAGTGGTGGGGGCCGTTCTATCAGGGCGATTATCTCGTCTCCGTCGACGAGGAGTTCGCGGATGCAGCCGACCTCGAAATCGGCGACCAGCTGACGTTCGGCGTACTGGGAGTTGAAAGAACTGCACGCATCGCCAGTTTTCGGCGGATCGACTGGGAGAATCTCGGCTTCAACTATGTCTTCGTCCTCAGCCCCAACGCACTTGTCGATGCGCCGCACAATCTCGCGGCGACGATCGAGCTGACCGACGGCACGCCCACCGGGCCGCTGCTTCAGGCTCTGGTGCGCGAATTTCCCTCCAGTTCGGTGATCGAGGTCGGCGGCGTGCTCGATCAGGCGCGCACTATCCTCGAACAGGTCGGGCTCGCCACGCTCGCCGCTGCCAGCGTGGCGGTGCTGGCCGGGCTTGCCGTGCTGCTGGGCGCGATCGCGGCGGCGCGGGCCGCGCGGACCTACGACACGGTGGTCCTGCGCGTGCTCGGCGCCGACCGGCGGCAGATCCTGGTCATGCAGCTGATCGAATACGGCGCGCTCGCACTGGCGCTGGCGCTGGTTGCGCTGGGCATCGGCACCCTGCTCGCCTGGCTGGTGATCACGCAGATGTTCGAATTCGACTGGCTGCCGCACTGGCCCACGATCCTTGGCGTGCTCGGCGCGGGTCTCGTCACGGTCTTCCTCTTCGCCATCGGGGGTTCGCTGCCACTGTTGCGGGCCAAGCCTGCGCAGGCGCTCCGCGCGCTCTAACGGTCGGCTGAGCGCCACAAAAAAGGGGGCCCGAAAGCCCCCTCTCCCCTCCCGGAACGGATCGCCTCCTCAGAAGCGGAAGCGCACCGTGCCGCCATAGGTGCGCGGGGCGTTCGGGTAACCGGATACAGTCCCCGCCTGCGCGACGCCGGGGAACACCGTGAGGATGTAGCGGTCGTTCAGCAGATTGCGGGCGAATGCGGACACCTCCACGCCGTTTTCCAACGCCAGCGTGAGCGAGGTGTTCACCAGGTTGACCTCGCGCCGGAAATCGTTGTCGCGGATCGCTGTCAGGCCGTTGTTGATGAAGACATTGCTCTCGTGGCTGTAATCCACGCGGCCGATCAACTGATTGCCGGTATCGCCGAAATCATGCGTGTACTGGAGCGAAGTCGAGATCGCTATTTCGGGTATGCCGCCGGGGCGGCGTCCGGTCAGGTCGCCGATCTGCGAGTTCGGGAAATCGTCGTAGTTCGCGTCGAGATAGGTCAGCGCGAATGTCACGGCGAGCGGATCGGCAGGCGTGATCAACGTGTCGAACTCGAAGCCCCGCGTCGACTGCTGGCCGGCATTGGCCAGAGCGAACCCGGTCCCGGTGAACAGGAACGACTGGAAGCCCTTGATGGTCTGGTCGAACACCGCGAGGTTGAACGACACGCCGGGATAGCTGCCCTTGAGGCCGAACTCGTAGACCTCCGCATCTTCCGGCCCGGCGAAGCGCGAACCGGTGGTCAGATTGGTGATCGGAAGACCCGCATCGCGGATGGGCGAGGACGGGGCGAGGAACTGGCTTCCGCCCACCACCGCCGGGACGCCGGGGGGAAGCGTCGCGGGGACGAAATCCCCGAACACCGGACGGCTGTCGCGGGACAGGTTCACCGAGCTGGCCTTGAAGCCGGTGGCGTAGGTGAAATAGGTGTTGAGTTCCGGGGTCAGCTCGAACGCGGCGCGCAGCGTGTAGCTGAAATCGTCGTCGCGAGTCTGTCCGTCCTCGACCGCATTGGGAATGTCGAGGAAGGGTGGCAGGAACTGGAGCGCCGCGAGGCCGAGCAGCGGGTTGCATGTCGGCGGCGGCGGGGTCGCACCTGCGGGGCAAGGGGTGACCGCAAACTGCGAAATGGCTGCCCGCGTGGGCGCAGGGAGCGCTGCGAAATTGGCTGCCGACCCGGCCGCACCGATGATGAAGGCATCGGCAAGATTGATGTTGGCCAGCGGATCCAGCGACTGCTGCGAGAGCGCGAAATCCTTGCTGTCATCGGTGTAGTTGAACCCGGCGGTCAGCGTCAGACGATCGTCGAACAGAGTTAAGTCGACCGTACCGAACACCGAATAGCTTTCGTTGCTGAGCGCGAAGTTCTCGCGCGTGCTCGGACCGGCGGCGAAGATGGATCCGGTCGGAAGGCCGAGTGCGGCTTCGACGCCGGCCAGCGTTCCCGGACGCCCTCCACCCGCCAGCAGGTCGAAGAACAGCCGCGAATCCTCGCCGTTGTTGATGCTGCTGAACTGGGTGATGTCTTCGTTGAAATAGAATCCGCCGAGCAGGAAGTTGAGCGGACCGTCGAAATCCGAGGTCAGGCGGAATTCCTGCGTGAACGTTTCGACCTTCTGGTCGCGGATCTCGCGGATGAAATCGAGCCCGGTGAAATCGACGTCCTGATCCTGGAAATTCTTCAGCTCGCGATAGGCGGTGATCGAGGTCAGGTTGAGCGAGCCGAGTTCGAGGTCCGCCTGCAGCGAGCCGCCATAGCTTTCCACCTCGTTGCGCGGCAGGAAGTTGAGAAAGGCCGTGTCGCTGAAGAAATCGCCAGTCACGAGGTTGCCGCCCGCAGCGATCACCAGCGGAGTGGTCGGCCCGGCGACGAGGTTGTTCACCTGGCAGCACAGCTCGTCGATCTTGGAATAGTCGCCGATCGCACGCAGACGGAAGGCGCCCTCATTGTCGAACAACAACTGCCCGCGTGCGTTCCAACGATCGCGATTGTTGATCCGCTCGCCCGAATTGAGTTCGGTCACGTAACCGTCACGGCTGTTGTAGCCACCGTCGATCGCGAAGGCGATGCTGTCGGTGATCGGGCCGGTGATGTCGCCGCGCAGCACGACCTGATCGTAATTGCCGTAGGTCGCGCTGACCGATCCGCCGAAATCGAATTGCGGCTCCTGCGTAACGATGGAGATCACGCCCGCGCTGGCGTTCTTGCCGAACAGGGTCGATTGCGGACCGCGCAGAACCTCGATCCGCTGGACGTTGACGAGGTCGCCGATCGCGCCGGCCGAACGCGACCGGAACACGCCGTCGATGAACACGCCGACCGACGGCTCGATGCCGAAATTGTTGTCGCCATTGCCGAAGCCACGGATGATAAAGGTCGTGGTGGCCGAGTTCTGCAACTGGCTGACGCGCAGCGAAGGCGTAACGGTCTGGACGTCGATAAGGTCGCGAATTTCCGCGCGCTCCAGCGTCTCGCCGGTGGTTACGCTCACCGAAACCGGCGTCTCCTGAAGCGTCTGTTCGCGCTTGGTCGCGGTGACGACGATGGTGTTGCCGGTGCTCGAATCACGTGCGACCGGGATGTTGTCGCCATCGTCGTCGACATTCTCCTGCGCTTCCTGCAATTCGTCGCGGTCCTGCGCCTGCGCGGCAGTCGGAAGGGCGACGGCGGCGATCCCGCCGAGAAGGGCGGCGCGGAATGCGGATGCACGAGTGGTCGCGGTGAATTTCATCGATGTCCTCTCCCTGAATGACCCCCACGTCATACTGCGCAGACGGTCGTATCTCTTCCGCCGAATAAACCGGGGCGGCGCCAGCGCCAAGAGATTGACAGCAATGTAAGTTAGCGTCGAGCGCAAATGTGGCATCCGCGTCACACCGCTCCCACCTTGCTGCAACGCACAAAGGCGTATAGGGAGCGCGCCGGCTCACCGGCCTTGGCCGCCCTCCCCACTTGAAAGCATTTCTCGCATGTCCTCATCGCTGCGCAATATCGCAATCATCGCACACGTCGACCACGGCAAGACCACGCTGGTCGACCAGCTCTTCCGCCAGTCCGGCACTTACCGCGAAAATCAGCGGATCGAGGAACGTGCCATGGATTCCGGCGATCTCGAGAAGGAACGCGGGATCACCATTCTCGCCAAATGCACCAGCGTGGAGTGGGAGCACGAGGGCGAGACGACGCGGATCAACATCGTCGACACGCCCGGCCACGCCGATTTCGGCGCCGAAGTGGAGCGTATTCTGAGCATGGTCGACGGCGTGATCCTGCTGGTCGATGCCGCCGAAGGCCCGATGCCGCAGACCAAGTTCGTGACCGGCAAGGCGCTGGCACTCGGCCTCAAGCCGATCGTCGTCGTCAACAAGATCGACCGTTCGGACGCCCGCCCCGACGAAGTGCTCGACGAATGTTTCGAACTGTTCCTCAGCCTCGATGCGAATGACGAGCAGCTCGATTTCCCCTCGCTCTGGGCCTCGGGCCGCGACGGCTATGCGAGCCCCGACAAGGATGCGCGTTCGGGCGATCTCGAACCGCTGTTCAAGCTCATCGTCGATCACGTGCCCGCGCCGGGCCTCGATACCGAGGGGCCCTTCAGCTTCCTCGCCACCCTGCTCGACCGCGATAACTTCATGGGCCGCGTGCTGACCGGCCGGGTCCAGTCGGGCAAGGTCAAGGTCAACGACCCGATCCGCGCACTCGACATGGACGGCAACGTGATCGAGGTCGGCCGCGCGACCAAGCTGATGAGCTTCGACGGGCTCGAGCGCGTGCCGGTCGACAGCGCCCAGGCGGGCGACATCATCGCGCTGGCCGGCCTCGAAAAGGCGACCGTCGCCAACACCATCGCCGATCCCGCGGTCACCGAACCGATCGCCGCGCAGCCGATCGATCCGCCGACGCTGGCCATGCGCTTCTCGGTCAACGACAGCCCTCTCGCCGGCCGCGAGGGCGACAAGGTCACCAGCCGCATGATCCGCGACCGCCTGATGCGCGAGGCCGAAACCAATGTCGCGATCCGCGTGACCGAGGCGGAGGACAAGGACGCTTTCGAGGTCGCCGGTCGCGGCGAACTCCAGCTCGGCGTGCTCATCGAGACCATGCGGCGCGAAGGCTTCGAGCTCGGCATCAGCCGCCCGCGCGTGCTGTTCCGCACCGAGGACGGCCAGCGGATGGAGCCGTTCGAGACGGTCGTTATCGACGTCGACGACGAGCATTCGGGCACGGTCGTGGAGAAGATGCAGCGCCGCAAGGCCGAGCTGACCGAGATGCGCCCCTCGGGCCACGGCAAGACCCGCATCACCTTCTCCGCGCCCAGCCGCGGCCTGATCGGTTATCACGGCGAATTCCTGTCCGACACGCGCGGCACGGGGATCATGAACCGGCTTTACGAGAAGTACGATGCCCACAAGGGCCCGATCGAAGGACGCCAGAACGGGGTGCTGATCTCGATGGTTCCGGGCGATGCCCAGGCCTATGCATTGAACGCGCTGGAGGAGCGCGGCGAGCTGTTCATCGGCGGCGGCGCCAAGATCTACGAGGGCATGATCATCGGCGAGAACGCCAAGCCCGACGATCTCGAAGTCAATCCAATGAAGTCGAAGCAGCTCACCAACTTCCGCTCGACCGGCAAGGACGACGCCATTCGCCTCACCCCGCCGCGCGTCATGACGCTGGAGCAGGCGATCGCCTATATCGACGACGACGAGATGGTCGAGGTGACGCCCAAGACCATTCGCCTGCGCAAGGCGATCCTCGACCCGCACGAGCGCAAGCGGGCCAAGCGCGCCGCACAGTGAGCGCCGCGCCGGTTCGTTCAGGGGGACGCACACCCGGACCCTTTCGAGCAGTCTGGAATCGGGCAACGAAAAAGGGGCGCCGCAGCGATGCGGCGCCCCTTCTCGTTCAGGCGCTTCTATGCGCGGTCGGCTTAGAAGTGGAAGCCGACGGTCGCGCGAAACGAGTGGAGATCGAAACTGCTGTTCGAATTCCGCAGATCGGTCGTGCCCGCGCCGCCGATCAGGAACGGGTTGGTCGCCGGGGCAGTGCCCTGCGACACGTTCACCGAGTAGCTGTCGTCGTCGTAGCGCGAATAGAGATATTCGATGCCGAGCGAGACGTTGTCGAGCACTATCAGCTCGGCACCGCCACCGGCCTGCCAGCCGAATTCCCACTCGTCGTCGGTCGGCGTGAAGGCGTTGGCACCGTTCGAGGTGAAGAACTGCTGATCGATGTCGCCATAGCTGGCACCACCGGTCACGTAGAACAGGCCACGGCCGTCACCCGGCGAATAGCCAAGGCGGCCACGAGCCGAAACTGCATGGTCGAGCTGGCGGGCAATGGTGTAGCTTGCCGGCGTGGTGCTGAAACCGGTCGTGTAGTCGATCGATTCCGACTTCCAGCCCTCGACAAGAGCGCCGACCACGAAATCGCCACCACCGATACGGCTATCGTAGCCGAGGCGCACGCCGTAGCCGAAATCGTTGTTGTCGTCCCGGCAGCCCTGAGCGGCACGCGGACCGATCGCATTGCCGTTGCAGAAACCGGGCGAGAACGCGTCGGCACCGGTCGTGGTGCGAACCACGTCACCGAAAGCCCCGTCGCCATTGCCGTCGAACACAAGGCGGTCGCCGGCGCGGCTGCCATTCTGGTCAAGCGAGATGCTGCCCTGGATGTACGGGCCGTTGAAATGGTCGGACGGCGTCGTCGTCTGAGCCATTGCAGGCGCGGAAAGAGCGCTGCCGGCGGCGATCGCCGCAGCGATGGTAAGCTTTCTCATGTTGGGAAGTCCTTTGTAACTTTGCCCCCGAATGGGGTTACCCTGTCTGTGACCCATCAAAGGTCGAACCGGCTCGGCGTTCCTCGCAAAAGCGCGCAATCCAGCGGTTTCCAGAAACTGTTGCCCTGTTGCAACAGGTCCGAGGAGTCACTTGAACGCGCCGAAATTGGGCTGCCCGTTGCTCGCGTTCACCCCGCCGTCGACCGGCAGGTTGACCCCGGTGACGTGGCGTGCGTCCCTGCTGGCCAGAAAGGCGACGACCGCCGCCACCTCCTCCGGTTCGGCCGGGGCACCGAGAGGCATCCGGCGGTTGAAGGCGTCCATCAGATCCTGGTTGTCCGCCATGCCGTTGGTCATGTCCGACCGGGTCATCGACGGGCAGACCGCATTCACCCGCACGCCCTGTTCGCCCAGTTGCAAAGCCAACGCGCGGGTGAAATTGCTGACCGCGCCCTTACTCGCGCAGTAGAGCGGCATCGTCCAGTCGCCGCCCAGCCCCGAAACGCTGGAGGTGTTGACGATCGACCCGCCGCTCTCGACCAGATGCGGGATCGCCGCGCGGCACATGCGGATGAGGCCCTTCACATTGATCTCGAAGATGCTGTCAATGTCGTCGTCCTCCGCATCGACCAGCGGGCCGGGAATGCCGATGCCGGCATTGTTGACGAGCACGTCCAGCGCGCCGAACCGCTCGATCGTTTTAGTGATGATCGTCCGGGCAAAATCCACTTCGCCCACGTCGCCCTCGACGATGAGAGTGCGATCATCATCGAGATCGGCGGCGACCTTTTCCAGGTCCTCCCGGCTGCGCGAATTGAGAACGACATTGGCGCCCTCGCTGGCGAAGCGCTTCGCGATCCCCTCGCCGATCCCGCTCGACGAGCCGGTGACGATCACGGTCTTTCCGGCGAAGCGCTGGAGATTGTCTTCCATCGAATGTTGTCCTGTTCTGGCTGGCTGTACGCTTCTCAAAGCATCGAGCGCGGCAATCGGTCCGGCCCGGACCCGGCTTTCAGACTGCGAGGTGCAATTCGCCGATGACCAGTGCGGAATAGATCGCGGCGCCGGCGAAGAACGGCAGGAAGTAGCTCTTGCGCTCCTCGGGCAGTTCCTCTTTCAGCACCACCAGCACGATGCAGCCCCCGACGAAGGCGAACAGCCCGCCAATCACCACCGGCGGCAGGACCAGCCGCGTGCCGACGAACCATCCGGCGAGCGTCGCGGCAACGAGAACCCACCTTCCCCTGCGGTCGTAAAGCTCGGGATGCTCGCGCCGGGCGCCGTAATCAGCGGTCACGAGGTGCAGCATCATCGCGGCGAAGAACAGCACCAGCCCTCCGGTCGTCGCCTCCTCGCGGTGATTGAGCAAATAGGCGATCACCGCGATCAGCAGGGCCGAGGCGCCGATATGGAGCCAGAAGACACCGTGCTCGGGCCGGTCGCGCCCCTCTTCGGCCCGCCGGTCCCCGCGCGAGATCTTCAGCGCGCGCTCGATCCCGTAGAACAGCACCAGGCCGCCCAGTGCGAGCGCATAGACCCAGCTTTCCGACAATGTCGGCGGCAGGCCGATGGCTCGCTCGAACGCGACCGCGTGGCTGCCGAGTTCGGGCAGGATGTGAAGGAACACGTAGCCCACTGCCACACCACCGGCGAAGCTCAGCCAGCGGCTGCGCGGGGCGCGGTCGAGGAACCGCAATCTGCCTACAAAGACATGCACGGTGCAGAAGGCGAGCGCCATCACGGCAGTGACAAGGGCCGGATTCATCGTCACAGCTGTGCCGCACTCCCCTTGTCCGCGCAACCGGCGCCCCCGGGGGCCAGTACCGGTATCATTTGTTACGAGGCAGCCCATGCACACCGGAACACTGATCACACTCGCTTTCTATTTCCTCCTGATGATCGGCATCGGCCTGTTCGCGTGGAAGCGTTCGACCGACACCAGCGAGGGCTATCTGCTGGCCGGGCGCAACCTCTCGCCGGGCGTTGCGGCGCTGTCGGCCGGGGCCTCCGACATGTCGGGCTGGCTGCTGCTCGGCCTGCCCGGCGCGCTCTACGCGAGCGGACTGGTCGAGGCTTGGATCGGCATCGGCCTGTTCTTCGGCGCGGTAGCCAACTGGATCATCGTCGCTCCCCGCCTGCGCGCCCAGACGGAAGCGCTGGGCAATGCGCTGACGATCCCCGAATTCCTCGCCAACCGCTTCCCCGAACGGGCGGTGGCGCTGCGCGTGGTCAGCGCGGTTGTGATCGTGGCCTTCTTCACCGTCTATACCGCCGCGGGCCTCGTCGGCGGGGGCAAGCTGTTCCAGACCGCCTTTGCCGACCTGCTGCCTGCCGGCGGGATGAGCGATTACATGATGGGCATCTGGATCACGGCCGGCGTGGTGCTTGCCTACACGATGGTCGGCGGATTCCTCGCCGTCAGCCTGACCGATTTCGTGCAAGGGTGCATCATGGTGGTCGCATTGATCCTGATGCCGCTGGTGGTGATGTTCGGCCCCGGGGGCGCGGCGGGCGACAGCATCCTCGCGGTCAATGCGGCACAGCCCGGTTTCCTCAGTTTCACCAGCGGGCTGACCGGTCTCGGCTTCATCAGCGCGGTGACCTGGGGGCTCGGCTATTTCGGTCAGCCGCATATCATCGTGCGTTTCATGGCGCTGCGCTCGGTCGAGGACGTCCCCGCCGCGCGCAATATCGGGCTGATCTGGATGGCGGTCTCGATCGTGGGCGCGCTGGGTGTTGGCCTTGCCGGCCGCGCCTATGCCGATCGCAACGGGCTGGTGCTTGAGGATCCGGAAACGATCTTCATCGTGCTGTCCGATCTCCTGTTCCACCCGCTCGTCACCGGGTTCCTGTTCGCCGCGCTGCTGGCCGCGATCATGTCGACGATCTCCTCGCAACTCCTCGTTTCCTCGAGTTCGCTGACCGAGGATTTCTACCGCCTGTTCTTCCGCAAGAGCGCCAGCGAGCGCGAGGCGGTGAATGTCGGCCGGATCTGCGTGGCGCTGGTCGCGCTCGCCGCCATCGCCATCGCGCAGGACCCGAACAGTGAAGTGCTCGGCCTCGTCGCCAATGCCTGGGCCGGGTTCGGCGCGGCGTTCGGCCCGCTCATCATTCTCGCGCTCACCTGGGACCGGATGACCGGCGCGGGCGCGGTGGCGGGTCTCGTCACCGGCGCGGCGGTGGTCGCAGCCTGGATCGCGCTCGGCTGGAACACGAACTTCATCGGCGGACAGGGGCTCTACGAGATCGTGCCCGGCTTCATCGCCTCGTGGGCAGCGATCGTCCTGGTCAGCAAGGCGACCAGAGCTTCGCTTTCCTACTCGCCCGCGAGGAGGTAACACCGCCTCCGTGTGCTTTTCCCCCGCCCTCCCCGCTCCTTTCGGCACGCGGGGTGGCGGGGCGGGGTCTTTTGCTTCAGGACAGTGTAACACCCGGTCCATGTCCAACAGGGATAGCCGGCCGGACGACAACGGGAGAAAGACGATGCGGGTCGCGATAGCAGCAGCACTGATGGCCATGGCGGGAACGCCGCTGGCGGCGCAGGACGCCGGTTCGGAAGGCACGGCGCAGCTTCCGCCGGTCGAGGACCAGATCGGCGCGGGGGGCCGCCCCGTCGGCGCGAACTGGAGCCGCAGCCCGGTGAAGGCGCAGCACGGCATGGCGGCGACCGCCCACCCGCTGGCCACGCAGGTCGCGCTCGACATCCTCAAGGCGGGCGGCAGCGCGGTCGACGCGGCGATTGCCGCCAATGCCGCGCTCGGCCTGATGGAGCCGACCGGCAACGGCATCGGCGGCGACCTCTTCGCCATTGTCTGGGATCCGGCGACGCAGCAGCTCCACGGTATCAACGGATCGGGCCGCAGCCCCCGAGGTCAGACGCTGGCGCAGCTGCGCGAGAAGCTTGGCGATGCCGATGCCCTTCCCGCCTATGGTCCGCTGCCGATCACCGTGCCGGGTACGGTCGATGCCTGGTTCACCCTGCACGAGCGGTTCGGCAAACTGCCGATGGCGACCAACCTTGCCCCGGCCGTGCGCTATGCCCGCGAGGGCCATCCGGTCGCGCCGGTGATCGCCATGTATCTCGACCGCTCGCTGCGTGCCTACTCCGCGCGCGAGGATCAGTTCGACTTCACCAATGCGCGCAAGGTCTGGTTCGCCGACGGCAGCGCGCCCGAGGCGGGCGAGATCTTCCGCAATCCGGACCTCGCCAATACGCTCGAGACGATCGGCCGCGAAGGCCGTGACGCCTTCTACGACGGACCTTTGACCGATATCATGGTTGGCTATCTGCAACGCCAGGGCAGCGCCTTCACGAAGGCGGACTTCGCCGCCCACGAAAGCACTTGGGTCGAACCGGCCTGCGCTTCCTACCGCGACGGTTTCGAGCTGTGCGAACTGCCGCCCAACAGCCAGGGCTTCGCCGCCTTGCAGATGGTCAACATCCTCAAGAACGTCGATCTGGCGCAGTGGGAGCGCGGCAGCCCCGAGGCGATGCACTACCTCACCGAAGCCAAGCGCATCGCCTACGAGGATGTCGCCCGCTTCTACGCCGATCCCGACTTCGCGGCCTTTCCAATGGAACTGCTGAGCGATGAATACGGCCGCGAACGCTTCGCGCTGATCGACCCGGCACGCGCCAACACCCAGCTCGCGCCGGGCGAGCCCAAGCTGGAGGGCGAAGGCGACACCACCTACATGACGGTGGTCGACGGCAACGGGATGATGGTCAGCCTCATCCAGTCGAACTATCGCGGCATGGGCGGCGGGCTGGTGCCCGACGGGCTCGGCTTCATGTTCCAGGATCGCGGCGAGCTCTACAGCCTCGATCCCGAACATCCCAATGCCTACGCGCCGGGCAAGCGGCCCTTCCAGACCATCATTCCCGCCTTCGTGAAGAAAGACGGCGCGCCTTACATGACGCTCGGCCTCATGGGCGGCGGGATGCAGCCGCAGGGCCATGTGCAGGTGCTCGTCAACATCGTCGACTATGGCATGAACCTGCAGGAAGCGGGCGATGCGGCGCGATTCAACCACGATGGCGGGCCGCAGCCGACCGAGACGCTGGCCGGGCCCTTCGCCGATCCCATGGGCACGCTCTATGTCGAACCGGGCATCCCGGCCGCGACGGTCGAGCGGCTGCGCGCCATGGGCCACAAGGTCGAGGTGGTGGACAACGGCATCATGTTCGGCGGCTATCAGGCGATTGCCCGCGATCCCGAGACCGGCGTCCTCACCGGCGCGACCGAAATGCGCAAGGACGGGCAGGCGGCCGGCTACTGAGCCGGCGTATGCTCGGCGACGAAACCGGCGATTGCCTCGGCAACGCCGTCAGCCAGAGGCAGGCCGGGGTCGCCATAGCTCGCCAGATTGGCGGCCCGGTCGCCGTGGGGCACGGATTTGAGGACGTGGTTCATGCCCTCGATCGACACCAGCGTCGCATCGGGTCGGGCAACGGCGAGCGCTTCGGCGTCGGCATCGCGCACTTGCAGATCCTCACTGCCCTGCACGATCAGGACGGGCAGATCGATGACGGCGATATCGACCGCCGGATCGCGGGACAGAAAGCTCGCCATGAAGGTCTGGAGCTGCGGCCCGAACAGCGGCGCGAGGCCCGGATGGATCTCGCCCTCGATCCGCTCGCCTCTCTCGAGCGTGGCGATATGACGCTCGATCTCGTCCATCAGCGGAGCGGCACCGTTGGCCGCGAGCTGCTCCTTGATGACCTCGCCCGGCCGGCGGCCGAGAGAGGAGACGAGGATCACCCCGCAAAGGCCCGCCGGATCGCGTTTTGCAGCGTCGAGAACGACCAGCCCGCCCTCGCTATGGCCGAGCAACCAGGCACAGTCCGCGCGGGTCTCGGAGCGCATCTTCGCGGCCCAGGCGAGCGTGTCCTCCGCATAGTCGCCGATCGTCACCTCGTTGGCGTTGGCGATCGCCGCCTCGCTCCCGAACATGCCCCGCTTGTCGATGCGGATGGACGCGATCCCCTCTTCGACCAACGCGGCCGCGAGCAGGCGGTAGGGCTGCGCTTTCACGCCGAGCGGGCTATTGCCGTCGCGGTCCGTCGGCCCCGAACCCGGAACGATCACCACGCCCGGCCTCCCCGAATTCGTTTCGCCCTCGAACGTGCCCGCAAGCGGACCGGCGAGTTCGCTCCGCTCGATCGTGACCTCGCGCGCCATCGCCATGCCCCCATTCGCCAACGCTGCGGTGGCCACGGTCAGAAGGATTGCTCGTATCATTGCGGAAAAGCCCCGTCGCTTGCGCCGAAATGGCAGCGCCGTCATACCATCGGAAATGCTTCGAATACAGCGCGAGCCTTCCGGATGCATGATGACGCGAAGCGATCTTCGGCTCGCATTCAGCATGAACCGGCCAGGGTAAATCCATGAGAGCCCTCGGTCTTTTCCTGCTCGCTTTCGCCCTGTCGGGTTGCGGCGCCGTTCCCGACTTCCGCCGGGATTCGCGGGTCGGGCCACGCGCGGCCCCCCGCATTCCCGCGGTCGACCGTGCGGGGGAGAACACCTGCCTCGTCCGGCTGAGCGCGAACGGCACGAACTTCTCGCCTCTTCCGGACAAATACTACGGCGGTGGATGCCAAGCGGTGGGCAGCGTTCAGATCAGCGGGTTGGGCGGCGATGCGGGCAGCTTTGCGGTTTCCAACATCGGACCGGTGACCTGCCCGCTCGCGGACCGGTTCGCCGGCTGGGCCCGCTACGGCGTCGACCGGGCGGCGCGGCAAATCCTCGGCAGCCCGCTTGCGCGGGTCGAGACGATGGGCAGCTATTCCTGTCGCAACGTCGCGGGGACCACCCGCCGCTCGGCCCATTCTCGGGCCGAGGCAATCGACATCGGCGGGTTTGTGCTGGCTGACGGGCGGCGCATTTCGGTAAAGGAAGACTGGGACGGCGGCAGCCGCGCCGAACGCGATTTTCTCCGCGTAGTTCACACCAGCGCCTGCAAGCGCTTCGGCACGGTGCTCGGTCCCCAGTACAATGCCGCGCATCGCGACCATTTCCATCTGGAACAGGGGGACGGCAGCTTCTGCCGCTAGGCGATCAATTCCGCGATCCGATTCCGGGCCCGGCCATTGTGGCCTCGATCCGGCAGCGCACCGCCTCCGCAGCATGCGAAGCGCCGAGCTTGTGCATCATGTTGGCGCGATGAATTTCTACGGTGCGGGGGCTGATGCCAAGTTCGCGCGCAATGCCCTTGTTGCTCGATCCTTCCGTAAGGAGGTCAAGCACTTCGCGCTCCCGCGCGGTCAGGCAGTCCATTCGCATTCTCGCGTCGACCGCGCGCTGGCGCTCGGCTCCGCTTCGTTCGACTTCCTTCTGCACCGCCTGCAGAGTCTCGAGAAGCTGAGCGCGTCGCAAGGGCAAGCCAACGAAGCCCAGGGCGCCCTGCTTCATGGCCTGGACCACAGCGACAGGATCGGGTTCGTATGCGGTACCCACGATGGGTAGCCAAATGCCCAGCCGCGAGATCGCGGCGGCGGCCATTTCGACGCCGCCCGAAGTGTCGTCGTCCCGGCACAGGATCAGCCCGCGACGGGGCGGGCGATCCGCGAATTCGTCAGGACCCTCGTAAATTTCGGCGTGACAACCGATGCTCATCAGCGTTCGCGATTGCTCCGCCCGCCCGCGCGAAGACCGATCCGTGACATGAATTACGAGCCCCTCGAACACACATACCTCCCCTGTTTGTGCAGAGAGAGAACTACGTGTGAACCCGCTGATCAGGCTGGGTTTTTACGTCCGGTTTGGTGTTTCTAATTACGGGCAAAGCTAGGGCCATAGTGCCAAAATCAATGCGAAATAGATCGAGAACGGTGCATCAAGGCATGTCCGAGACCGGTAGCGGCCGCCGTTCAGTCGCCTTGGTAGAAGCTGTAATCTGGCAAGGAGTGGAACGCCTCCTTCAGAGCATCCCCCCAGCTGGACGAGATCGCCTGAAAATAGCTGTCGTCATGCGCGATCCGCCGTTCGTGCCCGGCCTCGAACGTGTCCCGCTCGATGACCATGAGGTCGAGCGGCAGACCGACCGACAGATTTGCCTTCAGTGTCGAATCGAACGACACCATCAGTAATTTCGCCGCATCTTCGAGACTCATCGTCGGATCGTAACCGCGGATGATGATCGGGCGGCCATATTTGGTTTCGCCGATCTGGAAAAACGGCGTGTCCCTGCCCGCTTCGATGAAATTGCCTTCCGGGTAGATTAGAAACAGCCGCGGCTCCATTCCGCGGATCTGGCCGGCGACGATGATCGATGCGGTGAAGCGGTCTCTTCCGCGAATGCCGTTCGCTTCCTGTCTAGTGGCGATGATCTCGCGCAGCAACGATCCGATTTCGCTGGCGACCTGAAACATGGTGGGCGAGGTCAGAAGCGTGTTGTCCCGCTCCTCCGGTGCCTTGGTCCGTTCCTCCAGCAGGCTCACCACGGACTGGGTGCTGGCGAGGTTTCCCGCAGTGAGAAGAGTGATGATCCGTTCGCCGGGGACCTGCCAGGTGAACATCTTGCGGAACACCGAAATATTGTCGACACCGGAATTGGTCCGCGTGTCGCTCATGAGGACGAGGCCGCGATCGACGAGCATGCCGACGCAATAGGTCATGGAATTTCCTTACTGTTGTACCTGTCGCTGCTCCACCGCCACGGCGACTTCGAGAGCCTGCGTCGTGGTGCCGAAGCTGATCCCGGTGATAGGCGCGGCGTCGCGATAATCCCGCCCGGTCGCGACGCGGACGTAACGCTGGTCGGGGCTGATACCGTTCGAAATGTCGAAGCCGACCCAGCCGAGCCCTTCGACATGCGCTTCGGCCCAGCCATGAGTCGCTTCTTGATCTATGCGATCGTCCATCATCAGATAGCCGCTGACGTAGCGCGCGGGCACATGGAGCAGGCGCGCGGCGCCGATGAAGATATGCGCATGATCCTGACACACGCCCTTGGCCTGTGCCAGCGCAGCTTCGGCGGTCGTATCGACCTGCGTCGTGCCGATGCGATATTCCACCCTCTCGAGTATCAGTGCCGAAAGGCGGTGCAGCATTTCCAGAGGTTGCAGGCCCTCCTCCCGAACGTCCCGTGCCAGGGCTTTCATCCCCGCACCCGGAGTGGTGAGCGGCGTCTGGCCCTGGAAGGTCCAGAGCGGCAGGTGGCCGGCATGCTTGCCGATGACTCCGGCGAAATCATGCGTGTCGACCGTGCCGCGGCAAGTCACCACAACCTCGGTCGCGCCGGGCTCCACGCCGACCAGCGTGATCGTGTTGTGATGCTGATCGTCGTAATTCAGCTCGGTGTGAGCGTTCTCGTACTCCATCGTCCAGTCGAGAATTTCCTGCCCCTGCGTTTCCTTGGGCGTGAGCCGAAGCCGCTGGAGCGCGTGGACCACCGGCTTTTCGAAGGAATACCGGGTCGTATGGCGGATCGCGAGGCGCATTAGGCGAGAAACCTGTAATCGTCCGAGATCGCCTGAGCGATCGCGGCATTGGTCGAGATGAATTCGAGTATGAACTCGTGCAGTCCCTTTTCGAAAACCATGTCTATGGTGACGTCGGCGAGCCGTGTGTCGGCGTCGCGCATCAAAGCGTCGCTTTGTCCCTCGCGCCCGTGAATGCGGGCCAGCGAGGCGAGCTGGTCGCGCAGCGCGGAATGGCAATAGGCAAGACTGCGGGGAAAACGGCCGTCGAGGACGAGGAACTCGACGATACCCTTCGCATCGATCTGCCCCGCATTCAGCCAGCGATAGGCACGGTCCCCCGAAACCGAACGCAGCACCGTATCCCACTGCCCGGCATCCAGGCTGGAACCGACATAGGAGAGCGAAGGCAGAAGCAGATAATATTTGATGTCGAGAATGCGCGCGGTGCTGTCGGCGCGCTCGATGAAAGTGCCCGCACGCGCGAAATGATAGCCCTGATCGCGCAGCATCGATCCACCGATCGCGCCATGGGCGAGCGTACCGGCCTGCCGGATCATCGCGACCACCTCGCCCACCCGCTGCTCGGGCACCGGCTTTGCGAGGATGTCCTTGATCTGAATCCAGCTGTCGTTGATCGCTTCCCAGAGCTCGCCACTTACAGCGTTGCGGGACTGGCGGGCATTGTCGCGCACCTGTCCGAACATGGCGAGCACGCTTTGGGGATTGTCCTTTTCGCGCAGCATGAAGTTCCACGCCTGCATCCCGGTGTAGCTGCCGTGCCGGGCCTCGTAATTGCGGCGCAGGCCCGCGGTCGCGATGACCGAGCGCCATTCTTCCTCCGCCGTGACGAGATCGCGGGTCAGCGCCATGCGCAGCCCCGCATCGAGAAGGCGCGCGGTGTTTTCGGCCCGTTCGAGATAACGGAACATCCAGAACAGGGCGTTGGCAGTCCTGCCTAGCAAGGGAACATCTCCGGCATCAGTCCTTCAGCACCCAGGTATCCTTGGTCCCGCCGCCCTGGCTCGAATTGACGACCAGCGATCCCTTCTTGAGCGCGACGCGCGTCAGCCCGCCGGGGGTGATGTCGATATTGTCGGGCGAAACGAGGACGAAGGGCCGCAGATCGACATGCCGCGGCGCGAGTCCGCTCCTGGTGAAGATCGGACAGGTCGAGAGAGCGAGCGTGGGCTGCGCGATGTAATTTTCCGGCCGTGCCTCGATCTTCTTGCGGAACTCGGCGATCTCCGCCTTGGTCGAGGTCGGCCCGATCAGCATCCCGTATCCGCCCGAACCGTGGACTTCCTTCACCACCAGTTCGGCAAGGTTGTCGAGCACGTATTTCAGACTGTCCGCATCCGCGCAGCGCCATGTCTCGACATTGGGCAGCAGGGGCTTTTCGCCGGTGTAGAACTCGACGATCTCGGGCATGAAGGAATAGATCGCCTTGTCGTCGGCAACGCCGGTGCCGGGCGCGTTGGCGATGGTGATCCCGCCTGCGCGATAGACGTCCATGATGCCCGGCACGCCCAGCACGCTGTCGGGATTGAACGTCAGCGGATCGAGAAAGTCGTCGTCCACCCGGCGATAGATCACGTCGACCGGTTCGTAGCCGCGGGTCGTGCGCATCTGCACCCTGCCCCCGACCACGCGAAGATCGCTTCCCTCGACCAGTTCGGCGCCCATCTGGTCGGCGAGGAAGGCGTGTTCGAAATAGGCCGAGTTGTAGATGCCCGGCGTCAGCACGGCGACATTGGGTCGCCCCTGCGTCATTTCGGGCGCACATGCGGCGAGGCTCTTGGCAAGACGGCGGGGATAGTTCGACACGCTCTCGACCGGAACGCGCATGAACAGTTCCGGGAACATCGCCATCATCGTCTCACGGTTCTCCAGCATGTAGGAGACGCCGCTGGGCGTGCGGGCGTTGTCTTCGAGCACGAAGAATTCGTCCGGCCCCGTGCGAACCAGATCGATGCCGACGATGTGAGTATAGACCCCGCCCGGCGGAGTGAAGCCGACCATGTTGGGCAGCCAGGCGGCATTGTTGCGGAACAGCCGCTCCGGCACCCGCCCGGCGCGGATGATTTCCTGCCGGTGATACAGATCGTGCATGAAGGCGTTGAGCGCGCTCACCCGTTGCTCGATGCCGCGGGTCAACCGGCGCCATTCGCCGGCGTCGATAATGCGCGGGACCATGTCGAACGGGATCAGCCGTTCCTCCGCCTCGTTCTCGCCATAGACGTTGAAGGTGATGCCCGTGCGGCGGAACTGCGTTTCCGCATCACGATGCTTGCGCGACAGGTATTTGGACCCCTGCTCCGCAAACCATTGTTGATAACCGGCATAAGCATCGCGAACGCCGCCATCGCTGGCGTGCATCTCGTCGAAATATTCACCCGTACCGGTCATGAACCCCCATCGTCTCGCCGCCAGTCCCGAACTGGCCGGCGCTTCGACTGTAACAAAGGTTCAGATGGTTTCGAGTTCCCCGAGTACCGTATCGATGGCGTCCTTGGAATAGACGAAACCCATATGCGAACAGCGCACCGCCCGCGCGCGATCGCGTTCGCCCGGCTTTCCGCAGGCGGAACGTGGACGGACCACGCCATCGAGCGGGCTCCACAAGGCCACCGTTTCCACCGGAGGCTTGGCGGCTGGATCGGCCTCGAACTCGGGCTCGTCGACGCGGTGGCCGGCGATCGCCTGATAGGCGCGCCAGCCATTATTGGCGCGCGGCGATCCGGAAAACGGCGATCCCATGGTGATGACCTTGGCGACCTTGTCGGGATGATGCTTGGCCAGTTCGCGCGCGATCACGCCGCCGAGGCTCCACCCGACCAGCACCAGTTTCTCCCCACGGCGGTCGTAGAGATCGATCAGGCGTTCCTCGACCTTGCCGAACCGTTCGGCCGTGGCGCCGAGATTGTAGCCCATGCCCCATCGCTTGACCCGGTGGCCGGCTTTCTCGAGCTGCCGTGCCATGTAGCGCATGCGGATCGGATGAGCGCCGAAACCGGGCAGAAGCATCACGGATCGCGGATTGGCCGACGATGCGACCTCGTGCTGGCGGAAAACGCGCTTCAGCGGTTCGACCATCCAGGTGAATTCGTTAAGCAGGAGCAGCGCGCGCGGCCCTCGCACATCATCGGGACCAGGCTCGCGCGCCAGCTCCCAGCGCCGCCTCAGTTCGGCACGGGTCCAGACGCTGTCCTCGCTACGACTGAAAAGCGGTTCTGCCATGAAATGTAGGATGCCTCCGCCCGAATGAATGCCGGATGAGGGGAGGCGTTCCGCGAACATAGCCTCGCACGCCCGTTGCGGCCGGCCGCGCCGTTCCCCATATGTGCGCGCATGGCCGAACTCGTTATCAGACGCGGACTCGAAGAGCCCGACACGACCGGGGAATTCGTGCCCCACAAGCCCAACCGCCCGGAAAAATCCATGGGCGGGCGGCGCTTCGAACTCGTCAGCGAGTACGAACCGGCCGGCGACCAGCCGACCGCGATCGGCGAACTGGTGGCCTCGGCGCGCGAGGGCGAACAGACCCAGACGCTGCTCGGCGTCACCGGCTCTGGCAAGACCTTCACCATGGCCAAGGTGATCGAGGAATTGCAGCGCCCGGCTCTCATCCTGGCTCCCAACAAGATCCTCGCCGCGCAGCTCTATGGCGAATTCAAGAGCTTCTTTCCCAACAACGCGGTCGAGTATTTCGTCAGCTATTACGACTACTACCAGCCCGAAGCCTACGTCCCGCGCTCCGACACCTATATCGAGAAGGAAAGCTCGGTGAACGAGGCGATCGACCGGATGCGCCATTCGGCCACGCGCGCCCTGCTCGAGCGTGACGACGTCATCATCGTCGCCTCGGTTTCCTGCCTCTACGGCATCGGTTCGGTCGAGACCTACTCGGCAATGATATTCGACGTAAAAACCGGAAATACGGTCGACCAGAGAGAACTGATCCGCAAGCTCGTCGCGCTGCAATACAAGCGCAACGACGCCGCCTTCCAGCGTGGCAATTTCCGCGTGCGGGGCGACAATCTGGAGCTTCACCCGAGCCATCTCGAAGACACCGCCTGGCGGATCAGCTTCTTTGGCGACGAAATCGAGGAAATCGCCGAATTCGATCCGCTGACCGGCAAGAAGGGGCAGGTGCTCGAGAAGGTGCGCGTCTATGCCAATTCGCACTACGTCACGCCCGGGCCGACGATGAAACAGGCAAGCGCGGCGATCAAGTTCGAGCTGGAAGAGCGGCTCAAGGAATTGCACGAGGAAGGCCGCTTGCTCGAAGCGCAGCGGCTGGAACAGCGGACCAATTTTGACCTCGAGATGATCGCCGCCACCGGCAGTTGCGCAGGCATCGAGAATTACAGCCGCTTCCTCACCGGCCGCTTGCCGGGCGAGCCGCCGCCCACCCTGTTCGAATATCTGCCCGAAAACGCCCTGCTGTTCGTCGATGAAAGTCACCAGACCGTGCCGCAGATTGGCGCGATGGCGCGCGGCGACCACCGCCGAAAGATCACGCTTGCGGAGTATGGCTTCCGCCTCCCCTCCTGCATCGACAACCGCCCGCTGCGCTTCAACGAATGGGACGCGATGCGGCCGCAGACCTTCGCGGTGAGCGCCACGCCGGGCGGCTGGGAGATGGAGCAGACCGGCGGCGTCTTCGCCGAACAGGTCATCCGCCCCACCGGCCTCATCGACCCGCCAGTCGAGATCAGGCCGGTCGAGGATCAGGTTCAGGACTGCATCGAGGAGTGCAAGAAGACTGCCAAGCTCGGCTACCGCACGCTCGTCACCACGCTGACCAAGCGCATGGCCGAGGATCTGACCGAGTTCATGCACGAGGCGGGCGTTCGCGTGCGCTACATGCACTCCGACGTCGAAACGCTGGAGCGTATCGAGCTGATCCGCGACCTGCGGCTCGGGGTCTACGACGTGCTCGTCGGCATCAACCTGCTGCGCGAGGGGCTCGACATTCCCGAATGCGGGCTCGTCTGCATTCTCGATGCCGACAAGGAGGGCTTCCTGCGCTCCGAGACGAGCCTCATCCAGACCATCGGCCGCGCGGCGCGCAATGTCGACGGGCGGGTGATCCTCTACGCCGACCGGATCACCGGCAGCATGGAACGCGCCATGGCGGAAACCGAACGCCGCCGGGAAAAGCAACGCGAATACAACGAGGAGCACGGCATCACGCCGCAGACGATCAAGCGCCAGATCGCCGACATCGTCGCGCATACGGCGGCGGGCGACGGCGTGACCGTCGATACCGGCGACGACGAGCGCAACAATCTCGTCGGCCATAATCTGCGCGCCTATATCGAGGACCTCGAAAAGCGGATGCGCAACGCCGCAGCCGATCTCGAATTCGAGGAAGCGGGCCGCCTGCGCGACGAGATCCGCCGGCTGGAGAACGACGAACTCGGCCTAGGCGAGCACGAGAAGAAGGCGCCGCTCGTCGGCCGTAGCAACGAGGGCAAGCCCGGCACGCGCAAGACCAGATACGGCAAGACGCGCTACAAGAAGATGGGCGGCAGGCCCTGATCGGGTGACAGAACGGCGAGGCGATTTACTCGGCCAGTCTCCTTTGCCATAGCCGTGCCCATGATATCCCGTATCGCACTGGCCGTCGCCGCGCTCGCCCTTCCCCTGCCTCTCGCCGCTCAGGACGATCCGGCGCCGAAGGACAATCCCGCCCCGGTCGAGGATTACACGGCCAATTCCGCGTCCGAGCGTTTTAGCGGCACCTTCGGCGGCAGCCGGGTGAGCTACACCGCCACCATTGCGGAGCAAGTGCTGGAGGACGACAAGGGCAATCCCAAGGCCGCGATTGTCACGACCAGCTACATCGCCGAGCCGCGCGATCCCTCGCGTCCGGTGACCTTCCTGTTCAACGGCGGCCCCGGCTCGGGTTCGCTGTGGCTCCAGCTCGGCGCCTTCGGGCCCAAGCGGGTCGATATTCCGGGCGATGCGAGCGACGATGGCGGTCCGCCCTACCCCATTCTCGACAATCCCGATTCCCTGCTCGACGTGACCGATCTGATCTTCATCGATCCGGTCGGCACCGGCTTCAGCCGCGCGCTGGGCGATACCGATCCGGCCGATTACTGGGGCGTCACCAAGGATGCCCGCTCGGTCGCCGCGGTGATCCGCAAGTGGTTGAACGAGAACGGGCGCTGGAACAGCCCGAAATTCCTCGGCGGGGAAAGCTACGGCACGACCCGGTCGGCTGCGGTCGTGAACGAGCTCGAAGGCTCCTACAACGACGTCGCGCTTAACGGCGTGATCCTGATCTCCACCGTGCTCGATTTCGGCGCCGGGGCGGAGACCGAGGGGGCCGAACTCGGCTACATCACCACTCTGCCCAGCATGGCGGTAACCGCGCTCTATCACGGCAAGACCAGCGGCGTTTCCGCCGAAGCGGTGGCCGAAGAAGCGCGCCAGTTCGCCATCGGACCCTATGCCGCCTTCCTGCTCAAGGGCCAGCGCGCCGGGGCCGAGGAACGCGCTTCGGTGCGGCGCGAACTGTCGCGGATCACCGGTCTGTCCGAGGAATATCTCGAGCGTGCCGATCTGCGGGTCAGCAGCAGCCGCTTCTACAAGGAATTGCTGCGCGATCGGGGCCTCACCGTGGGCCGGCTCGACAGCCGCTACACCGGCCGAGATTACGACAGTGCCGGCGAGCGGCCCGACAACGATCCCAGCTTCTACGGCATCGACGGGGGCTACACCGCCGCCGCGAACAGCTATTTCCGCGACACGATCGGCTTTGATACCGATCGTGATTACGTGACCATCGGCGGGGTGGGCGACTGGGACTGGAACCTCGCCGGGGGCCGCGACAACAACGCCTATCTCAACGTCACGCCCTATCTTGGACGGGCGCTGCGCGAGAACAGCGATCTGCGGATTTTCGTCGGCCAGGGGTGGTACGATTTCGCCACCCCCTTCTTCGCCGCCGAATATGCGCTGACCCGCACGGGCATTCCGCAGGACCGGATCGTCTATTCCTACTACGATTCGGGCCACATGATGTATATTCGCGAGCAGGATCGCGCGAAGCTCAGCGCCGATATCCGCGCCTTCATCCGCGCGCGCTGAACCCATGCTGCGGACCGCGCTTCTCGCGACGCTTCTGCTTGCCGGATGCAATCCGCCGGCGAGCGACGAATATGTCGCACGCGTGGGCCTCGAGGAACGGCAGGCGCCCGGGGAGCCGATCGACACGCCCGATACGAAGGGCGCCGTCTGGGCTCCGGGCAGCCGCGCCGACCGCATCCTTTACGGCAAACCCGGAGAGCGGCCGCTATTCGTGCTCGAATGCCGGACGGATGGCCGCGAAGCGCAGATCGTCTACACCCGCAACGCCGATGCCGATCCGGACGCGCAGGCGGTGCTGGCGCTGATCGGCAACGGTCATGTCGAGCGGCTCTGGGTCGATGCCACGCGCGAGGGCAAGCGCTGGCTCTGGCGCGGCAGCGTCGCCGCCGACAGCCGCCAACTGGAAGGGCTCACCGGCGGGGGCAGGGTCGAGGCGACCGTGCCCGGCGCGGGCAGCCTGATCCTCAATGCGAGCGGCCTTCCCGGCCGGTTGATCAGCGAGTGCCGTCGCCGGGCAGGCCCGCCAGCAGATCGGGCGTGAGCACCTGCAGCAATTGCCGCGGTTCCGCGCCATCCGCCGGATACCACAGATAGAGCGGCACTCCCGCTGCGCCCTGCCGGGTGAGGAAAGCGGTGATCGCCTCGTCCCGCCGGGTCCAGTCGCCGCGCAGGGTCACCACGCCAGCCCTCGCAAAGGCCGTGCGGACCGCCTCGCGCTCGATCGCCGCGCTCTCGTTGACCTTGCAGGTCAGGCACCAGTCGGCGGTGAACCAGACGAAGACCGGACGCCCCGCCGCGCGCGCCTCGGCCAACGCTTGCTCGGTGAAGGGCGCGGGATCGTGGATGCTGTCGCCCGCCTGCTCGGCGCGGGGGACGAAGCCGTATTGCATCCCCATGCCCGTCCCGATCAGCAGGAAGGTGGCGATGCCGGCCGCCGCCCAGCGGCTGCTCGCACCTCTCAGCCCGCCGAGCATCGCCGCCAGCAGCAAGGTTACCACCGCCGCGATGGTCAGCGCGCCGATCGCGAAAGCACCGCCGCCCATGCGCCAGAGCAGCCACAGCAGCGCGAGCGCGGTCAGCCCCATCGGCACGGCCATCAGCTTGCGGAACGTCGCCATCCACGCGCCCGGGCGCGGCAGGATGCGGCGCAGCGCGGGGACGAAGCCGAGCAGGAGGAAGGGCAGCGCCAGCCCCAGCCCGAGCGCACCGAACAGCGCCAGCGCCTGCTCCGTCGGCAGCAACAGCGCCGCCCCCATCGCCGCCGCCATGAACGGTCCGGTGCAGGGTGTCGCGACGAAGGCCGCGAGCAATCCCGTCGCGAAGCTGCTCGTCTGCCCCCGCCCGCCGCGCACCACGAGGCCCGGCAGTTCGAAGGCCCCGGCAAGGTTCGCCGTGATTGCCGTGGCGAGCACCAGCAGGGCGACGACGACCCATGGCTCCTGCAACTGGAAGGCCCAGCCGACCTGCTCCCCCGCCGCGCGCAGGGCCAGCAGCAGCCCGCCCAGCGCCAGGCAGGCGAGCACCACGCCCGCGGTATAGGCCAGCGCATCGCGCCGCGCCGCGCCTTCCTCGCCGCCCGCTTTCGCCAGTGCCAGCGCCTTGAGGCTGAGGATCGGGAACACGCAGGGCATGATATTGAGCAGCAACCCGCCCGCCAGCGCGCCGAGCAGCGCCAGCCAGAAGGCGGGCAGGTCGCCGCCGGCCGTCGCGACGGGTGTGCCCCCCGTCGGCACCTCGCCCGCCCGCGCCGTGAAGCGAATGCCC
Organism: Qipengyuania spongiae; assembly: GCF_026168555.1. NCBI lineage: Bacteria > Pseudomonadati > Pseudomonadota > Alphaproteobacteria > Sphingomonadales > Erythrobacteraceae > Qipengyuania > Qipengyuania spongiae. The sequence goes on along the minus strand of NZ_CP092471.1, from coordinate 1,395,368 downwards.
TCCCCGCCGCCGAAGGACAGGATCGCCTGCAATTCCTCGGGCGCTTCTCCGAGCCCCAGCGGAACCTCCGCAACCAGCGTATCCCCCTGGCGTGTGAAGCTCTGCGGCGCGGCGTAGTCGACGAGATCGAGATTGCCGACGAAGAGATGCGGATCGGCGAGCGCCACGTCGCGCGGGAGCGGGATCGCCACGCGCAGCCTGCCTCCGGAGAGGGCGAAGCTGCCCTCGCTGTCGAGCAGCGGCGCAATGTCGGCCCGCCAGCTACCGAAACGCGCATCGCTCGCCGGCCGCGCCAGGTCGATCCGCAATAGCGCGTCCTGCGGCACGCAGACCTTGTCGGTGCAAGCAAGATATTGCGCGTAAAGCGAGATCGGCGCCGCGGCGGCAATATCCGCCCCTGCCGGAACGCGCAGCGGCACCAGCACCGTGTAATCGCCCTTGTAGACATGGTTCATCAGCCCCGCGACGGTCAGGCGCTGCGGCACGGGATAGAGCGGCTCGCCCGCCTCCCAGCCCTGCGGCAAGGTCCAGTCCAGCGTCATGCCGAGCCCCGCATCGCCCGGATTGGCCCAGTAGCCGTGCCATTCCTCCGATCGCGGCGAGAAGCGCATGGCGAGCATCCACTCCTCGCCCGGCCGCGGCGCTTCGTCGGCGACCAGTTCCACCGCCATGTTGGCGCTGCCGAAACGCGCTTCCTGCGCCCCGAGCGGGTCTGCGGGCAACAGGATGGCAAGCAGGGCCAGCAGCGCTGCGAACCATCCGGTCCGCGCCTTGTGCTGCGCCAATTCCCTTGCCTCGTTCACGGCCCTCGCTCTAGGGCGAGCGGCGATGGACAACAAGCGCGACCTCCTGATCCTGGGCGGCGGCCTCGTCGGCATGACGCTCGCCCTCGCCGCCGCGAAGAAGGGCTTTTCGAGCCACGTGATCGACCGGGCCGATCCGGCCGAGCTGACCGCAGAGGGGTTCGACGGGCGCGCCTCGGCGATCTCGACCGCGAGCTGGAATCTTTTCACCAATATCGGCCTCGCCGGGGCGCTGGAAGAACATGCTTGCCCGATCGCCTCGATCGCGGTGACCGATCAGATGAAACCGGGTCGGATCGACTTCCAGCCCGAGCCGCATGAGGGCAGCCTCGGCCGCATGTTCGCCAACCGGACGCTGCGTCTGGCTTTCTTCGAAGCGGCGCGCGCTGAGCCGCTGATCGCCTGGCACGCGCGCACCGAAATTGCCGCGCGCGATCGGACCGAGCACGGTGTGTTCGCGACCTCCACCGGCGGCGAACGTTTTGAGGCCGCGCTCATGGTCGCCGCGGAGGGACGCAATTCGCCCACGCGCGGCGAGGCGGGGATCAAGCTGGCGAAATGGGAATACGGCCACCGCGCCATCGTCGGCGGGCTGACGCACGAGCGCCCCCATGGCAATGTGGCCTGGGAAATCTTCTATCCCGCAGGACCGTTCGCGCTTCTCCCCATGCTCGACGCCGAGGATGGCAGCCATCGCAGCGCGCTCGTCTGGACGGTGGACGAGAAAGATGCGGCGGGCGTGCTCAAGCTTGCCGACCGCGCTTTCCTCGCCGAGGTCGAGAAGCGCATGGGCAATGTGTTCGGCGCGATCACCGGGGTCGGCGCGCGCGCATCCTTCCCGCTCGGTTTTCATCATACGGCGAAGATCACCGACCACCGGCTCGCGCTGATCGGGGATGCGGCGCATGGCATTCACCCCATCGCCGGACAGGGCCTCAATCTCGGCCTGCGCGATGTCGGTGCGCTGGTCGAAGTGCTGGAGGAAGGCGCGCTGCTCGGCCTCGATCCGGGCGATGCACAGGGCCTCGCCCGTTACGAGCGCTGGCGCGGGCTCGACAGCTTCATGGTGGCGCTGGCGACCGATGGGCTGACGCGGCTGTTCGGCATTCCCGGCCCCGCCGCCTCCGCCGTCCGGCGGCTCGGCATGTCGGGCGTGCAGCGCCTGCCCGCGCTCAAGAAGTGGTTCATGGACGAGGCGCGCGGCGTCTCGGGCGATCTGCCGGAGCTATTGCGCGGCTGACGCTCCGCCAGCCTGCCCCGAATTCTGCTCTTGTATCGGCGCGAGCGCCGGGCTCGCCTGCTCGATCTGTTCGCCGCGCCCATCGCGCAACATGCGCGGTTCCAGCACGGCCGCCGTTTCGATCAGGTCGAGCGCGTTCTGCGCCGCGGCCAAACGCTCGGCATCGGTGATCCAGCGCCGTGCACGCGAGGCCCCCGGCAGGGCGGAGACTTCCGCGACCGCCGCGCTGATCCGCCCGCTCTGGAGAAACAACCGCGCGCGGTCGATCCGGCGCTGCGGCTGGGGCGACGGCGTGCTCTCGCGGCGCACCACGAACAGGCTCGAAAGCTCGCTCTTGAACCGGTCCCAGGAAATGCCGCCATCATTCTCGGTGAGATCGGGCGCCAGGCCGTCGAGCCGGGCGAGAAGCTGGTCGATGGTGACCGGCTGCCGGCTGGCGGAAATGACCGCAGCGACCGCATTGGGCAGCGCGTCGCCGAAGCGCAGCCGCAACTGATCGGCAAGATAGCCCAGTTCCACACCGCGCTCGACCGAACGGCGCGCGGCAAAGGCGATCAGCAGGCCCTCGGCCCGCGCGGCATTGCCGGCTGCGGCCTGAGACTGGAGATCGAGCCGGGCCAGCCGCTGTTCGGCCGCGGCAAGCCGCTGATCGAGCCCGCCCTGCTGCTCGGCCACGCGCTCGACGGCTTCGGCCGCCTCGCTCTGCTCTTCCTCAGAAGCGGCGATGGCGGCGGATGCGCTCGGCGTGGGTGCAGGACCGCTTGCGGCATCCTCGACGGAGCTCGCCACCGGCGCGCCAGTCTCCGCCGGAGCGGGCGGCGCCTGACGGTCGTCGAGCCAGCGATAAACCCCGTATCCGGTCAGGCCCCCGCCGAGCAGGAAGGCCGCCACCAAAGCGATGAAAACAGGCCGCATCGAGGCGCTGTTGCGCCGGGTGCCAGTGGTATCGTCCATCCTCATCCGTTCTGCGTTCCCCGAAATCCCCCGGAGCAGTCGGGCAGGTCTTGGCACAATCGCTTCGCCAATGCCAGCAAGGCGGCATCGTCGGGGGTTTCGGCAATGCCGACCGCGCGCCATCCTGGTCCCGCTGCCTCGGCCACCCGCCGCGAGATCGCGCAGAGAGCGAAACGGCTTCGCTCATGCTTCAGCCGCTCGACCTCGCGCGAAAACTGCCGCGCGGTCGCCGCCGAATGGAGCGCGACCACCGCGGCGTCTGGCAAGTCGGCTCGGTCCAGAGGTATCGTCCGGTTGCGATAGACTGCAATCTCGATGATCTCGACACCTTGCGGAGGGATCAGATCGACGCGCTCCTCGCCCATTAGGCGGAGCAGCCTAGCCGGAGGAATGATCCGGTCGACAACCCCCTGCAACTCGCCATCACCCGAAATCCGAACGTCGAACCCTGCTCCGCGTGCCGCCCGGGCCGTGGCCTCTCCCACGCAGCAAACCGGAAGGTCGCGCAACCGGGCGAGGCTCGCGCCCCCATGGCGAAAGACATTCGCGCTGCCGATGAGGAGCGCGTCGAAGGAACCTCGCGGCATCTCCCATTCCAGCGGCTCGATCGCGGTCAGCGGCGCGCCCCGGACCTCGAGCCCCAACGCCTTTGCGCGGGCGGCGCTTGCGCTCCAGCCCGGCTCCGGCCGCAGGAGCACCAGCGGCGCCATCACACCGGGCCGGAGAACAGGCGTCGCACCTTTTCCGGCGCGCGCTGGAGCAGATCGGCCGCGAGAGCCGCGATCGCGCCCTCGCGCCCCTCGCCGATCTCGGTCTCGCCCTCGACCCGTTCGGCACCGCATTCGCTGTAGATCGCCGCGCGCATCCGCATCGGATCCTCGCCCGATGTCAGCACCGCGACCGGCGTGTGGCAGCTCCCGCCCAGCGCGGCGAGCAGGGCGCGCTCGGCCATCACCTCCGCATGGCTCGGCAGGTGATCGATCGCGGCGAGCCATTCGCGGGTCCGTTCGTCGTCGGTGCGGCACTCGATCCCGATGGCCGCCTGGGCGGGCGCGGGCAGCCATTCCTCGGGATCGAGCCGCACGCCGACATCCGCTTCGTCCAGCCGGTCGAGCCCAGCGGCGGCGAGAAAGGTCGCGTCCACCTCCCCGCCGGCGAGCTTCGCCATGCGCGTGGCGACATTGCCCCGGAAGGTCACCACCCGGCAATCGGGGCGGCGGTTGAGCAATTGCGCGGCCCGGCGCGGCGCGCTGGTGCCGACGATGGCGCCTTGCGGTAGCGCCTCGATCGATGCCGCGCCCAGCAAACGGTCGGCCCGATCGGCGCGTGGCAGGATCGCAGTGATCGCCAGTTCGAACGGGCGGATCGTCTCGACATCCTTCATCGAATGGACGGAAGCGTCGATCCGGTTCTCGACCAGCCAGCCGTCGAGTTCGCGGGTCCACAGCGCCTTGCCGCCGATCTCGGCGAGCGGGCGATCCTGAATCCGGTCGCCGCTGGCCGTTACCGGAACCAGCTCGACCGCATTCGCATCCCAGCCATGCGCGGCGAGCAGACGCGCCTTCGTTTCCTCCGCCTGCGCCATGGCGAGCGGAGAGCGACGGGTGCCGAGGCGCAGCGGCTTGTCCGGTGTCGGGGTGGCGGGCGTGGGGTAGGCTGGCATTGCGTCGCCTTGCCCTAACGCCCTGCGTCGCTAAGGGAAAGCGGGATGGGTGTGGTTCTCGGGATCGAATCGAGCTGCGACGAAACCGCGGCGGCGCTGGTGACCTCCTCGCGCGAGGTGCTGAGCCAGCGGATCGCCTCGCAGGACGAGGCGCACGCGCCCTATGGCGGCGTGGTGCCCGAAATCGCGGCGCGCGCCCATGCCGAGCGGCTGGCTCCGATGATCGCCGAGGTGCTCGAGGATGCCGGGCTGACGCTCGACGATTGCGATGCCATCGCCGCGACCGCCGGGCCGGGCCTGATCGGCGGGGTGATGGTCGGCCTCGTCAGCGCCAAGGCGCTGGCCATGGCGGGCGACGTACCGCTGATCGCGATCAACCATCTCGAAGGCCATGCGCTGAGCCCGCGGCTCGCCGATCCGGAGCTTGCCTTCCCCTACGCCCTGCTGCTGGTTTCGGGCGGCCATTGCCAGATCCTGCTGGTCGAGGAGGTCGGTCGCTATCACCGGCTCGCCACCACGATCGACGACGCACTGGGCGAAGCGTTCGACAAGACCGCCAAGATCCTCAGGCTCGGCTTTCCCGGCGGCCCGGCCGTCGAGCGGCTGGCGCGCGAAGGCGATGCCGCGGCCGTTCCTCTTCCCCGCCCCCTGTTCGGCAGCGCCGAGCCGCATTTTTCCTTCGCCGGGCTCAAGAGCGCCGTGCTGCGGGCGCATGAGAGCGGGCAATACGATGCGGTGGACATCGCCGCGAGCTTTCAGCAGGCCGCGCTCGACTGCGTGCTCGATCGACTGTCCCGCGCGCTCGACGCGATGGAACCCGTGCCCGCGCTGGTCGTGGCCGGAGGCGTGGCGGCCAACGCTTCGATCCGCGTGGCGCTCGAAGGACTGGCGACCTCGCGCGGGATGCGTTTCGTCGCCCCGCCGCCGAAGCTGTGCACCGACAATGCGGCGATGATCGCCTGGGCGGGTTGCGAACGGCTTGCCCTTCCCGATTTCGCTGCCGATCCGCTCGATTTCGTCGCCCGCCCGCGCTGGCCGCTCGATCCCGAGGCCGAACCGGCGCGCGGTGCGGGGGTGAAGGCATGAACGCCTCGATCGGAGTGCTCGGCGCAGGCGCTTGGGGTACGGCGCTCGCCCAGATGCTCGCAAGCGACGGGCGTGACGTCCTGCTCTGGGCGCGCGAGCCCGCGCTGGTGGACGAGATCAACACGAGCCACACCAATTCGACTTATCTGCCTTCAGCCAGCCTCGCGCCGACGATCCGGGCGACCGGCGATCTTGCCGGGATGGCCGATCTCGACATCCTGCTGGTGGTCACGCCTGCCCAGCACATGGGTACGGTGCTTCGCCAAATGCCGCGTCATCCCCGCGATCTGGTGCTGTGTTCCAAAGGTATCGAGGCCTCGAGCGGGCGGCTGATGAATGACGTCGCGCGGGCCGCGGCGCCGAACAGCGACCTGGCCATCCTATCCGGTCCTACTTTCGCGCACGAGGTCGCCGACGGCCTCCCGACGGCGGTCACGCTCGCCTGCGGGGGTACCGAGGCGCAGTGGCAGCGGCTTGCTCCCATTATCGCGCGCCCCGCCTTCCGCCCCTATTATTCGGCGGATGTCACCGGCGCGGAGATTGGCGGGGCGGTCAAGAATGTGCTCGCCATCGCCTGCGGCGTGGTCGATGGGCTCGGATTGGGTCAGAATGCACGGGCCGCCCTGATCGCCCGCGGCTATGCCGAGATGCTGCGCTTCGGCGAGGCGCTGGGCGCCGATGCGGAGACGCTGGCGGGCCTGTGCGGGCTCGGCGATCTGGTGCTCACCTGCACCTCCACCGCGAGCCGCAATTTCTCGCTCGGCAAGGCACTCGGCGAAGGGGGCAGCGCCGAGAGCCTGATGGCCGATCGGCGGACCGTGGCCGAAGGCGCCTTTACCGCCCCGATCCTCGCCCGGCTTGCCGGCGATCACGGCATCGCCATGCCGATCGTTAACGGGGTCGTCCGCCTGCTCGACGGCGATCCGGCCGACCGCGTGGTCTCCGCCCTGCTCGCCCGTCCGCTGAAGGCCGAACGCGAGGGCTGACATGGCCAGCACGCCGCCGAACCCGCTGGGCACGATGCCCCCCGACGCCCCCAATACCGAGGACGGCGACATCGCCGCGCTCGCCAAGGGCGGGCGGACCAATTTCATCGGCTTCCTCCTGCGGCTGGTCGCGCGCATTCCCTTTCTCTTCATCGCCGGTCGGCTCTACGGTGCGGAAAAGCTCGGCCTGTTCGCTTCGGCGCTGGTCGTGGTGGAACTCGTCGCGCTGATCTGTTCGATGGGCGAGAAGCGCGGCCTCGCCCAGCGCCTGACCGAGGGGGAGGAGCACGCACAGACCAATCTGGTGTTCGACGGCATTCTGCTGGCGACGATCTTTTCCACGATCGCGGCGGTGTTCCTCTATTTCGTGCCCGCGCCGATGTTTCCCGCGGGCCGCTATTCCGAGATCGACCGGCTGATCGTCCTGACCATCCCCGCCTACGCGCTGACCGAGATCGTGCTGGCGGCGCAGGCCTACAAGTTCGACATCGCCACCACGGTCCGCGCGCGGGCGGTGGTCGAGCCGTGGACGATCTCGATCATGGCCGGGGTTCTGTGGTTCTGGACGCCGGAGGACGGGCTGACGCTCGCCTATATCCTGTCGATCTACGCCGGGCTGCTGACGGGGTTGTGGACCTTCCTCAAGACCTACGGCCTGCCCCGAGGCTGGCGGCCGCGACCGCGCTACATGGGCCGCGTGACTTGGCGTGCCCTGCCGCTGGCGACCGCAGACGCCATCGAATGGGGCACCCGCCGGCTCGACATCTTCATTCTCGGCCTGTTCGCCGCGCCTGCCGCAGTTGGCGTCTATTACATCGCCCAGCAGGTCGCGAGCCTGCCGCAAAAGCTCAAGACCAGTTTCGAGCCGATCCTCGGCCCGGTCATCACTCGCAACCTTGCCGAGAAGAACTACGCGGCGATCGCGCGGCAGGTCTGCCAGGTCGGTTTCTGGATCACCGCGATGCAGGCGGGCATCGCCCTGGCGCTCGGTCTTCCGGGCGAGGCGGTGATGGGCCTGGTCGGGCCGAACTTCGTGGGTGGCACCGGCGCGCTCGCCTTCCTGCTGGCGGCGGAAGTCGTGGCGGCCACGGCCGTCGTTTCGGAAGCGGCGTTGATCTACGTCGCGCGTATCCGCAATCTGTGGATTTCGATCGGCACCATCGCGCTTCAGGCGATCGTCACCATCGGATTGATCACGCTGGTCGAGCGGCTCGGCTATGGCGAGCCGTTCAAGGCAGCCGCCGCCGCCGCCGGCCTGATGATTGCACTGGGCGTCGCCAGCGTGGTGAAGGCGGTCATGCTCTCGCGCATCTTGCGCCATCCGGTGAACAACTGGCGCTGGGCGGTGATCTGGGCTGCGGCTCCGGCAATTCTCGTCGGCTTCTTTGTGACCCGCCTGCCCGAATGGATCGAGCTCGCATTCGGCATTCCGCTGATCCTCGCGACCTATGGCTGGGTGATCTGGCGGCGCGGCTTCGGGCCGGAGGATCGGATCCTCTTCCGCAGCATGGGCGGCGACAAGGTCGCACCGGAAAAGCCGGACGCCGTTTGAAACGGCAGGCGCGGCTTTTCGCATCCCCCCTTTTGCTGGCGCATCGGGTTGGTTAGGGACCGGGCCATGCATATTCGCTCTTTCCTGGCCATACTTTCCGGCGCGGTGCTCGTCGCCGGGATCGGCTATATCGGCAGCGAGAGCTATGCGAACGAATTCGCGGCGGAGAAAAGCAAGCTTGCCGCTGCCGCCATCGCCGATGCCGGAGGTAAGGGTGTAGAGGCGCGCTTCGTCAACTCCGCAGGCGCGGTCGTGCGCCACCCCACGCTGGCCGGCGGCGAGGGTCTGGACGAAGGAACCCGTGCCAACGTCGCGCAAGCGGTGTCCGAATTGCCGGGCGTCGGCGGCGTCTTCTGGAGCGACGGGTCCGCCGTCGCGCAGAGCGATGCGCCCACCTACACACCGATGCATTGCCAGGAAGAGGTCGAGGGCTTGCTGCGGACCCGCACCATCCGCTTCGAGGAAGGCTCGGCTGCCCTCACCCGGGGAAGCCGCATCCTGATCGGCGAAGTGGCCGAAGCGCTGCGGCCGTGCCTCGGCTCGATCATCGCGGTCACCGGCCATACCGACGAATCCGGGACCGAGGCGACCAATCTGCTGCTCAGCCGCGAACGCGCGATCGCCGTGCGCGAGGCTCTGGTCGCGCGCGGTATTCCGCGCACCGGCCTGCGCGCCGAAGGTGTCGGTTCGGCCGATCCGGTCGAGGGGCTGGGCCCCACCGATCCCGCCAACCGGCGGATCGAATTCTCGGTGATCCGGACCGAACCGGTCACTCCCACACCCATCGATACGCCTGGCGCGCGCTGACATGCCGCTGGTGCTCGAACTCATCGTGCTGATGCTCGCGGCCTATGCAGCCGGGCTCGGCATAGGCTGGCTGATCTGGGGAAGCAGCGCCGGCCACGAGGACCATGCGGATAGCGGTACCGCCGACGACCACGATTAAGGAGAATTGCCATGATGGAAATGATCGAGGCCAACTGGCTGCTGATCCTGCTGGCGCTGGTGATCGGCATTGCGATTGCCTGGTACGTGTTCCACGCCGCCCGCAAGACCAAAGTCACGGGCGACCGGCGCGATGTGCTGGATGAAGGCGCCGCGCCCGCCGCGCGCAACCAGGCACTGATCGACGCGCCATCGGGTACGGCGACGCCGCAAGCCCCGCCGGTGGTGCCGCCCGCCACGCCAATGGGCCTCGCCGGTGCGGGCGAGATCGTGAGCGCAGCGGCGGAGAAGGCGCAGGAGGAAACGGAAACGTCCGCTCCACCGGCCCCGGCCCCGGCCCCGGTCCCGGCCCCATCGACGACTGCAACGCCAACTCCGGCCCCGGCCCCGGCTCCGGACCCCACCCCGACCGGCGCGGGCGACGATCTTACCCGTCTCAAGGGTGTCGGCCCCAAACTCGCCGCACAGCTTGGCACGATGGGCGTGACCAGCTTCGCTCAGATCGCCGCATGGAGCGATTCGGATGTCGATCGGATCGATACCCAGCTCGGTCGGTTCCAGGGCCGCATCCGGCGCGACAACTGGGTCGAACAGGCCGGTTATCTCGCCAGAGGAGACAGTGAAGGCTTCGCCGCGCGCTATGGCAATCTTGACCGGGGTTAGGACTGCTTGGGGAACCTAACCTGTATCAAGCCGTCGTTCCATACGGGGCGCGGAATTGGAACGGAGTGGGTTACCTATGAAGCAACCGATCATTCTCGTGGCGGAAGACGAGTCTCTCATCGCGCTCGACCTGTGCGATACGGTCGAAACCGCCGGATATGCCGTCGACGGTCCCTTCGAGGACATCTCTTCGGCCATGCTGTCGTTCCAGAAGCACAAGCCGGATCTCGCCATCCTCGACGTGCAGCTTAGCGACGGCAACGTCTTTCCGCTGGCCGAACAATTGATGGCGGAAGACGTCCCCGTGATCTTCCACTCCGGGCAATACGGGATCGAAGATGTGGGCGACCGGTTTCCGACCGCCTGCGCGCTGTCCAAGCCCTGCCCGCCCGCCAATATCATCGACAGCGTACAGCAGGTTCTCGCCCGCGACTGAAATCGCGCGGGCCTGAATTGGCCGGAACATATGGCATCGCCGGACGGTTCGGAGAGCAACACTCCGGACGGAAAGGATGCCCATGTCGCTTCAGGATATGATCTCGCGCCACCCTCAGGTGGACGACAAGACCGAAGAACTCGTTCTCGCCGCGCGCCATGCGATGCTGTGCTCGCTGTTCTGCACGAGCTGCGCCGATGCCGATGTCGCCGAGGATGGCGATATGCAGCAATGCATTCGCAACTGCCTGGATTGCGCGGATGTTTGTGCTGCGACAGCTCGTCTCGCCGTCCGCCGCACCGCACAGAATGTCGAAGTGCTGCGCGCCCAGCTCGAACTCTGCATCCTCGCCTGCGAGACCTGTGCCGCCGAATGCGAGAAGCACGACAACCCGCATTGCACCAAATGTGCTGAAATGTGCCGCGAATGTGCCGAGGATTGCCACAAGGCGCTGCCCAAAGTCGTCTGATCAGGCGCTGGTTGCGTCGCGCTCCCGCGGATGCCATCGCAGGGACGACGCCAGATAACGGAGATTTTATGGCAGGAATGGTGCCATTCGCCTGGGACGACCCCTTCGCTCTCGACGATCAGCTGACCGAGGACGAGCGGATGATCCGCGATGCCGCGCGCGGTTTCGCGCAAGGCGAACTCCAACCGCGCGTGATCGAGGCGTTTCGCGAGGAAAAGGACGCGCCCGAGCTCTTCCCGCTGATGGGCCAGGCGGGCCTTCTCGGGGCGACGATCCCCGAGGAATATGGCGGCGCGGGCGCAAGCTATGTCGCCTACGGCCTGATCGCGCGCGAGATCGAGCGGGTCGACAGCGGCTATCGCTCGATGGCGAGCGTGCAGTCGAGCCTCGTGATGTATCCCATCCATGCCTACGGTTCCGAGGAACAAAGGCGCAAATACCTCCCCGGCCTTGCCAGCGGCGAGCTGATCGGCTGCTTCGGCCTCACCGAACCCGACGCAGGGTCCGACCCGGGCGGAATGACGACGGTCGCGCGCAAGGAGGGCGACGGATACGTGCTCAATGGGTCCAAGACGTGGATTTCCAATGCGCCCTTCGCCGACGTCTTCGTGGTCTGGGCCAAGAGCGAGGCGCATGACGGCGGCATTCGCGGCTTCGTGCTCGAAAAGGGCATGAGGGGCCTCTCCGCGCCCAAGATCGAGGGCAAGATCAGCTTGCGCGCCAGCACCACCGGCATGATCGTGATGGACGATGTCCATGTCGGCGCCGATGCCTTGCTGCCCGATGTGCAGGGGCTGAAGGGGCCCTTCGGCTGCCTCAACCGCGCGCGCTACGGCATTTCCTGGGGCGCCATGGGCGCAGCGGAGTTCTGCATGCACGCCGCCCGGCAATACGGGCTCGACCGCAAGCAGTTCGGCGTGCCGCTCGCCAGCAAGCAGCTCTACCAGCTCAAGCTCGCCGACATGCTGACCGACATCGGCCTCGGCCTCCAGGCCTCCCTGCGCGTCGGGCGGCTGATGGACGAGGGCAAGTTCGCCCCCGAGATGATCAGCATCGTCAAACGCAACAATGTGGGGAAGGCGCTCGATATCGCCCGCACCGCGCGCGACATGCATGGCGGCAACGGCATCTCCGAGGAATATCAGGTGATACGCCACATGGTGAACCTGGAAACGGTCAACACCTACGAGGGCACGCACGATGTCCATGCGCTGATCCTCGGCCGCGCGATCACGGGAATCCCTGCGTTTTGATCCGGCTCCATGGATATTATCGCAGCTCGACGAGCTATCGCCTGCGCATCGCGCTGGAGCTTAAGGAGTTGGCCTACGAATACGTGCCGGTCAATTTGCTGTCTTCCGAACAGAAGAGCGAGGACTACACCGCGCGCAATCCCTTCGGTTCGGTTCCCCTGCTGGAGGCGGAGGGGCGCGACCGGGCGCAGTCGATGGCGCAGCTCGAATGGCTGGACGAAGCCTATCCGGACGCGCCGCGCCTGCTGCCGGCGGACATCGAGCAGCGCTTCACCGCGCGCGAACTCGCCTATGCGATCGCCACCGAACTCCACGCGCCGCTGAACCTGCCGGTGCTGAAATATCTCAAGGATCCGCTCGGCCATTCGCAGGACGAGGTCGACACCTGGTATCGCCATTTCCTCGCCCGGACGCTCGAGCCGATGGAACGGCGGCTGGCCGAGCTCGGCACAGGCGATTTCCTGTTCGACGCACCCGGCCTTTTCGAGGCGGTTTTGCTGCCCCAAGTCTACAATGCGCGGCGCTTCGCCTTCGACTTTGCCGCCATGCCGCATATCGAGCGGATCGAGGTGGCCTGCCTCGCCCTCCCCCAGTTTCAACGCGCGCATCCCGACGTGCAACCCGACAATCCCGAGAGGAAAGACTGACATGAAACTCGCAACGCTCAACGACGGCACCCGCGACGGCAAGCTCGTCGTCGTCTCGAAGGACCTCACGCGCTACTGCGCCGCCGACAACATCGCGCCGACCCTTCAGGCCGCGCTCGACGACTGGGCGACGATCGCACCCAAGCTCGAGGCGCTCTACACCGACGTCCAGCACGAGGCTGTCCCGACCGAGCGGTTCCACGAGCGCGAGGCGCATTCGCCCCTGCCGCGCGCTTATCAGTGGGCGGACGGTTCGGCTTACATCAACCATGTCGAACTGGTGCGGAAGGCTCGCAATGCCGAGGTGCCGGAAAGCTTCTATCACGATCCGTTGATGTACCAGGGCGGTTCGGACAGGTTCCTTCCGCCCCGCGCCGACATCCCGCTCGGCGACCCCGCCTGGGGCTGCGACATGGAAGGCGAGATCGCCGTCATCACGGACGATGTGCCGATGGGCGTGTCGAAGGAAGCGGCCGCCGATCACATCAAGCTGGTCATGCTGGTGAACGACGTGTCCCTCCGCGGACTGATCCCTGCCGAACTCGGCAAGGGCTTCGGCTTCTTTCAGTCCAAGCCGGCCTCCGCCTTCAGCCCGGTTGCGGTCACCCCGGACGAGTTGGGCGACGCGTGGCAGGGCAGCGTCATTCACCTGCCGCTGATGGTCGACTACAATGGCGAACCGTTCGGGCGAGCCGATGCAGGGGTCGACGCGACCTTCAGCCTCGCCGAACTCGTCGCCCACGCCGCCAAGACGCGCGAACTGGGCGCGGGCACGATCATCGGTTCGGGCACGGTCTCCAATCAGGGGCCGGACGGCGATCCGGGCAAGCCGGTCTCGCAGGGCGGGCTCGGCTATTCCTGCATCGCCGAAATCCGCATGATCGAGACCATCGCCGACGGTGAGGCCAAGACCCGCTTCATGCGCGCGGGCGACACCGTGCGAGTGGAGATGCGCGACAAGGAAGGCCATTCGATCTTCGGCGCGATCGAACAAAAGGTGGTGGAAGCCTGAGGGAATTCCTCCACGAATGCGGTTGCAGGTAGGCTCTGCCGCAAGGCTGGCGGACGAATTCGGCCATGTGAGGGAGGCGGTCAGGCTCTGACCGTCTCCCCTTTCATTCAGTCCGGTCTCACATCGAGCGGGCGATCACCATTTTCATGATCTCGTTCGATCCGCCGAAGATGCGGCTGATGCGGCTGTCCCGGAACATGCGCGCGATTGGATAATCGTTGATGTAGCCAGCCCCGCCGTGGAGCTGGAGGCATTTGTCGACCACCTCGCCCTGCAATTCGGTGAGCCAGTATTTCGCCATGCAGGCGGTCGGCACGTCGAGTTCGCCCTTCAGATGTTTCGCGATGCAATCGTTGAGGAACACCTTGGCCGCCGTACCCCGCGCTTTCAGATCGGCGAGCGTGAACTGCGTGTTCTGGAAGTCCCAGATCGTCTGCCCGAACGCCTTGCGATCCTTGGTGAAGGCCACGGTTTCGTCGAGCGCGCGCTCGATCGTGGTCATAGCGCCCATCGCGATGATCAGGCGTTCCTGCGGCAACTCCCCCATCAGCTGGTAGAAGCCCTTGCCTTCCTCGCCCCCCAGCACGTTCTCCGCCGGAACGAAGACGTCGTCGAAGAACAGTTCCGAGGTATCCTGTGCATCGAGCCCGATCTTGTCGAGCTTCTTGCCCCGCTGGAAACCTTCCGCCCCTTCCGTTTCCAGCAACATCAGCGAGATGCCCTTGGCCCGCTCCTTGGGATCGGTCTTGGCGACGACGATGATGAAATCGGCGGTCTGCCCATTGGAGATGTAGGTCTTGGCCCCATTGATCCGGTAGCCGTTTCCGTCCTTGAGCGCGGTGGTGGTAATGCTCTGGAGGTCCGATCCCACGCCCGGCTCGGTCATGGCGATGGCGCTGACCAACTCGCCGGTGACCAGCCTGGGCAGGTATTTCTTCTTCTGCTCCTCGGTCCCGTGACGCACCAGATAGGGCAGGATCACGGTGTTGTGGAGACTTGCCGAAAACCCCTCCACCCCGTGCTTGCCCTGCTGGTCGATCACGACCATCTCGTGACGGAAATCGCCGCCATGGCCGCCATATTCCTCGGGCACCGATGAACCGAGCAGGCCCGCCTCGCCCGCCTCGTTCCAGAATTCGCGCTCCACCTGACCGTCCTCGCGCCACTTGAGCACGCGCTTTTCGGGGGCATGCTTCTCGTAGAACTTGCCCACGGCATCGGCGAAGATCGAAATCTCCTCGTCTTCCATGAATTCGGGCTGGGCTACGTCGATCACCGGCATGGCTTACTTCCCCTTCCAGTTGGGCTTGCGCTTCTCGGCAAAGGCGGCGGCACCTTCGCGCGCGTCCTCCGACACGAAGACCGGCGCGATCAGATCGGTCTGGCGCTTGTAGCGTTCTTCCATCGGCCAGCCTCGCGACTGCTTCAGGACCTGTTTCGACACTCGCACCGCCAGCGGTCCGTTGGCAGCAATCGTGGCGGCGAGTTCCTTCGCACCGTCGAGCGCCGCGCCGGATGTCACGCGGTTGATCAGCCCCAGCTCGTAGGCCCGGGCCGCGTCGATGAAGTCGCCGGTAAGCGCCAGTTCCATCGCGATCCGCTCCGGGATCTGGTCGGGCAGCATCATCACTCCCCCCGCCGCGGCGACAAGCCCGCGCTTCGTTTCGGGAATGCCGAACTTGGCATTTTCGTTCGCCACCACCAGATCGCAGGCGATCATCAGTTCAAGCCCGCCGGCCAGTGCATAGCCTTCGACCGCGGCGATCAGCGGCTTTTCCGGCGGTTTCTGGACCACGCCGCCGAAACCGCGCCCCTCCACACTGGGCGATTCTCCGCGCAGAAAGCCCTTGAGGTCCATGCCCGAACAGAAGGTGCCGCCCGCCCCGGTCAGGATCCCGACGCGCAGATCGTCCTCGCTGTCGAGCCGGTCCATCGCCGCCGCGATCCCCTCGGCCGCGGCCTTGCTCATCGCGTTCTTCGCTTCGGGTCGGTTGATTGTGACGATCAGCACGCCGTCTTCGACTTCGGTCATGACTTCTTCCGACATTCCGGGCTCTCTCCATTGCATTATGAAACTGTTCTTGCGCCCTTGCTGCGTGAGGCTTACGCAAACGTCAACCGGCAAAAGCCGCAACGTTGTTACGCGAGAGGAAGACCATGGCCGCCCAGCCCCATCAAGCCTACATCATCGACGCTGTCCGCACGCCGCGCGGGATCGGCAAGCAGGGGAAAGGCGCCCTTGCCCACATGCACCCGCAGCACCTCGCCGCGACCTGCCTCAAAGCGATCGCGACACGCAATGCGCTCGACACCGCGACCATCGACGACGTGATCTGGTCGGTCAGCACGCAGGACGGGATGCAGGCGGGCGACATGGGTCGGATGGCCGCGCTCGATGCGGGTTACGACATCACCTCTTCCGGCACCACGCTCGACCGGTTCTGCGGCGGCGGGATCACCAGCGTCGCACTCGCAGCGGCGCAGGTGATGAGCGGGATGGAAGATTGCGTGGTCGCGGGCGGCACCGAAATGATGAGCCTCACCGCGCAGATGGCGAAGGACAAGATGGCCGCCGGAATGAGGCCGCCGATGATGGGCAGTTACAACGAACGCCTCGCGCGCCTCCACCCGCAGAGCCATCAGGGCGTATGCGGCGATGCCATCGCCAGCACGGAGGGATTCACTCGCGAGGAACTCGACGAGGTCGGCTATCGCAGCCAGCAACGCGCGGCGCACGCGATCGCGGAGGGCCGGTTCGACAAGTCGCTGGTCCCGGTGACAGCCGATGACGGCACCGTGGTGCTCGACCGCGAGGAATTCCCCCGCCCCCAGACCACGCGCGAGGGTCTGGCCGAACTCGAACCCGCCTTCACCAAGATCGCCGACGTGCCGCTCGACAGGGATGGCACGACCTTCCGTAAGCTGGTCAACGCGAAGTATCCCGACCTCGAGATCGAGCATTTCCACCATGCGGGCAACAGTTCGGGCGTGGTCGATGGGGCCGCTGCCGTGCTGGTGACGAGCCGCGCCTATGCCGAGAAGCACGGTTTGAAACCGCGCGCCCGCATCGTCGCCTCTGCCAACATGGGCGACGATCCGACGCTGATGCTCAACGCCCCCGTCCCGGCGGCGAGGAAGGTGCTGGAAAAGGCAGGGTTGGGCATCGACGACATCGATCTCTTCGAGATCAACGAGGCCTTCGCCGTCGTCGCCGCCAAGTTCGTCCGCGACCTCGATCTCGACTGGGACAAGGTCAACGTCAATGGCGGTTCGATCGCGCTCGGCCACCCCATCGGCGCCACCGGTTCGATCCTGATCGGCACCATGGTCGACGAGCTGGAACGGCAGGACAAGCGCTACGGTCTCGTCACCATGTGCGCTGCCGGCGGCATGGCTCCCGCGATGGTGATCGAGCGGGTCGAGGGCTTCGTCGACTGAACGGCCGGACAGACTGAGGAGACCGAACCACACGAGTGCGAAAGGTCTGATCTTGCGCTTGTCGAGCCGCCTCTCTCCCGCTAGAGGCGCGCCTCTGCCAGATCAGGCATGCGGAGCGGTGGCCGAGTGGTCGAAGGCGCACGCCTGGAAAGTGTGTATACGGTAACCCCGTATCGAGGGTTCGAATCCCTCCCGCTCCGCCACCGGGCTTCCGGTATCCAGGACCTCGACAGCCCGATCCTTCCCGGAACTCCACGGCCTTGCGCCCGGGAGGTGGTCCGGCTTGTCGGCGTGCGCGAGTCCGACCGCCGGGCTCCTTCGGCGGTCAGAACCAATTTGCGGGAAAAGCTTTTGAACAGAACCATCGTCGTCACCGGAACGGACACCGATATCGGCAAGACGGTCTTCGCGGCCGGCCTCGCCGCCGCCCTGCGAGCACATTACTGGAAGCCGGTGCAGGCCGGGCTCGAGGACGGGAGCGACAGCGGCAGAGTGGAGAGCCTCGGCGTTCCGGCGGACATGATCCTGCCCGAAGCATATCGCCTGACCACGCCCTGTTCCCCCCACCGCGCCGCGGAGATCGACGGTGTCGCCATCGATCCGGACATGCTTGTCCTGCCCCGCACCGAGGGCAATCTGGTCGTGGAGGGGGCGGGCGGGGCTCTGGTGCCGGTTACGCGGGAACTACTCTACGCCGATCTGTTCGCGCGCTGGAAAGCGCCGACCGTGATCGTTGCACGGACGATGCTCGGCACGATCAATCACAGCCTCCTAACCATCGAGGCCTTGCGGGCGCGCGGCGTTCCGATCCTCGGCATGGCCTTCATCGGCGACGAAGCACCGGACAGCGAGGATACGATCTGCCAGATCGGCGGGGTCGCTCGGCTCGGCCGGCTGCCCCGCCTCGATCCGCTTACGTCCGAGACTCTGGCGCGAAATTTTGCCGATAATTTCGATCAGGCGGCTTTCGCATGAGCCACTCCCCTATCTGGCACCCCTTCACCCAGCATGGTCTGGGCGAACCGATCCCCGAGGTTGCGCGGGCCGAGGACGCAGAACTCCACCTCGCGGACGGAGCAACCGTGATCGACGCGATCTCCTCATGGTGGGTGACGACGCACGGCCACGCCCATCCCCGGATCGCGGCGGCGATTGCCGAACAGGCCGCCCGCCTCGACCAGATCATCTTCGCCGGCTGGACGCACGAGCCGGCAGAACGCCTTGCCGTGGGTTTGCGCGCGATCATGCCGGACAATTTGACGCGCGTGTTCTTCTCCGATTCCGGATCGACCAGCGTCGAGGTCGCGCTGAAGATGGCGCTCGGCTACTGGCGCAACCGCGGCGAGCCGCGCGAGCGCATCGTGGTGATGGACAATGGCTATCACGGCGACACGATAGGGACCATGTCGGTCGGCGCGCGCGGTGCCTTCAACCGCGCCTATGAACCGTTGCTGTTCGACGTCACCTCGATCCCATTTCCGCATGAAGACGCCGAACAGGCGACGCTCGATGCGCTGGAGGCCGCGTGCCGCGACGGTGCAGCCGCCTTCATCGTCGAGCCGCTGGTGCTCGGCGCCGGGGGAATGCTGGTCTACGGCGCGGAGACCCTGGCCGAGATGCGGCGTATCTGCGCAAGCCACGGCACGCTGTTCATCGCCGACGAGGTGATGACCGGCTGGGGCCGCACCGGCACCCTGCTGGCTTGCGAGCAGGCCGGCGTGGAGCCCGACATCCTCTGCCTCTCCAAGGGCCTCACCGGCGGCGCGATCCCGCTCGCCGTCACCATGGCGAGCGAGGCGGTATACCAGGCGCATTATGCGCCCGACCGCTCGCGCATGTTCTTCCACTCCTCCAGCTACACCGCCAACCCCATCGCCTGCGCGGCGGCCTGCGCCAATCTCGACATCTGGCGCGAGGAGCCGGTCGCCGAGCGGATCGCCCTGCTCGCCGAGCGGCAGGCGGCGCGCCTCGCGGACCTCGCCCGCCACCCCCTCATCCGCAACCCCCGCCGGATCGGCACGATCGCGGCCTTCGACGTGGGAGATGCGCAAGGATATCTCTCCGATCTCGCCCCCCGGATGCTGGCCATGTTCCGCGAGCGCGACGTGCTTCTGCGACCGCTTGGCAACACCGTCTACGTCATGCCGCCTTATTGCACGACGTCGGACCAACTGGATGCGGTATTCGCGACAGTGCGGGAGGTGTGCGAGATCGTCGAACGTTCAACCTGAAATCAATCGTCTGACATAGGATCTCACGCCCGCGCTGTGGCGGGCCCCCAATTTGATCTATCGCGTCAGATAGCTATTGAGAGCGTGAGACCTTTCCCACTGTTCGCCCGAACCTTGGGCCGTATGAACAGCGAGACTGACATGCCATCGGAGAAAAAACGGCGCATCGCCCCACCCTTGGTCGAACTGCCGATCAGGACCGCAAAGCGCGGCTTTTACGACGGCTTCAGCCGGCAGGTGACGATCCCCGCCAAGATCATCGTTTCGCTGATTATACTGTGGGCGATCTTCTTTCCGGTCAGCGCCAACGAGACGCTGACGCGCGCCAATTCCACGCTCATCTCCTCCTTTGCCGGCTGGTACGTCTATCTTGTCGCCGCGCTGATTGCGGTCTGCGGACTGCTCGCCATCGTGCCTGCGACCGGGAGCCTGCGGATCGGCAATCCGGGCGAAAAGCCCGAATTCTCGCGCCTCTCGTGGTTCGCGATGCTGTTCGGAGCCGGGATCGGGATCGGCCTCCTGACCTATTCGGTGGGCGAACCGCTCGCGCATTTCTCGGACAATCCGCAGATCATCCGCGGGCTCGCCGAACCGCGTTCCCCAGAGGCGGTGCGGTCCGCCTATCTCTATACCTTCCTCCACTGGGGTTTTGCCGCATGGGGGACCTATGCGCTGGTCGGGCTCGCGATCGGCTACGTCGCGTTTCGGCGCAACCTGCCGCTCACCATCCGGTCGGCGCTGACGCCGATCTTCGGCCGGGCGATGTCGGGCCCGGCCGGGCATCTGGTCGATATCTTCGCCGTGGTCGCGACGATTCTCGGCGTGGCGGTCACCATGGGCCTCGGCGTCGAGCAGTTCGTCGTCGGTCTGGCGCGGATCGGTCTCGGTGACTGGCTGCTCGATGCCGATGGCTCCTCGTCGATCCCGGCGATCATACTGGCCCTATCGGTCCTAGTCGGCGCCTCGACGCTCAGCGCGCTGTCGGGAGTGGGCAAAGGGATCAAATGGCTGTCCAACCTCAATCTGGGCCTCTCCTTCCTGCTTCTGCTGCTGTTCGCGGTCGCCGGCTCGGGCCTGTTCGCGCTCGAACTGCTCGGGCGCGGTCTCGTCGGCTATCTCGGCGGTTTCCTGCCGCTTTCGCTCACTCTGTTCGCGGAGGATGCGCCCTTTGGAGAGCAATTGGTCCGCTGGCAGCTCGACTGGACGGCGTTCTACTGGGCCTGGTGGATCGCCTTCGCCCCTTTCGTCGGAATGTTCATCGCGCGCATCTCGCGGGGGCGCACGATCCGCGAATACGTGCTCGGCGTGGTGCTCGTCCCCTCGCTTGTCTGCTTCGTGTGGATGACCCTGCTCGGAGGCACCGCGATCGCGCTCGAACTGAGCGGCGTAGCGGGCGGATCGATCCTGGCGACCGATATTTCGGATCAGCTTTACGCGACGATCGCGGTGATGCTCGACCCCGGTTTGGCCGGCATGGTTTCCGGTCTGATCGTGGTGTTGCTGCTGACCTATCTGGTGACCTCGACCGACAGCGCGATACTGATCATCAACACGATCAACGGCGCCGGCGATACCGAGGGCGAGCATGCCCGCCACGTGCTGTTCTGGGCGGCGGCGTTGTCACTGGTCGTGGGAAGCATGCTGGTGATCGGCGGGATCGAGGCGATCCGCATCACCATGATCATCGGCGCCCTGCCGTTTTCCTTCGTCGTAGGGCTGATGACCGTGTCGATCCTGAAGGCGATCGCCTACGATCTCATCCGCAAGAAGCATGGCGTGCCCACCACCGCGTCAGGCATGATGGACATGAAAGACTGAACCGGGGCGGTCAGCTCTCCTCGATGCCGGGATATTGTGCGCCCTTGAGCAGCCCGGCAAGATGCGCGGCATTCGTCGCGACCATCGTTGCCGTTTTGGCCACCGCCTTGGGCGTGTCGTCCAGTTCCTTGAAGTCCTTGCTGCCCATGGCTTCGCCGACCCAGTAACAGGCGGCCACGGCCGGGATCGTCCAGCCGGTGTCGTTGAGCGACTGAAACAGCTGCGCGCTGCTCCAGTGGGCGCCGTCCTCGTTGCCGACGATCGCGGCCACCGCGACCTTGCCGTAACTCGGCATCCGGCCCTCGTCGTCGGTTTCGGAGAGAAAAGCGTCCATCCGTTCGAGCACGCGCTTGGCGATGGAGCCGATCTGGCCCATCCAGATGGGGCCGCCGAAGATCAGGATGTCGTGGGCCAGGATCTTCTCGCGCAGCGCCGGCCAATCGTCCCCCTCGCCCTCGTCGGAGGTGACGCCCGGCAGCACGTTGTGGTCGGCGATGCGGATCGTCTCGGCCAGTTCGACGTCGCGATCGGCGAAATGTTTTTTCAGCACCGCAATCATCGCGTCGGTCGAACTCGCCTCCCCCGATGTCTTCTTGAGGGAGCAGTTGAGAGCGAGCGCGGTGAGAGCCATGGGTCGTCGTCCTTCGAAGATGCGTGTCATTCCTGCAAGCGCGAGCCCGCCGCTTTCGTTCCGGCGTTTGCACTGGCGATCCCGTATAACAATTGGCAAAGGCTGGAAGGCGTGAGCGACTGGCTCTCCTTATAACAGGCCTTTTCCATTCCATGCATCCGCTAGCTCCGTTTCTCGACCAGTATGGGGACGTGGTCGGCCTTGTCCTGCTCGTCGTGCTTTTCGTCGGCTTCGCGATGGAACGGTTTCCGCCGGTCGTGCTCGCGATCGTCGCGGGCGTGACGATGATGACGCTCGGCTTCCTCCAGCCCGAAGAGCTGCTTGGCGTATTCGGCAATCCCGCGCCGATCACCATCGGCGCAATGTTCATCGTGTCGGGAGCGCTGCTGCGCACCGGCGTCCTGGAAGAAGTGTCCGGCTGGGTCGTCAGACGCGCCCGGCGCAGCCCGAAGCTTGCGGTTACCGAGATCGGCGCGGGGACGATCGCCGCTTCGGCCTTCATGAACAACACGCCGGTCGTGATCGTGATGATCCCGATCATCAAGCGATTGGCGCGGATGCTCGGCACGGCGGCCACCCGGCTCCTGATCCCGCTTTCCTATGTATCGATACTCGGCGGAACGCTCACGCTGATCGGCACGTCGACCAATCTGCTGGTCGACGGGGTCGCCCAGTCGCAGGGGATCGCGCCCTTCGGCATCTTCGAGATCACGATGGTCGGTCTCTGTGTCATGGCGGGCGGCGTGGCGTATCTGGTGCTCGCCGGCCCTCTCCTCCTGCCCGACCGGGCCGCCTCGGGCTTCGCCGACAAGGACGAGAGCGACGCCTATCTCTCACATCTCCTGCTCAATGCGGACAGCGATCTGGTCGGCATCCGGATCGGAGATAGCGCGCTGTCGCGGCGACAGGGCGTCCGGATCACGGCGGTGCAACGCGGGCTGACCGTGCATCGCAAGGGCATTGACGAGCTCGAATTCCAGGCCGGCGACCAGCTGGTGATCGCCGCCAGTCCCGCCGAACTCGCCTCCCTCGCCGAGGCGGAAGACTTCCGTGTCGGCCTGACCGGCGTCGGCGGGGGCATCACCATGAGCGGCCCCGATCGCTCGCCCGACGCGACACTGATCGAGGCGGCGGTTTCGCCCTCGCATCCCATCATCGGCAGGCGGCTCGCGGAAATCCCGCTGCTCTCGCGTCTCAAGCTGCGGGTGCTGGGCCTTGCGCGGCCCAGGCACCTGGCTGGGCCGGACCTTGCCGAAGTGCGGGTGCGCGCCGGTGACCGGCTGCTGATCGCCGCCGAACCCGATGCGGCGATCGCCTTGCAGGGCAACAGCAACCTCGCCCAGGTCACCGAAGCCCCCTTGCGCGCCTTCAAGCGCAAGAAGGCGCCGATCGCGGTGGCGACTCTGACTGCCATCGTCGGGCTCGCCGCGATCTTCCCTTTGCCGATCGAGGCGCTGGCGCTGGCCGGGGTGGCGGTGGTCCTGATCACCCGCTGCATCGAACCCGAAGAAGCGTGGAGCACGATCGACGGGAACACGCTGGTGCTCATCTTCGGGATGCTGGCCTTCGGCGTCGGTCTGCAGAACGCCGGGACCGTCCAGCTGGTCGTCGACCAGGTCCAGCCGTTGCTGGCCGGTCTGTCTCCCCTGATGCTGCTGATCGGCGTCTATACGCTG
Source organism: Qipengyuania spongiae (assembly GCF_026168555.1). Taxonomy (NCBI): domain Bacteria; kingdom Pseudomonadati; phylum Pseudomonadota; class Alphaproteobacteria; order Sphingomonadales; family Erythrobacteraceae; genus Qipengyuania; species Qipengyuania spongiae. Next base: position 1,371,865 of record NZ_CP092471.1, on the reverse strand, counting down.
ACCAGCATCCTGACCGAGACGGTGACCAACAACGCGGTGGCGGTGATCATGACGCCCATCGTCATCGCGCTCGGCGAAGCTCTGAATGTCGATCCGCGCGCGATGATCGTCGCGGTGATGTTCGGCGCCAGTGCCAGCTTCGCGACACCGATCGGCTACCAGACCAACACGCTGGTCTATGGTGCGGCGAATTACCGCTTCAACGATTTCGTGAAGATCGGCCTGCCGATGAACATCGTCGTCGGACTGATCGCCTGCATCGCCATAGACCTGTTCTTCTGAACGGGCCTCACGCCGCCGCGATGTGAAACGCTGCGAAGCCGGCATAGGTTGCCAGAAGGAGAAAGCCGGAGCGCCGCGACACCTGCCCGACGAAGAAGACCAGCCCGGCCAGCGCGGCCGCCGCTCCGACCATCAGATAGAGGTCGAACACCACGAGTTCGCGCGGGAAAGGTTCCGGCGCCATGACCATCGTGATTCCGCCGATCAGCAGCAGGTTGAACAGGTTGGAACCGGCGACATTGCCGAAGGCAACCTCCGGCTCGCCCCGGCGGGCCGCAACGACCGAAGTCACGAGTTCGGGAAAGGATGTGCCGACAGCCACTACCGTCAGTCCGATCAGTGCCTCGGACATGCCAAAGAACCGCGCCAGATCGATCGCGCCGGCAACCAGCATCTGCCCCCCGACGATAAGCGCGATGAGGCCCCCGCCCGTCAGCAGCAGAGGCTTGGTCCAGCTCTTCGGCGCTCCGGCCGCAACATCGTCGCCGCTTTCGGGCGTGTCGGCAATTCCCGGTTCCATGCGTTTCGGCTCCCTCTCCTGCCTCAGGGCGTAAGCGAGGTATCCGACCAGAAGAACGAGCATCAGCACGCCGACAACGGGGCTACCGAGTTCGCCCAGGGCCACGAACAACAGCGCGAAGGACGCGATCAGTCCGAACATGGGATCGCGCATGAAGCGGCCGCCGGAAAGCACGATCGGCGCGACCAGCGCCGATACGCCCAGAATCAGCAGGGCATTGGCGATGTTGGAGCCGACGATGTTGCCCCAGGCGAGGTCCGGGGTGCCCATCAGCACGGCCTCTATACTGGTAACCAGTTCGGGCATCGAAGTGCCGAGGCCGACGATCACCACGCCGATCAACAGCGACGAGATTTGCGCCTTTCGGGCAATGCCGACCGCACCCTTGACCAGCACCTCTCCGCCCAGAACCAGCGCGAACAGGCCGGCAACGGTCAGAAGAAGGGCGGTCGGCATGACGGAATGGTCCTAGTTTTCGTTGGCGGTCCGGCGGATCGTCAGATCGCCTCTGGCGCCGGTTTCGCCTTGCTGAAGCGCAGGACGAGATAGCCACCCAGCGCCGCCACCACCGATCCGCCCAGCACGCCCACGCGCACGAGGTCGAGCGTCGCGGGGTCGGGGAAAGCGAGGCCGCCGATGAACAGGCTCATGGTGAAGCCGATGCCGCAGAGCAGCGAGAGGCCGTAGATATGCATCCAGCCCGCATTTTCCGGCAGCGGCGCGAGCCCGCCCTTCACCGCCGCGAAAATCGCGCCGAAAATGCCGATCTGCTTGCCGATCACCAGGCCCAGCGCGATGCCCAGCGGCAGGGGCGATGCCAGCGAGGCGGGCGACATTCCGCCCAGCGCGACGCCTGCATTGAAGAAACCGAACAGCGGGATGACCCCGAAGGCGATCCACGGGTGAAGCCCGTGTTCCAGCCGGTGCAGGGGCGAAGGCCGCTTCTCCTCGTATGTCTCAGGCCCTTCCATTTCGGCATCAGCGTCGAGCTTTGCCGCCTCGGCCGTACGGACCGGGTTCTTGAGCGGGATCGTCAGCGCCACCGCCACGCCCGCCAGCGTCGCATGAACGCCCGACAGCAGCACCGCCACCCAGACCGCGAGCCCGACAGCGGCATAAAGCCACAGATTGCGGACGTTGAAGCGGTTCATCACCACCAGCACGAGCACGCCCGCAACACCCAGACCGAGCGGCAGGAGCGCCAGATCTTCGGTATAGAAAATCGCGATGATGGCCACGGCCACCAGATCGTCGATCACGGCGATCGCGGTCAGCAGGACCTTGAGCGAGATCGGCGCCCGGCTGCCGAGCAAGGCGAGGATACCGAGCGCAAAGGCGATGTCGGTCGCAGCCGGAATGGCCCAGCCGCGGGACAGGCCGGGCTCGCCGCCGGCAACCATCGTGTAGACGATCGCCGGCACCGCGACGCCCCCGCCCGCCGCCAAGGCCGGAAGAATGCGCGAAGATGCCGTCGACAGCTGGCCTTCGAGAAACTCGCGCTTGATCTCCAGTCCGACGAGCAGGAAGAACAACGCCATCAGACCGTCATTTATCCAGTAAGACAGGGTCAGCGGACCGATATAACTCGCTTTCGCGCCGAAATAGGCATCGGCGAAGGGCGAATTGGCGACCAGCAGCGCCGCGACGGCCGAAGCCATCAGCAGGATGCCGCCCGCGGCCTCGATCCGGATGAAGCTGCGCAGCGCATCAAGGATGGGATCCGGCACAAGCCGTCTTGCGATTGCTTTCACCAACAGATCACGCCTGTCGCAAGCGGGAGATTGCCTTTGCCGGTCATCTCGAACTCCCCATCGTCGCAACGCTCCTTAGATTGCTTTTTGTTATCTTAAGCGAAGGAATGAAACGGGACGAGGGTTGGTTCCGCCGGAAAGCGCAGCGCATGTTTCAGCCGGGAGCGCGGATGCGATCGCGGACGGCGCGGGCCACTTCGCCCGTGCTCGCGCTTCCTCCGACATCGCCCGTCATGATGCCTTCGCCCAGACAGTGCGCCACGGCACTTTCGATGGCGGTGGCAGCTGCTCCCTCGTCGAGCGCATGGCGCAGCAGCATCGCCGCGCTCAGGATCGCGCCCACGGGATTGGCCTTGCCCTGCCCGGCGATATCGGGCGCGGAGCCGTGGATCGGCTCGTAAAGCCCGCCATGGGTCTCGGAGAGCGAGGCGGACGGCGCGAGGCCGATGGAACCGGCGATCACCGACGCCTCGTCGCTGAGGATGTCGCCGAACATGTTTTCGGTCAGCACGACGTCGAAGGCGGCGGGCCGCTCGATCAGCTTCATCGCCATCGCGTCGACCAGCACGTGATCGAGTTCGACGTCTGGATATTCGGCGTCGCGCAAGGCCACCACCGTCCTGCGCCACAGCCGGCTGCTGGCTAGCGCATTGGCCTTGTCGACCGAGGTCACCCGGCCCGAGCGGACGCGCGCCGCGTCGAAGGCGATCCGGGTGACCCGCGCCACCTCGGGGCGGGTATAGGCACACAGGTCGCTGGCGCACTCCTCGCCCTCGACCTTGTCGCCGAAATAGATGCCGCCGGTCAGCTCGCGCACGATCAGCATGTCAGTGCCCGCCACCCGGTCGGGCTTGAGCGGGGAAAGGTGCTCGAGGCCGGGGAAGAGCGTGATCGGGCGCAGATTGGCGAAGGCGCCGAGCGCCTTACGCAAGGCGAGCAGCCCCGCTTCCGGACGGGGACCGCCGCCCTCCCATTGCGGCCCGCCGACCGCGCCGAGAAAGACCGCGTCCGCCGCCCTGCACGCTTCGGCGGTCTCGTCCGGAAAAGGGTCGCCATGCCCGTCGATCGCGCAGCCGCCGATGTTGTGGCTGGCGAATTCGAGCGAGAGATCGTGCGCGCTGGCAGTTGCCTCCATCGCGATCCGCGCCGCTTCGGTGACTTCGGGGCCGATCCCGTCGCCGGGGAGAAGAACGATGCGTTTCGTCATCGGGCGGCTTCGAATGCGGCGATAGCGCTTTCGAACGCGAGGATGTGGCCGAGCGGATCGACCCCGTCCAGCAGGCACCGCCGCGCGAAGGGTTCGACCGCGAATTCGGCGCGCAGGCCGTGTTCGGTTTCGATCATGCAGCGTTCCAGGTCGATCAAGATGCGAATACCGGATTGTTCCATCAGTTTCGCGTGGGTGTTCCGGTCGATCTCCACCGGCAGGAGACCGTTCTTGAGCGCATTGCTCTTGAAGATATCGGCGATGTCCGAACTGATCACCGCGCGAAACCCGTAGTCGAGCAGCGCCCAGGGCGCATGTTCGCGCGACGAACCACATCCGAAATTCGCTCCCGCAACCAGTATCTTGCGTTCTCCCGCCCCCTCGACCGGAAAGGGCGTCGCGTTTTTCGGCACGTCCTCGCCGGTGTAACGCCAATCGTAGAAGGCGCTCTTTCCGAGACCCTCGCGCGACGTAGTCGTCAGAAAACGCGCGGGAATGATCTGATCGGTGTCGATATTGGACTGCGGAAGTACCAGACTGTACGATTCCAGCCGTATAAAAGGTTCAGGCTGCACAGGCGGCCTCCCCGTTCAGATAGTCCCAAGGATCGACGATGTGCCCGGCAATGGCGCAGGCCGCCGCCGTCGCCGGGCCGGCGAGGACGGTCCGAACATCCTTGCCCTGCCGCCCAACGAAATTGCGATTGGAGGTCGAGACGACGAGATCGCCCGGCGCGCCCTGATCGCCGTTCATCGCGATGCACATCGAACAGCCGGGCAGTCGCCATTCGGCCCCCGCCTCGAGGAACACCGTATCGAGCCCCTCGGCCTCCGCCGCGCGCCGTATGGCCTGCGAGCCGGGCACGACCAGCGCGGTGATCCCTTCCGCCACACGGCGGCCGCGCATGATCTCGGCCGCCTCGCGCAGGTCGGACAGGCGCGAATTGGTGCAGCTGCCGATGAAGACGCGGTTCACCGCCATTTCGGCAAATGGCCGATCCGGGGTAAAGCGCATGTAGTGGTTCGCCTCGCGCTCGTCAGCGGTGGCGGGAATGGGAACGCGCCCGCCGGCCGGCGCGGCGGCATCGGGCGAGACGCCGAAGGTGATCATCGGGCGGATCGCGGCGGCATCGACGCGCACCTCGCTGTCGAACACTGCGTCGGGTTCGGAGGGCAGCGCGCGCCAGCGCTCCACGGCGGCCTCCCACGCCTTACCACGCGGCGCGTGTTCGCGGCCTTGCAGATAGGCGTAGGTGGTCTCGTCGGGCGCGACCATGCCGACCCTTGCGCCGGCTTCGATCGCCATATTGCACAGCGTCATCCGGCCTTCCATCGACAGCGCCTTCACGGCCGCCCCCGCGAACTCGACGGCATAGCCCTGCCCCCCGTCGGCGCCGATCTGCGCAATCATGGCGAGCGCCATGTCTTTCGCGCCGACGCCGGGCGCCAGCTCGCCAGCGAAGTCGATCCGCATGGATTTCGGCTTGCGTTGCAACAGACATTGCGTTGCCAGCACATGGCCAACCTCGGTCGTGCCGATGCCGAAGGCAAGCGCGCCGAACGCGCCGTGGGTCGAGGTGTGACTGTCGCCGCACACGATCGTCTTGCCAGGCTGTGTCAGGCCGAGTTCGGGCCCCACCACATGAACGATCCCGCGCCGCGGATCGTCGAGCCCGAGCAGGTCGATGCCGTGCCGCGCGCAGTTCTCCTCGAGCTGGCGGACCTGCTTTTCCGCCGCCTCGGTGGCATAGGGAAGCCGCCCGTCGGCCCCGGCGGGAAGCGTCGGCGTCGAGTGGTCGAGCGTCGCCTGCGTGAGATCGGGCCGCCGGACCGCGAGGCCGCGCTCCTCCAGCATGGCAAAGGCTTGGGGCGAAGTCACCTCATGCACCAGATGGAGGTCGATGAAGAGGATCGCCGGGCTGTCCTCGCTTTCCGGGACGACGACATGCGCGTCCCACAATTTGTCGAACAGCGAGCGCGGTCGCGCCGTATCGGTCATGGTTCCGCTCCCTCAGGCCGCATCGGCCAGCCGCGCGGATTGCGCGATCCGGGCGTGGTTGTTGAAAGCGGCGAGCAGGGCCTCGGCGGCCGCGATCACCACGTCGGTGTGCTGGCTGCGGCCCGATATCCCCGTGCCGTCGACGGTCAGCCCGACCTCGATCTCCATTTCTCGGTTAAGCTGATGGGTATCGACGCTGTCGAGTGTCCCCTTCGCCTCCGCCGCGACGCAGAAGGCGTCGGTCAGGGCCTCGAACGGCCCCGTCCCATGGCCAATCGCGGTCAGCCGCCCGCGCGCGGCGTGGTCGAGCGTAACCTTGGCGGTGGGCCGCGAATTGGCCTTGGTGCCGGTTCGCATCTCGACGCGCACCAGTTCCCAGGCATGGCCCTGCCCGTCCTCGGCCACGAGGTCGCACAGATCGTTGTCCGTCACCTCGCGCCTGGTGTCGGCGAGGCGCTTGAAATCGGCGTAGAGCTTCTCGAACCGGTTGCTGCCGAGATCGTGCCCCAGCGCTTCCAGCCGGGCGCGCAGGGCGTGCTTGCCGCTATGCTTGCCGAGAACCAGCGCGTTCGAGGGCAGGCCGATATCCTCGGGGCTCATGATCTCGTAATTGCGGCGGTCCGCGAGCACACCGTGCTGGTGGATGCCCGCCTCATGAGCGAAGGCATTTCGCCCGACGATCGCCTTGTTGCGCGGCGGCGCGTTGCCGGTGGTTTCTCCCAGCAGGCGGCTGACGGCATAGAGTTCACGCGTCTCGACGCCGGTGGTCGCACGGTAATGATCCGGCCGTGTTTTCAGCGCCATGACCACTTCTTCAAGCGCGCAATTGCCCGCACGCTCGCCGATCCCGTTGACCGCGCATTCGATCTGACCCGCCCCGCCGCGCACCGCTGCGAGGCTGTTTGCCACGGCCATGCCGAGATCGTCGTGATTATGGGTGGAAAAGACCACATGGTCGGGCCGCGCCACATTCGCGTTGAGGTCGGCGAAGAGGGCATGGATCTCCTCGGGCGAGGTGTAGCCGACCGTATCGGGTACGTTCAACACGTCTGCCCCGGCGGCGGCGGCGCATTCCAGCACTTCCTTCAGGAAAGCACGATCGGTGCGGATCGCATCCTCTGGCGAAAACTCGATCTGGGTGAAGCGGCCCCTCGCGGAATGCAAAGCGCGCTCGATCGCCGCCAGCGCCTCGGCATGGGTCATCCTGTGCTTGGTCTGGAGATGCAGTTCGCTGGTGCCGAGGAACAGATGGATACGACTGCGCCGCGCCGGGGCGAGTGCGCGTTCGGCGGCCTCGATATCGGCCTCGACCGTGCGGGCGAGCGAGCACAGCACCGGCGTATCGTCGTCCGCACCGATCTCGCTCGCAATGGCATGGATCGCCTCGGCGTCACCGGGAGAGGCAGCGGCGAAACCCACCTCCATCACGTCCACCCGCAGCTTCGCCAGCGCCCGCGCCATCACCAGCTTCTGGCTGGTGTTCATCGAGAAACCCGGCGCCTGCTCGCCGTCGCGCAGGCTGGTATCGAAGATCGCGATGCGGCGGTGCTCGGTGTCAGGCACAGGCGGCATGGGCTACCTCCGCTACGGGAGGGGCATTGGTCAGGCGGATCGTGGCCTCGACCTCCTGCAGCCGGGTCAGCTGGCGCAGCAGCGTGTCCACCTTGCGGCTCTCGTCACGCGGCTCCAGCGCCAGCGTCATCACCGCCCGATCGCCGTCGCTGCCCATCTGCATGGAACGAACGGAGAAGGCGCGCGCCTCGGTCACGCCGAGAACCCGGCGAAGCGCGCCCTCGGCGCAGCGGAATTCGATGCGGACATGCTCAAGCTTCATCGCGTTTCTCCATCATCTCGGCATTGGACTTGCCCGGCGGCACCAGCGGCCAGACGTTTTCTTCCGGATCGATCCGGACATGGGCAAGGATCGGCCCCCGTGCATTCATCAGGCGCTCGATCGCGCCATCGACCTCGTCGCGGCGCTCGATGCCGAAGGCCTCGATCCCGAAGGCGTGCGCAACCTCGACGAAGTCCGGATTGTCGGACAGGTCGACCTCGGAATAATTGCCGGCGAAGAACAGCTCCTGCCACTGGCGCACGAGGCCGAGCATGGCGTTGTCGAGCAGGACGATCTTCACCGGGATCCGGTACCGACGCAGGGTGGCAAGCTCCTGGATGTTCATCTGGAAGCCGCCGTCGCCGCAGATCGCGAACACGTCCGCGTCCGGCTCGGCCAGCTTGGCGCCGATGGCGGCGGGCAGACCGAAACCCATCGCGCCGAGACCGCCCGAGGTCAGATGCGCCTGCGGCCGGGAGAACCGGCAATGCTGCGCGACCCACATCTGGTGCTGGCCGACGTCGCAGGTGGCGACGAAGCTGTCGCCGACCCGCTCCGACAGCGTCTTGAGCAGCGCGGGGGCGTAGATGCCGTTGCCCGGCGCATCGTATCGCGGCGCATGCGTTTCGCGCGCCGCCGTGACGTCACTGCGCCAGGCGTCGATCTCGCCCGGTGCGAAGTCGATGGCCGCAAGGCTCGATTTGAGATTGCTGCACACCGGCGCATGGGCATGGCGCAGCTTGCCCATTTCGGCAGCATCGACATCGATGTGGACGATCGCGGCGTGGGGGGCGAATTCGGCGAGCTTGCCGGTCGCCCGATCGTCGAACCGCGCGCCGACGACGATCAGCAGGTCGCATTCCTGCACCGCCATGTTCGCCGCGCGGTGACCGTGCATACCAAGCATTCCGAGCATCGCGGGGTGATCCGACGGCAGGACGCCGAGGGCCTGGAGCGTGGCGACCGCGGGGATGCCGCTCTCCTCGACCATGCGGCGAACCATCTCGGTCGCATTCGACCGGGCGATCCCTCCGCCGAGATAGAAGAGGGGACGCTCGGCGGCCGCGATCAGCCGCTCCGCCTCGGCGATGGCTTCGGGCGCCGGAGCGGGCAGAACCTGAGCCTCGCCTCGCCATTTGCGCGGCGGCGCGCAGGTCGCCTGCTGAACGTCCTTGGGCAGATCGACCAGCACCGGGCCGGGGCGCCCGCTCTCCGCGATGGCGAAGGCCTCGCCCAGCGCGGCCGGAATATCCTCGGGCCGACGAACGATGATCGAATGCTTCACGATCGGCATGGTCATGCCGAAGATGTCGGTTTCCTGAAACGCGTCGGTGCCCATGAAGGGCTGCGCGACCTGACCGGTGATCGCGACCATAGGGACCGAATCGAGATAGGCGTTGGCGATGCCGGTGATGAGGTTCGTCGCCCCAGGACCGGAGGTGGCGAGGCAGACCCCCGCCCTCCCCGTGATCCGGCCATAGGCGTCGGCCGCGAAGGCAGCCGCCTGTTCGTGGCGGACGAGGATATGGCGCGACGCGCCCTCCGTGATCGCATCGTAGACCGGCATGATGGCGCCGCCGGGATAGCCGAACACGCAGTCGACCCCGAGCGCCCCCAACGTGTCCACTACCAGCTGCGCACCGGTACGGGTGGCAGGCTGGACCTCGGGACTGGTGAGGGGCTGGGGCATGACGGTCATGGCTCTCGCTCGTTTCGGACGGACCGCTCAGGCGGCCTTCTTCGCGCTATTTTTGTCAGCCTGAAGCCACGGCATCATCGCGCGCAGCTCCCGGCCGGTGGCTTCGATGGGATGGTCGAGATCGGCCTTCTGCATCCGATCGTATTCGGTCTTCCCGGCCTCGTTCTCGGCGATCCAGTTCCTCGCGAAGGTTCCGTCCCGGATGTCGGAGAGGACGTCGCGCATCCGCGCGCGGGTTTCGTCATTGATGACCCGCGGACCGGAGACGAGATCGCCGTAGATCGCGGTTTCGGAGATGAATTCGTGCATCTTGGCGAAGCCGCCTTCGTAGAGCAGATCGACGATCAGCTTCAGCTCGTGCAGGCATTCGTAATAGGCGATTTCGGGTGCGTAGCCGGCATCGACCAGCGTCTCGAACCCGGCAGCGACGAGTTCGGTCGCGCCGCCGCAAAGCACCGCCTGTTCCCCGAACAGGTCGGTCTCGGTCTCCTCGCGGAAGCTCGTCTCGAGCGTACCCGCCGTCGTCCCGCCGATCAGGCTGGCATAAGCGAGCGCCTTGGCCGCCGCGTCGCCACTCGCATCCTGGTGGACCGCGAACAGGCAAGGGACACCCGCTCCGCGCTCGTATTCGCGGCGGACCAGATCGCCCGGCCCCTTGGGCGCGACGAGGATGACGTCGATATCGGCGGCCGGTTTAATCCGTTCGTAAAGAACGGTGAAACCATGCGCGACCAGCAGCGCGTCGCCCGCTTCCATGTTGGGCGCGATCTCGCTGGCGAAGATCGTCTCGTGGCTCATGTCGGGCGTCAGAAGAGCGACGAGGCCCGCGGCCTTTGCCGCTTCGGCGACCGGCATCGTCTTCAGCCCGTCGGCCTGCGCTTTGGTCGCGCTCGGCGATCCCTCGCGCAGGCCCACGATGACCTCGCAGCCACTTTCCTTCAGATTGAGAGCATGAGCGCGACCCTGGCTGCCATAGCCGATGACGGCAACCGGCCGGGATTTGACCTTTGCGGGCTGCGCGTCGCTATCGTTGTAGACTTTCATGGATCAGGCTTCCTTCAATTCGTGACGGGTGGGATGGTCGTCGCGCCGTAGGCGGCGGACGAGACGAGGCGGGCGTATTTGTCGAAGACACCGCCCAGGCGGTTGGGCTCGCGCGGGGTGTGAGCGGCGCGGCGGGCGTCCCAGTCGATGTCGGCATCGATCCGCCGGGTCTCGGCATCGATGCGGATCGTGTCGCCTTCCGCGATCAGCGCGAGCGGTCCTCCGGCAGCGGCCTCGGGCGAGCAATGCCCGATCACGAAGCCGTGGCTTGCGCCGGAAAAGCGCCCGTCGGTGATCAGCGCGACCTTCCCCGCCAGCCCCTGTCCGGCAAGCGCGGCGGTGACTGCCAGCATCTCGCGCATTCCGGGGCCGCCCGAGGGGCCCTCGTAGCGGATGACGACGACGTCGCCTTCGCGGATCGCGTTCGCGTTGACGGCGGCGAAACAGTCTTCTTCGCCATCGAAGACGCGCGCCGGGCCCTCGAAGGAGCCCGTGCCGTAACCGGCGGTCTTCAGCACGGCGCCTTCTGGGGCGAGATCGCCATAAAGGATGCTGAGGCCGCCGGTCGCCTTCACCGGGTCGGCGGGCGAGCGGACGACCTGCTGGCCCTCGGTCTCCTGAGCTTCGCTCAATTCGGCGAACAGGCTGCGGCCGGTGACCGTGGGCGTGTCCTCCAGCATTCCGGCATCGGCCAGACGCTTGCCGAACAGCGGGACACCGCCCGCCGCGAAAAGATCGCGCGCGAGGAACCGCCCGCCCGGTTTAAGATCGGTTATGACCGGGACGCTGCGCGATAATTCGTCGAAGATCTCGATCGGGAAGGCGAAGCCCGCCTCCGCCGCGATGGCGGGCAGATGGAGCACGGCATTGGTCGACCCGCCGCTCGCGACCACCGCCGTCGCCGCGTTGCGCAAGGATGCCGGGGTGAAGAATTTGCGCGCCGGAACGCCTTCCTGCGCCAGCTTCGCCGCGAGCCTTCCGCAGCGCGCCGCCTCGACGCTCTTGGCCGCGTGGGTCGCGGGAGGATCGCCCGAGCCCATCGGGCTGATCCCCATCATGGTCAGCGCCATCGCCATGGTATTGGCGGTGAACTGCCCCCCGCAGGCGCCCGCGCCGGGGCAGGCGGCGCGCTCGACCCGGTCGAGTTCGGCATCGCTCATGTCGCCCTTGGCATGGGCGCCGACCGCCTCGAACACGTCCTGGATCGACAGGTCGCGCCCGTCGAGATGGCCGGGCATGATCGTGCCCCCGTAGAAGACCAGGCCGGGAATGTTCAGCCGCGCCAGCGCCATGGCGGCGGCGGGAATGGTCTTGTCGCAGCCGACCAGGATCACCGCCGCGTCGAGCGAATGGCCCTTGACCGCCAGTTCGATGGAATCCGCGATGATCTCGCGGCTGATCAGCGAGGCGCGCATCCCCTCGCCGCCCATCGTGATGCCGTCGGAAACCACGATGGTGTTGAAATCGACCGGCGTTGCGCCGCCGCCGCGCAAGCCTTTGCGGATCGGCTCGGCGAGGCTCGCGAGGTGCATGTTGCACGGCGTGACGGTCGACCAGGTGTTGACCACCGCGACCATCGGCTGCGCCATCTGGGCGTCGGTGAAGCCCGCCCCGCGCAACATCGCCCGCGCCGGCGCCTTGGCCGGCCCTCGGGTGATCGCGTCAGAACGTTTGCGAGGCGTGTCGGTCATGCGTGTCTCGTCCCATTCGCGACGGACCCAACAAAAAACCCCGCTATCCTTTCGGAGAGCGGGGTTCAGGAAGGTCCGTCAGGCTTGGCTCAGCCGATGGGCACTCCCCCCCGCTCGTTAATAAGTACGAGTACGAGAAGCAGCACGAGGCCCAGCGCCTGAAGCACCGTGCCTTCGTTCGTGGTGATGGCGGCCTGGGCCTGCATCAACGTATCCTCGCACACGCAGCAGAATTGTATCCTCGCACACGCAGCAGAATTGCCGCGGTGGCGAGTTTTTTATATCTTCAGATCGCCAAGTCAAGCAAAGAAATTGCAAATCTGGGGGCTCAAAGCAACTTATCCGTCCCGGCAAGTCGAATTGTGGGAACGGAACTGGCCGCTCGGACGTATCGGAAATACCCCTGCTGTCAGATGGCGTTGCGTGGCCGGGCATTCCCTACGAACGCCGTCTCGAAAGCCTCTCTCCGCCCCCCCAAAACGCGTGGAGAGGGGCTTTTTCGTTCGAGCGATCCGTGCCAGACCGTCGCGATGAAACGCGTTTTCTGCGCCGCGCTCGCGGCATCCGCCCTGACCCTTCCGCTCGCCGCGCAGGATGCGGCCCCGGCGCCGTCGCCCGCAGAGATCGTCGCGGGCGCCGATGCGGCGGAGTGGATCGCGATCCCGGCGGAAGACCTGCTGGTGATGACTCTCGCCCCCGACCGTGACGGCAAGGCGCGGCGCGTAGTCATCCAGCTCATGCCCGAACCCTTCAGCCAGGGCTGGATCGCCAATATCCGCACCCTCGCCCGCGCAGGCTGGTACGACGGCATCAGCGTCAACCGCGTGCAGGACAATTACGTCACTCAGTGGGGCGATCCGAACTACGACAATCCCGAGGCGGAAGGGAAAGCAAAGCCGTTGCCGGAGGGGCTGCAGGCGATGGCAGAGAGCGCCTACACTGCCTCGATGGTCGACGTGACGTTAGCTTGGAATGGCCTTGAACTAACTGACGATAACCGGGCGGATTTTGCGGACTTTGACTGGCATCAGTCTCAAGAAGCTGACTTCCACAATGCCGACGCCTCGGTGAAAGCTACTCAGACAGAACACACTTTCGCCGGTTGGCATCAACGGGATCCGTATGCTGAATGGGTCGAATTCTATCGTGGCTGGCCGGTGGGTAGCGCAGGCTCGTCCGGCGATGCGCCATGGTGGCCCGTCCATTGCTACGGCATGGTCGGTGTCGGGCGCGGGATGTCGCCGGATACGGGGTCGGGCGCGGAACTCTACACCGTGATTGGCCATGCACCGCGCCATCTCGATCGCAACATCGCACTGGTTGGGCGCGTCATCGAGGGGATGGAGCACCTTTCCAGCCTGCCGCGCGGCTCGGGCGATCTGGGCTTCTACACTGCCGAGGAGGCGGACAAACGAACGCCGATCCTCTCGATCCGCGTCGCCAGCGATCTGCCCGCCACCGAACGCCCGCGATTCGAATATCTCTCCACCGAGGGAGACGCCTTCGCCCGCTACGCCGAGGCGCGCGCCAACCGCCGCGATCCGTTCTTCATCGTGCCGGCCGGCGGGGCGGATATCTGCAATGTTCCGGTACCGATCCGCAAGGCGTTGACCGCAGACTGATCGCCCGGTCTAGATCCGCTCCGCCCCGACAATCGAATCGCTCGCTCGCAATGCGCTGAGAATGCGGTTGAGGTGGGCAACATCCTGCACTTCGAGGTCCATCTCGTAGCTGCCGAAGGGCGGATCGTTCTGGATCTGCGCGAGGGCGCGGACATTGGCATGGTTCTGAGCGAAGATTGCCGTCGTCTCGGCCAAGGTTCCCGGCCGGTCGTACAGCGTGACACGCAGCCGTCCGATCGCGCCCGCCGCGCGCTTGCTCCAAGAAAGGTCGATCCAGTCGTTATCGATCCCGCTTGCCAGCGCGTGGCAGTCGATCGTGTGAACCTCGACCTTCTCGCCGGGGCGCCTCGTGCCCACGATCCGATCGCCCGGCACCGGGTGGCAGCAGGTGCCTAGCTCGTAGCCGACACCGGCGGTGAGACCGCGGATCGACAGCTCGCTCTTGCTCCATTCGGGCTGTTCGGGCAGCTCTTCGGTGCAGCCCGGGACCAGCGCCTCCATCACCTCGCGATCGGTGATCTTGGCGGCGCCGATCGCGTAATAGAGGTCGTCCTCTTCCTCCATCTCGAGCCGCTCGAGCGCGTGGCGGATAGCCTTCTTGCCGATCTTCGCGGGCACCCGGTCGGCGATCACCCCGAACAGCTTCTGGCCGATTTCGGCGACCTCGGCGCGTTCCTTCTGCCGCACCGCGCGGCGGATGGCGGCGCGGGCCTTGCCGGTGACGACATAGCTCAGCCAGGAAAGCTGCGGCTCGGCATCCTTGCCCTTCACGATCTCGACCACATCGCCATTTGCCAGCGGGGTGCGCAGCGGCATGTGGCGGCCGTTGATCTTGGCGCCGACGGTCTGCGCGCCGAGATCGGTGTGCACCGCGAAAGCGAAATCGACCGGCGTCGCGCCGATCGGCAACTGGAACAGCGCACCCTTGGGCGTGAAGGCGAAGATTCGGTCCTGGTAGATCGCCAGCCTCGTATGCTCGAGCAGTTCCTCGGCATCATGGCTCGCATCGACGATTTCGATCAGGTCGCGCAGCCAGCCGACCTGCCCGTCGGGCCGGTCGCCTTGCTTGTAGGCCCAGTGCGCGGCGAGGCCGAACTCGTTCAGCCGGTGCATCTCGCGGGTGCGGATCTGCACCTCCACCCGCATCGAATTCTCGTACATCAGGCTGGTGTGCAAGCTGCGATAGCCGTTGGTCTTGGGCGTCGAGATATAGTCCTTGAACTTGCCCGGCAGGAACTGCCACGTCGTGTGCAGCACGCCCAGCGCACGGTAGCAATCCGCCTCGTCGTCGGTGATGACGCGGAAGGCCATGATGTCGCTCACCTGCTCGAAGCTGACATGGCGTTCGGACATCTTGTGCCAGATGCTGAAAGGGTGCTTCTCGCGCCCCGAAACCTCGACCTGAAGCCCCGCCTCGGCCAGCGCCTGCTTAATCGCCAAGGCGATCGCATCGACCTGCCCGCCATCGCCCTCGCGCAGCTGTTCGAGGCGATTGGTGATCGTGGCATAGCCCTCTGGCTCGAGCTGCTCGAAGGCGAGCAGCTGCATCTCGCGCATGTATTCGTACATCCCCACCCGCTCGGCGAGAGGGGCGTAGATATCCATCGTCTCGCGCGCGATGCGGCGGCGCTTTTCCGGCGACTTGATGAAATGCAGCGTGCGCATGTTGTGCAGTCGGTCGCCAAGCTTGACGAGCAGCACGCGGATATCCTCGCTCATGGCGAGCAGGAACTTGCGCAGATTCTCCGCCGCGCGCTCGTTCTCCGGCATCTGCTCGATCTTGGAGAGCTTGGTCACGCCATCGACCAGACGCGCGACCTTGCTGCCGAAATTGAGCTCGATGTCCTCGATCGTGGCCAGTGTGTCCTCGACCGTGTCGTGCAGCAGCGCGGTCGCGATCGTTTCCTGATCGAGCCGCAGGTCGGTCATCAGGCCGGCGACTTCCACCGGATGGCTGAAATAGGGATCGCCGCTCGCACGGGTCTGCGTGCCGTGCTTCTGCACGGTGTAGACATAGGCGCGGTTGAGCATCGCCTCGTCGGCATCGGGGTCGTATTCCTTGACCCGCTCTACGAGTTCGTACTGGCGCAGCATCTAGGACGAACGATGTGGGCAAACCGCGCCGCATTGCAACGGAAAACTGGCTTGCGCCGTGCAACATCACGTACCCCATGAACCTTGCTCAAAATTTGGCCAAACATGCGATCCGGGAAGTTTTTCCGCAAACTTATGGTTTATTATTTCTATCCTAGCGGGATTTGTGTGATAGTCCTGCGTCAGGGGAGATGCCCGGCTGGCAGGTCGTGGGCAGATTCCCTTGGTTTGGGCTCATAAATCCGGGGGGATTTCGCATGACATCGAATGCACGCCGCAATGGTCTTCTGGCCGCTGCTTCCATGGTTTCTCTGGCTTTTGCGGCAAGCGCTCAGGCGAAAGACGATTCGCGAGCAGGCGGAGGGGTCGATCTTGGCACCGACAGTCCCGCGGTCGGTCTCGACCTCGCCGACATTTCGCCGTTCCAGCACTCCTATCAGAGCTTCTCGAGCGCCGTCTCGGTCCGACCCGATCAAGTCATCGACGAACCGGCGATCGTTCCGCGCAACGATCTCAACCCCAATGCCTTTCCACCCGCGGGCATCTGGGACCCGACCGACATCACCGGCGTCGGCCAGATGGTCATCAACAACATTCCGGGATCGCCCGGTGCCTCGCTCGGCACCTGCACCGGCACGCTGATCAATCCGCGCACAGTGATCTTCGCCGCGCACTGCGTAAACACGCGCGCCGCGAGCGCTTACGGCTCGAACACAGGCGGCACGCCGATCAGCTTCGGTTTCAAGCAGAACAATCTGCCCGCCCTGTTCGACTGGCTCGGCTTCAACGATCCGTCCAAGATTTACCAGACCAATGTCGACTCCGCGATCTACAACGTCGAGAATGTCTGGTACGATCCGCGCTCGATCGTTCCGGAAGGCAACTTCCTCCAGGCCGACGTCGCGATCGCGACTCTCGATACACCGGCATTCGACATCCCCACCTGGGCAATGCTGTTCACCCCGCTCGACCAGCAGGAACACGTGACCGTGACCGGTTACGGGAGCACCGGTAACGGCATCGTCGGTTCCAGCACCTCGGGTGGCTGGCGTCGCCGCATCGCCGAGAACTACGTCTCGTTCCTCGGCTCGCTCGCCGACCGCAACCTGTTCCTGTTCGGATCGGCTTCAGGCGGATTGCCGCAGAACCTCTACATGAGCTCGTTCAGCGATCCGAATCCGGCCTACAACACCGCCGCCGGAAAATACGATTTCGGACTGTTCGGCCCGAACGACGTCGCCCTGCCCCGTGAAGGCATCACAGGCCCGGGCGACAGTGGCGGTCCACTGATCCTCGATCAGAAATACGACATTCCGCTAGTGATCGGCGTTCTGTCGGGCGGATCACGCTTCTTCGCCGGTCAGCCTTTCGGCGCCTACGGCACGCACAGCTTCTATCAGCCGCTCCATGCATTCTGGGACCTGATCGTCGCCAACAACCCCTATGTCTACGCCACCAATAAGGCCGGCATCGGCGACTGGACCGATTCGCGTCACTGGATCCAGGCGATGGACCCCTCCTATCAGATCGTCGTCAATGGTGAGCTGGTGAACGGCCTGCCCTCCACTCCGGGCGAAGGCATTTCGGGCGAAGGCGCCAAGTTCGGCGATGTCTGCTTCCTGACCGACTGCCAGGACTTCACCGATCCGGGCGAGCCCACTGTCGGTGGTAACGCCTTCTTCGTCGAGGGCGGACCCGGCAGCCGGAATTTCGTGCCGAACAACATCGTCGCCAATCCCGGCCAAGGCGTGCGTCCGCGCTATTTCGACGTCACGCTGGCAGCGCCGGGCCTGACGCGGCTCAGGGATGCCGACATCACCATCGACCGGCTGACAGTCGACGGGGCCACTACGCTCAATATCACCAGGACCGGCACGCTCAACGTGCTGGGCGACTTCAATCAGCTGGTGGGCTGGACCAATATCGACGGCACCCTGTCGGCGAACGAGGCCTTCCTAATGACCGGTGTGCTCGCCGGTTCGGGCACGCTGCGCGCGCCGTTCTTCACCAGCGCCGCCGGGCTGATCGCGCCCGGCAGCACCGGGTCGACCGGCACGCTCACGATCGACGGCAACGCCATTCTCGCCTCGGGCACGACGCTGTTCATCGACTTGAACCGCAACGGGTCGGACACGCTGGCCGTGACTGGCAAGCTGTCGCTGTCCGATCCGAGCGTGGCCGGATCGAAGGGCGCGAGTCTGGTGGTCAGCTCGCTGTTCGGTTCGCAGCCGCGTTATCGCCAGACCTTCACCATCGCGACCGCCGGTGGCGGGATCGAAGGGACCTTCGGAACCGTCGGTTCCTTCCTTGGCGTGCTGAGGCCTGAACTTAAATACAGCGCCAACACCGTCACCGCGACAATGCAGGCGGGCAGCTTCCTCGATCTGCTGCGCGGAGCGAGCGCCACGGCCAAGGCCTTCGGTGCGGCTCTCGACCAGCTGCGCGGCGGATCGTACAACGCGCTCGGCAATTTCTACGGCATGGTCGACCTGATGGACGGCAATTCGCTGGCGATGACGTTCGACGGCCTCGCGCCGACACTCGGAACCGACACGAACTCGCTCCAGCGGCGCCAGAGCAACGTGCTCAGCTTCGCTGTCGCCGATCGCCTCTCGGTCATGGGCGGCGCCGGCGGGCAAATGTCGGTAATGGGCGAGCCCGGTACGATCCGCAACGGCCTCGCCGCGCTTGGCACGGGTCAGCCCGATGTCCGCATGGGCATCGCCGACCTGACGCCCAAGGGCGGGTCTAGCATCGCGTTGCCCGAAGGGGTTGCCGGCTTCGTGTCGGGCGGTACCTTCGGCGGCAATGTCGACGGCGCCTCCAACCTTACCGATGGCGGCCAGTACGGCAGCTATTTCGGCATGGGCCTCGAACGCTCGGTCTCGCCCAAGGCGAGCGTCGGCGTCGCGGTGGGCTATGCCGACGGGCGCGAGCTGACCAGTTCGGGCGCCAGCCGCGCGGCGACCAGCCAGCTTGCCGCCTACGGTTCGTACAAGCTCGGCGGCAACGCCTACCTCGGCGGCATGGCGAGCATGGAAAATGTCGAGATCGACACGCAGCGTGCCGGCTTCGACGGGGTGACGGATCAGCGGCTCTACGGCGCCAGCAACATGACCCGCTATGCCGCCAACGCGGAAATCGGCGTCAACCTGCCGATCGGCAAAGGGATGACCCTGACCCCGCGCGCGCAGCTCGGCTACGATCTGACGAACCTGGGCGGTTACACCGAACAGGGCAGCCAGGTCGCCTTGCGGATCGACGGCCTCACCACCGAGAGCCTGTCGGCGCGCAGCGGCTTCAAGCTGGCAGGGTCACACACCACCATGACCGGCTGGACGGTGACCCCGCAGCTCAACGCCGACTATGTGCGGCGGGTCGGCGGCAGCGACGACATGACCGTCCGCTTTGCCGCAGCCGACGATATCGGCATCCTGCTCCCGCTCGATCAGGGCGATACGAGCTGGACTGAGATCCGCGGCGGCCTCTCGGTCGCGCGCGGCAACCTCTCCTTCGGTGCCGGCTTCGAGACCGCGATCGACCGTCAGGCGTTCCGCAACGACCGTGCGATGGTGGAGTTCGGTTACCGGTTCTGATCCGGCCGGCGGACGACCGAAAGAAAAGGGCCGCGGAGCGATCCGCGGCCCTTTTTCGTTACCTATCCAAGGACTCTATTCGCAGCCGAACGAGACGATGCGCGAATTGCCGTCGAGCGTGATGGTGAGACGTCCCGGCTGGCCAGCCATGGACATCGTGCGCTGCCCTCCGCCCAGCACCCGGACACTGCCGGCCATCGACGCCGCGACGATCTCCTCCTGAAGGGCAGGCGTAAGAACCTGGCCGACATAGCCTCCGAGCGGTTCGATCGTGCAGCGCATGGTGCGCCGCCGGAACTCGGCCTCGGCCTCGCTCATGCCGGGATCGGCCACGCGATCACCTCCCTGCCCACCCGGTACCGAGGCGGGCACGGACGACGCCGGAGCGGGAGCTGCGCCGCAGCCGTGCAGCATGGCAGCGCCGAGGATCGCCAGGCCCCATGCCCCGCCGTCTCTCATCCCTCGCCCGGCCGACCGACGATCCGGTCAACCCCGCTCCGCGTCACGGCGTGATAGCCGGGCCGCGTCTTCGCATAGATCCGGGTCGCGATCGGGTGGCCCCATTCGCCCTGGTCCCACAGCACCTGGAACAGCGGACGGACGAATTTCGCCCGGCCGACCTCGGCAAGGAAGGTCTCCGCCTGCGGCACCACCGGCTGATAACGATTGGCAAGCGCCAGTTCGAGCCACAGGAACAGCTCCTCGTTATTGCCGGTGCGCGAGAGGCTTAGTGCCCGGTCGAGCGCCGCGAGCTGCTGCGCGCTGCGCTGCTTGGGAATGTTGTCGAGGAAGCGCTGTTTCTCCGCGCTGGTCCAATCGGCATAGCCCTTCGGCACCGTGCCGCCCGAGGCATAGGCGGCCACCGCTGCATCGACCTCGGCGAAGGCGGCCGGGTCCGGCTTCACCACATTCGAGGGCAGGCCCGGCTCGAAGATCCATTCGCGCAGCATCAGCCGCTCGGCCTCTTCCGGCGAGCGAGCGAGATTGGTCCGCATGTCCTCGAAGATCATCTGGCTGGTCGCCGGCTCCAAGGCGTGGCTGTCGAACCACTGGCGCAGCCAGGCATCGAACCGCTCGCGCCCGACCATTCGTTCGACCGTGCGCATGAAATAGGCGCCCTTGTCGTAGGCGATGGCGCTGCCGACCAGTTCGCCCGAACCGTCGGTGTGAAGAGCGGTGCCCGGCGCGTCGCGGCCAACCTCGTCGAGCGTCTCGATGATGTTGGCATAGGACAGCGCTGCCTCCTGATCGGCACGCTTCTTGCCGTAGACCTCCTCGACGATGCGGTTCTCGAAATAGGAGGTCACGCCCTCGTTCAGCCAGCCATCGCCCCAGACCGCATTGGTGACGAGATTGCCCGACCAGCTATGCGCCAGTTCGTGCGCGACGAGGCCGTTGTTCGAGCGGTCCCCGGCAATGAAGGTCGGGGTGAGGAAGGTCATCACCGGGTTCTCCATCCCGCCATAGGGGAAGGAAGGCGGCAGCACGATCATGTCGTAGCGGCCCCAGCGATAATCGCCGTAGAGCTTCTCGGCCGCCGCGATCATCTGTTCGGTATCGCCCACCTCGCGCGCCGCGCGGTCGAGCACCGAGGGTTCGGCCCACACGCCCGAGCGCGGGCCGACCGCGCGGAAATCGATGTCGCCGGCGGCAAGCGCGATGAGATAGGGCGGCACGGGCTTGTCCATCACGAAGGTGAAGGCGCGGCGATCATTGCCGACATCGACCGGCTCGCCTTGCCGCACGCCGCTCATCACCACATCGAGCGGCTTTGGCGCAGTGATCCGCGCTTCCCAGGTCTGGCGGATGCCGGGGCTGTCCTGGGTCGGAATCCAGGTGCGGTTGAGGATCGCCTGACCCTGGCTGAAGAGGAAGGGATGCTCACCCCCCCTGGTCTGTTCGGGGGACAGCCATTGCAGCGCCGCCGCATTGGCCGGCGCGCTGTATTCGATCTTCACCTGGCGCGCACCGTCAAGCTGGATGGTGAGCGGCGCGCCCTTGCCTGCCTCTTCGACGTTCGCGCCCACTTCGTAGGCGAGCGCCCGGCCCGCCCCGTCGGTCACCCGCTCGATCCGGAGGCCGTTGGTGTCGAGCACGATCTCGCGGGCATTCGGTGCGGCAAGCACGTCGAGCACGGCAATCCCGCCGACCCGCTGCGCATCGAAATCGAGCGCGAGGTCGAGCGCGACATGGGTTACCCGCGCTTCCTGCGGCCGGGCATAGGTCAGCTCGTCGACAGCCTCCGGGCTGGTGAGGATCGGCGAGACCATCGCGCCGTCAGTCCCGGCGCTCATGCCCCCCTCGCCCGTCGTGGTGCACCCGGCCGTGGCAAGTGCGAGAATGGCGGCGGCGGTAACGGTGCGGAACATCGGGTTCTCCGGTTGGAAGTCATGATTATGAAACGGTTTAGGCGACCGACGGTTGCCCCGCCATGAAGCGTCAGCTCCAGACGGCTTCGGGTGGCAGGCTCATCAGGATGGCGTCGATATTGCCGCCGGTCTTGAGGCCGAACAGCGTGCCGCGATCGTAGACGAGATTGAATTCGGCATAGCGCCCCCGCCATTCGAGCTGGGTGCGCTTGTCGGCCTCGGTGAAATCGCTGTCCAACCGGCGGCGCACGATGCGGGGGAAAACGTCGAGGAAGGTCTCGCCGACATCGCGGGTGAAGGCGAAATTCCGTTCGAAGGCCGCATCGTCGGAGCATTCGAGGTGATCGTAGAAGATGCCCCCGACCCCGCGATGAACGCCGCGATGGGGGATGTAGAAATAATCGTCCGCCCATTTTTTGAAGCGGTCGTAATAGGTCGGGTTGTGGGCCGAACAGGCGGCGCGGAAGCAGGCGTGGAATTCCTCCGTATCCTCCTCGTAGGGGACCGGCGGGTTGAGGTCCGCCCCGCCCCCGAACCAAGCCTTGCCGGTGATGAGGAAGCGCGTGTTCATGTGCACGGCGGGCACGTGCGGGTTGGCCATGTGCGCGACCAGGCTGATGCCGGTGGCGGTGAAGCCGGGATTGTCCGCGTCGGCGCCGTTGATCGTGGCGGCGAATTCGGGCGCGAAATTGCCGCGCACGGTCGAGACGTTGACGCCGACCTTCTCGAACACCTTGCCCTTCATCACGCCGCGCGTACCGCCGCCCGGGTCCTCGTTGCCCTCTTCCTCGCGGTTCCAGGCGGTGTATTCGAAGGCGGCGTCGGAGCCAGCCTCACGTTCGATCGCTTCGAATTCGGTGCAGATTCGGGTCCGCAGGCTCTCGAACCAGTCCTGCGCCGCATGGCTCTTCTCGATCCAGTCGCTCATGTCTGTCCCCTTGCCAAGCCCGATGCGGCAGGGCAATAGCGCGCCATGGTTCCCCTTTCGTTCGCGCCTTTCGAATTCGCTGGAGACGAGTGGCTGCTCGCCACCAACCAAGCCGTTTTCTGGCCGCGCGAACAGGCGTTGCTGGTGGCGGACCTCCATCTCGAGAAAGCGAGCTTCTTCGCGCGCCACGGTCAGCCGATCCCACCCTATGACAGCCGCGAGACGCTGGAACGGGTGGCACTGGCAATCCGGGCGACCGGCGCGCGGCGGGTAATTACCCTGGGCGACAATTTCCACGACGCCGATGGCAGCACCCGGCTGGAGCCGCACGCCTGCGGAATGCTGGAGGCGCTGACCAAGGCGGTCGATTGGGTGTGGATTACCGGCAATCACGACGACGGGCACGATCCCGCCATGGCGGCACGCTGCGGCGGCACGCTGGTGGAGGAGCTGGAGATCGGCGGCACCGTGCTGCGCCATCAGGCGATGAAGGGCGAGACGCGGCCCGAACTGTCCGGCCATTTTCACCCCCGCGTGCAGATCAAGGTTCAGCAGCGCCACATCCGCCGTCCGTGCGCGGTCGTCAGCAGCGCGGAAACCGCCGGCGGCGCGCCCTCGGGCCGGATGATCCTGCCCGCCTTCGGCGCCTTCACCGGCGGGATGCCGGCCAACGATCCGGCGATCCTGAAAGCGATGCAGCCCGCCCAGCGGATCGACGCGCTCGTGCCCACGAAAGAACGGCTGGCTCGCTTCCCGCTCTGGCACGAGGCTGCCTGAGGGCCACATATCGGCGCAAAATTGCGCAGACGCGGCAACTTCCCCTTCCGATTCGCCACGTGACTGCCTACATCCACCGCCTGTAACCGGTAAGAATCAGGAGAACCGACCATAGCCCGTCCACCCCGGCGCAGCATGCAAATGCCCGTGAAAAGCGGCCCGCGCTACGACAACATGATCAATGTCCCCAAAGTCCGCGTGATCGATCACGAAGGCGAGAATTTGGGGGTGATGTACACCCGCGAAGCCGTCGAGCAGGCCAACGAGCATGGCCTCAACCTCGTCGAAGTGTCCCCCAATGCGGACCCGCCGGTGTGCAAATTCCTCGACGTCGGCAAGTATCGCTACGAGGCGCAGAAGAAGGCGAACCTCGCGCGCAAGACGCAAAAGACGCAGGAAATCAAAGAAATCAAGATGCGTCCGAACATCGACGATCACGATTACGATGTGAAGATGCGCAATGTGAACAAGTTCATCGAGAACGGCGACAAGGTGAAGTGCACCCTGCGCTTCCGCGGTCGCGAAATGGCGCACCAGCAACTCGGTATGGACCTCCTCAACCGCGTCCGCGACGATGTCGAGGAAATCGCCAAGGTCGAAGCCTTCCCGCGCCTCGAAGGCCGGCAAATGGTGATGGTGCTCGCGCCCAAGTAACCGCTCACCGCGAGCCGGGGAACGGTGCCAGCCCTCCCCGGTTCGGGTTTCATGATCCCGATACGACGTCTTTCGCTTCTGACATTCGGCACGGCAGGATTGCTGGCTCTTGCCGCTTGTTCGCAACCAGGTGACGACGGGGCGCCCTCGCCTGACACCGCCAGCGAGACTTCGGCGACGCCCCCCCGCCACTCCTGCGCCCGCCGAAACATCCCCGGCGGACTCGACCGCGCCCGCCGGTTATACCGACGGTCAGGGCATCAACGAGGGCTATCCTGATCTCACGCCGGCCACGCTCACCCCCGAAGCCGAGCGAACCGAAGCGGGCGCGCGCAACGTGCTGATCAGTTTCGCCCGCGCGATCGAGATGCGCGAATACGATCAGGCCTGGAACATGCTGAGCCGACAGGCCGGCACGAAGTGGACCAAGGCACAGTTCAACGAACTGTTTCGCGGCCTGTCGGACATTACGGTCGCCGTTCCGGACGGCCGGATGGAAGGGGCAGCAGGCTCGAGTTACTACACCAGCCAGGCAACGATCACGGCCACCGACGCCGACGGCCGACCCATCCGCATCGAGGGCCCGATCGTGCTGAGCCGGGTGAACGACGTGCCAGGATCGACGGCTGAGGACCGCCGCTGGCACATCCGCTCGGCAGACCTCGAATGGACCCACTGACGGCGAAGCCTACTCGATCTCGAAATCCAGCACAGTGAAGCGCGACGGCCGGGTGGCGTAAACGCCGTGGCCTCGGCCGCTATTCCCGCCGAAGGTGAAACCGACCCGGTGCGCTTCGGACAAGGCTGCGGCGAAGCCCCGCGGGTTGCTGCTGGAATCGCCGCCCATCATCGCCACCCACTTTGCCCCTGGATCGAGCGGGATGCTGACCTCGTGTATCCCCGGCGAAAGCGGCACATCCCGCCCCGCGGGCGAGTACCAGCGATAGTCGGGATGCCGTGCCCGCCAACTGTCGCCCCGCCGCTGGAAATAGAGCGAAAGCGTCGCGGGACCAGCGGCCGGATTTTCCTGCTGAACGAAGCGCGTGCCCTGAGGCGCGTCGATACGGTAGCGCAGGGTGATGCGCCGCGCACCCGCAAGGCTGCGGACCGGCATGGTGACATAATGAACATGCCCGTCCCGCGCGCTCGGGCCGGGAACGACGAAACTCGCGCCGTCACGGGTCTCGGTCGGGCGGACCGGCATCCCTACCGAATAATTCCGGCCATCGATGAACGGGCCGATCTCCCAAGCCGAAGCAGGCGGCGCATCCGCGGCGGCGGGCGAGGCTGCAAGGATCGATAGGGTGGCGGCGAAGATTGGTTTCAGGCAGCGCATCATCTCGCCCCAATGTCACATCCCCACTGACGGTAACATGAAACCGGCGTTCGGCCCGCCGAAAGGTGGCGTGGCCCTCACGCTCTCTCCCATCCCGCACCGATTGAAACGCCGCCGCGCCCGCGATAGAGAGCACGGCGCGACGCTGCTGGCGGAGAGGCGTTCCTGCGGAGGTTAGGAACGGGTGCCCCGGCCGCGCCATCCGGCTCCCGCCTTCCTGGGAGCGTGCGACAGGAAGGAAGCTCTCCCTATGAGCGACAACGACATCGATCCCACCACCCCGCGCAAGAACCCTAAGCCCGAGGTCAAGACCATTGGCGGGCGCGAACTGAAGCCCGCCACCCTGATGATGGGCCACGGCTACGACCCGACGCTCTCCGAAGGCAGCCTCAAGCCACCGATCTTCCTTACCAGCACCTTCGCCTTTCCGAGCGCCGCCGATGGCAAGCGCCATTTCGAAGGCATTACCGGCAAGCGTCCGGGTGGTGCCGAAGGGCTCGTCTATTCGCGCTTCAACGCGCCGAACCAGGAAATCCTCGAGGATCGCCTGGCCGTGTGGGACGGGGCCGAGGACGCGCTGAGCTTTTCCAGCGGCATGACCGCGATCTGCGTGCTGATGATGGCCTATGCCGATCAGGGCGATGTGATCGTTCATTCCGGCCCGCTCTACGCCGCGTCCGAAGGCTTCGTTGCCAAGGTGCTGTCGCGCTGGGGCATCAATTACTTCGATTTTCCCGCCGGCGCGACCCGCGAGCAGATCGACGCCGTGCTCGAAAAGGCGAAGAGCAAAGCGTCCGAGAACGGCGGCAAGGTCTGCATGATCTATCTCGAAAGCCCCGGCAACCCGACCAATGCGCTGGTCGACATCGAGGCGGTGAAGGACGCGCGCGACGCGGCACTCGATTGGGACTGCCCGATCGCCATCGACAACACCTTTCTCGGTCCGCTGTGGCAGCGCCCGCTCGACCACGGTGCGGACATCGTCTGCTATTCGCTGACCAAATATGTCGGCGGGCATTCGGACCTCGTCGCTGGCTCCATCGCGGGCGCCAAGAAGTGGATGGATCCGGTCCGCTCGCTGCGCAACACGATGGGCGGGATCTGCGATCCCAACACCGCCTGGATGCTGTTGCGCAGTCTCGAGACGGTGGAGCTGCGGATGCAGCGCGCGGGCGAGAACGCGGAAAAGGTCTGCGATTACCTGGCGAAGCACCCCAAGGTCGAGGGGCTGGGCTATCTCGGCATGATCAAGGACGAGCGGCAGCAGGACATTTACGACCGGCACTGCTTGGGCGCGGGATCGACCTTTTCGCTGCTGCTCAAGGGCGGCGAGGCGGAATGCTTCCGCTTCCTCGACGCGCTGAAGATCGCCAAGCTCGCGGTCAGCCTCGGCGGCACGGAGACGCTCGCCAGCCACCCGGCCAGCATGACGCACCTCTCGGTCGCCGAAGGGCGCCGGGCGGAGCTCGGCATTTCGGACAATCTCGTGCGGATCAGCATCGGGATCGAGGATGCCGACGACCTGATCGCCGATTTCGAGCAGGCGCTGGAAACCGTTTGAGCCGCGTCGGCTTCCTCGCCTGTGCCGATACGCTGCCAGGCGAGGGGCCGCGGCGCGGCGATGCCTTCGAGCATGATCTCGAAGTCGCCGCGCTGCGCCCGGCCTTCGCCGAGGCCGGACTGGAATTGGTCGAGCTGGACTGGCGCGCGCCGCTGGCCGAATTCGACGGGATCGCGCTCGTCCTGCTCGGCACGGCCTGGGATTATCAGGACCATCCCGAGGAATTTCTCGCCAAGCTGGAGGCGCTGACGGCGCGCGGCATCGCGGTCTGCAACCCGCCCGAGGTGGTGCGCTGGAACGCGGACAAGACCTATCTGCGGCAACTCGGCGAACAGGGCGCGCCGATCGTCCCGACGCTCTATCTGGGAGAGGCGGACCGGGGCGGCGTGCTGACGGCGATGGCGAGCCTCGACACGCAAGACGTGGTGGTCAAGCGCCAGATCGGGGCGGGCGGGCTCGGGCAGCATCGCTTCACCCGCGACACTCTGCCCCAGCACGACTGGCGCATGGGCCGCCCCTGCATGGTCCAGCCCTTCCTGCCGAGCGTGACCGAAGAAGGGGAATACAGCTTCGTCTTCATCGACGGCGCCTTCTCCCACGCCATCCGCAAGCGCGCCGCCGCAGGCGAATACCGCATTCAGTCGCTTTATGGCGGGAGCGAGACCATCCACCAGCCCTCGCTGGAAGACCTAGACTGCGCGCGGCAGGTGCTGACCGCCCTGCCCTTCACCGATCTGCTGTACGCCCGGATCGACATGATCCGCCTGCCGGACGACCGGCTGGCGGTGATGGAGGCCGAGCTGATCGAGCCCTATCTCTATCCCGAACAGGGTCCCGATCTGGGGAAGCGCATGGCCGCGGCCATTGCCGGGCGGTTGAGCTAGCCCTTCCACTCCCGCCGTTCTTCGGCCGCTTTCAGCACGTCGTAGGCGACCGAGAGCTTCTGGAACTCGGCGGCCGCATCGCTGTCTCCGGGCTTCACGTCCGGGTGTACCGTCTTGGCCTTGGCGCGGAAGGCCTTCTTCACCGCGGCGAAGTCGGCGTCCGCCTCCAGTTCGAGAATATCGAGCGCGCGCATCTCGTCCGCGCTGCGCGAACCATCGCCGCTGCCGCCCCAGCCGTAATGCTGCGCCTCGGCATAGCCGGCGTTTTCGCTGCGTTCGGACTTCGCGCGCGCTTCCTTCTCGGCCTTGTCGAGGCCTTCGAAATAGTCCCATTTGCGGTTGTATTCGGCGGCGTGGGTCTGGCAGAACATCCAGCGCTCGGGGCTGTTGGGTGCCTTGGGAGCGGGGCAGTCGCCCACCTCTTCGCAGCCGTGCCGGTCGCACAGGCGCACCTGAGCCGCCTCGCGCCCGGCCTCGTAGCCGCGCCAGCGGGGAAAGCCCCAGTCCATCGAGCGGCCGGGCTTAGGCATGGAAAAATATCGTCGGTCGCATTGGCATCGCACACAGTCTAGGGATGATCGCGCTTCACACAAGGACCGGCGATCTGCAGCGGTGCGAAATGCCGCGATCGGCCCGCGAGCCACCCTCGCCCGTCAGCCTGAACAGGCAGAAGAAAGGGAGCCCTCACCCGAAGATGAAGGCTCCCGTTCCGGTCAGTTGATCACGACAGTCGCAGCGCGGCGGTTCTGCGCCCAGGCCTGCTCGTTCGAGCCCATCGCCACGGGGCGTTCCTTGCCGTAGCTGATCGTGCGAATGCGGTTGGCCGGAATGCCGACCGAGACCAGATAGTTCTTCGCGGCGTTTGCGCGGCGCTCACCGAGGGCAAGGTTGTATTCGCGCGTGCCGCGCTCGTCTGCATGGCCTTCGATGGTGAAGGTCACGTTCGGGTACTGCGAGAAGTACTGCGCCTGCGTTTGCAGAATGCGCTGGTCCTCGGCATCGACATTGTACTGGTCGAGCCCGAAATAGATCACGGTGTTGGTTTGGCCGACGGTCTGGAGGAAATGCTGCTGCGTCCCGGGGCCGTTGTTCGGCGCGGTGGTGGTCGGCGTCGGGGTGGTTGTGCCCTGCTGCTGCGGAGCGGGCGGAAGCTGCTCGGGTGCCTTCTTCGAACAGGCGGCAAGCGCCAGCGTGCCGGTGGCGAGTGCGAAAGCGATCTTACGTGTCGTCATAATGCTGATTCCCTTCTCAGCAGTGGAAATTCGGGCCCCGTTTCGGACCGCTCGTTATTAAAGAATGCCCTCAGGGCAGGATCGGTCCCCATGCCGGGTCCGAAGCATCGACAGGTGTCGGCAATTCGCGCAGGTTCTCGCCCGTCAGGTCGACCTGCCACAGCGAGGTGCTGCCGGTGTTGCGTTCGGTCCGGAAGAACTGGACGATCCGGCCGTTGGGCGACCAGGTCGGCGCCTCGTCCTGCCATCCGCTGGTGAGCCGCCGGACATTGCCTCCGCTGGGGCTCATCACCGAGACGTTGAAATTGCTGGTGTTGGTGAAGGCGATCTGGTCGCCGCGCGGGCTCCATTCCGGCGTCGCGCAGCGCGCGCTGCCGAAGCTGATGCGCCGCTGGTTCGATCCGTCGGCGTCCATCACGTAGCACTGCTGCACGCCCGAGCGATCGCTCTCGAACACGATCCTGTTGCCATCGGGCGAATAGGACCCGCCGATATCGATGCCCGGCGCATCGGTCAGCTTCTCGCTGCGGCCACCGCCGCTGGCCGAGACGCGATAGATGTCGGTGTTGCCGCCGACCGCCATCGAATAAAGAATCCAGCGCCCATCCGGGCTCCAGCGCGGAGCGAAGGTCGGGTTGGCGCTCTGTGTCACCAGCGTCTGGCTGCCTGTGCCGATGTCATAGACATAAATGCGCGGATTGCCGTCGACATAGCTCAGATAGACGAGCTTGCGGTAATCGGGCGAATAACGCGGCGTCAGCGCGGTCGACTGGCCGGTGGTGATGAAACGATGGTTGGCGCCATCACTGTCCATGATGGCGAGCCGCTTGGTGCGATTGTCCTTCGGTCCCGTCTCGGCGATGTAGGCGATGCGACTGTCGAAAAACGGGCTTTCCCCGGTCAGGCGCGAATAGACGAGGTCAGCGCATTTGTGCGCGGCCCGGCGCCAGTCGGCGGGTGGGACCACCCAGCCCTCGCGCACCAGTTCGCTGCGCAGCTGCATGTCGTAGAGGTAGCAGCCGATCGTCAGCCGCCCGTCGCCCCGCGCGCGGACATAACCCTGCACCAGCATCTCCGCTCCGCGATTGGACCAGGTCGCGAAATTAGGCGCGGTGATTTCGGGATAGGTCGGGCGTGGCAACGAGTCCGGCCCGGTCGGCTTGAACAGACCGTTGTTCCGCAGGTCGGAGGTGATGACCCGCGCAAGCTCCGTTCCGAGCGCGGCGGTCCCTTGCGAGTTGGCCGGAGTGGGTCCGTCGCGATCGGTCGCGAAGGCAGGGATGGCGATGCCGAGATCGTCGAGATTGCCTTCGAAACTGACCGATCCGGTCAGACCCTGGCTTTCCTCGACGGTCTCGACCTCGCCGCCCTCTGGGATCGGTGCGCCGAGATCGCGGCTCGAATTCTGCGGAGCCGTCTGCGCCATCGCCGGCGCGGCGAGCAGGGCGGCGAAGGCGATGATGGTTGTCTTCATGTCGCTGGTTCTCATTGAACGGATTCTCACGGGTCGGGTCCTCACTGGGCCAATCTCCAATCGAAGCTGAACGGGCCGACAAGCTTCCAGGCTTCGTAATATTCTTCCGGCAGGTCGGAGAACGGGGCAGCAAGCTGCACGGCGCGGATCGCCTGTTCTGCGTGGCGCGATGCCTGTGCCCGGTTCACGTCGTTGACGCCGGTCTGACGCACCACCTCGGGGCGTCCGGCGAGCGAACCGTTCTCGTTCAACCGGAAACGCAGGAAGGTGGTGATCTCCTCCACCTCGGGGCCGTTGGGCGGCGACCAGTGCGGCTTGATCCGCCGCGAGATCGCCTGAACCAGAGAGGCCTTGGCGCTTGCGCCGATCTGCGAGGCGGGAGTGCGGGTTTCGCTCGACCGGGTGCTGTCGCCCGCTCCGGCGAGGAAGTTATCGCCAATGCGCGAGCCGCCGCTGCGCTCGGCAGGGCGCGAGGGCGCGGGGCGCGGCTGGGCCTGGCGCGGCTGTTCGGGCGCAGGACGCTCGGCCCGCGGCGGATCGGGGCGGCGGCGGGGCTGGGCCTGCGCCGGGCGCGTGGGCGCCGGTGCGGGGCGGGTGCGTTCCACTGGACGGCGCACGGGCTGCTGGACCGGCTGTGGCACAGGTTGCGGTTCGAGCTGCGCCACCGGTTCGGGCGCCGGTGCCGGCGTGTCGGCGATGGTCGGCGCGATAGCGGCGCGGCTTTCGGGCACCGGGTCGGGCGCGGTCGCTTCCATGCCGACATCCTCGGCAAGGTTGACCGTCATGCGCTCGACCGGGATGATCTCTTCGCGCTTGCTCGGCTGGAGAAGGAGGACGAGCACCAGCGCGAGATGCAGCACCGCAGCCACGAACAGGCCGATGCGTTCCTCTCCGCTGAATGTGCGTTCTCCCATGGCCATCGGGCTATGGCTCCACCGATGAACCGTTTGTGACCAGGGATATGCGGTTGAGCCCGGCGCGGTTTAGTTCGCCCATCACCGCCATCACTCGCCCGTAATCGAGCGCACGGTCCGCCCGCAGCGTGATGTCCGGCCCCTCGGCTCCGCGCGGCAGGTCGGCGAGCGCCTGTGGCAGGCCGCCGATCTCGATCTGCTGGTCGTCGATATAGACGAAACCGTCGGCATCGATGCTGATGGTGAGCTGATCCGATTCGTTGTCGAGCGCATTGGCCCGGCTGTCGGGCAGATCGATCGGCACGCCCGCCGTCATCAGCGGGGCAGTGACCATGAAAATGATCAGCAGCACCAGCATGACGTCGACCAGCGGGGTGACGTTGATCTCGGCCATCGGCGCGCGGTTCCTGCCCCGCCCGCGGCGCCTTG
Source organism: Qipengyuania spongiae (assembly GCF_026168555.1). Classification (NCBI taxonomy): domain Bacteria; kingdom Pseudomonadati; phylum Pseudomonadota; class Alphaproteobacteria; order Sphingomonadales; family Erythrobacteraceae; genus Qipengyuania; species Qipengyuania spongiae. Next base: position 1,339,969 of record NZ_CP092471.1, on the reverse strand, counting down.
TGCCCGATGCAATTCCCATGGCCATCGGCTACATCCCCTGCCTGCTCAAAGGCCGTCCAGCTGACGGCTGAATGTCGCCGCCAGCTTATCGGCGAAACGCTGAAGGCGCGCCTCGTAGCTGTTCACGGCATGGCTGAAGCGGTTGTACGCGATAACTGCGGGAATTGCCGCGAAAAGACCGATCGCCGTGGCGAAAAGTGCCTCGGAAATGCCAGGCGCGACCACGGCAAGCGACGAACTTTCCTGCGAACCGATCTGGAAGAAGCTGTTCATGATGCCCCAGACGGTGCCGAACAGCCCCACGAACGGCGCGACCGAACCCGTGGTGGCGAGGAAGTTGAGCCGGTCCGAGAGCGTGTCCGCCTCGCCCGCGACCTGGCTTTCCATTGCCGAGGCGACGCGCGTCCGCACACCCTCGCGATCCTTAACCCCGCCCTTGGTCGAGCGGCGCCATTCGCCGACGCCTGCCCCGGCTACGCGGGAGGGCGGCAGGTCCTTGCGCCCGCGTTCGGACATGAAGCGGTCGTAATTCTCCGCCTGCCAGAAATCCTCCTCGTAAGTGCGGGTCGCGCTCCGCAGGCGCCGTATCCGCAGCGAGAAGCTGACGATGATCATCCAGGTCCAGATGCTTGCCAGCAGCAGCCCGGCCATCACCAGCTGGACGATGATGTCGGCATCGAGGAACAGCTGGACCGGATCGAGCCGGGTCGGGGCAGCGATGGCAGCCGGAGCGAGAAAGCCAAGCGATGTCATACGGTTGCGGTCTCTTCCATGAATTGAGCGAAAGCCTTGCGCCACGCGGCGGGCTGGCGGACGGGGCGACCTTCGGGACTGACGAAACCGACGCGCAGCCGCGCCTCGGTCAGCAATTGGTCTCCGCGAAAGGCGCGCTGGTGCATCCGGCAGCTCGCCGCGCCCATTTCGGTGCAGCGCGTCTCGATCACCACATCGTCGTCGAGTTTCGCGGGGCGGAGGTATTTCAGTTCAATCTCGGACACGGCGTAGGCACCCCCGCCCGCTTCGATCGCGGCGCGCTGATCGATGTCGAGCATCCGTAGCAGGTCGGACCGGGCGCGTTCGAACCAGCGCAGATAATTGGCATGGTAGGTTATGCCGGACAGATCGGTATCCTCATAATAGACGCGCACGGCATAGAAATGCCTCGCCCCATGGATCGTGCCACCCGGAAGCCGGGGGCCGGGCTCGGGGACGATCGGCATGGAACGTGCCTTAGCTGAGGCGAGAATCGCTAGGCAAGCGGTCCCAAGTTAAAATGTTTCTCAACGGGGGCGAACCGCTGTCACGACCGACGGCGATCAGGCGATCATCCGGCCAAGCGGCTGACCGCCGAAGATATGCACATGAAAATGCGGGACTTCCTGCCCGCCATGCGCGCCGACATTGGCCAGCAGGCGATAGCCCGGCTCGACCAGTCCCTTGTCCCGCGCGACCTTGCCGACAGCGCGGACGAAGCCGGCGATTTCCTCGGCGCTCGCGCTCATGCTGAAATCGTCCCAGCTGACATACTCACCCTTGGGAATGACGAGGGTATGGATCTCGGCCTGCGGATTGATGTCCTCGAAGGCATAGGCCCATTCGTCTTCATAGACCTTGGACGACGGGATCTCGCCCCGCAGGATCTTCGCGAAGATGTTGTCCGCATCGTAGGGCTCGGTCGCATCGATCGGCATTCAGTCGCTCCTTTCCGCACTTCTCGCCGCCTTCTCGTCGAGGCCCGACACACCTTCCCGCCGGTCGAGTTCGGCAAGAACGTCGGCGAAAGCCACGCCCCTCGCCTCGAGCAGGACCAGCAGATGGAACAGCAGATCGGCCGCCTCGTCGCGCAGTTCGTCCGTTCCTTGCGAGAGTGCGGCAATCACGGTCTCGACCGCTTCCTCCCCCACCTTGCGCGCGATCGCGGGCGGTCCGCCGGCAAGCAGCCGTGCCACATAGCTGCTGCCGGCATCGGCGCCGCGCCGTGCGGCGATGGTTTTTGCGAGGCGGGCCAGCGTGTCCATGGCCGGGCTCATGGATCGCCCGCCGCCGCCGGTCAATCCCGCACCATTATCCTAGATCCGCACAGGCAGCCCGGCCGCGCGCAGGGCGGCATGCGCCTCGGCGATGGTGTGCGTTCCGAAATGGAAGATCGAGGCGGCAAGCACCGCGCTCGCATGGCCGCGGGTGATGCCCGCCACCAGATGGTCGAGCGTGCCCACGCCGCCACTGGCAATCACCGGCACCGACACTGCATCGGCGATCGCGCGGGTAAGCTCGACATCGTAGCCATCCTTGGTCCCGTCGGCATCCATCGAGGTGACGAGCAACTCTCCCGCGCCAAGTTCGGCGAGGCGGATCGCATGCTCGACCGCGTCGATCCCGGTTGCGCGGCGACCGCCATGGGTGAACACCTCCCAGCCCCGCGAGCCCTCCGTGCCGACCCGCGCATCGACACTGGCGACGACGCACTGGCTGCCGAAGCGATCGGCGATCTCGCTAACCAGTTCGGGCCGTGCGACCGCTGCACTGTTGACCGCCACCTTGTCCGCGCCGGCGAGCAGGAGCGCGCGCGCATCCTCGACGCTGCGCACGCCGCCGCCCACGGTCAGCGGCATGAAACACACCGCTGCCGTCCGCCGCACGATGTCGAGCAAGGTTCCGCGTCCCTCGTGGCTGGCGGAGATATCGAGAAAACAAAGTTCGTCGGCCCCGGCGAGATCGTAGGCCTGGGCCTGCTCTACCGGATCGCCGGCATCCTTCAGATCGACGAAATTGACGCCCTTCACCACCCGCCCGTCGGCAACGTCGAGACAGGGAATGACGCGCACGCGGACGGTCATGACGGCCGCGCTCCCGAACCCTCGATGGCAAGCGCCTCGCCAAGGTCGAGCCGCCCGTCATAGAGTGCGCGCCCGGTGATGACGCCCTCGATACCGTCCTCGCGGTGGCGCGACAGGGCCTCGATATCCGCTATTCCCGCAACGCCGCCGCTGGCGATCACAGGGATGGACACCTGCCGGGCAAGTTCGACCGTCGCTTGCAGATTGACGCCGCGCAGCAGCCCGTCGCGTCCGATATCGGTGAAGAGCAGCGCCGCGACGCCCGCATCCTCGAACCGGCGGGCGAGATCGACCACCGGCACGTCGGACAGCTCAGCCCAGCCCTCGGTCGCGACCATGCCATCGCGCGCATCGACCGCGACGACGATGGCGCCGGGATGCGCGCCGGCCATGTCGCGCACGAAATCCGGGTCCTTGAGAGCGGCGCTGCCCATCACGATCCGGGCCACTCCGGCAGCGAGCCAGCCCTCGACGTCCCCGCGCTTGCGGATGCCGCCGCCCAATTGCACCTTGCCGGGAAAAGCCTCGACCACCCGTTCGACCGCCGAACGGTTGCGCGCGCTTCCGGCGAAGGAGCCGTCGAGATCGACGACATGAAGATGGGTTGCCCCGGCTTCCGCGAAAGCGCGTGCCTGCGCGGCGGGGTCGTCGCCATAGACAGTCGCGCGGTCCATGTCCCCTTCGGCGAGGCGCACCACCTCGCCGCCCTTCAAATCGATGGCGGGAAAGACGATCACGGGCGCCACTCCAGGAAATTGGCGAGCAGGCCGAGGCCGTAGCTCTGGCTCTTCTCCGGATGGAACTGGACACCGGCGATATTGTCGCGTCCTACCGCGGCAACCAAGCTACCACCGTGATCGGTCATCGCCAGTATGTCCGCCCCGCGCTCGGCCTGGAAGTGGTAGGAGTGGAGGAAATAGGCCTCGCCTGCATCCAGCACGGCATGGTCGCGCGCATGGGGCAGCGGGGCGACTTCGTTCCAGCCCATATGCGGGACCTTCACGTCGCGATCCTTCGGCGCGAGTGGGCGGACCTCCCCCGAAATCCAGCCGAGGCCCGGCGTGCTGCCATGCTCCAGCCCGACATCGGCGAGCAGCTGCATTCCGACACAAATGCCGAGAAACGGCGCGCCGCCCACCAGCACGCGCTCGCTCATCGCCTCGATCGCGCCGTCGACCGCGCGCAGACCTTCGGCGCAGGCGCGGAAGGAGCCGACGCCCGGCAGCACGATCCGGTCGGCGGCGCGCAGGGTTTCCGGATCGGCGGTCACAATTACCTCGGCCCCGACCTTGCGCAGCGCGTTCTCGACCGAATGGAGATTGCCGGCGCCGTAATCGACCAGCGCGACGATCTCAGCCACCAAGCTGGCCCTTGGTGCTCGGCACCGCCCCGCCCTTGCGCGGATCGATCTCCACGGCAATGCGCATCGCGCGGGCGAACCCCTTGTAGAGCGCCTCGCAGATATGGTGGTTGTTCTGGCCGTAAAGCACCTCGCAGTGCAGCGTGATGCCTGCGGTCTGGGCGATGGAGTGGAACCAGTGCTCGATCAGCTCGGTGTCCCACTCGCCCAGCTTCGCCTGGGTGAAAGCGGCCTTCCAGACGAAGTAGGGCCGCCCGGACAGGTCGAGCGCCACGCGCGCCAAGGTCTCGTCCATCGGCGAATGGGCGCTGCCATAACGCGCGATCCCGCCCTTGTCGCCGAGCGCCTGCGACAGCGCCCGCCCCAGTGCGAGCGCGCTATCCTCGGTCGTGTGATGCTGGTCGACGTGGAGGTCGCCGTTCACTTTCAGCATCACGTCGATCAGGGAATGTTTGGCGAACTGTTCCACCATATGGTCCAGGAATCCGATCCCGGTGGACACGTCATAGGTGCCTGTTCCGTCGAGATTGACCTCGACCAGAATGTCGGTTTCCGCGGTCTTGCGCTCGATACGTCCGGTTCGCATGGGAGCGGGCTATAGGCGCAGTTGCGCGGCTGGCAAGTGGCGCGAGGCGGTGGATCGGCGAGACTTGGCGCTTGACCGAATGCGCGACCGCCGCCACCTAGCGGGCATCATGAGCGACGAAACGCCCGACAGCCTGATCCCCTACGATGCCATCGTGCAGGAGGCCCTGCGTGCAGTCGTCGGCCGCGTCCTCGGCGAGATCGAGGATTCGGGCGGCGAACTGCCCGGCAATCACCATTTCTACATCACGTTCAAGACTCATGCTCCCGGAGTCTCCGTGCCGAAATCCCTGCGCGAGCGGTTTCCGGACGAAATGACGATCGTGCTCCAGAACAAGTTCTGGAATCTGAACGTGCGCGAAGACGGGTTCGGCGTCGGCCTCAGCTTCAATCAGATCCCGGCCGAACTGGAAATCCCCTACGCCGCGATCACCCAGTTCGTCGATCCGGCGGTCGATTTCGGGCTCCAGTTCCAAGCGACCGTTGCCGATATGGCTCCTGCTTCGACCGAAGTGCCGGAGAATGACGGGGCCGAAGGTGCGGCGGAACAGGGTGCCGTCGCGTCAGTTAAGGAATCGGACGACGGATCGAACGTCGTGACCGTGGATTTCGGTCGGAAGAAGTAGGCACAGCTCGATCGCTGCGCCGATACAGGGGCAGCATTATGGTCAAGCACGTCGCAGGTTACGGTGCCAAGGCAGTCGCCAAGGCACGCGCTAAAACACCCGGAAGCACCGAGGGTATGCCGGGGCCGACGGAAAACCCGGCGACTAATCTGATGATGGCCGATGTCGCCATTCGCGCAGGCTCCTACCTAGCGCGCCGGGCAATCGAACGCGGCATCCTGCGCGGCCGCTACGGCGACAACACCGCCAAGCAGATCATTCGCAACAAATCTCTCGGCCAGTCGCTCTTGAGCTTCGGCCTTGCCAAGCTGGCGATCCGCAATGTGCCAGGCGCAGTCATCGTGGGCGGCGGCGCGATCGCCAAGACCCTTTACGATCGACGCCAGAGCAAGCGACGCCAGCGGCACGAAGGCGATCGTGAACTGATAGAGCAGGCGCACGGCGAGGACTGATCCACCCTTCCGGTGCTTGATTTGCGAGCGCCGTCCGTCTCATAGACGCGCATGCCCGAATCCGACCATACGGACGATACCCTCGCACGGCGGGGCCTGATGTTCATCCTTTCCTCGCCCAGCGGGGCGGGGAAGACCACGATCAGCCGAATGCTTCTGGACGCCGATGAAGAGATCAGGCTCTCCGTCAGCGTGACCACTCGCCCTCCCCGACCTGGCGAGGTCGAGGGCACGCATTACTACTTCGTATCGGAAGCGGAATTCGACCGACTGGTGGAGGAAGACGATTTCTACGAGTGGGCGCACGTCTTCGGCTATCGCTATGGCACACCCAAGGGCCGGATCAGGAGCGCGCTGAAAGGCGGGCAGGATTTCCTCTTCGACATTGATTGGCAAGGCACGCAGCAACTTTATCAGAAGGATCAGCAGGACGTCGTCCGCGTGTTCATCCTGCCCCCCAGCATCGCGGAATTGCGTCGCCGGTTGGAGAGCCGCGCCACGGATTCGGCGCAGGTGATCGATGCCCGCATGGAACGCGCCCGCAGCGAGATCAGCCACTGGGACGCCTACGACTATGTCGTGATCAACGACGACATGGCCGGATGCTTCGCCAAGGTTCGCGAGATCCTCGACGCCGAACGGATGAAGCGCCAGCGTCAGACCGGACTCATCCCCTTCGTCCGACAATTGATGAACTGACGACTGTCGACAAATCCGGAACGCCAAGGGGCAGACATTGTCGCCCGCCCCCCGCTCCGGGGTCTCAGTGCCCGCCTTCCGGATTGGCGAAATGCGTGGGCAGGTGCGCGTTCACGATCCCGCCATCCACGGTCAGCGTCTCGCCGATCGTGTAGTCGCCGGCCCGGCTCGCGAGGTAGACGGCGGTGCCACCCATGTCGAACTTGTCACCGACGCGCTTGCTGGGAATGCCCTTTGCGCTCTGTTCCTCCATGTCTCGCGCCGCGCGGTTCATGTTGGACGGGAAGGCACCGGGCGCGAGGCTGGTCACGTAGATGTGATCCTTCACCAAGCGCGCAGCCATCCGCCGGGTGAGGTGGATCAGCGCCGCCTTGGAAGCTTGGTAGCTGTAGGTTTCCCACGGATTGACCCGCTGCCCGTCGACCGAAGTGATATTGATGACCTTGGCAGGCCGGTCGGCGCTGGCGGCGGCGGTCAGGAGCTTGTGCAGCTTCTGCGTCAGGAAGAACGGCGTCTTGACGTTGAGGTCCATGACCTTGTCCCAGCCGCTTTCCGGGAATTCGAGGTAGTCGACGCCCCATGCGGCGCCCGCATTGTTGACGAGAATGTCGAGACGATCCTCACGGCCGGATATCTCGGCCACGAGTTCGTCGATACCCTCGATCGTCGAGATGTCGCCCTGGATGGGCACCACCTTCTCGCCCAGCTCCTCGGCCGTCTCGTTCAGCTCGCCACCCTTGCGCGCAGTAATATACACCCGATCGATTCCGGCAGCGAGGAATCCCTCGACGATCATCCGGCCGATACCACGGCTGCCGCCGGTGACGAGCGCGACGCGCCCTTCGAGGCTGAAAAGGTCTTGTAGGTTCATGATACGCTTTCCCCTGTCTCGATCAGGTCTCAATAGCCGCTGAGTTCCGCCACGCGTCCGGCGTGATAGTACTGGTCGCCAAGGAACTCCTGAAGCGCGCGGTCGCGCTTCATGTAGAGGCCGATATCGTATTCGTCGGTCATGCCGATGCCGCCATGCATCTGGACGCCCTCGCGCACGGCGAGCCCGGCGGCTTTGGCGACCTTGGCCTTGGCGACCGAGGTCATCAGGTCGGCTTTCTCGCTGCCGCCGTCGAGCAGCTGCGCCGCCTTGATCGTGACCGCGCGGGCGATCTCGACTTCGGAATAGAGATGCGCGGCACGGTGCTGGAGCGCCTGGAATTCCCCGATCAGCCTGCCGAACTGCTTGCGCTGCTTGAGGTAATCGACGGTCATGTCCATCGCGCCCTGTGCGACGCCCACGCCTTCGGCCGCCACGCCGACCCTGCCGGCGGCGAGCATCGCATTCAGGACTTCCCGCCCGCCATCGACCTCGCCGATCACCGCGTCGCCATCGAGCTCGACGCCGTCGAACTTCGTGTGCGTCGTCATCGAACTGTCGACCAGGCGGACGGCATCGTGGGTCATCCCGGCGGCATCCCTAGGCACCGCGAACAGGGTGACACCGTCGGCATCGCCGTCGCTGCCCGAAGTCCGCGCGGCGACGATCATCATGTCCGCACTCGCGCCGTGGATCACGAAGTCCTTCTTGCCGGACAGACGAAAGCCGTTGCCGGATTTCTCCGCCTTGGTGCGGATCGTTTCGGGCCGATGCTTGGCGCCTTCGTCGATCGCGACGGCATAGACCTTCTCGCCCTCAATCATGCCGGGCAGCCAGCGCCCCTTCGCATCGTCGCCGGCATGCTTGAGCGCCGTCGCGGCAAGGACCGAACTGGTGAGGAAAGGCGAAGGCGTGAGATTGCGGCCGATCTGCTCGAGCACGATCCCCGCCTCGACATGACCCATGCCCAGCCCGCCATCGTCCTCGTCCACGAGGATGCCGGTGAAGCCCATTTCGGCGAACTGCTTCCACAGCGCATGGCCGAAACCGTCCTTGCATTCGCGGTCGCGCCAGTGGCGCAGTTGGTCCTTGATGTTGCCCTGATCGGCCATGAACTGGCTGGCGCTCTCGGCGAGCATCGCCTGATCTTCGTCGTGATAGAGAGGCATGTTGAGTTACCTTGTCAGTTTGATCCGAGCGTTTCGCCCAGCCACTGCGACAGCAGCATGGGATCGAAGCCGGTTTCGAAATAGAGATCGACCTGTCCGAAAGCGCCGAACAGCGTCAGATTGACGAGCTTGTCTGGATCGATCGCGTAGGAGACGATGGCGTCGCGGCGAAAGGCCTTTACCGCCAGGCGCTTGCTGATGATTCCGGACTGTTCGGCCACGATCACGCGGGTCGAGGTGAACAGCACCGCGCCGTCCTCTCCCCCTGCGGCGAGGATCGCCTCCTCGCCCGAGACGAGAAGTCCGCTGAGCTGCGAATCCTCGACATTCTCAATCGCGCTGCCGACCATGGCCGCACCGACCAGCGTATAGGGACTGCTGGCCATGGCCGCCGTCAGCGCGGCGTTGGTCGCGACCGTTGCCACGATCAGGCGCCGGGAAGGTCGAGGATGCGCTTGGCGATGACGTTGAGCATCACCTCGCTGGTGCCGCCCTCGATGCTGTTCGCCTTGGTGCGGAGCCAGCTGCGCGCGGGCTTGCCGCCCGAGGTTTCCTCGCTCTCCCATTCGAGCGCCTGGCTGCCGCCCGCCGCCATGATGAGCTCGTGGCGCCGCTTGTTAAGCTCGGTGCCGGCATATTTGAGCATGTTGGGCTGTGCCGGATGGCCCTTGCCCGCCTTCAGCTCGTCCATGAATTTCTCGCTCATCGCGGTGAAGGACAGGGCATCGACATCGAATAGCGCCATTTCCGCGCGCAGCACCGGATCAAGCTCGCCCTGACGGCTGGTGGCAGCGCCGAGCGACGTCGCGCGATCGCCGCCACCTGTGCCGGAAATCATCTCGCGCTCGTGACCGAGCAGATATTTGGCGACGTCCCACCCGCGGTTGATCTCGCCGACATAGCCGGGAATATCCTCGCCGTAGGATTTGGGCACGTTCACGTCGTCGAAGAAGGTTTCGCAGAACGGGCTGTTGCCGCTGATCAGCTTGATCGGCTTGGTGTCGACGCCCTGGTTCTCCATGTCGAACAGCATGAAGGTGATGCCCTGGTACTTGTTCTCCTTATCCGTGCGCACGAGGCAGAAGATCCAGTCGGCTTCGTCGGCATAGGAGGTCCAGATCTTCTGGCCGTTGACCACCCAATGATCGCCCTTGTCCTCGCCGAAGGTCTGCATCGAGACGAGGTCGGAGCCGCTGCCGGGCTCCGAATAGCCTTGGCACCAGCGGATTTCGCCGCGGGCGATCTCGTTGAGGAATTTCTGCTTCTGGCCCTCGGTCCCGAAATGCAGCAGCGCCGGGCCGAGCATCCAGATACCGAAGCTGGAGAGCGGCGGGCGCGCGTTGATCCGGGCCATTTCCTGTCGCAGAATCTTGGCTTCGGCTGCGCTCAGTCCGGCACCGCCATATTCCTTGGGCCAATCGGGAACGGTATAGCCCTTGTCGCGGCAGGTTTCGAACCACGCCTTCTGCGCCTCGCTCTTGAAGCTGGCGTTACGGCCGCCCCAATAGACGTCGCCCTCGTCGCGGACGGGCTCGCGCATTTCGGGCGGGCAATTGGCTTCGAGCCAGTCGCGCACCTCGGCGCGGAAGGCTTCGGGATCGGACATGATGATCGTTCCTCTCTCGTTTCCGACTCTTCGTCTTGACGTAAACGTTAGGTTGATTCGCCAGCGCTTCGCAAGGGTCTACGCGGCAGGCCGCCATGCCGTAACGTCGGGCGGATATCGTTGACGAAGGTAGCTGCGCGGTTACCTTGCCCGGCGGGAAAGAGGAGCGCCGATTGCCTGAATTTGTGCCTGAAACCGCGCGGAAACGCCCCGCGCCGGCCTACAAAAACTGATGGCTTTCGTTCACGGCCCACTGCCGCAAAGGCTCAAGATCGCCCACGGCTTCGGCGCGGTCGCCTTCGGCGTTAAGGACAGCGGGTTCTCGTTCTTCCTGCTCATCTTCTACAATCAGGTGCTGGGCATGGACGCGGGGCTGGTCAGCCTTGCCCTAGCCTGTGCGTTGCTGGTCGACGCGGTGGTCGATCCGATCCTCGGCAATCTGTCGGATCGCACCTATTCGCGGTGGGGCAGACGCCTGCCGTGGCTTTACGCCGCCGCGCTTCCGCTGGCGCTCGCCTGGGCCGTGCTGTGGAACCCGGCGGTGGACGGGACACCTGGTTTTGGGGAGCTTCTCGCGATCGCGATCGTGGTGCGATTGCTGCTGTCGGCCTGCGAGGTACCTTCGGTCAGCCTACTGCCCGAAATCACCGCCGATTACGACGAGCGGACCACGCTGTTCCGCTATCGCTATCTGTTCGGCTGGCTGGGCGGATTGCTGATGATGGCTCTCGCCTATACCGTTTTCATGCGCGGACCGGACGGACTGCTCGATGCTGGCGGCTACAGCCCCTTCGGCATTTGCGGCGCGATCCTGATCTTCGTCTCGGTGGTAGGATCGGCCATCGGGCAGCATCGGCTGGTCGCGCATGTGCCCGCCGACCGCCCCCCACCCTTTTCGATCCGTCAGGCTTTTTCCGAGATACGCGAGGCCTTCTCCGAACGCGCGTTCCTGATCTTCGCCGTCGGGGCGCTGGCAGCCTATGTCAGCCAGGGCATGACCTTCTCCATCACGAATTACGTCAACCTGTTCGTATGGCAGTTCAACCAACTCGCGCTGACGGTTTACCCGGCGATCCTGTTCCTGTCCGTGGTGCTGATGTTCTTCGTCGTCGGCCCGCTCCATCGTCGGCTGGGCAAGCCGCGCAGCGCGGCCTGGTCGTCGATAGCCGCCGTGATCTTCATGTTGATACCCTATCTGCTGTTCCTGGCGGGGTTCTGGCCGGCGGCGGGCAGCACCGCTTCGACGGTCGGCTACTACGCGTTTCTTCTGGTGGCCAACACCAGCGGCATCGTCACCATGATTTCCGGATCCTCGATGATCGCGGAGATCGTCGAGGCGTTTCAGGAGCGCACGGGCCGCCGCGCCGAGGGCAGTTTCTATTCGGGCAACTGGTTCGTCCAGAAATGCGCTACCGGGGTCGGTATCTTCCTGACCGGCCAGATCGTCGCAGTCTCCGGCCTGCCCACCGATGCGGCGCAGGGGTCCGTGCGGGACGAGGTGCTGACGCGCATGATCCTCCTTTACGGCGGGGCGTCGGTCGTGCTGGCGATCCTCGCCGCCTACTGGCTGGCCCGCTTCCCGATCACACGGGAGGAACATGAGGCGCGCGTCAGGGCGATGGACCTTGCCGCGCGCGGAGATATCGACGGGGGAACGACCGGACCCTGAACGTTCAGCCGTGATCGCTCGCGGGACAAATACCTTGGCGGGGGGCACCTGCTCTGCCAGTTTCAAGCCGAAACGGATTCGCGAAAAGAGAGGAATGACGAGATGGATTTCGAGCCCACAGAACGGCAGGTTTACTGGCGCGACCGCGTGAAGAACTTCATCGAGGATCACATCCGCCCGGCCGTGCCGACCTATGCCGAACAGGACGCCGAGGGCGAGCGGTGGAAGGTGATCCCGGTCGTCGAGGAATTGAAGGCGAAGGCGAAGGCGCAGGGGATCTGGAACCTGTTCATGCCACCGCGCAACGAAGGCCACCACCACGTCGAGGAAAGCTTCGACTTCGAAGGTCCAGGCCTGACCAATCTCGAATACGCGCTCTGTGCCGAGGAAATGGGGCGGATCGGTTTCGCCTCCGAAGTCTTCAACTGCTCCGCGCCCGATACCGGGAACATGGAAGTGTTCCACCGCTACGGCACCCGCGAACAGAAGGACAAATGGCTAACCCCGCTGATGAACGGCGAGATCCGTTCGGCCTTCCTGATGACCGAACCCTTCACCGCAAGTTCGGACGCGACCAATATCGAGACGCGGATCGAGAAGGATGGCGACGAATACGTCATCAACGGCCGCAAATGGTGGTCTTCGGGCGTCGGCGATCCGCGTTGCGAGGTCGCGATCGTCATGGGCAAGACCGACCTCTCAGCCGGACGCCACGCGCAGCAATCCATGGTGCTGATGCCGCTCGACGCCGAGGGTGTGACGGTGCTGCGCCATCTGCCTGTCTTCGGCTATGACGACGCGCCGCACGGTCACATGGAGGTCGAACTCAAGGACGTGCGCATTCCGGCCAGCAACATGCTGCTGGGCGAGGGGCGCGGCTTCGAGATCGCGCAGGGGCGTCTCGGGCCGGGCCGCATTCACCACTGCATGCGCACGATCGGCGTGGCCGAAGAAGCGCTCGCCAAAATGTGCCGCCGGCTGCAGGAGCGCGAGGCGTTCGGCAAGCCGATCTACAAGCATTCGGTTTGGGAGGAACGCGTCGCCCGCGCCCGGATCGACATCGACATGACCCGCCTGCTCTGCCTCAAGGCTGCCGACATGATGGACAAGGTCGGCAACAAGGCCGCCAAGCAGGAAATCGCGATGATCAAGGTCCAGGCGCCGAACATGGCGCTGAAGATCATCGACGATGCGATCCAGGCTCATGGCGGCGGCGGCGTTTCCAACGATTACGGCCTCGCCAGCGCCTATGCCCATCAGCGCACGCTGCGCCTTGCCGATGGTCCGGACGAAGTCCACGCCCGTTCGATCGCTCGGATGGAATTCGCCAAGCACCTGCCCCAGGAGGGGCCGAATTCCAACGCGCTTCGCGGCGGCAACGCCCATTCCGCCAGTGCGGGCAGCGCCGGTGCCAGCGCCGGAATGAGCAGCGGCGACGTTGGGGCCAGCCGCTAGGCACGATTTTTTTGAAATGCCGTTCGTGCTGAGCTTGTCGAAGCACCGCTCGTTCTTCGAGCGCGGCACTTGAAGTGAAGAGCGTCCCTTGGACAAGCTTGGGGCGAACGGAGATCGAACATATGGCGAAAGCCGCAATTCTGGAGCAGGTCGGCTCTCTCACTATCGGCGACGTCGAACTGGCCGAACCGAGAGCGCACGAGGTTCTGATCGACACGAAGGCCTGCGGGCTGTGCCATTCGGACCTGCACTTCATCGACGGTGCCTATCCCCACCCCGTGCCTGCCATTCCGGGGCACGAGGCGGCGGGCGTGGTACGCGCGGTCGGCAGAGAGGTGAAGACGGTGAAGCCTGGCGACCATGTGGTCACCTGCCTCTCCGCCTTCTGTGGTCACTGCGAGTTCTGCGTCACCGGCCGGATGGCGCTGTGCATGGGTGCGGACACTCGCCGCGCCCAGACGCAGGGCCCGCGGATCATGCGCGCCGACGGCAGCGAGCCTGTGGCGCAGATGCTCAACCTGTCGGCCTTCTGCGAGCAGATGCTGATCCACGAGAACGCCTGCGTCGCGATCGACAAGGACATGCCGCTCGACCGCGCCGCCATCATCGGCTGCGCGGTGACGACCGGGGCGGGCACGATCTTCAACGCCTGTTCAGTGGTTCCGGGCGAGGTGGTTGCGGTGGTCGGCTGCGGCGGGGTGGGCCTCGCCGCGATCAATGCCGCAAAGATCGCCGGTGCGGGCAAGGTCATCGCGATCGATCCGATTGCCGAGAAGCGCGAACTCGCCGAAGTGCTCGGCGCGACCCACACGGTCGACGCCATGGCGGACGATGCGGTCGAGCAGGTCATGCGCATTTCGGCAGGGGGTGTGCATCACGCGATCGAGGCGGTCGGACGGCAGGCCAGCGCGGACCTTGCCGTCAAGCTGCTGCGGCGTGGCGGCACCGCGACGATCCTCGGCATGATGCCGCTCGACTGCAAGGTCGGCCTCGGCGCAATGGATCTTCTCAGCGGCAAGAAGCTGCAAGGGGCGATCATGGGGATGAACCATTTCCCGGTCGACCTGCCGCGCCTGGTCGATTTCTACATGCGCGGCCTGCTCGATCTCGACACGATCATCGCCGAGCGTATCCCGCTCGAGAAGATCAACGAGGGGTTCGAGAAGATGAAACAGGGCACTTCGGCCCGCAGCGTGGTGGTGTTCGACTGATGGCCGATAACGAAGACAACAGCGAAAGCGGGATAGACTACGACAAGGAAATGGTCGGCACGATCGAGGTGCCCGAACGCGACCGGCTCGACCTCGAACGACTCACCGCTTGGTTCGAAGCCAATGTCCAAGGCTTCGCCGGGCCGATTTCCTATTCGAAGTTCAAGGGCGGCCAGTCCAATCCGACCTACCGCATCGACACGCCGGGTCGGTCATATGTCCTGCGCCGCCAGCCCTTCGGCAAGCTGCTGCCGAGCGCCCATGCGGTCGACCGCGAATACGCGGCGATGCACGCTCTGGGTCCGACCGGGTTTCCGGTGCCGAAAACCTACGGCCTGTGCGAAGACACCGATGTCATCGGCTCGAAATTCTTCGTGATGGGCCTCGCCGACGGGCGGTCGCTATGGAGCGGCGCCTTGCCGGGCATCGAGCCCGACGAGCGACGCGCGATCTACAATGCCATGATCGATACGATGGCCGATCTTCACCTCAAGGATCCGGTCGAAATCGGTCTCGGCGAGTACGGCAAGCCGACGGACTATTGCGCTCGCCAGATCGCCCGCTGGTCGAAGCAGTACAAGCTCTCCGAGACCGAGCATATGCCGCATATGGAACGGTTGATCGAGTGGCTGCCGGAGACCATCCCGCCCCAGCACGAAAGCAGCGTGGTCCACGGCGATTACCGGCTCGACAACCTCATTTTCGAGAAAGACCGTCCGCAAGTTCTGGCCGTGCTCGACTGGGAATTGTCGACGCTGGGCGACCCGATTGCCGACTTCAGCTATCTGATGCTGAACTGGCACAACCCCAGCGACGGGCGCGCCGGTCTGCTGGGTCTGCATCTGGAGGAACTCGGCATTCCGACGCAGGACGAGGCGGTCGAACGCTATGTCGCACGCACCGGCTATCCGGTGCCGCCGATGGACTGGTATTTCGCCTACAACCTCTTCCGCCTGGCGGGGATCATGCAGGGTATCAAGAAGCGCGTCATCGACGGAACGGCATCCTCGGCCCACGCAAAGCAGATGAGCGAACGCGTCGGCCCGCTGGCCGAACGCGCTCACCAGTTCGCGCTTGCTGCGGGAATGCCTGCCTAGAAGCCCCTGCGCCAGCTCAGCGCCACGCCCGTATCGTCCGGCGCGGCGGCATAGTGGCCGGGCTGGCGCCGGTAAAACAGGCTGGCGCTGGCCTCTCCCCACCACAGCGGCCCGCGCCACGCCATCTCGCCGGTGACCTCGCGCCCGGTCGGCGCGAGCGACAGGTGGCGTAGGCCAAAACCGGCGCTCGTCGTCGCGTAGTCGTAGCTGACGGGCATCGCGAAATTGATACCCCCGCCCGTCACGCGCAGCGGCTGTGCGATCCGGAACCCGAAGCTGTCGCCGGACCGCAGCGTATCGCGCCGCGATAGATCGAAAGACCAAGCATTGCTGGCGAAATTCGATCCGGCAGCGACCAGTCCGCCGCGATGCGCGCGGGTATAACCCTGGCGGACATTCGCGCCGAAGGTCCATTCCCCGGCGACGTCCATTGCGGCACCAGCGTCAAGAAACAGGTTGTCCGCTCCCGAAGCGCCAAGACTGTCGTCGAAATAGCCGCCCAGCACAGTGCGATCCTCCTGCAACCAGGTGAGACCGAGCACGGTTTCAAGGGGGCCGAAGGCACGGTCGGCAGAAACAGCGAAGCTGCGGGTCGCAAACCGCTCCCGCTCCCGCCGAGCCATGGCAGCGCCCCGATGCAGATTGCCCAGCCATGCGTCGCCGCTTTCTGCGCTGAGCGTCAGGCCAACGCCCGCCCCCACCTCGCGGCGCAACGCGAGGGACATTGCGGAAACACGCTCGAACCCGGTGTCCCCGTTCGCCTGTCCTGCAATCAGGAATGCAGGGCGGCTGCTTTCCTGAAGCTGCCCGACCAGGCCTGTCGCGCCTTCGCGCATGGCGAGGCCGATCTGCGTGCGCGGATCAATCCGCAAGGCGAGACGCGCCGCGAGCACGCGAGCGCTCTCGGCTTGTTCGGGGCTGAGCCGCAGCTGATTGATCCAGCCGTCGCGCGGCCTGCTGCCCGGATCGGCGATGGTGAAGGCGAGCGAAGTCTCGCCATTGCCTGCGGAAACGTGGCGCGACGCGCTGTCGAGCACGGCGTGGAGACGATATTGGGGGATGGCCCCACGCAGCCGCGATCCGAAGTCATATTCGTAAGCGCGGGCATATTTATCGAGCACGATGCCGCGAAGATTCTGCCCCCCGGCGAAAGCGTCTCCCATAGCGGCCGACGCGACGGCACTGTCCACGCCGACGCGCACCACGGCCGTACCGCCGGCCATGGTGGTCGCGCCAACGGGCGCGAAGGCGGAAGCGATGTCGAGGATGCCGCGACCGTAAGTTGTGTCGGTACCCGCATCGCCAGCGTCCCGCGCACTCGACAGCAGAATTTCGACGATCTGCTGGCCAGTGAGATTGGGGAAAGCCTGTGCGAGAAGGGCAACCGCGCCTGCAACCTGCGGCGCAGCGAAGCTCGTTCCGGAGAACAACAGGCGGAACGAACCGTCCTGATCCTGTCCGACGAATATCTGTCCGTTTTCGTAGACACAGCAGACCCGCTCGCCGCGCGCGCCGAGATACCAGTCCGCCTCATTGCCGGCACGTTGGCTGAAACCCGAGATGGTGCCACCTTCGTTCACCGATCCGACGATGATGACGTTGTCGCCCCCGGCGGCGCGGAGGGCGCTGGCGAAGCCGGTAGGCTGGTTGGGATCGGTATCGGCGACATCCCCTTCCCCCCCATTGCCGGCGGCCACCACCACTACCACGCCTGCCTGCGACGCTCTTCTCACGGCATCGAGCATGGCGCGCGAAGCGCGAGCCCCGCCGAGACTGAGGTTGACGACCCGCGCCTGACTGCTGATCGCGACATCGATGGCCGTAGCGATGTCGGTGTCGAGGAAACTGCAACCAAGGGACGTGTCCTCGGGCGTATCCGTGCCGCAGGTTCCGACCCGGTCGGCCCGCAGAACCAGAACGCTCGCGTCGAACGCCATGCCGAGAATGCCCGAATTGTTGCGTGCGGCGGCAGCGACGAGTGCGACATTGGTCCCGTGGTCGTCTTCCTGCTGGATGCCACGATTGCCCGCCACGTCGCGCGAATTCGGGTGGATGCGGCCCGCAAATTCCGGACTGGCGGTATCGATGCCGGTATCCACCACGGCAATGGTAACGCCATTTCCGGTCGCGCCGCGCTGCCAGGCGGAGATCGCCCCGTGCTGGTCCGGACCGTCCGAGCGATCGAATTCGGGGGTGCGGAAGTTCAACGTGGTCGGCGGAGGTGTTGGAGCCGGCGTCGGTGCGGGGGCCGGTGCGGGAGCGGGGGCAGGCGTGGGAACGGGAGACGGCTGAGGCGCGGGCGTGCTGCTGACACCGTCGTTTCCGCCACCGCCGCACGCGCAGAGGAATATCAACGCGCCGAGAGCGGCGGCGGATTGCATCTTGATTCTGATAGACACCTGAGATTCCCTGATCCTGCTCCTTTCGCCATAACGATCATCTATGGCCAATCGCTTAACGATGACTACCCTGGCGATGGCGCGGCATCGCTCTTGCGGCCATTCCGGCAGCCGCCTAACAGCCACCGGCACTGCAAGCTGGAGACGAAATGAGCGCCGATCTGAAATCCCGCATCGAAACCGCCTGGGACAATCGCGCCGACGTCACTCCCCAGAGCGGCGAAGTGCGCGAGGCGGTCGAAGCAGCGCTGAGAATGCTCGACAGCGGCGAGGCACGCGTTGCCCAGCCTGATGGCGATGGAGGGTGGACCGTCAATCAGTGGCTCAAGAAGGCCGTGCTCCTCAGCTTCCGCCTGAATGACAACCGGGTGATGGACGGCGGCAGCGCCGGCCACCCCGCTTTCGACAAGGTGCCCAGCAAGTTCGCAGGATGGGACGAGGCCCGGTTCCGCTCGGCCGGTTTTCGTGTAGTCCCGGGCGCGATCGCGCGCGAAGGGGCTTATATTGCGCCCGGCTGCGTGCTGATGCCGAGCTTCGTCAATATCGGTGCCTATGTCGGCAAGGGCACGATGGTCGATACCTGGGCCAGCATCGGCAGCTGCGCCCAGATCGGCGAGAACTGCCACATCTCGGCCGGCGCGGGGATCGGCGGCGTTCTCGAGCCGATGCAGGCCAATCCGACGATCATTGGCGACAATTGCTTCATCGGCGCGCGCAGCGAGATCGTCGAGGGCGTGATCGTCGGCGAAGGCTCGGTGATCGCGATGGGCGTCTTTATCACCGCCTCGACCAAGATCGTCCACCGCGACAGCGGCGAAGTCATTCGCGGCCGTATTCCGCCCTTCTCGGTCGTGGTTCCCGGATCGCTGCCCGGCAAGGACGGAGGCCCCGCCCTCGCCTGCGCCGTAATCGTGAAGACCGTGGACGCCCAAACGCGCGAAAAGACCGGGATCAACGAGCTTCTGCGCGATTGACGCCGGCCGCGATAGGGAACAATGCCGGCGCCCGCAGGTAACTTTGGCAAGAACCGAAATTCAGGAGCACCAAGAAATGAAATCGGACGGCGATCGTGTCGAGATGAGCGAAGTAGAGGCCAGCGGCGGTTCGAAAGAAGGCGTCGTCCGCTGGGTCCTCATCATCGGTACGCTGCTGGCGATCGTGCTTCTTTCGGTGATCTGGATCGCGGGCGCCGCGACGCAGGGCGATGCCGAGGAAGAAGCGACGGTAAGCGGTGCAATGGAAGCGCAGACCGATGGCGAAGGTACGGATTCGATCCTCGGGACCGAAACCGCCGACGAATTTTCCGAAGGCACCGCGACCGATGAGGGCGGAGCCGCCGGTTCGGTTGTCGAGGACGCCCCGCAGAACTGATCGTCTTGATGTCGTAATTTCGGAGCCGCCGAGGAACTCCTCGGCGGCTCCATCTGTTGTTCTGCCGTATCCATCTTGGGAGATCGGCGATGAGCAACTCGAACAGTTTCCAGACCAATCAGTACGTCAAATGGAACTGGGGCAACGGCGAGGGTTGCGGCCAGATCGAAGAGCGCTTCGAGCGCGAAGTGACCCGTACCCTCCAGGGCAGCGAGATCACCAAGGACGGCACCGAGGACAATCCTGCCTACCTGATCAAGCAGGACGATGGCGACAAGGTACTGAAGCGCGGCTCCGAACTGAAGGCTGCGAACTGATGCCGGCCAAGTCCAGGGCGCAGCAGAAGGCCGCCGGCGCGGCCCTCTCGGCCAAGCGCGGAGAGACGAAAGTCTCCGATCTCCAGGGCGCGTCGAAGGACATGTACGACAGCATGTCGGAAGACGAACTGGAAGATTTCGCCTCCACCGATCTCGACGGCCTGCCGGACCATGTCGAGGACGACAAGTGATGGACGGGGATGAGAAACAGGAAGTCTACGAAGAGTTCGGCGACTGTGTGAACATGCAGCCCAAGGAACTCGAGGATTGGCTCGATACTGACGAATCAAAGTCGGTCGGCGATAGCGATGGCGGGGAGAGCACGGGCCATCGCTCGGGTCGACGGATCGTCGAAATCAAGCGCACGAACAAGAGCGATCTCACCGACAGTCAGTACGAACACATGCAGAAAGTGGTCGGCTATATTCACCGTCACCTGGCGCAGCGACCCGATGGCGACGTCGAGGAAAGCAAATGGCGCTACAGTCTGATGAACTGGGGTCACGATCCCACGAAGGACTGACGTAGATCGGCGCGGCTCGTACTAGCTTCCGCCATTGAAGCCCCTTCGCTAGAGCTTTTCGGCATTGATCGGAGAGCGGAATGACCTCGGCGCGGGAAGCTATCGCGACATTGCTGGACCGGAGACGCGAAGACGCGACGATCTGCCCGAGCGAGGTGGCCAGGCATCTCGCGGGAAGCGATAAGGACTGGCGAGCGAGAATGCCGCAGGTTCACGAAGCCGTCGATCGGCTGTTTCGCCAAAGGGCCATCCGCCTGAGCTGGAAAGGAACGCTTCTGGAGGAGCGGAAAGGCCCCTATCGGATCGGCAGGGCCGCCCCGTGATCCGCCTGGCTTTCCAGTACATTCTGGCGCTGCTCTACGCAGTTGCCGGCTTTCTGCATATCCTCGTCCCCGGCCCGTTTCTGCAGATCATGCCGAACTGGGTACCGGCAGCCGAGGCTGTGGTGCTGTGGACCGGCGTTGCGGAGCTGACCGGCGCCTTCGCGCTGGCTCAACCTTGGTCCAAGACCTGGCGACGGATGGGCGCGATCGGTCTGGCGGTGTATGCCGTGTGCGTTTTTCCTGCGAACATCAATCACTTCGCGATCGACATGGCGAGGGCGGACGGTGGCCTGGGCCTGGCCTATCACGTGCCGCGCATGTTCGCGCAGCCACTGATCATCTGGCTTGCATTATGGGCCGGCGGCGTGACGGACTGGCCGCTGCGCCGCCGGCGCTGAAATCAGCTCATGTGCTTGGAAACGGCACCGGTCATCTTGAACATGGAGATCTGCTCCTTGCCGATCACGGCGCCGAGCTTGTCGTCGGGATTGATCATCCGGCGGTCCTTGGAATCCTGAAGGTCGTTCGCCTTGATGTGGTCCCACACCTTCGAGGTCACCTGAGCGCGGGTCATCGGACCCTTGCCGACGACTTCTTCCAGTTCCGGCGAGAGATTCACCGGCTTCTGCAGAGCATTGTTCTTGCCAGCCATGGATTGTTCCTTTCCTGTAAGGCCTGCTTGTTATCGCCGGATGCACAATGCAACCGGAATTCGTACATTTCGGTTCAGTCTTCCGCGTCGCTGTCCCAATCGCCCGCGTCCCACTCCTCGACCTCGTGGCCCTCGAAGCGCGCGGTGATCATCGCGGCTGCGAGGACATGGCCGCGCAGATTTTTGGCAACCTCTTCGTAATCCGCGCCCGGCATCAGAGTGAGCGGAAGATCGACGGCGAAGAGCTGGAAGGCGTAGCGGTGCTCCTCGCCTAGCGGCGGATCGGGCAGCAACCATTCCGAATTGCCCTGGCCGTTCTTTCCCGCACGCGGCGGCGCTTCGCCTTCGAGCAGCGCACCCCGTTGCGGGGCGAGGCCCCAGACGAGCCAGTGCAGCACCGGCTTGTCGCCCGGCGCATCGAGATCCTCGACCACCAGCACGAGCTCCTGCGATCCGGGGGGCGGCGCGGTCCATTCGAGTGGCGGCGCAACGGCGAATTCTTCGATGGCCGTGAAGGAAGGATCCAGTTCGCCGCCATCGGAAAAGGCCGCGCTCGACAAGGTGAAGCCGCCGCGCCCCAGTTCACGTTCCCCGGCAAGCTCCGCCAGGACGGGCGCGCGCTTCACCGGTTTGCCGCCAACGGCCTTCGATATCCAATCCGGCAAAGACGCACTCACGCGAGTTTCTCCATAATCATTCCTTTCTCATGCGCTGCGACGGAAGGCGAAGCCATGGGCAAACCATGAGATTTGCACCGTTTTCCCCCGCCATCCATCCGTAAACGAATTTTCCCACCCTGTAGCATCCCCGCACCGTCGGGGTTAAGACCCGTACCGTCAATGGTTCCGGAATGCCCCGGTGGGAGGGGTCGTTTCTCAGCTGGGAGGAAAACATGTCTTTGGGTCGCACCGTTCTGTCTTCGATTATCGCCATTTCACTCGCTTCGTGCGGGGGCGGCGGCAGCGGCGGAAACGGCGGCTCTACCAGCGGCCCTGTGTCCGGCGGCGGAACGACGAGCGGAGGTACCGCCGGCAATGAATGCTCCCTCGCCTCCCGACAGCAATTCGTGCGCGAAACGCTCGACGAATGGTATCTCTTTCCCGAACTGCTCGCGGCGAATGTGAACCCGTCATCCTTCGCGACGGTACAGGATTACATCGATGCGCTCGTCGCGCCGGCGCGCGCCCAGTCCAAGGATCGCTTCTTCACCTACCTGACCTCGATCCGCGAAGAGAACGAACTGATCAACAGCGGAGCGAGTGCAGGCTTCGGAATACGTCTCGGTTACGATACCGCCAACGGACGGCTGTTCGTGCTCGAAGCATTCGAGAACGGGCCTGCCTTCGGGTTCGGTATCGATCGCGGCAGCGAGATCATCGAAATCGAGGGTGCCAGCGTTGCGCGGCTGTTCGAGACAGGCGGCCCCGAAGCCGTGACCAACGCGCTAGGTCCGAACACGCCGGGCGTATCGCGTGCGCTTCGCGTGCGCCAGCCCGACGGCACGGTGATCGCGCCGCAGGTGACGAAAGCGGACTTCGCGCTCGATCCGGTTTCCGACCGCTATGGCGTGCAGATTATCGACAATGATGGCACGCAGGTTGGTTACATCAACCTGCGCACCTTCATCGTGCGCGATGCCGAACAGCAATTGCGGAACGCATTTACCCAGTTTCGCGCCGCGGGGATCAATCAGGTCGTCCTCGACCTTCGCTACAATGGCGGCGGACTGGTTTCGGTCGCCGAAGTGCTCGGCGATCTGATGCTGCGTGATCAGGTCGGTCAGGTCTTCAGCCGGACGGTGCTCCGGCCTTCCAAATCTTCGGAAAACTCCACCGATCTGGTGAGCGCTCAACCGGAAGCGATTCAGGTGATGAAGCTGGCGGTGATCGGCCGCGGCGGCACCGCCTCGGCGAGCGAGTTGGTGACCAATTCCATGCTCCCCTATCTCGGCAACAATCTGGCGCTGGTCGGGGCGAACACTTTCGGCAAGCCCGTCGGCCAGTTCGCATTCGACCGGTCCGCCTGCGACGACCGGCTTCGTGCTGTGACATTCAAGACCGTCAATCGTGACAATCAGGGCGAATATTTCACCGGGCTGGCAAGCGTGGTCCCCAACACCTGTGCCGCGCCCGACGATATTTCCCTTCAGCTCGGTGATCCCGCCGAACGATCGATTGGGGCGGCGCTCACATTTTTGCGCGGCGGAAGCTGCACGCCGATCACTAGGGCGCAGGAACGCGGTATCCAGGCGGCGGAAGGGCGGCAGACGCTGTTGCAGCCCGAGCGCCCCAATGCGGTTCAGGTTAACATTCCCGGCCTCTACTGATCCAGAAGCGGCCTGGCGGGCCAGCACTGGATCGCCTCGCGCCCGCCATTTGACCTGCGCGATAATTCGGTTCTAATCGTCCGATGAACCGAGCCTATTCCACCTTCTCCGCCTTCTGGCCCTTCTATTTGCGCGAGCATTCGCTGCCGCGAACAAGGGCGCTGCATTACATCGGCACAAGCCTCGTGGTCCTGCTGGCTATCGCGGCGGTGGTGACGGGAACGTGGTGGCTGTTGCTGGCGCTTCCGATCGCGGGCTATTTCTTCGCGTGGATCGCGCATTTCCGCGTCGAAAAGAACCGCCCTGCGACCTTCACCTATCCGCTGTGGAGCCTGTTCGCCGATTTCCGCATGTGGTGGCTCTGGCTGACCGGCAGGCTCGGTCCGGAACTCGACCGGGCAGGCGTGACGGACGCCCCCGGTCGTTCAAACGGCGGCGGCAAGTAAGTCCAGCCTAGCCGCCTTACAGAAGAACGATCTCACGGTTCTTGCGATCCTTCGAACGGCTTGCGGTCGGTCCAGGCGCAGCCGCTCAGCGGATCCCGGTCGCCCAGCTTGAGCGTCGCGAAGAACGGGAAGCGGCGATCGCTCATGCCGTCGGAGCAGTTCCCTGGCGTGACCATGAGATCGAAGCTTGCCCCGTCTAACTTTCCACTAAAGGAAAGTCCGTTGTTCCCGGCGAAGCGTTCGACCCGAAAGGTGGCGCCATCGACATTCTCCGGAGTGGAATAGGTAAGGCGCGTACCCGTGACCTCTCCGCCCCAGAATGGTTCGGTGCCGACGAAACGGACGGTTTCCTCGGCATCGATGGCGGCGAAGGCCTGCGTGTTCTGCGCCTCGGCGCCGCGGCCAGTGCAGGCGGACAGGGTCATCGCAAGGAGGATTGGGGTGGTCGCGCGCATGGAGACTACATTAGGATCGCTGTTCCACAGATCAAAGCACTTCCGATCCAATTCATTTACGGATCGTCGACACATAAAAGGGGCGGCCCGCTCCGGACCGCCCCTTCCTGTCTTTCTGCCTGACGCGCTTATTCGGGCATCAGCACGGTATCGATCGCGTGGATCACACCGTTCGAAGCATCCACATCGGTCTGCGTCACGGTGGCGGTGTTGCCAGCCGCATCTTCCAGAACGACATTGCCGTCCCGCATCATCGCGGTCAGCGTCGCGCCGTTGACGGTTGTGATCGTGTAGCCCGCGTCGCCTGCACCCTCGATCGCCTGCTGAAGCGCGGCGGCGTTGGTTTCGCCTTCGACCACGTGGTAGGTAAGAATGTTCGACAGATCTTCACGACCGGCCGGGCTCATCAACTCGTCACGCGTTGCCTGCGGCACCTTCTCGAACGCCGCGTTGGTCGGTGCGAACACCGTGTACGGACCGGCGCCCGAAAGCGTGTTGCCGAGTTGCGCGGACTGGACTGCCGATACGAGCGTGGAAAAGTCCGGATTGGCCGAGGCGACGTCCACGATCGTACCCTCGGCGGCAGTGTCGTTCGCCATCTGATCGGCCATCGCCGTATCGTCGGTCATCGCAGTGTCGGTCGCCGGTTCCTGCGAGCAAGCGGCAATTGCCAGCGAGGCAGCAGTAGCGAGTGAGATTGCAATCTTGTTCATAGGTAAAGCCCTTCGTGATCTTTCAGAAAAGGATCGAAACGGGGAAGGCGCAAGTGCGAACCGGATTATTGTCTGATTACCTTGCGCCTTCTGCCTCACCAATCCTCCCGAAACGAAGACGTTCCGAAAAAGGCCGAATTGTGGCGACAACCGACAAATCAGGTCAGATTGCCTTTTCGGGCCGCTGCTCGTGAATCTGCGATGTTTCCTTGCCGAAATGGCGGCGCAAGCGCTTGGCAAGTGTGTTGACCGCCTTGCGCGCCGCATCGTCGACGCTCGCCGCGCGTTCGGTCACATTCATGGGCTGGCCACCCCGCGGGCGCGCTTCGATGACGCAGCTCTTGTCGTCCGCCCCGCCCTTCGATCCGTTCTCGTCCCGAACGTGAACCTCAATACGGGTCAGCCTTTCGGAAAAGCGCTCCAGCTTTTCGCGAATGCGCGCTTCGATGCGCTCGGCGACGTTCTCCGTACCCATGACCGAACTGTCTGAATTGAACTGAACCTGCATTGGTTTTGACCCTTTCTTGCTTTGGTAGTTCCCAACTTAAAAACCCCTCCTCGATCGCGCAGTTCCCTCAAAAGCACCGGTTTCCGCCGTTTCGGGAACACCGCTGATCGCAGCCTGTTGGAGAGGGCAGCAACAGGAGACGATCATGATCAACGCCAAATTCGCGCCCAAACTCGCATTGCTTCCGCTCGCCGCCATTTCGCTGGTCGCTTGCGAATCGCAGGCCGAACAGGAAGCGGACCGTGCCGAAGACGCCATGGAAGCGCAGGCCGAACAGAGCGCCATGACCTCCGGCACCGAACAGATCGCCCTCGGCATGACCGAAGCTCAGTTGATCGACGCGGACCTGGTCACGGCCGACGGCACGGATCTCGGCGACATCGAACAGGTCCGCCGCGATGCAAGCGGCGCGGTGACCGGCCTGCTGGTCGAACTCGACGACACTGATCCCGACCGCTGGGTCGAGGTGCCGATGGAAGGCCTGACCACACGCCCTGACGGTACCGACATGGACGTCCAGACAACCATGACCGCTGCCGACCTCGCGGCCCTTCCCGACGCGCAGATGACCCCGGCACCGACCGTCTGATCCAACGGGCTGTTCCGACAGGACCCTGTTGGACATGGACCGGGTGTTACACAGTCCAGAAAAGCCTTTCCCCGCCCCTTCGCTCCGCGCAACCCGCGCGTTTGCGGAGGGGTTTTTGCATTGGCCCGATCTAGTCACATGCCGCTCGAGTAGGAAAGCGATTATAAGGGAGGCGATGCCGCTGCCGCCCGCATATCGAGGCCCGTCCGTCCACAAAGTCTTCGGCCTTCGGGAACGCACCGCGCCTCTCGCCGCTTGGTCCGCCATACACCCCTTTGCGGAGACGAACGAATGGCCGACAAGACACCGAAGCAGCACCTCGCCCATATCGCGGAGGCGATGAAGGACATCGATTTCGTGATGTTCAATACGCACACCAAAGACGGGCAGATCGGCGCCCGTCCGATGAGCAACAATCGCGATGTCGACTATGATGGTGACAGCTATTACTTCACCTGGGGCGACAGCCTTATGGCGAAGGACATTGAGAAAAATTCGAAGGTCGGCCTCTCACTTCAAGGGCGGCAAGGCAAGGAAGGCGCCCCAGGCATCTTCATCTCCATCGAAGGTTCGTGTGAGATCGTGCGCGACAAGAATGCCTTCGCCGAACATTGGGTGGACGAACTCGACCACTGGTTCGAGGACGGGATCGATACCGATGGCTTGGTGATGCTCCACGTCCACGCCACTCGCGCCGCTTATTGGGACGGCGAGGACGAGGGGGATTTCGATATCGGTTAGGGTCAGGATCGGGACTGGCGCTGCTGGGAGTGATCGAGCGCAGCATCTCCTTGGCGCACTACAGATCCAACTCCGTCGAAGTCCGTAGAGGCTGCGGCACCGCGTTGAGCTTTGCGGCGAAACTCTGTTCAGTCCCGCCCCTCCACAAGCGTCGCCGCGACTAGAGCGTTGGCGTGGCCGTGGCCCATGCCGTGTTCGTCCTTGAGGAACCTGACCATTTCCATGTGCTTCGCCGGTTGCCGTGCGCGGATGAGCGCCTGCCATTCCGCGATTGGCTTGCCGTACTTCCCCTCGATCGAGGGGAAGTAGGAAGCAGGACCCTTTGCCTTATCAGTCATGCTCGCGATCTCCCTGGCCGATATAGAGCTCGCGACCCGTCTCGTTGTAAACCCGACTCATCTCTTCCATTCCTTCGCGGGCCTCTTCGGCTTGTTCGGCCGAAGTTTCGCGTTTGATATTCTCGCTCGCGAGATAGCTGTCCGAGTTCTGCTTTGCCGCGAAGTCGCGCACCTCCTGCGTGATCTTCATCGAGCAGAATTTCGGGCCGCACATCGAGCAGAAATGCGCGGTCTTGGCGCCTTCCGCGGGCAGGGTCTGGTCGTGGTACTGTTCGGCCGTCTCGGGATCGAGCGAGAGGTTGAACTGGTCTCGCCAGCGGAATTCGAAGCGGGCTTTCGACAGCGCGTCGTCGCGGACCTTGGCGGCCGGGTGGCCCTTGGCGAGGTCGGCAGCATGAGCGGCGAGCTTGTAGGTGACCACACCCACCTTCACGTCGTCGCGGTCGGGCAGGCCGAGATGCTCCTTGGGTGTGACGTAGCAGAGCATCGCGGTGCCGTACCAGCCGATCTGCGCGGCGCCGATGCCGCTGGTGATGTGGTCGTAACCCGGCGCGATGTCGGTGACCAGCGGGCCGAGCGTGTAGAACGGCGCCTCGCCGCAGGCCTCGAGCTGCTTGTCCATGTTCTCCTTGATCTTGTGCATCGGCACGTGGCCGGGGCCTTCGATCATCACCTGCACGTCCTGCTCCCAGGCGCGCTTGGTCAGCTCGCCCAGCGTATAGAGTTCGGCGAACTGCGCCTCATCGTTTGCGTCCGCGATACTGCCGGGCCGCAAGCCGTCGCCAAGCGAATAGGCGATGTCGTAGGCTTTCATAATCTCGGTGATCTCGTCGAACCTCTCGTAGAGGAAGCTTTCCTTGTGATGGGCGAGGCACCATTTCGCCATGATGGAGCCACCGCGGCTGACGATGCCGGTCACGCGCTTGGCGGTCATCGGGACGTAGGGAAGGCGCACGCCGGCGTGGATGGTGAAGTAATCCACCCCCTGCTCGGCCTGCTCGATCAGCGTGTCGCGGAAGATCTCCCAGGTCAGGTCTTCGGCGATGCCGCCGACTTTTTCCAGCGCCTGATAGATCGGCACGGTGCCCACCGGCACGGCGGAGTTGCGGATGATCCATTCGCGCGTGTCGTGGATATTGCGACCTGTGCTGAGGTCCATGATCGTGTCCGCGCCCCAGCGCGTGGCCCACACCATCTTGTCGACTTCGCTGGCGACGTCGCTGGCAACCGCGGAATTGCCGATATTGGCGTTGATCTTGACCAGGAAGTTGCGCCCGATCGCCATCGGCTCGCTTTCCGGATGGTTGACGTTGTTGGGAATGATCGCCCGGCCCCGCGCGAGCTCGTCGCGGACGAATTCCGGGGTGACGTATTCCGGGATCGCGGCGCCCCAGCTGTTGCCGTCGAGTTCGCGGCGTACGTAGTCGCGGCCGAGATTTTCGCGCTCGGCGACATATTCCATCTCGGGCGTAATGATGCCCTGCCGGGCGTAGTGCATCTGGCTGACATTGGCGCCGGACTTCGCGCGCAGGGGGCGCTGGACGACATTGGGGAATTGCGGAACGCCGCCGCTGCGATCCGGGCCGAGCTGCCCGTTATCTTCCGGCTTCACTTCGCGCGCGGCGTATTCCTCGACATCGCCGCGTGCCGTGATCCATTCGCGACGCAGCTGCGGCAGGCCGCGCTTGATGTCGATGGCAGCATTAGGGTCGGTGTAGGGGCCGGAGGTGTCGTAGACCCGCACGCTCGGCTCGCCTCCGGCAAGGTCGATCTCGCGCATGGCGACGCGGATGCCGCTGCCGGACTTCGCGCCGACATGCACCTTGCGGCTGCCGCGGATCGGGCCGGTGGTGACCCCGATATCGAATTTCGAGTTGATGTCGGCCATGCGAAGTCTCTCCATTGGCTCCGCACCGGGAGGAGAGAACAGCGGATTCGGGCGGTCGCGATGTTACCCGTCCACTCCCTCCGCCGATGCTAGTCGGTTCAGGTTCGACGGGTCGGGCGTTGCTTACACGCCCCTCTCAGCCTTGTCCTTGACGGACGAGCAGGCTCCCCGGGGGTGGCGGGTTTCTACGGCAAGCGAAGCGGCGCGTCCAGCGCGCACGTGTTCGCTTGTGGGCGATGCAAGGTCAGTCGAAGCTGTCCTTGACCTTCTTGCCCGCGCGCATTCCCAGGAACAGGAAGACGAGGAACAGGATCACGGCGATCACGAACAGGACGATTGCGAGGTCGACCATCGTCCCGGCGAGCCCGCCGAAACCAAGAATGGCAGCGACCAGAGCGACGACGAGGCAGAGAAGGGCAAGCTTGATCATGCGATCACAACCCGCCCTTCCCACCTATCGTTCCCCGAACGCCGCGATCAGGCGCCACCGCCGCGCGCGATCCAGCGGTCGATCTTGGTTTCCAGGACTGGCAACGGCAGCGCGCCCGTGCCGAGGACCTGGGCGTGGAACGCCTTGATGTCGAAGCGATCGCCCAGCGCCTTTTCCGCCTCCGCGCGCAGTTCCTGGATCTTCAGCGCGCCGACCTTGTAGGCGAGCGCCTGGCTCGGAATGGCGATGTAGCGTTCGACCTCGGCGGTCGCGTCGGTGCGGCCCATGCCCGAATTGGCGAGCATGTATTCGATCGCCTGATCGCGGGTCCAACCCTTGGAATGGAGGCCGGTGTCGACCACCAGCCGCATGGCCCGCAGCATCTCGTCGTCGAGCGTGCCAAAGCGGGCATAGGGATCCTCGTAGAGCCCCATCGGATAGCCGAGCGTTTCCGAATAGAGCGCCCAGCCCTCGACATAGGCGGTGTTCCCGCCAAAGCGCATGAAGGCGGGCAGCGCTTCGTTCTCCTGCGCCAGGCTGATCTGGAAATGGTGCCCCGGCGCGCCTTCGTGGAGGTAGAGGGTGGTCTCGCCCGGTGTGGTCCGGCTCGGCAGGTCATAGGCGTTGAAATAGAAGATGCCGGGCCGCGAACCGTCGGGCGCGCCTTGCTGGTAGGAGCCGCCCGCCTCGAACTTTTCGCGGAAGGGTTCGTAGGGACGGATTTCGAGCGGGGTCTCGGGCAACTCGGAGAAGAAAGCCGGGATTTTCGCGTCGACCTCTTTCCCGATGGCGTAGTAGCGCTGAGTCAGATCCTCGCGGCTCTTCGGCTTGAAGCGGGGATCGGTCCGGATGTGGTCGAAGAATTCCGGCAGCGTACCGGTAAAGCCGACCTCGTCCTTCACTTCCATCATGCCGGTCTTGATCCGCTCGACTTCGGACAGGCCGAGATTGTGCAGGTAATCCGCGGTGAGCGGCAGCGTGGTCGTCTGCTCGATCAACTGGTTGTAGAGCGCAGCCCCGCCTTTCATCTGCGCCAGACCGACGTTATCGCGAGCGACCGGGTAATATTCCGCCTTCAGGAAATCGTGCAGCCGCTGGTTGGCGGCGAACACCTCGTCCACCGACTGACGATAGGCGGTGGTCAGCCGGGTTTTCTCGGCGGCGCTGAAATCCTCGGGCAGGTTCCGGATCGGTCCCCAATAGGGCGATTCCTCGAGATCCATCGCGGCCTGCGTTTCGAGCTGTTCGATCACGTTGCCGATGGTGAGTTTCGTTTCGAGAACGCCCGAGCCGATCCCCTCGCGGAACTTGGCGATCGCGCGATCCGTCAGCGCGACATAGTCCGCCATGCGGCTTATCGCGTTCTCGTAATCCTCGACCGTCTTGAAGGGCGCGGCCCCGTCGCCGCTTTCGAAGGTCGGGTAGAAGGTGTGGAAGCCGCTGAAATGATTGACCGGCCGCACTTCGGTGAGCGCGAGGATTTCCGGGGTCAGGCCCTTCAGCACTTCCTGCTGGTTGTAGGCGAAGACATCGTAGGCGATCCGGTCCGTCTGATCGAGAGCGGCGCGGTCGATGGCGCGCAGGCCCGCCAAATTGGCCTCGGCATTGGCGCGGCTCGTCCGGTTGTATTCGTCGGTCAGGAAATCGCCGAGCCTGTCGGCGTAGCGCATGTCGCCCCGGAACAGGGCACTCAGCGGATTGAGCTTAAGGTCGCGCTCGTCCGCCTCCGCGAAAAGGGCGAACAGGCGGTCGTGCGCGGTGGCGTCGGGAGACGTGGCGGCCGGGCGGGTCGCGCCGCTTTCGGTCGATCCGGGCACAGTGGCGCAGGCCCCGAGGATCAGGGCGCTTCCGGCGAGCAAGGCGTGATGAAGTCTCATTGCAATTCCCCATGAATATCGTCGCAATCGACGCCACGGCGTTTTCGCCCAGCAAAGGATCGCTGGCAAGCCGTCGCATCGCGACCAGGACGTCCTGGAAGTTCGGCAGTGTCTGACTTCGTGGAGAGGACTGAGCGCCTCCAGACGAGATTTGGGGAACGCGGGCGGGGGCTGCACCGCTACAGGATCGTAACCCGTCCCCGGCACTATTCAGCGGAGCCCGCACTTCCATGGCAACATCCTCGTCCGCCCTCCTGCTTTTCGGCGCCACCGGCGATTTGTCGAAACGGATGCTGCTACCATCGCTCTATGCGCTTCACGAGGACGGGCTGATCGCGGCGAATCTGCGGATCGTCGGCACCGCCCGCAGCGAGCTAAGCGATGACGAGTTTCGCGCCATGGCCCGCGAGGCCTTGCTGGAGCATCTCCCGGAGGACCGGCGGCACGAAGAAAATCTGGCGAGCTTCATCGACCATCTCGTCTACCAGCCGCTCGACGCCTCGACGATCGAGGGGTTCGACGCGCTGGCCGAAAAGGTCGGCGACATTTCGGGCGGGCTCTCAATCTTCCTGTCGACCGCGCCCTTCCTCTTCGAACCGACGATCAAGGGCCTGAAGGCGTCGGGCCTTGCGGGCGAGAATGTCCGCATCGGGCTCGAAAAGCCGCTCGGCAACGATCTCGCGAGTTCGCGGGTCATCAACGATGCGGTCGCCTCCGCCTTCGAGGAGGACCGGATCTTTCGGATCGACCATTATCTGGGCAAGGAAACAGTCCAGAACCTCCTCGCCCTGCGCTTCGCCAACGCCATGTTCGAGCCGCTGTGGAACGCCAACGGGATCGACCATGTCCAGATCACGGTGAGCGAGACCGTCGGGCTGGAGGGCCGCCACGGCTTCTACGACGACACCGGCGCGCTGCGCGACATGGTGCAGAACCACATGCTCCAGCTGCTCGCCATCACCGCCATGGAGCCGCCGGCCGATTTCGACGCGACCGCCGTGCGCGACGAGAAGGTCAAAGTGCTGCGCTCGCTCCGGCCGCTCGAGGCGGCCGAGATGGTTCGCGGCCAGTATGGCGAGGGCGCGGTCAAGGGCGAGAGCGTCGGCAGCTACGAAGCCGATCTGGGCGAGAGTTCGGATACCGAGACCTTCGTCGCTTTGAAGGCCCATGTCGACAACTGGCGCTGGCAGGGCGTCCCGTTCTACCTGCGCACCGGCAAGCGCATGGCCGAACGCCGCAGCGAGATCGTGATCCAGTTCAAGCAGGTGCCGCACAACATTTTCGCCGAGAGAGGCGGCGAGCTATCGGCCAACCGCCTCGTCATCCGCCTCCAGCCCGAAGAATATGTCCGGCTGATGGTCATGGCTAAGAAGCCGAGCATGGACCGCGACGGAGTGATCCTGCGCGAAGTGCCGCTCGATCTTTCGCTCACCCAGGCGTTCGCCAAGGCGCGGCGGCGGATCGCCTACGAGCGGTTGCTGCTCGACCTGATCGACGGCGATCCGACGCTGTTCGTCCGCCGTGACGAGGTGGAGGCACAATGGAAATGGATCGACGCCATCCGCGCGATGTGGACGAAACAGGGCATGGAACCCAGATCCTACGGTTCGGGCAGCTGGGGCCCGAGCGCTGCGATCGCGCTGACCGAACGCGACGGGAGAAGCTGGCATGAGTGAGTCCGATCCGATCTGGGCCGAGGACGGTTCGGCGGAAGCGGTGGCGCGGCATATGGCGCGCGTGATCGCCGCCCATCCGCAGGTCGTCATCGCGGTGCCGGGCGGCTCCACCCCGCTGCCGATCTTCGAGAAGCTGGTCGACCGAGGGATCGACTGGTCGGGCGTCACCCTGATGCTCGGCGACGACCGGATCGTGGAGCATGGCCACGCTGCCAGCAATCAGGCGAAGCTCGAAGGCGCCTTCTGCGCGACAGAGGCGCGGATCGTGGCGCTGGAGGAGGGCATGGAGGTGCCCGATCTCGACCTGCTGTGTCTCGGCATGGGCGAAGACGGCCACATCGCCTCGCTCTTTCCCAAGATGGAAGCGGGGGACGTTCCCGGACGCAAGGTCATCCGCACCCGCCCCGTGCCGCTACCGCTCGATGCGCCCTTCCCGCGCCTCAGCATGAACATGGAGGCGCTGACCGAGGCCCCGCGCGAGATCATCCTCGTCATCCGTGGCAAGCAGAAGAAGCGCGTGCTCGAAGATGCCATCGCCGGGCGCAGCACTATGCCGGTCGCCACGCTGATTGCGCGCGCGATCTGCCCGATCACCATCTACTGGAGCCCCGAATGACCCTCCATCCCGTTCTCGCCCGTGTCACCGACCGGATCGTCGAGCGAAGCCGCGACAGCCGCCGCCGTTATCTCGACCTGATCGAGCGCCAGCGGGATGCCGGCGTCAACCGGCCCAAGCTGTCCTGCGGCAACCTCGCCCACGGCTTTGCCGCCAGCGGTGAGGACAAGCCCGCCATCCGCGGCGGCGAGGCCATGAATATCGGCATCGTCACCGCTTACAACGACATGCTGAGCGCTCATCAGCCCTATGGCCGCTACCCCGAGCAGATAAAGATCTTCGCCCGCGAGAAAGGCGCCACCGCGCAGGTTGCGGGAGGCGTTCCGGCGATGTGCGACGGGGTGACGCAGGGCCAGGATTCGATGGAGCTCTCGCTCTTCAGCCGCGACGTGATCGCGATGAGCGCAGCGGTCGGCCTGTCCCATGGGATGTTCGAAGGCGCGGCGTTGCTCGGCATCTGCGACAAGATCGTGCCCGGCCTGCTGATCGGCACGCTGCGGTTCGGCCATCTGCCGACAATCCTGATCCCCGCCGGGCCGATGCCATCGGGCCTCGCCAACAAGGAGAAGATCCGCGTCCGCCAGCTCTATGCCGAGGGCAAGGTTGGCGAGGACGCGCTGATGGACGCCGAGAGCGCCAGCTATCACGGCGCGGGCACCTGCACCTTCTACGGCACGGCCAATTCCAATCAGATGATGATGGAGATGATGGGGCTGCACATGCCCGGCTCCAGCTTCGTCAATCCGGGTAACAAGCTGCGCCAGGAACTGACCCGCGCCGCGATCCACCGCCTGACCGAGATCGGCTGGCGGGGCGAGGATTACCGCCCGCTCGGCCATTGCGTGGACGAGAAGGCGATCGTCAACGCTGTGGTAGGCCTTCTCGCCACCGGAGGATCGACCAATCACGTCATCCACTTGCCCGCCATCGCGCGAGCGGCGGGCATCCAGCTCGACTGGGACGACATGGACGAGCTCAGCAATGTCGTCCCGCTGATCGCCAGCGTCTACCCCAACGGATCGGGCGACATAAACTACTTCCACGCGGCCGGGGGGATGCCCTATGTCATCCGCGAACTGCTCGAGGCGGGTCTGGCGCATGGCGACATCCGCACCGTTTACGGAGGCTCGCTGGCGGATGGCGCGCAGGAGCCGGTGATGGACGGGCAGGAACTCGTCTGGACGCCCGCCGCGCGCGAGAGCCGGGACGAGACGCTGCTCGCGCCCGTATCCGCGCCGTTCCAGCCCAATGGCGGCCTCGCGCTCCTAAAGGGCAATCTAGGCCGCGCGACGATGAAGGTGAGTGCGGTCGCGCCCGAACGGCGGACGATCGAGGCGCCTTGCGCGGTGTTTTCCAACCAGCATCAGGTGATCGAGGCTTTCAAGAATGGCGCGCTGGACCGAGACGTGGTGGTGGTCGTCCGCTTCCAGGGTCCGGCGGCGAACGGCATGCCCGAATTGCACAAGCTGACGCCGCCCCTCGGCGTGGTGCAGGATCGCGGCCACCGTGTCGCGCTGGTCACCGACGGGCGGATGTCGGGGGCGAGCGGCAAGGTGCCCTGTGCCATCCACGTCTCGCCCGAGGCGTGGCATGACGGCCCGCTCGGCAAATTGCGCGACGGCGACGTGGTCCGCGTCTGCGCCGAAACCGGCACGCTCGCCGCGCTGGTCGAGGAAGCCGAATGGGCCGTTCGCGAACAGGCGAGCGCCCCGCCCCCCGCTCTCGGCACAGGACGCGAACTCTTCGCGATGCTGCGCCACCATTCCGACCCGGCGGAAAAGGGCGGCAGCGCGATGCTGGCGGAGGCAGGACTGTGAGCGCGAAAGATGCGGGCAGCGGGTGCGAGATCGTCGTCGCCGATATCGGCGGCACCCATGCGCGCTTCGCCCTCGCCACGATCGCGGCAGACGGTGCGGTGTCGCTGGGCGAGCCGGTTAAGCTTCAGACCGCCGACCACGCCAGCCTCCAGACCGCGTGGGAAGCGCTCGGTCGCATGCTCGGTCGGACCTTGCCGCGCGAGGCCGCAATCGCCATCGCCGCGCCGATCCAGGGCGAGGTGGTCCGGATGACCAACAGCCCCTGGACCCTGCATCCGGGCCGGCTCGCGGACCAGCTCGGCCTCGACGCGCACATCCTGATCAACGATTTCGCCGCCGTCGCCCATGCGGTGGACTGCGCGGAGCCTGACGATCTCGTCCATCTGACGGGTCCGGACATACCGCTGCCGGATCGCGGGGCGATCAGTATCGTGGGACCCGGCACCGGGCTCGGCATCGCGTTGCTGCTGCGGACGGGCGGGCACTCCCACGTGGTCGAAACGGAAGGCGGCCATGTCGATTTTGCGCCACTCGACAGCGTGGAGGACCGGCTGCTGGCGCATTTGCGCGAACATCACACCCGCGTCTCGGCCGAACGGGTCGTTTCCGGGCCGGGGCTGCGCGCAATCT
Source organism: Qipengyuania spongiae (assembly GCF_026168555.1). Lineage (NCBI taxonomy): Bacteria > Pseudomonadati > Pseudomonadota > Alphaproteobacteria > Sphingomonadales > Erythrobacteraceae > Qipengyuania > Qipengyuania spongiae. Next base: position 1,303,697 of record NZ_CP092471.1, on the reverse strand, counting down.
ACCGGGTGCTCGCCGAACTGGAGGATCGCGACATGCCCCGCGGCGACGACAAGGCGTTGTGGAGCATGGCGCTAGAAGGCACGGACAGCCTTTCGGCGGCCGCGCTGGAGCGGTTCTGCCTCTGCCTCGGCGCGGTGGCAGGGGACGTCGCGCTGACCCACGGCCCCGCCCCGGTGGTGATCGCAGGAGGGCTCGGCTACCGGCTCCGCGATGTCCTCCCGCGATCAGGCTTCGCTGAACGGTTCGCCGCCAAGGGCCGCTACGCCGCGTTGATGCGGAACCAGTCGGTGAAGCTTATCACTCATCCCGAGCCGGGCCTGTTCGGAGCGGCCCACGCTTTCGCCAAAAGATCTGCCGACTGAACTAGCCAGCGTCTCCGATCACGATCTCGTCATAAACGGGATCGTAGCGCACCGGGATGCCTTCCGCAGCCAGGCGGTCGAGCGGCACAAAGCTGTCGCTCGCGGCGGAATTGCGCAGGCGGGCGAAGGTGGGGGCGTCGATTCCATCGCGAAACAGGTCGAGCAGCTGCCCGCCGTGAACGCTCATGCCAGCGCCGGGCACCACCTGGAACGCGACGGTCGCCAGTGCACGATCGCCATAGCGTACCGCCAGCCGTCCCTGCTGCACGGAGGGATCGATCTGCGCCATGTAGGCGCTCGCCGGTCTGCTGCCGATCTGTTCGATATAGGCCGGCGAACCGCTATTCCCGGGTAGTGCCGGAGACGCCGCCGCCTGTGCGATAGCGGCAACCCCCAGCTGGTCGGAAGATTTCGGAACAGCCGCGATAGCCGGTCGTACGGGTTCGCTCGCCGCAGCGCCGGGCCGCGTATGCGGCGCGGAGACCTCGGGCGCGGACAGATCAGTCCTTGCCGTGTTCTCTTCACCGAAGTCGTCACGCCCGATCCGCTCTCCGATTTCCCGCAGGAGCGCAGGCGTCGCCGTGCCGAACGGATTTGTATCCCGGCCACCCATCAGGACCTGATATTCGGACCGAGGGGGCGCAGATAGCGGTTCCGCGGTCTGCGCTGCGTCTTGGCCATGCGATGTCCCCGAAAGCCCAGCCGTGCGCCCTCCCCCCCCTTTATCCCCGGAAGTGGCAACGGCGCCCACGTCAAGAGACGAGCTGTCGGCCAGACCTGCTGGCGTCGGTCCTGCATCGGGACGTTCCGGTGCGGCTGGCTCGCGGGGAATTCCGGTTCCGCTCGCCGGGAGCGAAAGAAGTGCGGACGCCATCCCCGCCGCAGCGCCGATTTCCGGCAAGTTTTCGCCGACAAAAGCCACATGATCGTGGAGTGCGACAGGAACGAGAGCTCCCGTGCCCTTCACAGGCAGAGCTTCACCCGAAGCCGGCCGCTCGGCGTCAAGCGGAACCGCGCCGCCGAGCATTCCGCCGAGCGTGAGGCAGGCCAGCGTGCCGAGCGATGTTCTCCGCATGATGACACTCGTGGAGGAGCGTCCTGCTGGCGACCTCTCACCCATCCCTGCGCGTCAGTCCCCCGCCATCGGCGTCGCGCAGGGTCCTGCGTTCAGAGTGTAGGCTGCACCCTCGCTCTCGTGGATCCGGGCCTGCGCACACCAGTCGTCGGTGTAGTTCACCTTGAAGCGTGAGAGGACCCGCTCCTCACTAGCCGGTATTGTCGTGCGGCCCTTGTGCACAGCCTTGGATGCCCCCTGGATTTCGATTTCGTAGGATACCGCCTGCTCGACCGTGGAATGCGCGACGAGCGCGATATTTACCTCGCCCCCTGTGTCCGAGACCCGCATCGAGATTGCCTGTTCCCCGGCCATGGCCGCTCCTCCGATAACCAGGGCCGGAATGACGGCCACACTGCGAAACATGCCCTTCATGGGTTTCCTCCCGGTCCGCCGAGTTGATTGACGATCGCTTCGATCAGCGCCTGTGTTTCGGCCGACAATTGTCCTGCCCCCGCAGGCTCTTCACCGGCCTGTTCGGGCGGAGGCGTGTTCGCGCCAAGCGCGACGGACGCGACCGCCTGATTGTCAGCATCGTCCGCCGCCCCGGTGTTGCGGGCCAATCGCTGGATTGCCCGATCGAGCGTTGTCGCATTCGTTCCGTCCAGCGCTTGGCCCAGCAGGCGTTCCTCGGGCGAAAGACGGTTGCGGGGGCCCTGCGCGAATTCGCGCGAGCGGGTTTCCAGCCGATTGGCGCAAAGTTGCCGCACCGCTGGGATGTCCGGCGGATTCGAACACACGTCCCGCCCTTCGACCGTTTCGAGCAGCACCTCGCGTTCGGATCCGCTCAGCTGCGAAAGCAAGGTCGAGAATTCGGCTTCGGTGAGCTGAGCCACGGGCGCCTCCGCTTCTGCGGTCGAAGCTATCTGGACGACGCCGCCGGCCTGCTCGGAGCTGGTGCCGCGCGGTGCGGACTGCGTGCCCGGATTGCGGCCGTAAACGCTTGCCGCAGGTGCCGATCCGCTCGGCTGGATCGCCTGATCGACATAGACGCTGTCGTCCTCGCCCTCGACCTCCTGCGCCGTGCCTGCGGCGCCCGGTATCGCGAGAGCGATGGCCAGCAGGGTTCGGTACCGCATCGCGATCCTAGCCCCCGCCAGTGCCGCTGGGCGGCGCGCCGCCATTGGTCTGCGTGATCTGCAACGCCTGACCGCCGTCCTGCGTGATCTGGAGATCGGAAAGTCCGTTGCCGTCCTGTGTCCAGGAAAGTCGGTTGCCGCTGCCCTGCTGGACCGCGGTCATGGTGTTGCCGTCGCCGTTCTGGATAAGGCGCGCCTGATTGTCACTGCCATCCTGAACAAGGCTGAGAAGATTGTCGGAGCCGGTCTGCCCGATGGCGGCGGCGGAGTAGATCGACTGCGATTCCGTCTGCGAGACATCGGCCCGATTGCCGTTGCCCTGCTGTGCCAGCATCAGCACGCTCTGGCCCTGCCCCTGCTGCCCGACATTGACGCTGTTGCGATTGCCGTCCAGCGCGATCGAGGCGCGGTGACTGCCATCGTCCTGAGTGACATCGACCTGGTTCTCGTCACCGTTCTGAATGATGCGCGCATGAGAATTGCTGCCGGACTGGCGCGCCTCGGCACGGTTGACCGCGCCGACCTGCGCGATGAACACGCCGCGACGGTCTTCTTCGGGAACGGGGATGCGCTCGAATTCGAACTGATCGCCACGGTCTGTTCCGGGCTCTTCACCGCCGGGAGGCGCATCGCTGTTCTGAGCCGAGACGGGCGAACCGAACGCCAGAGCGATCGCTGCGAGCGAAGCAAGGGGGGTTCGAATCGAAGTCATCGTCCGGCTCCTTCACGAAACTGGTAGTTATCAGATTTTTACGAGGCTGAGAATTCCACCCCATCCAAGCGATCGGCCGAGCGATTGACGCGGGCCGAAACAGGGTAGGCCGGCGCGGGAAACGACCCGCGCCGGCCCGGCCGTCTTAGTTGCCCTGCGTGACAGTGGCGGTGTTGAAGTTGCCGTTCTGGCTGACATTCGACAATCCATCGGTGCCCGTCTGAGTCACCGTGGCAGTGTTGCTCGAGCCCAGCTGAGTGATGAAGGATTCGTTGTCGAAGCCCGCCTGAGTCAGCGTGGCCGTGCTGTCCGCGCCGTTCTGGACGATCGAGGAGTAGCCGCGTTCTCCGGTCTGCTCGGCGTTGGCGATGTTGCCCGAGCCCGAATTGATGCCACGGCGGACGGTGCCCTGGCTGATGTCGGATTCGTTGAACTCACCGCTCTGCGTCACATTGGCGATCTGCATCGTTCCGCGCTGCGTCACGTCCGAGCCGTTGTTATTACCGTCCTGCGACACGTTGGCGATCTGCTCCGACCCCGCACCGAAACCGAAGACGCCGTTCGTCCCCTGGTCGATGTTAGACCGAGCGTTCACGGCCGAGGCCAGCTGCTCGACATAGGCCGACTGGAAACCACCCGACTGGACCACGGTCGAACGACCGTCTGTGCCGGCCTGGTTGATTCCGCTGTCGGTCTGATCGGTGGCGCTGCCAGCCGAATTGCCGAGCCCGCCCTGGGTCAGGGTCGAGACGTTGCGGAGGCCCGACTGGGCGATGTTGGCTTCATGGCCGCCAACAGGGTTCTGCACGACCGTCGAACGCTGGCCGGTGCCGGATTGCGAGACGATCGCACCGCTGAGCACAGTCGCGCTCTGGCGAATGGTCGATTCGTTGTCCGTACCTTCCTGTGTGACGAGCGCACCGTTCAGGACACCGCTCTGGGTCACTGTCGAACGCAGGTTCTCGCCGGTCTGGAAGACCGAAGCCTGCGTTCCTACGCCCGTTTGATTAATGGTGGAGCGGAGGAACGTACCGTCCTGATCGACAGTGGCGAAGCCGAGGCTGCCCGACTGGTCGAGATCGGATTCGTTGTTCGAACCGTTCTGTACGATCAGCGCCTGATTTTCACCGCCCGACTGGTTGACGTCGGAAATGTTGGTGAAGTTCGGACCGACCGAGGGCTGACCTCTCTGAGTGACCTGCGCCGAAGAAGCCGACGACTGAACGATGTTCGACACGTTGTCGCCATAACCGCCGCCCTGATCGACGAACGCGTTCGCACCCGCAGCCGTCTGATTGACGGTCGAGGTGTTGTAGATGCCGGCCTGCAGCACTTCGGCGGAAGCTTCAGCGGACTGGTCGATATCGGACAGGTTGAGCTCGCCGTCCTGAGCGACGATGGCTTTCGCACCGCCAGCCGTTTCGGTCTGGTCGATCGTCGAGACGTTGTTCAGCCGGCCGCCGAACGCCGGAAACGCGTTGCCACCGCCCTGGGTCACGTCGGCCGATGCACCGGACGCCTGGTTGATCGTGGACAGGTTGTCCGAGCTCGTCTGCCGCGAGATCGCGCGGGCGCCCGAAGCCGTGCCGGTCTGGGTGATGGTGGAATCGTTGTTGATGCCATCCTGCGTGATCGAGGCGTAGGCCGGAACCGCGTCTTGGGTGATCGAACCGCGGTTGTCGTCACCCGTCTGGTCGATCATCGCATCGGCGAACACGCCCGGAGCCACGGGGACGGCGGGATTGCTTGCATCTCCGGTGCCATCCGCGCTCTGGCGCACCACATTGGCGGTGTTGCGATCGCCGTTCTGGGTCACCACGGCGTTCGAGAAATCGCCCGACTGGTCGATGCTGACGTTGTTGTCATTACCCAAGGTCATGACGTCGGCGACGGTGTTGTCGCCGCTCTGAGCGATGACGCTGGTGTTGCGGTCGCCAACCTGGGTCAGCCCCACGAGGTTCGCGGCGTCGGCGTTCGCATAGTTGTTGTCGGGATCGCCCACCGCGCCGTTCTGGCCGCTCTGGGTGATGGTGCTGATATTGTCGTTACCTGTCTGGCTGACGCTCGCCTCGTTGAACTGGTTGCTCTGGACGATCGAGGAAGAACTGCTGCCATCCTGATAGACCGAGGCGTTCTGTGCGCCGCCCGACTGATCGATGTCGGACTCGGCGGCACCGCTCACCTGGATCACGCTGGCCCGTTCGGTGTTGCCACTCTGCCGCACGGTGCTCTGAGCGCCGTTCGTGGCTGCCTGCTGGTTCACGACAGCCTGGTTGCTGGCGTTCGACTGTTCGACCAGCGATTCCGAGTTCGCGCCCGACTGGGTGACGGTTGCGCGCTGATTGTTGCCGGTCTGGTTGACGGTGCTGTCATTGGACTGGGCATGGACCGCCGAAGCCATGGCGAGAGCGAGGATCGAGCCGCCTACGAGGATGTGCTTTCTCATCTTACTGTTCCTTTGATCGAAAGGGATAAGAGGCCGGCATCACGCGGATGCCGGCCCTTTTCATTGATTAGACGGGGCCTACGCCGCCGCTTCCCATCCCGCCGCTCTGGGTGACGGTGGCGGTGTTATTGTCGCCGGTCTGCGTCACGTTTGAAACGTGTCCGCTGCCCATCTGATCGACGAGCGCCGAGTTGCCGACGCCGTTCTGAGTAACGAAAGACTGCAGGCTCGAGCCGTTCTGAAGGCTGGTGGCCAAGTTGCTTGCACCGGTCTGAGTGATTTCAGACAGGTTGTCGGCGCCTCCTTCTTGCGTGATCGAGGCTTCGTTCAGATTGCTCGGAGAGCCAGCGGCGAGATCGCCGTTCTGAGTTATACGAGCCGTGTTGGCGTCGGCAGAGGCCAGTTGAGTAATGGTGGCGGTTTCACCTCGAGCCAGCCCGATCTGATCGACATATGCGAAGCTGTTGCTTCCGCCCTGGGTCACGGTTGCATCGTTGTTGCCTTCGCGGCCTTGATTGACAAACGCTTGGTTGTCGCTTGCACCGAGGGTCTGAGCGACCGTTGCGTTGCTGTTGAAGCCAGTTTGCTGGACATCGGCGAGGTTTCCATCACCGTCCTGGTTTACAAGCGCAGTGTTGCCAACTCCGGTCTGGAAAACGTCAGCCGTTTCGTTAGTGCCAGTCTGTGCGACCGTCGCTGAATGAAGCCGGTTGACCTGCGTCACAGTCGAAGTGTTGTCGGATCCGGTCTGGTCGACATCGGCGGTTAAGCCGCTGTCGGCGCCCGAACCCGCAACGCCATCATCGGACTGATCGATGGTCGACATATGCCCTGAACCTGTCTGGTCGACCGTGGCAAGGAAAGTGTTTGCACCAGTTCCGTTGAAGGTTTGCGTGATGTTGGAGGTGCTGGCACCATCCTGGTTCACAATGGCGTCCTGCGTCAGCGAAGCATTGCCGAACGCGTTTTGGGTTACCGTAGAAGTTGCTCCACCGTCCTGTGTGACTTGCGCGTTCAGATCGCCGGTCATATCGCCGGTCAGCGTTTGGAACACATCCGAGGTCGAACCACCCTGCTGGTTCACACGAGCGACCGCAGTGGGATTGAAGCCGCTAGTGTCGCTGGCCGACTGAACGACATTCGAAGTCGAACTGTCCTGAGTGACGTAGGCGTTGAGGTTCTTGCCGCCGTTGCTTCCGGTCTGCACAATGTCCGACGTCGCGGCACCGGTCTGCGTCACTGCTGCACGAAGGCCGCCAGTGTAGCCTGGGCCGTCCGAGTTCTGGTCGATCGTCGAAGTGTTGTCCAAGCCGTCCTGATCGACGCTCGCGGTCTGATTGAAGCCACCACCGGCAGCGATCGTCTGAGTGATCGTCGAGTCATTATTGATACCGTTCTGATCGACGGTGGCGTCGGGATCGAAGCCGCCAACACCCGTCGTACCTCCGACGCCCGGAGCAGTGTCAGGGTCATCCTGATCGATGAGCGAGGTGTTGTCGGCACCGTTCTGCGTCACATCGGCCAACGCGCGAAACGCGTTCTGCTGAATGGTCGAATCGTTGCCCGTTCCGGTCTGATCGTTGCTCGCCGAATTTCCACCGCCGATCTGATCGATGTCGGAGGCGTTGGCGCCTGACTGATCGACAGTCGCCGCATTGCCGTTGCCGGTCTGATCGATATCGCTCTGATTGCTCTGCGCGAAAGCAGGAGCCGCAATCGAAAGCGCCAGGATCGAGGCGCCGGTAAGAATGGTCTTCTTCATCACAATTTTCCTTTTCTCTTTGTTAAGGTTTGCGACTTATGGTTCGAACACGGGCTTATTTTTTCCCGCTTTTCTCTTCCGGCGGTCTGCGGTCGCCGAACGTGCACAGCGGCTTCGGCCTAGAGCCTTTGCCTCTGCTGATATTCGTATGTGATGCGGGGATTGCCGGGTCCGGACTTGACGCTGCCCGCAGCCGATAGGCCGGGCGATTGTTCGTCTTGCGGATCGAGCCTGACAGTCTTCATGTTGCATCACCTTCCTAAAAAGGCGATAACCGTCGCGCTTCGGCGCACAGAACGCCGGGCGTAAGGGTATCGCAGCCTGCACATCTCGCACGCATCGGAGTTGCCGCTCCCTTGCGTGCTTTTTTATCGCCCTCGAACCGCGCCCCTCATTTCGGCGCGATGACGGCGTTTCTTCCCCCTCAGGAGTCGCCCTCCTCTTCTCCATTGTCTTCGCGTTCGTCGCGCACCACGGTCAGAGCGCTGAGCGAGCCGGCGCGGCGCACGGCGCGCTGCACGTCGTCGGCGTCGTAGATCCCGTCGCGCTCGGCCCGGTAGGTCTGCATCAGAGGACCGGCGGCCATCATGTCCCGGAAACTCCACAGGCCGAGTTCGACGCCTTCGAGGATCAATCCGTAGACCGCCTTCTCGATCGCCTGCTGCAGTGCCACCTGATCGGGTTCGTTGGCGGTGATCCCCGCCTCGGCCTCGAGCAGCTCCTTGAAGGCGACGAACCGGAACGCGCTGGCCCCGATCGCCTGGCTCGCGATCGTCTTGGAAGCGGTGACGTTGGTCAGCACTTCCCCGGTCCGCACGGACACCGCGCGCAGATAGACCGTGACCGTATCCTGGCGATATTCGGTCCGCCCGCCAATGCCGAGGAAAGCCGCCCCGGCACCGCCGGTGACCGTGTTCGTATCGTATCCGACGATGCCCCCTTCGAGAAGGACGCCGGCGAAGAGCAGAGCCGGCAGCGCGTTGGGATCGGTATCTTCCTCTCCCAGATAGCGCTTGCGCATCTCGGCAATGATCTGCCGTTCCTTGAGCAGGTTATCGAGGCGCTCGCGCTCCACCACAGTGAACCACTGGCGCTGTCCAGCGTCCTGCAAGGCCCGAACCAGTATCGAACTGGCCCCCTGGGTCACGGCCCGCGACAGCGTCTGCCCCGTATTGGACGACTTGAACTGGCCGGTCTGGTCGGTGAAGCCATAGACCGCGATCGCAACCTGACGCTCGGGGCCGGGCAATTCGTTCAGCAGGTTCTGCGTCTGAGTCTTTTTCGGAAAATAGGCGAGGCTCGTTTCCGGCGGCATCAGGTCCCGCCCGTCGTCGCCAACGGTCATGCAACCGCTCAGGAACGAGACCCCGGCAATTAGTGCAAGATTACGCAGCGCCCGCATCAGTTGACCTCGATGAACAGGGGAACGACGATGCGGGTTTCCTCGCCCGTATCGTCATTCGTGATGATCAGGGTCACCGAATCCAGGCTGCGGAAAAAGGTGATCGTCTGGCCGCCGAAGCTGATGGTGCCGTTTTCCTGCGGATTGTCTCCGAAGATGGCATCCACGATCTGCGAGGAAAGGGCTGAGAGCAGCCGCGATTGCAACTGGCGCGCGAAGATGTCCGCCTGCGAGTTCGTGGTGGTGGCGCGGGGATCGCGATAATCGTTCTGGGCGTTCGCTGTCCCGAGTATGTGCGCGGAATTGAACGGATTTCCGCCATTGGTCGGGCTGATCGGTTCGTAAACCAGATCCTGAGCCATGGCCGGACCATGAAGGCCCCCAAGCGCGACAAGCACGCAGAACGCAAATTTCCTGAACACCAACCCCTCCCCCTTCCGTTTCACGGCTGAAATTCTCGAACCGAGAAACCGGATCGCCGGTCGCCAATTTGTTGGCTGTTCCGGCGCTATCAGAGCGACCTGTTGGGATGGGTTAATAGCGAATTAAGCCGGGAAAGGAAGATATCTTTTGGAAGTCGACAGCGGCGCCCCACAACGGGACGATGCACTTAACATACTGACTTTCATTCATTTTCTCAGAAGGAACTCATCAGTAAGTCGAGATTGTTCTGTTTTGGAGCCATTAAACGAAGACGGCGCCGACGGGTTCCCGGCCATATCGGACATCAAGATTCGACAGGGCGGATGTGAGCGGCGCTTCCCGCGACGCCTACCTGCGGATGCCGGTATCCGAGGTAAGGATGCGGAAATACCGAATGACGATCACCGGCTCAAAAGCGATGTTGGAACAATAGCTATCCCGGGGGTCATCCCCGCTAGGAGGGAAGTGTTCCCGTCTTTGACCAGAAGTGGTGCCGCTTACGTGACTCGAACACGTGACCCCATCATTACGAATGATGTGCTCTACCAACTGAGCTAAAGCGGCATTTTCGCGCATCTTGCGAAAATGGAGGCCCGAGCCGGAATCGAACCGGCGTGCAAGGATTTGCAGTCCTCTGCGTAACCACTCCGCCATCGGGCCTCGCCCGTCCGAGACGATCGTTGCGGACGGGAGGCGCCCTCTAGCGAGTCCGGCGCTGCATGGCAATCGCTCTTGCGAAAGGACCGCCGCCTTACGTTACGTCAGTCTGGACGCGGCCTTCCGTTCGCGTAAAGCCAGGGCATGAGTGTAGCCAGCCTGATCGATCCGATCCGCTCCGAAGGCGGAGCAACCACCCTTCCCGACATTGCCGAATGGGGCCAGGGGCGCACCCTTTATGGTGGCGCGTCGGCACTCATCGCCTACACATCGGCGATCCGTGCGTTTACCGACCTGCCGCCGCTCCGCGCAGCGCAGGTCGGCTTCGTGTCGCCCGTCGGTACGCAGGTGGAATTGCGTCGTGAAATCCTGCGGCAAGGCCGCAACGTCACGCAGGTCCGCAGCGAGATCTGGTCGGACAGCGGATGCGCGCTCACGAGCCTGTGGCTTTTCGGAGATGCGCGCGAAGCCAATGCCGTGCATCCCGCCGCTGCCCCGGACGACTGGCCGGGGCCTCCGGTCGAGGCGGAAGAGATCGCCACGGACAGCGCGCCGCAGTTTATCCGCAACCATTTCGATATTCGCCGCGCGCAGGAACAGCGGGGGCCGGGCGAGCCGACTGTTCGTCGCTGGGTACGGCTGCGCGATGCGGATGGCGTGGATGCGGTTTCGCGCTTGATCCTGATGGGTGATGTCCTCCCCCCGGGAGCGATGCGGGCGATGAAGCGGCAGGGTCCGATCAGTTCGATCAACTGGTCGTTCAACCTGCTCGATAACGCTCCGGCGAGCGCGGATGGCTGGTGGCTGGCGGAAAACGCCAGCCAGCATGCCGATGCCGGGTATTCGAGCGAACGACTGCGCATGTGGTCGTCCGACGGGCGACAGTTGCTCGACGGAATGCAGAGCGTCGCCGTTTTCGGCTGATCAGCCGTCGGAGAATTCGGGCCGACGCTTCTGCATCCCCGCCATCACCGCCTCGATCTGGTTGGGGGTGCGGATTACCTTTGCCTGCTCTTCGCTCTCGGCCATGAGAATCGCGTCGGTATCGGGCGACAGCATGGCCTCGGCCAAGCGCTTCGCTCCGCGGATCGCGTCGGGGTTGCGGTCCGCGATCTCGGCGGCGATTGCTCGGGCACGGGAGAGCGGATCGGCATCCAGAATGGTCGCGAGGCCATAACCGAGGGCCTGCTCCCCGGTGAATTCGCGGTTGGTATAGACCAGTTCGCGCAGCACGTCGTCGCGGACCAGGCCGCGCCACAGGGCATAACCGCCCATGTCGGGCACGAGGCCCCACTTCATCTCCATGATTGCCATCCGCGTTTCGGGATGGACGATCCGGATATCGGCGCCGCTGGCGATCTGGAGCCCGCCGCCGAAACACACTCCATGGACCGCCGCGATCACGGGCGCCGGGCATTTGCGCCAGGTCATCGCGACTTCCTGGAAGAGGTTGGCATTGCCGTAAGTCCGCTCGGTAAGCGGCGTTCGGTCGCCGGTCGGGGCGCTGGTAAAGTTCGACAGGTCGAGGCCGGCGCAAAATGCCCGCCCTTCGCCCGACAAAACCACGGCGCGCAGGCCCGTCATCCCGCGCACCGCATCGCCCGCCGCGATGATCGCTTCGAACATCGCCGGGTCGAGCGCGTTCATCTTGTCGCCGCGCGTGAGCCGCACTTCGGCGACGCCGTTGTCGGCGAGCTCGAGCGTCACGCGATCATTCCACTGCATGGGCTTAGCCTTCCTGTTCGTGAGACCGACAGCCTTCGTCGCGCAAGAGCGCGGGCCTGTCCAGAGCGGCATATGCGCCCTCGCCCTTTCCTGTTGTTGCGTACCCCTCGGCGGACTTGTCCACGAGGCGATAACCGTCCGCCGGGTCGGTCTCGATCAGCCAAGCCAGACCGAAAACGCCCAGCTTGGCACGAAGCCGCGAGACATGGACCGGCAGCGAGTTCGTTTCCGGAACGTGGTCGATCCGCCAGACCTCCCGCAAAAGAGCATGGCGGGAAACCCTCACGCCCGGAGTCGCGGCTAGCCGCCAGAACAGATTGAATTCGCGCGGGTGGAGCCCGATCCAGCGTTTCTCGATACGGGCGTCCCGGTGGAAGAGATCGAGGCGCAGCGGCCCCGCCGGACGATGCCGCGGCAGCATTTCGAGGCGAGCGGTGATGCGGCCCATGCGCGCCGAAAGCTCGGCCGCATCGATCGCACCGGACAGGGCCTCGCCAACGCCATGTTCGAGCAGCGCTGCCCGATCACCGGCGCTTTCGACGCCGATCGCGGCGCAATTTCGGAGCAAGGGCGCTGCTTTGCGCAAGACAAGGGCACTCCCCGCCCGGCAGTCGATCAGTGTCGGTATGATCCGGTCCGCTCTCTGGGTTTCCCCACCCGCCCGAAGGGCCCATCCGAGAGCGCGCAGGTCCCATTGTGCAGGAAGCGTGCCCTGCGTGGAAAGCCAGACGAATTCTCGGCGCATCGCCCTGTCCGCGGATCATGTCTGCGGAAGAGGACCCGCAATCTCGCCGACCGGTCGGACCTGACGCGCCTGCGATCCAGAACGGCCGCCACCGAAACGGAGCCTCAGGGATCTGGATTGGCGAGGAAGCGCTTCACATTGCGCGCCGCCTGGCGGATGCGCTGTTCGTTTTCGACCATGGCGATGCGGACGAAACCTTCGCCTTCCTCTCCGTAGCCGACGCCCGGCGCCACTGCGACATCGGCCTGTTGCAGCAACCGCTTGGAAAATTCGAGACTGCCCATCCCCTCGAAGCCGGGCGGCAGCGGCGCCCAGGCGAACATGCTCGCGCGCGGCGCGGGTATTACCCACCCCGCCCTGCCGAAGCTCTCGACCATGACGTCACGCCGCCGATGGTAGCGCGCGCGGTTTTCCTCCACGCAATCCTGCGGCCCGTTGAGAGCGGCGCAGGCCGCCGCCTGGACCGGTGTGAAAGCTCCGTAATCGAGGTAACTCTTCACTCGCGTCAGCGCCGCGATCAGTTCGCGGTTCCCCACGGCGAAGCCGATCCGCCAGCCGGCCATGCCATAGGTTTTGGACATGGACGTGAACTCGACCGCCACGTCCTTCGCGCCCTCGACCTGCATGATGGAAGGCGTCGGCTGCCCGTCGAAATAAAGCTCGCTGTAGGCCAGATCGGAAAGGACGAAGACGCCGTGCTCGCGTGCCCAGGCGACCACCCGCTCGTAAAAGGCCAAATCGACCACTTCGGCGGTGGGGTTGGAGGGATAGTTCACCACCAGCACGGTCGGCCGGGGCACGGTGAAGGCGATCGCATTGTCGAGCGCGCGCCAGTAATTCTCGTCCGGCGTGGTCGGCACGGCGCGGATGGAGGCACCGGCGATCATGAAGCCGAAGGTATGGATCGGATAGGAAGGGCTCGGCGCCAGCACTACGTCGCCCGGCGCGGTGATCGCGGTGGCGAGGCTGGCGAGCCCCTCCTTGGAACCCATCGTCACGATCACCTCGGTCTCGGGATCGAGATCAACGCCGAAGCGGCGGCGGTAGTAATTCGCCTGAGCGCGGCGCAGACCCGGAATGCCCTTCGACTGGGAATAGCCGTGCGCGTCTGGCTTGCCCGCCACCTCGCACAATTTGTCGATCACGTGCTGGGGCGGCGGCTCGTCGGGGTTGCCCATGCCCAGATCGATGATGTCGCGTCCCGACTGCCGCGCCGCGTGCCGCATCGCATTGACTTCGGCGATGACATAGGGGGGCAGGCGCTTGATGCGATAGAAGGGCTCGGACATCGGTGCTCCGGTAGATGGGTCGAGGCGGATAGATTTGCCGTCTTCAGGATTACCTATTCGTGCCCCATGTGCAATCGGCGGCAGGTGCAAGATGCAGGCGACTGCTCTACACCTGACGGATAGACCGTTCATTTCGCTTCGCACGCGCGCAAGAATGTAAAGGCAACCGATCCGATGACCGACACTGATCCCTTCACCAATCTCTACGCCGGCCCCACCCAGCTCGCACGGGCGATGTTCGGGCCTATGGCCGAATTGGCAAAGACGGGAGCGATGGGTGCGGTATCCGTCAAACCCGAAGACGCGCAGCACTGGGCCGAAGTCGGGACGAAACTTCAGACGATGTGGTTCGAATTCGCCACCGAGCAGGCGAAATCGGCGCCCGTCGGCCTGCCCTATCTCGATCCGTCGCGCTGGATGGCGCTGGCCGAAAGCTGGTACAGCCAGATGCCGGTGGCCGATCCGCAGCGGCAGAAGCAATTGTGGGAAGAAGGCTTCGCGCTCTGGGAAACCGTTCTCGGCGCCTATGGCATCGGCCCGAAGGCGGGAGAGAAAGTCGACGACCTGCCGCGCACCGACCCCCGTTTTGCGAACGAAAAATGGAAGACTCACCCGGCCTTCGCATTGATCCACCAGACCTATCTGATGCTGGCGGAGCGGATCGAAGGAATGGTCGACGAAATCCAGGGCTTGCCCGACGACAAGCGCGAACAACTGCGCTTCACGACCCGCGCCATCATCGAAGCCGCGAGCCCGGCGAACTTTCCGATGCTCAATCCGGTCGTCCTGGAGAAAACGATAGAAACCCGGGGCGAGAATCTCGTCAAGGGAATGGAACACCTGCTGGCCGACCTCAAGCGCGGTCAGCTCAGCCACACCGATGCAAGCGCCTTCAAGCTGGGCGAAAACATCGCCGTGACCCCCGGAAAGGTGGTTTACGAGACCGAGCTGTTCCAGCTGATCCAGTACAGCCCGACCACCGAGGAAACGCTGGAAGTGCCGCTGGTGATCTTCCCGCCGTGGATCAACCGCTTCTACATTCTCGACCTGAACCCGAAGAAGAGCTTCGTGCGCTGGGCGGTCGAGCAGGGCGTGACGGTCTTCATGGTCAGTTGGAAATCGGCCGACGCCGGGATGAAGGACGTGGTTTGGGACGATTACGTCCGCGCCCAGATCGAGGCGATCGACCACATCCGCGAGCGCCTCTCGGTGCCGCATGTCCACGCCATCGGCTATTGCGTGGCCGGGACGACGCTCGCCGCCACGCTCGCACTGCTGCATCGCCGCGGCGAGGAATCGAAGGTAAAAAGTGCGACCTTCTTCACCGCCCAGGTAGATTTCGAGAATGCGGGCGATCTGCTCCATTTCATCGACGACGGACAGCTCGCCACGATCCAGACGCTCTCACCCGAAGGATATCTCGACGGGCGCTACATGGCCGCAACCTTCAACATGCTGCGCGGAACGGACCTCATCTGGAACTACGTGATTAACAACTACATGCTGGGCGAGGACTATCCGGCCTTCGACCTGCTGCACTGGAACGGTGACGTCACCAACCTGCCGGCGAAATGGCATCAGTATTATCTGCGCGATCTCTATCGGGACAACAAGCTGGTTCAGGCCGACGCGATGACCATCGATGGCACTCCGATCGATCTCGGACAGGTGAAGACGCCGACCTACGTCCAGGCGGGCCGCGAGGACCATATCGCTCCGGCGGAAAGCGTGTGGCGCATTACCGATCATTTCGCGGGCCCCGTCCGCTTCGTATTGGCAGGTTCCGGACATATCGCCGGTGTCGTCAACCCGCCCGAGGCGGGCAAGTATCAGTACTGGATCAACGAGGACGAACCGCGCGATCTGGAGGCGTTCAAGAAAGGCGCCGTCGAGCACAAGGGAAGCTGGTGGCCCGACTGGATCGACTGGTTGCGCGCGCGGGATGCCGCCACCGTCAGGGCGGATGGCAAGCGGGATCCCGGCAGGAAGGGCGACAAAGTGATCGAGAACGCGCCAGGACGCTACGTGATGACACGCTGAGGCTTTCGAGACCTCGGCCCGACGCCGCCTCGCGATATTTGCTGCACTGCACAAAATGCTTGACTTTGCCCCGGAAAACCATATTTTGTGCAGTGCAACAATAAGCGAGGACGTCCATGGCTGAAAGCCAGAACAAGACCGATGCCGCCGCTGAACAGGTATCTGCCGACGCGACCGAACGCGGAGAGAAGGACGGCGTGAACCTCTCGGCTATCGAGAAGGCCGTTGAAACCGATCATGCCGAGACAGTGAAGGCTACAGCCGTCGCGGATGCCATTGCCGCCGAACCTACGGAGAAGGCTGACGAGGCTACTGGACGCAAGGCCAAGGAACGCAAGGCCAGCGCCCGCAAGGTTTCCGCCAAGAAGGCTACTTCCAGAAAGTCCGACGGTCGCAAGCCCTACATCAAGCCGACCGGCACCAGCACTCCCACCATCGCGCAACTGAAAGACAAGATCATGGAAAACACCAGCACCACCGATTTCGCCGGCACCGTCAAGCAGACCGCTGCCGAGGCGCAAAGCCGCATGAAGGCCGCGTACGAGAAGGGTTCCGAGATGACCTCCGAAGTCGTCGAGTTCCAGAAGGGCAATCTCGAAGCGATGGTCACTTCGGGCAAGTTGCTCGCAAACGGAATGCAGGACATGGGCCGCATCTACATGGAAGACGCCAAGCTCGCCGCAGAGACCGTGACCGACGACGTGAAGAAGATGGCCGCCGTCAAGTCGCCGACCGAGCTGTTCCAGCTTCAGGGCGAGATGATGCGTCGCAATTTCGACGCTGCGGTCGCCCGCGCCTCGCGCAATGTCGAGCTGACCACCAAGCTCGTCAACGAAGCCTTCGCTCCGCTTTCGAGCCGCGCCAGCATCGCTGCCGAGCGCATCTCGAAGGTTGCCGCCTGAGCGATCGACGAACATCCGCGACCGGGCATCTCTCCTCTCTCACTTGCCCGGTCGAGGTAAACGACGGGTCGGACGGCATTACGCCTTCCGGCCCGTTTTCGTTTTTCGCCGTCTGTCCGGCGCACCACCCGCAGGACAGGCTTCGAAACATTAATCACGAAACGCCTTCGGATCGGCGCGGACGGGTTGCACCTCGCGCGATGCTTACGATATTGTGCCGGCAATGAGCTTTCCCTTTACCCTCCCCCTCGCGGCCCATGTCCTTGGCGGCTCGTTCCGCATGGCCGACGATGGCGCGAAAGAAGGCGGCACGGACACCGGCGATCAGGCCGGCGTCGCCACCAAGACCCGCGCCAAGCCCAAAAAGCCGAGCCAGTACAAGGTGCTGCTGCTGAACGACGATTACACGCCGATGGAATTCGTCGTGATCGTGCTGAAGCGGTTCTTCCGCATGGACATGGAGGAGGCGACGCGGGTGATGCTACACGTCCATCAGAAGGGCGTCGGCGTGTGCGGGATCTTCCCTTACGAGGTGGCGGAAACCAAGGTGAACCAGGTGATGGATTTCGCCCGGCAGAACCAGCACCCCCTCCAGTGCACTCTCGAAAAAGCCTGACACGCGCCTTGTCGATGCATCCCGAGCCCGATCCTGTCGGCAAGGGGCAGGAAAGCGTCTGGAACTATCCGCGTCCGGCCATCGGCGAGCCGACCGATCGCCATGTCGAGATACGCCATCACGGGACAATTCTGGTCGATACCGTCCGCGCCTGGCGCACGCTCGAAACCAGCCATCCGCCGACCTACTACATTCCGCCAGACGACATCGCGATGGAGCATCTGGTCCCCAATTCGCGCCGCTCGATTTGCGAGTGGAAGGGGCAGGCACGCTACTGGGATGTCGTGATTGACGGTATTCGGCTGGAAGCGGTCGGCTGGAGCTATCCCGATCCCACCCGCGCCTTTGCCGGCATGGCCGGATACTTCGCCTTCTATCCCGAACCCTTCGACGAATGCCTGCTCGACGGCGAGCAGGTCACGCCGCAGCCGGGCGGCTTCTACGGCGGCTGGATTTCGGCCCGCGAGGCCGGACCGTTCAAGGGCGTGCCCGGCAGCCGGCTGTGGTAGATGGCGGCAAAGCTAGCAAGTGACCCGGCGGACAATCCGCGCTAGGGCGCAATCCTGCAAGTACTGACGGCGAGCGCGTGTTCAATTTCATCCCTGCCATCGACCGCTACATTTTCCGCCTCGTCATCGTGCCGATGATGGGGGTGTTCGCGCTTGCCGCGTCGCTGCTGCTGCTGGAAAAGATGCTGCGACTGTTCGACTTCGTCGCGGTCGAGGGCGGGCCGATCGGTGTGGTCTTCAAGATGCTGGCCGCGACCATTCCGGAATACGCCGCGCTGGCGATCCCGCTCGGCCTGATGCTCGGCATCCTGCTTGCCTTCCGCAAGCTCGCCACCACCAGCGAACTCGACATCCTGCGCGCTGTCGGCATGTCCTACGGCCGTCTGCTGCGCGTCCCCTACATCATCACCGCCGTGCTGATGGCGGTGAACCTCGCACTGGTGTTCTATGTCCAGCCGATCAGCCGCTTCGTCTACGAGCGCTTGGAGTTCGAGCTGAGGTCGGGGGCGCTGGGCGCCTCGATCAGGGTGGGCGAGTTCACCACGCTGGCCGACCGGATGGCCTTGCGGATCGAGGAAAGCGAGAATGACGGGCGCGAATTGAAAGGGATCTTCGCCCGCGTCGCCAACGAACGCGGTCAGGTGCTGTCGATCTCGGCGCGCGAGGGCGCCTTTCTGGCCACCACCGACAGCCCCGACACGATCATCCTGCGCCTCTCGGACGGCACCATCGTTCAGGATACGGGCGGTACCGGTCCGCGCGTGCTGACCTTCACCCGGCACGATCTCCCGATCGACCTGCCCGCGATGGAAGCGTTCCGGCAACGCGGCGAGGACCAGCGCGAATTTATCCTGCCGGAACTTCTGCGGATCGGCTGGAGCGAGAATGCGAGCACTTCCCTGCGCGATGCTAGCCAGGCGAGCTTCAATTATCGTCTCGTCGAAGTGGTGATGATGGCGCTGCTGCCTTTGCTCGCTGTCGCGCTCGGCATTCCGCCCAAGCGATCCACCAGCGCGCTGGGCGTGTTTCTCTCGATCGTGCTCGTGGTCTCCTATCACAAGGTCAACCAGTACGGCGAGGATCTCGCCGCGCTCGGCCGGTTCGACCCGTTCCTGGCGCTGTGGGGGCCGTTCGCGATCTTCGCGGCGCTGATCCTGTGGATGTACTACCGGGTCGCCTTCGTGCCTGGAGGTCAGGCGATCGGCGCGCTCGAAAGCGGGTTCGCCAAGATCAGCAAGAAGATCGGCCGGTTGTTCGGTCGCGGTCGCAAGCCTCCCCACGCCCGGCCGGACCATGACGTCCAGCCCGCCCTCGCCGAATAGACGCCCGACCGGACATGCAACTCCATTTCTTCCCCTCGCGCACGCTGACCGTCTATCTCGCGAAGATGTTCGTCACCCGCATCCTCGCGGTGCTGGTGATGCTGGTGCTCGTGCTGATGATGCTCGACCTGCTTTCCAAGAGCGGCGATATTCTCGTGGTGCCCGGCAATGGCCAGGGCGAGCTCTTCACCTATGTCTCGCTGCGATTGCCGCAGCTCGTGGCGCGGTTCCTGCCCTATTCGGTGCTGCTGGCGACGCTGATCATGCTGGTCGGGCTCAACCAGAACAGCGAGGTGATCGCGATGAAGGCAGCCGGCCTCTCCGCGCATCAGGTACTGGCGCCGCTGTTCCTCACCGCGGGCGTGATCGCAGTGCTCAGCTTTGCCTTCAACGAGCGCGTGGTGACACGGGCGAACGCCACGCTAAGCGCCTGGGAAGCGGTCGATTACGGGCCGATCCCTGCGGATTCAGGCGTGCGTGCGAATGTCTATCTCGCCGATGGCAATAATGTGCTGACCGCCGGTGCGGTGGCCGGAACCGGCCCGACCACCGCGATGCGCCAGGTCACCTGGTATCGCCGCACCGATGACGGGATGATCGTCGAGCAGATCAGGGCGCCGCAGGCCACTTACGCCAATCCCGGCTGGCGACTGGAGGATGCGCAGCGCTTCACCGTCCAGAACGCCGGCACTACGGAAGTCCCCGCGATCGTGGTCGGTCAGGACCTTACGCCGCAGCAGGTCGAGCTTGCACGGGTCGATCCCGAAGCTCAGAGCTTCTGGCAATTGTCGCAGTCGATCGATCGCTACGAGGAAGCCGGTCGTCGGACCTCGGAATTGCGGGCGCGGTGGTGGCATAAAATGTCGGGCCCGCTTGCCGCGCTTCTCATGCCGCTGCTGGGATCGGTGGCGGCGTTCGGGCTCGCTCGGTCGGGCCAGCTCTTCGTTCGCGCGCTGATCGGCATGGCGCTCGGCTTTGCCTATTTCGTGATCGACAATGCCGCGCTGGCCATGGGCAATTTCGGCGGATACCCGCCTTTTCTCGCCGCATGGGCGCCGTTCCTCCTGTTCGTGCTGATCGGCGAAACCGTCCTGATCCGGACGGAGGAATGAGCGGAGACTGGTCGCTCCGGCTCGCTCGACCGGGCGATGCCGAAGGGTTCGCCGCGATCGCTCGGGAGTTTGGCCAATCTTACACGCCCGGCGCGATATCGACCTCGGCACAAGACAGCGAATATTTCCGGCGACTGATCGCCCGCCGGCAATCTCTTACCGCGATCATCGGCGAGAAAGTGGTCGGCCTGGCGGTTGCTTCACCCCATCGCAGGGAACTGCATCTGCGAGCATTGTGTGTCGACCCTCCCAACCAGCGGCGCGGTATTGGCTCGCGCCTGCTTTCGGCGCTGACGATCGACGCGCGCAATTGCGGAATGGACGCGATCGTGGTCGAAGTTGCACCCGAACCGGAATGGCTCGCCGCGTTCTACGCCGCGCGCGGTTTCGTCGAAATCCGGGATGCGGAGCAACGTGCGGGTCTGGCGAAAGGCGCAGAGGAAACCGAAGGCCCGCCCCTGCTTCCCATGATCCGCTTTCTCGGCTGAGACTTCGGCCCGTCAGCCCCGCCCGCGGCCCATCGTACTGCGCGCGATCCGGCCGACCAGCACCACCAGCCCCGGATGGTTCGCGCCTTGATAGGTCGATTCGAGGCCGAGATGGTCGGACAGCCGGCGATGCGCCTCGGGCAACGAATGATAGGGCATGGAGGGCATCAGGTGATGCAGCGCGTGATAACGCAGACCCACCGGTGCCCAGATCTCGGCAATCGGGCCGGGCGGCGGCACATTGACGCTGTCGAGGAACTGCGCCGTCACCGTCATCGGCTCGCCCTCGTTCTCCCACAGATGCGCCACGAGCGTGCGCAGCTGGTTCAGCGTGGCGGTGAAGGAGACGACCGCCAGCGCGATCAGGATCGGCCGCCAGCCGAGCGCGAACATGCTGCCGATCAGCACCCACGCCCACACCGCGCCGCAGGTTTCCTGCCAGAACACGCGGCTCCGCATTTCGCCCTCGGGAGGGCGGCGCCGAAATTGCGGGTTGATGGAGAGGGCCGAGAAACGCTGCCACACCATGCGCCGCACCGGCGGCAGGATCGCCCCCAGTGGTACCAGCACCGCAAAGCGGAACAGCAGCGCAACCGGCGCCAACAGGGCAATCAGCACGAAGAGCGGCAGGCTCCACGGCTTCATCAGCGCAAGCGGCAGGTATTCGGGATCCTCGACAGTGCCATACTGCGTCCGTTTGTGATGCAGAGTGTGCACGCCTTCGTACATGAAGGACGGGGTCAGCAGCGGCACGCCGACCAGCGCGTTCCAGCCAAGGCGAAAGCCGGGCAGCGCGTCGCGATGGACGTGGGTCAGTTCGTGAATGAACATCAGTGCGCGATAAAGCGCCAGCGCGGAGACCAGCCCCAGCAGCACCGCGAGCGGCACGCTGGACACCAGTATCGCGCCCGCCATCGCCCCGTAACCGATCCCTGCCGAGGCGATCAGGTCGAGCCAGTAGATCTCGCCACGCGCCGTCGCGAGATCTCTGGTCAGGTCGCGGGCCGCGCGCAGCATGTCGCGATCGTCGCAGGCGAGGAACTGCGCCCGCGTCGCCTTCGGGCGCGTGGACGCACCCGAGGCCCCGGTCGGCCCGGAAGGAGAGAGAGGTTGCTGCATCGTCGTCATATCAATCGGATCGGTTGCGTGCCTTACAGCACCGGGGGCGCGGCTGACAAACGCAGCCTGTCGGAAAGAGTGATCGAACCCTTGCGCCGTTGCCGGGCTAGCGCGCAAAGGAATGACCCAGCCTGAACAGGAGCGCGCCCGGCGTGAGCGAAGCAGAGATAGTGATCGAACCGGTTTCGGACAAGAAAGGGCGCCGCACCTTCGTCGATCTGGGCCGCCATTTTGCCGAGCGCGAGCCCTTCGCCGTGCCGCAGCTGCGCTCCGAACAGATGGAACTGATCGATCCGGACCGCAATCCGTTCTTCGGCCATGCCACGGTCCAGCTCTTCATCGCCAGGCGCGGCGGCCGGCCGGTGGGGCGCATCTCCGCCCATATCGACCACCTCGCGCTCGAACTCCCCCCCGAACAGGGCATGGGTCCGGGCACCGGCATGTTCGGCTATTTCGATGCCGAGGACAGAGAGGTTGCCGACGCGCTCCTCGCCCGGGCCGAGGAATGGAACCGGCAGCAGGGAATGACCAGCATGCTCGGACCGATCTCCCTGTCGATCTGGGAAGAGCCGGGACTGCTGATCGAAGGTCACGATCACCATCCGATGATCATGATGGGCCACCATCCGGCGCATTACCGCGGCTGGATCGAGGGTGCGGGCTACGCGGTCACCAAGCGGCTCGTCACCTACGAGGTGGACGTCGCCGCCGAATTTCCGCCGCTGATCCGGCGGATCGTCCAGTCGGGGGAGCGCAATCCGCGCATCACCGTACGCCGGATCGACCTCGCCAATTGGGACCGCGAGGTCGAGATCGTGCTCGGTATCCTCAACGATGCGTGGTCGGGCAATTGGGGCTTCGTGCCCTTCACCGACGCCGAGATCGCCTATGCCGGCAAGAAGATGCGCCAGATCATCCACGAGGAAATCAACATGATCGCCGAGCTCGACGGCGAACCGGTGGCGTTCATGATGACTTTGCCCGACATCAACCAGGTCCTGCTCAAGTCGCGCGGCAGGCTGCTGCCCTTCGGCTGGCTGCGGATCCTGCGTTGGCTGCGCAAGCCCGCCGGCTCGGACCTGCGCGTGCCGCTGATGGGTGTGAAGCGGGAACTGCACAATTCGCGCGTGGCCAGCCAGCTCGCTTTCATGATGATCAGCCGGATCCGGGACGTGGCGGCGACGAGCTGGAACACCAAGCGTGCCGAGATCGGCTGGATTCTCGATGACAACAAGGGAATGGTCGCCATCGCCGATGCCATCGGCAGCAAGCCGAACCGTGAATATGCGATTTTCGGTAAACCGCTTTAGGAGCCCGTTCGCAAAGTCGGTCATGCATAAACCGCATCTCGGGAACGCGAGCCGACAGCTTTTGTTGATTGACCGTCAGGCCGTGATGGACGGCCGGTTCACGGGACGATCATGGGAACAGCTGTCGAGCCGGATTCGAAAGACCGTGATGGCCGGTTGCCCCGACGTGTTCTGGTTGTCGAAGATGACGGCATCCTCGCCATCTCCATCGAAGATACGCTACGCGACGCCGGGATCGAGAATATCGAATTGATCGCCTCGACCGAGGCCGCTCTCGAAGCTCTGCGGCGCGAGCGGCCCGATGCAGTGATCCTCGACATTCATCTCGCCGATCGCGACGATGGCTGGACGATCGCAGAACTGCTGCGCTCGCTCGGCCCGAACCGGCCCCGGATCGTCTTTTCAACGGGTGCGCCAGACGCGATACCCGACGACATCGCAGAACTGGGGTCGGTGCTTGCCAAACCATACGACAATTCCGACTTGATCGAACTGCTGCGCGAACCGAAGCGTCAAGGCATCCTGTCGCGTCTGCGCGGCGCTCTCGGCTAAAGAGCGTCAACAGGCCCGCCATTTGCCTCGCTCGTTAAAGCCTGAGAGATGACCGGGGTGATCACCAAAAAAAGGCCTCCGTTCGCTCTGAACGGAGGCCTTTCGGGATCGTATCACCGGCCGCTTGGACGGGAGGGGGGTCTCGGCGGTGACAGAGATGAAATGTCCTCCCCGGCGAAGGGTTCCAATCTGTTTCAAAAAATTTTCCTCGCTTGTTGCAGAGCGTTTGCGGGTAGTCCGAAACGGGCGACTGGCCGAGCGAAATGGTCGTCGCATGCTTGTTTGCGCCACGATGATTGCGACCGTTCGGGTCTCATCTGAACGGCTCCGCGGCCCTTCCCATTGACCATCCCCTCCCTCCCAGCCAAGGGGCCTCAAAATTTGTTTTTCCGAGGGATAGCAAATGGCCGAAAGGCCGTTCGCTATCGCGGAACCAAGATCATCGCGCGACGTTTTAGCGCGTGAAACAAGGAAGGGGTCTTCATGTCGCTCGGTGACCAGATTGCCAAGAATTTGCCCTATTTGCGCCGTTACGCCCGCGCTCTAACCGGCTCCCAAGCCACCGGAGACGCATTCGTGCGGGCCACGCTGGAAGCAGCGCTTGCCGACCAGGATCTCAAACAGTCGCTAGAAGGTGGCCGTGTGCCTCTGTACCGGGCATTCAACAAGGTTTGGTCCAGCGCTTACATGGAAGTGCCGGAAAAGGAGGCGGGTGGCGAACTGCACGAAAATGCAGCGTCCGACCGGCTCAAGTCGATCACTCCGCTGAACCGTCAGGCCTTACTGCTCACCACGCTTGAGGATTTTTCGGTCGAGCAGGCTGCCGAGATCATGGATCTGGAAGAAAACGACGTGGAAAGCCTGGTCCAGGAGGCGGTCGCCGAAATCGATCGTGAGACCTCGACCAACGTGCTCATCATCGAAGACGAACCGCTGATCTCCATGCAGTTGGAAGACCTGGTAAAGTCGCTCGGTCACGAAATCTGCGGAACCGCCGCTACGCGCACGCAGGCGCAGGAAGTTGTTGCGGAAAAGACCCCCGGTCTCGTGCTGGCGGATATCCAGTTGGCCGATGGATCCAGCGGGCTCGATGCCGTCGACGACATTCTTGCGATCAGCACGGTGCCGGTCATCTTCATCACAGCCTATCCCGAACGCCTGCTGACCGGGGATCGTCCGGAGCCGACCTATCTGGTCACCAAGCCTTTCCAGGAACAGACGGTGCGCGCGGCGATCAGCCAAGCCCTGTTCTTCGGATCGAGCCGCCCGCTCGCCTGAGGGGGCGGGCGAAAAACAACCCTCAAAGTTGAAGCGGAATGCGCGGTCTTAATGGCCGCGCATTCCTTTTCTGCCCGCGCGGATTGCGAAATCAACCGGCTCGCGGATCGGCACTACCAGCGTACAACGCACGCCTTGGGGGTCGAACTTCAATTCGACCGGATGGCGCAATTCGTGTGCCACGATTTTCTCGATAAGATCGGTGCCGAAACCGCGTCCGCGCGGCGGTGCTACCGGCGGCCCACCGCTCTCGATCCATTCGAGCCGCGCCAGCTTGTCCGCGGTCTGCGTCCATACGATCGAAACGCTGCCCCCCGGCTCGCTCAATGCGCCGTACTTCGACGCGTTCGTCGCCAGTTCGTGAAGCGCCAGACCAAGCGAAAGCGCGTCGTTCGGGGCAAGCTCCACCGGCGGGCCATCGACTTCGAGTCCGTGATCTTCCGCGCGCATGTAGGGGGCAAGCTCGGCTGCGACGACCGAGGCGATCGGTGTCGTACCCCATTCCGATTGGGTGAGCAGATCATGCGTTGCGGACAATGCGCGGATCCGCCCATCGAGCCCATCGGCGAAATCATCGATATTGGTCGCGCGGCGCCGGGTGAGAGCGACGATCGAGAGAACGTTCGCGAGCGTGTTCTTGACCCGGTGGTTCAATTCGCGCGTGAGCGAATCGCGGATCGAATTTTGCTCGGCGAACCAGTCGAGCGAGCGTTGATCTTCCAGCGCCTGCCGCGTCAGCAGGCGGGATACCAGCATCAGCAGACTTGCGACCGCGAGACCAAAGATCAGAGTGATCATCGACAGGGACGAGAGCGCGTTGGATCGGGAAGACGAAATCTCGACCGTCATGTTCCGGTTGGCGATGGCAACGGCCTGACGAGTGCTGGAGCGTGGTTCGTCCTCGCCGTTGATCTGGCCCATTAAAGACCCGCCGCCGTTTGCGCCGTCGTAAAGCACCACCGAAAAATCGCCGATATCCACCAGCTCGGCGGCTGAGGAAAGAAAGTCCTGCGCACTGAACGGACTGTAGACGAAGCCCTTGACGCGCCGTTGCCCGCGCGCGTTCTCGAACACGGGCATATAGATGACAAATCCGGCAGCGGTGCCCGCAATCTCCTGTTTGAGCGTGACCCGCCCGCTGGCGGTCGGGCGCAGCAACCTTTCCGCCTCGTCCATCGCGGCGCGGCGAACGGGATCGCTGTACATGTCGTAGCCGATGGCCCGGCGATTGCGCGCGGTGTCGGGTTGCAGCAGCGTTACCGGGACCAATCTGTCACGCGGCATCTCCGAAAGGGACGGCGTGATCTCGACCGGCCCCACACGATAGGCGGACAGCCTACGTTCCAGCGCGGGGACTTCGTCGGCCCCGATCCGCCGCGCCCAGCCGATACCCTCCGCTCCGCGATAATCGGAGTCGAGCCGTAATTCGGAAACAAAGCGGCGGAAGAGCTGGGGGTCGATGATCTCCTGTGTCGAGAACAGCGCGGACCCCGATCGGAGATATGAGGAGTTGATCGAAGCGCGCCGCTCGAGCGCGGAGGCCATGGCGATGCTGACCCGGCTCATCGCCGCAGCCTCGCGCTGATACTCGCCCCTTTCGATCGCGAATACACCCAGACCGGTGATGGCCAGTACCGAGAAGAATATCCCTACCGGAACCGAACGTGGATTCTCGATAAGCCAGCGGCGCGAGTTCTTCCGGCGTGATGTGTGCGAATTCGACAGCTTTCCAACCCCTGGGTTGCTGATACGCCCGGCCCCTTGCACACAGTGGCTTCGCACGTCTACGGATGGTGTTCTCGTTGGGAACAATGAAGGAGGGACATCGTTCCCCTTCAATCGACCGGATCAAACACTGAGAGGCCGGCATGCTGATCGCAGGTCTCTCATGGCTAGGACGCGCCATTCTGCATATGACATTGGACAGGAAGAAACAGGGCGGCCTTCAAAAGGATAAACCCCTTGGCGGCGTGAAGGACAGGCGGAACGAGCCCGGTTGGGCGAACGGCCTCAAGCAGTTCTACAACTCCGTGGTTGACGAAGATTTGCCCGACAGCTTCAGGGATCTCCTCTCGCAACTCGATAAAGACGAAAAGGGCTGATGGCAGGGCAAGCCAGAACGGCTTCCGAGAAGGCCGATTTCAAGCGCGAACTGACCGATGTGGTTCCGCACTTGCGTGCTTTTGCGCGCGGGTTGTGCGGACGTGCCGATCTAGCCGACGATCTCGTTCAGGAAGCCCTGCTCAAGGCCTGGGCCGCGCAGGAGCGGTTCGAGCCAGGGACATCGATGCGTGCGTGGACTTTCGTGATCCTGCGCAACGCCTATCTCACCGACATGCGGCGCAACCGCTTTCGCGGCGAATACGACGAGACGGTTGCCGAACGCATCCTGACCGCTCCAGCGGGGCAGGAAGAGCCGATCCATCTGTCGGATATGCATCGCGCTTTGCTGACCCTGCCCCCCGAACGGCGCGAGGCGCTGTTGCTGGTTGGTGCCGGTGGCTTCTCCTACGAGGAGGCGGCAAATATCTGCGGCTGTGCTGTCGGCACGATCAAGAGCCGCGTGGGCCGCGCCCGCGCCGCGCTCAATTCGATGCTGGCAGACGGATCGATTCCGCAGCGTTCGATGAACGACGAGACGGCGCATCGCGCGATCCTGCAGGAACTCGACGAAGTCGCCTCCGGTCAGGGACTGGCTTCGCGCAGCTAGGATGAACCCGCTTGCGCCGGGGCCTGCGGGACGTCAATCAGTCCGGCGATGACCACAGGCCCCGATCCGGAAGACGATTCGCCCGATGACCGCCGGACGCGTCGCATGGCCTTTGCCGAGCAGGAACTGCGACTGATTTCGGCGCTGGTGGTTCTGATAGGAGCGGGACTTTTCTTCGCCCTTCCCTTCGTTCTCTCGATCGGGTCGGTCGTCTTTCTGCCTCTGACTGCAGCGGTCATCCTCACCATCATCCTCTCCCCGCTCGCGGACCGGTTGGCGAGCTGGGGGCTGCCTAATGTCCTTGCGTCGCTGGTGGCGCTGCTGATCTTCTTCGCCGTGCTGGTCGCGGCGCTGGCTCTGATTCTGCAGCCTGCCATATCGCTGTTCGACGAGTTGCCCGACCTGATGCGCGGGATCGGGCGGCGCTTTTCCGAATTGCGCGACCAGTTCGGTTGGCTCGCGCAACTCAACGCCGAACTGGGCGAGTTGATGCGTCGAAGCGGTCAACAGGAAGTTGTGCTGGCCGGGCCGAGCCTGCTCGAGGAACTCGCCTTCGCCACGCCGAGCGTGGTGATCGAGGTCATCCTCACCTTCCTTATGACCTTCTTCATGGTCGAGGCACGGATCAGGCTGCGCCAGCATCTTCTGTTCGGTCGGACCAGCTTTGGCACCAGTATCAAGGCCGCACGAGTCATGCGCGAGGTCCAGGACCGGGTGGCAGCCTATATCCTCACCGTAAGCGTCATCAATGCGGGTGTCGGGGTGATCGTCGCGCTTGGCGCATGGGCGCTCGGCGTCGATGCGCCGATCATGTGGGGAGGCCTCGCCGCGATCCTCAATTTCATTCCCTATATCGGCCCAACCGTGATGATTGGCCTGCTTGGCCTGTTCGGCATCGGGACCACGGATGCGCTGATCCTCGGCTTGATTCCGGCAGCGGCCTATCTTGGCCTGCACACCGTGGAGGCAAATGTCGTCACCCCCTCGATCCTCGGGGCACGGTTCACGATGAACCCGGTGATGATTCTCATCGCTCTCAGTTACTTCTCGTGGATTTGGGGTTTCACCGGTGCGCTGCTTTCGGTGCCGATCCTCCTGACGCTGACCGCGCTGTTCGACCATACGGGCCGGCCCAACATCATCGGCTTCATTTTCGGCGAGCCTCTGTTTGCCGGGGACATCCTAGAACAGACGAACGAAACCACCTGACAGTCGCAGGCAACCAAAAGGCCCGCCCCGCGCTGGCGGAACGGGCCTCCTTCGATTTCGAAAAATCTGCCGTTATCAGGCCGGATACTTCCAGGTCTCGCCGCGGGCGAGGTTTTCGCTGGCGAAACTCCAGTTCAGCTTCGATCCGACCACCGCGTCGAGATATTCAGGGCGCTTG
Organism: Qipengyuania spongiae; assembly: GCF_026168555.1. Classification (NCBI taxonomy): domain Bacteria; kingdom Pseudomonadati; phylum Pseudomonadota; class Alphaproteobacteria; order Sphingomonadales; family Erythrobacteraceae; genus Qipengyuania; species Qipengyuania spongiae. The sequence continues at coordinate 1,274,636 of NZ_CP092471.1, read as the reverse complement.
TTCTGGTGGTCGAGGTAATAGGCGTGCTCCCACAGATCGACCACGAGCAACGGGTTCACTCCGTCCTGGTCGGCAAGAGTGTCGCCATCATGCGTCTCCTCGATAGTGAGTTCGCCGTTCTTCTCTGCAAGCCAGACCCAGCCGCTGGCGAAGTGGCCGGCACCGCGCTCCTTGAGCTTGTCCTTGAGATCGTCGGCCGAACCGAAGGCGCTGTCGATCATGCTCTTCAATTCATCCGACGCGGAGGTTTCTTCTCCGCTCATCGAATGCCAGTAGAAGCCGTGATTCCAGCTTTGCGCGGCGTTGTTGAACAGCCCCTGGTCGCTGCCGCGCGCCGCCGAGACGACTTCTTCCAGCGACTTGTCGGCGTGATCGGTGCCTTCAATCGCCTTGTTGGTCTTGTCGATATAAGCCTGATGATGCTTGCCGTGATGGTAAGACAGCGTCTCGGCCGAAACTGCCGGAGCAAGCGCGTTGTCGTCATACGGCAAGTCGATGAGCTTGAAAGCCATGTCGTTCTTTCCCTCTAGTGCTGAAGTATTTTCGGATGGTTCGTTAACCCAACGCATCCGGCGGACAAGAGTTGCAGCTTGGTGGCGAAAAGGAACCCAGCGCCCTTTTCTTCCGGGAGCGGAGGCGCCAGAAGCGCGGCGGAGAAAGCAGCTTACGAACGGTGTGAAGATGGTGCGCAAGTTTTTCGGGACCGACGGCATTCGCGGCCGAACCAATCACAGCAAGATGAATGCCGACCTGGCAATGAGAGTCGGCCAGGCTGCCGGCGCTCATTTCCGCCGCGGCGACCATCTCCACCGTGTGGTGATAGGCAAGGACACGCGCCTGTCGGGCTATATGATCGAAAGCGCGCTCGTCGCCGGCTTTACCAGCACCGGCATGGACGTGATCATGACCGGTCCTCTCCCGACCCCGGCGATCGCGATGTTGACGCGGGAGATGCGGGCCGATCTGGGCGTGATGATCTCGGCCAGCCACAACCCTTACGAGGACAACGGCATCAAGCTGTTCGGTCCCGATGGCTTCAAGCTGTCGGACGAGGACGAGATGGCGATCGAGGCGCTGCTGGATCAACCGCCCGAGCTGGCCGACGCCGCCCATATCGGCCGCGCGCGCCGGATCGAGGACGCCCGGGGCCGCTACATTCACGCGGTCAAGAGTTCGATCGGGTCCGACATCCGCCTCGACGGGCTGAAGATCGTGGTCGATTGCGCCAACGGCGCCGCCTACCAGGTCACGCCAAGTGCGATCTGGGAACTGGGGGCGGACGTCATCCAACTCGGCGTCAGTCCCAACGGAACCAACATCAATCACAAGGTCGGCTCCACCGCTCTCGACGCGGTGAAGGCCAAGGTGGTCGAGGAAGGCGCGCATCTCGGCATCGCGCTTGACGGCGATGCGGACCGGCTGATCGTGGTCGACGAGAAAGGTCGCGCAGTCGATGGCGACCAGTTGATGGCGCTGATCGCGACGCGCATGGCGGAAACCGGCAAGCTCGCCGGCGGCGGAGTCGTCGCCACGGTGATGTCCAATCTTGGTCTTGAACGCTATCTCCACGGCATCGGTCTCGGGCTGGAGCGGACCAAGGTCGGGGATCGCTATGTGCTTCAGCGGATGCGCGAGGGCGGCTTCAATCTCGGCGGCGAACAGTCCGGGCACATGATCCTGCTCGATCACGCTACCACCGGAGACGGGACGGTTGCGGCGCTGCGGGTCCTTGCGAGCATGGTGCGTGCGGGCAAGCCGGCCAGCGAGCTGCTGCACATGTTCGATCCGGTGCCTCAATTGCTCAAAAACGTGCGCTACGAAAGCGGTGCGCCGCTGGAGAACGAAGCGGTCAAGAAGGCGATCTTCGATGCGGAAGCGGAACTCGGCACAAGCGGGCGGCTGGTCATCCGCCCCTCGGGCACCGAGCCGTTGATCCGGGTCATGGCCGAGGGCGACGACGCGCGGAAGGTCGAGCAAGTGGTCGATCGCGTCTGCGATGCGGTGCGCGGAGCCGCCTGATGCTGGAGATGCACCCCGACTGCCAGGCATGTGGTGCCGACCTTCCGGCCCAAGCGCATGGCGCCTTCATCTGCAGCCTCGAATGCACGTTTTGCGCCGATTGTGCCGACCGGCTCGACGACCGCTGCCCCAATTGCGGCGGCGAGCTGAGCGACCGGCCGACGCGCGCGGCCCGCCTGCATGCGGACTATCCGCCCTCAACCACGAAAAAGCACGCTGGATGAGCGCCCCGCCGCGCATCCTTTCGATCGCGGGGTCCGACAGTTCGGGCGGCGCGGGTATTCAGGCCGACATCAAGACGATTGCCATGCTGGGCGGCTATGCGATGACCGCACTCACCGCCATCACCGCGCAGAACACCACGGGTGTTCAGGCGGTCGAGGCGCTGAGCGCGAATTTCGTTGGAACGCAGATCGATTCCTGCCTGAGCGACATAGGAGCGGACGCGATCAAGATCGGGATGCTGGGCTCCCCGGAGATCGCCGCCACGGTGGCGCAGCGGCTCGAAGATTTTTCCGGCACGATCGTCTTCGATCCGGTGATGATCGCGAGCAGCGGATCGGTGCTCGCCGATGACGCGACCATCGAAGCCTTCGCCACGCTGATGGACCTAGCGACAATCGTCACGCCGAACCTGCCCGAACTCGCCGCGCTCACTAGCCGCGAGGTAGGCGACGCCGAAAGCGTGATCGAAGCGGCGCTGGATCTAGCGCAGTGCCACGACGTGCTGGTGCTGGCCAAAGGCGGCCATGCGGAAGGTGAGGAGGTCATCGACCGGGTGGCGTCGCCCGATGGCAAAATCGCCAGCTTCTCGCACCAGCGTATCGAGACGCGGCACACGCATGGGACCGGCTGCACCCTCAGTTCCGCGATCGCGACGTTGGTCGGCCATGGTCAGCCGCTGACCCATGCGGTCCGGCTGGCGCGCGAATTCACCCATGCCGCGATCGCACAGGCGCCCGGTTTCGGCGCCGGCAGTGGACCGCTGGGCCACCAGACGGTGCGTCGCCCCGCTTAAAGGGCAGCCCTTACCGCTTCAGCTGGTAGAAATCGGCGATGTGGCCCCAGGCGTCCTCTGCCGTCTCGCACCAGCGGAACAGGTCGAGGTCCTTGTGCGAGACCGTGCCCTCGTCGGCCAGCGCTTCGAAATCCACCACCCGCGTCCAGAAATCCTTGCCGAACAGCAGGATCGGGATCGGCTTCATCTTGCCGGTCTGGATCAGGGTCAGCAGCTCGAAGAATTCGTCGAACGTGCCGAACCCGCCCGGGAACACCGCCACCGCCTTGGCGCGCAGCAGGAAGTGCATCTTGCGCAGGGCGAAATAGTGGAACTGAAAGCTGAGATAGGGAGTGACATAGGGGTTGGGCGCCTGTTCGTGGGGCAGCACGATGTTGAGGCCGATCGATTCCGCCCCAGCCTCGCTCGCACCGCGATTGGCGGCTTCCATGATCGAGGGACCACCGCCCGAGCAGATCACGAACTGGCGCTGTCCGTTCTCGACGATCGACTTCTCGCTGGCCGTCTTGGCGAGGCGATAGGCTTCCTCGTAATACTTGGCCTTGGCCGCCAGGTTGCGGACCACCCGCGCTTCCTGTTCGGGCAAGTCCTCGGCACTGGCGAGTGCCTCCTCCACCGCATCGGGCGGCGGGATGCGGGCCGAACCGTAGATCACCAGCGTCGAGCCGACGCCGGCCTCTTCGAGCAGCATCTCGGTCTTCAGCAGCTCGAGCTGGAAGCGCACGGGGCGCAGCTCGTCACGCATCAGGAAGTCGGTGTCGCGATAGGCCAGCCGGTAGGCCGGATGCATGGTCTGCGGCGTGCGCGGAGCCTGCGATTCCGCAAAGCCCGCTTCCTGATCCGCACGATAGAACTTGCGATCGGTCAGGTCGCGATCGTCTTCGGCTTCGTCCGGATTGGAAATTTCGTTCGTATTCGGAGTTTCGTCTGTCATGGACCGGCGCGTTAAGGCCGAAGCGCTGCGCCCACAAGTCACCGCGTTTCGCTAGCCGGGTCTGGCGGTGTCTTCATTCTGGAGCGCGACGGCGGTGGTCCGCGGAACGCTGCGGAACGCCGATTGCAACTCGCCCGGCAGCGCGTCGCCCGCGTATAGGCGCCAGAGGCCGAAACCGGTCGCAGCGACCGCAGCGCCACCGATCGACCAGAACAGCCCGGTCGGCCCTGCCAGCGCCATCACCGAGGATGCGACAAGCGGCCCGGCCACAGCGCCCAGCGAATAAAGCAGTACCAGCCCGCCGCTCGCCCCCACCCGGTCGCCGGACCCGACATGGTCGTTCGTATGCGCGACACAGAGCGGATAGAGCGCGAAGGCAAGCCCGCCGAACAGCGCGGCCAGCGGGAAGAGCAATGCCCTGCTCTCGCCCAGCAACGCCAGAGCGACGCAGGCGAGCGTGGTGGCGAGGAAGGTCGAAACGAGCACCTTGCGCCGGTCCCACCGATCGGACAGCAGCCCCAGCGGCCATTGCAGCAGCACCCCGCCCCCGATCGCGCAGGAGGTGAAGAAGGCGACATCGGCGAGGCTCATCCCCAGCCGCCGCACGAACACCGCGCCCAGCGCGTAGAACGCCCCTAAGGTCATGCCGGTCACGAAGGTCCCGACCGCGCCCAGCGGCGAAATCGCATAGAGGCGCCTGATCGAGAGCGGCTTCATCTCGCCGAGCTCCGGCTGATCGGTCCTGGTTAGTACTACGGGAAGCAGAGCGAGCGATAGCAAAATGGCCGAGAACATGAACGGCAAAGCCGGTGCGTCCCTGCCGATATTAAGCAGGAACTGGCCGAGCGCCTGCCCAAGATACAGCGCCACCATGTAAGCCGCCAAGGCGGTCGAGCGGGTGCGCGCGTCGCTTCGCTCGTTGAGCCAGCTTTCGAGGCAGACAAACACGCCTGCAATGGCGAAGCCGTCGACGAAGCGCAGCACGGTCCAGAAGGCCACGTCCTGCCAAAGCGCATAGGACAGGCTGCTCGCCGAGAACACCGAGATGAAGGCGGCAATCGAGCGGATATGACCCACTTCGGCTACCAACCGCCCGATCCGCAGCGAACCCACCGTCAGCCCGGCGAAATAGGCTGTGCCAACGAGTCCGATCAACGGCGCGGGCGTGCCGGCCAGTTCCAGCCTGACCGCGATCAGGGTCGACAGAAAACCGCTGCCCGCCATGATCATGAAGATCGCGAGCAGGAAGGTGCGGACATTGGCGAGCGAGCGCAACATGGAACGCCCCTATAGGCTACGGGTCCCGATCATGTCACGATTTGCGCCCGTCGATCTCGGTGGGGAGCGCTAGAAACGCCGCATGTCGTGGCTTTCGATCGGTATCCGCACGGTCAGCCCGTCATGCTCGGGTTGCAACACGATCTGGCAGGACAGCCGGCTGGTCCGCTGGACCGCCGCCGCAAGGTCGAGCATGTCCTCCTCGTCCTCGCTCGCCTCGGGCAGGCGCGCGAACCATTCTGGGGCGACGACGACATGGCAGGTGGAGCAGGCCATTTGCCCCTCGCACGTGCCCTCCAGCGGCATTCCGGCCGCCTGCGCCACGTCGAGCAGAACGTCGCCCGCGTTCGCCTGGGTCTCCACTACATTGCCGCGCGCGGTTTCGAAGCGGATCTTCATGCGCCCGCCTCGATACCTTGGGCCTTGGCCGCCGCGTTGATCTTTGCTGCCGCCGTTTCGATCTCTTCCATAGTGGTGTAGCGACCCCAGCCGAGCCGGATCGATGCCTTGGCCTGCTTCGCCGAGAGGCCGATCGCTTCCAGAACATGGCTGGTCCGGCCCGATCCGCTGGCACAGGCGCTTCCGGCCGAGAACATCACCTCGCGGCATTCGCTCATCAGGCGATTGACGTCGAGGCCGCCCCCGTTCGGACCCTTCGGCCGGATGTTCATGTTGCCGTGCCAGCGCGCGTCCTCGCTGCCGTTCAGTTCCCACTCCTCGAACAGGTCGCGGGCCCGGTGCCAGAGCTTTTCGACATGCTCGGCGTCCTCCGCCATCCGCTCCCGGGCTTCCTGCGCTGCGACGCCGAAACCGGCGCAGAGCATCGGGCTGAGCGTGCCCGATCGCACGCCGTTCTCCTGCCCGCCCCCGGTCTGCACCTCGTCCAGATCCACCCCGTCGCGCACCCACAGCGCACCGATGCCCTTGGGCCCGTGCAGCTTGTGCGCGCTGACCGCGATCATGTCGGCCCCGGTCACCTCGATCTTGCCATAGGCCTGCACTGCGTCGCACAGGTAGAGCGCGTTGTTCGCCTTGGCCTTGCGATGCCATTCGACCGTCGGCTGGATCGTCCCGATCTCGTTGTTGACCTGCATCAGGCACACGAGCCGCGTGTCGTTGGGCAGGTCCTGCCGCGTGTTGCACTGGCCGTTCCTGGCGACGTTGAGCACGTGCGAGCGGCCCGCCGTCTCCGCCGTGTCGATCACCGCGGCGTGCTCTATCGCGGAATAGGACACCGCCCCCGTCGAACCCGAGCCGCGGATCGCGAGATTGATCGCCTCGGTCGCGCCGCTGGTGAAGATCACCCGGCCCCCGGCTGGGAAGAGCGCTGCCACCTGATCGCGCGCCAGCTCCACTGCGGCGGCGGCCTGCCGGCCCATGCGGTGGGGACTGTGAGGATTGCCGAAGCCGGAGCCGCCCGGCCCGTCCATCCAGCGCAGCATGGCGTCGCGCGCCTCGGGAGCAAGCGGAGTGGTGGCCTGATAGTCGAGATAGATCATGTTCTCGCCAGTCCTATCCATACCTCGGCGAACCGTTCCACCTCCTCGCGCGTCGTGTTCCAGCCGACCGAGACGCGGATCGTGTTGGCGGCGATCCCGGCGTCCACCCCCATCGCCTCGAGCACGCGACTCGTCTTCATGGTCCCGCTTGAACAGGCCGAGCCTTGCGAAACGGCAATCCCCGCCATGTCGAAGCGCATGACCTGCGCCGTCGCGGACAGGTACGGCATGGCGAGCGCGCGGATATGGGGCGTGGGATCGGCGAGCGGCATATACCCTTCCAGCTCTTCCAACGGTTGGAGGACGGCCGGGTCGAGATAAGGCGCCCCCGCCGCCTCCAGCGCCGCTGCCATGCCGAGGGCGCCCGGCAGGTTCTCGGTTCCGCGCCGATATCCCCGCTCGTGACCACCCGACGGTTCGAGCAGGGCAAAATCGCGCAGCAATAGCGCCCCCACCCCGATCGGCCCGCCGAACTTGTGTGCGGAAAGGATCGCTAAGTCACATGGCGGAAGCGCCATCTTGCCCGCACTCTGCGCGCAATCTGCGAGCAGCAGGCCGCCACCGGCGCGGACCATGGCGGCGATGGTTTCGAGATTCTGCCGGTTGCCGGTTTCCGAATTGACGTGCTGGACGGCTACCAGTGCCGGCCCCTCCGCCAGCGCCTTTTCCAGTCCAGCGAGATCGAGCGCGCCGGTTTCCCCTACCGCAAGGCGCGATGCTCCGGCCGCCGCCTGCAGGATGCAATCATGCTCCACCGCCGATACCAGATACCGATCCATTTTCGCCCTGCCGAGCGCCAGCGCCGCTGCCTCGCTCGCGCCGCTGGTGAAGATCAGCTCCCCCTGCCAGCCAAGCGCGTCCTTGATCCGTTCGCGTGCGTCTTCCAGCGCGGCTCGCGCCTTGCGCCCTTCGGCATGGGGGCTCGAAGGATTGGCCCAGAGCGCAAAGCCTTCCTCCATCGCCGCGCGCGCTTCGGGGCGCAGCGGACTGGTGGCAGCGTGATCGAGATAGATGCGGTTCGCGACGGGACGGGCTCGAAAATATTGCGATTCGATGGCGGAACCCTATATAGCGCACGACTTCGCGTGAAGCCCTCCCCCGACAATCGGGCTGCCCTCGCGAACCGACATTTGCGATCAGGACATTCCATTCCATGCCGACCGTGATCTTTCCCGGCCCCGAGGGTCGTCTCGAAGGCCGTTTTTCCCCCGGACCCCGCCCGCGCGCGCCCGTGGCGATGATCCTTCACCCGCACCCGCAGGGCGGCGGCACGATGAACGAACAGATTACCCAGCGGCTCTACAAGACCTTCGTCGATCGCGGCTTTGCGACGCTGCGTTTCAACTTCCGCGGCGTCGGCCGCAGCCAGGGCAGCTTCGATAACGGCGTGGGCGAATTGTCCGATGCGGCGAGCGCGCTTGACTGGGTGCAGCAGGTCCATCCCGAAGCACAGGTGACCTGGGTCGCCGGCGTCAGCTTCGGCGCGCTGATCGGCATGCAATTGCTGATGCGCCGCCCCGAAATCCGCGGCTGGATCAGCGTGGGCGCCCCCGCCAGCATGTACGATTTCTCCTTCCTTGCCCCCTGCCCGGCGAGCGGCATCTTCATCCACGGCGCGCAGGACAGCGTGGTCCAGCCCGGCGCGGTGACCAAGCTGGTCGAGAAACTGCGCACGCAGAAACACATCACCGTGCATCACGAGGAAATCCCGCGCGCAAACCACTTCTTCGAGAACGAGCAGGCGGAACTGATGGCCTCGGTCGACAATTACCTCGACTTCCGCCTCGATCCGTCCTGCCCCATCACATAAATTGCCGAACTCCGCGAGCCAAACGCGGGGGTTCGGCACGACATCCGCGGTAAGTGGTAGAGCACTTACCGGCTTGATGTTCCACGGCGACACGAATGCGCGGCGCTCTAACCGCACGCGCAATCAATGACTTGCCAGAACGGTAACGTTGTAACATTATGCTCCCCGTGAGGCCGCCCTCCCAAGTCGCAATCGGCGGCCCGCATGGAGAGGAGCAAACCTTATGTCCTATCTCGACCAGTCCCGTCGCGCTTCGTCCACCAGCATGGCGGCCGTCATCGCCATCCATGCCGGGATCGGCGCGGTTCTCGTTTTCGGCCTGTCGGTCGCGGGAACCGTGATCGACAAGGCGCCGCCGATCCCGTCCTTCGACATCAAGGATCCGCCCCCGCCCCCGCCGCCGATCGAACCCGAAGTGGTGCCCGATACGACAAGTCCCGCGATCGCGCCGCCGATCACCGCGCCGGTGTCCAAACTCGACCTGAAGCCGCTGCCGCCGGTCGTCGATGCGCGCGATTACGATCTTCCGCCCATGCCCCCGATCCCCACGCCGCGTCCGAGCGCCACGATTACGCCGTCGATTCCCTCGCCCACGCCCATCATCGCGCCGGTTTCAGCGAGCCCGCGCAATGATCCGGCGGGCTGGGTCACCACAGGCGATTACCGCTCGAGCTGGATCAATCGCGACCTGACCGGCACGGCCCGGTTCCGCCTTGAGATTTCGGCCGAAGGCCGGGTGACCGGCTGCACCATCACCGGATCGACCGGGCATTCAGAACTGGACCAGGCGACCTGCAATCTCGTGACGCGCCGGGCCCGGTTCCAGCCGGCCCGCGGTTCGTCCGGCGAACCTGTCGCCAGCACCTATTCCAACGCGGTGCGCTGGGTCGTGCCCGACTGACCGGTCGTGCAAATCAGCCGCCTCGCTCGATCCGGTCGAGCGGGGCGGTTCCCTCCTCGTCGGGGACCGTCCAGATCGCCACGTTCGCAAGCGCGATGGCGGCGAGGAGCAGCATGAGCAAAGGCTGCTTCGCCACGCCCGTTCGCCGGTAGAGCAACCAAGCCCCCGCGACGAGAGCTATCGCGGCGAGCACTACGATGGACAGGACGATGTCGGTCATGACCGCACCATAGCCCCGCACGGGCCGCCGTGGAAAGCCGCTGGCGTGCGGAACCCGCTCCCGTATTGGCCGGTTGGTGGATCGAGATGACGGAACATTCGCGTTCCGTGCGAAGAAGAGGCGGAACAATGGGTATTTTCAGTTCGATCAAGGATGCCATCTTGGGCAAGGATGCAAAACCGGCCCCCACCCCCGCGTCGACCCCGAAACCCACGGCAAAACCTTCGCCCGCGCCGACCGGCAATGCCTGGGCCGATGCGCCCAAGGTCGAGCCGACCCATCCGCGGCAGGTCACGACGATCGATGTGCAGAACCACCTCGATTCCATGCCCGGGGCCGACCGGCTGAACTGGCGCACCTCGATCGTCGATCTGATGAAGCTGATCGGCGTCGATTCCGACTACGAGAGCCGCAAGGCGCTGGCGCAGGAACTGGGCCGCCCGGACTACTCGGGTTCGGCTGAAGACAATGTCTGGCTCCATCGTCGCACGATGCAGGAACTGTCCAAGAACGGTGGCACAGTCCCCGCTGAATTCCTCGATTGATTGACTTGAAGTCATGCGCGCCGCAGACCGGCTCGCATGACTTCACCAAAGCTCGAACTCACTCGCCGCCAGGCCCTCACCGGTCTCGGCGCGACTTCCGCGCTCGGCCTGGGCGGCTGTGCCACCATGCCGGGAGCAGGCCAAATTGGCCCGGTCGGCGCCAGCGAACTGCTCGACGTCGTTGCCTACAATCTGCTCGAGCACGAGCCGGAGCGAGCGACCAGCCTCGGCGTCGATGCCGGCCGGCACGCTCTTCTTCGCTCGCGGCTGGAGGATCAGTCGGGTGGAGCACAGGATCTTTATGCCGCGACCCTGCGCCGCGATCGCGACGAAGTGCGCGCTTTTCCTAGGCAAGGTCTCGATGCCGAAACCCTGACCAGTCTCGAAGTGGTCGAAAGCGGCTACGATCTTGCGCTCGACGGCTTTGCCCTGCCCTATGGCGACGTCTCGGTCGGCAGCTGGCGACAGGCGCCTTATGTCGTGATTCAGAATGTCGGCAGCTATCTCGACCTGCCGCGCTTCATGGATTCGACCCATCCGCTCGAAAGCGGCGCCGACGTCGCGGCCTATCTCGCCCGCATGGAGCAGATGGCCGCCGTGTTCGACGGCGAACGCCAACGTTGCGCGGCGGCGCGGGCGATGGGGGTCGTGCCGCCCGATTTCCTGCTCGACAAGGCGATGACGCAGATGCGCGGCACGCTCGACCGCGCGAGGAAGGGCGATCTCTTCGCCGAACCGCTCCGTACCCGCCTGCGCGCCGGGAACATGGCCGAAGGTCCCGTCGCCAAGGCCCACGAACTCGAAACCGGTCCGATCGTCGCCGCGCTCGAACGTCAGCTCACCGAACTGGAGACGGAGCGCGCCCTCGCCAAATCCGCCGCCGGCATGTGGAGCCAGCCGCGCGGCGAGGAATGGTATGCCTGGGCGCTCCGCTCGGCGACCACCACCACGCTATCGCCCGACGAGATCCACCAGATCGGCCTCGACGAACTCGCTGCGCTCCATGCCCGCATGGACCCGATCCTGCGCGAGATCGGCTACACCACGGGCTCTGTCGGCGAGCGGATGCAGGCGCTCGCGCAGGATCCGCGCTACCAGTTCGCGCCCGGCGATCCGGGCCGGGCCGAGATCATGGCCTTCATTCAGGACCGGATCGAATGGATCACCGGGCAGATGCCGCGCGCTTTCAACACGCTGGTCGATCCCAATCTCGAGGTCCGGCGCTTGCCGCCCGAGGAAGAGCCCGGAGCGCCGGGTGCCTATGGCGGGGCGGGCAGCAAGGACGGCACGATCCCCTCGCGCATGTGGATCAACCTTCGGACCACCGACCTCCATCGCAAATACGACCTCGCCGATCTCACCTATCACGAGACGATCCCGGGCCATGTGTGGGAGGGCGAGTTCTCCAATCGCCTGCCGCTGATCCGTTCGATCCTCGCCTTCAATCCGTTCTCGGAAGGCTGGGCGCTGTATGGCGAACAGCTTGCCGACGAGCTCGGCGCCTATGACGAATTCAAGGTCGGGCGCCTCGGCTATCTGCAATCGCTCGCCTTCCGCGCCTGCCGGCTGGTGGTCGATACCGGCCTCCACCACAAGCGCTGGACCCGCGAGCAGGGCAACGCCTTCTTCGTCGAGCGCAACGGTTCCAAGCCCGACGAGGTGGCGAGCGAGGTCGACCGCTATTGCAGCTGGCCCGGCCAGGCCTGCGGCTACAAGATCGGCCACAGCCAGATCCTGCGCCAGCGCGAGCGCGCCCAATCGGCGCTCGGCCCGGCCTACGACCTCAAGGGCTTCAACGACGCGGTCGTCCTCGGCGGCAACGCGCCCCTGGATGTGCTGGCGAAGAATGTGGACCGGTACATCGCGCGCAACAACGGATAGCAACCCGCCCCTTTAAGTATTTCCCGATCATGCTAGCCTGTCGCCAAAGACGGGGGAACAGGGTCGTGAAATTCGCAAGGTTTTTGCTGGCATTGCTCGCGGTCTCGGCCGGGCCGGTACAGGCCCAATGGTATGAGGCTTCGAGCGATCACTTTGTCATTTACGCGGAGGATCAGGAAAAGGACGTCCGCGTCTTTGCGGAGAATCTGGAAAAATACCACGCGGCGATCTCGATGGTCAGCGGGCGTTCGATCGAGCCACCGAGTCCGTCCAACAGATTGACGATCTTCGTGGTCGGAAGCCAGCGGGACATCCGCAAGCTGGCCAGGACCAAAGACCAGGCACTGGCGGGTTTCTATTTGCCGCGGGCCGGAGCCTCGCGCGCATTCGTTCAGGACATCAGAAACAGATCCAACGGGTATCCCGACTTCTCGACGGTAATTCTTCTCCACGAATATGCGCATCACTTCTTGATGTCGAGTTCCCGCCATGCCCTGCCTCGCTGGATGAACGAGGGCGGAGCGGAATTTCTGGCTTCGACGATTTTCAACAAGGACGGGAGCATTCAGATCGGTCGCCCGGCGAAACATCGGGCCGGAGAGCTGACTTATGCCAGCGAAGTTTCCGTCCACGAACTGCTGGATCCAGAATTGTACGAGAATCGGCGGCGACAGGGATACGACGCGTTCTATGGCATGAGCTGGGCCCTGTATCATTACCTGGTCTTCAACCCGGATCGCAAAGGGCAGCTTGGCGAGTATGCCGCTCTGGTAACGAAGGGCTTGGCTTCGATGGCGGCGGCCGAAAAGGCTTTCGGCGACATCGATACCTTGCAGGAAGAGGTCGAGCGCTATCTGAAGCAGCGCAGGATGCAGACATACAATATCGCGGCCGAAGCGATTTCCTACAATCCAATACGGCTGCGCGAACTGCCGGATGGCGAAGCCGAAATGATGGATGTCCGCATCGTCTCGCAGCGCGGCGTCTCCCGGGATGAAGCGATCGAACTGCTTCCGGATGCACGCAAGACCGCCGAGCGTTATCCCGACGACCCCGGCGTTCTAACGGCACTTGCCGAAGCTGAATACGACGCCGGAAACGATGATGCAGCGATCGCCGCAGCCGATCGGGCAACAGCCATCGATCCGCAGCGACGTAACGCCTACGTCCAAAAGGGCTACGCTCTCTTTCGGAAGGCCGAGAACGCAGACAATCCCGAAGCGGCTTACGGCGAAGCGATGAAGGCATTCGGGGCGCTCAACCAGATCGAGAACGATCATCCGCTGCCGCTGATCCACTATTACCTCAGCTTCGTCAGACGCGGCGCGCAACTAACCGAAAACGCGCGTCATGCGCTCGAGCGCGCCGCCCAACTCTCTCCTTTCGATCAGGGACTGGCGATGATGGCCGCTCTCATGTTTGCCGACGAGGGCAAGATCATGATGGCCAGAGCATCCCTCGAACCGGTGGCAAACAATCCGCATGGCGGCTCGCTGGCCGACAATGCCCGCGCCATCCTCCTGTCACTGGAAGGAGTCGAGGAAGGTTCGCATTGGCAACCCGAAACGATTCCAGATCCGGTCGTCAGTACGGAGCAACCGACACTCTAACGCACCGCGTCATCCGTCTCGAGCAGCCTGATTTCGAAGAGGTTCGGCCAGAGCTTGCCAGTTACGAAAAGGCGGCGGTTTTCCGCGTCCCAGGCGATGCCGTTGAGAACGGCGTTGCTGGTCGCCATCGGCATGGTCGCGACGATGGCGCGTAGGTCAATCAGGCTGCGGACCACACCGTCGGCCGGGTCGATCGCGACGATGTAGGGCGATTCCCAGACATTGGCGTAGACCAGGCCATCGATCATCTCGAGTTCGTTCAGGCGCGCCAAGGGGCGGCCGTTCATGGTCACGGGAATGGTGCGCCGGACCTCGTAAGTTTGCGGATCGAGGACGCGCAGGGTGGCGCTGCCATCGGAGTGGATCAGCCCTTCGGGCGATGCGGTCAGGCCCCAACCTTCGAACGGAAAACCCTCTTCCGATCCCGCTGGCTGGAGCGTTGTGGCGTTCCAGCGGTGGATGGCGCCGTTGCGCCAGGTCAGGCTGACGAATTCGTCCCCCCATAGCGCGAGCCCCTCGCCGAACTGATCGGTGGGAATGGCTTTGCTGGCGAGAACCTTGCCGGTCTCCAGATCAACCTTGCGCACGGTCGACTGGCCCTCCTGCCCCGTACTCTCGAACAACGCGCCGTTATGCCAGACGAGGCCTTGGGTGAAGGCTGCGCTGTCATGCGGATAGGTCGCGACGATGTCGGCGCGATAGACGGTCGGTCCGGAATAGGTTTCGGGTGCCGGCGCGCTTTCGGGTGCCGCGGCGGTGGCTTGCTGCGCCAGCGATGGGGATGTTCCGGTCGAGCCAAGCAGCCCCAGCGCCGAAAAAAGGACAGGTATCGCACGAAGCTTCATCCGATCTCCCTTTCGCTCGTCGGGCTTAGCGCTGGCTGAATTGGCGTGCACAACGAACGGCCCCCGGTCCGCGATTCCTCGCGGCCGGGGGCTCTCCTCTCCAACTCTCATGCCCGGCCTGATATCAAGCGCGGGCAAACCGGATCAGGCGGCGGCAGGGGCTGCATCGCGCACGCCTTGGTCGACATGGTCCGCGAAGGGTTCGAAATTGTCGACGAAGAGTTGCACGAGCTTCTGCGCAGTGCGGTCATATTCTTCCTTGTCGCTCCAGGTCGAACGCGGATCGAGGATGCCGTCGTCGACACCCGGAACGCTTACGGGAACCTCGAACCCGAAATTCGGATCCTTGCGGAACTCGGCATCGTTCAGCGAGCCGTCGAGCGCGGCGTTGAGCAAGGCGCGGGTCGCCTTGATCGGCATCCGGTTGCCCTCGCCATACTTGCCGCCGGTCCAGCCGGTGTTGACAAGCCAGCACTGGGCACCACCTTCGGCGATGCGCTTCTTGAGCAGATTGCCGTAGACGCTGGGGTGGCGCGGCATGAAGGGCGCGCCGAAGCAGGTGCTGAAGGTCGCCTGCGGCTCGGTCACGCCGATCTCGGTCCCGGCGACCTTGGCGGTATAGCCCGACAGGAAGTGATACATCGCCTGATCCGGCGTCAGCCGCGCGATCGGAGGCAGGACGCCGAAGGCATCGGCGGTCAGCATGATCACGTTCGAAGGCGGCGGGCCGAGATTGTCGTCGCTGGTGTTGGGGATGGAAGACAACGGGTAAGCGCCGCGGGTGTTTTCCGCGAGGCTGTTGTCGTTGAGGTCGATCTCGCCGTCATCGTCCATCACCACGTTTTCGAGCACGGTGCCTTCCATGCGGGTGGTCGCGTAGATTTCGGGCTCCGCATCCGGATCGAGACGGATCATCTTGGCGTAGCAGCCGCCTTCGAAGTTGAAGACAGCGGTGTCGGACCAGCCATGCTCGTCATCGCCGATCAGCGTGCGGCTGGCATCGGCGGATAGCGTCGTCTTGCCGGTGCCGGACAGGCCAAAGAACACCGCGCTTTTCCCGTCGGGGCCGATATTGGCGCTGCAGTGCATCGGCATCACGCCCTTGGGCGGCAGGAGATAGTTGAGAATGCCGAAGACGCTCTTCTTCATCTCGCCGGCATAACGGGTGCCGCCGATCAGGATCAGCTTCTCTTCCAGATTGACGGCGATCACCGTCTCGCTGCGGCAGCCGTGGCGCTCGGGATCAGCGCGGAAGGTCGGCAGGTCGATGATTGTGTATTCGGGCACGAAGCCGTCAAGCTCCGCCTCGGTCGGGCGCACGAGCAGGGTGCGGATGAACTGGTTGTGCCAGGCAAGCTCGTTAATGACCCGCACGTTGACGCGATATTCGGGCTGCGAACCGCCGAACAGGTCGGCAACGTAAAGCGCCTTCTTGTCCTTAACCGCGGCCATGAAATCTTCTTTCAGGGCGGCGAAATGCTCCGGCGTCATCGAGGCGTTGTTGTCCCACCAGACCGTGTCCTCGGTCTCGGCATTGCGGACGATGAACTTGTCCTTCGCGCTGCGGCCGGTGTGCTGGCCGGTCTCGACCACTAGCGGGCCGTGCTTCGCTTTCTTCCCCTCGCCATTTTCGAGAGCGGCGGCGGTCAGTTCCTCGCTCGAAAGATTAGGATGGATCGTGGCACTGGTGGCGATACCCTGCTGATCGAGCGAATGCGAAAGCGGAACGGTCAAGAAATGTTCTCCTGGCGCGAGGGGAAGCGCGAATGGCGGGCACGCGATCGCCCGGGCTCCGGACGCTCGCGCCTGATACGAGTCGGCGCATACGCCGCCGGGGCCACAGCGTCAATTTACCGAAGTTAAACCGTCCCGTGCAGGGCCGTTCGCGCGTTGCGGTCGTGCGACAAAAGGACTAGGCGGTCGGGCGATGGAAAACGAGGATATCGTCCAGTCGAACGACGCGGATACGGGCCAGGCAGTGATCGCTCTGGTCGACGACGATCGCAACATCCTTACCACGGTCTCGATTGCCCTCCAGTCCGAAGGCTTCGCCATTCGAGTCTATTCGGACGGTGAGACAGCGCTGCGGGCCTTGCTCGAAAATCCCCCCGACCTCGCCGTGTTCGATATCAAGATGCCGCGGATGGACGGGATGGAGCTGCTGCGCCGCCTGCGCGAACGCTCCGAACTCCCGGTCATTTTCCTGACCAGCAAGGACGACGAGCAGGATGAGGAAGCCGGGCTGGAACTGGGCGCAGACGACTACATCGCCAAACCCTTCAGCCTCCGCCTGCTGCTCGCCCGCATCCGCGCTATCCTACGGCGCGGCGGCAAGCTTCCGGCAAGCGCCGCCGACGGTGCCGCTGGACAGGAAGCACCGCAGCCGGTGCTCGAACGCGGGCGGCTGCGGATGGACCCGGCGCGCCACCAGGTGCTGTGGAACGACAGGCCGGTCACTCTGACCGTCACCGAATTCCTGATCCTCGAAGCGCTCGCCTCCCGTCCGGGCGTCATCAAGAACCGCAATCAGCTGATGGACGCGGCCTATCCCGACGACGTGTTCGTCGACGATCGCACGGTAGACAGCCACATCAAGCGGATGCGCGGCAAGTTCCGCAAGGTCGATCCGCAATTCGCCGCCATCGATACACTCTACGGGGCAGGCTACAGCTTCACCGATGGCTGACCCGCCACCGCCGGACAACAGACGCGAACAGGCTGGAGGCGACCGCAAAAATGCGCTGCGCGGCGATCCCCGGATCGAGGGGATGCGCTGGTCCCGCCGTCTCTCGCTCACCAGTCGCATCCTGTTCGTCAACGTCCTGCCGCTGGTCCTTTTGGGCGGCGGCGTTATCTATCTCGACGTCTACCGCAAACAGCTCCTCGACGAGCGGTTCAAGCTCGCTCTGGTCGAAGCCCAGATCACCGCCGAGGCGCTGGCCGGGGCGACCAACGAGCGCCAGCAGGCCCTGCTGATCCAGATCGGCAAGGAACAGCGGCTTCGCATCCGCCTCTACAGTCCGGCGGGCGACCTGGAGGCGGACAGCTTCATGCTCGGTCCGCCGACCTTCTCGATCGACGGGACCCAGGACGCGGAACAGGATTTCGCTCTCACCCTCGACCGCTGGTTCGACCGGGTGGTCGGCGCCCCCCCGCTCCCCAACTACACCGAGCCCGCGACCGACAACGCCGCGGCCTGGCCCGAACTGGTTCGCGCGCGCGAGGAAAGCCTCACGCAAATCGTACTGCGCGACGCAGCCGACGGGACCCATGTGATCAACGCTGCCGCTCCCGTCGGGCTGGACGGAGAATCACTGCTCATCACCCGCAATCCGATCGATATTACCGAAAGCGTACGAACCGCGCGCACGACAGTCGCCGCAGGGGTGCTGGTCGCCCTGCTGATCTCGACTCTCCTCTCGCTGTTTCTCGCACGGACGATCGTGCGCCCCTTGCGCGAACTGGTGCAGGCCGCCGTCCGGGTGCGGCAGGGGCGCGATCGTCAGGTAGAGGTGCCACGGCTGCCCGACCGGCGGGACGAGATCGGGATGCTCGCCCGCGCCACGTCCGACATGTCCGCCGCGCTCCGCCAACGTATCGATGCGGTCGAGCATTTCGCCGCCGATGTCGCGCACGAGATCAAGAACCCGCTCGCCTCGCTGCGGTCCGCCACCGAATCGCTGGGCAAGGTCGAGGACCCGACCCTGCGCGCGCAATTGCTCGAGATTGCAACGCACGACGTGCGCCGGATCGACCGGCTCGTGACTGAAATCTCCGAGGCCAGCCGGGTCGATGCCGAATTGTCGCGCGCCGTGTTCGAGCCGGTCGACCTCGTCCCGCTGGTCGAGAACATCATCGGCAGCCGCGAGGATCGGCAGGAGAACGAGGGCCGCGAGATCCTCTTCCGACCCGCACAAGAAACCGCCCCCGTCCTGGGTGAACCCACCCGACTGGAAAGGGTGGTCGAGAACCTGCTCGACAATGCGGTCTCCTTCTCTCCTGCACACGGCACGATTGCACTCGACCTCATGCAGCGCGACGGATGGATCACGCTCAGCGTCACCGACGAAGGTCCGGGCATACCCGAGGCAAGCCGCGAGCAGGTTTTCCAGCGCTTTCACTCGGTCCGGCCCGAAAGCGAGGATTTCGGCAATCATTCGGGACTCGGCCTTGCCATCGCGCGCGCAATTGCAGAGGCGCATGATGGGACTCTGATCGCCGAAGCGCGGCAAGACGGCGAACCCGGCGCCCGCATGGTGCTCGGCCTGCCGATGCAGCCGCGCCGCTCCGCTTGAACGGCATGGGCCCGACCGGCGTCCTCCTCAACGTCACCTGCGTCGCGATCGGCGGGCGCGGGCTGCTGATCGAGGGGACGCCGGGCAGCGGCAAGTCCTCGCTCGCATTGGCGCTGATCGACCGGGGCGCGGTGCTGGTCGGCGATGACGGAATCGCTTTCGAGCTCCGCGACGGCCGCTGCCTCGCAATGCCCCCGCCCAACATCGCAGGCCTTATCGAGATACGCGGTGTGGGCCCGATCGAAGTGCCCACCACATCGGCCCCGATCGCGCTGGTTCTTTCCCTCGATCCCGACGCGCCGCGGTCCCCGGAGCCTGGCATTCGTCTCCACGGAGGATGTCCGCTACCCATACTGCCTTTTCGCGCCGGAGATGCGGTTCAGGCCTTGCGGGCGGAGGCCGCCCTGCGCGCCTTCGGTATCGACTAAGCCCGGGCAACCGCAGCTATTGCGCGTTTCACATTCGTCACCGCCTGTGGCACGATGCGCGCCGATGAACGCGCAGCCGCCCCATGCCTCTTCCAAGCAGCAGCGCCTGTTGCTGGTCACGGGAATGTCCGGCGCCGGCAAGTCGACCGCGATCGAGGTGCTCGAGGATCTGGGCTGGGAAGCGATCGACAATTTCCCGATGCGTCTGCTGCCGAGCCTGGTGCGCCGCGGCGACAGCGGGGACGTGCCGCTCGCCATCGGGGTAGATTCGCGCACCAGGGGCTTCATGCCAGCCGAAATCGTAAGGGAGTTCGCTGAGCTGTCAGCGCGCGATTATCTCTCGGTCGGCACGCTGTTTCTCGACTGCGCGAGCGAGGAAATCCAGCGCCGCTACAACGAAACCCGCCGCCGCCATCCGATGGCCCGGGGCCGCCCCGTGATCGAGGGGATCAAGGCCGAGCGCGAGCTGCTCGAGCCCCTGCGCAAGGTCGCCGAACTGGTCATCGACACCACCACCTTCAGCGCCCACGAACTTCAGCAGGCGGTGCGCGAACGCTTCGCGGCCGAAACGCCGATGGAACTCACTGTCACGGTCACCAGCTTCGGCTTCGCGCGCGGAATGCCGCCGCTCGCCGATCTGCTTTTCGACATGCGCTTCCTCGACAATCCGCACTGGTATCCGGCGCTTCGGCCGCAGACCGGACGCGATCCCGCCGTGGCGGACCACATCGCCGCCGATCCCGCCTTCGCGCCGGCTTTCGCAGCGATCCGCGATTGCGTGCTCGAATTGCTGCCGCGCTATGCGGCGCAGGACCGTGCGTATCTCACCATCGCATTCGGTTGCACTGGCGGACGCCACCGTTCCGTCTTCACAGCAGAACAAATGACGCAGGTCCTGCGGGCGGCTGGCCGATCGCCCACCGTGATCCACCGCGACCTCGACGCGCGGGCGACCGACGCCATAGAGGGACAGGCCCCCGTCGGCCTGACGGTGGCCGGTTGACTTGCCTCACGCCCGCGCGCAATGGCCCACACCTTCCATGCTCGTAAACCTTACCTTTCCGGGGTCGCTCGCATGATCGGCATGATCATCGTAACACATGGCAATCTTGCCGAACACTTCATCGATGCGATGGAACACGTGGTTGGCGAACAGAAGCAGGTGGCGACGGTCTGCATCGGGCCGAGCGACGACATGGAGCAGCGCCGCCAGGAAATCGCCGACGGCATCGCCGCAGTCGACAGCGGCGAAGGCGCGATCATCCTTACCGACCTGTTTGGAGGAACCCCCTCGAACCTCGCGATCTCGCTGCTCGATGCCGGCCGGGTCGAGGTGATCGCCGGGATCAACCTCCCGATGCTGATCCGCCTTGCCGGCGCGCGCAAGTCGATGGGCGTGGTCGACGCCGTCTACGCCGCGCAGGAAGCAGGTCGAAACTACATCACCGTCGCCAGCGAATTCCTCGGCCATCACGAGGCGCCGCCTCGACGCACGGCGAAAGCTGCGCCTTGAGCGAGCTGCGCCGCCGCCTCACCATAGTCAATCAGCGCGGCCTTCATGCCCGCGCCAGCGCCAAGTTCGTGGCGGCGGTGGCCGAACTCGACGGCGCGACCAGCGTGCGCGTCGGCCGGAAAGGCACCGAGGCGGCCGGGGGATCGATCCTCGGCCTGATGATGCTGGGCGCGGCCAAGGGCGACGAGATCGAACTGATTGTCTCGGGCGAGAATGCCGAAGCGGTGATGGCCGACCTCGCCGCCATGGTCGAGGACGGGTTCGGCGAACCCTGACCGCCTGCCACCTGACGAACCGCCGATGAACCGCCGCCAGATTACCGGTTTTTCCAACCCGACCGTCAAGGCGCTCCGGGCCTTGCGAGAAAAGAAGCACCGCAAGGCCGCCGGGCGGTTCCTTGCCGAGGGGCTGCGCCTACTCACCGATGCGCGCGAAAACGGGCACCTTCCTGAATTGCTGGTGCTGTCCGATGCACGGGATCCACATCCGCTGCTGGGCGCACTCGAGCGGGACGTCATCGCGTCGGGGGGCGAGGTGATCGAGACGACGCCCGACATCCTTGCGAAGATCACCGGCAAGTCCAATCCGCAGGCGGTAGCGGGCGTTTTCCGCGAATTCGACACCTCGCTCGCCGCGCTAAATCGCGATGCGGCGAATATCTGGCTCGTCGCGCAGGCGCTGCGCGATCCGGGCAATCTGGGAACCATGCTGCGCACGGGCGATGCGATCGGGGCGGGCGGTCTGATCCTGATAGACGACTGCGCCGACCCGTTCAGCGTAGAGGCGGTGCGCGCCAGCATGGGGGCGATCTTCACCCAAGGCGTCGCGCAGGCACGCTGGGAGGAGTTCGAGCCTTGGCTGCGCGAGCCGCGTGGCGGCGCATCCCCCCAGCTGGTCGCGGCATCGCTGCGCGAGGCAGTGCCCTATCGCGCCGCGCCCTATGCCGCACCTTGCTTCGTGATGGTCGGCAACGAATCGCAGGGTCTGCCCCAAGCCTACGAAGCCGCCTGCGACCTGCGGGTAACCATGCCGATGCGCGGTCGGGCAGACAGCCTCAACGCCGCCGTCGCGGCAGCGGTGCTAGGCTACGAGGTGCTGGCGTGCCTCGAGGACGACCGAAGCAAACGGGGATCGACCGTAGGCTGATTCCGCAATGCGCCGGAAACGCGATGGCAAGAAATAGGTGTCAGGGACGTCGTCATGTACGAATTCTCGCCCCGCCCATCCGAGCTCGACAACCGCAGGAAGGACACGCGGACCAATCTTTTCGTCGCGGCTTCGATCGTCGCCGGGCAGATGCGGGCGAGCGTGCGACTGCGCAACATCTCTGCCGCCGGAGCTTTGATTGAGGGTGGCGGATTGCCGGACATCGGCGATCCGGTATGCCTGCGTCGCGGCAGTCTGGCGGTGCATGCCCGAGTGGTATGGCGCCAGGCCAAGAGCGCTGGTCTCAGCTTTGACCAGCCGACCGATCCCGTCGACTGGCTGCCCGCAAGCGACGGGGGACAGCAGCGAGTCGACCGGATCGTCCACGAGGCGCGCGATCTGTTTCCCGATGCCCAGCCCAGCCCGGCCTTTCTCGCCGCGCGGAAGATGGGGGCGGCCGATAGCGCGGAGTTGATCCAGCTCGCCGACATGCTCGACACGCTTGCCGATGCGCTCGCTTCGGATGCTGGGGTCGTCGGTCGCTATCTCGACAAACTGCAAGTGCTTGACATGGCCGGACAAAAACTGCGCCTTCTGGCCAAGGAACGCTGAGGCCGAGCTTCATTCGGCGGTGTCGCGACGGTCCTCCTCGCGGTCCTCGATCCGCGCCGCGTCCTCGGCGCCATAAGTTGGCGACTCGGCGATCTGAGGCAGTTCGTCAATCTCGCGCTTGCCGATCTCGATGCCCTTCTCGTGCATCCGCCGCCCGGCGGAAAGCACGTTACGCTCGAAGCTGCCGACGAACTTGTTGTAGTTCTTGACCGCGCTTTCGAGCCCGCCACCGACCCGCTTCAGGTGCTCGGCGGCGACCGCGAGCCGGTCGTAGAGTTCCGCCCCGGCCTTGCCGATCTCCACGGCCTCGCGCGCGATCGTGTCCTGCCGCCAGACCTGCGCCACAGTCCGCGCGATCGCGACGAGATTGGTTGGCGTCGCGAGCAAGACCTTGTTGCGGAAGGCGAAATCCCACAACTCCGGATCGTGCTCCAGCGCGGCAGCGACGAAATGCTCGCCCGGCACGAACATCACGACATAATCGGGCGCATCGTCGAACTGGCTTTGATAGCCCTTGGACCCCAGCGTCTGGACATGGTTGCGCATGGATTTCGCGTGGAGGTCGAGATGCCGGCCGCGTTCCTCGTCGCCCTCCGCCTCGAAAGCCGCCTGATAGGCATTGAGCGACACCTTGGCATCGATCACCAGCTTCTTCTGGCCCGGCACGTTGACGATGGCGTCGGGCCGCAGCCGCCCGTCCTCGGTGTCGATCGAATGTTCGAGAATGAAGTCGGTGTGTTCGGACAGCCCGCATTGCTCGAGCACGTTCTGCAGCGCCCGCTCCCCCCAGCGCCCGCGCGCTTTGGGTGCGTTGGTCAGGCTGTTGCCGAGCCTTTGCGCCTCGCGCCGGACCTCTTCCTGACCGCGCTGCATCTCGGTGATCTGCTGGTGGAGCCTGCCGAAGGCGTCGGTGCGCTTCTCCTCCAGCGCGGCGACCTGCTTCTCGTAAGCTTCCAGCCGCTTGCCGACAGGGTCGAGCAACGCACGCAGCTTCTCCTCCGAGGACTTCTCGGAATGGCCGAAGCGCTCGCTCGCCCGCTCGAGGAAAGCCTCCTGCGCTCGGGTCAGGACGGCCGATCCGGTGTTCTGGAACTCCTTGAGCAGCTCGCCCCGCGCCTCGACCAGCAGGCGCTTCTGCTCGTCGAAATTGGCGGTTTTCTCCTTCAGCGTCGCCAGTTCGGAGCCGAGCGCGGCATTCCCGCGCCGCAGTTCGTCCATCGCGCCTTCATGCGCCCGCCGTGTCTCGCGCAGTTCGGCATCCAGCGCATCGGCCCGCTCGGCCCGCACGGTGGCGTTTTCGAGATCGACGATCGCCTTGCGGAACTTCTCGTCGAGATCGCGCGCCGCCGCATCGCGCTCCGCATGGCGCGCCTGCCAGTCCTTGGCGGGCGCCGATCCGAAGCGATGACCGAGCAGATAGCCGAAGCCGAGGCCCAGCACGAGAGCGAGAATAGCGAGAAGCGTCGGATCCATCTCGCAAGACTACGCAGAACGGAGCGGGAACGCTAGAGGCCGCTCAAACTATTCCCACAATTCCGGATCAGGCCGCTTCGCGCAGTTTCCGCAGCTTCTTCAACGCCATGTTGCGCTTCAGGCGCGAGAGGTGGTCGATGAACAGTATGCCCTCGAGATGGTCCATCTCGTGCTGGATACAGACGGCCATCAGGCCCTCCAGATCCTCTTCATGCGTGTTGCCGTCCATATCCTGCCAGCGGACGCGGCAGGTCATCGGGCGGTCGACATCGGCATAGATGTCGGGGACCGAGAGGCAGCCTTCCTGATAGCTCGACAGCTCTTCGGCCGGGTCGAGAATTTCCGGATTCACGAAGATGCGCGGCTCGTTCTTCGTCGGGTAATGAACGTGGCTGTGCCCGCCATGCCCGTGATCGTGGCCGCATTCCTCGGGCTCGGCATCGGTGTCCTCGGGCTGGAGATCGATCACCAACAGCCGCTTGGGCACCCCGACCTGGATCGCGGCGAGGCCGATGCCGTTGGCGGCGTACATCGTCTCGAACATGTCGTCGACGAGGGTCTTGAGATCGTCGTCGAACGCGGTGACGGGTTCGGACACGGTCTTGAGCCGGGGGTCCGGCACTTCGAGGATTTCGCGGATAGCCATTCACGCCAGATAGGCGCGGCGCCCGCGATTCTCAAGACAGCGGACGCCGCGCGCGCAGGGCCTGCGCCAGAGTGCCTTCGTCGAGGTAGTCGAGCTCGCCGCCGACCGGCAGGCCGTGGGCGAGCTGGGTGATCCGCAGCGGAAAATCCTCCAGCCGCTCGGCGAGGTAGTGGGCGGTGGTCTGCCCTTCCAGCGTGGCGTTCATTGCCAGCACGATCTCGTCCACCCCGCCGCTTTCCACGCGGGTCAGCAAGGCGGCGATGTTGAGGTCCTCGGGCCGCACCCCGTCGAGCGCGGAAAGCCTGCCGCCGAGCACGTGGTAGGTCCCGGTGAACAGCTTCGCCCGGTCGAGCGCCCAGAGATCGGACACGTCCTCGACCACGCAGATCGCCTTGCCGTCGCGGCGCGGATCGGCGCAGATGCCGCAGGGGTTGCGGGTGTCGATATTGCCGCAGACCTCGCATTCGACCAGCGTGTCGCGCACCGCCTCCAGCGCGCCGAGCAGTTCGGGCAGCGCCTTCGTCCGCCGCTTGACCAGCCAAAGCACCGCCCGGCGCGCGCTGCGCGGGCCAAGGCCCGGCAGGCGAGCGAGCGCCGAGGAAAGGGTCTCGATTTCTTGCGATGCCATCGGGGGGAAGATAGGGCCGCCCCGGTCCTTTAGGAAGGGACCCCCTTTTGAAAGGGACCCGAAAGAAAGGTTCATCGCCCGCCATGCGCATCATCTTCATGGGAACGCCCGAATTCGCCGTGCCGACGCTGAAGGCGCTGCACCATGCGGCGCATGAGATCGTGGCGGTCTACACCCAGCCTCCGCGCCCGGCGGGCCGGGGAAAGAAGCTCCAGCCCTCGCCAGTGCAGAAGGAAGCCGAGGTGCTGGGGCTCGAGGTCCGTTCGCCGACCTCGCTGAAATCGGCCGAGGAACAGGCGCGCTTCGCCGCGCTGGACGCCGATGTCGCGGTGGTCGCCGCTTACGGCCTGATCCTGCCGCAGGCGGTGCTCGACGCGCCCGAACATGGCTGCCTCAACGTCCACGCTTCTATCCTGCCGCGCTGGCGCGGCGCCGCGCCGATCCATCGCGCGGTGATGGCAGGCGATCCGACGACCGGGGTCACCATCATGCAGATGGAGGCGGGGCTCGACACCGGCCCGATGCTGGCGACAATCCGCACGCCGATCGAGGCCAAGACCACTGGCGAACTGACGCAGGAACTGGCGGAAAAGGGCGCGCAGCTGATGGTCGGCACCTTGCGCGAACTCGCCAATCACCGCCCGCTTACGCAGGACGAGGAACGCGCGGTCTACGCTCCCAAGATCGACAAGGCCGAAGCGCGGATCGACTGGACGAAGCCGGCGGAGGAGCTGGAACGTCTGGTGCGCGGCCTCGCCCCCTTCCCCGGAGCGTGGTTCGAGCTTGATCCCGGATCGGGGTCCGGGACAGGCGGCGAACGGGTGAAGGTCCTGCGCGCCGAGGTGGTCGAACAGGACGGGCAGCCGGGCGAGGTGCTGGACGATGCGCTGACGATCGGCTGCGGCGAACGGGCCCTGCGTCCCCTGCGCCTCCAGCGCGCGGGCAAGCCTGCCATGGATGCGGGCGAGTTCCTGCGCGGGCGACCGGTGGCGGCGGGAACCCGCCTCGCTTGACCCGCTTCGCGCTAACTCTCGAATTTGACGGGACTCCCTTCTTCGGTCTGCAACGCCAGAAGGACGGGCCGAGCGTGCAGCAATCGGTCGAGGACGCGATCCATGCCACCACGGGCGAGACGGCGACGCTCCACAGCGCCGGGCGCACCGATGCGGGCGTCCACGCGCTCGCCATGCGTAGCCATGTCGATATCGCCAAGGACATCGCCCCCTTCCGTCTGATGGAGGCGCTGAACGCGCATCTGCGCCCCGATCCGGTGGCGGTAACCGCTTGCGCGATCGTGCCGGAGGACTGGCACGCGCGCTTTTCCTGCGCCGGGCGCCGCTATCTCTACCGCATCGCCAATCGCCGCGCGCCGCTGACGCTGGAGAAGGACCGGCTGTGGCAGGTCCCGCAGGAACTCGATGCGGGGGCGATGCACCGCGCGGCGCAGGCGCTGGTGGGCCTTCACGATTTCACCACCTTCCGCTCGGTCCACTGCCAGTCGGACAGCCCGGTGAAGACGCTCGACCGCCTGGACGTCGAGCGATGCGGGGGCGAGGTTCGCATCCATGCCGCCGCGCGCAGCTTCCTCCACCATCAGGTCCGCTCCATGGTCGGCTGCCTCGCGCTGGTCGGCATGGGACGCTGGCCCGAAGAACGGCTCGCCGCGGCGCTCGAAGCGCGCGACCGGGCCGAACTGGGGTTGAACGCCCCGCCTCACGGCCTCTATTTCGTCGAGGCAACTTATCCCGAACAGGAGACGACACCATGAGCACCACCGGCAGGCAGCTTTTCACCACGCTCGAGAAGGACGGCACGCTCACGGTCGAGATCGCCGAGACGAGTTTCGCCGATCCTACCGGCAATCAGGTCCTGGTGAAGATGGAGGCGGCGCCGATCAACCCGTCCGATCTCGCCATCCTGACCGGCGCGGCGGATTTCGAGAACGCCGAATATTCGCGCGGAAAGGTCGTCGCCAACATGCCCGAACCGTTCAATTCGGGCCAGAAGGCGCGGCACGGTCAGCGGTTGCCCGCTGGCAATGAAGGCGCGGGCACGGTCGTCGCTACGGGCGACAGCGACATGCCGAAGGCTCTGATGGGTCAGCGCGTCGCCTGCGTGCCCGGCAGCGCCTATGCCGAATACGCCGTGGCCGATGCGAATATGTGTCTGCCGCTGGGCGACTATTCGGCCGAGGACGGCGCATCTAGCTTCGTCAACCCCATGACCGCGCTGGGCTTCGTCGAAAACGCGAAGATGGACGGGCAGAAAGCGATCCTCCACACCGTCGGCGCGTCCAATCTCGGCCTGATGCTCAACCGCATCTGCCAGGAAGACGGCATGGGACTGGTGAACATCGTCCGCAAGCAGGAGCAGGTCGATCTGCTGAAGGAAGCCGGAGCCGAGTGGATCGTCAATTCCTCGGACGACGATTTCGTGGAGCAGCTCAAGGCCGCGATCGACGCGACCGACGCCTTCTACGGCTTCGATCCGATCGGCGGCGGCAAGATGGTGGATCATTGCTTCAAGGCGATGGAACAGGTCGCCTCAGCCAAGATGAGCGAATATTCGCGCTACGGTTCGAACCAGCAGAAGCGGATGTTCATCTATGGCCGGCTCGACATGGGGGCGACCACGCTGACGCCTTCCTACGGCTTCGGCTGGACCCTGTCGGGCTGGCTGCTCACCCCGTTCCTCCAGAGCGCCGGGATGGAGACGGTGATGCGCATGAGGAAGCGCGTGCTCGACAATCTCACCACCACCTTCGCCAGCAACTACAAGAGCAAGGTCTCGCTCGAGGGGATGCTCGAGAAGGATGCGATCCTCGACTACCGCCGGATGAAGACGGGCGAGAAATATCTGGTCACGCCGCAGGCCTGACCGGGCTGTCGCGATCTAGGCATAGGGATCGTCGAAGGCGGCTTGGATGGCCGCCGGATCGGCGATCCCTTCGGCTAGAAGCAATTGCAGCAGCAGCCGCGCCTTTTGCGGGTTGAAAGCACGCGCGGCGACGAAACGGTTGGTGTCGTCATCCGGCTCGCGATCGACCAGCCCCTCATCCACCCGGCTCGCCCGCACGATGGCGATGCCTTGCGAAGCGAGTTGGGCGAGGCGGACGCGGACCGATTCCGGCATATTGCCCTCGCCGACGCCGGCGACGACGATACCAAGGGTGTTCGGCCCCGCGAGACGCCCGATCAAGTCAGGATCAAGACCGGCATTCACATACACTATCGGAACGTCGGGCAGGTGTTCGGAAAAGGTGTAGCGCGCGCCGCTCTTCTCGCGCCAGGGCGCGCCGAACCATTCGAGCGCACTCGGCGTGACCAATGCGACGCTTCCCCGGGGAAAGCCGCGGAAGGCATCGTCCGACCCGCGCGTCCTCACCTTGCGCACGTCGCGCGCGGCGAAGACCCTGTCGCCCATGACCACCAGCACGCCGCGTCCCGCCGCCCGGCCGTCGCCCGCCACCCGCACGGCATTGGCGAAATTGCGCAACCCGTCATATCCCACCGCATCCGCCGGCCGCATCGCGCCGACCAGCACCACCGGTTTGCCGGTCGCGAGCGTCAGGTCGAGCAGGAAGGCGGTTTCTTCCGCGGTATCGGTGCCGTGGGTAACGACGATCCCGTCATACGCGCCATCGGTCAACGCTGCGGCGATCTGCGCATGAAGCACGCGCCAGATTGCCGGCCCGATATCCTCCGAACCGATATTGGCGATCTGTCGCCCGTCTAGGTCCGCCTGCAAGCCCAGATCCTCGGCCCGGGCGAGATAGTCTTCGATACCGATCTGTCCCGGACGGTAATCGTGCCGCGTGGCGCTTCCCGCCATACCGGCGATGGTTCCGCCGGTGGCGAGCACGAGGATGCGGGGCCGAGCCATTGCCGCAGCGCCTAGACGCAGCCCCTTGCCATGGGCAATTGATTTTCGTTTCCGCCGCGCTAGAAGCGCGACCTCCCGCAAGGGGGCGCTTAGCTCAGTTGGTAGAGCATCTCGTTTACACCGAGAGGGTCGGCGGTTCGAGCCCGTCAGCGCCCACCAAGCCTAGGGCAGCGGCGGCGCGATCGCCTCTTCCACCGCCGCCCGGGCTTCCGGGCTCGACCAGTCGAAATCGCCGTTAACGCGCCACACCTCCTGGCCCATCGCATCGTACATGATGGTGGTCGGCAACAGGTCGATGTCGAGCGCAGCCATCAGCCGGTTCTGCGGATCGAGCCACGGTTCGATCGACCGAAAATCGCGACTGTCGAAGAAATCGGCGACCTTCTGGCGATCACCCAGATCCTGGCTCGCAGTGACCACCCGGATCTCGCCGTCCATGGCGATCGCAAGTTCGTCGAGCAGCGGCATTTCCTTCACGCAGGGCGCGCACCAGGTCGCCCACAGGTTCAGCAACACCGGCGTCCCCTGCAATGCGCCGAGATTGAGCACTTCGCCCTCTACGCTGTCGAGATTGACTGCGGGCATCAGTTCGCCCGCCATCGACCGGTCGATCTCGCCTGTCGTCATCGGCTTGGCCGCACTACCCACGGCGGCTTCTTGCTCCCCCCCGGGCGCTGCCCTATCGCACCCCGCAATGACCAAAGACAGGATGGCGGCAAGCGTGAGCGACAGGCGGGACGAGACGGATTCCACGGCGACAGGCTCCAACCAGATGTGGGGCGGCAGGTTCGCTGGGGGACCTAGCGCGATCATGCGCGAAATCAACGCTTCGATCCCCTTCGACAAGGCGCTTTGGCGGCATGACATCGCCGGCAGTCGCGCGCATGTCGCGATGCTGGGCGCGCAGGGAATCGTATCGGGCGAGGATGCGCGCGCCATCGACGAGGGGTTGCAGACCATCGCCGCCGAATACGAGCGCAACGGTGTGCCCGAGGACTGGGATCTCGAGGACATCCATATGACGGTCGAGGCGCGGCTGACCGAGCTGATCGGCCCGGTCGCCGGGCGGCTCCACACCGCGCGCAGCCGCAACGACCAAGTGGCTACCGATTTCGTGCTCTGGGTCCGCGACGCCTGCATAAGAGCCGAAAACGCACTCAAAGGGCTGATGCAGGCGTTGCTGGCGCGGGCCGAGGAACATGCCGGATCGGTGATGCCGGGCTTCACCCACCTTCAGACCGCGCAACCGGTGACGCTGGGCCATCACCTGATGGCCTATTTCGAGATGTTCACGCGCGACCGGTCGCGCTTCGCCGACGCACGCGATCGCATGGCGCTCTGCCCGCTCGGCAGCGCGGCTCTCGCCGGGACGGGCTTTCCCATCGACCGGCAGGCAACCGCCTCCGCGCTCGGCTTCGATGGTCCGACACGCAACAGCCTCGATACCGTATCCGACCGGGATTTCGCGCTCGAATTCCTCCACGCGGCGAGCACCTGCGCGATCCATCTTTCGCGTCTGGCCGAGGAAATGGTGCTCTGGGCCAGCCAGCCCTTCGGCTTCGTGCGCCTGCCCGATACGCTCTCGACCGGCAGTTCGATCATGCCGCAGAAGAAGAACCCCGACGCCGCCGAACTGGTGCGCGGCCATGCCGGGCGGATCATCGGCTGCGCGACCTCTCTCATGATCACGATGAAAGGTTTGCCGCTCGCCTATTCGAAGGACATGCAGGACGACAAGCCGCCTGTGTTCGAGGCGGCGGGGCTGCTCGACCTGTCACTCGCCGCCATGACCGGCATGATCGCCGACAGCACTTTCCAAACCCCCCGGATGCGCGCGGCGGCGGAAGCCGGTTTCGCGACCGCAACCGACCTCGCCGACTGGCTGGTGCGTGAGGCAGGCATTCCCTTCCGCGAAGCGCACCACATCACCGGTGCGGCAGTCAAGCTCGCCGAAGAGCGCGGGCTGGCACTCGATGCGCTGCCGCTGGACGAACTGAAAGCGATAGATGACCGGATCAACGCGCGGGTTTTCGATGCGCTCTCGGTCGATGCTTCGGTCGCTGCACGAAGCTCCTATGGCGGGACCGCGCCCGATCAGGTAAGGGCGCGCGTGGCCGAAGGGCGCAAGATGCTGGGAACGGGTGAATGAAACGGATCGGAGCGGGATTGACGACGCTCGTCATGCTGGCGGCATGCGGGCAGAAATCCGAGCTCGAGCCGCGCACCGGTGCGAGCCTGCCGCCCGCACCCTATGGCGCGGCGGTTCGTCCCGATGCCGAGGCGCTGCTCGACCTGCCGACCCTCGCCGATCCGGAACGCAGTGTCGAACTGCGCCGCCGCTCCGAAGAGCGCGAGGACGATCCCTTCGACCTTCCCCCGGAATAGGGTTTTCATGGACCATTTCGAAATTCGCGACGGCATCATGCATGTCGAGGACGTGTCGCTGCCGGCTATTGCGGAGGCGGTCGGCACCCCTGTCTATGTCTATTCGCGCGCCACGCTGGAACGGCACGCGCAGGTCTTCGCCGACGCGCTGGCGGGGCTGGGAAGCGGCGACAGAGCACCGCTGCTGGCTTTCGCGGTCAAGGCGAACCCCAATCTGGCCGTGCTGAATGTGCTCCAGCGTCAGGGTTATGGCGCTGACGTCGTATCCGGCGGGGAGATGCGCCGCGCGCTCGCGGCGGGTATGGCGCCCGACAAGATAGTGTTTTCCGGCGTCGGCAAGACTGCGGCCGAACTGGGCGAGGCGCTCGATGCCGATATCGGGCAGTTCAACCTCGAAAGCGAGGAGGAAGGCGTGGAGCTTTCCGCCATCGCCGCCGCCCGGGGCCTGGAAGCGCGCTGCGCCCTGCGGGTCAATCCCGATGTCGATGCGGGAACCCACGACAAGATTTCGACCGGCAAGGCTGACAACAAGTTCGGTGTGCCGATCGGAAAGGCTCCAGCGATCTTTGCCCGCCTGTCCGCCTTGCCCGGCCTGCGCTTGCGCGGAGTGGCGCTGCATATTGGCAGCCAGCTGTTCGAGCTCGATCCGCTGGAACGGGCCTTTGCCAAACTCGGCAAGCTGATCGCGGAACTGCGCGATTCCGGGCACGAGATTACCCATGCCGATCTCGGTGGCGGTCTGGGTGTGCCCTACAAGGCGGACGATGCGCCACCATCGCCGGCGGAATATGGCGAGATGGTCGCCCGGGCGACGAAGGGCTGGGACGTGAATCTGGTGTTCGAGCCGGGGCGCGTGATCGCAGGCAATGCCGGCGTCCTCCTGACTCGCGTGATCCGCGTGAAGCGCGGGATTGCCGATCCCTTCATCGTGGTCGACGCGGCGATGAACGACCTCGCCCGGCCGGCGATGTACGGCGCCTGGCACGATTTCGCCGCCGTCGTCCCGGGCGGCGAACACATGCGCGCCAATATCGTCGGCCCGATATGCGAGACCGGGGACACCTTTGCCATGGGCCGCGAAATCGAAAGCGTCGGACCCGGCGACCTGGCCGTGTTCCGCACCGCGGGAGCTTATGGGGCGACCATGGCCTCGAGCTACAATTCGCGCGGTTTTGTGGCCGAAGTGCTGGTGGACGGGGCACGATCCGCCACCGTTGCCGACCGCATTCCCGCCGATGCCATCATGGGTGCGGAACGCGTGCCGGACTGGCTCGACTGACCGCGCGCGCCTTTCGCGCGTCGCGGTCAAAACTGGCGCTCATACGATGTTCGCTGCGGTGCCGATCGCGTCGAAATAGCGCGCCATCGCGTCGGCTGCGCCATCGGACAGCGCAATGAAAGCCCGACGCTTGTCGCTGTCGTCCTGCACCCGGACGAGAATGCCGCTTTCGACCATCTGAGATATCCAGCGCAGCGCAGTGGTGGCCGGAACATTCGCCGCAATGCATAGCGATGTGACCGAAACCCGCCGATGCTCCGCGCGCGCGGCGGTCAAGTCGAGAAGTATGTCCCAAGCCGGATCGGCGAAGAGAGCCTCGTCGAAGAATTCGGCCCGCATTGCGCGATGGCGGATCACCGATTTGACCAGTCGCGGATCGGGCAGCGGAATACGCGTCCTGCGCTGCATGCCGCTCTGACGATCATCGTGACGATAACCCTGCGTCGGCTGCGCGACCCGTGACAGGCTCAGGCTCTCCTCCGGTCGAACGCCGAGGGAAGATCTGCCCGAAATGCCGTCGATCTTGGCTGCCAAGCGCTCGACCTCTTCGGCGAGCCGCAAAAGAGCGATTCGTTCCTCTTCGTCGGCCTCCCTCAAGCGGCGCCCCGGCATCCGCGCCATTGCGCCGCCCAGCGCGACCATGCGCTGGGCCCGTGTGGCGCCGACGAGGATATCCGGCCTGGAGCGGTCGAGGCAGCCGAAGACGTCTTCCAGCGCATCCGCGACCGTCGCCACCACCAGCGACGCGCCGGACCGCGCGGCGCGCTCGTCGAGCCTGGCCAGCGCGGCGAGGTGGGCGCCGTCGATTTTGGGACAATCAACCAGCACGATGTCGCCCAGGACCCCGCCCCCGCGTTCCAGAAGAGAGGTGAGCGAACGCCGCGTCCGCACGGCCAGCCCGGCGATCTGCGTATCTTGCGCCATGGTGGCGAGGACCGGCTCGCTCTCAGCGAAAAGCGAAACCACGAGACGCGAAGGATCGCCCTCAACTGGGAATTCGCAAGACTTTGCGCCGGGCGCCACATCCGGCTCGCCTTCACACACGTAAGCCAGTTGAGCCACTCCGTATTCCTCCCTAAATGCGGAGGACAAATTGAGAACAAAAACGGTTCATGTCAAGAATTTTGAGTCGGCGAAGCGCTTGCTCCGGGGAAAGACTTCACGGGCGGATCTCGATCGGCGTGCCGTCCGGAACGATCTGCCACAGATCGGCTATCTGGGCGTCCGACAGCGCGATGCAACCATCGGTCCAGTCGCCCGCCATCCGCCCGGTCGAACCGTTGGGCTGGCCGTGGATGAAGATGTCCCCGCCCGGTGACCGTCCCCGCTCTGCCGCATAGGCGCGATCGGCAGCGTTGGGATAGGAGATGTGAAGGCTGAGATAGAAGCGCGATTGCGGGTTGCCGTAATCGATCGTGTAGCGGCCCTCCGGCGTCCGCTCATCGCCCTGGAACTGCTTGTGCCCCTCCGGCGCGTCGCCCAACTGCAAGCCGGCGATCGTGCGGATCACCTCGCCATGCGCATAGACCCACATCGTCCGGTCCGACTTGTCGATCAGAACGAAGTCGGCCATTTCCTGCGCCCCGGCAGGAACCGCGGCCAAAGCGAGGGAAGCAGCGACGAGAACGCGCAGACTCATGCCGCTATCCTAGCGGCCCGGCCCTGTCAGTCCATGCCGTCAGTCCATGAAAGGATCGCGGACGAGGATGGTGTCCTCGCGCTCGGGGCTGGTCGAAACGAGCGCGACCGGCGTCTCGATCAGTTCCTGCACCCGGCTGATATACTTGATCGCATTGGCCGGGAGATCGGCCCAGCTGCGGGCGCCCGCCGTGCTCTCGCGCCAGCCTTCCATTTCCTCGTAGATCGGCTCGACCGCCGCCTGGTCCGCAGCGTGGCTCGGCAGATAGTCGTAGACCTGTCCGCGCAGGCGATAGCCGGTGCAGATCTTCACCGTGTCCATTCCGTCGAGCACGTCGATCTTGGTCAGTGCAATGCCGGTCACCCCGCTGATCGCGCAGGTCTGGCGCACCAGCACGGCGTCGAACCAGCCGACCCGCCGCTTGCGGCCGGTGACCGTGCCGAATTCGTGGCCGCGCTCGCCCAGACCCTGGCCGATCTCGTCCTCGAGCTCGGTGGGGAACGGCCCGCTGCCGACGCGCGTGGTGTAGGCCTTGACGATGCCGAGCACGAAGCCGGTCGCGTTGGGCCCAAGTCCGCTGCCCGCCGCGGCCGAGCCGCTTACGGTGTTGGAGCTGGTGACGAAGGGATAGGTCCCGTGATCGACGTCGAGCAGCACGCCCTGCGCGCCCTCGAACAGGATCTTGGCCCCGGCCTTGCGCACTTTTTTCAGGCGCTTCCACACCGGCTGCGCGAATTTGAGCACGAAGGGCGCAATCTCGCGCAGGTCGGCGAGCAGCGCCTCGCGATCGATCGGCGGCTGGTCGAAACCGGCACGCAGCGCGTCGTGATGCGCACAAAGGCGGTCCAATTGCGGCTCGATCGCGTCCAGATGCGCAAGATCGCACACCCGGATCGCGCGGCGACCGACCTTGTCCTCGTAAGCCGGGCCGATTCCGCGACCGGTCGTGCCGATCTTGCCCTGCCCGGCGGCAGTTTCGCGCAGCCCGTCGAGATCGCGGTGGATCGGCAGGATCAGCGCGCAATTATCCGCGATCGCGAAATTGTCAGGATTGATGGCGACCCCTTGCCCTTCGAGCTTTTCCACCTCGGCCTTGAGCGCCCAGGGGTCGAGCACCACGCCATTGCCGACGATGCTGAGCGTGCCGGTGACGATGCCGCTCGGCAGCAGGCTCAGCTTGTAGGTCGTCTCGCCCACCACCAGCGTGTGGCCGGCATTGTGCCCGCCTTGAAAGCGCACGACTGCGTCGGCGCGGCTGGCGAGCCAGTCGACGATCTTGCCCTTGCCCTCATCGCCCCACTGGGCACCGATTACCGTGACGTTGGCCATGCTGTTCCTGTCCTGTGGCGCCGCTCGCGGGCGGGCAAACGCGCGGGCGGTAGGCGGATGCGTGGATCAGGGCAAGGCGCAGAGGCTGCTTGCGGCGGAAACATCGCCTCGCTGGGCCATTGGTTGGGCAAAAGGAGATTTCATGACCGATTACCCCACTCTCGACCTCAATGACGGCCGCCAGATCCCGCAACTCGGCTTCGGGACCTACAAGATCGCGGAGGATGACGCGCCCGAGGCCGTCTCGACCGCCATCGATGTCGGCTACTGGCTGATCGACACCGCCGCGATCTACGAGAACGAGCGCGGCGTCGGCAAAGGTGTCGGCGACTGGTCCGACATCTTCCTGCAGACGAAAATCTGGAACGACAGCCAAGGTTACGACCGGACGCTCAAGGCCGCCGACAAGTGTCTCGACCGGCTGGGGCGCGAGCATGTCGACATGCTGCTGATCCACTGGCCATGTCCGGGCAAGGACCTGTTCGTCGAGACATGGAAAGCGCTGATCGAACTGCGCGATGCAGGCAAGGCGAAGTCGATCGGCGTGTCGAACTTCCGCGAGGAAGATCTGCGCCGCATCATCGACGAGACTGGAGTAACCCCGGCGCTCAACCAGATCGAACTGCACCCCAGCTTCCAGCAGCGCGCGCTGCGCAAGGTCCACGACGAACTCGGCATCGTGACACAGAGCTGGTCGCCGCTCGGCCAGGGCGAAGGACTTCAGAACGATACGATCGAAAAAATCGCGGAGGAAACCGGTCAGCCGGCCAGCGCCGTGATCATCCGCTGGCATCTGCAGCATGGTCTCTGCCCGATCCCCAAGGCGAGCAGCCGCGACCACATCGAGGCCAATTTCAAGGCGCTGTCCTTCGAGCTGACGGACGACCAGATGGGCCGCATCGACGGGCTCGACAGCGACGATGGTCGAATGGGTCCCGATCCTTCC
The DNA here is from genome assembly GCF_026168555.1 of Qipengyuania spongiae. Classification (NCBI taxonomy): domain Bacteria; kingdom Pseudomonadati; phylum Pseudomonadota; class Alphaproteobacteria; order Sphingomonadales; family Erythrobacteraceae; genus Qipengyuania; species Qipengyuania spongiae. The sequence continues at coordinate 1,237,875 of NZ_CP092471.1, read as the reverse complement.
GACTTCGACTGAGGGCAGCGCGGCCGGTCGGGCCAAACCGTCAGACCGGCCGCGTTTTTCCGCTCTCGTCGAGAGTGTGAGTGCACTCCAGGACGGACGGATCGTCGGTATCCGAAAGCGCCGCGACCGTCCGCCATCCCTGCTCGCGCAAGCTGGCTGCCGCCGCTCGGTCATGTCCGAGCGGCAGGAACAGCTGCTCGCGCCCTTCCGACTTTTTCCCGAGCGCCTCCAGGATCGGTTCCATGTAGAGAGAAAAGCCGGTTGCGTTCTCGTCGCTTCCGGCAAGTGTATAAGTGCCGCCCCGGCCCAGCGCGCCGCGTGCACCCTCGGCATAGACGGTGAAGCCGAACCAGCTCTGATATTCGAAGCCGTGCCGCTCGCTCGGATCGAGCGTCAGCCGGGCACGGTCGCCCACTCGCGCGGCGATGCGCCGCAACCCATCGAGCCGCGTATCGAGCACGTTGCTGGCATCGATTTCCTGCATCCGCCGCATCGCATCATCGAACGGCCCGGCGGCGTAAAGCAGCGGAAGATAGGCCGTGCCGCCCTCGACAGCCTTCAACCCGCCGGCATCCTTGGAATCGAGTTCGCGGCGGACAGCCTCGCGGTCCTCCCCGCGCAGCGGCATGGCGGTTTCGGCCAGCCGGTCGACGAGGTCGGGCATGGTAAAATCGACCGAGATGTCGCCGACGCCCGCCGCCCGCAGCGCCTCAATGGCCAGTTCGACGATCTCGCTCGCCGCCTCGACCGTGTCGCTGCCGATCAGTTCGGCACCCAATTGCAACCGCTGACGCGCCGGGTCGAGCTGGTCGGCGCGGATCATCGCGACCTCCCCGCCATAGCACAGCCGCAGCGGGCGCGGCGCATGGGCAAGGCCGGTCGCCGCGATGCGCCCGATCTGGGGGGTGATGTCGCTCCTCAGCGCCAGCGTGCGCAGGCTCGCCGGATCGACGAAGCGGAACATCCGCCTTGTGGCGATCCCGTCCATCCGCCCCGCCAGCGACCGCTCGAATTCGAGCATCGGGGGGCGCACCCGGTCGTAGCCATGGCGATCCATCGTCTCGAGAACGGCGCGCATGGCCTGCGTCACCGCAGCGGCGCGGGCGGGCAGCATGTCCTCCAGCCCTTCGGGCAGGAGATTGTCGGGATCGGTCGTGGTCACGCTCATGTCCCGGCGGCCCCTGCCCGATACGGTGTCAGAATTCCAGCGGCATGACGGTCTTCACGCCCTGGAGCGCGCAGGCCTGCCGGACCAGTTCCGGCGGGATCGGCGCATCGACGCTCAGCAGCAGCGTCGCCTCCCCGCCCGCCTGGCGGCGACCGAGGTGGAAGGTACCGATATTGATGCCCGCTTCGCCCAGCAGCGATCCGATGCGGCCGATGAAGCCTGGCGCGTCCTCGTTGACGATGTAGAGCATGTGGCCTTCGAGCTCGGCCTCGATCCGCACGCCAAAAATCTCGACCAGCCGCGGCGCATCGGTGCCGAACAGCGTGCCCGCGACCGAACGCTCTCCGCTCTCGGTCCCCACCGTCACCCGCAGCAGCGTGTTGTAGGCCCCTTCGCGGTCGTGCCGGATCTCACGCACGTCGAGCCCCCGCTCCTTTGCCAGATAGGGCGCGTTGACCATGTTCACCGTGTCCGAATACTGGCGCATCAGCCCGGCCAGCACCGCGCCGGTGATCGGCTTGCCCGAAAGCTCGGCCGCCGCTCCCTCGCGCTCCACGCTGATCCGCGTGAGATTGCCATGAGCGAGCTGGCCGACGAGGCTGCCGAGATTTTCCGCAAGCTTCATGTAGGGCCGCAGCTTGGGCGCTTCCTCGGCGCTGAGGCTGGGCATGTTGAGCGCGTTGGAAACCCCGCCGCTGACGAGGTAGTCGGCCATCTGTTCGGCCACCTGAAGCGCGACATTGACCTGCGCCTCGGTCGTGCTGGCGCCGAGATGCGGGGTGCAGATGAAGTTGGGTTTGCCGAAGAGCGGGCTCTCCTTGGCCGGTTCGGTCTGGAACACGTCGAGCGCGGCGCCCGCGACGTGGCCGCTGTCGAGCGCCTCGGCCAGCGCCGCCTCGTCGATCAAGCCGCCCCGCGCGCAGTTCACGATCCGCACGCCCTTCTTGGTCTTGGCGATGTTCTCGGCGGACAGGATGTTGCGCGTCTCCTCGGTCAGCGGGGTGTGCAGAGTGATGAAATCGGCGCGCGCGAGCAGAGTGTCGAGATCGACCTTCTCCACCCCGATCTCGATCGCGCGTTCCGGCGTCAGGAAGGGATCATAGGCGATGACCTTCATCCGCAGGCCCTGCGCCCGCGCGGCGACGATCGAGCCGATATTGCCCGCCCCGATCAGGCCGAGCGTCTTGCCGGTCACCTCGATGCCCATGAAGTCGTTCTTGGGCCATTCGCCTTTCTGGGTGCGCTCGTTGGCCTGCGGGATCTGCCGGGCGAGCGCGAAGATCATCGCGATGGCGTGTTCGGCGGTGGTGATCGAATTGCCGAACGGCGTGTTCATTACCACGACGCCCTTCGAACTCGCGGCGGGAATGTCGACATTGTCGACCCCGATGCCGGCCCGGCCGATCACCTTGAGATTGTCGGCGCCTGCGAGGATGTCCGCTGTCACCTTGGTCGAGGACCGGATGGCGAGACCGTCATAATCGGCGATGCGGGCCTTCAGCTGCTCGGGGGTTTCGCCGGTGATGACATCCACCTCGCAGCCGCGCTCCTCGAAGATGCGCGCGGCATTGGGGTCCATCTTGTCGCTGATGAGAACTTTAGGTCTGGTCATGACGGATTTGTCCTGTCGTTCGCCCGGCGCCGGCCGGGACGCATGTCTGGGTAAGGGGGGCGGCGGCCCGCGAACGTGGCCGCCCGCCGGGTCAGCCGTTGCGGACCTGCTCGTAGGCCCATTCGATCCACGGTAGCAGGCGCTTCAGATCCTCCTGCTCGACCGTACCGCCGCACCAGATGCGCAGGGACGGGGGCGCGTCGCGATAGCCGTTGAAGTCGTAGCCGACATCGCGATCCTCGAGCAGCTTGACGATCCGCTTCGGCACCTCCGCCTGCTCTTCGCCCGACAGACTTTCGTACCAGTCGCCCTGGAAGACGAAGCACACACCGGTATTGGTGCGCTTGGCCGGATCGGCGACCATGTTGCGCAACCACGGCGTCGCCTCGATCCAGTCGGTTACAATTTTCGCATTGGCATCGGCCCGCTCGAACATTGCCGCGCGCCCGCCAAGGCCCTGCGCCCATTCGAGCGCGTCGATATAATCCTCGGTCGCGAGCATGGATGGCGTGTTGATCGTCTCGCCGCGGAAGATGCCCTCGTTGATCCTGCCGCCCTTCTTCAGGCGGAAGAGCTTGGGCAGCGGCCATTCGGGATCGTAACTCTCGATCCGTTCGATCGCCTTGGGGCTGAGGATCAGCATCCCGTGCTGGGCTTCCGAACCCATCACCTTCTGCCAGCTGTAGGTCGTGGCATCGAGCTTCGCCCAGTCCATCTCCATCGCGAAGACGGCGCTGGTGGCATCGTTGATCGTCACGCCCGCGCGGCCCTCGGCCAGCCAGTCGGTGTCGGGGATTTTCGCGCCCGAGGTCGTGCCGTTCCAGGTAAAGACGACGTCGTTGTCCTGCGGAATGCTCGCGAGGTCGGGGATCTCGCCGTAATCGGCGTCGAGCGTCGTCAGCTTGGGAAGCTTCAGCTGCTTCACCGCATCCTGAATCCAGACATTGCCGAAGCTTTCCCAGGCCGCCACCGTCGCCGGGCGATCGGGTCGCAGCATCGTCCACATGGCGCATTCGAGCGCGCCCGTATCCGATGCGGGCATGATCCCGACCAGATAATCCTCCGGCACGCCGAGCAATTCCTTCGACAGGTCGATGGCGTGCTTCAGCCGCGACTTGCCGAGGCTGCTGCGGTGCGAGCGGCCGAGCGATTTGGTCTTGAGATTGGAAGCGGACCAGCCCTTGTGCTTGGCGGTCGGCCCGGACGAAAAGAAAGGACGCTCTGGCTTGAGAGCAGGTTCGTCAGTCATGTATTCTCTCCTTGCAGAGAGCGCGCGCGGCGTTGGGACCGCGTGGCCCGTTGAGGGCACTGAATGTTGCGCCGCACCATGTCAACGCGAAACACCGTGTCTTCGACAGCCTGTTCGGCTTGCGCGGTCGCCCACCCTCTCGCCAATCCGCGCGGCCTTGCTTAAGGGCTGCGGCGATGCAGACGACAGACCTTCGCATTGCCCTGTTCAGCGGGAACTACAATTATACCCGTGATGGCGCCAACCAGGCGCTGAACCGGCTTGCGGGGTACATCCTGAGCCAGGGGGCGGCGCTGCGGATCTATGCGCCGGTCGTCGCCGAGCCCGACTTTCCGCCCACCGGCGATCTGGTCGACGTGCCCAACACGCGGATGCCCGTTCGCGGCCGGGGGGAATACCGGATGCCGCTGGGGCTGGGGAAAAAGGCCAAAGCGGACCTCGAGGCGTTTGCCCCGAACATGGTGCACGTCTCCTCGCCCGATCCGACCGGGCACGCCGCGGTGACATGGGCACGCAAGCACGGCATTCCGGTGCTCGCCTCGGTCCATACCAAGTTCGAGACCTATCCTCGCTATTACGGCCTCGGCTTCATCGAGCCGTGGATCGAGGCGATGCTGCGCCGGTTCTACAATCGCTGCGATGCGCTGGTCGCGCCGTCGGAAAGCCAGATCGCCGAATTGAAGGCACAGGGGATGCACAGCGACATCTCGCTGTGGACGCGCGGGGTCGATCGCGAGATATTCCATCCCGATCGCCGGGACATCGAATGGCGCCGCTCGCTCGGCATCGCGGATCACGAGACAGCGATCGCCTTTCTCGGGCGGTTGGTGATGGAAAAAGGCCTCGACACCTTTGCCGAGACGATCCGCGAACTGCGCCGCCGCGATGTGCCGCACCGCGTTTTGGTGATCGGCGACGGGCCCGCGCGGAGCTGGTTCGAGAATGCCCTGCCCGGCGGCGTCTTCGCCGGTTTCCAGACCGGGTCGGACCTTGGCCGGGCGCTTGCGAGCGCGGACGTGTTCTTCAACCCGTCGGTGACGGAGACCTTCGGCAATGTCACGCTGGAGGCGATGGCCAGCGGGTTACCGGTAGTCGCCGCCGGTGCGACCGGTAGCGCCAGCCTGGTGGACGATGGCGTGACCGGCGTGCTGGTGCGCGAAGGTACGTCCACTGCCTTCGCCAATGCGCTCGCGCCCTATTGCACCGACCCCGCCCTTCGCCACACGCATGGCGATGCCGGCGCGCGCAAGGCGGGCGAATATGGCTGGGACCGGATCAATCAGGCCGTGATCGACACCTATCTGCGGCTGGTGGAGGCGCGGGAGTAACGCTGACCAAGCGCTGGCGAACGTGTATTTTCGCAGCCGACCCCCTAGATTGACGGGCACGATGTCCGATCTCTTTCCCGAAACCATTCCCTCTCAGGCCGCGCCCCCGCCACCGCGCGACGATGCGCCGCTGGCCGACCGTCTGCGCCCCGCCAGCCTCGACGAGGTCATCGGGCAGGATCATCTGACCGGCGGCGAAGGCGCGATCGGGCGCATGGTGGCGGCGGGCAAGCTCTCCAGCATGATCCTGTGGGGCCCGCCGGGCACCGGCAAGACGACCATCGCGCGCCTGCTCGCCGACGCGGTTGGAATGCGGTTCGAGAGCGTCTCGGCCGTGTTCAGCGGGGTCGCCGATCTGAAGAAGGCCTTCGCGGCGGCGGACAAGGCGGCCGAGGCGGGACAGCGCACGCTGCTGTTCGTGGACGAGATCCACCGCTTCAACCGCGCGCAGCAGGACGGTTTCCTGCCTTTCGTGGAGCGCGGCACGGTGACGCTGGTGGGAGCGACGACCGAAAATCCCAGCTTCGCGCTCAACGCGGCGCTGCTCAGCCGGGCGCAGGTGCTGATCCTCCAGCGGCTCGACCGCGAGGCGCTGGGCCAGTTGCTCACCCGGGCGGAGGAACTGGAAGGCCCCCTCCCCCTCACCGAAGAGGCGCGCGACGCGCTGGTCGCGAGCGCCGACGGCGACGGGCGCTTCCTGCTTAACCAGGCCGAAACGCTGTACAATGCCGATCTCGACCAGCCGCTCGATCCCGCGCTGCTCGGCCGGTTCCTGCAACGCCGGGTGGCGGTGTACGACAAGGACCGCGAAGGGCACTACAATCTCATCTCCGCGCTTCACAAGGCGGTGCGCGGGTCCGACGTTCAGGCCAGCCTCTATTACCTCGCCCGGATGCTGACCGCCGGGGAGGAGCCGCGCTTTCTTGCTCGGCGGCTGATCCGCATGTCGGTGGAGGATATCGGCATGGCCGATCCGCAGGCGCTGGTGCAATGCATGGCGGCGAAGGACGCCTACGAGTTTCTCGGCAGCCCCGAGGGTGAACTGGCGCTGGTGCAGGCCTGCATCTACGTCGCCAGCGCGCCCAAGTCGAACGCCGCCTACAAGGCGATGAAAGCGAGCTTTCGCAGCGCGAAGGAAACCGGCAGCCTGATGCCGCCGCAGAACATCCTCAACGCGCCAACAAAGCTGATGAAGGAGATCGGCTACGGGTCCGGCTACACCTACGATCACAACGCCGACGAGGGCTTTTCGGGCGACGATTACTGGCCCGACGAGATGGAGCCGCAGACCTACTACACGCCGGTCGATCGCGGTTTCGAGCGCGAGGTGAAGAAGCGGCTCGATTACTGGGACAAGTTGCGGCGTGAACGCGGATAGGTTCGCGCACTTCCTCGCCATCGACTGGTCGGGGGCGAAGGGTGCCCGCCAGAAGGGTATTGCGCTCGCCATAGCCGATGCGCGGGGCGGGCCGCCGGTGCTGGTCGAACGCGGCCGCGGCTGGGGGCGCGAGGGCGTGCTGGCGGTCCTGCGCGACGAATTGCCCCGTGATACGCTGGTTGGGCTCGATCTCGGTATCGGCCTGCCCCATGCCGATTGCGGCGCGTTCTTTCCGGGCGAGGCCAGCTCGCCCCCCGATGCTGCCGCGCTGTGGGCGCTGGTCGACGGGATATGCGCGGACGACCCGCATCTCGGCGCACAGGGCTTCGTCGATCACCCTGCCTATCGCGGCTTCTTCCGCAATGGGACGGAGACGGGTGCGCAGTTCGGCTGCGACGGGGCGGCGCATGGTCGCGGGCGTTTCCGCCTCACCGAGCACGCGCAGGCGGCGATGGGGTGCAAGCCCTATTCGAACTTCAACCTCGTCGGCGCGGCGCAGGTGGGCAAGTCGAGCCTCACCGGAATGCGGATGCTGCACCGCCTGCGCGGCCATCTGCCGGTCTGGCCGGTCGATCCGCTGCCCGAAAGCGGCTCGGTAATCGTGGAAATCTACACGAGTCTCGCCGCCCGGGACGCAGGCCGCAGCATCGCCCGAGCCAAGATGCGCAGTCACGAGGATCTGAACGCTGCTCTCGTCGTGCTGGGATCGCCGACCGTTCACGGCCGCGGACCGATCGACGATCATGCTTCCGACGCGCTGCTCGCGGCCGCCTGGCTGCGCGAAGTGGCTGCGGATGCGCGCCGCTGGAACCCCGAAGGGCTGACACTGCAGATCGCGCGCACCGAAGGCTGGACTTTCGGCGCGCTTTGACCGAAAGGCTCGCCCCTGCGCGGCCCATGGTCGCGGTAAACGGGCCGGTTTAGCTCAGTTGGTAGAGCAGTTGATTTGTAATCATCAGGCCAGGGGTTCGAATCCTCTAACCGGCACCGTTCCTTCTGCGCCCATGTTTCCGCTTGGGCAAAATCCTCGCACCCTTCATTCGCTGCGGGCGGCAAGTCGGCCTTGCGGTTTGCCTCATGCCTCATAGCCTGCCGACCATCGTCCTGCTGGGCGCGGGGCACGCGCATCTGGGGGTTATCGATGACTGGTTGAAACGGGGGCCGCCGGAGGCGCGCACCGTGCTCGTCGAACCGCGCGCGGCGATGCAGTATTCGGGCATGGTACCGGGCTGGCTGGCGGGCGAGTACCGGCGCGACGAGACGGATATTGCGCTCGCGCCGCTGGTGGCCGCGGCGGGCATCGAATGGCGGCGCGGTCGCGCGGTGGCCATCGACCCGGGTGCAAAGACCGTGCTGCTGGAAACGGGCGAGCGAATCGGTTTCGATTTCTGCTCGATCGCGACCGGAGGCGCGGGTCAGGCACGCGACATCCTCGGAGACGATCCGTACCTGATCGACATCCGCCCGATCGACAAATTCATGAACAGCTGGACCGAGCGGCAGAGCCGAGCGCCCGCGCCGCGCCGCATTGCCGTGGTCGGCGGTGGAGCGGGCGGGGTCGAACTCGCTTTCGGCCTGTGCAATTCGGGCCGCGCTCCCGAAGTGCTGCTCGCGACCGGCGCAGGCGGCCTCCTGCCCGGACACGGCGCCGCGACCCGCCATGCAACCGCGCGCGAACTGGAACGCCAGTCGATCCAAGTGATCGAGGCCGACGCTCGCTTCGAAGGCGGCGCTCTCACGGCAGATGGCGTCTCGCTCGAACCGCTCGACTGCGTGATCGCGGCAATCGGCAGCGGCGCGCCCGCCTGGCCGCGAGAGAGCGGTCTGCCGGTCGACGAAAACGGTTTCATTCGCGTCGGCCCGACCCAGCAGGTCGAAGGCTTCCCGCACATCCTCGCCGCCGGAGACATCGCCCGGCGCACCGACCGCGCGGTGCGCCATTCGGGGGTTCACGCCGTCTATGCAGGGCCGGTTCTGGCGCGGAACCTGCGCCGTCTGCTGGCGGGGCACGGCCGCCTTGCGCGCTATTCCCCCCTCGGCATGGATTTCTACCTGCTCAACACCTGTCGCGGGGCGAGCATATTGAGCTACGGCCCGCTGGGCTTTCGCGCGCGCTGGCTCCGGCGGATGAAGGACTGGCTCGACCGGCGCTGGATCGCGCGGTTCAGCCGCCGGCGAGACGCCGCCTGATCGCCTCTGACAGCTCGCGAACGCGATCGGCGTTGTAGCCGAGATCGCCGACGCCGACCCGGCTGGCCGAGCGCAAATCGATCCGCGTGTCGGTGATCCGCGCCACCACATCGTCGCGGAAACCGTAGGCGAAGGTCTCGGCCACGCCTTCCACCCGCCCGGCAGCACTGTCGGCACGGATGTCGTCGAGCCCGATCTCGCCCATCGCCGCGACGACGGCGGCGGTCGCCTGCTCGCGCGTCGCAGCGCCGACAGGGATCGGCTGAAGCTCGCGGTAATTCGCGGCAATCACGTCGGCGTGGTTCTGCACCGCCAGGTCGCCATCCACCCGGTCGGCCCAGAGCGGCAGCTGGCCGAGCGGCGTGCCGTAATCGACCAGCGGGTTGGCGCCCCAGTCGCTGCGCATGGCGATGGTCCCGGCCGAAAATTGGGGCGGGTTGCGCAGGTCGGTCGAAACGTCGTGAATCGGCGGCGAATTGGCGCCCGCCGCGCGGACCGACAGCAGCGCGAGGAACATGATCGCCGGAATTGCCAGCGCGATCGCGGCCTTCCACCAGGCGCCGCGCGGGGTGGCGGTCCAGGCGAGTGCCAAGGCGATCAGCGCCACCAGCGCGACGATGCCCATAAGCCACGGGCCGGCGGTCACGGTCATGAAGCCGAAGCCGAACTTCCACCCGATCAGCCCGATCTTGGTCCCGAAAGCGGCGATGACGAACCACGCCAGCAGGGCCAGAGACAGCCAGACGGAATATTTCGGCAGATTGGCCCGCAGATCGTTCATCAACCTCTTCCCCTGTAGGAGGCCACGCCCTGATCGGGCAGCCAGAGATCCTGCGGCGGAGCCGAGCTCTGCCAGAACACGTCGATCGGAATGCCGCCGCGCGGATACCAGTATCCGCCGATCCGCAGCCAGCGCGGGCGCATCTCGTCGAACAGGCGCTTGCCGATGCCGACGGTCACGTCCTCGTGAAAGCCGCAATGGTTGCGGAAACTGCCGAGGAAGAGCTTGAGGCTCTTGCTTTCCACGATCGTCTCGCCGGGCGCGTAGTCGAGCACCAGATGCGCGAAATCGGGCTGGCCGGTGACCGGGCAGAGCGAGGTGAATTCGGGAGCGGCGAAGCGCACCATGTAGAGTTCGCCCGCGCGCGGATTGGGCACGTAGTCGAGCTCCGCCTCTTCCGGCGAAGAGGGCAGCGGGCTGTTCGCGCCGAGAAACTTGGGAGTTGGTGTGTCGCCCATGCCGCGCATCTGCCGCGAAAGCACGGATTGCGCAAGCGAGGCCTTGGGAAAGCGCGGGTCAGACCCTATTCAGCGCCGCGACCTGAAACCCGGACCGACCGGTATACGACCAAGACATGACCACGCATTTCCGCCTGCCCCTCCTCGCTCTCGCAATTCTCGGCGCGCCCGCAATGGCGCCCGTACTGGCACACGCGCAGCAATCGCCGCAGGACTTTCAGCTTCCGCCCGCGCCGACCCCGACGCCCAGCCCCGACGTGCAGGGCCCCGTCGATACCGAGAGCCCGGTGCGCCCACGGCCAAGCCCGACGCCTGCACCTACGCTGGCTCCGGCCCCGCGCCCGACCATCGTCCTGCCAAGTCCGCAGCCCAGCCCCCGTCCGACTGCGCAACCGACCGCGCGAGCAACTCCGACGCCGCGCCCCGCGACACCTTCGCCCACCTCCGTACCCCAGAACCGCGAGGCACCGGCCGCTCCGCCGAGCGGTCAGCAGACCGTATCCGAGCCCGAGGTCGAAACGACGCCGCTGCCCGGTGCGGACAGCTCTACCGGTCTCGACAGCACGCCGATCGTGCCGCCCGCCGCTCTGCCCTCGCCCGAACCCGAACTCGCGACCGGACCTGAAGACGCCGAAAGCGGCCTTTGGTGGGTCGGCGCGCTTGGCCTGCTCGGTCTGGCGGCACTGGGGGGCGCCTATGTCCTGCGACGCCGACGCGTCCGCGCGGCGCCGCCGCAGATCGAGCGACCGGTGGTCGCTTCACCACCTCGGGACGAGCGCCAGGCCGAAGAGAGTCCGGGCAAGGAAAGTGCGACCACTCCGATGGCATCGGCCACACCGCCGCCGAATGCGCTCGCGCTGCGGATCGAGGCGCTGCGCCTCAACCGCAGCTTCATGAACGCGACGCTCGCCTACCGCGTGACCGTGCTCAACCGCTCCGCCTCGCCGCTGAGCGAGGTCGCGATCGAGGCCGATCTCGCCTCCGCCCACGGCGATCTGCCGGTGGATCAGCAGGTCGCGGGCGCCGGAACCGCGCTCCAGGAACGGCACACCACAAGCCGGCTCGCCGCCGGGCAGAGCGCGCGGTTCGAGGGACAGGTCACTCTGCCGCTCGCGCAGGCGCGGGTCATCCGGCAGGGCAATGTCGCGCTGCTGGTGCCGCTGTTGCGGATGCGCAGCCGGGCGGCGGGAATCGAGCCGGTCGCGCGCACATTGGCGATCGGCCCGGCGGCCTCCGGCGGAGGCGCGCGGCTCGTGCCTTTCAATCTGGATGACGGGCCGCGCAGTTACGAACCGCTCGCGCAGAAGATCATCGCCTGAGACGTCCGCGACCGAAGCGCTCGACGCGAGCCGCCGCGCCCGCTAGCTAGACCGGCATGGACAGCCTCGTATCGACCGACTGGCTGGCGCGGCATCTCGGCGAACCGAATCTCGTCGTGCTCGACGCGAGCAGGCATCTTCCCGGCACGGATCGCGACCCGCGAGCCGACTTCGCCGCCGCGCATATTCCCGGCGCTCGTTATCTCGACCTGCCGACCCTGCACGATCCTGAAAGCCCGGTCGGGAATACCCTGCCCACCCGCGCCCAGTTCGAGGCGCGGATGCGCGCTCTGGGCCTCTCCCGGACCGACCGCGTGGTCCTCTACGACGACAGCGACCTCGCCAGCGCCGCGCGCGCCTGGTTCATCCTGCGCCTTTACAGTCACGAGAAGGTCGCCATTCTCGATGGTGGCTGGGCGCGATGGCAGGCGGAGGGGCGCCCGACCGAAAGCGGCATGTCCGAGATTGAATCCGGCGACTACACCGCGCCGCAGCCCGCTGGCTCGGTGCGCGACAAGGCGCAGATGCTCGCTAATATCGACAGCCAGGCCGAGCAGGTGATCGACGCGCGCGACACAGATCGCTTTACCGGCAGGGCGGCCGACACGGTGCACGATCTGCCGGGCGGCCACATTCCGGGATCGCGGAACCTCTTCTTTCGCGACCTCTTCGCTGCCGACGGAACCTATCGCGGCCGCGAGGAGCTGCGCCGCCTGTTCGCGCAGGCCGGGCTCGATCCCGATGCGCCGACCATCGCGACCTGCGGCAGCGGGATGACCGCCTCGGTCGTGCTGTTCGCGCTGCATCTTGTGGGCGCGGACGAAACCGCGCTCTATGACGGCAGCTGGGCCGAATGGGGCGCCGATCCCGCCACACCGAAGGAAACCGGAGACGCCGCCTGACATGGCTGGAAACGACGACACCCGGTTTTCCCCTGCCACCAAGCTTGTGATCTCGGGTCGCGGCCCGGCGGCCGATGTGGTCAATCCGGCGGTCTACCGCGCGAGCACGCATCTCTATCCCGACTGCGCCGCGCTGCGGGCGCGGACCGCCGAGAACCGCGACGGGCGCTTCTTCTACGGACGGCGCGGCGGGCCGACCCAGTGGGCGCTGGCCGAAGCGCTGACCGCGCTCGAGCCGGGGGCGGCCGGCACCGTTCTCTATCCCAGCGGCGTCGCGGCGATCGCGGGCGCGCTGCTCGCCGTGCTGCGGCCGGGCGACGTGCTGCTGGTCACCGACAACGCCTATGATCCCACGCGCAGCATGGCGCTGGGGCTGCTCAAGCGCTTCGAGGTCGAGGCGCGCTTCTTCGATCCGCTCGATCCGGAGGGCTTCGCGGACGCCTTCTGCGACAAGACGCGCGCGGTCATGCTGGAAAGCCCGGGCAGCCTCAGCATGGAGGTCTGCGACATTCCCGCACTCGCCGCCATCGCGCGGGAAAAGGGCGCGGTCAGTCTGATCGACAACACCTGGGCGACTTCGCTCGGCTTTTGCGCGATCGAGCATGGCTGTGACATTGCGATCCAGGCGCTGACCAAGCATGTCGGCGGCCATTCGGACCTGATGATGGGCGCCTGCACCGCCGGAGAGGCATGGTATCGCCGCTTGCGGATCACCTCGCAGGAACTTGGCCATGTGGTCTCGCCCGACGATGCGGCGCTGGCCCTGCGCGGGCTGCGTTCGATGCAGGTCCGCCTACGCCGGTCGGCCGCGAGCGCGCTCGTGATCGCCCGATGGCTGGACGCCCGGCCCGAGGTCGCCCATGTCCTGTGCCCGATGCTGCCGGGATCGCCCGGGCACGATCTGTGGAAGCGTGATTTCGAAGAGGGCTGCGGTCTCTTCACCTTCGTCCTCGCCGGACGGGACGATGCCGCCCGCTGCCGGCTGATAGACGCGCTGCGCCTGTTCGGCATCGGTTACAGCTGGGGCGGCTTCGAAAGTCTGGCCCTGCCGGTTGATATCGGCGCGGTTCGCAAGACGATGGCGTGGCCGCCGCAAAGCTGGCGAGAAGACGACCGCTATGCCATTCGCCTCTCCATCGGCCTCGAGGATCCTGACGACCTGATCGCCGATCTTGGCCGGGCCTTCGCCGCACTGGACTCATGACTCGAAACTAGATGACCACCACCGCCCTTTCCTCGCCGACGCCGACTGTAAGCCAGACGGGCAGCCCGACCGCGACTCCAGCGGCGGAACCGGTGGAGCAGGCCTGGAGCCTCTCCGAACCTGCTCCCACCGACGGCGTCGCCGCGGCGGACGGCCTGCGCGAGGCAGTCTCGGCGAAAAGCGAGACGGCCGGAACGCTCATTGACACGCTCGATGCCGCCGCGCTCAGCGTGGGCACGTTTCGCGTGTCGCTGTGGGACGTCATGATCGTCATGGGCATTGTGGCGGCCGTTCTTCTCGCGGCGCATGTCGCCGCCAAGGCCGCGCATGCCATGCTGCGGCGCGTGACCAAGCTCGACCAGGCGCAGCAGCTCCTCGGGGAAAAGGTCCTGACCATCATCGTATGGGGCGCGGCCTTCTTTATCGGGATCGAGGCGCTGGGCATCGATCTCACCGCGCTGGCGGTCTTTTCCGGCGCCTTCGGTCTCGCCATCGGTTTCGGCCTCCAGAAGACCTTCGGCAATCTGATCGCAGGGATCATCCTGCTGATGGACAAGTCGATCAAGCCGGGCGACGTGATCGCGGTGACCGACATGGCCGGCAACGAAAGCTTCGGCCAGATCCGCAAGATCGGTGTGCGCGCCGTTTCGGTGACGACGCGGGACCAGCGAGAATATCTGATCCCGAACGAGAACCTGATGATTAATCAGGTCGAGAACTGGTCCTATTCCAGCAAGAACGTGCGGATGCAGATCCCTGTCGGCGTCAGCTACGATGCGGACATGAAGAAGGCCGAGGCGCTGATGCTGGAAGCCGCGAAGGCTTCCGATCGGGTGCTGAAGTCACCGCCGCCCACGGTCTGGATGAACGAATACGGCGACAATTCGGTCAATTTCACCATCCATTGCTGGATCATGGATCCCGAGGAAGGGGTCGGCAATGTCCGCAGTTCGGTTCTCAAGAAGCTGTGGTGGCTGTTCAAGGAGCACGGGATCGAAATTCCTTTCCCCCAGCGCGACATCCATTTGCGCGAAAGCGACCAGCTGGAGCGGTTGCTCGCTCACCTCGAGAAACGCGCGGACTGATCAGAGCCAGCCCTGCTCGCGATACCAGGCGGCGGTGGCGGCCATTCCTTCCCCCCCCTCCAAGCGAGGCGTCCAGAACGCGGCGGGCGGTGCCTTTGCCGGATCGCAGACCCAGTCGGGATGGGCCATGTACCCCGCTCGGTCCGGCGTCAGCTTTGCCTTGCGCCCGCGCACCAGCCGATCGGCCCGCGCCGCCGCCATCAGCAGGGCTTTCGGAAGATGCGGGGCGAACACACGGCGGCGACCGACGGCTTGGCCGATGAGCTGCGCGAGATCCCTATGCGCGTAACCGCCTGACCGCCCATCGTCCGGCTCGAGCGTGGTTCCTGAAATTTCCGGTCCGGCCCCTGCCAGCGCGACCAGCAGACGCGCCAGATCCTCGACATGGATGAGGGAGGCTCGGCCGCGCGGGGGCAGCGGGACAATGCCCGATTGCGCCGCACGGAACAGCTCAAACATCTCCCTGTCACGCGGACCGTAAACCGCGGGAGGGCGTACGATGGTCCAGTCGAGCGCGCTGTCCTTCACGAGCGCCTCGGCACGGTTCTTGGAGCCGCCATAGACAGAAAGTCCGGGTTCTCGCGCCGACAGCGAGGAGACGAATATTAGCCGTTTCGCTCCAGCGCCGCGCGCGGCGTCGATCACGCGGGCCGTACCCTCGACGTTCACACGATCGAATTCCTCGGGGCGCACTGCGCTGGTCAGGCCGGCGATATGCAGCACCGCATCCGCCCCTTTGACCAGCCGGGCCAGCGAGGTGGCATCGTCGAGACTGCCCTCGACCCATGCGACACCGCCGCGCGGCGTTTGCGGACGGCGGGTAAGAGCGCGCATGGCGTGCCTCCCACCAGTGCCGACATCGAGCACGGCCTGACCGACGAAGCCGGTGGCGCCGGTAATCGCGATCGTCATTCGCGCACCATGTGATCGCGGTGGACCACCGCCGCGCGGGGCGCGTAGCCGAGTTTTTCCGCCTGCTCCTCCGCGCGCAGGCCCAGGATCGCCCGGCATTCGGCGGCGCTGTATTCCACGAGCCCCTGCCCCAGCCGCTCGCCCTTCGGGCCGTGGATCGCCACCAGATCGCCCCGCGCGAATTCGCCCTCCACCTCGGTCAGGCCGGCGGCGAGAAGGCTCGCGCTCTCGGCCAGCGCTCTGGCGCAACCGGCATCGGCCACCAGCACACCCACGGGCGCGATCCGCCCGCCGAGCCAGGCCTTGCGCGCGCCTTCGTTGCGCTGAGGGAGAAACAGCGTGCCATCGCCGGTTTCAAGCGCTCGCCCCATAGGCCGCTCCCGCCGCCCATCAATGATGGCGAGCGCGATCCCGGCGCGTTCGGCAATGCGCGCGGCCTGCAGTTTCGCGATCATCCCTCCGCTGCCGAGCCCGGAAGAGGAAGCATCGCTTGCCATCGCCATCACTTCGGGCGTCACGCCTTCCACACGTTCGATCCGCCGGGCGCCCTCGATGCGCGGATCGCGATCGTAGAGGCCGTCGACATCGGACAAGAGGATCACAGCGTCGGCCCCGGCCGCCTGCGCCACGCGGGCCGCCAGCCGGTCGTTGTCGCCGAAGCGGATTTCCTCGGTCGCGACGCTGTCATTCTCGTTGACGACCGGCACCGCGCCCGCTTCGATCAGCCGCGCGAGCGTGGCGGAAGCGTTGAGATAGCGCCGCCGGTCCTCGAGATCGCCCAGCGTCACGAGCATCTGCGCGGCGGTGATACCGCGCCCGCCCAGCGCCTCCGACCATAGCCGGGCAAGTTCGACCTGCCCGACGGATGCCGCCGCCTGCGCATCGGCGAGATTGGCACGCCCGCCTTGCGGCAGCCTCAGCCGCGCTGCACCCAACGCAATGGCGCCCGAGCTGACGATGACGATCTCGGTTCCGGTTTCGCGAAGGTCCGCAATCTCGCCGACCAGCGCGGTGAGCCAGCGATCACGCGGCTCGCCCTTTTCCACCAGCAGCGCCGAGCCCACCTTGACGACCAACCGCCGGGCGGCGCGCATTTCGGCAAGCTCGGAAATCGCCATGGTCAGAGCGGGGACCAGCTGCCTTCGACTTCGCTTTCGTCCTCGACCTCGGTTGCCTTGGTTTCGGTCGCGGTGCGATCGGGCAAGTAGCCGAGAACGGCATCCATCAGCGCGTCCATCCCCGTGCCCGTCGCGCCGGACACCTGGAAAACCTTGTCCGCACCGGCGGCGAGAAGCTCCTCGGCGAAACCCTCGCCCAGTTCGCGGTCGGCAAGATCGAGCTTGTTGAGCGCGACGAGCTGCGGCTTGTCCGCGAGCCCTTCGCCATAGGCTTCGAGTTCGGCATTGACCGTTCGAAACGCTTCGGCCGGATCGTCTCCAGCGATGTCGATCAGGTGGATCAGCACCCGGCACCGCTCGATATGGCCGAGGAAACGGTCGCCGATTCCCCTGCCCTCGGCCGCTCCCGAAATCAGTCCGGGGATGTCCGCGAGCACGAATTCGCGCCCCTTGTGCCGCACCACGCCGAGCTTGGGCACGAGCGTGGTAAAGGCATAGTCGCCCACCTTCGCCTGCGTGTTGGTGACCTGGTTGATGAAAGTGCTTTTGCCCGCATTGGGCAGGCCCAGCAGGCCGACATCGGCAAGCAGCTTCAGCCGCAGCCACACCCACATCTCTTCGCCCGGAATGCCGGGCTGGTGCTGGCGCGGCGCGCGATTGGTCGAGGTCTTGTAGCTCGCATTGCCCCGGCCGCCCATGCCGCCTTCGAGGAAGGTCACGCGCTGGCCGATCTCGGTGAAATCGGCGAGCACCTCTTCTTTGTCCTCGGACAGGATCTGCGTGCCGACCGGGACCGCGATCACCAGATCGTCCGCCCCGGCGCCGGTCTGGTTCTTGCCCTGCCCGTGCATGCCGCGCTTGGCTTTGAAGTGCTGGGCGTAGCGAAAATCGATCAGGGTGTTGAGGCCCTGCACTGCCTCGAAGACAATGTCGCCGCCCTTGCCGCCATTGCCGCCATCGGGACCGCCATATTCGATATATTTCTCGCGCCGGAACGAGACGGCCCCGGGGCCGCCCCCGCCCGATTTCAGGTATATCTTGGCTTGGTCGAGAAAATGCATGGGGAGCGAGGTAATGCGTAACGCGATCCCGCGCCAGCACCCGAACGGCCTTTTAATGAAAATGAGAGGGCGTCGGATCCGGCCCGCAGCCTCCGCCAACGGAGCGGGAGCCTCACGACCGGTCATCTACCTGGTGGAGCCGAGCGGGATCGAACCGCTGACCTCGTCATTGCGAACGACGCGCTCTCCCAACTGAGCTACGGCCCCGTTCCAGGTAATGCCGCCCGGCGATCCGGGCGAAACGAGCGCGCCCCTTAGCGAAGGGGACGCGGTCTTGCCAAGAGCAAACTTGCCCCCCGCGACCGCGCCGACCCTTCAGCATGGTACCCGCTACAGTCTTACTGGCCGCCCGGTGTGTCGTTGTCACCCGCATCGGCGGGAATAGGCTGAACCACGGGGCGCGATTCGACGCCTTCCTGCACGGGAACCACCGGGATCGGTGCGCCGGTCTCGGCATCAACCACTGTCGTGGTGGTACCGGTAGGATAGGCCAGCGTGGTCGCGGGATCGTTCACACCGACCATCGGCGCGGCGGTGTTGCGCGCCTGCTGGACCGCGACATAGCCGGGCTGCGAAGCCCCGTAGCGCGAACCGTAGCGCGCGTCCCAGGCGGCCGACTCACGCTCGTAGGTTTCGTACTGAGTGAAGAAATTCTCGAACGGCTGCTCGAACAGCGGGAAATTCGCGAGCGCGAAGGCCGACGCGTCCATTTCCGTCGTCGCCAGAGCGCGGTTCGAGATATCGAGCGCAGTCTGGCACATGCCCGCACGGGCCGGCGGAAGCGCAAAGAAATTGTAGACCGAAGTCATCTTCAGTTCGCGCGCCATGATAGCCTCGCGACGGACGTTGAAGTTCTCGCGATAGACGCCATCAATGCGGTCGTTGATCCGTTTCAGGTCGCGCGCGTGATCCTTGATATAGGCGCTGTAGGCGTCGAGGATCGGCTGATATTGCGGCGAAAGGCAGTTCAGCGCGGCGACGTTCCAGGCGGAACGGAAATGCCACACCTTCTCGTCCTCGCTTAGCCCGACATTCACGGTCTGGCGCACACCCATTGGTCCGACGCGCGGGATGTCCATCACGTAGGACGCGCCACCGGGCGGCAGCGGCCGGTAGGGAACGACCTCGACCGGCGGCGGCGGAGGCGGCGGCGGGGGCGGCGGGGGCGGCGGCGTGGCGCAAGCACCCAGCAGTGCAGCCCCGCCCGCGGTCACGGCGATACGGACAATCGAATTGGAAAAACGGTTCATGTGGAAATAGCGCCCCTCTACCCGGTCTGGCCGATCATCGCCTCGCGCGGATTGACCCAGGATGAAGCGGGAGCAATAGCCGCTTGGAACACACAAGAAAATGCCCGGGATGCAATTGGCATCCCGGGCACGATGAAGCGAATCCTGCGTGCGACTATCCGTTGGGGATCACTCGCGGTTGCCCATGAACTGAAGCAGGAACATGAACATGTTGATGAAGTCGAGATACAGGCTCAACGCACCCATGATGATCGCCTTGCCAGCGAACTCGGTCCCGCGCAGATACTCGTATTCACGCTTCAGACGCTGCGTATCGTAGGCGGTAAGGCCCGCGAAGATCAAGACGCCGAGGAAGCTGATCGCCATCGCCAGCGTGCTGGAGCCAAGGAACATGTTGATCACCATCGCGATCAGCAGGCCGACAACGCCCATCACCAGGAAGGTGCCCATGCCCTGAAGGTTCTTCTTGGTCGTGTAGCCGAACAGGCTGAGACCCGCGAAGGCGCCGGCGGTGGCGAAGAAGGTGGCCGCGATGCTCTCACCCGTGAAACGCAGGAAGATTGTCGACAGCGACAGGCCCATCACCGTGGCGAAGCCCCAGAAGAGTAGCTGAAGCGTGCCGCGGCTCATCTTGTTCAGGCCGAAGCTCATCGCCAGCACGAAGGCGAGCGGCGACAGCGCCACGATCCACATCAGCGGACCGCTGGCGAAACTGTATGCCAGCCCGGTCTGGTAGGTCAGCAAGGCGACGATGCCGGTCAGCAGCACGCCCGATGTCATGTAGTTGTAGATCGACAGCATGTGCTTGCGCAGACCTGCGTCGAAAGTCTCGCCCCGGGCAACGGCATCGCCGGCGCGCGGCACGGAGCCGAAGCCGGTGCGCTGCTGCTGCCTCGTGTCGTTCCAATTGGCCATTTCGTGTCAAACTCCCAAAAGCGGTAGGACGACCCTCCGCACTGGAAGCAATATCGGCAATCACGGTGGGTTTTTCAAGGAAAACCGGCAAGTTTCCGACGCCCGCGAATTAACCATTCCCGCCTGCTAATGGCGCCATATTTTACGGGGTCGGAGCATCGCAGCGAAGCTCTCATGCCTCTCCGGCGGCATCGACCATGGCGGCCTCGAGCGCCGCCTGCGGATCCTTGCCGCCCCAGAGGACAAACTGGAAGGCAGGGTAGAAGCGATCGCATTCCTCGACCGCGATATCGACCAGCGCCCGCGATTGCGGCAGGCTCAACAACCCGTCCTCGCCGAGCATGTTGGCGTTGCGGTAGAGCAGCACGCCGCCCCGCGACCAGATGTCGAAATGGCCGAGCCAGACCTGCTCGTTCACCAGAGAAAGAAGTTCGAAAGCCGCACCGAGGCGGTCCTTCGCCACGCGGATGTCGGGCAGGCAGAGCAGCTGCAGGACATTGTCCTCGCTGCGCCAGATGCCCTTGACCTGATATTGCGTCCAGCTTCCCTGGATCTCGCCGGTCAACTCGTTCCCATCCGTGGAACAGGGCCATCCATGAGCGCGAAACAGCGCTTCGAGCATGGTAATCGGCGCCGCGGCGCCATCGGCCTCGAATGTTCGCTCGAGTGTTCTCATCTTGGTTTTCCCGGCCGATCCATCGCTCGACCGAATGCCGAAACGCCCGGCGCCTTGGCAATGAGCGCCCCGCTCGCTTCTGGGGAGAACCGCGGGGCGCGCCCGATTGCCTGTTCAAAGCCTGTGCACAAGCTGGCGGGCGCCGGCCTCAGTCGAGCGGTGCGATCGCCTCACCCTCTTCGCTGGTGAAGGGGAAGGAATCTATGTCCATTGTCTTCAGCGCGGTCACTTTGGCGCGCGCCGCAGCGGGCGTCGGATAGGGGCCGGCGAGAAGGCGATTGGCTTCCCCCCACGGCGCGGTGAAGGGTCCCTTCCCGTCCAGCTCGCCTTCGGCGCCGCGCGAAATGCGCCGCCAATCGAACTTGAGTGCCGCAAGATCGCGTCCGGTGGCCACCTGAACCCAATGGCGGGCGGGATGCACCGGAGCGGCAGGCTCTGCACGCACGACCTCGCGCGGTGGGGTAATCGCGGTGATGTCGACCGCATCGGCGATCCGGGTGGGAGAGCCGGCCGGAGCGAGCCGGAGATCGGCGAAAGCGTCGGCCACGCTGGCCGGCTCCTGCTGCTGATGGGCCACCGGTGCAGTCGGCGGCGTTGAGGGCTCAACTTCGACAGTCTCGATCCGCGCGGCCTGCGTTTCAGAGGGAGTCGTCGAGGCCATCGCGAGCGTATTGGGCCCTTCGTCGGGCAGGATCACCGTGGGCATGGACGGTTCAGCCGAGGACGCGACGAGCGCAGGCTGGCTTGCCAGAGGTGGGGACGAATCTGCGTCACCGTCGCTCCCGGCCATTCGGGTTTCCAGTTGCGGCGGTTCGTCATTGCCAACCGCGTCAGCAGGGCGAGGCGGCAATTCGCCTCGACTTTCCGCCGGGAAGGTCGGCTCTGTCGACGCGGCTCGCGAAGGCGCGCTTGCGGACGCGGCGGGCCTGGCGAAGGGTTGTCCGCTCGGTGTCAGCGATGCGTCCGCACTGCGCGCGATCCGCTGACCCTGCGCCGCGTAGCCGGCGATCGCCGCATCGTCGCGCCCGATCTCGTCCGCCGGCGGAAAGACACCCAGATTGGCGGCGGCAGCCTGCTGCGCCGCAGTAAGACGCGGCATGTAGCGCAGATATGGCGTGAGGCGCAGGGCCAGATCGGTCGGCAGCATGGTCTCGGCGATGACCACCGCCTGCTGCTCCTCGCCCAGAATGGCGAGACCGAAGGCACGGGTGCGGAAGGCTGCCCGATCGTTGGCATTGAGCAATGGAAGGATCGTATCCTCGAACGCCTGCCGCCGTCCCGAAATCGCGAGACTCAGCGCCAGGCGGCGACGGATCTCGTCATCCTCGCGCGCGGCCAGCGCGGTGCGATAGGCCGCCTGGGCGCGCGTCTGGTCGCCCACGAGATCGTAGGCGAAAGCACGTTCGGCCGCCATTGCCGAACCTGGCACCCCTGCCCGCTCGGCCTCGTCGAAAAGCCGGAGCGCCGCGGTCGGATCCTGTCTCTCCAGCCGCAACCGGGCGAGCCCCAGCTTGACGTAACCGTTGTTCGGCGCGACTTCGCGCGCGCGCGAATAAAACCCCTCGGCGGCAGCAATGTCGCGAAGGGCCAGCGCAGCCCCTCCGGCCTGAAGAAGCGCGTCTAGATCGACCGGATTGGCCGACAGCCGGCGCAGTGCGGAATTGAGATCGTCGGCCTCAGCTCGCGGAAGAGCCTGGACGATCTCGCGCTGAGCAGCGGCCGGCGCCGCGATAGTGGGCAGACCCAGTGCGGCGCCGAGCGTGAGCAGCCTGGCCGAGCGGATCGAAAAGCGCGACAGCGTCATTCCCTCTCCCATTGCCGATCGACCTTGAATGCGGCCTTACTGATTGTTCTGGCGTCCGAGAAAGCGCGGGATGTTCAGCGCCGAGCCGCCATCGTCGTCGCTGTCGTCCTCGTCTTCGTCCCTGCTGCGCGATGTCGAGCCGCGCGACAGATTGGCCATGCGTTCGAACAGCGTGCTGCCCTGAGATCCGCCGGAACGCTGGGGGGCGCCGCCGGCAGACCGCGCGCCCGCACCACCTCTCTCGTTTCCGGCGACATCGCGGTCGTCGCGATCGGAGCCCTGATCGGGAAAGAGCGGGTGCTTGCGCTGGCGGGAGGCGAGCGATCCGGATTCGGAATCCGAATACTGGTCAGAGCCGAGCTGCAATTCGTCCTGATTGTTCCGCTTGCCGGCCTGATCGTCGCGCTTGCGCGAGGGCGCTTCGCGTTCGCGTCGGCTGTCTTCGGCAAAGCCGCGACTGCGACCTGCATCGGAATGAGCCGCATCGTCGGCAGGTGGCGTCATGCCGGCATCGTCGATCGCCCGGTCGAAGCGTTCCGTGTGTTCGTTGCGCAGACCGGCTAGCGGATCGACGATATCGTCGACATCGTCGAGATCGTCCTCATCGTCACTATTGGCTTCAAAGCGCGAGAAGCCGGACCCGCGGCTCGGCTCAGGCGTCGCGTAATCTGCGGAATAGTCGTCCTGCGCGACGTCGTCCTCGCCCAGCTCCATCATGTCGTCCGCGTCCGGCGCATTGCCTTGCGGTGAGGGATCTGCAGACAGGCCTTCGTTCAACTCGAACGGCGCATCCTCGACCTCGCTTTCGCGCGGCAAGTCGAATGTCGGCCGCTTCGGCGGGCGAGCCTCGGTGCGCACGAACGAGGTCTGCGGCATGATCGCCGGTTCGCCGCTCGTGTCGATTCCCGTTGCGACCACCGAGACGCGGATTTTGCCGTCGAGATCGGGGTTGAACGCCGAGCCCCAGATGATGTTCGCATCCTCGTCCACCAGTTCGCGGATGTGGTTGGCCGCCTCGTCCACCTCGAGCAGCTTCATGTCTTCGCCGCCGATGATCGAGATGATTACGCCCTTGGCGCCGGCCATGCTGACGCCGTCGAGCAGCGGATTGGCGATGGCGCGTTCGGCCGCTTCGAGCGCGCGGTTCTCGCCTTCGCCCTCGCCCGTGCCCATCATCGCCTTGCCCATCTCGCTCATCACCGAACGCACGTCAGCGAAGTCGAGATTGATGAGACCCGGCATCACCATCAAGTCGGTGATCGAGCGGACGCCTTGCTGCAACACCTCATCGGCGAGCATGAAGGCTTCCTTGAAGGTCGTCTCCGCCTTGGCGACCAGAAACAGGTTCTGGTTGGGAATGACGATCAGCGTGTCGACGTGCTTCTGCAACTCCTCGATCCCCGCCTCGGCCGCGCGCATCCGGCGCGTGCCTTCGAACAGGAACGGCTTGGTCACCACGCCGACGGTCAGCACGCCCTTCTTGCGCGCGGCCTCGGCGATCACCGGCGCGGCACCGGTGCCCGTGCCGCCGCCCATGCCGGCAGCGATGAAGCACATGTTCACGCCTTCCAGCGCGTGCTCGATCTCCTCGACCGTCTCTTCCGCCGCAGCCTTGCCTACTTCGGGCCGCGCGCCTGCGCCGAGGCCGCCGGTGATATCGGGGCCGAGCTGGATGCGGCGTTCGGCCGAAGCATTGGTCAGCGCCTGAGCGTCGGTGTTGGCGACGATGAAGTCGACACCCTCGATCTCGGCTTCCATCATGTTGGCGATGGCGTTGCCGCCCGCGCCGCCGACGCCGATTACGGTAATCTTGGGACGCAGATCGTCAGAGGAGGCCGGTCCGATATTGATGCTCATGGAATCACTGTCCCCCGATGGAGCTGGTATTGAAACTGGAATGAGAAATTGGTCGCACGAATGCCATCGTGGCCTCCTGCCACAAACCGAATCGCGCTGGCAAAGACCTTTTTGCCTTATCCACAAAGGGCTGGCCTCTCTTCAGCACGTCGCCGAACCGTTCAGAAATAGTGCCGGACGGCACGCATCACGCGCGCGATGATCGCACCGGTGCCGTATCCGTGGGGTTCGGAGTCGCCCGGTCCGATCGATCGGATGTCCACCGGATCATCCGCCGCATAGAGACACAGGCCGGCCAGCGTCGCGAAACCGGGGGTGGCATGCGCCTCGGGCAGGCCCGACAGGTCCGCCGCCTTGCCGATCCGCACCGGTCGGCCAAGCGCAACCTGCATGTAATCGGCGATACCGTGAAGCTCCGCCCCGCCGCCCGTCAGCACCACCTGTCCCGATTGCGGTCCACCGAAGCCCATCGACTTGAGGGCCTTGCCGACCTCGCTCGACAGGTAGGAGAGGCGGTCGGTGACCACGCCCACCAGTTCGGCGCGCGGGATGCGATTGTGCTCGTCCGCGCCACGGGCCAGCCGCCCGTCGGGCGTCTCGCCGGGGCCGTGGACCGGGATCATCTCGCGCCGGTCGCTGGGGGCGGCAATCGCCGACCCGGAGACGCATTTCAGCCGCTCGGCCTGGCCCCGACGAATGCCGAGCGTCGAGGCGATCGCATCGGTGATGTCGTTCGAACCGATCGGAATCGATTTCAGCCCCAGCAGCATATTGGCGGCGAATACCGAAGCGTTGGTGACCTCCGCGCCGATCTCGATCAGCGCGACGCCCAATTCGCGCTCCTCGCGGCTGAGGCAGGCATAGGCGCTGGCGAGCGGGCTCGCGACGACCGCCTCGACATCGAGATGGGCGCCCTGCACCGCCTCGATCAGATTGCGCACGGGCGCGCCATCGGCCAGCGTCACGTGGATATCGACGCCCAGCGCCTCGGCATGGAGGCCCTTGGGATCGGCCACGCCATGCGCGCCGTCGAGCGTGTAGTGCGCCGGCTGCGCGTGGAGGACCATGCGCCCGTCGGGCTGGATGTGATCGCGCGCGGCGTAGAGGAGATGCTCGATATCGGCCTCCTCGATCCGCCGTCCGCCGATCGCGATCTCGACGCTGGCGAGTTTGCTGGCGAGACCCGCGCCCGAACAGCCGAGCCAGACGCTGGAAACCGACGTCCCCGCCTCGCGCTCGGCCTTCTCGACCACCTGCCGAATGGCGTGGCTCGCGGCGCGCATGTCGGTGATGTAGCCGCGCTTGACGCCCTCGCTCATCCGGTGGGCGGAGCCCAGCACGCGCATCGCGCCGGTATCGTCCTGACCGACGATCATCGCCGATACCCGGAAGGAGCCGATATTGACGGCACCGAAGACGCGCAGGATCCGGGTATCGCCCATCAGGGGTTCGCGGGCGCGGCGGAGGCGAGCGAGTTCTGATTGCAGGGCCCGCCGCTGCAACGGAACGCTGCCTGACCCTGCACTCTCATATCGACCGCCACCACCTTGCCGCCCAGCAGGCGATGCATCCCGTCGAGCTTGGCGAAACGCACCAGCGCGGCGGAGGAATTCTCTTCCGGCAGGGCAAGCATCTGGCCGGTTTTGAAGGTGAGGTTCCAGCGGCGATTGCCGACCCATTCGGCCTCGGCCACCTGCGGTTTGAGCGCGGGCGCAGCATCGAGCAGGCCGTCGAGTTCCGCGACTTGTTTCTTCGCGCCCGGCCCGCTGATCAGCAGCTTGCCCTTGGCGTTGGCAGAGGACACCGGCTCGAGCTCGTGCCCCGTCGCATCGACCAGCATCAGCCGATCGGGTCTGGCGAGGACCGCGTGTTCCTGGCGCTCCACGATGTCGATGATCAGCGTGTCGGGAAGCTGGCGTGATACGCGCGCATCGCGGACCCAGCTGAGGTCCAGCAGGCGCGTGCGGAGGGCTTCCAGATCGACCAGCGCCATCGGCCGCTCGCGCTCGGCCAGCGCGCGCTCGTAGACCTGCAACTCGTTCATCCGCTCGACGCCGGTGACCTTGACCCGGCGAACCTCAAAGCCCGCTTCGGCCGCCGAATGCGCCATGCGTTCATGCGCCAGCGCGGGCAGCCCGGCGAGGCTGGCGACGAACCAGACCGCAGCCAATGCCGTGCCGATGATCAGGAACAGGAAGATGCGGTGCAGCTGCTCGTCGGTGAAGGGCAGCGTCGCCAGAAAGCGGTCGAACGCGGATGCGGTGTGCTTGCGCGCCGCCCGCGCCTTCTGGTTGCGACTGCGCGTGGCGGCGGAGCGGCGCACACCGGGGGCGGAGCGCTTGACCTTAGCCATCGCGGTTCTCCAACCCCGCCTGCACTTGCGACCGCGCATGGTCGCGCAGGGCAGCGGCAATGATTGTCTCGACCAGTGCGCCATATTCCATGCCGCCGGCCCTCGCCTGTTCGGGTACGAGACTGAGCGGGGTCATGCCCGGCTGCGTGTTCGTCTCGAGCACGAACAGCCCCGCTTCTCCGCGCTCGTCGTCCCAGCGGAAGTCGGTCCGGCTGGTGCCCCTGCAACCGAGCACGGTGTGGGCCTTCAACGCGTATCCAAGGCAGAGGTCGCGGATGCGGTCGGGAATGTCCGCCGGGCAGACATGAGTGGTGCGCCCCTCGGTGTATTTGTGCTCGAAATCGTAGAAGCCGCTTTCGATGATCAGTTCGGTGACCATCAGCGCGCGAGCGCCCTCCGCCCCGTCGATCACCGCCGTGGTGAGTTCGCGTCCGCGGATAAAGGGTTCGGCGAGCAGTTCGTCGAAATCCTGCCAGGGTCCGGCGGAACCGCGGGCAATGGGATTGCCGTAATTGCTCTCGTCGGTGACGATGGCTACGCCGACCGAGCTGCCTTCGTTCACCGGCTTCACCACATAGGGCCGGGGCAGCGGGTCCTTCTCGAACAGTTCCGTCGAGCGGACGATCCGCCCGCCGGGCATGGGAACGCCGGCAGGGACGAGCGCTTGCTTGGTCAGCTGCTTGTCGATCGCGATGACGGAGGTCGCGAGGCCCGAATGGGTGTAGGGCATGCCCATCAGGTTCAGCATCCCCTGCACGCTTCCATCCTCGCCCGGCACGCCGTGAAGCGCGTTGAAGACGACATCGGGCGCGGCCTCGGCGATGCGCGCGGCGACCTGGCGGTCCATGTCGATCCGGGTCACGCGATGGCCGCGTTCCTCCAGCGCGTCGGCGACGCCATTGCCGCTCATCAGCGAGACCTCGCGCTCGTTCGCCCAGCCGCCCATCAGAACGGCGACGTGAAGTTTGCGGTCGAGAATTGCAGTCGTCATGTCAGGCACGCCCCACGCGCTGAATTTCCCATTCGAGCGCGATGCCCGTCTCGGCATAGACGCGGCGGCGGACTTCCTCGCCCAGCGCCTCGATATCCTTGCTGGTCGCCGTACCGGTGTTGATGAGGAAATTGGTGTGCTTCTCGCTGACCTGCGCCCCGCCCAGCTCCAGCCCGCGGCACCCGGCGGTATCGACCAGTTGCCAAGCCTTTTCGCCGGGCGGATTCTTGAAGGTGGAACCACCCGTCTTGGTCCGAAGCGGCTGCGAAGCCTCGCGCGCGTCGGCGATGCGGTCCATCTCCGCGCCGATCGCCTGCGGATCGCCCGGAGTGCCCCGGAAGCGCGCGCCGATCACCACCGCGCCGGGCGGCAGTTCGGAATGGCGGTAGCTGTAGCGCAGCTCGCGGTTGGTGAGGCGCATCAAATTGCCATCGGTCATCACCACATCGCAGTCGATCAGGACGTCCGCCACCTCGCGGCCATAGGCACCGCCGTTCATCCGCACGAAGCCACCGACCGTGCCGGGAATGCCGCGCAGGAATTCGAGCCCCGCGACCCCCGCATCGCGCGCCGTACTGGCGACGAGGATACCATGTGCGCCCGCGCCGCACGCGACGATGCAATCATCGTGAACCGCAACATCGGCGAAAGCCTTGCCCAGCTTTATGACGACACCAGGAACGCCCCCATCGCGCACGATCAGGTTGGAGCCAAGGCCCAGCGCCATTACCGGGGTGCCGGGATCGAGCCGCTCGAGGAAATCGATCAGGTCGGCCCTGTCGGCCGGCTCGAACAGCCAGTCGGCATTGCCGCCGCTCTTGAACCAGACGAGCCTGGCAAGCGGGGCATTGCGGGTGAGCCGGCCACGCACGCCATCCTGCGGGACGAAGCCGGTCGAGCCGGCGCCGACTTCACCGCCAAGTTGACTTCCGGGCGCGCTGCCATCGTCGCGATTGGACCAGTCCGGGCACGTCATCGTCATGCCTTGCGCACCTCGCGCACCGCATCGGCGAGCCCTGCGGCCCATCTTGTGATGTCGCCCGCGCCGAGGCAGACGACGAGATCGCCCGGCCGCAGCTCGCCTGCAAGGATATGAGCCAGTTCGTCGCGGTCGGTGACGGTCGAGGCCGCACGGTGACCGCGCGACTTGAGCCCGGCGACGAGCGCGCTGCTGTCGACACCGGGAATGGGATCCTCGCCCGCCTCGTAGACTGGCGTGACCAGCACCTCGTCGGCATCGTTGAAGCAGTTCTGGAACTCGTCCATCAGGTCATTGAGACGGGTGTAGCGATGCGGTTGCATGACGGCGACGACGCGGCCCCCACCCCCATCAGCCTTGGCTGTTTCCTGCGCCGCGCCGAGCACCGCGCGAATTTCCACCGGGTGGTGGGCGTAATCGTCGATCACCCGCGCCGAGCCACCGGTAAGCGCAATCTCGCCGACCCTGGTGAAGCGCCGCCGCACGCCGCCGAAATGGGCGAACCCGTTGCAGATCACCTCGTCGCTGCAACCCATCTCGATCGCAACAGCGATGGCGGCGAGCGCGTTCTGGACGTTGTGGCGGCCGGGCATGGGCAGGCGCACGCCTTCGATCCGGCGATCCTCGCTCTGGTCGCGGGGGCCGCGCTGACGCACGATCACGTCGAAGCAATTGCCGCCCTCGTCGGGCCGCACGTTCACGCCGCAAATATCGGCCTGCAGGCTGAAGCCGTAGGTCGTCACCTTGCGGTCGCGCACCTGGCCGATCACCGCCTGGACCTCGGGATGGTCGATGCAGAGCACGGCCGCGCCGTAGAACGGCACGTTGTGTATGAACTCGACGAAGGCGCGTTTCACGCCATCGAAATCGCCATAATGGTCGAGATGCTCGGGGTCGATATTCGTGACGACCGCGATGGTGCCGTCGAGGCGCAGGAAACTGCCATCGCTCTCGTCCGCCTCGACCACCATCCAGTCGCTGTCGCCCAACCGCGCGTTCGAGCCGTATTGCTCGATGATCCCGCCATTGATGACGGTGGGATCGACATCGCCCGCATCGAGCAGCGCGGCAATCATGCTGGTCGTCGTCGTCTTTCCGTGGGTGCCAGCGACCGCGATGGTCGATTTCA
The DNA here is from genome assembly GCF_026168555.1 of Qipengyuania spongiae. Lineage (NCBI taxonomy): Bacteria > Pseudomonadati > Pseudomonadota > Alphaproteobacteria > Sphingomonadales > Erythrobacteraceae > Qipengyuania > Qipengyuania spongiae. Next base: position 1,208,156 of record NZ_CP092471.1, on the reverse strand, counting down.
GGCGCATCAGCTCGGCCAGCATCTCGGCGCGGCGGACGACCGGGATGCGCGCCTCGAGCGCGGCGGCGACTTCGGGATTGGTCCGCTTGACCGCGGTCGAGGTGACGACCACCGCCGCGCGCTCGACGTTTTCAGCCGCATGACCGATCGCCACCGGGATGCCGCGCGCGCGCAGCCGCTCGACCGTGGCGCTTTCCGCGATGTCCGAGCCCTGCACACTGTAGCCGAGATTGCCCATCACCTCGGCGATGCCGGACATGCCGATCCCGCCGATGCCGACGAAGTGGATCGTGCCAATGTCGGTCGGAACGCCCTTCATTGCGTCCGCTCCCGTGCCGCGCCCTGACCCACGGCCACGCCCTGGCTGGCGCCGCGCGCATTGTTCGCGCCGACGCGGATCACGTCCATCATTTCGGCGCCGCCAAAGCTTTCGACCAGATCGGCAAGGTCCTTCACCGCGTCGGGGCGGCCGCAATTCCACGCGGCGTGGGCTGCCTTGCCGAGCCCCCTGGGATTGTCTGACAGCGCCATGATCTGTTTGGCAAGTTCCTTGGCGGTGAAGGCGTGCTGGCGGATCATCCGCGCGCCACCCGCCTTCGCGATCTCACGCGTATTCGCCGCCTGGTGATCGTCGGTCGCGATCGGCAGGGGGATCAGGATCGCGGGCCGGCCGACGGCGGTCAGCTCCGCGATGGTCGAGGCCCCGGCGCGGCCGATGAACAGGTGTGCGTCGGCGAGGCGCGAGGCCATGTTCTCGAAATAGGTGCCGAGCTCGGCTGGGATGTCGTGGCTGCGATAGCGCTGGCGCACCGCCTCCAGATCCTCGGGCCGGCACTGCTGGGTGACCTGGAGGCGCTGGCGCAGGGCCGGTGGGAGCATGGCGAGCCCGTCGGGCACCACCTCGCTCAGCACCCGTGCACCCTGGCTGCCGCCGGTCACGAGCACGCGCAGCACACCGTCCTCGGGCAAGGCGGGGTAATCCTCGTCACGCAGGGTCAGGACTTCGGCGCGAACCGGATTGCCGACCAGATGCACCTTACCCCGGTGCTTCGCCTTCAGCCGGTCGATCTCGGGATAGGCGGTGGCGAGCGCCTGAACCCGGCCGGCGAACAGGCGGTTCACGCGGCCCAGCACCGCGTTCTGTTCGTGAAGCACGGTCGGGATGCCCCGCCCGGTCGCCGCCAGCACCGCGGGGATCGAGGGGTAGCCGCCGAAGCCGACCACAGCGCTCGGCTCGAAACTGTCGAACAGGCGCAGCGCCATGCTGCGACCCTGGAGCACGGCCTTGATCGCGGCGAACCAGCCGAGCGGATTCTTGGTGAAGCGACCGACCGGCAGCACGTGCGAAGGCATGAAGCCGGGCTTGCCGGGAATGGCCTCCCCCCGCGCATCGGTGATCAGCGCGACGTGATGGCCGCGCCGTTCCAGCTCGGTCGCTAAGGCGAAGGCGGGCAGGAGATGCCCTCCGGTGCCACCCGCAGCGAGGACGTAGTGCCGCCCGGCTTTCGTCTGGACGTCGCTCATGGAAATATCTCTCGCCGCAGCACGGTTTCGCCGCGCTCGCGCTTTTCCTGCCAGCCGATCAGATCGGCCAGCCCGCGCGTCTCGCGCTTGAGGAAGGGATTGCGTTTGGTGATCGCCAACAGCAGCCCGACCGTGAGGCAGGTGGCGATCGTGGAGGAACCGCCATAGCTCACCAGCGGCAGCGTCATCCCCTTCGACGGGAAGAGCTGGAGATTGACGAGGATGTTGATGAAGGCCTGCCCGCCGAACAGCGCGGCAAGCCCCGCGCCGGCGAGCAGCGCGAACAAATCGTCCTCGTCGATCAGCTTCATCAGGACACGGGCCACGATGGCGAGATAGAACAGGACGACGATCCCGCAAACGATCAGTCCGAATTCTTCCCCGATCACCGAGAAGATGTAGTCGGTATGCGCCTCCGGCAAATTCATTTTGCGGATGCCGAGGCCGTAGCCGCTGCCGGTCAGCCCACCCGCCAGCAGGGTGCGTTCGGCAAGGTCGACCTGGTCGAAGGCCGTGCCGCCGCCCATGAAGCTGTCGATGCGGTGGCGGGCGTTGTCGTAGAGGAAATAGGTCGCGGTGAGCAGCGCCACGCCGCCGCCCGCCAGCATTCCCAGCCGCTTGATCGGCGCGCCGGCCAGCAGGATCGAGACGAACCAGGTGGCGATCAGCAGGATCGTGCCGCCGAGATTGGGCTGCATCATGATCAGGAAAACCGGAATGGCGAGTGCAATGCCGGAGAGCGCGATGACGGGGAGGTTCGAATCGCGCACCCGCCAGGAGAGAATCCAGGCGGTGAACACCGCGAAACCGGGATTGACGAATTCGGACGGCTGGAAGCGCAGGCCGATCGTCAGCCAGCGGCGCGCGCCGTTCACTTCGGTGCCGATGACCGGGACGAGGAACAAGCAGAAGGTCATGATCACCGCGAGCACGATGCCGAGCCGCCGCGCGCTGTCGCGGTCGAGCATCGAGACGCCGACCATGGTGGCGATCCCCACCGCCTGCCAGGCGAGGTGGCGGTAGAAGAAATAGAGCGGATCGAGCGTTTCGGCGGTGGTCGAAAGCCGCGCCGCGCTCGCCGGGGACCCGGCCGCAACCGCCACTGCGCCGAACACCATCAGCACCAGGATCAGCGCCAGCAGCACGCGGTCGACCTCGCGCCACCAGATGCGCAGGCGGGCCGTGCGCGACAGCTTCTGGCTGGGCACATAGGCCGGCCGGCGGCGCTGGCCGGGAACGTAGGGCTGCATCGTCGTCATGCGGCGAGTTCCTTGACGGCCTTGCGGAAGACCTCGCCGCGATGCTCGAAATCGCGGAACTGGTCGAAGCTTGCACAGGCCGGGCTGAGGAGGACGGTGTCGCCCGGTATGGCCGAGTTCGCCGCACTGGCAATGGCCTGCTCCAACGTAACGGCGCGTTTGGTCGGAACGCGGCTCTCAAGCAGCCTTGCGAAGTCTTCGCCCGACTGGCCGATCGTGTAGGCCGCCTTCACGTGACCTAGATGCGCCTCGCATTCGCCGAGGCCTGGCTCCTTGGCGAGCCCGCCGACGATCCAGTGGACGTTATCGAACGCTGCCAGTGCGGGCGCCGAGGCGGCAGTGTTGGTGCCCTTGCTGTCGTTGACATAAGCGACGCCGGAGATTTCGGCGACGCGCTCCATACGGTGCGGGAGGCCGGGGTAGGTGTGGAGGGCTCGAGCAATCTGATCGGCCGTCAATCCGAGGTGCTGGCAAACGGCCGAAGCCGCAGCCGCGTTCTGAAGATTGTGAGGCCCCTGAAGGGTGGGCCATCCGGATTGATCGCCCGGCGGAATGTCGTCGATGAACTGGATCAGCGGATCCTCCGCGCTCTCCAGCACGTCTTCGTCGGCTTCCGCGCGGTAATCGACCACTGCAAATTGCTTCGGCGACTGCATCTCGAACAACCGCGCCTTGCTCGCGGCATAGGCCTCGAAGCTTTCATACCGATCCAGATGATCCGGCGTCACGTTCAGCAACACCGCCACATCGCAGTCCAAGGAAGACGTCAGGTCGATCTGGTAGCTCGAAAGCTCCAGCACATAGACGCCGCCTTCAGGCAGCGGCTCCTGCCCGAGGATCGGCAGGCCGATATTGCCGCCCATCGTGGTCGGCACGCCCGCGCTCTTGAGGATATGGTGAACCAGCGCGGTCGTGGTACTCTTGCCGTTTGTGCCGGTGATGCCGACGACCTTATGCGGAGGCAGATACTCGCGGGCCTGCGCGAACAGCTCGATATCGCCGATCACCGGCACGCCGAAACTGTCGGCATGGGGCTTGATCGGATGGGTGTTGAGCGGGACGCCGGGGCTGACCACCACGCCCGCATAGCCGGTGAGGTCCGCCTCGAGCGGATCGGCCAAGGCCGCGCGTCCCGCGAAGGCCTCGCACGCTTCCGGTTTCGCGTCCCACGCCAGCACCTCGGCACCGGCGGCAAGCAGGGCCTCGACCGTCGCCCGGCCCGAGCGCGCCAGGCCGAGCACGGCGAAACGCTGGCCCTTCCAGGCGGGCGAGACAATCACCGCAGCTTCAACGTCGACAGGCCGATCAGCGCGAGCACGATGGCGACGATCCAGAACCGGATCACGACCTTGCTCTCGCTCCAGCCCAGCTGCTCGAAATGGTGATGGATCGGGGCCATGCGGAAGACGCGCTTGCCCGTCCGCTTGAACCAGAAGACCTGGATGATCACGCTCAGCGCCTCGAACACGAACAACCCGCCGACCACCGCCAGCACGACCTCGTGATGGGTCGCCACCGCGATCGCGCCCAGCGCGCCGCCCAGAGCCAGCGACCCGGTGTCGCCCATGAACACCGCCGCCGGTGGCGCGTTGAACCACAGGAAGGCGAGCCCCGCCCCCATGATGCAGGCGCACAGGATCGCCATCTCGCCCGCGCCCGGCACGTGCGGGATGCCGAGATAGGCGGAATAGTCGACGCGCCCGACGAGGTAGGCGATGATCGCGAAGGTCCCCGCCGCGATGATCACCGGCATGGTCGCCAGGCCGTCGAGCCCGTCGGTGAGGTTCACCGCATTACCGGCGCCCACGATCACGAAGGCGGCGAAGATATAATAGGCCCAGCCCAGCTCGAAGCCGAGATTGTTGAAGAACGGCACGTACAGGAAGGTGTTGATCTGGCTGACGATGATCCAGCTGGCGATCCCGGCGACGAGAAATTCGAGCCCCAGCCGCACCTTTCCGGGCACGCCCTTGTGGCTCGACTTCGTGACCTTGTCGTAATCGTCGAGGAAGCCGATCAGCCCGAACCCGCCGGTGACCGCGAGACAGGCCCAGACGAAGGGATTGGACAGGTCCATCCACAACAGCAGCGAACAGAACATCGCCACCAGGATCATCAGCCCCCCCATGGTCGGCGTGCCGACCTTGGCCTGATGCGATTGCGGCCCGTCGGCGCGGATCGGCTGGCCCTTGCCCTGCCGCACGCGAAGCATGAGGATGAATTTGGGCCCGATCACGAGGCCGATCAGCAATGCCGTCAGCAGTGCCGCGCCGGTGCGCGCGGTCTGGTAGCGGACGAGATTGAAGATCCCTTCGAATTCGAACCATTGAGCGAGGAGATAGAGCATCGGTGCCTGTCGTCAGCCTTCCCGGCGCGTGAGGTGTTCCACCAGCCTGCCGAGGCCCACCGAGTTCGAACCCTTGACGAGGATCGCATCGCCCGCGACGATGCCGTAATCCTCCAGCGCCTCGATGGCCTTGGCAGCATCCTCGCAATGGGTGAAAGATCCGTCGAAGCCAAGCGACTGGCCCTGCGCTTTCCCCAATTCAAGACCGAGTGCGCGCATTTCCTCGCCCACCAGGATCACATGGTCGACCCGGGCGGCGCTGATCGGCTCGGCCAGCGCGACGTGGAAGGCGCGCCCGAAAGCGCCCAGTTCCTTCATGCTTCCGAGCACCGCGATGCGTCGTCCGGCGGGGGTCTGGCCGAGCTGGGCGAGCGTGGCGCGCATACTGGCAGGATTGGCGTTGTAGCTTTCGTCGATCACCAGCGCCTGTCCGCCCGGCGCCCCGATCTGATGGCGCGCCCCGCGCCCTTTCAGCCCGCCCATCTCGGCGAGCGCGAGCCCGGCGGCGGCAAGGTCCGCCCCGCATGCGCGCACCGCCGCGATCACGGCGAGCGAATTGATGATCCAGTGCTCGCCCGGCTCGGCGACGGTGAAGCACATCCGTCCTTCCGGATACTCGCAGGTGACGAGGCTGCCGCCGTTTGCGCTCGGGATCGCGTCGAGCAGGCGGACGGTCGCGCCGCGCAACGTGCCGAAGCTGACGACCTTGGCCCCGGCCTTTTCCGCATGATCGCGGAGGCGGGCGAAATGCGGATTGTCGGCCGGGATCACTGCCGTGCCGCCGGGCACGAGCCCGCCGAAGATCTCGGCCTTGGCATCGGCGATCGCCTCCTCGCTGCCGAGATTTTCGATATGGGCGGGCGCGATGGTGGTGACGACCGCGACATGCGGGCGGACATGGGCGGCGAGCGTCTCGATCTCGCCCGCATGGTTCATGCCCATCTCGAACACGCCGAAGCGGCTGCGCGCGGGCATCCGCGCCAGGCTCAACGGCACGCCGACATGGTTGTTGTAGCTGCGGATCGAACGATGCGCCTGCCCCCGGCTCGAGCGTTCGAGCGCGGCGAAGATGGCTTCCTTGACCCCGGTCTTGCCGACCGAGCCGGTGACGCCGACGATCTTCGCCTCGACCCGTGCGCGCGCGGCGGCGGCCAGCGCGTGGAGCGCGGCGGTCGTGTCCTCGACCAGAACGTGCGGATACTCAACCGGGCGATCGACCAGCGCGGCCGCCGCGCCATTGGCGAAGGCGGTGTCGATGAAGCGGTGGCCGTCCATCGCCTCGCCTTTCAGCGCCACGAAGAGATCGCCGTTGCGGATGTCGCGGCTGTCGGTGTCGATGCCCGAGACCTGGAAATCGCCGCTGGCCTTGCCGCCGGTGGCCTCGGCGATTGCCGCCGTGTCCCACAGCGCCAGCGGAAGCCGGTCGCGCGCGAAGATGGGCCACTGCTTCAGCGCGGGATGAGAGAGTATCGCGGCGCTCACGACCCGGCTCCCGCCGCGCATTCGCGCGCCACTTCGACATCGTCGAACGGCAAAACCTGCATTCTCTCTCCCGATCCCACGATCTGACCCTTTTCGTGTCCCTTGCCCGCGAGCAGAACGATGTCGCCCTCGCCCGCCTCGGCCACGGCCGCCGCTATGGCTGCGCGCCGGTCGCCGATCTCGCGTGCCTCCGCGCCTGCTCCCGCGATCACCGCACGGCGGATGGCTGCCGGATCCTCGCCGCGCGGATTGTCGTCAGTGACGATGATGAGGTCCGAATGCTTCGCCGCCGCCGCGCCCATCGGTTCGCGCTTGCCGTGGTCGCGATCGCCGCCCGCGCCGAAGACGGTGATGAGCCGGCCCGAAACATGCGGGCGCAGCGCGAGGATGGCGGCCTCCAGCGCATCGGCCGTGTGGGCATAGTCGACATAGACCGGGGCACCGCTCGGCGCGATCACCGCCCGTTCGAGCCGCCCGCGGACCGGCTGGAGCCGCGCGACCGCATCCCAGACGCGGCCCGCATCGGTCCCGCTTGCGAGCGCGAGCCCGGCGGCGACGAGCGCGTTCGCCACTTGATAGGCTCCAATCAGCGGCAGGCGGATGGTGCGGGCGGTGCCGCCATGCTCGACGGTGAGGTCCTGGCCGAGCGGGGTCGCCTTGCGCGCGGTGAGGCGGATGTCCTCGCCCCTTTCTCCAGCGGTCAAGAGCTTGAGGCCGCGCTTCGTCGCGTGCTGGATGGCGCGGGCGGTCCATCCGCTTTCCTCGCCGCCAGTCCAGATCACCGCCGTCGCGCCTTCCGCCGCGACCTCGTCGAACAGACGCATCTTGGCGAGGAAATATTCCTCCATGTCGGCGTGATAATCGAGATGGTCGCGGCTGAAATTGGTGAACCCGACCGCCTGCGGGCGCACACCTTCGTTGCGGTACTGCGAGAGGCCGTGGCTAGATGCCTCGAAGGCTACGTGGCTCACGCCCTCGCGAGCCAGCCCGGTCAGATTGGAAAGGAAGGTGACGATGTCGGGCGTGGTGAGGCCGGTCGAGACGCTCTCGTCCGGCGTGGTAACGCCGAGCGTGCCGATGCTCGCCGCCCGCTCGCCCGCCATGCGCCAGATCTGACGGGTCATCTCGACGGTCGAGGTCTTGCCGTTGGTGCCAGTGACGGCGACGATATGCGCCGGGATCGGCGTGAAGAAATGCGCGGCGGCGTGGGCGAAGGCGCGGCGCGGTTCGGCATCGGCAATGTGTGCGGCGCCCGCTACCGCTGCTTCGGGCCGGGCGACGACGGCGATCGCACCGGCCTCGATCGCGGCGGGAATGTAGTCCTCGCCATTCGACTGGGCGCCGCGAAACGCGCCGAAAACCGTGCCGGGCGCGACCTTGCGGTGATCGATGGCGAAGCCGGTCACGTCCATGTCGGCGGCGTCACCGGCGGCGGCGGGGTCGAGGTCCGCACCGCGAAGAATCTTCGCCAGCTTCACCGGTTCGCCTCGGGTATCAGCGGTCTGATGTCGGAAATGTCGACGTCCCGGTGCTCGTCGGGCCTTACCCCCAGCATCGGCCCGATGCGGGGGATCAGCTTGCCGACGATCGGCGCGGCATTCCAGGCGGCGGTGCGCTGGAAGGAGCTGGCGACGGTGCCCTTGGGCTCGTCGAGCATGGCGATAACGACATAGCGCGGGCGATCCATGGGGAAGGCCGCCGCGAAGGTGGAGACCAGCGTGCTGCGCCGGTATCCGCCTGCGCCCGGTTTCTCTGCCGAACCGGTCTTGCCCCCGACCCGATAGCCGACCGCATCGGCATTGCGGCCCGTACCGTATTTGGTGATCGCCCGCAGCAGCTGGCGCATCCGGCTGGACGTCGATTCCTTGAACACCCGGCGGCCCTTGGGCGCATCCTCGGGCGCGATCTTGTGCATCGTCGCCGGGCGCCAGATGCCCCCATTGACCATCGCCGCATAAGCGCTGGCGAGATGCAGCGGCGTCACCGCAATGCCGTGGCCATAGGCGACGGTCATGTTCCTGAGGCGTGGCCAGTTGTCGCCCGGCCAGATCGGGAAACCCTTGGCCGGCAGCTCGATATGGGGACGCTCGTTGAAACCCATGTCGATCATGTAGGCGCGCATCTTTTCCGGGCCGAGTTTGTCGGCGATCCGCGCGGTGACCGTGTTCGAGGAATGGATCAGGGTGGACGGCACGTTAAGCGAATTGCCAAGGAAGTGGCTGTCCTTGATCGAGAAGCGCCCGGCACGGACCGGCCGCGCATCCCATTGCGCGCCAAGATCGCGGACCACGCCGGCATCGATCGCGGCGGCAATGGAGAGCGGCTTGAAGGTCGAACCGAGCTCGTAGACCTGATTGGTCACGCGGTTGAACATGAGCGATGCGCCGCGCTCGTCGATCTTGTTCGGATCGAATTCCGGCAGGGATGCCAGCGCCAGCACCTCGCCCGTATCGACATCGAGCACGATGCCCGCCCCGCCCAGCGCGTCGACCAGCTTCATGCCGCGACGCAGTTCGTCCTCGAGCGCGCCCTGCACCCGCATGTCGATGCTGAGCATGGCGGGCGTGCCCCGGCGCGAGGGGTCGGCGAGGCGTTCGTCGAGCACCGCTTCCATGCCCACACGGCCCTTGCCGTCGGCCCCGACATAGCCAAGCACGTGCGCGCCCATCGGTCCTTGCGGATAATGACGGTCGGTTTCCTGCGGCATTTCGAGGCCGAGTTCGCCGATTTCCTGCACCCGGTTGGCTTCTTCGGGCAACACGCGGCGGCGCAGATAGCCCTGCTGGCCGTTGGCGAGGCGGCGGGCGACCTTCGCCTCGTCGAGATCTGGGAAAATTGCTTTGAGCTCGGCGGCGACCTGTTCGGGCGGCTTGACCAGGGCGGAACCGCTGTCGCCGAGCGCCTCCGGATTGAACCACAGCGCATAGGCGGGGAAGGCGCGCGCCAGCGGCACACCGCGCCGGTCGACGATCTCGCCGCGCGGGGGGAGAAGCGCATCCTCGAGCGAGGTCGCCGCGACCGCCCGGTCGCTCATGCCGAGGAAGCCGACCCGCACCACTGCGATCAGCGCGACGAAGGCGAAACCGACGACCAGCCACAGGAGGCGCATCTTGGCGGTGGTCACGGCCGATTGACGCGCGGTGACCAATTGGACGCGCGCATTGTCGCGGCGCGGCACGAAGGCGGTGGTTCCTGCCGGAGCGAAGCTGCCGAAGCCGCTCAGCGCATTCATTGCCCGATCTCGGCGCCGGGAGAGGCCATCGCCCCGCGCGCCAAGCGCTGGGCGAGCGTGGCGCCGGAGGTCTCGGCGAGCTGCGCGGCATCCTCGCCCGCCGCCTGACGCGCCTCGTCGGACAGGCTGCGGCCGGTCAGCGGCGAAACCCAGTCGGCGAACATGCCCTCATCCGCGACTGTTTCGGCGCGGGCGAACTTCACCGGCTCGGGCGCGTTCGATCCGCGCGGGCTTCCGAGCGCGGCCAGCTGGCGCTCGCTTTCGAGATACTGGTCGGCGCGCGGCGCGGCATAGCCGAATTCGAGCCGGTTCCAGTTCGACAGCTGATACTGGCTGGCGCGGGTCTGGAACTCGGTCTCGAGCATCAGCTTCTCGCGCTGGAGCGCGATGATCTTGCGTTCGGCTAGGCGCACCTCGCTCTTGATCGCATTCACGTGGAAGGTGAGCGCGAGGAAGCCCGCCAGCGCGCAGCCGAGCGCGGCGGCCCAGCCGACATGGCGCAGGCGGCTACCAACGGGAGGGGCCTTGGATGCCATCAGGCGGCCTCCCTCGCCGGCGCGGAAGTGCGGCGCGCATGGCGCAGGACCGAGGACCGGGCACGCGGATTGCGTTCGATCTCGGCCTCGCCCGGACGGATCGCCTTGCTGACCTTGGCAAAACGCGGCTCGGCCTGATCGGCGAGCGGCAGGTGGCGCGATCCGCCGCTGACGGAAGACGCATCGCGAAGGAAGCGCTTCACAATCCGGTCCTCGAGGCTGTGGAAGCTGACCACAGCGAGGCGGCCGCCATTCCTCAGCAGCCGCTCGGCTCCGGCGAGGCCCTGTTCCAGCTCGTCGAGCTCGCCGTTCACATGGATGCGAACAGCTTGGAAGCTGCGCGTCGCCGGGTCCTTCTTGTCATGCGGGCGATAGCCCAGCGCCTGCCGCACCACGCGGGCGAAGTCGCCGGTGGTGGTCAGGGGACGCGCGGCGACGATGGCGCGGGCGATGCGGCGCGACTGCCGCTCCTCGCCATAGGTGTAGAGCACGTCGGCGATGGCGTCCGCCTCGGCCGTGTTGAGGAAATCGGCGGCGCTCTCGCCTTCCTGGCTCATCCGCATGTCGAGCGGGCCATCGGAAGAGAAGGCGAAACCCCGCTCCGCCTGGTCGAGCTGCATCGAAGACACCCCGATATCCATCACCACGCCGTCCACATGCGCGACTCCGGACGATCCGAGCGCTTCGACCATTTCGGAGAAACGGCGCGGATGGAGAACAAGGCGCGGCGGGTTTTCCCCCGCCTCGCGCCAGGCGCGGCCGGCGGCGATCGCGTCGGGATCGCGATCGAAGGCGTGGACCGTCGCCCCGCGTTCGAGCAGCGCGCGGGTGTAGCCGCCCGCCCCGAAGGTCGCGTCGATCAGGACGTCGCCGGGCCGGGGATCGAGCGCCTCGATCACCTCGTCGAGGAGGACGGGGACATGCGGGGAATTCACTTCTTCTTCCCCTTCGCCTCGGCTTCGGCGACCAGCGCGGCGCAGGCGGCCTTGGCAGCAGCCCAGTCGTCGCTCATCCGCATCAGTTCGGCGGGGTTCCAAAGTGTGAAGAAGCGCCCGCCGCCCTGAAAAAAGAGCCCGTCCCCGATATTCCCGAGGTCGCGCAGATATTCCGGCATCACGAAGCGGCCGCTATCGTCGAAGGGCAGTTCGACGAAACCGTTCAACTGGCTGGAGCGGACCTCGCGGTCGAAATCGACCCCGCGGGCGAGCGCGCGATCTTCCTCGCGGTCGAGCTGGTCCTCGAGCTCGAGCTTGCGCGACAGGCCGAAGCCGGTGAGGCAGTTCCAGCGGTCGTGCTTGGCCAGGCAGAGAACGCGGCCGTCAGAGGAATCGCGGACCGCCTTGCGGAAAAGCGGAGGGAGCACGTACCGGCCCTTGTCGCCCGCGGGCGACCAGGCCTGTCCGCTATATCCGCCGAAACCCGACACTTCTGGTCCGCCCCTGCCCCGTGACTGCGCTCTTCCCCACGGACAGACCTTCCCCGTTGCCCCCGGCGCGAAAACGCTGGTGGCGTGTCCCCGCGAAGGGACTCGTCAGAACTCGGTATGTCCGATGGCCCACTGAAATATCGCGGGACGACTTGGGATGGAAGGGAAAATTACGGGATTTTTGGGGAAGTTTGTCTAGAACGTTGAATTTCGGCCATAAATTGCCCGGCGCTTATGCGAGCAAGGTAGGCAAGCGAGAGAAGATAGACGTGCAATTTCGTGATCCGGCTGAGGCGATCCCCGGTCTGTCCCGGAAAATCCCCCATCTTGCTCAATCGTGCAGAGTGGACCGCATCAGCTCGCCGAGCACGTGGGGCTGTTCGTCGTGAGATCCCGAATGGCCGACATGATCGTCCGAATCGAGCATGGCAGCATCGGCGATCAGCAGCGCCTTGCCCTCGCCGATCGAGCAGCGGGCAACGAGGCCTTCGGCAGCGATCGCGCAATCCGAGGGAGCGAAGGTTTCGCGGGCAAGGAACCGGCCGGCGAGATCGACCGGGATCGCGCCAGCCGTGGTCATGACCATGCGCTCTCGCTCTGGCTGGCTGTCGTCATAGACGAGTTCCAGGCCCCAGCGCGCGAGGATGGGCGACAGCAGGACGACATCCTGCGGGCGCCGGCGATCACCGATGGGAAAGCGCGAATGGAAGGTCAGCATCGGATCGGCGAAGACGAGAACCCGCCCGCCCCCGCGCACCCAGTCGTCGAGCGCGACATTCTCCGCCGCCGAAAGCGCGCGCGGCTGCGCCAGGATCAGCAGATCAATATCTGCTAGAGTGGCCGTATCGAAGGTATCGAGCGGGGCGAGGTCGTATTCGGCCTCGATCGTCTGGCGCACCCAGCTCTTCTCTCCATCATCGCGCAGGATGTCGCCGAACTCGGCACTCTCCGGCCAATAGATCGGCAAGGTCGAGACCAAGCCTACCTTGGCAACCGGCTCGCCCCGCGTTTTGTCGGTCGCCTCGGCACCGCCCGCGTCGCAGGCCATCAATGCGAGCGGCGCTGACAGCGCCAGCCAAGCCCTAGCGAACAACCGGTTCGGCTCTTTCCGCGGCCTGCCCCGAACCTTCTTCGAGCAGGACGGGCGGCGGGGCGCTGGCAGTGGGCGTCGGGGTTGCCGGCAGATCGGGCACCACGCCCGCCTCGACCAACGGATCGGATTGCGGGGCGGCATCGCCGGGGGCGGTGGTCGATGCGGCTTCCGGCACCGAGTTCGCTTCGGTCACTTGGGCGCGGTTCTCGATCACGCTGACGAGGCCGATGAGCATGACGATGCCCAGAACACCCGCAGCGCCTACCTGGAGCCGCTGCATCGCCTGACCGCGCTTGCCACCCTGCGCGATCGCCGGCTCGCCTTCGGCCAGCTCGCCGGTCCCCGATTTCACGGCTCGCGATTTCTCGAGCCTACGCGAAGCCCGCGCCGGGCGGGACAGTTCTGACGCCGCATTCATTGCACCGAGCCTAGCCAAGGCGCGCTCCGGGTCAAGTCCGGTGCTCAGGCGCGCTCCAGCCAGTCGAACACGGGAAGGCCCTTGGCGCGCAGCCAGTCGGCGTCGTAAAGCGTGGAGAGATAGCGCATTCCGCTGTCGCACAGGATCGTCGCGACGCGCGGATGGGCTCGCCCCTGTGCGATCAGATAGCGGCCGAGCGCAACGGCTCCGGCGACATTGATACCGCTCGACAGACCGAGGCACAGCCCCTCTTCGGACAGCAGCCGACCGACCCAATAAAGCCCGTCCTCGTCCGAAACCCGGAACTGCGTATCGACCGGAGCGCCTTCCAGATTGCCGGTGATGCGCCCCTGCCCGATACCTTCGGCTACCGAGGAACCTTCGGAAGATAGCTCTCCGCAAGCGAAGTAATTGTAGAGAGCTGCGCCGTGCGGGTCGGTCAGGGCGATGGTACAGTCGGCATCGCGCGCCTTCAGCCCCAGCCCAACGCCCGCGAGCGTTCCGCCGGTTCCCGCCGCGCAGGTGAAGCCGTCGATCCGCCCATCGAGCTGGTCCCACAATTCGGGTGCGGTCCCGTCGATATGGGCCTGGCGGTTGGCGGTGTTGTCGAACTGGTTGGCCCAGATCGCACCGGGCGTTTTCTTGGCCAGCCGGCGGCTGGTGTGGACGAAATGGCTGGGGTCCGCGAACTTGGTCGGGGGCACGGTACGCAGTTCGGCACCGAGCGCGCGCAATGTCTGCATCTTTTCGCGCGACTGGTTGTCGGGCATCACGATGATCGTGCGATAGCCCAGCGCGTTGGCGACCAGCGCCATGCCGATGCCGGTATTGCCCGCCGTCCCTTCGACCACGGTGCCGCCGGGCTTGAGCGCCCCCCGCGCCTCGGCATCGCGGACGATCGACAGCGCCGCGCGATCTTTCACGGAACCGCCGGGATTGGCGAACTCGCACTTGCCGTAGATATCGCAGCCCGCCGCCTCGCTCGGCCCGGCGAGCCCGACCAACGGCGTATTGCCGATCAGCGCGAGACTGTCGGGTAGAGCACGGTCCGGCACGGCGCGTATTATCAGTCTTCCGGCGCGATCGTGACGCGCAGTCCATCCAGTTCGGCGGTGAGCGGTATCTGACAGCTCAGCCGCGAGCGTTCGTTGCGGTGGTCGGAGGATTCAAGCAGGTCGTCCTCGTCTTCGCTCATCTCCGGCAGGCGCTCGGCGAAGGACGGGTCGACATGGACGTGGCAGGTCGCGCAGGAACAGCAGCCGCCGCACAGCGCCAGAAGCTCGTCGAACCCGTTGTCGCGGATGGCTTCCATAACGGTCAGGCCGTCGCCGACCTCGACTTCGGAGGTTTCGCCTTCGCGGGTGGTGACGATCAGTTTGGGCATGGGAGAGCGCGCGCTCCTGTTGTTTCTGCGGTCGCCGCGCTGCTAGGGGGCGAACCTGCCCTTTGCAAGGAAGTAGCGACGGGCGAGGAGGTTTCGGATGGGACTGAGCGCCGCGCAATTGCGTCAGGGCATCGACACGGTGGCCGCAATCGAGCCGCGCATCGCGCGGGCGCTGGCTCTCGTCGGCTATCCCGAACCGCGAATCCGCCCGACCGGTTACATGACCATGCTGCGCACGATCGTCGGGCAGCAGGTTTCGGTCGCCGCCGCCTCGTCGATGTGGAGCAAGCTCGAGGCCGAACTCGGTGAGGATTTCGCGCCCCAGGAACTGCTCGTCCGCGATTTCGACACCCTGCGGGCCTGTGGTCTGTCCCGCCAGAAACAGGGGTATGCCCGGAGCCTGTGCGAACTGGTGGTCGCGGGGGAAGTCGATTTCGACGCCCTTCCCGACGACGACGAGGCGGCGATCGCGGAACTCGTACAGATCAAGGGCATCGGGCGGTGGTCGGCGGAAATCTACCTGCTTTTCGCGGAAGGGCGCCCGGATATCTGGCCGGCCGGCGATCTGGCGGTGCAGGAGGGTGTCGCGCGGTTGCTCGATCTGGAGGCGCG
The DNA here is from genome assembly GCF_026168555.1 of Qipengyuania spongiae. Lineage (NCBI taxonomy): Bacteria > Pseudomonadati > Pseudomonadota > Alphaproteobacteria > Sphingomonadales > Erythrobacteraceae > Qipengyuania > Qipengyuania spongiae. The sequence goes on along the minus strand of NZ_CP092471.1, from coordinate 1,192,843 downwards.
CCCTGCCGAAAAGGAGACGCGGACCCTCGCCGAACCATGGCGCCCGCACCGCGGCGCGATGGCGATCTTCACCTGGCATTGCTACAACAATTCCGCGCTCTAGCGATCGAAGGCGATTGCCTTGGGTCGCCGGAGTGCATTAAGCTCGCACCACACCTGGGAGGGAGTTCTGACATGATCCGCAAGACCCGTTTCGCCCTGCTGGCGGCCGCCGCTTCGTTGAGCCTTGCCGCCTGCAATTCCATGACCGACGAGAGGCCGATGACCGCCGCTTCCACCCAAACCGTCACCGCGCCGGCCGTGGCCGCCCCGCTCATTCCCCGCCAGGCGCTGTTCGGCAATCCGACCAGAACCGGCGGGCAGATCAGCCCCGATGGCCGCTACCTCAGCTGGATGGCCCCGTGGGAGGGAACGCTCAACGTCTATGTCGCGCCGGCCGACAATCCCTCCGCCGAGCGGCGAATGACCAGCATCAAGGACCGCCCGCCCGGCGGCTATTTCTGGGCGCCGGACGGCAAGAGCATCCTCTATGTCCGCGACAAGGGCGGCGACGAGAACTTCCTGCTTTACGGGGTCGATCTGGAAAGCGGCGAAGAAACGGTGCTGACGCCGTTCGAGAAGACCCGCGTGCAGGTGATCGGAGCATCGACGATCCAGAAGGACAAGCTGCTGATCGGAGTGAACAATCGCGATCCGCGGTTCCACGACGTCCACCTGCTCGACCTCAACACCGGCAAGACGACGCTGGTCCAGCAGAACGACAGCTATACCGGGTTTATGGCCGACAACACGCTGACCCTGAGGATGGCGATGCGGCAAAACGCGCAGGGCGGAACCGACTATTTCCCGATCGCGAACGGCAAGGTGGCCGAGACGCCGATCGAAAGCACCACGCTCGACGATGCGCTCACCACCAGCCCCGCCGGCTACACCACCGACGGCAAGACGCTGTACTGGATCGACAGCCGCGGCCGCGACACCGCCGCGCTCTACGCCCAAAACGTCGCCACCGGCGAGAGGCGCCTGCTCGCCGAGAGCGACAAGGCGGATCTGGGCGGCACGTTGCGCGACCCGATGACCGGCGAGGTGCTAGCCTATTCGACCTATTACCTGCAGAACGAATGGACCGCGACCGATCCGGCGACCAAAGCTTCCTTCGATTTCCTCGACAGCCGTCTGGAAGGCGAATGGGCCGTGCAGGACACCACCGAAGACAATGCGAAGTGGCTGGTCGCGAACGATCCGGTGACCGCGCCCAGCGCCACCTATCTCTACGACCGCAAGGCGGGGACGCTGACCAGGTTCTACACCAGTCGGCCCGAGCTCGAAGGTGCGCCGCTGCAACCCATGTACACGCGCGAGATCACGGCGCGCGACGGGCTCACCCTGCCGACTTACCTGACCCTGCCGGCAGGAAGCGACCCGGATGCCGACGGCGTGCCCGATGCGCCGGTGCCGCTGGTGATGATCGTCCACGGCGGCCCGTGGGCGCGCGACGGCTACGGTTACAATTCCTCGCATCAGTGGCTCGCCAATCGCGGCTACGCCGTGATGAGCGTTAATTTCCGCGGTTCGACCGGCTTCGGCAAGGCGTTCACCAATGCCGGGAACAAGAACTGGCGCACGACCATGCAGTACGACATCCACGATGCGCTCGACTGGGCCGTGCAACAGGGGATCACCACGCGCGACAAGGCGGCGATCATGGGCGGCAGCTACGGCGGTTATGCCACGCTGGCGAACATGGCCTTCTATCCGGAAAAGTTCGCTTGCGGCGTCGACATCGTCGGCCCCTCCAATCTGGAAACCCTGCTCAAGACGATCCCGCCCTATTGGGAGCCGATCATCCGCCAGTTCCACGACCGCATGGGCGATCCCGGCACGCCGGAAGGACTGGCCGCGCTCAAGGAAATGAGCCCCCTCTACGCGGCCGACCGCATCAGCAAACCGCTGCTAATCGGCCAGGGTGCCAACGATCCGCGCGTTAACAAGGCGGAAAGCGACCAGATCGTCGAGGCGATGGAGGCCGACGGCATCCCGGTGACCTATGTGCTGTTCCCGGACGAGGGCCACGGTTTCCGCGAGCCTGCCAACAATATCGCCTTCAACGCGGTGGCCGAGAACTTCCTTTCCACCTGCCTCGGCGGGAGAGCGGAACCGGTCGGCAACACGGTCGCAAATTCTAGCGCGCAGATCGTGACCGGCGGCGAATATGTGCGGGGACTCGGCCCGGCCGCCGCGCGTTGACGACGACGCGAGTGCGAAAGATAGTTCTGCGAACCGCGCGAGACCTCCCGTCCCGCGCGGTTCGCAATGGATGGGGATGGACCGGATGAGCAAGCGCAAGGCGATTTTCGTGACCGGCGGCGCGTCGGGGATCGGGCGCGCGATCGCGCAGCGCTTCGGACGCGAGGGCTGGTTCGTCGGGCTCGGCGATGTTGACGAACACGGCATGCTGGCGACCGAGGACATGATCGGCCACGGCTTCGTCTATCACCACAAGTTCGACGTGCGCGACCGCGCCGCCTGGGACGAGGCGCTGGACGGCTTCGCCACCGCGACCGGCGGGCGGATCGACGTGCTGGCCAACAATGCCGGCATCCCGCTCGGCGGATCGCTCGAGGAGAACAGCCCGGAAGAGGTCGAGCGCTGCATCGACATCAATCTCAAAGGCGTATTCTGGGGGGCGCAGGCCGCGCTGCCCCACCTCAAGAAAACCGCGCCCGGCAGCGCTCTGATCAACACCGCGAGCGCCGCGGGGATCTACGGCACCGGCGGCGCCTCGGTCTACTCGGCGACCAAGTTCGGCGTGCGCGGCATGACCGAGAGCCTCGATGCCGAATGGGCGGAGCACGGGATCAAGGTTGCGAGCGTCTGCCCGAGCTTCATCGAAACCCCGCTGCTCGACCAGTCGCCCAATACCAAGTCGAACGAATCCATCCGCCAGCGCGTCGCCGCGGCGGGCCTGGAACTGACCAGTCCGGAACAGGTGGCCGACGCCGTGTGGGACGCGGTGCATGGCGACAAGCTGCACTGGCTGATCGGCAAGACCGCCAAGCGCATCGCCTTCGGTGCGCGCTGGCTGCCGGGCCGGGTGCGCAGCCAGGCCAAGTCGCTGACCCGCCCGATGGGCAGCTGAACCGCTGCCCGGCGATCAGACCAGCTTGTCGATCGCCTTGGCCATGTTCACGTCGCGCAGGGACAGGCCTCCGGCGTCGTGCGTGGTCAGCGTGATCTCGACCTTGTTGTAGACGTTGAACCATTCGGGGTGATGGTCGCGCTTTTCCGCCATCAGCGCGACCTGGCTCATGAAGCCCCATGCCTCGCGAAAGTCTGCGAATTCGAATGTCCGCTCGATCGCCTTGCCCTCGCGCGCAAGCGACCATTGCTTGAGCGCGCGCATCCAGGTGTCGCGTTCTTCCTGGCTCAGTTCCTCGACCGACATCGCGTGTTCCTCGTCGCTAGTGCCACAGCTTGTTCGTGCCCGGCCTTTTGCCTAAGCGCGGATGCCATGCAACCCCGTCTCGCCGCGACAAACCTCGCCTGCCGACGCGGCGACCGACTCCTGTTCCGCGGCCTTTCGCTCGAACTCGGCGCGGGCGACGCGCTCCATGTCACCGGGGCGAACGGGGTCGGCAAGTCGAGCCTGATCCGCATCTTGGCCGGATTGCTGCGCCCCTTCGCCGGCGCGATAGCGCGCGAGGGACGCGTGGCCCTCGTCGATGAGCGGCTGGCGCTGGACGAGACCGTGCCGCTCGGCACGGCCCTCGGTTTCTGGAGCAGGCTTGACCGCAGCTTGCCGACACTCGATCGCGTGGGCCTTGCCGATCTTGCCGACGTTCCGGTGCGCTTTCTCAGCACGGGCCAGCGCAAGCGCGCCGCGCTCGCCCGTCTGCTGGCTGCGCAGGCGCCCATCTGGCTGCTGGACGAACCGCTCAACGGCTTGGACGATGAGGGCAAGCGGCTGGTGGAAGGTCTGATTTCCGACCATTGCGCGGATGGCGGGCTGTGCCTCGCGGCATCGCACCAGCCCATCGCGCTCCCCGACGGAAAAACGCTCGCCCTCAGGGCGTTCGCCGCATGATCGGCGTCCTGCTCCGCCGCGATCTCGCGATCCTGCTACCGGGCGGGCGGCGTGGGGGGAGCCTGCTGCCGCTGCTGTTCTTCCTGGCCGTGGCAATGCTGTTCCCCTTCGCCGTCGGGCCGCAGCCCGATCTGCTTGCGCGGACTGGCGGGGGCGTGATCTGGATCGCGGCGCTGCTGGCGGCGATCCTTCCACTCGAACGGCTGGTGACAGCCGATCTGGAAACCGGCGTCTTCGATCAACTGCACCTGCGCGGCGCGTCGGAGGAACTGGCGATGGCCAGCCGCCTGTTCGCCCACTGGCTCGCTTTCGCGCCACTGCTGCTCATTGCCACCCTGCCCGCCGCCGCGCTGCTCAATCTGGACGGCGAGATTACGCGCCGACTGCTGCTCGGCCTTCTCGCGGGCACGCCGGGCCTCGCCGCGATCGGCCTCGCCATTGCCGCGCTGACTGCGAGCCTTCGCGGCGGCGCCGCGCTTTCCGGCCTCATGGTCATCCCGCTGGCGATCCCCATCCTGATCTTCGGCGCCGGCGCGCTCTCGCGGCCGGACACAGCGGGCATTGCTCTGGCGGCGGCCATCAGCCTGGGATTGTGTGCACTCGCGCCATTTGCAGCGGGCGCGGCGATCCGGGCGGCGCGGGAAAGCTAGGCAGGCTCCCAGAGTTCGATCGGGTTGCCTTCCGGGTCATGGATACGCGCGAAGCGGCCGATCTCCGGACTGTCCCATTCCGCCTTCGTGACCACTTCGATGCCTGCGGTGCGAAACCGCTCCAGCATCGCGTCAAGACCGGTCACGCGGAAATTGATCATGTGCTGACGCTCGGCGGGGAAATAGTCGCTGGATCTTGCGAAAGGTTCGAAGATCGTGGGTCCGGCCTGCTGTTCCCATGGCGTCCAGCCGTCCGGCGCGACGCCGAGATACTGGGCATACCAGGCCTTCAACGCTTCGGGATCGTCCGCCCGAAAGAACAAACCGCCGATCCCCGTGACTCCCATGACCCTGGCTCCTTCAATAAGGCGGCTGGTGCAGCCCCTTCGGACTCGCGGTAAAAATCTCGTTGCCGGTTTCGGTGATGCCGATCGAGTGCTCGAATTGCGCGGAAAGGCTCTTGTCGCGGGTCACGGCGGTCCAGCCGTCGCTCAGCACCTTGGCGTGCGGCTTGCCGAGATTGATCATCGGCTCGATGGTGAAGAACATGCCGGGCTTCAGCTCCGGCCCGGTTCCGGCCTGCGAGGCATGGATCACCTCGGGCGCATCGTGGAACAGGCGGCCGAGACCGTGGCCGCAGAATTCGCGGACCACGCCGTAGCGGAACTGGCGGGCGTGCGCCTCGATCGCCGCGCCGATATCGCCGAGCCGCGCGCCGGGCTGCGCCGCCTCGATCCCAAGCATCAGGCATTCGTAGGTCACGTCGACCAGCCGCTTCGCCTTCAATGCCACGTCGCCGACGAAGAACATGCGGCTGGTATCGCCATGCCAGCCATCAAGCAGCGGAGTGACGTCGACATTGACGATGTCGCCGTCCTTCAGCGCCTTCTCGCTCGGAATGCCGTGACAGATCACGTGGTTGATCGAGATGCAGCAGCTGTGCGCATAGCCGCGATAGCCCATGGTCGCGGGCACGGCGCCACCGGCCAAGGTCAGCTCGCGCACCCGATCGTCAATCGCGGCGGTGGTGACGCCGGGTTCGATCATGGTGGCGATATCGTCGAGGATGCTGGCAGCGAGCTGGCCCGCGCGGCGCATGCCCCCGAACCCTTCGGCCCCATGGAGCTTGATGGTCCCGTCGCGATAGACGGTCTCGTCGGCTTCGATCAGCTGATATTCGGTCATCGGCGCTATATAGCGAGGAAAGCCGTCATTTGCGAGTGCCGAGGGAGAAGGCCGACGCATATTCGGGCTTCGCCGCGTCGATTACAGCCGCATTAATCGGCAGAGTGATCTCGTACGATCCTTCGGCATAGGCGCCCGCGACATAAGGGTCGGCGATCAGGCCGATGCGGTCGAAAGTCCTGCCGTCCGACGAGCCGAGAAGGACCGACAGCTCGTCGATCGCCGGGCAGCCTCCGAAATATTCGTCGTTCGGATCGACGGGTTCGCCCCGGCGCTTCTCCCGCTCCGCATTGAGAGCCACGCAGTAGCGCCGGGAGATCGCGCCGTAGAGGGCGGCCGGGCTGCGGAACATCGCGGTCGGATCGAGCCGCTGACCTGCCTCGCGATCCCAGACCAGGCTCCTCGTACCGTGATTGCCATGCGCGCCGCCCGTGTAGTTGGAGAAATCTGCGTTCAAACTGAGAAAGCGCGGCAGGTTTGCGACAACTTTCCACTCGGTTTCGGCACTTCGCGTACGACAGGGCTCGCAATCCTCGGGGGATTCGGCCAGCGCCGCCTCGTAATCCTCCTTCTGTTCGGCCAGCGCCTTGTCGCGTTCGGCCGCCAGTGACGCGGCGAGCGGTTCGATCGCGCTCACTTCGGCCGGCCAGGAATAGGAGAACATGCGTTCGGTCACCCCCTCGCCGGTGTTGTCGATGAATTCGACTGGTTCGGCCTGCTGCGATGAAGGCGCTGCCTGCCCTGAAGTCGCCTCCCGCTCCACCCCGACCATGCTTTTCATGTCATCCGGCGAGGAACAGGCTGCGCTGGACAGCAGGGCGGTGATGAGGAACAGGCGGGTGCGCATCTGGGTTACCTTGACGATCAGAATTTCTACGAAATACGGGGCAGACAGAATATGGCCGACAGCGAACCGCTAATCCAGCCCGATCGCGGACAGGATGCGATTGCGATCCATCTGGTGAACAAGGATGGGTTCGAAGGCTGGGCCCGCAACCTTTCCGTGCCGCAGCGTGCCGCCTTGCAGGGCCAGAAGTTCGAAGGTGGCGGCTATCAGGTCGGCATTGTTCCCGATGGCGAAGGCTGGTTCGCGGTCGGCGGCGTCGCGGACCCGGACGAGCTTTCGAGCTGGTGTCTTGCCAAGCTGGCCGAGGCACTGCCCGCCGGCACCTATCGTCTGGCTGACCGCGAGGCCGGCCCTGCCCTGCACGGCTGGCTCGCCGCGCAATATGTGTTCGACCGCTACAAGAAGGCCGACAATTCTGTCGGGCCGCGCATCCTCCTGACCGGCGATGCCGCGCGCATCGACTCTGCGATCGCGGAAGCGGAGGCGGTCTGCATGGTGCGCGACCTGGTCAACACGCCGGCGGAAGACATGGGCCCCGCCGCGCTCGAAGCGCAGGCCGAAGCCCTCGCCAAGGCGCACAAGGCCGAACTGAAAGTCGTTCGGGGCGACGCGCTGGAGCAGGATTACCCGATGATCCATGCCGTCGGCCGGGCCGCCGCACGCAAGCACGAACCGCGCCTGATCCACCTGACCTGGGGCAAGGAAAGCGATCCGGTCCTCGCCGTGGTCGGCAAAGGCGTCTGTTTCGATTCGGGCGGGCTCGACGTGAAGAGCTCGACCGGAATGCTGCTGATGAAGAAGGACATGGGCGGCGCGGCCCATGCGCTTGCACTGGGCAGCCTGATCATGGGCGCGGGGCTGCCGGTCCGGCTGCACCTGCTGGTCCCGGCGGTCGAGAACGCGATCTCCGGCAATTCTTTCCGCCCCGGCGATGTGCTCAAGAGCCGCAAGGGGCTCACGGTCGAGATCGGCAACACCGATGCCGAGGGACGGCTGATCCTGGGCGATGCGCTGACCCGTGCGAGCGAGGAGAAGCCCGACCTCATCATCGACTTCGCCACGCTGACCGGCGCGGCGCGCGTGGCGCTGGGGCCGGACTATCCCGCGCTGATGACCCGGCGCGACGAGACCGCGAACGCACTGATCGAGGCGGGCAAGGCGCATGATGACGAGCCCTGGCGGCTTCCCCTGCCCGAAGCGTATGTCGAATGGCTCGCTTCCGACATCGCCGACACCAACAACGCGCATGGCAATTCCTTTGCCGGAGCGAGCGTGGCGGGACTGTTCCTCGACAAGTTCGTGGGAGAGGGAATCGACTGGGCGCATTTCGACACTTTCGCCTGGCGGCCCGCGCCCAAGCCCGGCCGGCCCAAGGGAGCCGATGCCTATGGCCTGCGCGCCGCATGGCACATGCTGAGGGCACGCTATCCAGGGACATGACAGGTCCGTGACTTGCCCGGCGACGCGGCGCTCGCTAAGCGCGGCGGCGAAGCCAGAACAGGGATGAGCAAGCGCCAAGTGAGCGTGCCCAGCGAATACAGTCTGCCGGAAAATGGTGTCGGTCTGACCGGCCCGGTCGAACGACCGGCGCCCGGAACCCTGCCCCTGCGCGGCGATCTGGCCCATATCGCGCTCGCCGGGCAATTCCTGGCGGCGCATTACGTCGTGCCGGTCGGCCGCGAAGTGGGCGATGCCGGCGCGGCGATGCGCCTTGCTGCGCGCGACGATGCGCCGGTTGTCGTGACGCTCGACGCCGGCACCCCGGTCGAAGTGCTCGACTATTCGGGCCCCTGGGCATGGGTTGCCTGCGGCCCCGAAGGGCCGAGCGGTTATCTGCACATCTCGGACCTCGCCGGTGAAGATGGCGCATAGGGTCTTCGTCGACGGCGCGGCGGGGACGACCGGCCTCGAGATCCTGGACCGGCTGAAGGGCCGGACCGAATTCGAACTGATCGAACTCCCATCCGATCGCCGCAAGGACGAAGCCGCCCGGCGCGAGGCGCTGAACGAGGCCGATGTCGCGATCCTCTGCCTGCCGGACGAGGCGGCGCGCGAGGCGGTCGAGCTTATCGATCCCGCCGCAGGCACGCGCATCGTGGACGCATCGAGCGCGCACCGCACGGCCGAGGGCTGGTGCTACGGTTTTCCCGAGCTGATCGGCGCGGACCGGGTGGCGCAGGCTCGCCGGGTGAGCAATCCCGGCTGCTATCCGACCGGGTTCCTCGCCCTGCTGGCGCCCTTGGTGCGCGCCGAATTGCTGCCGGCCGACTGGCCTTACACCGTTCATGCGGTGAGCGGCTATTCCGGCGGCGGCAAGGCGCTGATCGAGCGGTTCGAAGCATCCGGCGCGCCGACCTACCGCGCCTATGGCCTCCTCATGGGGCACAAGCATCTGGGCGAGATGCAGCTCCATGCCGGGCTGGAGCACGCGCCGCTGTTCTCGCCCGCCGTGATCGACACGCATCGCGGCATGGTGACGGAGATACCTCTGCCGCTCGCGGCGATGGATACTGGAACTTCTCCAGTGGAACTGCACGGGGCGCTGGAGGAATTCTACGATGCATCGCCCATCGTCCGCGTGCATCCAGACTTCGATCGGCCGGACGAAATCCTGCTGATGCCCGATGCCGAGCCGCGCGACGATATCGAGCTGTTCGTGTTCCCCGCGGCGGACGGGACGCAGGTAAGACTGCTCGCCCGGCTCGACAATCTCGGCAAGGGGGCAAGCGGCGCGGCGATTCAGAACCTCAATCTGATGTGCGGACTGCCCGAAACCGCCGGGCTCAAGCTGCCGCAAAATTAGGCATGGGGAGGCGAAAACTTGAGCAGGACCTGTCCGCCCGCGCCGCCTCCACCACTGGCTCCCTCCTAGGCTATCGCCGCTTTCGCCCTTGGCACGATTCTTGGAACGCGGACGGGCGCGGAATCGTAAGTCGGACAGTGCCCGTCCCAAAAACGGATAAATCAGCGACGTGAAAAAAGTCGAAGCGATCATCAAGCCCTTCAAGCTCGACGAGGTGAAGGAGGCGCTGCACGAGATCGGCGTTTCGGGGATCACCGTAACCGAGGCGAAGGGCTTCGGCCGGCAGAAGGGGCACACCGAACTTTATCGCGGCGCCGAATACGTTGTCGACTTCCTGCCCAAGGTGAAGCTCGAAGTGGTGGTCGGCGACGATCTCGCCGAACGCACGGTCGAGGCGATCGCCGCCGCCGCGCAGACCGGACGCATCGGCGACGGCAAGATCTTCGTCAGCCCGATCGAGAGCGCCCTGCGCATCCGCACCGGCGAGAGGGACGACGCCGCGATCTGAAATGTCCCGGCCGTGCGGCGATCGCCGCCCAGCCGGTCCGCAACACCGAACCATCCCATACGGAGACCAAGACCATGGCAAAAGCATCCGAGATCATCAAACGCATCAAGGACGAAGAGATCGAGTGGGTGGATCTGCGCTTCACCGATCCCAAGGGCAAATGGCACCACCTGACCATGGTCGCCAAGATCCTGGGCGAGGACGAGTTCGAGGACGGGCTGATGTTCGACGGCTCCTCGATCGCGGGCTGGAAGGTCATCAACGAGAGCGACATGATCCTGAAGCCCGATCTCGATCGGGTCTATGTCGATCCCTTCAGCGCCGAGCCGATGATGATCGTCTTCTGCGACATCGTCGAGCCCTCGACCGGCGAATGGTATGCACGCGATCCGCGTTCGACCGCCAAGCGCGCCGAAGCCTACATGAAGTCGGTCGGTGTGGGCGACACGGTCTATGTCGGTCCGGAAGCGGAATTCTTCATGTTCGACGACGTCCGGTTCGAAGACGGCTATGCCGCGTCGGGTTACCAGCTCGACGATATCGAGCTGCCGACGAATATGGGCCGCGAATACGAGGCGGGCAACATGGCGCACCGCCCGCGGGCGAAGGGCGGCTATTTCCCCGTCGCCCCGGTCGATAGCGCTGTCGACATCCGCGGCGAGATGGTTTCGACCATGATCGAGATGGGCCTCAATTGCGACAAGCACCACCACGAGGTCGCCGCCGCGCAGCACGAGCTCGGCCTCACCTATTCGACGCTGGTCGAAACCGCCGACAATATGCAGATCTACAAGTATGTCGTGCACCAGGTGGCCCACGCCTACGGCAAGACCGCGACCTTCATGCCCAAGCCGATCAAGGACGATAACGGTTCGGGGATGCACACTCACTTCTCGATCTGGGATAACGGCAAGCCGACCTTCGCGGGCAACGGCTATGCCGGCCTCAGCGACAACTGCCTGTTCTTCATCGGCGGGGTGATCAAGCACGCGAAGGCGCTGAACGCCTTCACCAACCCCACCACCAACAGCTACAAGCGGCTGGTGCCGGGGTTCGAGGCGCCGGTGCTGCTGGCCTATTCGGCGCGCAACCGTTCGGCGAGCTGTCGCATTCCCTATGGCGCGGGCGAGAAGGCGAAGCGCGTGGAGTTCCGCTTCCCCGATGCGATGGCCAACCCCTACCTCGCCTACGCCGCGCTCCTGATGGCGGGCCTCGACGGGATCCAGAACAAGATCCATCCGGGCGAGGCGATGGACAAGAACCTCTACGACCTGCCGCCGGCCGAACTGGCCGACGTGCCGACCGTCTGCGGGTCCCTTCGCGAAGCGCTCGAATCGCTCGAGGCCGACCACGAATTCCTGCTCAAGGGCGACGTCTTCACCAAGGACCAGATCGACGCCTATGCCGAGCTGAAATGGGAAGAGGTCCTGCGTGTCGAGACCACGCCCTGCGCGGCCGAATTCGACATGTACTATTCTGCTTAACCTTTGGCGGTTAAAGACCGCCGATCATCGAGTAAGGGGCGTCCGGAGAAATCCGGGCGCCCCTTTTCCGTTTGCTGCCTGCTGCGCATCAGCGCATTTTCAGCATTCCGTTCCGGGCGACGGTGATAAAGGCTCCCAACAACACGAAGCTCCAGATCATCGTCAGCCAGTCCAGTGGTGCAGGCGCTGGCATATAATCAAGATGGCCGAGCAACGCCCATAGGCCTCCCACAATAAGGGTCAGATAGAATGCAGCAGCAGACGCCTGACGACCGATCGCGCGCATCAGTTCGTCCTGATGACGATAGGAGCGCCAACTCAGCACAGCGATGGCGACGCTCGCAACGATGAAGACGGCCAGAACCGTTCCGGGGGGAATGATCCCGACAGGTGCAGCCAGAGCCGCAACCATCAATTGCACGCCAAGCAGAATCATCGCGATCGTACTGCATGTCAGCGAGACACGCTGTTCCGCAATCTCTTCCGCATCTTCGACGTTGAGGAAAGTCGCACCTGCCTTGGGAGCGACGAGACCGACTCCGATGGCGAAGCCGGACAGCAGGTAGACCAGTCCCACGAGCGCCGCGATCTCTTCGGATGGGCCAAGCCGTCCGAGCAGGCCCCCATCTCCCATGCGGAGAAACGCCATGGCCGCCAGGAAGCCCGACACGCCGCCAAGCCCGACAGCGAACAGGGTCTTCTTCCATTTGACCGGAGATTGTCCGGTGCTTTTTCCGATCGTCGTCATTGTTCGGGCTCCCAGTGGTCGATGAAAAGATCGGGCACGCTCACGGCGAACAGCCTGGCCATGCGCAGCGCCAGCGGCAGCGAAGGATCGTATTTGTTCGTCTCGACCGCATTGATCGTCTGGCGCGAGACACCGAGCCTGCGGGCAAGCTCGCCCTGACTCCAGCCATGCGCTTCGCGATGCGTCTTGAGACGGTTTTCCAACTTCGAACGCTCCGCTTCTTGTAAAGAGCTCTTTACTGTAAAGATGTCTTGTCAGTCAAGAGCTCTTGTCACCGCCTTCCCACGCTCTTCAAAAACCATTTTCCTACAGCCGTCCCTGCGGCCTAGTTGGCTGGCCTCGATTCCCAGCCGAGGTCTTCCGATGAACCGCAAACCGCTTTTCGATCTCCTGCGCCGCCTGATGCGACGACCCTTCCGGCAAGGCGAGGTCGATGAGATCGACGCCGCACTCGACGATGTCCTGACCGATCGACGGTCTGCGAACACGTCGCTGCAAGTAAGCACCGCCGGCATCGCTCTGATCAAGAGTTTCGAAGGCTGCGCCCGGATGCGAGCCGATGGAATGGTGGAAGCCTATCCCGATCCAGGAACCGGCGGCGCGCCGTGGACGATCGGCTGGGGAGCCACCGGACCGGGCATCGGCCCAGAGACGCTCTGGACCCGCGAAGAATGCGATGCCCGCCTGCGCACCGATCTGGAACGCTTCGGCTCGGAGGTGGAGACGGCTCTGGCGGGAGCCGTGACATCGCAAGCCCAGTTCGATGCTCTGGTAAGCTTCCACTACAATACCGGCGCCATCGGCCGCGCGACATTGACGCGCAGGCACCGGGCGGGCGACCATGCCGGCGCGGCGGCAGAATTCGCCCGGTGGAAATATGCTGGCGGGCGTGTCCTGAAAGGGCTCGTCCGACGCCGCGAGGCCGAAGCGGCGCTGTACCGGTCCGGTTCGCAACCCGCAGGCTAACCTGCCTCAGCCCGTCGCACGGGACGGAACCGCCCCAGCGATGCTCCGTTGCAAACAGCAACAGGAGTATGTTCGATGAAGTACCTGGCGCTCGGCGCCGCGGCGATCACGCTGGCGGCGTCCGGCTCGCTATACGCTCGAGGCGAGAGCCTGGCCGGTCCGCCGAAGTCGAGCGTACGGATAGCAGGCAGAGTCCTGCCCGATAACGAAAGCCATGCGCCGAACGATGCCCGGGATCGCATCCCCGACCGACCCGAGGCGGGCGATCGGTTGGTGCGCGACATGGCGGCGAAAGACAACAAGGGCCGGGCGCAGTCACTCCAGTCTCTTCCTCAGGACATCCGCCTCGATAGCGGGCGCACCGAAATCGTAATTTCGAGAGAAGTCGATCGCCGGATGCCGCGCCTTCGCCAATCCCGCCCCGCAAAGGGAACCGGCAATCTGTTCCAGCAAGCGCGCTTCGCACTGATCGGTGGATGTCCCCCCCGCCTCTCACGTGAAGACGATGGCTGCGCTCCTGCCGGACGCGATCGGCGATCTGTCTTCGGCACGACCTACCGCCCGCAGCTGTTCGGTTATTCGGGGTATGAGGAAGGCCGGTATGTCTACGACGACGGCTATCTGCTTCGCTTGTCCGACACCGGGTCCGTCGCCAGTCACCTCCCTCTCCTCGGCGGGGCCCTGACAGGCGGCAGACCTTGGCCGGAAGCCTATCGAAGTTATCCGGTGCCCGATTACTATGTCGATTTCTACGGGCTGGGCGGGCCGGACAGTTACCGTTACGCCGACGATGTCATCTACCGGATCGACCCGGAAAGCGCGACGATCCAGTCGGTTGCGGCACTGCTGACCGGAGACCGCTTCATTGTGGGCAACCCTGGTCCTGAGGGCTACGATATCTACAACGTCCCTTACCCGTATCGCGAGCAGTACTCCGACACGTCCCGGACGAATTATCGTTACTCCGACGGTCACATCTACGGCATCGATCCGACGACCGGCCTCGTATCGTCGATAGTCGACCTGATTTGAAAGTGGCCGACATGAACCGTCCTTCCTTCCTCGCTTTCCCGGCCATCGCGGCGATCGCCCTGTCTTCATGCAGTCCGGCGGCCGAAACGCCTGAGAGAAAGAATGCCGCCACCGTCGAGGACCCGAACGATACACTCGCCAGCGTGCTGAACGGCATGGAGAGTACGGAAACAATCAGCGAGGCGGTCAAGGAAGTCGGTCTGGTATCGCTGATGGACGGATCGGGTGCCTATACCCTGCTCGCACCGACGGATGCCGCATTCGAAAGCCTGGGCGAACGGGGCGAGCGATTGATGGAGGACGATCAGCGTCCGCTGCTGGTAGGCCTGTTGCGCGCGCATATCCTGCCCGGCCTCGTGACCCCGGAGGCGATCGGCGCGGCCATCGACCAGAAGGGCGGCGCGGTGGAAATGACAACGCTGGGCGGCGGAACCGTCGCATTCTCCCGCGCCGATGGTGTTGACGAAAACGATAACGATGACGGAACCATCATCGTGTCCGACCAGCAAACCTCGTCCGCCCGCATTTCGGGAACCGCGGTTGCGGCGAGCAATGGGGCGGTCATCCCGATCGATACGGTTCTGGCGACCGGCGCTCCGCCGACTACGCCCGCTCAGTAATCCCGCCGGGCTTCGGCGAGAACGCTTTCCCGCCCGATCGTCGAGACGGAAGCGAGCAGCGAGAGCCAGCTGGTGATGCGGAACTCCGCTTCGGTCGCGCTGTATCCCCGGCCGTCGGTGATCAACTCGACATAGAAGCGCCGGCCGAAATTCTTGCCAAGGGCAATGCCCGTCCCGCGATTGCGCGCCGGGTCGGCGGAGACCAGGCGCAACCGGTCGAGGCCGATGGCGGTCCGCAACTGGTTGATCGGATCGAGCCCGCCGCCCCCGCGCAGACTCGCCAATGCGGAGCCGAGTTGCAGCGCATCGGTCGCCGACAGGGAGGTGATCGATCCGCCGAAGAGGAGACGGGCGAGGATCTCCTCTTCGGGAAGCGCGGGCGTGGAGGCGAAGGTGACCTCGGGCTCCTGCGCGGTGCCGACCACCCGCACCTCCACCTGGAGCTGATCGGTATCGGTCTCCGCCCGGATATCGAGGCGCGGATCGATCGGCTCGTTGACGTCGAAGGCGATCTCCCCTCGCGTGATCTCGAAACGCGTGCCGGCGAAGCTGTAATCGCCGCGTACCACCTGGGCCTCGCCGCCGATGCGCGGATCGTCGGTCGTGCCGCGCAGGATGATATCGGCGCCCCATTCGCTGTCCAGTCCCATCCCGTCGACATCGATGCGGTTGTTGCCGCGTGCGTCGACAAGATAGCGCCAGGGCCGGCCGGTGGTCGCGCCGGCTCGCTGATCGTCGGGGCGGTTGATCTCGCGCGTGCTGATGCGCGGCAAGCGCATGTCTTCCGCCGCCCGGCCGAGGCGCCAGCTCGCGCGGTCGATCCGGACCCTGCCCGCGATTGTCCCGCCGAGGCCGTTGGAAACGATCCTCAGCGGTCCGGTGATCGTGGCGTTGAGCCCGTTGGCGTTGAGCAGATTGGCGTTCTTGGCCGAGGCGCGCAGATCGAGACGCGGCCCCCGGATCGAGGCGAAGCTGCCCTCCACCCGCTCTCCGAGGCCGCGCAGATCGACGATGCCGCTGCCGGTCACGGTTCCGCCATTCGCAGTGCGACCGGCGAAGCGGGAAAGGCTGAGGCGCGATCCGGCGAAGCGGCCACGCGCGGCCACGTCCCGGATGTCGGTGCCGGAGATCGAACTGCGGACGCGCAGAGCCTCGCTCGCCACCGATCCGCGAACGCGCGGGTCGGCCAGCGTACCCGTCGCGTCGGCCGCGACCGAGATCGGGCCGGTCAGGTCGATGGCGTCGACAGCGGCGAGCCGCCACAGGCTTTCGGCCGCCCCCTGATAGCGCAATTGCGCGTCGAGACGCCCGGCCCGCAACCGCTGAACGAGGTCGCCGCCGGACGGGAGGTTCGCGATCAGCGCCTGGATGCGCCCCCGCTGGATGTCGCTGTTGCGCAGCACTGCCCGCGCCACGAGCCGATCGGTGTCGAGATCGCCGACCAGAGCGAGATCTACCGGGCGCGAGGACAGGATCAGTCCCGACCGCGTGAGGTTGTCGATCTTCACCCGCGCCTGGCCGCGCGGCAGATTGCCCGCCCCGATGCCGTATTCGACTATGCCGGAGATCGTTCCGCCGAGGCCGATATCGCGCACCGCGATGTCGAGCAGCGACAACGGCATCTGCGACAGGCGCAGGTCGAGCGCGGTTTCCTGTCCGCCGAACCGTCCGCTCGCGATCATCCCGCCATCGCCGTAATTCACCTGGCTGCGCGCCAGCTGCCACCCGCCCCCCTCGAGCCGGGTCAGGACGGCGCGGCGGGGCATGGTGATGCGGCGGCCGGCAAATTCGCCGCGCGCCGCGAGTGCGATGCGTTGCGGCGTGATCCCGGCATTGAGGTCCATCCGGAAGCTGCCCCCCCGCCGGCCGGCCACCGCGGCGTCAACTCGGCCGGTGCCGTTGCGCAATTCGCCCTGCGCGGCGAACCTTCCGAGGAAGAGCGAGCCGTAATTGAGGCCTGCACCGCGCGCCGTTCCGGAAAAGGTGGTGTTACCCTCCGCGATCAGGCCGGCCCCTCTTATGTCCGCGCGCGTGATCAGGAGCGGGGTCTTCCCGCCGAAACGCGCATTGCGCGCGGTCAGCGCGACATCCAGACCCTGTCCGCCGCCGCGCGGCTCCAGCCCGATTGTACCGCTGAGGCCTCCGCCGGACAGTGCCAGATTGCCTGCCAGGCCGCCCTCGGTAAGCGTCACGTCGCCGCGAACCTGCGTGTTGGTGACAGCCAGCCCCTCGATCGCGATCCGCGTCGGTCCTCCGGACGGCGCATAGAGGCCCAGCAGACCTTCGAACGGACCGAGGGTGGACTGGCCCTCGGTCTCGATGCGGAAGCCCTCCGCGTTCGGCGAGATTGCGAGACGCACGTCGCGCAGACCCGCCGCCGGGACAGGGTTGGCGAAGACGAGCACGGCATTCGGCCCCTCGGCACCAAGCGACCCTTCGATCGTGAACGGTCCGTAGTCGACATGGCGTCCCGCCCCCGCGACGCTGGTCGTACCCTGCTCCACCCGTCCGTCGAGCGTGGCGGTGAGCTTGCTCGCCGCGATCGCGAGATCGTTGAAGGCGAGCGGTGTGCGCGCGCCGATGCGGATGCCGCCGCGCACGCGGATCGGATCGCCCACCAGATTGGCGATCGTCGCATTGCTTACCGGGGACACGCGCGCATCGACCTCTGCGCGCAGGTCCCACGGGCTCGCGCCGCCGAAGGTCACGTCGATCCGCGCCGATCCGTTCGCGCGACCGACATTTTCGAAGGCAAGCTGGCGGGCGCGCAGGTCCCCGGCAAAGCGATAGATTCCGGTCGAGAGATTCCCTCTCAGCGCCAGCGCGGCATCGGTGTCGGGAAAGGTGATCCGCAGATCGTCGGACAGCAGGCGGCTGCCCGTCAGCACGAGCGAACCCCCGATCCGTCCACGCGCGAGCCTGGGATCGAGCAGGACCTGCCCGGTCCGGACCCGCTCGACGCTCGCTGCAAGCGGCAGGCGCCAGCGCGAACCGTCATAGGTCATAGTGCCGCGCTGCGTCAGCCCGGTGACCTGGACCGAGCCGCTGACCAGCCGCCCGAGGCTCAGCCGGTGGTCGATCGACAGGTCCCGGAAATCGCCGTCCGCCGTGCCTGCAAGCCGTGCATTCTCGAGCCGCAGATTGCGGCCAAAGGGCGTCGGATCGGTCAGGCGCGCGTCGAACGCCAGATCCTCGACCCGTTTTTCCGCGAGATCGACGAGCCCCTGCGCGTCGAGCGCGAGCGCCCGGCCGCGCAGCGCATAGCTTCCGTCGAACTGCCGGTTGTCGATGGTGGCCTCGGCCCTGAGCGAAACCGTCTCCCCGAGCGCGGAGGCCAGCGCGCCGCTCAGAACGTCGCCGGGCTCGATCTGGCCGAGCAGGCCGAAGCGACCGGCCCGGTTGGTGAGGCGCAGCGCGGCGAATCGCTCCTCGCCCCGGCGAACCACCAGCGCGCCGTCCCAGCGCGACCACGTCCCGTCGCCCACGATGCGCGCACGATAGGCTTCGTCGAGGCCGAGCAGACCCGCCACGGCGCCATCGGCACCGGCGCGGTAATCGAGGCCGAGATCGAAGACGTCGCCATCGGGTTCGGCATCGATGCGGAAGACGAAGCGGTCGGTCGCGCCCAGTGATCCGCGGGTCGCCAGCATCAGCCGCCGGTCCTCGACCCGGGCCTGCGCCACGAGATCGACGGTCTGCGGACGCTCGCCCGCGATGCCGGCGGCAAGGGTCAGACGGTCGATTTCGAGTCGTCCGATCGCGATGTCGAAACCGGGGAGGATCGGTCCGTCTTCCTCGCTTGGTAGGAATTGCGGGATCCGGCTCATCGTGGCGCGCCGGGCGATGAATTCGTCGATCTCCAGCCGATCGCGCAGCCATGCGCCCGGGTTCCAGTCGACTTCGGCGCGTGGGATGGCGAGGAATTCGCCCTGCGGATCGGACAGCACGACATCGTGCAGCACTGCGCGTCCGTAGAGATTGCCATCGATCCGCCCGATGCGGATGTTGAGCCCGTTGGGCAGCGTGGTCGCGGCGATGCGGCTTGCAAGAAAACGCTCGCCCACCGGAGTGTTCAGCACCACCAGCCCGCCGACGATCAGCAGCAGGAGGGCCGCCAGGATCCCCAGTGACCATCTGGCGAACCTGCCGAGCTGCGAACGCCGGCGCGGCGAAGGC
The DNA here is from genome assembly GCF_026168555.1 of Qipengyuania spongiae. NCBI lineage: Bacteria > Pseudomonadati > Pseudomonadota > Alphaproteobacteria > Sphingomonadales > Erythrobacteraceae > Qipengyuania > Qipengyuania spongiae. The sequence continues at coordinate 1,173,740 of NZ_CP092471.1, read as the reverse complement.
GCCTCGTCCGGCACGAGATCGATGTCGGTCACGCTCTCGTCCGCCATCAGAAGGCCTGTCCGAGCGAAACGTACACCGCCACCGGGGAATCGTCCGGATCGGGATTGATGGGAACACCGACATCGACCCGGATCGGCCCGAATCCGGTGGTGTAGCGCACGCCGATCCCGGCCCCGACCTTGATCTCGTCGAAATCGGGTGTGACCGAGGGGCTGACGGAGCCCGCATCGATGAAGGGCACGACCGAGACCGCACCGTCGAAGAGGCCCGTGCGGATGCGCGCTTCGGCCGCAACCTCGACCAGCGAACGTCCGCCCGAAGGCTCGCCCACGATGTTGACCGGGCCGATCTCGCGAAAACCGTAGCCGCGAACCGAACCACCGCCGCCGGCATAATACCGGCGCGAGGGGGCGATGGCGCCGAGCGGGGCGCCGGGGATGGAGCCCACCGCGACGCGGCCGGCCAGCACGACCCGGTCGCTGACCTGCTGGTAGTGACTGCCGTCGATCCGCGCACGGAGATAGAAATCCTGGGTCCGGTTGCTGCGCGAGACTTCGGGGGAAAGCCGCGCCGACAGGCGGAAACCGCGCGTGGGATCGAGCAGGTCGTCGCTGGTGTCGACCTGCGCGAAGCCGGGAAGCGCGGCCACAAAGAAGGTCTCGCGCGGCTGGGCAATGCCGTCCACGACCGGCGGGCGTTCGTCGGTGGCGACCAGTTCGATGCCGCCCGACCAGCTGACCGGCTTCTGGAACAGCAGGGTCGAAAGCTGTTCGTAGGTGGCAACCAGCGACACGGTCCGCGCGTCGAAGGCCGGGCTGTCGATCGTGGTGGCGAAGCCGTCAACCGTCAGGACGCGGTCGCGCCCGCCGAAATTGTTCTTGCGGAAAGTGATGCCCGCCAGCTGCTCTTGCGTGCCGACGATGCCCCGCAGCCGCAGCGATCCTTCGGGCGGAAAGAGGTTGCGATGCTCCCAGCTTGCCTGGACGCGGATGCCCTCCTCCGAACCGTAGCCGATGGCGCCGGCGATCGTGCGAAGCTCGGCCCGTTCGATCTCGACGTCCATCGCCACAGTACCGGGCTCGCCGCCGACGGGCGGTACGACCTCGCGCGGAGTGACCGTCACGGAAGAGACGAGGCCGGTCGCGGTGATCGCGCGGCGCAGATCGAATTCGAGCGTGCGCTGATAGATATCGCCCGGCTCGAAGCGCGCGATGGTCGCAAAGTGCGGGCCCGAGAGAAATTCGGGATCGTTGCTCGTGATCTCGCCGAAGACATATTTGCCGTTCGGTTCGACGGAGAGCGTGAGATCGCCCTCGATCCGGTCGTGATCGATCAGCAGCTCCGGCGCGTCGAGAGCGGCGAAGACATATCCGGTTTCGCCGAGCATCCGGTCGAGATCGGCCTGCTCGGCGACGATCCGATCGCTGTCGAGGGGGTCGCCGGGACGGATCTCGAAACTGTCCCGCAGCACCTCGGCGTCCGGGGCGCTTGCGAGATTGCCGAGATCGATCGTGCCGAAAGTATAGCGTTCGCCGGGAATCACGTCGAAACGCACCACAGGCCGCGCTGCCACGCCCCCCGCCCCACCCTCGGTGCCCGGTTCCGTCCCGCCGATGCTGCGCACGACCTGGCCATCGTAATAGCCATAGACCCGCAGGAGTTCGACGAGCAGCTCCTCGTCCTCGCGTGCGCGCGCGCCCAACTGGGCGAGATTGTCCTCGTCGGTGTCGAGTTCCCTAATCGTGGACAGCGCGGCGAAGCGCTCGACAAAATCTCCGTCCGCGCTGAAAGGCGGCTCCTGCTGCGGGAAGCCGAGAACGAGTTCGTCGGTAATCTGTCGGGTATCGGCCTCGCTGAACGCCACCTGCGGTCCGGCGATCTCGAGATCGGCGAATTCGATATCCTCCTCAGGCGCGAGCGGTTCGAGGGGCGGCAACTCGATCTCGTCGGGCCAGGCGATCGTCTCGCCCGGCAGAGGGTCGATCGGCGTGTCGGGATCGACGGCCGGAGCGGCATCCTCGACCCCGGTTTCCGCGCCTTCGTCCGCCCAGGCGTCGGGATTTTCGACCGCGCTGTCCGGAATCAGGTCCTCCAGCTGCAAATCCTGCGCGCACAGCGAAGCCGCCTGCGTCAGCGCGAGGGCACCGACAGCGGCTTTCAGACCTGTACGGAAGGCAATCTCAGCCGGCCAGGTGATACTCGGCAGGTTGCCCGTCCTTGCTCGGCAGCTCCTCGCGCTTCCGCGATCCGCCCGGCGTGGTGGCAGCGGCGATGAGGCGCTTGTGCTCGTCGTCGGACATGCGCTCCCATCCATTGCGAGTAAGCCGCTCGAGCGGGCGGTAGCGCACCTTGTACTGCATCCGCTGCGATCCGCGGACCCAGTATCCGAGATACACGTAAGGCAACCCACGTTCGCTGGCGCGCCGCATGTGATCGAGAATGATATAGTTCCCAAGTCCCGCGCGCGCCTTGTGTTCGGGATCGTAGAAGCTGTAGATCATCGACAGCCCGTCACCCTGGTAATCCGTGAGGCACGCACCCACCAGGCGACCCTGACGCGAGCCGATTCCCGGCTCCCGATATTCGATCATGTAGCTCGATACGGGGGAGTGTTCCACCATATCCGCAAAATCGTTCTCTTCCATATGCGTCATCCCGCCGCCGGGATGACGGACGGCGAGATAGCGCTGGAGCAGCTCGAACTGTTCGGCGGTGGCCCACGGGCGGCATTCGGTCGCCACGAGATCGCCGTTGTTCTTCAAATTGCGTTTCTGCGTGCTGGAGGGCCGGAATTCGCCGGCCACCACGCGGACCGACACGCAGGCCTGGCAATCGAGGCAGCTGGGACGGTAGGCCACCGTCTGGCTGCGGCGGAACCCGATGCGGCCGAGCGCCTCGTTCAGCTCGTCCGCCGCCTCGCCCTTCAGTTCCGTGAAAACCTTCCGCTCGGTCTTGCCGGGCAGATAGGGGCACGGAGACGGCGCGGTGACGAAGAAACGGGGGAAACGGATCGGTGCCGACACGGGTGCTTGCTGTCCTTATCGCCTGAATCGTTGCGCGTTTGCTGTTCGGGCACCCTTATGCATGTTTCGCCGCCACGGTAAAAGTTTCTTAACCACGATTCGGCCGGACCTAGAGAACGAAGGGTTCCACCGAATAGCCCTGACCGCGCAAGGTCTCGACAAGATGGTCAATCTGTGCCGCGTCCTTCGCCTCGCACTCGATATCGGTGAACAGGCCCTTCGCGGGGAGCGAGGTGAAGATGCGCTGGTGATGGATCTCGATGATGTTCACGCTGTGAGCACTGAACTCGCGCATCACGCTGAACAGCGCGCCGGGGCGGTCTTGCAGTTCGATCCGCAGTCGCGCCATCCGTCCGCTGCGCGCAAGGTCGCGCAGGAGCACATTCGCGAGAAGGCGCGTGTCGATATTGCCGCCGCACAGGACCAAGCCGATGTTCTTGCCGGCGAACCGCTCGGGGTACGACAGCACTGCGGCCAGGCCCGAGGCGCCCGCCCCCTCGACCACGGTCTTCTCGATCTGGAGCAGCAGGGACACCGCATGCTCGAGCGAGGGTTCGTCGACCAGCAGGACCTCGTCGACCAGCGCCGCGATGATCTCGCGAGTGAAATCGCCTGGTGCCTTGACCGCGATCCCTTCGGCAAGCGTGTTGCCCCCGCAGGCCATGTCGGCGCCCCGCAGATGCGCATACATCGACGGGAACAGCTCGGCCTGAACACCGACAAGGTCGATGTCGGGATTGATCGCATGGGCGACCGTCGCCATCCCGCTCATCAGCCCGCCCCCGCCGATCGGCACGACGAGACAGTCGAGGCTCGGCTCGGCCTCCAGCATTTCCAGCGCGACCGTCCCCTGCCCAGCAGCGACATGGGGATGGTCGAAGGGGTGGACGAAGGTCAGCCCCCGCTCGCGCTCCAGTTCGCGCGCATGGGCGTAGGCCTCGTCGAAGGTTTCACCGAACAGCTCGACCTGGCCGCCCACGCTCTCGGTCTGCATGATCTTCACGCTCGGCGTCGTCGCCGGCATCACGATGGTCACCGGAACGCCAAGCCGCGTACCGTGATAGGACAGACCCTGGCTGTGATTGCCGGCCGAAGCCGCGATCACGCCGCGCTCGCGCTGCGCCTCGTCCATCAGTAGCAGGGCGTTGAGCGCACCGCGCTCCTTGTAGGCGGCGGTGAACTGCTGATTCTCGAATTTGAGCCAGATGTCGGCTCCGGCGATCTTCGACAATGTCCGCGAATGCAGCATCGGCGTTTTCACCACCGCGCCTTCGATGCGCGTCGCAGCCGCGCGCACATCGTCAAGGGTCAGCCGCTCGGTGGCGGACGCGGTGGCGGAGGAAATCGTGTTCATGGGGCCGCGGCTTAGGCCCAGCCGGATGGCGGCGCAATCTCTGGCCTCTTTTCGAGCCCGCGAGTTTGTCCTACCGGCCTCCGCATGAGGATTCCATTAAAGGCCGCCGCCACCGCCGCTCTTCTCGCCGCCGCTTCGCCGGCTCTGGCCGATCAGCTGATCGAGAATGTCGAGGGGCTCCGGATCGACGAGAACGGCGAGATCGATCGTTTTAACGCCCTGTGGATCGACGATGACGGCCGCATCCGCCAGGTGCTCGACCGCGAGGACAAGCGCCCTCGGCAGGTGGACTACCAGCTCGACGGGCAGGGCCGCACTCTGATCCCCGGTCTGATCGACGCGCATGTCCATGTGATGGGCCTGGGTGTCGCACAGCTCACGCTCGACCTGTCGGACACGAATTCGCTCGAGGAAGCGCTCGCGAAGATCAGTCGCTTCGCTGCCGAAAATCCCTCGCGGCCCTGGATTCTCGGACGCGGCTGGAACCAGGAGAGATGGGGGCTCGGCCGCTTCCCCACCGCCGAAGAACTCGACCGCGCCGTGTCCGACCGGCCGGTTTATCTCGCCCGAGCGGACAACCATGCCGGGTGGGCGAATACGCTCGCTCTGGAAGCCGCCGGAGTGACCGCGACAAGCGAAGTGCCTGCTGGTGGTCGGATGGAGCGGATCGTCGGATCACGGCAGCCTTCCGGCGTCTTCGTCGATGCGGCGGAAGATCTGATCACCCGCGCCATCCCCGCGCCCCGCCCGGCAGAGCGCGACCTCGCCTTCGCCGAAGCGCAGAAGCTGCTCCATTCGATGGGTATCACTGCGGTGGCGGACATGGGCACCACGATCGAGGACTGGCAGACCTTCCGCCGGGCCGGCGATCGCGGCAGCCTGACCTTGCGGATCATGTCCTACGCCGCCGGGGCCGATGCGATGGAACTGATCGCGGGGGCGCGGCCGACGCCGTGGCTTTACGAGGATCGCCTGCGGCTCAATGGAGTGAAGCTCTATCTCGACGGGGCGTTGGGTTCGCGGGGCGCATGGCTCAAGCAGCCCTATACCGACGATCCGGGCAATACGGGCTTGCCCCTGCTGCAACCGGCAGAGCTGCGCAACATCATCGTGCGTGCGGCGACCGGACAGTTCCAGCCGGCGATCCATGCTATCGGCACGGCCGCGAATGCCGAGGCCCTGTCTGCCATTCATGAAATCGCCGAAAGCTATCCGGGCGACCGGCGGTGGCGGATCGAACACGCGCAGATCGTCGACCCGGCGGACCTTCCGCTTTTCGGCGAACACGACATCATCGCCTCGGTCCAGCCGATCCACCAGACCTCTGATCGCCTCATGGCCGAAGCGCGGCTCGGCCCGGATCGGATCAGGGGCGCGTATGCCTGGAAAAGCATCCTCGATGCCGGCGGCAAGCTCGCCTTCGGGTCGGACGCTCCGGTCGAATCGCCGAACCCCTTCCCCGGCATGGCCGCCGCCGTCACGCGGACCGATGCCTCCGGCGAGCCGTTCGGCGGCTGGTTGCCAGAGCAGCGCCTGACGCGGGAGCAGGCTCTGGCGGGTTTCACGGCGGACGCGGCGTTCGCAGGCTTCGCCGAAGGACGGTTCGGTCGGCTGGTGCCGGGCGAACGCGCCGATTTCGTTCTCGTCGATCGCGATCCGCTTTTGGTGGAAGCGGCCGAACTGCGCGAGACCAAGGTGCTCGAGACCTGGATGGCGGGCGTCAGGGTCTACAGCGCCGAAGAATAGATCGGCCACGGTTTCGTTGCCCGCTGGCAACACCGGATAGCAAAATCCGTAGTCGTGGGAACATTGCAGGATTGATCGGGCACTTTAACCCAACCTAAAGCATTGTTTCCGCAATGGGCAGGATGATCGTGCCCTCGATTGGAGTTGGACCGGTATCATGAATTCGCGACGTCTCGTCTTGCCGATGGCAGCCCTTACTCTCGTGGCGACTCCGCTCGGTGCACAAATCGCATCGCGCGAAGCCGCCCCGGTCGAAGGGGCCAATCGGATCGGTGGCGAGAGTTCGCTGGTCTTCATTGCCGGTATTGCCGTGGTCGCCGCGGCGATCGTTCTCCTTTCGGAGGATGACGATCCCGTCAGTCCATAGGTTCGACATCCGCGATGTATCGAGGGAATTCGCCCTTGCATCGTAGTTTTGGCCCGCGTATCAATGGGTCTGATTAAACAGAGATCAATATCTCGAAGGAGTTTGATTAAATGAAACTGGGAACTATTTCCGCAGCTGCAGCAGCCGTTACGCTTGCTGTTGCCCCGGCCGTCGCCGCTGAGCGCGTGTCGGCTCCCGTCAGCAGCGAAGGCGAATCGGAACTCGGTGGCGGCTCGTCCGTGATCATCGGTATTCTCGCGGCTGCCGCCGTGATCGGTGCCATCGTGATCGCCGTCGACGACGACGAAGATCCGATCAGCGCCTGATCGCTGGATCATAACAAAGAAAAACGGGGCTTCGCGGCCCCGTTTTTTTTGCTCTTTTTCCTGAGTTCAGCCGCTTTCGTGATATGCCGAGCGGGTAAGAGTCCAACGGTCTATTTTGCCGATATTGAAGCCGAGCCGATGTTCAAACCGACGAAGACAAGTCGGCCCCCGCTTCGGACTTCCGATCAGTGATCCACATCAGCAAGAGCGACCCTTCGAAAAGCAGCAGCAACGGTATCGCAAGAATGATCTGCGAGCCCGGATCAGGCGGGGTCACCACCGCCGCGAGCGCGACGATCAGCACGATCACATAACGCCGGGCCCCGGCAAGCTGCGCACGCGACACGATTCCCGCGCGATGCAGCAGCAACAGAAGCACCGGCAGCAGAAAGCTCATTCCGAACGCGAGGATGAACTGCATCACGAGACCGAGATATTCGTTCGCCGTGGGCAGCGCCTCGATCGCGAGGCCGCCCGCCTCCCCTTCAAAACCGAGAAACCAGCGAAACGCGGTCGGCATAACGACGTAATAAGCCAGCGCTGCACCCGCCATGAAAAGGACCGGCGTCGCAATCAGGAACGGGAGAAAAGCGCGTTTCTCCCGAGCGTAGAGCCCAGGCGCGATGAAGGCCCAGAGCTGGTTCGCGATTACCGGAAAACTCAGGCAAAAGCCGGCGAATAGCGCCACCTTCAACTCCACGAAGAACACCTCGTAAAGTTTGGTGAAGATAAGTTGCCCCCGTCCATCCGGAAACGAGTTCTTGAGGGGTTGAACGAGGAAGCCGAGGATCGGGTCGGCAAAATAAAGACAGATGGCGAAGGCGATGACCAGCGCCAGAACGCAACGCACGAGCCGGGCGCGCAGTTCGATGAGGTGATCGAGCAGCGGCGACTGGGTCTCGTCGATATCGCGGATCAGGGCCATCAGCTCTCGTTCTCGCGCGGTTTCGTCGAAGGGTCGAGCGGCAGCTCGGGCTCCTCACTCGTCCGGGCCTCGGCTGCACGGGCGATTGCCGATTCAGCCGAGGCCGGATCGGCTTGCGATGGCGGGCCGGATAGCGGTTCCATCTCGTGGCCGGTCAGCAGGTTCTCTGGCTCGCGAACCCGGGACGCCGCATCCGGATGCTGCGCCATGATCCGCGCATTGCGCTCCCGCCATTCGTTCTCCGCATCTTCCAGTTCGGCTTCGCGGATCATGTTGTCGATGCCGGCGCGGAAGTGATTGGACATGCGCCGCATCTTGCCGATCCAGCGGCCCGCGGTGCGCATGGCCTTGGGCATGTCCTTTGGCCCGATGACGAGGATCGCGACCACGACAATGATGAGCAGTTCCATGGCGCCGATATCGAACACGCGGCGCTACTCCGGGATCAGGAGCGGGTTTCGGATTTCTCGGCCGGGCGCGGATCGGCGGTGGCCTGAGACGCCGGCTTCGCTTCGTGTGCCGGCCCTTCGAGGCGCGGCGCAGGCTCGCGATTGGCCTCTTCCTCTTCCTTCATGCCTTTCTTGAAGCTGCTGATGCCCTTGCCGAAATCGCCCATCATCTCCGATATCTTCCCGCGCCCGAACAGGACGAGGATGACGATGGCGATGATGATGAGCTGCCAGGGGCCGAGCGACATGGAGAGGAACCTTTGGAATACTGTTCCGCGCAATATAGGCGTCGTTGAGAGCGAGCGCCAGTCAAGAAGCGTGGGGACCGCCGCGCTCGTCGCCTTCGCCCGACATCTCGTCGCCACCATCATCGCCGCCAATCAACGCGTCGAACGCCTCCTCGACCGGATCGAGCAGCCCTGCCGCGCGAAGCTCTGCGATGCCGGGAAGGTCGCGGCGGCTCGCCAGACCGAAATGATCGAGGAATTCGGGCGTGGTGGCGTAGATCGTCGGGCGTCCGGGAACGTCCCGCCGCCCCGCGATGCGGATCCAGCCCGCTTCCATCAGAACGTCCAGCGTGCCGCCGGATGTCTGCACTCCGCGAATCGATTCGAGTTCCGCGCGGCTGACCGGCTCGTGATAGGCGACGATCGCCAGAACCTCGGTCGCGGCGCGACTGAGGCTGCGGACCTGCTGGCGTTCGCGGCGCAGGAAATGGGCGAGTTCGGGTGCGGTCTCGAAATGCCAGCGCCGGCCTCGCTCGACGATTCGCAGGCCGCGCGTCGCGTAGTGATCGGACAGGGCCTCCAAACCCTGCCGGACGTCGTCATGCGACGCATCACCGAGAAAGCGCGCCAGTTCCTCCACGCTCAGCGGTTCTTCCGCGGCGAACAGCGCCGCCTCGATCGCGCGCTCCATCTCGGTCATCGGCGCACTCGGCGGAGGCGCAGCGCGCCGAAAGTCTCGTCCTGCCGCAGTTCGGCCCGCCCGAGGCGTGCCAGTTCGAGCGCTGCGACGAAGCTCGATGCCAGAGCCGAACGGCGCAGGCGCGGCTCGGCATGAGCGGGCAGGAACTCGCGCAATTCCATCCAGTCGAGCGTTACCCCGAGCATCGCCGAAACGCGATCGAGCGCGCTGTCGAGCGTCATCACCGGCCGTTCGCGGACCATGTGGACCGCCGGGGCCGTGCGCGCCTTGACCCGGCCATAGGCTCCGATCAGCGCATACTGGTCGCACTTCCACAGCGTCTTTCGTTCGATGCGGAGCCCTTCGGGTGCGCCGCGAAGGAAAACGTCGCGCCCGATGCGATCGCGCGCCATCAGCCGCGCAGCCGCCTCGCGCATCGCGCCGAGGCGTTGCAAACGCAATTGCAAGCGCAGGGCGAGTTCCTCGGCGCTGGGCTCCTCCTGCTCCTCGCGCGGCAGCAGGAGCGAGGATTTAAGATAGGCGAGCCAGGCCGCCATCACGAGATAATCCGCCGCCAGCTCCAGCTTCAAAGCCTCGGCGTGCTCGATATAGTCGAGATACTGGTCGACCAGCGCGAGGATCGAGATCTGCCGCAGGTCGACCTTCTGCCGCCGCGCGAGATCGAGCAGCAGGTCGAGCGGTCCTTCCCAGCCGTCGAGCTCGAGATAAAGCGCGCCGTCTTCCGTGCTTGCCCCCGCCTGCCCCTCGCCCTCAGGTTCTTCCCCCGCGAAAGGCAGGAGGTCCGCGCTCACACCGCGATCCCGGCAGCGGTCAGCAGGGCATCTCTCTTGGCGAGCAGTTCGGCACTCTCAAGGCCCTCCTGCGAAGTCCCCATGGCAGCATGGACCCGGTCGAGACGACGCGCAGTCTCTTCGGGCATCGCCGGATTGCGCTCGGCAATGCCGATCATGTCGTCCATCCGGCCCCAGCAATTGAGCGTGATGTCGCATCCTGCGGCAAGCGCGCGCTCGGAGCGTTCGGGCACGCTGCCTTCGAGTGCCTGCATATCGATATCGTCGGTCAGCAGCAGCCCGTCGAAGCCGATTGCCCCGCGGATCACGTCGCGAATGATAGTGGGCGACTGAGTGGCAGGATTCTCGGCATCCCACGCGGGGAACATCAGGTGGCAGGTCATGCCCAGCGGATGGTGGGCGAGCGCGCGGAAGGGCGCGATGTCGGCTTCCAGTTCGGCGGCAACAGCGTGCACCACCGGCATTTCCTTGTGGCTGTCCGCCGTCGCGCGGCCATGTCCGGGGATATGCTTGAGACAGCCGACGATACCGGCCCGGCCCAGCCCTTCGAGCATTCCCCGGCCGAGTGCCGCGACCTGAAGCGGTTCGCTGCCCAGCGCTCGGTCGCCGATGACATCGTCGGTATAGGCGCGGCGCACGTCGAGCGGGGCGTTGAAATCGACCGTGATGCCGCATTCGGCCAGGTCGCGGCCCATCGCCTCGGCATTGACGCGGATCGCCTCAATCGCGCTGGCGGGGGCCACGCGGTAAAGGCGGTCGAACACCTCGCCTGCGGGATAACGCTGCCATTCGGGCGGCTTCATGCGCGCGACACGGCCGCCTTCCTGATCGATCGAAACGATCAGCCGGTCACGTCCCCTGATCGCTCGCAGATCGTCGGTGAGTGCGCGCAACTGTTCCCTGTCGACGCAATTGCGGGCGAACAGGATATAGCCTGCCGGGTCGGCATCGGCGAAAAAGGCGCGCTCCTCGGCGGTCAGCGTCGGGCCGCTCAATCCGAAGATCGCGGGTGTCATCGCCCGTCAGACTCGCAGTTTGGCACAAGGCCCGCAAGATAAAGCCGTGTCCCCGATGTGGAAACCGGCCCGTTGCGCAGCCGGCTCGTCCTACTTGACCGTGCAGGGAATGCCCGCGTTCGACAACGCACCGCACAGCCGCCGCGCGTTCTCCCGGCTGCCGCCGACCGCCTGGAGCCGGTAGACGCGGCCGATATCGGCCTGCCCTTCGACGATGCGGTGCTCGACACCAGACAGCAGGTCGGTCTGGCGAATGATCGTGCCCCAGCCCGCCTCGGCATCCGAGCGGCTGGAATAGGCGCCGACCTGCACCGCCGTTCCGTCCGGCAGCGACTGGCTGCGCGGAGGCGACGCTGTGTTTGGCGTTTCCTCGGCTTCCGGAGTGGTCAGCGTGTCCATGCCGGGCGCAGCATTGTCGGAAGCTGACGAGAGTTCGGCTAGCCGACCCTCGCGCATCTGCCCCTCGCCGACCGCGAAGCTGGTATCGCCGGTCCCGGCAAAGGTCTTGCCGCCCTCGTCCTCCGGCGCGGTCTTGTAAGGCGCTTCCGGCGCCTCCACGATCGAACCATCGGGCGCGGGACCGCCGGCGACGGGGCCGTTCGAGAGCCACCAGATCGCGCCGACGATCGCGCCCAACAGGACGACCATCAGCACGGCGATTGTGATCAGGCGCGTGGTGTCGAAACCCTGCGGCACGTCGTCATCGTCCGCCTCGAGCCAAGGCAGGCTCTCGTCCCCGTCCTCGAAAGCGAACTCGTCGCCGTCATAGGCAGCGGCATCGCCTTGCGGCGTATGATATTCCCGCGCCGAAACCATCGTCACATCTCCTCGACGGCCTCGACCCCCAGAATCGACAATCCGTTGCGAATGACCTGCCCGATCTGGTCGGCCAGGAAAAGACGGGCGGCCGTCAGTGTCTCGTTCTCGGACTGGATGATCCGCTTGGCCGGATCGTCGTTCCCGGCATTCCAGAAGCTGTGGAAGGCGGCGGCGATGTCGCCGAGGAAGAAGGCGATGCGGTGCGGCTCGCGCGCCTGCGCGGCGCTCTCGACGACGCGGGGAAACTGTGCCGCCTCCCGAACGAGAGCGAGTTCGTCCGCGCCCAGCAGATCGAGATGGTCGGCCGACGGCGCGACGCCCGCCTTGCGCAAGGTCGAGCGGATGCGGGCATGGGCATATTGCAGGTAGAAGACCGGGTTCTCGCGGCTGGCCTCGACCACCTTGGCAAAATCGAATTCCATCTGCGCGTCGGGCTTGCGGGTCAGCATGGTGAAGCGCACCACGTCCTTGCCAACTTCCTCGACCATGTCGGCGATGGTAATGAAATTGCCCGAGCGCTTGGACATCTTCACCGGCTCGCCGTCGCGCAGCAGCTTGACCATCTGGATCAGCTTGACGTCGAACGGCACGTCGCGCCCGGCACCCTTGGTGAGCGCGGCGACGGCAGCCTTGATCCGCTTGACCGTTCCGGCATGATCGGCGCCCCAGATGTCGATCAGCGCATCGGCATTCTCTGCCTTCTGGAAGTGATAGGCGAGATCGGCACCGAAATAGGTCCACTTGCCGTCCGATTTCCTGATCGGGCGATCCTGGTCGTCGCCGAATTCCGTCGAACGGAACAGCGGCAGTTCGACCGGCTCCCAGTCCTCGGGCGGAGCCTTGCCCTTGGGCGCTTCCAGCGTGCCGTCATAGACCAAGCCTTTGGCGCGCAGCCACTCCTCGGCCTCGGTCGGCTTGCCGGCGGCCTGCAATTCGGCCTCGCTCGCGAAGACATCGTGGCGGATGCCGAGCAGCGCCAGATCGGCGCGGATCATGTCCATCATCGCGGCGACGGCCTGCCTGCGGAACAGCGGCAACCATTCCGCCTCGTCCGCAGCGGCGAAGCGGTCGCCATGTTCGGCGGCGAGCGTCGCGCCGACCGATTTGAGATAGTCGCCGGGGTAGAGCCCCTCGGGAATCTCGCCGATATCCTCGCTCAGAGCTTCGCGATACCGCAGATGCGCGGAGCGCGCGAGCGTATCGACCTGGCTGCCGGCATCGTTGACGTAATATTCGCGGATCACCTCGAAGCCGGCGAATTCGAGCAGGCGCGACAGGGCATCGCCCACCACCGCGCCGCGGCAATGGCCCATATGCATCGGGCCGGTCGGATTGGCGGAGACGAACTCGACGTTCACCCGCTTGCCGCCACCCATTGCGGAGCGCCCGTATTCTTCGCCGAGGTCTGCGATCGCCAGCAATTCGCGCCGCCAGGCCTCGTCCGAAAGGCGGAGATTGATGAAGCCCGGCCCGGCGATCTCGACGCCCACGATATCCGGATCGTTTTCGAGATGCGCGGCGATCTTTTCCGCCAAGGCGCGCGGGTTGGTGCGGGCCTGCTTGGCCAGCACCATCGCGGCGTTGGTGGCGAGGTCGCCATGCGAGGGATCGCGCGGCGGCTCCACCGAAACGGCCGCGCGCGGCGTATCGGCCGGCAGCGCGCCTTCCATTTCAAGCGCGTCGAGGGTGGCGCCGACCTTCTCGGCGAAAGCGGCGTGAAGCGTTTTGGGTCGTGTCATTGCCGGGCGCGCCTAGCCCACGGCGCGGCGCTAGCCAATAGCGGGCAGGCTCAGCGGGTGGCGTTGTAGGCCAGTTGTTCCTCGCTGAGCTGGAAGCCGACCAGCAGTTCGAAGGTCGCGCGCTGGATCGCGGCGCGCACCGCCGGATCGGTCAGCGGATCGATCGCCGCATCGGCATCGCCCGCCCGGCGGCGACGCGTGATCTGCTGGCGGATATCTTCGGGGAGCGTCGCCTCGGCCTGATTGACGAAGGCCCCGGCCTTGCCGGTGGCGCTGGCGCGCTCCTGCCCGTCGGCGAAATTCAAGGTGACCGTCCCGATCCGCTTGGTGACGACCGAGCTGCCGCCCCGCAGGACGGTGGCGAAATAGGGCAGTTCGATCTGTCGCGGCCCGCTGACGTCAGTCCGCCGGGCGACCACGTCGAATGTCGCCTCGGCATAGATGCGTTCGCCGGAATCGTTGCAGGTCGAGCGCAGATTGGTGATCGCGGCCGTCACATCCAGATCGGCGGCGGTCCGCGAAGCGGGCGCGCGAAAAGTGGTGATATCGCCAGTGTAGTCGGGAATGCCGACCGCCGGGCAGGCGCTGCGAACCGCGGTGATTCCCACACCGTCATTGATCACGAGCTCGCCCTCGCGCGCGCATCCTGCCAGCGCCGCGGCCGCAGCGGCGAGAGTGAAAGTGCTGGCTGCTAAACGTCGGCTGCGCATTCGCGGAAACATTCCCTGGCTTGTCGTGTCCTCGCGCGCCCTAGCTTGACGCGCGGCAAAGCGCTAGGGGGCGGGGTATGAACGCCCCCTTTCAATCGTCGGGACAATCGAACGGCGCGTCGTTGTCCGGCAGCCGGTCCGGCAACACCGACCGCCCCGCTCTCACCCTGCTGATCGCAGCCCCGCGCGGTTTCTGCGCCGGAGTCGACCGGGCGATCGAGATTGTCGAGCGCGCGCTCGAGAAATACGGCGCGCCGGTCTATGTCCGGCACGAGATTGTCCATAATCGCTATGTGGTCGAAGGGCTGAAGGCCAAAGGCGCAGTCTTCGTCGAGGAACTGGACGAAGTGCCCGACGACGCGCCGGTGGTCTTCAGCGCTCACGGCGTCCCCAAATCGGTCCCGGCCGAGGCGCAGCGGCGCAAGCTCCTCTATGTCGATGCCACCTGCCCGCTGGTGAGCAAGGTGCACCGCCAGGCCGAACGCCAGATCGAGAAGAACCAGCACATCATCTTCATCGGCCATGCGGGTCATCCCGAAGTCATCGGCACGATGGGCCAGGTGCCGGAAGGCAGCATGACGCTGGTCGAGACCATCGACGATGTCGCGAAGCTCGATTTCGGACCGGAAGATGCGCTGTCCTACCTCACGCAGACCACGCTTTCAGTCGACGATACGGCCGAGATCGTGGCGGCGCTGGAACGCCGTTTCCCCCAGATCCTCGGGCCCAAGGCGGAAGACATCTGCTACGCTACCTCCAACCGCCAGGCGGCGGTCAAGCAGATCGCTCCGGCGAGCGATCTGGTGCTGGTGATCGGCGCGCCCAATTCCTCCAACTCGGTGCGGCTCGTCGAGGTGGCGGAGCGGCTGGGCACTGATGCGCGGCTGATCCAGCGGGCGAGCGATATCGATCCCGAGTGGCTGGTCGGCGTCGGAACGGTCGGACTGACCGCAGGCGCCTCGGCTCCGGAAAAGCTGGTGCGCGAAGTGGTCGCCAGACTTTCCGAATGGCGCGAGGTCGAGGAGCGGACGATCACCGCCGCCGAGGAGAAGATGGTCTTCAAACTGCCGCGCCAGCTTACCGAGTGACGGGCCGGCTCAGGTGGCGGTCTACACCCATCTCGGCAGCGAGCGGCTGGCGGAGCTCATCGCCTCCTACGATGTCGGGGAACTCGTCTCGGCCAAGGGCATCGCGGAAGGCATTTCCAACAGCAACTGGCTGATCGAGACCACTGGCCGCGATGGCACGGGCGCGCGCTACGTGCTGACAATGTACGAACGCCGGATCGACGTCACGGACCTGCCCTTCTTCCTCGGCCTGCTCGACCATCTCGCGGCGGAAGGCTGCGCGGTGCCCGCGACGATTCATGATCGCGACGGCGCTGCCTGCCGGGAAGTCGAGGGCAAGGCGGTCGCGCTGATC
Organism: Qipengyuania spongiae; assembly: GCF_026168555.1. Classification (NCBI taxonomy): domain Bacteria; kingdom Pseudomonadati; phylum Pseudomonadota; class Alphaproteobacteria; order Sphingomonadales; family Erythrobacteraceae; genus Qipengyuania; species Qipengyuania spongiae. Next base: position 1,158,126 of record NZ_CP092471.1, on the reverse strand, counting down.
GAGTTCCTTCCCGGCGTCTCGCCCTCGGAGCCAAGCCCGGCGCAGGCGCATTCGGCCGGGCGGGCGCTGGCGCGCGTCCACCTTGCCGGAACGCGCTATCCGCACACGCGGCAAAACCCGCTGACGGCGGAGAATTCGGCCGGCATCCTCGCGCGCTTTTCCGAGTCGCGCCTTGCCGGAATCGACCCGGACCTTCCGGCCACCGCCGCCCGCGCCTCCGACATCGCCCGCCAGATGCTCGGAGGCCTGCCCGAATCGATCATCCATTCGGACCTTTTCCCCGACAACGTCCTGATGCTGGGGGACGAGGTCAGCGGCCTCATCGACTTCTACTTCGCTGCCAACGGCGCCATGGCCTACGATCTGGCCGTCACCCATGCCGCCTGGGCATTCGATCCGCGCGGCGAGACGATCGATGCCGCCGTCGGGCGGGCGCTTGTCGCCGGTTACGAATCGGTCCGTCCGCTCTCCGCCGAGGAGCGCGCCGCCCTGCCCTTGCTCGCGCAGGCCGGGTGCCTCCGCTTCGTCGCCAGCCGCACCGAGGACTGGTTCGACACACCCGGCGATGCGCTGGTGCGTCGCAAGGATCCGATGGAATTCGCAAGGCGACTGGAATTCTACCGCGATGCGGGCCAAGGCGCCTTCGCATGAAGCGGGTCGAAATCTTTACCGACGGGGCGTGCAAGGGCAATCCCGGTCCCGGCGGCTGGGGCGCGCTGCTGCGCCTTGGCCGTCACGAGAAGGAATTGTCGGGCGGCGATCCCGCGACGACGAACAATCGCATGGAGATGACCGCGGCGATTCGGGCGCTGGAGGCGCTGATCGAGCCGTGCGAGGTCGATCTCTTCACCGACAGCAAATATCTGATCGACGGGATCACTCGCTGGGTCGAAGGCTGGAAGAAGCGCGGCTGGGTCAACGCGAGCAAGAAGCCCGTCCGCAACGCCGATCTGTGGCACGAACTGATCGCGCAGACCGAGCGGCACCGGATCGAATGGCACTGGGTCCGCGGACATTCCGGCCATGCGGAAAACGAGCGGGTTGACCGGCTGGCGAGCGATGCGGCGGAGCAGGCACGCGCCGCCTGAGCGGGATCAGACGAACCGGCTCGGCGCATAAAGCGCGGCGTCCAACTCCGCCGTCATCGCATCCCGCGCATTGCCGAGCAGCAATTGCGACCCCAACCGGGCGGCAGCGGGTGCGGTCTGGATGCCGAAGCCGCCCTGGCCTGCGAACCAGGCAAAGCCTTCCGCTTGCGGGTCGAAACCGTAGACGGGCCTGCGATCCGGCGCGAAGCTGCGCAGCCCCGCCCAGCGGCGCTCGACCGCCTCGATGCGCCAGTCGACGACCTCTTCGAGCAAGGCGATCGCCTCGGCAACGGCCAGTTCCTCGGGCGCCGCATCACCGGGCTCGCTCGGCACCTCGTCCTGCGGGCTGAGCCACAGCCTGCCGGCATCCGGCTTGAAGTAGAACCGTCCGTTCACATCGAGAACGAGGGGCATGTCGGCGGGCGGCGCCGGATCGGTCCGCAACTGCACCACGGTCCGGCGCAGGGGCGCGATGCCGATCGGCTTCGCTCCTGCCAGAACGGCGACACGGTCGGCCCACGCACCGGCTGCGTTCACGATACAGGTGGCGCGATGATGCTGCCCGTCCGCTGTCTGGATGTGCCAGACACCGTCTGTACGATCGAGCCCGACAACCCCCGCGCGGGTTTGCAAGCGCACGCCCCGCGATCGTCCAAGCCTCAGGTAGTGAGCGTGGAGCGCGGCCACGTCGATATCGGCGCAGGCCGGTTCCCAAGCGGCCGCGGTCCACTGCAATTGAACGCCGGGAAGCCGCCGCTTCACCGATTCGCCCCCCCAATGCACGATATTGACGCCGGTATCGGCGAAACTGTTCATGAATTCGTCGAGCGCGGATATGTCCTCGTCTCGCGCGACGTAGAGTGCGCCGCGCCGGTTCAGGAAATCGTGTTCGGCGAGGTAGGGGCCGGATGCAAGCGTGAGCGGAACGATGTCCGGCCCGCCATAGCATTCTTCCCAGAACGCGGCCGAGCGACCCGTCGCATGATATCCCGGTGCGTCTTCGGCCTCGAGCAGAAGCACGCTGGCGCTGTCTGCCAGTTCGGCGGCGAGGCTCGCCCCGGCCATGCCGGCTCCGATCACTGCGAAATCGTGGATTTTCATCGCGCGGCTGGCGCCTTGCGATCGAGGAAATCCGCGATCGCCGCCATCGCCCGCCCACGCACCGCATCAGTTTCGCGAAGGATTTCGTGATGGGCGTCGCTGCCGAAATCCACCGACTCGCATTCGGGCAAGCGCGCGCAGGCTTTCTCGATCGCGGCGTGGCTCACCAGACGGTCGCGGCGGGTGGCGACGATAAGCACCGGTACTCCGACCTGCTCCAGTCCTCCTCTCGCGAAGATCGCCCGGCTGGAAGCGTAAGCGCGCTCGACCCATTTCCAGCTGCCCGGCCCCATCACCAGCTCGGGCCGCTCCTTCCGCCACCACACTTCATCCGCATAGCGATCAGGATCGTGGGTCAGCAATTGCTGGCGGTCGGTCGGCATTTCGCCCGGCTTCTCGCTCCATTTCCAGGCGGGCCGGGTCGGCGCACCGATCACAGTCATCAGGCGCGCGATCCAGCTCAGCACCGGCAGCGGGAGCGGCGGCCCGGCCATGCCGAGCATTGGCGCGGACAGCACCAGCGCGTCGGGATCGACCCTCTCCTCGACGACCGCTCGCATGACCAGGTGCCCGCCCATGGAATGTCCCGCCAGCACATGCGGACCGGGGGTTACGGCTTTCCAGCCGCGCCAGAACGCGGCGAGATCCTCTACCCATATCGCGAAGTCGTCGACATGGCCCGTGGTCGCATCCGCGCCGAGCCGCCCCGAACCCGCCTGCCCGCGCCAGTCGGCCGCGGTCACCCGCCAGCCCTCGCGGTGCCATTCCTCCAGCGTTTCGAGGTATTTCTCGTAATTGTCCCCACGCCCCGGGAAGAACAGGATTGAACCACGGACGGCCTGCGCCCCGCCCGGCCAGTCGATCCGCCGGATCCGGTGCCCGTCCGCCGCCATCCATTCGCTCTCGCGCGCGACAGGGGGGATCGCCCGACGATCGACAGCGCTCCCCTTCACGGCGCCCGCACCGGTCTCGCGGTCAGCATCGGCGGTTTGGCTAATGACGCCCTCCAGCTCTTGGTTACTCTTTGGTAAGCCATATTTCGTAACACTGCAGTCGAAGAGAACCTTCGGGGGCCTGATGCTGCAGGAATATGCTTATTACGGACTGCTCGGAGCGCTGACAATCGCGCTGCTGTTCGCGAGCTTTACCGACTTGAAAAGCCGCCGCATCGCCAACTGGCTGAACGCTGCGATCGCTCTGGCCGCGCCCGCCTTCTGGTGGGCGAGCGGCCTCGATCTGTGGCCCGGCGTCGCTCAGCAATTCGGCATTGCCCTGGCGACCTTTGCCGTCTGCGCAGCGCTGTTCGCCGTACGCATGATGGGCGGCGGAGACGTCAAGCTGCTGACCGCGCTGGCGCTCTGGGTGCCGCCCGCCGCTTTCATGAAACTCATTGTCGTCATGGCGCTGGCCGGCGGAGTGCTCACTCTCCTCTTCGGCGCCTGGCACATCACCCGCCGCCGGCGCGACCGGATCGCCATTCCCTATGGTGTGGCGATCGCTTTCGGCGCCCTGTGGGTGATCGGAACCGACGAGCTGGGTCGCGCGAGCGCGCTTTCGGTGATCGGCTGACAACGCGATTTTAACCACTCCGGCCTAAAGCCGGACGACCACAGGTGTCCGCCAGGTTTTCGCTGCGGACCAATCAGGGGGCTAGAACAGCCATGGACAGGAAGAAGCTGGTTTTGCTGGCATGTGCGCTGATCGTCGCGATCGGCACGGCGCTCGTGGCGCGGAGCATGTTCGCCGGAGCCGCCGCGCCCGAAGCGCAGGCAGCGCCGGTCGTTCCGAGCGGGCCAAAGGTACTGGTGGCGCAGCGCGCCCTGCCGGTCGGCACGATCATCACCGCCGATTCGCTCGGTTTCCAGCAATGGCCCGCCGAACTGGTGCAGGACGCCTATTTCATCGAGGGCGAGAGCGACATGAGCTCGCTGCTCGGCACGGTCGTCCGAAATCCGATCACTGCGGGCGAGCCGGTCACACAAGGGTCGCTGGTCAGCCCCGGCGATCGCGGCTTCCTCGCCGCCGCGCTGACGCCCGGCATGCGTGCCATCACCGTTCCGGTCGATGCGCGCACGGGCGTCGCGGGCTTCATCTTCCCCGGCGACCGGGTGGACATGGTCCTGACCCAGACAGTCGAGGGGACGGAAGGCCAGTCGCTCAAGGCATCGGAAACCATCATCCGCAATTTGCGCGTGCTCGCCACCGATCAGGCGACCGATCAGGAAACCGTCGAAGGCAAGACCGTCGTACGCACCAGCAACACGGTCACGCTGGAGGCCACGCCGCGGATCGCGGAAAAGATCGCGGTCGCCCAGACCATCGGCACGCTCAGCTTCACGCTGCGTTCGCTGGCCGACAATTCGAGCGAGCTCGAACGTGCCCTTGCGGCCGGCAGCGTGATCATTCCCGACAATGCGACGCCGCAGGAAGAAGAGCGGCTGCTGCGCGAAGCGATGGCCCGACCCGACGATGCCAAGAGCACCTATGCCACCGGCGCGGACGTCTCGCGGTTCCAGCGCGGATCGATGCCCTCGCAAGCACCTCGTCAGGATTTCCAGAATTCGGCTCCGACCCCGGCCTATTCCGGCTCTTCGACAGCCGCTGCGCCCAGCCAGCCGGTCCGCAGGGGTCCCGTGGTTCAGGTCACTCGCGGCAAGTCGACCGAGGAGGTCCCTGTGGGTCCGAGCCGCGCGTCCTCCGGCAGCATTCTCAATCAGCAGGCAGGCGGCCAGCGCTGAGCCAGCCAGGAGCCATTAGGAGTATAATCCTATGAAATCTCGTCTTACCCACCATGCGCTGCTGGCCGGCCTGGCGTTCGCGCCCCTCGCCAGCATGCCGACGACCGTAGCCAATGCACAGACGATCACCCGTCCGGCAGGCGAAATCGTCCTGTCGATCGGCCGCGGCGAGCTCGTCAACGTGCCCGGCCAGATGGCCGACGTCTTCATCGCCGACGAGAATGTCGCCGATGTGCAGGTCAAGTCGCAGCGCCAGCTCTACGTCTTCGGCAAGGCCGGCGGCGAGACCACGGTCTATGCCAGCAACGCGGCCGGCGACATCATCTGGTCCGCCAATATCCGCGTCGGATCGAACATCGGCAGCATCGACCAGATGCTCAACCTCGCCATGCCCGAGGCCAAGATCAATGTCGCGACGATGGGCACGAACACCGTGCTGCTGACCGGTACCGTCGCCGCGCCGGAAGACGCCGCTGAAGCCCAGACCCTGGTCGAGGCCTTCGTTGGCGAGAACGTCAACGTCATCAGCCGCCTCAAGATGGCGACGCCGCTGCAGGTCAATTTGCGTGTGCGTTTCGCCGAAGTGAGCAAGAACTTCGTCCGTGCCCTCGGCGCCAATCTGGCGACAGTCGACAGCACGAGCGGGTTCAAGTTCGGCGTGACCAATGGGGGTATAAATCGGCTGGTCCCCGGCGGTCCGCTCGGGACCGGCGTGACGCCCGCCGCCGGTCTCGCCGGTTCCTCGGTGATCGGGAGCGGATCCGGCTCGACCATTGCCGCCTTCGGCCGATTTCTCGGCCTCGACATTGGCGCGGCTTTCGACCTCGCCGAGCGGCAGGGGATGGTGACCACGCTTTCGGAACCGAACCTCACCGCGCTTTCGGGGGAGACGGCGGAATTCCTCGCCGGCGGCGAGTTTCCGATCCCGCTCAGCCAGGGTCTCGGCACCACGACCGTCCAGTACAAGAATTTCGGCGTCAGCCTCGCATACTCTCCGATCGTGCTCGCGAACGGGCGGATTTCCATCCGGGTTCGCCCGGAAGTTTCCGAACTCTCTACTCAGGGCGCGGTGCAGATCGATGGGTTCACCATCCCCGCGCTGACCGTGCGCCGGGCGGAGACCACCGTCGAGCTCGGCTCGGGCCAGAGCTTCATGATCGCCGGGCTTATGTCGAGCAATTCGCAGAACGCGATCGACAAGGCTCCGGGCATCGGCGACGTCCCGATCCTCGGCAATCTGTTCCGCTCCACCGAATACCGGCGGGGCGAGACCGAGCTGGTCATCGTGGTGACGCCGTATCTGGTGAAGCCGGTCGACGAGCGCGACATTCATCTGCCCACCGACGGGTTCCGTTCGCCCAACGATGCGCAGCGCCTGCTCGGCTATCTCGAGAATGACGGCGTGAGCCGTGCCAGCCGTCCCATGCCGACGACGGCGACCGTCGGCGGCGAACCGGCCACGCCTGCCGCCCCCGCCATTTCGTACGATGCCGCGAGCGCTCCGGTCCCCGCCGAAGCGCGCCGGGAAAAACGCTCGGCCGAAGCCGCCGCGCCCGGCTTCAGCTTCAAGTGAGAGGACGACAGATCATGACAACCATCACGACGAGACAGGTTTCCTCCGCGATCGCTCTTGGCCTCGCACTGTCGTTGGCCGCCTGCAACACACCGGCGAACCGCTCGCTCAACAGCGTCCACCAGCCGGTGGTCGAGCGCAGCAATTACGCGCTCGACGTCACCACCACGCCTGGCGGCCTGCCGGTAACAGAACAGCAGCGCGTGCTCGGCTGGTTCGACGCGATGGACCTGCGCTATGGGGACCGGGTCGCGCTCGACGACCCCGCCGCCTCGCCCGCCGTGCGCGAAGCCGTGCAGGACCTTCTCGGACGTCGCGGGCTCCTCTTGGCAGATGGCGCGCCGATGACGGCGGGTTACGTTCAGCCCGGCCAGGCCCGCATCGTGCTGAGCCGCTCGTCCGCGAGCGTTCCGGGCTGCCCCGACTGGTCGAAAAAGAGCGATCTTGCCTACGAGAACGACACTTCGTCCAATTTCGGCTGTGCGATCAACAGCACTTTCGCATCGATGGTAGCCAATCCCGAAGATTTGATCAGCGGCCAGACCGGCACGGGCGAAACGGTGGTCACCACCTCGACCAAGGCGATCCGGACCTACCGCGATCAGGAACCGACCTCCGCGGGCGGACTGAACGAGGTATCGAGCACCGCCGGCAGCGGCGGCGGCGGAAACTAAGCAGAGGAAGACGATCAATGAACGCACCCTGGAAAGCAGGCATGTCGGGCAATCGCGATGCCTTCGCCGCCTTCATCTGCGACGACGCCGCACTGGATGTTCTGCGTCCGGTGGTCATCGAACTCGGCTGGCAGCCGGAGAAATGCGCCAAAGGCGGCCTGCGCAACGCCGTTCAGGCCCTCAGCGTCAGTGCCAGCCCGAACATCCTGCTGGTCGACCTGTCCGAAAGCGGCGATCCGCTGAACGACATCAACGCGCTTGCCGAAGTGTGCGAACCGGGCACGATCGTGATCGCCATCGGCCAGGTCAACGACGTGCGCCTCTATCGCGATCTGATCGCGAGCGGCATTCACGACTACCTGCTGAAGCCGCTCTCCGCGAACGTCCTGCGCGATGCGCTGAACCAGGCCCAGGCGGTGTTCGCCTCGCCGCGGATGAGCGAGCAGGATCAGTCCAGCCGCCACGTGTCGACCGCGATCGTGGGCACGCGCGGCGGCGTCGGTGCCTCGACTCTGGCGACATCGCTGAGCTGGCATTTCGCGACCGGGCAGAACCTGCCGACAGCACTCCTCGATCTCGACATCCATTTCGGCACCGGCGCGCTGTCGCTCGATCTCGAGCCCGGGCGGGGTCTGACCGACGCAATCGACAATCCGAGCCGGATCGACGGTCTGTTCATCGAGCGCGCCATGGTCCGCGCGCACGACAATCTGGCGATCCTTTCGGCCGAAGCCCCGATCAACGCGCCTCTGATGACGGATGGCGCGGCCTTCCTCCAGCTGGAGGAGGAGTTCCGTCACGCCTTCGAGATGACGGTGATCGACTTGCCCCGCAACATGCTGATAAACTTCCCCCATCTGCTGACGGAGGTGAATTCGGTCGTGCTGACGACGGAAATGACGCTGGCCTCGGCACGCGATACGATCCGGATTCTTTCGTGGCTCAAGACCCATGCGGATCACGCCGAACCGATTATCGTGGCGAACAAGGTGCAGACCGGGGCGATGGAGATCGGCCAGTCCGATTTCGAAGCCTCGATCGAGCGCAAAATCGATTTCTCCATTCCCTTCGACCAGAAGGGCGCGGCCAACGCGGCGAAGCTCGGCCAGCCATTCGTCGAAGCCAATGCGCAGAGCCGGGCGGCAGCCCAGATCAAGGCTCTGGCTCACCGCATCGTCGCGTCAGGCGAGCAATCCGACCTTCCCGAAACCGGTTCCGAAGGCGGAAAGAAGTCTTTGCTCGGCGGCTTCGACTTCAAGTCGCTGCTGGCAAAGAAAGACAAACCGGCTTCCGCGGCAGCGGCCGGATGACCGGACCGCCGGGCAGCGCATTCCGCGCCCGCCCGGCGATGTTCGTGAACTGACAAAAAACGGGGCGGAGCGAGCGCAATGGACACAATACAGCTCATGCTGATGATCGCCGGGGCGGCTTCGCTCATGCTGCTGGTCTATGCCCTGGCGGGCGGTCCCTCGCCTGCGAAGACGAGCCAGCGCCGGCTGGAGAAGGTACGCTATCGCCACTCCGAAGATACGCAGACGAGAGTGGAATCGCAGCTGAAGAAGGCGATCGCTTCGCGCAAGCCCAAGTTTCACCGGGTCGCGGGCTCTTCCTCGCGCATCGAGGCGCTGACGATCAGGCTCGACCGGACCGGCAAGAAATGGACGCTCAGCCAGTATTTCTACGCTTCGGGCGGGCTCGCACTGTTTGTCGCGCTGCTCACGTTCCTGCGCACCGGCGCGCTGAGCCTGTCCCTCTTTATCGGCCTGTTCGTCGGCGCGGGCATTCCGCACTTCGTCGTCAACTGGAACATCAAGAAGCGGACCGCGCAATTCAACGCGCGTTTCCCCGACGCGATCGAACTTCTCGTGCGCGGCCTGCGCTCGGGCCTTCCGGTGACCGAGACGCTTTCGGTCGTCGCACAGGAAGTCCCCGGCCCGGTGGGCGAGGAATTCAAGGCCATTGTCGAGCGGATCAAGATCGGCCGGACCATGGAGGAATCGCTTCAGGAAACCGCCGACCGGCTCGGCATCCCCGAATTCAATTTCTTTTGCATCACTCTGGCGATCCAGCGCGAGACGGGCGGCAACCTTGCCGAGACCCTCTCCAACCTCGCCGACGTGCTGCGCAAGCGCAGTCAGATGAAGCTCAAGATCAGGGCGATGAGTTCGGAATCCAAGGCTTCCGCCTATATCGTGGGCGCCCTCCCGTTCATCGTGTTCTCGCTGATCTGGTGGATCAATCCGGATTACATCGCCGAGTTTTTCGTCGACGACCGGCTGATCGTCACAGGTCTCGGCGGGCTCGTCTGGATGGGTATCGGCGTCTTCATCATGGCCAAGATGGTCAGTTTCGAAATCTGATCGCGAACGCGAGAAAAGAGCCCCGTCATGATCAACACTCCCGCCGGCCCCACCCTGCTCGGTTTCGACGTGATCTTCGTCGGTTCGATTCTCGCCGGCGTTGCCGCGATGGCGGTGATGTTCGCCGTCTACACCGCGGTGACGATCAAGGATCCGATGTCCAAGCGGGTGAAAGCGCTCAATTCGCGGCGTGAGGAACTGAAGGCGGGCATCGTCACGGCGACGGCGAAGAAGCGCCAGAGCCTGGTGCGCAAGACCGACACGACCGAGAAGGTCAAGGGTGCGCTCGGATCGATGAAGGTGCTGCAGGATTCGCAGATTGCGGAAATGCAGCAGAAGCTTGCCTGGGCGGGTTTTCGCAACAAGGAACTCGCCGTTCTTCTGATCGGGGCGCGGATGGTCCTGCCGATCGTGTTCGGCGGCCTCGCTTTCGTTCTCCTCTATCTGGTCGAAATCTACCCGGACTGGCAGATGAAGCGTGTTTTCGCGTTGGGGCTGGTCACCTTCCTCGCCTACAAGGGGCCCGAGCTCTATCTCAAGAATATCGCGACCAAGCGCACCGACGCGATCCGCAAGGGGCTGCCCGACGCGCTCGACCTGCTCGTCATCTGCGCCGAGGCCGGCCTCACCGTCGATGCGGCCTTCAACCGTGTGGCCAAGGAGCTTGGCCGCGCCTACCCCGAACTGGGTGACGAATTTGCGCTGACAGCGATCGAACTGTCCTTCCTCAACGAACGCAAGAAGGCGTTCGACAACCTCGCCTATCGCGTGAACCTCGAGGCGGTGAAGGGCGTCGTCACAACCATGGTCCAGACCGAACGCTACGGCACGCCCCTCGCCAGCGCGCTGCGGGTGCTATCGGCAGAGTTCCGCAACGAGCGCATGATGCGTGCCGAGGAGAAGGCCGCGCGCCTGCCCGCGATCATGACCGTGCCGCTGATCATGTTCATCCTGCCGGTGCTGTTCATCGTCATCCTCGGTCCGGCCGCCTGCTCCATCGCCGACGCGTTCTCCGGCGGGCTTTAGCGTCGTCCGAGAAGCCTGCCGCCTATTCGGCCAGGCTCTCGGCGTCGAACTCGCCCGCCGCATCGCGCACGCGGACGAGCAGGTCGCGCAGGGTGTCCCGTTCGCTCTGGTCGAGCACGCCGAACAGTTCGCGCTCGATGGCCTGGGCGAGCGGCATGATCCGCGCATGGACGGCCCGCCCCTCAGCCGTAAGCTCGAGCAGGTGCGACCGGCCGTCCTTCTCGTTCGGTCGCCGCGCGGCAAGACCGCGATCCTCGAGCTTGCGGCAAGCGCGGTTGACGGGGACCTTGTCCATAAGCGTCGCCTGCGAAAGCTGCCGCTGGCTCAACGCTCCTGCATCCCCGAGCACGGCCATGATCCGCCATTCGGTGGTCTTGAGATCGAACCGGCGGCGATACTGTTCCGCGATCCGGGTCGAAACCGCGTTGGAGGCGATCGAGAGCTGATAGGGCAGGAAGGCGGCGAGGCGCTGGTCGGGCTTTACGGTCATCAATGGCTTTCGTGTCGCTTTTCGGGATTCAGGTTGCAAACGCGACTATTTGTACTCCGGTTCCTCCCACCAAGGATAGAAGTCGGGCATGTCGTTCGATACGGTGTCCGGATAGGCAGGCGGGCGCTTTTCGAGGAAGCTGCGCACCCCTTCCCTGCTGTCCGCGCTCTTGCCGAGGCGGTAGATCGAGCGACTGTCGATCCTGTGCGCCATCATCGGATGGCTTTCCTGCGGCAGGCGCCAGAGCATGGCGCGAGTCATCGCGACCGACACCGCCGAGGTGTTGTCGGCGATCTCGCGCGCCAGTCCCCGCGCCGCGTCCATCAGTTCCGCCTGCGGGTGGACCGACCGCACGAGCCCGCGACCAAGCGCCTCCTGCGCGTCGAAGATGCGGCCCGTCATACACCATTCGAGCGCGGTCTGCATCCCCACCAGACGCGGCAGGAACCAGCTGGAGCAGGCTTCCGGCGTGATCCCGCGCCGCGCGAAGACGAAGCCGAACCGCGCATTGTCAGACGCGAGCCGCATGTCGAAGGGCAGCTGCATGGTGGCGCCGACCCCGACCGCCACGCCGTTGCAGGCGCCGATCAGCGGCTTTTTCGAATCGAACATCCGCAGGACCATCCGCCCGCCTCCGTCACGCACGATTTCGTCAGAGAGGTCGTCGACCTCCTTGTGCCGGGCGAAGACATTGCCCTCGCTCCCTTCCGGCGTCAGGTCCGCGCCGGCGCAGAAGGCCCGCTCGCCCTCACCCGTGACGATCACCGCGCGCACGCTGTCGTCGGCATCGGTGATGTCGAGTGCGTCGATGACCTCCTGCATCATGATGCGGGTGAAGGCGTTCATTTTCTCCGGCCGGTGAAGCGTGATCGTCGCAATTCCCTCGGCGATATCGAGCTTGATCTGGGTGAACTCGGTCATCGGTTTCGCACTCCGTCCATCGCAGCAGGGGAACGCATGGACCAGGTGTTACACAGTCCAGCGCCAAACAGGAAAACGCCCCCGTTCGCGGCGCACGATGCGGGCGAACGGGGGCGTTTGAAGTCGATCATGTGGGCGAGCCTAGAGCCGGGACCGCGAGTAGGAAAGCGTCGCGGCGATCAGCGCGGCGCCATTCTGATAGCGCCGTCGAGCCGCACGTCCTCGCCGTTGAAATAGCCGCACTCGATCATGGTCACGGCGAGCATGGCGTATTCCGCCGGATTGCCGAGGCGCTTGGGGAACGGGACGGAGGCGGCCAGCGCATCTTTCACCTGCGGCGGCGCGGCGTTCATCAGGGGCGTGTTGAAGATGCCCGGCAGGATCGTGTTGACCCGGATGCCCTCGCTCATGAGGTCGCGCGCGATGGGCAGCGTCATGCCGATCACCCCGCCCTTCGACGCGGCATAGGCGGCCTGACCCATCTGGCCGTCCTCGCCCGCGACGGAGGCCGTGTTGACGATCGCGCCCCGGTCGCCGTCGTCCGACAGCGGATCAAGCGTCAGCATCCCGGCCGCCGACTTGGCGATGCAGCGGAACGTGCCGATCAGGTTCACCTGAATCACGAAATCGAAGGCGGAGAGCGGGAAATGCTTGATGCTCCCGTCCTCCTTCGACCGGCTGGCGGTCTTGATCGCGTTGCCGATTCCGGCGCAGTTCACCAGAATACGCTCCTGCCCGTGGGCCTCGCGCGCCTTGGCGAAACCGGCGTCGACATCCTCGTCGCTGGTCACGTTGACCTTGCAGAAAATGCCGCCGATCTCCTTCGCGACCGCCTCGCCCTTCTCCTCGTTCATGTCGAAGATCGCGACCTTCGCGCCCTTGGCCGCGATGGCGCGCGCGGTCGCTTCGCCGAGGCCGGAGGCGCCGCCGGTGACGACGGCGGGAGTGTTGCTGCTGATTTCCATGTTTCTCTCCTGATATGTAAAATTCGTTCGCCCGAACGGATCGGACTGCGGTTGAAGTCTTGGCCTAGAGCGCCTCGACGATGGTCACGTTGGCGACGCCGCCGCCTTCACACATCGTCTGCAATCCGTATTTCTTGCCGTGGCGGTGAAGCGCATGGATCAGCGTCGCCATCAGCTTGGTGCCGCTCGCACCCAGCGGGTGGCCGAGCGCGATCGCGCCGCCATGGACGTTGAGCCGGTCCGGGTCCGCCCCGGTGTGCTTCAGCCAGGCGAGCGGAACCGGCGCGAAGGCTTCGTTGACCTCGAACAAGTCGATATCCTCGATTTTCATGCCCGCGCGCTCCAGCGCCCGGTCCGTGGCGAATAGCGGCTCCTCGAGCATGATCACCGGATCGCCGGCCGTGACGGTGAGATTGTGGATGCGCGCGAGCGGGGTGAGGCCGTGTTCCTTCAGCGCGCGTTCGCTGACCACCAGCACCGCGCTCGACCCGTCGCAGATCTGGCTGGCGGAAGCGGCAGTGATCGTGCCTTCCGGGCTCAGCAGCTTGACCCCGGCGATGCCCTCCAGCGTCGCGTCGAAGCGGATGCCCTCGTCCACGGTGTGCATCTGCTCGCCTTCCGGCGTCTCGATGGCGACGGGCACGATCTCCTTCTCGAACGCGCCGCTTTCTGTCGCCTTGATCGCCTTGAGATGGCTGGCAAGCGCGAAATTGTCGAGCTGGTCCTTGGTGAAGCCATGCTTCTTCACGATCATCTCGGCGCCCGTGAACTGGGACCACTGGATGCCCGGATATTTCTCTTCGAGGCCGGGCGATTTGTAGTTCCCCAACCCTTCCTTCATATGGAACATCGCGGTCGAGCCCATGGGCACCCGGCTCATGCTCTCGACCCCCGCGCCTATTACGACGTCCTGCGTCCCGCTCATCACCGCCTGCGCGGCGAACTGGATCGCCTGCTGGCTGGACCCGCACTGCCGGTCGATCGTGACGGCGGGCACACCCTCGCCGAGCCGCTTCGCCGCAAGCACCGCGTTGCGCCCGACCTGCATCGCCTGCTCGCCGCCCTGGCTGACGCAGCCCATCACGACATCGTCGACGGCCTTGGCGTCGAGCCCGCTGCGCTCCATCACCGCATCGAGCGAGCGCGCCGCGAGATCGACCGGGTGAACCCCGGCCAGACGCCCTCCGCGCTTGCCCCCGGCAGTCCGCACGGCTTCGACGATATAGGCTTCGGGCATGGGCACCTCCGGTTTGCGTTGCGCTTCGCCACCGGCCTATGGAAGGGTTACGTTAGCGTCAAGCGGGGTGGAGAGTTCAAGAACGCCTGTTTCAGGCACTCCGCGCCGGGCGTCGCGTTGTTGCGACCATGCCACACTAGGTTCCTTTCGTAATCCATAGTGGTTTTCGTCCTTTCCTACGGTGACACTTTCGAGACATTAGGGCGTGTGGAGGTCTCGGGACCGCTTCGATGCAGCAGTTGCGCACGAGGGATGCCGAACTTCATTGGGCGGACAGGGTGCCGGCGTCGCTTGCACGTTCCCGTTCTTCAGAGACAGCCAGATCGCGCTGGCGATCCGGCCGCAATGTGAGGGTTTACGAAACATGAAAAATCAAATTCGCTACGGCGCAGGAACGCTGAGCTTGGCATTCGCGATGGTGGCCTCGCCGTCTTTCGCGCAAATTCAGCCGAGCGAGCAGAACACCACGGACGAAAGCCCCGCCACCACATCTTCCGCCACCGGCGAAGTGATTGTGGTCACCGGCTCGCGCATCAACAACCCGAACCTTGAGCAGTCGAGCCCGGTCGCCGTCGTGACCGACGAAGAAATCAACCTTCGTCAGGCCGTCGTTGTCGACGATTTCCTGCGCGAAATCCCGGGCATCACGCCGAGCATCGGCGCCAACGTCAATAACGGCAACGGCGGTTCGACCTTCGTCGACCTTCGTGGCATTGGCCCCAACCGCAACCTGGTGCTGCTCAACGGTACGCGGGTCGTGCCTGCCGGCCTCGACGGCATCACCAATATCGACGTCATTCCGACCGCGCTTCTCCAGCGCGTCGACGTTCTGACCGGCGGTGCCGGTGCGGCCTACGGTGCCGACGCGATCTCGGGCGTGGTGAACTTCATCACCAAGACCGACTTCGCCGGCATGGAAGCGTCGGCGACGCAGCAGATCACCGAAGAAGGCGACGGCAGCATCTTCCGCGGTGACTTGACCCTCGGCGCGAATTTCGAAGACAATCGCGGCAATGCGGTTCTCAGCGTCGGCTACACCAATCGCAATACCGTGTTCCAGGGCGCGCGCGACTTCTCGCAGTTCAACCTCAGCTCGTTCACCGGCGCCGCCGGCGGTTCGTCGACGGCTGTTCCCACCGTCATTACGGTTCCCGGCACGAACAGCGGCACCCTGCAGGTTTCTCCGGACGGGAGCTCGTTGGTTCCGTTTTACGCACCGTTCAACTTCAACCCGCAGAACATCTTCCAGCTGCCTCTCGAGCAGTACCGTATCTACGGCCAGGCCAATTACGAAGTCGGCGAAGGCGCCGAAGTCTACGCTGAAGGTCTGTACACCCAAAGCACCAATCGCACGACGATCGCGTCGTCCGGCACGTTCCGTAACGTGCTGACGACCCCGCTCTCCAATCCGTTCCTGAATGCGGGCATCCGCAACCAGATCTGCGGGTTCGATGCCGATGCAAACACCGCGGGCGTCCAGCGCCTGTTCAGTCAGGCGGAATGCGATGCTGCGGCAGTGGCAACCGATCCGAGCGACCCGAACTATCGTACGGCCGACATCGACTACGGTCGCCGCTTCACCGAATTCGGCACGCGCGACAACGAGTACGAAACGCAGCTGTTCCAGTTCAAGGCCGGCATTCGGGCCGACCTTTTCTCGAACCTGAGCTTCGAGGCCTTCGGTTCTTATGGCGAAAGCGAAGTCGATTCGCGTCAGTCGGGTAACGGCACCCTGAGCCGCCTGCAGCAGTCGGTGCTCTCCACCAATCCGAACACCTGTCTCGACGACAGCAATGGCTGCGTTCCGATCAACCTGTTCGGTCCGGCCGGTAGCATTACACCAGACGTTCAGGCCTTTCTCGATGTGGGCAACTCGGGCAAGACCGAAACCTCGCTTCTGCAGGGCCAAGCGTTCGTTTCGGGTGACTTCGGCTTCGCATTCCCGGGCGCCATCACGCCGCTGAGCGTGGTCGCCGGTGTCGAGTACCGCGAATACACTGCCTCGACGACGTCAGACCTGCTGACGCAGACTCCCGGCGAAGTGCTGGGCAACGGCGCTGCCAACCCGGATTCCTTCGGCAGTTACGACGTCAAGGAAGCGTTCGGCGAACTGGCCATTCCGATCCTCGAAGATTCGTTTATTCCGGAGCTGACGCTGCTGCTCGGCGGCCGTGTTTCCGACTATTCGACGACCGGCACGGAATACACTTGGAAGGCCGGCGGTACGGCGACCCTTTTCGACGGGTTGCAACTTCGCGGCAACTACCAGAAGGTGACGCGCGCTCCGAACATCGGCGAACTGTTCTCGCCGCAGGTAACCGGGCTCGACAACTTCGATGCCGATCCGTGTGCCGGGGCCGGTCCGGTGAACAATGCCGATCTTCGCGCCATCTGCCTTGCTCAGGGCGCTCCGACTGCATCGATTGGTAGCATAATCGTTGACCCGGCCGGTCAGGTGAACGTCACCACCGGAGGCAATCCGAACCTGGCGGCCGAAGACGCAAATACGTGGACGGTCGGTGCGATCTTCCAGCCGAGCTTCTTCAACGGACTTTCGATCACGCTTGATTACTATAACATCAAACTGACCGACGCGATTACCAATCCCACTGTCGACGATGTATTCGCATCGTGCTTCGGCGCGGACTACAGGACTGCTCCGACCGGTTCGGCCGCCTCCCCGGCTTGTACGGCGATCCGCCGCAATCCGGCGACCGGCAATCTGTTCGGGAACGTAGCGTTGACGCCGGGCATTCCGCTCACCGTCACTAACCAGGGCCGGATCGAGACCGATGGTATCGATCTCGTCATCAACTACCGTCGGGAAATCGGCTTTGCCGATCTGAACCTGAACTTCGCTGGCAACTGGACGAATTCGAACACATTCGATTCGAACCAGGACGATCCGGACAATCTGGTGTTCGAATGCGCCGGTTTCTTCGGGACAAACTGCGGCTCCATCATCCCCGAGTTCTCCTTCGTGCAGCGCACGACGCTCGGCTTCGGCGGTGCGGATGTTTCGCTTCTCTGGCGGTACATCGACGGTGTGGATCTCGAGCGTTCGAACTTTAATGATGCCGGACAGGCGCCGTTCCTCGACGCTTATGAGTCGATCGACGCCGAGCACTATTTCGACCTGACCGCACGTTTCGACGTCACGGAAAGCTTCGAGATGACGGTCGCAGCCTTGAACCTGTTCGACAACAAACCGCCGATCGTCGGCAGCAACATCGGCTCGACTTCGTTCAACAGCGGCAACACCTTCCCATCGACCTACGATCCGCTGGGTCGCCGGTACTCGGTTACTGCACGTCTGCGGTTCTAAGTTTTCGACATCGCCAGTCCGCGATGAGCGGCATGAAAGGGGGCGCTTCGGCGTCCCCTTTTTTTATGGCATCATCTCCCGATGGCCGTGCACTCGACCGAAAAGATGAGCGCGCATGGTTGCTATCAGCTGCTAGCGGCCGCCCAAGATCAGGTTACTCAGCCAACCGGCAGTAATCGTTTCCGAACCCCCCATGCTCGATGCGGTACAATCGCAACTCGAAAGTCAGCGCTACGCCGTGTTGACAGAAGGGATACCCAAACTGGCTGGTTTCTGATTCAAGACTGCTCTTTTAGGAGCAGTTAGGGGTCGCGGGAATCTGCCGGACGCGGAGTGGGAAGTGATCGGACCACTATCGCCGCCTCAGCGTGGTCGTCATGGGCGGCCAGCAGTCGATAATTGGCGCTTTCTCAATGGCATGATCCACGTGTTGCGGGTCGGCTGTCCTTGGCGCGACATGCATGAGCGATACGGCAAGACCGCTCTCTCGTTCGAGAGCTTCCTCAACCTTGCCGCCGCACGCCTATGGCTGAAGTCCTTTGTCAACGCGGCCTGGTCAGAGAAGCCCGACAATGCGCGCAAGCTCGACCCTCGACCGCAATGTTGCAAATGGGTAACGCCGCTCGCCATTTCGCACCGAATGACAGCCTGATGAAAGTGTGAACCTTGTACTAACGGCTCGTTGTTGCTTTGATGACGACATTGGCTGAATCAAATCGGTCAAGCATAGGGGACTCTCGAATGAAAACCAATTTCGCCGCCCGCGGCGGTCGCGCCGCGCTTTGCGCCAGCGTCGGACTTGCCGCACTCGTGCTTTCCGCACCGGGCTTCGCCCAGGACACTTCCAGTGTCGAAGATGACGATCCCGAAACCCTCGGCCAGAACGAAACCGAGCTCGAGTCCGGCCAGCAGGCCACTTCAACCGGGACAATCGTCGTCACCGGTAGCCGCATTCGCGACCCGGGCGTGGTTTCCAGCGTGCCGGTCACGTCTCTCGGCGTTCAGGACCTGCTGGACGGCGGCGATCTCACGGTCGGGGACGCACTCAACCAGCTGCCCGCCCTGCGTTCGACTTTCAGCCAGGCGAACTCGACGCGTTTCATCGGAACGGCCGGCCTCAACCTGCTCGACCTTCGTGGCCTGGGCAGCGAGCGCACCCTCGTTCTCGTGAATGGCCGCCGTCACGTGACCTCCACCCCGGGTGACTTCCGGGTCGATACCAACACCATCCCGGTCGATCTGCTCGAACGCACCGATGTCATCACCGGCGCCAACTCCGCCATCTACGGCTCGGACGCGGTCGCCGGCGTTGTCAACTTCGTGCTCAAAGAAGATTTCGAAGGCATCAAGCTCCGCGGCCAGGGCGGCATCAGCGATCGGGGCGATCGTGGCTCCTACTTTGTAAGCGGCGTGGCCGGTAAGAACTTTGCCGACAACCGTGGCAACATCGCTTTCGCTGCGGAATACGCGCGCAACAATCCCGTGTTCTTTGCCGACCGCCCGGACCAGACCGGCGCGTTCAACGGTGCGCCCGGTTTCAATACCGTAGACACCGACATCCAGTGTGCGGATACGAACGGCGATGGGACCCCCGATGCGGGTTCGGTTCCGTTCTGCGATCCTGCCGTCGTGAACAACAGCGACGGTATTTTCGATACGCGTTTCTTCGAAAACGGTACCAAGTTCGGGTTCATCTCGCTGGGCGGTACCACCAGCCCCGCCTGTCCCGCAGCGACTGCGACGAACGCGGCACGCCGGGCAGCTGTCTGCACCGGCGAAACCTCGCCGACCGGGGGCCGTCTTGGTCGAGCTTTCGTGTTTCTACCTGACGGAAGCCTTGTTGCGGATCCCATCACTGCCGATCTGCGTTCGGTTGGTGGCGGTCGCTTCGGCGGCCTGACCGCGACGGGCCTTGAAGGTGCCATGCTGCTTCCGGGTCTGGAGCGCTACGCGGGCAACCTCCTATTCAACTTCGAGGTATCGCCTGCTTTCCGGCCTTTCGCAGAAGCGAAGTACGTTCGTATCGAAGCGAACCAGACCTCCACTCAGCCGACCTTCGTAGCTGGTGCCCTCAGTCCGGTCTTTTCGACAAGCAATCCGTTCTTGACCCCGCAAGCTCGTGCGCAACTCAACCTCATCACGGGCGGAGCCGCCACTTTCTCGTTGAACCGTTTCAACAACGATATCGGCACGCGTGCTGAAGATCACGAGCGTGAAACGTACCGGATCGTCGGCGGTGTTCGTGGCGACTTCGGTCCGACCAGCAACTTCTTCTACGAAGTTGCGTTGAACTACGGCCGCACGGACACGTTCTACGAAACCGGCGGCAACGTTTTGGTCGACAACTTCAACAACGCTGCCAATGCCGTTCGCAACGGTGCGGGACAGATCGTTTGCGGCATCAACGCCGACGCTGACCCGACCAACGACGACGCGGCCTGTGTTCCGATCAACCTGTTCGGTCAGGGCGCACCGTCGGCCGCCGCGATCGACTACGTTCTCTACACTTCCTCGCGCGAGGAACGGGCGGAGCAGTTCCAGGCTGTCGCATCGCTTTCGGGCACGACCGAAACCTTCTTCGAACTTCCCGGCGGTCCGGTCTCGTTCGCGGTCGGTGCGGAATATCGCCGCGAAACAGCGTTCACCGACTACGACGACGTTACGCAGTCGGGTGCTACCTTCCTGAACGCGTTCGATACGTTCGATCCGCCGGCCCTGAAGGTTGCCGAAGCGTTCGGCGAAGTTCGTCTGCCGATACTGGCTGACCGGCCCTTCTTCGAAGAGCTGTCGGTTCAGGCTGCCGGGCGTGTGTCGGACTACGACGCGCTCGAAGATCTGGTGTTCACGTACAACGTCGGCGCGGTTTACGCTCCGATCCAGGATGTTCGTTTCCGGGTGAGTTATGGTCGCTCGGTCCGGGCTCCGAACCTCAACGATCTGTACGCCACCCGCGCGCAGACCTTCGCGAACAACTTCCAGGATCCTTGCGATCAGCGTTTCATCAACGACAATCCGAACCGGGCTGCTCGTTGTGCCGAAGCCGGGATCCCGACGCAGCTTACCCTGCCCGACGGAAGCGTCGTTCCCTTCACAAATGCCCCGACGTCCGGCATCTCCGGATTCAACCAGGGCAACATCAATCTGGAGCCGGAAGTCAGCAACAGTCTGACGATCGGTGCGGTGTTCCAGCCTCGCTTCCTGCCCGGCTTCTCGCTGACCGTCGACTATTACGACGTCGAGATCACACAGGCCATCGCGGGTCTCAGTGGCCAAGGCATCGTCAATCGTTGTTACGACGATCCCGTGACCCTCGATAACCCGTTCTGCGATGCGGTTTTCCGCCGCCGGTCTTCCAATCCGCTGATCGACTTCACGTTCGACGGTCAGTCGGGCCGCCGGTTTGCCGGTCTGGAAGACATTGTCTTCCCGATCGTCGGGCCGGGATTCTTGAACCAGCCGTTCAACTTCCAGTCTCTCCAGGCTAGCGGCATCGACTTCGATGCAGTCTATCGTACCGGCGTGACCGATGATGTGGACCTGAGCCTTCGTGCAATCGTGACGCATGTTATCAAGCGTCGGGACTTCACGTTTATCTCCGATCCGGATCGCGCTACTCGTCTCGAAGGCGTCGTTGGTGACCCGGAATGGGCTGGCAATTTCAGCGCCAATCTGGATTTCGGCCAGTTCGATATCGGCTACGATCTGCGCTTCCTCGATCGCCAGACGATCGGCGCATGGGAACAGCAGAATTCGTTCCAGGGTCGTCCGCCGGAAAACGTCGACGTGCGCGAAGAAGTTCGCTATCCGCGTCAGTTCTACCATGATGTGCGCGTTCGGTTCGAAGTGAACGATGAGTTCAACTTCTACGGCGGCGTCGACAACCTCACCGACGAGCTTCCGCCGTTCGGTGCTACTGGAACCGGTGGAGCGACAGCTATTTTCCCGGTCCAGGGACGGACGTTCTACGCAGGTGCAGAGGTCACCTTCTAATCCAAATCTCTAAGGCAAAAGGGCCACGCATCTCACGATGCGTGGCCCTTTTCGTATCTGTGATTTTGTAGGCTCTTCTACCCCACCACCATCTCCAGCGCCCCCTCGCCCTCATCCACGGCCACTGTGCTGCCGTCAGGCACTTCGCCGCGCAGGATACGGTCGGCGAGCGGGTCCTGGACGTAGCGCTGGACGGCGCGTTTCAGGGGTCTTGCGCCGTAGACCGGGTCGTAGCCCACCCGGCCGAGCCAGCGCTTGGCGGCTTCCGTCAGGTCGATCGTGATCTTGCGATCGCGCAGCAGCTTCTGCACCCGGGCGATCTGGATATCGACGATCGGGGCCATGTGCTCCTGGCCCAGACGGTGGAACAGAATGATCTCGTCCAGCCGGTTGAGGAATTCGGGGCGGAAGTGCCCGCGCACCACGTCCATCACCTGAGGTTCGACACTGTCGACATCGGCGCCGTCCTCGATCTGGGTGAGGAACTGGCTGCCAAGGTTCGAGGTCAGGATGATCAGAGCGTTGGTGAAGTCGACCACCCTGCCCTGCCCGTCGGTCAGGCGCCCGTCGTCGAGCACCTGCAGCAGCACATTGAACACGTCCGAATGTGCCTTCTCGACCTCGTCGAACAGCACGACCTGGTAGGGCCGCCGCCGCACCGCCTCAGTCAGCACGCCGCCCTCGTCATAACCGACATAGCCCGGAGGCGCGCCGATCAGCCGGGCGACGGCGTGCTTCTCCATGAACTCGCTCATGTCGATGCGCACCATCGCATCGGGATCGTCGAACAGGAATGATGCGAGCGCCTTCGTCAGCTCGGTCTTGCCCACGCCGGTAGGGCCGAGGAACAGGAAACTGCCGAGCGGGCGGTCAGGGTCCTGCAATCCTGCACGAGCGCGCCGGACGGCCTTCGACACTGCCTCGATCGCCTGGCTCTGGCCGATCACCCGCTTCGACAGGATGTTCTCCATATCGAGCAGCTTCTCGCGCTCGCCCTCCATCATCCTGTCGACCGGCACACCGGTCCAGCGGCTGACGACGCCGGCGATGTCCTCCTCGGTCACCTCCTCGCGCAGCAGGGCGTTCTCGGTCTGGCCGGCGGCCTCGGAAAGGCGCTTTTCGAGTTCGGGGATTCGGCCATATTGCAGCTCGCCCGCCCTCTGGAGATCGCCGGCGCGCTGCGCCTGTTCCAGCTCGATCCGCGCCTGGTCGAGCTCTTCCTTGACCCGCGCCTCGGCGTGGATCTTGTCGCGCTCGGTCTGCCAGCGCGTGGTCAGTTCGGAGCTTTGCTGCTCCAGTTCGGAAAGTTCCTTGCGCAGGGTCTCGAGCCGATCCTTCGAGGCGGCATCGCTCTCCTTCTGCAATGCCTGCTCCTCGATCCGGAGCTGAATGATCCGCCGGTCGAGTGCCTCGATCTCTTCGGGCTTGCTCTCCACCTCCATGCGGATGCGGCTCGCCGCCTCGTCCATCAGGTCGATCGCCTTGTCGGGCAGGAAGCGGTTCTGGATGTATCGGTTGCTGAGCTGCGCCGCGGCCACGATCGCGCCATCGGTGATGCGCACGCCGTGATGCAGCTCGTACTTGTCCTTGATCCCGCGCAGGATCGAGATCGTGTCCTCGACGCTGGGCTCGTCAATATAGACGGACTGGAACCGCCGCTGGAGAGCGGGGTCCCTCTCGACATATTTCTGGTATTCGTCGAGCGTGGTCGCGCCGATGCAGTGCAGTTCGCCGCGCGAGAGGGCGGGCTTGAGCAGGTTGGAGGCGTCCATGCTGCCTTCCGAAGCGCCCGCGCCGATCAGCGTGTGCATCTCGTCGATGAACAGGATGATCTGGCCCTCGGCGCCTTTCACCTCGTCGAGCACCGCCTTCAGCCGCTCCTCGAACTCGCCACGATATTTCGCGCCTGCGATCAGCGCGCCCATGTCGAGCGCCATCAGCGTGCGGCCCTTCAGCGAATCCGGCACGTCGCCATTGGCGATGCGCAGGGCCAGCCCCTCCGCGATGGCGGTCTTGCCGGTTCCGGGCTCACCGATGAGCGCGGGATTGTTCTTGGTCCGCCGGGCGAGAATCTGGACGGTGCGGCGGATTTCCTCGTCCCGCCCGATGACGGGGTCGAGCTTGCCGTCGCGCGCCGCCTGGGTGAGGTCGCGCGCATATTTCTTCATCGC
The DNA here is from genome assembly GCF_026168555.1 of Qipengyuania spongiae. Taxonomy (NCBI): domain Bacteria; kingdom Pseudomonadati; phylum Pseudomonadota; class Alphaproteobacteria; order Sphingomonadales; family Erythrobacteraceae; genus Qipengyuania; species Qipengyuania spongiae. The sequence continues at coordinate 1,134,467 of NZ_CP092471.1, read as the reverse complement.
GTCATAGGCTTCCTCGGCGCCCGAGCTGTCGGCAGTGCGCCCGCCGGTCACATCCTGGATCGCCGCCTCGAGCGATTTCGCATCGACATTGGCGGCCTTCAGCGCCTTGCCCGCCACGGTGTCGGAGAGGGCGAGCGCCTGCAACAGGCGCTGGACCGGCACGAAGCTGTCGCCCGCCTTTTCGGCTAGCTGTTCGGCCTGGTCGAGCACCCGCACCGCGTCGTTGTCGAGGCCCGGTGTCGCCTGCGCACCTCCGCCCGAGACCGCGGGAATCTTGCCGAGCGCGGTGTCGACCTCGGTGATCGCGACACCGGGATTGCCCCCGGCGCGCTGGATCAGCTGAGCCGACATCCCCTGATCGTCTTCCAGCAGCGCTTTCAGCAGATGCGCCGGGCTGATCCGCTGATGGTTCATGCGGATGGCAACCGTCTGCGCGGACTGGAGAAAACCCTTCGCGCGATCCGTGAACTTTTCGAGATTCATGAAGAAGCACCCCAAGTGATGAATGGCCGCCCGGATATGGTGTTGCCAATCGGCAACACAAGACCACGCCCCGCCGATTTTCGGCGGAGTGTGTTACCCGGATATAGGGGTGTCACGCTGCTTGGCGAGAGCAGCGCTGAAAATTATTCGGTCGGTTCGTCCGCCAGGCCCGGGACGAGTACGGTCCGCCCGCCGCCGAATTCCTCGCGCACGACGATCAGGCCCTGTCGCTCGAGATGTTCGAGCAACCGGCGAATGCGCCCCGGTGAACTGGTGCCGTAGGCGCGCGCGAGGCGGTCCTCGTCGACCTGGGTCTCGCCCGCATGGGCGGCGCGTGCGATCACGAGGAAGGGGGCGATGAGGTCTTCCTCCACCCGGTCGGCGAGCTGCATGATCCGCGCCACCGTCGCCTCGTCGAGATCGTCGACCCCCGTAGCGGCGAAGGCGAAGCGGCGGCGGAAGGCGCGCATGTCGGGCATCGGGCCGACGATCCGCTCGCGCCGGCAGCGGGTAAGGAAGGTCTGGTACTGGGCGGAGGCCGACTGGAAGGCGATGCTCTCGTCCAGCGCCATGCCGGTCACGATCGCCTCGATCTGCGCGGTGATGGCGGACGGTTCGATGCCGGGGGGCGGCTCCACCTGACGCTCCTCGGCGCGGGCGATGCTGTCGGCGATCTCCTCCACGCGCGGCGCCGGCGGCGGCGCGGGCGGCGGCGGTGCCTTGGCGACCTCGCTGGCGAGATCGCGGGTCAGCAGCTTCGCCATGTCCTCGGGCGCGGTGTTCGGAAGCGCCATCAGCCCTTCGGCGCGCATCGTGCGGCCCGATCGCACCGGACCGATCTTCACAGCCCGCGGCACCCGGGTGATCGCCGGGCCCAGCGCGAGGAAATGGCCGCGCTCCAGTTCGCGGATGCGCTCGGCCTGGCGCCGCTCCATGCCCAAGAGGTCGGCGGCGCGTACCATGTCGATGTCGAGAAAGGTGCGACCCATGAGAAAGTTGGAGGCTTCCGCGGCAACATTCTTGGCAAGTTTGGCCAGTCTCTGCGTCGCGACCACGCCGGCGAGGCCGCGCTTGCGCCCCCGGCACATCAGGTTGGTCATCGCCGAGAGCGTCATGCGGCGCGTATCCTCGGCTATCTCGCCCGCCACGGCGGGAGCGAACATCTGCGCTTCGTCGACCACCACCAGCGCCGGATACCAGTGCTCGCGCGGAGCATCGAACAGGGCGGTCAGGAACTGCGCGGCGCAGCGAATTTGCTGTTCCACCTCCAGCCCGTCGAGATCGAGAACGACGCTGGCCCGGTGTTCGCGGATCCGGCGCGCCAGCGCCTCGATCTCGGGCGGCGCATAGGCCGACCCGTCGATCACCACATGGCCGAACTCCTCGGCCAGCGAGGGAAAGTCGCCTTCGGGGTCGATCACCACCTGCTGGACCATGCCTGCGCTTTCCTCGAGCAGACGGCGCAGCAGGTGCGACTTGCCGCTGCCCGAATTGCCCTGGACGAGCAGACGGGTGGCGAGAAGCTCCTCGATATCGAACTCGACCGGCTTGCCGGACGATTCGTGGCCCATGGTGATCTGCGCTGTCACACCCGTGCGGGTAGCGAGCCGAATCCGGGAAGCGAAACAGGGCGGGCGAGGTTTTGCCCAATCCGTTTGCAGCACCGCCCTCGCGCGGCTAGGTCGGTTGCAGGGGAGGACTGGAATTTCATGACAAGATCGCTCGGCCGAATCGGCTTCGCGTTGCTGATCGTCCTGCTGGCCGCATTCGTGGCGCTGGCGACGTGGGAGCCGTTCTGGGCCGAGCGCGACGTTGCGCCATCTCCTGCCCGCATCTATTCCGCCGAGATCGTGCGCGACGAATTCGGCGTGCCCCATATCTACGGCAAGACCGATGCCGACGTCGCCTATGGCGTGGCGATCGCCCATGCGGAGGACGATTTCTTCAACCTGCAGGACGTCGCCGCCATGAGCCGGGGGCGCTACGGCGCGATCGCCGGAGCGGACGGGGCGGCGGTCGATTTCGCCTATCACCTGCTCGACGCGCGCGGCACGGCGGAGCGGCATTATCCCAACCTGCCCGCCGACACGCGCGCCCTGTTCGAAGCCTATGCCACCGGGCTCAACGATTTTGCCGCCGCGCATCCCGACGAGCTGAAGCTCGCCAACCTTTTCCCGATCGACGGAATGGATGTGGCCGCCGGCTTCGCGCTGCGCCAACCCTTCTTCTTCGGCCTCAATTCGGTGATCGGCCCAATGGTCGCGAACGAGCCGCTGCGGCCCGAATACGGCCCGGCAATCCCGCAGGCGCGCGAACCCGAGGACGACGGCATTCCGCCCGCCCGGGTGATCCGCGAAGAACCCGAACAGGCGAGCAAGCGCGCGTTCCCCCTCCCCTGGAGCGAGGACGGCGCGCTGTCCGGCTCCAACGCCTTCGTCGTGGCGCCGGAAAAGAGCGGCGGCCCGACCATCCTCGTCTCCAACAGTCACCAACCCTGGCGCGGCGGGGTCGCCTGGTACGAGCTCGTCGTCGAGAGCGGCGAGGGCTGGCACTATGCCGGGGCGAACTTTCCGGGCAGCCCCTTCCCCTTCCTCGGCCATAACGAGGATCTTGGCTGGACGAACACGGTCAACCGGCCCGACATGGTCGATGTCTACAAGCTGGTGCTGAACGAGGACGGCACGAAATATCGCCTGGGGGATCGCTGGCTCGACCTCGAGGAGAGAACCGTCACTCTGCCGGTCAAGATGGGGCCGGTAGTCCTGCCGATCCGCCGGACCGTGCATCGCAGCGTTCACGGCCCGGTGATCGTCAACGACAGCGGCGCCTATGCGGTTCGCTATGGCGGAATGGACAATCTCGGCCAGCTCGACGCTTATTACCGGCTCAACAAGGCTGAGACCTTCGCCGAATGGGAGGACATCCTCGCGCGGATGGACATCCCCTCGACCAATTTTCTCTACGGCGATCGCGAGGGCAACATCGCCTATATCTACAACGCCGCCCTGCCCGACCGGCCCGCCGGACCCGACTGGCGTGGCATTCTGCCCGGCGACGACCCACGGCTGATCTGGTCCGGCCCGGTCGAGTATTCGGAGCTGCCGCGCTATTTCAATCCGGCTTCGGGCTGGCTCTACAATGCCAACAACACGCCCTATACCGCCGCCGGGCCGGGCAGCGACCTGAACCCGGACGATTTCGCGCCGGAACTCGGCATCGAGCTGGAACAGACCAACCGTTCGCGCCGATCGTGGAAGCTGATGAGCGAGGCGGACCGGCTCGACCGCGAAACGCTGGAAGCGATCAAGTACGACACGGGCTACGAGATGGCGGGCTACCTTCCCGGCATGTACGAGAAGCTGCGCGCGCTCGATCTGTCGGACGATCCGGAACTCGCTCGCGCGCGGGCGCTGCTGTTCACCTGGGACCGGACGGCGGACAATATCGGGCGGGCCGACGCGCTCGCCCTGCTGATGGTGCGCGACTTCATGAGCGCAGAATACCAGAACGGGCCGCCGCCCGATCCACGCGAGGAATTGCGGGAGGCGGTCGACCACCTGATGACGCATTTCGGGCGCATCGATCCGCCGATGAGCAGGCTGCTGCGCCTGCGCCAGGGGCCGGGACCCTACAGCGTCGACCTGCCGCTCGACGGCGGGTCCGACACGCTGCGCGCCTCGACAACCTGGGACGTGACCGAGGACGGGCGGCTGGCCGTGCGCCACGGCGACAGTTTCATCCAGTGGGTCGAATGGGAACCGGGCACGCGCGTTTCCTCGCGCTCGATCCAGCCCTTCGGCGCGGCGACCAATCGGCCGAACAATCCGCACTTCACCGATCAGGCTACGCTGTTCGTCCAGCATCGCTTGAAGCCAGTCCATTTCTGGCGCGAGGACGTGCTCGCCCACGCCGCATCGCGAAAGCGGGTGACGAACGCCCGCTGACCCATTAGCATTGTCGCCAATATCGCGTTTCGTTCTGAAAAACTGGGGGAAATTATGCGCATCAAATCGATCCTGGCCGCCAGCGCCGCCTCGCTCGTCCTCGCCGCCTGCACCACCACGGCAAACGACATGGACATGGCCCGCGCTCCGTCCACAGGGGCGTCGATGGCCGACACCGGCGATGGCATGCGGGCCGCGCCGACAGAACTCGCCGCGCTCGTCGACGAGGTCGAGATTCCCTACGAGAAGTTCACGCTCCAGAACGGGCTCGACGTGATCGTCCACACCGATCGCAAGGCCCCGATCGTGGCGGTCGCGGTGTGGTACAATGTCGGCTCGAAGGACGAGCCCAAGGGCCAGACCGGCTTTGCCCACCTGTTCGAACATTTGATGTTCAACGGATCGGAGAACGCGTCCGAAGACTATTTCCAGTATCTCGGGGAAATGGGTGCAACCGATTACAACGGCACCACCAATTTCGACCGCACCAATTACTTCCAGACCGTCCCCACCCCCGCGCTCGAACGTGCGCTGTGGCTGGAAAGCGACCGGATGGGCTATCTGCTCGGCGCGGTGACGCAGCAGAAACTCGATAATCAGCGCGGCGTCGTCCAGAACGAGAAGCGCCAGGGCGACAATCAGCCCGGCGGCCTGGTGTTCTACGAGATCATCAACACTCTCTTCCCAGCGCCGCACCCATACGATCACACGCCGATCGGATCGATGGCCGATCTCGACGCGGCGACGATGGACACGGTACAGGGCTGGTTCCGCGACAATTACGGGCCGAACAACGCGACGCTGGTGCTTGCCGGCGACATCTCGCCGGCCGACGCGCGCCCGATGGTCGAGAAGTATTTCGGCCCGATCGCGCGCGGCCCGGTGAACGATCCGGCGGAGGCGGAGGTCACCGAGCTTTCCGCCGACGTCCGCAAGGTGATGAAGGATCAGGTCGCGGCGACCAATATCACCAAATACTGGACCGCACCCGGCATGCTCGATCGCGAATTGACCGCGCTGACCGTTGGGACCCAGATCCTCGGCGGGCTCGCCTCCAGCCGGCTCGACCAGACGCTGGTGCGTGACGAGCAGCTCGCCGTCGGCGTCTCGGCCGGCAATTATTCGTTTCAGCGCGTCGGCATTCTCAATGTCGGCGCCACCGCGCGTCCCGGCGTCGATCCGGCGGTGGTCGAGCAGCGGCTCGACCAGCTGATCGCCGACTTCATCCGCACCGGTCCGACCGAGGACGAGGTGCGCCGTGCCGCCACCAGCACGCTGTCCTCCACCATTCGCGGGCTCGAGCAGGTCGGCGGCTTCGGCGGCAAGGCGGTCACGCTCGCTTCGGGCGAAGTGCTGGCCGACGATCCGGACTATTACGCCCGCCAGCTCGAAATCCTCGCCACGCTGACGCCGGGGGAGGTTCAGGCCGCGATGCAGCGCTGGATGACCCGCCCCTCGATGACGCTGGTGCTCGAGCCGGGCGAGCGCGAGGGCGAATATGCCGAGGCCGCCTCGGTCGCGGCCGCCGCTCCGCCGACCGCTGCCGAGGAAGCCGCCGCCCAGCAGCAGGTGACGGTGACCAAGGAACGGCCCAAGCCGTCGATCAACACCACCGCCGAACTCGACTTCCCCGACGTGCAGCACGTCCAGCTCGCCAACGGAATGCGCCTCAACTACGCGCAGCGCGAGACGGTTCCGGCGACCTATGTGACGATGTCGTTCGACGCCGGCTCCGCCGCCGATCCGCGCGACAAGCGCGGCCTCGAAGCGCTGGCACTGGGTCTGTTCGACGAAGGCACGACCACGCTCAGCTCGCAGGAAATCGCCGAAGCGCGCGAGCGTCTGGGCGCCAACATCTCGACCGGCGGCGGTTCGGACCGTTCCAGCTTCACCCTCTCAGCCCTGTCTGCCAATCTTACGCCTTCGCTCGAACTGTTGAATGACGTCATCCGCAACCCGGCCTTCGCTCCGGAAGAAATCGAGCGCGTGCGCGCGCAGCAGATCACCGGGATCGAGCAGGAACTGCGCACTCCGCAAGCGGTCGCCGCCCGCACGCTTGCGCCGATCGTATATGGTGAGGACAGCCCCTATGGCGGCCCCGGCAGCGGCACCGTCGAATCCGTCCGCTCGATCACTCGCGCCGACATCACCGGCTTCAAGGATCGCTGGATCCGTCCGGACAACGGCCAGGTCTTCGTCGTCTCCGACCGCCCGCTGAACGAGATCGTCTCCACGCTCAACGGCGTCTTCGGCGACTGGCGCGCGCCTTCGGTGGCGAAGGGCACCAAGAGCTTTGGCGAGATGGCGGCCATGCCCGAATCGAGCCGGATCGTACTGATCAACCGGCCCAATTCGCCGCAGAGCTTCATTCTCGGCGGCCAGCGGACCCCGGCCGATGCGCGGGACGAGACCTATGTCGATTTCCTCAACGCGAACAATGCCCTGGGCGGCAATTTCCTCGCCCGGCTCAACATGAACCTTCGCGAGACGAAGGGCTGGAGCTACGGTGTGCGCGGCGCGCCGCAGACACTGGAAAATGCGGTCGGCTATCTCGTCTCCGCGCCAGTTCAGGCCGACCGCACCGGCGACGCGCTGGGCGAACTGATCCGCGAGACCGGCGAATTCCTCGACACGAGCGGCGTCACCGAGGCAGAACGCAACCGCATCGTCACCGCGCAGATCGGGGAGTTGCCGGGCCAGTTCGAAACCTCGAGCGCGGTGCTGAACGCGATGCAGAGCAACGCGCTTTACGGCCGACCCGACAATTACCAGGAGACGCTCGCCGCCCGCTATCGCGCGCAGACGGCGCAGAGCCTCGACACCGCCGTCCGCGCGGCGATCGACAGCGACCGCTTCGTCTGGGTCGTGGTCGGCGATGCCAGCGTCGTGCGTCCGCAGCTCGAACAGCTCGGCCTGCCTGTCGAAGTGCGCGAAATGGCTCAGTAAGGTGTATAATCGGCCTTATTGACATCGCTGTCAGCAAGGCCGATTGACAGCCACACAACGCTTATCGTCAGTCACCAATCAGGAGAGAATTTCATGTCCGTAGCCGGAACCTACGATACCGTCGTCAAGAGCCCGATGGGCGATCAGAAGGGCACCTTCACTGTCGTCCTGGGCGACGATGGCAACAGCTTCACCGGCTCGATGGCCGGCGGCATGGGCTCGATGGACGTCAAGGACGGCAGCATCTCGGGCGACACGCTGAACTGGAAGATGGACATGACCGTTCCCATGCCGATGACGCTCAACTGCAGCGCCACCGTCAATGGCGACCAGATGACCGGCACCGTCAACGCCGGTGCCTTCGGCGACATGCCACTGACTGGCGAACGTCAGGGCTGAACCGCCGCCCCGGCCAAAGAATTCGAGGCCGTCGGAGCGATCCGGCGGCCTCTTTCGTTCAGGAGCCGCAATTCGCGGCGCCCTAGCGGGGGGGCGGAAGAGCCATGGCCGTCCTGGATGGTCGGCTCCGCGCATGCAAAAAGGCCGCCGGATCGCTCCGGCGGCCTTTGCTTTCCCGTATGAGGCATGCGCCCTAGCGCACGATATCCATTTCCCGGATCAGCACGTCGGCCCCGTCGACCTTGTCCATCACCCACAGCATGTAGCGGGTGTCGACATGGATCGTGCGGGTCGTCTTGGGGTCGAAATCCCAGTCCGAATTGACGCTTTCGAACGTGCCGTCGAACAGCAGGCCGACCAGCTCGGCGCGCGAGTTCAGCGTGGCCGAACCGCTGTTGCCGCCGGTCGAATCGAGGTCCGAGAGGAAGTTCACCGGCACCGTGCCAATGCTATCCAGCGCATAGCGGCCGTAATCCTTCTGGCGGATTTCCTCGAGCAACTTGGGCGGGGAGTTGAACGGCTCCTCGCCGGTGTCCTTTTCCAGAATGCCCTCTACGGTAGTGAACGGCAGATAGGCCATCCCGTCGCGCGGAACGCCGCCCAGCACCGTACCGTAAGTCACGCGCAGCGTGCTGTTGGCATCGGGATAGGTATTGACGCCCTGCGAACGCTGCCACTGGGTGATCGCCTCCATATAGGCGGGCCGCACGGCCAGCATCCGGCCGGCGCGTTCCTCGCTCTGCTGCTCGAGCTGGCGCTCGTAATCATAGAGCGCGACCGCCAGCTTCATGAACGGATCGCCGTTCGCTTCCAGCTGGGCCGGGCTCGCTTCCATCAGGGCCAGCCGGGTCGCGCTGTCATCAAGATCGGTCGCGGCGTAATAGCCGTCGATCCGGCTCTCCAGCGCGGCGCGGTCGACATTGCCGGTGAGGCCCAGCGCCCGGTCGAGCGCGGGAACCCGCGCGGCGGCGGGCTGGTCGAGATACTTGCCAAGGAACAGCATCCACTCGGCCTTGTCGACCGCCGGATCGTAGCGCCGGTCGAGCGCCTGGAGACCCTGGCGGAAGAATGTCATGTCGCGTTCCTGGAAGCCCGGATCGCGCTCGGCATCGGGCTTCTGCCGCTCTCGCGAGAGGCGATAGAGCCGCTCCGCCGCCGACAGCATCTGCGAACTGGTGGCGAGGCCATACCACAGGTTCTGGCGCGAGGCCGCCGCGTCCTCGGCGCTGAGCGCCTGCAATTCGCGCGTGGCGCGGGCATAGGATGCGCGCGAGCGGTCGGCCGAGATCCAGTCGGCCAAGGAGGTTTCCCGTGCCCGCCGCCGGTCGACGAGGCCCACGCGGCGCGCGCCGTCAATCTGGCCGCGCAGGTTCTTCTCGGTGTTGTTGAGGCCGGCGAGACGCGATTCGTACTTCACTCGCGCGTCCGAGCCTTCGGGTGCGGCCGCCTCGATCGTGTCGATCCAGTCATTGTAGAGCCCGACCTGAAGCGGGTAGCGCCAGCCGAACGTATCCTCGACCTCGGCCAGGGTTGCGTAGCGCGAGGTCGATCCGGGGTAGCCCGCCGCCATCACGAAATCGCCGTTGTCGAGGCCCGCCGCGCTCACCTTGAGGTGATGTTCCGGGCGGTAGGGGACGTTGTTCTCGGCATAGTCCGCCGCCGACCCGTCGGGTGCGACATAGGCGCGGTAAAAGGAGAAATCTCCGGTGTGGCGCGGCCACTGCCAGTTGTCGATGTCGCCGCCATACTTGCCGATCGAATCGGCCGGCGCATAGACCAGCCGCACGTCGCGAATCTCGAGCCGCTTGATCAGCTTGTATTGCGAGCCGCCATAGAAGCTCGCGACCTGGCAGCGGAAACCGGCATCGCGCTCGCATTCGGCGGTGATGTCCTTCTGGCGCTGCTCGACCGTGTCGTAGCGGGCATTGGGCGCGAGCCGCTCGGTGCCCGACCGGATGCGATCGGTGACGTCGGTCACCTGCGTCGTCACGTAGATGCGCGATCCCGGCGCGGCGGGCAGCTCGCGATTCTTCGTCTTGGCGAGGAAACCGTTCTCGAGGTAATTGTTCTCGGCGGTCGAATTGTACTGCACCGATCCGCGCGCGCAGTGGTGGTTGGTCACCACCAGCCCTTCGGGCGAGACGAAGCTCGCCGAACATCCGCCGAGCGAGACGATCGCGCCCATCGGAAAGGCGGTGAGGTCTGTCAGAGTCTCCGGGTCGAGCTCGAGCCCCGTCTGCTTCAGATCGGTGGCAATGGCAGGCAGCTGGTCGGGCGTGAACATGCCCTCCTTGGCGGCCGCCGGAGCGGCGAAGGGCAGGCTCGCCGCGCAGGCGAGCAGAGCGGCTGAGAAGGCCGTTTTGCGCATTGTCATGAGGTCCCCAATTGAGCGCGCGAGTCCCCGCGCGGATGGCGGAATGCTAGGCCGCGCCATTCCGGGCGGCAAGTGCGCTTTCGCCCGGCGCATTCTGCGAGCGACGAACGACGGGTCTAGCGCAGGAACCGCCCACGCATCGCCTGATAGGCGGCGGCGCTGACCGTGTTCGCCAGATTGAGCGAGCGCACCTTGTCCGAAAGCATGGGCAGCGCCACCAGGCTCTCGCGGTGATTGGCCACGATCTGGTCAGGCAGGCCTTTGGTTTCGCACCCGAAGACGAGATAGGCGTCGTCCGGATAGTCCGGCTCGTAGAAGCTACGCGGCGCATATTCCTCGAACAGGAACATCTGGTCGCCGCGCGGGCGTCGCTCGTCCAGAAAGGCCTGCCAGCTGGCGAATTCGGCCAGCTGGATGTGCTGCCAGTAATCGAGCCCCGAGCGCTTCAGCCGTGTGTCCGAGATCACGAAGCCGAGCGGATGGATCAGCACCAGGTCCATGCCCAGCGCCACGCAGGTTCGCCCCACCGCGCCGGTATTACCGGGTATCTCCGGCTGAACGAGGACGATGGTGGTCATCGCGCCACGAAGGACGGCACGACGGCCCTGACCTTGTAGTCTCCTGGCGGGAGCAGCAGGGGAATATCCTCGCCCGGCTCGACGTAGATGCGGTCCATGGGTACAGCGGCGAAGGGCTCTTCGGTGCGGAAGGCCTCGATCACGAGCGGCACGCCCTCTGCACGAAACACTTCGGGAATATCGACTTCGAGATCGCCCGACGCTCGGCGCCATGCGGGCCGCGACCGCTTGAAACTGGCGACCGGCTGCGAGAGCACCAGATCGACGAGGCTCTTGGGTTCGCTGTCAGGAAGCTCTGCAAGGAACGGCTTCCCACCGTCGCTCGAACACAATGTCTGCGAAATCGTCAGCGGGTCGATGCCGGTCAGCCGCTGCAATCGCGCCGCCATCCATAGTCTGCCTCCGGGAGGCAGGGGCACTTCCGAGGCGTGGGCATAGCCGACATGAACGATCAGCTTCTCGTCCGGCGCCATGGTCGCCAGGATCTCGGCTAGGTTCTCCGCCTGCGCGGTTTCTCGGGCCTTGATATCCGCCTCAAGACCGGCGCCCGGTTCCGCACGTTGCTCACGTTTCTGTTCGTAGGCCGCCAAACGATAACCGAGCGTCTTGGCTTTCCGTATCAAGCGACCGAAGGCAGCTTCGTTGGTGTAGGTGCCGTCGGTCAGATGCGGCCAGGCAAGCTCGGCGTTGGTCTCGATGTTCGTAGGCTCGCCATAATTGCCGAAGGTTTCGGCAGCGTAGACCGAATAGCCAAGCGGGCGGAGCGCGGCGATGATCTGCCCGATCGTGTCGCGATGGCGCGTAACGGTGTGGCTTTCGTTCACGATCACGACGCGCCGGTCTGCGGCTCGCGCGACGATCTCGCCGAGCCAATTTGCGCCTTTGCGGACGAGCGGTTTGCAGGATCGCGCCCGGTACTCAGAATCTCTTGTAGCCGCGCCGCGATCCTCGCGTCCCAACATCGACCATTGCTGGGTTACCGGGCCGACAGGTTTTCCCTTGCCCGGTACGTCAAAGAGATACTGCAAACCCGCCTCCGCTGCGGGTATCGGTGGCTCGACGACCGTCAGCCTCACGCCATTCGCCGCCCGTACCGTCGTCGCCGGATCTGCATTTTCAGTCTGCGACTGCGCCGACGCGCAGCCGGCCGACAGCAGCGCCACGGCCAGCAGCGCGATACGCTGCATCAAGCCAGCTTGTCCTTCAGGATCTGGTTGACCACCGCCGGGTTGGCCTTGCCATGCATCGCCTTCATCGTCTGGCCGACGAAGAAGCCGAACAGCTTGTCCTTGCCGCCCCGATATTCGGCGACCTTGTCCTGGTTCGCGGCGATGATGGCGTCGATCGCTGCTTCGATCGCGCCGGTGTCGCTGACCTGCTTCAAGCCCTTTTCATCGGCGATGGCTTCGGGATCGCCGCCATCGCGCAGGACGATCTCGTAGATTTCCTTGGCCTGGCCGCCAGAGATTTCGCCCTTGTCCTGCATGGCGAGGATGCGCGCCTGTGCCTTCGCCGTGGCGTTGGAGGGGTTTGCTTCCTCGCCCAGCGACTTCATCACGCCCGGTGCGACCGAGAGCGCCCAGTTGGCGACCGGGGTGGCGATTTCCTTTTCGCTCTTTCCCGTCGCCTGCGCAGTTTCAGCGAGCAGCGTCTCGAAGCGGGCGAAGGTTTCGACCTCGGCGGTCAGTTCGCGGGCGTTGTAGGGCGTGAGGCCGAGCTCGCCCTCGTAGCGCGCGCGCTTGGCGTCGGGCAGTTCGGGCAGGCTGGCGCGGCATTCGGCGAGGAAGTCCTCGTCGAGTTCGAGCGGCAGCAGGTCGGGATCGGGGAAATAGCGGTAGTCATGCGCGTCTTCCTTGCTGCGCATGGTCCGCGTGGTGCCGCTCGCGACGTCGAACAGGCGGGTTTCCTGATCGACGCTGCCGCCGTTCTCGATCACCTCGACCTGGCGGTTCGCCTCGTATTCGATGACCTGCATCACGAAACGCACCGAGTTGACGTTCTTCGTCTCGGTGCGCGTGCCGAATCCCTCGCCCGGCTTGCGGACGGAGACATTCACGTCGGCGCGCATCGAGCCTTCTTCCATATTGCCGTCGCACGATCCGACATAGCGCAGGATCGAGCGCAGCTTGCGGACATAGGCCCCGGCCTCGGCGGGCGAGCGCATGTCGGGGCGGCTGACGATCTCCATCAGCGCGACGCCGCTGCGGTTGAGATCGACATAGGACATGGTCGGATGCTGATCGTGCATCAGCTTGCCCGCATCCTGTTCGACATGGATGCGCTCGATCCCGATGACCTTGTCCTGCGGTATGCCGGCCTTCTCGTCCGCCTCGATGGTCAGCGAGCCCTCGCCCACCAGCGGGTGGTAGAGCTGGCTGATCTGGTAGCCTTGCGGCAGGTCGGCGTAGAAGTAGTTCTTGCGGTCGAAGCGGCTCCAGGCGTTGATCTCGGCCTCGATCGCCATGCCGGTGCGGACCGCCTGCCGGATGCATTCGCGGTTGGGCACCGGCAGCATCCCCGGCATCGCGGCATCGACCAGGCTGACCTGCGAATTGGGCTCCGCCCCGAAGGCGGTGGCGGCGCCCGAGAACAGCTTGGCGTTGGAGGTGACCTGCGCGTGGACTTCGAGGCCGATCACGACCTCCCATTCGCCGGTGGCGCCCTTGATGCGGTACTCACTCATCTTCGATCACCTTGCCATCTGCATCGAACCGGGCCTCCCCCGCCGGGCCGCGCAAGGCCACGATCACGGGGACGACGAACAGCGCGATTACCACGCCTATCGAGGCGATCCATTCGATCGGACCGAAATTCACCACCACTTCTCCGGCGCGGCGTCGAACCCGGCACGCTGCTGGATCGCGAGGCCGGCGTTCAGCACGCCCTGCTCGTCGAAGGGCTTGCCGACGATCTGGAGACCGAGTGGCAGTCCTTCCGGGTTGAGCATGGCCGGAACGCTCATCGCCGGAAGCCCTGCGAGGCTGGCGGGCACGGCGAAGACGTCGTTGAGATACATCGCCAGCGGATCGTCCGACTTGTCGCCCAGCGGGAAGCTCGCGGTCGGTGTGGTCGGCGCGAGGATCGCGTCGCAGCTCGCGAAAGCGTCTTCGAAATCCTTCGCCACCAGCGCACGGATCTTCTGCGCCTGCGTGTAATAGGCATCGTAGAACCCGGCGCTGAGCACGTAGGTGCCGATCAGGATGCGGCGCTTGACCTCGTCGCCGAAGCCTTCTTCGCGGGTGGCGGCGTACATGTCCTGCAGGCCCGAGCCGTCCGGCAGATCGCGCAAGCCATAGCGCACGCCGTCATAGCGGGCGAGGTTGGACGAGGCTTCGGCGGGCGCGATGATGTAATAGGCGGGCAGCGCGTATTTCGTGTGTGGCAGCGAGACGTCGACGATCTCGGCGCCCGCGTCGCGCAGCCAGGCCTTGCCCTGCTCCCACGAATCGAGGATCGCCTGATCGGTGCCCTCCATCCGATATTCGCGCGGAATGCCGATGCGCTTGCCCTTGAGGTTCGCATCGAGGCCCGCTTCCCATGCGGGCACGTCCATCTGAAGGCTGGTCGCATCCTTGGGATCGAAACCGGCCATCGCCTCGAGCATGATCGCGCAATCCTCGACGCTGCGCGCCATCGGCCCGGCCTGATCGAGGCTGGAAGCGAAGGCGACCACGCCCCAGCGGCTGCACCGACCATAGGTCGGTTTGATCCCGGCGATGCCGGTGAAGGCGGCGGGCTGGCGAATCGAACCGCCGGTGTCGGTGCCGGTGGCGGCGGGCGCGATCCGCGCGGAAACGGCGGCGGAGGAGCCGCCCGAGGAACCGCCCGGGCTCATCGCGGCGTTCGTGCCGTCCTTGCGCCACGGCGAGGAAACGTTGCTGAAATAGCTGGTCTCGTTCGACGATCCCATCGCGAACTGGTCGAGATTGAGCTTGCCTAGCATCCCCGCCCCCGCTTCCCACAGCTTGCGAGAAACGGTGCTCTCGTAGCGCGGCACGAAGCCTTCGAGGATGTGGCTGGCAGCGGTGGTCTGCACCCCGTCGGTGCAGAACAAGTCCTTCATCCCGATCGGCACGCCGCCCATCCCGCCCAGATCCTCGCCCTTCGCGCGCCGGGCATCGACCGCATCGGCGGCGGCGAGCGCGTGGTCGGGCGTCGTCACGATAAAGGCGTTGAGGGCGCTTGCGTCGGCGACTGCGGCGTTAAAACTCTCGGCCACCTCGCGGGCGGTGAAATCGCCGCCGGCCACGCCGTCGCGGATGGCCTTGACGCCGAGCTGTGTAAGGTCGGTCATTCGATCACCTTGGGCACGCCGAAGAAACCGTGTTCGGCAGCGGGCGCGTTGGCGAGCACGTCGTCGCGCCGGCCGCCCGCGGTTTCGGGTATGGCGTCGACCTCGTCGGCGCGCAGGCGCAGCGTGTTGGGGATGACCGCGGTCATCGGCTCGACGCCGGTCACGTCGACCTCGCCCAGCTGTTCGACCCAGTCGAGGATCTTGTTGAGTTCGGGGACCATCCGGTCGAGCTCGCCATCCGTCATGCGGATGCGTGCGAGGTTCGAGATCTTGGCCACTTCTTCGCGGGTGACTGACATGCCCCGCGCACTAGCCGCGCGCGCCGCCGCCATCAAGACGGCGATTCGCGCTGCGGCGGATGTGGTGGACTACTGTCCCGGGGCGGGCGGCGGCGGGACGGCCCCGCCCGGAGCACCCGGTACGCCCGGCTGAGGGCCGCCGAGATTCTGCTGTGTCTGCAGCGCCTGTTGCAGAGCCTGCAGTCTTTGCTCGAACTCCTCCGCACTCATGAATTCGATCATCTCGACTTCGAAGACGAGGTCGCTGTCGGGCGGGATCACCTGATTGCCCATCTGGTCCTGCCGCCCTTCCGCACCATAGCCCATCGCGGCGGGGATGGTCAGGCGATACTTGCCGCCCTGGCGCATCTGCGTCGCGCCTTCGGTGAAGCCGGGAACCATGCGGTCGAGCGGCAGCGGGTTGCCTTCGGGAAAGATGCCCTCGACCGGCAGGGGAATGTCCTGCGACTGGTCGAACACCGTCCCGTCGGGCAGCATCCCGGTGTAGCGGACGAAGGCAACGTCAGTCGCGGCGGGCGTCGGCCCCGTGCCCTCGACCAGCGTCTCGACCTCGACACCGCGCGGGATCGCAGCCCAGGCGAGCCCGGCACCAATCAGGACCAGCACCGCGATGGCGAGCCACAGCTTGGTCAGCGAACCCTTGGCAATGGGCTGGAGAGGCACGCGGGTAATCTCGGTCATGTGTCGGGTCCTGATACGCAAAAGGGCGCGGAGTTCATTCCGCGCCCTCATGAATGTTCTCTACCGGGCAGGCAACGGCTTACTTGATGCCGTCGCGCTCCATCCGCTTGCGCTCGAGCTTGCGGGCGCGGCGAACGGCCGCGGCCTTTTCGCGGGCCCGCTTCTCGCTCGGCTTTTCGTAATGGCGACGCAGCTTCATTTCGCGATAGACGCCCTCGCGCTGCAGCTTCTTCTTGAGCGCGCGCAGGGCCTGGTCAACATTGTTATCGCGAACCATGATTTGCATAAACTGAAACACCTTACTGAACGGGCCAGAGCCCGCGGCGCGGGTTTGCCTCCTGATTACGGCCTCCATCGAATGGCTGGCACCGAATCGACACCAGATCGAATCGGCGAATACCCAATCAACGGAAAACGCGCCGAATCCGTTCCGGACCGGCTCGAACGGCGCGTTCCCTAGGCGCAAGCGGCACGAAAGGCAAGCCTTCTTAGCCCTCGCGCGGTCCGTCCGCGGCGGCGCGCAGTTGCCGCAAGGGAAGGTGCGGCTTCCAACCGGCGGGAGAGGGCGCTAAGGCCGCGGGCAATGTCCTCCCTCTCCCCCCTTGCCGCAACCGTCAATGTCGCCATCGGCGGCGCGTTCGGCGCGGCGCTGCGCTATCAGGCGGGCCGTGCAATGACCACGTGGCTGGGCGCACCGGCGATGGGCGTCTTCCCCTGGGCGACGCTGGCGGTCAATGCGCTGGGCAGTCTGCTGATGGGCGTGCTGGCCGGTTGGCTCGCGCGCCACGGCGGGGAGAGCGGCGATCAGCTTCGCCTGCTTCTCGGCGCCGGTCTCCTCGGCGGATTCACCACCTTTTCTGCCTTCAGTCTCGAACTCGTGCTTCTGATCCAGCGCGGGCAGTATGCGATAGCGGTGCTCTATGCCTTTCTCTCCTTCGCGCTCGGCATCAGCGGGTTGTTCTTCGGTCTCGTGGTGATGAGGACGGTCTCGTGAAACCTTCCGACGAAGTGCGCCTGTTCACCATCGCCGCCGACGATGACGGCATCCGGCTCGACCGCTGGTTCAAGCGGCACCTGCCCCAGATCGGCTTCGGCACCGTGTCGAAATGGGCGCGGACCGGACAGATCCGGGTCGACGGCGCCCGCGCGAAACCGGACGACCGGCTCGTGGAAGGCCAGCAGATCCGCGTGCCGCCGGGCGGCGCCTCGCCCGATCGCGGGGAACGCCAGCGGCGTGAACTCTCGCCCGAGGATCGCTCGCTTGCCGAGGACATGCTGATCCAGCGCACGAAGTCCGCACTGGTGCTGAACAAGCCGCCCGGCCTCGCCACGCAGGGTGGGACGAAGACGACGCGCCATGTCGACGGGCTGCTCGATGCCTATGCGGAAGGCGAAGAGCCCCGCCCGCGGCTCGTCCACCGGCTCGACAAGGACACGTCCGGCATCCTGTTGGTGGCGCGCAGCCCAGGGAGCGCGGCCTCCTATTCCAAGCGCTTCGCCGGGCGCAGTGCCAAGAAGATCTACTGGGCGCTGGTGGTCGGCGTGCCCGACATCGCGCAGGGCGTGATCGAGGCGGCGCTGGCCAAGCAACCCGGCACCGGCGGCGAAAAGATGCATGTCGACGAGGAGAACGGCCAGCCGGCCAAGACTCGCTATCGCGTGGTCGAACGCGCCGGCAACAAGGCCGCCTGGCTCGAGCTCGAACCGCTGACCGGGCGCACCCACCAGCTGCGTGTCCACTGCGCTGCAATGGGCCACCCGATCGTGGGCGACGGCAAATATGGCGGGCAGGACGCCTTCCTCACCGGCAGCATCAGCCGCAAGATGCATCTCCACGCGAGGCGGCTGATCATCAGCGGCCCTGATGGCGAGAAGATCGACGCGACCGCCGAACTGCCGGAACATTTCGCGGGCAGCATGGAACAGCTCGGCTTCGACCCCGGCCTGTCCGATGCGAGCCCCACGCCCGAAGAAGCGCCCGAGCGCTCCAAGGCGGAGAAGAAACAGGCGGCCCGCGCCCATGCCAAGCAGTATCGCAAGGCCCGGCGCGGCGAGCGGCGCGGCCGGGTGACCTCCAGGTCTGCGAAGTCCGGCGGAAAGTCCGGCGGGAAGCGCTGATGCATCCCAATTCGGCCTTCCGCAGCGAAGACCGCGAACTGCTCGAAGCGCTGATCGACCAGGTCGGCTTCGCGATGGTGTTTCTGACCACGCCGGATGGGCCGCGCGTCGCGCACACGCCGATCGTCTCGACCGGCGACGGCGCGATCCAGTTCCACCTTTCGCGCGGCAACGCTCTCACCCGCCATCTCGACGGAGCGAATGCGCTGGCCGTTGTGAACGGCCCGGACGCCTATGTGTCGCCGCGCTGGTACGAAAAGCGCGACACGGTTCCCACCTGGGACTACGTCGCGCTGGAGCTGGAAGGTCGGGTGCGGAAGATGGAGCCGGAAGGGCTGGAGGCGCTGCTGCACCGTTTGATCGAGCGGCACGAAGCGCGCCTCGAAGGGGAAGCGTGGCGGGCCGCGGAAGCCTCTGAAGAAACCTGGCGGAAGCTTTTCACCGGAATCGTTGGCTTCGAACTGGAAATACTCGCCTGGCGTCCGACGCTGAAGCTCTCGCAATCCAAGCCCGACGGGGTGCGCGAGGCCATTGCGGCAGGCCACGAGGCAAACGGCTCGCCCGCGCTCGCGCAATTGATGCGACTGGTGCGCCCGTGACGCGGCCTATGACGCGGCTAGCGATCTTCGACTGCGACGGCACGCTCGTCGACGGACAAGCCTCGATCTGTGAGGCGATGGAGGCGGGCTTCGCGTCTGCCAACCTCACGCCCCCGGACCGCAACACCATCCGCCGCATGGTCGGGCTCAGCCTGCCGCAGGCCCTGCGCCGCCTTGCGCCCGATGCAAGCGCGGAGACGCAGGCGATTGCAGTGCAGGGCTACAAGGACAGTTTCTCGACCGCGCGGGCCGAGGGGCGGCTACGCGAACCGCTATACGACGGCATGGCCGAACTGCTAGGCCGCCTGCACCGCGAAGGCTGGTTGCTCGCCGTGGCCACCGGCAAAAGCGATCGCGGCCTCAACGCCTGTCTTGCCATGCACGACATCGCGGATTTCTTCATCAGCCTCCAGACTGCCGACCGTCACCCGTCGAAGCCCGATCCGGCAATGCTGCTCGCCGCGCTCGACGAAGCGAAAGTCGATCCGGCGGGGGCGGTGATGATCGGTGATACTACCTTCGATATCGCCATGGCGCGCACCGCGGGCGTGCGGGCCATCGGCGTAGCCTGGGGCTACCACAAGCCGGAGGAACTGCTCGAGGAAGGGGCCGACGCTGTTGCTAGGACGATGGACGAGTTGGAAGCGCTGATTCGTGGCTGAACGCGAACTCGCCCCCAATGCCGCGGAACGGCTGGCGAAGCGCCGGTTCGCGCAAATGCAGCTGGTTCGCTTATGTTGCCTCGGGATCGTTCTCGCCGGCGCTACGCTTTATGTGGAGCGGATCGGGGAAGTGCCTGCTTTAGGCACGATCCTGCTGATCGCGGGCGCGGCCGGGTTCTTCTTCCTCCCGCGCCAGATGGCCAGACGGTGGAAAGGTCACGGCTCATGAAACGGTTCTATGACGAGGTGTCAGTCCGGCAGGTCGATGGCGGCTGGTCGGTCGCGCTCGACGGTCGCGTTGTGATGACGCAGACCCGGAAACCCCAGATCGTCCCCACCGAGCCTCTGGCCCGATTGCTGGCCCGAGAATGGCGCGGTCAGGGCGAAGAGATCGATCCGCGCGGCTTTCGCCATCGCGACATCGCCGATTTCGCGATCGACGTCGTGGCACCGGACCGAGCCGGACAGATCGACAAACTGCTGGCCTATGCCGAGACAGACACGCTCTGCTACCGCGCCGATCCCGAGGATGCGCTGTGGCGGCGCCAACAGGATGTGTGGGAGCCGCTGGTGACGGCGCTCGAGGCGCGCGAGGGCATACGGATGGAACGGGTCAGCGGTATCGTTGCCCGCCCGCTGTCGGATGAGGCGACTGCCGCCCTGCGCCGGCGGCTGGAGCGGCTGGACATCTTCGAGCTGGCCGGTTTGTACGCACTGACCTCGCTCGCCGCATCGCTCTGCATTGGCCTTGCGGCACTGGAATCCGATGCCGACGGCAAACAGCTGTGGGACGCGGCCAATCTCGAAGAGGACTGGCAGACCGAACGCTGGGGGGTCGATGCGGAAGCAGCCGACCGACGGGCCGAACGCAAGGCCGCCTTTCTCAGCGCGCTGGAATTCGTGCGCTGCCGACAGACGACGGACCACGGCTGAAACGCACTCCGATCACGTCACCACTCCGGCAACGCGACCCGGTCCTCAGCTCGCGTTCACCCATGCGGCGATCTCGCCCGCGACCTGATTGGCCCCCTGGTTGAGCGCGATGCCGACAGGTCCCGCTTCCGGAACCACACCCGGGATACGCGCCTCGAACCGCCGCGTAGTCACTTGCGAACCATCACCGCTGCGGGTCATGTCGATTGCCACCACGGCCTCTCCGGTTCGGGCATCGAAGCCGAAATCGCGCAAGGTACCGTGGAGCCGCGTCGCCGCCATGGCCCCCGGATCGTCGCCATCGATCACCACCCGCCCCGAACCTGCGCGGATCGTTTCGGCGATGAGGCGGCGGAAGAGGCGGGCGGGCTTTTCCACCCAGACCGCATTCTCGACATAGGCGACCGAACTGTCGGTGATCTGCACCGGGACGCGCGTGACGTCGAGCCGTTGCGGGGCCTCGAATTCGACGAGCGCGAGCGCACTCTCGCGAGTTGCCGTGGTTCCCGAGCCGGCATTCGCGCTGGTCGCCGGCGTCAGCGACAGCAGGCTTTCGGGCGGATCTTCACCGAAGCTGATGCAACCGGACAGGAGCGCCGCGCCCGCGAGGACCGGCAGGAGACGGATAGGCTTCATCGATGACCTCACGGTTCGTAATCGGGCAGCGCGGGTCCGCCGACTAGGGATCCCACGCCCTGGTTTTCGATCTTCTCGGTGACCTGGCGCAGCGCCTTGCTCGTGGCGCGCAGATCCCTGAGCGTCGCCTCGGCCGCCGGCAAGGTACTTTCCGTCAACTGCTTTGTCGCCGGACGTGCTTCCTCGAGCGTGCGCTCCAGCGACTGGGCCGCGCCGCTCGCGGATGTCAGCGTCGCCCGCAACTGGTCGGCAAGCTGCGCCCCTTCCTGGTTCAGCAGGCGGTCGGTCGAAGCGGTCACCGTCTCGAACTGGTTCAGCGCCTCGCCCGCTTCGCGCAGGGTAACCTGAAGCTCGGCCATGGTCCGCTCGATCTGCGGCGTGGCGCTGGCGAGATCCGCAGTCATCTTGTCGGTGTTGGCGAGGATGCCAGCGATCGATCCCTGGTTCTCGTCCGAAAGCAGCAGGGTGAGGCGCTCGGTCAGAGTGGCCAGACGTTCGAGCAGCAAAGGCGCATTGGCGAGGATTTCGCCGAAGCCGCCGGCTTTGGGCGGAATTATGGGTACGCCTTCGGTGCAGGCGGTCGTCTCGCAGGTGATCGGCGGGCGGCCTCGCCGGGCACCGTCGAGAAGGATGGTGGACACGCCGGTGAAGCTCGACTGGATGGTCGCCGTGGTGCCGACGAGAATTGGCACTTCCTCGCGCACCTTGAGACGGACGCGGACGAATTCCGGGTCCTTTTCCCACAGGCGGATCTGACTTACCTGACCCACGGGAACACCGGCGAAGGATACCTGGCTACCGGTCGCGAGTCCCGAGACGGACTGCTTGAAGAAGACGTCGTATTCGTTCTGATTGCCTTCGCCCAGCCGCGCGAGCCATACGATGAAGGCCGCCAGCGCGGCGAGGAGCACGAGCGAGACGACCCCCACCCAGACGTGATTTGCGCGCGTTTCCATTCGCTTCTCTCTATGCCTTCGCATTCCGGCTGTTGTCCAACGCTTTGACTGTCTGCGCGGCCACGGGCAGTTCCATGTGGCGGCGCAACTCGTCGAGCGCCTGCGCCGTCAGTGCGGCGCGCCCGCGCGGTCCGTTGAAATATTCCTGAATCCAGGGGTGGTCGAGTTCCATGAGGTTGGGCACGGTATCGACCGCGATCACCTTCTTGTCGGCCAGCACCGCCACCCGGTCGCAGATCTCGTGCAGCGTATCGAGGTCATGCGTGATCAGGAAAACCGTGAGGCCGAGCGTCTTCTTGAGCTCGCGTGTAAGCTGGTCGAACGCTGCCGCTCCGATCGGATCGAGGCCGGCGGTCGGCTCGTCGAGGAACAGCAGTTCGGGATCGAGCGCAAGTGCCCGGGCGAGGCCGGCGCGCTTCTTCATGCCACCCGAAAGCTCGGATGGATACTTGTTCACCGCTTCTTCCGGCAGACCCGAAAGCTTCACCTTGTAGCGCGCGATCTGGTGACGCAGCCCGTCCGACAGGTCGGGGAAGAACTGCTTGAGCGGCACCTCGACATTCTCGCCCACCGTCAGCGTCGAGAACAGCGCGCCCCCCTGGAACAGCACGCCCCAGCGATCGCGAATGCCCAGCACCTCGTCGGGATCGGCATCGGTGATCGAGCGGCCGAACACCTCGATATGCCCCTCGTCAGGAATCTGGAGCCCGATGATCGAGCGCATCAGCACCGACTTGCCGGTGCCCGACCCGCCAACCACGCCGAGGATCTCGCCGCGCCGCACCTTGAGGTCGAGCCCGTCATGGATCGTCTGGTCGCCGAAGCGGTTGACCAGCCCTTCGACCACCAGCGGATATTCGCCGCGAAACCGCTCGTGCCGGCCGATTTCGCGTTTCTCCTCGTCGAGCGCCATCAGGCCCACCCCACTCTGGTGAAGAAGACCGCGAAGAAGGCGTCGAGCACGATCACCGCGAAAATGCCTGTAACCACCGCCATCGTGGTGCGTAGCCCGACTTCCTCGGAGTTACCCTTGACCTGCATACCGTGGTAGCAGCCCGCCAGCGCCACGATGAGGCCGAAGACCGGCGCCTTCACCAGCCCGACCCACAGGTCGTAGGTCGGCACCACTTCCTGGATGCGCTGGAGGAAGTTGAGGAAGGGAATGCCCAGAAATGCGTCCGAGATCGCGGCACCGCCGATAATCGCGACCGCCGAGGCGTAGAAGCCGAGCAGCGGCATCATCAGGATCGCGGCGAGGATGCGCGGGACCACCAGCGCTTCCATCGGATTGATGCCGATCGTCCGCATGGCGTCCACCTCTTCGGTCAGGCGCATCGTGCCGATCTGCGCGGCGAAGGCCGAGCCCGAACGGCCCGCGACCATGATCGCGGTCATCAGCACGCCTAGTTCGCGCAATGTGATGCGACCGACCAGATTGACGGTCAGCGTCTCGGCCCCGAACTGCTGCAGCTGGACCGCGCCCTGCTGCGCGATGACGACGCCGATCAGAAAGCTCATCAGGCCGACGATCGGCAATGCCTTCACGCCGACCAGTTCGAGCTGTCGCACGACCGCCTTGCCGCGGAAGCGCGAAGGGTGGCGAATGACGCTGCCGAAAGCGATTATCAACGCGCCGAGAAAGCCGACAACCCCGCGGGTGCCCGAGCGCGCGCCGTAAACCTTTTCGCCCGCCCGCGCGGCGACGCGGGTGAAGACATCGGAGCGGGGCGCGGCGACCTCGCCCTCCAGGTCCATGTCCTTCACCGCCTCGACGAGGCGCGCGGCCCGCTCGTTCGCACCGGTGATCTCGGCCTCGTAGCGTTCGGCGAGCAGACAGGCCATCCAGGCACCCGCGGTGTCGATCTCGCTGACTTGCGAGAGATCGATCCGCTCGACCTCGGCATCGACCGACTGGACCTCCTCTTCGACGGCGCCGACGGTCGCGACCAGCCATGGCCCGGTGAGCGCCAGAGCAGCGCCCCCGCCTTCACCTTCCTCGATTTCGAAACCGGCCCTGCGATCCATAGGTCGACGCGTCTATGCGAGCATTGCGCGCGCCACAAGCGACTTCCCACAATGCCGCGCAGCTTGACCCTCGCTCAAATGTTGCGCGCGCGAATGGGCGCTGGCAAAGCGCGCCCTTATGAGTTCCGAGCTTCCGACGACATTCGAGCCCCGCGAGATCGAGGCCCGCTGGTACCAGCACTGGGAAGAGAACGGCCTGTTCCGTCCTCACCGCCCGGAGGCGGAGGCATTCACGATCGTCAATCCGCCGCCCAATGTGACGGGCAGCCTGCATATCGGCCACGCGCTCGACAACACGCTTCAGGACATCGCGATCCGTTACGAGCGCCTGCGCGGCAAGGATGCGCTGTGGGTGGTGGGCACCGACCATGCGGGGATCGCAACGCAGATGGTGGTCGAGCGCCGGCTCGAGGAAAATCAGGACAAGCGGACCAATTACAGCCGCGAGGATTTCGTCGGCAAGGTTTGGGAATGGAAGGAAGAAAGCGGCGGCACGATCACCCGCCAGCTGCGCCGTCTCGGCTGTTCGATGGACTGGAGCCGCGAGCAGTTCACCATGGACGAGCATTTCAGCAAGGCGGTGCTCGAAACCTTCGTCCGGCTTTACGAAGACGGATTGATCTACCGCGACAAGCGGTTGGTGAACTGGGACCCCAAGCTCAAGACCGCGATCAGCGATCTCGAGGTCGAGACACGCGACGTGAAGGGCAGCTTCTGGACCTTCGACTATCCGCTCGCCGACGGGTCGGGTTCGATCCGCGTATCGACTACAAGGCCCGAGACGATGCTGGCCGACATGGCCGTGGCGGTCCATCCCGAGGACGAGCGCTATCGCGACCTCGTGGCGCGCGGTGCCAAGGTGAAGCTGCCGATCACCGGCCGGGAAATCCCGATCGTCGCCGACGAGCATGCCGATCCCGAACTCGGCAGCGGCGCGGTGAAGATCACGCCGGGCCACGATTTCAACGATTTCGAGGTCGGCAAGCGTGCGGGGATCGCGGCGGGCGACATGCTCAACATGTTCGATGCCGAGGCGCGCGTGGTGCAATGCGGCGGTGTGCCGGATGAACTGATCGGCCTCGAACGCTTCGCGGCGCGGCGCCGCGTCGTCGAGATGATGAAGGAGGCGGGCCGCCTCGTTCCCCATCTCGACAAGGACGGCGAGGAACACGACGCCGAGCCGCGCACCATCCCCACCCCCTTCGGCGATCGCGGCGGGGTCGAGATCGAGCCGTGGCTGACCGATCAATGGTACGTCAACGCCGCCGAACTGGCCAAGGCCCCGATCGAGGCGGTCCGCAGCGGCGATATCGAGATCGTCCCCAAGAGCTGGGAAAAGACCTTCTTCAACTGGATGGAGAACATCCAGCCCTGGTGCGTCAGCCGACAGTTGTGGTGGGGTCACCGGATTCCGGCGTGGTATGGACCCGCAGTCGTCCGTGATGGCGGTGGGTTATTGAGCGGTAGCCTTGGAGAAGGTTTTCAAAAAATTACTTTCGAGAAGGCGTTCGTGGCGCTGTCAGAAGACGAAGTTCGCGAAGCCGCCTTTAAACACTACTCTGACATTTTTGGACCAGACGTTGTCAAGAAAATCGAGCTGAGATCAAGCCCACGTGAAGATGCTTTTGATGCGGAGCTTCTTGATCAAAATGGCGGAGTGATTACGCTTTACCGCGACGAGGACGTTCTCGACACGTGGTTCTCCTCCGCCCTTTGGCCTTTCGCCACGCTGGGGTGGCCGGAGAACACCGATCTCATCGCCAAGCATTATCCCAACTCGCTGCTCGTCTCGGGCTTCGACATCCTGTTCTTCTGGGATGCGCGGATGATGATGATGGGGCGCTATCTTACCGGCGAGAATCCATGGCCGCGGCTCTATCTTCACGGTCTCGTCCGCGCGCCGGATGGGCAGAAGATGTCGAAATCCAAGGGCAATGTCGTCGATCCGCTCGGCCTCATCGACCGCTACGGCGCGGACGCGCTGCGCTTCTTCATGGCGGCGATGGAAAGCCAGGGCCGCGACATCAAGATGGACGAGAACCGGGTCGAGGGTTACCGGAATTTCGCGACCAAGCTGTGGAACGCGACCCGCTTCTGCCAGTCGCACGGCATCGGCGCGAGCACGACGATCGCCGCCCCGCCCGCCCGGCTCGCCGCCAATCAGTGGATCATCGGCGAGGTCGCGCAGACGGTCGAGGCGCTGGAAGCGGCGATGGCCGACCTGCGCTTCGATGCAGCGGCGAACACGATCTATCACTTCGCCTGGGACCGGTTCTGCGACTGGTATTTGGAACTGATCAAGCCGGTCTTCGCCGGCGATGCCGACAGTCCGGCAGCGGCCGAGACCCGCGCGGTCGCCGGGTGGGCGCTCGACCAGATCCTGGTCATGCTGCACCCCTTCATGCCTTTCGTGACCGAAGAGCTGTGGTCGAAGCAGGGGGACCGCGCCGATCATCCGCTGATGACCGCGAAATGGCCGGAACCGCAAGCGCAGGTGGACGCCGACGCCGTGGCGGCGATCGACTGGGTGATCGCGCTGACTACCGCGACCCGCGCGGCCAAGAACGAACTGGGGATTGCGCCCGGTGCCAAGCTCGAAGCATTTATCGCGGCCCCCTCGCCCGTCGCCAAGGGCGTCCTCGAGCGCGCATCGGCCGCGGTCGAACGTCTCGCGCGCCTGACGCCGGTCCATGTCGGGGAGGCGCCGTCCGGCCCCGCCATGCAGATCGCCGCGGGCGAGGATGCGGTGATCGTTCCGCTCGAAGGGATCGTCGACATCGGCGCGGAAAAGGCCCGGCTCGAAAAGGCGCTTGTCGCCTCGCGCAAGGAAGCAGGATCGCTGCAGGGCCGGCTCGGCAATCCGAAATTCGTCGAGAAGGCGAAGCCCGAAGCGGTCGAGAAGGCGCGCGCGGACCATGCGCATCATGCCGCCGAGGTCGAGCGGCTGGAAGCGGCGCTGGCGCGGCTGGGGTGAGCAGCCTGATCCTCGCCACCGAAGCGCCGGGGGGTGAGGCGGAAATCTTCGCCTCGCTTCAGGGCGAAGGGCCGAGCGCGGGCGTGCCGGTCGCTTTCCTGCGGCTGTCGCGCTGCAACCTCGCCTGCGTCTGGTGCGATACCGCATATACCTGGCATTTCGAGGGCGACGAGCGACCGCATCGCAGCGGAGAGCATTACGTCCGGCGCGAGAACCAGCGCAAGCTCGACCCCGAGGAAACGGCCCGGCGCATAACAGCGCTCGGGCAGAACAGGCTAGTCATTACCGGCGGCGAGCCCCTGCTTCAGGCACCCGCTCTCGCCGACATGCTCGACCTGTTGCCCGACATTGCGGTCGAGATCGAGACCAACGGAACCACGGCCGCCCCGCCCCGGCTCGATATCCGTATCGATCAATACAACGTCAGCCCCAAGCTCGCCCATTCGGGCAATCCCGCCGACCTGGCACTGCTGCCCGAGAGGCTCGATTTCTACGCCAGCGATCCGCGTGCCTTCTTCAAGTTCGTGATCGCCGAACCTGCCGATCTGGACGAAGTGCTGGCCTTGCAGGCCCGCCACCGCTTCCCGGCGGAACGCGTTTTCCTGATGGCCGAGGGCACGGACAGCGCGACCTTGCGCACACGGCAGGAATGGCTCGCGCCTTTATGCCTCGAACATGGCTTTCGCATGAGCGACCGGCTGCACATCCATCTCTACGGCGATACGCGCGGAACCTAGAGTGCCGAGCCACGGAACGCTCAGCCCTGCGAGCGCCAGCGCTGCACGATGCGTTCGACCGCGTCCTCTTCCCGGCCCGAGCTGTTCCACAGTTCCAGAAAGCTCGGATCGTCCGAGGCGGGCCGCTTCACCTCCTCCAGCGTGTCGAAATTCACCCGGATCGGGATCGCCACGCCCTCACCGCAGATGATGCATTCGCGGTTGCGCAGGGCGGGGATGGAGTCGAGGAAGCCGCGCGCGCCTTCTGGCATCGCGGCGCGCACGAATTCCTGGTCGCGATCGTTGTTGAGCCGCATCGAGATGATGGTGCCGCATTGCGACAGCACGCCTTCGGCAAGATCGGACGGGCGCTGGGTGATGAGGCCGAGGCTGATTCCGTATTTGCGCCCTTCCTTGGCGATGCGGGAGAGAATCTTGCCGACCGAATTGCCATCCGCGTGCTTCTCGCTCGGCACGTAGCGGTGGGCCTCCTCGCAGACCAGCAGCACCGGCGCGGTCTTCTCCTCGCGGCCCCAGATGGCAAAATCGAACACCAGCCGGCTGAGCACCGCAACGACCGTGGCGGTGATGTCCGAAGGCACGCCGGAGACGTCGATGATCGAGATCGGCTTGCCGTTCGCCGGCATGCGGAACACCTTGGAGATGAAATCCGCCATGGTGTCGCCGACCAGCATGCCGGAGAACATGAACTGGTATCGTGGATCGCTCTTGATCTCGTCCAGCTTGTTCTTGATCCGCATATAGGGCGCTGAGGTGGTCGCTTTGTCCAGCTTGCCCATCTGGTCCTGAATCTCGTTCGAAAGGTCCGACAGGAGATAGGGGATCGGAGAATCGACGGTCACCTTGCCCAGAGATCCGGCGAGGCGGCTCTTGGAGCGGGCCTTGAGCAGACATTTGGCGAGAATATCCTCGTCCACCTGCCGCTCGTTGCCCGAAGAGCTCAGCAACACCTCGCAATGCTCCTCGAAATTCATCAGCCAGTAGGGCATCTGCAGGTTCGAGACGTCCAAGATCATGCCGGTGCGCCGGAACGCCGCCGAATATTCGCCGTGCGGATCGATCATCACGATGTGTCCCTCGGGCGCCGCTTCGCAGATGCGATGGAGGATCAGCGCGGCGGAGGTGGACTTGCCGGTGCCGGTCGAGCCCAGCAGCGCGAAGTGCTTGCCGAGCATCGCGTCGATATAAAGCCCGGCGCGGATGTCGCGCGTCGGATAGACGTTGCCGACGGTGATCGAATCCCGCCCGTCGCTGGCATAAACCTGACGGAGATCGCCCGTGGTCGCCGGATAGACCAGCGCGCCCGGCACCGGATAGCGCGTCACGCCGCGCCGGAAACCGTGCAGGCGCCCGGTCAGCTTTTCCTCCTGCCCTTCGCCGAGGAAATCGATATTGGCGATGATCGAGCCGTCGGCCCGCCGGTCCTGCTTCTGGTTGCGGACGCTGGCGAGCAGCCAGCTGTTGTTGACGCGGATCTTGATCTGGCTGCCGACCTGTCCGGCCAGAGCGATCGAGGGATCCTCGTCCTCCATGCATTCGTTGAGGCGCTGGATATCGATCGCGATCTGCGATCCCGACCCGGCGATTTCGAGAACGACGCCGATGGGCTGGGTGGCATTCTCGTTGGAATAGCCGGTTTCCGCTTGCGATGGCGGCATGGCCTGCGTCGCCTGAGCAGCCTGTGCCTTGAGTGCGGGGTCGAGGCTCGCCGCGCGCACAGGCGGTCTGGCCCCTTCCTCGCCCGCCGGATCGAAAGTGCGGAATACGTCCTGGCTCATGGCGTTCATGTCGATGCAACCCTTCTGGATCGCGACCGCCGGATCGGGCGGCGCGCAGGTGCTTCGGCCTAGATGGACGGGGTTAAGATCGGGTCAACACCGCTCGCCAGCGAGAGCGTCGGGCGGCGCAATCTGCTGCACGATCAGATCATCGCGTAGAAGCGCCCTGCCGCCCAGCCCATGCCGATCGACAGGAACACCGCAGCGAGCCCGTAAAGCAGGGAATTTTCCTGCGCGTTATATTCGACGGCGCGTTCGAAACCGACCTTGCGAACCTCCACCTCGGACACCGCCGAAGCGATCACGCGACCACGCGTCACGGCAAAGGTTTCGGCGGTGTAGACACCGGTAACCACGTTGGACGGCAGAGCTATGCGCGCTTGGTAGAGGATGTCTTCGCGCAGCTGTGCCCCGCCGATCTCTTCCTTGTACAAACCCTGCCGCGTGCGCAGGTCGACCAGCCCGGCGGCGAAGCGCGCCTGTTCTTCGGGATCGATCGCGCCGCTCGGGCTGAGCTGGATGTAGCGGGTGCCGAATTCGTAGATCGCGGCGGTCTTCTCGTCGACGATCTGGTCGATCGGGCGAGTGCTTGCGATCGCGAAAAAGGACGGGGCGGAACGGAAATCGCTGCTCTCGGCATTGATCCAGATGCCCCCAATCCGTTCCTTCTCGCGCATCCGGATGGGTTCGGACGGTCCCTTCAGCACCACCACGATGTCGTATCGCTGCCCGGCAGCACGCTGGGCAGGGTCGAGGACCGCGCCAAACAGCAACAGTTCGGTGCCTGTGAAGCCCTGACGCACCTGCACCTCGTGCTGGCTGACTTCCGGCACGAGGATGGGATCGCGCTGCCCCATCAGCGTCAGAGCGCACAGCAGGGCAAGCAGTATCCTCACAGCGGGAAGACCGTGTAGATCTCGTCCGGCCGGATCGAAAAGCCGATGAAGATGCGGATCGCGATGACGAGGACGATCGCGGCAAGGGCGAGGCGCAGCCATTCGGGCTTCACCTTGGCCGCCCACTGGGTGCCCAGCTGCGCGCCCGTGACCGATCCGATCAGCAGAAGACCGACGAGCACGATGTCCACTGCCTTGGTCGTCAAGGAATGCATCATGGTTGTGACGATGGTGACGAAAAGGATGTTGAAGAGGCTGGTGCCGACCACAACATTTGCGCTCATCCCGAGGATGTAGAGCATTGCGGGGACGAGGATGAATCCGCCGCCGACGCCCATGAGCATCGTCAGAATGCCCACCAGCACACCCAGGATCAGCGGGGCGAGCGGCGAGATGTAGAGACCCGAGCGATAGAAGCGCCAGCGCCACGGCAGCGCGGCCACGATCGGATGATGCTTGCGGCGGCGAACCTGCGCTGTGGCGGTTCCGCGGATCGACTGGACCGCCTCGCGCATCATCAGCGCGCCAATCGAGCCGAGCAGAACGACGTAGAGCGAGTTGATGACCACGTCGATCTGGCCCACGCTACGCAGGAACCGGAACAGGAGCGCCCCGATACCCGAGCCGAGCAGCCCGCCGGCCACGGTAACAGCGCCCAGGCGATAGTCGACGCCGCCGCGCTTGGCATGGGCAAGCACGCCCGACACGCTCGCGCCGGTCACCTGCGTCGAGGCGCTGGCTGCGGCAACGGTCGGCGGAATGCCGTAGAAGATGATCAGCAGCGGCGTGGTGAGGAAGCCCCCGCCCACCCCGAACAATCCCGAGAGAACGCCTGTCAGCGCGCCGAGCGCGACGATCCACAACCCGTTGACCGCCAGATTCGCGATAGGGAGGTAGACGTCCATCGCCCGCCCCTATCGCAGCGGAAGGCGGGTTTAAAGTCGCACGCGCTCAGAAGCTGCGCGAGAGTGTCAGTGTAGCGCCGCTTCCCGGCGCTGCATCGCCCGCCACGCGCACGCGATAGTCCAATGACAGATGGGCCGGTGCGTCGCCGAGCCGGATGGAAAGCGCGGCGCTCGGCCCGATGTCGAGCCGCTGGACCCCGCGCTGCGCCCCGCCCCACACGCCCGCACCCGCCCGCAGCGAACCCAAGTCGAACCGCGCGACCTCGCGCGTCGCCACCGCCTGCCCATCGGCAAAGGCGCTGGCAAAGCGCCCGCCAACATAGCCCGCCTGCCCGTAGCTGCGCAAAGCGAAGCCGCCCGGCAGGGGCGCGGCGTCGGTGCCGGTGGTGACGAAGGCGGCCGGACGCAGTTCGGTTCGCCCGTCCTGCCGCGTGGCGCGCATCTCGGCATGGGCGACAAGCGGCAGCGCCGCGAGAGGCCGGGCGCTCACGCCGAGCGCAACCTGTCGCTCTCCACGAGACACGAGCGCGGCATCGGCGCGCACATATGCCGCCGGATCAAAACGCGACGCTGTCGCGAGCCGATAGCGCAGGATCGCACCGGCCTGGCTGCGACCGTAAAAGGCCGGTCCGGGCGCGCCGGTCACGACCTTCGCCTCGCCTTCGCCGCCAGAGCGAAGGAACAACCAGCTGTCGAGGCTGAGCCGCCGTGCGACGCTGTCGCTCCGCCCGCGCTCGCCTTGGGGCCTCGCGGACTCTGCGCCAGAACGTCCATCCATCATCCGCGCGACCTCGGGCGGGACGGGTACCTGGGCCATCGCTGCCATCCAGAGAAGATTGTGCGATGCCGCGGTCCGGAGCGACTGCGCCCGGTCCGGCGCCGGCGCGCTGCTGGAAACGATCGCGGCCAATGGGGACAGAAGGGGACTTGCTGCAAGACCCTCTGCCAGCGCGCGCAGAGGCAAGGCTTCGGCAATGCCGGTCGCCCCGATTGTCGCATTCACTCTACTGTCCGCACGGTCGGGCACCGCCAGGCCGGGCACGACGGCAGGGATCGCGCCTGGCAACTCCGCAGCGACAAGTACTGGCAACGGTTCGAGCGCGAAAGGCAGGCTTCCAAAACCCACACGCAATGCGCTCCATCCCGCGACGGTCGCGAGCATGAAGAAGAGGGGCCGGCCCGGTCGGGCGGTAGTCCGCGCACCGATGCTCATGCGGACGCTGTGCTCGATTCGGCAAGAACGGGGTGGTCGCGATGCTCGGTCTTCTCCCAGCGGACCGGCTCACCGGCCAGCGTGCGAACATAGGCGACGATCGCCCGGCGCCCCGCCATGATCGCGATGACGTTGGAAACGAGAATGCGTGGCATGGCGAGCAGCCCCTCGCGCCAGCCGAATTCGCTGGTGGTGAAAGCGACGCGCATCGACAGTCTCCAGAACAGCGCGAGGAGGTTGCCGAGCAGCAGGGCCTCGAGCAGCGGAGTAAGGACGATGGGCCGTGCCGCGCCGAATGTCGAAAGAGCGATCTGCACTCCGGACAGGACAACGAGCATATAGCCGAGCGCGAGCAGCAACGCGGCGAAGGGGCCACGCCGGTCGCGCATCTGCATCCACAGGTCGCTCAGCCCGCCGCGCCAGCCCAGCCGGTCCCAGCTCTGGAGCGCGATGCCGTGGACCCAGCGGGTCTTCTGCCGCACCGCGTCCGACAGGTGGGCGGGGAAATATGCGCGCGTCGCGACGAGGCGGCCGTCCTTCGCCCGCGCGCGAATGAAACGCGAACGCCCGCCGAGCGCGGCGACTTCCAAGCCGAGCTCGTAATCCTCGGTCAGCGAACCGGATGAGAATGTCTCGCCGCCATTTCGCTTCGCCAGCAGATCGAGGAAACTGCGGTCTATCGCGCAGCCGACGCCCGCCCCCGGCAGCCCCGCGCCAAGCGCGTCGCGCACCACCATCGTCTTGCCGTGCACTTCGGCGAATTCGTCAACATAGTGACCGGCGATCAAGGGCGATCCCTTCTGCGGCAGGGCCAGCACCGGCAGCTGGACGAAATCCGCCTGGTCCAGCGTCCGGTCCATGAGCGCCAGCGCTGCAGGATCGACCATGTCTTCC
The DNA here is from genome assembly GCF_026168555.1 of Qipengyuania spongiae. Lineage (NCBI taxonomy): Bacteria > Pseudomonadati > Pseudomonadota > Alphaproteobacteria > Sphingomonadales > Erythrobacteraceae > Qipengyuania > Qipengyuania spongiae. The sequence goes on along the minus strand of NZ_CP092471.1, from coordinate 1,101,143 downwards.
GCATCGTGAAGAACGACCATTCGGAACCGGGCGCCCGATTGACGCTCGTCTTCCTCCAGCGCCGCATAAAGGCGATTGAGGCAGTCGGCTTTGCTCGTCGGCCCGTCCCGATCGTGAATGACGATCCGGGCGCGCCGGTCGCCATCGGCACCGATCGCGGCGGCCAGCGGCGTCTCGGCATCGTTGCGATAGCAGCCGACGTAAAAGCGGGCATTTTTCTGCGGCCAGGCCCGCATCGCATATTGCAGCGTCGTTCCGATCACCTCCGCCTCGCACCATGCGGGAATGAAGATCGCCACCGGGGCTGATAGATCGCTGGCGCCTTCAGGCAGAGCCGCCCGGGAAGAGATGCGGCCGGTCAGCCTCAGCCACAGATACATGACGTCGACGACGATCTCGTCGAACGCTCCGATAAGAAAGAATACCGCCGTGAAGAGGAACAGCTCGTGCTGGATCAGCACGAACCATTCCGCGGCCGTAAAACCGACTGGATCCAAGATTGCCCCCCTGAACGCGGCCCCATCTATCCGGTCACCGCCCCTCTTGCAACGCGCGTCCAATTGCTCGAAAGCCCCGCCCCGTGACCAACGCAAGACCAGGAACCATCTCGAGACTGTTCGCGCCCGTGCGCGCTCTCTTCGTCGGCGACGCTTCGGCAGGCATCCTGCTGATCCTCGTCGCGATCGCGGCCATGGGTGCCGCCAATTCGGCGTGGCGCGAGGAGTACCACACGCTCTTCCACGGCTATCTGTTCGATCGCGACGTGTTCAAGCTCAACACGCTGCATCTGTGGATCAATGACGGTCTGATGGCGATTTTCTTCTTCGTCGTCGGGCTGGAGGTGAAGCGCGAGCTCATCGCCGGGCAGCTCGCCACCGCGCAACAGCGTCGTCTCCCAGTGCTCGCCGCAGGCGCGGGCATGGTGGCGCCGGCGCTAGTCTACATGTTCTTCGTCAGCGGAGCAGACCCAATGCTGGCGCGCGGCTGGGCGATCCCCGCTGCGACCGACATCGCGTTCGCAATGGGCGTGTTGGGCCTGCTTGGCAGCCGCGTGCCGTCTTCGCTGCGCCTGTTTCTGTTGACCGTGGCGATCGTCGACGACATCGGCGCCGTGCTGATCATCGCGATGTTCTACACCGCGTCGATCAAGCTCACCTGGCTGATCGGCAGCATCGTGGTGCTGGGCTTCATGGTTGGCATGAATCGCCGAGGCGTCACCTCGCTGCCGGCCTATATCCTGATGGCGCTGGTGCTGTGGTTCTTCGTCCTCAATTCGGGCGTTCATGCGACTATCGCGGGCGTCGTTGCCGCGTTCACCGTTCCGATGGCGAGCAGGAATGGCACCTCGCCGCTTGAACGGCTCGAACATAACCTTGCGCCATGGAGCGCCTATCTGATCGTGCCGATCTTCGGCTTCGCCAATGCCGGGGTGGACTTTTCGGGCATGGGGCTGGAGGGCGTGTTCGCCCCGCTGCCGATCGCCATCGCGGCCGGACTGTTCCTGGGCAAGCAGATCGGCATATTCAGCGCGATCTACGCCGCGCACCGGACCGGCTTCGCTCCTCGCCCGGAAAATGCGAACTGGCCGGAGATCTGGGGCATATCTATCCTCTGCGGCATCGGTTTCACCATGTCGCTGTTCATCGGCGAACTTGCTTTTCCGGGGATGCGCGAATTCATCGACGAGGCGAAGATCGGCATTCTGCTGGGCTCGCTCGCGTCCGCGGTGATCGGCTACGGTATCCTTCGCATGACGACCGAACATCCGGGGGACACGCAGGGCCTGGTCAGCCGGAACTGAGCTGCGGATAGCCCGAAAGGGCGGCGATCGTGCCGCCCCCCCGGCGATACGCAGCCGGTCAGAAGCTGAAAGCCAGCGTGCCCACCACCGCATCGTCGGTGAACCCGTCCACCGATGGTCCGTCCACTCCGACATAGGATACGCCCAGCGAAAGTCCGCCGAGCACGCTCGCACTGACTCCGATGGAATAGTCGAACCCGGTGTCGTCGGTGCTGAGCCCGGTCTGGAACGGCGGGGCATACACACCGTCCGTATATCCCAGATGCGCCGCCAAGGTGATCGGCGTGTTCGGAATGCCCGCTTCGAGATCGGTATAGAGATACAGATTGTCCTGTCCCCCGATCGCGTCCTGTTCCCAGGCATAGGCAACGCCTACGGAAGTGCTGACCGGTCCGAGCGCGAAGCCGACCGAGGCATAGGGCTCGAAATAATTGACGTTCGCGCCGACATCCTCGGTCGGATAAATGTAGTAGAGCAGGCCGACATCCATCGTCAGACCGTTGCTGAATTCCCGACCGTATCCGGCATAGACATCGACCTCGAGCTCGCCATAGGCAGGCCCGACATCGAGCGAAGAGGCCCAAGTGCCGACATAGAAGCCGCTTTCGTGGTTGAGATCGATGCCGCCCTAGACCGCAGGATCCCCGCCCGAATAGGAGACCCCGCGGAAGCGATAATCCGTGACCAGGACAACGTTGCCGAAAATCGAGATCCCCGAATCAGGAGTGGTCTCCGGTTCGGGAAGTCCGGTATTCGTCTGCACGGTGTCCTGCGCAAAGGCGGAAGCGGCAGCAAAAGAGAGAGCGAGCGAAACAGTTGCGGACAAGCCGCGGATGGACGTGAGCATATCAAACTTCCTCGTTTGGTTATTGCTTCGTCCCACCTGCGCGCTGAGGCGGTTCCACATATGTGCGGACTTCTCACATCAGAACGCCATTATATTTCCTTACTGCGAGTTTGTGCGCAAGTATGTTTCTTCTCTGCTCGCACATGCAGCATCCAAAGGTGTCATTTTTGCAACTGCGAACATCGTTCATCGCGGTTTCACGTGTTGCCCGCTAGATGGCGCTCTCCTAAGGGTGGAACCACTCGCTCCAGACGCGCGTCACCAATCTCATGCTTGCATCGCTCAAACAGATTTTCCGGCCTCAGGCCGCGGCTGCCCATTTCCCGTCCGTTCCGGAAGGGGAGCGCTACTACGTTATCGGCGATATCCATGGTCGCCGCGATCTGTTCGAGACTTTGATCGAGGGGGTGGAAGCCGATGATGTTCGGCGGGGCGATGCTGCAAAGACGACCGTCGTGCTGCTTGGCGATCTGATCGATCGGGGGGCGGACAGTGCCGGCGTCATTCGCGCGGCCCGCGAATGGGGCACACGCCGCGAGGTCCGCTACCTCGCCGGAAATCACGAGGAAATGTTCCTCCAGAGTTTCGACGACACCGAAATGCTGCGCCATTTCCTCAAGCATGGCGGGCGCGAGACGGTGCTGAGCTACGATATTGACCTTGGCACCTACAACGCGCTGACACTGAAGGAACTGCAGGACGCGATCCATCGCATCGTGCCCATGGAGGATCGCGAATTCCTCCGCGGTTTCGAGGAAATGATCGTTGCCGGGGATTACCTCTTCGTCCATGCCGGCATCGATCCGTCGCGCCCGGTCGAGGAGCAGCGTCGCAGCGATCTTCTGTGGATCCGCGAACGGTTCCTGCGCCATGCGCAGCCTTTCGATCATGTCGTGGTGCACGGGCACACCATCTTCGACGAGGTCGAGGATCGCGGACATCGCATCGGCATCGACACCGGGGCCTTTCGCTCCGGCCGCTTGACGGCGCTGATGCTCGAAGGGCACGAGAGGGCCTATATCCAGGCCGTCGATCAGGACGGGGCAATTCGGATCGAGCACACCGGGGGGCAGTAATGAAGATCGCGATGGTGGGGTCGGGCTATGTCGGCCTGGTATCGGGAGCGTGTTTCGCCGATTTCGGACACGACGTCGTCTGCATCGACAAGGACCGGGGCAAGATCGATCGCCTGCGCGACGGGATCATGCCGATCTACGAGCCGGGGCTCGACAAGCTGGTCGAGAGCAATGTCGCCACCGGTCGCCTGACCTTTTCCACCGACCTCGCCGATGCGATCGCGGGCGCCCATGCGATCTTCATCGCGGTCGGCACCCCCAGTCGCCGCGGTGACGGCCATGCCGACCTGAGCTTCGTCTATGCCGTCGCCGAGGAAATCGGCGCAGCCCTCACCAACGATTGCGTGGTGGTGACCAAATCCACTGTCCCCGTCGGGACGGGCGACGAGGTCGAACGGATCATCGCTGCCAGCGGCTGCTCCCACAAGGTGGCGGTCGTCTCCAATCCGGAGTTCCTGCGCGAGGGGGCGGCGATCGGGGATTTCAAGCGGCCCGACCGCATCGTGATCGGGGCGGAGGAAGATTTCGGGCGCGAGGTGATGAGCGAGGTCTATCGTCCGCTTTTCCTCAACGAATCGCCGATCCTGTTCACCAATCGCCGCACCAGCGAGCTGATCAAATACGCCGCCAACGCTTTCCTCGCGACTAAGATCACTTTCATCAACGAGATGGCCGATCTCTGCGAAAAGGTCGGGGCCGACGTGCAGGATGTCAGCCGGGGCATCGGGATGGACAACCGCATCGGGCGCAAGTTCCTGCATGCCGGCCCCGGATATGGCGGATCGTGCTTTCCCAAGGATACGCTGGCCCTGCTCAAGACCGCCGAGGATTACGACAGTCCGACGCGAATCGTGGAGGCGGTGGTCAAGGTCAACGAGAGCCGCAAGCGCGCGATGGGCCGCAAGGTACTCGACGCGATCGGCGGGCACGACGAGGCGCGTGGCAAGAAAGTCGCCTTGCTCGGTCTGACCTTCAAGCCCAACACCGACGACATGCGCGATTCTCCCTCCATCGCGGTGGCGCAGACGCTGACCGACGCGGGCGTCGAGGTCGCGGCTTACGATCCCGAGGGCATGGAGCTTGCCGCACCGCTGATGCCGGACGTCATCATGTGCAGCGATCCCTACCAGGCGATCGAGAGTGCCGACGCGGTGGCGATCGTGACCGAGTGGGATGCCTTTCGCGCACTCGATCTTGACCGGGTCAAGTCGCTCGCCGAGGCACCGATCATGGTCGACCTCAGGAACATCTATCGCCCCGACGACATGCGCGACCGCGGCTTCGAATATCACTCGATCGGGCGCCCCTAGGGTTTCGCTGGATCACGCTGTTGCTCGTGCCTAAACCCGCACAATGGCGCTTGGCGGGGCACTGAGAGACGCGGACTGGCTAGATGCGCGCCGAGTGCGCGCCTATGCGGCGATGGTCGGCGTGGCCTCGCTCGGCATCCTGTGGTTCGCGTGGCGCGATGCGACCGGGGCTACGGGAAGCGATTTCCTCGCCTTCTGGGGCGCCGCCAAGTCCGTGATGGCAGGCGATCCCGCCGCTGCCTACGATCTGGCCGTTCAGGAGCGGATCCAGACCGGCACCGGATCGCATGGCTGGTTCGCCTTCGTGAATCCGCCACCGTTCCTCCTTGCGGTCGCGCCGTTCGGCTGGTTGCCCTACCCTTCCGGTTGGATCGCCTGGGTGGCACTGACCTATGCCCTCTGGGCATGGGCAGGGGTGAGGGCCTTTCCCCGTCTCTGGCCTCTCGTGCTGACCTATCCGGGCGCGCTGATTGCCGCGACGCACGGACAGAACGGGTTGCTGACGGGCGCCCTGCTGATCGCGGCAATCTCGCTTCTCGCCAGGTCCTGCCCGCTTCTCTCCGGAGCGGCAATCGGAGCATTGGTGATCAAACCGCATTTGGCATTGCTGCTGCCCTTCTGGCTCCTCGGCGGACGCTGCTGGCGGACCATCCTGGCTGCTGGCGCAGCACTCGTCGCTCTCCTTCTCGCGAGCCTCTTGGCTTTCGGCACCGCGACGATGCAGGCTTACACCACAAGCTGGGGCGCGAGCGCGGTTCTCATCGCGCAGGGCGGGCCGGACTTTTTCCTCCGCATGAGCACGTACTATTCGCAATTGCGGGTTCATTTCGGCGAGCCGGTCGCGATCGGCGGGGGAGCGGTGATCGCGCTCGGAATGATTGGCATGGCCCTTCAGTTATTCAGGCGCTTTGGCGGCGATGCGCGCGCGAGCGGCGCGGCGGTTCTCGCCGCAACCGCGCTCGCCCCGCCCTATCTCTTCAATTACGACCTGCCCTTTTTGATCTTCCCGACATTGTGGCTGGTCGAACAAGGGCTCGCGCGCGGCTTTCGCCCTTACGAGAAGCTCTTGCTCGTCGCCCTCTGGTTCGCGCCCTATGCGACGCGGGCGGCGGCGTTCGGTATCGGAGCGAATCTCATGCCGCTTGCAGCCTTCCTTCTCCTCGCCCTGATCTGGACGCGCGCGCCGTTGCCTTTCGGCAACAGTTCCCGCTCCGTTCCAACCGATTGCCGGGAACCCGGCTAGGCATTCGCGGATTTCCCCTTCCACAAGGATATAGTCCGTGGGAGCCAAGACATGCCCAGTCCGATATACCGCAGCAGTCCGTCCGACCGCTGGAGCGAGCCCAAAGGGTTCGAAGATGCGAGCCTGCGCCGCATGACGCACGGGAAGATTCAGCCCATGTACCAGCCGACCTTTCTCCAAAGGCTGTTCGGCGCCCGCTGAGCGAAACAGGCTGGAAAGAAAAGGGGCCGGGAGCATTGCGCCCCCGGCCCCTTTTCATGCGCTACGCCGCGCCTGACCGGATCAGTACTCCTCAGGCTCTTCCGCCGTCGCTTCCGTATAGGTGCGGCCCGCGGTCCGATCGCCCCGGGCCAGCGCGAAAACCACACCCGACAGCAGGGCCAGACCCAACACGTTCGGCAGAAGCATTGTCGCGTTCGAGATGTCGCCCAGTCGCCACACGAGCTGCGATGGCTGAGTCGCGCCGACGAAGATGGCAATGCACCACACCACACGCCAGATGATGTGCAGCAGACGCTCGCCCCCGCGCGTCGATCCCGGCACGCGGTCGTAGATGAATGTGATGGCCCGCTCGCCGTAATAGGACCAAGTGAGCAGCGTGGTGAAGACGAACAGTATCAGCGCGATGCTAGCCACCAGTGTTCCCAGCGGAACACCTGCAATGGGCAGCGGGAAAGCCGCGGCAAAGGCACCCGAAGTCGTCACGAAACCGCTCTGAGCCGTGGTGCCGAGATCGGATTGCCAGACATGCATCACCGCCTGGCCCTGATAGGTGAAGTCGCCTTCCACCGTCAGGATCACCAGCGCGGTCATGGTGCAGATCACGATCGTGTCGATGAAGGTCCCGAGCATCGCCATGCGGCCCTGCTGTTCCGGATCGTCGGTCTGCGCCACGGCATGGGCGATCGGTGTCGAGCCCTGCCCCGCCTCGTTGGAAAAGAGGCCGCGCGCGACGCCCGCCCGGATCGCCAGGATCAGCGCCGCGCCCGCGAACCCGCCGCTCGCGCTCTGGAAATTGAACGCACCGGCGAAAATCCGCCCGAAGGTCTCGCCCAAATCGCCGAAATTCAGGATCAGCGCGATCACCGCCATCACGATGTAGGTCGCGGCCATGAACGGCACGATCTTCTCGGCCACGTTGCCGATCGACTTGATACCGCCAATGATGACCACGAACACCGCGATGGCGACCACGAGCCCGCCGAACCAGCGTTCCCATCCGAACAGTTCGTTGAGACCGCTGGCGACCTCGTTCGACTGGATGGAATTGCCGGTCACCAGCGCGCTGAACAGCGTGCCGAGGCAGAAGAGGATCGCCAGCCAGGTGTATTTCGGCCCCAGCCCCATCATGATGTAGGTCATCGGCCCGCCGCGCTTCACGCCGTCGCTGGTGGTCTCGCGGAAGCGGATCGCGAGCGAGCCTTCGGCGAAGGCCAGCGCCATGCCGAACAGCGCGGTGATCCACATCCAGAAGATCGCTCCCGGCCCGCCGAGCGCGATGGCGGTCGCGACACCTGCCAGATTGCCGGTCCCGACCTGCCCGGAAAGCGCGGTCGACAGTGCCGCGAAGGGAGAAATCTCGCCCCCGCCCGAACCCTTGCGGCCGGCGAACAGCGTCTTGATCGCGGCACTGAACCGGGTGATCGGATAGAAACGCAGCCCGATCATGAACCATGCGCCCACGCCCAGCAGGATGATTGCCAGCGGCGGAAAGGGGATCACCACTTCCCCGTTCCACGTCCCGCCCCAGATGAAATCCGAGAAATTGGTGACCGGCTGCACCAGTCTTTCGCCCATGCTTTGCGGCACTTGTGCGCTCATTCGATATGTCCCTCAGCGTCCCTGATCGTGTTCTCGCCGGGCACGCTAGAGGCGGGGCGGCGGGATTTCCAGACCCGTTCCCAAATCCGGACGGCGGAACACCGGTGCTACGGTGGACGACTTGCTTTTGCGCGGACGAGGGCCTAAACGCCTGCCCGTCTTTTCCGGACATCACAGGTAAAAGAGCCCTCCCGGTCTTGAATCGGGGCGGCGCGAAACCTTACCTGAGAGCCGTTCCGAGGAAGGCGCCACGCCATATACACGCCGTATAGTCGAGAAGAGTGAGCATCGATCATGGCCGAGAAGACCCGCAAGACATCGCCGGCCGAGTTCATCAACCAAGTCCGGGCCGAAACGCGCAAGGTCGTCTGGCCTACGCGCGAAGAGACGGTTCGGACCGCGATCTTCGTCTTCATCATGATGACGATCCTGTCGGTGTTCTTCCTCGGTGTCGATTCGCTCTTCGGCGCGGTCGTCCAGTGGCTCCTCACTCTCGCCTAAGTTCGCAACGCTCAATCAACGGGACTACACCGACACCATGGCACGCTGGTACATCATCCACGCTTACTCCGGCTTCGAGAACAAGGTGCGCGACGCGATCCTTGCCGAGGCGGAGCGGCTGGGCCTTTCCGAAGGCGTCGAGGAGGTCGAGGTCCCGACCGAGACCGTGACCGAGATCAAGCGCGGCAAGAAGGTGCAGACCGAACGCAAGTTCATGCCTGGCTACGTGCTGGCCAAGCTCAACATGACCGACGATGTCTACCACCTCGTCAAGAACACCCCCAAGGTGACCGGATTCCTCGGCACCAACAACAAGCCGCAGGCGATTTCCGAGAAGGAAGCCGCGCGCTATTTCGGCGGTGTCGAGGAGGCCAAGGCGGCCCCCAAGAAGGACATCAGCGTCGATTACGAGATCGGCGATCAGGTCAAGGTGCTCGGCGGTCCGTTCGCGAGCTTCAACGGCCTCGTCGAGGAACTCGATTTCGACAAGCAGAAGGTCAAGGTGTCGGTCAGCATCTTCGGGCGCGCCACGCCGGTCGAGCTGGACTTCGAGGAAGTCGAACTGGTCAAGTAGGGACCGGACGCGAGATTGGCGGTTCCGGAGGCTCAGTCCTCTTTTCGAGATGCAATGCCCCTGATATGAACGGCTTTCGTCCTGCGTGAGGGGCGTGCTGGACGAGCGGGGCTTTCCCGGGGTCGATGATGGAACCTGTTCGCGATGAGCGTGCCGCCTGAGATGTACCCTCATGCTCCCGATAAGCGGCCGCTGTTCGGCGACCGCTACTGGCGACAGGGCGAGGCGCTCACCGCATCTCGCCCGCCGGCCGACCCGGACCATGTCGATGGCGACGATTACAAGCTGCTCGCCGACAATTTGCCGACATTGTGCTGGATGGCCAATCCGGACGGCTACATCACCTGGTACAATCGCCGCTGGCATGAATATTGCGGCACGACTGCCGAAGAAATGGAAGGCTGGGGCTGGCAGTCGGTCCACGATCCCGCGGTCCTCCCCGAAGTCATCGACAAGTGGACGGCATCCATCGCGAGCGGCCAGCCATTCGAGATGGTGTTCCCCCTCCGCGGCGCGGATGGCGTCTTCCGCCCGTTCCTGACCCGCATCATCCCGGTGCACGATGGCGAGGGCCGCCTGCGACGGTGGATCGGCAACAACATCGACATCAGCCAGCAGGCTTCGGTCGAACAGGAATTGCGGCGTTCGCGGCAGGAGCTCGAGGAAGCGAACCGCGCCCTCGCGGAACGCGAGGCGTTCCTGTCGCGCGTTTTCGCCAGCTCGACGGATTGCATCAAAGTCCTCGACCTCGACGGCAATCTAATCTCCATGAGCGAAGGTGGCCTCAAGGTCATGGAGGTCGACGATTTCGGCGACATCGCGGGCTGTCCCTGGCCGGATTTCTGGGACGGTGCACGGAACGAGGCGGCGAAGGCCGCGATCGTCGCCGCGCGCGCAGGCGAAACGCGCAGCTTTATCGGCCAGGCCGATACCCTGAAGGGCACTCGCAAGTGGTGGCACGTCGTCGTCAGCCCGATCACCGGCGTCGACGGGCAACCGGATCGCATCCTTACGGTGTCGCGCGACATCACCGAATTGCGCCAGAGCGAGGCGGAGCGGGATCGGTTCGTGCGCCTCGCCGAAAACAGCCGCGACTTCGTCGCCATGGCTGACCTCGACGGACGTGCCTTCTACATCAATGACGCGGGACGCGAACTCGTGGGCTTGGGCGATGCCGATATCCTGCAGCAAAGCGTCGTCGATTTCTTTCCCCCCGAAGAAGCTTCGCGGATCGCCGAGGAAATCTTCCCGGCCGTCGACCAGGATGGCTATTGGTCGGGCGAAACCCAATTTCGCCATTTCGCGACGGGGGAACTGATCCCCGTGTTCTATTCGGTCTTTCCGATCACGGACGCGGACGGAGAGCCAATCGGTTACGGCACCGTCACTCGCGACATACGCGAGATGAAACGGGTCGACGAGGATCTTCACTATCTCAACGGAGAGCTCGCGCACCGGCTCAAGAACGTGCTGGCCGTGGTCCAGTCGGTCGCCCAGCAGACCTTGCGCAACGCCAGCGATACTCAGGTGGCTGGGCAGAAACTCGGGGCGCGGCTGGTCGCGCTGGGAGCCGCGACCGACGTGCTCACGGGCGGTTCGTGGCGCTCGGCGGATTTGCACGAACTCGCGCGGCGCGCCCTCGCCCCGCATGGGGAGGTGGGCGAGAGCATCCGCATCGAGGGACCGAAGATCACGGTCAGGCCGCAGGTAGCGCTCGCTCTGTCGCTGGCTTTTCATGAACTCGCGACCAATGCCGCGAAATACGGCGCGCTGTCTCGCGATGGCGGGACCGTGAGGCTTCACTGGCATGTCGAGTTCGATGGGGAGGAAGACCGCTTCGAACTGGTCTGGCGCGAGAGCGGCGGACCTCCCGTCGAAACACCCGAACGCAAGGGCTTCGGATCGGCGCTGATCGAGCGTTCGCTCAGCGCCTATTTCCGCGGCCAGGCCGAAACCGATTACCGCCGCGACGGTTTGGTCTTCACCCTTCGTTCGGCAGCGCCGGCGGCTCTTTCGGATTACGGAAACTGATCGTGGGTCAGAACATGATTCAAGAAACCAAGACCATTCTCATCGTCGAGGACGAGGCCTTCGTGAGATTCGACCTCGTCGACTTTTTCGAACGGTCCGGATGGCAGGTCCTGGAAGCCGACAATGCCGACCACGCCATCGCTATCCTCGAACGGCACAAAGACGTCCGCGTGGTCCTGACAGATGTGCAGATGCCCGGATCGATGGACGGTCTCAAGCTCGCCCATTTTATCCGGAACCGCTTCCCGCCGACGGCGCTTTTCATCACGTCCGGACACGAACGACCGTGCTCGACCACCCTGCCCGAGCGCGCCACTTTCCTGCCCAAGCCCTTCGATCATTACCGTCTGCTCAGCCGGATCGAAGCAGTCGTCGCCTGAGCCTCGTTTTGCTCGACTGGACCGTGTAACACCCGGTCCACGCTTCAGCTTTCGACATGCCAAGCTGAACGACCTCGCCGTGGTTTCGCTTGCATTCCCGCACCAATTCGCTATCAGCGCGGCTTCCCCATCAGAACGGGAAATCCCTGCGGGAGTTGCGCTATCAGCGGAACGCCTGACCGCTTAACATGACCCCGGTGCACCGGCTTTTCGCCGAATGGCCGGGGAACAGTGAGAAAGGAGGCCCATCGTGGCCAAGAAGATCGAAGGTTACATCAACCTTCAGGTGCCTGCCGGCACCGCCAACCCCTCCCCGCCGATCGGCCCTGCGCTGGGTCAGCGCGGCGTCAACATCATGGAATTCTGCAAGGCGTTCAACGCCGCGACCGACAGCCTCGAAAAGGGCATGCCGATCCCGACGAAGATCACCGTCTATGCCGACCGTTCCTTCGCCTTCATCACCAAGAGCCCGCCCGCGAGCTTCCTCCTCAAGAAGGCGATGAAGATCAAGTCGGGCTCGAAGGAGCCGGGCAAGAACATCATCGGCTCGATCAAGACCAGCCAGCTGGAAGAGATCGCGCAGACCAAGATGGAAGACTTGAACGCCAACGATCTCGACCAGGCGGTCAAGATCATCGCCGGCAGCGCCCGCTCGATGGGCATCGAAGTGGTGGAGGGCTGATCATGGCCAAGGTTAGCAAGAAGCAGCAGAAAGCCGCCGAACTCGACGGCGAGAAGCTTTACTCGGTGGATGAGGCGCTCGCCACGCTGCGCGAGCACAAGGCGAAGTTCGACGAGACCGTCGAAGTGGCGATGAATCTCGGCGTCGATCCGCGTCACGCCGACCAGATGGTCCGCGGCATGGTGTCGCTGCCCTCGGGCACCGGCAAGGACGTTCGCGTCGCCGTGTTCGCCAAGGGCGACAATGCCGAGAAGGCCAAGGCCGCCGGTGCCGACAAGGTCGGTGCCGAAGACCTGATGGAAGACATGCAGAACGGCAATCTCGACTATGATCGCGTGATTGCGACGCCCGACATGATGGGTGTGGTCGGCCGCCTCGGCAAGGTGCTGGGTCCCAAGGGCCTGATGCCGAACCCGAAGCTCGGCACCGTGACGCCGAACGTGGAACAGGCCGTGAAGGACGCCAAGGGCGGCCAGGTCGAATTCCGCGTCGAGAAGAAGGGCATCATTCACTCCGGCATCGGCAAGCTGAGCTTCGACGACGCCGCGCTGAAGCAAAACTTCAAGGCGCTGACCGAGGCGGTGGTGAAGGCCAAGCCCGCCGGCGCCAAGGGCAAGTATGTCCGCAAGATCTCGCTCACCTCGTCGATGGGTCCCGGCCTCAAGGTCGACCTTGCCGAGGTGGAGGGCGCGTAAGACCGCCGCTGCCATACACTGGACAACAAAAGGGCCGGGGTCATCCCCCGGCCCTTTTCGTTGCGGCTCGTCAGTTTCTGGCGCCCGGTCCTATCCGGCCTCAGCAAACCATGAATATCCCCATGGTCGCGGTTTCGCGCGCGCGGCGGGGCCACTCCTTGGCATAAAGCGCGTTCGCAACCGCCTGTTCTGCCACTCGCCAGCCGCTGCGCACGCTGTTGAGCGGCAACACCGGACGCGGCTCCCCACGTTCGAGCGCGGCGGGCGGGTTGGCGGCATAGGTGGCGCTGTAGAGGTCCGGAATGGTGGCGACGGTCTCGCACAGGCTTTCGAAACGATGGCGCACGATGCGGTTGATCCGGCGTCGATTGCGGCACAACAGCTCGAAACTGTGCGAAACGAGCGTGAAGCTGGCGAAGTCCTCGTCCCGGGCATGAAGAAGCGCGGCCTTCATTTCGGGGGCCGAGAGCGCGGTGAGCTGCGCGTGGCGCAGGCCCTCGCCGAAATTGTCGATGCATCCGATGGGCACTTCGACCACCCCGTGGCGCGCCATCGGATGCCTGTCCTCGGCTCCCAGCGCGATGCCGCATTCACTTGCCGCGATGCCGGGGCAATGGCTCGTCTCGTGAGTGAAGCCCAGCTCGGCGAGCGCGCGCAGCGTATCGTCGTTCGCACCGTAATTGCCTGCGCGGAACGCGACCGGACGCGGTGCTCCCGCGGCCATCAGCACGCCGCGTGCATGGTCGATCAGCTGGCACTGTTCCTCGAAAGCGAAATCGCGGATATTGCGGCCGGTCCTGTTCCCCAGAGGGTTGGCGTTGCCCGCCAGCGCGAGCCATTCGGCGTGCAGATGCAGCTGGACATCGTGTCCACGCGCCACGATCGGCCCGACGATATCGGCGATCGCCTCGACCCCGTAGACGAACGCGGGCATAGGATCGACGAAGAACACCCCCTTGATCCCGTACCGGTCGAACACGTCCATCTGGTAACCGATGCCAACCGCGCCGTCGGGCGTCTCGCAGGAAATCGAGCGCGCGAAGTTCTCGGCATGGCTCACCGGCCGCTTGCGCGCGGCTAGGCCGTATGAATATTCGGTGTCGATCGTGATGAAGACGCCGGTCATGCCGCTGTACCTAGAAGGACCGGGTTAAAGCCGGGTTTGCAGGCGCACCCATCCCACCGCCGGCGTCAGATTCCGCCCGGCGTGAAATCGAACCCGGCCGTGCCGAGCCCGTCGCACAGGCTGTCGACGCAGCTCTCGAGTTGCCCCGCGTCGGTGGAGCGGACGACGAAATTCGCGCCTACCCGCCCCTCGCGAAAGAAGGGGTAGCTGCCGATCTGACAGTTCTCATGCGCCTTTTCGACCTGGCGCAGGATGTCGGACACCTCGCTCTCGGGTGTCCAGCAACCGATCGTCTCGGAAAGGAGCGGCGCGCCGCCTTCCAGCGTGCCGGTCAGCGCGTCGAGCATCCCCGCGGTGATGTGCGGGACGCCGGCCATGAGGTGAATGTTGCCGAACCTGATACCCGGAGCGCCCGACATTCGGTTGGGGATCAGGTCCGCGCCCTCGGGCACGCGCGCCATTCGCAGCCGCGCTTCGGTCAGTTCCTTGCCGATGCTGGCATAGTAGCGTTCGAGCATCGCCCGTGCTTCGAGATGGATCACCACCGGAACACCGAGCGCTTCGGCCACGGCATCGACAGTGATGTCGTCATGCGTCGGACCGATCCCGCCAGTGGTGAAGAGGTAATCGTAGCCTTCGCGGAGGGCATTCACCGCCTCTACGATACGGCCGACGACGTCCGGCACCACACGCACTTCGGACAGGCGGATACCCTGCACCTGCAGCCAGCTCGCGATCTGGGCGATGTTCTTGTCGTGGGTTCGGCCAGACAGGATTTCGTCGCCGATCACGACCAGTCCGGCGGTGTAGATGCGCTCGCTCATGACCATGCGATTACCGCGCGATTCCCGGCTTGGCTACTCGGCCGCTGCCATTTCCGGCGCCGCCCCCTGATCCTGCCGCGCGCGCGAGAATTCGAGGATGCCGTCGGTGATCGGCTCGCTCGCCATCCGCTTGCGGTCGACGAGGTATTCCTGATTGAGCCTCCACGGATATCGGGTCGCGTTCTTCGGCATGAGATGCTTCGAGCGCTGGATATAACCGCTGGAGAAATCGAAGATATCGTCCTCCTCCAGACCGTGGCCATGAGGCAGGACCGGCACCGCCATGTCAGCGCCGGTCCGGGCCATGTGGTTGAGAACGCGGCAGACATAGTCGGAGTTCAGATCCGCGCGCAGCGTCCAGCTCGCATTGAGATAGCCGAACACCACCGCGAGGTTCGGCAGGTTCGAGAACATGCACCCCTTGTAATAGAAGCGCTGCGCGAAATCGACCGGCTCGCCGTCGACCGAAACCGCAATCTTGCCGGCCACGCACAGCTTCAGCCCGGTCGCGGTCACGATGATGTCGGCGGGAAGGAAGCGACCGTTCGACAAAAGTACGCCGTCCTTCTCGAACGCCTCGATCCTGGCCGTTACGATCTCCGCCCGCCCTTCGTTAATCGCCTCGAACAGGTCGTTGTCGGGCACGAGGCACAGGCGCTGGTCCCACGGATCGTAAGGCGGCGTGAAGGCTTCGGCATCGAAGTTTTCGCCCAGCACCTTCTCGATCCGCTTGTGAAGCGCCTCGCCCATCTTCTGCGGCTTCGTGCGAGCGCGCTTGAAGGCGAGGCTTTGCAGCTTCATGTTCTTCCACCGGGTGATCCGGTAAGCGGTTTGCTCGGGCAGCATCCTGCGCAGGAAATTGGCGATCGAATCCTTCGCCGGTCGTGCGAACATCCAAGTCGGCGTGCGCTGGAGCATGGTCACCTTCGCGGCCCTTGCCGCCATCGCGGGAACGACGGTGACCGCGGTCGCGCCGGAACCGATCACGACCACTTTCTTGCCCGCGTGATCGAGATCCTCGGGCCAGAATTGCGGATGGACGATCTGCCCTTCGAAGCGCTCGGTCGCGAAACCGGGATCGTATGGTTCGTCGTAATCGTAATAGCCCGACCCCAGGTAGAGCCAGCTGGCGCTCAGGCGCTTTCTTTCGCCATCTTCCGTCTCCGCGACGATGTCCCAGCGGGCGTTCGCCATGTCGAAATCGGCGGAGATAACCTTGTGGCCGAAACGGATATTCGGCCCGATGTCCCGGTCCGCGACGATGCGGTGGAGGTAATCCAGAATGGCAGGCGCATCGGCGATGCTCTTTTCGTGCCGCCAGGGTTCGAAATCGAAGCCCAGCGTGTGCATGTCGCTGTCGGACCGGACGCCGGGATAGCGGAACAGGTCCCAGGTCCCTCCGAGATTCCCACGCCGCTCGAGAATGGCGTAGCTGCGACCCGGACATTTTTCGGTGAGATGCGCGGCCATTCCGATGCCGGAAAGCCCCGCGCCCACGATGAGGACATCGAAATCGGTCTGCTGCTCGGCCATATCTGCCCTCTCTCCTCTTTACGTGAACGTAACCCAAGGCGGGCGGGTGCACCAGCCCCGTTGCATTGCGCAACGCATTGCGGCTAGCGGCCGGCGATGCGGTCGCTTCTTTCCTTCGGGCTCGTTCTTTTCGCCGTTCCGTCATGGGCGCAAGCGCCCGGCGACGACCAGGAAGAGGCGAATGCAGGTCCGATCATCGTTGTGACCGGCGAGGGGCTCGAGGAAACCCCGGCAAGCCCCGCTTACTCGAGCCGCGAGATCGGACGCGAGCAGATCGTCACCACGCCATCGGGCACGGTGGAGGAGGCATTGGGCGCAGTGGCGGGTTTCCAGCAGTTCCGCCGGTCGGACAGCCGCTCCGCCAATCCGAGCGCGCAGGGTGTGACGTTGCGTGCGCTTGGCGGAAACGCCACCAGCCGCGCGCTGGTCCTGCTGGACGGCGTGCCCATTGCCGATCCCTTCTTCGGCTACATTCCCTTCGGAGCGCTGGCCACCGAACGGCTCGCGAGTATCCGCGTGACGCGCGGAGGCGGATCGGGACCGTTCGGCGCAGGCGCGCTTGCCGGGACGATCGAGCTCGAGAGCGCCGGGCTCGATACGCTCGCGCCGTTCGGGGCAAGTCTTCTCGCCAACGATCGCGGCGCGACCGAAGCGAGCGCAATCCTCGCCCGGCCGCTCGGCGCAGGATTCGCGGTTGTCAGCGGGCGCTGGGACCGCTCTCAGGGTTTCTTCACCACGCCGGAAAACCAGCGCGTCCCCGCGACGGCACGGTCGCGTTACGACAGCTGGTCCGGCAGCCTGCGCGGCGTCGCCCCGATCGGCGCGAGCGTGGAGCTGCAGGCCAATGCGCTGGTGTTCGACGATCGCCGCACCCTGCGTTTCCAAGGGGCAGACACCTCCGCCAGCGGCGCGGATGCGAGCCTGCGCCTTGTCGGGCGCGGCGAATGGCAGTTCGACGCCCTCGCCTATCTCCAGACCCGCGACTTTTCGAATGTGGTGATCAGCTCGACCCGGTTCGTCCCCGTGCTCGATCAGCGCGACACGCCTTCGACCGGGCTCGGCGGAAAGCTCGAATTGCGCCCCCCGGTCGGCGGTGGCCATACGCTGCGTATCGGCGCCGATTTCCGCCAGGCCGAAGGCGAGCTGCAGGAAGACGCCTTCAGCGCGCTGACGGGCAACGTGACCGAACGCCGGCGCGCGGGCGGGTCGACATCGGATCTTGGTCTGTTCGTGGAAGACGATTGGTCGCTCGGCGAGCTCGTCCTCAGCGGAGGCCTGCGAGCGGACCGGACCGTGATCGGCGATGGTTTCTATGTCGCCCGCAACCCTTCCGGCGGTATCGTCGAGGAGGTCATCGCACCTCGGCGAACCGACTGGAGCGTGACCTGGCGCGCCGGCGCAGCCTGGCAGGCAACCGACACCCTGCGGCTGCGCGGCGCCGCCTATCGCGGCCTGCGCCTGCCGACACTGAACGAGCTGCTGCGTCCCTTCGTGGTGTTCCCGGTGGTGACGCAGGCCAATGCGGCGCTGCGCAACGAAGAACTGGAAGGCTACGAGATGGGCGTGGACTTCACGCCGACTCCCGCGGTGGAGCTGACCGCGACCGTGTTCGACAACCGGGTGGACGGCGCGATCGCGAACGTGACTCTGGCGCCCAATCTGCGGCAGCGGCAGAACCTTCCCGCGATCGAGGCGCGGGGCGTCGAACTGGGTGCGAGGGCCGCAATCGGAGCATTTTCCTTCGACGGGACGCTAGCCTACACCGATGCCGAAGTCGTCGGCCGGGGGCCGTCCGCAGCGCTCGACGGCAATCGCCCGTCCCAGACGCCGCGCTGGACGGCGGCGGCGACGGCGAGCTTACGTCCTTCCGACGGCTGGCTCGCCGCGCTGACGCTGCGCCATGTCGGCGAACAGTTCGAAAGCGACCTCGAAACCGACCGACTGGCGCCCGCGACCACGCTGGGGGCGTTCTTTCAGGCTCCGCTCGCCGGAACCCTGTCCGTAGTCATGCGCGGCGAGAACCTGACCGGTGAGACCATCGTCACGCGCAACGCCGACGGTTCGGTCGATCTCGGCGTCCCACGCACCTTCTGGGCCGGCCTGCGCTACGGCTTCTAGACGGCAGTCCCGTCATCAGGTCGTTTCGACAAGGTTGTCGTCCGAATTGCGATCGATGAAGGTGTTGTAAGGGTCGATGCCCGCATGGATCGGCCGCTCGCGGGTGATGATCCTGATCTCCTGCCGTCCGGAGGCGATCGGGCGGCGTTTCAGATAGAGCACCTTGCTCCGGTCGAAGGCGCCATCCCCGGGCCGCTCGGTGAAAAGGCCCACGTCGATCGATTCCCGCAACGGCGCAGTGCGTTCCTTGCCCTGTCCGTCAGCATAGGCCTTCTTCGCCTCGACGATCAGCGTGGTCTCGTAGCGTCCATCGGGGAGGCGGCGCACCTTCGCCTCGTCCGCCTTCAGGTCGTAGAGCGTGATCCGCTGAAGCAGATCGCGGACAAGGTCGCGCTCGCTCTCGTTGCGGGCGAGCCCGAGGAAGCCCTGAACCAGATCGGGTGATCCGGCGTAGGGCGGGCCTTGGAAACGGTAACGGTCGAGCAGTCCCGCCAGCATGGCGTTGACCCGGTCCTCGCCCAGCCGGTCCTGCAACAGGTACATCACCACCGCACCTTTGCGGTAATGGATGTAGGGCTGGTTCTCGACCCGCTCCAGCGGCAGTTCCTCGATGATCTCGCCGCCCCGCGCGCTGAGGTAATTGTCGAGCTCGAATTTCAGGAAGCGGCGGATCTTGTCCTCGCCGTATAGTTCCTTCATCACCATCAGCGCCGAATATTGCGCCAGCGTCTCGACCATCAGCGTGCCACCCTGCTGGTCGCCGCTGATGAGTTGGTGCGCCCAGTACTGGTGCGCGACCTCGTGCGCGGTGACGTAGGTGACGTAGTCGATATCGTCCGCGTCACCATTGTCCGCGATGAACCCGATGCCTTCCGAATAGGGCATCGTCCCGGCGAAAGCCTGCGCGAAGGTGGCGTAGCCGGGGAACTCGATTATCCGCGCGTGGGGGAACTGGTACGGGCCGAAATTGGCACGGTAATAGCCCAGCGCCCGCTCCATCGCCGTCAGCATTCGCTCCACGTTGAACTCGTGGCCGGGGTGGTAGAAGACCTGGAGATCGACCCCGTCCGCTTCACGCTCGGCCAGCGCATAATCGGCCGACTGGATCGAGAAGAAGGAAAGGATCGGACTGTCCGAGACGAAGCGCGCGGTCCGCCGGCCATCGACCGTGTCGTCCGTGACCCGCACGCCGGGTGCGACCGGGGTCTGCCCGGCATCGGTGGTGACCGTGATATCGGCCGTGACCCAGTCCGCGCCTACGTAATTGCTGTTGCGCGCTTCCGCATCCTCGAGCTTGGCTGGCCGCAATTCCGGCTCCAGCCCGTATTTGCGGCGTGTCGCGCGATCCTGGAGCAACCCGGCGCGGTTCATGCCGATCTGCGGCATGAATTCGCTGTTGTCGAGGAAGGTGCCGTTGGCGACCAGCCGCGTGTCGTCCCCGCTAGCGCGAAGCCCCCGCTGCCATCGGCGCGTCGTGAAGCTGAAGCGCCCGCTCGCGCCCGGAGCCAGCGGTTCGTCGAAAGTGTAGATGCGGTAGTTGAAGTCCTCATCCACCATCGTCGGCCGCGCGCCCGCGACATCGATGCGGCGAATCTCCGTGTTCGGATCCGGAAGGCGAAGGTGGAGCTGCCGGATCGGCTCGCCGGTGTCGTTGACGAAATCGACCTGGCCCGAGGCTTCCATTCGCGTTTCCGCAGGGAACAGCGCCACGTCGAGCGTTACCTTCGTCTCGGCCGGCTGGGCAAGGTCCTCGTAGCCCAGATATTTCTTCTCGTAGGCGGCCTGGCGTGCCTCCATGTCGTCTTCGGTCCGGTATTCCTCGACCACGTTCATCTGGTTATAGAGAAACCCGCCCGTCGCCAGCGCGACCAACGCGCCCGCACCGAGCAGCGCGCCCGAAGGCGAAGCCAGCTCGCGCGGCAGGCGCTTGAGCCGGGGCTTGAGCGCCGCATCCGCGCCGCGCCGCCACAGCAGATGCGCAAGCACAGCCAGCATCAGCGCGACGGCACCCCAGTAGAGCCTCAGCCACCAGGCGGTGGCCCCGCCGACCGCGACACCGTTGATATCCGAAACCGGCACGATCCCGGTGTCGCCATACATGTAGAGCGGATGCTCGAAGCCCATCGTGCTGAGAACAAGCTGGGCCACGACATAGATCACCATGATCGCCCAGCCGACATATTTGTTGGGGCTCAGTGCCTGGACGAACACTGCCAGGATCGCGAGGATCACCATGTCGACCGACATCGGCAACAGGTACCACAAGACGATCTTGCCCAGTTCCGGCGTCACACCACGCGCGAGCTGGATCAGCATCGCGCCTACCGCCGAAATCAGAACGGTCGCGAACAGGACGATGGCCACCGCAACGGTCTTGGGCACCATGTAGCTCCAGCCCGGGACCGAGGTCGCGTCGATGATCTCATGGATCTTGCGCTCGCGATCGCGCCAGACGAGTTCGCCGCCGTAGTAGATCGCAATGATGATCGGGATGAGTGCGAAGCTCCCCATCAGCGGTGCGATCAGCGAGAAGGTGATCGGCCGCGCCGGCGTGCCGTAAATTTCGTTGTCGAAATAGAGCGCCCCGAACGTGTTAAAGAGGCCGATGGCCAACAGGATGAAGAAGGCCGGACTGCGCAAAACCTGGCCGATCTCGAAGCGCGTGCGAGCAACCATGCGGGCACGGCCGGCGCTTTCGGGCCGCAGGTCAGGCAGGCGATCGACGAGCTGAGGCGTGCCGGCCGCAAGCTTTGCATCCTTGCGCGCCTTGCGCTTCGCCTTGCGGGCGGAAAGACCCTTCTCGCCGAAACGGAACCGAAGGATCGCCGTGGCCAGAGCGAGCACGCCGATGCCGATCCACAGAACACGTTGGCCCGCGATCTGCCCGACAAAGGCGGGAATGCGGGAATTCATCTCGGCCGCGGTCCAGTACCGCGTCTCGAGCCCGTAGGACGCAATCCCGAAAGGCTCGGCATAGGCGACCACGTCGCGCCATTCGGGCTGGCTCTGGCCGATCGCGACCAGCACGAGATAAGCCACCAGGAACACGACCAGCGCGACATAGGTATACATCATCGAGCGCGTCATGGTGGCGACGGCGAAGAACAGCGCGCTGGTCACGAACACATTGGGCAGCGCGAAGAGGAGATATGCTCTGGCGTACCATTCGATGCGGTTCGGCCCCAGCGTTTCGGGATCGACCCACGGCATCGAGGAACCGAGCCAGATAGCCAGCGGAACCGCCAGGAACGCCAGCGCCGCCGCCAGGAAGGCGCCGGAAAAGCGGCCGAGCAGATAGTCGAACTTGCCCACTCTGGTGGACCGGACCATTGGCCCGAAGCCGCTTTCCTCGTCGCGCACCACCACATTGGCAACGAAGGCGGTCGCCACGAACATATAGAACAGCGTCATGATCAGATGGATCTGGACGATCGCGAAGGGCGCGTTGACATGGATGTTGCCCCCGCTGCCGATCTGGATGTTCTCGCTCGCGGTGGCACCGAATGTCAGCAGGAAAAACAGGACCACCGCGACCCAGAAGACCGGATTGCGGAACTGGTAGCGTGCCTCGAAGGCGGCGATCTTGGCGAACATGCCGCGCCCTCCCCTCAAGCTGCCAGACCTTCGGACGGCTCCACGCGGCGGGTGCGGGCAAGCGTCGAGAAATAGACGTCCTCCAGCCCGCCCGGTACGGCTTCGAACCCGTCGCCGGGATCGCCCGGCGACATGACGTGAATGATCGTCCGGCCGGCGAAGAGCCGGGTCGAGATGACCTCGTGCCGTTCCCGCATCGCATCGAGGTCCTCGCGCCGGATCGCCTTGGCCCAGACCGAGCCGCGCGCTGCCTCGATCAGGTCGAGCGGCGCGCCTTCGAGCCGGATGCGCCCTTCGGAGATGACCGCCATGCGCGGACAGAGGTCTGCAACATCCTCGACGATATGGGTCGACAGGATCACCACCACGTTCTCGCCGATTTCGGCCAACAGGTTGAGGAAGCGGTTGCGCTCTTCAGGGTCGAGGCCGGCGGTCGGCTCGTCGACGATGATGAGTTCGGGATTGCCGATCAGCGCCTGAGCGATGCCGAAACGCTGGCGCATCCCGCCCGAAAAGCCGGCGATCGCCTTCTTGCGCACGTTCCACAGATTGGTCTGGTTGAGCAACGTCTCGACCGTCGCCTTGCGCTCGGCGGCAGAGGCCACGCCTTTCAGCACCGCCATGTGATCGAGCATATCATAAGCCGATACGCGCGGATAAACGCCGAAATCCTGCGGCAGGTAGCCGAGCCGCTCGCGCAGCCTCTCGGGCTCGGCGATCACGTCGATATCGCCGAAAGTGATTCGCCCCTCGGTCGGGCTCTGGAGCGTGGCTACCGTCCGCATCAAGGTGGACTTGCCCGCCCCGTTGGGACCGAGCAGCCCGAACATCCCCTTGGGTATCGACAGCGTCACATCGTCGAGCGCCCGCGTTCCATTGGAATAGACGTGCGTTACGTTCTGCAGATCCAGCATTTCGATACCCTCCGTTGGCGCCGGTGGTAACAAAAGGTGTGTTGCGCGCACAAGCCACTCTCGTCGACCAAATATGCAATTGGTCGAACAGAAGGCCGCTGATGGAAGAAATGGCAGGGGTGACAGGATTCGAACCCGTGGCCCTCGGTTTTGGAGACCGATGCTCTACCAGCTGAGCTACACCCCTGCAGCAAGCCCGCGCCCCTAAAGGAGCCGGGCCCGCCTGACAAGATGCATGAGAAGGCAATGTGTTTCCGCGCGCCTAGATGCTATGGGCGGCGAACGATGCATGCTCCCGTCCAGACGCCGCCGGCAGTGCCGCCGGAACTGCTGCTCAGCGCCTATCGCTCGGGGATTTTCCCGATGGCGGACCATCGGGCCGATCCGGAGCTGTTCTGGGTCGAGCCGCGGCAGCGTGCCGTCATTCCGCTCGAGACGTTCGGTCCCTCCGGATCGCTACGCAAGGTCATCCGGCAGGACCGGTTCCGGGTCACCTGCGACGCGGATTTCGCCGGTGTTATCGCTGCCTGTGCCGAGCCACGCGAGGAACATGCGGAAAGCTGGATCAGCCATCGGATCGAGGCAAGCTATCTCGCCTTGCACGATGCGGGCGCGGCGCACAGCATCGAATGTTGGCGCGAGGGCGAACTGGTGGGCGGCCTCTACGGCGTCGCATTCGACCGGGTCTTCTGCGGCGAAAGCATGTTCATGCGGGCGGACAATGCCAGCAAGGTCGCGCTCGCCTGGCTGGTCGCCTGCATGAAGACCGCCGGATATCTCGTGCTCGACTGCCAGTTCATGACCGACCATCTGAGGCGCATGGGCGCGGTCGCGCTGCCTCAGGCGGATTATCTCGACCTACTGAAGAAGGCGCGCGGGGAGCCGTCGGCCAGCCTCCGCTCGGTCTGGCGGAGTTACGCCTCCGCTTCCTCGCCAGGGAAATCCATCGCGCAATCTTTCACCCAGACATCGTAAATCGGGTGCTCGACCACGTTGAGGCTGGGCGAGTTCTTGAACAGCCATCCTGAAAAAACGCTGCGGAACTGGTCGCTGTTGCTTTCCTGGACCATAACCTGAACGAAGGCGCCGGTTTCCTGTGGCATTTCCCACGGTGCCGTCCGCTCGCAGCTTTGCAGGCGGATGACCACCGGGCCCACGCGGCGGGTCTCGCCGGGCGACATTTCCAGATCCTGCGAGACATTGTTGCGCTTGTTGAGCAGGCCGATCGTGGCGACTCGCTCCTGAAGCGGTGTGCCGATCGCCGCTTCTTCGGCCGGAGCGGGGGTGGCTGCGGGAAGATTGACCCGCAGGCTTTCGGGCACATCGGTCTCGACCGGACCCGGTTCGGGTGCCTCGCCCCCACACCCGGTCAACACGCCTGCCAGCACGGCGCAAGCGAGGAACGGCAGGGCCGCGCGCCGCATCGGATCAGGCGTCCGGCGACCAGGCTTCGTAATCGCCCGTGGCACGGGCACGCTGCCCGCCACGCTCGAGCGCGCCGGCCGGGCGATAGGCCCCGAGAGTGCCGGTGGCATTGGGCGTGTAATCCGCTTCCCATATTCGGGCCGGCGGCAGATTGCTCTCGGGCACGTCGTCGAAGGCGCCGTGGAGCCAGCCGTGCCATTCGGCCGGGACTCGGCTCGCATCGTTGGCGCCTTCGTAGATAACCCACCGGCGCTCCCGCGCCTCTCCCTTGCGCTTCGAGCGGTAATAGGCGTTGCCCTGCGCGTCGGTGCCAACCTGTTCGCCGTGGCGCGAAGTGTGCAGCATGGTGCCGATCGTGGCCCCGTTCCACCAGGTGAAGATCTTGCCGAAAATGTTCATCGAACGCGCCTCTAGCCGATAGTCCGCAGGGCTCCAAGCGGCGAAAATGCCACTACCACGCGACCAGATCGCCCTCTTCGATGCCGAGTTCGGCCGCCCGGCCGCCCGGCAGTTCGAGAACGGCTATCACCGCTCCGACCGAAGGGACCTGCTGCGTGGAGTAAGGCACAGTGTCGGACGCGATGTTCCGGATCCGCCGGTCCGCTGCGATGAAGAGGATGTCGAGCGGCAGAGGTGTGTTCTTCATCCAGAAACTGCGTGGCTCGGGAGAGCCGCCAGGAAAGATCATGCCTTCGTTCGCGCCCAGTTCGGTCCGGAACATCAGGCCCCGGGCCTGTTCCTGCGCGGTTCTGGCGATCTCGACCCGGAATCTGTGCTCGGTGTTTTCGGAGCGAATGGTGAGAGGTACGATCTCCAGTCCCGACACCGAATGGCGGGACGGACCGCCCTGCTCCGTCGCGGCGACATCGCCAGCGCTCTGCGCAGAGCAGGCGGCGAGCGCCAGAGCGAGAATGGCGGCGAAAGCAGTCCTCATCGATTATCCGGTCCTTCGTCCTCGGCCTCGCCGATCCAGTTTGCGAGGTCGGCTTCGCTCTCGGCCTCGACCACATGGCGTGCCTTGGCAAAATCATGCCCAGCGCGGGCCATCGCGGCAAGCTGCCGGTCGCGCCGCTTCATGCCATCCTCGCCGACAAGGGTTTGTCCGAAAGGACCGAATCGCCGGCGCCGCGCCAGCCTCACCGCGGCATCGCGCGCCTCGCGTTCACCCGGTACATTTTCCTCGCGAATTTCGGCGTCGATCCCGGCGGCGCGCAAATCTTCGCCAATCCTCCGCGTTCCGTAACCGCGCGCCGTCAGCGCCGAAGCACGCGCCTCTGCCCAACCCGCATCGTCGACGAAGCCGCGCTCCTCCAACGAGGCCACCAGCCCGTCGATATCGGGCGCGCTCTCGCCTTCCCAGCCACGTTCGCCGACCTTGCGCGCGAGATAGCGCCGCAGCTTTCCCGACGTGGTCGCATAACGAGCGACATATCGCATCGCGAGGTCTCTCAGCCCGTCGGAATCGAGCGGTCTGGATGTGGAGCGTTTGCGCCGGGACGGTCGAGGGCTATGGTCCATTGGACATATTCCTGCCACACTCCTTATCGAATGGGAAAGTTTCCGGACCATGCGCACTGGAGATGCGCCCCCGGCGACGCGATCGAGGATGCCACAAGGCGCTGATATTTCACAGGTATTTCCGCATATATGACCGACGCCGTTCTTACGCCGACGCCGAACGACTGCGACCTGCCGCGTCGCAGATCGGACTTTTCGACCTTCAACGAAGCGATCGACTACGCTGCCCGCAGCGAAAAAGGCCTTAATTTTCACGACATGCGCGGGGCGCTCGTGCAGGTTTACCCATATTCGCAAATGCGCGCGGATGCGATGGACGCCGCTCGCCGCGTGAGGGCCATGGGGATCGGGAAGGACGACCGCGTCGCGCTGGTGGCCGAGACCGGCCCTGAATTCGCCGCCCTGTTCTGCGGGTGTATCTATGCCGGTGCCTGGCCGGTCCCGCTGCCCCTCCCGACGACGTTCGGCGGCAAGGAGAGCTATATCGACCAGCTTTCGGTCCAGCTCGAAAGCAGCGATCCGAAAATCCTTCTATACCCGGCCGAAATTGGCGATATGGCGGCGGCTGCCGCCGCACGGCAGGGCTGTGAGGGGCAAAGCTGGCAAGACTTCGCCGAACGATCGGCGCCCGAGACGGAACTGGCCGACGCCAGCCCGGACGATATCTGCTACCTGCAATATTCCTCGGGCTCGACGCGCTTTCCCACCGGGGTCGCCGTCACGCACCGTGCGCTGCTTCACAACCTCTTCGGCCATGCCGAAGGAGTCGATCTGGGCAAGAACGACCGGGTGGTGAGCTGGCTCCCCTGGTATCACGACATGGGCCTGGTCGGCTGCCTGCTCTCGCCGATCGCGAACCAGGCTTCTGTCGACTACATCAAGACTGAACATTTCGCACGCCGCCCGCTCGCCTGGCTCGACCTCATCAGCCGCAATCGCGGCAATACGCTGAGCTATTCGCCGACCTTCGGCTACGATATCTGCGCGCGCCGCATCTCCAGCCAGTCGAGCGTGAACGATCGCTTCGACCTGTCGCGCTGGCGGACCGCCGGAAACGGGGCGGACATGATCCGGCCTGATGTGATGCAGAGCTTCGTCAACTGCTTCGCTTCGGCCGGTTTCAAGGCGAGCGCCTTCACGCCCAGCTATGGCCTCGCCGAGGCGACGCTGGCGGTCACGGTGATGCCCCCGGGCGAAGGAATTCGCGTCGAACTGGTCGAGGAAGAACGGCTTTCCGGCCGCCCACGCGATCTGTCCCGCCCCGCACGCTACCGCGCGATCGTGAACTGCGGCAAACCGCTTCCCGGGATGGAAGTCGAGATACGCGGCGAGGACGGTCAGCTTCGCGAAGACCACCAGAT
The DNA here is from genome assembly GCF_026168555.1 of Qipengyuania spongiae. NCBI lineage: Bacteria > Pseudomonadati > Pseudomonadota > Alphaproteobacteria > Sphingomonadales > Erythrobacteraceae > Qipengyuania > Qipengyuania spongiae. The sequence goes on along the minus strand of NZ_CP092471.1, from coordinate 1,073,769 downwards.
CGGCAAGGTCTGGTGCCGCGGTGAAAGCGTGATGCATTCCTATTTCCGCAACGAGGAAGCGACGCGTGACTGCCTCGTTCCGAGCGAGGACGGAGCCGCATGGCTCGACACCGGAGACATGGGATACATGGCCAACGGTTATCTGTTCATCGTCGGCCGGGCGAAGGACATGATAATCATCAACGGCAAGAACCACTGGCCGCAGGACATCGAATGGGCGGTGGAACAGCTGCCTGGCTTCAATCACGGGGACATCGCCGCCTTCTCCATCGAGACGGCCGATGGCGACGAAGCGCCCGCCGTGCTGGTGCATTGCCGCGTCTCCGACCCGGAAGAGCGCATCAAGCTGCGCGACCAGATCTCGGAAAAGGTTCGCTCGGTCACCGGCATGAACTGCGTCATCGAATTGGTCCCGCCACGCACGCTGCCGCGCACCAGTTCGGGCAAGCTCAGCCGGGCGAAGGCCAAGCGCCTCTATCTGTCGGGTGAAATCCAGCCGCTCGATCTCGCGGCCTGACCTCGCTTTATCCGGTCGGAAGGGCGGCGGGCGTGTCGTCTAATGCGGTCGCCCATCCTGCGGTCATGACGGGTCCGCCGACCACCAGCGTCGTCGCCACGCCCCGCTCTGCGAGAACGGCGGCGGCGACCTGGCGGGTTTCGGAGGACCCGCCGGTGAGGCTCACCGGCTGAGCGCGGCGCTGCGCGGCCCAGGCGACAAGATCAAGCGCGGCGCGACCTTCCTCGGTCAACTCGCCTTCCGCGAAAACTATGGTCGGCAAGGCGATCACCGGGGGCTCGATTCGCACTGTCCATTCGTTCGACGCGCGGGTGATGCGCTCCTCCAGCGTCCGATAAGTCGCGAGACTAGCGCCGGGAATCCGCGCGCGAACCACCGCGCGGCGTGCATCGCGATCGATCGTGATGCTGTCTGGCCCGGCGCCGGCGACCACGGCCAGCCGTTCTTCCAGTAGACGCGATTCTTCGTTCAACGCGTCGCGCGAACTGGCGCGCGCGGCAAGAATCTCGAGCGCTTCGGCATCCTCTCCGGTCCCGACGCGGAACTGGGTAAGAGAAAGGTTCACCGGGCGTCCGAGCTGCTTGGCCAGAGCTGCCTCGCTCAATTCCTCCGCGTTCTCGCGAGTCTCTGGCGTTAACAGCGTGGCCGATACCGAAACCGGCTGAGCATTCAGATCGAATTCGATATTGCTGAGCCGCGCCATGGGTCCGGCCTGGGCAATAATCGTCGTGCGGATCAGACGGGCCGCGTTGCTTTCCCATACGATCTGACGCAGCGAGAAGAACAGCGGCACGGCGAGTGCGACGAACACTGCCACGATCAGCGCTGTCTGCCAGCGCGTCTGCTTGCCCGATAGCCGCGCGCTGAAGCCGTAGAGGCGCGCCATCAGCGTGGCGACCAGAGCGATCGTCATCAAATTGGTGACGTAGAGCAGCAGCGCGCCCGAAAAGACCGTCCAGTTCGCCGTGGCGAGGCCGAAGCCGACCACGCCCAGCGGCGGCATCAGCGCCGTAGCGATCGCCACGCCAACGATGGTGCCCTCGCGCCCGCGGATCATCGAATAGGCTCCCGCCAGCGCGGAGAATACCGCCACTGCGAGGTCGAAAAGGTTCGGCTGTGTGCGCGCCGCGATCTCGGCAGTCACGGTCTGCAAAGGGGAAACGAAGACGATCAGCGCCGTCAAAGCGATCCCCAGCACCGTACCAGCCGCCAGCGCCACCGCGGATCCGCGAAGCCACCGGTAATCGCCGATCGCCAGCGCGAAGCCTGCGCCGATGATCGGTCCCATCAGCGGCGCGATCAGCATCGCCCCGATGACGACCGCAGGTGAGGACAAGAGCAAGCCGAGGATCGCGATGCCGGCCGACATGGCCAGCATGAACAAGTAGCGCGGCGAGGTATAGGCCTCTTCGCGCCGCTGCTTGATGACCTCTTCCTGATCGACCGTTTCGAGGACCGACATGCGCCACCAGCGGCGATACTTTTCCAGACGACCGTCGAGTGCGCGGTCGATCCAGCCGGTCGAGGTCAGTTCGTCGTCGTTCGGCGCACTGGCCATTGTCGCTCCCGGCTTGCCATTCAATGATACGATCCCATAGATTGCGGCGAACAGGCGATCAAACGAGACTTCGGAACGGACGATCAGGCGGCACAACCGTCATAGTTGCGCAATACACTTGGCATCGCCATAATGGTGGCAAAGGACGAAATGATGGCCGATACGCTGAACACCCGAACTTCATCCGCCGCCGCGCCGGTGGGGACCAAAGCCGCGTCCGATTTCGAACTGACACCGCCCGACCCTGTGCCCGACGTCGCCCCGGAAAAGGCTGCGGGTCTGGTTCCCGTGTCGGCGGAAACGAAGTCCAAACTTCAGACGAAGGTCGACAGCTTCGTCGAGGATCTGGTCGGCTCGGACGCCAATTCGCCCGAATTCGGCCAGAAAGTCGACCAGATCACCAATATGGGCCGCAAGGAGATCATGGCGGCGGCGGGCATGTCCAACCGCTTCCTCGACCGACCGGTGCGCGCGATGGACAAGGACGAGGGCGTCGGCGCCAATCTGGCCGAGCTGCGCCGCGTGGTCGAGGATCTGGATCCCGGCAAGCGCGGGAAGCTGTCGGGCACGCGCAAGATCCTCGGCATCATTCCCTTCGGCAACAAGCTCAACAATTACTTCCGCAGCTATCAGAGCGCGCAGACCCACATTCAGTCGATCCTGTCGAACCTCGCCAGCGGCAAGGACGAGTTGATCATGGACAATGCCGCGATCGACGTCGAACGGCAGAAATTGTGGGAGGCGATGGGCAATCTGGAACAGATGATCCACATCTCCAAGGCGCTAGACGAGAAGCTAGAGGAGAAGGCTGCCGATCTTGATGCGACCGATCCGGCCAAGGCCAAGGCGATCCGCGAGACCGCGCTGTTCTATGTCCGCCAGCGCACGCAGGACTTGCTGACCCAGATGGCGGTGAGCGTTCAAGGCTATCTTGCGCTCGATCTGGTGAAGAAGAACAATGTCGAGCTGGTGAAGGGCGTCGACCGGGCCAGCACCACCACAGTCGGCGCACTGCGCACCGCGGTTACCGTGGCCGAGGCGATGACCAATCAGCGGCTGGTGCTTGGGCAGATCACCGCGCTCAACGAGACGACAGCCGGCATCATCGATTCCACCAGCACCATGCTGCGCGACCAGACCGGCAAGATCCACGAACAGGCCGCGGCCAGCACGATCCCGCTCGAAACACTCCAGCGCGCCTTCCAGAACATCTACGACACGATGGACGAGGTCGACGAATTCAAGGTCCGCGCGCTCGAGAACATGAAGCAGACCGTCAACGTCCTGTCGGGCGAGGTCGAGAAATCCAAGGGCTACATCGCGCGCGCCGAAGGCCAGAACCAGGCGCAGCGGCAGGTGGCGGATTCCGGCCTGCTGAGCCTGGAGGGCTGACTTGGTCGATCTCACCACCCTTTCCGACAGGCTGATCGATGACGGCCGCCGCCTGCGCGACGACAACCGCGCGGGCGGCCGCCACCGTCGCACCCGCTCCATCGGCGAAGGATCCTCGAAGGCGAAGCGCGACCATCTGGTGCGCAAGGTCCGCAATGTCGTAATCGCCGTCTTCGCGATCTGGCTCGCCAGCGGCATTGCGGGAGCGATGTTCAGCGGGATCGGTTTCTGGGGCGTGATGGCGGTTCTCGTGGCGACGATCATCGCCGTGGCGCTGTTTTCCAGCTACCCGAAGATGAAGACGCCGAAACGCGCGGACATCAACAAGGGCGACGTGCGGCAGATGGTCGGCAAGACCGAACTCTGGCTGGAAGCGCAGCGCCCCGCCCTGCCCCCGCCCGCCGCACGCCTCGTCGAGGACATGGGAGTGCAGCTCGACGCGCTCGGCCTGCAACTGGAAGGGCTCGACCAGAACCACCCCAAGGCGCGCGAGGTCCGCAGCCTGGTGGGCGAGCAATTGCCCGAGATGATCGACAGCTATTGCCGCATTCCCGCCCATCTGCGGACCGAGCAGCGCGCCGGATCGACCCCGGACCAGCAGTTGACCGACAGCCTCGGCAAGATCAGCGGCGAGATCGATTCGATCACCCGGCAACTCGCCGAGGGCTCGCTCGACGATCTGGCGATCAAGCACCGCTATCTCGACTACAAGTTCGGCGAGGGCGCCGCGACCAGCCCGCAACTGGAGAACAAGAACTGATGCGCGTTCCCATCGCCCACGATCTGCCGAAGGAAGAAGTCCGCCGCCGCCTGCGCGATCGCAGCCACGAGATCGCCAATTTCGTGCCCGGCGGCATGGCCGAAGTCACCACCGGCTGGCCGGACGAGGACCACATGACGCTCGGCGTGCGGGCCATGGGACAGGGCATCGCCGGCCAGGTCATCATCGAGGACCGGCAGGTGATCTTCGAAGTCGATCTGCCGCCCGCGCTATCATTCGTCGAACCGATGGTGGCGGGCGCGATCCGCGAAAAGGGGCAGAAGCTCCTCGCGCCGAAGTAACCGGGCACTCGGCCGACCCTTTCGGAACGGGAACAAGCCCCTTAGGGGCGGGTTAATGTCAGGACGGCTATAGCCCGATCGATCCGACGTGCCTCCGACAGCCGAACGAACGCTCGAAGACTGCGCAATCCGGCACGATGTTGGAGGGATTCAGACAGAATGGCGAATGATGGTTCCCGGAAGCTTCGGGAAATCTTGAAGGTATCGACCCGGTCCGCGCATGACGCGCTGGACGACGCGATCGGTGCAAAAGGCCTCACGGACGGCCGCGACTATGCCGATTTCCTCGCGATCCAGCACAGCGCGCGTGCGCCGCTGGAACGTTGGGCTGATGAGATTTGTCCCGCGGGAATGGTCCCACCTGCGCAATGTCCGTCCATCGCCGAGGATCTTCGCGCTCTTGGCCGCGACGCGCCTGCGCCGGTCGAATTCCGGGCGCCGTACACGGCCGACTGGCGCGGCCTTGCCTGGGCGCTCGCCGGTTCCTCGCTCGGCAACCGCGCGATGCTTTCCCGGCGAAGGAAGATTGGTGCCGGCGGCCCCCAGCGTTTTCTTTCCGACCCAGCCATGCCCGCCTACTTCCGCGATCTGCTGCCCGTGCTGGCCGAAACCGTCGACGCGCGCGACGAGAAAGCCGCGATTGCCGCAGCCGAAGCTGTCTTCCAAGCCTTCGAGACCGCTCTCGACGCACGCGGGCAGAGGCTGGCGGCATGACCATCGAACGACGTTACGACCTTACCAATTGCGACCGCGAGCCGATCCATGAACTCGGCCATATCCAGGATTTCGGTGCTCTGATTGCGCTTACTGGCGACTGGCTGGTGGCGCATCGTTCAGCCAACTTCTCCCGGATCGCCGGGCTCGACAGCAACCCCGAATCCGGCACGCCTCTCGACACGTTGCTGCTTCCCGAAGCCGCTACACGCATCCGCCAGTCCGTCTCGCGTCTCGTCGAGAACGACGATGTGGAACGCATCTTCGACCTCGCGCTGTTCGATCACGACCAGACCTTCGACTGCGCGATCCATGGCAGCGGGCCTTACACGATCCTCGAAATCGAGCCGCACCGGCAGGACTTCCAAGGCGCGCAACTGCGCATGATGCAACCGGTGATGCGCAAGCTCGACGATGCGCTCACCATCGAGGAACAGGGGCATATCGCGGCCGAAGAGCTGCAGAAGATACTCGGGTTCGACCGGGTCATGCTCTACCGTTTTCAGAGCGACGGCAGCGGCGATGTCATCGCCGAGGCGAAGACCGACGTACTCGAATCCTTCCTCCACCTTCGTTACCCGCACACGGACATTCCGCGTCAGGCGCGCGCGCTTTACCTGCGCAATCGCTTCCGCATCATCAGCGACGTGAATGCCGAACCGGTGCCGATCGAGCCGGGCGTGTCGATGGATGGCGAGCCGATCGATCTCAGCATGAGCACGCTGCGGGCGGTATCGCCGATCCATATCGAATATCTGCGCAACATGGGCGTCGGCGCCTCGCTTTCGATCTCGGTCATCGTCGACGGCAAGCTGTGGGGCCTGTTCGCCTGCCACCACTATTCCGCCAAGATGCTGTCCTATCCGCTGCGCACCGGGGCGGAGCTGTTCTCTGCCCTGTTCTCGCTGGTGGTCGAACGCACGCTCAAGCAGACGCAGGCGAATTTCCAGCGCGTTGGACAAAACCTTCATGACAAGCTGATGCGGGCGGTCATGGGCGGCGAGACGCTGGTCGAGAGCCTTCCCGAACTGCGCCCCATTATCCAGCGGGCAATCCCCAATGATGGGGCCAGCGTTTTCGTGGACGGAGTCTACGAAGCGCGAGGTACCGGCCCGAGCGAGGAACAGTTTCGCGCACTAGTGCCGATGCTGAATTCGGCCGCGTCGAGCCGGGTCATCGCGATCGAAAATCTCGCCGAGAAGTTTCCGCAGAGCGATGCCTTTCCCGGCGCGGCGGCCGGCGCTCTGATCATCCCGATTTCGCGCAGCCCGCGCGACTATTTCATCCTGTGGCGGCGCGAGCTGAAGCAGCAGGTCACCTGGGCGGGCAACCCGACCAAGCCCGTCGAACCGGGACCCAATGGCGATCGCCTGACCCCGCGCAAGAGCTTCGAGGCATGGCAGCAATCAGTCGAAGGCCGCAGCGCCGAATGGACCGAGATGGAGCTGCAGATCGCCGAGAGCCTGCGCGTAACGCTGCTCGAAGTGATCCTGCGAATCACCGACGAGGCGGTGCAGGAACGCGCCAAGGCTCAGCAGCAGCAGGAATTGCTGATTGCCGAGCTCAACCATCGGGTTCGCAACATTCTCAACCTCATACGCGGGCTGATCAACCAGTCGCGGCACGAGGCGATGGATATCGAGGAGTTCACCAAGCTCGTCGGTGGCCGTATCTCGGCACTAGCGAACGCTCATGACAACATCACGCGGCAGAACTGGTCGGCTGCATCGCTCAGCGATCTGATCGATTCCGAAGCCGATGCCTATCTCTCGGGCAAGCGCGACCGCTTGATCCTGCAAGGCGACGAGGCGATGGTCTCGCCCGAAGCCTACACGGTCCTCGCGCTCGTCCTCCACGAGATGATCACGAATTCGGCGAAATACGGCGCGCTGTGCGACACGTCCGGCTCTCTCACCATCGAGGTCAGCTGCGACCAGTCCGGCATGACCATCGAATGGCGCGAACGCGGTGGCCCCCCGGTCAAGCCGCCGGAGCGGCGCGGTTTCGGGACGACTATCATCGAACGGTCGATTCCGTTCGAACTCAACGGCGAGGCAAAGCTCGATTACAAGCTTTCCGGCGTCGAGGCTCGCTTCTGGATCCCCGGGCGCTACATTGTCTGCGGAAAAAGCAAGCGCGCCCAATCGCCACAAGAATCGAAAGTCGCAAGGGACACAGACTTGGCGCAATCCGGCATTCCAGAACGGGTCCTCCTGGTAGAGGACAGCATGATCATCGCCATGGACACCGAGGAGTGCTTGCGCTCGCTCGGTGTGAAGGACGTCATAGTCGAGGGGACGGTCGCCACCGCGCTGGACAGTCTCAAGAAGAACGCGATCGACATGGCCGTGATCGACTATAATCTCGGTTCGGAATCGAGCGATCGGGTCGCCGCCGAACTGAAATCGCGCGGAATCCCTTTCTGGCTCGCCACCGGGTATGGCGAGATGGAGGACAAGCTGGAAGAACTCGGCGCGAAGGGTCTGCTGGTCAAACCCTACGGGAAGGAAGAGCTGAAGGGCATCGTCACCGGCGTCGGCAAGCCGGACGGAGACTAGACCGAAACGATGGAAGCGATCAGGGTCCTGGTATCTGCCGGGACTTCGATCTCTTCGACCCTTCGGGCGACCCCGCATTCACCCGGCGCGACCGTTTCGCTATCGATCGTGACATTGCCTTTCAGCGGCAGGACGGCGAGAGCGCCTTCGTGCCGCGCCGCCATTGCCGGATCGGGGTGACCGAGGCAGAAATCGAGACGGAAGAAGGGGCCGTCGACAAGCGAACGGCTGTTTTCGCCGACGCCGCTGCAATGAAGCTTGTCCGGGTAAACCTCGCCCTTCGCCACGGCCAAGCCCTCGTCGAGATGGAGCTCGCGCGGTCGCCCGTAGTCAAACAGGCGATAGGTAATGTCGGTGTTCTGCTGCACCTCGACCAAGCTCAGACCAGGTCCGATCGCATGGACCGTTCCGGCGGGCAGGTAAAAGAAATCGCCCGCGTACGCCGGGTGCCACACGAGCAGATCCTCGATCGACCCGTCTAGCGCAGCTGTGCGCATCTCGTCCTCGCTTACCTCGCGGCGAAAACCGATCGCCAGACGCGCATCGGGTTCGGCATCGAGAACCAGCCAGCACTCCTCCTTGCCCGGCTGCCCCGGCCCAGCCTCTTCCTCGCCGGGATGGACCTGAACCGAGAGCTTCTCGCTGGTGAACAGGTATTTGATCAGCAATTGATCGAGAATGGCCGGCGGCTCGAACCAGATCTCGCCGACCGGCTCTTCGAAGCTGCGTTCGAAGGGCGGCGGGAGCTCGCACCGCCCCCAGACTTTCTCGACGGTACGCGTTGCCAGCTTCATAGCCCTTGCGCTCCTGGGAATTTACCGACCAACTGGGCTGCCGCACGCGTGGTGACCAGCACCTCGTCGCCATTGACGACGACGATGACATCCTCGAGACCCGCCACCGAAACCCGCGGACCGTCGCTTTCGACCATCACGTTGCGGCATTCCGCGAGGTCGACCCTGCCTGACGATCGGTTTCCGTCGGCGTCGCCATGCCGCGCATTCATCAGAGCGTCCCAGTTTCCAATGTCGGACCACTGCATGTCGGCCGAAACGACCGAAGCGCGATCGGTGTTCTCCATGACCGCATAATCGACCGATTCTCCGATGATCTCTTCGAACGGCGCAGCGGCGGGCATGATTTTCCGCTTGTCTCCGGTCGCACCTTCGATCGCAGCTTCTACCTTCATGGCGATCTCCGGTCGGTGCTTCGCAAGCTCGTTCAGAAACGCACCAGCCTGAAAGGCGAAGATGCCGCCGTTCCAGACGAAGTCCCCGGTGGCCAGAAAGCCCTCCGCCGTTGCCCTGTCGGGCTTCTCGACGAATTTTGCCACGCGGTTCCCGCCTTCCAGCGGCGCGCCCTTGCGGATGTAACCGTAGCCCGTCTCGGGCGTGGTGGGCTCGATTCCGAAAGCGACCATGTCGCCTTTTTGCGCGAGACTCGCGGCGGCTTCGGCACCGGTGACGAACGCATCGGGATCGCCGATATGATGGTCGCTGGGGCAGACCAGCATGATCGCATCGCGTGGCAGAAGCGCCGCGGCCAGAGCGATTGCGGGGGCTGTGTTCTTCGCCGCCGGTTCGATCACGAGGCGCATGCCCTCGGCATCGGCGGCCTGCTCCTCGATCAATGCCGCATGCGCCGCACCAGCGACGATCACCGCAGGCGCGAAGATGTCACGGTTCGCCACCCGGTCAAGGCTTTGCTGAAACAAAGTGCGCTCGCCTAGCAGGGGAAGGAAAGGTTTGGGTCGGTCCTTACGGCTGCGCGGCCACAAGCGCGTACCGCTACCACCGCACAGAATGACCGGGACGATCCGTCCCGCGATTTCAGGTTCGCTCATTCGATAGTCTCTACCATGATTCGGAGGGAAATCATCGGGCCTTGAAATCCACGCGGTAGCCATATCGCGCCTCCACCGGCGAGCCATCCGCAAGCGTGGCGGGGTTGAAGCGGATCCGGTCGATCACGAGCGGACAGACGAGAGCAGTGGTCTGCGGATCGACCGAGCTTTGCAGGACTGAACAGTCACGCGCGCGACCCTCGGGGGTCACGATAAAGGCGACGGTCACCGACTTGCCGAACCGCGCCTGACGGCCGCCCGGCGGGACCGGAAAATCACTGGCGGTGTCCAGCTCTCCGGATCGCACGGTGGGTCGGCGCGCGATCCCACCACCCTGCCCGCTTCCACTATCGCCGCTTCCGGTTCCCGGACCGCTGCCAGCCGCGCCGGTTCCCTCGCCATCTTCGCGAGCGCCGGAGCGTGGAGCAGTGCCGGTGGACGACGCACGAGGAACCGGACTGGGCCGCTGGATCGGCTGCTGCGGACTGGGTGCGGCAACCGGGCTCGGCACGGCCTCTTCCCCCGGATCCCCTTGTGCTCCGCTATCGGGCTCCGCTTCCTTCTCGGGCGTCGGCTCTTCAGGGGCGGTAATGCTGACCGTGAAGGCCGAGACCACCGAACGCTCCACCGATTGCATGGTATTCGGGGCCAGTGCTCTGATCAGACCATAGAAAAGACCGATATGGATCAAGACTATCAGTACGACCACCCCCCCGTTGGGCTTGGTTCGGGTAGTGGAAAAATTGGCGTTCTCGTCCTTCACTTCGCCCTTCAATCTCCGTTTCCGACCAATTTAGCGCATCTCTGCTGATCGCCTGTATACCCGCGCCTCCTATGCGCGGAACCGTGCAAGACTTACAGCCACCCGCCCAGATCCGTGTTTTGAACGGAGTGCTGCCTTCCGCGTTCCGGCTCGTCGTTGCCGGATCGTTCTTCGGCCTACTTGCCTATCTCAGCAGCGAGCTTTCGCGGCATGGCGGCCCCCTGGCGGCGGTATGGCTGCCAAATGCACTGGCGGTCGCCTACCTCCTGCGCGCACCGGAGGAACGCCTCGGTCCTTTCATTCTTGCGCTGTCCATCGGAACCTTCACCGCCAATCTTCTTCACGAGGATCCTCTGGCCAAAGCAGGCGTCTTCGCCTTGGCAAACGGGATCGAAATCCTCGCCGCCTGCCTTCTGACGCGGCGGCTGACCGGGCTGCGACCGGATATGCGCGACATCTCCGATCTTCTGCGCTTCATCTTCGCCGCAGTGCTGTGCGCGCCTGCTTTGTCCACTTTGATCGTAGGCCTCGGGATCAGCACGATGGACCCGGAACCGATCAGCCAGCTCGCGCGATGGGCGGCCTCCGATGCTCTCGCCATGGCAATCATCGCGCCGGCAAGCCTGATCTTTGCCGACGCTTTCCGAAATCCGCGCAGGCCGAGCCGCGCTGAAACGGTCGAATGGCTGATCCTCAACCTGTCCGGCGGGGCGGTCACCTGGGCTGTGTTCAGCCAGAACCGTTTCCCGCTCCTTTTCCTCGTGCCTCCGGTGGTGATTATCCATGCTTTTCGACTCGGCAGCGTGGGCACCGCATTCTCCACACTCACGGTCGCCTCGATCGCCATCGTTCACACCAGCATGGGTCGAGGGCCGATGCATCTGGTCGAATATCCCGCGGACACGGTTACGGTGATCCTCGAGGGGTTTCTCGCCTCGACCTTCCTCTGCGGTCTGCCGATTGCGGCAACGTTGCACGCGCGCGGCAGGCTTACGGCCGAGCTGGCCGGGGAAAGACAACGCTTGGCGCTGCTGGCGGACAACGTTACCGATGCGATCCTGCACTACGATCTCGATGGCAAATGCACCTATGGTTCGCCTTCGGTGAAGAAAGTGCTGGGCTGCACGCCGGAAAGTCTGGTCGGCACACGCATGAGCGAAGTGATCCATCCGGAAGCCATCGCGCTGATCGCGGACGCCGAGGGACGCCTTTCGCGCGGCGAAACCGAGACCGAAAGAATTGTCTACCGTCGGCCCAGAGACGATGGCGAAGGACAGGCGGTTCATATCGAGGCCGATTGCGTGATCGCTCGGGATGTCCACACCGGGAGAGCCGACGGAGTGGTCGTTTGCGCCCGCGACGTCAGCGATCGGGTGAGGCTGGAACGGCAACTCAGCGATGCCCGCCAGCGCGCAGAAGAGGCGGACCGCGCGAAATCCCGGTTCCTCGCCGAAATGAGTCATGAGATTCGCACACCGATGAATGGAGTGGTCGGTTTTGCCGAGCTGCTTCAAAGATCCGACCTGTCGCCCGACCTGGCTCGCTATGCCAACTTCATCGCCCATTCGGGGCGCTCGATGATGGCTGTGCTCAACGACATTCTCGATATCTCAAAGATCGAAACGGGAGAGGTCACCATATCGGAAAGGGCGGTGAACATCAGGCGGGTGCTGGAAGAATGCATCAGTCTTCATCGCGCGTCGATCGACGAGAAGGGATTGGAACTGACCGTTGCGCTGGACCCGAACATGCCCGCGAACGCATTGACGGATCCGCTGAGACTTCATCAGATCGTCGGCAATCTGCTCTCCAACGCTATCCGATTCACCGCCAAAGGGGGGATCGGCGTTTCTCTGGACTTCCTTGGCGACACTTACGTGGTGAGCATCACCGACACCGGTGACGGTCGAGCGGAGGAGCAATTGGAGGACACTTTCGATCCCTTCGCCCGGGCAGACGGCAAAACCCTGCGCCATCATGGCGGCAGCGGTCTGGGCCTGACCATATCGCGACAGCTTGCGGAACGCCTGGGTGGAACTATCGAGACGGAAAGCGCACCCGGCCTCGGGTCTTGCTTCCGGCTCCGGCTGCCTTATCGCCCCGCAAAGGTCGCGCAGAGGGCCGAGAGACGGCAACATCTGATCGACCCGGAATATCGCGCGAACGGACAGGGACGCGTCCTCCTGGTGGAAGATCACGATATCGACCGCGCCATGATCCGCAAGATGCTCGCGACCTACAATCTGACAGTCGATACGGCGCGCGACGGGAACGAGGGGGTCGATCTGGTGCTGGATGCCGAGCATGCGGAGCGCCCCTACGATCTTGTGCTCATGGACCTCCAAATGCCTGCTTGCGATGGCTATGAGGCGACGCGCGCGATCCGCATCGCTGGGTTGAGCCGGGAACACCTGCCAGTCATCGCCGTGACCGCGAATATCCATGCCGACCAACTTTCGGCGGCCCGCAAGGCGGGGATGCAGGGCCATCTCGCAAAGCCCGTGGTGTTCGGGGAATTGAGTGCTGTGCTCAATCGCTGGCTACCGCACCGGATCGTCGGGGAAGATCGCGACGATCCTCGCGGCACCGCGAGAGTTGAGGCACTTTGGCGCGAACGGCGCCAACGGGCTCTGGACGCCGCACGAGAAGCGCTTTCCGACGGTGAGCTCCGGCCCGATCGCACGCGCGAAATCGCCGGCATCATGCGCAAGCTGGCGGGCAGTGCCGGCATGTTCGGCGAGAACGAGCTGGGCCAGCATGCCGCTCTCCTAGAGCATGCACTCCGGTCGGGGGCGGGAAGATCGCTGCGCCGTCGACTGGCGAAGCAGCTGCTGGAAGCGGCGTGACGCCGTTCTCGGCTCAGGCGAGGTTGATCTCGCGCAGGCGTTGCATGAGGAAATCGTGGCTCGAAATCGGCGCGGGGTGGTCGGCCGGATGCGCCGGGTCGACGCAGGAGGGCAGCGTCTCGATCACGTAGTCGGGCCGGAAATGCAGGAAAAACGGCATGGAATAGCGCGCCCGGTAGGCCGCCTTTCCCTTGGGATTGACGACCCGGTGCTTGGTCGAGCGCAGGCGGCCATTCGTGAGCCGTTCCAGCATGTCGCCGATATTGATCACCAGCGCGCCCTGCGGCGGAGCGACGGGTTTCCACTCGCCGTCGGTGGTCAGCAGCTCAAGCCCTGCCTCCTCAGCGCCAAGCAGCAGGGTGATGGTGTTGATGTCGCCATGGGCCGCAGCGCGGATCGCGCCCTCGGCGCGTTCTCCTTCAAGCGGGGGATAGCGCAGCAGGCGCATCACCGAATTGCCGTCCTCGACCGTGGCGGCGAAGAAGTCGCGCGGCAAGCCGAGATGGAGGGCGATCGCTTCCAGAACGCGCAGGCCCGCAGCGTCGAAAGCTGCGTAAAGTTCGGTGAAAGTCGCACGAAAACCGTCCACTTCCGCAGGCCAGACGTTCGGTGCCATGTATTCGGCGAGTGCGTGGCCCTCGGGCAGCTCGCGCCCGACATGCCAGAACTCCTTGAGATCGTGGACTTCGGCATCCTTCGCCTTTTCCGTGCCGAAAGGGGTGTAGCCGCGCGCGCCGCCCCCACCTTCGAGCTTGTACCGGCGCTTCGTCTCGTCCGGCAGGGCAAAGAATTCGCGCGAGAGTTTCTCGGCCCGATCGATTAGGTCCTGCGGGATGCCGTGGTCGCGGATGACGGCGAAGCCGTATTCCTCGAAGCTGCGGCCGAGTTCGTCGGCAACGTCCTCGAGCGGGCGGGCGATGGAGACGGAAGCGATGTCGGACATGGGCAGGCGCTCAATAGGGGAGGAACAGGCCGGCCAGCGCGGCGCTCATCAGGTTCGCCAGCGAACCCGCCGCCAGCGCGCGCAGGCCGAGCCGTGCAATAACCGGGCGCTGGTTCGGTGCCAAGCCGCCCGTGACCGCCATCTGGATCGCGATCGAGGAGAAGTTCGCGAAACCGCACAGGGCGAAGGTGACGATCGCCTGGCTGCGCGCCGGCAGAGTCCCGGCATCGAGCCCGCCCAGTTCGATGAAGGCGACGAATTCGTTGAGCACGATCTTCGTGCCGAACAGCCCGCCCGCCATCTGCGCCTGGCTCCATTCGGGAATGCCGATCAGGAACATGACCGGCGCGAAGACCCAGCCGAGCACCATCTGGAAGCTCAGTTCCTCGTAGCCGAACACCCCGCCGACCACGCCCAGCAGCCCGTTTGCCAGCGCGACCAACGCCACGAAAGCGAGCACCATGGCGCCGACCGCCACGGCCAGCTTGACGCCGGTCTGCGCGCCCTGCGCCGCCGCCTCGATCACATTGGCCGGGCGATGCCCTTCCTCGAAGGTCTCGGCGACTTCGACCTCGTGCGGCCTATCACCCTCGGTGATGGCGGCAGGGCCGTCGCCGCTGATGCGGGTGACGGGAAGCGACAGCTCGCCCTCGGCCTCGGGCGAAGGCTCGCCATCGTCGGGCATGATGATCTTGGCCATAAGGATGCCGCCGGGCGCCGACATGAAGGCCGCGGCCAGCAGGAAGGGGAGGTAAGCCGGCCCCAGCAATCCAGCATAGGCGGCGAGGATCGTGCCGGCGACCCCCGCCATGCCCACCGTCATCAGCGTGAACAGCCGGCTGGGCGCGAGCGCGGCGAGATACGGGCGCACCACCAGCGGACTTTCCGACTGGCCGACGAAAATATTGGCCGCCGCGCCGAGGCTTTCTACCTTGGAAATGCCGGTCACCCAGCCGATCGCCCCGCCCACCCAGCGCACTACGCGCTGCATTATGCCGAGATGGTAGAGGATCGAGACCAGCGCCGCGAAGAAAATGATCACCGGCAGCGCGGCGAGCGCGAAGGTGTTCGCCAGCGGGTTGTTCTCCGATGCGCCGAACAGGAAGGCCGTGCCCTGATCCGCGTAGGAAAGCAGCGCGGCGACCCCGTCGGACATCGTCTGGATCACCAGCCGCCCCCCGCTGGTCGCAAGGACCAGGAAGGCCATTAGCGCCTGAAGCGCGAACGCCGCGGCGACGACTCGCAGGCGGATGCGCCGGCGGCCGGTGGAGAGCAGAAAAGCGATGAACAGGATCGCGAGGATCCCGATCAGGCTCATGACGATTGGCGGCATTCTTTGGTGTTCCCGACCCCTCGAGGATTGGCGCTCTTTCCCGTTTCACGCGAAGCGAGTCAATTCACCGTCATCCACAGGCGATGCTTCCCTTTTCGCGTGTGGCGCAATAATCCGGCCCGCCATGACCGAGACGCCCGAAAACACCGCGATGATGCGCGCCGCCGCCATGCCCCGCGGCCTGTTCGTCTATATCCTGCTTTATGGCGGGATGACGGTGCTGGCGGGCGTGCTCGCCTTCAAGCAGGTGCAGCTATGGCCGACCGATCTTGCGGTCGAATCGGGCATCTTCTCGTTCCTGCTGCTGGTCGCGATCTCGAGCACCATCGCTCAGCTCTACGGCGAGCGAATGGCGCGCAAGCTGGTGTTGTGGGGGTTCCTGCCGCTGGCGATCTCGGCGGCGCTGATCTTCCTGGTGCTGGCGCTGCCCGCTTCGCCCGAAATGGCCGAGTTCCGCTCGGCCGATCTAACTTCGTTCGAGACGGTGCTGTCGCAGACCCCGCGGATCATGGCGGCGGGGCCGGTCGCCTATCTGGTTTCGCTGCTGCTCAATGTGTGGATCTTCTCTCGTCTGCGCGGCAGCGGCGAGACGAACACGATCGGCCTGATGGTGCGCGGCGCCATCGCCAGCGCATTGAGCCAGGCGATCGATTCGGTGATTTTCGTGACGCTGGCCTTCTATGGCGAATTCGACATCGGCAACCTGCTGGTCGGTCAGGTCATCGCCAAGGTCGCGCTCAGCATCGTGCTGATCCCGTTCCTGATCACCGGCGGCGTCGCGCTCGCCCGCCGGCTGGATTCGCGCCCCGGCTAAGGCGCCTGCGTGCCTTTCAGCAAGGCGTCCTGAAGGCTGTCTCCATGCAGCACCGATACGTCGCCGGTCGTCTCCAGCACGACGGCCCGGATTTGCGCGTAATCGAGCACATTCGCCTCCCGCAGCTTGGCGATGACATCGCTTTTCGAAACACGGGTTTGCTTCAGCGCCTCCTCGATGAATTCCCCGTTCCGCATCAGCAATACGGGCGTGTTCTGCGACAGTTTCTCGAACGCGTCCGAGTTCTTGCGAATGCGTGCCGTAAGCCACTGGACGAAGAACAGCGCGCCCTGCGCTGACAGCGCTTGTCCGAAGGGCTCCCATGTCGTCGCCTGCGCCGCACCGGCGAGCAGCGAGCCGAGGGCAACGGTCATGATGAAGTCGAAATTCGTCATCTTGGACAGCGAGCGCAGCCCGTTGATGCGGATCAGGAGCACCACCCAGGCCAGCCCCACGGCTGCAAGAATAAAGCCGCGGGCGACGAGATCGGCGAGCGTGTCGGAGAAGAACATGTTCGCCTAACGTCCGGGACGGCGGGAGTGTCCTCCAATCATTCCGAAATCGGACTGCTCAAGATCAGGCGGAGCAGCTTGCCCCGCCCAGAACGCAGAAGCGCGCGCAGTGGGGGTGGTTGAGCGAGACCGAGCGCGAGGCCTCCCCGAGATCGCCGCCCATGTCGAACCCCGGATCGTGCGGGATCAGAGTGCAGGCCGCGACGCGGGGCGCCTCCTCGCCCTTGCGGTGGACGACCATGCGGCTGGTCGTGCACATGATGTCGGCGGGCGACTTGCCGAGAATGTCCCAGCACGCGGTGGTGATCTCCGCGATGTCCTTCGTCTCGTCCATTTCAGGAAAGAGGACCAGCCGCGCCGGATCGAGCGCGTCGACGGCAATGCCTTCCTTCGCGAACAGATCCGCGTAGGCCCGGCGGGCCTCGGGCTCGCCCTCGCCCGGGAGCAGCCGCCCGGCGACCGCGAGGGAGAAACCGGCCTCGCTCAGCCAGTGGAGGCCGTCCATCGCCACCTGCCATGTGTTCGAACCTCGCTCGCCCTCGTGCACTTGGCGCGTGTGGTGGTCGAGACTGACGCGAAGGGTCAGTCGGTCGCCATGCCGTTCGCGCAGGGCAAGAAGCGCTTCCTCGTGCCGCCGCATGGGCCGCATGGCGTTGGTCAGCACCAGCGCATCGAACCCGCCCTCCAGCGCGTCGCCGAGCATGGGCACGAAATCGGGGTTCATGAAGGGCTCGCCCCCGGTGAACCCGATCTCGCGCGTTCCGGCCCTCCCGGCCTGCCTCAGAAATTCCGCGACGTCGGCGGCGGAAATGTAGATCAGCGCATCGTTGGTCGGGCTGCTTTCGATATAACAGGTGGCACAGGCGAGATTGCACAGCGTCCCGGTGTTGATCCACAGCGTCTCGAGCCGCGTCAGCGGGACCGTGGCGCGCGGTTCGCCCGCCGCGGTCCGCTCCGGATCGGAAAACTTCGCGCGCGGCAGCGGCGCGGCTTCGACCCGGAAGGGCGATGGGTCCTGCGGCGCATTGCGGCTTTTCGTGCGCGCGTTCAAGCGAGGGCCCGTCGCAGCCGGGCGACCAGCGCGGCGTATTTCTTCGGCAATCCGCCGAACACCGTCGGCTCCCAGGCGGAAAAGGCCGCCGCCTTGGAAATCTCGCTGCGGGTCGGATAGGCGACGATCGCGCTGCCGAGCGCGAAGGTCGAGCTCTTGCCGGTGATGCTCTGGGCGAAGGGCAGCAGCAATTCGCCCGCATGGGCGCCGACGATACTGACGCCCAGCACCTTCTTGCCCTTGAGGACCATCTTCATGTGCCCGATGCATGAACCATCGGCGACGGCGCGCTCGTTCTCGCCAAATTCCTCGCGCACCACGGCGATGGCGTCGCCATGCTTCGCGCGCGCATCGGCTTCGGTCATGCCGATCTGGGCGATCTCGGGCTCGGTATAGGTGCACCAAGGGAGCGCCGAATAATCGACCTTGGTCGGCAGGCCGGTGACGATCTCCAGCGCGACGTTCGAGCCTTCGTAGCCCGAGACATGGGTCAGCCGAATGCCGTCGCGGCAATCGCCGATGGCGTAGATCGAACGCACGCTGGTCCGCCGCCGAGCATCGACCGCGAAACCGTTCTTGCCGAGCGCCAGCCCGAGCTCCTCCGCGCCGAAGCCAGCCACCCGCGCCTTGCGGCCGGTGGCGACGAGCAGATGGGTGCCGGTGACGGGCCGATCGCTCTCGACATGGACCCGCACTCCGCCCGCCTCGCCTTCGACCCGCAGCGCCTTGCCGCGCACGAAGCGCACGCCTTCCTCGCGCAGGGCATCGACCATCACGGCGACACTGTCGGGATCGTCGCGGCTCATCACGCGGCCCGATTCGATCACGGTCACCGCGCTGCCCAGCCGGCGGAAGGCCTGCGCCATCTCCATCCCGATCGGACCGCCGCCGATCACCACCAGATGATCGGGCCGCTCGCCCAGCTCGAACAGGTTCTCGTTGGTGAGGTAGGGAATGTCGGCAAGCCCGGGGATCGGCGGCACCAGCGGTTCGGACCCGGTGGCAAGGACGATGCGCGGTGCCGTCAGCGTTCGCCCGCCGACCTCGACCGAGTGCTTGCCCGTCAGCCGCGCCGTGCCCAGCACGACCTCGCAGCCCATCTCTTCGAAGGTCTCGACCGAATCGTGATGCTCGATATCGGCGATCGCCTGGCGGACATGGCCGCGCACGCCGCGCCAGTCGATCCGGGGGGCTGACAGAGTGACGCCGAAGCGCGTTTCCTCTCGCGCCACCCCGGCCCGCCGCGCGGCCGCGATCAGCGCCTTGGACGGTACGCAGCCATTGTTGAGGCACTCGCCGCCCATCCTGTGGCCTTCGATCAGCGCCACTTTCAGTCCGAACAGCGCGCAGCCTCCGGCCGCCGTCAGCCCGCCGGCGCCGCCGCCGATCACGATCACGTCATGTGTGAAATCCATCGCTTGCCCCCTATCGGATAATGCTGGCAAAGCGAACCTGAACAAGCAGTCCCCGAAAGTGTTTCCCGCCCCGTGAACTTCCAGAACTCGCAGGATTACTACGGCAGCGTCCTGACCGGCTCGGCCGATCTTAAGACCGATGCGTGCTGTACGCTCGAAGCGCCGCCGCCGCGCGTGGTCGCCGCGCTCGATAATGTGCACGAGGAGGTGAAGGCCCGCTATTACGGCTGCGGCCTCGTCTCGCCCCAGGGGATCGAGGGGTGCCACATCCTCGATCTCGGTTCGGGCAGCGGGCAGGACGCCTATCTCCTAGCGCAGATGGTTGGCGAGAGTGGATCGGTGACCGGCGTCGATGCCACCCCCGCCCAGCTCGCCGTCGCGCGCGACCACGAGGAATGGCATCGGGAGCGCTTCGGATACGCGAAGTCCAACGTCCGCTTCATCGAGGGCGATATCGAGAAGCTCGGCGAATTGGACCTCGCCCCCGGATCGTTCGACGTGATCGTCTCCAATTGCGTCATCAATCTGGTGGCGGACAAGGCGGCGGTGTTCGCCGCGGCCCACGATCTGCTGAAAGAGGGCGGCGAGCTCTATTTTTCCGACGTCTATTCCGAACGGCGCGTGCCGCGCGAGCTGCTGGACGATCCGGTGCTTCACGGCGAGTGCCTGTCGGGTGCGCTCTATTGGGGCGATTTCGTTGCGCTGGCGAAGGCTGCGGGATTCCTCGATCCCCGCCTGGTGACCAGTCGCCCGCTCGGGATCGAGGACAAGGCGATCGCCGCGAAGCTCGACGGTATCGCCTTCCATTCGGCGACCTATCGCCTGTTCAAGCTGCCCGGTCTCGAAAGCCAGTGCGAGGATTACGGGCAGGCCGTGCGCTACAGGGGCACCATGCCGGGCGAGGAGCGGATGTTCGAACTCGACGGCCATCACGCGATCGAGGCGGGGCGCATGGTCCCGATCTGCGGCAACAGCTGGAAGATGCTGGCCGATACGCGCTTTGCCGGTCATTTCGACTTCTTCGGCGATTTTTCGACGCATTACGGCGTCTTTCCCGACTGCGGGGTCGCCGTGCCGTTCGGCGCCGGGGGCGGCGAAAGCTCGGCCTCCGCGCCCGCCGCCTGTTGCTGAGAGTCCTCGTCACCGGAGCCGCTGGCCTGATCGGCGGCGAAGTCTGCGCGCTTCTTGTCGCGGCGGGGCACCGGGTGACAGCGCTCGTCCATCGCAACCCGGAAATCCGCGCCAACGATCGCTCGCCTGTCCAAGTGGCCGAGACAATCCGCGGCGATGTCGCGCAACACCGCTTCGGCTGGAACCAGCCGCAGTTCGAAACCATGGCCAACAGCCACGACCTGCTGATCCATTGCGCCGCCAGCGTCCGCTTCGACCTGTCGAACAGCGAATATGCGGCGGTCAATTTCAGCGGCACGGCCAATGCGCTGGCACTCGCCCGGGCGGGTGGCATGGCCTATCTGCACATCGGGACGGCCTATGTCTGCGGCGAGCGGAGCGGCATGGTGCTCGAGACCGATCCGCTGCCCGAAGGCGGGTTCGCCAATGGCTACGAAGCGAGCAAGGCGGCGGCCGAGCGGCTGGTGCGCGACAGCGGGCTGACCTGGGCCATCGCCCGGCCATCGGTCGTGACCGGCACCCATGCCGACGGGACCATCCGCCAGTTCGACACGATCTACGCCGCCTTCCGGATGATCGCCCGCGGGCTGGTGCGCCACATGCCCGCCCGCGCCGATGCGACACTCGATTTCGTGCCGATCGACCATGTCGCCTCGGGCATTGTCGCCATCGCCGAACGGATGGAGGCGGCGGCGGGCAAAACCTACCATCTCGTCTCGGCCGATCCGCTCCCGGTTGCGGACTTCGCGAGCGGCATCGGCGCCTGGCCGCAATTCGAGGCCCCCGATCTGGTCGCGCCCGACGCGTTCGACCCGGGGAACCTGCCGCCGCGCGAGAGGCGGCTCTACGAGCGGACGGCGGGGGTCTATGCGAGCTATTTCCAGCGCGATCCCCGCTTCGACGATACCAATCTGCGTGTGCTTGCGGATCTCTCCTGCCCGCCGACCGGGGCGCCCTATCTGCGCCGCCTGATCGAGTTCTGCATCGCCGACGGCTTCCTTCCAGCCGCCTAGCGCACGTCCGGATAATGGCGCGCCATGCGGTGGCGCAGGCCGAGGGCCCAGAGCATTCCGACCTTGAAATAGATCCAGTTCGCCTTCCACGGCCCCCATGCGGCGATGCGCCGGTCGGATGTCTCCACGCGGCGGGGGACCATGCGGATCCGGCCGAGGCGGGCGAATTTCACGCAGAGATCGGCCTCTTCCATCACCGCATCGCCCGGCGTGCAGCCACCGATGGCAAGGAAGTCCGCGCGCCGGAAGAACATGGCGTGATCCCCGAACAGGAGCCGCACGCCGCGCAGGAAGAGATGGGGGCGGGTTATCAGCGGCGCATACCAGGTCTTGGCCCGATTGTGCGCGGTGGTGATCCAGCGCGTGCCGCCCGGCCCGCCGATGACGGGCGTGAAGCTGGCGAGCGCAATGCGCGGATCGGCCAGCGTTCGCTCGATCACCGCCACCGCGTCCTCGGGCGGCAGGGTGTCGGCGTGAAGCACGCAGACCACGTCCCCCTTCGCCGCGGCGACCCCGGCGTTGATCTGCCGCGCGCGGCCGCGTTCCGCCATCATCACGTCCCACCCCGCCTCACGCGCGATCGCGACCGAACGATCGGTGCTTTCGCCGTCGACCAACAGGATCTGTGCGGGCGCGGGATCGAGGCGTGCCAGCCGCGCCACGAGATCGGGCAGCGCGCGTTCTTCATCCAGCACGGGGACAAGTATGGTGACGCTCACGGGATGGCGCTCATGGGGCGAAGCCGGGATGGCGGGCCAGGTCCTCCGGCGTGTCGATATCGTCGAGCCGGGGCAGGACGAGGGGGGCGATCCCGGCGGCGGCGAAGCGGTGCATCGTCTCGGCGAACACGGTTTCGGTGCTCCACTCCATGTCGGCGAAGACGGCGGGCTGCGCTTCGGCGAGGCCGATCAGGTAATAGCCGCCATCGCTGGCCGGGCCAATCACCGCCGGATGGGTCCGCAAGGCCTCGGCCGCCCGGCGCATGGTCGACGCGTCGCAGTCGGGACAATCGCTG
Organism: Qipengyuania spongiae; assembly: GCF_026168555.1. Lineage (NCBI taxonomy): Bacteria > Pseudomonadati > Pseudomonadota > Alphaproteobacteria > Sphingomonadales > Erythrobacteraceae > Qipengyuania > Qipengyuania spongiae. The sequence goes on along the minus strand of NZ_CP092471.1, from coordinate 1,051,289 downwards.
CCGATGATGATCGCAGGCGCCGGCACGCGAGCGAGCCGTTCACCCAGATCGCCCTCGCCCTGATCTTCGCAGGCAATGTCCCTGCCGAAAGCGGCACGAAAGCGTGCCGGATCCGCGCCGGTCGTCCGCACGACCACAGGAAGGCCGCAATGCCGGGCCTCGTCGATCGTATGCGCCAGCAGCCGGCGATAGACCTCGGCCGCCCCCTCGGCACCGAGCGCGGGGATCAGGCGCGTCTTCGCGGCCCCCGGCTCGGGCCAGCGCGCGAAGATCGCGAGGGCGGGGCTCTGTTCGGGCGGCACGCTGGGATCGGCGGGCAGAAGGCGGCGCCTATTCGATGACCCGGCCGCGCACCATCACCCAGTCGACACCTTCAAGCACGGTGACATCGCTCAGCGGATTGCCCTCGACCGCGATGATGTCGGCCGAATAGCCCGGCGCGATACGCCCGATCTCGTTCTCCATCTCCAGCACCTCGGCCGCCCGCGTGGTGGCGGAGGCAAAAGCGTCGCGGTTCGACATGCCCTGCGCCACCATCAGCGCGAATTCCTCCGCGTTGCGGCCATGTTCGAACACGCCCGCATCGGTGCCGAACGCGATCGGCACGCCCCATTCGCGCGCCCGGCCCATGAACACCTTAGCGGTTTCCGCGACCTCGCGGATCTTGGTCTCGACTGTCGGGGTATAGATACCCTGACCCAGTCTTTCGGTGACACCCTGGAACGCCATCAGCGTGGGTATGAGAACGGTGCCGTTGTCCTTCATCGCCTCGGCCGCCGCCTCGTCGATATAGGTGCTGTGCTCTACCGTATCGATTCCGGCGCGCGCCGCCGCTTCGATCCCCCGCGCGCCATGGGCATGGGCCATGACCTTGAGGCCGAGCGAGTGCGCCGTGTCGGCGATGCTTTCCATCTCTTCGGAGGTGAAGTGCGCGCCGAGCCCGCGGCCCTGCTGGCTGAGCACGCCGCCGGTCGCGGTAATCTTGATCACGTCCGCCCCGTTCTGGCTCGCGCGGCGCACCTTCTCCACACATTCGACCGCGCCGGTGCAGGTGTAGCCCGAAGACAGGAGCTGGTTGATCTCCGGCCGGAAGCCGGACACGTCGCCATGCCCGCCGACGATGGCGAGCGGCGGACCGGCGGCGACGATGCGAGGGCCGGGGATCATGCCTTCGGCCGTGCCGCGTCGAAGGGAGAAGGCGGTTTCCTGCGCGCTGCCCGCCTCGCGCACGGTGGTGAAGCCGGCCAGCGCGGTTAGCCGCGCATTCTTGGCACCGACGACGACGCCCCATTCGTCGGGCTCGACCGCCTCGCGCCAGAAATCACCGCCCGGATCGCCGGTCAGGTGGACGTGGAGATCGACGAGCCCCGGAACCACGGTCTTGGTCTTCAGATCGATGATTTCGGCCCCGGCCGGTGCGGTACCGTACCCGGGCGCAACCGAAACGATCCGCCCGTCGGTGACAGTGATGGTCGAAGGCCCGCTCGGCTCGCTCTCGGCATCGGCCAGCACGGCCCCTGCGTGGATCACGGTGGTGTCGGCAAGGGCTGGCGCCGCGGTCAGGGCGGCGGCGGCCGTCACCAGTGCGGCAAGGGCGGTAAGATGCGGGCGATTCATGGCTGGTCCTCCTGGCGCAGGTCATGCGCCGGGCGAAGGTCCAGCGCAAGCCGCAGCCGACAAAGCCGACGGCTTGCGCCCGGAGGAACGACTAGAACGTGTAACCGAGGCCAAGGCCGACGAAATACTGGTCGGCATCGCCGCGAATGCTGGTGAAGGGCGTTTCCTTGAAATCGCCGAGCAGGCTGGAATATCCGGCCAGTCCGGCAATCGCGAAACCGCCATTCGTCAGGTCGCCGTCGAGATCGTAGGCGACGAACAGGGTGGCGCCGACGTCGCGAAAACCGCTGTCCGCATCGTAGACCGGGAGGCCGCTGGTCAGGCTCGCGGCGGGCGTCACGGAAAAATAGTAGTCGGCGAAATCGTCGTCGACGTGATTGGCGCTGACCGACAGCGAGGCGGCGATCCCGCGCGAGAGCGGGGTGAAATAGGTGACCGAGGGCGTGATGCTCATGCCGTCATGCGCGCCCGCCACGTCCCACAGCACGTCGGCGTTGAAGCTCAGGCTATCATAGGGGTTGAGCACGGCGGGGAAGGAAATCCCGGCGCTCGGGCCGACTTCGAACGCAGTGTCCAGTTCGCCGAGCGATGCCACCACGGGATCCTCGATCTGTGTCGCGCGGTCACGCCGGATGCGCGCGGCGACGCCGAGCGCGAGATCGGGTCCGCTTCCGGCATCGGGGATGAAGTCAAGCGCGACGCCGCCCGCGCGCGGGGTGATGTCGATCCCGGCGATCGAGCCCTGCACAGCGGGGAACGGTGTCAGCACGTAATCGTCGGACCCGGTGTAGCTCGGAAGATAGGCGACGCCGGCGCCGATCGTCAGATAGTCGCCATCGAAGACAGTGCCGTCGTAGACGTCTCCCGATCCGGCCGGCGGCGCTTCCTGTGCGGCCAGGGGGGTTGCGAGCGCAATGGTACCGGCGGCCAGTGCAAGACGACGAATCATGATATTTCCCTCATTTGAATCGAGTTTCGAACCCGCGAAAGCGCACCCTGTTCCACGGGAGATTGCGGCATCGCTCAGCTGTGCCTACGGCATATCGCGATGAACGGCCACTACGACATCGCCATCGTCGGCGGCGGGCTGGCGGGAGGGCTGATCGCACTGGCCGTCCGCCGGGCGCATCCCGCCATGCGGGTGGCACTGGTGGAAGCGGGCGACACCTTCGGCGGCAACCACCGCTGGAGCTGGTTCGACAGCGATATCGACGCTGCGGCAGGCGCGCTGCTCGGCGCCTTTCCGGCCAAAACGTGGCACGGCGGAAACGAAGTGCGTTTCCCCTCCTATACCAGGCGGCTGGAGGCCGACTACCGCTCGCTCGACAGCCGCGACTTCGATGCAACGCTGCGCCGTCTGTTGCCTCAGGACGCGATCCTCACCGGCTGCCTGGTGGCCTCGCTGAGCGCGGATGCGGTCGAGATCGCCGGCGGCAAGCGGATCGCCGCCGCACGGATCGTCGATTGCCGCACCGCGCCGCCCTCGCCCCACCTCACCGGCGGGTGGCAGGCTTTCGTCGGCCAGACCTGGCGAGTGCATCACGCCCACAGGCTCGCCCGCCCGGTCATCATGGATGCGACGGTCGACCAGATCGGCGGCTATCGCTTCATGTATTTGTTGCCGCTGAGCGAGACCGAGCTGTTCCTCGAGGATACCTATTACCAGGATACACCTCGCCTAGACCGCGCGGCGCTCGAAAGACGCATCGCCGGCTACGTCTCCGGCAAGGGCTGGAAGGGCGAGGTGATCCACTCCGAAACGGGGATGCTGCCCGTCATCACAGGCGGCGATTTCGACGCCCACCGTGCCGCGCTCGAGGTACCGAGCGTCGCGCTTGCCGGCGCGCGAGGCGGCTTCGTCCATCCGCTGACGAGCTATACCGTGCCGATCGCGGTCGCCAACGCGCTCGCCATCGCCGACGTCGCCGCAGATTGCGACGGCCCTGCCCTCGCGCGTTTCCTATCCGAGCGCGCGCAGCGGCACTGGTCCGCGACCGGTTTCTATCGCCTGCTCGGCAAGATGCTGTTCGGCGCCGCGCGCCCGGAGGAACGCTATCGCATCTTCGAGCGCTTCTATCGTCTGCGCGAACCTCTGATCGAGCGCTTCTACGCCGCCCGCTCCACACCGGCCGACATGGTCCGGGTGCTGGCGGGCAAACCACCCGTACCCGTGATGCGGGCCGTGGGCGCGCTGCTTGGCAAAGGCGCGCCGCTGGTCCAAGGAGACGAACGATGAACGCCGAACCGACGCTCGCTTCCACCAGCACCGACCCATTGCAGACCGGCCAGCCAGCCCGGCAGTCCACCGGCAAGACTGCCTGCGTGGTCGGCTCGGGTTTCGGAGGCCTCGCCCTTGCGATCCGCCTGCAATCCGCCGGGATCGCCACCACGATCATCGAGGGGCGCGACAAGCCTGGCGGCCGGGCCTATTATTGGCACAAGGACGGCTTCACCTTCGATGCCGGGCCCACGGTCATCACCGATCCAGACTGCCTGCGCGAATTGTGGGCGCTGTCGGGCCACGACATGGCCGACGATATCGAGCTGATGCCGGTGATGCCCTTCTATCGCCTTAGCTGGCCGGACGGGACGCAGTTCGACTATTCGAACGACGAACAGCACCTGTTCGACGAGATCGCCCGCCTCAATCCGGCGGACGTCGCGGGATACCAGCGCTTCCTCGACTATTCGGCGGCGGTCTATCAGAAGGGCTATGTCGAGCTCGGCCATGTGCCCTTCCTCGACTTCAAGTCGATGCTGAAGGCTGCACCGGCGCTGGCGAAACAGCAGGCGTGGCGCAGCGTCTATTCGATGGTCAGCCATTTCATCGAGGACGAGCGCCTGCGCGAGGCGTTCAGCTTCCACACCCTGCTCGTCGGCGGCAATCCGATGAAGACCTCGGCGATTTACGCGCTCATCCACAAGCTCGAAAAGGATGGCGGCGTGTGGTGGGCCAGGGGCGGGACCAATCGCCTGATCGCCGCGATGGTGACCCATTTCGAGCGGCTGGGCGGCACGATCCGCCTCGCCGATCCGGTGAAGCGCGTCCACACCTATGGCAAGCGCGCGAGCGAGGTCGAGACGGAAAGCGGCTGGAAGGCGCGGTTCGACGCGGTCGCCAGCAATGCCGACATCATGCATTCCTATCGCGACCTGCTCTCGGGCACCAAGCGAGGGGCGAGCTATGCCAAGTCGCTTGGCCGCAAGAGCTTCAGCCCCAGCCTGTTCGTGATCCATTTCGGAGTCGAGGGCGCATGGCCCGGCATTCCGCACCACATGATCCTGTTCGGCCCGCGCTACAAAGGGCTGCTGGAGGACATTTACGACAAGGGCGTGCTGCCGGCCGACTTCTCGATCTACCTCCACCATCCCAGCGTGACCGATCCCTCGGTCGCGCCCGAGGGGATGAGCAGCTTCTACGCGCTGGTCCCGGTCGCGCATATGGGCAAGCTGTCGGTCGACTGGGACGAGATGGGGCCGATCCTGGAAAAGCGCGTTCTCGACGAGATCGAGAAGCGGCTGATTCCCGGCCTGCACGATCGCATCGTGACCAAGTTCCACTACGCGCCCAAGGATTTCGCGCAGGACCTGAACGCCCATATGGGCAGCGCCTTCAGCCTCGAACCGGTGCTGACCCAGAGCGCCTGGTTCCGCGGCCATAATCGCGACGATACGATCGAGAACTTCTACCTGGTCGGTGCGGGCACCCATCCGGGCGCGGGAATTCCCGGCGTGGTCGGCAGCGCCAAGGCGACTGCCGGCCTGATGCTCGAGGATCTGACCCGATGAGTTCGAGCATGAAGCGTCTCGCGATCTATTGCGGCTCGGCGACGCCGGCCGATCCGCGCTATATGGAGCTGGCGCGCGAGGTCGGCGTGACGCTGGCGGAGCGCGGGATCGGCGTCGTCTATGGCGGCGGCAGGCTCGGCCTGATGGGTGCGGTCGCCAAGGGCGCGCTCGATGCGGGCGGCGAGGTTATCGGCGTGATCCCCGACGCGCTCGCCAATTCCGAAGTCGCCAACCACGATTGCACCGAACTCCACCTCGTCGGCGGAATGCACGAGAGGAAGCAGAAGTTCACCGACCTCAGCGACGGCTTCGTGACCATTCCCGGCGGGGTCGGCACGATGGACGAATTGTGGGAGGCCGTCAGCTGGGCACAGCTCGGTTATCACATCAAGCCGGTCGGCCTTCTCAACGCCTTCGGTTTCTATGACCACCTGATCGCATTCAACCGCCACATGGCGGAGGTCGGCTTCGTCCGGCCGGCGCATCAGGGGATTATTCTGGCTGCCGACACGTTAAGCGCGTTGTTGCAGGAGATGGAAAGCTATGCACCGCATACGCCCATCTTCCGCATGAAGGCAGCCGACCTTTGACCACCGAACGCCCCCTCGTCTCCTCGCGCTTCATGCGCGAAACGCCGGCGCGGGTGGGCGGCGGGCGCGACCGCGCGCAACTCGTCAGCGAGGCGAAGCAAGCGATCGAGCAAGGCTCGCACAGCTTCGCCGCCGCGTCCAAACTGTTCGACCGGATCACGCGCGAGCGCGCCTGGCTGCTCTATGCCTGGTGCCGCCGCTGCGACGACATCGCCGACAATCAGGACAAGGGCGGGCCATTGGGCGATCAGGGAACGCCCAAGAACGCCGAGGACCGCATACAGGCGATTCGCGTGCTCACCCGCCGCGCCTTCGAGGAGCAGCCGACCGCCGATGCCGCCTTCGACGGTTTCGGCCAGGTTGCCGACGAATGCGGGCTGACCCCCGACATGGCGAACGACGTGATTTCGGGTTTCGCGCTCGATGCCACCGGTTTCGCGCCGAAGAACGAACGCGACCTTCTCCGCTATTGCTACCACGTCGCCGGGGCCGTCGGCATCATGATGGCGCGGGTGATGGGCGTGCCGGAAGACGATGGCGACACGCTCGACCGCGCGAACGATCTCGGCCTCGCCTTCCAGATGGCGAATATCGCGCGCGATGTGGTCGAGGATGCGGCGGCCGGGCGTGTCTATCTGCCTGCCGAATGGCTGGCGGAGAAGGGCTTCGCGCCGGGCGAGCATGCGAGGCCGGAAAACCGCTTCGCGCTCGCCAGCCTGATGCCGCGGCTGATCGCGCTGATGGAAAAGCACGAGGCGGCCGCCCGCCTCGGCGCGACGCGGCTGCGTTTCCGCCAGCGCTGGGCGGTGCTGGCGGCGGCCAACATCTACGGCGCGATCGGGCGCAAGGTGCTGGGCCGGGGCCAGCGTGCCTGGGATCGCCGCGTGGTCGTTCGCGGTCCGGAGAAGTTGTGGCACATCGCCCGAGCCTTCAGCCAGGCGGTCGCCAATCGTCCCGATGGCCCGGAAGAGCCGATCACCTGGACCCGCCACGATTTCCGCCCCGTTGCCGGCTGGTAGGGGTACTGGCTGTCAGGGAAGCGCGCCGCGCTTGATGGTTTCGGCTCGCAGGGCTAGCGCGTGTTCATGATCAACAAGCTCCTCATCGCCAATCGTGGCGAGATCGCCTGCCGCATCATCCGCACCGCCCGCGAAATGGGGATCGCCACCGTGGCGGTCTATTCCGATGCCGATGCGAAGGCGCTGCATGTCCGGCAGGCGGACGAGGCAGTCCATATCGGCCCCTCGCCCGCGGCCGAGAGCTATCTGGTCGGTGACAGGATCATCGCCGCGGCGAAGGAGGCCGGCGCCGAGGCGATCCATCCGGGCTACGGCTTCCTGTCAGAGAACGCGGGTTTTGCGCAGTCCGTGATCGATGCCGGGCTGATCTGGGTCGGCCCCAAGCCTTCGAGCATCGACGCGATGGGCCTCAAGGACGCCGCCAAGAAGCTCATGCGCGAGGCAGGCGTGCCGGTGACGCCGGGCTACGAGGGTGAGGACCAGTCGGTCGAGCGGTTGAAGGCCGAGGCGGACAAGATCGGCTATCCCGTGCTGATCAAGGCGGTCGCGGGCGGCGGCGGCAAGGGGATGCGCAAGGTCGACGACGCCGCCGATTTCGAGGCGATGCTCCAATCCTGCCGGCGCGAGGCGAAGGCCAGCTTCTCAAACGACGAGGTCTTGCTCGAGAAATGGATCACCTCGCCCCGCCATATCGAGGTGCAGGTGTTCGGCGATAGCCACGGCAATGTCGTCCACCTGTTCGAGCGCGACTGCTCGCTCCAGCGCCGCCACCAGAAGGTGATCGAGGAAGCCCCCGCCCCCGGCATGGACGATACGACGCGCGAGGAGCTTTGCGCCGCCGCCGTGCGCGCGGCCAAGGCGGTCGATTACGAGGGCGCGGGCACAATCGAGTTCATCGCCGATGCCAGCGAGGGGCTGCGCGCCGACCGCATCTTCTTCATGGAGATGAACACGCGGCTTCAGGTCGAGCATCCCGTGACCGAGGAGATCACCGGCGTCGATCTGGTCGAATGGCAGTTGCGCGTCGCCAGCGGCGAGCCGATCCCGCTCAAGCAGGATGAGCTTTCCATCGAAGGCCACGCGGTCGAGGCGCGGCTCTATGCCGAGGATCCCTCCAGCGGGTTCCTGCCGAGCACCGGACCGCTCGACTGGCTCGATCTCGGCGTCGCCGGGCGGATCGAGACCGGGGTCGAAGAAGGCGACGAGATCTCGCCGCATTACGACCCGATGATCGCCAAGCTGGTCGCCTGGGGCGAGGATCGCGACGATGCGATCGACCTTCTCATCGAGATGGCCGAGGCGGCCGAGGTCTGGCCGGTGCGGACCAACGCCGCCTTCATCGCCAACGCGCTTTCGGACAATGATTTCGTCGCGGGCCGGCTCGACACAGGCTTCATCGCCGACAAGGGCGATGCGCTGATCCCCTCGGGCGAGCCCGACGATGCCGTGCTGCGCGGCGCCGCGCGCATCGCCATGGTCGCGAACGACGACCAGCCCGAAGGTCTCGCCGGGTTCCGCCTGAACCGCGCGCCCCGCCACGCCGTCGCGCTGGTCCATCGCGGGACCAGCCATCTGGTCGAACTGGATGACGAACCCTTCGAACCCTCGCTGACCGGCTTTGCGGATGAATCGCGGATCGTCGTGTTCGACAACGGGCAGGCCTTCGGTTTCGAGACGGAAACGCGCGGATCGGGCGCCGCCTCCGCCGCCGACGGGGCGATCCTCGCGCCGATGCCGGGCAAGGTCATCGCGGTCGATGTGGCCGAGGGCGATGCGGTCACCGCCGGCCAGCGGCTGATGGTGCTCGAGGCGATGAAGATGGAACACGCACTCACCGCGCCGTTCGACGGGACGGTGACCGAACTCGCCGCCAGCGAGGGCGGGCAGGTGCAGGTCGAGGCCGTGCTCGCCGTCGTCGAACCGGCGAAGGACGAGGCGTGAGGCGCGCCGCTCTCGCACTGGCCGGGACCGCGCTCGGAGCAATGTTCGCCCCGGTCTCGCCCGCCATCGCGCAGCAGGAGGCGCCCGTTCCGCAGGTCTCTGACGCGGATCGCGCCTTGATCACGCTCTACGAGGAATACTGGCGCTGGCAGGTCGAGCAATCCGGCGCGATCGAGAAGCCCGACGGCTCGCTCGAAGCCGGGCCGACCATCGCCTCCACCGCGCCACAAGCGGAGATGCGCCGCGCCGCCGATGCCGAGCGGTTCCGCGACCGGCTCGACGCCATCGACACCGCCGCCCTCTCCTCCGACGAACGCGTCAACGCCGCGGTCCTGCGCAGCGTGCTGACCGAGCGGATCGAGGACGCGCGCTTCCGCGAATGGGAGATGCCGTTCGACAGCGACAGCAATTTCTGGAGCTACCGGGACGCGCGCACGCCATTCCAGACGGTCGAGGAATACGAGAACTACATCGCCCGGATGCGCGCGCTCCCTGCGCATTTCGACGAGCATATCGCCAATTCGCGAGCCGGCCTCGCCCGTGGCTTCAGCGTGCCGCGCGTGACGCTAGCCGGGCGCGACGCCTCGCTCGCCGCCTATGTCGTCGACGATCCGGAAGAGAGCCCGTTCTGGGCCGCCTTCGAGGCGATGCCCTCGCGTATTCCACCGGCCGAACAAAAGCGGCTGAAGCGCGAGGGCAAGGCGGCTATCGAACAGGCGATCACGCCTGCCTATGCTAAGCTGCTGACCTTCGTGCGCGACGAATACCTGCCCAACACACGTGAAACGCTGGCCGCCTACGATTTTCCGAACGGCCGCGAATATTACGCGCAGCAGATCCGCCAATACACCACGCTCGACCTTTCAGCCGACGGGATCCACGCCATCGGCCTTGCCGAAGTCGCGCGGATCGAGGAGGCGATGCGCGCCATCATGGCCGAGGTCGGCTTTTCCGGCTCCATCGCCGAATTCAATGAGAAGCTGCGGACCGACCCCCAATTCATCGCCGACACGCCGGACGAGCTGATGGGCGTTTCCTCCTACGTCGCCAAGCGCGTCGATGGACAGCTGGCAGACTATTTCGGCTTCCTGCCCCGCCGCCGCTACACGATCCGGCCGGTGCCCGATGCGATCGCGCCGTTCTACACCGCCGGTCGCGGCGGGCTCGATTCGTGCATGATGAACACGCATGACCTGCCCTCGCGCCCGCTTTATAACATCCCCGCGCTCACCCTGCATGAATGCGCGCCCGGCCACAGCTTCCAGGCCGCGTTCCAGCGCGAGCAGAGCGAGGTGCCGCGTTTCCGCCGCAACATCTATTTTTCCGGAATGGGCGAAGGCTGGGGCCTCTACACCGAATTCCTCGGCGAGGAGATGGGCATCTACCGCACGCCCTATGAACGCTTCGGTCGGTTGAGCTACGAGATGTGGCGCGCCGCGCGGCTGGTGATCGACACCGGCATCCATTCGAAGGGCTGGAGCCGGGAGCAGGCGATCGACTATCTCGCCAGCCGCACCGCCCTGTCACGGCACGAGGTGGGAACCGAGGTCGATCGCTATATCAGCTGGCCGGGCCAGGCGCTCGCCTACAAGCTGGGCGAAATGCAGATCCGGCGCCTGCGCACCGAGGCCGAGGAACAGCTCGGCGACCGGTTCGATATCCGCAAGTTCCACGATGTCGTGCTGTCTCTGGGATCGGTGCCGCTGCCGATGCTCGAGACACGCATCCGCGAATTCATCGCCGATGGCGGGCAGGGCCTGCCCGGCGTCGCCTACGATTAATCGTCTTCGGGAATCGGGCCGCCGAACAGCTCGCCCTTCTCGCTGAACATCACGAAAGCGAGGCTCAGCAGCGCGGTCGCCAGCAGAGCGAGCGCCAGCGGGCGGGCCGTCCCGTCATAGGAATGGCCGATGAAGGCGCCGAGCGCCGCGCCGCTGGTCAGGCGCAGGAAACCCTGCGCGCTCGATGCCGCGCCCGCGATATGGCGGAAAGGCTGCAAGGCGATCGAGCCGAAATTTGCTCCGATGAAGCCGAGCAGGCTCATATTGGCGGCCATCAGCGGCACGAAGGTCCACAGCGTCTCGTCGGGCTGGTTGGCGAAGTAGAGCTGCGCCCCGGCCACCGCGACGAAGGCGAACAGCGCCACGTGGCTCACCCGCCGCGCGCCGTGCCGCTCGACGATGCGGCTGTTCGACCAGTTGGCGATTGCCATGCAGCCGGCGCAGATCGCGAAGATCAGCGGAAAATCCTCGCCCGCGCCGAACGCCTCGCCGATCAGCTGCTGGCTGGAATTGATGAAGCCGAACAACCCGCCGAACACCAGCGCGCTGCCGAGCGTGTAGCCGATCGTCTCGCGCAGGGTGACCGCGCTGGTCATGTTGCGCAGGATCGTGGGGACGTGGATGTCCTGCCGGTCGTCCTCGTGCAGGGTCTCGGGCAGGCGAGTGTAGACCCACAGCGTCATCACGCTGCCGAGCACGGCCATCGCACCGAAGATCCAGCGCCAGTCGCCCATGATCTGCAAAACGCCCTGCCCGATGCTCGGCGCGATCGCCGGGACCAGCAGGAAGATCACGAAGATGAGGCTCATCATCCGGGCCATCTTGTCGCCGCCCACACGGTCGCGAATGATCGCGGGCGGCAGGGCGATGATCCCGGCGGCGAAGAAGCCCTGCGCGGCCCGCAGGATCACCAAGGCGTCGAAACTGGTCGCCAGCGCGCATGCAATCGAGAAGGCGATGTAGCAGAACAGGGCGGTGAACAGCACCGGCCGCCGGCCGTAGCGGTCGGCGAAGGCCCCCGGCACCAGCGTGCCAAACCCAGCGGCCAGCAGATAGGCGCCAACCACGAACTGGCGCGAATTGCCCGTCGCGCCGAGATCGGTCGCGACTGCGTTCAGCGCGGGCAGGATCGCATCGATGCCGAAGGCGTTGCACGCCATCAGCAGCGCCATCATCCAGATCAGCTCGCGCTCGCCGATCTTCGGCCGATGGGCCGTTTCCGCCTGAGGTCGCTCGCCGGCGGCCAGTTGTTCTGTTCGCATCTGCACAAAGCGGGAAGTGGCGACAAAGGTTCCGGTTTGCAACCTAGCGTATTATCTATTCCTGCATGGACGATTGCGCTTCCGACAACGAAAGCGGCCCGGGTCTGGGGGCGGAAGCGGACGCGCTCGCCGCGCCGGACGAAGCCGACAAGCGCAAGATCATCCATGTCGACATGGACGCATTCTTCGCCAGCGTGGAGCAGCGCGACCATCCCGAACTGCGCGGGCGGCCCGTGGCCGTCGGCGGGTCGAGCGGGCGCGGCGTGGTCGCCGCCGCGAGCTACGAAGCGCGCCGCTTCGGCGTTAAGAGCGCCATGCCCTCGGTCACCGCCAAGCGGCTCTGTCCCGACCTCGTCTTCTGCAAGAGCCGCTTCGACGTCTATCGCGAGGTGTCCGACCAGATCCGCGCGATCTTCCGCCACCATACCGACCTCGTCGAACCGCTCAGCCTCGACGAGGCCTATCTCGACGTGACCGAGGACCGGCTGGGCATCGGATCGGCGACGCGCATCGCCCAGATGATCCGCCAGGAAATCCGCGCCAAGACACGGCTCACCGCCAGTGCGGGGGTCAGCTACAACAAGTTCCTCGCCAAGCTCGCCAGCGACCAGAACAAGCCCGACGGCATCTGCGTGATCCGGCCGGGAATGGGCGCGGAATTCGTCCAGTCGCTGCCGATCCGCCGTTTCCACGGGATCGGCCCGAAGGCGGAGGAGAAATGCCGGCGCCTGGGCATCGAGACCGGCGCCGATCTCGCCGCGCGCGACCTGCCCTGGCTGACCGCGCATTTCGGCAGTTTCGGCGAATATCTCTATCGGGCGGCGCGAGGCATCGATCTGCGCCCGGTCCGCGCCTCGCGCACGCGCAAGTCGGTCGGCGGCGAGCGGACTTTTCACGAGGACCAGCACGCCGCCGGGGAATTGCGCGAGACGCTGGAGCGGATCGTCGACATCGTGTGGGAGCGGATCGAGCGGGCGCAGGCGCGCGGGCGGACGGTCACGCTGAAGCTCAAATACAACGATTTCACGATCAACACCCGCGCCCGTTCGGTGGCACAGGTGGTCGAGGAGAAAACGCGCTTCGCGGCAATCGCGCGCGAATTGCTGGAAGAGCAGCTACCGTTGCCGCGGCCGATCCGCTTGATGGGCCTCACCCTTTCCTCGCTGGAAGGAGTGGCCAAGCTGTCGCGCCGGGAAAAAACCGCCCGTGCCGCCCAGCTCGATCTGCTCTAGCCCCGCGAAGACCACAGGGAGAGCCGCGCACGGGTATGCGCAGTCATCGGGACAGGCAGTGAGTGGACCGGGAAGAACCGCGCCTCGGCGATCTCGCGCCGGTCGGGAACGGGTGCATCCCGCGTGAGGCAGGAGAAGACATGCGCGGTGTGCTGCGAACCCGAGACGGTTTCCGTCAGTTCGCCCAGCGCGCGCACGCCCTCCGCCCGGCAGCCGGTCTCCTCGCGCAGTTCGCGAATGGCCGCGTCGCGCGGGCTTTCGCCACGCGCAATGCCGCCGCCGGGAAGAAACCAGCCCTCCGGCCCGTAGGTGTGTCGCACGAAGAGGATGCGATCCTCCATGTCCCGTGCGATCATGGTCGCGCCGTGCAGGGGCTGCCCGAGCCAGATGCGCCAGCGATGGCGCAGCTTGTGCGCCATCGGTGCGAGCGCGCGGAACAGCCACGCCGGAAGAAAGCCGCTCACGCCGGTATCGTCACCGCGCTCACTTGGCGGTCTGGGCGAGGAACCAGATGCGCTCCTCGCATTCGTCGATCCATTCGTCGACCAGACCACTGGTGGCGTTGTCGTTGGCGCTCTCCGACGCTTCCTTCACCTCAATGAGCCGGTCCCGGAGCTTACGGTTGTCGTCGCGCAGTTCGGCAACCATCACATCGGGCGCCAGCGTGACGTCGTCCTGGTCCTCAATTCTGGTATGCTGTCCGACCGAGCCGATCGAGGTCAGCGTCATCTCGTCGTTCTTGCGCACCCGCTCGGCGATCACGTCGACCAGTGCGACGATCTGCTTCGCCTGCTCGTCGAACAGCAGGTGCAGATCGCGAAAACGCGGCCCGGCGACATGCCAATGGAAATTCTTCGTCTTGAGATAGAGCGCCAGATGGTCGGCCAGCGCACCGTTGAGAGCAGCGGCGAGGCCGGTCTTCGAATTGCTCTTCGTATCGGTCATGAAAGCTCGTCCTTTCGGTTATCATTTGTTCACGGTCGCAACGAGCAAGCGCAGCCTTGTTTCCGCCCGTTGGGCCGACTTCTGTGATCGCATTGCCCGATCAGCCGATCAGCCCGCGTGCGGTCAATCCGATAATCAGAGCAGCCACAAACGCCAGCGCGGCGAGCGTTCGCCGTAAGCGTTTGAGCGGAAGGGCGTTCATTCCGCCCCGCCCCACCGCCAGTGCTGCCATCAATCCGGCAGCCGAACCCAAAGCCCCGCCCGCCCCCGTCATCGCCGGGGCCGCGCTGCCCGCCGCGAGCGCGAAAATGAGGAGGCGCGTGGCATCGCCGATCTGGCTCGCGATCAGCACCAGTGCCAGCGCGCCGAGCGAACGGGTCGGCTCGGCAGGCTCGCGCGTGGTCCGCCACCAGGCCAGTTCGAGCGCCACCAGAGCAAGCGCGATGGCCAGCAGCATCGTCTCCGCGCTGTCCGAAAGTCCGGCGCCCACCATTTGCCCCGCCCATGCCGCGAGCAGCACGGTTGCGACGCCGCAGGACAGGGCTACGCCAGCCAGCGGCACGCCGCCAGCCGTCCGGTCGCGCAGCGAAGCTACGATCAGCTGATCGCGCCCGCCCATCCCAGCGAGGATAGCGGCCACCAGACCCAGGAAAAACGCACCCCCGATCGTTCGTCTCCTTCGGGGCGTAAATCGCCCTTTCGCCGGTACCATGTTCAGGCCCGAACCGGCTTCCTGCCCCAACCCCCGTCCCGATGCAAAAAGAGCCGCCATAGGGGCGGCTCTTTCGCGGTTTTCGTTTCGTGACGCGCTGTCAGGATGTCTTGGGTGCGGTCGAGGTGGCAGGCGGACGGGTGTCGCCGCTGCCTGATTTCGCCTGCTGCTTGTCGACGGCCTTTTTCGCCAGATACCCACCCGCGCCGATCGCGAGAATCGCCGGGAGGCTCATGCGGCGCAGCAGCGTGGTCGCCGCCACGCCCATCACGGCGCCGCTGGCGCCGCTCACGCCGCTGGTCTGCTTGGCGATCTTGTCGCCGACGAAGGCTCCGATGAGTTTGCCGATCATATTCGTGTCTCCTTTTGCCCATCAACGGCAGAACCGCGACCACGTTCCAGCGCAGACGGGCTGGCAATCGCCGGGGCGAGCGGGCATAGCGCCGCCATGCACGATATCGCCTTCGTCCGTTCGAACCCGCAAGCCTTCGACGACGCCATGCGCGCCCGCGGGGGAGAGCCCGCCGCCGACCGCATCCTCGCTCTCGACGCCCGTCGGCGCGAGGCGTTGACGCAGGTCCAGCAGGCCCAGAGCCGCCGCAACGAGGCCAGCAAGGCGATCGGCCAAGCGATGGCGAAAGGCGACAGGGACGGGGCCGAGGCGCTGAAGGTCGAGGTGGGCGAGCTCAAGACGACCATGCCCGCGATGGAAGAGAAGGCGAAGGCGGTCGAGGCCGAACTGGACGCCCTGCTCGCCGGGCTTCCCAACCTGCCCGCCGCCGACGTGCCGCAGGGCGAGGACGAGGCGAGCAATGTCGAAGTTTCGCAATGGGGCGAGAAGCGCGAATTCGCTTTCGAGCCCAAGGAACACGCCGATATCGGCCCGGCGCTGGGCATGGATTTCGAAACCGGCGCGGCACTGTCGGGCGCGCGCTTCACCTTCCTGCGCGGCGACATCGCCCGGCTCCACCGCGCGCTCGCCCAGTTCATGCTCGACCGTCAGACGCGCGAGAACGGCTACACCGAATGCAATCCGCCGGTGCTGGTCAATGACGGCGCGATGTACGGCACCGACAAGCTGCCGAAGTTCGCCGAGGACAGCTTCCAAACCAAGGTCAATTTCACCGAAAAAGACTTCGATGCAGTTACCGACAGTTTTTTTGCTAACCTTCGAATTAATATGACGGTCGAAGCTGACGGTAAAAAGCAAGATTTGGTTGGGAGCAATATTCAGGTTTCAGATGAGCTACGCCATGCAGTCAGAAAGGCTACTGTTCAGGCGCTGACCTCAGAAAAAGAGGCGAGGCGCTGGCTCGTCCCCACGTCGGAAGTTCCGCTGACCGCCTCGGTCGCCGACACGATCCTCGGCGACCTCGCCGAGCCGATCCGGCTTACCGCGCATACGCTCTGCTTCCGCTCGGAAGCGGGCTCGGCCGGGCGCGACACGCGCGGTTTCATCCGCCAGCACCAGTTCGAGAAGGTCGAGCTGGTCAGCATCTGCCGCCCGGAAGACAGCGAGGCCGAGCACGAGCGCATGACCCGCTGCGCCGAGGGTGTTCTGGAAGCGCTCGACCTGCCCTATCGCCGGATGCTGCTGTGCACCGGCGACATGGGTTTCGGCGCGCGCAAGACCTTCGATCTCGAGGTCTGGCTGCCCGGACAGGGCGCGTTCCGCGAGATCAGTTCCTGCTCCAACACCGGCGACTTTCAGGCGCGACGGATGAACGCGCGCTACCGCCCGGAAGGAGGGAAGAAGACCGCCTTCGTCCACACCCTCAACGGTTCCGGCCTCGCTGTCGGCCGCACGCTGGTCGCGGTGATGGAGAATTACCAGCAGGAGGACGGCAGCGTCGCCGTGCCCGAAGCGCTCGCCCCCTATATGGGCGGGATCGCGAAGCTGGAGCCGGTGTCCTGATGCGCATTCTCCTCACCAATGACGACGGCGTGCACGCTCCCGGCCTCGAGGTTCTGGAGGCGATCGCGCGCCAGTTCACGGACGATATCTGGATCTGCGCGCCGGACGAGGAACAGTCCGGCATGGGCCACGCGCTCACTCTCACGCGTCCGGTTCGGCTCAGGAAGCACGGCGAGCGCAAGTTCTCGGTCACAGGCACGCCGACCGATTCGGTGACGATGGGATTGCGTAAGATCGTCGAGGCCGAGCCCGACGTGATCCTCTCGGGCGTCAACCGCGGTGCCAATCTGGGCGACGACATCACCTATTCGGGCACGGTTTCCGCCGCGATCGAGGGCGCGCTCGCGGGCATCCGCTCGGTCGCCTTCAGTCAGGTGACCCGCCGCGACGGGGATGCCGATGCCGACACGTTCGATGCGGCGCGCGGCTGGGGTGCGAAGGTGCTCGGCCCGCTGCTCGACACGCCGCTGCCCGAGCGCACGCTGGTGAACGTCAACTTCCCGCCGCTCGCGGCGGCCGACGTCAAGGGCATCCGCGCGGTCCGCCAGGGTTTCCACGATTATTCGCGCGGCACCGTGGTGGAAGGCCGCGACCCGCGCGGTTTCCGCTATTACTGGTTCGGCCTGCAGGCGATCGAGCACACGCTCGACCATGGGACCGACCTGGAGGCGATCGACGAGGGTTTCGTCTCGGTCACTCCGCTTCAGCTCGACCTCACCCATCACAGCTCGCTCGGCGCGCTTGCGGAACGCTACGAAGCGTGAAAGACCGCCCGCGATGAGCGAGAAGAAGCAGGCCGATCGCCTGATGCCGGACAAGCAGGCCAAGCGCGTGTTTCGCGGCGTGCGGCACACGCCGCTGCGGCGCGCGGTGAAGATACCGGTATGGGGCGATCTCGGCATCCGGCTCGGCGCGGCGGTGTTCCTGATCTCGATCGTGGTCATGATCCACTGGTGGGATCGCGGCGGGCTGGTCGACAATCTCGATGGCGAGGTGAGCTTCCTCGACGTCGTCTATTTCACCATGATCTCGATCACCACCACCGGCTTCGGCGACATCGCGCCGATCAGCGACCGGGCGCGGCTGGTCGAGGCGGTGATCGTGACGCCGATCCGCTTCGCCGTCTTTTTCATCTTCGTGGGCACGGCCTACAATTTCATCATCAAGCGCAGCTGGGAGAAATGGCGCATGGCCCGCATCCAGGAGCAATTGTCCGACCACATCGTGGTGCTGGGCTACGGCATTTCGGGATCGGAATCGGTCGCCGAACTGATCGAGCGCGGCACCGATCCGAGCTGCATCGTCGTGATCGATCCGAGCGAGGAACGCCTCGCCGCCGCCGAAGCGCTGGGCTGCAACATCATGGCGGGCGACGCCACGCGCGACGAGACGCTGATGGCGGTGCGGATCAGCGAAGCCTCGAACGTGCTGATCTCGGCCGGGCGCGACGACACGACCATCCTGATCACGCTGACGGCCCGCGCTCTCTCGCCCCATGTGCCGATCAGCGTGGTCGTGCGCGCGGACGACAACGAGCGGCTCGCGCGCCAGGCGGGCGCCACCAATGTCATCAATCCCGTGCGCTTCACCGGCCTGCTGCTCGCGGGCAGCGCCAAGGGGGCGCATATCGCCGAATACCTCGCCGATCTCGCCAGCGTCTCGGGCCGCGTCCAGCTGGTCGAGCGCGAGGTGACACCGGAGGAATGCGGCAAGTCGATCCAGCAGCTTGCCACCGGCGGCAGGGGCCTGCGCGTCTATCGCGGCGGCCAGGCGCTGGGCTTCTGGGAATCGGAATGCGAAGCGCTGCTGCCCGGCGACGTGATCGTGGAGATCATCCCGACCATCAGCGGCGAGGAAAAGGGCGACGGCCATGTGGCCGACGACCAGCTTCGAGCTGGCGCGAAAGTCTAGTTCAGAGCGACGAACACCGCGCCCATCGCTGCCATCGCAGTGACGAAGAAGCCGGCATCGATCGCGAACACCCTCCCCGGCACGTTCAGGTAAAGATAGCGGATACCCACCGCCGGGACCATCAGCATCAGGCCATAGCCGATCGCGATCATCATCATCGCGCGCGGGCTCGGGCTCGACATGGCGTATTGATGCGCCAGCGTCAGTGCGATCAGCAGTGCGAAGGCGAAGGTCAGCGCGAAGACCAACCAGACCGGCTTGTCGCCCGTGAAGTCGCGGTGGCCTCGCCCCATGGCCCGTGTCCACGCACCGGAGAAGATCACCCCGTACCAGCCCATCCCGACGATGAAGAAGGCCGCGGCCCCAAGGAATATCGCGGCGAGATTTATGTTACCCAAAGTCGGTGTCCTTCCATTCCAGCACCATGGCTTCGCCGACAGCGGCCGCCTTCCAGTCCTTCGAAAAATCGGCAATGCGCTCGCGTATCGCTCCGAGCCTTTCCGGAACGCCTGGCGGGGGCGGGACTTGCGAGGCAGCCCAGCCCGGCTCCGCCATCGCTATGATCCCTGCATCGCTCTGCCCGTCGCTCCAGCTTTCCGCCTCGAAGCTCTCGACCAGCCGTTCGGCCTGAAGCAGTTCGACGATCCCGGCGGCGGGCGTCCCGGCGCGCGAGGCGCTCGCATGGCCTCCGGCGGCGGCCAGCGCGCCGACCGCCGCGGGATCCATCCCGCCCGCCACCAGACCCCAGAAGCCACGCCGCATGGCCAGTTCGCTCTCGACGAAGAAGTGAAAGGCGTCGTGCGGCACCGGTCCCTTCCTGGGAAAGTCGAACGCCGCCTGCGAGCCGTCTCCGCGCCTCAGGGCGATGTGATCCTGGCGTAAGCCCTTGGTCAGCACGATGCGCATGGGATGCCAGTAGCGCAATCGCCCGTTCCGGTGTAGAGGGCCGCGCCATCATGACCACCACCGCCACCTCGATTCCCGACCAGAAGAAGGTCGGAATGGTCTCGCTCGGCTGTCCCAAGGCGCTCGTCGATTCCGAGCGTATCCTCACGCGCCTGCGGGCCGATGGCTACGCTATGAGCCCCGACTATGCCGGGGCGGACGTGGTGCTGGTCAACACCTGCGGCTTCCTCGACAGCGCCAAGGAAGAGAGCCTTCAGGCCATCGGCGAGGCGATCGCGGAGAATGGCCGCGTGATCGTGACCGGTTGCATGGGTGAGGAAGCCGACGCCATCCGCGCAGCGCATCCCAGCGTTCTCGCAGTGACCGGCGCCCACCAATACGAGGCGGTGGTCGAGGCGGTGCACACCCACGCCCCGCCCTCGCAGGGGCCGTATATCGACCTCATTCCCCAGCCCGACATCAAGTTGACGCCGCGCCACTACAGCTATCTCAAGATTTCCGAGGGCTGCAATCATTCCTGCGCCTTCTGTATCATCCCTCAGCTGCGCGGAAAGCTCGCCAGCCGCCGGATCGACGCGGTGCTCCGCGAGGCGGAGAAGCTCGTGGCGGCGGGCACTAGGGAGCTACTGGTCATCAGCCAGGACACCAGCGCCTATGGCGTCGATACGCGGCACGAGGCGCGGGAATGGCACGGCCGCGAGGTCCGCGCCCACATGACCGACCTCGCCCGCGAACTCGGGTCCCTGCGCACCGCGGACGGCACGCCGCCCTGGGTCCGGCTGCACTACGTCTACCCCTACCCCCATGTCGATCAGGTCATCCCGCTGATGGCCGAGGGGCTGCTGACACCCTATCTCGACATCCCGTTCCAGCATGCCGCGCCATTGGTGCTGAAACGCATGAAGCGCCCGGCGAACGAGGCGAAAGTGCTCGAGCGACTGCGCAAATGGCGCGAGATCTGCCCCGACATCGCCATCCGGTCGAGCTTCGTGGTCGGCTTTCCCGGCGAGACGGAGGAGGATTTCCGCTACCTGCTCGACTGGCTCGAGGAAGCGCAGCTCGACCGGGTCGGCGGCTTCCGCTTCGAGGAGGTCGAAGGTGCGGCCGCCAACGCCCTGCCCGACCCCGTGCCCGAAGCGGTCAAGGAAGAACGCTACGCCCGGCTGATGGAAGTGACCGAGCGCATTTCCACCGCCAAGCTCGCTGCCAAGATCGGCCGGACCATCCCCGTCATCGTCGACGAGGTCGGCGAGCCCGATGAGGACGGCGATATCGGCGCCACCGGCCGCAGCCAGGCCGACGCACCGGAGATCGACGGCCAGGTCTTCCTGCGTGATGTCGGCCCCGATCTCGTCCCCGGGGATATCGTCGAGGTCGCAATCGAGGATGCCGACGCGCACGATCTGTTCGGCGTGCCGACAACGCGCTGACCGAAGGAACGCTTGCGGGAACGTTCAGGCTGGATCAGGCGTCGCCCCGGTAATGCGCGCTCCCATGAAACCCCTTCCCGCCCTTTGCCTCGCCCTGCTCGCCGCCTGCGACACCGGCGCCGTCCCGCCGCGTGAAAGCGAGCCGACCGTCCTCGGCGAAGCCGCCATCGCCACCACTGGCCTCGATCCGGAATTGATGGAGCGCGCTGTCGCGCAAGCCACCAGTCTCGCTCCGCTCAACGCGATGGTGGTGATGCGCGATGGCGAGGTCCTGTACGAAAACACGTTCAACGATGGTCCGCCGCTCTCGCGCGCGGTGAACATCAAGTCGGCGTCGAAATCAGTGATCTCCGCGCTCGTCGGCATCGCGATCGAGCGCGGCGTGCTCGAAGGGGTGGACCAGAGAGTCTCCGACGTGCTCGGCCCCGAAGCCGCCGCCAATTCCGATCCCCGGATCAACGATCTCACTATCGGCCATCTGCTCTCGATGCAGGCGGGGCTGGAGCGGACCTCGGGGGAGAATTACGGTGCCTGGGTTTCCAGCCGCAACTGGGTGCGTGATGCGCTGCGGCGCCCCTTCGTCGAGGATCCGGGCGGGAGGATGCTCTATTCGACCGGCAGCACGCATCTTCTTTCCGCCATCCTTACCCGCGCCTCGGGCCGCTCCACGCTCGAACTGGCACGCGAATGGCTGGGCGAGCCGCTCGGCATCACCATCCCCTCCTGGCCCGCCGATCCGCAGGGCATCTATTTCGGCGGCAACGACATGCGGCTCACCCCGCGCGATCTCGCCCGCTTCGGCGAGCTTTACCGGCGCGGCGGAATGATCGACGGGCAGCAGATCGTCCCCGCCGACTGGATCAAGGAAAGCTGGACTCCGCGCGCCCGCTCGCCCTGGAGCGGCGAGGCCTATGGCTACAACTGGTTCCTCGGTCGTGCGGGGGATTACGCGATGAATTACGGCTGGGGCTATGGCGGGCAGATGATCTTCATCGTCCCCGAACTCGACCTCACCGTAGCCATGACGTCGGACGTCGATGTCGAGCGCGGCAGCAGCCATATCGGCGATCTGCGCCGGTTGATGACCGATCACATCGTCCCCGCCGCGGTGGCGGGTGGCGCCTTCGAGCAGGGATGACCATGCCGCATCGCACCCACATATTGGATGTCGAAACCTCCGGGCCAGGAATGATCGAGCTCACTCGCCGGATCGGCGGCTGGGTGGAGCGGAGCGGCGTCCAAACGGGCCTGCTCACCGTGTTCTGCCGCCACACCTCTGCCAGCCTTGCGATCAACGAAAACGCGGCGCACGCGGTGCAGCGCGACATCCTCGCCTGGCTCGACCGGGTGGCGCCGCAGGGCGACAGCTATGATCACCATGACGAGGGTCCGGACGACATGCCCGCCCATCTGAAAGCGCTGCTTACCGGCGTCTCGCTCCCGGTGCCGGTCGCGGAGGGGCGGATGATGCTCGGCACCTGGCAGGGCATCTTCCTGATCGAGCATCGGGCAAAGCCCCATCAGCGCCAGATCGCGCTGCATATTTCGGGAGAATAGGTCGCACGGCGCTTTTCGCGGAAACCTTGTGCGCGCCCGCCGTTCGCAGGGAGTGATCATTTCCATAAACACCCGCTTCGCCTTCACGCTCGACCGGCCGACCGACGTGCTGCTCCAGTTCGAGGCCGCCGACATTCCCGAACAGGAGATCCTGTCGCGCGACACACAGCTCACCTCGTCGGAACATTGCGCGTGGGTCCCCGCGCAGGACGAGATCGGGGAACGGATCTGGATCCGCGCGCAGGGCCGTTTCGAGGTCGATTACCGCGCCCGCGTGCGCCCGCAACGCCAGCTTCCCGACCTAGCCGGCCTCAAGCGCCTGCAACCCCACCACATGCCGGGCGAAGCGGTGCAGTATCTGTTCGACAGCCGCTATTGCCCGGCGGACAAGTTCCAGTCCTTCGTCGAGGCCGAGTTCGGCGGGACCGAGGGCGGCGCGCGGATCGTGGCGATCCGCGACTGGATCGCGAAGACCATCGATTACCGTTCGGGCTCCTCGGACGCGCGGACCGGGGCGCTCGACACTTTCGTCGAACGCGCCGGTATCTGCCGGGATTTCGCCCATGTCATGGTCACGCTCGCGCGTGCCAGCACCATTCCGGCGCGCTATGTCGCCTGCTACGCGCCCGGCGTGGAGCCGCCTGATTTTCACGCGGTGGCCGAGGTCTTCCTCGACGATCCGGAGACCGAGAGCGGCGGCACCTGGCAGCTCGTCGATGCGACCGGCATGGCCGAGCCTGCCGACACGGTGAAGATCGGCGTCGGCCGCGATGCCGCCGATGTCAGCTTCCTCACCAGCTTCGGGCCGAACAGCTTCGAGCGCTCCAGCGTCACGGTCACGCGCGAAGAGGATTAGCCCCACGCTCAACCCTTTCGGCCTCGCGATCCTGCTACGGGACGCGCCGCGAGCGCCGCTGGAACGGCCGCCTCATCCGGGGTATGGGATCGGGCATGAACGCGATGGCGAAATGGATCGGCGGCGCCACTCTGGCGGTTGCGCTGGCGCTCGTCCTGCTGTTCCGCTCGGGCAGCGCGGGGACCGAGGCCGCCAATGCCGCCTCCGGTCCCGCCGCCGCGCCATTCGGGGTGGAGGGCGCGATCGGCGCAAGGTTCGCCTCCCTGGCGACCCGGCCCGACCCGGATTTCACTATCAATTCGATCCTCCCGATCGAAGGGCCGATGAAATATGGCGAGTGGCACTGGGACGCCTCGCGCGCCCCCGCAGACGGCACGCTGGTGATCACGGTCGATCTCGATGCGCGGGTGATCTCGGCCTTCAGGGGCGGGCACGAGATCGGCGCGGCGGTCGCCATGCTCGGGACCGACGAGCATCCGACGCCGCTCGGCAGCTTCCCGATCCTGACCAAGGAACGGCACAACGTCTCGGAGAAATACGGCAACGCGCCCATGCCGTGGACTCTGCGGCTGACTTGGGACGGGATCGCCATCCATGGCGGGAGCGAGGTGGAGAACGGCTATGCCAGCCATGGCTGCATCGCGGTGCCCGACGATTTCGCCGACAGGCTGTTCGACGTCGCGCACAAGGGGGACGTGGTGATCATCACCGACGGCAAGCGCCTCGATATCGGCGACGCTATCGCGCGCTAACCTGTCCTGCGGGGCGGTTCGGGCGTGCAAATATACGCGTCCCCGCACGTTTCGAGCAGAATTCCGGCCAGATTTCCCTTGGGCTTGGCTGTCTTGAGGTAGGCGAGCACCTCTCCGGGGCTGGTCAATCCCCCCAGAACGGTGATGGCCCGGGCGATCAGGCGCGCGGAGATTTCGATCGGGTGCGTGTTCGGTACTAAAACGCGGCCATGTTCCGTTTTCGCTCCGTCCGCCCAGGCGCGGTCGGCGAGCGATTGCAGCGCTTGTTCCGCTTCCTCCAGATGCGCCGCCGAGCGAGCCAGCGCTACGGGATCGAGCCAGTCGGCATCCGCCAGAGCGCGCCGGATCCGCACGCGCTCGAATGTCTCGTCGCGATTGCTCGGGTCTTCGGCGTAGGGAATGCCGACGCGCTCCACTACGCCGCGCAGTTCCGCCTTGCGGAAACTCAGCAGCGGCCGGATCACCGGCAGCCCGCATTTCTCGACCATGCCGGACGAGCGAATCCCCGCCAGCCCTGCCAAACCGCTGCCCCGGTTAAGGCGCATGAGGATCGTTTCGGCCTGATCGTCGGCGTGGTGGGCGGTCGCGATGGCCGTCAGCCCGCGCGCCTCTCCCCAAGCTCCAAGCGCCGCATAGCGCGCCGCCCGCGCGCGGTCCTGAAGGTTGCCTCCGCCGACATTCACCGACAGAATTTGGCAAGGAATACCGTGGCTTGCGCAATGGCGCGCGACCAGTGCGCATTCCCCGGCGGCTTCGCTCCGGAGCCCGTGATCGACCGTCGCCACCTCGATCCTGTCGCCGAGCGCAGCATGGGCCAGCGCCAGCATGGCCATGCTGTCCGCGCCCCCGGAAACGGCGAGTCCGAGCCTTCCGTGTGCAAACAGGGGGGAAAGTGCGGCAGAAAACCGCACAACCAGAGTGTTTTCTAGTTCAATCCCGTCAATTGCAATTCACCTTGGCGCGATTGGCCGCGTACTGGCTCTGCAATCGCCCGCTCGCCAGCGCCGGATAGGTCTCGGCGAATTCCGCCAAAGCGATGCAGGCGCGGTTGGTATCGTTGAGCGCGATCATCGCCTCGCCGAGATAGAGCAGGCTGTCGCCGGCGCGCGCCGCGCTCTTGTCGGCCTGGTAATTGCGCAGGAACCACGGCGCCGCCTCGTTCGGCTTGCCGTCGTCGAGATAGGCGCGGCCCAGCAGATTGCGGCCGAAAGTCGCGCGCGAATGGTTGGGGTATTTCTCGACGAACATGGTCAGCTGCTGGATCGCTTCGGGAAAATAGCCCGCATCCCACAGGCGGAAGCCGTAGGAATATTCGTCGTCCGCGGCATCGTCGGTCTGCGGCTTGGCGATCGCACGCACCGCGGCAAGGCGCTCGGCGCTCGGACCGCTGCTTGCTGCGGGTGTCGAAGCGGCCTGCGATCCGCCGGTCGAAGCGGGGCGTGTCGCGGATGTGCCCGAACCCGACGCGCTGCCTGTCGGAACCCCGGTCCCGATGGACGGAGCGGCAGTCGCCCTCGCTTCCAGCGCCTCGACCCTGGTGGTCAGCTGGCGGGTCGCGAAGCTCGTTTCCTCGTACTGGCCCGTCAGCCGCTGGAGCTGCGCCTCGAGCGCATCGAGCCGCGCCAGAATGTCGGTGACCGCAGTGGTCGAGGGCAAGGCGGCGGTCTGGCTGCCCTGCTGCGCCTGCGCCGTTACCTCGGGTTCGAAGAAGCGGCCATCCGCGCCCGGGAAGACCCGTCGCTGGAGCGCGCGCACTTCGGCCTCGAGCTTGCGGATGCGCGCCTCCTCCCCGGAATCCTGCGCCATGGCGGGCATGGCCGTTACGGTCATCGCCGCAGCGACGGCGGCAAGGCCGAAATTCTGGAAGGACTTGCGGATGGGACGACCGGTCATCGCGGGGCTGGCTCCTGCTGGCGATTGTTCTGGGAAAATTGGCTTAAGCACGCGCGCCTGTCGAGGGGATGAAGCGGATTATCCCACTTCAACTCCATCGATGGGGGCGGCGGCGGTTCAGGTCTCGTCCGTCGCGCCGCGCGCCGGCGTGGCCGTGTTCGGCGTAGTCGCAGTGGGCGTGGCAGCCGTGGCCGGCTGGGCATCGGCACGAGCGAGCAGCGCCTCGGCCGTCACCGGCACGTCGCGCACGATCTCGTCCACCTCCGAAAGTTTCGGCACGCTGCGCCCGCCGACCGTGATCGCCAGCGCATAGGGCCGTCCGGTCCAGACCTGCGGCCCGTCGGCGTCGGCCGGAACGGTGAAGCTGTCGCCCTCGGCCATCTGCGCTTCGAACAGCCGCTCTCCGCTGGCGTCGTAGAATTTGACCCAGGTGTCGTCCATTTCGCTGGTGAACACCACCGGGCCGGTGGGGGCGGGCGTCGGCCGCGCCTGCGAGGCGGTGCGGGCGGCGCCATTTTGCGCGACCTGCGTTCGCTCGTCGGTCAGCGGGGCCGGCCCCATGCCGGGCGCGAAATAGCTGCGGTAGAAGGAGAAGCCGCCGACCAGCAGCAGCACGACCGCCGCCGCCGACAGCCATGCGAGCCCGCGCGAGGGCACGCGCGCCGGATCGCCCGGCTCGAACTTGGCGGGCGAGGCATCGCGCACCGGATCGCCCGCGGCGAGTTCGGCGCGAACCTGATCGAGCATCTCCTTTTCGTCGAGGTCCACCAGCCGGGCATAGGTCCGGGTGAACCCGATCGCATAGGTGCGCGATGGCAGGCGATGAAACTCGCCGTTCTCGATCGAGGTGAGGTGGCGTTCGGGAATGCGCGTTTCGGCGGCGACCTGGGAGAGCGACATGCCGTTCGCTTCCCGCGCGGCGCGCAGCCTCTGGCCCGCCCCGCCCTGCGGCGCGGACATTTCCTCGATGGTTGCGTCTTCTTCCATGCGATTCCCGAACTCGAACCTTTTTCCCTGCCCTGACGATGCAGGCCCACGACGATGCAGACTCCCGCGACAATCGAGGATTGCCCCCGCTGTCAACCGGCCGGCCTGCGCGCCTCCCTCCCATAGCAGATGGGCCGGGCCGAACACACGACGAATTCAGTCGATTTCGATATCGTGTTCCTGCGCCCACCCGGTGAGGGCCGCGCGCATGTCGGGCGGAGGCGAGGCGAGCCATTCCTTCATTGCGGCGGAAATCTCGGCGAGGTCGATCTTGCGCACCAGTTCCTTGATCGGACCGACCGATGCGGGCGTGATCGAAAGGCGGCGATAGCCGATGCCGAGCAGGGCCAGCGCCTCGAGCCGCCGCCCCCCCATCTCGCCGCATACGCCGATCTCGATCGGGTATCC
This sequence comes from Qipengyuania spongiae, assembly GCF_026168555.1. NCBI lineage: Bacteria > Pseudomonadati > Pseudomonadota > Alphaproteobacteria > Sphingomonadales > Erythrobacteraceae > Qipengyuania > Qipengyuania spongiae. Next base: position 1,023,786 of record NZ_CP092471.1, on the reverse strand, counting down.
GACCACGCCGCGGGCCACGCGGTCGAGAAAGCGCAGGATGGCGGGACTGAGCCAATCGTAACGCTCGGCAAGCTTGGGGTTCGCCCGATCGGCGGCGAAGAGGAACTGGGTGAGATCATTGGTTCCGACCGACAGGAAGGAGAGGCGCGGCGCGATAAGCTCCAGCACTTCGGCCAGCGCGGGCACTTCCAGCATCGCGCCATAGCGGATTTCCTCGGGCAGCAGCTTGCGCCGCGACCGCAGAAAATCGGCCTGCGTCTCGAACACTGCCTTGGCCGCGTCGAATTCCCACGGCTCGGACACCATCGGGAACATGACGTTGAGCCGCCTGCCCGCCGCCGCCTCCAGCAGCGCGCGGGCCTGCGCCTTGAGCAGCCCCTCGCGCTCCAGCGAGAGCCGCAGGGCACGCCAGCCCATGGCCGGGTTCTCCTCGCGATCGAGCGCTTCGGAGGAGAGGTAGGGCACGGCCTTGTCGCCCCCGATATCGACCGTGCGAAACACCACCGGCTTGTCGCCGGCCGCATCGAGCACATCGCGATAGAGGCGTTGCTGGCGCTCGCGCTGGGGCAGGGTTGCGGAGACGAGGAACTGGAATTCGGTGCGGAACAGGCCGATCCCGTCGGCCCCGGTGAGCTGGAGCGCCGAGACATCGTCGCGCAGGCCCGCATTCATCATCACGTTGATGCGCGTACCGCAGCGCGTGAACGGCTCGACATCGCGCAGGGCGGCATAGGTCGCCTGGCGCGCGCGGGTCTTCTCGAAGCGCGCGCCGAACGCGTCGCGCATCGGCTGCGAGGGGCGCAGGGTGACCGTCCCCTTCTCGGCATCGAGCAGCACCTCGTCGCCTTCCGAAACGAGGCGGCCGATCCCGGCGACCCGGCCCAGCACCGGCACGCCCATCGCACGGGCAACGATCACGACATGCGAGGTGGCCGAGCCTTCCTCCAGCACCACGCCCTTCAGTCGGCGGCGGTCGTATTCGAGCAGTTCGGCCGGGCCGAGATTGCGTGCGATGAGGATCGTGTCGCGCCGCAGCCCCTGCGTCGCGGCGGTGCCCAGCTGTCCCGAGACGATCCGCAACAGCCGGTTCGACAGGTCCTCCAGATCGTGCATCCGATCGGCCAGCAGCGGGTCGTCGATCTCGCGCATCCGCATCCGGGTGCGCTGCTGCACCCGCTCGATCGCCGCTTCGGCGGTGAGGCCGGAATCGATCGCCTCGTTAATGCGCCGGGACCAGCCCTCGTCATAGGCGAACATCTTGTAGGTCTCGAGCACTTCGTCATGCTCGCCGCCTTTGCCGAATTCGGGTTCGCGGCCCATCGCGTCGATCTGCTCGCGCATCCGGTCGAAGGCGCGATAGACACGCTGGCGCTCGGCCTCGATATCGTCGGCCATGACCTGATCGATCGCGACGCGCGGCTGGTGGAACACGGCGCCGCCGGCGGCAAGGCCCTTCACCAGCGCGAAGCCTTTCAGCACCTCGGGGCCCGTATGCGCCTCGCCGAAGGCAAGGGCGTGCTCGCCGTCAACCAGCTCGTGATGGGCGATCAGCTCGGACAGGACCATGGCGGTGGTCTGCAACGCTTCGATCTCGACCTCTTCGTAGCGCCGCGGCTCGACATGCTGGACGCACAGCGTGCCCACCGCCCGCTCGCGATATACGATCGGCACTCCGGCGAAGGAATGGAACTTATCCTCCCCCGTCTCCGGGCGGTAGAGGAAATCGGGATGGGCTTTCGCCTCGGCGAGATTGAGCGTCGCGATATTCGCGGCGATGATGCCGTTGAGCCCTTCTCCCAGCCCCAGCCGAGTGACATGCACCGCTTCGGGGTTGAGCCCGCGCGTCGCATAGAGTTCGAGCGCACCTTCGCGCAGGAGATAGATCGAGCAGACCTCGCTATCGAGGCTTTCGCCGATGATCTCGACCACCGCGTCGAGCTTCGCCTGCGCGTGGGTGCGTCCAGCCATGACCTCGTGGAGGCCGGTAAGAATCTGGCGGGCGCTGGCGGCGGCTGTCATGACCCGAAGGTATAGCAGCGCGCCGCCATTTGGTAAGGGAGAGAACTAGGCCCCGGCGAGTTCTTCCTTGATCCGCAGTTTCTGTCGTTTGATCTGGCGGATCACCGCATCGTCGGGCGCCGGACGGTTCTGTTCCTGGCGCAACTGCGCCTCGAGACCGGCGTGCTTCGTCTGGAGCGCTTCGACGTGGGGTGATTGCATTGGACTGTCTCCTGCCAAAGGTAGGTTGGGGGCTTGGGACCCCTGCTTGAAGGCGACTCGTCCTTTGCGGTTCGAGCCGCCGGAGGATCATCAGAACATACCTTTAATCTTTTGCGAACCCCCGGGCGTTCGATTACCGGTCAGCGCATTCTGAGGAGCGGCGAACGGTTTCGCCCGCCAGAGGATTTCGGGCGAGGTAGGGGTGAACGAGCAGGAGCTTCGCAAAAGGCTGGAAATGCTGAGGAGCGAGCACCGCGATCTCGACACCGCCATCTCCGCCTTGATCGAGGCGGGGCGCGAGAAGGGCTTCTCCGACCAGCTCCAGATCGCGCGCCTGAAGAAGCGCAAGCTGCGCATCCGCGACCAGATCGCCGTAATCGAGGACACGCTGCTGCCCGACATCATCGCCTGAGCGCCGCGACCATCTCGTTAAGGGACAATCGTGGTTAATGCGCTGGTCCCGGCGAGCGAGAGCCCCTAGTTCCGCACGCCTATGACCGCTGCCACCGTTACGATCACGTCGATGCCCACTGCCGAATTCAGCCGCACCATTATCGAGGATCTCTATGCCGAGGCACTGGTGCTCGCCGACGAGGCGCGCGAGGTGTTCGACCTCAGGACCCGCGAACCGGCACAATCGGATCGCGACGAATCGCGTATCGCGCTCTCGATCGAAGGGTTGAAGACCACCACGCGGATCATGCATGTCCTGGCCTGGCTGCTGAACCAGCGGGCGTTTCTTTCCGGCGAGCTTTCGGAACAGCAATTGCGCAATGCCGGCCCCTTGCAAGCCGATCGCGGTTCGGACGAGCGGCAACTGGCGCAGTTGGCGCCGCAGACGCGGGCGCTGATCCGCGACACCGAACGGCTCCACGCCCGCGCCAGCCGGCTCGATGCGGACCGGTCGACGCTGGGGGAGTCCGCGGTCAGCCGCATTCACGGTCGGCTCGCCCAGGCTTTCGCCGCAGGCTGAGCTAGACTGCGCCCAGCGCCCTGCGCCAATTGGCGAGCCGGAACTCGCGCTGCGCACCATCCATGTCCGGGCTGAAAGTTCGCGTCGATCCGCGCATCGCCTCGGCAGCGTCCTCGATCGAGGCATAAAGCCCGGCTCCTCTCGCCGCGCAGATCGCCGCGCCAAGGGCGGTCGTTTCCACGAAATCGGGCCGCTCCACTTCCAGATCGAGAATGTCGGCGAGATCCTGCGCCATCCAGTCATTGGCGCTCATCCCGCCATCGATGCGCAGGCGCGACCACGGCGCGCCATCGGCAGAGAAAGCTTCGGCAAGCTCGTGGGTCTGGTGCGCCATCGCTTCGAGCGCGGCGCGGGCGATCTGGGCCCTTCCCGACGCAAAGCTCAACCCCGCGATCAGGCCGCGCGCCTCCGGCTGCCAGTGCGGCGCGCCGAGCCCCGTCAGGGCCGGCACGATCGTCACGCCCCCGCTATCGGAAATCGAGCGGGCCAGCGCCTCGGTCTCGGCCGCGCTGGAGATGATCCCGAGTGTATCGCGCAACCACTGAACGAGGCTTCCCGCGACGAAGACCGATCCCTCGACCGCGTAGGTTCGCATGCCCCCCGTTTGGCAGAGCACCGTACCCAGAAGACGATGCTCCGAGCGGGGAACCACGTCACCCATATTGGTGAGAACGAACGCGCCCGTCCCGTAAGTGGCCTTGGTATCGCCGGAGCGAAGACAGCCCTGTCCGATCGTTGCCGATTGCTGATCGCCGACCAGCCCGCAGATCGGCACTGCGGCGCCGAGCCATTGCGGGGCGCAGATCGCGAGTTCGCCCATCGTATCGACCACCCGCGGCAGTGTCTTTTCCGGCACGCCGAAAAAGTCGCACAGCCCCCCATCGAACTGCATGGCGTCGAGCGGCAGGAGCAGCGTGCGACTAGCATTGCTCGCATCCGACACGTGCTCGCCGCCGGAAAGCTTGAAGGTCAGCCAGCTTTCGACCGTGCCGAAAGCGAGCGTGCCGCGTTGGTGGGCGGCGCGCACCGGGCCTTCGTGGTCGAGCAGCCAGCGCATCTTGGTTGCGGAAAAATACGGATCGAGGACGAGACCCGTCCGCGCCTGAATTTCAGGCTCGTGCCCTGCGTCCTTCATCTGCCTGCAAAGATCGGCAGTCCGGCGATCCTGCCATACGATCGCGCGGGCCAGCGGCTCGCCCGTCGCCCGGTCCCAGGCAACCACCGTCTCGCGCTGGTTGGTGATGCCGATCGCGGCGATACTGCCGATCATGGCGTCGCCTGCGATCTCGCGCGCGCAGGCGAGCGTGCGAGCCCATATCTCGGCCGGATCGTGCTCGACACGGCCCGGCGCCGGATAATGCTGCGTCAGTTCCTTCTGCGCGACTGCGAGCAGCGCACCGTCGGGCGCGATCAGCATGGCGCGGGTCGAGGTGGTCCCGGCATCGAGGACCAGAATCTTGTCTCCCATGGCGCGCTTCTTGGCGCAAAAGCCGGGTCAGAGACAAGGCCACGAGCAGCGAGGTGGCGCTGCGCCCGATCCTTCCCTACATCCACGCCATGCCCACCGCCCCGCCCAACCCCTGGCCGACCGGCACCGCCGAGCAGATCGAGCCGCTGGTGCGGCGCGTCCTCGCGCCCAACCCCTCGCCCTTCACCTATACCGGCACGCAGACCTACATCGTCGGCGCGGGCGAAGGCTGCGCGGTGATCGACCCCGGCCCGGCCAATGCTGCGCATCTCGATGCGATCATCGCTGCAATCGGCGAGGAACCCGTCCTGGCGATCATGTGCACTCATACGCACAAGGACCATTCGCCCGGTTCGCGCCCGCTTGCGGAGCGGACCGGAGCACCCATCGTCGGCTGCGCCCCGCTCGCCTTCGATGCCGACGGCCCCCGCGCCGACGAGGGCTTCGATCCCGACTACGCCCCCGACCGGGTGATGGAGGATGGCGAAGCGATGACCGGTCCTGGCTGGACGCTGACCGCCGTGGCGACGCCGGGCCATGTGTCCAACCATCTGTGCTTCGCACTGGAAGAAAGCGATGCGCTGTTCACCGGCGACCATGTCATGGGCTGGTCGACCAGCGTGGTCGTGCCGCCGGACGGCGACATGGGCGACTACATGAAAAGCCTCGACATCCTGCACGGGCGCGAGGATCGCATCTACTATCCCGCCCACGGCCCCGCGGTCGAGAAACCGCGCCAGCTGGTACGCGGGATGATCGGCCATCGCCGCCAGCGCGAGAACCAGATTCTGCGCCTGCTCGCCGACACCCGTCGATCGCCGGTTGATCTCGTGCCGCTGATGTACAAGGGCCTCGATCCCAAGCTCGGCAAGGCGGCGCAACTTTCGGTCACGGCGCATCTCATCGATCTGGAACGGCGCGGGCTTGTCTCGCGCGAAGGAGACGGATGGCTCGCAAGGTAAGGTATCAGCGCGACAAGACCCTGACGCGCAAATTGTCGCGTCGCTCGGCGCTGGAAGGCGTTTCGCTGGTCTGGTGGGTTGTCGGCTTCGCACTGATCGTGCTGCTGGGCTGGCTCGCCTGGCGCAGTTTCTTCGACCAGCGGCTCGACGATCCGGTCGACGGCGCGATGTTCGCGGTCGAAAGTCAGGACAGGCTGACAGTCTTTTCCTCGCGGTTCGAGGTTCCCGTGAGAACCGGCAGCGGCGCGGAGCCGACCCTCGTGCCTGCGCAGGTGGTCTACGAGATCGACATGTCGAGCATGGACCGGGGGGATTTCGACTGGAACGCCGACAGCGAAACGCTGACCGTCACCCTGCCCGAAATCGAGGTCGGAGAGCCCGCATTCGGCGCTGCCGCCCCGGACCTGACCGCCGACCAGATGCGCTCGGCGCGCCGGAACGCCGCCGAACTGGCCGCGGGCCCCGAAGCACTCGGCCTTGCCCGCAGCGCTGCCGAGCAGGTGGTGCGCCAGGATCTCGCCGCACCGCTGCGGGTCGCGGGCCATCCCGACGCCCGTGTCGCGGTGCGGTTCGAGGACCAGCGCTGACCGGTCGGAACGCCCTCGCATCGCCGCCCGTTCGACCTATATAGACGCTGCATTACGAAAACGGACCTGTAGATGACTGTCGAAACCAAGCTCCCCACGGGCGAAGACCTGCTTTCCGAGATCGATCGCCTGCGCAAGGAGCGCAATGCGGTGATCCTGGCGCATTACTACCAGAAGCCGCAGATCCAGGATCTGGCGGATTTCGTCGGAGATTCGCTGCAGCTTTCGCAGATGGCGGCGGAAACCGATGCCGACGTGATCGCCTTTTGCGGCGTCAAGTTCATGGCCGACACCGCCAAGATCCTGAGCCCGGAAAAGATCGTCGTCCTACCCGACATGGATGCGGGGTGCAGCCTCGAGGATTCGTGCCCCCCGGAAAAGTTCAAGGCTTTCCGCGAGGCGCATCCCGACCACATCGCGCTCACCTACATCAACTGCTCGACCGAGGTGAAGGCGCTGTCCGACGTGATCGTGACCAGCTCCAGCGCCGAGACGATCCTGTCGCAGATCCCCAAGGACCAGAAGATCATCTTCGGCCCCGACCGGCATCTGGGCGGCTATCTGTCGCGCAAGTTCGACCGCGAGATGCTGCTCTGGCCGGGCGTCTGCATCGTGCATGAAGCCTTCAGCGAGACCGAGCTTTTGAAGCTGCAACAGCAATATCCGGGTGCGCCGATCGCCGCGCATCCCGAATGCCCGCCCACGATCGTCGACCATGCCGATTATGTCGGATCGACCAGCGGCATCCTCCAATTCGCCGAGACGTTCGAGGGCGACACGCTGATCGTCGCGACCGAGCCGCACATCATCCACCAGATGGAAAAGGCGCTGCCGAGCAAGAACTTCATCGGCGCGCCGGGTGCCGACGGGAACTGTTCGTGCAACATCTGCCCCTACATGGCGCTCAACACGATCGAGAAGCTCTATGTCGCCCTGCGCGATCTGGAACCGCGGATCGAGATCGAGGAGGGTCTGCGCCTCCAGGCCAAGCGCAGCCTCGACCGGATGCTCGAACTGGCCAGCGGCACCATCGGCCACGGGGATCTCGGCAGGATTTGAGCCGGCTTCGGCTGGCATTCAGGCGCGTGCCTTTATAACAGGGCCTTCCAACGACAGTCCGGGAGCCCCGATGCCGCGCTTTACAACCAGCCTTGCCGCCCTTTCGCTTGTCGCCAGCCCGATAGCCCTCGCCGCGCAGGATACCGACGCCGAGGACCCGTATATCTGGCTGGAGGAAATTCAGGGCGAACGCGCGCTGGCGCAGGTCGACGAATGGAACGCGGCGACCGAGGAGGTCCTGACCGTCCAGCCCGAATATCCCATCGCCAAGGCATGGGCGAAGCAGATCCTCGACGATGATCGCCAGATCGCCATGCCGTCCGCCATCTATGGCGACATGGTCGCCAATCTGTGGCGCGATGCGGACAATCCGCGCGGGATCTGGCGGATCGCCACGCTCGACAGCTACCGGTCCGGTGCGCCCGAATGGCGGACGCTGATCGATGTCGATGCGCTGGGCCGCGAGGAGGGCGAGAGCTGGGTCTGGCACGGGGCCAATTGCCTGGCGCCGGAATACCGGCGCTGCCTCATCTCGCTGAGCCCCGGCGGCACCGATGCGGACGTGCTGCGCGAATTCGACATGGCCACCGGCGAATTCGTCTCCGACGGTTTCACCCTTCCCGCCGCCAAGTCGAGTGTCGCCTGGTTCGACGACGACACGCTGTTCGTCGGCACCGACGAGGGCGAGGGATCGATGACCGAATCCGGCTATCCCCGCCTCGTCCGCCTGTGGGATCGCGGGACGGACTTCTCGTCCGCGCGCCAGATCGCCGAGGGAGAGGTCACCGATGTCAGCATCGGCGGCCTCTCCGTCCTCGACGGCGAGACGCGCTGGCGCTTCGTGCGCCGCGGGCCGAGCTTCTGGACCAACCAGATCTCGCTGGTGCGCGACGACGGGAGCACTGTCCCCCTGCCCCTGCCCGAAGATGCCGATTTCGAGACGGTGCTGGACGGCTACGTCATCGCCAAGCTCAACTCCGCCTTCGAGACCGGCAGTACCACCGAACAACCGGGCACGCTGGTCGCCTGGTCGCTCGACCGGGTGATGGACGGCGAGACGGCCGAGCCCTTCGTGGTCTTCCGCCCGACCGAGAGCCAGGCGGTCGAGCAGGTCGCGACTTCGGAAAACAAGCTGTGGGTCAAGGTGCTCGATGACGTCTCGGGCAAGCTCATCGAACTTACCCCAACCGCATCGCCGAACGCTACGGGCTGGACGCAGCGGGCGATGGACCTGCCCGCCAATTCGACGATCCAGATCGCCGAGACCAGCGGCAAGGGCGACACAGCCTACGTCACGGTCGAAAGCATGCTGACCCCGCCAACGCTCTACGAAGTGCCCTCGCAGGGTCCGGCACTGGCGATCGCCAGCGAACCGGCGCAGTTCGACGCTTCCAAATTCACGGTCGAACAGAAATTCGCCACCTCGAAGGACGGTACCAAGGTCCCATATTACCTCGCCCGGCCGAAGGGCGCGACCGGACCGTTGCCGACGCTGATCCACGCCTATGGCGGATTTCGCAACGCGCAGACGCCGAAATACCTTACCGCCGAACCCTATCGCAGCGGCCCCCTCTCACTGTTCTGGCTCGAGGAAGGCAATGCCTATGTCCTTGCCGGCATTCGCGGCGGCGGGGAATACGGCCCGCGCTGGCACGAGGAGGCGCTGCGCGAGAAGCGCCAGAACAGCTTCGACGATTTCCATGCCGTGGCCGACGATCTGGTTGCCAACCGGCTCGCCGAACCGGGACGCATCGCCGCCTCGGGGCGCTCGAATGGCGGCGTGCTGGTCGGCGCGGTCGCCAATCAGCGGCCCGATCTCTACGGTGCGATCATCTCGGGCAGCCCGCTGATCGACATGCGGCGCTACAACCAGCTGCTCGCGGGCGCGTCGTGGATGGCCGAATACGGCAATCCCGACGTTCCGGCGGACTGGGCCTATATGCGCGAATGGTCACCCTATCAGAACATGCGCGAGGGGGCGGACGCACCGGCGGCGTTCTACTACCTTTCAACGCTCGACGACCGCGTCCATCCGGGCCACGCGCGCAAGGCGGCGGCCAAGCACGAGGCGTTCGGCCAGACCTTCTACTATCACGAATACAAGGAAGGCGGCCATTCGGTGGGCGCCGACCATGAGGAGGACGCCAAGCGCGCGGCGCTGCTGCTCGCCTATCTCAACCGCGAGATCGGCCGCGGCGCTGAGTAGCGCCTAGCGCTCCAGCCTCTCGGTCAGCATGTGCGGGGTCGCCATGCCGAAGGCGAGCGCGACCACGATCGGCAGGGCAATCCAGCCCTGCCACACCGCCAGGGCGAGCCCGGCGGCTCCCGCCAGCGCGACAACGCTCGGCCAGGCCACCGCGCGCCACACGGCGGCCGATCCGTAGCGCCGGATCTGCCGCTGCTGGATCGGCACGGCGTGCGCGGTGAGGAAGATTAGCCCGACGGCAAGCACCGGGTGTAGCAACGCGACGGCGCCCGCCGCGATCGCGGCGTGGCCCGAGCCGCGTCGGCCCTTGAACAGGGCCCAGCCAGCAAGTCCGATCCCGACAATGCCCGCGAGCGCAAGCACGTCGATGAAGAGCGGAGGCAACGGCTCGCCGACGATGGCAGCGAATACCCGCTCGGTCTCGCGGTGACGGAACAGGGCGCTGCCCCCCGTGGCAAGCGCGGCGATGGCAAAGCGCGTCTCCTGCGCCATACGAACATCGCTGCGCGCGAAATGCCAGGCGGACAGCGCGAGGAACAGCGCAAGCCCGGCAAGCGGCGCGACGAGGAACAGCGCCGTCACCGCCGCGCCGGTTACGAGATAGGCACCGACATGGACGAGCGAGAACGGCCGGATCGTCGCGTCGTTCTCGTCCCCCGCCCCATGCGCCAGACCGGCGACGAAGAACGCAAGGCCGACCACCGTCGCCTCGGTCTCGCCGAGCAATTGCGCGATTGCTGCAAGAAGGAGGGCTACCCACGACAAAAGGGCCCCGGCATCGTGCCAGGGCCCCCTCGGTCGGGTCGCGAAGACCTCTTTCAAGCGGTCAGCCTCAATCGCCCCGCTGGGAAGCAACGCTCGAGCCGAGCGGCGAGGTTTCCAGCGCCTCGGCCGCGGGCACGTAACCCTCGAGCGCGCTGCGACGCAGGACATAGCGGCTGAGGATCAGGCCGTAGATCAGCTTGGACGAGATGTCGGCGATCGAGAACAGCAGCTGGCGGACCACGACGACATCGCCGGTGAAGCCGAGCTGCGGCAGGGCGTAGGCAATGGGGTAGAGCCCCCAGGTCGCAAGGAAATACCACCAGATGTTCTTCGGCCAGCCCTTGAGTTCCACCGGGCTGGTCTGAACGCCGCGCGAGATCACGCCGCGAACCTCGACGATCAGCCAGACGAAGAACACGGTCGAGATCACGCCCCAGACGTTGAGCTGGGAGAAATCGCCGGTTTCGCCGAACTGGCCGTAGAGCCCCGTCCAGATCATCAGCACGGCCGGAATGATCATCCGGATCGCGCGCTTGTGCAGTTCGGGACGCGGCAGCGCGAAGGCGATCGCCAGCTGCGTGAGCAGGATCGGCACGGTGATCGTCCAGTTGCCGTAGCGGAAGGCGTTGGTGAAGCTCGAATTCTCCGCCAGCGGGGTGTAGACCGCGCCGGTCAGTTCGTAGCTGGTTTCCCACAGCGAGAATTCCCGCATCAGGCTCAGGCCGGCCGAGGCCATGACCACTGCCGACAGGATCGGAACCACGCGATAGCGCGGCGCAAGCTGGAGGCTCGCCATGATGAAATACAAAATGAAGGCGAAATGCGCGCCGTAGCTGACCATCAGGATCAGCGATCCCGTGGTGTATTGTCCGGCGGTGAGGGTTACGAGGTTTCTATGGAGCCGAGCGCTTCGGCAGAGACGGGTAGGTTCATGGGTGCCCCTTTTCACGCAATGATTTTGCGCGAACCCACCCGCCATTTGTGCGGAGAGGTCGCGGCAACCAAATCGTGCTAACGTGAGTTAAGTTCCCCGGACATCGCGAAAAAGCGCTCAACCAGCAAAGGTTACTCCTCTTGGTCTCACATACGTCGCATTCCGGGCCCCTGCGCGGCCTCGGGGGCTGGTTCCTCCACCGTTTGACGGTGAACTACTGGTCCCTGCCTGTCGCCGCTGTCATCCTGGCTCTCATCGTGGGGTTCGGCATGTTGCAGGCGGACCGGGCTGGCCTTACCGCATGGATCCTCGCCAACGATCTTTCTCCCGTGGCGACGTCCGACACCGCGCGCGACTTCGCCGGCGTCGCGAGCGGCGTCGACGCCGCTTTCGTCTCGCTCTACTTCTCGATCACCCTGATCGTGCTGAGCCTTGCGGCGGGCAATCTCGGCGTCCGTCTGATCGACCGCTGGCTGACCAAGCGGCTGGTCCGGATCTCGATCTCGGGCCTCAGCTTCAGCTTCATCGTCAGCCTCATGGCGATGCTCTCGATCGACCCCGATGCGGAACTGATCGACACGCCCCTGGGGTTCGTCGCGCTCGTCATGGCGCTGCAGGCGGTCAATATCGCCATGCTCGCCGTTTCGCTGCACGATCTCGGCCGCACCATGTTCGTCGACACATCGATCGACCGCTTGGCGCGCGATGCCAAGGGAACGCCGGTGCAGGTCGTCGCACGCCCATCCGCCGACATCGCCTTTGCCCAGACCATCCGCGCCCCTCGGGCCGGCTATGTCGAGGGCAACGACCTCTCGCGCGCGCAGAAACTGTTGTCGGACCATCAGGGAACGGTCCGCTTCTGCGCCGCGCCCGGGCAGCACGTTCTCGAAGGCCAGCCCTTGATGCTGCTCGAGAACCCGGTCGACGACCTTGCTCCCCTGCTGCGCTGCGTGCCGATCGGCCCCTATCGTTCCGACAGCCAGGGAACGGTTTTCCAGGTCCGCCTGCTGGTCGAAATCGCGGCCCGCGCGCTCTCGCCGGCAATCAACGATTTCTACACCGCGCTCGCAGTGGCCGACAATCTCGCCGTCACCATGGCCAACCAGTCGGCGATCTGGATTCCCGACGAATGCGTGCCCGCCTATCGTGACGAGCCGCGCTTCGAATTGCCGGGACAGGATTTCCGCGGTCTGTTCGAAGATCCGATGAACGCCTTTCGCCAGGCAGCCTCCGCCTATCCTTCGGTCACCATCCGCATGATCAACAATTACAAGCGGTTGATCGTCTCGCTGAACGAGGACGAGAAGCTTGATCCCGGACACGGGCGCTTTGTCGCCGATCTGGCGTGCGAACTGGCCGATCATGCCTGCGAGGTCGCCGAATACGACGGAGATCGAGAGGATATCCGCAAGACCTATCAGGAACTGGCCGAAATGTTCGCGCGTCTGACCGGCTCGGAAGCCCGCAGGCTTGCCAGCGCCTAGAAAGGCGTAGACGAGCGATCCGCCATTCGAACGGGGGAATACCATGATCGGACGCCTGCAAAAGGCCTGGCGCGACGTCAATGCGAGCTACTGGTTCCTGCCTGCCCTGTTCTCGTTGCTTGCGCTCCTGCTGACCAGCGTCACGCTCTGGCTCGACCGCAACGGTTTTGCGGAGGTCATCAACGACATCACCTGGCTCCAGCCGGCGCGACCCGAAGGGGCGAGCAACATGCTCTCGGTCATCGCCGGCACCATGATCGGCGTTGCATCTACCGTCTTTTCGATCACCATCGCTGCGGTTGCCTATGCAAGCGGCAATTACGGTCCGCGACTGCTCACCAATTTCATGGAGGACCGGGGCAACCAGTTCAGCTTGGCCAGCTTCATCGGTACCTTCGTCTACGCGATAACCGTGCTGCGCACGGTACGCATGCCCGACGAAGCGCCCGCCAGCGCGGAGAATGCCGCCGCGACCTATCTGCCCGGCTTCGTCCCGCAACTCTCGCTGCTGGTCGCCTTCGTCCTGATGGGTTTTTCCGTGGCGGTGCTGGTTTATTTCCTCAATCACATCCCGGCGTCGATCCGGATCAATACGGTGCTGAAGGGCATCGGATCGCGCCTGCTGAAAGAAGTCGACGATCTTTTTCCCGAAGAGAACGACGGCACCCGCGCCGAAACGGCCCCGGAGGGCACGCCCATCCTGGCAACGGACACCGGCTACATCCAGATCATCGGTTTCGAGCGGCTGGAAAAGATCGCCCGGCGCGAGAACGGCAAGCTCAAGCTCAACGTCAGAACCGGCGACTTCCTTCATCCCGATGTCGTCGTCGCCTTCTGGACCGATATGGATTCGTTCGAGAATCTGCCCGACGACGAGGTGCGCGAATGCTTCACGCTCGGCAACATGCGCACCCCGACGCAGGACATGCAGTTCCTGATCGACGAACTGGTGGAGATCGGCCTGCGCGCCCTGTCGCCCGGCATCAACGATCCCTTCACCGCCGTGACCGCGATTCACTGGCTCGGGGCGGCAACCGCCGAACTCGGCCGGCGCAAACTGGTGCGAACATACGCGCATGATGGGGAGGAGGTTCACCTGACCTTGCTCGATGACGATTTCGATCATTTCGTGAACCGCGGCCTCGGCTCGATGCGCGGTGCCGTGGCGACAAGCCGGATCGCGGCGCTGGTAGCGTTCGACGCGCTCGTCGATTGCGCCACGACGCTCGATGACGAGACCCGGCGCAAGGTTCTCCACGACGAAGGCGTGCGCCTTGCCGAACAGGCTCGCGAGCATCTGGTCGGTCCCGAGCTTCACGCGGTCGAGGCGCGTTATCAGAGCTTTCTGCGCCGGATCGCCCGTTAGGCCCGTCTTTCGGAGGTCTTCGCAAGGACCAGCGCGGCGCCGATCAGGACCATTCCGGCGACGTCCATCGGCGCGAGGCTTTCCCCGAAAGCCAGCCAGCCGATCGTCGCGGCGATGGCGGGCTGGGTCAGCAGCGCCAGCCCGACGACCAGCGCGGAAAAATGCCGCAGGGAAAAGACCAGCAAGCCCTGCCCGATGACCTGGCTCGACAGCGCGAGAATGATCACCGGGGTCCAGTCGGAAGGCCAGAGGGGTTCGCCCAGCTGCCAAGCAATGCCGAGGAGAACGGGCGAGGCTGTCAGACAGACCAGCAGAAGCACGCTCCATTGCCCGATCCGGGCTCTGACGCGCTGGGCCGGAAGCAGGTAAAACGCATAACAGAGGCCTGCAAAAAGGCAGAACAGGTCGCCGAGGGCCGTCTCTGTCGAAATTTCCAAGCTGCGCCCCACCAGAATCGCCGCGCCTCCGATCGCTGCCGCGATGCCCAGCAATTCGCGGACATGGGGCCGGCGGCCGAGCGCGATCAGCCCCCAGACCATGAGAATGACGCTGCCCGAATTGCCGAACAGCGTGGCGTTGCCGAGCCGCGTGTACTCGATACCCACATGCCAGCTTGCCAGATCGAGCGCGAAGAAAATGCCGGCGAGCACGCAGAGCATCACCCATTGCCGCTCGAAACGCACCGCCCCGCCCTCGCGCCGCTGCTGCATCCAGGCGAACAGAGCGATCAGGGGGATCGGCAGGAAGAGACGCCAGAAGCCGGCGCTCACTGGTCCCGTATCGGCCAGCCGCACCAGCCACGGCCCGAAGGCGAGCGCGACGTTTCCGCCAAGCAAGGCGGCGATATGCCAGGGTCCGGGCGCAGCGGTCTGTTCGGGCAGGGCGGTTGTTTTCGCCATCCGCGCCCCCTAGCTGGCCAAGCGGGCCGCGCCAGAAAAAAGGACCTGCAAGAACCCATGCACGAAATTCTGTTCAAGCCGCTCTCGATGGGCGCAATCGAGGCGGCGAACCGCTTTTTCATGGCGCCGCTCACGCGCGGGCGTTCGGACCAGCCCGGGTCGATCCCCAACGACATGATGGCGACCTATTACCGCCAGCGCGCTTCGGCCGGGCTGATCATTACCGAAGCGACCGGCATCAGCGTGGAAGGGCTCGGCTGGCCCGCCGCGCCGGGCATCTGGAGCGAGGAACAGGTCGAGGGCTGGAAGCAGGTGACGAAGGCCGTTCACGACGAAGGCGGCCAGATCGTCCTGCAGATGTGGCACATGGGGCGGCTGGTTCATCCCGACTTCCTCGGCGGGGACAGCCCTGTATCGGCCAGCGCGACGACCGCGCCGGGCCATGCCCACACCTTCGAGGGGCGCAAGGATTACGAGCAGGCCCGCGCGCTCGGCACCGACGAGATCGCCCGCGTGGTCGAGGATTACCGCAAGGCTGCGGCCAATGCGAAGGCCGCCGGTTTCGACGGCGTGCAGCTGCACGGCGCGAATGGCTATCTGGTCGACCAGTTCCTGCGCGACGGGACCAATCTGCGCGAGGACGAATATGGCGGCTCGCCCGAAAATCGCGTGCGCTTCCTGCGCGAGGTTTCCGAGGCGCTGGTCTCCGTCTGGGGCGCCGACCGCGTGGGCGTGCGGCTGTCGCCCAATGGCGAAACGCAGGGCTGCGACGACAGCGACCCGGCCGCAACTTTCGGGGCGGCGGCGAAGGTGGTCGAGGATCTCGGCCTCGCCTTCCTCGAGCTGCGCGAGCCGGGGCCCGAGGGCACCTACGGCAAGACCGAAATTCCCAAGCAGAGCCCGCTGATCCGCTCGATCTATTCGGGCGCGCTGGTCCTCAATTCGGACTACACCGCCGAAGAAGCGGCAAAGGATATCGAAGCGGGCCGCTGCGATGCGGTGAGTTGGGGCCGGGACTTCATCTCGAACCCCGATCTGCCCGAACGCATCCGAACGGGGGCCGAGCTCGCGCCCAATGTCAACGTGCCGGCAAGCTGGTACGGCCGCGGGCCCGAAGGCTATATCGACTATCCGAAGATGAACTGAGCCGTTGCACCCTCCCGCCCTTCGGACCGGGGGGACGTCGTCGCCTTTGGATTATTCGGTCTCGGGTTCTGGCTGGGGGTCCGCGTCCTCGGCAGCTTCGCCCGGTTCCTCGGAGGCGGCCTCTTCGCTCGGAGAGGCAGTCGCCCCGCCGTCGCCGGACGCTTCGCCGCCGGTCGCTTCTGCGGAGGGGCGAAGCGGCGGCGATTGCGAACGCAGCGTGTCGAGCGGCAGCATGTCGTCGCTGATCGTTCCGCCCAGCACCTCGCCTTCGGCTCTGCCGCCTGCCCCGGTTTCGTCTGCCGGCGCCTCGTCCTGACAGGCGGTCATGACCAGCAGCGGCGCGACAAGGGCCCATCGGCGGTTCATGGCAGTGCGCAATCCTTCCCTTCGAGCGCGGCGAGGAAATCGCCGAGACGGGCGAGCAATGCCTTATCGAGGGCGCGGGGCGCAACCTCGAAACCGAGATCGGCCAGGCTGGTTACGCCGAAATCCTCGATACCGCACGGCACGATTCCGCCGAAATGCGACAGGTCCGGGGCCAGATTGACCGAAAAACCGTGCATCGTCACCCAGCGCCGCACACGCACACCGATCGCGCCGATCTTCGCCTCCCTGCCCTCGCGGGTCCGCGTCCAGATGCCGATCCGCCCATCGGCACGGAAGGCCTCCAGCCCGAGATCACCGAGCGTCGCGATCACCCAGCCTTCCAGCGAATGGACGAAGCAGCGCACGTCGCGGCCCCGCGACTTGAGATCGAGCATGACGTAGCCGACCCGCTGGCCCGGGCCGTGATAGGTGTAGCGTCCGCCCCGCCCGGCCTCGACCACCTCGAAACGGGGATCGAGCAGTTCGGCCCCGTCGGCGCTGGTCCCGGCGGTGTACACCGGCGGATGCTCGAGCAGCCAGACCATCTCGCGCGCCTCGCCCGCGGCGATCGCAGCGTTGCGCGTTTCCATTTCGGCAAGCGCGGCGCGGTAGGCAATCTGTCCGGACTCGCGGCGAATCTCGACGTTTTCGGGTGACGGGCGGTCCATGCGCGATTGCGTGGCGACGCTCGGGGCGCTTATCAAGGGGGCAATGATGCAGGGAACGCAAAAGATGAAACTCGACCTCAGCGCGGCATGGGAGCGCGGCACCGCGTCCATCGGCGCCAACCGGGAAATCGTGCTGGTGCTGGCCGGGGTGTTCCTGTTCATCCCGCTTTTCGCGATCTTCCTGGTCCTGCTCGGCAGCGGTTTCGACTTCACCGGAAACCCGGACGCCGATCAGGCGCAGCAGGCGATGCGGTTTGCGGCATTGATCGGGGAATTCCTCGGGCAGTACTGGTGGCTGCTGCTGATCGCCTTCATCCTTCAGGCGGCCGGTTCGATCGCGATCATTCGAATTCTCGGCGACGCGGCCAAGCCCACGGTGGGCGACGTGCTGAAGCTCGCGGCGCGGCTGGTGCCTACCCTGCTGGCAGCGAACATCCTCTCCGGCCTCGTCGTCCAGCTGCCGTCGCTTCTTGCCGAGCTTGCCGGCGGCGGCGAGACGGCGGTCGGGGCGACGATCAATCTGATCGGCCTCCCCTTCGTCTTTTACCTGTCGGTCAAGTTCATCCTGATCGCACCCGCCGTCGCGCTGGAAGGCCAGGCGAACCCGCTTAAAGCGATCGCGCGGTCCTGGCGCGTCACCAAGGGCAATTCGCTGCGGATCTTCGCGTTCTTCCTGTTGTTCGCAGTGGCCGCGCTGGTGCTGTTCCTCGTCCTCTCGCTGGTGTTCGGACTGGTGTTCGCGCTGCTCGGAGCGAGGGGCGAGGAGATCGGATCGGCGGCGTTCTGGGCGTTCTTCCTCACGACCACCTACGTAATCTATTACGCGGTGATCGCGGCGATGTATCGCCAGCTTTCGGCTAGCCGCCCCTCGGTGCCTACGACCGCGGGCGACTAAATCGCGGCGCGACTAGCGCGCGTCCTTCCAGCCCCAGAACAGGCGGCACGGCGGCACGTTGCGCCATTCGAAACCTGAATCGATCCGGCGGAAATGTCGCGCCATGAAATCGCGCGCCTTGGCGGAGAACTGATAGACGAGGAACGCGCCGCCCTCGCGAATCACGCGGTGCGTCGCCGCCGCAATCGCCGGGCCGACGCCTTCGGGCAGGGTCGAGAACGGCAGGCCGGACAGCACGTAGTCCGCGCCGTCATAGCCATGCGCGCGGACTATCTCCTCCACGTCCGCCGCCGAACCGAGCACGGCGTGAAAGCGGCTGTCGCGGATCGTGCGCTTGAGATAGTCGATGAAAAGCGGATTGGTGTCGATCACGATCAGCGCACCGTCGCGGCGCAACCGGTCGAGCACCGGCTGGCAGAACGTGCCAACACCGGGGCCGTATTCCACGAACACCTCGCATCGCTGCCAGTCGACCGGCGCAAGCATGGCTTCGATGGTGTAGCCGGAGGACGGAATGATCGAGCCGACCATCCGGGGATGCTCGACGAACCCGCGGAAAAAGACTCCCCACTGCCCGAAGAACCGGCCCGCCTTGCGTTTCATGTCGCCGCGCCGGAGAGCTCGCGCACCGCTGTTCTCGTTCAAGATGCAACCCTTGCCATTGCGGGGACCACCCCCCGCGAAAGGCGCTCTCGTTGCAGTTTAGGCCGGGCATTGCAAGGTGTGGCGGGCGGGCCTAGCGGTTCGGGGACGATGGCAGAGAGAGACAGTCCCACAATACCGGCGCCGCCGGCACCCGCCCGCCCCCGCGCCATCCCGCGCGGCCGGATGGCGCTGCTGTTCACGGTGATGCTGGTGACCGCGGCCGGAAACACAGCGATGCAGTCGGTCATGCCCTCGATCGGCACGGCGTTGCAGGTGAACGATGTCTGGATCAGCCTCGCCTACAGCTGGTCCGCGCTGCTTTGGGTGGTCTGCGCGCCGATCTGGGCCGCCCGGTCGGACCGGCGGGGACGCAAGGCGATGATGGCGCTCGGCCTCACCGGGTTCAGCATCTCGATGACGCTGTGCGGCCTCGCGCTGTGGCTCGGCCTCGGCGGCGTCCTGCCCGCCTTCTGGGCGTTGATCGCCTTTGCCGCCGCGCGCAGCCTATATGGCGGATTCGGCAGCGCCGCGCCCCCTGCCGTCCAGGCCTATGTCGCCGCGCGGACCCCGCGCAGCGAGCGGACCGAGGCGCTGTCGATGATCGCATCGAGCTTCGGCCTCGGCACGGTGATCGGCCCCGCGCTCGCCCCGCTGATGGTGCTGCCGCTGGTCGGCCTGACCGGGCCGTTCATCTGCTTCGCCCTGATCGGCGTGATCGCTCTTCTCGCACTACGCCTGCGCCTGCCGAACGATACGCCGCAATTCCAGGCCAAGGGCACGCCCTACGACGCGCCCTATGCCAGCACCTCTACCGCCCACTACGAGGAGGAAGGCGAGGACGAGGAGACCGTGGAGCCGCACAAGCTGCGCTGGATGGAGCCGCGCCTGCGCCCCTGGGTGACGGTGGGCCTGCTCGGCGGCCACGCCCAGGCAATGGTGCTGGGCATTACCGGCTTCCTGGTGCTCGACCGACTGGGGCTGCGCGCCGATCCCACGCAAGGGACCGGGCCGGTGGGCCTGGTGCTGATGTGCGGCGCGATCGCGACGCTGCTCGCCCAGTGGGGCCTCATCCCGCGCCTCCGGCTCGGCCCGCGCGCGGCGACGCTGTGGGGTGTTGCGATAGCCGGGTTCGGCGTCGTCATGCTGGGCGTGGCGCAGCAGATTCATTCGATCGCGCTCGCCTTCGCGATCGCCTCGCTCGGCTTCGGGCTGTTCCGGCCGGGGACCACGTCCGGCACCTCGCTCGCTGTGACGCGGGCCGAGCAGGGCCAGGCCTCGGGTATCACCGCCTCGGTCGCGGGGGCGAGCTACATCTACGCGCCCGCGCTCGGCGTGTGGCTCTACAACCATTCGGACTGGCTGGGCTTCGGCCTGATCTTTGCCCTGTGCGCAGGCGTTTTCGCCTATGGCTGGCCGAGCCTGCAAAGAGACAGCGAGCTGACCCGCTCGCGCGGCTAGAGGATTTCCAGCACCCGGTCCTGCGGGCGGCAGAGGCGCACGCCCTTGTCGGTCTCGACCAGCGGGCGTTCGATCAGGATCGGATCGGCGACCATCGCTTCGAGCACCATGGCGTCATCGGCATCGGGCAGGCCGCGCTCCTCGGCATCGGTCCCGCGCTTGCGCAACCCTTCCTGCGGGGTGATCCCGGCATCGCGGTAGAGCTGCTCCAGCTTTTCGCGCGTCGGCGGTGTCTCGAGATATTCGACCACCTCGAGCTCCACGCCCGCAAGGTTCTCCAGAATGGCGAGCGTCTTGCGCGACGTGCCGCATTTCGGATTGTGCCAGATCGTCGCTTTCACCGCTCTATTCCTTCGCAATTGGCCCTGCCGCAATGGGGGCGAGGCGCCGCCATAGCCTGACAGGCGGCGGCGACAACCCTACTCGCCCGATCGCGACGCCGCGGGCCCGGGGCTGATGGCGGGCACCTGTCGCGCGGCATCCTCCGCGCTGATACCGGGCGCAGGCGCCGCGCTGATCGTCTCGCGCCGCTGCGCCACCCGCGCCGCGCGCTCGATCGCACGGACCAGCCGGGGATAGACGCCGCACCGGCACAGGTTCGGGATCGCCGCCTTGATCTGGTCGGCGCTTGGCGCGGAATTGTTCTTCAGAAGAGCCGCCGCCGCCATGACCATGCCGGGCGTGCAGAAGCCGCACTGGATCGCCTGTTCGGCGACCATGGCCTGCTGCACCGGATGCGAGCGGTCGCGGCTCAACCCCTCGATCGTGGTGACGAAGCGCCCCTCCGCCTCGGCCAGAGTGATGAGGCAGGAGCGCAGCGCCTCGCCATCGACATGGACCATGCACGCCCCGCAATCGCCGTTTCCGCAGCCATATTTCGTGCCCGTGAGATTCGCCGCGTCGCGCAACGCCCACAGCAGCGGCGTTTCCGGGGCCATCAGGAATTCGACCGGGCGGCCGTTGACTGTCATGCCGGGCATGGGCGCCGGTATCGCAGGGCCGTGCGGGCTAGGCAAGCAACGCCGGCACGGCTACCGGCCCCCGTGTGAGCGAGACGGCCAAACTGACGCGCGGAAGCATTCGCGGCCATCTCTTCATGCAGACATGGCCGATGATCCTTGGCGTCGCCGCGATCATGTCGGTCGGCCTGATCGATGCCTATTTCATCGGCCAGCTCGGCAGCAGCGAGCTGGCGGCGGTCGCTTTCATCTTTCCGATCACCATCGCGATTTCCAGTCTGGGTGTCGGCGTGATGGTCGGGATCAATTCGGTGATCGCCCGCGCGCTCGGCGCCGGATCGCAGGAGCGGGCGGCGCGGCTGGCCAATTTCGGCGCGCTGTTCGCACTGACCGCGGGCATCGTACTCGGCCTCGCGCTGTTCCTGCTGCTCGATCCGCTTTTCCGGCTGATGCAGGCGTCCGACGCGCTGCTGCCGCTGATCCGCGAATACATGCGGCCCTATGCGCTGGGCCTGCCGGTGCTGCTGTTGCAAATGGGGCTCAACGGCGTGCTGCGGGGCCAGGGCGAGGCGCGGATGACCTCCTATGTCTCGTTGAGCTACGCGGCAGTGAACTGGGTGCTCGATCCGCTGCTGATCACCGGTGCGCCCCCTTTCCTCGGCGGTTTTGACGGTTTCGGCGTCGCCGGGGCCGCCTATGCTTCCATCATCGGCTTCGGCATCGCGGCGGCGCTGGCCCTGTGGCTGATTTCCCGGACACCCCTGCCGGTCAGCCCGTCTCTCATCCGACGCTGCAATCTCGCCGAATCGAGCGGAGCGATCCTGCGTGTGGCGGGACCGGCCGCCTTTTCCAACGCGATCAATCCGATCGGCCTCTCGGTTCTCACCGCGCTCCTCGCGAGCCAGGGAGAGGCTGCGGTGGCGGGCTTCGGCGCGGCGGGACGATTGCAGAGCTTCGCCACGGTTCCGCTGCTCGGCCTGTCGGGTTCGATCGGCGCGATCGTCGGCCAGAACTGGGGTGCCCACCAGCCCGACCGCTCGCGCCGGGCGATGCGCTACACCGCGATGTTCAGCGTGGCTTACGGCTTGTTGACGGCCATCGTGCTGTTCGCGTTCGGCGAGCGCTTCGCCTCGCTATTCACGGACGATCCGGCGGTGATCGCCGAATTTGCCTCCTATCTAGCCATCTCGGTGTGGGGCTATGCCGGGTTCGGCCTTCTGATCACGGCGAACGGCGCATTGAACGCCGTCGACAAGGCGACCTATGCCCTCGTCCAGAGCGCCGCGCGGGTGTTTCTGGTGATGCTACCCTTCGGCTGGCTGTTGCGGGAAAGCTGGGGCGCCGAGGCGATCTATGCGGCAGAACTCGTCGCGAACCTGCTTGGCGGCGCGCTGGCCGCGCTGGTCGTATGGCGCGTTCTCGCCCGCGATCCGGTACGGGCGGACTGACCCCACTTACGCTTCGTTAACCATCCTGCGCCAAAGCCAGACCGATACGTATCGGGGATTCGGGCGACATGGACGAACTGCTGGCGGATTTCATAGCCGAAACGCGCGAAATGCTCGAGGCGAGCGCGGGCGAGATCGTGGCATGGGAAGCCGATCCGTCCGACAGCGCGCGGCTCGATGCGATCTTCCGCTTCGTCCACACGGTGAAGGGCAATTGCGGCTTTTTCGACTTCCCGCGGCTCGAGCGGCTGAGCCACGCCGCCGAGGGCGTGCTCGCCGAATGCCGTGCCGGCCGGCGTGATCCCGACCGCGCTCTCGTCAACGCGGTGCTCGCAGTGATCGACCGGATCGGCGAGCTCACCGACATGATCGAGGCAGGGGAAAATCTGGATCAGGGCGAGGACGCTGCTCTGATCGCCGCGCTTGCGGCAGAGAGCGATGCCAGCGCCCGTACCCCCATACCTTCCGCTACGACATCGCTCCCCGAACCGGTCGCGGATGGCGAGGATCCGGCAACGGCCCGGCCGGCATCCGCGGTCCAGCGCTCGATCCGGCTGCCGGTGAGCCTGCTCGACGAAGTCATGAAGGGCGTCTCCGACCTGGTTCTGGCACGCAACGACCTCGCCCGCCGCTTGCGTGAAAGCGATGTGCGGCAAGAGGTCGAAGGGCCGTTCGACCGTCTCTCCGGTATTCTCGTGGACGTGCGCGACGCCATCACGCGGATGCGGATGCAGCGGCTCGAACATCTGTTCGGCTCCTTCCCCCGCCTCGTGC
The DNA here is from genome assembly GCF_026168555.1 of Qipengyuania spongiae. Classification (NCBI taxonomy): domain Bacteria; kingdom Pseudomonadati; phylum Pseudomonadota; class Alphaproteobacteria; order Sphingomonadales; family Erythrobacteraceae; genus Qipengyuania; species Qipengyuania spongiae. The sequence goes on along the minus strand of NZ_CP092471.1, from coordinate 1,000,504 downwards.
GCGATCTCTCCGCCGAACTCGGCAAGCAGGTTATGATCGATTTCGAAGGCGGCGACGTCGAGATCGATCGCGAAATGATCGAGATCATCCGCGATCCCCTGACTCACATCATACGCAACGCCATCGATCATGGGATTGAGGGGCCAGGCGAGCGGCTGCGGAACGGCAAGCGCGAGATCGGCCTGATGCGCTTCATCGCGCGACAGGCGGGCAACCAGATTTCACTCGTCATCTCCGACGACGGGCGCGGGATCGATGCCGAGCGGCTGGCGCAGAAGGCGGTTGCCGCCGGCGTCCACACGCAGGCGGAAGTCGATGCCATGTCCGAACAGGGAAAGTTGCGCCTGATCTTCGCTCCGGGCCTGTCGACGGCCGAGCGGATCAGTGCGATATCCGGCCGCGGCGTGGGTATGGACGTGGTGCGCGCCAATCTGGAGAAAGTCGGCGGCACGATCGAAGTCTCGACCACCCCTGGCAAGGGCACGAGTTTCCATCTCAAGCTGCCGCTCACGCTCAGCATCATCGCCGCGCTCACGGTCGGCTGCGCCGGACAACGCTACGCCGTCTCGCGCAGTTTCGTCGAGGAGATTGTTCTCGGCAACGGCACCGGCGTGGAATTCGCGCAGGTCGGCGAGCGTTGCCTCGTCACCTATCGCAACCGCCGGGTTCCCTGCATCGCCCTGCGCGAAGTCCTCGGCGAGGACACCGGCGGTCCCGTTCGCTGGGAGAGAATGCGGCTGGTCCTGATTCGTCTGGCGACCGACGAGGTTTTCGCTCTCGCGGTGGACGAGGTCTTCGATCACGAGGACGTCGTGGTCAAACCGCTCGCTCCGGCAGTGATGAGCACCAAACTCTATGCCGGAACAACCCTCCTGGACGACGGCAAACCGATGCTGCTGCTGGACATTCCGAGCATCGCCGCATCTCTGGGCCTGATGGACGAGAACGCGCGGGCGAGAGACCTGCACGGGGAGGACACCGATACGAAAGACGATGTCGCCACCTTCCCGGTGATGCTGTTCACGGCGCTCGATGGCCGGCGCAAGGGGGTGCGCCTCAACCTCGTGCGCCGCATCGACACGGTCGACCGAGATGCGATCGATATCGAGAGCGAACGGGGCCAGGTCGTTATCGACGGTGTGCTGATCCCGCTCGTCGGCCATGAAGCAGGAACTCCGGCCGGATCCTGCTGCCGGCTCCTGCGCCTGTCGGACGGCACGAACGAGATCGCTTATCTCGTGGCCGATGTTCTCGATGCAGTCGAGGTTTGCGGTCCTGTCGTTCCCGGCGTCCAGGATCGAAAGGTCGAGGGTGTGGTGCTGATCGATGGCCAGCCGGTCTGCCTGATCGATGGTCATGCGATCTTCGCCGACCACCCCGCGGTGCCCCGTCATGGGCGCACTCCGGTCTGCCGCCTTCCGGGCGACAACGAATGGGCTCGCACCATTCTGGGGCCGCTGGTCGTCAGTGCCGGATATCGCATCGCGTCCGAAGCTGAGGAAGCGGTCGATGTCGCGATCCTCATGGACACCGATCCCGAACCCGAAACGGCGTCGCCGCCGACGGTGATTCGCCTCGCGAGCGTTCCGGGCGGCGGCAACCGGGACACGATCTACCGATACGACCGCGAAGGCCTGTTCGCCGCGCTGCAGCGCGCGTCGAGCGGAGATGCGAGATGAGCGAATTGTTGCTGATCTGCCGCATCGCCGGGCGCCGCGCCGCAATCCCTGCCCTGCAGGTGCACTCGGTCATCGAAATGGAAACGATCACTCCGATCCCGCAGGCACCCGACCATATTCTCGGCCTGACCGCACTGCGCAGCCAGGCTCTCACGGTCATCGATACGTCGCGTGCACTCGGCTTCGACAGGATGACCGATGCCGCAGGGGCACGTGCAGCCGTCGTCGAGCATGACGGCCATGTCTACGCGCTGGTGCTGGAGGAAACGAACGACGTCGAGGTGGCGCTGTCCGACCCGCAACCGCTGCCCGGCGGCTTCGGCGACGAATGGCACGAGGTCGCCCGGGGGATGTCCGAAACCGCTAACGGACCGGCGCTGGTCATCTGCGTGGAGAAGTTGATTGAGGGCCGTCTTCCGGAAGCGGCTTAAAGGATTGGTTACCGTCGCCGGCTAGGGCTCGAAAGAAAGGTTACGAAGGGCGCAAAATGAAAACCTGCCTCATTGTCGATGATTCCCGTGTGATACGGAAAGTCTCGCGGCATATTCTGGAAACGCTCGGTTTCTCGGTCGAGGAGGCCGAGAACGGCAAGCTTGGGCTCGACAAATGCCTCGCGTCGATGCCCGACGTCATCCTGCTCGACTGGAACATGCCGGTGATGACCGGGATCCAGTTCATCTCGAAATTGCGCCGATCCGAGGGTGGCGACAAGCCCAAGGTGGTGTTCTGCACCACCGAAAACGACGTCGCCCACATTCGCGAGGCGATCAGCGCCGGTGCCGACGAATATGTCATGAAGCCGTTCGACCACGAGACCTTGCAGATCAAGCTGCAGCTCGTCGGCGTGGTCTGAGCGAGAGCGAGATGGCCGCCGTCCTTCGCCCCAGTTCGATCGCGCGACCCTCGTCGCTTGCCCCGGAACCGCCACCGACCCTGGCGGAGACGGTGAAAGTGATGCTGGTCGACGATTCGCTGACCGTGCGCACCGTGTTCGGACGCATGATCGACCGCGAGAGCGATCTCGAAGTCGTCGGTCAGGCCGAAACCGCCGAGAGGGCTCTCCTCCTGCTGCGGTCTACCAAAGTGGACGTTATCCTGCTCGATCTCGAAATGCCGGGCATGGGGGGCCTTAAAGCCCTTCCCGAGATCATGCAGAAGGGCGGCGATGCGCAGGTGCTGGTGGTTTCGTCGCTGGCTCAGGGCGGTGCCGAAACGACGCTGGCGGCGCTGTCCATGGGCGCGGCGGACACCATGCTCAAACCGCGTCCCGGCCAGTTCGACGACGGCTACCGATCGAGCCTGGTGGAGAAAATCCGTGCTCTGGGGGCCCGCCGCATGGACGACGAGAACCCCGCGGCATCGCATGGTGCGGTACGCCACGGCCCGCCGGGTCGCAAACGTCCGCAAGTCGTCGCGATCGGAGCCTCGACCGGCGGCATCCATGCGCTCAACCTGTTCCTGCGCGAACTGCCCGCGCAATTCGATCTGCCGATCCTGATCACGCAACACCTGCCGGGCAGCTTCGTCCCCGTCTTCGCCCAGCAGATGGAGAGTGCGGCGCGGCGTCCGGCGATCCTGGCCGCGAAGGGAACGGCGATCGAACGAGGGAAATTGTATATCGCGGGAGGCGACGGGCACCTGGTCGTCAGGCGAATGGGCGGCCGTCCGCTTATCGCCCTTTCCAACGAGCGCACCGAATCCGGCTGTCTGCCCTCGGTCGATCCCATGTTCGCATCGCTCAGCGAAGCCTTCGACGGGCATGTCGCCGCGGTTCTCCTTTCGGGGATGGGCCGCGACGGCACGAAAGGCGCCGAAACCGTCGCCGCTGCCGGGGGGGTGATCTACGCTCAGAACGAGGCCAGCAGTGCCGTGTGGGGCATGCCGCGCGGGGTGGTCGAGAAAGGCCTCGCAAGCTGCGTCCTGCCACCCGACGAACTTGCTCGCAAGCTGGTCGCCTCGACAGAGGAAGTGGCGTGCGGCTGAGCGACGCTCCGATCCGCGTCATCGCCGATCTGCTGGCTGCCCGGACCGGGCAGGAACTGACGGAAAGCCGCCTCTGGCGCGTTCCCTCGGCCCTGTCTTGCGTGTTTCGGGAGCGTGGCATCAGCAATGTCGACCAGCTCGTTTGCCTCATGGCGGATGGCGGCGATCCGCTTCTCGCCGACGAGGTGGTCGAGGCGCTCATCAACAACGAGACCTACTTCTTTCGCGATCATCTCTCGTTCCAGACGCTGGCCGAGCGCATCCTCCCCGACCTGGCGCAGAAGCGCGCCGGTTCGCGCCGCCTGTCGATCTGGTCGGCAGGATGCTCGACCGGGCAGGAGGCGCTTTCGCTCGCGATGCTGTTCAGGGCACAGCCGCAAGCCTGGGACGGCTGGACGATCGATATCGTGGCCACCGATGTGTCGAAAAGCGTGATCGAAACGGCTCGCAAGGGCCATTACTCCCAGTTCGAGATCCAGCGCGGGATTACCATCGCCCAGATGCTCGAATTCTTCAGCGAGACCGGAGACGGCTGGCAGGCGAACGACGATATTCTGTCGATGCTGCGCCACCAGCAGCGCAGTCTGCTGGATGCGCCACCCGCGCCGGGCCGGTTCGATCTCGTCCTGTGTCGCAACGTCCTTCTCTATTTCGATCGCTGCACCCGGGCCCGCGCTTTCGATCGCCTGTCCGCCGCAGTCCGCAGCGATGGCTGGCTGATGCTCGGCGCGGGCGAGACGGTGGTCGGCCAGACCGAAAAGTTCGATCCCGGCCTCCACGGCTGCTCTCTTTGCGTTCCGCGCCAGCCCGCGATTGCCCCGGCGATGCCGATGCCTCGCGCGGCGATCGGCTGAGTGCATGCGATGGCCGCTCAGCGTGAATGCGGAGTTTACCGTTCCTTATCCCCCAACGGTCTAGTCGGCCCATGCTAGCGCTTGGCCGAAAGGAACACGTGGCAGGAACGAACACTCCCGTGAGACCGGACATGCGCGCCGTGGTCTTCATACCTGTCGCAATCCTTTCCGGGATGTTCGCGATGGTCGTCGCGGCGTTGATCGTCGATGGCAGGTTCGGACTGGCCCCGCTCGTCGGCGGCTCCGTCGCTTTCGCTTGCGCAGCCGCTCTGCTGGTTCTCCACGGCATCCGTCAGTCGATATCGGTCGAGAAGCTCGCCCTGATGGACAGCCTGACCGGCCTGCCCAATCGCCGTGCGCTGCATGCCGATTACCTTCATCTCTCGCGCGACGCCGGCGAAATGGCGATCGCGCTCGTGGATCTAGACGGCTTCGTGCTGGTCAACGAACAATACGGGCATCAGATCGGCGACGAGACAATCCGCGAATGCGCCTCGATCCTGATGGGGATTTGCAAGGGCGAGGCATCGGTCTATCGCTTGGGCGGAGACGAGTTCGCCCTGGTCAAGGAAGGGCCGCTCGCCGGAAACATCGTCGAGGGGTTGAGCCGCAAGGCGATCGAGCGCCTCTCGGCCGCGATCCATATCGGCGAGCGCCGTCTCAATCTCGGGGCCAGCATCGGTCTCACGCGAAGCACGAGCGGGGCGGCTGTCGCCTCGTCCGAAATGCTCCGGCGCGCCGATGTCGCGATGTACGAATCCAAGCGCGCGGGCAAAGGCCGCTGCACCTGGTTCATCCCGGACTTCGACCGCTCTCGCGAGCAGACCCGCGAACTCGACGACGACCTGCGCAGCGCGCTCGCCAACCAGGAATTCGATCTGCACTACCAGCCGCTGGTGCATTGCGATTCGCGCCGTGTGGTAGCGGTGGAATCGCTCATACGATGGAACCCGCCCGGCCGCGGAGCGATCGGGCCGGACGTGTTCATCCCTGCCGCTGAAAAATCGGGCCTGATCAATCCCATCGGTCTGTGGGTGCTGCGCCGCGCCTGCCGCGATGCGCTTGCCTGGGAGGGCATCAAGCTGTCGGTGAACATATCCGCCGCGCAGCTGCGCAATCCCGAATTTCCCATCCAGCTCGGCCAGATCCTGGAAGAGACCGGCTTCGATCCCGAACGTCTCGAGCTGGAGATCACCGAGACCTGCCTGGTGATCGACCCCAAGGTTGCGGAGCGCAGCCTCGGGGTCATCCGCGGCTTTGGAGTGAAGGTGGTGCTCGACGATTTCGGGACCGGCTACGCCTCCTTCGGCTTCCTGCGCCGGTTCCGCTTCGAGAAGCTGAAGCTCGACCGCAGCCTGATCGCGAATGCGGGGCACGACGATGGCAGCCGTGCGATGATGCTATCCTCGATAACCGTGGCGCGGGCGATGAACATGGGCGTGACCGCCGAAGGCGTCGAAACCCGCGAGCAGGCCGAGATGGTCCGTGCCGCCGGATGCGACACGATCCAGGGCTGGCATTACTTCAAGGCGATGCCGGCCAGTGACATTCCGCAATATCTCGGACGGAGGATCGAAGCGCCCCGGCTCTTTCCCCAGGCCGTCCAGCCCGAAGGAAAGATCGCCGCTCTGAAACTCGCAGAGAGCGATGGCCGCGCGGCCTGAAAAGGCATCCTTAACTTCAAATCAACCTTCCTCCCGCAGGAAGGAGCATAATCAGGGCAGGAATACGGCATGAACGCGCAATCCGGGTTGATGAGTGACATCGATCGCAACGAAGTATCCGCGGTCGAAGTCACCCGGGTCGAGCGGAGGGCGAAAACCACCCCGATCAGCCGGTGGTTCTTCGCGCTCGGCCTCAAGCAAAAGGTGCGTCTTGCGACCTTGCTCGGTCAGGGAAGCCTGATCGCTGTCGCCCTGCTGGCTCTGCTCGGCTTTTCGGACGCCGCCTGGGTTCCGACGGCCCGCACGGCGATCATCCTCCTCACGGTTATGTCTCTCACGCTCACGACGGCCGCCGTTGCCTTCATAGAAAAGTATGTGATCGACGATTTTCTCTCGATGACGCAGGAAATGAAGCGGCTTGCCCAGGGTTCGCGCGATATCGAGATCAGCGGGGTGAACCGCCGTGACGAACTGGGCCAGCTTGCCCGTTCGTTCGAGTATTTCGTAAAGGCTGGGCACAAGCTCGATGAACTCTTTGCCGACCGCACCGCCAGTGCTGACTTGCGTAAGGAGGAGCTTAGCCGGCTGGCAACGCAGTTCGAAACCAATATCGGCAACGTGGTCGCCGGGGTCGCTGCCGCCTCGAGTCAGCTTCAGGGGACGGCCAGTTCAATGGCTTCTGCTGCGGAACAGTCCGTCTCGCAGACGGGCACGGTATCCAATTCGATGGACCAGGCGTCGAAGGGCATGACCGCCGCGGCCGCCGCCTCGGACGAATTCGCAATGTCGATCGGCGAGATCAGCCGCCAGGCCACGAATTCCGCCGAGCTGGCGCGCAAGGCGACCAAGACGGCGGCCGATGCCGACGGTACGATCTCCGCCTTGTCGGATTCCGCCGAACAGGTCGGCCAGATCGTCGAGCTGATCCAGTCGATCGCCCAGCGCACCAATCTCCTTGCCCTCAACGCCAGCATCGAGGCGGCCCGCGGTGGCGAGGCCGGACGCGGTTTCGCCGTCGTCGCGAGCGAAGTAAAGGAACTCGCCGCGCAGACCAGCAAGGCTACCGACGAGGTCGCCCAGCAGATCCGCGCGATGCAGGATTCCACCGGGGCGAGCGTCACCGCGCTGCGCTCGATCGGCGAACAGATCAAGCAGCTCGAGACGACCGCCATCTCGATCGCGAGCGCGGTCGACCAGCAATCCGTCGCCGGTCAGGATCTCGCCCGCAGCATCGACCTCGCCGCGCGCGGATCGGATGAGGTGGCGGACAGCATCGCCCAGGTTCGCGAAACCGCCATGTCGACCGGCAGCGCGGCTAGCCAGGTGCTCAATTCGGCGACCGAGCTGGAAGGGCAGGCGTCGACCCTGCGGAACAGGGTCGACGAGTTCCTGCGCCATGTCCGCGCCCTGGACTAGGCGGGGTCACTCCCACCAATAGGGCAGGCGCTTTGAGTCTCCGGTGACCACCTCGTTCATAGTCCGCGCATCGTAGAGCCGGCCACCCAGCATCACGTTCTGGATATCGTCCGAATTGCGGATGTCCTGCGAGGGATCGGCGGTCAGGATGATGAGATCGGCGAGCTTGCCGACCTCCAGGCTGCCGATATCGCGGTCCATGCCGAGCGAGCGGGCCGATACGATCGTGCCCGCGCGCAGCGCCTCGACCGGCGACATGCCGCCGCGCACGAAGCTCCACAGCTCCCAGTGCGCCGCTATCCCTGCCTGCTGGCCGTGGGCACCGATGCTCACCTTGACCCCGCGATCGGCGAGCTTCTTCGCCTCGCGCGCCGAATTGTCGTCCACAAAGGCCCAGTCGGGCGCTGTCGTCCGGCGGGCGGTTTCGGCAAGCAGCTGGCGCGGCGGAGTGTGGACCATCAGCGGATTGGCGAACACGTCGGTCGCCTGCCGCCAGTAGGGGTCGGCGGCGAGGCCGCCATAGGTCACCACCAGCGTGGGCGTGTAGTTCGTCTGCGACTGGCCGAAGAACTGCATCACGTCGTCATACATCACGTCGACCGGGATATTGTGTTCGAGCGTCGAATTCCCGTCGGCGATGATGTTGAGGTCCATGCCGAACAGCGATCCGCCCTCGGCCACCACCAGCATGTTCTCGGCGCGCGAGGCGGCGACGACCTGCTGGCGCTGTTCGCGGCGCGGCTGGTTGTAATTCTTGATCGAGATGCCGCCTTGCGCCTTGATCCGGCGCACATGAGCCAGCGCGTCGTCGTAATCGTCGATCCGCGCATAGACCCCGGCGGCCTTGGCACCATAGACGATCTCGCCGGTCGAGAAGGTCCGCGGGCCAAGATGCATGCCGGCACGCTGCCGCTCGGCGGTGGCGAAGACCGTGCTCGCCTGGCTCGATGGATCGTGGATCGTGGTCGAACCTAGCGCGAGGTTCTGCACTGCCGCCCAGTTCTGCTGCGGGATCAGATCGCCCTGACCGTAGGGGCCGTGGGCATGCGCATCGACCAGGCCGGGCATAATCGTGCGGCCGGTCGCATCTACGCGGCGCGCATTGGCGGGCACGGTGACGCTGGATGCCGGACCGATCGCTGCGATCCGGTCACCCTCGATGACGATGGTCCCGTTCTCGATCGCGCCAGCGCCGTCGTCCGACATGGTCAGGATGCGCGCGCCGGTGATGGCGACGGTGCCCGAAGGCTTGGCCGCGCGGATCGTGCGAGCGAGCGAGATGCCCGTGGTCGGCTGGACGAAGCCCTGCGCACCCTCCGCCGCCGGCGCGCGGGCGAACATCGCGTCGGTGGTGGCGCGATAGAGCGTCGGCCCCATCGACCAGTAGAGCGTGTCGCCATCGTCGGCCCAGCCGATATAGTCGGCCCCGCCCTCACTCGCGCGCACAGTCGGCAGCGAACTGGTCGTCTCGTCCACCGCAACCGCCTGCCCGCCTTCGAGCAGGGGCATGGCGAAGACCTCGTAATTCTGGCGGAAGGCAAAATACCTGCCGTTCGGCGCGACGCGGAAATCGTTGGCAAGCTCGCCCTGTGCGTGGACCCGCTTGGCCTCGCCATCGAGATTGCTCGACAGGAGTTGCAGCTTGCCACCCTCGCTGCCGAGCATGAAGATGCGATCGTTGGAGGCACCGAACTGCGGATCGGAATTGCCGCGCGAAACCAGTTCGGGCGTGCCGCCCGACACCGACACCCGGTAGACGCCGCGGTTTTCGGAATATTCGGGCGAGAGCAGATAGCCGCCCTGCCGCTTCTCGAAGACGAGTGTCTGGCCGTCGGGCGAGAATTTAGGCACCGCGTAATGCCCGCGCTGGGTTGTGACGGTGCGCGGATTGCGCCCGTTCGCATCGGCGACCATGATCTGGCCGAGGCCGGTATCGGTCCACTGGACCCAGGCCATCCGGCGCCCGTCGCGCGACCAGGTCGGCCACAACTCCAGCGCATCGTCCTGACTGGTCAGCCGGCGCGCCTCGCCCCCGGCGGCATTCTTGACGTAGAGCTTGCCGAGGCTTTCGAAGACGATCCGCCGCCCATCGGGCGACATCGTCGCGAATTTGGGCATCGCGGCGGTGAAAGTCTCCGGCGCCACCGGGATCACCGGATGCGGCGCGTCGGCGATTGCCCGGGTATCGTCGATCCTGAAGGGAATAACGCGCGCTTCGCCCCCATCGGCGGAAATGCGGCGCAGCTTGCCGCCCGCCCAGAACACGATCTCGCGGCTGTCGGGCGTCCAGTCCATCGCCGGATAGACGCCGTAGACCGCCCAGGTCTCCTGCAAATCCAGGTCGAGCGCGTCGTAGATCATCGTCTCGACGCCGGTGGACAGGTCCTTGATCCAGAGCTGCGAAGTATCCTTGTCGCGCCGCACGAAGGAGAGGCGCGTGCCGTCGGGCGAAGGTTGCGGACGGACCGAACCGCCGAAGCCCGAGATCGCGGTCGTCACTTCCTTGGTGGCAAGATCGTAGCGCTCGATCTCGAACAGGCTCTGGAGCGAATCCTGTGCGTATTCGAAGGTGTTACCGGGGCTGACATTGCGGGTGTAATAGATCGCCGACCCGTCGGGCGCGTAGACCGGCTCGCCCAGTTCCTTCTGGAGCTGCTCGTTGGCCCGCTCGACCAGCGCGACCCCGCCGCCGCCAGAGACGTGATAGAGCCAGATCTCGCCCGTCCCGGCGGAGCGCTCGGTGGTGAAGTGCTTCTTCGCCGCGATGTAGCGCCCGTCCGGGCTCCAGGTCGGATTGTTGAGCAGGCGGAAGTTCTCCTTCGTCACCTGCTGCTTGTTCGCGCCGTTCAGATCCATCAGCCAGATATTGTCGCCGCCACCCCGGTCGGAGGTAAAGGCAATGCGGCGGCCATCGGGCGAGAAGCGCGGCTGGATTTCCCAGGCCATCCCGTCGGCAATGCGGACCGGCGTGCCCCCGCCGATCGGCATGGTGTAGATGTCGCCGAGCAGGCTGAAGGCGAGCGTGCGGCCATCGGGCGACACGTCGACATCCATCCAGGTGCCCTCGTCGGTCGCGATCGGCACCTGCCGGATGGTGGCGCCGCGCGGTGCGGTGATATCCCACTTCTCCGGCTCGGCAGCGGGCGCGGCAACCTGCGGATCGACGGGGCTGGTCGTCGTCTCGATCCCGCTGCCCTCTTCGGGGCGGTCTTCCTGCGAGCTGTCGACCTCCTGCTCCTCGACCGGATTGGGCGAAGGCGGCGTCGGCTGCTGCGCCAGCCCGGCCTGCGCGACAAACAGCGTGGCCAGGACGGAAGCGACAGTGAATTTCATGTGGTGTTCTCCCCGAAGATCGCGCCGGTCTAGGCAAGCCACGGGACAATGCAAGGCGTCGTGTGCGGCGCGCCTCCCCCTAGGCTTACCCCTCCAGCTGGGCGAGCAGCTGCTTCGCGCGCGAAAGGTGCGGCCGGTCGAGCATTCCCTTGCGCCAGCCGATCGTGCCGGCGCCCGGATTGGCTTCGAACAACGCAACGATCTCGCGCGCTTCGGCGACCTCATCCTTGCTCGGGGTGAAGGCGGCGTTGATCACTTCGACCTGGGCCGGATGGATCGCCAGCATCCCCCGATAGCCGTCGCGCCGGACCTGCGCCGCCCGTGCCTTGAGGCCGTCGAGATCGCGGAAATCACCCATGATCGTCTCGATCGGCAGGACGCCCGCCTTGGCCGCGCCCATCAGGCAGAGGCTGCGCGCGAGTTCGAAGGCGGGGCGGTAGCGCCCGTCGGCCTCGACATTGTCGAGCGCGCCGACCGCATCTGCCAGGTCTTCAGCGCCCCAAGTCATCGCGACGAGACGCGGCACGCCGCGATAGGTCCCGGTGGTGAACATCGCGGCGGCGGTCTCCGTCACCAGCGCGGCGACGGGGGTCGAACCTTCCTCGATTCCATGCGCCCGTTCCTGCGCGGTCAGCATCACGTCCAGCGCCTCGACATCGTGGCCGCCCTCCGCCTTGGGTAGCAGGATGCCGCCGGGCCGCGCGGGCATCACCGCGTCGAGATCGGCCGCGGTCCATTCCCCGTCGAGCGGATTGACTCTCACCCAGATGCGCGCGCGATGCTCGGCGTTCTTGGCCAGAAATTCGGCGACCATCCGGCGCGCCTCGGGCTTCTGCGGGATGGCGACCGCGTCTTCGAGATCGAGGATGACGATATCCGCCGAGCCGCCCAGCGCCTTTTCCATCTTGCGGGCGCTGTCGCCCGGCGCGAACAGCCAGGAACGCATCTTCGGCAGGGGGGTGGTCGGCATGTCCGGCAATCTCCTCGGTAGACGACGCGCCTATCAAGGAGATGACGGCTTTGCCAGCGCGGGACGACGTGAACCGCGCGGAGGTCCTGCACAAACGGGCTCAAGAACGACTGCGGGCGAGCCGTTGGAGGTCATTCCTCGCATCGACATCCTCGATACAGCCGTGATCGTCGAGCGGAACCCGGACGGCGCCCGGCGTCGCTTCCAGAACCGCACGAGCGCCCCGGTCCCCGGTGAGATTGCGGAGCGCACCGAACAATTGCGGCGCGATCGCTACGGGATGGCCCGGTTGTCCGGCAAATTCCGGCATGGCCGCAGGCGCTCCGGCGAGAACGCGCATGAGCATCGCGTCGGCCACCGCAGCGCGGCAACGGGGCATGTCGCCGAGAAAGATCGCCGCCGCCCGGACATCGGCCGGCAGAGCGGCGAGCCCACAACGGAGCGAGGCGGACAGACCTTCAGCCCAGCCTTCGCACACCATGCTTCGCAGGCGCGTATCCGAGAACGCGTCGAGCGCAGCCAGCACACGATCCGCCCGCGCGCCGAGAACCACGGTAACGCTTTCGACCCGAGAGGCGAGCGCGGCCGCGACTGCCCAGCCGATCAGCGGCCGGTCGCCCAGCGGAGCGAGCAGCTTGGCGCCGTCGAAACGCGTCCCCGCACCGGCAGCGAGGATTATGGCGTGGCAACCGGCAAGAATGTCAGGCGGCGGCATTCAGTCGCTGCTCCCCGCTCGTGCGCCCCCTTTTGGCGTCGCGGCGCTGTGCGATGATCTCTCCGACGACCGACACCGCGACCTCCCAGGGCGATGCGGCGGGAATGGGGATGCCGATCGGCGCGTGCAGCCGCGCGATCTGCGCCTCGCTCAGTCCGGCAGCCGCCAGCCCCTCGCGCCTCTGGCCGAGCTTGCGCCGCGATCCCAGCACCCCGACATAGCCGGCAGGCGACAGCAGGCTCGGCACCAGCGCGTCCCGGTCCGCCTCGAGGTCGTGTGTCGCCACCGCGACGGCAGTCCAGAGGTCGAGGTCCAGATCTCCGAAAGCTTCGCTCAAAGGCCGACGGTTACAGGAGACCCCGAAGGGCGGATCGCCGGTCGGGCCGAAGGGGCTGAGCAGCACCGTGTCCCAGCCGACGGCCCGCCCCATGCCCGCAATCGCCAATGCAAAGGGATCGGAGCCCACGACCACGAGTCGCTGCACTGGATCGTGGCGCCGCTCGATCGGATACCGGGACGCCGCGCCGGCTTCCTCGATGCCTACACAAAAACGCGTCTCGCCGTCGCTCAGCCACATCGCCGGACGTCTCGCTCCAGTGAGCTCGCGCAAATTCTGTAACGCCGGATCGTCCGGCGGGACCCGCTCGATCGCGACTTCGATCCGCCCGCCACACGGAAGGCGGATGTCGATGAACGGGCTTCCCTCGCCATAGACCAAGGTGCGGGGATCGCCTCCATCGATGACTTCGCGCCCGTGGCGGGCGACATCGTCCTCGATGCAGCCGCCGGAAAGAAAGCCGTAGGCGGCGGCGTTGGTGACGACCATCTGCGCGCCTTCCGGACGAGGCCCGCCATCGGCGGCGACGATAGTTGCGAGCGCGAAAACCTCGCCTGCATCGGCAACCGCGAACATGCGCGGGCGGACATCGTCCTCCAGCCCATGGACCGGCCAGCCACCCACGCCGACATCGCCGACTGCTTCCTCCGCTTGCGCCATCGTCAGGCGATCGCGGGCAGGCGGTCCAGATACTTGTCGAGCGTCAGTGGGTATTCCCGCACGCGAATGCCGGTGGCGTTGTAGACGGCGTTCGCCACGGCCGCACCCGGTCCGCAAATACCCAGCTCGCCAACGCCCTTGGCCTTCATCGGCGAGACGATCGGGTCGAGCGTGTCGAGGAAGATGCACTCCTGATGCGGAATGTCGGCATGAACCGGCACTTCGTAACTCGCCAGATCGTGATTGGCGAAGAAGCCGAAACGCTTGTCGACGTGGAGGTCTTCCATCAAGGTGGCACCCGCCGCCATCACCATTGCGCCAATCACCTGGCTGCGCGCAGAAAGCGGGTTGAGGATGCGCCCGGCATCGCAGACCGCCAGCATCCTTGTGACGTAGGTCTCGCCGGTGAAGGCATCCACCTTCACCTCGGCGAAGTGACCGGCATAGGTGCCGACATCGTAGCCATCCTTGAAATCGCCATAGGTCATCTCGCCATCGGCACTGAGCGCGCCGGCATCGGCGATGCGCCAGCTTTCGCCCTCGAGGCTCGCTTCACCTCCTTCGAAGGTCGCGGCATCGGCATCGAAGCCCAGCTTCTCGCCGATCGCGCGGCGCAGATTGATGCAGGCGGCATAAACGCCCGCCGTGCTGCTCGCCGCGCCCCACTGACCGCCCGAACCCGAAGACACGGGGTAGGCGGAATCGCCCAGTTCGACGCTTACCTGTTCGAGCGGCACGCCCATGGTTTCCGCCGCGGTCTGTGCGATGATCGTGTAGGAGCCGGTGCCGATATCGGTCATGTCGGTCTCGACCGTCAGGCGTCCATCGGCATCCATGCGGACCCGCGCGGCGGACTTGGCGGTCGGACCGGCGCGATAGCCGGCGGCGCAGCCCATTCCGGTCAGCCAGCGGCCCTGCCGGTTGGAGCCCGCCTGCGGATTGCGCTTCGACCAGCCGAACCGCTCCGCCCCTTCGCGAAGACAACGCACGAGATGACGGTCCGAGATCTTCGTGTCCGGATCGCCCGGGACCGTGTCGCCGGCATCGTTGCGGATGCGCAGTTCGACCGGATCCATGCCGAGCTTTTCGGCGAGCTCGTCCATCGCGACTTCCAGCGCCATGTGGCCCACCGCCTCACCCGGCGCGCGCATTGCATTGCCCTCGGGCAAGTCGAGTTCGGCCACATAGGACGCGGTCAGCCGGTTCGCCCCGCTGTAAAGCTTCGGCGTCTGGAGCGTGCCGTCTTCGCCGCTTTCACCATCGAGATTGCCCGACCAGCATTCATGCGCGATCGCGGTGATCCGGCCGTCCTGCTCGGCACCGAGGCGAACGCGCTGGATGGTCGCGTGGCGATGGGTCGCGTTGTTGAACATCAGCGGCCGCTGCATCACGACCTTGACCGGACGCTTTGCCGCCTTCGCGCCGAGCGCGGCCATCACCGCATCGGAACGGACGAACAACTTTCCGCCGAAACCGCCACCGATATAGGGTGAGTCCAGACGGACTTTCTCTTTCTCCATCTTGAGGATGCTGGCGAGCGCGGTCTTGCCCCATTCGACCATCTGGTTCGAGGTCCAGACTGTCAGCTGGTCGCCTTCCCATGCGGCGATCGTCGCCATCGGCTCCATCATGGCATGGGATTCATCGGGCGTGGTGTAAGTCGCATCGACCGTGGCCGGAGCGGCACCGAACGCAGTGTCGAAGTCGCCGAGCGTGGATTCGGTCTTGTCGCCGGAAAAACCGGTGCCGATCCGCGACTTTTCCTTGGCGGTTTCCAGATCGAACCGCCCGTCCGCACTGTCGTAGCTCGTCTGGATCATGCCGGCGGCGGCGCGTGCCTGCTCGAAGGTTTCGGCGACGACCACAGCTATCGCCTGATGGTAATGCGCGATGTTGCGTCCGCCGAACAGCGGGGCGATGTTCCAGTTGCTTGATCCTACAGGCTCGTGCTCGGTCGCGGCGACGATGGCGAGGACGCCAGGTGCACGACGCGCCTCGGCGAGGTCCATCGAACGGATGCGACCCTTGGCGATCGCCGATCCGACGATCCAGCCATAGGCCTGGTTGTCCGCGACATCGTGCCGTTCCGCGGCGTAGGGCGCGAGGCCCGACACCTTGAGCGGGCCGTCGATGCGACGTGTCTTCTTGCCGACCACCTTGGAGCGGTCGAACAGGTTCTCGCCTGCAGGAGCGTTGAATTCCATGCCTTTAGCCTCTCGCTTCCGCCAGAATGCCCGCCAGCGTGCGCTCGGCAAGCGGGATCTTGAACTTGTTGTCTTCGGTCGGCCGCGCATCGGCAAAGGCCACGCGGACCACGGCGGCCGCGCCGTTGCGTAATTGCGCGTCAGCTTCCGGCAGGCGCCACGGACGCGGCGCGACACCGCCGAACGCCACCTGCCCGGTGCCGTCGTCCTGGATAATCGCCGCCACGGAAACGAGTGCGAAGGCGTAGGAGCGCCGGTCGCGAACCTTGCTGTAGAAATGCTGGCCGCCGAGCGGCGCGGGCAGGCGCACATGGGTGATGATCTCGCCTGGTTCGAGCGCGGTCTCGATATGCGGCGTGTCGCCCCACAGAAGGTGGAAATCGGCCGCAGGGATCGCGCGCTGCGTACCGTCCGGTTTCACCGTCTCGACCACCGCGTCGAGCACGCGCATGGCGACCGCCATGTCGCCCGGATAGGTCGCGATGCAGGAATCGGAAATGCCGATCACGCCCAATTGCCGCGAAAAACCGCGAATGGCAGCGCAACCGTCGCCCGGCTTGCGCTTGTTGCACGGCATGTTGGTGTCGTAGAAATAGGAGCAGCGGGTGCGCTGAAGCATGTTGCCCCCGGTCGTCGCTTTGTTGCGCAACTGCCCCGAGGCCCCCGCCTGAATCGCGCGGGTAAGCACCGCATAGTCGCTCCGGATCTTCGGATGGGCGGACAGAGCCGTGTTGGACACAAGCGTCCCGATCCTGAGCCCGCCTTCCTCGGTTTCCTCGACCTCGTCGAGTCCCAGGTCCTGCACGTCCACCAGATGGGTTGGACGTTCGATCTCGAGCTTCATCAGGTCGAGCAGGTTTGTCCCGCCGGCGATGAACTTGGCGCCTTTCGTCGCGGCCACGGCCTGGGCGGCATCGGCGGCACTGGCGGCGCGTTCGTAGGTAAAGCTTCGCATCTCAGGCCTCCGCCACTTGCGCCATCGCTCCAGCAATATTGGAATAGGCTCCGCAGCGGCAGATATTGCCGCTCATGCGTTCACGCATCTCGATCTCCGTGAAGCGCATCGGCCCGGTGAGATCGTCGGTCACATGGCTGGGAATGCCATTGCGGATTTCCTCCAGCACCGCGACAGCCGAGCAGATCTGGCCGGGCGTGCAGTAGCCGCACTGATAGCCGTCATGCTCGACGAACGCGTCCTGCATCGGGTGAAGATCGTCGGGCGTACCGAGCCCCTCGATCGTCGTCACCTCGTCCCCGTCATGCTGGACCGCGAGGCTGAGGCAGGAATTGATCCGCTCGCCATTCACCATCACCGTGCAGGCGCCGCACTGGCCGTGGTCGCAGCCTTTCTTGGTGCCGGTGAGCTTCAGGTGCTCGCGCAGCGTGTCGAGAAGCGTGGTGCGGGTGTCGAGATCGACCTCCTGTGCCTTTCCGTTGACAGTCATGCTGACGCGCATCGTGGCAGGTCCTTTATTGCTGGAAGCCGATCCTGGAGCCGATTGTTGCGCGCGCAGGATCGATGCCTGCGCGAGCGCGGCCGAGCCGACACTGCCTGCCAGCATCCCCCGGCGAGAGATATCGAGGAATCCATTGTCGGGCCCATTGTCAGGCATCGTATTCTCCAAGGCATCGCTGCCGACACCCACTGAGGGGGAGGCAGAGGTGTATCAATGATCGTACGGCGCGAAAGCTCCGAAAAGGCGCCGCCTACCCTTCCGGCCGATCCTGAGGCACATGAAGGATCGGCAACCTTCAGGTCTTGCTGGCCACTTTTCGGGCAGCACGCCTCGTCGCGCGCCTCTGGCTCTTTTCCAGCCACTGGTCGATCGTCAGGTGGCCTTCGGCGATGTCCGCCAGAACCGCTCCACGCTCGCCAGCCGGAAGTGGTTCGCCGGTGGTGGTGTCAACCGTGGTCTGGCGTTCGATCTCGGCATTGAGCAGCGCTCCGGCGAGAACCCCGTAGGCGCTCAGGAACAGCCACATCAAGAAGACGACGATCGCCGAAAGCGATCCGTAGGTCGCGTTATAGTCGCTGACATAGGCGACATAAAGGGCAAATCCGAAACTGATGGCGATCCACAGGATGGTCGCCAGCAAAGCGCCGGGCGCCAGCCAGCGCCAGCGTGCGGGGCTGCGGTCGGGGCCATATCGCATGATCAGTGCGAAGCCCGCGCTGCCGAGCAGGATGGATACGCTCCAGGCGAGTATCTTGAAGAGGAATTCCCACCCGCCGCCGATCATTCCTTCGGCCTGTGTCTGCAACCAGGCGAAAGTGCCGGCACTGGCGATGCCCACCAGAGCGATGAGGATTGCGGCCAAAGTCAGTGCCGCGACGCGTAGTGTGAGCGGGACGATGCCGCGCGTCTCGTGCTCTTCGTTGATGATATTGAGCGCGCCGATCAGGCCATTGGCGGCGCGCATTCCGCCATAGACGGCGAAGATGAGCGCGATCACGAGAGCAAAGCCCGTAACGCCCGAACTCGTTGTCACCGCGCCGATGAGCTGGTCCTCGATCAGGGCACGCGCCTCGCCCGGCAGGACAGTGGTAAGCGATCCGATCTGCCGCTGCACCATGGCGACGTCGCCGACCAGCCCGTAGATCATCACGGTCGCCGCAATCAGCGGAGTGAGAGCCAGAAAGGTGAAGAAGGCGACGCCGGCCCCCAGCAGTGACAGATTGTGGAACCCCCACATCGTATACACCCGCTTGAGGATAATTTTCCATGCGGGCCAAGGCATTGCCCAAGGCGATTTGGCGGTTGCTCCCGGTGCTTGATTGAGCGATGAGGCGTTTTCCGGGTCGGGATAGTGGCCATCCACAGCTTCGGCGGGGTGATCGGTTACGGGTTCGGTAACGTTCGAGGCCAAGCTGGCTTCCTTTGGATGAATGGTGCGAATGGGGTCGTTCTCGCGTCTAACGGTCAAGCGCGGTACTTGTGCCGGGCGGCGGCGCACGTTTATCGGGGGCAGCGCGCTCGCGCTCGCCTTGCAGAGCAACGTGCTCTGCGCGCAGACCGCCGACCCGCGGCCGCAAGCTCCCGACGATGCGGCAACGGACATTGCCGTCCCCGCCCCCCCGGCGGATGCCGATCTGCCGCAGGTCGAGCCGATCATACCCGATGACGAGTTCGAAGAGGCTGTTCCCCCGATCGACCCGGCAGAGGACGGCGATCTCGAAGGGCCGCTCGAATCGATCGAGGATTTCGAACGCCGCATTGCTGCCGAGCAAGCCGACGCCGATCCCGTCGAAGGGGCGGAGGCACCGCTCGGCGATCCCGCTCTGGCCGATGGCGATCCGGTCGAGGAGATTGGCGATGCCCCGATCCGCGACGCGGAACTCGCCGCCCCGCTGCCTCCGCTCGAGACATTCGAGGCCACCGCAGTCGAATTCGCCGAAGATGCGACTGACGAGGAAGTCGTCGAAGTCGCCTATGGTGTGCGCATAGAAGGCCTGGAACCGGCGGACGAGGACACCGATACCGATCTCGCCGGCATGTTCGAGGACCTCTCGGCCCTGGAGGATGGCGACGGGGAAGCGGCGAATGTCGCGCAGGTCGCCGCGCGGCTGACGGAAGACAGCGCACTGATGCAGCGCATCCTCGCCTCGGAAGGCTGGTACGAGGCGAGCGTCGCCACCCGCATCGACCGGTCCGAGGATGTCACCGGCCAGCCGCTCACCGCCGTGCTGGAAGTCGTGCCGGGCGATCGCTTCGTCTTCTCCGACATCGTGATTCAGGCCAATCCGGTCGAGCCGGCCGATCTCATCACCAGCAACCTCGCGCTGGAAGTCGGCGAACCCATCATCGCCGAGCGGGTTCAGGGGGCCGAGGCCAATGTCGCCGTGCGACTGCCCGAAAACGGCTATCCCTTCGCGACCGTCGGTCAGCGGGACATCCTGCTCGATCAGGACACCAACGACGGCGTCTACACCCTGCCGATCGAGGTCGGCCCGCGCGCTCGGTTTGGGGGGATCGAGACGACCGGCGATCTCGCTTTCGACGCAGAGCATGTCGAAGTGCTCGCTCGGTTCGAGCGCGGCGAGCTCTACGACAGCCGCGATGTCGACGATCTGCGGCAGGCGCTCGTCGCCACCGGCCTGTTCAACACCATTTCTGTCGTGCCTCAGCAGACCGGCGAGGCCGCGGGCGACGGCACCGAATACGCGACCATCCTGGTGGAACAGGATGCCGGCCCGCCCCGCACGCTCGCGGGAAGCGCGGGTTACGGCACCGGACAGGGCTTCCGCGTGGAAGGCAGCTGGACCCATCGCAACCTTTTCCCGCCCGAAGGGGCGCTCGTCGGTAGCGTCGTCGCCGGCACGCAGGAACAGGGCGCGGGCGTGACCTTCCGCCGCTCCAACGCCGGGCGACGCGACCGCACCTTCCAGTTGCGCGCCGATGCGCTGCGCTCCGACTATGCAGCGTTCGAGGCCTTTACCGGCCAGCTCTCCGCGCTGATCAGCTACGATTCCACTCCGCTGTGGCAGAAGCCCTTCACCTATGCCTACGGCATTCGCCTGATCGGAACCAACGAGCAGGATTTCGATTTCGACCTCGGCGAACTCGACCGGCGGACCTTCTTCATCGGCGGTCTGACCGGGCAGATCGGCGTGGATCGCACCGACAGCCTGCTCGACGCGACACGCGGCTTCCGCGTGACCGCGCTGGTCGAACCGGAAGGCTCGCTTCAGGACGGCTTCACGCCCTATGTCCGCGCGCGGCTGGACGCCTCGGCCTATTACTCGGCGACCGACGCCATCGTCCTTGCCGGCCGCGTCCGGGTGGGCACGATCCAGGGCATCGATCGCTTCGACCTTGCTCCGTCGCGGCGTTTCTATGCCGGGGGCGGCGGATCGGTGCGCGGCTTCGGCTTCCAGGAACTCGGCCCGAAAGTCGAGCTCGCCAATCCCGATTTCGATCCGGACGACCCCGACGAAGATGCCGATCCCACCTATTTCCGGCCGATTGGCGGCCTCAGCCTGAACGAAGTCGGAGCCGAAGTGCGCTACCGCTTCGGCAATTTCGGCGTTGTCGGCTTCGTCGATGCCGGCCAGGTCTACGAAGACACGACCCCCGATTTCTCGAACCTGCGCTACGGTGCGGGCATCGGCGGGCGGTATTACACCAATTTCGGCCCGCTGCGCTTCGACGTCGCCATGCCGCTCGACCGCCAGCCGGGCGAAAGCAGCTTCGCGGTCTACGTCTCGATCGGGCAGGCCTTCTGATGGCCGAGAATATCGAACCCGTCCGCGACGAGCCGATCGACGCACCAGTGGATGAGCCGATGGAAGAGGCACCGGCCGAGCGCCGCCATCGCGGCCGCACGATCCTTAAATGGACCGCCATCGTCCTCGCCTCGCTCGTCGCGCTCATCATCGCTGCGGTCCTCCTTCTCGACACCGGCCCCGGCCGCCGCTTCGTGGTCAACCAGATCGAGGGGCTGGAATTCGAGACCGGGATGGAGATCGGCATCGGCCGGATCGAGGGATCGCTCTATGGCGAGATGGTCCTGCACGATTTCAGCTTGTCGGACCCGACCGGCGCTTTCCTGACCTCGCCCGAATTGCGGGTCGACTGGCGGCCTTTCGCCTTCATCAACAGCCATGTCGACGTTCGCTCGCTCACTGCCGAACGGGTGACGCTGCTGCGTCTGCCGACCTTCAACGAGACGCCGCCGAGCAACGATCCGCTGCTGCCCGATCTCGACATCGATATCGATGAACTGCGGATCAACCGCTTCGTGGCCGAAGCCCCGGTCAGCGGTGAACAGCGCGTCGCGAGCCTGGCGGGCGAGGCACATATCGCCAGCGGCCGCGCGCAGGTCACGCTCGACGGGCGCACGATTGCTGGACAGGGCCGCGCCGGAGGCGACCGGATCGCGCTCGCGCTGGACGCCGTGCCGGAAGACAACAAGCTCGATCTTGATCTCGATCTCGATGCACCCGGCGACGGCGTGATCGCGGCGCTCGCAGGGCTCACCGAACCGTTGCGGGTACAGCTGAACGGCGCAGGAACCTGGACCAACTGGAACGGCAGGCTCGATGCCAATTTCGCCGGCACGGAATTCGCGCGCTTGCGCCTCGCCGCACGGGACGGCACCTTCATGCTGTACGGTCCGACCCGCGTGGCGCGCCTGTTCGAAGGGCCGACCGCGACCCTGCTCGGCCCGATCCTGGATGTTGACCTCACAGCCGCGCTCGACGAGCGCCGCGTGGATCTCGCCGGCGGCGTCTCCAGCGACGCCTTCCGCCTGAACACCAACGGCGTCGTCGATCTCGCCGAAAGCGTGTTCGACGAATTGCGTCTGGGTTTCGTGCTGCTCAAGCCTTCGGCCATCGCGCCAAATCTTTCGGGCAGCGGATTGCGCGGCCAATTGCTGCTCGAGGGCGATTTCGCGACGCCCGGCGTGCGTTACGAATTGAACGCCGCTCGCCTCGTGATGAACGACATGGGCCTGCAGAACTTCACCGCCAGCGGCGCGGCGGAGGTCAATGCCGACCGCATCCTCATCCCCGTTCAGGCGCGCGCGGCGCGGATCACCGGGCTCGACACCGTGGCGGGCGGCACGCTCGCCAATGTCCGGCTCGATGGCGACATCGCGATCGAGGGAACGCGCATCCTGTCGGACAACATGCGCGTGCGGTCGGACCGGATCGACGCGAACGTGATCCTCCTCGCCGACATGTCGACCGGCCTCTATACCGGCGCGATCGACGGGCGGATCGACAATTACCGGGTCGAAAGCGTCGGCGTCTTCAACATCGAGACCGATATCGACCTGCAGACCGAACCGTCGGGCTATTCGCTCGCGGGCCGGGTGCGCGCGCGTTCGACCCGCCTGCTCAACGAAAGCGTTCGGGACTTCCTCGGCGGCAATCTCGTCGCCTCGGCCGATGTGCGTTATGGCGGCGACGGGATCGCCCGTTTCCGCAATCTGCGCCTTACCTCGCCGCAGGTCCGCATCACGCAGGGCTCGGGCAGCTACGCTCCCGACGGTACCATCGCCTTCAACGCCGACGGGGTGACGGAGCAATACGGTGCGGTCGGCGTGCGGCTTGCCGGGACGATCGCCGATCCACGCGCCACCATTACGGCGGAACGACCCGGGTTCGGCATCGGCCTCGCCAATCTGCGCGCCAACATCAACGGCGCGCCCAACGGCTACCGCCTCGATGCGACCGCCGACACCGATTACGGCCCGCTGACCGCCGACGTGGTGCTCGGCACCGGGCCGCAGCTCACGCTCGACATCGCCAGCGCCAATCTCGCGGGGATCGACTTCGCCGGGTCGCTGCGCCAGACGCCCGCAGGGCCTTTCGCCGGCCGGCTGACTGCCAATGGCCGCGGCCTCGGCGGCGTGGTCCGATTGGACGCACAGGGCCAGTATCAAGAAGCGCTGGTCAATCTGCGGGCGCAGAACACCACCTTGCCCGGCCCGGCGCAGCTCTCGATCGGATCGGCTATCGTCGATGCACGGGTGGTGCTGTACGACACGCCCTATGTCGTCGCCGACGCGCAGCTCGCGCAGACCCGCTTCGGCAGCCTCAACCTCACCGCCGCGCGGGCCAAGATCGACTACCGTGACGGTCGCGGCAAGGCACGCGTGCTGGCCGAGGGTGTCAGCGGCGTGCCCTTCCGCGTCGCCGCCAATGCCGAGCTTGCACCGGATCTGTGGCGGGCGGCATTGCAAGGGCGGGTACGCGGAATCGATTTCCGCACGGTCAACCCGATGCGGATCGTGCCGGGCGAAGGCAGCTACGAACTGCTCCCCACCCGCATCGATTTCGGGCAGGGCAATGTCCGCCTCGCCGGCACATATGGCGATGGGATCAGGCTCCAGAGCCGCCTTGAATCGCTCGACCTCGAACTGGTGAACGCCTTCGTTCCCGGCCTCGGCCTCGACGGAACCGCCACCGGCAGCCTCGATTTCGCGCAGGCCAATCCAAACGCCTTCCCGCGTGCGGATGCGCGCTTGCAGATCGATAATTTCACGCGAACCACCGCCGTTTCGGTGAGTCAGCCGCTCGATATCAATTTCGTCGGCAAGTTGCTTGCGGACGGGGGCGAGGCACGCGCTGTCATGCGGCGCCGGGGCAGCGTGATCGGCCGTCTGGTTGCCTCGCTCAATCCGCTGCCGCCCGGTTCGGGCAGCTGGACGACCCGCCTCCTCGCCGCGCCGCTGTCGGGCGGCATCCGTTACAACGGTCCGGCGGACACGCTGTTCTCCTTCGCCGGCCAGCCCGATCAGCGCCTGTCCGGACCGATCGGTCTCGCGGCCGATTTCTCCGGCCGCGTCCAGGATCCAGAACTTACCGGCATCGTGCGGGCGAGCAGCCTGACTTACGAGAACCAGACTTACGGCACACGCCTTTCCAACATGGCGCTACGCGGCCGCTTCTCCGGCGACCGTTTCGAGCTCGAGCAGCTGAACGCCACCGCGGGCGACGGCACCGTTTCGGCACAAGGCTTCGTCAGTCTGGCGGCAGACCGCGGCTATCCCATGAACCTCGCCGTCGCCCTCGATGATGCACGCCTCGCCCGTAGCGACGCGCTCGCCGCTTCGGCCACGGGCCAGCTGCGGCTCAGCAAGGAAGCCGGCCAGACCGCGCTCATCTCGGGCCAGTTGACACTGCCCGAGACCCGCTACCAAATCGTCCGGCAGGGCGCGGCCGAGGTGCCAGAACTGACCGGCGTGCGCTTCAAGCCGCCCCGTGGCCCGCAACGCATTACCGGCGACGAACCGGCCCAGCCCTCGCCCGGCATCTTCGACCAGCTGCGTCTCGATATCGCCCTGTCCGCGCCCGAGCAGCTCTACGTGTCGGGCATGGGTCTCGAGAGCGAATGGAGCGCCGATCTCAATCTCGGCGGAACCAGCACCGCACCGCGTGTCACCGGGACGGTCGAGCTCGTGCGCGGCACGCTGGGCTTCGCCGGCCGATCCTTCGAGCTCAACGAAGGCCGCGTGCGCTTTACCGGCGGTGCCGCGATCGACCCGGTCATCACGCTCGCCGCGAGCGAGGATATCGAGGACGTGACCGTCACCGTGAACGTCACGGGCCGCGCCATGGACCCGCAGATCGCCTTCTCCAGCGTGCCGGGCTTGCCGCAGGACGAGATTCTCGCGCGCATCCTGTTCGGCAGCTCGATCGGCAACCTATCCACCTTGCAAGCGGTCCAGCTCGCCGCTTCGCTCAATTCGCTGCGCGGATCGGGCGGCGGGCTTAATCCACTTGGCAAGCTGCGTTCGGCGGCGGGCGTCGACCGGCTCCGCATCCTCGGCGGCGACGAGACGCAAGGGCGCGGCACCGCGCTTGCCGTGGGCCAGTACATCACAGACGATGTCTATGTGGAATTCATCACCGACGCGCGCGGCTTCACCGCCACCCAGCTCGAGGTCGCGCTCACTCCGGCGCTGTCGATCCTGAGCCAGGCCGGCGGTTCGGGTACGACCAACGTCAACGTGCGCTACCGGAAGAACTACTGATGCGCCGAGCGGCGCCAGCCATGCTCGTTTTGCTGGCCGCGACCGCGGCGTGTCAGGAGGAACCGAACTTCGACGAGCGCTACGACGCGGCGCAGGAAACGATCCGCGCAACAGCGCAGGGCATCGACAGCGATCTGGCAAGGTCGGCCGCTGCGGCACCGGCCGACCGGGAGACCCCTGCCGCCCAAGATAGTCCCGCCGCGCCGTCGAACTGAACGGCCCGGCCCGAGCGGCGCATCAAAGGCTTCGCTTCAGATAACCCAGGTCGCGGCGATCTCCTCGGGCGAACTGATAGCCTGGATTGAAGCATCAACTGGCAGCGGCGCAGAACTCGCCACCAATACGGTCGCGCTCGTCCGCGCGGCGATCCGGGCGACGGCCAGCGCGCGGCGCGCCCATTCCTCGTCCGGACCCGAAAGGTCGCTGCAAAGATCGGCCCGCAACAGTGCGTCGTCGATCACCGCGACGCGGTTGCCGCTCGCCGACAACGCATCGACGATCCGCGCGATGTCGTTCTCGGCCCGGCCGTTGCCGACGGTATCGAACCAGACGATGTTCTCTCCGCGCCGGCGCGAGGTCTGACCGGCGCCCTCGTGCAATTCGCGGATCATGCCAGCGGCGACGGTGGCCTGGCTTTCCCGGTCGATCAGGATGAAGGCACCGAGACGCGGCTCACTCGCATAGATCGCCGCGACGATCGGCCGCGCCGCGGTAAGCTCGGCGGCGACGATATCGTTCAGCCCGGGCGCCTGCCCTTGCGGAAAGCGCAGGTCCACGGAAAGGCTGCGGGTGGCGATCTTGATCTGGTAATCGCACGCGGCGTCGAAGCCGCGCTCGTTCAACCATACGAGGTCGGCGGCAAAACCCTGCACGGCGGCGCCCGCCGATCCGGCGGCAGCGATCACGTCGCCGCGCGAGCAGTCGACCTGATCCGCCAGCACCAGCACGACGGCCTCGCCCGCCCCCGCCGCGTCAAGATCGCCGTCGAAGGTGACGATCCGGGCGATCGAAGTGGTGCGCCCTCCAGGCTGAATCGCCACTGCATCGCCCACCGCGATCCGGCCCGAAGCGATCGTGCCGGCAAATCCGCGAAAATCCTCGTTCGGTCGCAAGGCAAGCTGGACCGGCATCCGGAACGGCGCATCGGCGCTCGCCGGATCGGCGCCGACAGGGATCGTTTCCAGCAATTCGAGCAGCGGCGGTCCATCATACCAAGACAGGGCGGCGGAAGGCGCGGTGACGTTGGCCCCGGTCAGCGCCGCCAGCGGGATGGCCGAGAAACCGCCGATTTCGGCGTCTTCGGTGAAGCGGGTGAAATTGCCGACCACCTCGTCGAACACTTCGCGCAGGAAACGCACCCGGTCCATCTTGTTGACCGCCAGCACGATGTGCCGGACGCCCAGCATCTTCAGCACCCGGGCATGGCGCCGCGTCTGGTCGGTCAGGCCCTGCTGCGCGTCGACCAGCAGCACGCCCATGTCGGCCTGCGAGGCGCCGGTGACCATGTTGCGGGTGTATTCCTCGTGTCCCGGCGCATCGATCACGATGAACTTGCGCTGCGCAGTCGAGAAATAGCGATAGGCGACGTCGATCGTGATGCCCTGCTCGCGCTCGGCCGACAGGCCGTCGACGAGCAGCGAGAGGTCGAGCGAGGCGCCTTGAGTGCCGAAGCGCCGGCTCTCGGCGGCCAGCGTCTCGAGCTGGTCGGCGGGTACGCTGCCGGTTTCGAACAGCAGCCGTCCGATCAGCGTCGACTTGCCATCGTCGACCGAACCGCAGACGATGAAGCGCAGAAGGTCCTTTTCTTCCGATGCGGTATCAGGCGCAGTGGCTACTTTGGGGAGAGTGGCGGAGCCGTGCATCAGAAGTAGCCTTCCTGCTTCTTGCGCTCCATCGCATCGAAGCTGTCGCGGTCGATCGCGCGGCCCTGCCGCTCCGAAACGGTGGCGGCGAGGGTCTCGGCGACCACCTCGTCGAGCGTCGCAGCCCGGCTCTCCACCGCCCCGGTCAGCGGATAGCAGCCGAGCGTGCGGAAACGCACCCAGCGCTCCTCGGGCACCTCGCCCTCGCGCAGGGGAAAGCGGTCGTCGTCGACCATCAGGATCATGCCGTCACGCTCCACCACCGGGCGCGGCGCGGCGAAATAGAGCGGTACGATCGGAATGTCCTCGGCCGCAATATATTGCCAGATATCCCGCTCGGTCCAGTTCGAGAGCGGGAAAGCGCGGATCGTCTCGCCGGCCGCGTGGCGGGCGTTGTAGAGGTTCCACAATTCAGGGCGCTGGCGGCGCGGGTCCCAGCGATGGCCGGGGCTGCGCACGCTGATGACGCGTTCCTTGGCGCGGCTCTTGTCCTCGTCGCGACGGGCACCGGCAAACGCGGCGTCGAAGCCGTATTTGTCGAGGGCCTGCTTCAGTCCTTGCGTCTTCCACATGTCGGTGTGGAGCGGGCCATGATCGAAGGGATTGATACCCCGTGCTGCGGCTTCCTCGTTACGGTGGACAAGCAGTTCGACGCCGTATTCATCCGCGATCCGGTCGCGGAAATCGTACATCGCACGAAACTTCCAGGTCGTATCGACGTGCAGTAGCGGGAACGGGATCGGCGCCGGAAAGAAAGCCTTGCGCGCCAGATGCAGCAGCACTGCGGAATCCTTGCCGACCGAATAGAGCATCACCGGCTTTTCGGTCTCGGCAACGACCTCACGGAAGATATGAATGCTCTCCGCCTCGAGCATCTTCAAATGATTTGTCTGTATCGTCATGCGGCGTCTTCCATGGCGTTGCGGCCCGCCTCGCGGGTCACCTGGCCGATCACGACCAGCACCGGCGCGCCTTCGGGCAGGCCAGCGGCCTTTTGCGGGAGGGCGGCGAGCGAGCAGCGGGTTTCGGCCTGCTGCGGCAAAGTCGCCGAAGCGACGGCGAGCGCGGGCGTCAGCGGATCGAGCCCCGCCGCGATGGCCCGGCTGGCGAATTCGGCGAGCGTAGCGCGCGGCATATAGACCACGGTGGTCGCGCGGGGATCGGCGATCGCGGTCCAGTCGATATCTTCGGGCAAGGTCCCGCTCATCCCGTGCCCGGTGACGAACTGGACGCGGCGAGCGTGAACCCGCTCGGTCAGCGAGAAGCCGAGCGCGGCTGCCGCGCCTTGTGCGGCGGTAATGCCGGGCACGATCGCCACGGGAATGCCGGCGGCACGGCAGGCGTCGAGTTCCTCAGTCGCGCGCCCGAACACCAGCGGATCGCCGCCTTTCAGCCGAACCACCCGCTCGCCCGCAAGCGCGAGCCGGACGAGTTCGGCATCGATCTCGTTCTGGCCGACCGAAGGTCCGCGCGCTCGCTTGCCGACCGAAACGCGATGCGCCTCGCGCCGGGCAAGTTCGAGAACTTCGGGCGACACGAGGTCGTCGTAGAGGATGACGCTGGCCGTCTGCAGCGCGCGGACAGCCTTCAATGTCAGCAGTTCGGGATCGCCAGGACCCGCGCCGACCATCGTCACGCTGCCGCCGGTCTCGCCCTCGTCCTTCAGGAGGTCGGCGAAGTCGCGCGCATCCGGCGCATGGGCGGGCCGCGCCCAGGCGGAAGCGGTGAAGCGTTCCCAGAAGCGGCGGCGGGCCTTTCCGTCGAGCACGATGCGTTTCAATCTCGCGCGCCAGCCCTGCGCGGCGGCTGCCCATCCGGCGAGGCCGGGAGGCAGCACCGCCTCGATCCGGCTGCGGATCGACTGCCCCAGCATCGGCGCGGCGCCGTCGGTCGAGATGCCGATGACCACCGGCGAGCGATTGACGATCGAGCCGATCTGGAAATCGCACAGAGCCGGCTTGTCGACGACATTGACGAGCACGCCCGCATCCCGCGCGGCGGCAGCGAAAGCCTCGCCCTGCGCCGGATCGAGATCGCCTATGGCGAGCGCGCACCCGGCCATGTCCTCCGGCGTCCATTCGCGCGCAAACAGGATAATCGGCCCGTCGACCGGCGTTTCGACCAGGCCGGACCAGCGCTCGGCGTCCGGCGCGGGACCGGCGAGGACGGTCACTTCGGCCCCGGCGGCGCTCAGCAGTTCGGCCTTCCAGCGCGAACCGTCGGTGTCACCCGCCACGATCACGCGGCGCCCGTCGATCGCGTGGAACAGCGGCAGCTTGGCGAGCGGCGCGATGCGCGGCGCGGTCTTTGTCGGTCGGCGGTTCGCAGAGTGGGTCACAGGGCAAGCTCCTTCGCGCGGACGAATTTCCCGTCGGCCCCCACATGGAGGCCGCATTCCTTCGCCGCGTCCTGCTCCCACCACCAGCGCCCCGCCCGTTCGGGTTCACCCGGAGCGACGGCGCGGGTGCAGGGCTGGCAGCCGATCGAGAGATAGCCTTCGGCATGGAGCGGATTTACCGGCACGCCTTCGGCAGCGCAAAACTCGGCCACGTCGTCGCGCGACCAGTCGAAAAGCGGCGCGGTCTTGATGAGGCCGTGGCCCTCGTCATACTCGATGCCCATGATGTCGCCGCGTGCCTGCGACTGGTCGGCGCGCAGGCCGGTGACCCACGCTTCCGCTCCAGCCAGCGCCTGCTTCAGGGGGCCGACCTTGCGCACGCCGCAACAGGCCAGCCGCGCGTCCTCGGCGTCATAGAAGCCATTGGCGCCCCAATCGTCGAGCAGATGCGCGAGTTCGGCGGGGTCGGGATGGAACGAGCGGATCCGCAGGCCGTATCGCGCTTCGGTCTCGGCCCAGAGCGCATGGGTTTCTGTGAACAGCCGCCCGGTGTCGAGCGTCACGATGGCGATATCGAGACCGCCCTCGCGGATCATGTGCGTGAGCGCCTGATCCTCGAGGCCGAAGCTCGTGGTGAACACGATGCGTCCCGGCACGGCCTCGCGAAGGGCGGCGAGCCGTTCCTGCGGAGTGTCGCCGTGAAGGACAGGGAGGTTCACGCCGCGCTCCGCCGCGCGAAGATGCCGTCCGGCCCGACATAGGTTCGCGTGATCGTCTCGGCAGCGGCGAGCCACTGGTCGAGCGGCTGGCGCGCGAATTGCTCTTCGGAAATCGCGACCTGATCGATCCCGCAGGAGAGCGCGAAGGCGAACTGGTCGGGAATCAGCGGGCCAACCGCGCGGATCGTGCCGCGAAAACCGCGCTCGCGCAAAGTGGCGGCGAGGCTGAACACCCGCCCGTCGCCGGTCTTGGGTACCTCGATCGCGATCAGTTCGGCCCCGGCGGCCTGCCGCGCGAGTTCCTCGCCATCGGCATCGCAGGACACCAGCACGCCGAAGCGATCGCCCGGACCGCGCCCGCCCTGAGCCGCTTCCAGTTCGTCCAGTCCGACGAGGGTCGTCGTATCGGTGGTCAGGCCCTTGGCATCAAGCAGAGGCATCGGCCGTCTCCTTCTTCGCTTCGAGCGCGGGCTTGAACGGATCGTGGCCCACGCGTGCGAGCGTCTTGAGGAACTGCTCCTCCGGGCCTTCGCGTAATTGCAGATAAGTGTCGATGATCGCCTCGATCGCGCCGGGCACGGCATCGGCGTCGATCCCCGGGCCGAGCCGTTCGCCCAGCGTCGTCACGTTGCCGGGATCGCCGCCGAGCGTGATCTGGTAATTCTCGCGCCCCATCCGCTCCAGCCCCAGAATGCCGATATTGCCGACATGGTGATGCCCGCAGGCATTGATGCAGCCGGAAATCTTGATGCTCAGCTTTCCGATCTCCGCCTGACGCGCGGGATTGGCGAAGACGCGCTGGATGTCCTCGGCAATGGGAATCGAGCGTGCGGTGGCCAGCGCGCAGTAATCCATGCCGGGGCAGGCGATGATGTCGGTGATGAGCGCGGCGTTGGGTTCGGCAAGTCCCGCCTCGAGCAGCCGCTCGTGGATCGCCGGCACATCGTCCAGCCGGACATGGGGCAGGACCACGTTCTGCATGTGCGTGATCCGCATTTCGCCGTGCGAATACTGTTCCGCCAGATCGGCCAGTACGCGCATCTGTTCGGCGGTCGCATCGCCCGGCGGCTTCCCGATCGGCTTGACCGAGACGATCAGCGCGGTGTGCCCGCGGACCTTGTGGGGCACCAGATTGTGCCGTGCGAACAGTTCGAGTGCGGGGTCGGCTGCTCGTGCTGTCGCCAGGGCTTCCGAGGGCTCGGCACGGTCTTCCAATGGGGGCGGCGCAAAATATTGCGCGATGCGGGCAAGCTCTGTCTCGGCCACGGCAATCCCGTCGCGCTCGAGCTGGCGGTATTCCTCTTCCACCTGCGCAGTGAATTCGGCCGCGCCCAGTTCGTGGACGAGGATCTTGATCCGCGCCTTGTACTTGTTGTCGCGGCGCCCGTGGCGATTGTAGACCCGCAGGATCGCCTGGAGATAGTCCAGCAGCTCGACGCGCGGGAGGAAGTCGCGCACGGTTTTGCCGACCATCGGCGTGCGGCCAAGCCCCCCGCCGACGAGGATGCGGTAGCCGACCTCGCCCGCCTCGTTTCGAACGATGCGGATGCCGATATCGTGGACCGAAACGGCCGCACGGTCCTCCTCGGCGCCGGTGACCGCGATCTTGAACTTGCGCGGCAGGTATTCGAATTCGGGATGCAGGGTCGACCATTGCCGGATCAGCTCGGCGGTCGGGCGCGGATCCTCAATCTCGTCGGCCGCGACGCCGGCGAAGTGATCGGCGGTCACGTTGCGGATGCAATTGCCCGAGGTCTGGATGGCGTGCATCCCGACATCGGCAAGCAGGCCGAGAATGTCCGGCACGTCGACCAGCTTCAGCCAGTTGTACTGGAGGTTCTGGCGCGTGGTGAAGTGGCCGTAACCCCGGTCGTAACGCTCCGCGATCAGGGCAAGCTGGCGCATCTGCGCGGAATTCAGGGTGCCGTAGGGCACCGCCACGCGCAGCATGTAGGCATGGAGTTGCAGGTAGAGCCCGTTCATCAGCCGCAGCGGCTTGAACTCGTCCTCGGTCAACGATCCGTCGAGCCGGCGCTCGACCTGGCCGCGGAATTGCTCGACGCGCTCGCGCACGATCTGCTCGTCAAATTCGTCGTAGCGATACATCAGGCGGTCTCTCCGAAGTCGATCGTGGGACCGGAGGCGCGGATCGCCTCGCGGTAATGGGCGGGCACGGGCCTGCCACCCTCGCCCTTCGCGACCGTGACGAGATAGGTATCGACCACCACGCCGGCGACGTTGCCGGCAATGATTTCGAGGCGTCGCGCGGTCTCCTCGTCTTCGGCCAGGGCGGCGCTAGACAGATCGCCGGTCCAGTCGCTCCCGTCGAAATAGACGACGTTGCCATCGCGAAGGAGATTGCCAGTCAGTACGAGCGGCAGCTTGGGCAATTTGGAAGATTTTTCCATCCCCCGCATATAGCTCGCCTACCCCCGCCCCCCAATCCCTCCTTGGCAAAAGCATGGCCAATGCTAGGACTAGGGCGATAATAGCAAATTCTTCCAACCAGCGGCGCGCCTACGCATGGATGCCATCGATTACGCCATTTTGCGCCTCCTTCAGGAGGACGCCTCGCTGCCGGTCACGGAGATCGCCGCGCGTATCAACCTGTCGCAGACCCCGACCTGGCGGCGCATTCAGAAGCTCGAGCAAGCCGGTGTCATCGACCGCCGGGTCGCGCTGCTCGATCCCCAGGCGGTGGGGCGCGACATCACCGTTTTCGTCGATATCGAAACCAGGGACCATTCCTCGGAATGGCTCGCCGAATTCGCGCGAAAGGTGGCAAGCATGCCGGAGGTGATGGAGGTCTATCGCATGGCGGGAGAGATCGACTACACGCTGCGCATCTCGGTCGGTTCCATGGCCGATTTCGACGCTTTCTACCGCGCCCTGATCGATGCCGTGCCGCTGAAGAACGTGACCTCGCGTTTCGCTATGGAACGGATCAAATACACCACCGCCTTCGCGATATGAGCGCGCCACGCAGGCGTGGGTACAGCTACGGGGGGCCGGTTTAGCCCATAATTAACCATGGCGGCCTAAGGCCGCGGGGATGGCGAAATCGAAATCGGACACCCTTGCCAAGGTCGAACCTCACCCCCAGCCGCGATGGAGCATCACCTCCTCGCTGCTGCTGGCCGCGCTCTACGGACTGATCGCCTACCTCACCATCCGGCTGACTTTCGATACGGGCCGCCTCGCCGCCTTCTGGGTTGGCAACGCCTTCGTCATCGGTTTGCTCGTGCAGAGAGTGCTGACGCAGCAGATCGTCGGACTCGTGCTCTGCGCCTGCGCCAATCTCGCGGTGAACCTGTTCTTCGGCGATGTGGCGGGGCAAGCCAGCGGACTGGTCCTCGCCAATCTTCTCGAGAATGCGGTCGCCATTTACGTGCTGCAGCGGTTCCTCGCGGCCGATCTCAATTTCGAAGGATTGAGACCCATCGCGGTCGTGGCATGCGTCGCTCTCGCCATCCCGCCGATCTCGGGCATCATCGCCGGCGCGACCCTGTCTTTCTACAGCGACACGCCGTTCCTGGCGCATTACGGCCGGTGGCTCGCCGCGCACTGCCTGCCCATCGCGATCTTCGCGCCGATCGTTGTGATCGCACGCGATCCCGCCGCACGGCCGCAACGCTACGACCGCGAATTCCTGCGACGCTGGGCCGCGGTTTTCGCGGCGCTGGCGGTCGGATTGCCGATCACCTTTCTACAGACCACCTATCCGTTCCTGTTCCTGGCGGCACCGATCGTGATCTTCACCGCCTTCCGCACCGGACGCTTGGGAACGGCCGTCGTGGTCGCCATCCTGGCCATTTTCGCCTTCCTCGCGACGATGAACGGGTACGGCCCGATCAACCTCGTAAGGGGCGGTCCGCGCGAGGAAGCGATCGCATTGCAAGTCTTCCTCGCCACTTGCATGGCGATCGGGCTTCCGGTCGCCACCATTCTGTCCGACCGTAACGAAATTCGTGATGCACTGACGGAAAGCCGGGACTTCGTCGCTTCGATCATCGACGGGCTCGACGATCTGGTGTTCAAGGTCGATGCGAACTGGCGCTGGCTGTTCGTCAATCGCCAGTGGGCGGCGCATACGAGCCTTGCGATCGACGCCGCTCGTGGCCGCCCGGCCTTTTCCCGAGTGATCGAGGCAGACGGGGAGAAGCTGGCGGACTGGAAGGCCCGGATCGAGGCAGGAGAAGACGCCGGACGCCTCGCGGTACGCATCTCGACGGAGGTCCAGGGGCTGCGCCATGTCTCGATCGGCATCGAACCGCAGAGGGATGTCGACGGCAACTTCACCGGCGGCGTCGGCACCATCCGTGACGTCACGGAAAGCATTCGCCAGTCTCACGAACTCGCCGAAAGCGAGGAGCGCTTCCGCCGCCTAGCCGAAGCCTCGCCTGTCGGGATTTTCCGCTCCGACCGTCACGGGCAGATCACCTATGTCAACGAACGGTGGATGACGCTGGCGGGGCTGGATGACGACGAGTGGCGCGGGGGCAAGTGGATTTCCGCCCTACATCCCGACGACATGGCCCGGGTGCGCGATTCCTGGACCTCGTCGCGCGCCGCGCAGGAAGGCGCGGACGAAGAATTCCGCTGGGTCCGCAAGGATGGGTCCATTGTCTGGGCCGAAGTGATGTTCAGGCCCGAATTCGATCCCGAAGGCCGGCGGTCGGGCTATGTCGGAATCGTCAGCGAGATGACCGCGCGCAAGAAGGCGGAGCTGGAACTTGCCCGCCGCGAGAAGCAGCTCAAACTGCTGGCCGACAACGCGACCGATACGGTGGTCCGCCTCTCGCTTGACGGGATCTGCAAATACGCATCTCCCTCCTCGCGGGAAATTTTCGGAATCAATCCGGAGCGACTGGTCGGAGAGCAACTCATCACCGGCTTCCATGAGGAAGACCGGCAGAAGGTGGCGGATGCGTTCGCCCGTCTCGCCAGTGGGCATAACGAGCGCGTCCGGCTCGCCTTCCGCTCCTACAGCGTTGTCGAGAGCGGCAAATTTAACTGGCTCGAAGCGAATTGCGGTCTCGTTCGCGATCCCGCGACGGGCGAACCGGAGGAGATCATCGCCTCCTTGCGGAGCATCAACGAAACCAAGCGGCTCGAGGCCGAACTGCTCGCCGCGAAAGAGGCCGCCGAAAGCGCGGTCGAGGCGAAATCCGCGTTCCTGGCCAATATGAGCCACGAAATTCGCACGCCCATGAACGGCGTGATTGGCTTCACCGAACTGGCGCTGGCGGGCGAACTCGATCCCGAACAGCGTCAGAATCTGGAGATGATCTCCGAGTCCGGCCGTTCGATGCTGCGACTGCTCAACGATCTGCTCGATCTTGCGAAGATCGGTTCGGGTCTCATGACGGTGTCATCCGAACCCGTCGACCTGCGGCACAAGCTACGCGGGGCCGTCCGCCTGATGGAGCCTGTCGCATCCCTGAAGGATCTGGCGTTCACGCTCGATGTCGCCGACGATCTGCCGCAATGGGTGTTGTGCGACGCCATGCGCGTGCGCCAGATCGTCCTCAACCTGATCGGCAACGCCCTCAAGTTCACCGAGAAGGGGGCGGTGAAAATTGTCGCCCGGCGCGGGCCCGAGAAGGATACGATGACGATCGCTGTCAGCGATACCGGCATCGGCATCCCGGCCGACCGCATCGCCCATGTATTCGACAAGTTCACCCAGGCCGACGAAAGCGTCGCGCGACGCTATGGCGGAACGGGACTGGGCCTGCCTATCAGCGCGGAACTCGCCGCTTTGATGGGAGGCGAACTGGCGGTCGAAAGCATGCCGGGCGTCGGATCGACCTTCACTCTCACTCTTCCCTGCCGCCCCTGCGAAGCGCCCCATGTGGAAAGCGCCGATCACGTCGATACCGCCGAGCCTTTTCGAGCAGGCGCCCGCATCCTCGTTGCCGAGGACAATCCGGTGAACCTTCGCCTGACGATGGCAATGGTCGCGCGGACGGGATGCACTGCCGAACTGGCGCCGGACGGTGCCGTCGCGGTCGAGATGGTCGAACGCGCGATGGCCGACGGCACACCTTACGACCTCGTACTGATGGACATGCAGATGCCCAATCTCGACGGGCTCGAGGCGACTCGCCGGATCAGGGCCGCGGGCTGTACTCCGGGCGATCTCCCGATCGTCGCCCTCACCGCCAACGCCTATGCCGACGACGTCGCCGAATGCCGTGCGGCGGGAATGCAGGATCATCTTTCGAAGCCGCTGCGGATGCACGATCTCGAAGCCGCGTTGCACAAATGGATCGGAAACGGCGAGCTTGCTGTGGCCGATGAGGTGTCGGAGATCGAAGAGGAACCGGCGGAAGAGCTCGTCCGGGAAGCAGGGCCCGACCTTTCCGCCATGTTCGCGGAGCGCAAGCGCCTCGCGCTGGAAGCTATCGACACCGCTCTGCGGGACGGAAGACTGGAAGGCGAGACGCTTGCCGAAATCGCCGGCCTGCTCCATCAGATCGCCGGCGTTGCCGCCTATTTCGGAGAAGCGGAGCTGGGGGATGCGTCGAGCGATGCGGAATACCGCCTCGCCAAAGCCAGCGCCGAGACGGCGGCCGAACTTCTCGCCGGCATCCGCCCCCGTCTGGCCGCCTGAAACAAGCGGAGCGGTTGTCGGACGCGGGATCGGCGGGCCGCGTCGCGTTCCTCCAGGGAACGAGAGCCGATCAAGTACCGAACAAGAATATCGTTCGATCAAGCTCGCAGGGCGGATCGCTCGATCTCGGCGTAATCGCCGATCAGCCCGGCCAGACGATGCTCCTCCACCGGCTCGCTCAACAGATAGCCCTGGATGAACTGGCACCCTTCGCGCCGCAGGATTTCGCACTGTTCTGGCAGTTCCACCCCCTCTGCCAGCGTCGCCATGCCGAGTGCTTCGGCAAGCGTGGTGATCGCCCGAATGACCGCATGGGCATTGCCCTCCTCGGTCAGGTCGCGAACAAAACTGCGGTCGATCTTGACCTTGTCGAAGGGAAAGCTGCGTAGATAGCTGAGCGAGGAATAGCCCGTACCGAAATCGTCGAGCGCGATCTTGACGCCAAGGTCCCGCAGGCCGTGAAGCGCGCTCAAGGTCTTCTCGATGTTGGCGATGAAGACGCTTTCGGTGATCTCCAGCTCGAGGCGGTTCGGGGCCAGTCCGGACTGGCCAAGCGCCTGCAGGATGGTCGAGGACAGGCCCGGTGCGGCGAACTGTCGCGGCGAGATGTTGACCGCCACGGTCAGGTTCTCGGGCCAGCGGGTCGCAATGCGACAAGCTTCGCGAAGGACCCATTCGCCGATCTGCACGATCAGCCCGGTCTCCTCGGCGAGCGGGATGAATTCGGCCGGACTGATCATGCCGCGCCTGGGATGCGGCCAGCGGATCAGCGCCTCGAAACCCTGAAGGCAGTCGTCCCTGAGATTGTAGAGCGGCTGGAAATAGAGCTCGAACCCGCCGTCGCGGATCGCGAGGCGCAGGTCGAGTTCCATCTCGCGCCGCATCCGCGCCTGCTCGTCGAGGGCCGGTTCGAAGAAATGGTGCCCGGCCTTGCCCTCTCGCTTCGAGCGATAGAGCGCAAGGTCGGCATGTTTCATCAGCGTCACGCCATCCTCGCCGTCGCCGGGAGCAATCGCGATGCCGACGCTGGCAGAAGTTTCGGCGGTCACCCCGTCGATCGTGATCGGCCGGCCGAAACAGGACTGCATATTGTCGGCGATGGCGGCAAGATTGGCGGACGGATCGATCCCGTCGATCAGGATGGCGAACTCATCACCGCCCAGCCGCGCGATCTGTGCATCGGGCAGGCATCGGGTCAGGTCCTTGGCAGTATGACGCAGCAGCGCATCTCCGGCCGGATGGCCGAGCGTGTCGTTGACCACTTTGAAATCGTCGAGATCGACATAGGCGACAAGCAGCCGCTCGCCCGTCCTGCGCCGCGCCAACGCGCGGGAGAGCTGTTCGACGAAGAGCTTTCGGTTGGGCAGGCCGGTCAATCCGTCATGCAGGCCGACATGGACGATCTGCCGCTCGCGCTCCTCGATCGCACCGACCATCGCCTTAAAGCTGGAAGACAGACGGCCGACCTCGTCATCGGTCCTGACTTCCAGAGACAGTTCCTCGCCGCGGGCAAAGGCACGCACGGCGGCATCGAGGCGGCCGAGCGGTCCGGTGATCGAACCGGAGATCCGGAAACCGAGCGCGATGATTAGCGCCAGACCCGCCAGCGCTATCGCCGCCAACTGGTAACGCAGCGTCGCGTAGCGCGACAACGCCTCGCCCAGCGGATGAGCCAGCGCCAGCCGCGGCGAGAGCCCTTCCTGGAGCGTGGCGAGGCGGGAGAAATGATGCAGCACCGGCTCGTCTTCGGGCCCCTCCACGACTTCGCCCGGTTCGGCGTTCGCGGCCCAGTCCGGCAGATCGCTCCGGGCGGAGATGGTCGCGTTCATCTCGACGGCACCGAGCGCGGCGAGCCGCTCCATCTCCGTCGCATCCAGTGGCTGCGCGACGACCAGCCAGCCGAGCAGATCGGGCGCCTCGATCGGCGAGGCCGCGGCGAGCGCCAGCGTATCGCCCAGGCGGATGATGCCCTGATCCTCGCCAGCGTCCAGCGCCCCCCATATCGTGGCGACATCGAAATTTGGCGAGGCGCCGTCGCCGATCAGCGTTCCGTCCAGCCCGACCGCGAAGGCACCGCCCGCTCCCGAGCGATGCTTGAGGCTGCGGAGCGCGCTGGCGATCGTGGGTCGGTCCTGCGTTGCGAAGGCCTCGCGAAAACCGAAATCGCTCGCCAGGACCGCCGCCGAACCGCTCATCTGGCGTGCGCGCAATCCGAGAATTTCGTCGAACACCCGCGCGTTGGCGGCGAGATCGCGCGAGGCGGCATCTTCGCCGAAACGTTCGATACCGGCATCCACGATCGTCATCACCGCCGCCAGGACCGCGGCGAAGAGCAGGGCGTAAAGGACCCCGATACGCAGACGCAGCGACCCGAAGCGCCAGATGGAACGCCACAACCGCCTCATCGTCAGCGCAGCTTCACTGGGATCTTCGTGCGGTCGCTGCCGCCGGTGATGGTTGTCTTGCGGGACAGCTCGCCACCGGGCGCACGCAGACGCGGATGCCACACGGTGACAGTCGCCGCGCCGCGAGGGACCCCGGTGAGAGCCGCTATGCCGTTATGGTCCGTCTTTACCGCATAGGGGGTCGAGACCACACGGATATACCCGCGCATGGCATCGTGGATGTTGCAGCCGATCGCCACACTGCCGGCGATCGGGAAGTTCTGGCTGCGCGTCTGGTCGCGGCCGTAGAGGTCGATCGAGAAACGCGCAGGCTTGGAAAAGCTGTAGACCGAATGGCGGACCCGGTCGAGATT
Source organism: Qipengyuania spongiae (assembly GCF_026168555.1). Lineage (NCBI taxonomy): Bacteria > Pseudomonadati > Pseudomonadota > Alphaproteobacteria > Sphingomonadales > Erythrobacteraceae > Qipengyuania > Qipengyuania spongiae. The sequence continues at coordinate 960,913 of NZ_CP092471.1, read as the reverse complement.
GGGAAAGGCGACCGTGCTGCCCCGCGCGACGATCAATGTCCCGGGTACGAATTGTTCGTTTTTCTGCGCCATCGCCATCCGCCACGGGAAGGTGATCCGGCCCGCCGCGGCGCCCGATGCCGCGATCTCGACCACCGCATCGCGGACCGGCATCCCGCGTTCGTCGACCACCTGCACGCGGACATCGCCCGGGGCCGCGCTCCAGGCCGCCGCCAAGGGAAGGGCGATGGCCGAAACGAGGATGAGCGCGAGCTTGATCATAGCCTCCCGCATATTCGGGTTCGGGTTAAGAAAGTGTCCGAGCGGAGTTAATCCGATTTAAACCCTGTGCTTCCAGAGGGTTCGGATGTCGATAAACCGCCCGTTCGCCGTCGCAGCGCTCGCAGTTTGGATTCTGGCCACACCTGCTGCCGCCGAGGGGCAGTATGTAATGAATGGGCCCGGCGTCTCCGCTTCGGACGAAGCCGCAACCGAGGCGTTCCTCCCGCCTGACCAAGCGGCCGAGCCGTTCGCGCCCAGTATCGATTACAGCGGCAAACTGCTTCTGACCAACGGCGTCACCACGATCGAGGGAACCAGCGGCGGCGGCATCGCCAGCTGGGCGACGCTGGCAGGCATGGAGGAGCGCGGCTTGGGCATTTCGGCCCACGCGACGCTGGTCCTGCTGCCCGACTTCACCTGGCAGAGCCACGGAGTTGCCGCGAGCTTCGGCAATCGGATCGAGCTGAGCTACGCCCGGCAGAATTTCGACACGAACGATGCGGGCGCCGCGCTCGGTCTCGGCGAGGGTTACACGTTCAGCCAGGACGTGTTCGGAGCAAAGTTTCGCCTGCTTGGCGATCTCGTTTACGGCGAGCCGCTACTTCCGCAGATCAGCCTCGGCGTCCAGCACAAGCGCAGCCGCAACGACGCCGTCGTCGCAGCGCTCGGGGCGGCGGAGGCGGAAGGCACCGATGTCTACGTCTCGGCGACCAAGCTGCTGCTGTCGCGCAGCATTCTCGCCAACGGCACGTTGCGTCTGACCAAGGCCAATCAGAACGGCCTCCTCGGCTTCGGCAGCGCCGCCCATCCCGATTACGGTCTCCAGTTCGAGGGATCGCTCGCCTACCAGTTCTCGCGTCGTTTCGCCCTGGGTGCTGAATATCGCAGCAAGCCCGACAATCTCGGCCTCGGCGAAGACGGTTGGATGGATCTGTTCGCGGCCTACGCGCCAACTGATTTTCTCACGCTCACCGCCGCCTACGCCGATCTCGGCTCGATCGCGACGTTCGAGGAACAGCGCGGGGCCTTTCTCCAGGCTCAGATCGCCTTCTAGAACCCGTTTCCAGGATTTACGCCCATGCTTCTGCTCGCAGCCATCCCCCTCCTGGTCCTTCAGCAGGCCCCCGACCCCGACGTGGACTGGGACGCCGAATTCGGCGTCGAGGCCGAGATACGCGACTCCATCACCGGCGAGCTTCCGGTCGAGCCATACGATCGCAGCAACGCCAATGCCGGCGCCGCACCCTTCGCCGGCGACAGCATGGCCGCGCATTTCAACGGTCAGCCGGGCATCCGCCGTGTGGTCGACCGGCTGGTCGATCTCAACCTCGCCGATCCGCGCATTGCGGCGATCTTTGCGGGCCACGACACGGTCCGCCTGCGCCGCACGCTGTTCGAACAGTTCTGTTACATTCTCAACGCGGGCTGCGACTATACCGGCCGGGACATGCGCGCATCTCACGACGGGCTCGGCTCTCGCAAGGGCGACATGAACGCTCTGGTCGAGAACCTGCAGGCTGCCATGGGCGAGGAAGGCGTGCCCTTCGCCGCGCAGAACCGCTTCCTCTCCAAGCTGGCACCGATGTCGGGCGACGTGATCGAAAGATAGCGCTTTACACCCGCCGCCCCAGCTATCACCCCCGCCCGCGTTTGCAGCATCGGGCAGGAGCGAGCGGCATGAGCGGTGATGAATGGGTGATCGGGATCATCGGCGGGTCGGGCCTCTATGCCATCGACGCGCTCGAGGACGCGCAGTGGATCGCGGTCAAGTCGCCCTGGGGCGAACCGTCCGACGAGATCCTGTGCGGCCGCATCGGACGGGTGCAGGTCCGCTTCCTGCCCCGCCACGGACGCGGCCACCGTGTTCTTCCCGGCAAGCTGAACGCCCGCGCGAATATCGACGCGCTGAAGCGCGCCGGGGCAACCGACATTCTCGCAATCAGTGCGGTCGGATCGCTCAGCGAGGCGTTGCCGCCGGGCCGCTTCGTCGCGGTTGACCAGTTCATCGACCAGACGAAAGGCCGCGCCTCCTCCTTCTTCGATACGGGCTTCGTGGCGCATGTCTCCATGGGCGATCCGGTCTGCCAGCGCCTGTCGCGCTTCGCGGTCGAGGCGGTGCGGGCAGCCGGTGGCGAGGCGAGCGAGAGCGCGACCTATCTCGCCATGGAAGGCCCGCAATTCTCCAGCCGCGCCGAAAGCAAGCTTTACCGCAGCTGGGGTGCGGAGGTCATCGGGATGACCGGAATGCCCGAAGCCAAGCTCGCGCGGGAGGCGGAACTGCCCTACGCTCTCCTCGCCATGGTCACCGACTGGGACAGCTGGCGCGACAGCGCGGCGGCGGTCGACGTGAGCGAGATCATCGCCCAGATGCAGGCCAATGCCAGCCTTGCGCGCAAAACGGTCGAGGCGTTCTGCAACGCACTCCCCGCCACGCGCAGCCCCTCGCCGATCGACACCGCGCTCGACGACAGCGTAATCACCAATCCGGACATGTTCGATCCGGAGCTGGTCGCCCGGCTCGATTGCGTGGCGGGCCGCCTCTTCGCACGGGCCGACGAAAATTGAGATGATCGATCTGCTCGTTATCGGCGGGGGCATCAACGGCGCGGGGATCGCGCGCGATGCCGCCGGTCGAGGACTGAAGGTCTTGCTGTGCGAGAAGGACGATCTCGCCGCCCATACCTCCTCTGCCAGCACCAAGCTGATCCATGGCGGGCTGCGCTACCTCGAACAGTTCGAGTTCCGACTGGTCCGGGAATCGCTCCGCGAGCGCGAGGTTCTGCTGGCGGCGGCGCCTCACATCATCTGGCCGCTGCGCTTCGTGCTGCCCGTTGACCGGGGAATGCGCCCGGCCTGGATGCTGCGGATCGGTCTGGCCCTCTACGACCGGCTCGGCGGTCGCTCTTCCATGCCCGGCACGCGCTCGGTCGATCTAGAGCGGCCGCCCCATCGCATGGTGCTGTCCAACCGGTTGACCCGGGGTTTCGAATATTCGGACTGCTGGGTCGAGGACGCCCGTCTTGTCGTCCTGAGCGCGATGGATGCGCGCGAGCGGGGTGCGACGATCCTGACCCGAACCGAATGCGTGGGGCTGGAGCGAATGGCCGATGGCTGGCGCGCGCGCCTGAGGGGCAGTCAAGGCGAGCGGACCCTCGAGGCCCGCGCCGTGGTGAATGCCGCCGGACCCTGGGTCGATCGGATGGCGAAGATGGCACTGGGCCGCGGCACGCCCACGCGTCTCCGCCTCGTCAAGGGCAGCCACATCCTCGTGCCGCGCAAATATCCGGGAGACCACGCCTATATCTTCCAGCAACGCGACGGACGCATCGTCTTCGCCATCCCCTACGAACGCGAATTCACTCTGATCGGCACGACCGACAGCCCGTTTAATGGCGATCCCGGCAGCGTGGAAATCTCACGGGAAGAGCGCACCTATCTGCGCGACGCGGCCGCGCGCTATTTTAGAAACGGCGTGGAAGAGAACGAGATTGTTCACAGCTACAGCGGCGTCCGCCCACTCTACGACGACCATTCGGCTCGCAATTCCACAGTCACCCGCGATTACGCGTTCGAACTCGATAGCGATGGCGGCGCGCCCATTCTCTCGGTCTATGGCGGAAAGCTGACGACTTATCGCAAGCTCGCCGAACATGCGCTCGCCCACCTGTCGTCGCACCTGCCGATGGCCGGCGAGTGGACCCGCGGTGCCCCACTTCCCGGCGGAGACATGGCAGACTTCGGGCAGTTTCTTCAAGGCGCGGCCGATCGCTACCCGTGGCTTCCCCACGAAACGGTACTGCGCCTCGCCAGGGCATACGGGACCCGGATCGACGCGCTGCTCGGCAAAGCGGAGGCTCCCGGCGATCTGGGCGAACATTTCGGCGGCGACCTCTACGAAGCCGAGCTGCGCTATCTCGTGCGCGAGGAATTCGCGTGCAAGGCGGAGGACGTTCTGTGGCGACGAAGCAAGCTTGGACTTCATCTGCCTGCGACGAGCCAAGAGCGCGTGGGCGCCTGGATGAGCGACAAAGGTTGAACGGGTTCGGTGAGAGGTCCAAGGGCCGCGCCATGGCCACTGCAGTCTCCGATTCCCGCCCCGCCCTTTCGACACTCGATCGCCGCGCCGTCCGCCTCGCCTATCGGGAGGAAGAGGACAAATGCCTGACCGAACGCCTCTCGCAGGCACGGCTCGCGTCCCGCACCCATGACGAGGCCTCCGCGCTGGCCGTGCGGCTGGTCGAAGGCGCCCGCCGGCGCAAGGCGAGCGGGCTCGATGCCTTCCTCCAGCAGTTCGGCCTCGCGACCGAAGAGGGCATCGCGCTGATGTGCCTGGCCGAGGCGCTGCTGCGCGTGCCAGACAGCCGCACCGCCGACGCGCTGATCCGCGACAAGCTGGCCGATATCGACTGGTCCGAGCATCTGGGCGAAAGCTCTTCCACCTTCGTCAATGCGGCGACCTTCTCGCTGATGTTGACGGGCGAGGTGCTGGAGCGCCCCGGCCCCAATCGCCGCCCGCTGGAAAAGACACTTCGGAACACGATTAACCGGCTCGGCGAACCGGTGGTCCGCAAGGCGACGCTGCAGGCGATGAAGATCCTCGGCGGCCAGTTCGTATTCGGGCGCAATATTGAGGAAGCGCTCAAGCGCGCATCGCCCGAACGCGCGCGCGGCCTGACGCACAGCTTCGACATGCTCGGCGAAGCGGCAATGACCTTCGAGGACGCCGAACGCTATCGCAAGGCCTATGGCAGCGCGATCGAGCGGCTGTCGCGCGAGGCGCGCGGCGGGGTCGGGGATTCTCCCGGCATTTCGGTGAAGCTTTCGGCGCTGCATCCCAAATACACCTTCCTCCATCAGCGCGAGGCCGTGGCGGCGCTCGTCCCGATCGTGCGCGAGCTCGCCATCAAGGCCCGCGATGCCGACATTCACTTCACCATCGATGCCGAAGAGGCCGAGCGGCTCGAACCCTCGATGGACATTCTCGAGGAGCTGGTCGCCGATGACGAGTTGTTCGCCAACGGCACCGCCCAGGGATGGACCGGCTTCGGCCTTGCTATCCAGGCCTACCAGAAACGCTCGGCCCCGCTGTGCGACTGGGTCGCCAAACTCGCCCGGCGGCATGGCCGCAAGCTCTTCGTGAGGCTGGTAAAGGGTGCCTACTGGGACACCGAGATCAAGCTCAGCCAGGTCGGCGGCTACACGGATTTCCCGGTATTCACCCGCAAGGTCGCGACGGACGTGTCCTATCTCGCCTGCGCGGCCAAGCTGATCGAGGCGGGCGACGCGATCTATCCGGCCTTCGCCACGCACAATGCCTACACTGTCAGCGCGATCAAGGTGCTGGCAAGCAAGAACGACACCGCGTTCGAGTTCCAGCGTCTGCACGGCATGGGCGAGGACATCTACGACGCGCTGGCGCAGATCGAGGGCAATTCCCGTACCCCCGTCCGCATCTATGCGCCGGTCGGCACGCACAAGGACCTGCTCGCCTATCTCGTTCGCCGTTTGCTGGAGAACGGCGCGAATTCGAGCTTCGTCAACCGGATGGCCGATGCCGACATTCCGGCCTCGGACCTCGCGACCGATCCGGTGGAGGAGCTTGCCGCGCTTAATCCCAAGCGCAATCCTGACATTCCGCTTCCCGGCGACATCTTCCCCAACCGCTCGAATTCGGCCGGGGTCGACCTGTCCGATCCGCTCGTGCGCGAACCGTTGGAAAAGCGGCTGGAGGAACTGCGCGGTCGCCACTGGAACGCCGCGCCGACGCTGTCCTACGGCAATCCCGGCGAAATGGCGCCGATCACACAGCCGCAGGACCTCTCGCACGAAGTCGGCACGCGCCGCGACGCGACCGAGGACGAGGTCCGCCTCGCCATTGGCCGGGGGCAGGCGATCCAGCCGGGCTGGAACGCCTTAGGCGGCGAGAAGCGCGCATTGCTTCTGGAAGCGGCGGCCGATGCGTTCGAGGAAAACACCGCCGAGATCCTTTCGCTGTGCCAACGGGAGGCGGGCAAGACGCTGCCCGACGCGGTGCTCGAACTGCGCGAGGCGGTCGATTTCCTGCGCTTCTACGCGAACGAGGCGCGCAGGCTCTTTACGGGTCCCTTCCCTCTCCCCGGCCCGACCGGCGAAGAGAACCGGCTTACCTTCAACGGGCGCGGCGTGTTCGCCACGATCAGTCCGTGGAACTTTCCGCTGGCGATCTTCATCGGTCCGGCGGCTGCCGCTCTAGCGGCGGGCAACGCCGTGGTTGCCAAACCGGCGGAACAGACACCGCTTATCGCCGCCCTCGCCGTGCGATTGTGCCATCAGGCGGGCATTCCCGAAGAGGTGTTCCAGCTCCTCCCCGGCGCGGGAGAGGTCGGCCAGTTCATCACCTCCGACCCGCGCCTCGCCGGGGTTGCCTTCACCGGATCGACCGGCACCGCGCAGGCGATCAACCGTACGCTCGCCGCGCGCGACGGGGCTATCGCGACCTTCATTGCCGAGACCGGCGGCCAGAATGCGATGATCGTCGACAGTTCGGCCCTGCCCGAACAGGTCACCCGCGATGTGGTCGCCAGCGCCTTCCAGAGCGCGGGCCAGCGCTGCTCCGCCCTGCGTATGCTCTATGTACAGGACGATGTAGCCGACGAGATACTGCGGATGATCCGCGGAGCTTTCGAAGCGCTGCATGTCGGCGATCCCGAAGACCTCGCGACCGATGTCGGACCGGTGATCGATCCCGACGCCAAGGCTGCGCTCGAGCGGCACGTGGCCCGGCGCGAGAAGAACGGCCGGTCGGTCTGGCGCCGCGAACTGCCGCACTCCACCATCAAGGGCTGCTTCGTGGCGCCGACGATCATCGAGATGGATTCCATCCTCGACTTGAAGCGCGAGAATTTCGGGCCGGTCCTTCATGTTGCCCGCTTCCCCGGGCACCAGCTAGAACAGGTGATGGAGGACATCAATTCTGTCGGCTACGGGCTTACTCTCGGGCTGCACAGCCGGATCGATTCCACCCGTCGCCTGGTCGAGAGCATGGCCCGGGTTGGCAATTTCTACGTCAACCGCAACCAGATCGGCGCAGTGGTCGAAAGCCAGCCCTTTGGCGGCGAAGGCTTGTCCGGCACCGGCCCCAAGGCGGGCGGCCCGAACTACGTGATGCGGTTCGCGACCGAACGCGTCGTCTGCATCGACACGACGGCGGCGGGGGGGAATGCGAGCCTGCTGGCGAGCTAGCGGGCAGCGATCCCCTCGCTCAGAAGTGCTTCGGCGGCCACGGCGATCTCCTCGATCGTGCGCGAGGTATCCCACACGCCGAAGCGCAGGCCGAGGAATACGTTCATTCCCATGATGGCCCAGGCGCGGATTTCGTTGTCGCCCGGCGTGACGACCCCGGCCTTCACACTCTCCTCGAGCCGCGCGGCGATGCGTTCTGCCGCGCCGGTATAGTGCTGGCGGTAGCTTGCCGGATCGGCGAACTCCGCTTCGTCGATAATGCGATAGATTTCCTTGTGATCGCGAGCAAAGGCGAGAAAGGCCGCCAACGCTTCCCCTTCGCGGACCGTCCCGTTGCTGTCGCGCGACATTCCGGCGGTGGCCGCGCGGGCGACATGCTGGCTCATATCTCCGACAAGCGCGGAATAGATCGCCTCCTTGCTGTCGAAATAGGTGTAGAACGTGCCGAGCGCCGTGCCGGCTTGGCGGGTGATGCCGCTGATCGACGCCTCGTGGAAACCGCGCTCGCCGAACTCCCTGGCTGCCGCGTCGAGCAGCTTGCGCAAGGTCTCACGACCCCGTTCGGTGCGCGGCTCCTTGCCGGGACTTGCCGACATCGCGCTCTCTCCCCTTTCCCGTGACGTGGCCATTCGGACACATTTGGTAGGGACAGAACAACTATCACGCAATTCTAAAGTTGAAAGGTGGTTCATGTTTCAATAAGGCGGTCCGCAAGCGTTCGGATCAGGGCGCAGGAGGAGAGAGCCATGAAACTTGCACTGTCAGCCGTCACCAGCAGCCTCGCCATGGCCACCGCCATCGCGGGCCTCAGCGCGCCCGCCATGGCGCAGGACGTCGCCAACCAGCCGGGCGACGCGGTCGCGGATGGCGATGCTGCCGAAGACGGGGTCATCGTCGTGACCGCCCGCCGCCGCGAGGAAAGCCTGGTCGAGGTGCCGATCGCTGTCACCGCATACAGCGGAGAGGCGCTGCGCCAGGCAGGTTCGATCGACATCACCGACATCGCGCAGACCACGCCGAACACGACGCTCGAAGCATCGCGCGGCACCAACTCGACGCTCAGCGCCTTCATCCGCGGCGTTGGACAGCAGGATCCGGTCTCCGGCTTCGAGCAGGGCGTCGGCATTTATCTCGACGACGTCTATCTCAATCGCCCGCAAGCCGCCGTTCTCGACATCTACGACGTCGAGCGGATCGAGGTGCTGCGCGGCCCTCAGGGCACGCTTTACGGCCGCAACACGATCGGCGGCGCGGTCAAATACGTGACCCGCAACCTGCCGGAAGAGTTCTCCCTTACCGCCCGCGCGACATACGGCACCTACAACCAGTTGGATGGCGTGGTGACGGTTTCAGCACCGGTATCCGACATGATCCGCGTCGGCGGGGCAGTCGCCCGGCTGACCCGCGACGGCTTCGGCGAGAACCTCACCACGGGGCTCGACAATTACGACAAGGATATCTGGGGCGGCCGCGCGACGCTCGAGATCGGCGGCTATTCCGAGCCCGTCCTCATCCGCATCACCGGCGATTACACCAAGGACGACAGCAATCCGCGTGGCGGCCATCGCCTGATCCCAGGCCTCCGCTCAGGCGCGCCAGTGCTCGACGACGTGTTCGACACGCGAGGCGGCCTCAACGATCCCGAACAGGAGGTCGAGGCCTACGGTCTGGCGATGAATGTCAGCGCCGAACTGACCGATGCGATCACGCTGCGCTCGAGCAGCGCCTGGCGCAAGGATGACACTTTCACCCCGATTGATTTCGACGCCCTGCCGGCAGTCGATCTCGACGTGCCGGGCGCCTATTTCAACGAACAGATCAGCCAGGAATTCCAGGTTCTCTACGACAGCGGGCCGCTGTCCGGCCTGCTCGGCTTCTATTACCTGGATGCCCAGGCCGACACACTGTTCGACACGCGCATCTTCACCACCGTGCCCGGTCTGACGGCCTTCACCAATGCTGCGGTCGATACCGAGACCTATGCGATCTTCGCGGACTTCACCTATGACCTGTCCGATCGCCTCTCGCTGTCGCTGGGTGGTCGTTATACCTGGGACGAGCGCCAGGCGGACATTCTGCGGCAAAGCTATCTCGGCGGTGGATCGCCCTTCTTCGGCGGAGCGGGCATCCCGTTTGGAGCGCCGAGCACGAATTTCGACGGCAGCGCCGAGTTCGAGAAATTCACGCCCCGCGCCTCGATCAGTTTCATGCCGACGCCGGAACACAATTTCTATGCGAGCTATTCCAAGGGCTTCAAGGGTGGCGGCTTTGACCCGCGCGGGGTCGGCGCGAATGCGCCCGACCTCGATGGCGACGGCGTCCGCTCCGATGCGGAAGTGGCCGATTTCCTCAGCTTCGAGCCGGAGGAAGTCGACAGCTACGAGGTCGGCTACAAGGGCGATCTGCTGAACGGCAATCTGTTCGTTGCCGCTGCGGGTTTCTACGCCGATTACACCAACGTCCAGATTCCCGGCTCAGTGGCCTGTACCGTAGCGGGGCTCCCCAGCTTCTGCGGCATCGTCTCCAACGCAGGGAAGGCCGAGTTCTACGGCCTGGAGCTCGAAGCCAATGCCCGGCTCGGCCGCGACCTGATGGCCGCCGGCGACCGCCTGACCCTGGCCGGTTCGGCCGGCTATATCAGCGCCGAGTACAAGGAATACGTCACCAATATCGGCGGTGTGCCGACCGACGTCGCCGATTTCCGCGAGGTCCAGAATACGCCGGAATTCACCGGCAGCGCCACGCTCGGCTATTCGACCCCGGTGGGCGACGGCGATCTCGATTTCACGGCGACGGTGTCCTACCGCTCAAAGGTCTTCCAGTTCGAGATTCCGAACCCCTATCTCGATCAGGACGGCTTCGCCCTGTTCGACGCCAACCTCGTCTATTCCGCGCCGGGAGATCGGTTCAGCATCGGGGTGCACGGCCGCAACCTGTTCGACAAGGAATACCGGACCTCGGGCTACACCTTCGTCGCGACCGATCCGGTGACCGGCGCGATCCCGCTCGGGGCGAACGGTTTCCCGATTCCGACGCTCGGTCCGGAAGGCACATTGACCGCGTTTTATGGCAATCCGCGGCAGGTTTTCGTCACCGGGACGGTTCGTTTCTGAACATTCCGGTTCAGTTCAGAACTACGGCTTGATAGGAGGCGGCCATGCGTCGCCTCCTCTATCTTCTCTTCGCCACTCTCGCTCTCGCCTGGACTTCGGCCGCTTCGGCGGCGGTCACCATGTCCTTCCACAGCATCAACGGTTCGGTCCTGTTCGGGCGCTATCCGCACGCCTTCGTCGTTCTCGAAGGGGCGCTCGACGACACGGGCGAACGGGTGGACGAGAATTTCGGCTGGTCGGCGAAATCCGCCACACCCGCGGTACTCGCAGGGCCGGTCAAGCACATGATCCTGACCGAAACGCCCAAAATGATCCGCAAGACCAACCGGCATTTCTCGGTCGAGCTGAGCGACAGCCAGTATCGACGGGTCAGGGCGATGGTGGCGGACTGGCGCGATCAACCGGGCAAGTATTACGACCTCGAAACGCGCAACTGTATCCATTTCGTCGGCGAGATCGGCAAGATCGCGGGCCTCAATATCGACTACCCCTCCGACATGCTGCGCCGGCCCAAGCAGTGGCTGAACCACATCGCCACGCTCAACCCGAAACTGGGTGCCGAACAGATCTGATCGGCGGATAATTACCCGCCTTCGGTTGCAGCCGAACGCCCCCTCGTGAATCGTCGCAGCATGGCGATTCTTTCCGACAAATGGATTCGCGCCCGCGCGCAGGCGGACGGCATGATCGAGCCCTTCGTAGAAGCCCAGCGGCGCGAGGGCTGCATTTCCTACGGCCTGTCGAGCTATGGCTACGACGCGCGAGTGGCGGACGAGTTCAAAATCTTCACCAATGTCGATTCCGCCGTGGTCGATCCGAAGGATTTCGCCGCCAACAGCTTCGTCGACCGCAAGACCGACATCTGCGTGATCCCGCCCAACAGCTTCGCCCTCGCGCGCACCGTCGAATATTTCCGCGTTCCCGAGGATGTGCTGGTCATCTGTCTCGGCAAGAGCACCTATGCGCGCTGCGGCATAATCGTGAACGTCACCCCACTCGAACCGGGTTGGGAGGGGCACGTGACGCTCGAATTCTCTAACACGACCCCGCTTCCGGCTAAGATCTACGCCAACGAAGGCGCCTGCCAGTTCCTGTTCCTGCAAGGCAACGAGCGGTGCGAGACGAGCTACAGGGACCGTGCCGGCAAATATATGGGTCAACGCGGGGTGACTCTCCCCCGGCTTTGAACCGCGCTGCCGTAGCGGCTTTGACAGCACCCGCCTCTGCGCGCAATCATCGCGGCGAAGGAGAGCGGGAATGAGCGCGACGAACAACAGGTCCGAACGGGAATTCGACATCGTGGTCTATGGGGCGACCGGCTACACCGGACGCCTCGTCGCGGAGCACTTCGTTCGTGAGTATGACGGCAAGCCCGACGCGCCGAAATGGGCAATGGCCGGACGCAATCTGGCCAAGCTAGAGGATGTCCGCACACTGATCGGCGCATCCGCCGACACGCCGCTGATCGTTGCCGATGCCGACGATCCCGCGAGCCTCGAAGCGATGTGCCGAAGCACGCGCGTCGTCATCACCACGGTCGGCCCCTACCAGCTCTATGGCGACGCTCTGGTCGAAGCCTGTGCGCGGGCGGGCACGGACTACGCCGATCTGTGCGGCGAGCCTGCCTGGATGCGCGAGCAGATCGACCGCAATCACGACCTTGCCAAGGCCAGCGGCGCACGAATCTGCTTCTCGTCCGGCTTCGACTCCATTCCCTTCGATCTCGGCGTCCTGATGCTCCAGAAGCATGCGGTGGCAACGCACGGTTCGCCCGCGCCGCGCGTGCGCGGCCGGGTGCGCGCGATGAAGGGCACGTTCTCGGGCGGCACCGCGGCGAGCCTCGGCGCCACCATGAAGGCGGCGGCGAAGAGCCCGAAGATCATCGGCCTGCTGCGCGACCCCTTCGCCCTCACCCCCGGCTTCGAGGGACCCGATCAGCCGAGCGGCATGATCCCGGGCTACGAAAAGGATCTCGACAAATGGGCGGCACCGTTCGTGATGGCGCCGATCAACACCAAGAACGTCCACCGCACCAACTTCCTGCGCGGCCATCCCTATGGCGAGGATTTCCGTTACGACGAGATGGTTCTGACCAGCCCCGGCGAAGCGGGCAGGAAGATGGCCGAGGCCGCGGTCGAGATGATGAAGAACCCCTTCGGCGCAAAACCGCCCAAGCCAGGCGAAGGCCCCACGGCGGAGGAGCGCGAGAACGGCTTCTACGACGTCGTTTTCATCGGCGAATATCCCGATGGCAAGACGATCCGCTACGCGGTGAAAGGGCGCTACGATCCGGGATACGGATCGACCAGCCGCATGATTGCGGAGACGGCGATGGGGCTGCTGAGCTGCGACGCGGAAGGCGGCATCGGCACGCCCGGCTCGTTCCTCGGCGAGGCGCTGGTCGAGCGGTTGAAGGCCCGCGCGACGGTGAGTTTCGCGACCGAAAGCTGAAGACACTCGACGGAACGGCGCTCCCGCGCCATGATCCTCTCCGAGTTAAACCGGGGAGAACGAAGGCATGGCAACTCTGGCAGCAATTATCGGCCGTATCCTGATCGCGGCGCTGTTCATTCTGGCGGGCCTCGACAAGGTCCTCGATACCGGGGCGACAGCCGAATATATCCAGAGTGCGACCAATCTTCCCGGCTCGCTCGCCCTGCCCACCGGCGTGTTCGAGATCGCCGCGGGCTTGCTGCTGGCGAGCGGCATCGGCACGCGCCTCGCCTCGGGCGCGCTGATCGTCTTCACCGCGCTTGCCACGATCCTGTTCCACAGCCGGATCACCGATCCGGTGCAGGCGCAGATGGCGCTCAAGAACCTCGCCGTCATGGGCGGCCTGCTGATGGTCTTCGCTTACGGGCAGGTGCGCGGCAATCTCGGCACCTGGCGCGAGCGCGATCGTGCCCATGACGCCGAGGTCGAGGCTGCCCGCGCGGAAGGCCGGGCCGAAGCGGCAACCCCGGTGGTGACGCCCGCCGTAACTCCCACCGCGCCCCCGGCGGCGACCCGCCCTTCCGATTGAAGAGCAAGCCGCCGCGAGGCCGGCCGGTTCAGAAGCTCGAGCGCAGGCTTATGCGGAAATTGCGCCCGCCGAGCGGGACGAAATCCTTGGTGAAGCTGGTCGCGCGCCGGCCTTCTACGTCGAAGATGTTCTGGACCTGAGCCAGCAGAGTGACATTATCGTTGCCCTGTAGCGGACGGAACGCGACCGATGCGTTGACGAAGGTGAACCCGTCGGTCGGCGTCTCGAACGGAGCCACCTTGTTCTGGTCGTCGTACCATTCGACCTCGCCGCGCACGTCGAAGCGGTCGCCCTGCAGCGAAAGCGCGCCCGACAGGCCGAGCGGGGGAATGCGCGGCACATTGATGTCGTCATCAAGCTCGGCGCGGACATATTCGCCGCGCAGATCGGCGTTAAGCGAGAGGCTGTCGTTGAACCGGGCGACGGGAAAGGCAATCTCGCCCTCGAAGCCGTAATAGCGGGCATCGTCCTGAAGGTAGGCGAAGACTGGCAGATCGTCCTCTTCCTCCCCGGTTTCCTGCAAGTAGATGTAGTTGTCGAACCAGTTGTGGAAGGCGCCCAGATTGATCGTTGCCGGCCCCACATTTCCGCGCAGATAGGCCTCGACACCCCACGCCTTTTCGAGAGCCAGCGTGGTGTCGCCGACTTCGAATTGCTGGGTGGCGACGTGCGGACCATTGGCGAACAGCTCCTCGCCCGAAGGCGCGCGGACGACGCGGCTTCCGTTCACGCCGAAGCGCAGGCCGTTCTCGATCTGGTAGGACACGCCGAGAGCGCCCGAAAAGGCATCGAAATCGCGGTCGACACCCAGCACGATCGATTCGACATTGGTCGCTTCGTAACGCGCCGCGCCCTCGATCTGGAACGGACCGGTCCCGTATTCCTGAAGCGCGAATACGGCGAACTGGTTGGTGCGGTTGGGCGCGACGAACGCCTCTTCACCCACCGCCTGGAAATCGCGGAAGAGATACTGCACGCCTACCGAGCCGCGCAGTGCGCCACTCGAATTCTGGACCAGCTCGGCCCGCGCCTCGATATTCTCGGTGTCGAAAACCGTGCCGACTTCGGTGCCTTCGAATTCGGTGTGAGTGTAGTCGCTGTAGCCCACCCGGGTCACCAGCGTTTCGAAGAAGCCGCCGCCGAGCGCCAGCTCGCCGCGATAATCGGCGCGAAACTGCTCGAGACCGATCGAAACGCCGCCCTCTTCTCCCTCGCCGCCTTCTTCTTCGCCGCCTTCTTCGCCTTCGTGGTGATGGCCAGCACCCGGCCTTTCGGGGACGCCGTAGCGCGTATCGTAATAGCCGGCCGAGATACCGAAATTGCTGTCCCCGCGGAAAAGCGCGAGGCCCCCGCCGAAATTGTAGGTCTCGAAATAGCTGTTGGGCAGGACGCCGCGCTGGTTGGCGATTTCGCGTAATTCCTCGGCCTCGCCAAGCTCGCCCTCAGCTTCTTCCGCGTCGGCATCCGCAAGAAGGTCCGCCCGCAGTCGATCCAAGACGACATAACCCGGAATCTCGAGATTGCCGGCATCGCGATACGCGCCGTCGACATGGGCGATGAGGCCCGGTGCCAGCGCGACGTCGAGCGAGCCGCCGATATTGTATTGATCGTTGACGGTCTCGTAACCGCCGGCGGCATCCAGATGGAACGGCTTGTCGAGCGGGGCGCGGGGGATGCGCTTGTCGATCACGTTGACGGCGCCGCCGATCGCCTGGCTGCCATAGAGCAACACGGCCGGACCGCGCAGGACCTCGATTCGCTCGACCAGCAGCGGCTCGATGGCAACGGCGTGGTCGTCCGACGTGTTGGAGACGTCGAAAGATCCGAGCCCATCGATGAGCGTCCGCACGCGCTCGCCGGAAAAACCGCGCAGGATCGGACGCGAGGCGCCCGGCGAGAAGCCGCTGGAGCTGACGCCGGGCAGGCTCTCGAGCGTGTCACCGAGTTGGCCAGCGAGATTGCGCTGAAGATCCAGCCCCTGCAGCACAGATGTGCCCGCGAGGATATCGAGATCGCGTACGCCGCGGGCGCTGACGATAATCGTCGGACTGATATTGTGGTAGTCTTCGGGGTAGGCTTCGTCGCTCGATGTGTCCTGAGCCTGCGCCGAGCCGCTCTGGCCCGACCGATCCTGCGCGGCGGGGCGGTTCTGCTGTGCCAGGGCCGGCCCGGCCAACGCGAATGCGGCCGCAGCGACGCAGGTGCCGGCGAGAAGAGAGGTTTTGCGAATCATGATGGGTCTCTCGAAAGAAGTATGGATGACGACAGGAGGAGCTGATAATGTTACAACATTACAACTTACAGGAACGCCCTCACCATACGCGCAGGTGAATTGCAAGTGCAGCTTGAGTTCGTAAGATAGGCGGGTCGACGAAAGTACCACTGCTTCCGTCGAATGGAGCGGGCGAGGCGATTCGAACGCCCGACCCCAACCTTGGCAAGGTTGTGCTCTACCCCTGAGCTACGCCCGCTCACTGACGCTCCGCGATGAACAGGTCATCGCTGGGGAGGCGCGCGATTAGCAACGCCTTCCCGATGCTGCAAGCGGAAATTTTCGCCCCCTTGCCCTCTTTGCCCCCGCCCTTCAAAGCATGGACCAAGCGCCCATATAGCGGGTGACCCAATATAGAAGAGAAGGAACGCCGCGTGGCCACGCAGGGACTGACAGTCGAAGAACAGAAAGCCGTCGACGCTTTCCGCACCAAAGTGGTGGAGCCATCGATGACGAAGCTCGTCATCCTCGATTTCTGGGCCGAATGGTGCGGGCCGTGCAAGGCGCTCACCCCCGTCCTGGAAAAGGTGGCGGCGGATTATGCCGACAGGGGCGTCGTTCTCGCCAAGGTCAATGTCGATGAGGAACAGTTCATCGCGGGCCAGTTCCAGGTCCGTTCGATCCCGACGGTCTACGCGCTGTTCCAGGGCCAGCCGGTCGCCGATCTCACCAGCGCACGTAGCGAAAGCCAGCTGAAGCAGGTTCTGGATCAATTGCTCGAACAGCTTCCCGTCGAGGCCGCAGCGGCCGATGCTGCGGCCCCTAAGACGCAGGATGTCTCGCAGTTCGTGACCATGGCCGAACAGGTCTTGGCCGAGGGTGACGCAGAGCGCGCGGTCGGCATTTTCGGGCAGGTCGTCGAGATGGCGCCCGACAACGGGGCGGCACAGGCCGGTCTGGTACGCGCTCTGGTCGAGGCGGGCCGGGCCGAGGAAGCACGGGCCGTGCTCGACGTCGCGCGCCAGCATCCCGCGCTGGTCGACGATCCGCAGCTCGGGCTTGCCGAAAGTGCGCTCGAACTTGCGGGCAACGCCCCGGACGAGGCCGAACTCGCCGCTCTGCGCGACAAGGCGCAGGATCGCGAGAACATGGAAGCGCGCCTCGAATACGCCGAGGCCGCCTTCGCCGCGGGCCAGCGCGATGCCGCCGCGGACGAGCTTCTCGCCATGATCGAGCAGGATCGCGAATGGAACGACGGCGCGGCCAAGGCCAAGCTGTTGCAGATCTTCGAAGCGGTCGGCCTGGAGGATCCGTGGGTGGTGGCGACCCGCCGCCGTCTGTCGCGGATCCTGTTCGGCTAACGCTTTGCGGCTTTCGATCTTCCCTCTTCCGGGCGCCATCCTGTTCCCGGGCCTGCAGCTCCCGCTTCACATGTTCGAGGATCGCTACCGCGCGCTCACTTCCGATGCGCTTGCGCGCGACCGCAGGATCGCGATGATTCAGCCCCAGCGCGGCGGCGACGATGCGCCGCTCTACACCGTGGGCTGCATCGGTCGCATCGAGGACGTGGAGGCGCTGGAGGACGGCCGCTTCAACCTCGTGCTCGAAGGCGAGAAGCGCTTCCGGCTGATCCGCGAACTCGATGTGGCCACCCCCTTCCGTCAGGTCGAGGGAGAGCCGATCGACGATCCGCGATTCGAGACTCTCGCCAGCGTCGAACGCGCCGCCTTCGAGCAGGAGGCAAGGATCTTCGCCGACATGCAGGGATACAGCGTGGACTGGGACTCGGTCGAGCGGCTCGACGATGAATCGCTCATCAACGGCGTCTCGCAGATCGCGCCCTTCGATGTCGCGGCCAAGCAGGCATTGTTGGAAGCGCCCGATCTCTCTACCCGATGCGAGCTGATGATCCAGCTTATGCAGTTCTTCGCCCTGCGCGACGGCGGCGACGACCGCGCGACGCTTCAGTAAGGCTCAGACCCCGAAGCTGCCGCGCAGCCCGTCGATCACATATTGCGCGGCGAGTGCGGACAGCAGCACGCCCAGCAGACGGGTAATGACCGCCTCCACCTTGTCGCCCAGCACGCGCAGCAGCGGACCGGCGGCGACCAGAGCGAGTCCGGTGATGATCATCACGGCGGCCAGCGCGCCGAACACCGCCATCGCTTCCTCGCTGCTATCCGCCTCGTTCATCAGAAGCATGACGGCCGCGATCGCGCCCGGCCCGGCCAGCATGGGCATGGCCATGGGGAACACGGAAACGTCCTCGACCTCGGGATCGGCGGCAAGCTTTTCCGCACGTTCCTCGCGCCGCTGGGTGCGCTTTTCGAACACCATTTCGAAAGCAATGAAGAACAGCATCAGCCCGCCCGCGATCCGGAAGGCATCGAGTTCGATATGGAGCGCGCCGAACAGCTCCTCGCCGAGGAAGGCGAAGAACAGCAGGATTACCGTGGCGATCCCGCAGGCCCGCAGCGCCATGTTGCGCCGCTGGGCGACAGTCGCCCCCTTGGTCAGCCCGGCATAGATCGGGGCACAGCCGGGCGGATCGATCACCACGAAAAGCGTGATGAAGGCGGAAATGAAGAGTTCGCTCATTCTGCGCCACCCGCCTCTGCGCCGAAGTCGAAGCTCGCGGCTTCCTGCCACTCGCCGCCCTGCCAGATGAAGGAGCGGAACTGGCGCGATCCTTCCGCATCCTGACGCCATTGCCAGACGAGCGATCCGTCTCCCGAACGAGTGCCACCGATCTCGGCGCCCGTGCTCGCCGGAGCAAAGGGCGCCGCAGGAAGGGGGTTGCCGGGTCCCAAACAGTCGGCCACCTCGCCGCGCACCGTGTCGAGCGCGGTGACGACGATGACCTCTTCATCTTCCTCGCCGGCGGGCGGAGGCGGCGGCTGCGGATTATCGAGCGCGCCGCCGTCGTAGAGATAGCGATAGGTTCCATCGCCCTGCCGCT
This sequence comes from Qipengyuania spongiae, assembly GCF_026168555.1. Classification (NCBI taxonomy): domain Bacteria; kingdom Pseudomonadati; phylum Pseudomonadota; class Alphaproteobacteria; order Sphingomonadales; family Erythrobacteraceae; genus Qipengyuania; species Qipengyuania spongiae. The sequence goes on along the minus strand of NZ_CP092471.1, from coordinate 942,125 downwards.
CCCACACCGTGTTGAAAATCCCGACCTTGCCCTCGGGATCGCGAAACCGCCCCTGGCTGATCGCGAGACTGGCGTCGCAGCTCATCCACACCGTGCGCGGACCCCACTGGACCGGTTTGGGCGGATTGCTCTGCTGCGCCAACCACGGCTTCGCGGCGATCGGTCCGTTCTCGCCATGAAGGACCCCCTCCTCGGCCGCGAAATGGGTGAAGGCAGTCCACTGCCCCTCGTCCCGCGCCATCCGCGCGAACGCTATCTCCGTCGCGATGATGGTCGATGGTTGAGCCGCACCCGGCGCGTTGGAAAGTGCGCGTTCGATACGCGCGATCTGGCGGGAAGTCGGCTTGCGCGGTCCCGAGGCGCACCCGGCCAGCAGGGCAGCACCGACCGCTAGGGCAATCGCAGCGGAGAAAGTGCGGCGCATCGCGGTCAAATCCCTTCCGGTGCTGTCAGCCCGGCATTGCGGTGCGCGGCGACGAGCGTGTTGCGCAAGAGAACCGCGATGGTCATCGGGCCCACCCCGCCAGGGACCGGCGTGATGGCCGACGCCACTTGGCTGGCCGGACCGTAGTCCACGTCGCCGACCAGCCTGCCCTTTTCCTCGCCATCCGCGGGGGGCAGCCGGTTGATGCCGACATCGATCACCGTCGCCCCCGGTTTCAACCATTCGGCCTTGACCATCTCCGCCCGTCCCACCGCTGCGACCACGATGTCCGCCCGGCGAACCACCGCGGCGAGATCCCTGGTCCGGCTGTGCGCGATGGTGACGGTAGCGTTGGCGTCGAGCAGGAGCTGCGCCATCGGCTTGCCGACGATGTTCGACCGGCCGATCACCACCGCGTCGAGTCCGGAAAGGTCCCCCAGCCGGTCGGTCAGCAGCATCATGCAGCCCATCGGCGTGCAGGGCACGAAGCCCGCCTGCCCCACCGCAAGCCGCCCGGCATTGGTCACATGAAACCCGTCGACGTCCTTGTCGGGATCGATTGCCGCGATCACCGCCTGCGCGTCGATATGAGCCGGCAGCGGCAACTGCACGAGGATGCCGTCGACCGCATCGTCGGCATTGAGCCGCTCGACCAGTGCAAGCAGATCGTCCTGCGATGTGTCCGCCTCCAGCCGGTGCTCGAAGCTGTTCATGCTGGCAGCGAGCGTGGCCTTTCCCTTCGAACGGACATAGACCTGGCTCGCCGGATCCTCGCCTACCAGAACAACGGCCAGGCCGGCCTTGCGCCCCGCCTTCTCCTCAAACCGCGCGGCAGCTTCGCCCACGCGCTCGCGCAGGCGTGCGGCGAAGGCCTTCCCGTCGATCGTCTCGGCAACCATCAGTTGTAGATGATCCCGCCCAGCACGATCAGGACGACATTGAGCAGGATGATCAGCACCAGCGGCGAGAAATCGATCGCCCCGGTGTTGGGCATGATGTTCCGGATCGGACGCAGGATCGGGTCCAACAGCCGGTTGATCGCCATGTAGAAGCTGGAGAGAAACTCGTTCGAGCTGTTCACCACGTTGAAGGCGAACAGCAGCCCGATGATGAACTGGATGATGATCAGCATCACCAGCACATTGGTGAGCATCGCGATGATTTCGTAGATCGTGTAGAGCGCCTGCATGCCGGTCCCGTCTTTTCGAGGGTGGAGTTCGTTTGCAAAGCCCCGCTTACAGGCGGGGTGCCGGGTAGGAAAGGCCTAGCGCCCGTCTTCTTCGGCGCGGATGAGAGTTCCGGCGCCCTGTTCGGTGAAGAACTCGAGCAGCATGGCATGCGGCACCCGCCCATCCAGCACCACCGCCGCATCGCAGCCGTTCTCGACCGCGTGGACGCAGGTTTCGAGCTTGGGGATCATCCCGCCGCCGATCGTGCCGTCGGCGCGCAGCTCCGCGATGTCGGCGGGCGTCAGATCGGTGAGCAGCTCGCCGCTCTTGTCGAGTACACCCGCGACGTCGGTCAGCAGGAATAGCCGCGCTGCACCCAGCGCCGAGGCGAGTGCGCCGGCCATCGTGTCGGCATTGATGTTGTAGGTATGCCCGTCCTCGCCCGCACCGATCGGGGCGACGACGGGGATCAGCCCTGCAGCGGTCGCGGTCTCGATCACGCTGGTGTCGACATGGGTCGGTTCGCCGACGAAGCCGAGATCCAGCGCCCGCTCGATATTGCTTTCCGGATCCTTCTGCGTGCGTTCGACCTTGGTCGCGGTGACGAGGCCGCCATCCTTGCCCGAAAGGCCCAATGCGCGGCCGCCGGCGCGAGCGATCCAGCCGACGAGCTGCTTGTTGATCGCGCCCGAGAGGACCATTTCGGCGATATCGGCGGTCGCCTTGTCGGTCACGCGCAGGCCATCGACGAAGCGGCTCTCGACGCCGAGCTTTGCCAGCATCGCGCCGATTTGCGGGCCCCCGCCATGGACGACGACCGGATTAATGCCGACCGCTTTCAACAGCACCACGTCCTCGGCGAATTCGCGGGCGGCGCGTTCCTCGCCCATGGCGTGACCGCCATATTTGACCACGAAGGTCCGCCCGGCGTAGCGGCGGAGGTAGGGCAGCGCCTCGATCAGCGTTTCCGCCTTGGCGCGGATGGTGTCCATGTCGTTCATCGGGGGCGCGCTTAGCCCGTAAGGCGCGCCCCCGCAAAGGCTAAGGGCCCCGTTACTGCGTATCGGCCATCGGCGTTCCGGCAGGCGTCGGCGTCGCCAAAGGCGGAACAGCGGTCGGATCGGCGACGATGGTGTTCGCATCCTCGGTCCCGTTCACCGGGGGCAGGGATTCGGTCTCGGGCGGCGCGATTTCGGTGTTGAGCCGTTCCTCGGTGGTGGTGATTGCTTCGTCGGGGATGGTCTCGAGGCTCTCGTCGCCATCGGCGTTGAGGAAGAAGATCACCGCAGCCACGGCGAGCAGCACCAGCACGCCGACCCACAGCCACTTGGTGCCGGAGGGGCCGTCTTCGGGAAGGGGATCGGTCATCGTTCTGGTTCTCCTATTGCTTGCAAGCTCAATGGTTTGGAGCGGACGGCGTTCCGAACGCCCTTTCGCTCCGCATCCACTTTCCCCCGCAATCCTTCCCGATCGCGGCGAGCGGGCGGGAGGCAGAACCCCGATGCAAGACGGCCGCCTCCGATAGGGAGGCGACCGCCATGTCGCGCCTGAGGGTGAGCGCGAGGGGGGTGTCAATCCCGCTGCTGTTGCCGGGTGCCGGTCTGGTTCTTGGTCTGGCTACCCGTCTGCTGACCCCGCTTGGTGGAGTCCTGCTGCTGGCCCTCGCCGGCATCGGTCTGCCCGCTACGCTGTCCGGCCTGTTGATTGCGGTCGGGGTTCTGGTCCTTCTGGTTCATCGTCACATCCTCTGCTTCGTGCTCGATTTCGTGGCTCGGGGATCGGGTCACGCAAGATCAAGGAACGGGTCGGCCCCAAGGTTTCCGGACTTGCGCCACAACGCCCCTTGGATGCGACAAGCTACTGAAATGGCGGTCTAAATTCGCATATGTTAAGGAGGTTCGCACTGCATCGTACCTTCGCCGCGACCGCCTTTTTCCGCAGCGGCATGTGGTTTTCGGATGGACCGCTCCCGCCCATGCCAAACAGTGTGGCTTTCATCCTTGCGGGTCCTCGCCGGAACGCTTGTCCCCCACCGCCCGATCGAGCCGGGCGAGATGCTGGAGGAGCGCGGAATGGTCGGGAATCCGCCGGATGGCGGTGAAGCGCCCGGCATACATCACCACTTTCAGCCGGCCCACGCGGAAGCGATAGGCGGCATCGAGGCCTGTGGACTTCGCGCTGGCGGGATTCACCTTGTCGTGCGCCCGGCCCAGCGCCGTATCCCACGCCGCCGCGAAGCCCGCCGCGCCGGGCCGCTTGCGCAGGCGATAGGCGCTTTCCCGCCCCATCGACACGCGGCGGCAGGCGGCCAGCACCGAGCGGGTTTCGGCAAGGCAGCCGATGAACTGCGCCTGCCGCTCATGCGTCCACCCGTCGGCGCGCGGATGGACGGGCACGGGATGGAAGGCGGGAATGCGCAGATGACGGGCGCGGGCGGCGCGGGGCGGATAGTGCTTCATCGGCGAGGGTGAAGCAGATTTCGGGCGTGTAGGAAAATGAAGCTATTGCCGGGCAATGCACCCGTCCAGCGAGAACGGCCGCGAGCGCGAGAAACTGGCGGCGCGTCGCACGACAACGGGCCCACACCGCGAGGCCCGACAGGGAGCGGCCCGGCACGATGCCTCCGCGCTGTCAGGGCATCAGGAAGACGCCGAGCCCGACCAGCGCCGCGATCTGGAGAATGGCGATGGTGTGGAGCTGGCTGGAGAAAGGCTGCTTGCGGGTCTTGTGCCGGAACAGCTTGCGCCCGGCACAGGCTCCGGGCGTCCCGCCGATCAACGCCAGAGCAAGCAGGTTCAACTCACTCGTCCGCCGCCACCCGTTCTCCGCCCGCGCCTTGTCGATCCCGAAGCTGGCGAAGGCGACGCAGTTGATCGCGATCAGGTAGAGCGCGATGTTGAGTGGGGTTAGGAGGGCGAGGACCATAAACTTCTGCGGCCGCTTTCCCAAGGCTGATTAGCGAAATGTCGGAAACTTGCAAAAGCAAAAGGTAAAAGACGCCTTTTGACGACTATAGCTTTGAGAACGCTAGGGCCATAATTGCTTCCTCTGCGTACCGTCGCTGAAACTTTATATAAGCGACCAGCGAAAATACTGACAGGCTAGAAAGAGACATCCACTCTAAAAATCCAGCACCGGGTCCGATTCCGTTTTCCGTTAGACCCAACGGCCAAGTACCAAAAAGCCAAAACGCTACCGAATATACGATGACGAACCAAGATGAGAAGAGAAAGATAAACGATAAACTGCGAAATAATCCAGCCATGACAAGATAGTTATACATCCTCGGAACTGCACTCGGAATTCGATTGATAACAAAATACTCCAGCGATTTGTACCATCGGGTATCCGACCGGACGCTACTACCAAGAACAACTTCTCTAGAGTATCTTTTCTTTGCCATTTCGAATGCTTCTGGGGGAATACGAGTATCTAGGTAGCCGAATATTCCAATTCGGTACACAAAGATGTAATGAATGATATTTGGCAAGTGAAAAAGCGCTCTGACCGAAGCCGTAAAACGCGAGTTGTCCCTTTTTATCCTCTTAACCCTTCTCCCAAACATGTCTTTTAAATCTTCGTTTCTCCTAGCCTTTGTGGTCTTCATTGATATGATTATCGCGGTGCTCATCTTGCCAAGGAACCGATCGACAGATTTTTCAATCAATTGACTACTTAGAAAAGCAAGGAGATGGCCCAAAATGTAGACGGCGACTAAAATCGTCAATCCACGCACAACTTCTAAAGTGATTTGAGGGGACTGGTTTATCACAAATGTCGGCATCGGAATGCCCAAGGGGTGGATTAAATAACGATATAAAAAAGGGAGAGCGAAAAGCCCTCCCCCGAAATATACAACGAGGTCGTAGTTGGCGAAGGGCGGACGCCCAAGATTCTTGAGCGCCTCCAATTAAACTTACTCCGCCGCCACGCTCGCCGAACCCTCATCCCCGAACAGCCCCGGACCCTCGTCGCTCGCGACCATTTCCTCGTTCGCGGCCTTGGTCTTGGCGCCGTTGCGCTTGTCGAAGCTCGACCAGACGTCGTTCCAGTTACCCTTGGTCGCGCCCTTGGAATATTCGGTGGCGCGCGTTTCGAAGAAGTTGGCGTGCTCGACCCCGTTCAGCAGCGGCGTCAGCCAGGGCAGCGGGTGATCGTCGACCATGTAGATCGGCTGCAGGCCCAGCTGGCCCAGCCGCCAGTCGGCGATGTAGCGGATATATTTCTTGATCTCCTTCGCCGTCATGCCGGGCACCGGGCCCATCTCGAAAGCGAGATCGATGAAGGCATCTTCCAACCGCACGGTCTTCTGGCAGATGTCGGTGATGTCTTCCTTCACCGACTTGGTCAGGCAGTCGCGCTCGCGCACGAATTCGTGGAACAGGCGGGTGATGCCTTCGCAGTGCAGCGATTCGTCGCGCACCGACCAGCTGACGATCTGCCCCATCCCCTTCATCTTGTTGAAGCGCGGGAAGTTCATCAGCATGGCAAAGCTGGCGAAGAGCTGGAGCCCTTCGGTGAAGCCGCCGAACGCCGCCAGCGTGCGGGCGATATCCTCGTCGCTGTCGACGCCGAACTGCTGAAGATAGTCGTGCTTGTCCTTCATCTCCTCGTATTCCATGAAGGCGGAATATTCGGATTCCGGCATCCCGATCGTGTCGAGCAGGTGCGAATAGGCGGCGATGTGGACGGTTTCCATGTTGCTGAACGCGGTCAGCATCATCTTCACTTCCGTCGGCTTGAACACGCGGCCGTATTTGTCGTGGTAGCAATCCTGCACCTCGACATCGGCCTGTGTGAAGAAACGGAATATCTGGGTGAGCAGATTGCGCTCGTGCTCGGTGATCTTCTGCGCCCAGTCGCGGCAATCCTCGCCCAGCGGCACTTCCTCCGGCATCCAGTGGATCTGCTGCTGCCGCTTCCAGAACTCGTAGGCCCAGGGATATTCGAAGGGCTTGTAGGTCTTGCGGGCTTCGAGAAGGGACATGGGGCGAAAACTCCGGGAATGCTTCGTGAACTTCGGCGCGAATTCGGCGCGTGGGCGGACACCTAGTGGGTGATGCCGGGTGAGAGCAACCACATATTGTGTTCGAGGCCACGCCGTATGCGACTCATATAAGGGATCGCTGGCGGGAATCGAAGGCGCGTTGGGCGAAGGTTCGGGGATAAGCGGCGAACCGTTTGCGACGGGCCGCGGAACGGGCAGGCGCATGCGCGGGTTGATCGGAGGAAAGGAACATTCCCATGGGACAGTACGAACCAGACGACAGCCGCGACGTGACGCTCAACCCGGGCAGCGAGCCAGGCGGCATCGAACGCACCGGTCCGCGCGAGGACGCGGCGCGGCGACAGGCCGATCAGGACAAGAAAGATGCCGACAAGGACGGCAAGTCCATGCCGCAGCAACAGCAGGAGGGCCGCCAGTCGCAGAGCCAGTCCTCCGGCGGCAACCAGCAACAACAAGGTGGCGAGGCGCGTCCGGAATACGACCAGTACGAGGTCAATCAACCGAGCGACATCGACAAGGCGCCCGAGGACGGCTCCTCGCAGATGGAAGCTCAGGCGGATGGCGACGAGCGCAAGGAGCCCGAGGCTCAGGCCGCCTATGGTAATTCGCAGGACGAGGCCGGCCAGCGCGAGGAACAGCAGGCCGATCCCGACCGCGCCGAGCGTCAGCGCCAGGCGGGCGAACAACCGGTGGGCGAGACCTCGGGCGATCCCGCCGAACGCGCCAAGGCCGATGCCTCCCGTCCGCTCGGAGAAAGCTGATCGCGTTCGAGCGAGCCGTGCCACAACCCCGGTAAATCGAGGAACGACGGGGCGGTCCACTCGTTACTCGGACATATACCCAATCACGAAAGGCAATTGCATGTTCGAGAAGATCCGCATCAAGGAACACATGGAAGTCACCGACGCCAACGGCCAGCACATCGGCACGGTCGACGAGGTCAAGGACGACATGATCAAGCTCACCAAGTCCGACAGTTCGGACGGTATGCACCACATGGTGAAGCTCGACGATGTCGAGAAGATCGATGACAACCGTGTCTACCTCAAGGCGGGCGCGACCGTTCCGGGCGGAACCGGCGCCAACGCCTGATCCGTTTGCACTCGCGAACAACGAACCCCGTCGGCCTCGCGGTCGGCGGGGTTCGTCGCATCCGGAGTTGATTTCCGGGAGCGAAGTCGGGCGCGGCGAATTGAGATAGTCGTATGAACCCAGCAAGGAGAGCGACATGACCGATACCAGCCAGATCAGGGAACACATGGAAGTGATCGGCGCCGACGGCGTCCATGTCGGCACGGTCGACCGTATCGAGGGCGATCGGATCAAGCTGACGAAGAAGGATTCGGGCGCGCAGATCGAAGGTGCGACCGGCGCCCACGAAAACCACCACCACTTTATCTCGACCGGTCTCGTGGCGGAGATCGAGGGCGACAAGGTGCGCCTGAGCGCAACGGCGGCCAACGCAGTCACCTTCGAAGAGGAAGGCGACGAGTAGCATTCAGCCCTGGGAGGAGCGCGCGAGCCGATCGCACGCTCCTCCCGGCTAAGGCATCAGGCAGCGTCGGGGTCCTTCACCTCGACGCCGAACGGGGTCTGCTGGTGCTGCACCACGACCCAGTTCTCATGCGAGATCCGGCGTAGCGTACTGGTGCACAGGGCATGGTAGTCCTCGTCGTCACGACGCGCATGAGCGCGGTATCCGATCACGATCAGACCCTCTTCGGGCCGGGTCACGCGCGTGTCGGCAAATTCGACTTCGCTCCAGCGAGGCGTTTTCTCGACCGCCTCGGTCGCCGAGCTATGGTCGTAGAGGAAGGGTTCGGCGGGGAGCGCCATGACGCAATCCTCCGCCACGTTCTCGCGATAGACGTCCCCGCCGCCCAGCCACAGTTCGCGCTCGAATTCCCAGATGCGATCGTCGTTCATGGATATCTCCTTCGTGTGTCCGTTCGATAGGGCAACGGACGGGAGGCAAAGGGGTTCACGGGGAAATCCCCCCCCCCCCGCGTGGGAAGTGGGATTGGCCGCGATTGGGTGGGCTTGTGACTGTCGGCTATTGGGGCGCGAAAGCGGACGTAGGTTCGGCAGCCCGGATTTTGGTGATGGCGGAAACCGACCCCATTGCCGAGATCAGCCGCCTCGTGCGATCGTCTTCTTCAACACGTGGGAGAAGTTAAAATGGGCGATGGTTCCAAGATCAGGCCACTGAGATTGGACGACGCGGTCCACTACCGTGAACTTCGTCTTCTAGCTTTGCGCTTGCACCCGGAGTCTTTTGGCTCTTCGTTTGAAGAAGAAACCTTGCTCAAGAACGATGTTTTTGCCGAGCGGCTGAAGGATGGGGGAGTGTTCGGTATATGGTCAGGTAAAGAACTCGTTGCCTGTGCGGGACTTGCGCTGCGGGAGAAGACGAAGTTGCGCCACAAAGGCCATTTGTGGGGTATGTTCGTCCGACCGGAAGCGAGAGGCTGTGGTATTGGCAAGCGTCTTTTGCGCCAGGTTCTCACTCATTCGCGAACCTGCTGTGAGGAAGTCTTGCTAACAGTCGTTGCAGACAACAAGGCGGCACATCGCCTTTATGCCGCTGCTGGCTTCGTGGAATACGGGCGCGAGCCGCGCGCCATCAAAATCGGTTCGGATTATTTTGACGAACTGTTGATGCGCCTACCACTTGGAGGTCCGACTTAGGCCGCGTCTCAGCCCAGAAGCAGCCTTTGGACGGAGTGGGCGGGTGACTTGCAAGCGAACTGGCGGCTACGTCAGCTCACTAGCCGAAAAGAGACCAGCAGCTAGCGACCTCATTGCCAACGTCGGCGCGCAAGTGCTAACTCTCATCAATGATCTTCTCTTCTGCACTTTCTAGGCTTGAGCGCAGAAAGTTCATCAGATGGGTAGATTGGGTCGTCGATGGGTTCCCATACAGAACAAACATCTATTGGGTCATCGTATTAGGACCGCTGCTGCTCCTAATTTGGCTGGGTTCCCCTACGGGTGCCATGGTGATCTATGTCGCGCTTTGGATGATACCTTGGTCTCTAATCTTTCTTTGGCGAGGCGTCCTTTGGTTTCGGGAACGCAAACAGCCGTGGAATAGACCATGCTGACGCTCAAATGTCCGCTCCCCACCCCATTTTCCGCCATTTCGCCTGCGACCATCGTTATCTAGCCGCGTGACGGCTTTCAGGTGGCGCCGTGGGTGTCGTGAACGCCCGCAATCGGGCGCGGAAGCTGCCAGCGCGGGCGATGAACGAATACCGCCTGCCCTCTACTGACAGGCCAGGCATTCCTCGTAATCGGTCTGCTCGCCCGCCCCTGCCATCAGCTCGTATTTCGCCGCATCAGAGGTGTTGTCCGCTTCGACGCCGCCCGCGAAGCCGGCACGCTGGACGCTCTTCGAACGCAGGTAATAGAGCGACTTGATGCCTTTCTCCCATGCCTGGAAGTGGAGCATCATCAGGTCCCACTTGTCGACATCGGCCGGGATGAACAGGTTCAGTGACTGCGCCTGATCGATGAAGGGCGAGCGGTCGGCGGCGAATTCGAGCAGCCAGCGCTGGTCGATCTCGAAGCTGGTCTTGAAGGTCGCCTTTTCTTCCGGCGTCAGGAAGTCGAGATGCTGAACGCTCCCGCCCCGCTCGAGGATCGAGTTCCACACCGCGACCGAGTTCTTGCTCTTCTTGTCCAGCAGCTTTTCCAGATACGGATTCTTGACCACGAAGCTGCCCGACAGGGTCTTGTGCGTGTAGATATTGGCCGGGATCGGCTCGATGCAGGCACTGGTGCCGCCGCAGATGATGCTGATCGACGCGGTCGGCGCGATGGCCATCTTGCAGCTGAACCGCTCCATCGCGCCCGTTTCCTCGGCGTCCGGGCACGGCCCGCGCTCGTTGGCGAGGACCATGCTGGCCTCTTCCGCCTTGGCGCTGATGTGTTTGAACATTTTCAGGTTCCACACCTTGGCCATCGGGCTTTCGAAGCCGATGTTCTTCTTCTGCAGAAAGGAGTGGAAACCCATCACGCCCATGCCGACGCTGCGTTCGCGCGCGGCGGAATATTTGGCGCGGGCCATCTCGTCCGGCGCACGGTCGATATAGTCCTGCAGCACGTTGTCGAGGAAACGCATCACGTCCTCGATGAAGCGCTTGTCGCCTTCCCACTCTTCCCACTTCTCGAGGTTGAGCGAGGAGAGACAGCAGACCGCCGTGCGGTCGTTGCCGAGATGGTCGATGCCGGTCGGCAGGGTGATTTCCGAGCACAGGTTCGAAGTCGAGACCTTTAGGCCCAGTTCGCGGTGATGCTTGGGCATCATCCGGTTCACCGTGTCGGAGAAGACGATATAGGGCTCGCCGGTGGCCAGCCGGGTCTCGACCAGCTTCTGGAACAGGCTGCGCGCGTCGACCGTCTTGCGGACCGAACCGTCCTTGGGGCTGACGAGGTCGAACTCGGCGCCCTCGCGCACCGCCTCCATGAAGGCATCGGTGAGCAGCACGCCGTGATGCAGGTTGAGCGCCTTGCGGTTGAAGTCGCCCGACGGTTTGCGAATCTCGAGGAATTCCTCGATCTCGGGGTGGCTGACGTCGAGATAGCACGCCGCCGAACCGCGCCGCAGCGATCCCTGGCTGATCGCCAGCGTCAGGCTGTCCATCACGCGGACGAAGGGAATGATGCCGCTGGTCTTGCCGTTGAGGCCGACCGGCTCGCCGATGCCGCGGACATTGCCCCAATAGGTGCCGATGCCGCCACCCTTGGAGGCGAGCCAGACATTCTCGTTCCAGGTGCCGACGATCCCGTCGAGGCTGTCCTCGACGCTGTTGAGATAGCACGAGATCGGCAGGCCGCGCGTGGTGCCGCCATTGGACAGCACCGGGGTCGCGGGCATGAACCACAGCTTGGAAATGTAATCGTAGAGCCGCTGAGCGTGCTCCTGATCGTCGGCATAGGCATCGGCCACGCGTGCGAAGAGGTCCTGAAAGGTCTCGCCCGGCAGCAGATAGCGGTCGATCAGCGTTTCCTTGCCGAATTCGGTGAGGTTGGCATCGCGCGCCTGATCGGTCTCGACCGTGAAGCGGCGGTCGAGCACTTTCTTGCTGTCGGGCGCGGGCGCGGCAGCGAGCGCCTTGGCCGCTTCCCCCATCGCCGATGCGGTCGCGCTGGTGAGCGCTTCGCTGCCCGTGTCTTTCGCGTTCATGGTCACTGCCTTCTCCGGCGCTGTTGCCGGTGCCTGCGCAGGAGCGGGCGCATCGCGCTCGATTTCCTGTGTCTCGCCGTCGAGATTCATCGCCGCATCGTCCCCAATTCTGAAATCCATCTGTGCCCGCTCCGCTGTTTGCCGAACCGGCGCCTGTCGCCCCATGTTCCGCATGTGTTCGATTCGAACGGGCAAGCCCCGCTCTAGCATTTTGACCGGGCGGCGGGGGCTAAACTTTTCCCCCGGTTTGACCACAAGGCGCCTTTCGCACCGTTTCGCCGCAATATGGGTATGCGGCCTGACGACGCTAGGTCTTGTGGGTCCCCCTGCTGCCCGGACCTAAATACTGAATCACTCGGCCCGTCTATGCAAGGCCGTCGATGGCTCTTCGAGCCCAATCGGCAGCCGCCAGACCACGTGTATTGCAGCGATGCAACGCAGCGACGCGTGGACCAAGCTGGACTTCGCGAGGGCGCAAGCACGAAAATGAATCCGGGAAAAAATTTTGGCGGGCAAAAGCGCGCGGCGCGGCTTGTGAAGCAATCGAATCCGTACCGGCAATTATCGAATCCGGCGCGCTTGCTGGGGATGGTGCTCAGGCGGCTGTGGCCGCGTGCTCCGCGATGGCATCGGCCAGTTCGTCGACCAGCTCCGCCGGCAGGTCGTGGCCCCAGCCGGGAATCGTCTTCAGGCGTGCGCCAGGAATTGCGGCGGCGGTGTCCCTGCCGCCCTCCGGACGGACCAGCGGATCGGCCTCGCCATGGAGCACGAGCGTCGGGACTTTCACCTCCGCCAGCCTCGCCCGGCGATCGCCATCGTCGATGATCGCGGCCATCTGGCGTGGGAGCCCGGCGGGATAGACCGAACGGCGCACGTTCTCTTGGACCCTCGCTCGCAGCCGTTCGGGATCGGGGCGGTAGCCTGGGCTGCCGATCGCACCGGCGACTCGCAATCCGTGCTCGACCAGCGCCTCTTCCTCCAGCGAGGCGGGCCGCGCGGTCAGAGCCCTGATCGCGGCACGCTCGGCGGCCGGCAGGCGGGGATTGCCGGTGGTCGACATGATCGAGGTGAGCGAGAGCAGGCGCTCGGGATGATTCACCGCCATCAGCTGCGCGATCATCCCGCCCATGCTAGCGCCCACGACATGCGCGCGGGCGATGTCGAGCGCGTCGAGCAGCCCGATCCCGTCCGCCGCCATGTCGGCAAGCGTGTAGGGCACGGCAGGGCGAAACCCGATCCGCCGCATGATCATGTGCCGCACCATGCCCGGCACCTTTGCCCCGTCCATCTTCTGGCTGAGGCCGATGTCGCGATTGTCGTAACGGATCACGCGGAAGCCCCGCTCCACCAGCGCCTCGACCAGTTCGATCGGCCACAGCGTCATCTGCGCGCCCAGCCCCATGACCAGCAGAATCGGCGTGTTCGCCGGATCGCCATGGTCCTCGTAATGGAGCGTGATCGAATTGGCGGTGGTCTCGGGCATGTCCTCTCCTGCTTCGTTAGGGCACCAGCACCGTGTCGCGGGCGATGGAGGCGGTGTCGGGATAGTCCATCGTGTAGTGCAGCCCCCGGCTTTCGTAGCGCTTGAGCGCGCTCTGAACGATCAGCCCGGCGGCCTGGTGAAGGTTGCGCAGCTCGATGAGGTCGGTGGTGACCCGGAAGCTGCCGTAATAATCCTCGATCTCCTTGCCGAGCATCTCGATCCGATTGGCCGCGCGCTCCAGCCGCTTGGTGGTGCGCACGATGCCGACATAGTTCCACATGAAGCGGCGGATCTCGGTCCAGTTCTGCTTGATGACCACCTCCTCGTCGGAATCGGTGACGCGGCTCTCGTCCCATTCGAGGATCTCGGGCGCCGCCTCCAGCCCGTCCCAGTGGGCAAGAATGTCGCGCGCGGCGGCCTCGCCGAAAACGAAGCATTCGAGCAGCGAGTTCGAGGCGAGACGATTGGCGCCATGGAGACCGCTCTCGGTGCATTCGCCCGCCGCCCACAGGCCCGGCAGATCGGTCCGCGCGTCGAGCCCGATGACCACGCCGCCGCAGGTGTAATGCTGGGCCGGCACCACGGGGATCGGCTCCTTCGTCATGTCGATGCCAAGCGAGAGCAGCTTCTCGTGGATGGTCGGGAAATGCCCCCGCACGAAATCGGCGGGCTGGTGGCTGATGTCGAGGTGGACGAAATCGAGGCCGTAGCGCTTGATCTGGTCGTCGTTCGCGCGGGCGACCACATCGCGCGGGGCAAGCTCCATGCGTTCGGGATCGTAGCGCTCCATGTAACGCTCGCCGGTTTCCGGATTGATCAGCCGCCCGCCCTCGCCCCGCACCGCCTCGGTAATGAGGAAGTTCTTGACCTCCAGATTGTAGAGGCAGGTCGGGTGGAACTGCATCATTTCCATGTTGGAAACACGCGCCCCGGCGCGGTAGGCCATGGCGATCCCGTCTCCGGTCGCGCCGCGCGGGGCGGTGGAGAACTGGTAGACGCGCCCCGCGCCGCCCGCGGCCAGCACGGTGGCGCGCGCGACATGCTTCATCACCCGCCCGCTCGCCTCGTCGAGAGCATAGACGCCCCAGACCCGGCCCGCTGCGGAGAAATCGACCTGGTTGCGCCCGGTGATGAAGTCGATGCAGGTCTGGCCCGGCACCAGTGTGATGTTCGGATTGGCGCGCGCGGCGTTGAGCAGCGCCTCCTGCACAGCCCAGCCGGTCGCATCGTCGACATGGACGATCCGGCGGTGGCTGTGCCCGCCCTCGCGCGTAAGATGGAGATCGCCGCTCTCGCGATTGAAGGGCACGCCGAGCTCGGACAGCCGGTCGATGCTGGCCGGCGCGCGCTCGATCACGAATTCGACCACCTCGCGATCGTTCAGTCCCGCCCCGGCAATCATCGTGTCGCGCACGTGATCCTCGAAGGTGTCGCCGGCGTCTAGGACCGCGGCGATCCCCCCTTGCGCCCAGGCCGTGCTGCCGCCGGTCAGGCTGCCCTTGGCAAGGACGCAGACCTTGCGGGTTTCGGCGAGCGCGAGCGCGGCGGTCAGTCCGGCCGCGCCCGAACCGATGACAAGCACGTCGTGCGTGTGAGAAGGCATGGCCATTCCCAAGCTTCAACACGCAAGCAAGGCGCGGCGCAAGAGGCTGCGCCTTCGCCCGACCGGCGAGCGCGCCGCGCCCGACAGGATCAGGCGCGTGCGACGCTCGCCGGGTACAGGATCAGAGCAGCATTTCGAGATTGCGGCGCTCGGCGCCTGCAAACTGGCTGGTGAACGCCGCGATCACTTCGGCCACGTCGGGCCGGACCGCTTCGCCCGCCGCGACCGCCTCGCTCGGCGGTGCGGAAACAGTGCGGCTGGCGGCGACCTGTTCGGTGATCGAACCCTTCGCTGCGGTCAGCGTGCTGGCTTCCCCGAGGAGCGGCGCGGTGCGGCTTGGCCGGTCGGGAGTGCTGCTCGCGACCGGCGCGGACGAGGTGGTGCCGGAAGCCAGCGGGGAAGCCGGTCCGGCGGCCGACGGCGCTTCGGGAGACGCCGACGGTGCGGGCGGCGGCGCGTCGTAGGTCACTGGCTCGCTCGGCGGGGGCGAGGGCTGATAAGTCACGCCGGGTTCGCTGGGTGGAGGGTTGCCCTGCGAGCCTGCGCCATTGGAAGGCGGTTCGCTGGCAGCGGGCGGCGGGTTCGAGGTTTCCGCCGCGGGAGAGGATTGCGGCGGAGGTGGGGCCGGCGCGGGTGCGGGAGTCGGGGTGGGTCGGGGGCCGAGGCCGATCGCTGAAAAAAAGCTCAAGCTGCTGCTCCTTTCGGGCGTTTGGAATGGGCCATCCTAATTCCCGGAGGATTTACGCAATTCCCCCCGAAGCAGGATAAAAAACTCTTAACATTCCCGAGTTTGCGACGTCCCCGTCGCTCTTGCCGCATTTGTGTCGCAATTCTCCAACGGCTCGCCTCCGCGGGGGTTGGACAGCCGCCCGTTGCCGAATAGCGGACGGACGGGGGCCAGACATTTTTTCGGGAGGGGTTCAGCTATGAAGCTGGCTTATCTTACCTGCGCGCTCGGCAGGCACAGCGTCGATCTTACAAACGTCCGGCGGACCCATGGCGGGCATGTCGGACGTTGCCGGCACTGCGGCACCGCGCTGGAAGAGGTCGCGCCTTTCGTCTGGAAGGCGCAGAAGGTTCACGATGCAGGGCTCGGCAACAGGCGCATGGGCTGATGCCCGGGCCGGCGCATCGTCCCCCGGCCCGCAAATCTCCGCCCCCTAGCCCGCGCCGGTCAGCTGGACGAACACGTCCTCCAGATCGGCTTCCCGCGTGGTGACATCCTCGATCGCATAGCCATGCTGCTGGAGCAGCGCGAGGACCTGGCCCGCGCTGGTCGCGTCGCGATCGTAGGTAATCTCGATGCGGCGCGGCTCGACCACCTCGGCCTTGAGGAACGCCTCTTCCATCGGCGGGCCGGCAATATCCTTGTCGACCGTGATCGCGACGATCTTCTCGCGTGCCATGCCGATCAGGTCGCGGGTCGGCTTGTTGGCGATCAGCTCGCCATGATTGATGATCGCGATCCGGTCGCACAATTGCTCGGCTTCCTCGAGATAGTGGGTGGTGAGGACCACCGTCACGCCCTCGCGGTTGAGCTCGGTCACCAGTTCCCACAACTGCCGCCGCAATTCGACATCGACGCCCGCCGTCGGCTCGTCCAGCACCAGGATCGGGGGCGAGTGGACCATCGCCTTGGCGATCAGCAATCGGCGCTTCATGCCGCCCGAGAGCGTGCGGGCATAGGCGTCGCGCTTGTCCGCCAGATGGACCGCGCGCAGCAGCTCCTCGCTCCGCCGCTCGCCCTTGCCGATGCCGTAGAAGCCGCCCTGATTCTCGAGCACCTCGAACGGGGTGAAGAAGGGATCGAAGACGATTTCCTGCGGGACAATGCCGATGCTGCGCTTGGCGTTGCGGGGATGTTCGTCGATGTCGAAGCCCCAGATCTCGGCATTGCCCGATGTCTTGGTGACCAAACCGGCGAGAATGTTGATAAGCGTCGACTTGCCCGCGCCGTTGGGGCCGAGCAGGCCGAAGACCTCGCCCTGGGGCACGTCGAAGCTGACGCCCTTCAGCGCCAGCTTGTCGTCACCGCTCCCGGTCCCCGCATAGCGCTTCACGAGATTGTCGATGCGGATCGCGGGCTGCCCAGTCATGACCCGCGCCGTATAGGCTTGAGAGCGGGAGCGAAACCCACTATCCGCCCCGTTCATGAGCCTGCCCCCGCCCGAAGTCACCAAGGTCACCACACGCCGCGTCTGGTGCGACGGCGCGACCGACATCCGCAGCGGGGAGAACTACAAGCCGATCGCGCTCGGCCATCCCAAGATCTATCTCCAGATCGACGAGCATGGCTATGTCGATTGCGGTTATTGCGACCGTCGCTTCGTGCTCGAGGGCGGACCGGCGGATGGGGTCGACCAGGCGCAGATCATCGACATCTCCGAAGGCGCGGACCCCGGACACCGCTAGCGCGTACGACGGGGAATGCCTACATCGCAAGGCATGACCGCACTTCCCAATTCGGCGACCGACGCCACCAGTCTGCTCTACAAGCCCGGGCAGCTCGACCCCGACGAGGCAAAGGCGCTCACCGCCCGTCTGTTGTCGGGCACCGATGACGGCGAGCTGTACCTGCAATTCATCGCCTCTGAGAGCTTCGCCTTCGATGACGGGCGGCTGAAGACCGCCGACTATTCGCGCGACTCCGGCTTCGGCCTGCGCGGCGTGAGCGGCGAGACGACCGGCTTCGCCCATGCCAACGAGATCAGCGCGGCGGCGATCGCGCGCGCGGGCGAAACGCTGCAACTGCTCGATCCGGCGAAGGGCCAGCCGGCCCCGCCTCCGGCGCGGACCAATCGCTTCATGTACACCGATGCGAGCCCGCTCGACCTCGTGCCCTTCGCCGAGAAGGTCGCGCTGCTCGAGAAGATCGACGCGGTTGCGCGGGCGAAGGACCCGCGCGTGGCACAGGTAACCGCCAGTCTGCTGGCGAGCTGGAGCGTGGTCGAGATCGTGCGCGCCGACGGTTTCGTCGCGCGCGACCTGCGCCCTCTGGTGCGCCTCAATATCGGCATCGTCGCCGAGGCGAACGGACGGCGCGAGCGCGGCAGCTTCGGCATGGGCGGGCGTTATCTCTACGAACGGTTGTTCGATGAAGGCGAGTGGCTGCGCGGTGTGGACGAGGCGGTGCGGCAGGCGCTCGTCAATCTCGACAGCGTGGCCGCTCCGGCGGGCGAGACCACCGTTCTTCTCGGCCCGGGCTGGCCGGGCGTGCTGCTGCACGAGGCGGTCGGCCACGGGCTTGAAGGCGATTTCAACCGCAAGGGCACCAGTGCCTTTTCCGGCCGGATCGGCGAGCGGGTCGCCGCACCGGGCGTGACCGTGGTCGATGATGGGAGCATCGCGGAACGGCGCGGTTCGCTCTCGATCGACGACGAGGGGACGCCGACCGGGGAAACCGTGCTGATCGAGGACGGTATTCTCAAAGGCTACATGCAGGATCGGCTGAACGCGCGCCTCACGGGCGTCGCCCCCACCGGCAATGGGCGGCGCGAAAGCTACAAACATTCGCCCATGCCTCGCATGACCAACACCTTCATGCGCTCCGGCCATGACGATCCGGCCGAACTGCTCGCCCGCGTGAAGGATGGCATCTACGCCACCAGCTTCGGCGGCGGTCAGGTCGACATCACCAGCGGCAAGTTCGTCTTCGCCTGCACCGAGGCCTACAAGGTCGAGAACGGCAGGATCGTCTCGCCGATCAAGGGCGCGACGCTGATCGGCGACGGGCCGAAGGTGCTCACCCGCGTTTCGGGCATCGGCAACGACATGACGCTCGACGAAGGGGTGGGCGTCTGCGGCAAGGGCGGTCAGAGCGTGCCTGCTGGGGTCGGACAGCCGACCCTGCTGATCGACGGGCTCACGGTCGGCGGAACGGGCTAGGAAACTCAGCCCCGGTTCAGCCGTTTGCTGATAGTCCGGGGGGTAAGGAGTTGATCCATGACCAAGCTGAAAACCACCGCCATGGCCGCCGCCGCGCTGGCCCTGTTCGCCGCCCCGGTCGCGCAGGCACAGGATGCGGACGACGCACGGCCCGAAATGACCAAGGGCGAAGCAAAGCTCGCCGAAATGCTCGAAGGCCGCGTCGCGGGAGAGCCGGAAAACTGCATCCGCACCTTCCCCTCGCAGAACTTCACGGTGATCGACAAGACCGCGCTCGTCTACCGGGCGGGAGAGACCTTGTGGGTCAACACCACATCCAGCCCCGATTCGATCGACGACGATGACATACTGGTGATCGATCGGTGGAGCGGCACCAATCTCTGCCGCACAGACCAGATCACTCTGCGCGACCGCGCCGGCGGGTTTTTCGCTGGCGTGCTGATCCTCGAGGACTTTGTTCCCTACCGCAAGGTCGAAGGCTGATCTTTCGCCCATGGCCGTAACGAACCGGCCGTGGGCGCGGGACCTCCTCTATTGCTGGTTTCACGTGCTCGGCCCTGCCGCCTGGTTTGCCGGGGGTGAGGATGTCGACGCTTTTCTCAAGGTCCAGTTCGGACGCTGGCTGACGCCCCTCGGTACGCAATCTGCCGAAAGCTTCCTGACCGATAGGGCGACCGCCCGCGCCGCAATCCTCCTGTTCGACCAGTTGCCGCGCAATCTCTTCCGCGACGATCCGCGTGCCTATCGCTGGGACCCGCTCGCTCTTGCCATCACGCATGGCGCCATCCGGAAGGGATGGCATCGCGGGCTGTCTCGCGACGAGGCGCAATTCGTGCTGATGCCGCTGATGCACAGCGAGGCGATCGCCGACCAGCGCCTCTCGCTGCGACTGTTCATGCGCTACGCCCCCGGATCATTGTCCTTCGCGCGGAGCCACCATCGCATGATCGCGCGATTCGGGCGCTTTCCGCACCGCAACGCCGTTCTCGGGCGACACAGCACTGCAGCGGAAATTCGCGCGGTGGCTGCCGGCTTCAGCTGGTAGGCCGCGCTTCCGCATACCATTCGCACAGATCGTTCAGCGGGCAACTCGGGCATTTTGGCGCGCGGGCAGTGCAGACCCGCTTGCCGAACTGGATGAGCCAGAAATGGCCCTCGTGCATGGCCCAGGCGGGAGCGCGCTCCTCGATCTGGATGGCGGTTGTGTCGGCGGTTTTCGCGTGCGTCAGGCCGATGCGGTTGCACACGCGATGGACGTGGGTGTCGACCGCGATCGTGTCCTTCCCGAAGGTAAAGCTGAGCACGATGTCGGCACATTTGCGTCCAATTCCGGGCAAGTTCAGCAGGTCTTCGCGCGTATCGGGTACAATTCCGCCATATCCGGCTAGCAATGCCTCGCAGAAGTGGCGGATCGAGCGGGTCTTGTTGTTGTAGAGCCCGCACGGTCGGATCGCCGCCGCGATGGTCGCATCGTCGAGCGCGAGCATGGCCTCCGGCGTCGTCGCCAGCGCGAACAGCGCCTTGGCCGCCTTGGCCGTGTTGCGGTCGAGCGACTGGGCCGAGAGCATGCAGGAGATGCAGCTGCGAAAGGCATCGGGCTGGCCTTTCGGACCCTTCGCTCCGGGCGTGCGCCCCGGCATGGCGGCGGCGAGGCGGCGGAACACCTCCTCGGTTTCGGACTCGCTCAGCACCTGGCCCGCGCCCCTTGCAGGATCGCCGACCTCTTCCGACCTGTGGGGGCGACAGAACAGGAGACCGCATTCCCATGGCCGAAACCACGCCCGCCAATCCGCACGGCTTCACCTTCAACCACACCATGCTGCGCATCAAGGACCCGGAAAAGAGCCTCGAATTCTACTGCGGCGTTCTCGGCATGACGCTGCTGCGCAAGGTCGATGTCGAGGCGGGCGAGTTCTCGCTCTATTTCCTCGGCTTCACCGGCAGCGAGGACGAGGTGCCGCAGGACGAGCGCGCGGCGGCGGAATACGTGTTCTCGCGCCAGGGCGTGCTCGAACTCACGCACAACTGGGGCACCGAGGACGAGGACGGCCCGGTCTACCACGACGGCAATTCCGATCCGCGCGGCTTCGGCCATATCGCGCTCGACGTTCCCGATCTGGACAAGGCCGTCGCCCATTTCGACGCGCACGGCGTCACCTTCCAGAAGCGGCCCGAGGACGGGATGATGAAACACATCGCCTTCATCAAGGACCCCGACGGATACTGGGTGGAGATCCTCGACGGCCGGACCATGGCGGGCGGCTAGCACGCGCGTTGCCTTCCCGTCTCGCAGAGCGCCTCGGCGGGACAGTCGCCGCACAGCATTTGCGAAGGGCGACAGGTCGTCTGGCCGACCTTCTTCATCAGCAGGTGATGCTCGTCGAAATCGGCCGCGCTCCATTCGGGCGGCATGGCGGGCATGATCGCGGCGAAGGCGCGCACCGTTTCCGCTTTCGCCGGGACGAGCCCCATGCGCCGCAGGATGCGCGTGTGATGTCCGTCGAGCACAATGGCGCGGCGGTCGAGCGTGCTGGCGTTCATCACCCCGGCGGCGATCTTGCGCCCGATCCCCGGCAGCTGCTCGAGCCAGCGCATCGCTTCGGCGGTCTCCATCCCCTCGAGGTGGGAGAGGTCGACCGCGCCGCGCCGCGCGACCAGATTGGCAAGGCAGGCCTTCAGGCGTTCGGCGGCCACGTTCGGATAGGTCTGGGTGCCGAGTTCGGCCCGAAGCGCGGCGAGCGGAGCATCGGCCACCGCCTCCCAGCTGCCCCAGCGCGCCAGCAGCCGGTCGGTGGCGGCATTCGACACCGCCGATTTCGTCCGCGCGCCGACCACACCCTGCACCAGCACCCATTCGGGCCTCCGCCGGCTCGCCGCCGCCCGCTCGATCCGGCCGAAGCGCTGGATCAGCAGGGGCTGGAGACGGCGGAGGATGCCGGTCCGGGGGTCCGGACCGAGCGGCAGCTGCAAAACTTGAGACCTTCGTGAACTACATCTGGTTATCGAGGGCCTCGGAAATTCTTCCGTGGTTAACCTCAAACTCATTTGCGATGTCTTGCTGATGGGCCTCGGGGTTATCTCGCGCATATTGCCGAATTCGAGCAGCCATTGCAGGCGTCAGTTTGGGGCTTCTTGTCTTTGCCCTTTTACGCGGCGGTCGACGATAAGTCTCGTCAGCAAGCTGTCGCAGTTCATCGACCCCAAGCTCGTCGGCCAACTCGTAAAGACGCTCCCTTATTTCGGGAATTGACCTCTTGTTACTTGCCATATTCCATCCTCACACCAACTGCAGCTGTGAAGTGGGATAATCGTCGTCAAATTCAAGTTTCTTTCGACATGGGGGAATCCAAACTAGCTCCGAACTGGACGTTTCGTTTTTCTGCCAGACAAGCCAACAGTAGCCAGTCGCTGTAGAAGCCTTTTTATCCAGTCGACCTTTGACCATCGGAACACGCTCTACAAACTGCGCGACTTTCGTGGGTGGTTGCTGGCTAAAGAGACGCCGATACCTACCCACACTCTCGATAAAGGTTGTTCGGACCAACATGGCACAACCAGCCCGGGACATTTTTAGCGCTTGGTCTATAAAGTTCTCTGCCAAGCGAAACGGCGGATTGGTAATGACCCAATCCCACCGCTGGTTAGGCTCAAACGTAAGATAGTCCTGCAGATCGCCGTAGCCATAATCAGCAACGTCTTGTCCCGTCACCGTGTCGAAATATTCATCAAGAGTGCGCGCCATGTGACCAGCACCGCAAGCCGGCTCAAGGCAGTTCTGATATTGTACGTCGCGGCCGATCACATGTTCGATCAAGGCGCGGGTAGCCCACGGAGGCGTCGGAAAATCGTCGAGACTGTCCCGCGGCTCGACCCTCTGAGCCATTACTGCATGAGAAGTATTTTGCATCGCGATTCTATGAATCACGACTTGTTAGATAGCAACTCATTCCCACTCGATCGTGCCCGGGGGCTTGCTGGTGTAATCGTAGACCACCCGGTTGATGCCCTTCACCTCGTTGACGATGCGCGTGGCGCACTGGGTGAGGAAGCCGGCGTCGAAGGGATAGACGTCCGCCGTCATGCCGTCAGTGCTGGTCACCGCGCGCAGGGCGCAGACGCTGTCATAGGTGCGCCCGTCGCCCATCACGCCGACCGTCTTGACCGGGAGCAGCACGGCGAAAGCCTGCCAGATCGCATCGTAGAGCCCGGCCTTGCGAATCTCGTCGAGATAGATCGCGTCGGCCTTCCTCAGGATGTCGCACCGCTCTTTCGTGACCTCGCCCGGAATGCGGATGGCGAGGCCGGGGCCGGGGAAGGGATGGCGGCCGACGAACACGTCCGGCAGGCCCAGCTCGCGGCCGAGATCGCGGACCTCGTCCTTGAACAGTTCGCGCAAGGGTTCGACCAGCTTCAGGTTCATGCGTTCGGGCAGACCGCCGACATTGTGGTGGCTCTTGATCGTGACGCTCGGCCCGCCGGTAAAGGAGACACTCTCGATCACGTCGGGATAGAGCGTCCCCTGCGCGAGGAAATCCGCGCCGCCGATCTTGCGCGCCTCTTCCTCGAACACGTCGATGAAGGTCTTGCCGATGAACTTGCGTTTCTTTTCAGGGTCGGTCTCACCCGCAAGGCCGGAGAGGAACTGCTCCTCGACATCCACATGGACGAGCGGGATGTTGTAGTGATCGCGGAACAGCGTGACGACCTGCTCCGCCTCGTTCATCCGCATCAGGCCATGGTCGACGAAGACGCAGGTGAGCTGGTCGCCGATCGCCTCGTGGATCAGCACCGCGGCGACGGCCGAATCGACCCCGCCCGACAATCCGCAGATGACCTTCCCGTCCCCGACTTGTTCGCGAATCTCGGCGATCTTGGTCGCGCGGAATTCGGCCATGGTCCAGTCGCCCGCGAGCCCGCAGACATGGCGCGCGAAATTGGCGATCAGTTTCGCCCCGTCCGGCGTGTGGACGACTTCGGGGTGGAACTGGATGCCGTAATATCTGCGCGCCTCGTCGGCGATCACGGCGAAGGGTGCGCCGTCGCTGATGGCGACGATCTCGAACCCGTCGGCGAAGCGGGTGACCTTGTCGCCGTGGCTCATCCAGACCTGATGGCGCTCGCCCTCCTCCCACAACCCGTCGAACAGCGCGCAGGATTTGGTGACGGTCAGGAAAGCGCGGCCGAATTCGCCGCCCTCCCCCGTTTCGTGGCCAGGGCGGACCTCGCCGCCGAGCTGATGGGTCATCACCTGCTGGCCGTAACAGATGCCGAGGATCGGCAGCCCGCTGTCGAACAGGCATTGCGGGGCGCGCGGGCTCCCTTCGTCGGGCACGCTGGCGGGCGATCCGGACAGAATGATGCCCTTGGGCTTCATCCGGGTGAAAGCTTCCTCGGCCTGAGTGAAGGGCGCAATCTCGGAATAAACCCCGGCCTCGCGCACGCGGCGGGCGATGAGCTGTGTCACCTGACTGCCGAAATCGACGATCAGGATTGAGTCGGGAAGGTGCTCTTGGTCCATGGCGCCGAGGCGATAGGCGCTCGGCCCCCAGCGTCAATAGCCGACGCCGCCGACCGGCGCCGAGAGCCATGCAGGCAGCGCGCCGATGGCGTGCAATGACGCGAATCCAGCGATTTCCCCGATGCGGGATTTTCACCTTCCGCCGAAGATGTCTAATATTGATTGCGTTTCTCGCAACCTCTCTACGCGTAAAGTCACTTTCGTTCGGCAGCCGGCAACATTATTACACCCTCAACCCGGCGGTTCACACCTCCCAATTCAGCCGCCGGACATCAGGAGAAAAGACATGCGCTTTGCAGTCAATATCCTGGCCTTTCTTGCGGCGAGTGCGGTCAGCACCTTGATGCTGGTCCCCCACATCGGCTGACCCATCGCCCGCAAGGCACATGGCAGCGAGTAGAGACGCGGCCGCCGAATTCCTCTCCCCCAGAACCCCTTCGGCGGTCCGCGTCTCGAAAACTTCTACCAATCAGGCCGGGTCGTCATGCCGTGCCGCCATTTCGCGCAGCTCGCTCTTGAGCAGCTTGCCGATATGGCTGCGCGGCATTTCGTTTATGGGGTACAGCGCGGCGAGCCGCTGGGTCTTTCCGAGCCGGGAATTGACCGCAGCGAGGATGGCTTCGGCCACGTCCGGCCCGCCTTTCGAATGATGCGCCAAACGCACGAAACCGACCGGCGTCTCTCCCCAGCGGCGCGACGGCACCCCGATCACCGCCGCCTCGACCACGCCATCCTCCTCGAGCAGCGCGTTCTCCAGATCGACCGGGTAGATGTTGAACCCGCCCGAGATGATCATGTCCTTGGCGCGGCCGACCAGTTCGACGAATCCGTCCGCATCGATGCGGCCGATATCGCCCATGCGTTGCCACACCTCGCCGGTGTCCGGATCGATCCACTGGCCTTCGCGCGTCTTCTCGGGCTGATTCCTGTACCCCGCCATCATGGTGCCACTGCGGCCGACGAGATTGCCGGGCGTGCCGGGCGCGACCTCGCCATCCCGGTCGTCGAGCACTTTGAGCTCGCTGCCCGGCGCGGGCCGGCCGACCGTGTGCAGCTTGTCGGGAAACTCGTGCGCGGGAAGGAGGCAGACGACGCCGCCCTCGGTCATCGAGTAGATCTCGATCAGCGCGCCCGGCATCCGAACGAGCACTTCGCGCTTGAGCTCGGCGGGGAACGGGGCCGACGTGCAGTATTTGATCGCCAGCGATGACAGGTCGAAGTCGTCCAGACGCGGCTCGTCCATCAGCCGCTGGTACTGGACCGGAACGAGCATGGTCGTGGTCGTCCGGTCGGCCTCGGCGAAACCGAGCCATTTCGCAGCGTCGAACTTGCCCATGATCCGCACCGATCCGCCCGCCAGCAGCGGGGCGAGAAAGGCGACCATGGTGGTGTTCGAATAAAGCGGCGTCGATGCGAGCGCGCGCACCGGAAGGCCCGCCGCCAGATAGCTCGCCGCGGTCGAGCCGAACTGCCGCCAGCGCATCCGGTGCGAATGGACGATGCCCTTGGGCGTGCCGGTCGTCCCGCTCGAATAGATGATGTTGAAGGGATCGTCCGGGTCGGGCGCGAAATCGGGAGCTTTCGCTCCGGCGGGCGCCATCCAGTTACTCAGCTCTTCGTCCAGCACGATCCGTTCCATGCCGGGAAAGCTGTCTTCGCCCATTTCGCCCAGCTTGGCGCGGTCGATGAAGATATGCCGCGCGCCGCTGTCCGCCGCCATTCCGGCCAGCTGGTCCGCGCTGGCGCTGGTGGTCAGCGGCGCCGCCACTCCACCGGCCCGCATGGCGGCGAGGAAGACCAGCGCATAGGATATGGTCGAAGTGCCGAGAATAGCGACCGACTGCCCGCGATCCAGACCGTCCGCCGCCAGCCGCGCGGCGATCCGCTCGATCCGGTCGACCATGTCGGACCAGCTAAGCGCGCCGCTCTCGTCGCGCAGCGCGACCGCTTCGGGCTGCACCTCTGCCCAGCGCGCGAAGATCGCGTGATAGGACCCGAAGGGTTGCGAGAGGTCGGCTGCATCGGGGGCGTTTTCCATCGCTCCACCCTATCGCCAAGCCGCGCGCTGTCGAGCCCCGCCGGTCGCGCTGGCCGCCGCCGCTCTAGCCTCCCCCGAGGCTTCCGAGCACGAAGGCGAGGATCACGCCGAGCGCGGTGGCGATCCCGGCCATGTAATGATCTTCCTTGAAGGCCTTGGGGAAGACTTCGGTCGCGAGGCTCGCCACCACGGCACCGGCGGCAAAGCAGCGGATGACGGCAAGCGTTCCCTCCCCCACGCCCGACAGCAGAAGATTGCCCGCGATCGCTGCGACCGAGAGAAGGATGGCGGTGGCGGTCCAGAGCAGCATGATCCGCCCCTTCCGCTTGCCGCCCTCGCTCATGCCCCGCGCCCCGCCAGCCGCTTCGGGCAGGTTGGACAAGAGGATCGATCCGGCGAGCGCGGCCACTTCGAGGCCGCCCGCCCCGATCAGCGCAACTCCGAGCGCGAGGTTTTCCGGTATCCCGTCAAGCGTGATCGCGGCGAGCAGGCCACCACCTGATTCTGCCCCCCATTTCTCGTCGATCAAATAGTCGCAGATCGTGAACACTAATGCGCCCGCCGCGACGCCGAGCATGGCGTGAAACACGCTGCTCTTGTCGATCGACGGCTCGATCAGTTCGCTCGTCACCGACAGCAGCAGCGCGCCGCCCGCGAGCGCGACCAGAAATCCCTCGAGCTTTTCGGGCAGCTTGCCGTAGATGCCCCATGCGGCCCCGGCGACCAGCGCGCCCGAGACCACCAGCACCACGGCGAACAGCATCAGCATTCGATGACGTTCACCGCGAGCCCGCCTTGGCTCGTTTCCTTGTACTTGTTGCTCATGTCGAGCCCGGTCTGGCGCATCGTCTCGATCACCTGGTCGAGGCTGACGAGGCTTTCGGCGCCGGTCCGGTGGAGCGCGAGGCGCGCGGCGTTGACCGCCTTGACCGCGCCGATGGCGTTGCGTTCGATGCACGGCACCTGCACCAGTCCGCCGACCGGGTCGCAGGTGAGCCCGAGATTGTGCTCCATCCCGATCTCCGCCGCGCTGGCGACCTGCACCGGCGATGCGCCCCACAGCGCGGCGAGCCCGCCGGCGGCCATGGAGCAGGCGACGCCGACCTCTCCCTGGCAGCCCATCTCGGCGCCCGAAATGCTCGCCCGCTGCTTGTAGAGAAGGCCAATCGCGCCCGCCGTCAGAAGAAAGGTGCGCCGGCTGTCGCGGCAGGGCTTTTCCTCGTTCGCGACGCAGTAGAAGCGGATCACCGCCGGAATGATCCCCGCCGCGCCATTGGTCGGCGCGGTGACGACGCGGCCCCCGGCGGCATTCTCCTCGTTCACCGCCATGGCATAGCAATTGAGCCAGTCGAACAATTGCTCGCGCTCGTTCGATTGGGGATTGGCGGAGAGCTTGTCCCACAGGTCGGGCGCCCGCCGCGCGACCTTGAGCCCACCGGGCAGCACGCCCCGCTGGCTTAGCCCGCGATCGATGCACTGGTCCATCGCGCCAGCGATGCGGTCGATCCCTTCGAGCGTCGCCTCGCGCGGGCGCACCGCATCCTCGTTGGCGAGCACGATCTCGGCGATGGACAGACCGGTTTCATCGGCAATCGCGAGAAGGTCGGCGGCCGAGCGGAAATCGTGGGGTACCGAGGTGCCCGCGTTCACCTGGTCGTTCTTGGGCTTGCGCCGCAATTGCGCCTCGGACGCGACGAAACCGCCGCCGGTGGAATAATAGGTCCGCTCGAGCAGGACCTCGCCCGTCTCGTCGTATGCGACGAGACGCATCCCGTTGGGATGGAGCTCGGGAATGACATGGCCGGCGAGGTCGATGTCGCGCGCGCGGTCGAAACCGATCTCGACCGCGTTGCCCAGTTTCAGCCGCCCTGAGGCCGCGATGTCCTCCAGCGTGCGCACCGCCTCGTCGGGATCGGTGCGGTCCGGACGGAACCCCGCGAGGCCGAGGATCGTGGCATCGAGCGTGCCGTGGCCGATGCCCGTCAGCGCCAGCGAGCCCTGCAGCTCGACCGCGACCCGGGCTGTCCGGTCGAGCTTCTCCGCCTTTTCCAGCGCCCGCACGAAGGTCCGCGCGATCCGCATCGGGCCGACCGTGTGCGAGGAGGAAGGCCCGATGCCGATGCGAAAGATGTCGAGAATGGAAAGCACGGGTGGGAGATGCGTCACCGGAGCGGTGAAATCAACCGGCTCGCGGACGCTTCCGGCGCCGGGGGAAAAGCGGGCGGGATTCTTTGGCAATCCCTCCGCAAATCCCTATATAATCGGCATGGACGAGAACATTTCCGAGACGCCGGCAAACGGCGCTCCTGACAACACGCGGCCCGATAACAAGCGGCGCGGCGAATACGGCGCGGATTCGATCAAGGTGCTGAAAGGGCTCGACGCGGTCCGCAAGCGCCCGGGCATGTATATCGGCGACACCGACGATGGCAGCGGCCTGCACCACATGGTGTTCGAAGTGTCCGACAACGCCATCGACGAGGCGCTGGCGGGCCATTGCGATCTCGTCCTCATCGAACTCAATGCCGACGGATCGGTCTCGGTCGAGGACAATGGCCGCGGCATTCCGGTCGACATGCACAAGGAAGAAGGCGTCTCGGCGGCCGAGGTCATCATGACCCAGCTCCACGCAGGCGGCAAGTTCGAGAACACCAGCGACGACAATGCCTACAAGGTATCGGGCGGCCTGCACGGCGTGGGCGTCTCGGTCGTCAACGCGCTGTCCGAATGGCTCGAACTGGTGATCTGGCGCGACGGCAAGGAGCACTGGATGCGCTTCGAGAACGGCGATGCGGTGGAACCCTTGCGCGTCGTGGGCGATGCGCCCCCGGTCGACAGCAATGGCGACGAGGATGGCCTGAAGAAAGGCACCCGCGTCACCTTCAAGGCCAGCGAGGAGACGTTCAAGAACGTCATCGAATTCGATTTCGACAAGCTGGAGCACCGCTATCGCGAGCTCGCCTTCCTCAATTCCGGCGTGCGCATCAAGCTGCGCGACAAGCGTCACGAGGAGCCGCTGGAGCACGACCTGTTCTACGAGGGCGGGATCGCCGCCTTCGTGAAGTATCTCGACCGCAACAAGCAGCCGCTGATCTCCGACCCGATCGCCGTCTCGGCCGAAAAGGACGGGATCGGGATCGACGTCGCGCTGCAGTGGAACGACAGCTATTACGAGAACGTCCTCACCTTCACCAACAACATCCCGCAGCGCGACGGCGGCACGCATCTCGCAGCCTTCCGCGCCGCGCTGACCCGCACGCTCAACAATTACGCGACCGCCTCCGGCATGATGAAGAAGGAGAAGGTCAGCCTGTCGGGCGAGGACATGCGCGAGGGCCTGACGGCGATCGTTTCGGTCAAGCTGCCCGATCCCAAATTCTCCAGCCAGACCAAGGACAAGCTGGTCAGCTCCGAAGTCCGCCAGCCGCTCGAAAGCCTGATGGGCGAGAAGATGGGCGAATGGCTGGAGGAGAATCCCAACGAAGCCAAGGCGATCGTCCAGAAGATCATCGACGCCGCCGCCGCCCGCGAAGCCGCGCGGCGCGCCCGCGAGATGAGCCGCAAGGGCGCGATGAGCGTCGCCTCGCTTCCCGGCAAGCTCGCCGACTGCCAGGATCGCAATCCCGCGAATTGCGAGCTCTTCCTGGTCGAGGGCGATTCGGCCGGCGGTTCCGCCAAGCAGGGCCGCGATCGCAAGACGCAGGCGATCCTGCCGCTCAAGGGCAAGATCCTCAATGTCGAGCGCGCCCGGTTCGACCGGATCATCAGCTCCAAGGAAGTCGGCACGCTGATCCAGGCCATGGGCACCGGCCTGCGCGACGAGTTCAATCTCGAAAAGCTGCGCTATCACAAGATCGTGATCATGACCGACGCCGATGTCGACGGCGCGCATATCCGCACGCTGCTGCTCACTTTCTTCCACCGGCAGATGCCCGAGATCGTGAAGGCGGGGCACCTGTTCATCGCCCAGCCGCCGCTGTTCAAGGTGAGCAAGGGCCGCAGCGAAGTCTATCTGAAGGATCAGGCCGCGCTCGACCGTTATCTGGTCGATGCCGGATTGCAGGGCCGCACGCTGGAAAGCGCCGAAGGCAGCCTGCCCGAGCGCGCCGTGCGCGAGCTGGTCGACCATGCTCTGCGAATGCGCAACCTGATCGCCTTCGTGCCGCGCAAATACGATGCTGCGATCGTCGAACAGATGGCGCTGGTCGGCGCGCTCGATCCCGCGCTGGACAAAGATGCGCGGTTGCGGGCGCTCGAACTCGCCGCGAAACGGACGCAGGCAGGCGATCCCAAGGCACGCTGGACGGCGCGTTATCGCGACGACGGTTCGCAGACCGTGCTGTTCGAGCGGCTGTGGCGCGGCGTGACCGACGTCTACGAGGTCGAGGCGAAGTTCCTCGAAAGCGCCGAGGCAAGGAAGCTCCACCGTCTCGCCAGCGAGCAGGCCGAAAGCTACAACCATCCCGCCCGTCTGGTGAAGGCGTCCACCGAGGCCGAGCCCGAGACATCTGCCGAGGATGGCGAGGACGCCCCCGCGGCGAGCGACGAGGATGCCATCACCCGGCCGACCCAGCTTCTCACCGCGGTGCTCGCGGCGGGCCGCAAGGGCCTCTCGATCCAGCGGTACAAGGGCCTTGGCGAGATGAACGCCGAGCAGCTCTGGGAAACGACGCTCGATCCCGAAAACCGCGCCCTGCTTCAGGTCAAGGTCGAGGATGCCGACGTGACCGACGAGATCTTCACCCGCCTGATGGGCGACGTGGTCGAGCCGCGCCGAGAATTCATTCAGGACAATGCGCTCAACGTGGCCAATCTCGATGTCTGACTTGATACGGGAATAGGATGGCGAGCTTCCCGGGGCCCCATTCCCAGTCGGAACAGGTCGGTCGGCTGATCATCGCAGCCGCGCTGGTCCTGTTCCTGCCCCAATTGCCGCTCGGCAATTACCTGCTCTACCCCTTCGCCATCCTCACCACCTGGTTCCACGAGATGGGCCACGGGCTGACGGCGCTGCTGCTGGGCTGGCAGTTCGATCGCCTGATCCTGTTCCCCGACGGTTCGGGCGTCGCCGAAAGCTACACGCTGGGCGAGCCGGGCCGCCTGTCGCAGGCGCTGGTGAGCGCGGGCGGGCCGCTGGGCCCCGTCGTGGTGGGCGCGCTGCTGATCCTCGCCTCGGCCCGCCACACGCTCTGGCGTCCGGCGCTCTACACGCTCGCCGCCGCGATCGCGCTCTCGGTGGTGATCTGGGTGCGTTCGGCGACCGGGCTGATCGTCCTGCCGCTGGTCGCCGCGCTGATCGCCCTCATCGCCTGGCGGGCAAGCGACGGCCCGGCCCGCTTCGCGCTCCAGTTCCTCGGCGTGCTGGCCGGGTTCAGCATGTTTCGCGACTGGCACTATCTCTTTACCGAAAGCGCGGTGATCGCGGGCCGGCCGATCCTGTCGGACACCGGAGTGATCGAGCAGGCGCTGTTCCTGCCACATTGGGTCTGGGCAATCCTCCTCACCGGCCTTTCCGGCCTGATTCTCGGCGCGAGCCTGAAATACGCGCTGCGCGAGGATGGTTCGCAGAACATGCGCTCGACGTCTCGCGAAAAGGTAAAGTCCTGACCGACCTCTGACGCCGTATATTACCGGGCGGCGCGGTGAGCCCCCTCTGCAACACCCAAAAACCTTAACGCCTTTTACGTCCCGTTAACCTTTTCTCTTCAGAAGGTGCGTGGTTAACAGTGGGCGAAGTTCATTAGCCGGTGATCGCATCGGGTGTCGAACGGGGGCCAACAGGGGACGATCCATGCGCGTATTGCTGATCGAAGACGAGCCGACTACCGCCAAGGCGATCGAGCTGATGCTCACGACCGAAGGCTTCAATGTATACTCCACCGATCTGGGCGAAGAGGGCCTCGATCTCGGAAAGCTCTACGATTACGATATCATCCTGCTCGATCTGAACCTGCCTGACATGCATGGTTACGACGTGCTGAAGAAACTGCGGGTCGCCAAGGTGCAGACCCCGGTCCTGATCCTTTCCGGCATCGCCGAGATGGACAGCAAGGTTCGCAGTTTCGGGTTCGGCGCCGACGATTACGTGACCAAGCCGTTCCATCGCGAGGAACTGGTGGCGCGGATACATGCGGTCGTTCGCCGCTCCAAAGGCCACAGCCAGTCCGTCATTCGCACCGGCAAGCTCTGCGTCAATCTCGATGCGAAGACGGTCGAGGTCGACGGCGCGCGCGTGCATCTGACCGGCAAGGAATATGCGATGCTGGAGCTCCTTTCGCTTCGCAAGGGCACGACGCTGACCAAGGAAATGTTCCTCAACCATCTCTACGGCGGGATGGACGAGCCCGAACTCAAGATCATCGACGTCTTCATCTGCAAGCTGCGCAAGAAGCTGTCCCATGCCTGCGGCGGCGAAAACTATATCGAGACCGTCTGGGGCCGCGGCTATGTCCTACGCGATCCGGGCGAAGAGGCCGAAGCCGCCTGATCTCGCAAGCCAATAATTCGTAGCGCGCGATCCGCGCGACGAACACGGGATACAACGATCCGGCAGTCGCGCGACTGTCAGATCTTTTCGATCCTTACGAAGTTTCTGCTTCGCCTCGTCGATTTTCCGCAACTATATGGCGCGGACAATCGGACAGGGCTGATCCGCCATGGAAATCTTCGGTTTCGACCTTGCGCCCCTCCTGCCCTTCATTCTTGTCGGCTTTGCCGCCCAACTGGTGGACGGTGCGCTCGGAATGGCGTTCGGGGTCATTTCGAACACGCTGCTGGTCGGGGTGTTCGGGGTCCCGCCCGCGCTGGCCAGCCAGCGGGTCCACGTAGTCGAATGCTTCACCACCGCAACCAGCGGCATTAGCCACCTGATCAGCGGAAACATCGACGGCCGGCTGTTTATGCGGCTGGTCGTGCCGGGAATGATCGGCGGAGTTGCAGGCGCATATCTCTTGTCATCGCTCGATGCCGGCGTCGTGAAGCCTTTCGTGCTGGCCTACCTCGCCGGGATCGGCGTCTACCTTCTGATACGCGGTCTGCTCTACCCGCCGAAGTTTCGCGAGGCGCGTTTGGTCGCCCCGCTCGGCCTCGTGGGCGGCTTCCTCGACGCGGCGGGCGGCGGCGGCTGGGGGCCGGTGGTGACAAGCAATCTGCTGATCCAGGGCGCCGAGCCGCGCAAGGTCGTAGGCACCGTCAATTCGGCCGAATTCTTCCTGACGGTCGCCATCTCGGCGACCTTCATCTTCCATCTTGGCATCGCCGATCTCGTCGGGGCGACCGCCGGGTTGCTGATTGGCGGGATCGTCGCCGCTCCCCTCGGCGCCGTCGCGGCGAAGCGGTTCAGCCCCAAGGTCATGCTGATCCTGGTCGGCACGGTGCTGACCGCGACCAGCCTCTTTGGCATCTGGACGGCGCTTGCCGGTTAGCGCTACGGCGCGCGGCATGACGGCATTCAAGGAAGGCGATCCGACCACGCTCGGCCGGCTCTACGGGCGCAGCCAAGGCAAGCCGCTGCGCGCGCATCAGCAACATCTGGTCGAGGACCTGCTTCCCCGGATCGCGGTGCCGGACGAGGGGCCGGTGACCGCCGAGCGCCTGTTCGGCGACGACCGCCCGCTCCATTTCGAGATCGGTTTCGGCGGCGGCGAACACCTGGCGCATCGGGCGGATCTGCTGCCCGATCACGGGCTGATCGGCGCGGAACCCTATCTCAACGGCGTCGCCCAGTGCCTTGCCCATGTCGAGGAAGGCAAGCTCGCCAATGTCCGCCTGGTCCACGGCGATGCGTTGCAGGCGCTGGCCCGGGTGCCCGACGGCGCGCTGACCATGCTCTATCTCCTCCATCCCGACCCCTGGCCCAAGAACAAGCACGCCAAGCGGCGGATGATGAATGACGGGCCGGTGCGGATGTTCGCCGACAAGCTGAAGCCGGGCGGCGAGTTCCGCTTCGGCACCGACCACCCGGTCTATCTGCGCCACGCTCTGATGGTAATGCGGCGTTTTACCGACGTGTTCGAATGGCAGGTCGAAAGCCGGGACAGCTGGGAGAACCGCCCCTCCGGCTGGTGCGAGACGCGCTACGAACACAAGGCGCGCACCCAGATGGGCCACGAAGTCTGGTACTTTCGATTCAGGCGACGCTAGACTACGCTGATGTTGTAAAAACAACGACTTAGCGCAAAACACTTACGCCAGAATTGCCTCCAATTCGCCCCTTTTTCCGCTTGCGTGATTACCCGGTGATTGCCAGAAAAGGCCACGAGGTATCGCATGGCAACAGGAAAAATCAGCAAGCGCACGGTCGATTCGCTCCCGGTTGGACCAAAGGAAAACTATCTTTGGGACACCGATCTCAAGGGCTTTGGCGTCAAGATTACAACTGCTGGATCAATCAGTTACATAATCCAGTTCCGAATGGGCGGACGAGAAGCGAAGACCCGTCGTTTCACGATCGGATCACATGGATCGCCTTGGACACCGACTACTGCACGCTTGGAAGCTGAGCGATTGTTGGTGATTGTTGCGCAGGGCATTGATCCGGTTGATGCGGAAAAGCAGCGCCGCCGGGAAGCTGTCGACCTCGCCTTCTCGAATTACGCTGACCTCTTCACTCGCTCCTGCAAACGCGAGGGATGGCGTCGCCTCGTGGAGCGATCCATTCGCCTCTACCTCAAGCCCACATTCGGAATGAAGGCGCTGCCAGCGATTACGAAGATCGACGTCGTTTCGGTTCTCGATCAGATGCCGCCCAAGCAGGTGGCAAACCGGCGAAATGTCTTTGCCGTTATGCGCCGCCTGTTTCGCTGGGCCGTCAGTCGCGGAGATATCGATCGCAATCCGATGGAGGGCATGGAAACGCCGCCTCCGGTCAAGCCACGAGAGCGCTGGCTCAAGGATGGCGAACTCCGCCATATCTGGAATGCGGCGCCGGAATGTCATCGCTGCTTTGGTCCAATTGTCAGGCTTCTGATCGTAACCGGACAGCGCCGTGAAGAAGTCTCCGGGATGCACTGGCAGGAGCTCAGTCGCAGCGAAAGATTATGGACCCTGCCCGGATCTCGAACCAAGAACGGAGAACCTAACTCCATTCCCCTCAACGATCTTGCAATCGCCGAGCTCGACCGGGAGGCTCGCGGCGAGAGGTGGCCGCGTAAGGGCCGTGTTTTCGCGACAGCTAGCGGGGCGGGCTTTACGGGATACGCCAAAGGGAAGGTGAAGCTCGACAGCCTGATCGAGGAACGTTGCGAAGAGCCGCTCGAAGCCTGGCGCCTTCATGATCTACGACGAACCCTCGCAACGAACTTCCAGCGGCTTGGCGTTCGGTTTGAAGTCACCGAAGCCGTTCTCAACCATGTGGGCGGATCTCGCGCCGGAGTCGCCGGCATCTACCAGCGCCACGACTGGAAGGACGAAAAGCGCCAGGCGCTCGATGCCTGGAATGACCACCTCGCGACGGTTCTGTCCGAGAGTGGGGAGACGACCTAAAATATTGGCGAGGGCTAGGGCGTCTGCTGGTTCAAACGTCCGACAAGAGCGGGTACCAGATCCTCAATGTGTTGATGATATGCGCGTACCGCTCGGTTTGAGCCATCGAACCCTTGCTGCGCTTTTCGCTCAATTTGCTCAAGGGCATGCGGCGCGCCAGGCCAAATCACCGGCTCGAGTTCACGTAGCGGCTGGAGTCTGTCGCTAATGCGTTCGACCAAATGTACGCGAAACCGATTGCCTGAGCTTGCCGCGATGTCTCTGAAGGCGCGCGCCAATCGGTCGGCATAAGCACCTCGCGTGTCGTTTGATCCTTCGTTGATTGTCAGTGATTTGTGATCGTTGTCGGGAGCCTGCTCCAAAAGCAGGGCGTTGACTTGCAGAATGTCGCGCAAGGCCTGTTCGGTAAGCAGCGGTACGCGAAATCCTTCGCCGGGCGTGAGGTCGACCAGCCCTTCACCGACAAGCTGGTTCTGCTCGTCGATATCCGTACAAGTGCCGATCCAGCGCTGGATCTCACCCTCCTCGTTGAGGATCGGCAGCGCACGACCGATCATCCAGCGATAATCGCCGCTGTGATGCCTCAGGCGATATTCAACCTCGTACGGTTCGCCGGTAGCGAGGCTGTGGTTCCATTTCTTCCATGTGTCGGCCTGGTCATCCTCATGGAACATCCCGGCCCATCCTTCGCCGTCGGTTGATCCGACAGGGACACCCGTGAATTCATACCAGCGCGCATTGTAATAATCGTGGGAGCCGTCGGGAAGAGTCGACCATACCATCTGCGGCATGGTGTCGGCGAGCGCATGGAAAGCAGCTCCGGCGGATTGCAGCGCATGCTCTGTAGCGAGGGGCAAGACATCAGGCGCCGAAGAGGATTCGCGGCTGCCAAGCTGGAAGTTCGTGATGACTTTTGCATTCATAGCCAGCTTGTGACCTTCCCGGGATGAACAGAATCGGACCGATAAGATACCTGTCGTATCTTGATGATTTTCAAACGCTGACGCTCATCGCAAAGGTGGGATGGCCAGTAAACTCTCCCCTGTAGAGCGCCAGATGTGGCCCTCCCCAGTTCTTGGTATGTCGCTGCCTATCCGGATTTGATGAGATGCGAGCAGTCATCAAGTTCACAGGTAATCTTCATGCAGCAAAGCAGCGGTATAAATGGTGCAAACTTGGTCGATCCGGCACTTCGCGCCATGTTCGAGGCGCGCAAGCGCGTGTTCGTGGATCTTCTTGGGTGGGACGTTCCGGTGCTCGACGGGACCTTTGAAATCGACCAGTTCGATACGCCCTCGGCCGCCTATCTCGTCCTCACCGGCGAAAAGTGCGAGCATCGCGCATCGGCCCGGCTCCTGCGTTCTGATGGACCTCATATCTTACGCGATCTCTTTCCGCAGCTGTGCACCGGACCTGTTCCGCAGGATGAGGCATTTCGCGAGATTACCCGATTCTGTATCGATCCCACGTTGCCGCGCGCTGATCGCCGGAGTGTCCGCAACCAGCTCGTCTCCGCACTCGCCGATTTTGCAATATCGGAAGGGATCTCTGGTTATTCGGCGGTCGCCCCAGTGCCCTGGTTCCGTCAGATCGCCCAGTTCGGCTGGCGCTGCCAGCAGCTTGGACCGTGCGTTTCTATCGATGGGCAGCAGCTTGTCGCTCTTCGGATCGACATCGACCAAGATACACGCGCGCAACTCGCCAACGCAGGGATCTACTGCCGCAATCCTAAGCCGGAAGCCTATGGCGGCATGGAGCTGGCAGCATGACTGGGCCGAGGGAGGCGCATTGGCTCGATCAGCTGCAAGAGGATGGCTATTGCATCATTCCGCAGCTTGTCGCCGAGCAACAGATCGCCGCACTCGATGCCGACCTGGAAGGTGCATTTGCGCAGGCGCCCCTCGGCAAGGGAGACTTCTATGGCCATCGGACCAAACGGTTTGGAAGCCTGCTTCGCCGGTCGCAGGTCGCAGGCGATCTAGTCCTGCAGCCGCTAGTCCTATCGCTCGCCCGCGCAATTCTCGGCAGCGCCTGCGACCGGATACAGCTCAATGTCGCCCAGGCGATCGCGATCCATCCCGGCGAGATAGAACAGTTTCCGCATTGCGATCAGGATATGTGGGCAGGCCGCAAGGGCGATCACGAATATCTTCTCAACGTCATCTGGCCGCTGACCG
The DNA here is from genome assembly GCF_026168555.1 of Qipengyuania spongiae. NCBI lineage: Bacteria > Pseudomonadati > Pseudomonadota > Alphaproteobacteria > Sphingomonadales > Erythrobacteraceae > Qipengyuania > Qipengyuania spongiae. The sequence continues at coordinate 904,149 of NZ_CP092471.1, read as the reverse complement.
AATTTACTCGCCTCAATGGCGCGACACGCATCTACCCCGGGACGCACAGGAAGCCTGTCGACAATCTCGAAAGTCTCGACGATCCCATAGTAGCTGTTTGCAAGCCCGGCGATGCGATCTGCTTTCTCGGCTCCACCGTCCATGGAGCGGGACCAAACCAGACCGAGGATGTCCGCCGCGGTGTCGTAATCGGCTACAGTCTCGGCTGGCTCAAACCCTACGAGAATCTCTGGCTGGCCTATCCACCAGCAGTAGCAAAAGAGTTCTCTCCCGAACTCGCCGAGCTCGCCGGATATGTGCAGCACCGTCCGAACCTGGGTAATTTCGAAGGGCAATGCCCGTCGGTTTTGCTGAGCGACAAGGTGCCCGAATTCCCTCAGGCAACCGATAGTCTGCGCCCCGACCAGAAAGAAGCGGTTCGTGAGTTCGCCAAGACGCGCCGCGGCGGACGATGAGTCCCGCTCACGTCCTCGAGCCTACGTACAGGCGGTTGAAAGATGCATTGCTGGAAGGGCGCTTCCGGGCCGGTACGAAGCTTGAGGCGATGCGACTCGCTGACGATTTCGGAGTGAGCATGACGCCGGTAAGAGACAGCCTGAAGCGCACCGCCCTCCAAAACGAAATCCTGAGTCAAGAGCTCAGCCATCGCATCAAGAACATCTTCGCGATTGTTTCCGGTTTGATCAGCCTGACAGCGCGCGCAAATGAAGCGTTCGGTGAAGCGTCGCGCGACCTGCTGGGCCGGATTTCCGCGCTGGGGCGCGCGCACGAATTCGTCCGGCCCCACAGCGAAAAGTCCCAGCCCGAGGGCAAGGAAGTGACCCTCGCCACGCTGCTTGCGACGATCTTCGAGACCTATCCTGCCTTTTCCGAAAGAAGGATTGCTATTTCCGGCCCCGATATCGCGGTCGAAAGCCGCGCCGCCACGCCGGTTGCATTGGTGTTCCACGAGCTGGCTTCCGGACCGCAATGACATAGTCGAGAACCTGCTTGAGAATGCTAAGATCGACCGGTTTTTCCAGCGCGCCCAGCGTTCCGCTCACCCCTTCGCCGAGTTGTGCGGGATTGGCGGTTACGAAAATAACCTCGATCCCGAAATCCGCAGCAAGCTTCTCGCCGATCCTCGGACCAGTGGCTCCATCGGCCAGATTGACATCGACGAGCGCCACATCGATCGCGTCTGAAGCCTTTGCCAATGCCGATTGCATGTCGTCGGCTATGCCTGCGGATTCATGACCGAGATCGTGAACCACCGCCTCCATTTCGACAGCTATGAGGAATTCGTCTTCGACAATCAGAATGGTGGTCGGCATGGAAAGCTATCAAAAGTTAAATGACGAGGCTCTGTAGTGAGGGGACGGACAGGGCGCATATTCGTTCCCTCGCCTCGTCGCATCCGGCTTCGATCGAAATAGCTTCAAGACGCGCACCCGTTCCGACGGCATAGCTTCACTATCGGGCGCCAGGACCACGACCAAAGAGCGTATCTATGATGGGGCATTCCGGAACATCACCGCCTTCGCAGCGGGCTGATACATCGGCTAGCGTGCGCTCCAACCTAGTCAAATCAGCAATTTTAGCTCGCACGCTGGCCAGATGGTTATTGGTCAGATCCCGAACCTCGCCGCAGCTGTAGGGGTGCGAATCAACGAGGCTGAGCAGGCTTTTGAGCTCCTCGATCGAAAAACCCAGATCGCGGCCGCGCAAGATAAAGCCGAGCCGCGCCTGGTCGCCGGGTGGATAGAGCCTGTGCCCGCTTGCCGTACGCTCGGGAGGCTGAAGCAGACCGATGTTCTCGTAGTAGCGGATTGTCTCAAGGTTGCAGCCCGACCGTCTGGCCAGTTCTCCCCGTTTGATCACTTGCGATGCTGTCATGAGCCATATGCCAATTAGTGCTTGAACCTGTAGTTACTACAGGGAGTACATTGGTTTCCATGGTCGATCAAATGCACAAGAACGCGCAGCGCTTATGGGCGAGCGGCGGGACGCTCGGCGCGATACTCGCCTCGTCCTGCTGTATTGCCCCGCTGTTATTGCTGAGCCTTGGCATCAGCGGCGCGTGGATCGGCAATCTCACTGCGCTCGAACCGTACAAATGGGTATTTATCGCCATTGCGGTTGTCTTTTTGGCCCTTGGATTCCGGCACGTCTATTTTCGGCAAGCCGAACCTTGCGAAGACGGAACATATTGCGCGCGGCCCGGAGCAAACCTGCTCGTCAAAAGCTCCCTGTGGCTGGCGACCGTATTGGTCGCTGCCTCGTCCACGGTCGAGTGGTGGGCGCCGCAATTCTACTAGGAGTTCGAAAGATGAAGAAGACGATGATCGTCGCAGTTGCGATACTGGGACTGGCCGGAGCGGGTATCTGGGCAGCGACCTTGTTTCCGCCAAACTCCGACGAACGGGTTCAACAAAATTCCGCGCATCTGCAATCGGCAAGTTTTGCGGTCGAGAATATGACCTGCGCGACCTGCCCGATAACGGTTCGGCGCGCGATGGAAGGCGTGGCAGGCGTGCACGAGGTGACTATCGATTACGAGACCAGGACGGCGACTGCGCAGTTCGATCCTGAGCGAACAACCACAAGCGCGATCGCCGCGGCGTCGACCGAGGCCGGATATCCGGCGATCCTTTCAGAGAGCGCGCTATGATCGAACTGAAGTCCGAGATCACATGCCCTACTTGCGGGTACAAAAAGCTCGAAAGAATGCCGACGGATGCCTGCTGGTTTTTCTACGATTGCAATGGTTGCGGTGTGAAACTCCGCCCCAATGCGGGCGATTGCTGTGTCTTCTGCTCATTCGGCACCATCCCCTGCCCGCCGATCCAGGAAACGCGTGCCGATCGCAAGGGCGCCACATGTTGCGGAGGGCGGTGAGATGAGTACGCGAAACTTCGATCTTATAGTGCTGGGTGTTGGTATGGCGGCCGTAAATGCCGCCAACAAATGCGCCTCAGCCGGTTGGTCGGTCGCGGTGGTCGACGAACTGCCTTATGGCGGCACCTGCGCCCTGCGCGGCTGCGATCCGAAGAAAATGCTCCGCCGCGGGGCGGAAATCATCGACGCAGCGCGGCTCATGCACGGCAAGGGCATCGAACCGAACGACATCGCCATCAACTGGCCCGATCTGGTCGCCTTCACGCAGACGTTCACCGACAAAATGCCCGGTCGGATCGAAAACGGTCTGGAGAGCAACGGCGTCACTACCCTTCACGGGAAAGCGCGCTTCGTCGGCGAAGATACCGTCGAAATCGACGGCGAGGGGCAGTTTCAGGCAAACCATTTCCTGATCGCAACGGGTGCCAAGCCGCGGACGATAGATGTTCCCGGCTCCGAACACCTTACCGACAGCACCGAGTTCATGCGGCTCGATGCGCTGCCCGAACGCATCCTGTTCATCGGCGGCGGCTTCATCTCGTTCGAGTTTGGCCATATCGCAGCACGCGCCGGCAGCGAGGTGTGCATGATCGATCGCGGCGAGAGACCGCTTAAAGGTTTCGATGCCGATCTTGTTGAAAGACTCGTCGCGCGAGGCGAGGAAGTCGGCGTCCAACTGCGACGGCGCACGTCACTCAAATCCATCAAGAAGGACGGGACGGACTTTCTTGTCACGGTAGAAACGGGTAGCGAAACGAAAGATTTGCGCGCCGATCTCGTCGTCCAAGGCGGGCCGCGTCGCGGCAATTGATCAGCTCGATCTGGCCGCAGCCAATGTCGAGGCAGGTGACAAGGGCGTTGCGGTCAACGCCTACCTGCAAAGCACGTCCAACCCGAAAATCTACGCTGCCGGGGATGCCGCCGATACGCAGGGTGCCCCGCTTACGCCTGTCGCGGTTTTCGAGGGCAAGGTAGCTGCGTCCAATATGCTCAAGGGCAACCGGACCAAGCCGGATTATTCGGGAGTTCCGAGCGCTGTATTTACCGTACCGGAGCTAACCCGCGTTGGCATGCTCGAACAGGATGCACGAGAGGCCGGGCACGATATCCGCGTCGTCGAGAATGACACCGGCGACTGGTATTCCAACCTTCGCGTTGGCGAAAGCTGCGCTGCAACCAAGGTTATAATCGATAAGGACAGCGACACTATCCTGGGCGCCCATCTGCTCGGACCCGAATATGGCGAAATCATTAATTTCTTCGGTTTGGCCATCCGACTTGGACTGACAACAAGCGATCTCAAGAAAATGGTATCGGTGTATCCGAGCGTGGGCTCCGATCTTGGCTCCATGCTATCGTAGTTGCGCCTCGCTTGGTCCAGTAAAGCCATCAACCGGGTAATCCCGTTTGCGATCGACAGTCGAAATCTCGATAGAGGTCAGATGATGACCTTTCTCGCATATCTCGGTACTGCAATTGCTGAAATTGCGGGCTGTTTCGCTTTCTGGGCGTGGTTGCGTATGGACAAGTCGGCTTGGTGGCTCGTTCCGGGCGTGGCTTCACTCGTCCTTTTTGCCTATTTGCTAACGCTGGTCGATGCCGAGCATGCAGGTCGAACTTATGCTGCCTACGGCGGGGTCTACATTCTGTCCGCGCTTTTGTGGCTTTGGATCGCAGAAGGCGTGAAGCCCGATCGGTGGGACACTCTGGGCGTGGCGATCTGCCTTGTAGGCGCCGGCGTCATCTTGCTCGCCCCCAGACCGGTATGAGGCACATCCGCATCAAGCCAAAGGGAATATACCACGCGTCCGATTGGCGATCGCTACCAGCGACAACATGACAGGCACTTCTACGAGGACGCCTACCACCGTAGCCAAAGCAGCTCCGCTCCCTAGGCCGAACAGGCCGATCGCAACCGCCACCGCCAGTTCGAAAAAATTGGACGTGCCGATAAGAGCGCAGGGCGCGGCTACTGCGTGCGGGACCTTCCACGCTTTGGCCCAGCCATAAGCGATGAAGAAGATGCCGTAGCTTTGGACAACAATGGGCGCTGCAATCAGCGCGATCAACAGCGGTCGGGCGACAATGGTTTCCGCCTGGAAGCCGAACAGCAGCAACACCGTCAGCAGCAGGCCGATGATCGAGAGCGGCTTCATGCGCCCCGTGAATTCGGACACCGCCGCTTCATCGCCGCCATGGGTCGCGAGAAGCCGATGCCGCACAATGGCACCGGCTGCGAGCGGCACGACCACATAGAGCGCGACCGAGAGCAGCAGCGTCTCCCACGGGACCGCAATGTCGGTCACGCCCAGCAGCAGCGCGACAATGGGCGCGAAGGCCACGATCATGATGAGATCATTCGCCGCGACTTGCACCAGCGTATAGGCAGGATCGCCCCTGGTGAGCTGCGACCATACGAAGACCATCGCGGTGCAAGGGGCCGCACCCAGCAGGATCAGCCCGGCGATGTATTGCTGGGCATCGGCAGGCGCGATCAGGTCGGCAAAGACGACCTCGAAGAACAACACGCCAAGTGCAGCCATCGTGAAAGGCTTGATGAACCAGTTCACTACCAGCGTGATGATCAGGCCCTTTGGCTTGTCACCGACGCGACGCACCGCGCCGAAATCGACCGCCACCATCATCGGGAATATCATCGCCCAGATCAGTACTGCGACGACAAGATTGACCGAGGCGTATTCGATGCCCGCTAGCGAGGCGAATAGCTCTGGCGCTGCATTGCCGAGCGCAATCCCGGCGAGGATCGCGCCGCCGACCCAGACCGAAAGCCATTTCTCGAACAGGCCTAGCCCCGCCGCGCGGGCGTCCATGTCAGCAGCTGCAGCGGTCATTGTTCATCCGCCTCGTGGCCAATGGCTTGCAACTTTTCGCGCAGGGCGATTTGCTCAAGGCTCGCAATCGGGAGCGCAAGCATCAGGTCGATACGGCGCTTCAGCATGCAGAAGGCATCGAGGAAGGCCGCTGCTTTCTCCGCATCGCTGCCCTCGACAGCCGCCGGATCGGGAATGCCCCAATGCGCCGAGGTCGGACGACCAGGCCAGACCGGACAGGATTCAGCCGCTGCGCTGTCGCAGACGGTAAAGATGAGATCGAACTCCGGTCCATCGGCAAACTCGCTCCAGCTCTTGGAGGAATAGCCCTCTGCCGGATAGCCCAGGGTCTTGAGCGTATGGATCGCCCAGGGATTTACCTTGCCGGTCGGATTGCTTCCGGCGCTGTAGGCCTTGAAGCGGCCTGCCCCGTCATGGTTGAGGATTGCCTCGCCCAAGACCGAGCGAGCGGAGTTGCCCGTGCACAGGAACAGCACGTTCATCGGTTGGTCTGACATGGGACTTCAGCAGCAGGACGTCTTGGCGGGAGCGAGTTGCGGTGCGCAGCAGGCGCTCGAAGCAGCGTTCGCCGAGGCTAGCTGGTCGAGATCGGGACTGCCGCCATAGGTCGTGCTTTCGCCTTCGGTCAGGAAGGCTTCCCACACCACGCCATCAGGATCGGCGATCCAGCTCTTTTCCGATTGCGCGTAGCAACAGGTCGTCGCGCCTTCTTCGAGCACCGGGCGGTCAGCAGCCTTGAGGCGGCCATAGACCTCTTCGAGTTCGCTCTTGTCCTCGACCTGCAAGCCGACATGCTCGATGCCTTTGGCAGCAGCCTCGCGCATCGAAATCGCGAAGTTGATGCGCGGATCTTCCAGCATCCACTTGGCATAGTCGGCCTTCACCACGTCGGGCTCGGCACCGAACAGACTTGAATAGAAGGCAATAGAGTGGTCGATGTCGGTCACGCCGACATGCACGTGAAAGCGTTTCATCAGGCGCTCTTTCGTTGAGGAGAAGGAAGGCAGGCGGCATCCTCGGAACAGGAGAGGCCGCCGCAGCAATTTTCAGTGAGGTAGCCCATCAGGCCATTCATCGCGGCATAGTCCGCCGAATAGATGATCGAGCGGCTTTCGCGCCGCTGGGTGACCAGCCCCGCATTGGCGAGCTGAGCCAAGTGAAAGCTCATTGAAGACGGAGGCACGTCGAGCTTTTCAGCTAGCACCCCGGCGGCAACGCCTTGCTCACCAGCCTGCACGAGCAGGCGGAACGCGGCGAGGCGATGCTCCTGTGCCAGAGCAGATAGGGCTCGGATCACGCGGTCGGCTTGCATCGCTCACTCCAATGATTCGATAACTATTAAAATATCGAAATGCCGAGAGAAGTCAAATTGCTTTCTGAACGGTTGCGAAATAGGCAGTACGGCCATGTTCGAGTGATTGAGAGGCAGTGGCGCGAAAACTAGCCTGTGTCCCGCCAACGGATAATGTCGGCAAACCCGATCAACCCGTCGAACAGCGCCGCGACGACGAGGGACTGTTTACAATGGACCTGGTAGCGCTCGCGGGCCATCTTAAGATGCTGAATGACGGTTTCGGTGCTGATTTCGAGTATCATGGCCGTTTCAGCTGCAGTCTTCCCTCTTGCAACCCAAAGCAGACACTCCCGCTGCCGATCGGTCAGGGAAGGGACCTTCTCATCGAACTTTTCTGAACTCAGGCCCAGCGCACAGCTCAAAGCCAGCGTCCCGATCATTTCCGCGACGGCGAAGCGCCGTCGGGGCAGTTCTCGCTCGGGTCGAACAGCAAAGGTGCAGGTGCCGCGCCCTATCCCGGGCAAATGCCGCGGAACAGTATAACCATTGCCAATTCCGCATTCCCGGCCGACATTGAGCATTTGACGGTCGCCGCGCGTGAGAGGGACGAGTTCGTCAATCCAGTCCCAGGCGAAACCGATGATGGTCTTGTCACAGGCTCTTCGCACCGGATCCTGCCCTGCGAGGTCGAAGGCAATATAGACTTTCGCCCATTCGTCGGGATAGTCGTGCAATAGCAGGCCCGGTGCCTCGCACGATGTCGAACGCATCTCCAGGCTAAGCGCGAAGTGGTCGAAGCCAAGGCGCCGGGAAACCTGTTTAAGCGCACCGTCGAGTTCAGTGTCCGAACGGACATTGATAAGTTCAGTTGCGAATTCCTCCGCGAGATATGCGTACATAGACCTGCCGTTCGATCGGCAGCACGCAATCCAACACGCCGCCACCTGACCGCCTGCTCGGTGCCGGATCAGACGGTTCCATTCCACCTGTTCCAGCAGTTGCAGTTGCGACCCTCAAGGTCCGGTTCCAATCCGGGCGCGCCGCAAAATTCAGCAGCATGCCCCACGAAAAACCATAGTGCATTCAGTGCGTTTGAAAAGAGCGGAGCCGGCTTTGGCGAAGCAAGCCGAGATAGCCGTGCGACGCCATTCGCCGCGCCTCAACCACGAGACGCTGGGTCTGGCGGCGTTGCGATGACGATTTCCAGTCAATGGCGCGCTGCGCGGACAATCCCCGATAAACAATGGTTCCAGCGATATCTTTTAGCATAACACCCTCAGGCGCCCGGGATAAAGCATCAAGTATGGCGAGCAGCAAGTGGAAGCGGTGGGACTGATAGGCAGTGGGCTGCAACTGGTTTCGCACGCTGGGAGCAGCGGAACCATCTACACAGCAGTGAAACGCATCGAGCGCCGCCAGCCTGATCGGAAACGACTGGTCCCGAGGGATCAGATAATTGTCTCCACCCAACCGGGCGGAGGCCATAACGAGCAGCCGATGGCGAGCGCCACCACCGGCGAGGACCAGATGATCTCCCGCATTGCTGGTTCGCTTTCCTGCCGGACTATCGAAGGTCTTTGTCAGGGCTACGCCGGAGGTTGAGGGCCGTCTCCGTCCGGATTTTCAATCTCACCCAGCCTTGGTTCCGAAGCCGCGCGAATGAGATCGTCAGCGAGATGTCTGCCCGTTTCCATGCGCCGCGCGAGCGCTTCGACGAAGAAGTCGAACCGCTTTTCTGCATCGGCACGCGCAGCGGCATTGGCTTCAAACGGCATGGCCGGGGTCACCGCCAGCCATCGCCTGAGGTAGAGCGCGAATGCCTCGTTCCCGACCTCGATATGATAGTCGAGCTTGCCGATCTGTCGGCTTATGCGATCAAGGCGTCGACTGAAGGCCGCTTCCATGCGTTCCGATCCATCGGGAGAGAGAAAAGAGCCGACGGCGGCCTCTACCACCGAAGCCTGGGAAACGCGCTTGCGACCCGCATAGTCTGCAAGCTGCCTGGAAAGGGCTGGCGGCAGGCGGAACGTATGCTTGATACGGTTGCCCTTGCTCATAGCTCGATCCCGTCGCCGGGATCGAGCGCAGCGCGCCGCGCATTGGCCTGCATCCGCTCGGCCATTCTGCGATTGCGGTTTGCCTGATCGTCGTCCGTTCGGTCGTCAAACTCAAATTCGTTGGGGATCTCGACTGGCGGCGGCGCCACATCTTCGTATTCCGGCAATTCAGGGGATTGGCGGATCCCGCCATCGGACTGGCGATCATCGACCTGAAACTCTTCAGACGCGGTCGGCGATTTCTCCAATTGCGAAGGCGCGGTCACATGTCTCCCGTGCCATTCGCTCTCGTCCGCTGCGAACTCCGGCTTTTCAACCGTCGGTGGACACTCCACCCGTTTGCTGAGCTGCGGATCGCGGTAGTAGCGCGCTTTCCTGGCACGGATCGGATGCACGCCTGCGAGCATCACGATTTCGTCGGTATCGGGAAGCTGCATGATCTCGCCCTGGGTCAGAAGAGCGCGCGCCGTCTCCGAGCGCGAGACCATCAAATGACCGAGCCACGGGGAGAGGCGGTGCCCGGCATAATTGCGCATTGCCCGGGTTTCGGTGGCGGTCCCGAGCGATTCCGAAACGCGCTTTGCGGTTCGCTCGTCATTGGTCGCGAAGCACACCCGCACATGGCAATTGTCGAGAATGGCATTGTTCTGTCCGTAGGCCTTCTCGATCTGATTCAATGACTGGGCGATCAGAAAGGCCTTGATGCCGTAGCCCGCCATGAAGGCGAGCGCGCTTTCGAAGAAGTCGAGCCTGCCCAAAGCCGGGAACTCGTCGAGCATAAGGAGAAGCCGCTCGCGACCGGCACCTTCCTGCAGGTCCTCGGTCAGGCGTCTTCCGAGCTGATTGAGGATGAGCCGGATAAGCGGCTTGGTGCGGCTGATGTCTGACGGCGGGACGACGAGATAGAGCGTGACCGGCCGGCCCTGTGCCACGAGGTCCGCGATGCGCCATTCGCAATGCCGCGTGACGCTGGCGATGACCGGATCGCGGTAAAGCCCGAGGAACGACATGGCGGTCGAGAGCACGCCCGAGCGTTCGTTTTCCGACTTGTTGAGCAATTCTCTCGCCGCGCTCGCAACCACCGGATGGACGCCGTCTTCCCCCAGATGCGGCGTGCGCATCATTGCGGTCAGTGTCGCCTCGATCGATCGGCGCGGATCGGACAGGAAGTTCGCCACCCCGGCAAGCGTCTTGTCAGGCTCGGCATAAAGCACATGCAGAATGGCCCCGACGAGCAGCGCATGGCTGGTCTTCTCCCAGTGGTTGCGCCGTTCAAGCGAGCCTTCGGGATCGACCAGCACATCGGCGATGTTCTGCACGTCGCGCACCTCGTTGATGCCGCGTCGCACTTCCATCAGCGGGTTATAGGCTGCCGACGCCTCATTGGTCGGATCAAACAGAAGCGTGCGACTGAACCGGGAGCGGAAGCCTGCGGTCAGCTCCCAGTTCTCGCCCTTGATATCATGCACGATCGCCGAGTGGGGCCAGGTCAGCAGCGTCGGGACGACAAGGCCTACACCTTTGCCGCTGCGCGTCGGTGCGAAGCAGAGCACATGTTCGGGCCCGTCGTGACGAAGATAGAGATTGGCATGCTGGCCGATAATGACGCCCTTGCCTGCCAGAAGGCCCACGCGTGATATTTCGGAACGGGTCGCCCAGCGCGCCGAGCCATAGGTCGCGCTGTTCCTGATCTCTCGGGCGCGCCAGACCGACATGCCGATCGCGACCGCCACCGACACGAGACCGCCCGATGCGGCAATCATTCCGCCGATCTCGAAGATGCGCGGCGCATAGGCTTCGTAGCTGAACCACCACCAGAAGATGGCATAAGGCGGATAGACGGGCGCTCCGGAGACACTGAACCACGGCGCGCCCAATTGTGCTTGATAGCCGAGCGCGTGCGCCGTCCATTGAGTACCCGCCCACACACCTGCGAGCGTGAGAGCAAAGACGACGAGTATCTGACCCCACAATATCCGGGTTGCCGACAAGGCTGGCTCCTTTCGTGAAGGACAGCACGGCGGCTTTGCATTGCATATTCAAGTCGGAAGCTGCGTGATCGCAGGTTGGCGTAGCAAAAGCGGCGTACGGCTAGATTGCTTCCCGACTATAGTCCGGGTTACCGGACCAGGTCAGGCGGTACATCGCCCCTTGCGCGACCGATTGCACGACGTTGGGCCACAGGGCCGCGATGCAAGTTCCATCCGCATGGCGCACAGAGGGATAGATAATGCCGTTATGACCGGCTGCGCGTGCCTGCGCCGCTAGAGCATTGCCGACAGGATAGCCTTTCGTCTTGTCCGGATCGAGGGCCGGGTGTCCGGGCTGCTCGCGCAAATCGATGAAGACGCCCGCCATGCTGGCAATCATCTCGCCATATTCGACAACGGCATCGAAATCGCCGGCATCGGCGAGCGCCTGTGTCAGGTGATGGCCGACCTCGGCAATACAGGTCTCGACATCGAGCGCGGCATACCATGCGCCGCGGTTCGCGGGGTTGAAGCGATTGGGCTCGCGCGGTTTGGCGTAGGCAAAGCTCGCATTGATGAACCTGGCATGCGGCACGCCGTGAACCAGTTCGTCGGCTGTCAGCCCGCCAAACCCGCGCTCTTCGGCGATCAGGCGCGAACTCGTCGCCCCCTCGATTTCAGCGAGCAGCGCAAGCTCGGCATCACTGTCGGCAAGTGGAGCCATGACCGCTTCGCGCAAGCGCGCGCTGGAAACGAGCCGGACAGTCCGCTCGAACGCTTCGCGGATCTGCGGCGGCTCGCCTGCCTCCTCAGAGCCCGCCACGAAGCGCGTCGATATATTGTCTGGTCTCCAGCATGCGCGGAATGCCGCCTTCGATCATCGCCCCGATGGGCGAGCGGCGATCAAACAACGGGGCCCTGTTTTCGAGCTTTGGCCAGCGATCGGCCATGTCGTTGGCGAACAGCAGATGCAGTCCCTTGAACAGACCGATCAGCGCCGACGCGCGGGTCAGCTGGTCCTGACCGAGCGAGCCCTCCCAGGTTCCGGCTTTCATCCGGTCCCAGGTACTTTCGGACACGCCGAGCAGCGCAGCGCCCTCAGCGTTGCTCGCACTCCAGGCCTCGATGAGGCGCAGCACGGCCTTTACCGCAGCGCTGGTGAGGCGGCTGCGATCACCGTCGCTTGCAAAGGTCTGAAGCCCCGGGGGAGCTTCGGCATGCTGAATCGCTGCACTTACCATATCGCATCTCCTGATGCGTTTATAAGCATCATATGGTGCGTTTGTCAAGATTTCCGTTATGATGCCGGTGCTCCTCAAACCGCCGGACCGCGCGAACGCGCAAAGTTCCAGTCGACACCGCCTCGCACATGGACCTTGCCAGCGACTTCTTTTCCAAGATGCCGCTCGAGGTCTTGCCTCCAGGGCACGAGCTGGAAACCCACTCCGTCATCGATCATGGCGAAGCGACCCGACGCCAGCGAAATGCGCTCGCGGTAGATGCCGGAAATGTGATCACCTTCCGTTACCGGATTTGCCAGACGACCATGACGCGCAGCCAGCGCTTTACCTGCCGCGTCCAGTTCCTGCTTGCGGAGCGTTCCGAGCAGGTTGCGCACCAAGGTCACGCTCCTACCATGTCGCTTCGCAAGACCTTGATCGACGAGCCAGTCACGGCGCTCGTCAAGAGCCTTCCGGACTTCATTGCCGAAGCCGCCTCCCAGCGACGCGGCTCGTGCCGACAGCAGCTGCCGGTCGAGCCAGGTCGCCCCGCGCGCGTCAATCTGCCGCTCGAGCGGCAGGTCCGAACGCACCAGCAGGCTGCTGCGCCGTCGCCCGTTGCGGTCGGTCCATTCGCCTGTCTCGACGATTGCGCCGGGTGCTGCATCGCTTGTCTGGTCCAGATCGGGAAAACGCAGATAATGCGCACGCCCGTCCACTCCTTCGACGATCGCATAAGCCTCGCCTGTCAGCTCGTTATGGAAACCGCGCTCGACCAACCTGCCGATGACTCGGCGGTTCTCGTCTTCGCCATGCAGCGCGAAGGCTGCAGGGGCAACTTGTACGCCCCGTTCACTCATCGCCTTGTGCAAGGTCTTGATGATGTCGCCGCGCTCGCCAAGCGCGCGCAAGGTCGGTTCGAGATCTGCGGCCAAGGTCCAGCGCGCCGCCCCGATCCGCTCGGCCAATCCCATGCGTTCGAGCGTTCGTGCGCGGCCGATAAGGAATGCGCGGTTGCTGCGGCGTGTCGCATCGACTTCGGGGGACAAATCGACCACGCCGAGATCGTCGCGTTGCTTTTGCAGCCGGCGGTCGAGTGAGGTCCAGCGCTCGGCATCGACCTCGCGGCGAAGCGCTAGCTGAATATCGCGCTCGCTGCGCGGCCCGAGTTCGATAGTGACGCGCTCCTGGGCACGGGCACGCATGCCTTCGCTGATATAAGAGCGATCGATCACCAGATCCCTGCCGTCCGAGGCAACTCCGCGGACCAGAACATGGACGTGCGGGTTATCGGTATTCCAGTGATCGACCGCTACCCAGTCGAGGCTGGTGTCGAGGTCGCTCGCCATATCTTCAAGCAGTTCGCGCGTGAAAGCGCGCAGGTCAGCCATCTCGCTCGCGTCTTCCGGCGACACGATGAAGCGGAAGTGATGCCGGTCGTCTTCGCAGCGCGCGGCGAAGGCATCGCCATCGACCTCATCCGACGAGGCATCGAACATCTGGGCATCCGATCCGTCACGGGTGACGCCGTCGCGTTCGAGATAGGCGATGTGGCGAGCGAGCGGTGCAGAGCGGAAGCGGCTGCCGCCATGACGAACGACGCGCGCCTTGATGATGACCCGCCGCTGGAAAGCATGGGGGCTGCCTCTGAACGCAGCATGTTTGCCGCGCCCCAGGTGACCGGCTCCGCCACCTGCCCGGCCTCGCCCGAGCGGTGTATAGCCTGACCGGCGTGAGGCCTGCAGCACGCGTCCCACCAGCGAACCGGCCTTGCGATAGGCGCGCGCATCGCTGTCTCTCGACCGACCCGGCCTGATGTCGAATTCGTCGTCAGCCACAGACAAGAAAATCGGAAGACGGCGCTTTCAGCATTGAAAAGCCTAAGGATTCCGATCCAAGCGCCTGCAGGCGTACAGCAGAGACGGCGCATATTCTCCCGCAAAACCAACCACCTGCAGCCCGGCCGACGGCGCTGCTTTTATCTCGCCATCCCTCCCTTCCTTTGGTGCGCAAGCCTCCCGTCCTTCGCCCGCTTTCGCCAGGGAACGCATGGCTGCGCGAAGGTGCGAGGCTCGCTTTCATTGGGAGGAAGCCGTCGAGACGGGCGCGAATAGATCGTGCGCGGCTTGTTCCGGTCGCGCGAAGGGGTTCGCCGCGGGGCCGGGCATAGCCACCTCGTCCAACTCTTTTCGCGCTGCGCCGGGAGGCTGCAAGGCGCCAGCCGGAACATTCCTGGCTTGTAGAGGCGCCGCCGCAAACATGCGCTCGGACTGCAACAGCGGCGCAATCCGGGCGACATAGCGGCGCGTTTCGTGTGGCAGCGAACGCCGTCCGGCAAGCCAGTCTTCGTAGCGTCCCGGACCTGCATTGTATGCAGCGAGGAAGCCTTGCGCGCCGTAGCGATCGTACATTTCGCGCAGGTAAGACGTGCCGGCCAGAACGTTGTCGCGCGGGTCGAACGGGTCTTGCCCGAGGGAGAACCGGGCGCGCTGCCGCGACCAGGTTCCGGGCATGAGCTGCATGAGACCCATCGCTCCTGCTCTGGAAACCGCCCGCACCCGGCCCGCACTTTCGGCGCGGATCACCGCGTAGATCCAGTGCTCGGGAATGCCGAATTGCTGCGATGCTTCGCTGACATGCGCTGCAATCTCGACGCCCTGGGAAGCTCGGACAAACTGCTCCGATTGCGCAAAAACCTGTGCCGGACTCGCCGCCACCATGGCCGCCAGGAGTCCCGGCAGAAGATACAGGCGGAGCACGGAATCAATCCTTTGCCGGGCGGCGCGCACCGCGCGACCATATAAGGACATGGCTCTGGCCGTCAGAACTGAACAGATTGGCGCGCAGAGGCCGCGGCAATACCGGATCGTCGATGACGAGCGTGACAAAACTGCCTGCCTTGTCGCCGACATGTTTCCAGCCTGCACCCACCTCGTAGGTTTCCTCGCCTTCACCTGCCATGATGCGATAGTCAGGGGCGTTCTCGGTGTCGCCGGGGTCGGCGGCCACCAGGGTCAGCGGTGCGTCGATGGTCAGGGTTTGCAGGCGCCCTTCAAAGCCGTCGGGTGTGGCTGCAAAAGTGCCGATACAGGTCATTGTGCGTCTCCTTCAGTGGTGTTTTGGATGGGAAAGTCGGCGGGCGAGGCGAGCAGGACATAGTCCCCGTCGCCCGATTCGTTGGTCCAGACGGGCCGCGCGCGCCCGATGACATCGGCGCGTGCGACCGGGCCGAAATAACGCCCGTCAAAGCTGCCGGGGGCGCGCCTGTTCATCACGAACAGTTCATCCGCAGCGATAGTCCGGCATCCTTTCCAGACGGGCAGTTCGCGTCCAAGGCTGTCGCGCCGACGCGCCGATCCCGCAGGTGTCCCATTGATCTCGATGAGCAGGTCGCGCCGGCAGACCGTATCCCCGCCAAGCGCCGCAACCTCCTTGATGAGCGGAACGCCCGCAGGAAGATAGCCGCGCGAGGCGAGGTATTTCTGCAGCCTGAAAGCAGGATCGATCGCGACGCGGTCGCCCCTCTGGAGACCGGTCTTTCCGCCGATTGAGTACAGTCCAACCGGCACGCTGGCCGTCACGTTCCAGACCAAAAGTCGCGAGAGCGGGATTGCGATGCTGGCCAGTGTCGCTGCCGCGACCATGCCTGCCAGAAAGGCGGTGCCGGGGAGCGACTGGCGGCGAACGATGGCCCGCACTTCGAAAGCGAAACGCTTCAATGGCGAGAGCGCGCCGGACTTCACATGCAAGTGCGAAATGTCGAAACTCCACCCGCCCTTCTGCTTCCCGCCATGCTTGCGTACGATGCGATAGAGCCAGCGCTCGAGACCGCCGGTAAGCGCAAAATAGGCCGGGTCGATGGTCAGAACGAGCGCACGATCGAGCACGCCCTCGTAAAGCCAGTCCGGTACGATCATTTCGATGCCGAGCGCGCGCCCGTTGTCATCGAGCCGTTCGCGCCATTCGTTGATCCAGGAAAATCGTCGGCGGCGTCGCGCCCCGGCCTGCCGGATGGAGGTGGCAATGCTGGTCGACTGCAAGCGGTCGAGCGCCGCCTTCAGGCGCTCGTAGCCAGCCTTTCCGGTTCCGCGCCGGGTGAAGGTAAGGATTTCATGGGGCGTCGCCGCGATAAGGCGCGAGGTGGCTTTGCCGGCATCGCGCGCCTCGACGATCTGGCTCGCTACCCAGATCAGCACATCGGCGTCCCAGATGGTGGCCATGCCATGTTCGGCGGTCGCTTCGACCAGAATGGCGACCTCGCCCATGCGAAAGTCGATCGGCTTCACGCGCTTCGACTTGGCGAGGCTGAAGAAAGGCCAGGCCATCAGATCCTGTGCATCGCGCGCGGCGATGTCGCTGCCGGCGCCAACGAAAAGGTCGAGCTGCCCGGCCTCGCCGTCCGATGTCCTCAAGGAGCGCATCGTACCGCCTCAGCGCCGGACCGGACCGGTGTAGCCGTCGATCCGCTTGGCAGGATGAACGATGCCCCTGCCCGGATCGCTGGTCGAACGCCGGAGACCCTGCTCGGCCCAGGCGTCGAGATCTTCGCACCGGTAAACGATGCGGCCGCCGAGCTTGTGGTAGACCGGCCCTGTTCCATAGCATCTGTGCTTTTCGAGCGTGCGCGGCGAAAGCCCCAGATGCACCGCGGCATCGGGGGTGCGCAGGTAACGGGGACGGACCGGATCGGGAACGGCGGACATATTCTGAGCTCCACAAGGCTTGGGTAGCTGCGGCTAACTGCCGCTGATTGCAGAGGGTGATGGAGCATGCTTTGGCAATGGGGGGAGCGACACAATGGTGCGTTCGGATTTGTCGCCCCTACCGGTTGTGGGCTCGGCAAGA
Source organism: Qipengyuania spongiae (assembly GCF_026168555.1). Classification (NCBI taxonomy): domain Bacteria; kingdom Pseudomonadati; phylum Pseudomonadota; class Alphaproteobacteria; order Sphingomonadales; family Erythrobacteraceae; genus Qipengyuania; species Qipengyuania spongiae. The sequence continues at coordinate 887,034 of NZ_CP092471.1, read as the reverse complement.
TTGAGGGGGGGCGACAACCGTGCAGAGCCCGACGCTATTGCGCCGCCCGGCAGGCTTTCGGCTGCAATGCCGAAAGGCCCGAAAGAGTAGGCGCACCTGCGAGAGAGGCAGCGGCCAAGGGCCTGTGGGAAGCAAGGCAAGCGGGGCATGTCGCGGTCGTAGCTTCCCGCTCGCCCGACCCGCTGCCGGTTCGCAAGTGCGTGCGGGGCCCCGGAACGCATAATGCCGCACCCTCAGGAGCGCATCGCCGGATGCGCGGGACAGAGTGCGTCCCCAGCCCCGCTCCAAACACCCACGAAGGCCAGTGGTCCAAGATGATATTTGGAGAAACACCGGCTTCCCCGGGATCGACATCTTGACCCTGAAGCCCGGCCACCGAGACACACGAAAAAGGGCAGGAACCGCTGCTGGTCCCTGCCCTGCCGGATGACTCAGAATTCGTCGAGCATTCCGCCATGGACGGTATGAACGACCCGGATCGCAAGATGCGGGGGCAGCGCATTGTAGTCGCCTTCGTCGACCGCGCGATATCCGATCTCGTCATCCTCGATGACATGCTGGTCGAAGAAGCTGTGCAAGGCCCGTTGCTCAGCTGTTTCCAGAGCCTCGAAATAGTTGCGCGAAGGCAGTGTGCATTTCGTGAAATAGGTCATGATAATCCTCCTGAAATCTGTCGCGAGACGACAGGAGGTTGGCCGATGGGCCCGGGCAGACCGGGTCACAGGATCGCCTGACAGGGCGACCGCGAAGCGGCGCAGGGGGAAACGGTTTTGTCCGGTGCCGGATGCAATCCGGCGGCGGACAAAATGGTGGGGCCCCTGCCGTCCTTGATGCGGGCGGCGCGGGACCATCATGCTGGAAATGCGGTAAGCCAGGCCAATCCAGTCCACCTCAAACGACCGTTTCAGATGATCGCTGCCATAATGGGTCGGGCCCTCCGGGCAGCGCCTGGCTATTCCCCGGAGAAAAGACCGAGCGAAAGGACGTGTGAACAGCGAAAGAGGCCCTGCCGTTTCCGGCAGAGCCTCCTTTGGCTGGTTCGATGGCGCCGGATCAGTCGATCGGAGGGGCGTCCTGGTTGTCGCCGCCATTGGCCCGCGAGAGGAAATCGACCTTGTCGGCAAGGATCTCCGAGCCATACCGCGTCACACCGTCCTGGTCTTCCCACTGCGTGTAGTGGATACGGCCCTGGACCGAGACCAGCTGGCCTTTCGAGCAATACTGACCGACGGTCTTGGCGAGGCCGTTGAAGCAGGTCACACGGTGGAATTCGCTGTCCTTGGCGGTGTAGCCGTTCTCGTCCTTGTAGGTCTTGCCGTCCTTGTCGCGTGCAGGACGATCGGTGACGACAGTGATCCCGGTAACGCTGGTTCCGCCCTTGGTTTCGCGGGTGTCCGGATCGCGGGCGATACGGCCGGTGAGGATTGCGATATTGGTCATGAGATAAGTTCCTTCAGTTCCTCAAACCGGAGACCATCTCCGGCTTGCGAACATCCAGAAGAAGCAGGGCATGGGAGGACTGCACCGCAGGCCTGAAGGGCCGAAGGGAAACCTGTTCATGACGGGGGGTGCGGGCAGGCGGCGAAGCCGCCAACACGGCCGGAAAGGAACGGGTTGCGGCTCCTCAGCTGACCTGGTTCAGGACTGTTCGCGAAGAAAGCCGGATGGGTATCGGGTGCGGGTCTGAAGGTGCCAAGACCCTGCTGCAATCAGCTTACCTCATTGCCTTCCGATACCGCCAGGAGATCCATGAAGTTGCGGGCTGCTTCCCGGTCTTCCTCGTTCTCGAAGGCCACGTCGAGGTCGGGGGCAGACCCGAGCAGGTAGAGCATGGCCCACAGGGCAAAGCGTTTTCCCCGGTCCTGCTCCAGACCGAGATCGACCTGGCATCGCTCGATCCCCGAGGCCAAGGTTTCTGCGCCAACCGCTCCAGGATCGGCAGTGCCAAAATAGCGCATGAGAAGCGTATCGAGGTCCATCGCACTCTTTTCGGATCATCGGTCGGGCCGCGGCGAGGAAGGCCAGCATTCGTGGCCCGGTCAAGCGTCGCTCAATCAGCGGTGGGTTGCTCGCGAAGCCGCCGGGCGCGCTCGACGAAGTGCTCCATCTGGGTGGCGGCATGCAGGGTAAGCGGATGCGGCTTCGCATCGGCACGAGGGGATATGAATTCCGCGATTTCTTCGATTGCTGCAAGCTGATCGGCGCTGGCCTTCGACAGAAGGCCGAGCACCATGTTCTCAAGGGCGATCACCCTGATGCGCAATTGGATGATCTCGGCATCGGAAAGTGGCGGAATATCCCATTTCTCGCAGTCGGCAGCGAGCGCTTCCTGCGGCCCGCAGGGCAATGCCCCGCCTTCGTCTTCCCAGCGCGACAGCGCCCCGGCTTTTCCCGTTTCCGACATATGCGGTTCCTTTCATAACCAACGAGGCGATCGTCTGCACGCTGCTCACATAACACAAAGCCCTACCGGGATGCGCTTGGCACGGCGACAGCGAAGCCGGGCAAACGGAACCCCGCGCGTCGGGTTGGTCTTCACGCGTGGTTCCTGAACGACCCCTTGGGGGCACCTGCGACCCGCAGGGCGTCGGGGGGAGGCGGGGCCGTCCTTTCCTGATCTTGCGTTGTTCGTTGCGATTTCTTGCCGAGGATATCTCCTGAATTGCCGGGTCACCGGGAAACGCGTCCGATCACATACCTTCCATGTCGTGATCGGCCATCGAGGACATGTCATGGCCCGTATGGGGATCGGCGGGCGGAGTCGCCTCGCTCGCGGGTTGCGGGCGCGTTGCTGGCGCGGCGGGTGTGGCAGTTGCGCGTGAAGCGGGCGAGGCGGCGCGCCGTGAGGCGGGCGTGGCGGCATCATCTGCCGAAGTAGCGTCCTGCCGCGCAGTCGCTGCCTCACCTTCGGAGGGAGAGGCTGCCGGGTCTGCAAGACCCGCTTCAGGTGCCGTACCAGCCACCACCGCAGCTTCGCCCATAGTCGAAACCTCGGTGATCGGTGTGCTCTCCTGCGCCTCGTCGCAGGCAGCAAGAGCGGACATCAAGGGCGAGATCGCGAGAAACCCGATCGCTACATTCAATCTGGAAGTACGCATGCTCTTCAACTCCTTCAGAGCCAGGAAATACCGAGGTGGTTCGCCCCATGCGCGAGCTCGCCGCCAAGGAAGCCTTGGATGAGAACGAGCGCCGCCATGGAGAAGATCGACGCGCGCAACCAGGCGCGGCTCTGGCTCGGCCTGCTCGCGAGATAGGCCATCGCAATACCGAGAACCGCGATCAGCATACCGTTCCATCGATGCACCTGCATGACAGTGTCGCCGCCGAACCACAGCCCGGTGTGAATCCATCCGAACAGGACTGCGACCACCGCGCCGATGGCCCCGCCGTAGGCAAGCACGCGCACCGCACTTTCCAGGCCCGCTCCTTTCCGGCGCATCACGAACAATTCGGTGGCCGCAGCCATGAGAAACAAGGCGATCGGGAAATGGATCGTTGCCGGATGCAGCTTCTTCAGTACGGCCATGACGCCGGCTTCGCCCTCATCCGCATGGCCAACGGCCTCGTCATGACCTCCGCCCGCTTCATCGTGCGCGCCAGAGGATTCGCCAGCATCCGCAGTCTCACCCATCTGCGCCATGGCCGCCTGGTCGTGCGCATCGCCATTGGTGGCAGCAGGCGCGGCGCTCGCCTCTTCGCCATGTTTTTCGTCGCCATGAGCATGAACGGGTCCGACGAAGAGCAGGCTTGCGACGAGCAGCGCCAAGAATGAGGGGGCTTTCATGTCTCGTATGTCTCCCGACCCTGCAGTTAAAGTGCGACCTATGTGCCTGATACGCACCGCAGCCGCCTGCCCCTCACATTAATTTGATGGTATTGGCGCGACAGATGTGCGTCCGCCGTATCACGTCTGATGGCGGCACCATCGCGATTGTCGAACGCAGTCGGCTCCTGGCCCCGTTCGGCCTGGCGCACGGGTTAAGGCGTTCGCCCACGCGCATTAGCCCCATGGGCTCAGGCGAGTTTGCTCTTCTTTGTGCGACGACGCAGCCGCGGCATCCGGTTCGCAAGCAGGACGAAACCCGACAGGGCTATGATCGTGCCGCCAATGCCGAACAGCAGAAGCCACCAACTGTTGATGCGATCGCGCTCGGTCCAGTCCATGATGTGCAGGCCCCAGATGAAATCGAACAGGCGCCAAGTATCACTACGCGCCGCCCCGAGGGTACCGCTGCTGGCATCGATGTAGAGGCGCGTCGAAGCCTCGTCAGCATAGGTGACCTGCCAGGCCGGAAAAGGGCCGCGAAACTCGGTCCCCACCGGTTCGTGAAGGCTCACGCTACCGTCGACCTTTCGGACCTCGGTCACGGCATCGCCGTCGAGCGAACGCGTCGACACCGCCGCAAGAGTACCGTCGTTTGCGACCCAGGCCGGGAGCGGGGCATCGGCAGGCAGCGCCTCTTGTTCACGCGAAACGACATGTTCGGAGCGAACTTCTTCCAGGTTGAGAAACGACATGAGGGCGCCGGTTCCCATCCACAAGAGAACCTGGACACCGACGAAAATCGCCAGCCATTTGTGGATCTTGCTGCCGAGCACATGCAGGCGCAGCTTCAGCGACGGCGTTGCCAACCGGTGCTACCTCTTCGAAAGCCGTAATCAGTTGCGCAGCGCGCGCGACGAGGAATGGTACTGGACGATTCTCCACCCGTCCGCATCGTGAGCAAGCACCGATGTCGCCACGCCGTCGCGCTCGATCACCCGGCCATCGCTAAGTTCGATGCGATAGCCATACGTCTCATAGGCATGGGCCATGTGCCCCATCCGGGTGACGGTCAGCGTGGGGTCGGTAAAGGTGAAGCTCACAATCGCGTCGAGCTCGGGGCCCAAATGGTGCTCCATGTAATTGGCAAAGCTTCCTTCGGCCTTGCCATTCTCGAAGATCGCCGACTCCTCGGCGAAGAGCGCGCGCATTGCCTGCGTGTCGCGCGCTTCAAGAGCGGTGCGATAGGCCTTGAGGGTTTCTTCAGCGCCCGCGACATCGTCCGCCGAAGCGTCCATCGCGTGCATCTGATGGTTCGCATGGGAAGAGTGGTCCATCTGCTGCGCGAAGGCTGGCAGCGGTATCAGCGCGGCAACAAGCGCAGTCGCCGCGATGCGTGTCAAAGTCTTGGTCATGGAAGTTCTATCCTTTTTGAGATTTCAGAACCAGAATCGCACACCGACGACATAATTGGTGACGCTCGGATCCTCTCCGGCGGCCCGCGCAAAATCCGCGCTGTCGCCGATGCGCCATTCCTGGGAAACGCCGACATAGGGCGCGAATTCGCGTGCGAACTCGTAGCGAAGACGCAGACCTGCCTCGATCCGGTCGAGGCCAGCGCCAATGCCGAGTTCGGGAATATCCTGAGCGGAAAGTGCGATTTCGGCACGCGGTTGAAGGATCAGCCGCTGCGTGATGCGCTGATCAAGTTCGCCCTCAAAACGCGCCGTCACATCGCCCTTGGTGGAGACGAAGGCCGCGGCATCGACCTCGAACTGGTAAGGCGCGATCCCTTGGATACCGATAACCGCGTGCGTGCGTTCCGGACCGGTCAGGTCCTGGCGAACACCCGCCTGGAAATCGAAGAAGGGCGCAATGGCGCGGCTCCAGAGCGCCTGGACCTCGGCGCCTTCTATGGTTTCGCCGAAGCTGCCCTCACCCTCGGACTTGAACCAGAATTTGTCGATGTCGCCGCCATAATATCCCTGGATGTCCCACAGATATCCATCCTTCCCCTCGCGGGCGCGGTACTCGAGCCGGTCGCCCTGAAACCAGAAGCGCATTCCTCCGTCGGTCTCGCGGACAAGCTCGCGGCGCGCTTCGTTCATGGCTTCCTCGCCCCAGATGGCGACCGCCGCGCGCGCTGGGCCGCTCCCTGCTTCTGGAGGAGGCGGCAGCAGCGGGATATCATCGTCCGAGCCCATCTGCATCGCCGAATGGTCCATGCCCTGCCTGTCCTGCGAAGGCGTCTCCCCATGGTTCATCTGGCTGTGATCCATCTGCCCATGGTCCATCGACGAACTGGCCTCCGCCTGACCCATCTCGCCGTGATTCATCTGCGAATGATCCATCGCGCCTTCGGCGGGCTTGCCCTGCGGCATCGAGCCGTGATCCATTCCTTCATGACTTTCGGGCGATGCCTGTGGACGGGCAGCGTCCACAGGCATTGTCATGCCAGAATGGCCATCCTGAGCGGTCATCGCACCATGATCCATGGTTGAGTGATCCATCTGCGAGCGGTCCATGGCGGCTTCAGGTTGAGCAGCCGGTTCGCATGCTCCATCTGCAACCGGATGCCCCATCGCGCGATGGCGCTCGGCTTCTTCCTCGCACTTCGTCTTCGCGTCAGCCTGCGCCTCGGCGCTTTGCTGCGGCTCCGCCGGCGAATGACCGGCATGCTGCGCCGCCGCGGGGAAGGCGAGAACTGAGGCGGCTGCGACCGATGCGAGCAGGCTGACAATACGAATTTTCATGCTTCGCTCCCGTCGGGATTGGCGACCGTGACGATCTGAAACATCCCGGCATGCATGTGGTATAGAAGGTGACAGTGGAAGGCCCAGTCGCCCGGCTCGTCCGCCGTCAGGTCGAACTGCGCGCTGCCACCCGGCTGCAGGATTACCGTGTGCTTGAGCGGTTGACGATCGGCCGGCGCGCCATTGACCAGCTCGAAGAAATGACCGTGCAAGTGAATGGGGTGCGCCATCATCGTGTCGTTGACGAGCTTCACGCGCACGCGCTCGTTATAGGCGAAACGGATCGGCTCGTCTGAGACGGCGGAGAACTTCTTGCCGTCGAACGACCACATGTAGCGCTCCATATTGCCGGTCAGATGAATTTCCATTCGCCGGGACGGCGTGCGGCCCTCGCGGTGTGGAGTCAGCGCGCGCAGCTTGCGATAGTCGAGCGTACGATGCGGCACATCGGCGAGACCGATGCCGGGATCGCCCATGCGGTCGACCGGGTTCATCGAGACCATGTCGAGACCGGGCCCGACCTTCACATCGGGCGGCAGAAGCGACGTGTCGCGCATCTGCATCCCCGACATGCCGGCCATGCCTGCCATCTCGGATTGGCCGGACGAACCATGATCCATCCCCGCCATGTCGCCGCCACTTCCGTGGTCCATGCCCGACATGCCGGCATCGCCAGACGAGCCGTGGTCCATGCCGCTCATGCCCATGTCGGCCATGGTCAGAAGCGGCGGATCGCGCAGCGGCGGAATGGCGGCGCGAGCGCCGGGTGCGCTCGCGAGTGTGGCAATACCCATGCCCGAGCGGTCCATCGACTCCGCGACCAGCGTGTAGGCTTGTTGCGCGCCCGGCGTCACGACGACGTCGTATGTCTCGGCCACACCGATCTGGAACTCGTCGACCTCCACCGGCTCGACGTTCTGCCCGTCCGCCTGAACGATGGTCATCGGCAGGCCGGGAATGCGAATATTGAAGAAGGTCATGGCGCCGGCATTGATGAAGCGCAGCCGCACGCGTTCGCCCGGGCGGAAGAGGTATTCCAGATTGTCGAGCGGGCCATGGCCGTTCAGAAGATAGGTATAAGCCGCGCTCGACACGTCGAGGATGTCCGTCGGCATCATGCGCATTTTCGCCCACATCCGGCGATCCTCGCCCGAAAGCGGGTAATCGTCGGTCCAGGTGTTCTGGTTGTAGTTGAAGTAGCCTTCGCCCTTCTTGAGCTTGTCGAAAATGGTGTGGGGCGACATGGCGCTGAATTCGCTCAGCACCACGATATATTCGCGGTCGGCCTGAACCGGATCGGGTCCGGCGGGATCGATCACGATCGCGCCGTAATGCCCGGCCTGTTCCTGCAGGCCGCTATGCGAGTGCCACCAGTAAGTGCCCGATTGGCGAACCGGAAACTCGGCGGTGAAGGTCTCTCCCGGTTTGACACCGGGGAAGCTCACGCCGGGCACTCCATCGAGCTGAAACGGCACGAGCAGACCGTGCCAGTGGATCGAAGTATCTTCCTCGAGCTGGTTATGGACATTGAGCCGGACGGTCGTGCCTTCCTGCAAACGCAACAGCGGACCGGGGATCGTGCCATTGACGGCGATCGCGCCGCCGCGCCTGTTGCCGGTCGCGAAGGCCGATCGGGCAACGGTGAGGTCGATATTGGGGCCGGATATCTCGTCCAGCCCCTTGCGGGCGTTACCTGCGAGGATGTCCGCGCCCCGTGCCCAGGCAGGCATCGCCCCGGCAAGGCCGAGCAGACCCATTCCTCCTGCTCCGGCTCCGAGAAACTTGCGTCGATTGACGGCGATCATAAAGGGCTCCTGACTTGGCGTTTACCGTTACTTACGCGCGCGCCCAGCCAACCCCTCAAAGTTTTTCGAAGCGCTCCTTCAGCCTGTTGCGCGCGCGATATACGCGGGTTTCGATCGCCTTTTCGGTCGTTCCGAGAAGATCGGCCGCCTCGGCCTGGCTACGCCCCTCGATGGTCACGAGCACAAGCGCTTCGCGCAGCCTTAAAGGCATTCGCGCGATCTCGGCCTGAACGAGATTGAGCTCTTCCCTGGAAACGGCCAACGCTTCAGGACCCGGCAAATCGTCGGCGATGGAATGGAGTTCGTCATCACCCGACAGTCCGAAAAAGCCTGCGACCTTGCGCCTGCGCAAACGGTCCCGGCAGCGGTTGAGGACGACGGTTGTCAGATAGGGTCCGATCGGCTTGTCCGGATCGAGCCGATGGCGCGTCAGCCACACCGAAGCGAGGCTGTCCTGAACAACGTCCTCCGCCTGAGAAGGAGAGGAAAGCATGCGTGTCGCGAGCGCGAGAAGCCGACCGGTTTCATGCTCGACGAGCTTGCTGAAAGCCCGCTTGTTACCGGCCCTCACCTGCGAGACAAGGGCCTCATCCGGATTGTCGCCCGCCCCCGACATGGCGCTTCAGTCGCGCGGGTCGCGGGTCAGGGCGTCGGAGACCTTGCGGTCGAACTGGCGTTGCTGCTCGGGTTCGAGAATTTCACGCATGTCGAAGACATGCCGTACCGTTGCTTTCTGCAGATCGCCCATACGCGCATGCACCTCGTCGATCGCGGCCGAAACCTCGGGACCGTACTCGTGCTCATTTTCCATCGCCTGGGCGAGCCGGGCATTGGCTGCGCGCGCCGATCCTTCGAGCCGTGCCCTTTCGACAGCGAAACGGGCCTCGAGCGCATCGAGACGCTGCTCCTGGTCGGCCGTCAGGGTGAGCTCGTCGTGCACGAAATCGTGGAGGCCGGAGCCGGCCTCGTGATTGGCCCAGCGATCCGCGGCAATCGCGCCGAGGCATCCTGCAAGTGCTGCGAGAAGCACCGCGAGAACGATATGCGTCGTCTTCAAACCCTATTGCTCCACATGGAGGAGCGCCGATGGGGACAGCTGTTCGCCGAGGATAAGACCCTCGCCAAATGACGCGGAAGACGTGCCATAGCCGCCGGGCCAACCGCTCGTTCCGGCGCCAGCTCCAAGCCCGACGACGAACAGACCGACGAAAAGGGCCGTCCGGCGGCGTCGGTCGGCGATTTCGCCAAGCTGTCCGGCGCGCTGCCAAACGCCATCCATGAAGTCGGCTGGGACCTCGTTGGCGGCGGTGGTGGAAAGCGTTCCGAGCACCGCATCAAGAGAGTGATTGTCACGCATCCGAAAAACTCCTGTGGGTTGCACGTGTCCTATACGCGCTCGCCTGCACAATCCCTTAAACTTCTTTTTTTGAGGGAATGTCCAGCGCCATACGTAACCGAGACGGGTCTGTCAGAATCGGGTCGAACCCGGGATGAATGGGAACCAGCTCGTGAACAATATCACCGCACCTGAAGATCACGGCGAATTTACGCCTCTTCTTGGCAAGAGCTTTCTGACGCCCCTTTACGACCGGGCGATCGGTCTGTTCACCCGCGAACATCTCTGGCGACAAAGGATTGTCGAAGAACTGCACCTTGTCCCCGGCGACCGGGTGATCGATGTTGGCAGCGGAACCGGCACTCTTCTCAAGGCCTTGATGACGGATTGTCCGGAAGCGGGTCTGATCGGTGTCGAACCCGACCCGGATGCGCTCGCGCTTGCGCGGCGCAAGTTTGGCGCGGGAGCCGATCTCGTGAAATGGCACAATGGCTTTCTCGAAAGCCTCAAGCTGCCCGCAGGGTGGCAGCCGAACAAGATCGTCAGCAGCCTCGTCCTGCACCAGGTCCCCTTGCGCAAGAAGCAGACAATCCTGGAAACCATCGAAAGCTTGCTCGTGCCAGGCGGAACCGTGTTGATCTCCGATTATATGAAGCAGGATAGCCCACTCATGCGGAGCCTCTTCCGGGCGACCGTCCAGTCTCTTGACGGCATAAGCGACACGCAGCCCAGCGCCGACGGCGAGGTCGAAAAACTATTCGCCGAAATCTTCACCGAGCCATGCCTGCTCCAACGGTTCCCGACGGCAACCGGGACGATCTCGCTATGGCGCGGATACAAGAAAGGAATTGCACAATGAATTTGAAAAAGCCTTCGCTGCTCCGGCGATCGATTAGCGGCGCGGCCTTGCTCGTGCTGGCAGCCTGTTCGAACGTGGCTCAGGCAGCGACCTATACGATGTTCAGGGACCCCGGATGTGGATGCTGTCTCAACTGGGCAGGCCATCTTGAAGATGGGATGAACGCGAAGGTGGCATCGGTCGATAGCAACGACATGGCGGCGATCAAGACAGCGCGCGGCGTACCGGAAGAATTGTGGTCGTGCCACACGATGGAGGTCGATGGATACATCATCGAAGGTCACGTGCCCGCCGAAGCCGTCGCCCGACTTTTGCGCGAGCGGCCCGACGGCGTTGCCGGTCTAGCGGTTCCGGGAATGCCTCTGGGATCGCCCGGCATGGAGGCCGGAAACCGGATCCAGCCCTATGAGGTCATCGCCTTTGGTCCGACCGGACAGAGCGTCTTCGCATCTTATCGGTGATTGTAAGGAACTGACGCCAGTGGCCGCGCGAGAAATAAGGGCGATGTCTCGTTGAAGAACAATCGCGCGGGAATAACACAGAAGCCCGGGACACCGGGACGGGCGCTAAGATGCCTGTCGATCATCCCGCTGGGTCCGGGGCCGGCTGCCCCGACGGTCCCGGACCCTTCCGTTTGCATAATTTTAGGACGCACGAAGTGGGAGAAATGCGATGGTAAAAGGATCAATCAAGAACTCGATATTCGCATGGGGCTGGACGCTCAGCGTGTTCCTGCTTGTCAGCTACCTCCTATGCATTGCCTTCGGAGTCCTCGCACCCGAGCGGTTTCACATGCACCAAGCCTGGGCTCCGTTGCTGCCATGGTTCGAATGGCTGACCCTGTCGGGATTTCTTGCAGGAGCGGTGGGCAGTTTTCTCTACGGCTGGTACATCGCACTCATCGCGGTCCCGCTGCACCGGTTTTTCCAGGCCCGGTTTTCCTGATTTGACGCGCTGAATATTAGGCGCACTCAGCGTGGACTGCCGTGCCTTGACGCGCCGCCATCGGCATCGCTGCAGGAAGAAAGAGCGCGCCGCCGGAAATCGATAGCTCAACGCGATTTCGGGGCCAGCCCAAGGATGGCTCATGCCCCGCCAGAAAATTTTTTGAGGGGTGAGCCGCTTCGCAACGTACTGCTTGTCGTGATGTTTCTCGGACGGGAGGACATCGACAGGGGAAAGACTTGCAGACAGATGGCAACGATCAACATGGGAAGAGTGCTGGATCGATAACGCTGCTTGGCGGTGTCGCAATGGGAACCGGCGTCATGATCGGCGCTGGTATTTTCGCACTGACCGGCCAGATTGCCGAACTGGCTGGACCGCTATTTCCGCTTTCTTTCATAGTCGGCGCCCTGGTCACTTCCCTAGCCGCCTACAGCTACATCAAGATGTCGAACCGCTGGCCCTCCTCTGGCGGCATCGCGATGATTCTTCAGAAGGCCTACGGACCGGGTGTTGTTGCAGCATCGGCATCGCTCCTGATGGCGCTGTCGATGGTCATCAACGAAAGCCTGGTCGCTCGGACCTTCGCGACCTATGCCTTGCGGCCCTTTGGGCTCGAGAGCAGCGGCATTCTGGTTTCCGTCGCGGCACTGGCGCTCATCGTCTTCGCCTATTTCGTGAATGCGGCAGGCAACAAATCGGTCAGCGGTTTCTCTCTCGTCATGTCGGCGATCAAGATCGGCGGCATCGCCCTGTTCGCGATTGCGGCGATCTGGGCCAGCGGCTTTTCGGGCGGCGCCTTCTCAGAGCCAGTCGCGCTTTCGGGTCTCGACGCGTTGCTCGCGTCGGTCGCCTTCTCGATCCTCGCGTTCAAGGGTTTCACCACCATCACCAACAGCGGCGGCGAAATCATCGATCCGCACCGAAATGTTGGCAGAACTATTATCATTTCGATCACAGTATGCGTGGTCGTCTACCTTCTGGTCGCGGTGGCGGTCGGAGCCAGCCTCAGCACTTCGGAAATAGCGCAAGCGCGCGATTACTCGCTTGCGGCAGCTGCGCGCCCCGCGCTCGGAGAGCTTGGGTTCTATTTCACAGTCGCAATCGCGATCGCAGCCACGACCTCGGGTGTCATCGCCAGCGTTTTCGCCGTTTCGCGAATGCTGACGATGCTGACCGAAATGAAGATGATCCCGCATAGCCATTTTGGGATGAAGGGACCGATCCGCAGTCACATGCTGGTCTATACCGTCGTGGTCGCCGGCACGCTCGCGGTCCTGTTCGATCTTTCGCGGATCGCCTCGCTCGGAGCGTTCTTCTATCTCGTAATGGACATGCTCGTGCATTGGGGCGTGCTGCGCGGTTTGCGGGAAGAAATAGGCGCGCGTGCCTGGATCCTCTGGTCGGCGCTCATGGCGGACGGCGTAGTCCTGACAGCTTTTGCCCTCGCCAAGCTCAAAACCGACCCTGCGGTCGTCGCCTATGCGGTCGCAGGTATTGCCGCAGTGTTCGGAGCCGAATGGTTCTATCTCCGTCGGAATCCTGCGCTGCGTGAAATGCCCGCCACACACGATGGAGATCATCGATGATCGCCGCACTAATTCTCGCCATTGCACTTTTCCTGGCCTCGGTCGGCGTGCATCTGTCGATCCTCGGCGCAGGGCATCGCATGCTCGACGCACCCGGAAATTTCTCCGCCAAACTTGGGGTCGCGCTTCTCGTCCTGGCATCGCACCTGCTTGTCGCGACGCTCTTCGCTGGCGGTTTCTGGCTGGGCGCGGAGCTGGGCCTCGGCGGGTTCGACAAGACGCCGGCGATGAGTGCGATGGACTATTTCTATTTCTCGCTGATCAACGTGACCACGCTGGGGCTCGGCGACATCTACCCGACCGAGCACCTGCGCGTCATTGCCGGCGTCGAAGCCTTGACCGGCTTCGCGCTCATCAGCTGCTCGGCACAATTGTTCTGGACCATGATGAAGGAAGGAGAAAACGCATGACTGAAAGCACATCCCACTCGGATAAGGGAGGGGGCGGGAACTACTGGCGATTCATGGCCATGGTATCGACCTCGACCGTGATCATGTTCTTCCTGATGTACGCCAACAGCTTCGACATGGACGACGTGTTCTGGAGCGAGACGCGCTTCTGGATGATGTTCGTCATGGGCGCGATGATGATGGTGGTCATGCTTCTCTTCATGTGGGGCATGTACAAGGACCGGACCAAGAACTTCATCATCCTGGGCGTCGGAGCCCTCGTATTCGCACTCGCGCTATGGCTCGTACGCAGCCAGACCACGGTCGACGACACCGAATACATGGCCGCGATGATCCCGCACCACTCGATCGCGATCATGACCAGCGAGAGGGCGAGCCTGAAGGATCCGCGGGTTCGCGAACTTGCGCAGGCCATCATCGTCGCGCAGCGGCGTGAGATCGCCGAGATGAAATATCTCATCGAGGACATCGAGGAGAACGGTCCACGCACCGAAGAACGCCTGCCCGAGGAGATGCAGCAATGAACAAGATCGCACTTCTGACGCTTGCAGCCCTCCCGCTGGCGGCCTGCAACACCAATACCGCGGTCGGCAATGATCGCGAAGCGCAGCTCGATCCTCCGGCGACGGCAGCTCCGATAGAGAGTGCTGCGAGCGCTCTTGCCAACCTCAGCCCCGGCCTCATGCTGCCCGAGACCATGAGCGAGGCGGACCTCGCCGCGCTGGGAGCCGAAAACACGTGCCAGTTCCGCCTGACCGAGGTCGCTTTTCCGTCATTCGTCTACGACAACAGCGGTCGCGGGGCCATCAAGATCAACGGCAAGCTGATCCCTGTTACGGCAAGCGCCTCGGGTGAGTATGCGAATGGTGAGCTTCGTATCCGTACGCGCATTCTCGATGACGAAGGAGACGCGGGCTTGCAAATGCAGGAGCTCATCGTCGCCGGCCCCCGGATGAAGGACGAGTTCGGGTTCTGGGGGTACACGACTTGCGGCAACAGCGAAGCGTGAACATGAGCGAGCGGGCGCCGGCTTCCGTCGGTGCCCGCTCCATAATCATGATCGGCCCGGCAAGCGCGGCCGAATTTACAATGAGGTGCTACAGTGGAAGCTGAGCCTGTGACCGATGCAGCCCCCCTTGCGGTCTTCGGTGCCGGAGGAAAGACCGGCACGGAAATATTGCGCCATGCGGTCCGCAAGGGCATCGCGGTACGAGCGTTCGAACACACCCTGCCCGAACCATCGGACAGGGTCGACAATGTCGAGTATTTCCAGTGCGACGTTCTCAATGACGACTTCAGCAGCGAGCTTGAAGGTTGTCGTGCGGTCATTTCCGCACTCGGTATAGGGTTCAGTCCATCCACGACGATCGATCCGCCTCCGCTTTACACGGAGGGAACCCGCAGGCTGGTGGAAGCGATGTCGACGACCGGCATTTCCCAGATCGTCGTGATATCGGCGGCGTTTGTAGAGCCGCAACCCAGCGTTCCTGCATGGTTCGAGCTCACGGCAAGACCAGCCTTGCACAATATTCTCGAACAGATGCGCGCATGGAAGATCTTCTGGAGCGCGCGAAAGGCCTGAAATGGACGGCTGCGCGACCGGGCTGGCTCCTCGACGAACCCTATACGGGTGAAGCCGTCATTACCGACGAGCGTCTTGCCGAGGGTTGCTTTCGTTGCAGGCACGCCGACCTCGCGGCAGCCATGCTCGAATTCGTCTGCGAGAACACCTGGGTCAACGCTAAACCCGCTATCGCCCGGCCAGAAGCAGACCGCTTCGAGAACGTCTCGGCGCTCAAAGCCGAATTCGGGATCGACTAGATCGACGCGGGCTCGCGGAAACACTCTAACGACGAGGCAAAACATGCTGCTCGAGAAGATAAAGACCCCCGGCCTCTCCCACCTTTCCTATCTGATTGGTTCGCAGGGCAAGGCAGCGGTCATCGATCCGCGCCGGGACTGCGAGATTTATGTCGAGCGTGCCCGCGCCGAAGGGCTGGAGATCACGCATATCTTCGAAACGCACAGGAATGAGGATCTCATCACGGGATCGCCGGTATTGGCCAAAATGACCGGTGCCCGCGTTCTGCACGGTCCAAACCCTGCGGACGAGATTGTTTTCGCCGACACCGCGCGAGAGGGCGACGTTTTCGAGATCGGGAAGTTGCGGATTTCGGTGCTCGAAACTCCCGGTCACACCGACGATCATCTCGCCTTCGTCCTCCATGACGACGATTTTCCCGAAGGACCGGTCGGCGTGTTCACCGGCGATGCGCTCTTCGTTGGCGACGTCGGACGCACCGATTTCTATCCCGAGCGCGCGCGGGAGGTCGCGGGCCTCCTGTACGATTCACTGCAGAAGATTTGCGGTCTGGGTGACCAGGCGATCATTTACCCCGCGCATGGAGCAGGCTCGGTCTGCGGTTCGGGAATGGCGAACCGGGAATTCTCGACCATAGGCCACGAACGTCGCAACAATCCGCGGCTCCAGATAGCCGATCGCGAGGAATTCATCGAGGCGAAGCTCGCCGAGCATCATTACCAGCCACCCTATTTCAGACTGATGGAGCGTCTGAATGTCGAGGGAACATCTCCTGCGCCACGGATCCTGCGACCAAAACGTCTCATGCTCTCGGACATCCGCGAAATCGACGCCGACCATGTCGTCGACGTGCGGGATCCGCTTGCATACGCAAGCGGGCATCTGCCTGGTTCGATATGCCTTCCGGTCGGCATGATTTCGGCGTTTGCGGGCTGGTTCATCAGGGAGGGTGAAACAATCGCCCTCGTCGGATCGGCGGAAGACCAGCTGGCTTCGGCCATGACGCACCTTGTGAGGATCGGGCTCGACTCGATCGTCGGCGGCTATGTCGGTATCGTGCCGGCTGCAGCGCAAGGAATGAAGATGGCGAGCCTTCCGATGATCGGGACGAACGAGGTTCAGGATCGTCTCGAGCGCAAGCGCGACGACTGGACCTTGCTCGATGTGCGTGACCTCGATGAGCGGCGCAGCGGCGCGATCGAGGGATCGGACCACATCTACGTGGGCGAGCTCAATTCCCGCTTCGCCGAGCTCGATCGCGAACGCGCCTATTCCGTCATGTGTGCCAGTGGAATGCGTGCGAGTGTGGCGGCGGGCTGGCTGCAAAGCAAAGGATTTGGCAAGCTCGATATATATCTGGGCTCGATGGGTGCCTGGCAGCACGCGTCGTGATGAACCATCGCACCCGATGCGAGGTCCTTGTCTTGCGCTCTTCAAAGCTTTACGCTTTTTTTATGCGAGTCTTGCGCACCCTTGGACTGCTACTGATCGCCTGCGGGCTGTTCGTCCAGTCGGCAGCGCATGCATCTGCCCTGCCTCAGGCGGTCGATGCAGGCAAACCGGCCTGCGCCGAGATGGAGATGATGGCGGGCGCAGCTTCCATGGACGATCATGACGGCGTGCCTTGCAAGAACCTTCGGCTGGATTGTCTCGTGGCATTCGGCTGCATCCCGCCCCTCGTTCCAGGGGGTGATGCGACCCTGGTCGGTGAAATACCGGCGCAGGCTTCTCAGTTCAGCAGATTAGTCTCCAATTCGCTCGCGGCCCCAAGGCTGGGGCCAGAACCGCCACCTCCGCAATTTCCGGCATGACCCGCGTGCAGGCATAAGCCTGTGCGCTCCTGCCTCTGGATGGACGACCTGCGCTCGATGCGGGCCGGTGATCCGGAACGCGTGTCTGACGCGCTCCTTTTGCGGATGAACGATCATGCAACGAATTACTTGGACCGCGATTCCGGTCCTGCTGGCCCTCGCGCCGGCGAGTAATGCCCAGTCGGTGGGCTATGAAGAAGCTTTGCGAGCAGCAACGAGCGACCAGCCCCAGGTTCGCACAAGCGAGCTGCGACTGGACGCCCGGCGCGAGATCGCCGACGCTGCCGATGAACTGCCCGATCCGCGCCTTCGCGCGGGCATCCAGAACCTGCCGGTAAGCGGGCCGGCTGCGTTCGAGCTGGGTCGCCAGCTCCCTACGCAAATCCAAGTCGGTATCGAACAGGAGATTCCCAATCTCGCGAAACGTCGGGCCCGGTTCGGAATGGCGGACGCCGACATCGACCTTGCCGCAGCACAATTGCGTCAGACCCGTTACAGGGTACGCGTCGGAGCAGGAATGGCATGGATTTCGTTGGCTTATGCCCAACGGGCTCTGACCGTCGCCGACGATGCACTTGCTGAAATCGAGGGGCTCGTACCACTCGCGCGCAGTGCTGTCGCCGCCGGTTCGGCCAGACCCGCCGAAAGTCTGGAAATACGCCGTGCCGTGCTCGAAGTCGAGGATATGCGGACCAGGATCGAGGCCGACCGAGAGGCCGCTCAGGCCATGCTGTCGCGCTATACCGCTCTGCCGACCGCCACCGCGACCGGAACCATCCCTTCGGCCGATCTCGATCCCGAAGGTTTGCGGGCCATGCTTCAAAGCAATCCGGAGCTCGTCGTGGCGCTTGCGCAGGTCCGCCAAGCGGAAGCGAGAAGCGATCTTGCCCGATCGGAAAGGCGTCCGGATTTCGGCGTCAATGTGAGCTATGGACGGCGCGATCCCGATTTTGGCGATGCAATCTCGGTGATGGGTTCGATCACGCTCCCGATTTTCGCGGACCGGCGCCAAAACCCGCGTATAGCCGCCGCCGAAGCCGAAGCGGCTGCGGCACAGTCGGCCAGAGCCGATCGGCTGCGTGAACTCGAAGCCCGGTTCGAAACCGATCTCGCGGCATGGCGCAGCGCTTATCGACAATGGCAGCGCGCGACCGACGAATTGCTTCCCCTTGCCGAAAGCCGCGTGGACCTCGAGCGCGCGAGCTTTGCCGCGGGCCGCGCGGAACTGCTCGACGTCATCGACGCCATCAAAACGCTCGCCGTGCTGCGGGTGGACATTCTGCAACGCGAGGAAGCGACCGTCGAAGCCGCCGCGAACCTGCGACTGACCTATGGGGAGTATGGCCGATGAGAGCCGCAATGGGAGCCGCGTGGGACAGGCTGTCGCCGCGCCAGAAATCCTGGACGATGGCAGGCACGGTCGCGCTCATCAGTCTTGCCGCCGGCTATGGTCTCTCGCAGCTCGGCGAAGGCCAGGGTGGTGCAAGCGACGCGGGCGGCAGTGCGACCGAATGCGAGGAGGTCCTTTACTGGTACGACCCGATGGTGCCGGGGCAGCACTTCGACGAGCCGGGCAATTCGCCCTTCATGGATATGCAGCTGGTGCCCAAGTGCGCGGGCGAGGAGGCCACTGCAGGCGTCAGGATAGATCCCGGCCTGGTGCAGAATTTCGGCATCCGCACCACTGAAGCCGAGTACGGCGTCCTCGAGCCGGAAATAACCGTCACAGGCGTTCTGGCCTACAACGAACGCGACGTCGCGATCGTCCAGCCACGTGCCGGAGGCTATGTACAAAGAACCTACGGCCGCGCGCCCGACGATGTCGTTGGACGGGGCGCGCCGCTCGCGGATATCCTGGTTCCCGAATGGGGCGGAGCGCAGCAGGAGTATCTGGCCGTCCTGAACAGCGGTGATGAAGAACTTGCGCAGGCCATGCGCGAACGCATGCGCCTTTTGGGCATGCCTCCAGGCCTGATCTCATCGGTAGGGCGCAATGGACGTCCGCAGTCCACGATCACCGTTACCGCGCCGATTGGAGGTGCCATCACATCGCTCGGCGTGCGTCCGGGAATGACAGTCATGGCCGGACAGACGCTCGCCGAGATAACCGGTTTCTCACCGATCTGGCTCGAAGCCGCGGTGCCTGAAACGCAGGCGGCGAATGTACGCGTCGGGCAACCTGTCAGCGCGACGCTGACCGCATTCCCCGAGGAACGCTTCTCCGGACCCATTGTCGCTATCCTGCCGAGCGCGGAGGATGCAAGCCGTACGATCACCGTTCGTGCGCAACTGCCCAATGCATCCGGTCGCCTCAAGCCGGGCATGTTCGCACAGGTCTCGCTGACCCCGGACACACGCCGCGCGCTGCTGGTGCCGTCCGAAGCCGTTATCAGGACCGGACGTCGAACCATCGTGATGGTGAAGCAGGACGAGGGCGGTTTCATGCCCGCCGAGGTCCGGATCGGCCGCGAAGCGGGTGGCAGGACCGAGGTTCTGGCCGGTCTGTCGGCCGGCGAACAGGTCGTGACATCGGGTCAGTTCCTGCTCGATTCCGAAGCAAGCCTTACCGGACTCGACGTCCGTCCGGTCGATCAGGCAGATGACGCTTCCACCGGCGGCGAGGACGAACCAGCGACCTTCGGTGCCACCGGCACGATCCAGTCGATCGCCAATGGTTCGGTGACGCTGCGGCATGGTCCTGTGCCCCGGCTCGATTGGCCCGCGATGACCATGACCTTCCGCACGAAGAGCGCGGCGCAAATGCGCGGGCTCGAGACGGGAGACAGGGTGCGCTTCACCTTCACCCAGCAGGATGCCGGCCCCCGGATCGAGTCTATCACGAGGGCCGGACAATGATTGCTCGGATAATTGATGCCTCGATCGCCAACCGCCTGTTTATCGTTCTCGCCGCCGTCGCGGTAACGCTGGCCGGTTTCTGGGCGGTGCGCACGACGCCGGTCGACGCGTTGCCCGATCTGTCCGATGTGCAGGTTGTGGTCCGGTCAAACTATCCGGGGCAGGCCCCCCGGATCGTCGAGGACCAAGTCACCTACCCCCTGGCAACGACCATGCTTTCGGTGCCGGGGGCGAAAACCGTCCGCGGCTACTCGATGTTCGGCGACAGCTATGTCTATATCATCTTCGAGGACGGTACCGACCTCTACTGGGCGCGATCGCGTGTGCTCGAATATCTCAACCAGGTGCAGGTCCGCCTGCCCGATGGCGTGACGAGCACGCTCGGCCCCGATGCCACCGGGGTAGGGTGGATCTACGAATATGCGCTGATCGATCGCAGCGGCGGACACGACCTTGCCGGACTGCGCAGCCTGCAGGACTGGTTCCTGCGCTACGAGCTCAAGACAATCCCCGGCATTGCCGAGGTCGCCAGCGTCGGAGGAATGGTCAAGCAATACCAGGTCGTGCTCGAGCCTTACCGGATGGCCTCGCTCGGCGTGACTCACGCCGAGATCGTGAGCGCAATCCAGTCCGCCAACCAGGAAGCGGGCGGCTCGATCGTCGAGATGGGCGAAGCCGAATATATGGTCCGTGCCTCGGGTTATCTCGGCGACCTCGACGATTTCAGGGCGATCCCGCTGCGCGCGGTGAGCGGCGGCGTTCCGGTCACGCTGGGCGACGTAGCGACGATCCAGGTCGGCCCCGAACTGCGCCGAGGCATCGCCGAGCTCAATGGCGAAGGCGAGGTTGCCGGCGGCATCATCGTCCTGCGCCAGGGTGCGGATGCAAGAAGCGCAATACAGGCCGTCGAACAGAAACTCGACGACTTGCAGGCAAGCCTTCCCGAAGGCGTCGAGATCGTCACGACCTACGATCGCTCTCAGCTCATCGATGCGTCTATAGAGAACCTCACCACGAAGCTCATCGAAGAGTTTATCGTCGTGGCGCTCGTATGCGCGCTGTTCCTCTGGCACGCGCGCTCGGCACTTGTCGCCATCATCACCCTGCCTTTGGGCGTGCTCGCGGCCTTCATCGTGATGCGCATCCAGGGCGTCAATGCCAACATCATGTCGCTGGGTGGAATAGCCATCGCGGTCGGTGCGATGGTCGATGCCGCCGTCGTCATGATTGAGAACGCGCACAAGCATCTCGAGCGATGGGAACACGAGAATCCCGATACCGTGCTCGCGGTGAAGGAACGCTGGCGGATCATCGCCGATGCATCGAAGGAAGTGGGACCGGCGTTGTTCTTCAGTCTGCTGATCATTACGCTGTCGTTCCTACCGGTCTTCACCCTGCAGGCGCAGGAAGGGCGGTTGTTCGCTCCGCTCGCTTTCACCAAGACCTATGCCATGGCGGCCGCGGCCATTCTGTCGGTAACGCTGGTGCCGGTAATGATGGGATGGCTGATCCGTGGGAAGATCCCTTCGGAGGATTCCAATTTTCTCAACCGCTGGCTGACGAAAATCTATCGTCCGGGGCTCGACTGGGTCATGCGGCGCCCAAAGGCAACGCTGGTGATCGCGGCGCTGATCTTCCTGACCACCGCGATCCCCTTCACCCGGCTTGGCGGCGAGTTCCTCCCGCCGCTCGATGAAGGCGATTTGCTTTATATGCCGAGCGCGCTGCCCGGCCTCTCCCCCGGCGAGGCTTCGGCGCTGCTGCAGCGCACCGATCGCCTGATCAAGTCGGTCCCCGAGGTGGAAACGGTGTTCGGCAAGGCGGGGCGCGCCGATACAGCGACGGATCCGGCTCCCCTGACGATGTTCGAAACGACGATCCGCTTCAAGCCGCGCGAGGAGTGGCGCGAGGGAATGACGCCCGATCTGCTGGTCGAGGAACTTGACCGGGTCGTCCAGGTGCCGGGCCTCGCCAATGTCTGGGTGCCGCCGATCCGCAACCGGATCGACATGCTCGCGACCGGGATCAAGAGCCCGATCGGGGTCAAGGTTTCAGGCGACGATCTCGATCAACTCGAACGCGTTGCACTCGATGTGGAGCGTATCGCCAAGACCGTGCCTGGCGTGAGTTCCGCCCTGGCCGAGCGGCTGTCGGGCGGTCGGTATGTCGATGTCGATATCGACCGGATGGCGGCCGCGCGATACGGGCTCAACATTGCCGACATCCAGCAGATCGTCTCTGGTGCAGTTGGCGGTGCCAATGTCGCACGGACCGTCGAGGGGCTGGCGCGCTATCCGATCAATGTGCGCTATCCCCGCGAAATCAGGGACAGCGTCGAGGAACTCAGGGCCTTGCCGGTTCTGACGCCGTCCGGCCAACAGATCACGCTTGGCACTGTCGCCCGTATCGCCGTCAGCGACGGTCCGCCCATGCTCAAGAGCGAACAGGGCCGACTGACCAGCTACATCTACGTCGACGTCCGGGGCCGCGATCTTACCTCGGTGGTCGCCGATCTGCAGGAGGTCGTCGCCGCGGGTGCCGATCTTCCTGCCGGCGTCAGCCTGTCCTATGCGGGCCAGTTCGAATATCTGACGCGCGCATATGAGCGACTGAAGGTCGTGGTTCCCGCGACGCTCGCGATCATCTTCCTGCTGCTATATCTCATTTTCCGGCGCTGGGACGAAGCCTTGCTGATCATGGGCACGCTGCCCTTCGCGCTGACGGGCGGATACTGGTTGCTCTATCTGATGGGCTACAACCAGTCGGTGGCGACTGCGGTCGGTTTCATCGCGCTTGCCGGCGTCTCCGCCGAATTCGGCGTGGTGATGCTGATCTACCTGAAAGCCGCACTGGAGCGGCGGCGCGGTGATCTGAGCGCCGAAGAAGTAGACGAGGCCATCCGGGAAGGCGCGCTCCTGCGCGTGCGGCCCAAGGCGATGACCGTCGCAGTCATCCTTGCCGGTCTCTTTCCGATCCTGATCGGCACGGGCGCGGGCTCGGAAGTCATGAGCCGCATCGCCGCGCCGATGGTCGGCGGCATGATCACCGCCCCGCTCCTGTCCATGTTCCTGCTTCCCGCCGCTTATCTGTTGTTGCGGCGCCCCCGTCCGGAAAAACCGGCCAATTCTCAAGGAGAAGAAGAATGCGTACCCTAACCTACATAATCCTGCTCGCGGCACCGCTGGCGCTTGCAGCCTGCGATGCTGCGGACGATACCTCCGAGACCATGATGCCTGACGAAATGGCGAACTCGGACAGTATGCCCATGTCAGGCGAAATGCCGATGGCGGAGGAGACCGGCGGCGAGCAGAGCGCCAGCGCGGAGGGAACGGTTACAGCCATCGATCCCGAGGCGGGCACCGTGACCATCGAGCATAGTCCGGTCGAAAGTATCGGATGGCCGGCAATGACCATGGCCTTCGAAGCCGACGCGCAGATCCTCGAACAGGTCAGTATCGGTGAGGGAATAGCCTTCGAATTTCGTACTGGAACCGAAGGCAGTGTCGTTACCTCGGTGACGCCGCGATAGAAAAATAAGTGGGAGGTGCTCGGTCGCGCCGGCGCCTCCCACGCCAAAGCAGGTGAATATGCCAGGTATCGACAGGCCCAACTTTCAGGATCGCCGCGACTTCATGAAGAGCGTCGGCCTCGCGGCGACGAGTTTCGCGGTGCTGCCGCTAGTGGGTTGCGACACGCAAAGTAGGATGTCGCTCGATCGATCAGGCGCTAGCAATCCCCTCGCCATACCTGAGCTACAGGCAGGAACCATCGAACGGGGGGAGCGTGTCTTTCGCCTGTCCCTGACATCGGGCGAGAAAGACTTCGTGCCTGGCACTCCGTCTCCGACAATCGGTATCGACGCATCCTATCTCGGACCGACCCTCGAAATGCGTCGCGGCGAACAGGTTCGATTTCACATCGACAACAAGCTTGCCGAAGATGCGACCGTCCACTGGCATGGCTTCGAACTTCCCGCCACCGCGGATGGCGGGCCGCACCAGCTCGTGCGGCCCGGCGAGCGCTGGAGCCCGTCCTTCGAAATACGCCAGCGCGCGTCGCTATACTGGTATCATTCGCATTTACATCAGCGGGCGGGACCACAGGTCTATGCCGGTCTCGCAGCCCCGATCTACGTGCGCGACGAGGAAGAGGATCGCCTCGATCTGCCGAGCCGGTACGGTGTGGATGACATACCGCTCATCGTGCAGGATCGCGTGATCGACAGCTCGGGCCGCCTCGTTTACCCGCTCAACATGCACTCGCGGATGATGGGAGTGCTGGGCGAGCACATCTATGTGAACGGAACGGCCAATGCCGTTTTCGACGGCGCCGCCGGCCCGCTGCGCCTGCGGCTTCTCAATGGATCGAATGCGCGGTTCTACACCTTCTCGCTCGAAGGTGATCGTCCGATGCAACTCATCGCAAGCGATGGCGGCCTGCTTGCCGCACCCCGGAAGGTTCGAAGTCTTACCCTTGCCCCAGGCGAACGCGCACAAGTGATCGTCGACCTTTCCGAAGGGCGCCCGCTGCGCCTGAATGCCAGCAGTCCTGATAACGCCATGGGCATGATGGCCGGAGAAGGCGGGGGTATGATGGACGGCGGAATGATGGGAAACCGGACCGGTCGCGAGAGGCAGGGCCGCACCTTTTCGATCCTCGATATGCGTCCCTCCGGCGCGTCGACTTCAGTTATGCTTCCGCCCACCCTGGCCGCGCTTGCCGCGCCGGACCCCTCGCTCGCCGTTCGCAGCCGCCGTTTCGTGCTCGATATGGGCATGATGGGTCGAGGCATGGCGATCAACGGCGAGACCATGGACATGGACGTCATCAATCAACGCGTACCGGTGGGTCAGTGGGAAATATGGGAAATCGCTAACGCTTCGATGATGGCGCATCCCTTTCATATTCATAACGTGCAGTTCCGCTTGCTCGACCGGGACGGTCGGCCTCCGCGGGCGGAAGAGGCGGGCTTCAAGGACACCGTTATCGTCAACCCGCGTGAACAGGTCAGGCTGCTGTTGCGGTTTGAAGAGAATACCGATCCCGACAATCCCTACATGTATCACTGTCATATCCTCGAGCACGAGGACGCAGGCATGATGGGGCAGTTCGTGGTCACGGCCAATTAGGGGAGAACGACAGATGAGCGATGGGCACAATGCAATCGAGGGTACGGCGACCGACCCCGTTTGCGGAATGAGCGTGAAGATGGACGGCGCCCGCTTCATCGATCGACACGAGGGTGGCGACCATTACTTCTGCTCCTCGCGCTGCCTCGACAAGTTCCGCGCGGATCCGGAGATGTATCTTTCGAAGGCGCACCTCGATGCTGTCGAGGATGTCCCGGAAGGTACGATATACACCTGTCCGATGCATCCGGAGATCCGGCAGCCGGGGCCGGGCTCCTGCCCGATATGCGGGATGGCCCTCGAACCCGAAACGGTCACCTTGAACGAGGGCCCCGATCCCGAACTCGTCGACATGCGGCGAAGGTTCTGGTGGAGCGCGCTCTTCACCCTGCCGCTCTTCGCCTATGCGATGGGCGACATGATCCCGTCGCGACCGTTCGATCAGGTCATCGAACCCGCTTTCGCGCAGTGGCTGCAGCTCCTGCTGGCCACTCCGGTGGTGCTTTGGGGCGGCTGGCCCTTCTTCACCCGGGCGCTGCAATCGGTCCGGACCATGAACCTCAACATGTTCACCCTGATCGGCTTCGGCGTCGCCATCGCTTATCTGTTCAGCCTTGTGGCAACCCTCGCCCCGGACATCTTCCCCGAGGCTTTCCGCGATCATGCGGGCCGGGTCGGCGTCTATTACGAGGCCGCAGCGGTTATCACGACCCTCGTGCTGCTCGGGCAGGTGCTCGAGCTCAAGGCGCGCGGATCGACATCGAGCGCCTTGCGAGCGCTTCTCGAACTCGCGCCCCCGACCGCGATGAAGATTTTCGGTCGCGGAGACGAGCGCGAAGTACCGCTCGATGAATTGACGTCTGGGGACCTGCTGCGCGTGCGTCCGGGCGACAAGGTCCCCGTCGATGGCACGCTCGAGGATGGAAGCAGCGCCATCGACGAGTCCATGATCAGTGGCGAACCCATTCCCGTCAAGAAAAGCGCGGGCGATCCCGTGATCGGGGGCACCGTAAACCAGACCGGCAGCTTCACCATGCGCGCGACGCAGGTCGGCGCGGACACCATGCTCTCGAAGATCGTGCAGATGGTCGCGGAGGCCCAGCGCAGCCGGGCACCGATCCAGCGGCTCGCCGACCAGGTCACCGGATGGTTCGTACCCATCGTCGTCCTTGTCGCTATCGTGAGTTTTGTCGTCTGGGCCATCTGGGGACCGGCACCGGCCCTTGCCTACGCGCTCGTCAACGCGGTCGCCGTTCTGATCATCGCGTGTCCCTGCGCGCTCGGACTGGCGACGCCGATGTCGATCATGACCGGTACCGGCAAGGGCGCGCAGCACGGGATCCTGATCAAGAACGCCGAAGCGCTCGAAACGCTGGAAAAGATCGATACGCTGGTCGTCGACAAGACCGGAACGCTGACCCGGGGCAAGCCTGATCTTGTCGACGTAAAACCGCAGCCAAATTTCGACGAGCAGGAATTGCTGAGCCTTGTCGCTGCCGTTGAGAGAGGAAGCGAGCATCCGCTCGCCCACGCGATCGTGGAAGGGGCTCAAAACAGGGGCGCTGCCATTCTCGACGCTTCCGATATCGAGTCCGTGACCGGCGAAGGTATCCAGGCAAATGTCGACAAGCGCCTGGTCGCGATCGGGAATGAAAAGATGATGGAGCGCATAGGGGCGCTCGAAGAAGGCTGGCGGTCAACGGCGGACGAAGGCCGAAGCCTCGGACAGACGGTGATGTTCGTGGCCGTGGACGGGGCACCGGCAGGCCTTATCGCGGTCGCCGATCCGATCAAGGCAACCAGCCGCACCGCTATTGCCGCGTTGCATGAGCGCGGCATCAAGATCGTGATGCTTACCGGCGACAGCGAAGCCACCGCGCGTGCGGTAGCAAGCCAGGTCGGTATCGACGAAGTCGAAGCGAACGTCTCGCCCGAGGACAAACATCGCAAGATCGAGCAGTTGAAGAGCGAGGGTCGCCGGGTCGCTATGGCCGGCGACGGCATAAACGACGCACCCGCGCTTGCCGCTTCGCATGTCGGCATCGCGATGGGAACGGGTACCGATGTCGCGATCGAAAGCGCGGGCGTGACATTGGTGCGCGGCGACCTCGTCGGCGTTGTTCAGGCGCTCGTCCTGTCTCGGGCCACTATGCGCAACATCAGGCAGAACCTGTTCTTTGCCTTTGCGTATAATGCGCTCGGCATACCGGTCGCCGCAGGTGTTCTCTATCCGTGGACCGGGTTGCTTTTGAACCCGATGATCGCGGCCGCAGCGATGAGCCTGTCTTCGGTATCGGTGATCGGCAACGCCCTGCGCCTGCGCGCCCTCGCTCTTCCCAAATTCGATACCTGAGCGATGGGGACGGGACGGAGATCGCAGGAGTGACGAATCAGACGATGCAGGATCAGGACCAAATCTCTGAGGAATCGCGCGAATGGCGCGGTGCTCATCCAGCCCTCTGGATCGCGATATTCGGAATTCTCATCGCTTTCGCCTGGGAGATGCTCCAGCTTCCTTTCTACCAGTCGGGAGGTCTGTCGCCTGCCGAGGCAGCACGTCGCTGCGGCCTGGCCTCGTTCGGCGATGCCGGGATCATGGTGGCCGCTTATCTCGGCGCCTCTGTCGGCAGTGGTAAAACGCCGTGGCTCGTAGACTGGCCGATCTCGCGTTTTGTCGTGTTCCTGGGAATCGGCCTGGCCATTACTGCCATGGTCGAAGTGCTGGCTGTCGGTGCCGACTGGGGGTGGTCCTATAGTGCAATCATGCCGCTTGTGCCCGGGACCAAAATCGGCCTGGTACCGATCGTGATGTGGGTCGCGGTTCCCACGGCCACCTTGTGGCTCGCGCGCCGTCTCGGCACCGGACCCCGCTGATCGCAAACCGGGATCTCCTATCCCTCGACAGCTGCCGGCTGCGGTCCCGATGGTGATCGACTTACCCGAAATCCGGCAATCAGGGCCAGCAGCGTGAGCAATTGCGCGCCGATCGTCTCGACAGTCGGGAAGAAGCCGAGTTCGGCGAGGCGCGGCAAGCCGGCAATGAAAGTGGCGGAAAGAACTCCGGCCTCCTGGAAAGCGCCCACGCCCTTGCCCGCGAGAATGACCGCAAGGATCGCAATCAGGATAGCACTGTAGCGGAAGAACTGGGTGATCGGCAGTTTGCGGCTGTAGCGCAGCATGGCCCATGCAATGAGCGCCAGCAGCGCTACTGCGGACAAGGCACCTGCCAGTATGATGCCGCTGCTCTGCGGGTTCCACAGGGCAGCGTAGAACAGGATAGTCTCGAACGCTTCCCGGTAGACGACCACGAATGCAAGACCAAAGAGAAACCATGCCGATCCGCGCGAAAGCGCCTTGCCCATTTTTTCCTGGATATAGCGCCGCCATTCCTCGGCCTGGGATTTGCCATGCATCCAGATCCCGACCGATACGAGAATGACAGCCGCAAGCAGCGCGCCGATCCCTTCGGTCATCTCGCGGCTCGCCCCGCTGATGCTTACGAAGTAGGTTGCTACGACCCAGGTGGCGACACCTGCGAAAAGAGCAGCGATCCACCCACCATGGATATAGGGCAATACCTCGGAGCGCTGCGACTTTTTCACAAAGGCGATCATGGCGATCACAACCAGAATTGCTTCGATCCCCTCGCGCAGGAGAATGGTGAACGCCCCGAGAAAGGTCGAGATTTCGCTGGCCGCCTCAGGAGCCAACGCTTCCTCGGCTCTTGCCAGCAGACTATCGATGCGAGCCCTTAGTTGCTGTAGTTCGGATGGATTCGCACCGGACTCTATTCCGGCCCGGAATTGCCCGAGCGCCTGTTCTACCTCCCGCATCAAACCGCCATCGCGCGTTGCCAGGAGGGCCTCCAGGGGTTCAAACCCGTCGAGATAGGCAGACAGGGCAAGCTGCCGCGCTTCCTCTCGGTTGCCAGCCCGATAAGCTGACAGGCTGCGATCGAGCGTATCGCGAACGAAGGCGAGCGAACCTGCGTCATTTGCCTGTCCCACCGCATCGGGATTGGCGCGAAGATAGGCCATGACGGCGAGCGCACGGTCCTCGCCGATCTGCTCGGCCAGACTTTCCGGTGTGAGCGCGGCGAGCGTCTCGAGATCGGGGACAAGCTGGCGTATGCCATCATCTTCCCGCCAAATACGCTCGCCCTTGGCCACATCTTCAAAAGCAATGCTGCCGGCATGGAATGCAAGCGCCCAGCGATCCTCGTCGGACAGCGATGCGAAGCTGGCCATGGACGTTCCTTCCAGCCCTTGCGTGATGACCTGGTAAAGCCCGAACGCACTGCGCTGCCGCGCCCGGTCGATATCGGTGAAGTCGATCGGCGGGGGATCAAGTGCCTGCATTGCGGCCGGTGGCGCACTTCCGGCGGCGCCGTGACACGAGGCGCAGTTCTGCGCGAAGAGAGTGCGGGCGCGGTCAAGGTCGGGCGCTTGCGAAGGGGCAAGCGGAACCGGGTAGGCTGTCAGCAACGAGGCTGCCAGCGCGCGCGCTAAGCGCCCAACTCGCTCGGCGGGTTCCTTATTGGCGATCAGAGCTCGCAGCTGGTCCGATCGGCGGATGAGTGCTTGATTGTCTTTAGTATCCGGCAATGCAGCGATCTGCCGCGCCACGACATCGGAAAACTCCACCATTTCGCGATATTCGAATTCGTCGGCAACACGTCCCTCGGAAACGGCGGAGGCGTAGTCGACCGCGATATAATCGAGCAGACGCCAGGTGGTTCGCACGTCGGGTTCTTCCGCGTTCGCGGTGACGGACAGACACAGCGCAAGCGCCAGCAGAATGAGCCGCAGTGCCGGATGGACGGTGGCGGAGACGATGCGATGCATGAGGGGTCTCTATATCTGTTGCAATTAATCCGCAATAGCAGGGTGTAGACGGAAATGTATTTCCTCCAACCCCCGATCGCGGGGATATTCTGGAGTTTAGGTAGAGCGCAGTTCGCCACGGGCCTGTTTGGAGACTTCGGCACTTCCCCACACCGCCAGTCCTGCCATGATGCTCGCCACAACCAGATCGGGCCACGCACGGCCGGTGCCGAAAACGCCAATCGCTGCCGCCAGCACGGCGATATTACCGATCGCGTCGTTGCGCGAACAGATCCACACCGAGCGCATGTTCGCATCGCCCGAGCGATACCGGAACAGCATCGCGGCGACGGCGAGATTTACCGCCAGAGCAAGAGAACCGATGGCGCCCATCGTTCCCGGGTCGGGCGACGCCCCGACAAAGAAACCCCAGATGGCCGAGCCGAGCACCCACAGGCCGAAAGCCAGCATGGTCGCCGCCTTTACGAGAGCCGCACGCGCGCGCCAGACGAGCGCCATCCCCGCTACACCGAGACTGATAGCATAGTTTGCCGCATCACCGAGAAAGTCGAGCGCGTCGGCCTGCAAGGCGCGCGAATCCGCAGCAATGCCTGCCACGATCTCCACGCCGAACATGATTGCATTAAGGCCCAGTGCGATCCACAGAATGCGCCGCCATGTCGGATCGTTGTTGTTTGCACCGGCCTCATCGGGGCCGCAGCAGGTCTTTCCCATTTACTCGACTCCTTGCGTCGATCCGCCCTATGCACCTTGTAGTAACTACAAGGTCAAGCGGCAGGAGCCTTTGTCATGAGAATTGGTCAACTTGCCCGGATAACCGGCGTCAAATCCGAAACAATCCGCTTCTACGAGCGTGAGGGTATCCTCGCTGCCCCTCCACGCACGCGGGCCAATTATCGCGATTATGGACCAGCAGAGGAAGCGCGCCTTAACTTCATACGGCGCGCGCGTGATCTCGGCTTCTCCATGGCACGCATCAGGGAATTGCTCGATCTCTCCGATGATGCCGACCGGTCCTGCGCGGGCATCGACGCTCTGGCCAGAAGCCATCTCGGCGAGGTCGAGCGCAAGATCGCGAGCCTGGAGGCGTTGCGGACGGAACTTGGGCGTATGATCGCTGCCTGCGAGCAAGACACTGTAGGCGATTGCCGCATCATCGATGCACTTGCGGGTACCGCCGAGCCTTGATGTCCGCGCCTCGTGCGCCAGTTCGGTCAGGCTCGCCAATGCACGGCTTTTGTCGGCCGCCCATAAGAGACTTAACTTCGGGAAAGGCCGACGAGTGCGAAGCTGCCCGTGTCGCCATCCCGGGTCTGTCGAACGGGCTATGATGCCGCCGCAGGCCAGTTCCAGACGGCCATTTTTTCAATGCTCATATCCGCCATAGTGTAGGGGATCCCGCCGACGCCAAGCCCGGAGCGGCGCAGCCCTGCAAAAGGCATCCAGTCCACGCGGAATGCCGTATGGTCGTTCACCATCACAGCCGATCCCGCCAGAGACTGTATGCAATGATTGGCGATTGACAGCCGATCGCTGAATACAGCGGCCTGAAAGGCGTAAGGCAGGGCATTGGCCTGCTCGATAGCCAGGTCGATATCGTCATAGCCATACACGCAGATCACGGGGCCGAAGATTTCTTCCCGGGATATCTTGGCACTTTCGGGAGGATCGACAATGACGGTCGGGGAGAAAAGAGTGTCACTCAGACGGCTTCCCCCGCACACCAGGGTGCCTCCTGCTGCGATGGCTTCATCGACCCAGCGTTCGACGCGGTCAACTTCCTCCGTTCGGATCAGGGGTCCGCATTGGGTCTCAGCATCGGCGGGATCGCCCACTACCAGCTTTTCGGCAGCTCGCCTTAGGTCATGAGCGAAGTCTTTCAATTCTGCAGCAGGGACGTACACGCGCTGCACGGAAACGCAGACCTGACCCGAATGATAGAACCCGCCTTTGAGCAACGAGGCGATCACTGCTGCGCGCTCCACGCCGCTGTCCACGATTACCGGCGCCGCGCCGCCGTGCTCGAGAGCAATGCGGGTTCCCGGCGCCAGCTTCGAGCGAAGCATCCAGCCGATCTTCGCAGAACCGATGAATGAGAAGAACTCCGTGCGCGGATCGGTTACCATTCTTTCGGCAATATCGTTGCCGCAAGGTGCGAACCGGCACCAGGCCTCGGGCAGGCCGGCTTCATGAAGAATGCTCACGAAGCTCTGGCATGACAGAGGCGTTTCCAGCGCAGGCTTGATGAGAACGGGGCACCCGGCTGCTACCGCCGGTCCAACCTGATGGACGATCAGGTTGAGGGGGTGATTGAATGCCGAGATCGCCACGACAGGACCGATCGGTTCGCGGAATGTATATGCCGTCCTTCCCGCACCCGCTTCTGTCAGGTCCATGGGGATCTTGTGACCGCCGCCATCGCTGAGCGCCTGAACGCACAAGTCGACGCTGTTGATTGCGCGACTGGCTTCCACGCGCGCATCGACCAGGGGTTTGCCGCCCTCCCTGACGATCTGGAGAGCCAGATCCTCGGCTCGTTCGCGCATGATATCCGCAGCCCGCCGGAGGATGGCGATACGCTCGTGCACGGCAAGCCAGCCATGGCGGTCGCGGTGGAGCAACTGCGCTTCATTCAGCCATTCATCGATTTGAGCCCAGTCGACAAGCGCTACTTCTGCAATCGGCGAGCGGTCGAAGGGATTGTGAACGATCGTTTTCATAGCTCGCACACCTTTGCGCCGAGTTCGTCGATCAGCACCTTCTTGTTTTCGGAATAATCGACGGGCAGGTCGACAAGGTGCACGCCGCCAGCCTCGAATGCGGCGTTCAGGACCGAAACCAGATCCGCGCTTCGCTCGACACGGTGGCCGGTCGCTCCATAGCTTTGTGCGTAGGTGACAAAGTCGGGATTGGAAAAGGTCAGGCCGTAGTCCGGAAAGCCAAGCTGGTCCTGCTTCCAGCGGATCATCCCGTATGCTGCATCATTCAGAACGAGAACGACAAGGTTCAGTCCAAGCCTGACGGCCGTTTCCAGTTCCTGCGAGTTCATCATGAACCCGCCATCGCCGCATACCGCGAGCACTCTGCGCCCCGGCGCCAGCATCGCAGCCATCATGGCCGATGGAAGGCCCGCGCCCATCGTCGCCAATGCATTGTCGAGCAGGATGGTGCCAGGCTCGTGGGCGATGTAGTTTCTGGCGAACCAGATCTTGTAGATGCCGTTGTCGAGCGCAACGATATCATCGCGCGCCATTACGCTGCGTACGTCGGCAACCACGCGCTGGGGGACCATCGGAAAACGTTCGTCGTCGCTGGTCTCGGAGATGTGCGAAGCAATCTCGTGATGCAGGGCGGTATAATAGCTGCGGTCGCACTGCAGCTTGCCATCGAGGCGGCTTCCCAGCCGCTCGACCGATCCGGCGATGTCGCCGATGACTTCGAGCTGCGGGAAGTAGACCTGATCGACTTCAGCCGCCTTGTAATTGATATGGATGACGGTCTGACCGTCCGGCTCCATGAAGAAGGGCGGCTTCTCCACCACGTCGTGACCGATATTGACGATCAGATCGGCCTTCTCGATCGCGCAGTGAACATAATCGCCCGACGATAGCGCCGCAGTGCCCAGATAGAGTTCGCTATCTTCATCGACCACGCCCTTGCCCATCTGGGTGTCGAAGAAGGGAAAGCCGGTATCAGACACGAATTTGCGCAACGCTTTCGAAGCGCGGCGGCGGTTCGCTCCAGCTCCGATCAATAGCAAGGGCCGTTCCGCAGCAAGAATACGCCGGGCCGCTTCGTCGAGCGCAGCATCTCCGGCGACCGCATAACGCCTGTCATGCGGCGGTATGACCGGTTCGATCGTTTCCTCTTCAGCGATATCTTCGGGCAGTTCCAGGAGGACGGCTCCGGGTCTTTCTTCCTGCGCCAGACGGAACCCTTCGCGAACGAGCGAGGGAATGCGATTGCCGTTCACGATCTGGGTCGAAGCCTTGCAGAGCGGCGTAAACAGGGAAACGACGTCGACAATCTGGAACTGGGCCTGTTTCGAGGTCTTGATCGGTTTCTGCCCGGTAATAATGACGAGCGGAAAGGCCCCGAGCGCGGCATAGGCCGCCGGTGTGGTCAGGTTCGTGGCACCAGGCCCGAGCGTTGCCAGGCACACACCTGCCTTGCCGGTCAGGCGGCCATAGGTCGCCGCCATGAAGCCAGCGCCCTGTTCGTGACGGGCCAGAACCAGCGTGATGGCGGAAGTTCGCAGCGATTCCAGGAGATCCAGGTTCTCTTCGCCTGGAACGGCGAAAACATATTCGACTCCCTCGGCTTCGAGTGCGGCGACCATGAGATCGGATGCTTTCATTCGTTGGTCCTCATTTTACGAGTTGCAGGGCGGTTCATGCCGTGCGCTGCCAAGCTGCTTGCCCACAGCGACCGACCCGATCGCCGCGCTTGTCAATGGTCGTGGTCATGGTGATGGTTCTTCTCGACCTGATGGTCCGGGATCATGTCCGGATCACAGTCCGCAGCGAGACAGGCTTCGAACGTTGCATGGGCGATGGCGTGCTGCGTCTCGAGCATACCGCGAGCCCGCGCCTTCACATCCTCGAAAGCCTGCAACGAAGATTCGGCAGGAACGATATGCGCCTCAAGCGCGCGATAATGCTCGCTGATGCTCCAGATATGGACGTGATGGACGTCGGCCACGCCTTCTGTGTCACGCAGGTCGCACACAATGCGATCGAACTCGCTTTCGTCCGGCACCGCACCCATCAAGAGCCGCACCGTGCGAGGCAACAAAGTGACGCCTTGCCAGATCACATAGGCAGCAATGACCACGGTGATGATCAGATCGGCGATATAAAGTTCGTATCGCAGAATGAGTACGCCAGCCACGATCACACCGACCGAAGCCAGCGCATCGGACACATTGTGCAGAAAGGCGGCTTTCATGTTGAGGGAGTTTTTCGAGCTGGCGTAGACCATCACCGCCGTAACCACGTCGATCACCAGCGCTATCCCGGCGACCCAGATTACGGTCCACCCCTCAACGGGTTGAGGGTCTGCGAAACGGTTGATCGCCTCGACGAGCAGATAGAAGCCGATGATAAGCAAAGTCGTCAGATTGATGAGAGCTGCCACGACTTCCGCACGAGCATAGCCGAAGGTCATAAGCTTGTCGGCTGGCCGGCGCCCGATCCGCCTCGCAAACAGAGCCAGTCCAAGCGATGCCGCGTCGCTGAAGTTGTGCAGCGCATCGGCGATCAGTGCGAGCGAACCCGACAATATCCCCCCGATGATCTGGGCAACAGTCAGCAGGACGTTGAGGGCGACGGCCAATACAAGGCGGCCGTCGCTCATGTTCTCTTCGCCGTGACTGTGCCCGGCATGACCGCCGGATTGTGCCATTACCTGCCTCCTTTTTCTCTTCTCTTGGTCGTCGTAACGGACTGCGCGGGGGAATGCTGGAACGTGCTGTTCGAGACATCGAGTTCGCGCGACAGTTCTCCAAGCGCCGAGATCGCGAGGCCGAGCAGGGCGAATCCTCCGACAAATGCCGGGAGCGTCATGTGATTGGCGGCGACCGATCCGGTTCCCATGCGAAGCAGCGCGCGCGCCGATGCAACTATAAGAAAGCCCGGGATAATAGCCGCTAGCCAACCTCGCCCGCTGTCGGTGAATCCGTGCAGCGCCCAAAAGGTCAAGAGAGCGATGCCGATGAAAAGCAGGGAAAAGAGGACAAGTAGCGCAAGCTGGTCCATCCTGCTCACTTGGGCGGATCGGTATTCATCGATCGCCTGGCGTCCTATTTCCAGGTTCGCAAAAACAAGCGCTGCAGACACCGCCACTGCTGTCGTCGCGGATGCCGCAGCGGCAGCACCCAAGAGAACGCTGTAAGGCAGGATTTCGAACGCAATCGACACCGAGATGCGACGAACCAGGGTTGGCCTATCGAAACATCGCTCGGGTCCGTCATCACCCCGTCTGAGTCTTGCGTATCGGCCAAGCTCGCTGAAAAGCAGAAGTAGCAGCCCGCCCGCCAGCATCAAACCAGTGAGTGCCCAGCGGGTGAGAGGGGATTGTCCCAGCGGAAGAGTTAGCAAGACGGCAAGGGCTGTAAAGGCACCCGAAACGCCGCCTGGCAGGAGCGGATGCAGGAAGTTCCAATTGCCTTTCGCCAATTTGCCGCCAATCATGACCCCGATGCCTGCTAGCATCGCCAGGACAAGGACCCGCGAAAGGTCCTGCGCGGCAAACAAGGTATCGAATAGCGTCAATTCCTTTTCTCGCCGTGGACGGTCCCCGCCTCCTCATGCACATCCATATGCGTATCGCGCAGGATCTGCACTCCGCCGTAGAGCGCTATGCAGGCGACCGCTATTCCGACCACCAGATCGGGCCAGTTGGCACCGGTAATCAGCACAACGATGCCGGCGATGATGATCCCGCCATTGGAGATGAAGTCGTTGAAGCTGAACGTTGTCGCCGCCCGCATATTGACGTCCTTGTTCTCCATCTTCTGCAACAGGCGCAGGCAGTAGAGATTCACCAATCCCGCGACGAACGCCATCGCCATCATCAGCATGCCGCCCGGATCGGAACCTTCCACGAACCGACGGTAAGCATCGAAAATGACCCCAGCAGAGAAGATCAGCAGCATGATGCCGGAGAAGCGCGCGGCTCCGCGCTTCCAGGTCCGCGAGCGGGTTAGCGCAAGCAGGCTGAGCGCATAGACGATTGCATCCGATGAATTATCGAGGCCGTTTGCCAACAGCGCGTTGGAATCGGCAAAATACCCGACCGCGAAAAAGCCGATCGCGATGGCCACGTTAAGCCACAGGACAACCCACAGGGTCTTGCGCTTTTCAGGCGACCCGACATCGACCTCATGACCGCCACTCATGCTGCGTCCTCCCCGGTTCGTACCCAGCTTTCGGCATGACTACGCTGTGATGGTTGGAAGAACTTCATTTCGGCGCGGAAGAGCGACGATGACATCTCCGTGCCCCACTCTTCCCATTTGCTGTCACCGATTATGGCGATCCGGCCGAAACAATCCTTATGCCGGACGTCGAACTTGAGATCGCGCCAGAGACCTCCGAGGTCCCAGCCCGAAAAATCAGGCGCGAGCTCGATTACCATCGGGACGGTGCCGGCCTCGCGCTCCGCGATACGTTCGAATTGGGGAACAAAGCGGTTATAGTCTTCATCCTCCAGCCTGCCTCCGGCGCGTATCCAGAGCAGTCCGTTCTCTTCCTTCAGTGCCAGCACCGTATTCTCCTTTCCCGATCGGTCATGCGATGTCCTTCAGTTCGCGCTCTTCATCGCTCGTCACATTGCGACGCAGACGGTCCCACCACTTCTCGCGCCAGCTTCGCTCGTCGTCGGAACTGTGCAGTACGAGCCGCGCGATCGCGGGAAGGACGAACAGCGTGAGTGCGGTCGCAGTGATCAGGCCGCCAATGACGACCGTAGCCAAAGGACGCTGCACTTCGGCCCCTGTTCCGGTTGCAAGAGCCATGGGTACAAAGCCGAGTGAGGCCACCAGCGCGGTCATCAACACCGGTCGCAGGCGCGCGAGCGCGCCATCTGCGATCGCGTCATCAAGTGGCATACCACTTTCAAGACGCTGCCGGATCGCGGTCATCATGACGAGACCGTTGAGCACAGCCACACCCGACAGGGCAATAAAGCCGACCGCCGCCGATACCGAGAAGGGCATGCCTCTCAACACGAGGGCAAACACACCGCCCGCCAAGGCCATCGGGATGGCGCTGAACACCGCCAGGGCCGGAACCCATCCACCAAGCGCCATGTACAGCAGGAGCAGGACAACGGCGAAGCAGATGGGCACCACGATCGCGAGCCGAGCCTGCGCTTCCTGCAGGTTCTGATACTGCCCGCCCCACTCGATGAAGGAGGCAGGGGGCAGATCGACCTGGGCCGAAACACCTTCCTGCGCTTCTTCGACAAAGGAACCGAGATCGCGTTCGCGGACGTTGGCGGAAACGATGACGAGCCGGCGACCCTGTTCGCGCCGGACTTCGGCGAGACCATCGACGACCTCAAAATCGGCCAGCGTTCGCAGCGGAACCGTGACGCCGTTTTCGAGGACGATCGGCAGGGCTCCTAGCTGGTCGAAATCGTCGCGCGTTGCGTCTGCCAAGCGTACGACGACATCGAAGCGGCGGTCGCCTTCGAACACCAGGCCCGCCGGTCGGCCGCCAAGGGCGATGGCAACGGATTGCGCCACGTCCTCGACCGTGAGACCGTACCGCGCGATGGTGGGACGATCGAAAGCGATGTCGAGCGTCGGAAAGCCCGTCACCTGCTGCACCTTTACATCGGCCGCACCCTCGACACCGCGAAGTACGCCTGCAACGTCGCCCGCCGCTTCGGTCAGTGCGGTGAGATCGTCGCCGTACAGCTTGACCGCCACATCGCCGCGTACGCCTGCGATCAGTTCGTTGAAACGCAGTTCGATAGGCTGACTGAACTCGTACAGGTTCCCGACAAGACCGCCAAGTGCACTCTCCATCTCGCCAACGAGTTCATCCTTTGGCAAATCCGGGTCTGGCCACTCCTCACGCGGTTTCAGAATGACATAGGCATCCGATGCGTTGGGCGGCATGGGATCGCTGGCGACTTCTGCCGTACCGGTTCGCGAGAAGACCAGCTCGACCTGCGGAAACTCCTCGAGCCTGTCTTCGACCCGCCGCTGCATCGCCAAGGATCGTTCGAGTGAGGTCGAAGGAATCCGAAGCGATTGCACCGCTATGTCGCGCTCGTCGAGCTGGGGAGTGAACTCACTGCCAAGAAAGCCGAACATTATTGCCGCGACAGCAAACAGGCCAGCACCAGCACCGATAACCGGCCAAGGACGCGCAATGGTCTTGCGAATAGCGGGACCGTAGCGATCCTTTGCCATACGGATCGGTTTCACCTCCTTCTCGGTCAGCTTCTTGTTAAGCAGGACCGCAATCATCGCGGGCACGAAGGTGAGTGACAGCACAAAGGCCGAAGCCAGCGCGAGCATGACCGTAATCGCCATTGGCGAAAACGTCTTGCCCTCGACCCCGGTGAAGGTGAGCAGCGGCGCATAGACCAGCAAAATGATTGCCTGTCCGTAGACCGTCGGCTTGATCATCTCCTGCGCGGCAAGCCGCGTCTCGGTAAGGCGTTCGCCCAGGCTGAGCAGCCGGCCTTCGCGATGCTGGCGCGTGGCAAGCCGCGCGACACTGTTCTCGACGATGATCACCGCGCCATCGACGATCAGGCCGAAGTCGAGCGCGCCGAGGCTCATCAAATTGCCCGAGACGCCCA
Source organism: Qipengyuania spongiae (assembly GCF_026168555.1). Classification (NCBI taxonomy): domain Bacteria; kingdom Pseudomonadati; phylum Pseudomonadota; class Alphaproteobacteria; order Sphingomonadales; family Erythrobacteraceae; genus Qipengyuania; species Qipengyuania spongiae. The sequence continues at coordinate 847,794 of NZ_CP092471.1, read as the reverse complement.
GCCTGTTCATGCCGATGGCCGCCATCAGCATCGAGATCGGGATGACCAGGGCCGCGATAATGGCGGCCCGGATATTGCCGAGCAGGAGGAACAGCACCGCGATAACCAGCAAGGCGCCCTCGACCAGGTTTTTTTCGACCGTGGCGATCGTCGCATCGACAAGCGAAGAGCGGTTATAGACAATTTCTGCCACCACGCCGTCGGGTAGCGATGCGCGCACCTCTTCCAGTCGGTCTGCCGCCTGAGCCGATACGGTGCGGCTGTTCTCACCGCTGCGCATCAACACAGTGCCGACGACCGCTTCGTCGCCATTCAGCGAAGCAGCCCCCGTGCGCAGATCGCCCCCGATTTCGACATTCGCTACATCGCCGATGCGGATGGGCACACCCTCGCGCGTCGCGACGACAGCCTCCTCGATATCGGCGATTCCGCCCAGTCGCGCATCGACGCGAACGAGCAGGGCTTCATCGGCCCGGTCCACGAAATTGGCGCCCGCCGCGAGATTGGCGGCCTCGAGCGCATTGATCAGGGAGTCGAAAGACAGGCCGTAGCCTGTAAGCCGTGCCGGATCGGGCTGAACGAGGAATTGCTTCTCGAAACCGCCGATTGAATCGACCCCGGCCACGCCGTCGATCGAACGCATGAGGGGTGCCACGACCCAGTCCTGCACAGTACGCAGATAGGCAGCCTTGGCGACCTCGCTTTCCAGCCGGTCGCCGCGCTCGGTTATGAAGCTGCCATCTCTCTGCCACCCAGTCCGGCCGCCTGTGGTCGCTCCCTTGCCGCCGGGATGCTCGTATTCGATTGTATACATGAGCACTTCGCCAAGCCCGGTGGAAATTGGCCCCATGGTCGGCTCCGCCCCTTCAGGCAGCGAGGCGCCGATCGGCGCGAGACGTTCGTTCACCTGTTGGCGAGCAAAGTAGATGTCGGTGCCTTCCTCGAAGATGGCGGTGACCTGGCTGAAGCCGTTGCGCGAAATCGATCGGGTCATCTCCAATCCCTCGATCCCGGCAAGCCCGGTTTCGATTGGAAAGGTCACCTGCGTCTCCACCTGAGAAGGCGAAAGCGCAGCCGCGCTGGTATTGATCTGCACCTGTGTGTTGGTGATATCCGGCACCGCGTCGATCGGCAGGCGCAACAGATTGAATGCGCCATAGATTGCCGCGAAAATGGTGAGGACGATAATCGCCCAGCGGAATCGCACGGCAACATCGAGGATCATCCCGATCAGGCCATGGTGATGGCTATTCTCGTCCGAATGGGACGACGTTTGATCAATGGCCATGTTCTGCGCCCTCCTTTTCGAGCTCGGCTTTCAGCAGGAAGGCATTGGCGGTCGCGATACGCTGACCCGTTTCGAGGCCGGACAGGATCGTCACCATCCCGGCGGATCGGCTGCCCGTTTCCACCTCGCGCGCCTGAAACCCGCGGCGAGTCCGGACGAACACCACATCGCGGCCCTCAAGCACCTGCACGGCATCTTCAGGAACCGCGATAAGGGTCTGATCCACTTCTCCCGAAGGGCGGATGCGAGCCTGAAGGAACGAGCCAGGCTGAAGACCTGGAACAGCGCGCGAGATGCTGAGGACAGCTGTCGCGCTTCGGCTTTCAGGATCGAGCGAAGGCGTGACAGAGCGTACGCGCGCGCCGATCTCGCGACCATCGCCAACAATCAGTGCTGCCTCATCGCCGGGCTGGATGCGCGAGGCATCTTCCGACGGTAGCGCGACTTCGACCTGGAGACCGTTCGGATTGACGACCTGATACAGTTCCTCGCCGGCATCGACGAAGGAGCCAAGTACGATTGGCGCAGCCGTCACGCGTCCGGATAGGGGACTGGTGACGGCGAGCGAGCGACCGTCACCGCTTACCCCGGCAGCGCTGACCGCGGCCTGGGCCCGGTTCAATTCGGAACGGGCGACATCGAGATTGGCGCGCGCGGCTTCCAGATCCTGCCGTGCGGTAACATTCGCCTCGAAAAGGCGATGTTCACGATCAAATGCCGACGACAGTTCGGTCACGCGAGCACGAGCTGCACTGAGCTGCGAGGCGAGCGCAGCAGCATCGGCGCTTTCAATCCGTGCAACAGTCTCGCCCTGGCGGACATAATCACCAAGCGTCTTGCCCACAGTGCGTACCACACCCGATGCGCGCGCATCGATACGCGCACTTGCGGTCGGACTAGCGGCTACCGTGGCCGGAAATACCAGGTCGACGGATGCACCATAACGTACTGTACCGATTACAATTTCGGCAGCCCGAATCTGTTCTTCGCCGATCAGAACGAGGCCCTCCGGCAATTCTGTTTCGGCTGCTTCTTCGACGCCACCGGTATCGACTTCACTGTCAGGCCAAAGCATCAGAAGCAAAGCTGTAGCGAAAATGACGATTCCGGCGATGATCGCCAGTTTCTTGCGGTTCATTTGAATATTCCTCATTGTGCGGCCAGCCGGATCAATTCAGCAGCAGCCTGCCCCCGGTCCTGCTGGGCAGCGATCAGGGCTTCACGAATTGCATCGCGCGCTTCGGCAGCGCTCAACACCTCGATCAACGGAAAGCGGCCGTTGCGGTAGCCGATGCGGACAAGCCGCAGCGCCTCTTCGGCCTGGGGCAGCGATGTCCGGGAAAGCGTTTCGACGCGCGCCTCAGCAGCGAGATACTGCGCCCGCGCCCGGGTTACCGATTGTTCAAAATCCGCCAGTGCCACGGCCTCGCGTGCATTTGCGGCGCGAAGCCTCGCTTCTGCAGCCGCGATATTGCCCTGATTGCGATTGCTGAACGGAAGCGGGATCGAGACGCCTACAAGGAATGCGTTGTCGTTGCTTTCTTCGAAACGGCGCACACCGGCCGAGACGACCGGATCGGGAACGCGCAAGCTGCGCTCACGATCAATATCTGCCGCAGCAGCCCTGCTTTCGGCGCGCGCCACCCGCAACTGGAGCCCTCTCGCCGCAGCCAGTGCAACTCCAGGTGGCCGGATGTCCGGAAAGTCCGCCGGGACTACAGGGGGCACGTCCTGAACGCCCCAGAGAGACGCGAGAGCAGTGCGCGCCGCGAGACTGGCCGCTTGAGACGCTTGCAATTCGGCGCGCGCCTCTGCCAGAGCCGCCTCTGCACGCAAGGCGCGCAAAGGTGGCTCACGGCCTACTTCGACCAGCAGTCCTGCAATGCGAGCGAGCTCTTCGTTCCGTTCGACCACATCGCGGGCCAGTTCCACGCGCGATGCAGCGGCCGCCGCTGCGACATATCGCTCGCGGACGAGGTAGCCGAGTTCGACATCGGACAGGTCGGCGCGAAGGTTTGCAAGCTGTGCTTGCGCCCGGGCAGCTTCGACCCGGGTCCCCCGCTTGTTGCCAAGTTCAAGGCGCTGCCCCACCGCAAGCGTGTATTCGGTAGCCCGCAGTCCGGAAAAAGCGCCGCTTCCGGCGATATTCTCGACCTCGAACGAAACTTCGGGGTTCGGTCGGAGACGCGCCTGTCCGACGAGCGAGCGAGCGGCATCCGCTTCGGCGCGCGGTCCCACCATACGCGGGTTCGCGGAGATTTCATCGACTTCGCCCGTGACACCTGAGCGGCTCAGCGCGTCTTCGAGCGTCAGAAGCTCACGCTCCTGCGCCGCCACGGTCGTGGCATGAGCGGCGAGGAACAGCCCTCCAAGGAGGACTCCTCGCCAATGAATGGCTAACATTTTCCGAAAATTCCTCTGCTGACAATCCGAACTGCGCTGCGGCATGCAGCGCGGTGACGGTCGTCAGGCGCGAGGAGGGCGCTTCAGTCGGTCGGTAATGTCGGAAGCGAGCGCCTCGGAGGGAGGCGCATCGGGAACCACAACCAAATGAGGGACCGAATCCTTCTGCACGGTGCTGGCAAAGCTTGCCCCATGATGACAATGGCCGTGCCCACACATGCCGTGTTGCTCGGTCGGCGCATCCGAATCACCCGGAACTTCGTCGGTAGCTGCGGATGACGCGGACGCGCTGTCGAGCGAAGCCAGAACGGGCGTGCTTCCGGGCGCCACTTCGGCGCCGCAAGCAGCAGCATCCGCCGCGGTCACGAACACCATCGCGACCAGCATGAGCAGGACGACAAAAGGATGCAGGACAAGGCGACGATAGCTTGTGGTCATGGATTCCGACGGCTCCTAGCAAACCGGATCAAGATTGCAAGCTCCGTAATACAATGAAGTATAAGTCGTTTGTTACAGTATAACAGTCCTCGAATACTGTTTCGGCCTTGCAAGAACGGGACGATCAGGCTGCGCGAAGCTCGGGATGGGGATGCTCACAGCGATGCACTTCGATCGTGACGTGCACATATTCCGCATGCTCTGAAAGTCGGCTCGCATAATGGTCGGGCGCGAGCGGATCACCGGCGATGAGCGAGGCGATGACCGCATACTTGCCAGGGCCGATCCGCCAGATGTGCAGATCGCCGATCGCGGCGTCCCGGTCCTCGAGCGCCTCGCGCACCTCTGTGTACCGTTGAGAGGCCGCTTCGGCGTCCACAAGCACGGCAGCGGTATCGCGCAGCAGTGACCATGACCAGCGCCCGATCACGAATGCACCCACCAGCCCCATTGCCGCGTCCATCCATGCCCAGCCGAGGTACATGCCGGCGAGAAGGGCCACGATAGCCAGGACCGAGGTCAGGGCATCGGCAAGCACGTGGAAATAGGCGGAGCGCAGATTGTTATCGGCATGCGCATGGTGGTGGTGATGATGATGGTCGTGATCATGCCCATGGTGATGATCGGCACCAAGCAGCCAGGCACTCGCGAGGTTCACCACAAGGCCGAGCACGGCGATCCAGATCGCCTCGGTATAGGCAATCGTGAGCGGGCTGACGAACCTTTGAGCCGATTCAACCGCGATCCCGATTGCGAAGATGGCGAGGACAAGCGCGCTCGCGAAGCCGGCGAGGTCGCCCACCTTGCCGGTACCGAATGTGAAACGCGGGTTGTTCGCATGGCGCCTGGCAAACCAGTAGGCGAAGGCCGCGACGCCCAAGGCACCTGCATGGGTCGCCATGTGGATACCATCGGCTAGAAGCGCCATCGATCCGGTCCACAGGCCAGCGACGATCTCGACCACCATCATCGCGGCGGTCAAGGCAACGACATAACGCGTGCTCCGGTCATGGGCGTCGTGCGAGGCGCTCAGGAAGTTGTGATCATGGGCGAGCGGATTGGAGTCGGCGTGGTGCATGCGGGGCTGATAACCCGAGATGCCTTCCCAAGAAATCCCCTCTCCAACCGAAAAGGCAATCGATGACAATTGTCTGAGATGGTCGCCGCAGCCAACCGATGGTAGACATGTTGCAGCGACCAACAGACTATTATCCCTTAGTCTTGGATCCGGACGTCACGGTCCTGCGATCGACCACAGTGATCCGGCGCGTCTTGGCGTCGATCACTAGCCGTTCAGTCACGCCATTGCCCGGAAAGGCGACAACGTAGCGCGGATTGAGCGAGAGCATCTGCTCGTTGCGCTTGAACCCGGCGCGGGCACCAAGACGACGATCGAGCGAAAAGGTCAGCTGCTGGACTTCGCGGCGTTCAGCCCAGCTCGCTGCCAGGCGATCGGCACCCTTGCCGTCGCCGCCATGGACCAGGAAGAGATCGGGAACCGCATCGCGAACCTTGTCGAGCGTAGCCCAGATAGTGTCGGCATAACGCTTCGCATCCTCGGTGCTCCCAAAGGTCTGGCGACCACCGGCAAAGACGATTGGAGTTCCTTCCGGAATCAAAGCGTGACGCCGGTTCTCGGCGCGTGCGCGGAGGAAATCGCGGGCATCGATCACGGCCGATGTGAGGTGGCGTGAATGGCTCGTGCGCGAGCCGGAGACGGGCTTCCACGAGGAACCGGTCTCGTCGCGGTAAAGTGCTGCGGCAGCCTCGCGCATCTGCTCGAAGGCCAGCATGCTGGCTTCGGCGGCCTGCGCGCGCTCTACCTGCTCTTCCAGATTGCTCGAATGCACTTCGGATCCATCGGCCGATGCGAGCAGGACCCGGATCTCGTCGCTGGCCCGGTCAAGCTGAGCCGATTTGCGGCTGGCGGCGCGGTGGAAGAGGTTGACCATACCCCAGGCAATATCTTCGGCATCGGCTTCCAGGGCCGTGTCGGAAAACATCGCGAAAAGGTCGGACCATACGGCGCCAAGCGTCTGGTCGATCGCGTCCTCGCAGGGAAAGTCGGTTTGGCTGAATGGTGCCGGCCTGATGCTGAGGCCTGAAAGGTCACCGGCCGGAACAGCGGGGCCGAAGCCTGGTTGGTACGGTTGGTACGACCGAGTCCCTGGATCGCGTTATCGGCGCGCCAGCCCGGCTCGAGCAGGAAATGAACCCGGCGCTGCTGGTTACGGCAGTCCAGGTCGGCATGGTAGGAGCGCCCCGTACCGCCTGCGTCCGAAAAGACGAGGATGCGCTTGGTCCCTTCCATGAAGCTTTGCGCTTCGGCGACATTGGCGCTGGGGCTTCGCCGTTCGACGCGCTGCTGACCATCGCGGCCCTGGACCAGCCTCCGGGTCCTGCCCGTGACCTCCGCCACAGCGTCGGTTCCGAAGTGCTCGATGATCGCGTCGAGCGCGGTGGCGATGGGCGGCAGCGCGCAGAGCTGCTCGATCAGCGCATCGCGCGCGGCAATGGCGCGCGGGCAGAAGACGGGATTGCCGTCTCCGTCGCTCATCGCCTCGGAGCGAAGATTGCCGTCCTCGTCGGCGAAGACCTGCATCAAGCGCACCGGGAAGCACTTGGACAGATAGTCGATGACGTACTCCCGCGGGGAGAGATCGATATCGAGCGCTTCACGTTCTTCGTCGGAGAGGTCGGCAAGACGCCGATCGAGCATGGCCTCCGCAGTCGACACCAGCTGCACGACAACCGAATGGTCCTCGCCAAGAGCTGCTTCCATCGCGGGTATCAGGCTCGGCAGCTTCATCGAGAGCAGGAGCTGGGCAAAGAAGCGCTGCTTGGTGCCCTCGAAGATCGATAGCGCCGCAGCCTTGGCGTTGCGATTGAGCGTATCGCCGCTGTCCTCGTCGACCACTCGGGTTGCTTCGAGCGCGGCTTCGAGATTGCGGTGAATGATCGCCCAGGCATCGGCATAGGCATCGTAGATCCGTACCTGTGCTTCGGTCAGGCTATGTTCGAGGATGTCGTACTCGACCCCAGCGAAGGACAGCGCACGGGCAAGATAGAGACCCTGGGCCTTGAGATCACGGGCGACGAGCTCCATCGCCGCGACGCCGCCGGCGCGGATCTCGGTCGTGAACGCCTCGTGGGTCGGAAAGGCGGTCTCGGGTCCCCAGAGGCCAAGCCGTGAGGTGTAACCGAGGTTGGCGATATCCGAAGCTCCAGTGGCAGACGCGTAGATCACCCGGGCGCGCGGGAGATGGTTCTGCAGCCTGAGGCCCGCCATCCCTTGTTCGGAGCCCTTGACCTTGCCGCGGATTGAAGCGCTCCCGAGTGCATTGGCCATGGCGTGGGCTTCGTCGAAGGCGATCACGCCATCGTAGTCCTCACCCGCCCAGGCAAGGATCTGGTCGAGGCGCGTATCCTCGGCGCGCCCCGAGCGCAGCGTCGGGTAGGTGACGAAGAGGATGCCTTCGGACATCGTCACGGGATGGCCGAGTTTCCAGCGCGAGAGCGGCTGGAGATCGAGCGGTAGCCCGCCAAGCGCTTCCCAATCGCGGCGCGCATCTTCGAGCAGCGCCTCGTTCTTCGTGATCCAGATATGGCGACGCTCGCCGGCGAGCCAGCGATCCATGATGACCGCGGCGATCTGCCGTCCTTTGCCCGCTCCGGTTCCGTCGCCGAGGAAGAAGCCTTGGCGGTAGGAGTGTCCGTCTTCGGCCAGTTCCAGCGAGGTGCCTTCCTGGCTAACCTTGAACTGACCCGGAAGATCGCGCGCAAATGCCTGGGCAGCGTAGACCAGTGTCTCGCATTGCGCTTCGGACAGCAGGCCATCCGCCTGCCAACCTGCGGGAAGGCGCGGGCAAACATCGGGCTGCGGTGCCGCGACCGAACCCATGGCGACCGATTCCACGAGCGGGGTAGGATGAACTGGCGCATCTTCGACGGCGATGCGGCTAGGCCGGTAAGGCAGGTAAATGCCTGCCTGTTCAGGCACCGGTGAGGGTTCGGCGAGGACCGAATAGGTGAGGTCGATCGCAGTTGCTGTGGCTGCAGGAGTCGCCGCGAACGGCGCCACCGGCCGAACCGGCGCGCTTTGGGTCGAAGTCTTGCCAAGGAGGCGCACTGGCTTGCCGACTGGCAGGCGATGGAGGCTGGCGGAGGTCCGCGCTCGTCGCGGTAGCTCCGTGACAATTTCGTGGAGCTCAATTAGGTCGGCAGTATCTCCGATGATCGCTGACGAGGACACAATCGGCGTTTTGTCGAACACGACCAGTCGCACGGCGATCCCCGTCCCTGTCCGGCGAAAAGCCTGCTGCAGCCGGACATTGAGGAGCAGCGACGCTTCGTCCTGTGCCTCGGCGAAGGTGCAAGCATCGAAGCCATTGGGCAAGATGGCGACAATCCTCGCCCCAGCAGCAGCAGACCGGATTGCACTGCGAAGGTGGCGCTGCGCCGTCTCACCGTCCTTTCCGCGTTCCTGGCTGCGGGCGAATGGCGGGTTCATCAGCACGGCCGACGGAACAGCGCCGCGAAGCAGATCGGCGATCAGTTCCCCGTCGTGCGCAGTGATCGTGGCCGCGGGAAAGATGTGGACCAGGCTGTCTCGTCTTGCAGGATCGATCTCGTTGAGGATCAGCGAAGCGTTCTGAACGCTGCCCCACAGCGCAAGGGCGCCATTGCCGGCGGATGGCTCGAGCAGCGTGTCATGCGCAGAGACTGCTGCGGCCTTCGCCATCAGCCAGGCCAGCACCGGCGGGGTCGAGAACTGCTGGAGTTCGACCTGTGCTTCGCTGCGAACGTGCCGCGGCGGCAAGGCTGCTTCGAGCCAGTCGAAAGGCGCTTCTGCTGCGTGCGCGCTTGTCGCCAGATCGATGTGTGAGGACTCGCGAAGCCAGAGCAGTGCGCCGATCTCGACCGCGTTGTTGTAATCGTCGATCGTCCAGGCGCTTCCCCAATCTTGTGCACCGGTCTCTTCGGCAAACAGGCTGGAAATGTCGGTACGGGTGAGATGACGCCCCGACGCAAGAAGCGCGGCAATCCTGGACAGCTGCTTCGCCGAGCGCGCCGAGCGCGCGCTTCGGTTTGTCGAAATCGGCCTTGGCATTGCCCGAAAGGAACGTGCGATGGATGGCGATCGGCCCCACGTCGAGGCTGACCGCCGCAATCATGGCCGGCAAAAAACGGGTGCGTCCCTTCGGACCAAGAGGCGTTCGTGGATGGAAGCGGAGCGCCGGAGATGCTGCGAGGATGCCGCGGCTCTCGAGGTAGGACTTTGCTGGACTCGCGCGTAACGGCTGTGCGTCGCGCCAGATGCGCAAGGCAGCGGCCGAAGGCTTCGCTGCAGGACCAGTGTCCATCGTGGGCTCGATTGCACCTCCCGAGAACCAGGCTGACGCCGGTACACCTTCACTCACCAGAGCAGCCAGCACGCTCTGCTGATCACATCCCGCAAAACAATGGAAAAGGATCGCTTTTTGGCCGAGCGACACACCGAGTGACGGCGTACGGTCGTCATGCGCAGGGCAGCAGGCCATGCCTTTTGTGCCGGACCATTTGCCGCCCCGGTTTTCACAGATGCGGCGGGCGGCTTCTTCCAAAGAGCTTATCTTGGTGGAATATCGGTGGGACATGGCACATCGCGATCCTTTCGGCTCGCTCACAAAGGCCCTCCTCCCCTCCAGCCCTTCTGTGTTGTAAGAACAGGTCGGAGGGGATTCACGTCTGCACTGCGAGCCCGTCGATTTGAGCGTCACATCGACATCGCCGCTCACCCGCGAGGTCTACCGATTATTCGTAGTGACTTCTCACTAGCGCCATTGATCCTTATTGCTGCCCCACGACCTGGTCAGTTTAGATCATGCGACACGTTACCTAATCGAAAATTCCAGTCCGATCTTTCCTTTTGCAAATCGCGTCGTGCCTTCGAAAGGTAGTCCCGCCAAGTCCGTCGATGAGTGATATGGCTGATTTTGCCGGGCTTGCTCATTCCCGCCATCGCGGCAACCGCCATTCTGCTATGGCCGGGTTGATCATTTTCACGAGCGAATAATGTCTTCGCGCGTTCGATTTCCTCGTCTGAATAATGCATTCGATGCTCCATCGGGTTGGACCTGCGAGAGCGTTCGAACGAAATTCGGCGAACCCTCTGCAGGGTCCGCCGGTTAACCTCCAACTGGAGGACGGGACCTCGGAATTCTTCCGAAGCTGTCGGCTTGTGCCGACATGCGTGACGTTTGCGATATAGTCGCTGAGACAATTCGCGCAACTGCACAGCGACTTTTGAAGTACGATGGTCAAGCCGCGGCCTAGCGACCGCTCACCAGCGCCTCTCCACTCAGTCATGGTCATTGTAAGCCTCGTGCAGGAGGCGGTGAAGCATCTTCCTTCGGTAAATCTGCTTCAAGCGAAAGAGCACAAAAACATGACATATCATTTCTATTTGCGGAATTTCGCATGATATGTCATATATCGGACCATGCCCCGTTCGTCTCGAGCTGCTAGCGGACTACCGCCCCAGAGCCAACGTGCGATTACACGGCTAGGTAAGGATATCGCCCTTGCTCGCCGCCGGAGAAAACTTCCTCAGCGTTTAATGGCCGAGCGCATGATCGTCTCGGTTCAAACGCTGCAACGCCTCGAAGCGGGAGATCCTACCGTGGGCCTCGCGGTTCTGGCGAGCGCCCTGCATGTCCTGGGGATGACACAGCGCCTTGCCGAGCTGGTAACCCCAGACAGTGACCGGGCTGGCATCAGCGAGGATTTGTCCCGCCTGCCCCAGAAGACCCACGCTGTCAGCGACGATGATCTGGATTTCTAGCAAGCCGTGACGACCATCCGCACCTATGTCTTCGTGCATCTTGAGGAGGGGCCTGTTCCGGCAGGCCTTCTCACGATGACCGACGAACCGCGCAACCAGTTTGCTACCTTCGCTTACGGGCGGCGTTATCTGGAACGCCCTGACCGTATTGCGGTCGATCCTGTAGCTCTGCCGTTGCACGAAGCTGGAACTTCTCGAACATTCAGGACGGAAGAAGGCTTTGCCGTGTTCGGTGGCATTCGGGATGCTGCTCCTGACGGCTGGGGCCAATACCTAATGTACAAGGCGATGGGCGATCGCTTGCCGAGCGAAATCGATCTCATTCTGGCCTCGGGCGAACATCGCGTGGGTGCGCTCGCCTTTGGGCCGACGTCCGCCCAGCCTGAGAGAATTACACCATGGGGGGACGGCCCTGCTCCGGGCGAAGAGTTCACGCTCGCAGAGCTAGCAGAAGCCGCCGAACGAGCGCAGCATGTCGACGAACTCGACGAGAACTTGAGGGCGTTGCTAGCCGCCGGGTCATCTCTGGGCGGCGCCCGGCCGAAGGCTGCTACAAAAATCGGCGACAAACCCTGGATCGCGAAATTTCAGAAGCGGGGAGACAGCTTCCCCGAATGCCGGGTCGAACTGGCGACAATGCGGCTTGCCAGCGAATGTGGTCTCGATGTGCCGCCACTCGACTTCCGCTGTGTCCTTGATCGCGACATCTATCTGATCGAGCGGTTCGATCGGATTCCTCACGGCAACTGGCTGGAACGCAGGCCCTTTGCTTCGGGGCTCACAATGCTCGGGGCGCATGAGAGCGAGGTCAGCAGCTTCAGCTATGCCGATCTCGCAGGAGCGATCCGGCAATTCGGAACCAAAGTACTTCAGGATCTACACGAGCTATTTCGTCGTATGTTGCTCAATATCCTCGTCACCAATGATGATGATCACCTGCGTAATCATGGCTTCTTGTTCGATGGTGAGGGATGGCGGCTTTCGCCGCTTTACGATGTAGTGCCGAAGCCGCAGCTGGGACTGGAGCGCCGGCTCGTCCTCGGCGTCGGGCCGGAAGGCCGCGCTGCAACGATCGAGAATGCTCTCGCCGGTGCCGCGGTCTTCGACCTCAGCCATGATGACGCGAACGCAATCGCCGAAGACATGAGGAGAATCGTAGCGACACGGTGGGAACACCTATTCACAGAAGCAGGGATAAGCGCGGCTGATCGCAAGCGTTTCGCAACCTGCTTCCGATTGGCAGCACCCGCGTCATGATCGCAAACGCAGAAGTCCGTCCATGGGGGTGCGTGCTTATCAAATTTGGCATGGTGATTACCCGGTGATTGCTAGCCGAGAAAATGGGCATCAAAAAATGCTGATTAATGATTATATATCAGGGTCATACGATAGTATGACCACTAAGGTCTGGTATTTTCCGCTTCCGGCGGCTCCAGGCGGAACGGTGGGGGGGGGCAGCGATTGATCGGGTGAGACCCGAGCCAGGAGCGCAGCCCTTCCCATGATCACCACCACAAACCCCGCGACCGGCGAGACGATCGCCGAATACGAGACGCTTGATGCGAACGGCATCGACAGCAAGCTCGAGACCGCCATCCGCGCCTATCGCGACTGGCGCACCAGCCCGGTCGAGAAGCGGTCGCAAGTGCTCGACAAGCTCGGCGCGCTTTACGAGGATCGGACGGAGGAGCTGGCGAAGCTCGCGGTCACCGAAATGGGCAAGCCGATCACGCAGGCGCGCTCGGAGGTCGAGAAGTGCGCCAGCCTGTTCCGCTATCTGGCGAAGGCCGGGCCGGACATGCTGGAATCGGAATTCTGGGACCTCGCCGATGGCGGCCGGGCCGAAGGGCGCTGGCTGCCGCAGGGGCCGGTGCTGGCGGTAATGCCGTGGAACTTTCCCTACTGGCAGGTCGCCCGCTTTCTCGCGCCGACGATCATGGCGGGCAATGTCGGCGTGCTGAAACATGCCAGCATCGTGCAGGGCGTCGCCGCGAAGATCGAGGAGCTGACGCTGGAGGCCGGCGCGCCCGAGGGGCTTTTCCAGAACCTGTGCGTATCCTCGGACCCGATCGGCGACGTGATCGCCGACAGCCGGATCGTCGCCGCCACTTTGACCGGCAGCGAGGGCGCAGGCAGCGCGGTGGCGCAGCAGGCGGGCAAGAACCTGAAGAAGGTGGTGCTGGAACTGGGCGGCAGCGATCCCTTCATCGTGATGCCCTCCGCCGATCTCGACCAGGCAGTGAAGGATGCGGTGACCGCGCGCATCCAGAACAACGGCCAGTCCTGCATCTGCGGCAAGCGCACGATCGTTCACGCCGATATCTACGACGATTTCGCCGACCGCTTCACGAAGGCCCTGAAGAACCTCGAGATCGGCGATCCTATGGACGAGGACACCGAGCTCGGCCCGCTCTCGAGCGAGGATCAGCGCGACACCGTGCTCGATCAGGTCGAGAAGGCGAAGGAAGAGGGCTGTACGCTGCTGTTCGGCGCGGAGAAGCTCGACCGTCCGGGCGCGTGGATGAGCGCCGGACTGCTGACCGATGTCGAGCTGGGCAGCGATACCGGGACAGACGAGATCTTCGGCCCCGTCGGGCAGATCTACAGGGCGAAGGACATCGACGAGGCGACGACCATCGCCAACGCCATCCCCTTCGGCCTCGGCTCGGCGGTGTGGACCACCGACGAGGACGAGCAGGCGCATTTCGCCAATGCGATCGAGGCGGGGATGACCACCTTCAACGCCGTCAACGGATCGAAGATCGAAGCGCCCTTCGGCGGGATCAAGCGTTCGGGGTTCGGCCGCGAACTGTCGCATCACGGATTGCATGAATTCATGAACCTGAAGACGCTGGTTCACCCGAAATAAGGGCCACATCCGGCCAAGGAGCACACATTATGAGCAAGAGCATTCTCATCGTCGGCGCCTCGCGCGGCATCGGCCTCGGTCTCGCGAAGGAACTCGTCTCGCGCGGGTGGAGCGTCCATGCGACCGAACGCGATCGCAGCGACGATCTTCACGAGGCGGCCGATGGGACGGAAATCACCGTGCATACCGCCGACGTGACCGAGCCGGAAAGCTACGCCGATCTCGGTATCGCCGAAGGCTCGCTCGATGCGATCCTGATAAATGCCGGAATCACCGGCGCGAAGCATCAGGACGCCGCTCAGGCGACAGCCGATGAAGTGGCGCATATCATGATGACAAACGCCTATGGCCCGGCCCGCATGGGCAAGGCGCTGCTGCCGCTGGTGAAGGACGGCGGAACGCTGGCCTTCACATCCTCGATCCTCGGCTCGATCGCCAACAGCAGCGGCGGCTACGACCTCTACGGCACCAGCAAGGCTGCCCAGAACATGCTGGCGAAGGGCATTGCCGAGAAGGATACGGGACCTCGCGACATCCAGGTCCTCTCGTTGCATCCAGGCTGGGTGCAGACCGACATGGGCGGCTCTGGCGCCACGCTCACCGTTGACGAGAGCGTGACCGGCCTCGCCGACGTCATCGAGGGCGCCGGCGGCGGCGGCTACCGCTACCTCGACTATACCGGCGAGGAACTGCCCTTCTGACCTAGCCGACCACTCCGGCGCTCGCCAGCACGGCGAGCGTCAGGAGATCGGGCGCGGTCGCCGTCATCGGCGCGATCTGCACCGGCTTTTCCATGCCGATCATGATCGGGCCGATGGTCGCGTCCCCGCCCAGCTCGCGCAGCAGCTTGGCCGAGAGATTGGCCGATTGCAGGCCGGGCATGATCAGCACATTGGCCGGGCCGGACAGCCGGCTGAAGGGATAGAGCTTCATCACCCTGGGATTGAGCGCGGCATCAGGCGCCATCTCGCCCTCGTATTCGAAGCCGGGGTCCTGCGCGTCGAGTATCGCCACCGCGTCGCGGATATTGGCGAGCCACTGGCCCGACGGATTGCCGAAAGTCGAATAGGAGAGGAAGGCGACGCGCGGCTCGTGCCCCATCCGACGGGCGACCGCGGCGGTCTCCATCGCGATATGGGCGAGCTCTTCGGACGTCGGCCGTTCGTTGATCGTGGTATCGGCGAGGAAGGTCGTGTGGTTCTTGCCGATGATCATGTGGATGCCGAAGGACAGCGCCCCCGGCTTCGCGTGGAGCACCCGGCCGATCTCGCGCGCGGTCTGGCTGAAGGGGCGGGTGAGACCGGTGATCATCGCATCGCCATGATTCAGCGCGACCAGCAGCGAGGCGAAGACGTTGCGTTCCTGATTGACCATGCGCGCCACATCGCGCTCGGTATAGCCGCGCCGCTGGAGCCGCTTGTAGAGGAAGTCGACCATGCCCGGCACCTTGTCCGACACGTTCGAGTTCTCGATCACGAAGCTTTCCGGATCGTCGACCTGCAGCTCCTCCAGCTTCTTCAGCACTTTCTCGGTCCGGCCGACGAGAATCGGCGTACCGTAACCGAAATCGCGGAACTGGATCGCGGCGCGCAGCGCGACCTCTTCTTCCGCCTCGGCGAAAACCATCCGCTTGGGATCGGCCTTGGCAAGCGCGTAGATATTGGTCAGCGCGGAGGTCGTCGGATTGAGCCGCGACTTCAGCTGATGGGCATATTCCTCGAAATTCTCGATCGGCGCCTTGGCCACGCCTGAATCCATTGCCGCCTTGGCGACCGCGCTCGAGACCACCTCGATCAGGCGCGGATCGAAGGGCGCGGGGATGATGTAGTCGGTGCCGAATTGCGGATTGGTGCCGTAGGCCGCCGCGACTTCCTCGGGCACCCGTTCGCGCGCCAGCCGGGCTATGGCTTCGGCGGCGGCGATCTTCATCTCCTCGTTGATCGCGGTCGCCTGTACATCGAGCGCGCCCCGGAAAATGAAGGGGAAGCCGAGCACGTTATTGACCTGGTTCGGAAAATCGCTGCGGCCGGTGGCGATGATCGCGTCGGGACGGACGGCCTTGGCATCGTCGGGCATGATCTCGGGCACCGGATTCGCCATGGCGAAGATGATCGGCCTGTCGGCCATGTTGCGCACCCATTCGGGCTTCAGCGCGCCCGCCGCCGACAGGCCGAGGAAGATGTCCGCACCCACCAGCGCCTCTTCGAGACTGGTCGCCTCGGTCGCAGTGGCGTGCGCGCTCTTCCACTGATCGATCCCCTCACGCTCGGGCGTGATCGGACCGCTGCGGTCGCACATGATGACATTGTCCGGACGCACGCCCATCGCCTTGACCAGCGCGGTGCAGGCGATCGCGGCCGCGCCCGCGCCGTTCACCACAACCTTCACGTCGCGCATGTCGCGGCCGGTCAGGTGGCAGGCATTGAGGAGACCGGCGGCGGTGATAATCGCAGTGCCATGTTGGTCGTCATGCATCACCGGGATGTTCATCCGCTCGCGCAAGGCCTGCTCGATGATGAAGCATTCCGGTGCGGCGATATCTTCCAGATTGATCCCACCGAAGCTCGGCTCCATTAGCGCGACCGCCTCGATGAACTTGTCGGGATCCTCCGTGGCAAGCTCGAGATCGATCGAATCGACGTCGGCGAAGCGCTTGAACAGGACCGCCTTGCCTTCCATCACCGGCTTCGACGCCAGCGCGCCGAGATTGCCGAGACCGAGGATCGCCGTTCCGTTCGAGATCACCGCGACCAGATTGGCCTTGGCGGTGTAGCGCGCCGCATTCGCCGGATCGTCGGCGATCGCCTGGACCGGCACGGCCACGCCGGGACTGTAGGCGAGGCTGAGATCGCGCTGGGTCGCCATCGGCTTGGACGCGACGATCTCGATCTTACCGGGGCGGATCGCCTCGTGGTAGAACAGCGCCTCGCGCTCGGTGAATCCGGAACGTTTGTCGTCGGCCATGATCATCCCTTGTTGTCGAATGGGGGCCCTAGCGTGCCGTAGCGTCGCGGGGAAGCCAAACTGCCCCCCGCCATGATGCGGCGGAAAAGCGCCGCGCTTTCCCCGAAGGATCGGTCTGGACCCGGTGACCCGCGCGCCGTCTGCCGCTAATCGAGCATCCATGACTGGCAAGCCCACCCCCATGATGGCGCAATATCTCGCATTGAAGCGGGAGGCGGGCGATGCGCTGCTGTTCTACCGCATGGGCGACTTCTTCGAACTGTTCTTCGAGGATGCGAAGGTAGCGGCCGGCGTGCTCGACATCGCGCTGACCAGCCGGGGCGAGCACGATGGCGCCCCGGTGCCGATGTGCGGCGTGCCGGTCCACTCGGCAGAGAGCTACCTCGCCCGTCTGATCCGGGGCGGGTGCCGGGTCGCGATCGCGGAACAGACCGAGACACCCGACGAGGCCAGGGCCCGCGCCAAACGCGAGGGTACGCCCAGCTCCAAGGCCCTGGTCGCGCGCGACATCGTGCGCTTCGTCACCGCCGGCACGCTGACCGAGGATGCGCTGCTCGATCCGCGCCGGGCGAACGTGCTGGTGGCGGTCGCGCCCCTGCGCGAAGGGGTGGGGATCGCCGCCTGCGACATCTCGACCGGGCGCATGGAGCTGGAGGAATGCCCACCGCAGGCGCTCGACGCGGCGCTCGCGCGGATCGGCGCCAGCGAGGTCGTGGTGCCCGAAGACTGGCCCGAAAACGAGAATGCAGAAGGCGCGGCGTTGCCCGAAGGCGCGATCAAACGCGCGCGTGCCGATTTCCGCAGCGAGGACGGGGAAGCGCGCCTGAAGACGATCCACGGGCTCGCGACGCTCGACGGGCTCGGCAGCTTCTCGCGCGCCATGCTGGCGGCGGGGGGCGGGCTGATCGCTTATCTCGACCATGCCGGGCGCGGCACCTTGCCCTTCCTGCTCCCGCCCACGGCCCGTGCCGGCTCCGCGCATCTTGCGATGGACGCGGCGACGCGTGCCAGCCTCGAGATCGTCGAGACCCAGACCGGGGCGCGGGCCGGCAGCCTCCTTGCCTGTGTCGACCGCTGTTCGAGCGGTGCGGGATCGCGCCAGCTAGCCGAGGACCTTTCCGCGCCGCTGGGCGAACGCGGCGCGGTCGAGGCGCGGCTCGCCGCCGTGCAACGCTTCCACGGCGATCCGCTGCTGCGCGCCGACATCCGCGCCGCGCTGCGCGCCGTGCCCGATATCGGTCGCGCGCTCGGGCGTATCGTCGCGGGAAGAGGAAGTCCGCGCGATCTCGGACAGATGCGCGACGGGCTCAGCGAGGCGCGGAGGTTACGCGATACGCTGCGCGATGCGGGCGACCTGCCCGATCTGCTGACCCGAATTGGCAATGCGCTGGGTGGCCATGCCGAACTGACCGATCTGCTCGACCGTGCGCTGGTAGCCGCGCCGCCGACCGAGCGCCAGCAGGGGGGCTTCATCGCGCCGGGCTACGACCATGCGCTCGACCAACTGCGCGAGACGAGCGGCAATGCGCGGCGCGCGATTGCGGCGCTGGAAGCGAAATATCGCGACGAAACTGGCACGCCTTCGCTCAAGATCAAGCACAACAAGGTGCTAGGCTACTTCATCGAGGTGCCCGCGAAGCACGGCGACAAGCTGATGGCCGCCGACAGCGGCTTCACCCACCGCCAGACCATGGCGGGCGCGGTGCGCTTCAATTCGTTGAGGCTTCACGAGGAAGCCTCGCGCATCGCCGAGGCAGGGGCGCACGCGCTGGCGGCCGAGGACGCGCATTTCGAGGAACTGACCGCAGCAGTCGTCGAACGGCGCGAGGCGATCGCCGCCACTGCCGCTGCCCTGGCCCGGATCGACGTGAGCGCCGCCCTCGCGGAGCGCGCGGCCGAGGGCGACTGGTGCCGCCCGGAAATGCAGGACGAGCCTTGTCTCGAGATCACGGGGGGGCGCCATCCGGTGGTCGAGGCGGCGCTGGCGAAAGCAGGCGATCGCTTCGTCGTCAATGACTGCCGCCTCGGCGTCGAGGACCGGCTATGGCTGATCGGCGGCCCGAACATGGGCGGCAAATCGACCTTTCTGCGCCAGAACGCACTGATCGTCCTGCTCGCTCAGGCGGGCGGCTTCGTACCCGCCAGCGCGGCGCGGATCGGCATGGTCGACCGTCTGTTCAGCCGGGTCGGCGCGAGCGACAATCTGGCGCGCGGCCGCTCCACCTTCATGGTCGAGATGGTCGAGACCGCCGCGATCCTGCGGCAGGCGAGCGAGCGCAGCTTCGTCATTCTCGACGAGGTCGGGCGCGGCACATCGACCTATGACGGCATGGCCCTCGCCTGGGCGGTCGTCGAGGCGGTGCACGAGAACCTGCGCTGTCGCTGTCTCTTCGCGACGCATTACCACGAGCTGTCGCGGCTGGCCGACAGCTGCGACGCGCTGAGCCTGCACCATGTCCGCGCGCGCGAGTGGAAGGGCGATCTGGTCCTGTTGCACGAACTGGCGCGCGGCGCGGCGGATCGCAGCTACGGCCTGTCGGTGGCCAAACTCGCGGGCGTGCCGTCCGGAGTGGTCGGTCGGGCCAAGGCCGTGCTCGACAAGCTCGAGAAGGGCCGGGCCGAAACCGGGGGCCTTGCAGCCGGTCTCGGCGACCTGCCGCTCTTCGCCGCCAGTGCGGCTGCGCAGGAGGAGCGACGCGATGTCCTGCGCGAGCGCTTGCACGGGCTCGACATCGACGCGCTCAGCCCGCGCGAAGCGCTCGATCTCCTTTACGAGCTCAAACGCGAAGCGGGGGACGCGCAGAGCTGAGCCGTACGTCCCCCGTCGCTCGTTCGCGGATGGTCAGTCGTTTTCGTTGGGTAGTTCGGGATCGGGTTCGCCGGCTTTTCCGTACTTGCCCTCGTTGTCGTCGTGATTGGGCTCGCCGCGATAGGCGTCCATGTCGATCCGGCCCGAACTTTCCATATCGCGCATGTGATCGACCGTATCCTGCGTCGAATCGTTCAGCAGGCCGCTTTTGTTGTCGCCCTTCACGCTTTCGGTCGGCGAAGCGGTTTCCGTGGTCGTGCGCCGCGCTTCTTCGGCGACTTCCTGCGCCTGGTTGCGGTGATCGTCCTGTTCGTCGTTATGGGTCTCGGGCGCGAGATCGGTCTGGCGCGCTTCCTGGCTTTCGCCGACCGGCGTGTTCTGCTTGGTTTTGTTCGTATCGCTCATGGCGCAAATTCTCCTTTGCGCCTGAACGAGCGGGCTTCACACCGCGTTCCCGCGACATGGCGCATCAGCGCGTCGGCACCGGCTCATCGCCCGAATAATCGTAAAATCCCCTGCCGGTCTTGCGGCCGAGCCAGCCGGCCTCGACATATTTCACCAGCAGCGGTGCCGGGCGATACTTGGTGTCGCCGGTCGTGTCGTGGAGCACGCGGATGATGTCGAGGCAGGTGTCGAGGCCGACGAAATCGGCGAGCTGGAGAGGACCCATCGGATGGTTGAGCCCGAGGCGGCAACCCTTGTCGATATCCTCGATTCCCGCGGTCGACTGGCCGAGCACGAAGACCGCCTCGTTGATCATCGGCAGAAGGATGCGGTTGACCACGAAGCCGGGCTCGTCCTGGCTCAGCACCACTTCCTTGCCCAGCCCCCGCGCGAATGCGGTGATCCGGTCGGTGGTCGCTTCTGCGGTGGCGAGGCCGGGAATGACCTCGATCAGGCCCATGACGGGCACCGGATTGAAGAAATGCAGGCCGATGAAGCGCGCCGGGTCGGGAGCATAGTTCGCCATCCGCGTAATCGGGATCGAGCTGGTGTTCGATGCCATGATCGCTTGCGGAGCGAGCATTTCGCCCGCCTTCTCGAAGATCGCCTGCTTGATCGGCTCCTTTTCGGTCGCCGCCTCGATGATGAGGTCGGCATCCCTCATCGGAGCATAGTCGCCGACTGCCATGATGCGGGCAAGCGTAGCCTCGGCATCGGCCACCTCGATCTTGCCGCGCCCGACCAGCTTGCCAAGCGCCCTGTCGATATTGTCGCGCGCCTTTTCCGCAGTGGCGAGGTCGATATCGGCCAGCAGCACCTTCATGCCGTTCGCCGCCACGGTCTGGGAGATGCCGGAGCCCATCTGGCCCGCGCCGATTACCGCCACTGTCTCGATCATGTCCCGCATCCTTCGCACTTGCAGCAAAGCGGCGGTCCTAACGGCTGGTGTGCGGAGTGGCTAGCGGTTCTTGCCGGGTATCCACTTCACGTCCCGCGTGCCGTTCGCATTGGAGACGCGCGCGAGGACGAAGAGATAATCCGAGAGGCGATTGACATAGGCGAGCGCCTGGGGATTGACCGGCTCGTCGGCGGCGAGCGCCGTCACGCTGCGCTCGGCCCGCCGCGCCGAGGCGCGGGCGAGATGGATGCGCGCTGCCGCCTCGGTCCCGCCGGGAAGGACGAAGCTGGTAAGCGGTTCGAGATCGGCGTTCAGGGCGTCGATCGCCTGTTCGAGCCATTCGACCTGAGCGGAAACGATGCGCAGGACCATCTCCGACGGAGCAAAATCCTCGTCCGGCCCGGCCGGCGTGGCGAGATCGGCGCCAAGATCGAACAGATCGTTCTGAATGCGATGAACCGCGTCGGCATGTTCGCCGTCTCCCAGCGCGACCGCAGCCACGCCGAGCGCCGAGTTCGCCTCGTCCACCGCGCCGATCGCTTCCATGCGCGTGGCGTGTTTCGGCAGGCGCGATCCGTCGACGAGACCGGTCGACCCGGTATCGCCCGTGCGGGTATAGATCTTGTTGAGCTTGACCATGTCCCGCGCGCTAGCGGGATTACTGCGCCACGGCCAACAGAACGGCGACTACGACGACGGCGAGCGCCTGATACTTGATGCGGTTGAACATCATCTTGTTCTGCAACAGTTGCATGTCGGTCGCATCGGTCTGCTGCCCGCTTTGCAGGTCGATCTTGGTGCTCTTGAGGAAGGCGACGATCCCGCGCACCAGCGAAAAGACGACCAGCGCGCACAGAATCACGAGGAGGATGACGAGAAGAGGGGTCATGATGCCTCCGATGTAGGACGCGACAGCGAAATGTCATCCGGAAATCGCCGCAAGCGCAGTTGCTCGGCAAGCAAACGTCCGTCTTCCCCGGCTGCGCGGCGATCGGCGAGCGAGGGCGAGTTGCGCCGCTTGGCGAGCTTCTGCCCGTCCGGGTCGAGCAGCAATTCGTGGTGATGCCATTGCGGGACCGGCAGGCCGAGCAGTGCCTGCAACACCCGGTGTATATGCGTCGCGTGGAACAGGTCGCGCCCGCGCGTCACCAGCGTGACCCCGTCCGCCGCATCGTCGAGCGTCGCGGCGAGATGGTAGCTGGCGGGCGCGTCCTTGCGCACCAGCACGACATCGCCGAACTCCCGCGGATCGGCGATCTGCGCTCCGGCCAGCGCGTCGCTCCACGCGATCTCGCCTACCCGGGCCATCGCCCTGTCCATATCGAGCCGCAGCGCGGCAGGCTTTTCCGGATCGAGCAGGCGCCCTTTGCAGGTGCCGGGATAGATCGCGCCATCCTGGCCGACGCGCGGCTGCATCGCCGCGATCTCGGCCCGGGTGCAGGTGCAGGGGAACAGCATCCCCTCGTCCAGCAGGCGCGCCGTTGCCGCATCGTAGCTGGCGATCCGGCTCGATTGCGCCGGCACATCTTCCCATTCGAGGCCAAGCCATTCGAGATCGCGGCGAAACTCGTCGGCGAGTTCGGGGCGGGAACGCGGGCCGTCGATATCCTCGATCCGCAGCAGGAACCGGCCGCCCTCCCCCCGCCCGACGGCCTCGCGGGCCAGATCGTGGGCGGTAATCGCCGAGAAGGCATGGCCGAGGTGGAGCGAACCGTTCGGGCTCGGGGCGAAGCGGGTGACGACCATTCGCCCGCCCTAGCCGCTGGCGCGCCGCTGCCAAGCCGCAAGGAACGGGATAACCCTGTGGAAAGGCTGTCCGTAACAGTCTTGACGCTTTGCGCTGCGATGGCATTCTCCACCATCGTCAGGGAGGGCATCGAGGCATGTCGGGTACCGATGTTAAGGGATGATCTGCTCGAGCGGGCCGCGCGCTTCCGCAGCGCCGAGGACGATCCCACGCGCAAGCTGGACGCCTGCCCCAGCCTGGTGCTGAACGCGGACTACACTCCGCTCTCTTATTATCCCCTGAGTCTTTGGCCGTGGCAGACCGCGATCAAGGCGATCTTCCTCGACCGGGTGACCGTGATCGAGAGCTACGACAGGCATGTTCATTCGCCATCGCTCGACATGAAAATCCCGAGCGTGATCGCGCTGAAACAATATGTGAAGCCGAGCGAATTTCCCGCCTTTACCCGCTTCAACCTGTTCCTGCGCGATCGCTTCTCCTGCCAGTTCTGTGGCGAGATGAAGAACCTGACCTTCGATCACGTGATTCCGCGGCGCCTGGGCGGACGCACCACCTGGGAGAACATCGCCACCGCCTGCGCGCCGTGCAACATGAAGAAGGGCGGCCGCACGCCGTCGCAGGCCGGGATGCAGCTCTACGCCGAACCGATCCGGCCGACGCACTGGCAGTTGCAACAGCACGGCCGGCAATTCCCGCCGAACTACCTGCACGAGACGTGGCGGGACTGGCTCTACTGGGACATCGAGCTGGAAGCCTGAGGAGGAGCCACCCCGGGCACAGCGCAATGGGCTCGGGAGCACGCAGAAAGAAACGGAAGAGAACGAAAAAGGCGACGCCAGCCTGATGACTGGCGCCGCCTTCTGTTCGGCCAGCAGCGATTTGCCGGCAATCGCGCTTATTCGGCGTTAGCGTCCACGGCATCTTCAGCCTGGTCGCCCATTTCACCCATGGCGTCGGCTTCAGCGTCGAGAGCTTCTTCCTGAGCTTCGTTGCCCTGGGCTTCGGCGAGGTCGGCCTGCTCTTCGAGCACGTCTTCCTGCGCTTCGTATTCCTGCTCCACCAGATCTTCCTGAGCTTCCTGCTCGCTTTCGGCGCATGCGCCGAGCGCTGCGAATGCGAAAGCCGAAGCGAAAATGGTTGCGGATTTGAACTTCATGGAATGTCCCCTTGATACTGCCGGTACTGGCGAGCATCAATTGTGGCGAAAATAAGAAGCGGCGTCAAATCCCTATGGGAGTTTTGCAATGAAACGGTCAGCAGCGTCCTGCCGCGCCGCGCCCTTCGACCCGGTCTAGGTCACCGCGGCGCGCTTGCCGAACTCCTCGCGCCGCCATTCGCCGCTTTCGAGTACTTTCGCGAGATGGGAAGCGGCCTCGGCGATGTCGGTAAAGCTGAGATAGGCAGGCGCGAAGCCCAGCCGCAGGATGTCGGGGTCACGGAAATCGCCGATCACGCCGCGCGCAATGAGAGCCTGGCTCAGCGCATAGGCGTTTCCGTGGCGGAAGGAGAGCTGGCTGCCGCGCGCGTCAGGATCGGTCGGGCTGACAAGGTCGAGTTCGACGCCGTGTTCCGACACACACTGGCGGAAGAATTCCGACAGCGCCTTGGACTTTGCGTAGAGCCGATCGACCCCGATCTCGGCGATGAGATCCACTCCCACTTCCAGCGCGGCCATTCCGAGGATCGGCGGCGTGCCGCAGAGCAGGCGGTCGACGCCCGGCGCAGGCGAGTAGTCGTCGGAGAATTCGAAGGGCGCGGCGTGGCCCATCCAGCCGCTCAGCGGTTGGCGCACCGCGTCGTGATGGCGTTCGGCGACGAAGGCGAAGGCCGGCGCGCCGGGCCCGCCGTTCAGATATTTGTAGCCGCAGCCTACCGCGAAATCGGCCTCGCATTCGCCAAGATGGACCGGATAGGCTCCGGCCGAATGCGACAGGTCCCACAACACCAGCGCTCCCGCCTCGTGCGCCGCGCGGGTCAGCGCGGCCATATCGAACAGTTCGCCGGTCTTGTAATGCGCGTGAGTGAGGAGCAGCAGCGCGACGTCCTCGTCCAGCGCGTCGGGCAAATCGCCGCGCTTCGCCAGTCGCCGCTCGGCGAGACCCTGCCGTTCCAACCCGTCGATCATGTAGAGATCGGTCGGAAAATTTCCCGGCTCGCTCAGCACAACCTTGCGGCCCGGTCGCATTGCCAGCGCAGCCGAGATCAGCTTGAACAGGTTCACCGACACGCTGTCGCAGGCGATGACTTCGTGCGGCGCGGCGCCGATCAGCGGGGCGATCTTGGCGCCGATGCGCTGCGGCATGGCGATCCAGTCCGCATCGTTCCACGAACGGACGAGCCCGGTGCCCCATTCGCCGCGGACCACTTCGGCCAGCCGGTCCGGTGTCGCCTTGGGCAAGCAGCCGAGCGAATTGCCGTCGAGGTAGATTACCCCCTCCGGCACGTCGAACCGCTCGCGATACGCGGCGAGCGGGTCGGCCGCGTCGAGATGTCTCGCCCGGTCCTTCATGTCACAGCTCCCGCAGGATCGCGCGGCAGAGTCCCGCATCGCCGCCGGCGATCCTGAGCGGCAGGGCGATCAGTTCGTAGAGACCTTCCGGCACGTCATCGAGGACCAGCCCTTCGAGAATGCGCATGTCGTGCTCCAGCACCGCCCGGTGCGCGGCCATGCTCTTGCTTTCCTGCGGATCGACACTGGGCGCGTCGGTCCCGATCAGGCGGACACCCTGCATCGCCAGCCACTCGACCGTCTCGGCGGCGATTGCCTTAAAGTTCTCGTCCCAGCGATCGTGCGGAAATGCGTCGAAGGTGCGGAACAGCACGCGGTCGGCACTGTCCAGATGCGGCAGATCGCCGATATCGATTGCGCCCCCGGTCACGCCCCGCGCGTCTACCACCAGACACTCGCCGAGATACGGTTCGAGCGAGACGCTGGCGATATCGGGTGCATCGGCCCCGTAATGGAGCGGCGCATCGCCATGGGTGCCCGAATGGGTGCTCATCATCATCCGCCCGACATTGACCGGCGAGCCTTCGTCCATGCGCCAGGTCCGTTCGAAGGCGAATTGCGTGTCGCCCGGCCACACGGGCAGTTCGGGCCGCAGCGTCTGCGAGATGTCCCAGATGCGCTTCTTCACAGAGCAGTCCTCACGCTCAGCAATTCGGGAAAGAACGCCTGCTCCAGCACCTTGCCGAGATAGGGCACGCCGGGCGTGCCGCCGGTGCCCTTCTTGAAACCGATGATCCGCTCCACCGTCTTGAGATGACCGAAACGCCAGCGCTGGAAGTGGTATTCGAGATCGACCAGCTTTTCCGCCAGCTCGTAGAGGTCCCACAGATCCTGCGGGTTGCGGTAAATCTCCGCCCACGCCGCCTCGACCGCTTCGGAGCGGTCCCACGTGCCGTCATGCGGGCGGTTCAGAACCTCATCGGGAATGGCAAAGCCCCGGCGGGCGAGAAGCGCGATGGTCTCGGCATAGATGCTCGGGCGGGTCAGCTCCTCGCGCAGTTGCGTCGCCACCTCGGGCACCGCCTCGTGCATCGTCACCATGTCCGGATTGCGGCCGCCGAGGAGGAATTCCATCAAGCGGTACTGCGCGCTCTGGAAGCCACTCGAGCCCCCGAGATGCGGGCGCACGGTCGAATAATCGTGCGGGGTCATGGTGCTGAGCACGTCCCAGCTCTGGATCAGCTGGCCCTGCGCGCGGGTGACGCGGGCGAGCATCTTGAAGGCCGGGCGCAGATCGTCCGTCGCGATGCGGCCGCGCGCCGCTTCCAGCTCGTGGAGACAGAGCTTGAGCCACAGCTCGCTCGCCTGGTGGACGATGATGAACAGCATCTCGTCATGCGCGCCCGAAACCGGGTGCTGGGCCGCCAGAATGCGGTCGAGATCGAGATAGGATGAGTAGGTGACGTCCTTGGCCATGCCCCCGCCCTAGCGCGGGATGGCGCGGAGCGAAACGTCTGGCTGCGCTACTGCTCGATCGTGCGGGTGGCCGGGTGATGCTTGTCGAGATGCTTGCGGATGATCCGCAAGTTCCGGCTGTTGGACCGGAAGGCGAGGTCGAAGGCATCGCCCACCAGCGGGATCGCACCGATCGCGGTGTCGAGCGCGATATTGCCGCCCATGCGCCACAGCTTCCACTTTGGCAGGCCGAGGTTGCGCGCTTCCCACACGATATAGGACCCCATCGCAGCGGCAACGAAATCGCCCACCACCGGGACAAGGCCGATGATCGAATCAAGGCCGACCGGATAGTTGATCCCCGGGATGCGGAAGCTGCGCTCGAGAATGTGCTCCATCGCTTCGATCCGGCGGCGGATGGAATGGACGTCCCGGCCCATCGGCAAGTCGAAACCGACGTGGTTGGCGCGGCCGGAGCCGGAGCCGGGGTCGGCTTCCCTGTAGTCAGAGGATACGGATTGCGCGTTCCAGCGGCTGTCGTCCATCCTGTCTAGATGGGCGCACGGGAGAGCGGGAACAAGGGGTGCAGCGCCCACGGATTCTCGGCAAAGCCTTCGACATCGGCGCGGACCATCGACCAGCGGATCGGCGCCCCTATGGGAATGAAGGGGTAGAGCGCCTCGAGCGCGGTCTCCGCCTCCGCCATGTAGCTTTCG
Organism: Qipengyuania spongiae; assembly: GCF_026168555.1. Classification (NCBI taxonomy): domain Bacteria; kingdom Pseudomonadati; phylum Pseudomonadota; class Alphaproteobacteria; order Sphingomonadales; family Erythrobacteraceae; genus Qipengyuania; species Qipengyuania spongiae. Next base: position 820,491 of record NZ_CP092471.1, on the reverse strand, counting down.
CTCTCGGCCGGATCGGGGGCGTTGTTGGCGAGATCGACCAGGAAGTCGACATCTTCGGAGCACACGCCGCGCGTGACGGTGCAATTGAACTGATTGAGAAACCACAGCGCGCCCCCGAAGCGGGCGACCCTCTCGCGCAGGACCAGATCCACGGCGGCGTCGCTGCCTGCACTGCGGACTCCGTCGCCGGTGATCCGCACCAGCCGCACGCCGATTTCTCCCCATTGCGCGGCAAGCCCCCGCAGCAGGATATCCGACCCCGGCCCGTCGGGAAGGGCGATCCGCAGCACCAGTTCGCCATTCTCGCGGGCCCACGCCGTGACCGCCGCCCGCGCCCGCTCCCGCCGCTGCTCGATGGTCTGGCCCGCCCAGCGATCGTCACCGGCCTGCCCGTTCGATGAAATCGCGTCCGGAACGATAGTGGTGGCGGCGTTCCAGCCGGCGATATTGAAGGGCTGGATCAGCGCCGTTCGGTCAAGCGCCATCGACAGCATTTCACGGTTTTCGGGAGTGGCGAGGAAACCGTTCTGCCCTCTTATGTCGAGACCGAAGAGCCCGATCGTCGAGTTCAGACGGATGGTGCCGCGTGACAGGGGCCCCGCCTCGGCCAGCGCGAAATCGCTCAGCGTTCCGCCCAGCACCACGTCGTAGCGCCCGTCGGCAAATCCCCGCACCGCGGCCTGCGCGGATACCGCGGAGAGGCGCACCGTCCGCACCATCTCTTCCCAGCCGGGCTGACGGGGAAGCCCGCGTGCCTCGGGCGACATGGCGGCCAAGCGCACCGCGCCATCCTCCGGCACCGCGATCATCGGACCGATCGGCGCCTCGCCCACTGCCAGCCCCATCTCCGGCTGGGCAAGCAGTTGCAGCAGTTCGGGCATCGGACTTTTCAGGCGGATCTCGACCACCCGGCCGGCCATCGCCCGGATGTCTCGCAGTTTGCCGAAATCGAGACCCATCGACGTTCCCCGCAGACGCTCGATCGTGTCGCGCAGAGAATTGCGCACTGCCCGTGCGGTAAGCCGTTCGCCTCCGGGCAGGTCGAATTCGCGGATGCGGAAGATGTAGCTGGTGCCATCGTCGGTGACGATCCACCGCTCCGCGATGGCTGGCACAACCTGCCCGGTTTCGTCGAGACGCACGAGGCCCTGCGCCCGGGCAGTGCGGACATGTTGACCGACTGGCCCGAGCCGCAGGCCGCTCGCCCCGAGTTCGGCCGGATCGCCGATGATCGCTATATCGACCACGTCGCCCGACCGTCTGTCGCCGCACCCCAGAAGGAGAATCGGCAACAAAAGAAGGACGATGATGCGGCGCATTCCTGCCGCGCTAGCAAGTTGCGGGCGCGCCGTCAGCATTTGCCGTACGGCGATCAGAGCTTGCGGAGGGGTCCGGTCCAGTCGTCGCTGATGGAACGGCCGATCACGGGCCGGGTATAACGCGGCGCATGGGTGTCACCGGTTCCCACCGCGTCACGAGCGAGCTTGGGATCGATTTCGCGCTCGAAAGCGACGCCGATGCGGTTGTCCTGCACCCAGGCGACGCTGCCGCTGACCTTGCCGATATTGCGCAGGGTCACGCTGACCCGGGCACCGCGTTCGATGTCGAAATCCCCTTCAGCCATCATGCCCCCGGCCGACAGGTTGCGGATTTTCACGCGGGTCGGCCCGGCGTGCCCATCGACGATCAGTTCGCCCATCAGGAACAGGCTGTCGCGGTCGAGATTGCGCGTGTTGACGGCGGACATTGTGATCGGTTCCCTTCCTGACTTCTCGCGTATCAGGTCGCTGGCAGCGGGTCGATAGGTCGGTAGCTGGAAATGACTGAACAAAGGGTAAGCGCGGCAGGAGGCAGAACCTATCTTTCGCGCGAGACCTTTTCCGTGCGCTCGTGAGCTTCCTGCGCTTCGACCGTCATCGTCGCCACCGGGCGGGCGATCAGCCGGCCGATCCCGATCGGATCGCCGGTCACTTCACAGAAGCCATATTCCCCTTCCTCGATACGGCGCAGGGCGGCGTCGATCTTGGAAACGAGCTTGCGCTGCCGGTCGCGGGTGCGCAATTCGATGCCCCAGTCGGTCTCGCTCGAGGCGCGGTCGGCCAGATCCGGTTCGCGGATCGGCCCGTCCTGCAGAGATTGGAGCGTGCTCTCGGCCGCGTCGCGGATCGAGCGTTTCCATTCGAGCAGCAGCAGGCGGAAATAATTGAGCTGGTCGCGGCCCATATATTCCTCGGATTCGTCGGGGACATAGCCCGCGTCGACCTCGGCCCGCACTCGGGCGAGCTTCTTCTCGTCAAGACTGATCGCGGTGGCCATCGAACCCTCGAACCCCAGAAACTTGTCGGCCGTCGCCACCTCGCCGCGCCCGGTTTCCCGTTGCGCTGCCGCCGGTCCGATGGCGGCGGCCTATAGGCACCGCCAGACTACGGCACAAGCGGCAATCCGGCGGGAGCCATCGCAGTGTGCGAGGCCGGCACACCGCTCCCGCCCGGTTTCCGTCAGAAGTTGCCGAACAGCGTTAACGCTTTCTTGACCATGCGCGCCGCATAGCGGGGACGCGCCGGCCCGGGAATCGGGAGTGATTGGCTTGGAAGGCCGGCGGAAGGGGGAATTGCACATGCAACTCACGACCATCCAGGGGGGCGAAGGTCTCGTCCGCCAAGGCGCCGGAGCGGCCGAACTTCTCGGCAAGTGCCTCGCATCCTACGCCGCCGGCAGCACGGGCGCGCTCTACGATCTCGCCGTCGCCTTCTCGACCGGCAGCCACGGGGTCGAATGCGATCTCGTCGAAGCGCACAAATGGTTCAACATCGCGGCGGCCGAGGGCCACGCGGAAGCGGCCTGGTGCCGCGCCGACATCGCCGAGGAAATGACCGCGCGCGAGATCGCCGAAGCCCAGCGCCGGGCGCGCGAATGGCTTGCGGCCAAGGCCCGCCGCGCGGCCTAGCTATCCCTTGCGGAAGGGCAGCCGCTCTTCGAGGAAATTGCGCTCCAGCGCCACGCCCTCGCGTTCGCGCTCGAGGAAGTCGGCCACGGCGGAACGGAAGCCGCGATCGGCGATCCAGTGGGCCGATAGCGTCTCGACCGGTTCGTAGCCTCGGGCGAGCTTGTGCTGGCCCTGCGCGCCGGCCTCGACTCGCGACAGGCCGAACTCGATCGCGGCGTCGATCGCCTGGTAATAGCTGAGCTCGAAATGCAGGAAACGGATGTCCGCGAGGCAGCCCCAGTAGCGGCCGTAGAGCGCGTCCGCCCCGATGAAATTGAGCGCGCCCGCGACGGGTTCGCTCCCGGCGAAAGCCATCACCAGCAGCAATTGCTCGCCCATCCTCTCGTGGAACAGGTCGAAGGCCTCGCGGGTGAGATAGGGCGAGCCCCATTTGCGCGCCCCGGTGTCCTGATAGAACAGCCAGAACGCGTCCCAGTGTTCGGGCCGGATGTCGTCGCCGCGCAGCCGCTCGATCCGCACCTGCTCCTGCACCGCGCGGCGTTCCTTGCGCAGGTCCTTGCGCTTGCGCGAGGAAAGTTCGGCCAGAAACGCGTCGAAATCGGCATAATCGCGGTTGAACCAGTGATATTGCACGTCGCTGCGCATCATCCACCCGGCATTTTCGAACAGCGGAGCCTGCGCCGGATCGATGAAAGTCGCGTGGGCGGAGGAAAAGCCGTTCTGGCCGCACAGCTGCTCCGCCGCCCCCAGCAGCGGCGCGGCGAGCGCATCGTCCGACAGCAGCAGGCGCGGCCCGGTGGCGGGGGTGAAGGGCGCGGCGATCTGGAGCTTGGGATAATAGCGCCCCCCGGCCCGCTCGTAGGCATCGGCCCAGCTGTGATCGAAGACGTATTCGCCCTGGCTGTGGCCCTTGAGATAGGCCGGCAGCGCGGCGAGCAGCGGCCCTTCCTCGCCGGACGAAACGACGAGCGGCGCGGGCTGCCAGCCGGTGCCCTCCCCCACGCTGCCCGAATCCTCGAGCGCGGTGAGGAAGGCGTGGGAGACGAAGGGATTGCCCCCCGCGAGCGCATCCCATTCGCCCGCTGGAAAGGCTCCGACCGATCCGCCGATCCTGGCGACGAGCTCGCTCATGTCGTTTCCGCCGTTCGGTGGCTCGCCATTTCGAGGCCTGCCCCCTCGGCGATGGCCGCATCGGCATAGCGGCGCACCGTCGCCAGCTTCTCCGCGCTGTCGACCGTCCAGCTCGGCATGGGAAAGCCGCGGCGGCGCAGATCGGCGGCGAAGCGGTTGGGCAGCGCATCGACATGATAGGCCACGAATTCGGGCCGCGCGATCCACAGCGCCATGTGCCGCCGCCACGCCGACTGCGTGTGGCCATGCGCGTCCTCCCGCATCACCAGCCCGCGCACGGTCTGCGGCGAGTGGCGGCGAAACCAGCGCGAAACGCGTGGATCGAAGCTCATCACGGCATGGAGGCCCTCATAGCCCGTCAGGCCCGCCTGCACCGCGGCGCAACTGCGCTCGATATCGTAGCGTGGGCGCGACTTGATCTCGATCAGCACCGGCACGCGCCCAGCCACCAGTTCGAGCAGCGTCACCAGCCGCGCGATCCCGTATTCCTGCCCGCGATATTTCAGCGTCTCGAGAAAATCGCTCGCCTGGTCGCCCAGCGCGCCTTGGCTCTCGATCAGCCGGTCGAGGTCCCAATCGTGGAAGACCATCGCCGTGCCGTCGGCCGAGCGCTGAATGTCGCATTCGATCCCCAACCCGGCATCGGCGGCGGCGGCGAAGGCCAGCAGCGTGTTTTCCGGCACCTCGCCGCCATGGAATCCACGGTGGGCGTAGGTCCATTGCGAGAGCCAGCCGACCCGCGCGGGATCGGGCGGCGAGGTCAGCAGGCGATCGAGCGCGCGCAAGTTGAATGGGCAATCACGCGCCCTTGAGGGCAATGATCGCGTCCACTTCGACCGCGGCATTCAGCGGCAGGACCGGCACGCCGACGGCACTGCGGGCGTGCTTGCCGGCGTCGCCGAAGATTTCCGCCATCAGGTCGGACGCGCCGTTCACCACCTTGGGCTGGTCGGTGAATTCGGGCACGCTGGCGACGAAGCCGCCGAGCTTGACGATCCGCTCGACACGTTCGAGCAGGCCCGCCGCCTCGAGCTGGGCGACGATCATCAGCCCGCAGGCCCGCGCCGCGGCCTGTCCGCGCTCCAGATCGACATCCGCGCCGAGCTTGCCCGTCACGAGCTCGCCATCGATGAAGGGCAGCTGGCCCGAAAGGTAGGCCATGGCGCCGTTCACGACGAGCGGCTGATAGCTCGCCACCGGGGCGGCCGCCTTGGGCAGTTCGATGCCGAGATCGGTCAGGCGTTGGGCGATGGTCATGCAGGTTCCTTTTCCAGTTGCGACTTCAGCCAAGGCAGCGCCTCGTCCCAGGTGTCGATCCGGGCGTCGGCGTGGCCGGCCTTGTGGGCACAGTCGATATGCGGGGCGAGCAGCGGCTCGCCGCACAGGTGAAGCGTGGTGATGTCGGGGATGGTTTCCCGCGCCGAGAGATGGTGCTGCGGCAGATCGTCGATGAAGATCGCCTTGCTCGGTCGGTATTCGTCCAGAATGCGCTGAAGCGCGGGACCCTTCGGCCCCTGATTGGTGAAAACCCGCGCTTCGAGCCCGAGCTTTTCGAGCTGGACCCGGCGAGTTTCCTGCCGCGAATCCACCAGATTGGTGAGGATCACGACATCAGCCTGCTCGGCGAGCATGTTGATCCCCTCGATCGCGCCGGCGATGGGCAGCTGGCGATCCATCTGCGTGTCGAAAAACTGGCCGAGCAGCTTCCACACCTGCGCCTGATCGACCGGGTCGCCGGTGCCGCGATGGCGCACGGCGTTGCCGAAGTCGGGATTGTCCATGACGAAGTCGACCTCGGTCTCCTCGGCCAGATAGTCGCGGAAATGGGCGACCATGTGGAGCAGCACCTCGTCGCAGTCGGAGACGATCAGTGGCCTGTTGCCTGAATTGCCATTCGAATTGCTCACGCTCCGTTCCCGCCTTCGAGGCTCCGATGCGCGGCGACCAGCGCCTCGGGCGTGGTCGAGAGCGCGTCGGCCGCCAGCACCAGATCGGGTTCGTGATTGGCGATGAATTCGAGCACCGCCGCCTGCACCGCGCGGTCCTCGATCCCGTGGCGCAGCCGCTCGGGCGTGAGGCCGGTCAGCGACAGCAGCCGCTCGGCGCGGTCCCCGTCGGCCAATGCCCAGCCGAGCGCTTCGAGCGCCAGCACCGAAGGCTCGCGGGTTTCGGGCGGAAAGCGGCTGGGGGCGGATTTTCCGAGTGGAATTGTCTATCTCCGTAGAAGTGCCTAACGCGCCCGCCGGACCGGTCGGGAGTATCTGCGTGACGAAGCGTATAATGGTTGTCGAGGACAACGATCTCAACCGCAAACTGTTCTGCGACGTGCTCAAGGCCAACGGTTTCGAGGTGGTTCCGGTGGCGGACGGGCAGAACGTGCTGACCACCACGCAGAAATTCACGCCCGACCTCGTCATCATGGACATCCAGCTGCCCAATGTTTCCGGGCTCGACCTGATCGCGCAGATCAAGAGCGATCCCGCCCTCGCCCGCACGCCGGTGCTGGCGGTCACCGCCTATGCCGGCAAGGGCGACGAGGAGCGCATCCGCGGTGCGGGCGCGGAGGATTATCTGGCCAAGCCGGTCTCGATCGGGCCGTTCATGGCCGCCGTTCGCGAGCTGCTGCCTGCCTGAGATTGCGTTGTTCAGGCGGCCGCAACGGGCCATCGGCTTGACAAGCACCCGCGCAGGCCGTTTGGCCGCATGCAGGAATATCCCGCGCGGGGACGAAGCGGACGGAGCGCCGCCGGGCCTCTCGCGTGCACCGCAGACAACTAAGGACCCGACCGACATGGACCGCGCCGAAACCGACGCCAAGATCCGCGAGATCGCCGAACCCTTCAACAAGAAGGGGGTGACGATCACCGAGGATACGAGCTTCCAGAACGATCTCGAATTCGACAGCCTGACGGTGATGGATTTCGTCGCCGAGATCGAGGACGAGTTCGACATCATCATCTCGATGAACCAGCAGGCCGAAATCGAGACCTACGGCCAGCTGGTCGACGCGGTGCACAAGCTGCGGTCCGCCTGATGAGCGAAGGCATCAGCCAGCCGGACCGCCCGGCGGACGAGATCAGCTCCGGCGAGGGGCAGACCGGCGACCTCTTCTCCAAGTTCGATCCCGTCATCGCCATGCGCGAGGGGTTGCTGGCGAAGGGCGTCGAGGATCCGTTCAACCTGGTGATGGAGAAGGTCCTCTCCCCCACCCGCGCGGTGTGCAACGGACGCGACACGATCCTGCTGGGCACCTACAATTACATGGGCATGACCTTCGATCCCGACGTGATCGCGGCGGGCGAGCAAGCGCTCAACGATTTCGGCAGCGGGACCACCGGCAGCCGGGTGCTGAACGGCACCTATCAGGGCCACCGCGAGGTCGAGGACGCGCTGCGCGAATTCTACGGTTTCGACCACGCCATGGTCTTCTCCACCGGTTACCAGGCCAATCTCGGCATCATCAGCACGATCGCGGGCAAGGGCGACTACATCGTCCTCGACATCGACAGCCACGCCAGCATCTGGGACGGCTGCAAGCTGGGCGATGCGGAGATCGTGCCGTTCAAGCACAACGACATCGAGGCGATGGAAAAGCGCCTGAAGCGGATTCCGGAAGGCGCGGGCAAGCTGGTCGTGCTCGAAGGCGTCTACTCGATGCTCGGCGACATCGCTCCGCTAGAGGAGATGGTCGCGGTCGCGAAGAAATACGGCGCGATGGTGCTGGTCGACGAGGCGCATTCGATGGGCTTCATCGGCGACAACGGCCGCGGCGTGGTGGAGCAGGCGGGCGTGATCGACGACGTCGATTTCATCATCGGCACCTTCTCCAAGAGCGTCGGCACGGTCGGGGGTTTCTGCGTTTCGAACCATCCCAAGTTCGAGATCATGCGGCTGGTCTGCCGCCCCTATGTCTTCACCGCCAGCCTGCCGCCGAGCGTGGTGGCGACCGCCTGCACCTCGATCCGCAAGCTGATGGATGGCGGCGAGAAACGCGCGCATCTGTGGGAGAATTCCAAGGCGCTGCACAAGGGGCTGAAGGATCTCGGCTTCCAGCTCGGCACCGAGGAGCCCGAGAGCGCGATCATCGCGGTGATCATGCCCGACCTCGAACAGGGCGCTGCGATGTGGGAGGCGCTGATCAAGGGCGGGCTCTACGTCAATCTCGCGCGCCCGCCGGCAACACCCGCCAACATGACCCTGCTGCGCTGCTCGCTCTGCGCCGAGCATTCGGAAGAGGAAGTGGGCGAGATCCTCGCGATCTTCGAGAAGGCCGGCAAAGCGGTCGGCATCATCTGAGAAGCGGGCGGTGAAACCGCTGCTCGGATGGCTGGGCCGCACCGGGCTGCTCTACCTGCTGCTGTGCGCGGGCATAGCGTTCTACCTGTTCGCCTGGCCCGCGATCTCGGGCCAATTCTCGGGCGAGAGCCTGCGGCAGGACGCGATGTCGGTCGCCGAAGTGCGCGACCGGCTGACCGAGGAACGCGCCGCCGCGCAGGCCGCGCTCGAGGCCCGGACCGAAGCGATAAGCGGGGCGAGCGCGGAGGCAGTGGCGGGCCGCCTTGCCGCAGCGCGGGCCGAGCGGGCAACGCTGGCGGCCGAACTGGCGGAGGGTAGTGGCTGGCTCGACCGCATCCGGCCCTCGCGGATCCTCGCGCGCAAGCGGCTGGAGCTGCGGGCGGCCGCGCTCGATGCCGAGATCGCCGCGCTGGAAGCGGTCAGCGAGCGCAGCACGCGCGAAGCCGCTCTGGCCGAGGCCGAGGACCGGCTGGCTGACTATGCGCGCATCCCGACCGAGAGCGCCATCGCCGCCTCGCGCCGGCTGTGCAGCAATGCGAGCGCCGCGCTCGCCGCCTTCGACCGGCAGGAACCGCTGGAGCGAAACCTGCGCACCATCTTCCTGCGCGAGCGGCAGGCGCTGACCGAGCGGCGCGACACGCGCTGCGCCGAGGCGCGCGACCGGATCGACCGGCGGACACGCGGCCTCGCCGCCGCCCGTGCGGCAAGCGCGGCCCGCCAGCGCCTCGCCGCGCTGGAGGAGGTCGCCGCCGCCATCCTGCCCGACCCGACCACCGGCATATCGAACACCACCCTTCGCGACGTGATGGGGCGCGCCGCCCTTGCCCTTCTCGCCATCCTGCTGATGCCCTTCGCCATCCGCACGCTGTTCTATTTCGGGCTCGCCCCGCTGGCCGAGCGCCGCCCGCCGATCCGCCTGATCACCGGGCGCGAGCCGGTGCCCGAGCCGATCGCGGCGAGCGAGCGCTCGGCCCCCTCGCTCCAGATCGAGCTCGGCGAGGGCGAGGAGTTGCTGGTGCGCCAGAGCTTCCTCCAGTCGAGCCAGAGCGGCGCAGAGATGCGCACGCGCTGGCTGCTCAGCTGGCGCGATCCGCTGACCAGCCTGGCGAGCGGCATGGCCTTTCTCACCGGTGCGCGCGGCACGGGCGCGGTCTTCGGCATTTCGGCCCGCGCCGATCCCTTCGCCGAGATCGCGCGGATCGACCTTGCGCCGGGTGCCGCTCTGGTGCTCCAGCCCCGCGCGCTCGCGGCAGTGGTTCAGCCGATCGACCGGCCGGTGGCGATCCGCAGCCGCTGGCGCCTGTTCAGCCTCCATGCCTGGCTGACCTTCCAGTTCCGCTTTCTGGTCTTCCACGGGCCCGCCGGGCTGATCGTCAAGGGCGGGCGCGGCGTGCGGGTCGAGCCGGCGCGCATCGGCCGCGTCTTCGGGCAGGACCAGCTGCTGGGCTTCTCGGCGCGCACCGGCTACGCCATCCGCCGCAACGAGACCTTCCAGCCCTATCTCTTCGGCCGCGAGCCGCTCTTCCGCGACCGGGTGGCCGACGAGGACGCGAACGGACAGGGCGTTCTCGTCATCGAGGAAGCGCCGATGGCCGGCCGCCGCACCAGCGTCCGCGCCGGGCTGGAGAACACCTTCGACGCCCTGCTCAAGGCCTTCGGCATCTGACGGAACGCGCCCGCGCCTGAACCGTCTTTCGAAAGAACACCATTTCTACCGAAGGACACACGATGACCATCAAGAAAACCGGCAGCGCGAAATACGAAGGTCTCGGCAAGGGCGGCAAGGGCCATGTCTCGACCCAGTCGGGCGCGCTGTCCGATCAGCCCTACGGCTTCCAGACCCGGTTCGAGGACAAGGCCGGGACCAATCCCGAAGAGCTGATCGCGGCCGCCCACGCGAGCTGCTTCACCATGGCGCTCGCCTTCAAGCTGGCCGATGCCGGGCACGAGGACGGCACGCTCGACACCTCGGCCGAAGTGAGCCTCGAAAAGGACGGCGACGGGTTCACCGTGACGAAGTCGGCGCTCTCGACCAAGGCCAATGTCCCCGGCCTCGACAAGGCGAAATTCGAGGAACTCGCGGCCGAAGCCAAGAAGGGCTGCCCGATCTCCAAGCTGCTGACCTGCGAGATCACGCTGGAGACCCAGTTCGAGGGCTAAGGCGGCGGAACCCTACGCCAAGCAGACGGGGCGGACCGGGAGGCGCCGCCCCGTTTTCGTATGCTTCGGGCGGAGGATTACTGTTGGGGTGGATGACGGACGTTCAGTCCAGACCATTCGGTAACTTCACCGCACACCAAGGGCAGTAGGAAATGGTTATGACAGATGACCCACCGTCGTGGATGATAAGCCCATAGCTATCCCGTTTTTCTGAATGGTGGATCAAACAGTCAGGACACGCAAATCGATCCTCATGCTGATCGCACATATTATTGACATTAGCGCGCATCATTTCACAGCAGTGCTTAGTCATGCCGTTCCTTCCCACAATTACGCTTTGTGAGCATTTTGAGGTCGTAAGCGGTTGCTCGTCCTCAGCCACAAACGTATGTCGGCTTCGACAAAGTCAGACAAGCTACGTGCAGGTGCATATTTCGCGCAGTGATAATCAAATGCCGGAAGTCATCTGAAGTCCACCCGCAGTGCCGCTCGACTAGTTTTCCCACCCAGAAAGATGATCTAACTTCGAGGAAGGGCCATCTGCCACCGTAAGGATAGTTTACAGCCAGCTTTGCTGCTGGGCTGTTCAATAGCATTTCATCGTCCATGTCCTCGTCGAGGACTCTATGCGCCCAGACATCATGGAAAATGACCAGCGCGTCCCTCTGATCATTCTCGCCAGAATTGTCAGCGTATTTTACCGTGACGAGAAGTCGCTGACGGTCACCCTGCCAGTTTGCGTCAAAAATGTCTGCGGGACACTCGGATAATCTGCTCGAGGGCTCCCAACGCTCCACAATTTCCCGTGCCATACGTTATAGTGACAAGCGAACGGAACGACCGCAATAGGGGCCAAAGCCAAACGCCTGCTCAGGCCCCGGCTACCCCTCCAGACCCAAGCTCTCGTAGGTCGCGCCGGTGCAGGCGTCGGTGGGGTCGTCGCCGCCGTGGCCGGCCATGGTGAGGACCAGCACGCCGCCCACCACCAGCGCCACGAAGGCGGCGGTGACGAGGCCGAGATACTTGTCGATGAAGCGCTTGATCGGGGCGCCGAAGATGCGGAACAGCACGCCGACGGTGAAGAAGATCATGCCCCGCCCGACGACGCTGGCGAGCACGAAGGTGACGAGGTTCATCGCCACGAAGCCCGAGGCGATGGTGAGCAGCTTGAACGGCACCGGCGTCGCCCCGGCGACCACGATCGCCTCCCAGTCGAATTCGCGCAGATAGCACGCGGCGACGGGGAAATTCTCTGCCATGCCCAGCGCGCCGACGAGCTGGATGCCGACCGTGTCCCACAGGCCCCAGCCGATGGCATAGCCGAGCAGCCCGCCAACCACCGAGGCGAGCGTCGCGATCGTGCCGAAGCGCAGCGCCTTCTTCGGTTCGGCGAGGCACATCAGGCCGAGCAGCGGGTGCGGCGGGACCGGGAAAAAGCTCGCCTCGATGAAGCAGAACAGCGCCAGCCACCACACGGCGTGCGGATGCGCGGCCTTGTCCATCGTCCAGTCGTAAAGCGCGCGCAGCGGTTTCATCACCATGATGGCGCGCGGATTAGGCGGCGCGCGGGGTGTAGGCAAGCACGGACGCACAACCTATTCGCTAACCTATTTGGCACTTTGAGATTGACATCGTGACGCTCTTTGGGTACATAAACGGAACATCGCGATAGTGCGAGTCGCCGGAGACGGTAGAAAGGGCGGTCCTCGCAAGGGGCCGCCCTTTTGCCGTCCGGAGCAGATTCTGCACACGCGCCATTTCGGGAAGGGTTGAAGGATGACGGATCGCAAAGCGGAACCGGCGTGGGTCGCCGCGTTCCTGGCGGCGCTGCGCAAGGGCAGCCCGATCGAGGCGGCGGCGCGCGCTGCCGGGGTGTCGAAGGGCACGGCCTACAACCGCCGCAGGAACGATGCCGTTTTCCGCGCGGCCTGGGATGCGACGGGCGGCAGCAAGACATTGCCCGCGCCGCCCGCGAGCAGGGGGCTGCGCCGGATCGGGCTGAAGAAGATCGACCGCTTCCTCGACGCGCTCGCCGAAAGCTCCAACGTCTCGGCAGCGGCGGAAGCGGCGGGGATCGATGCCCGTGCGGTCTATCGTCTGCGCCGCGACGAGCCCGAATTCGCCCGCCGCTGGTATGCCGCGCTGGCCGAGGGTTACGACAATCTGGAAATGCAGATGCTCGAGCACCTGCGCTCGGGCGAAGAAGCGCGGACGAGCGCGGCGGCGGGGCGCAAGTTCGATCCCGCCACGGCGCTGCGCTGCCTCACCGCCCATCGCGAGAGCGTCGCCCGCGAGAAAGGCCGGCGCACGCTTGCCGACGAGGTGACGACCATCGCCGCGATCAACGCCAAGATCGACAGATTGCGCGCCCGTGCGAAGGAGAGCGACGCCGCGATCCGGAAAGCACGAGGCAGCAAGAAGGGATCGCGCGATGGCGGGCGCTAGAACGAAATCCTCGCGCGGGACCTGGCTGCGGCGGGTCGGAGCGCGCGGCGACAGCGACCGCGAGGCGCTGGCCCGCCTGCTCGAACCGCACGAACTCGCCGCGCTCGGCAGCTATTACTGGGAAGGCTGGGCACGAGACGCGCAGCTTCCCCCGCGCGAGGCATGGCGGACATGGCTGATCTGCGCCGGGCGCGGCTTTGGCAAGACCCGCGCTGGCGCCGAATGGGTGCGCGACGTCGCCCGCAACGACGGCGGGGCGCGCATCGCGCTGGTCGGCGCGAGCCTCGCCGAGGTCCGCAACGTCATGGTCGAGGGTGACAGCGGGGTGCTCGCCGCCGCGCCCGGCGCGCTCGCCCCGCAATTCGAGCCGTCGCTGAAGCGGCTGACCTGGGAGAACGGGGCGATGGCCTGGCTCTATTCGGCGGCGGAGGCGGAAAGCCTGCGCGGCCCGCAGCACAGCCATGCCTGCCGGACAGGCACAGAAGGAGGCATTCATCAACGAAGCGCTGGCGCGGATCGATATACTGCTACACCCGGCCTTCGTCTTCGAAGCCAGTACCCCGCCGGCCGACCCAGAAGCCGGATCGACCTACCTCGTGGCGCAGAATGCAACGGACGACTGGAGCGAACGAACAGGCGCACTCGCCGCATGGACCGGAAGCGCCTGGATATTCGTGTCGCCCCGCTCCGGGATGATCGCGCGCGACCTCTCGAGCGGGCAGACGTTGAACTACGACGGCGAATGGCGCCGAACCGCCGCTCCGCCGGAACCGGAGGGCGGACATACGATCGATGCCGAATGCCGGGCCTCGCTTTTGGCTCTTTTAGATACGCTGCGAAGTCTTGGAATCTTTTCTTCGTAAACTTCGGAACCGCCATACGGAACAGGCGTTGGGAGCACACGGACGGGTCTTCCGCAAAGAGAATTGGTCGGGAAACCCGCAATATCGCGGCTTTCTTGCAACAGTTCCGAAGATTGTCCGCTTGCCTCCCCAGGGGGGAAAAGTTAGATAAAGCGCCACTCGATGGCAGTTATTTTCGATAAAAGGGGAAATACATAATGCGGAAACTGGTCATAGGTTTGGCGATGGCCTCGTCGGCCCTTGCCTCGCCGACCCTGGCGCGTGATGGCGCTTGGTATGTCGGCGTTCAGGGCGGTCCGATGATCGTCGAAGACATCGACATCAACGTGGCGGACTCGTTCGATCGCAGCTACGAATCCGATGTTGGCTACGATGCCGGCGGTTTCGTAGGCTACGATTTCGGCCCGGCTCGCGTCGAAGTCGAAGCGCGCTACGCTGAAGCCGATGGCGATCGCCTTCGCTTGAACCGTGCCGAGAACTTCGGCGGTGGTACGTTCCAGTCCGGATCTTTTGCAACTGACGGCGACATCAACACCCTCGCTTTCATGCTGAACGGTCTTGCCGATTTCGGTGACGATGACGGCCTTCAGGGCTTCGTCGGGGGCGGTGCTGGTGTAGCACGTACCGATCTCACATCGCGTCTGGCAGCCCTCGGCAATCCGACCTTCGACGACTCCGACACCGGTTTTGCCTGGCAGGCACTCGCCGGCGTTCGCACGCCGATTTCGCGCAATCTCGATGTCGGCCTGAAGTATCGTTACTTCAGCGCGAAGGACGTGACGCTGGTCGACGGCCTCGGCAATCGTACGCGTTTCGACAGCGATTCGCACTCGATCCTGGGCACGCTGACTTATAACTTCGGCGCGCCGGAAGCCGTGGCTCCGCCGCCGCCTCCGCCGCCGCCCCCGCCGCCCCCGCCGCCCCCGCCGCCGCCGCCGCCGCCCCCGGCTCCGGCGTGTGAGTCGGGTCCGTACATCGTCTTCTTCAACTGGGACGAATCGGACATCACCCCGGCGGCTGCGACGATCCTCGACAACGCGGTTTCGTCCTATGCCAACTGCGGTACGGCTGCGGTCATGCTTGCCGGTCACACCGACCGTTCGGGTACGACGGCCTACAACCAGGGTCTTGCCGAGCGTCGCAACACCTCGGTTCGCAACTACCTGACCGCTCGCGGTGTCCCGGGTGGCCGGATCACGAGCGAAGCGTTTGGCGAATCGCAGCCGCGCGTTCCGACCGCCGACGGTGTTCGCGAACTGCAGAACCGTCGCGTGGAAATCACCTACGGTCCGGGTTCGGGCATGTAAGTCAGACGGAAACGTCGAAAAGAACGAGGGGCCGGAGCAATCCGGCCCCTTTTTCGTTGGGTCATCGTAACTCGCAACAGGAGGACACGATGACCATGAAGTTTCTCACCCCGATCCCGTTTCTCGCACTCGCCATGTCCGGCTGCGCCACGATGGACGAAGCATCTTCCGGCTCCATGGGTCAAGAAGCCGTCGGTACCGCCAATCTCCTTCGCGGAGATGGAACGCAGGTCGGGACCATTCAACTCATGCGCGAAGGCGGCGAACTGGTCGTTGCGGGCTCTCTCAGCAACTTGCCGGCGGGTTCGCACGGCTTCCACCTGCACACGACGGGAAGGTGCGACGCGCCGGACTTCCAATCGGCAGGCGGGCATCTCAACCCTTATGACCGAGCGCATGGAAAGCTCGACCCGCAAGGCAAACATCTGGGCGATCTCGACAACATCACCGTTTCCGCATCGGGAACGGTGACGGTTCGCCAGACCGTCGGCTCAGACACGGCGATGGACCTGGCACGGATCTTCGATACCGACGGAACATCGGTCATGGTCCATTCCGGACCGGACGATTACCGGACCGATCCCTCGGGCGATGCAGGTTCGCGCATTGCCTGCGGCGTGATGCGCCGCACGACCTGAGCGATCAGAGGCCGGGCTCGCCCGCCAGCCGGGCGCGCTCGACGAGCGTCCGCTCGGCCTCCGGTACGCTCCGATAGGCGAGCCAGAGAAGCACACTTCCGATCGGCGCCGCGACCAGGACCGACAGCACGCCGGTCGACAGGTTCTGCGTCATAGTGGACACCTGCCCGGCCATGTACGGCCCCAAAGCGAGCCCGACCAACGTCGTCGACAAAAAGAACGTCGCAGTCGCCGTACCGCGCATTCTCGGCAACACCAGGTCCTGTGTCGTTGCCGCCGCAGCGCCAAGGGCCGAGCTTCCGAACAGCGAAAGGACGAAGTTCAGGAAGTAGAACAGGGGCACATTGTCCGTCGTGAACGCGATGATCAGCGGAACGACCGGAGCGAGCACGCCGAAGGCGATCACCAATATCCGTCCCGAAGCATTCCGCTCACGCAGCCAGTCGGAGACCCGCCCGCCCAGAATGACGCCGAGGAACCCGCCGAGCGCGCCCCCGCCCCCGATCCAGAAACCCAATACCGATTTCGAGGCGCCCAGTACACGCTCGGCATAAGGCGCCGACCAGAACGAAACCGAGTAGGACGCGAAAGCGACCATCCCGTACCCCAGGACCACGTAGAGAAAGGCCGGTGTTCCCCAGATCAACTTGAAAGTCGGTGCATCACGGTGGCGCAGCGAGGTTGCCCAGGAGAACACCGCGTAATAACCGATCGCGATCGCGCCCCATTGCTGGTAGTTTTCGGTCAGAGTTCCGATGAACCAGCACAGGCTCCCGATCAGGACCGCCGCGAGGACGTTGATCGCCAGGCTCCCGCCGCCCCGCTGCGCCGCCGCCACGAACGTGAAAGGCGGGATCACAGTGAACATTTCGGCGAAGAAGCCGCGGAACGGGCGTTCGACCTTGGGGGTCGGCATGCCTTCGATGGCACCGCGAACCGGCTCGCGCAGACTGAACACCCAGGCTGCCAGCAAGAGGCCGGGCAGACCGACCGCCAAAAACGCCGCCTGCCATCCAACCAGGCCGAACGGACCGCCCGCCGGATAGGTTGCGTTCCATTGTTCGACGATCAGGCCGCCGATCAGCAAGGAAATTCCGCCGCCCAGATAAAGGCCGGCGGAGTAGATGGCGAGAGCGGTACCGCGCATCCGCTTGGGAAACCAGTCGGATATCAGCGAATAGGCGGCCGGGCTTGCACTCGCCTCGCCCACGCCGACACCGATACGGGCGAGGCTCAACTGCATTCCGCTGCGTGCGAAGCCCGACAGGGTAGTCATCAACGACCACAGGGCCAGACCGAGCGTCATAAGCCGGATACGGTGCCAGCTGTCGGCCAGCCGGCCGAGCGGAATGCCAAACAGCGCGTAGAACACACCGAAAGCCGTACCGTAGAGGAAGCCCAGATCGGCGTCGCTGAGACCGAGATCGGCCTTGATGTCGTTCGCCAGGATAGAGAGAATGTTGCGGTCAATAAAGTTCAGCAGATAGACCAGCACTAGGACGCCAAGGGCGTACCAGCTGTAGCCCGGTACTTTTTGTTCCGCGATCGCATCGGTCTGTCCGATGCCCTGCGTCGATATCGCCACGCTTTTCCCTCTCCCCGTCGCAGCTCTCAGTCTGCGTAACGTGTGGTATCGACCAACCCCGCCTCGGCAAAGCCTTTTCGCCTCAGGCGACAGGAATCGCAGATTCCGCAGGCCAATCCGTCAGGTCTGGGATCATAGCACGACCAACTCCACGCCGGATCGAGACCGAGCCGCACGCATTCGCGCGCAATGTCCGCCTTGGTCATGTGCTGGAGCGGCGCCTCGATCCGAAAGGGTTGTCCCTCGACACCCTGCTTGGTCCCCAGCCGGGCGGTTTCGGCGAAGCTGGCGATAAATCCGGGCCGGCAGTCGGGATAGCCGGAATAGTCGAGCGCGTTCACACCGATGAAGATCGAACGTGCATGGGCGGTTTCGGCGAAAGCAGTCGTCAGCGCGAGAAATACCAGATTGCGCGCGGGGACGTAGGTGATCGGAATTCCCTCCCCGACCCCGTCCTTGGGAACGTCGATATCCGCGGTCAGCGCCGATCCGCCGAATCTGCGGAGGTCGAGCGGAAGTTCGACATGCCGCGACACACCCAGACGCGCTGCGATCTCGCGCGCGGAAGCAAGCTCGCGCGAATGGCGCTGGCCGTAATCGATGGTCAGAGCGTGGAGGGTATGGCCTCGTTCGCGCGCGATAGCGGCCGACACCATGGAATCGAGCCCGCCGGACAGCAGGATCACTGCCGGGCCAAGGTCCTTCTCATTCGGGGCAGACATAGCCTCGCGCTAGAGCCGATACGCAGTCCCTGCAAGCCGCCGGGCCTGCCCTCCCGATCGGTTATTGGCACGCCCCGGTGCGACGCGCCTCGGCCGAAAGGCTGAACGGCCGCCCGCCCGCAATCCCCTGGCTTTCGATTTGCACGAGACTTGGCGTCTCCCGCCGGATGCTCGTGCGTCCATAGCCATTGCCGCGACAGGTATACTGAACGGTTACGACGTCCGCGCCGTCTTCCACCACGAAGCGATTGCAATTGCCGCGATGGCGAAGCTGGACGAGTTCGCTTCCACTGCGCACGCAGATCTTGCGCGGCGCCGATCCGTCGCGGAAACGCAGCTCCCACGCACCCTTGTCGAGTTTGGACAGCATGGCCAGCGACGATTGCGCCACTGCCGGCAGTCCGACCGCCAACAGTGGTGTGGCAAGGCCAAGTCCCAGCGCCATGCGAAAACCACGAAGTCGCGACATCAATCCATCCTTGCAAAAACGATCGGCCATTCGCGTCCGGTCGAGATCGGAAACGCAAAGGTCGGCCGGATCAGGCGTCGATCGGAAACTTCTTCGAACAGAACGCGCAATCGACGACGATGAGCCCGTTCTCGTCACGCATGTCCGCGCGCTCTTCCTCCGGAAAGCGGGTGAGAACGTCCCGGTAATGTTCGACAGAACACCGGCAACCCCGTGAAAGTTCCGCCCCATTCGTGACGCGGACTTCCTCTTCCTCGTGAAACAGCCGCCAGACCAGCGCATCGAGCGAGAGTTCGGAATCGAGCAATTCGTCGTGCCGGATCGATCCGGCAAGGACCGCGACATGTTCCCATTCGGGATGATCGAGACGCGCGTGCAACCGCTCGCGCCCTTCCTCGCCATCGGGAAGGTGCTGCACGAGCAGACCCGCGGCGCGGCAGCCCTTCTCTCCGGACGAGACCGCAGTGCGGATCAGGGTCGGCACCTGTTCGGACTGGAAGAAATAGTTCTGGAACGCCTCGCCCAAGCTATCGCCCTCGAGCGGGACGATCCCTTGGTACCGTCCCTTTCCCGCGGGGAGATCGAAGGTGAGCGCCAGGTGCCCCTTGCCGAACAACCCGAAAAGCGACGGGTTGGCCCCGAGCTCCGCCAGACGGTCAGCGTCGAAATCGGCATAGCCGCGCAATGCACCGCCCTTGTAGTCGCAGACGAGCAACCGCACCGGACCGTTTTCGGTCTGGGCCTGCATGGTCACCTGTGCGCCCTCTTCCTTGAGCAGCGAGCCGGCGAGCGCGGTCAGCACCAGTGCTTCGGCGAGCAGGTGCGTAATGGAGGGCGGATAATCGTGGGCAGAAAGAACCTGATCGAGGACGCCGTCGAGCCGCACCATTCGCCCGCGCGCGCTGCGCGAGGGGATAGTGAAGCCGAGAATACGTCCGGAGTAGGTTTCCGCCTGATCGGGCAGTTCGGTCATGCGCTCCATATAAGGAGCGCGGACGCGGTTGGTAGGGTGCGCTCCCTTCAGAGCTTGCCAAAACACCAGAGCAGGATGGATTTCTGCGCGTGGATGCGGTTTTCCGCCTCGTCGAAGACGACCGATTGCGGTCCTTCGAACACGGCTTCGCTCACCTCGTCGCCGACATGGGCGGGCAGGCAGTGAAGGAACTTCGCGTCGGGTTTTGCGCGTGCCATCAGCGCCTCGTCGACCCGGAACGGCGCCATCGCGGCAAGCTTCGCCTCGGCATGGGCCTGCCCCATCGAGATCCAGGTGTCGGTGACGACGACGTCCGCCCTCTCCACCGCTTCTCGTGCATCCTGTGTCAGCGTGACCTTGGAACCCGCCGCGCGGGCGGCCATGACGAATTCGTCATCGGGCTCGTAACCCTGCGGTGTGCCGACGCGCACGTCGAATTTGAAGATGCCTCCGGCTTCGAGGATCGAGTGGAGGACATTGTTGCCGTCGCCCAGCCAGGCGAGCTGCAGGCCGGGCAGCGCCTTCCCATGCTCGACCATTGTAAGCAGATCGGCGACGATCTGGCAGGGATGCGAGCGGTCGGTCAGGCCATTGATCACCGGGACACCGGCATGGCGGGCGAGCTCCGCGGCCTTCGTGTGATCGTCGGTGCGGATCATGATCGCATCCGCCATCCGGCCGAGAACGCGCGCGGTGTCGGCAATGCTCTCGCCCCGGCCGAGCTGCGTCGTGCCGCTGTCCAGCACCAGCACGCTGCCGCCGAGCTGGCGCATGGCGATGTCGAAGCTGACCCGGGTGCGGGTAGAATTCTTCTCGAAGATCGTCGCCAGCACGCATCCTTCGAGCGGTCGATCCGCATCCGGCTTGCCCTTGGGCCAGCCAGCCCGCGCAGCCTTGCGGTCCTGCGCATCGGCGAGCATCGCGGCGATCCCATCCCCGCCGGCATCGCTCAGATCGAGAAAGTGGCGCGTCATGCGGCTTCGGCAATCTCGTAGCTCGCCGCGCCGGCGGAAAGCTTGTCGAAGAACTCGTCGAACTCGGCATCGCCCGCGACCAGCGGCGGCAGGACGCGCAGGGTCTGGTCGCCCGCGGCCACGGTCAGCAGCTGGTGATTGTCGCGCAGATGCACGAAGAAGGGCCGGCTTTCGACCTTCATGCGGATGCCGAGCATCAGGCCCATACCCCGCACACAATCGAACAGGTCGGGATAATTGCCAATGAACTGTTCGAGCCGGCTGCGCAGCCGATCACCCTTGTCGCGGACCTGCCCGAGGAAATCCTCGTTCGCCACCGTGTCCATCACCGCCTGTCCGGCGGCCATTGCCAGCGGATTTCCGCCATAGGTCGAACCGTGCGTGCCGAAGCCCATGCCGCGCGCTGCCTTTTCCGTCGCGAGGCAGGCGCCGAGCGGGAAGCCGCCCCCGATGCCCTTGGCCGTGGCGAGAACGTCGGGTTCGATCCTATAATGCTCGTAGGCGTAGAGCTTGCCGGTGCGCGCCATGCCGCACTGAACCTCGTCGAGCACCAGCATCAGGTCGTGCTCGTCGCAGATCGCGCGCAGGCCCGACATGAATTCCTGGCTGGCCGGGCGGATGCCGCCCTCGCCCTGAATCGGCTCGACCAAGAAGCCGGCCGTCTTCGGGCCGACCAGCGCGCGCGCCGCCTCGAGATCGTCGAATTCGCAATAGACGAAGCCCGGCAGCAGGGGCTGGAAGCCCTTGTGCATCTTCTCCTGATTGGAAGCGCTGATGGTCGCCATGGTGCGCCCGTGAAAGGCGTTAGTGAAAGTGATCAGCTCCGTCCGGTTGGCGTCTCCACCGTCATGCTGGTGATAGGCGCGCGCGGTCTTGATCGCGCATTCCACCGCCTCGGCCCCCGAATTCGTGAAGAACACCGTATCGGCAAAGGTGGCATCGACCAGCGATTGCGCCAGCCGCTCGCCCTGCGGACTGCCATAGAGGTTGGAGACATGCATCAGCCTTTCGGCCTGGCGCTGGATGGCGCCAATAAGGCCGGGATGCGAATGGCCGAGCAGGTTCACCGCGATTCCGCTGGCGAAATCGAGATAGCGCGTGCCGTCCTCGTCGATCAGGTGACAGTGATCGCCCTCCACCGGGCGCACGTCGCAGCGGGGATAGACGGGCATGAGGGGGGAAATCGCCATGGTACCTCCGAAATCGGGCGGGCGGGGATGCCCGGAACAAATGCAAATGGCGGCCCCCTGAGGGAACCGCCATTCGTCGATGTAGCCATCGTTCTATTGTGCAGGGCGCGGCGGGTCAAACCGCCTCGCCGCACGGCCGGGCCGGCTCACTCGGAAGCGGGCACCAGATTGACGGCCGAATGCTTGCCGCGTCGGTCGACTTCGAGATCGAAGCTGTAACGCTCGCCCTCGTTGATCTGCGGCAGACCGGACCGCTCGACCGCGCTGATATGCACGAAAGCGTCAGGCTGGCCGTCGTCGCGAGCCAGGAAACCGAAGCCCTTCATCGAGTTGAAGAACTTGACCGTGCCGGTCGCCTTCTCGCCGGTAAGCTCGCGCTTGGGCGGGCCACCGGCATTGCCGGTCGGAACCACGTCGCCGACGACCTGAAGATCCTGCGCCGAAACCTTGCCGCCGCGATCGACGAGGTTGAATTCGAGCTCCTGCCCTTCGCCGAGCCCTTCGAGGCCGGCGCGCTCGACAGCGCTGATATGGACGAACACGTCCTCGCCGCCGCTATCCTGCTGGATGAAGCCGAAGCCCTTCTGGGCGTTGAAGAACTTGACCGTTCCCTTGCCCGTGCCGACGACCTGGGCGGGCATCCCGCCGCCGCCGCCGCCACGCGGCCCACCGCCACCGCCGCCGCGGAAACCGCCGCCGCCGCCGCCGCTACGGAAACCGCCGCGATCGTTGTTATAGCCGCCGCCACCGCCGCCGAAGCCGCCGCGATCGTTGTTGAAGCCACCGCGATCGTTACCGTAGCCGCCGCCACCGAAATCGCCCTGCGGCTGGAAGCCATCGGACCCGCCGAAATAGCCATCCTCGCCGATACCGTCCCGCTTGTCCCGTCCCCGACGCCGGCCCTTGTCGTAACCCATAATCTGTCAAATACCCTGTCGCGCCATCCCTTTGAGATTCATACGCCGGAGCGGGGACAGCCATGCGGACCCGGCGCGAATGGGGCCGCGACAGACTCGCCGAACCCATTCCCTGAAATGCCGCCATAGCGCAATTTCGCCGACAAGCGAATGATTTAACGCTTATGGTCATATCGGGGACAGTTTGGGACATTTACGTTCGCAGGCTCCTCCTTGCCGACCGTCGACGCTTGGGGCAAACGCACCGTCCATGGATATACTCGCACTGTTGTCGGACCCTGCCGCCTGGCTCGCCCTGCTCACCCTGATCGCCCTCGAAGTCGTGCTCGGCGTCGACAATCTGATCTTCATCGCGATCCTTTCCAACAAGCTGCCCGAACATCAACAGAGCAAGGCGCGCCGGATCGGCCTCGCGCTGGCGCTGGTCATGCGAATCGGCCTGCTCATGCTGATCGGCTGGATCGTCACGCTCCAGACGCCGCTGTTCGATCTCGGCCTACGGGGGGCACCCAACGAATATGGCAAGCCGGCGTTCGAGACCGCCTTTTCCGGGCGCGATCTGATCCTGCTGGTCGGCGGACTGTTCCTCCTCTGGAAGGCGACCAAGGAAATCCACCATTCGATGGAGCCTGCCGACAATTCGGGCGAGATCCTCGACAAAACCCCGAGCGTCGCCGACGCTGCAAAAGCGAGTTTTGCGGCCGTAATCGCGCAGATCATAGCGATCGATCTCGTCTTCTCGATCGACTCGATCCTCACGGCGGTCGGCATGACCGACGAGGTTCCGATCATGGTGGCCGCCGTCGTCATCACCGTGGGCGTGATGATGGTCGCGGCCGACCCGCTCGCCCGCTTCATCGAGAAGAACCCGACGCTGGTGATGCTGGCCCTCGCCTTCCTCGTGATGATCGGCGTGGTGCTGATCGCCGATGGCTTCGGCTTCCACGTGCCCAAGGGCTACATCTATGTCGCCATGGGCTTCTCCGTCGGCGTCGAGATATTGAACATGGTTCAGCGCAACCGCCGGTTGCGCACCGCTGCCGCCAACGATCAAGGAGCCTGAACATGGCCGACTTCCGCAGATTGAACGAGACCGTCTTGGCCGCACCGCAGATCGCGCCGGGAGATATCGTCGCTGCGCGCAAGGCGGGAGTGACGCTGATCGTCAATAACCGCCCGGATGGCGAATCACCCGACCAGCCCGATGGCGATCGGATCGAAGCGGCCGCGCGTGAAGCCGGTCTCGACTATCGCGCCATTCCCATAGGCGCAGCCGGCTTCTCGCAGCCGCAGGTCGACGCGATGGCCGAGGCGCTGGCGGCGGCAGAAGGCAAGACTCTCGCCTTCTGCCGCAGCGGGACGCGCTCGACCCTGCTCTGGGCGCTCGCTGAAGCGAAGACGGGCCGCGACCCCGAAGCGATCGCGCGCGAGGCGGCGGGCGCAGGCTACGATGTCGGACCGGTGCGTCCGGCAATGGATATGCTGGCAGGCAGAGCCAGCGACTGAGCCGTACGCCTAGTTGCGATAATCGAGCGGCGGCGCGCGGTCGCCAAGCAGCGATTCGTAGACGTAACCCTCGCCAAGAGCCGCAGTGAACTCCGCCTTCGCGCGGTCGCGCAGTTGCGGATTGGTGTAGAGCTCGACCGCCGCAAGAACCATTGCCTTCGCCGCCTGCTGCGTGCCCTTGGCGCCGTAGCTGTGGCCGCTCGCCGCGACCGCCTGCCAGCTATGAGCGGAGGTGCCGGGCACCCATGTCGCGGTTCGCACGCTGACTGTCGGCACCGCGCGCGAGACGTCGCCGACATCGGTCGATCCGTAACCTGTTTCGACGCCATAGGGCTCGACCTCGCGCGACTGGACGAGCGCGGGCGCGTCCTCGCCGAGGCTTTCCCTGATCCCGCGCGCCCATTCGAGTTCGGCCGGCGTGTATTCGACCGGCTGCAGACTGCGCAGCTTGGCGTCCATCATCGTCTGCAGCGATTCGAGCGGCAGGGTCGGGTTGTTGCCGTGAATGATCTCCCAGTCGACCTTCGTGCCCGTGCCCATCGCCGCGCCTTGGGCCGCCGCCTCGATCCGCGGCCACAGAGCGCGCACCTCGTCGGCATCCGAATGGCGAACGTAATAGAAGACTTCGGCGAAGTCCGGGACGACGTTCGGCGCCTTGCCGCCATCGGTGATGACATAGTGGATGCGCGTGTCCATGCTGGTGTGCTCGCGCATCATGTTGACCATCATGTTCATCGCCTCGACTCCGTCGAGCGCGCTGCGGCCGCGCTCGGGCGCGCCCGCTGCATGGGCCGAGGTGCCGCGGAAGCGGAACTTGGCCGACCGGTTGGCGAGGCTCATGCGCGAGGCGGCGGAATTGGCGTCCGCCGGGTGCCAGTCGATCACGAAATCGGCATCGTCGAACAGACCGGCCCGAGCCATGTAGACCTTGCCCGACCCACCCTCTTCCGCCGGGGTGCCGTAGAGCCGCACGCGGCCGGGCGTGCCGGTCGCCTCCAGCCAGTTGCGGATGGCGATCGCGGCGGTGAGCGAACCTGCCCCGAACAGATTGTGCCCGCACGCATGGCCGGCGTGCTTGCCTTCGACGGGATCGCGGGTCGGCGCGTCCGATTGGGTGATGCCCGGCAGCGCGTCGAATTCGGCGAGGAGGCCGATCACCGGCCCCGCACTGCCCCATTCGGCGACGAAGGCGGTGGGAATGTCGGCCACGCCCGGACGGATCGTGAACCCGGCGCCTTCCAGCTCGTCGATCAAAAGGCCACTCGACCGGGTTTCCTGATAGCCGAGTTCGGCGAGTTCCCAGATTTCGCGCGCCACGCGCTCCGTCCGCTCGCGCTCCGCCTCCACTCGGGCGAGCGGCTCGCCTTGCTGCGCAACGGCCGGAACCGCGACGGTGCCGGAAATGGCGCCGCAGAAGGCACCGCAGTAGAATAGGAATTTCATCGATCGTCCCCCTCTCGGGCCAACTTGCCGGAAAGCGCTCTGCGTGCCAATCCGCAGTCATGGAAATTCCCGCAACGCTGCTCCAGTTTCTCGGCTCGCTTGCCGCGATCCTGGTGCTGGCGGGCATGGCATGGAAGCTCGGCCTCGGTCCGGGCACAACCATTGCCAGCGAGGA
Source organism: Qipengyuania spongiae (assembly GCF_026168555.1). Lineage (NCBI taxonomy): Bacteria > Pseudomonadati > Pseudomonadota > Alphaproteobacteria > Sphingomonadales > Erythrobacteraceae > Qipengyuania > Qipengyuania spongiae. Next base: position 794,750 of record NZ_CP092471.1, on the reverse strand, counting down.
CGAGGCTCGTGTAGCGGCCGAGGAAGCTTTCGGCGGCTATGAACCGCGCGAGACCGCCATTGCTCGCGACGGGCGGGGTGTGATCATGCGCGATGCCGCCGGTGCGATCATGGTCCTGAAGCCACATGGGACCCATTTGGCGGGACGGATCCTCGGCTCGCGTGCTTCGGCCAAGACCGAGCGGGACGGTGGCGAGGAATATCTCGTCGTCACCAGCGGAGAAAGACGCTTCGGTACAGTCCGGCTGGCCATCGACGATGCAACGCTTTGGTCGGACCGCGTCAATGCTATAGGATGGGGCCGGAATGCCTGATTTCTCGCCCACCGAATATGCCGTGCCGGGCTTTGTTGCGCTGGTCCTGATCGAAATGATCTGGGCATGGCGCCGCAACCCGCACGCCTACGAGGCAAAGGACACGCTGACCAGCCTGGCTTTCGGTCTCGGCAGCACGGTCGCCGGCCTACTGTTCGGCGGGCTGTTCTTCCTTCTTTATCTGGCGGTCTGGGATTACCGCCTGTTCGATATCGGCTGGGCATGGTGGGCGTGGATCGCCTGTTTCGTGCTCGACGATCTCAAATATTACTGGGTCCACCGCTTCGGCCACCGCGTGCGGTGGTTCTGGGCGAGCCATGTGAACCACCATTCGAGCCAGCATTACAATCTCTCGACCGCGCTGCGCCAGACATGGACCGGCTTCCTCACGCTCGGTTTCGTCTTCGCCCTGCCGCTGGTGCTGCTGGGCTTCCACCCGGCGATGATCGCGATCTGCGGCGGCTTCAACTTGATCTACCAGTTCTGGATCCACACCGAAGCGATCGGGCGGATGCCGCGCTGGTTCGAGGCGGTGATGAACACGCCGAGCCACCACCGCGTCCACCACGCGACCAATCCGCGCTATCTCGACCGCAACTATGCCGGCGTTTTCATCGTGTGGGACAGGCTGTTCGGCACGTTCGAGCCTGAACGGGACGACGAGAAGATCCGCTACGGCATCGTCAAGCAGCTCGGCAGCTTCAACCTGCTGTGGGCGGTGTTCCACGAATGGATCGGCATCGCGCAGGACATGAAGGCCGCGCCGTGGCGCCACAAGCTGTCCTATCTCCTGCGCGAACCCGGCTGGACGCATGACGGGAGCCGCGAGACCTCCGATCAGATTCGCGCGCGCTGGCTGGAGCGCACCACGACCTGAGAGAAATCGGTTGCGTCCGAAAACCCGATTGCGGAACCCCGCAGCGCGCCATAACCTCGTCCTCAGGAGGAGAGGACATGGATGAATTCGACGTCGTCGTGATCGGCGGGGGCAGCGCGGGTTGCGCGGTGGCGGGACGGCTGGCCGAGCGGGGGCGCAGCGTCTGCCTGCTGGAGGCGGGCGGGCGCAACGACACCTTCAAGGTGAAGACGCCGGGAATGCTCGCCTTCGTCAACGAGAAGACGAACTATCGCTACGAAACCGTGCCGCAGAAAGGGTTGAACGGCCGCACCGGCTACCAGCCGCGTGGGCGCGGGCTCGGCGGGTCTTCGGCCATCAATGCGATGATCTACATCCGCGGCAATTCCTGGGACTACGACAATTGGGCAAAGCTCGGCTGCACCGGCTGGAGCTACGAGGACGTGCTGCCCTATTTCAAGCGCGCCGAGAGCAATGAACGCGGCGCCGACGAATATCACGGCGGCGACGGGCCGCTGGCCGTATCGGATCAGCGATATCTCAATCCCGGCAGCCTCGCTTTCGTGGAAGCGGCGGCGCAGCTGCAACTGCCGCGCAACCGTGATTTCAACGGCCCGCAGCAGGCGGGCTTCGGCATTTTTCAGGTGACGCAAAAGCACGGGCTGCGCTGGTCCGCCTCGCGCGCTTATGTCGAGCCGCTACGCCGATCGCGCAATCTCGACACCCGCATCGGCGTTACCGTCCAGCGGATCGAAATCGAGGACGGGCGCGCCACCGGCGTGACCTATTCGGTCGGCGAGCGCGAGCGGACGGTGCGCGCGCGTGGTGGAGTGGTGCTTTCGGCGGGTGCGTTCAATTCGCCGCAGATCCTGATGCTGTCCGGCATCGGGCCGGGCGACCATCTGGCCGAACACGGCATCGCGGTGAAAGCGGACCGGGCGGCGGTCGGCAGCGATCTTCAGGATCATATCGACTATGTCTCGAGCTGGGAGAGCAGCAGTCGCGATTTCTTCGGCGATTCTCTTGCGGGAACGGTGCGGGTGGCCAGGGCGATCCTCGAACACCGGCGGCGCGGCACCGGGATCATGACCACCCCCTATGCCGAAGCGGGCGGGTTCTGGACGGTGATGGACGACGCGCCCGCGCCCGACGTGCAGTGGCATTTCGTCCCGGCGATGCTGGAGGATCACGGGCGGACCAAGGTGAAGGGACACGGCTTCTCGCTTCATGCCTGCGTGCTCAGGCCGGAAAGCCGGGGCACGGTGCGGCTCGCCGATCGCGACGCCGCGATTGCGCCTATCATCGATCCGAACTTCCTTTCCGAGGATCGCGACATGGAGGTGCTGCGGCGCGGCGTGCGGCTCTCCCACCGGATCGTCGATACGCCGCCCATGCAGGTCTACGAGCCTCGGGATCGCCATCCCGTGGACCTTCATGACAATGCCGCACTCGACACGCTGATCCGCGAGCGGGCGGACACGGTCTATCATCCGGTCGGCACCTGTCGCATGGGCGATGATACGGACAGCGTGGTCGATCCGCGGCTGAATGCGCGCGGGGTCGAGGGGCTATGGGTCGCCGATGCCAGCGTGATGCCGCGCCTCGTTTCGGGCAACACCAACGCGCCGAGCATCATGATCGGCGAACGCTGCGCCGATTTCGTCGGCGAGGCGCTTAACTAGAAACCCGATGGTTCGGCCCGAAGGGCCGCAAGGCCACGCGGCCGCCCCGCAGCGGCCCGACCGAAGGGAGGAACAGACCGCGAGGACGCGGGCGCGGAGGCGCTCGCGAACAAAAAAAGGCCGGAGCGTGAACTCCGGCCCGTATAGGCATGTTCGCAGGAGGAACATGGCTTGGCGGGTCGGAGGTGGAGAGGAGAGAGGCCCCCGACCCGCCAATTCGGTAATCCATTTCGAATCAGTTGTAGGCGCGCTCCCCATGCTCGCCGATATCGAGGCCTTCGCGCTCGACCTCTTCGGAGACCCGAAGCCCGGTGAGGAGCCGCACCAGAAGAGCGGCGATAACGGTGCCGACGGCCGCCCAGACGACCGCCACCGCGACCGCGACGATCTGCGTGGTAATCTGCGAGCCCATCGCGTATTCCGCGGCATCGCCCGGTCCGCCCAGCGCGGGGGAATACACGATGCCCGTCCCGATCGCGCCGACGATGCCCGCGACGCCGTGGATGCCGAACACGTCGAGCGCGTCGTCGTAACCCAGTCGGCCCTTGATTCTGGCGACCGCGAAATAGGCAACCACCGAAGCGACGATCCCGAGCACGATTGCGCCGAACGGGCCGCTATTGCCCGCCGCGGGCGTGACTGCGACGAGGCCGGCGATCAGGCCCGAGGCGAAGCCCAGCGCCGAACCCTTGTGGCCCGCGAACCGCTCCATCAGCATCCAGGCGAGCGCACCTGCCGCCGTGGCGACGAAGGTGTTGATCATGGCAAGCCCGGCGATCCCGTCGGCTTCAAGTTCGCTGCCCGCGTTGAAGCCGAACCAGCCGACCCAGAGCAGCCCCGCACCCACCAGCGTCAACGTCAGGCTGTGCGGCGGCATCGGTTCGGCCGGATAGCCCCGCCGCTTGCCGAGGAACATCGCCAGCACCAGTGCCGAGACACCGGCATTGATATGCACCACCGTCCCGCCAGCGAAGTCGAGCGCGCCCATCTCGAACAGCAGGCCGCCACCCGCCCAGACCATGTGGGCGATGGGGAAATAGACGATCGTCAGCCAGATCGCGGTGAACAGCATCGCGGCGGAGAACTTCAGCCGCTCTACTGTGGCGCCGAGGACCAGCGCGGCGGTGATCGCGGCGAAAGTCATCTGGAAGCTGACGAAGACGTATTCGCTGATGACCTCATCGGAGAAGGTCGCCGCCGTGGTCTCGGGCGTGACCGCGCTCAGAAAGTAATTGCCCCAGGCGAAGAAGGCATTTCCCTCTGGCCCGAAGGCGGTGCCGTAGCCCCACATCACCCAGATCAGCATGGCGAGGCATGCCGCCCCGCCGACCTGGGTGATCGTGGAAAGCATGTTCTTGGACCGGGTCAGGCCGCCGTAGAACAGGGCGAGGCCGGGCAGGATCATCAGCAGGACGAGTACAGTCGCCGTCATCATCCAGGCATTGTTGCCCGGATCGGGCACGGCGGCAGCGGCCTCGACCGTGGCAGCCGCGATCGGCGAGCCTTCCGCGGTCGTCGCCTGCGCCGCTTCCTGCGCCATGGCGAGGCTGGCGGATGCGCCTGCCATCAGCGTGGTGACGAGCGCGATCGCACGGCGAAAAACTCTGCTGTTCATGTCGATACCCCCCGTCACAGTGCCGTGTCGCCGGTTTCGCCGGTGCGAATGCGCGTTGCCTCCACCAGATCGAGCACGAAGATCTTGCCGTCCCCGATCGCCTCGGTGCTCGCGGTCTGCTGGATCGTCTCGACCACTTTGGCGGCGAGATCGTCGCTGACCGCGATCTCCAGCTTCACCTTGGGCAGCATGTTGGTCGAATATTCGGCGCCGCGATAAATCTCGGTCTGCCCCTTCTGCCGTCCGAAGCCCTTGACTTCCGACACCGTCATTCCCGCGACGCCGACGCTTCCCAGCGCCTCGCGCACCTCGTCGAGCTTGAACGGTTTTATGACGACAATGATGTATTTCATGTGGCCTTGTCCCTCGCTGCCCATGCCAGGGTCCCGTCCCGGCATTCGCTGGTGCAGCAAAAGGCGTGCCAAAACACGCTGCGGCGCAATATCGTGCTAATTTCAGCTCATGCACGGCAAGCAATGATTAAAAATTGGATGTGTGATTAATATTTGATCATCTCGAGGTCGGCAAAGACGGGAAGATGGTCGGAGGCTACGGTCGACAGAGCGGAGCGATGAACCCCGCTGCCGATCTGCTTCCACCGCCCGCAGGCGACGATCCGGTCGAGGATCGCCACCGGCGCCCGGCTGGGATAGCTGCGCCCGGGCGTGATAAGCTGCCAGTCGCCCGAGAATTCGCGCATGGCGCCCGTCGTGCGGCCCCACTGGTTGAAATCGCCCATGATGACAGTCGGCACCGCGCGACAGCTCTCGTCGGCGAAGCGCAGCAGTGCGCGAACCTGATCGCGGCGGCGCAGGCCCGACAGATCGAGGTGGGTGCCGATGGCGTGGAAGGGCATTCCGTCCACCGTCAGCGATCCGCATACCGCCCCGCGCGGCTCTAGCGTCGGTAAGTCGATCGCGTGGCTCTCGCCGATCTCCATGCCCCGCCGGACTAGCAATGCGTTGCCATGCCAGCCGATCGAGCGCGCGCGCTTGGCCACCGGCACGACGCGCCAGGGAAAGTCGTCGATCAGCGCGCGCGACAGCACGCTTGCCCGCTCGCCGAAGCGCATGTCGGCCTCCTGCAAGGCAATGACGTCGGCATCGAGCTCGCGCAGGACCGTCATGATCCGTTCCGGATCGCGCCGCCGGTCCATGCCGACAGCCTTGTGAATGTTGTAGCTGGCGAATCGGAGCTTCATCGGGCCGTCCCTGGCAGCGATCAGAGGAAGTTCCGCAGGGTAGCCACGAATCGGTCGAACTGGTCGTGGTGGAGCCAGTGTCCGGCATTCTCGAACTCGACCACCTCGGCATTGGTGAAATGCTCTAGCCGCCCGTCGCCCTGCGGATTGGAAGCCCAGCTGTCCGCGCCGTAAAGCAGGAGCGTCGGCGCGGTGATCGCGGCCCAGGTCTGGTGGACGAACTCGTCGGCGACATCCTCGACCATCCAGACATTGAGATGTGGGTCGAATTTCCAGCTGTAGGTCCCGTCCTCGTTACGGTTGACCCCATGCAGCGTCAGATGCCGCGCCTGCGCTTCGGTGAGGTAGGAATTCTCCTCGATCATTCGGGCGAACGCAGCTTCGATGCTTTCGTATTTGCGCGGGCTGCGCGCGGAGGCGGCGCGTTTCTTGCCGATCCATTCGGCCATGCGCTGCGGATAGGGATCGGCGCGCATCTCGGCCTGCCGCTTGGGGCTCGGCCCCAGCCCCTCGATGGCGACGATCTTGCGAACCGTATCGGGAAAAGTTCCGGCATAGCGCAGGGCGACGTTCCCGCCCATCGAATGGCTGACGATCGTCACCGGCGTCTCGCCCTGCTGGTGGATCAGCTGCGCCAGATCGTAGACCATGTCGCTGACTTGGTAATTGCCGTCGCTGACCCAGTCCGAATCGCCGTGGCCGCGGTGGTCGAAGGCGATGACGTGCCAGTCCTCCCGCAGCTCCTGCGCGACCCAGTCCCAGCTGCGCGCATGATCGCGGCCACCATGGACCAGCACCAGTGGCGGCGCGTCCGGGTTGCCCCAATCGAGATAGTTCAACCGCAGCCGCTGCGAGATGAAGGTCTGCTTGGTCGGTCCGGGACCGGAGATAACGCCGCTCATGCCCCTTCCATGGCGCGGCATGGCCCGGGCCGCAAGCTACCGCTCCTTGGTGGACGAGAAGGTGAGTCCCGGATTCTTTTCCTGCTGGTAGTTCACGTCCCATGGGCTCTTGGCCATGAACACGGTATCCCCGTCGCGGTCCTTGGCCAGATTGGCGCGGTTGAACTTCTCGAATTCCTCCACCGCCTTCTCGTCGCCCTTGATCCACCGGGCGGTGGCGAAGGGCGAGGCTTCGAGATGCGCCTTCACCTTGTATTCGGCATCAAGCCGGGCGACGAGCACTTCAAGCTGGAGCTGGCCGACCACGCCGATGATCCACTGCGCGCCGATCTCCGGATAGAAGACCTGAATCACGCCCTCTTCGGAGAGGTCGTCGAGCGCCTTGCGCAATTGCTTGGTCTTGGTCGGATCGGCGAGCTGGACCCGGCGCAGTATCTCCGGCGCGAAATTGGGCAGGCCAGTGAAGCGCAGTTCGTTCCTTTCCGACAAGGTATCGCCCACGCGCAGGGTGCCGTGATTGGGAATGCCGATGATGTCGCCGGGATGGGCGGTGTCGGCGAGCTCCCGGTCCTGGGCGAAGAACAGGATCGGCGAATGGATGGCGATCGGCTTACCGAGGCCGCTGGGCGTCAGCTTCATGCCGCGTTTGAACGTGCCCGACACCTGCCGCATGAAGGCGATGCGATCACGGTGGTTGGGGTCCATGTTCGCCTGGACTTTGAAGATGAAGCCGGTGACCTCATCGTGGTCGGGGCCGACCGTATCCTCTCCTGCCGGTTGCGGGCGCGGCGGCGGGGCGTATTTCGCGATCGCCTCGATCAGCTCGGTGACGCCGAAGCTCTTGAGTGCCGATCCGAAATAGACCGGCGTCAGGTCGCCGTTGCGATAGGCATCGAGGTCGAATTCGGGATATCCGATCTGCGCGAGCTCGATTTCCTCGGCGAAGCGGTCGGGGATGGCGGGGTCGCAGTCGCGCTTGCCGTTGAACTCCTTCGATGGCCCCTCGGGCCGCGCCACGCAGCCGGTCTCGAAATCGAGCACCCCTTCGAACTCGCCACCCATACCCACCGGATAGGCCTGCGGGCTGACGTCGAGCGCCAGCATATCGGCGATCTCGTCGAGCAGTTCGAAGACTGGCCGCCCCTCGCGGTCGACTTTATTGACGAAAGTGATGATCGGCACGCTGCGCAACCGGCAGACCTCGAACAGCTTGCGCGTCTGCGGCTCGATGCCCTTGGCCGCGTCGATCACCATGATCGCCGAATCGACCGCGGTGAGCGTGCGGTAGGTGTCTTCGGAGAAATCCTCGTGTCCCGGCGTGTCGAGAAGGTTGAAGGTGATCCCCTCCCGCTCAAAGGTCATCACGCTGGATGTGACCGAGATGCCGCGCTGCTGCTCGATCTTCATCCAGTCCGACCGCGCGCGCCGCGCCTGCCCCCGCGCCTTGACCTCGCCCGCGAGATGGATCGCGCCGCCGGTCAGCAGCAGCTTCTCGGTCAGCGTGGTCTTGCCCGCGTCGGGGTGCGAGATGATCGCGAAGGTACGGCGTTCGGAAGTCATGGATCAGTCCCGCGCCACCCGGAATCCGGCGAAGTCCTGGCGCACCGGCATCAGCTCGATGCGGTTGATGTTGAGATGGGGCGGCAGCTCGGCGACCCACCGGATGGTATTTGCGATGTCCTCGCCCGTCATCGGGTCGGACCCGCGGTAGAGATCGTCCGAGGCTTCCTGGCTGCCGGTCCGCACCAGCGTGAATTCGGTCTCGACCATGCCCGGCTCGATGCTCGTCACGCGCACGCCGGTGCCGTGGAGATCGGCGCGCAGGGCCAGAGTGAAGTGGTTGGCGAAGGCCTTGGACCCGGCATAGACATTGCCGCCGGGATAGACGTAGCTGCCCGCAACCGAGCCGATCGCAATAATAGCGCCCTTGCGCTCGATCAGACCCGGCAGCAGCTTGCGCGTCAGCCGCACCATGGCCGTCACATTCGTGTCGATCATGGTCTGCCAGTCGGCAAGGTTGGCCTCCTGCGCGGGCTTCAACCCCTGCGCGAGGCCGGCATTGTTAACCAGCAGGTCGATCGCGGCGAACTCGCCCGGGAGCGCGGCGATCTCGGCATCCATCGCCGCCTCGTCGCGCACGTCGAACACGGCGGGGTGGACTTTGTCCGCGCCCAGCTCTTCCACCAGCGCGTCGAGCCGCTCTGCGCGACGTCCGGTCGCAACGCAGCGCCAGCCGCTCGCGACCAGCGCGCGAACGGTGGCCTCGCCGATGCCGGCGGTGGCGCCGGTCACGAATGCGGTCTTGGTCATGGTCAGCCTCTCAACTCCGCGCCCTGCCTGGCCGCAGCGGCGACGATCTTTTCCGACAGCGCCTTGATCTCGGCATCGGTGAAGCTCTTTTCGCCGGGCTGGAGCGTGACCTCCACCGCGACCGATTTCCTTCCTTCCGGCACACCCTTTCCGGCGAATACGTCGAACACGCGCGCATCGGTCACCGCCTGCTTGTCCGCCCCGCGTACCGCCCGGACCAGATCGCCCGCGGCGAGGTCGGCAGGAACCAGAAAGGCGAAGTCGCGCGTGATCGCCTGGAGCGCAGGCGGCGCATAGGCATTGCGCGCGAAGCTCGCATTCTTCCTCGCCGGAATGGCGTCGAGATAGATTTCCACTGCCATCACCGGACCATGGAGATCGAAGGCCTTCAGCGTCACCGGATGCAGCGCGCCGAAGCGGGCGAACACGTTTTTCGGCCCGAGGCGCAGCGTAGCCGACTGACCCGGATGGAACTGCGCCCCGGCGTCCCCCATCACCATGAGATTGTCGACCGGCGCGCCAGCGGCTTCGAGCAGGGCCATCGCCTCGGCCTTGGCGTCATAGGCGTCGAACCCTTGCGCCTTGCCGCCGTTCGAATCTGCGGCCCAGCCGCGCGCGGATTTCTCGCCCGCGAGCACCACGCCCAGCGTCGGTTTCTCGTCGCTCGCCCCGTCCTTGCCCCGGAAGTAGCGGCGGCCGATCTCGAACAGGCGCGAACCGGCTGCGCCGCGATCGGCATTACGCTTGGCCGCTGCCAACAGGCCGGGCAGCAGCGAGGGCCGCATTGCCTTCATGTCCTCGCTGATCGGGTTGTCGAGCACCCACAGCTCGGCCCCGTCGGCGAAATGCTCGGCTTCGTCCACCGGCAGGAAGCTCCAAGTCACCGCCTCGTTCAGCCCGCGCGCCGCCGCAGCGCGACGCAGCTTGCGCTCGGCCAGCTGAAGCGGCGAAGCGGTCGGCTTCGCCACGCCTTCCATGCGCGGCAGTGGAACGCTGGCCACCTTGTCGAGCCCGTGGATACGCACGATCTCCTCGACCAGATCGGCCGGCCCCTCGATATCATGGCGGCGCGGCGGGCAGGCGACCTGCCAGTCCGCACCGACCTCGAAATCAAGCGCTTCGAGGATGCGGCGCTGTTCGTCCTGCGGCACCTCGACCCCGCCGAGGCTCGCCGTAAGCGCGGGATCGAAGGCGATAACCTTCGGCCCGACCGGCGGTTCGCCCGCGCGGGTCACTTCACTCGGACGGCCGCCGCAGATCGTCACGATCAGGTCGGTCAGGATCGCCAACCCTTCGTCGAGGAAGGCCGGATCGACCCCGCGCTCGAAGCGGGTGCGCGCATCGCTGGCGATGCCGAGCTTGCGCCCTGTCACCCCGATCGCCTCGGGATCGAAATAGGCGATTTCGAGCAGCACGTCGGTGGTGGTTTCGGTGGCACTCGAATGCTCGCCGCCCATGATCCCGCCGATATCGTGGACTTGCCGCTCGTCGGCGATCACGGTCATGGTGGGATCGAGCGTGTAGGTTTTCTCGTTCAGCGCCTCGATGGTTTCACCGTCCCCGGCACGGCGAGCGACCATTGGGCCGGACAGCTTCGCCAGATCATAGACATGCGCCGGGCGCCCGAAGGCGAGCATCAGGTAGTTCGTGCAGTCGACCAGCGCGCTGATCGGGCGCTGGCCCGCCGCCTTTAGGCGGCGCTGCATCCAGGCGGGGCTCGCTCCGTTGGTTACGCCTTTCACCACGCGGCCGTAGAAGGCTGGGCAGCCCTGATGATCGTCGATACGGATTTCCGGTGGGGAGCCCTCGCCCTCGACCCGCTCGATCGATAACGGTTTGAGCGTTCCCAGCCCCGCCGCCGCGAGATCGCGGGCGATGCCTTGGACGCCCATGCAATCGGGGCGGTTGGGCGTGATTGCCACGTCGAACACCGGCGATGCGTCGCTGTATTCGGCAAAGGCGGTGCCGACCGGTGCATCCTCGGGCAGTTCGATGATCCCGTCATGCTCGTCGCCCAGCTCGAGTTCGCGGACCGAGCACATCATGCCGTTCGATTCGACGCCGCGAATGGCGCTCTTGCGCAGTTCCATGCCGTTGGCGGGCACCACCGCGCCCGGCAGGCCGAGCACACCCTTCATTCCGGCACGCGCATTGGGCGCGCCGCAGACCACGGTCAGCGGGTCACCATCCCCCGTGTCGACCGAAAGCACCTGCAGCTTGTCCGCATCGGGATGCGGCGCGGCGGTCAGCACCCTGGCGACGCGGAAACCGGCGAGCTTGTCGGCCGGATCCTCGATCCCCTCGACCTCGAGGCCGATGCGATTGAGCGCGCCGGCGATCTCCTGCACCGAAGCGTCGGTATCGAGAAAATGCTTCAGCCATTCGAGCGAGAACTTCATGCCTTGGCTCCCACGCCGGCGGAGAGGGTGGGCTGGTCGAAGGGCGAGAAGCCGTAATGCGACAGCCAGCGATTGTCGCCGTCGAAAAAGGCGCGCAGGTCGTCCATCCCGTATTTGAGCATGGCGAGGCGATCGACGCCGAGGCCCCAGGCGAAGCCTTGCCATTCGTCGGGGTCGAGCCCGGCGAATTCGATCACGCGGCGGTTCACCATTCCGCTGCCCAGCAGCTCCATCCAGCCGTGGTCCGGCGCATCGCCGTCGCCGCCGAGCGCCTTGCGACCATTCACATTCTGCCAACCCACATCGACCTCGACGCTTGGCTCGGTGAAGGGGAAATAGGAGGGGCGCAGTCGCAAGACGATGTCGTCGCGCTCGAAGAAGGCCTTGAGGAAGGTCTCCAATGTCCACTTCAGGTGGCCGAGACGGATGCCCTTGTCGATCACCAGACCTTCGACCTGATGGAACATTGGCGTATGGGTCGCGTCGCTGTCGCTGCGATAGACGCGGCCCGGCGCGATGATGCGGATCGGCGCTCCGCGCTCGACCAGAGAGCGGATCTGGACCGGCGAGGTGTGCGTGCGCAACAGCATCCGTCGTCCGTCACTGTCCCTGTCCGGAAAGTAGAACGTGTCGTGCATGGCGCGCGCCGGATGCGTCTCGGCCATGTTGAGCGCGGTGAAATTGTGCCAGTCGTCCTCGATCTCCGGACCCGTGGCGACCGAGAAGCCGAGATCGGCGAAGATTTCCGCCAGCTCGTCCATCACCTGGCTGACCGGATGGACGCTCCCCTTTGGCTGCGCGGCAGACGGCAATGTCAGGTCGAGCGTCTCGCTCGCCAGCCGCCGCTCCAGCTCCGCCGCCTCGAGCGCCGCCTTGCGGTCCTCGATCGCTTCGGCAACGCGCGTGCGGATGCCCTGAATGCGCGGTCCTTCGACCTGGCGCTCCTCCGGGCTCATCTTGCCCAGCGTCTTCATCAGCTGGCTGATCCAGCCCTGCTTGCCGAGGGTTTCGATGCGGATCGCCTCGACCGCATCGGTACTGTCCGCGCGGTGCAGGTTCTCCAGCGTTTCGGTGACCTTCTGGTCCTGTTCGGTGCTCATCGTGGGCGCTCGTTAAGGGGGACAAATGCAAAGCGCCACCCCCGCTGGAATGCGGGGATGGCGCTTCGTGCAACTACCAATTCAAGTTCAGGCGGGAAGCGCGTCCTTGGCCTGCTTGATGATCGCGCTGAAAGCCGCGCTTTCGTTCATGGCGAGATCGGCCATGACCTTGCGGTCGAGCTCGATGCCGGCAAGCTTGGTGCCGTGCATGAACTGCGAATAGGTCAGGCCCTCGGCCCGCACGGCCGCGTTGATGCGCTGGATCCACAGGGCGCGGAAATTGCGCTTTTTGACCTTGCGGTCGCGATAGGCGTACTGGCCGGCCTTCTCGACGGCCTGGCGGGCGACGCGGATGGTGTTCTTGCGACGGCCGCGATAGCCCTTGGCCTGTTCGAGCAGCCGCTTGTGCTTCTGGCGCGTGGTGACGCCGCGTTTGATGCGAGGCATTGTATTATCCCTTCAGAAAGTCGCTGGAGCTCAATCGAGGCCGTAAGGGGCCCATTTCTTCACCGCGGCCCAGTCGGCCTTGGCAAGAACATCGGTCCCGCGGTTCTGGCGGATATACTTCGCAGAGTGGCTGATCAGACGGTGGCGCTTGCCGGCGACACCATGCTTGACCTTGCCGGTGGCGGTGATCTTGAAGCGTTTCTTCACACCGCTCTTGGTCTTCAGCTTGGGCATTTTCATCTCCTTTGCAGAGACACGTTCGAACCGGCCCTGGCAGCCCTTGTCGCCAGGCAGGCCCCCTCGGATTCTTGGGAATCACGTGTCAGTGAAGCCGCGCGGGATACCGATCCACGCGCAAAATGCAAGTCTTCAGAAATGAGTGAGGTAGCCGCCGTCGACCGCCAGCGTCTGACCGGTGACATAGCTTGCCTCGTCCGAACAGAGGAATGCCACCGCCCCGGCGATCTCGCACGGTTCGCCCCAGCGACCGAGCGAAGTGCGCCTTGCAAGATGCTCGGCAATGCCCTGATCGCCGACCATGACGGTGTTGGCCTCGGTCCCGAAATAGCCTGGCGCCACCGCATTGACCGTGATCCCGTCCCCTCCGAGTTCCGCGGCGAGAGCCCGGGTCAGCGCGGCAAGGCCACCCTTGCTGGCAGTATAGAGCACGTCGCCCCTCGCGATCTCGGCCGCGATCGAGGTGATGTTGACGATCCGCCCCCCGCCCCGCGCCTTCATCAGCGCAGCCGCGCGCCGGGCCAAATCGAACGGCGCGACGAGGTTGGTGTCAAGCAGCGCCGCCATGTCGGCCCGCCCGAGTTCTGCGAGCGGCCTGCGGTCCCGCTGGCCAACATTGTTGACGAGGATGTCGAGGCCCTTTTCCGCGAGCTGCTCGAACGCGGTCGCCGTCGCCGCATCGTCGGCAATGTCGAAGGGCAACGCCTGCGCGCCATGCCCGATCCGTCGGGCGGCATCTTTCAACGCGGCTGCGTCACGTCCGTTTAGCCAGACCATAGCCCCGCCCCTCGCGAGCCGTGCCGCGATCTCGAAACCGAGCCCCCGCGCCGCGCCGGTCACCAGCGCGATCCTGTTGTCGAGCGGCAATTCCATCTCAGTGTTCGTAGATCATCTTCACTGTCATGCCACCATCCACGTTGAGATGCTGGCCAGTCACGAATCCGGCTTCGTGGAAATAGGCGACCGCCTCGGCGATGTCCTCCGGTCGCCCGATACGGCCCACGGGATGCTGATCGCGATCCTGGGGCCGGTGGTCGGGATGCGAGCGCGCGCCGCTCTTCTGCCACGGGCCGGTTTCGATCCAGCCCGGGCGGATCGCGTTGATCCGGATTTCGGGACCCAGGCTCACCGCCATGGCATGGGTCAGCGCGTCCACCCCGCCCTTGGCGGCGGCATAGGCGAAGCTCTCTGGCTCGCTCATTACCGCGCGGGTCGAGGAGATGTTGGCGATGCTCGCGCTGCCCCCGTTCTCGGCCGCCCGGCGGAGCAGCGGTACGGCCGCACGACTGCATAAGAACGCGGCGGTAAGGCTCGCATCGATCCACGCCTGCCACTTGTCGAGCGCCAGATCCTCGAGCGGTCCGGCATAGGGATCGGCGATCCCCGAATTGTTGACCAGGCAATCGAGGCCGTTGCCGTCCAACCATTCCCCGATCCGCTCGAAAGCGCGGACGACTTCGCCTCCCTTGCCGACATCGCATGTCAGAAGCAGCGCCTTCTCGCGAGGCAGGGCGTCGCGCAGTTCGGCCAACGCCTCGGCATCCTTGTCCAGGCCGGCGACCCGCCAGCCCGCACCATGGAAATGCATCAGTATCGCTCGTCCGATGCCGTTGCCCGCGCCGGTCACCAGCAGGGTCTTTTCAGAACTGCTCAAAATGCATCTCCGCTTGCAGAATGTGCGGCAGCCCTTCGGTAACCAAACCCCGCCACCCGCGTTGGGCGTTCGACGGGGGACCGGAGAGACACCATGTCAGCACAACAGCTTCCATTGCTAATAGGTTTCATCGTGATGGCCTTGGGCAGCCTCGCGATCTTCGCCCACGGTGACAAGCGACGGGAATTCCGGCACCACACTCAATTCCATTCAGTGGTCCCGTTCATCGCCGGGACGGCCTATCTCGCAATGCTGATGGGAACGGGCGTCTTCGTCGTGAACGACGTCACGATCTACCTCCCCCGCTATCTCGACTGGTCGGTGACCACGCCGATCCTGCTGACCGGCCTGATCCTTACTGGCCTTCACGAACATCCGCGTCATTCGACCTATGTCCTGCCCGCCATCGTCCTCGACGTGATCATGATCGCCACCGGTCTGCTCGCCGCGCTGGCCGAGGATCCGGGCCAGAAGCTAGTCTGGTTCGCATGGTCCTGCGCCGCATTCCTCGGCGTGCTCTACATCCTGTGGCGGCCGGTTCTTGCCATCGGCGACAGGCTCGGCGGAGCGATCGAGACAGTCTATCGCAAGAACCTCGTCTTCCTGACAGCGGTTTGGCTGATCTATCCGGTCGCCTTCGCGATCGGGCCGGAAGGGCTGCGGATCATCGGCGACACCGGCAGCCTGTGGCTGATCCTGATCCTCGATGTCACGGCCAAGGTGGTCTACAGCTTCCTCGCGACCTCGCGGTTCAGGAGCTTGCCGGTCGGGGATGCGAGCGGAGCGATCAGGGCCTGAGGCTCAAGCCTCGCCCATCGCTTCCAGAACGTCCTCGAGACGCGCGGGATCGCCCAGAGCAAGGACGGTCCCGTCGCTGTCGGCATCGAGCGGATTGCCCTGCCAGTCCGACATGGTGCCGCCCGCGCCTTCGACCACCGGCACCAGCGCGGCATAGTCGTAAAGCTTGAGGCCGCTCTCGATCACCAGATCGAGATGGCCGCTGGCGAGCAGGCCGTAATTGTAGCAGTCCCCGCCATAGACCGGCCACGGCCGGTGCGGATAGGCCTTGGCGACCACCCGGAGATAGGCATCGACCTCGTCCTCGGCAAAGGCGTGCGGACTGGTGGTCGCCACGCTCGCCCCTTCCAGCGCGCGGCAGCGGCGGGTCGAGATCGGGCTACCGTTGAACGTGGTGCCGGCACCGATCCGCCCAACCCAGCGTTCCTTCAGGATCGGCTGGTCGATCACCCCCAGCACTGGCCAGCCGTCCTGCAACAACGCGATCAGCGTTCCGAAGATGGGCCGCCCGGCGACGAAGCTCTGCGTCCCGTCGATGGGGTCGAGCACCCATTTGCGCGCGGCGCTTTCGCGCGACACGCCGTATTCCTCGCCGATGATACCGTCATCGGAACACTCGACGTCGAGGATCGCGCGCATTGCTTCTTCCGCGGCGCGATCCGCGACGGTCACGGCGGTGTGATCCTCTTTCTGCTCCGCAGTCCAGTCGCCCCGGAAAAGCGGGCGGATGGTCTCGCCGGCAGCATCGGCAAGACGGTTGGCGAGAGCGAGATCGGCGTCGGTGGTCATGGCCAGCGCGGCTATCAGCGGCGGCCCGGTCCTTCAAACCATTCCTTGCAGGCGCCGCGCGAAATCCTGCGCTCAGTCGAACAGGCTGGAAACCGAACTCTCGTCCGCGATCCGGCGCACCGCCTCGCCGATGAGCGAGGCGATTGGCAGGATACGGATGCGCTTGGAATCGAGCGCCTCGTCGGTCGGGCGAATCGTATCGGTAATCACCAGTTCCTCGAGCGCGGAGGCATCCACGCGCGCGACCGCGCTACCCGACAGCACGCCATGGGTGATGTAGGCGGTCACCGACTTCGCCCCGCTATCCAGCAGGGCCTGCGCCGCGTTGCACAGCGTTCCGCCCGAATCGATGATGTCGTCGATCAGGATGCAGTGGCGGCCCGAAACGTCGCCGATGATGTTCATCACTTCCGATTCGCCCGGCCGGTCGCGGCGCTTGTCGACGATGGCGAGCGGTGCGTTGTCGAGCCGCTTGGCCAGTGCGCGGGCGCGGACCACGCCGCCGACATCGGGGCTGACCACCATCAGGTCCTGATCGCCATAACGCGCCTGAATGTCCGCCGCCATGACCGGCGCGGCATAGAGATTGTCGGTCGGGATATCGAAGAAGCCCTGGATCTGCCCCGCGTGGAGATCGACAGCCAGGACCCGGTCTGCCCCGGCCTGCGTGACCAGATTGGCCACCAGCTTGGCGGAGATCGGCGTTCGCGGGCCGGGTTTGCGATCCTGTCGCGCGTAACCGAAATAGGGCACCACCGCCGTGATCCGCCGGGCCGAGGCGCGCTTCAGCGCATCGATGCAGATCAGCAGTTCCATCAGATTGTCGTTCGCCGGATAGCTGGTCGACTGGACCACGAACACGTCCTCGCCGCGCACGTTCTCGTGAATCTCGACGAAGATTTCCTCGTCGGCGAAGCGCCGCACGCTGGCATCGGTCAGCGGTATCTCGAGATAACCGGCAATCGCCCGGGCGAGCGGCAGGTTCGAATTGGCGGCCATGATCTTCATGCGGCGTATCCTATCGGGCTGGGGCGTCAGGCAGGGGCGGCGATCCTCCTAGGCGGACGTCATCGAAACGCAACACGTCCGCCTCGCAGTTTCCACCTCGCTATGACGGCGCGTTTGCTGTCCGCTGGCTACTTCGCCTGGTGCTCGCCGCGAATCCAGCGAACCGTCTTGCTCGAAGCGCGCATGACCACGCTCTCGGTCGTCATCCGGCCGTCGCGGCGGTACTTGACCCCGTCGAGCAGCGAGCCCGAAGTGACGCCGGTGGCGGCGAAGATGCAGTCGCCCTTCACGAGTTCGTCACGGGTGTAGATGCGGTCGAAATCGGCGTCGTCGATGCCCCATTTGCGCGCGCGCGCCTTCTCGTCCTCGTTGCGGAAAGTCAGGCGGCCGTTGAACTGTCCGCCGACGCAGCGCAGGGCGGCGGCGGCCAGCACGCCTTCGGGCGCGCCGCCGCTGCCCATATACATGTCGATCGTCGTGTCCTCATCGGTCACCGCGATCACGCCGGCGACATCGCCGTCACCGATCAGCACCACGCCGCAGCCCAGGCCGCGCAGTTCCGCAATCAAATCGGCGTGGCGCGGCCGGTCGAGCACGCAGACGATGATCTGCGAGGGATCGACGCCCTTCGCCTCGGCCACCGCACGGACATTGTCGCTGGGCGACTTGGCGAGGTCGATGATGCCATCAGGATAGCCGGGGCCGACCGCAAGCTTGTCCATGTAGACGTCGGGCGCGTTCAGCAGGCACCCTTGCGCCGAAGCGGCGAGCACGGCGAGCGAGTTCGGTCCGGCCTTGGCCGTGATGGTCGTGCCTTCCAGCGGATCGAGCGCGATGTCGATCTTGGGGCCGGTGCCCGGCGCGCCGCCGACCTTTTCGCCGATATAGAGCATCGGCGCCTCGTCGCGCTCGCCCTCGCCGATCACGACGGTCCCGTCGATCTCGAGCGTGTCGAATGCCTTGCGCATCGCCTCGACCGCGGCGGCGTCGGCAGCCTTCTCGTCGCCGCGGCCGATCAGCTTCGATGCGGCGACAGCCGCCGCCTCGGTCACGCGGACCAGTTCCAGCACGAGCACGCGGTCGAGCGGGTTGCCGGCGGGATTGGCGGAAGGATTGGCCAAAGGATTGGATTGCGAAGTGGAGTTCATGGCGAGTTCAGTCCCCGAAAATGAGAGTGAAGCGCGTCATGGATTGGGTGGTACTCACGCGCCCGATGGTCGTGGCCGATAGACGGGGGGGAAGCAATTTGTCGAGACGTATGGTCGCGCTTGCGGGCGTGCTGGTCGCAGGATCGATACCATGGCCGGCAATGGCACAGAATGCCGAGCCCCCCGAACGCATCGATCTGACCATCACGCAGCCTTCACCCCGCGCCGAGGAACTGCGTCGCCAATGCGAGGAGAAGCAGCAGGCGGCAAGCATCACCGGCGAGATCGTCGTCTGCGCGCAGACCAGGGACGACGCCGACAGCGCCGGCTGGGACAAGGAAGCTTGGGAAAAGCGCTATGCGGCCGAGACGAGAGGTGCCGATCCCGTGAACGTTGACGGGCCCGGAATATTCCAGGGCCCCGCCACCATCGGCGGCCTGTGCGTCCCGGGGTTGCAGAAATGCCCGCCGCCCCCCGCGCTCATCATCGACGTGTCCGCTTTGCCCCAGGCCCCGCCGGGGTCCGACGCCGACCGCATCGCGCGCGGTCTGCCCCCTCTGGGCACTGACGGCGCGGCGCCCCGCCCTCAGGAGCAGCCACGGCCGCAACAGAACGACGCCCTCCGCCTGCCCCCGCCGCCGGATTTCGACGGCATGGATCCGGCCGATCGCCGAACCCTCAGTCCCGCAGGATCGGAAGCACCAGCGGCGCCGCGGTAAGGCTGTCCGAATCCTCGAGAAGTTCGAGCGCGTGGCGCACGCAGCGCTCTTCACCCTCATGCGTGACCATGGCCACCAGAACACCATTCCCGTCCTGCGCCCGGCCCTGCTGGATCAGGCTCTCGATCGATACGCCCGCATCGCGCATCGCGGCGGTGATCTCGGCAAGGACTCCCGGCCGGTCGGCCACGGTGAAGCGGATATAGTCCCGACCCACGCGATGTCCCGGGTCCGCCCGCTCCATGGCGACGAGGCTGTCGACCGGCAGCGAGAAGGGATGACCGGTGCGCCCGCGCGCGATGTCGATGAGATCGGCGACCACGGCGCTGGCCGTCGGGCCGGCCCCCGCTCCGGCACCCTGGAACAGCAGCCGGCCCGCGAAATCGCCCTCCGCCACGACAGCATTGGTCGGGCCGGTGACATGGGCCAGCGGGTGCTGCTTCGGGACGAGGCAGGGGCGCACGCGCTGGAGCAGCCGGGCGCCTTCTGGCCCGTCCTCGCAATCGGCGACGCCGACCAGCCGGATGACGAAGCCCAGCGTGCGCGCATGGGCGATGTCCGCCGCCCGCACCTCCGCGATGCCGGAAACGGAGACGGCATCGAAATCGATTCGCGAACCGAAGCCGATCGCGGCGAGGATGGCGAGCTTGTGCGCCGCGTCGGTTCCATCGACGTCGAAGGCGGGGTCGGCTTCGGCATAGCCCATCGCCTGGGCGTCGGCGAGAACATCGCCAAAATCCGCGCCGCTCGCCTCCATCTCGGACAGGACGTAATTGCTGGTGCCGTTAAGGATGCCGTAGATGCGTTCGATCGCGTTCGCGGCGGCCCCTTCGCGCAAGCCCGCGACGACCGGAATGCCGCCCGCAACCGCCGCCTCGAACTTGAGCGGTGCGGCGTTTTCTTCGGCAAGCCGCGCCATTTCCAGACCGTGATGCGCGATCAGCGCCTTGTTCGCCGTGACCAGCCCCCTTCCCTGCGACAGCGCAGCCCGGGCAAGGTCGAGCGCATCGCCCTCGGCTCCGCCGATCAGTTCGACGACGATGTCGCAATCCTCGTCCGAAGCGAGCTCGGCGAGGCTGTCCGCCCACCGGACCCGCGAGAGGTCCACGCCGCGGTCCTTCGACCGATCGCGCGCCGAAACCGCCACCACCTCGATGCCCCGCCCGGCACGCGCGCGGACCAGATCGCGATTGCTTTCCAGAAGGCGCAGCACCCCCACGCCGACCGTGCCGAGCCCGGCCATGCCCACTCGCAATGCGTCAGGCATCGACCGTCGCTTTCGTCGAAAAACCGAAGGCCCTGCGCACCGTATCGGGGATGCGCGCCGGGCGGCCTACGGCGAGGTCGACATGCACCTGCGTCAGGCGGATCGTTGCCCGCGGACCGGCACGTTCGTCCGCGTCCGCGTCGCGAAGGTCGATCCGCATGGTCATGCTGGTGCCGCCGATGCGCTCGACCCGAAGCGTTCCCTCGATCAGCTCGTCGAACCTGATCGGTGCGAGGTAGTCCACCTCGGCCTTGCGCACATGGAATTCGATGTCGCCGGGCATTCCGTGCGGGCGGCGATCGCGAAAGAATTCGCTGACCATGAGATCGGCATATTCGAGATAGCGGGAGTTGAAGACGATCGCCTGCGCATCGACTTCGGCATAGCGCACGCGGAAACGGTATGTGAACGCCTGGGACATGGGCGAGCGCCTAGCAAACCGCGACCATTCGAGGGAAGGCGTTTATATCGCATGCGCGATGGGGAACTCAGCTGCGCGTTCGCGGGCATGGACCGAGTTGCTGCAGAATGTAGGCATAATCCTCCGCCGCGCGAGTGCGGCTTGCCGAGTTGCGGGCAAGGTTGGCCTCATCCGGCAGGCGCGGCGGCAGCGTGCAGGCGAGACGATACCAGCCCAGCGTCTCCGGTTGCGGCGGACGCGCCGACTGATCGACGAGCTCGCTCCAGGACACGCCCCATTGCGGGCGCTGGCCGGGACGGCGAACCACCGTGGCGGATACGGGATCGCCGCTAGCGGTGTCCAAAAAGATCTGGGTTTCGGATTCCCCGGCAAGGTTGCCCGCAACGGACAGGGCATCGCGGATACCCGTGACGACAGGGGGTTTGTCGGCGGCGGCAAGCTGGCCGAGCACCGGACGCAGACGCGCTTCCAGTTCGGGCGAGTAGGCGAGCTGGGCGTGGGGATCGATCAGCTGAATCTCCGCCGGACGCTGGCCGGAGCGGGCGAAGAGAAAAACCTGCCGCTTCTTGAGCTTGGGCGGCCGGCCCTTTGCATCGACCGGAACGTCGACCAGATAACGCAGCGATTCGCCGACAGGCGTGTCGCCGGAGAGGAGCGTCTGCGTTTTCGCCTCCACGTAGAGCCGCGCAAATCCGGGCCGGAGACCGGGGGCGCGTTCCGGCTTGACCACCGCCTGGCTGACCACCTCGGCGCGCAGCACAAGTGGCGCCGCTTCCGACAGGGAAACGAGATCGGCATAGGTGAGTCCGGACATCGGCGCAGGCGCCGACGCGGCAGGCGACGGCGCAGGCTGGCCGAAGGCGGGCGCGGATGCCGCGCCCAGAAGCAGTGGCGCGAGCCATGCGATGTTCTTGCGACGTGTCATAAGGCGGTCGTACCTCTGGAATAATGTTGCGAAGACGCCTCGTCAGCGTAGCACCAAGCTAGGGTGTTGCGAAACGTGGAAGCGGGAATCGATCAAGCGTACTGAATCCGGGCTTAACCCACAAAGCGTTTGCGTAAGGGCAAACTTGATGGCTAAAGACCGCGGAAACCGGGCAGCACTAGCGGCAGCCCGGGATGTTCGGTGGGGACCGATCGGGGAACAGAGCACGGTTTTCGACCGTCCGTTAACCTTGATCCGGGACTTGCCGCGACATCGTGGAAGAACGCGTCGCCCCCCGGGCGGCGTTCGGGTCAAGGTGCCGGAAAACCGGCACAGACGATGGAGTGATGCGACCGAATGGCTTATGCTGACCAACAGATGAGCGGCAATCGCGTTATTGCGATCATCATTGTGGGGCTCATCCATGTCGCCCTCGGCTACGCGCTGATCACCGGTCTTGCCTACGAGGCGGCGACCAAGGTGCTGGAACGTGTGACGACGGTGGATATCGAGGAGCCGCCGCCCCCGCCGCCGGAGGATGAACCGCCGCCCCCGCCGGAACCGCAGCCGGAAACCGCGCCGCCGCCGCCAGTCGCGCCGCCGCCACCGGTTAATATCGCGACGACGCCGCCTCCGATCCGGACGCAGACGACGATTCCGCCGCCCGCGCCGCCGGCGATCCGGATCCCGCCGCCCGCGCCGATCGCGCCGCCGGCACCGCCTCCCGCACCGCCGCCGGCGCCTTCGCAGGCTCGTGGCGCTTCGCCGGAGAACCAGGGGCGCTGGGCAGGACAGATCCAGGCGGACTATCCTTCCGCCGCCTATCGTCGCGAGGAGCAGGGCACGGTCACGATGCGCATCACCGTCGGTGCCAACGGTCGCGTCGAAGCATGCTCGGTGACCGGCAGCTCTGGGTCGAGCTCGCTCGACGACGCGGCTTGCCGGGGAATGCAGCGTTACGCACGTTACAGGCCGGCGAAGAATGCGGCGGGTGACAACATCTCGGATACGCTCTCGCAGTCCATTCGCTACGTGCTGCCGGACTGATCGCGGTCACCGGTTAACAAGGTTCAGAATTCTCAAGAGGAACATTCGCTATGATTACCAACATTCTTGCAGTAGCCGGGGAAGCGGCCCCGCAGAACCAGTTCGGCTTCCTGGAAGCCATGGAACAGGGCGGCATCATCGCCTGGTCGATCTTCGGCGTGCTCGTCATCATGTCGATCGGCTCGTTCTACATCCTGTTCACCAAGATCTTCGAGCAGAACAAGATCATGCGTCAGTACAAGGCCGTGCAGAGCGGCTTCTGGCGCGCCAACACGCTCGACGAAGGCTCCAAGAAGCTCGAGAAGAACAGCGCGTGGCGCCAGCTCGTCGACGATGCGATGGACGCCCGCAACTCCCACACCAAGATGGGCGACAACCTCGAAGCGCATGACTGGCTGCACGGCTCGCTCGCGCGTTCTGAAGCCGCGATCAACGCCCGCCTCGCCGGCGGACTGCCGTTCCTCGCCACGGTGGGCGCCACCGCTCCCTTCGTCGGCCTGCTCGGCACCGTTATCGGTATCTACCGCGCGCTGATCAACATCGGTCTCGCCGGTTCGGCCTCGATCGACAAGGTCGCCGGTCCGGTCGGCGAAGCGTTGATCATGACCGCGATCGGTCTGCTCGTCGCCGTCCCCGCGGTGTTCGCCTACAACTACCTGCAGAACCGCAACAAGCGCATTGCCGAGCGTCTGTCGGGCTTCTCGACCGCGCTGCTGGCCAACATCAGCTCGAACGGTGCGGTGAAGCCGGAGCCGATGACGGCGACTTCGACCGCGCAGGCGGCCAAGGCCACCAAGACGCCGACCACCGGCACCTCGGCAGCGGCGCCGGCCGGCACGACCGCGTCGCGCACCACGACGACGACCACGACCAAGCGCTAAGTACTGCGCGGGGCCGGCCAACCGACAGGCCGGCCGGCCCCGCCGCTTCGACACGAAACAAGAGCTTACGGATAGGATAAACCATGGCGGTTGCAGTAGGCGGCGGCGCAGAGACCCCGATGTCGGACATCAACACCACGCCCCTGGTGGACGTGATGCTGGTTCTCCTGATCATCTTTCTCATCGCGGTTCCGGTCGCGATCCAGACGATCGAGAAGCTGCGGATCCCGGTTTTCGAATCGGTCGAATCGGAAGACAAGGTCGAGAACCTGTTGCTGACAGTCAGCACGACCGACGCGGCCGGTCGCAGTGCCGGCCAGCCGGGATACGAAGGCGCCACCCGTGACGGGCAGTGCCGGGTCTATTTCAACAACATCACGCCGGTGACTTCGGAAGAGCTGTACGATCAGTCGTTCGAACGTCTCGATGCGATCGTCCAGCGCGCCGGTGGCCCGGAAGCGATCATGGAAGATCCGGAGCAGATCCCGCAGGTTCATATCCGCGGTGACGTGAACGCACCTTGGTCGTGCGTCGCAGGGGCGATCTACAACGTCCAGGCCGCGGGTTATCCCACCGTCGGCTTCATCTCCAACCCGGTCGACCCGAACGCCTGATCCCTTCGGGGACCAGAGCGGTAGCGCAAGAAAGTCAGGAGTAACCCACCATGGCAATGTCAGGCGGCAGCGACGATGGCGCACCGATGATCGACATGAACATGACGCCGTTGATCGACGTCCTGCTCGTGCTGCTCATCATGTTCATCATCACCATCCCGGTGGCCACCCACGCAGTGAACATCGATCTTCCGCAGCCCAACCCCACTCCGCCCGAAGTGATCGTGGAGCCGGACAAGAACAAGCTCATCGTCACCCAGACCGACGAGATCCTGTGGAACGGCAATCCGATCAACGAAGGTCAGCTCGTCACCCTGCTCCAGCAGACGCTGACCATCACGCCGGAACCCGAACTGCAGTTCGAGCCCGAGGCTCTGGCGAGCTACGAAAGCTCGGCCCGCGTGCTCAACATCATCAAGGCGAGCGGCGTTACCGCCTTCGGCTTTGTCGGGAACGAACGGTACCGGACCTTCGGTTCCATCCAGTAGTCAGGACGCGCTTATCATAGCGAACATGAAATAAGGGGCGGAGCGATCCGCCCCTTATTTTTGTGCTTAACGCAAAGACGCCTTCCCGCTGTTAGGCCGGCAAGTCCGCCACCCGCATGGCTTCTCCCGCCAGGCTTTCCGCTTCGAGAAGCAGCACATCGTCGGCCTGCCCCTGCGGCGTCGCCTCTCTCCCGATCATCACCATCACCGGCACAGCCAGCGGGCTGACCCGGTCGAGCTCCACATGGACAAGATCGGATGCCGCCCGGTCGAGCAGATCGCCCAGCCGGCCGACATCCGTCATCCGCGCCCGCGCATCGGCCCAGGCCGCCTCGATCAGCAGATGGTCGGGCTCATACTTGCGCAGCACGTCGTAGATCAGGTCGGTCGAGAAGGTGACCTGCTTGCCCGTCTTGCGCTTGCCCGGATGCTGGCGTTCGACCAATCCTCCGATCACCGCCACTTCGCGAAAGGCACGGCGCAGCAGGTGCGAATCCTGCACCCAATCGATGAATTCCTCGGTCAGGATGTCGGGCGACAGCAGCGGCGCGGGGTCGGTGACCGGCTTCAGCCCCCACACCGCCAGCGAATAATCGTTGGCGACGAAGCCGCCCGGCATCAGCCCCCGATCCTCCATCCGCTTGGTGATCAGCATCCCGAGCGACTGGTTCGCGTTCCAGCCGATGAAGGTGTAATAAACCGTGTATTCCCGGGCTGCATGGGGGAAGCTCTCGACCAGCAGACTGTTGGGCCCCGGCATCTGGGAGCGCCAATCCTGCACCTCCAGCCATTCGCGCACATCGTCAGGAAAGCGCGACCAGCCGGCCCGGTCGACCAGCATCTCGCGCACCCGCGTGGCCAGATGGGTCGTAAGCGGAAGCCGCTGACCGCCATAGGACGGGATCATCGCCGACTTCTTGGCCGCGCGGACTAGAACTTCCATCTCTTGGAGCTTCACCACCTCCAGGCTCATGCCCGCAAAGGCGAAGGTATCGCCCGGACTGAGCGAGGCGGCGAAGCGCTCCTCGACCTTGCCCAGCGAGCGCCCGCCCCTGCTCCGCCCCGCGATGATCCGCACGTCGAGCATTTCGGAATCGATGATGATCCCGGCATTCAGGCGGTGCCGCGCGGCCTGTTCGGGATGGGTCAGCCGCCAGATCCCATCGGCGCCGCGCGCGATCCGCTTGAACTTGTCGTAGGCCTGCAGCGAATAGCCGCCATTCTCGACGAAGGAGAGCACCCGCTGCCACACTTCATCGTCGACCCAGGCGTAGGTAAGGCTCGAGCGGATCTCGGCGAGCAGCGCCTGTTCCTCGAACGGCGCGGCACAGGCGCACGCCATCACGTGCTGGGCGAGGACGTCGAGCCCGCCCGGGCGAAAATCCTCGCCGTCACGCTGCCCCTCGTCGACCGCCTCCTTGGCTGCCGTCGCCTCGAGGAATTCGAACCGGTTGCCGGGTACCAGCAAGGCGCGGCTCGGCTGATCCAGTCGGTGGTTGGCGCGTCCGATCCGCTGGAGCAGCCGGCTCGATCCCTTGGGCGCGCCCATCTGCACCACCAGGTCGATGTCCCCCCAGTCGACCCCCAGATCGAGGCTGGCGGTCGCCACCAGTGCGCGCAGCTCGCCCCGCGCCATCGCCCCCTCGACCTTGCGCCGCGCCTCCTTCGACAGCGAGCCGTGGTGCACGCCGATCGGCAGGTTTTCCTCGTTCACGTCCCACAGGTTCTGGAAGATGTATTCGGCAAGAAAGCGCGTGTTGGTGAAGACCAGCGTCGTCCGGTTCTCCCGGATCATCTCGTAAAGCTGCGGGATCGACCAGGTCGCCGCGTGCCCGCCCCAGGGAACGCGCTCTTCCACCGGCAAGAGAATCTCGACCTCGGCCGGAGCGCCCGGCTCCCCGTTCACCAGCTCGACGGTGTCGATCTCCCCCCACGGCGCCAGCCACTCGCGAAAGGATTCGGGATCGGCCAGCGTCGCGGAAAGTGCTGCGCGCTGCATCTCCGGCGCGATCGCCTGCAACCGCGACAGTGCCAGTGCGAGTAGGTCGCCTCGCTTGCTGGTGGCGAAGGCATGGATCTCGTCGATCACCACCCGCTTCAGCCCCCGGAACAGCTCGAGGCTGTCGGGGTAGGACAGCAGCAGCGACAGGCTTTCCGGCGTGGTCAGCAGGACATGAGGCGGCCTTGTGCGCTGGCGCTTCTTGCGGTCGGAAGGCGTGTCGCCGCTGCGCGTCTCGACCCGGATCGGCAGACCCATCTCCTCGATCGGCATGATCAGGTTACGCTGAACATCATGCGCCAGCGCCTTGAGCGGTGAGACGTAAAGCGTATCCAGCCCCTCGGGCGGCTGCTCGCCCTGCAGGCGCGATTGCGTGAAGTCGGCCAACGTCGGCAGAAATCCCGCCAGCGTCTTGCCCGCCCCCGTATCGGCGACCAGCAATGCGTGCCGTCCGGCATCGCTCGCTGCCAGCATTTCGCTTTGATGGCGGCGCACGCGCCAGCCTCGACCGGCGAACCATTCGGCGATTTCGGACGGGACGGAAGCTGACATCGAAGTGCGATCTTCGCCGCCCTGTTGAAGCTGGTCAATTGCTATCTCGATGCGGGGCAGCACTTCATCGACATCCAAATCGAGGCGGAAACCCCTGTAATTATCATTTATTACAAATGCTTGTTTTAGGATCAGGCGTGCGATCTCTGCGCCGAACCGCCAGCCATTTCTCTCGTTTGACCGTTTGTCGAGAAGAGGCGGGACCGCCCCGCCATTGTCGAGACAGCCACCTGCCCGGCCGGTCTCGAGAACGAAGAACAACAAGCGGCAGACGAGAGGAGAATTCTCCAGTGGCACAAGACAACGGCCGAGACCGCTTCGAGCGCGGCAACCAGAGCCAGTACGATCAGGACGATTTTGGACGTGGCAGCTACCAGCAGCGCGGCAACCGTCAGCCGCAGCAATATCAGGATTATGGTCAGGACCGCTATTCAGGCGGCGGCTCGCAATATGGCAGCAACCCCAGCCGGTACGGGGACGACGATTATTCCAGCGACCGCTACTCGTCCTCGAGCTACGGCGATCGGCAATCGAGCGATTACGATCGTTTCGGCGGGCGCGGGTCGAGCGGCATGAACCGCTCGCAGGATCGCTTCGGCGGCGGACAATATGACCGCGATTACCAATCCAGTGGCGGTTCGTACGGCGGCGACCGGTTCGGCCAGGGACGCGACCAGTCCGCGGATTACCGGTCCGGGGGTTCGTATGGCAGCGGCTACGGCCAGGGTTACGGAAGCCAGGGGTACGGACAGGACTACGATCGCGGTTATGGCTCGCGTTACGGTTCGCAGGGCCGGTCCTATGGCGGTTCGCGCTACGATCGCGATAGTTCCTATCGGAACGACAGCGAGCGCGGTTTCTTCGAAAAGGCCGGTGACGAGGTGGCGAGCTGGTTCGGCGACGAGGATGCCGAACGCCGCCGGCGCATGGATCACCGTGGCCGTGGCCCGGCGAACTATCAGCGCTCGAACGAAAAGCTGCTCGAGGATGTTTGCGAGCGGCTGACCCACGATCCGCGCGTCGATGCGACCAACATCAACGTAACGGCCGACAATAACGAGATCACTCTCGACGGAACCGTGACCAGTCGCGCGGCCAAGCGCCGTGCGGAGGACTGCGCCCACGACATTTCCGGCGTGAACCATGTGCAGAACAATCTGCGCGTCGACGACAGCAGCGATCGCTACGGGGGCTTCGGCTCGACCGGCACCGGCACCGGCACCGGCACCGGCATCGGGACCACATCGCGGACCGATACCGAAACCACCTGATCCGGGCTTCGAGCCGATCGGAAGGGCTCTGCCGTAAGGCGGAGCCCTTTTTCGTTCAGTGGCCGACGCTTTCCCCGCGCTCGAGACCGCTCAACTCGAGCTGCTCGTCGATCTGCGCAACGAGGCGGGCCAGACCTTCCTCGCTCTCGCTCTCGGCCCGCGCCACCAGCACGTCCTGCGTGTTCGACGCACGCAGCAGCCACCAGCCGTCGGAATTCGTCACGCGCACGCCGTCGGTCCCGTCGACATCGTCGGGGCTGTCGGCGAGCCGAGCCTTGACCTCCTCGATCGCGGCGAACTTGCGCTCTTCGTCGACCTGGAAGCGCAGCTCGGGTGTGTTGACCATGGCCGGCATCGCAGTGCGCAGTTCGGTGACCGACTTGCCCAGCCGCGCCGCCGCCGCGATTAGCCGGACACCGGCGTAAAGTGCGTCGTCATAACCATAGTAATCGTCGGCGAAGAAGACATGGCCGCTCATTTCGCCGGCGAGCGGGCTGCCCGTTTCCTTCATTTTGGACTTTATCAGCGAGTGGCCGGTCTTCCACATCAGCGGCTTGCCGCCGCATTGCTCGACCCGCTCGAACAAAGCGCGGCTGGCCTTCACATCGGCGATGATCGTGGCGCCCGGATGCCGGGCGAGGCAGTCCTCGGCGTAGATCATCAGGAGCTGGTCGCCCCAGATCACGCGGCCCTCGCCGTCGATCGCGCCGATCCGATCACCATCGCCGTCGAAAGCCACCCCGAAGTCGAGGTTCTTCTCCGCGACCAAGGCACGCAGATCGGCAAGATTGGCCTCCACCGTCGGGTCGGGATGATGATTGGGGAAATTGCCATCGACGTCGGTAAAGAGCAGGTGATGTTCGCCCGGCAGGCGCGCGGCGAGCGCTTCGAGCGCCGGCCCGGCCGCGCCGTTCCCGGCATCCCAGCCCACCCGCAGCCCCTCGAGCGAGCTGCGGTCGATCCCGTCGAGCCCGGCCAGCAGGCGATCAATGTAATCGCCGAAGACGTCGCGCTCCTCCGCGCTGCCCGCCCCGTCGAGCCATTCGCCCGCCGCGGCCCGCTCGCCGAGCCGCTGGATGTCCGCACCGAAAAACGGACGGCCCTGAAAGACCATCTTGAAGCCGTTGTAATTGGCGGGATTGTGGCTGCCTGTTATCTGAATGCCGCCGTGCACGTCCTCGGCTGAGGCTTCCGCGAAATAGAGCATCGGCGTCGGGCCGAGGCCGATCCGCACGACGTCGCACCCGCTGGCCGTGAGCCCCTCGACCAGCGCGTGTTCGAGCGTGGGCGAGCTCACCCGCCCGTCATAGCCGACCGCCACCGTGGTGCCGCCCGCCTCGCGCAACATCGAGCCGAAGCTGCGGCCGATTGCGCGGGCATCGTCCGGCCCCAGGGTTTCGCCGATAATGCCGCGAATGTCGTATTCGCGCAGGACGGTGGAATGGAATTGATGGCTCATAGTCTGTCGGTCTGTCCCTGATGAGAGGTGTCTTGCAAAAGCAGATCGCGTGCCGCGTTGATTTCGGCAAGCCGCGCGTCGCTGCCGCCGCGATCGGGGTGAAGGCTTGCGGCCATCCGCCGGTGCGCTTCGCGGATGTCGTCGGCGCTGGCGCTGTGCGATACGCCCAGCATCCGCTCCGCCCGGATGCGTTCGCGCGCGCGGCTATCGGGCGCGCGAAGATAATCCCAAGGCCACCGTCCGAATATCCAGCGACACGCCAGCGCCACCAGAAGAACGATGGCGACGAATTTGATCATGCCGCCTTGGTTTCGCTCTGCATCATTCCGGGAAGCCGCAGATTGGCGACCAGTTCCCGCAATTCCTGCCGCGCGACGAGATGGCTGGTGCCCAGTTCGCCCAACTGCCCCTTGTCGAGCAGGGTCAGGCCGGACGGGAAGAGTTCGCGATAGATCACGCGTTCGGACAGCCCCTTGGCGGTGCGAAAGCCGACGCGACGGGCCATTTCGCTCAGCGCCTTCTCGATACGCGCCATGTTGCGCGCTTCGGTGTAGCCGGTGCGGTTGCGGACGACGACCCAATCCATCTCGCGCCGCCCCTCCTCGATCTGGCTGCGGCCGCGCTTGATCCGCGCCTCCCAGATGAGTTCGGCATAGAACGACAGCTTCTTCACCTTGAAGCTCTCGCCCTCGACCTGGCCGATCAGGTCGAAATCGACGAAGCTGTCGTTCATCGGCGTGACCAGCGTATCAGCCTGCGCGGCGCAGTGGCGCGAGAGTTCGTCGTCGCGGCCCGGCGTGTCGACCAGGATGAAGTCGACGCCGTCGGCCAGCTCGGCCACCTTGGCTTCGAATTCGCCGGCATCCAGCCCCTCGACGACCTGGCATTGCGCGGTGGGCAGCTCGATGCCGCGCTTCTGTGCGGTTTCGGCGCGGTTCTCGAAATAACGGTCCATGGTCCGCTGGCGATGGTCGAGGTCGAAAGCGGCGACCCGCTTGCCCTGATGAGCCAGCGCGACGGCGATGTGGACCGCCGTGGTCGACTTGCCGGTGCCGCCCTTTTCGTTGGCGAAGGTGATGCGATGGGGGCGCTGAGAGGTCACGTTGTTTTCCCGGACGAGGTCTTGCGGACGCCTTGCAGGGGGCTAGGACGTCGTGCCGATGCTCTATCCAAGGGGAACCCAGCGTGCAAACCGTCTCTCGTCTCGATCCGTTGAGAACCGCCGTTGAAGGCCTGCGTGCGGGGGGAAAGACCGTGGCGCTGGTGCCGACCATGGGCGCGTTGCACGAGGGTCACCTGACGCTGGTTCGCGAAGCGGCGGCGCAGGCGGATCACGTCGTCGTGTCCATCTTCGTCAATCCGCGCCAGTTCGGCGCGAACGAGGATCTGGACGCCTATCCCCGTCAGCTTGCGCGCGACACCGAACTGCTCGAGCGCGAGGGCGTGGCGCTGCTGTGGGCGCCCGACCCCGAAGCGATGTATCCGGCAGGCTATGCCACCAATATCTCGGTCGCGGGGGTGAGCGAGGGCCTGTGCGGCGCCGACCGGCCGGGCCATTTCGACGGGGTCGCAACCGTGGTCTGCAAGCTGTTCAACCAGGTCCGTCCGGACATGGCGTTCTTCGGCGAGAAGGACTGGCAGCAGCTCGCCGTGATCCGGCGCATGGCACGCGATCTCGACCTGTCCTTCCCGCAGGCCGACGCGATCCACGGCGTCGGCATCGTGCGCGAGAGCGACGGCCTCGCGATGAGCAGCCGCAACGCCTACCTCTCGGCCGAGCAGCGCCAGGCCGCCGCCGCGCTGCCCCGCGCGATGCGCGATGCGATCGCCGTGATCGGGAGCGGTCCCGGGGAGGAACGAGCGCTCGGAAACCTGCGCGAGACATTGGCGGTCGCGGGGTTTTCCAGCGTCGACTACACCGAATTGCGGGACGCGGACACGCTGGTCCCGCTCGCTAATGGCGCCAACACCGAGAATGCCCGCCTGTTCGTCGCCGCACGGATCGGCGGCACGCGGCTGATCGACAACATGTCGGTCGCAGAAGAACAAGGCTGAGGAAAACTTGGAGCGGGTAAGGGGAATCGAACCCCTCTAGCCAGCTTGGAAGGCTGGAGCATTACCACTATGCTATACCCGCCCGCGCGGTTTCACGCCCTTGCCATCGAAGGGCGCGAAGCGTCAACTGGTTTGCCGACTGTCGGGCCCGCCCGCCGGCCCGTCCAAAGCGTCCGCCGCTTCCGTATCAGCTTCGGTTTCGCCTTCGATCTCTTCGGCAAGGCTCGGATCGCGAGGCGCTTCCACGCCGACATGGATCTCGACCCGCCGATTGATCGCGCGCCCCGCCTCGTTGGGCGTCCCATCGGGCAGCGCGTTGGGCTCGATCGGATTCTGCTCGCCGAAAACGATCAGTTGCACCCGCTCTTCCGCGATGCCGCGCTCGACCAGCCAGTCGCGCACGACCTCGCCGCGAGCCCGGCTGGCGCGCAGGTTTACCTCGTCACTGCCGCCCGCATCCGTGTGAGAGCGCAGGATGATCGGTCCGCCCTCTCGCACTTGGGGTGACTTCATTAGGGTTTCGAGGTCGGCGGTTGCCGTTTCGGAGAGGTCCTCGCCGCCATCGGGAAAGCCGATCCGCATGTCGAGCGGGGACAGCGGGATCGCCTCGTTGACCGGCTCCTCGAAGCCTTCGCGGATAATGGAAGTCGGCGTCTCGCTCGGAGTCGCGCGCGGCGCAGGTGCCTGCTCGCGTCCATCGCAGCCAGCCAGCCCCAGCCCCAGGAGACCGATTGCCAGAAATTCCGTCCGCATTCTTGCTTTCATCGCTGCACCCTTCATGCCGGCTGGGCTTCCGACCCTGATTTCTTTCCCGCGCGCTTGGCCGCCTTCTCTTCCGCGGTGCGGGTCTGGGGCGGCGAAAAGCTGATGATCGTGTCGCCCGCTCGGGGTTCGGGCCGCGCCGCGTGCGTGAAGAAACGCATCTGCC
The DNA here is from genome assembly GCF_026168555.1 of Qipengyuania spongiae. NCBI lineage: Bacteria > Pseudomonadati > Pseudomonadota > Alphaproteobacteria > Sphingomonadales > Erythrobacteraceae > Qipengyuania > Qipengyuania spongiae. Next base: position 761,665 of record NZ_CP092471.1, on the reverse strand, counting down.
CGCCCTGCCGCAGGATCAGCAAGGTGTGGGCCGACGAGGGCAGCTTTTCCTGCATCGCCTCGAAGTCGAATTCCTCCGACAGCTTGGTCTTGCGGAACACCCAGCCCTGCATCTGGCGTTCGCCGACCTCGGTCACACCCCAGCCCGATTCGAACAGCGCGCGACCGCGCAGCGCGTCGGGAAGGGCGTGGCGGTCGTCCTCGGCACCGGCCTCGCCCAGCTGATAGACCGAGTCGCGCCCGATCTCGTGCGCGAACTCGTTGCAGACGAGCGTGTTGTAGGCTTCGTTCTCGGTCGCGGCGACCAGCACTTGATAAGGGCTGAGATCGAGATTGTGCTCGGTCGCCTCGTTGAGGATCTCGCCGTGATAGAAGGGAATGCCCTTCTGCCGCGCCGAGGCAAGGCGCTGCCAGCTCGAATCGACCAGCAACACCGGCACTTTCAGCTCGTGCATCTGCTGGGCGAGCGAGATCGTCCATGGATTGCTGCCGACGATCAGCAGGCCGGGCTGCGTGTTGCCCTTCACCTTGAGCAGGCGGGCGACGAAATCGATGGTGAAGCCATGCGCGACGATCGTGGTCACCACCACCGCGAAACTGAGCCCGATCAGCACGTTCCCGTCGTCGAAGCCGAGTTCGGACAGGCGCAGCGCGAACAGGCCCGAAATGGCGACGAGGACGATGCCGCGCGGCGCGATCCAGGCAAGGAACAGCCGTTCGTTCCACGGCACGCTGCTGCCCAGCAGGCTGAGAATGATCGTCAGCGGGCGGACGAGGAACAGCAGGGCGAGCAGGAACAGGCCGAAGCGCCAGTTGAGATAGGCCAGATCCTCCCACTTGAGCGAGGCCGACAGGATGATGAAGATACCCGCCACCAGCAGGATCGCAATGTTCTCCTTGAACGGATGAATGGAGCGCAGGCTCGACACATTCATGTTCGCCAGCGCCACGCCCATGACCGTGACGGCGAGCAGGCCCGCTTCGTGCTCGATCAGGTTGCAGACGACGAACAGACCGATGACCGTTGTCAGCAGCACCGGAACCTTCAGGTATTCGGGCACCGTCCCCCGGGGAAAGGCCCAGGCGATGGCGAGCGCCGCGACAAAGCCTAGCACGCCGGCCAGCGCGATCGCGAGCAGCATAGGCAGCAACACTTCGGTAACGGTCGCGCCCGGGCTTTCGGCAACCTTGCGGAAGTATTCGTAGGCGATGACCGCGCACAGCGCGCCGGTCGGATCGTTTACGATGGCTTCCCATTTGAGGATCGAGGCCGGCCGCTGCTGAACGGAGGACTGGCGCAGCAGGGGGATGACGACCGTCGGCCCGGTTACTACGAGAATGCCGCCGAACAGCACGGCTACGGGCAGGACGAGGCCCGCGATCTCGTGCGCGGCGAGTGCGCCGAAGAACCAGCCGAGCAGCACGCCGATAGTGGCGAGACGCCAGACCGCATCGCCCGAGTGGCGCAGTTCGCGGAAGTCTAGACTGAGCCCGCCCTCGAACAGGATGAGCGCGACGCCGATCGCCACCATGGGCTCGAGCAGTTCGCCAAAGGCATGTTCGGGATCGAAGACGCCCAGGACCGGCCCGGCAAGAAAACCCGCCGCGAGCATGAGCACGATTGCCGGCCAGCCCGTGCGCCAGGCGATCCATTGCGAACCGATGCCCAGGATCCCGACCATGGCGATGACGATCGCTTGTTCTTCCATGGCCCCTATTCCGTCCCGACCCTGCGGGCCCTTGGCGTCCGCACCAGCCCCGTCAATGCGAGGCGCCGTGAATGTTTCCCATCAATGGCCTGCGAAGTCCACCAGCGCGTGCACCGCTGCTCCGCATTCGCGCAACGCCGCCGCGCCGCCGAGATCGGGCAGGTCGATGACGAAGGCGGCATCCTCCACCACGGCGCCTGCCTTGCGCAGAAGCTGTGCGGCAGCGCAGGCCGTGCCGCCGGTTGCGATGAGATCGTCGACCACCACGATCCGCTGGCCTTGCCCGACAGATGCCGGATCGATTTCCAGCCGGTCGCTGCCATATTCGAGCGCGTATTCGATCCCGATGGTTTCGACCGGCAGCTTGCCGGGCTTGCGGACGGGGACGAAGCCGAGCTGCAGCTCGACAGCGACCGCAGCGCCGAAGATGAAGCCGCGCGCTTCCATTCCGGCGATCGCTTCGGCCCCGGCCTCGCGCGCTATGCAGGCGAGTTGCCCGACAGCGGCGCGGAGGCCGGGGCCGTTGCCGATCAGCGTCGTGATATCGCGGAACTGGATTCCCCTGGCGGGAAAGTCAGGCACCGTGCGGATCAGGCCCTTAAGCTCATCGGCGGTCAAGCCGACTGCTCCGGATCCGGCCGGGGCGAGAGGATCACTCCGGAAGAGGCGATGCCTCTCAGTCCTTCCGGCGCTTCGGCTTGGCCGCGGACCAGATCTGCTGCTTAGAGAAGTAGGCTAGAACGGTCGCGAAGAGGACGAAGATCATCACCGCCCAGCCCGTCTGCTTGCGCTTCACCAGAGTCGGTTCGGCAGTCCAGGTGAGGAAGGCGGCCACATCGCGCGCCATGTTGGGAATGGTCGATTCGGTCCCGTCGTCGAAGGTCACCTGGCCGGCGCTGGTCAGCGGCGGCGCCATGGCGAGGTTAAGGTTTGGAAAGAACGGGTTGTGATGGAGACCGGGTCCCGGCGCGGCCTCGGGATGCTCCGCCAGCAGTTCGGGCGAAGGCTCCTGATAGCCGGTCAGCAGCGAGGCGACATAGTTCGTGCCGTCGGCGCGCGCCTTGGTGATCAGCGAGAGGTCGGGCGGGATCGCGTTGTTGTTCGCCGCTGCCGCCGCCACCGCATTGGGATAGGGCGAGGGGAAGAAGTCGGTCGGCTCGCCCGGACGCATACTGGCTTCGCCCGTGGTCGGATCGACACCGGGGACCTGCCAGGTCGCTGCCTCGGCCTTCACCTGCGCTTCGGAATAACCGAGTTCGGAAAGGTTGCGGAAAGCCACGAACTTGAGGCTGTGACAGGCTGAACAGACTTCCTTGTAGACCTTGTAGCCACGCTGGAGCTGGGCGTAGTCCCAGGTGCCGAGCGGGCCGTCGAAGGAATAGGCGATGTCGCGGGGATGCTCGTAGGGGACATGCCCCTCGGTTTCCTCGGTCGCCCAGGTGTAGGCACCCACGCCGAAGGACACGATCGCGACGAAGGCGAAGCCCAGTCCGACAAGGATGGAGATAAGGCGGATCATTCTTGCTCTCTTTTCTCTCGTCCCGATCCGCGGTTCAGACCGCAGGCTCCGTATTTTCGCCAAGCACTGCCTTCTTGTCCGAATGCAGCACGGCTTCGGTGATGGAATAGGGCAGCGGCTCCGGCTTCTCGATCTGGCTAACGATCGGCAGGATCACCAGGAAATGCAGGAAGTAATAGGCCGTCGCGATCTGGCTCAGCATGACGTAGGGCTCTTCCGCCGGCGCGCCGCCGCACCAGAAGAGAACGGCCATGGTCGGTATCAGGCCGAACCAGAAGAACTTGCGGAACAGCGGGCGGTAGTGACCGCTGCGCACCGGCGACTTGTCGAGCCAGGGCAGGAAGAACCAGCACAGGATCGCCGCGAACATGCCCAGCACACCCCACAGCTTCGCCGGCAGGATGAAGTCCATCGTGAAGGCGCGCAGGATCGCGTAGAACGGCCAGAAATACCATTCCGGAACGATGTGCGCCGGGGTCGAAAGCGGGTTCGCCTGAATGTAGTTGTCCGGATGGCCCAGCGCGTTCGGCAGGAAGAAGACCAGCGCGAAGAAGAACAGCAGCGCCACGCCGAGGCCGAAGCCGTCCTTCGCGGTATAATAGGGGTGGAAGGGCAGCGTGTCGCTCTCGCTCTTCACCTCGACGCCGGTCGGATTGCTCGAACCGGGAATATGCAGCGCCCAGATGTGCAGGATCACGACGCCCGCGATCACGAAGGGCAGCAGGAAGTGGAGGCTGAAGAAGCGGTTGAGCGCGGCGTTGTCGGGCGCGAAACCGCCGAGCAGCCAGATCTGAATCGGCTCGCCGACCAGCGGGATCGCGCCGAACAGGCCGGTGATGACCTTGGCACCCCAGAAGCTCATTTGGCCCCAGGGAAGCACGTAGCCCATGAAGGCGGTGGCCATCATCAGCAGGAAAATGACCACGCCGAGCAGCCAGATCATCTCGCGCGGCGCCTTGTAGGAGCTGTAGAACAGGCCGCGGAAGATGTGGATGTAGACCACGATGAAGAAGAAGCTGGCGCCGTTGGCGTGCGCATAACGCATCATCCAGCCCCAGTTGACGTCGCGCATGATGTGCTCGGTCGTCGCGAAGGCGACCTGGGCGTTGGCGGCGTAATGCATCGCCAGAATGATGCCGGTGACGATCTGCAACACCAGGAAGAACCCGGCAAGCACGCCGAAATTCCAGAAGTACGAGAGGTTGCGCGGCACCGGATAACCCGCGCCCACCGCGTTGTAGACGAGACGCGGCAGCGGCAGCTTCTCGTCGAGAAACTTGGTCAGACCGTTCGCCGGCGTGTATTGCTTGGCCCAGGGAAAGCTCATCGTATCCTATCCGTATCCTCAGCCGACGAGAATGGTCGTGTCGCTGGTGAATTCGTAATCCGGCACCAGCAGATTGCTCGGCGCCGGACCTTTGCGAATGCGCGCGGCCGTGTCGTAGTGCGAGCCGTGGCACGGGCAGAAATAGCCGCCGAATTCGCCCCGGACCTCGCCCTCCGCGGCGCCCAGGGGGACGCAGCCGAGATGGGTGCACACGCCCATGGTCACGAGCATGTCGAGATGCCCTTCCTTGGTCCGCTCCGCCAGAGTCTGCGGATCGCGCAGGCTGCCGGCGTCCACGGCGTCCGCGGCGGCGATCTCCTGCGGCGTCAGGCGGCGCACGAACAGCGGCTGCTTGCGGAACACGGCCTTGATCGCCTGACCCGGCTCGATAGCCGAAACGTCGATCTCGGTGGTGCTTTCGGCCAGCACGTCCTTGGACGGGGCCATCTGGCTGATCAGCGGCAGCAACACGGCCGCACCGCCCACGCCGGCGGCGGAGACGGCGGCGATGTTGATGAAGTCGCGACGACGGTAGCCGTCCTCGTTCTGTGCCACGCTATCGGGAGTTGCGGTTGCAGCGGTGTCTGCCATCGGCCCCTATGCCTTGTTGTACTTTGCCTGCGATGCCCGCCCGCCGATCGGCGACGAATTCCCGCGAGAAATTTCGAGCCCGGCTCCGCAAGCGCAACTCCGTGAAGAGCCCCCGTGTGGCGCGCGCAGACCAGTTTGGAACGGGCCTCTAGCCGCTGGGCCGAAACTTGCCAACCGCCATTTTGGCCGGGCTCAGCCGGTCTGATGCATTCCGATGACACTTGTCTGGCGCCCGCCGGTTGCCTCGCCCCGATGGGTCGCGCGGCGATAGGAGAAGAAGCGGTCTTCCCCGGCATAGGTGTCGAGGGCGAGCCGATCGACCGTTGCGACCCCCGCGTCGCACAGGAGCTTTGCGACATATCCGGGCAGGTCGAACTGGAAGTGGCCCTCCCGCCCCGGAGCGAAGAATTGGCCATCCTCCTCGGGAAAGCCCGCGCGGAACGCCGCGTCGACCTCGTAATTCGGCTGGGCGATGCACGGGCCGATCGCCGCCGCCATGCGCCCGGCCTGCGCGCCGAGCGCTTCCATCGCCGCGACGGTGTTCGCCAGCACCCCCTCCTTCGCCCCGCGCCAGCCGGCATGGGCCGCGCCGATCACGCCCGCCCCCCAGTCGCACAGCAGCACCGGCGCGCAATCGGCGGTGACGATGCCGAGCGCGATGCCGGGCCGGGCGGTGACGAGCGCATCGGCCTCAGGTGCGCTGTCCCGCGCCCATGGCGAATCGACCGTGACCACGTCCGGCGAATGGACCTGTCTTGCCAGCACCAGCGGCGCGCCGGGCAGGATGTCGTCCGCCGTCGCGCCGCTGCGGGTCGAAAAACCGTGCGGCACTTCCAGCACATCGGAACGCAGCAAGTCAGCCAAGAGAGCGCGTGACCTGCTCGTAAGTGTCGCGCGAGAGCTTGGGCGCATCGGCAATGCGCTGGAGCTGTTCGCGCATCAGCGCGGCACGCCCCTCCTCGATCCGCCGCCAGCGGCCGAGCGCGGGCACGAAACGCGCCGCGGTCTGGGCGTTGATCGGGTCGAGCTCTAAAATGAGATCGGCGATCATCCGGTAGCCCTCCCCGCTCGCCGCGTGGAAGCCTTGCGGCGTGCCGGTGAAGGCCATGTAGAGCGAGCGGGCGCGGTTGGGATTGCGCAGGGTGAAATCGGGGTGATCGGCAAGCGTTTTCACATGCTCGATCACGTCCGGGTGGAGCGAGGAGGCCTGGAGCGAGAACCACTTGTCGATCACCAGCGCATTGCCTTCGAAGCGGTCGTAGAAATCGAGCAGCCGGTCGCTCCGCGCCGCGCTGTCGATCCCGCTCAGGACCATCAGCGCGCCCTGCCGGTCGGTCATGTTGTCCGCCGAATCATATTGCGCGGCGGCGAGGTCCGCGGCGCGCTGCGGATCGGACGCGGCGAGATAGGTCAGCGCCATGGTCCCGACCTTGCGCGCGCCCTTGGCCTCTGGATCGTGGGAGAAGGGCACGGCGCTGGCACGCTCATGCAGCGCCTCCAGTTCCTTCTCCAACCGCGTGCCGAGATCGGCCTTCAGCGCCTCGCGCGCGGCGAAAATCCTGCCCGGATCGGCGAGCAGGACCTGATCCATCAGATAGGTGACGCCCGGCAGCATCATCAGTTCGCCGCGCATCAGGTCGTCGATCGCGTCGTCCTTCAGGATTTCGCCGAGCGCGCCTGCGATGGCTTCGCTCGCGCCCTCGGCGGGACTGCCGTCCGCAGCCTCGAGCAGATGGCCGACCACGAGGTCCTGCATCGCTTCGGACCGCGCGAAGGGATCGTCGTCGTTGCGGGCGAGGAAGGCGAGATCCTCGCGCACGATCTCGCGTTCGATCCGGACCGGGGCGGTGAAGCCGCGATTGATCGAGAGGACGGGCTTCTCGGCGAACCCGTCGAAGCGCAGCGTCGTCTCGGCGCTGTCGAGCATGACCAGTTCCTCGCCTTCGCTCTTGCCCGTCGCGCGGTCGAACAGCGCTATGCGCAGAGGGATCGGCATGGGCCGTTTTTCGGACTGGCCCGGCGTCGGCGGGACCTCCTGCGACAGGGCAAGGCTCGCCGTGTCGCCTTCATGTGTCAGCGCGACTTTCACCCGCGGGGTGCCCGCCTGCGAATACCACAGGCGGAAATGGTCAAGGTCGAGCTCCGCCCCTTCCTCGATCGCGCGCACGAAATCCTCGCAGGTCGCGGCCTCGCCGTCATGGCGCTCGAAATAGAGATCGGTGCCTTTCCGGAACCGCTCCGGCCCGGCCATCGAACGCATCATGCGGATCACCTCGGCGCCCTTGTTGTAGATCGTGGAGGTGTAGAAATTGCTGATCTCGCGATAGCTGTCGGGCCGGATCGGATGGGCGAGCGGGCCGCTGTCCTCCGGAAACTGCACGCTGCGCAGCACGCGCACGTCCTCTATCCGCTTGACCGCCTCGGAATGCATGTCCTGGCTGAACAGCTGGTCGCGCAGCACGGTGAAGCCTTCCTTGAGACTCAGCTGGAACCAGTCGCGGCAGGTGATCCGGTTGCCCGACCAGTTGTGGAAATATTCGTGCCCGATCACGCCCTCGATGGCATCGAAATCGCCGTCGGTCGCGGTTTCCTCGTCGGCCAGCACGTATTTCGTGTTGAAGACGTTGAGGCCCTTGTTCTCCATTGCGCCCATGTTGAAATCGCCCACCGCCACGATGTTGAACACGTCGAGATCGTATTCGCGCCCGAAGGTCTCTTCGTCCCATGTCATGGAGCGCTTGAGGCTTTCCATCGCGTGGGCCGTGCGCGGCAGATCGTCCTTGCGCACCCAGATGGCGAGATCGACATCCTTGCCCGACATCGTCGTAAAGCAGTCCTCGCGCGCGACCAGATCGCCCGCCACCAGCGCGAAGAGATAGGAGGGCTTGGGCCAGGGATCGTGCCACACCGCCCAGTGCATCCCGCCCTTGTCCTTGCCCGTGCCGGTGCGGTTGCCGTTGCTCAGCAGGACCGGGAACTGCTCCTCCGGCGCGTCCATCCGCACGGTGTAGACCGAGAGCACGTCGGGCCGGTCGGGGAAGAAGGTGATGCGCCGGAACCCTTCCGCCTCGCACTGGGTGCACAGCATCCCGTTCGAGGCGTAGAGGCCCATCAGCTGCGAATTGGCGCCGGGGTCGATTTCGGTCACGATCCGCAGCACATGGTTGTCGCCTTCGAGCGTGACGATCAGATCGTCGCCGTCCATCATGTGGCCGGTGCATGGCTCCTCGTCGCAATGCAGCTCGACGAGGCTCAGCCCGTCGCCGTTCAGCCGGATCGTGGGCGAGCGGTCCGCGTCGGGGTTTCGTTCGATTTCCAGCGTCGCGGTGACGCGGGTGGTCTCCAGCCCCAGTTCGAATTCCAGCCGCGTCGCCGGGATCAGCCAGGGGAAGGGCGCGTAATCCTCGCGCCGGATCTCGGGCGGCGCCTTGGGCTCGGGCGCGGCGTCGGCCAGATACGGGTTTCCGTCGGGGGTCGAAGGGGTACGGGCGATATCCATGGAGGCGAAGCGGTCCTTTCGCGAAGCGTGTTTCCAGCTATTACGCCTCTATGGCGCGTTTGTTCATTTTCGGGCTCGGCTACACCGCCGCCCGCATCGCGGAAAGCATGGAAGCGCGCGGCTGGCGCGTCGATGCGACGGGCAGTTCGGGCAATGTCGCCTTCGATGACGAGGACGCCGTGCGCCGCGCCTTGCGCGAAAGCGATCAGGTCCTCTCCTCCGTCCCGCCCGCCGAGGGCAGCGACCCGGTGCTCGATCGCTACGGGCGTGATCTCGAAACCCTGCCGCTCGCCTATCTTTCCTCGACCGGCGTCTACGGCGATGCCGCCGGGGCCTGGGTCGACGAGGCCAGCCCGACGGGCGGTGGCCGGCGCAGCGCCCGCGCCGCATGCGATGCAAGCTGGCTGGCACTCGGCGCGCGGGCCTTTCGCCTGCCCGGCATCTACGGACCGGGGCGCAGCGCGCTCGACCGGGTGCGCGAGGGCAAGGCGCACCGCATCGATCTGCCCGACCAGATCTTCAGCCGCGTCCATGTCGACGATATCGTCGCGGGGCTGGTCGCCGCCATCGAAGGCGGCGCACCGCCCGGTGCCTACAATCTCGGCGACGATTTGCCCGCCAGCCACAATGCCGTGACCGAGGAAGCCTGCCGCCTGCTCGGTGCCGAGCCGCCGCCGCTCCAGACGATGGACGAGGCGGGCCTCTCGCCCATGGCGCGCGGTTTCTATGCCGAGAACCGCCGTGTCGCCAATGGGAAGGCGAAGCGCGTGCTGGGCTGGTCTCCCGCCTACCCCACCTTCCGCGAAGGGCTGGCCGCGATCAGGGCTCTGGAACGGCACGCCTAGGGGGCGGCGCGGACCGTGCGCGCATGGCGACGAACATGCCGCCCAATGTCAGCACGCCGCCGATGATCGGCACCGGTCCCCAGACGTATCCTTCGAACAGAGTCGACAGCGCCATCGCCACCACCGGCACGATCACGCTGGTATAGGCCGCCTGCCCCGCCCCGACCTTGCGCACCAGCCCGTAATAGAGCGGGAAGGTCACCACCGATCCCAGCAGGCCGAGATATAGCGTTCCCAGCACAAAGGCCGGGCGCGGATCGAACACGGGCGGGCCGGTCAGCACGAGCGCCATCGCGGCGTTGATGACCACGCCCCACAGCATCGACCAGGCGAGCAGGGTGAGGAACGGCAGCCGCTTGGCCCCGTCGAGCGCCTGGATGATGTTGGCCGAACTGGCCGAGAGAATGCCGGCCACGGTCAGCCCGGCCCCCAGCAGCACCTCTTCGAGCGTGGCAGGCGAAGCGCGCCATTCCTGGAAGAACAGGAAGCCGATACCGATCGCGGCGATCGAGGAACCGATGACGAATTCGCGTCGAATCGGCTGCTTGAGCAGGATGCGCCCGAGAATGGCGTTGGGCACCACCAGCAGGGCGAACATCACCGCGACCAGCCCCGACGTGATGAACCTCTCGGCATTGTAGACGAAGGTGAAATTGAGCGTGAACTGCATCAGCCCCAGCGCCATCGCCCAGCGCTGGCCGCCCTTGGGCAACCGCACCGGCTCGCCCCGCCACTTCGCCAGCGCGAACATGCCGAGCGTCGCGGCAACAAAGCGCCAGACGATCGACCATTGGGCGGGAACGGTGGAAATCTGGTCGCGGATCACCAGCCAGGTGCCGCCCCAGATCAGGCTGACCAGCAGGAAGGCGGCAAGATTGCGCGGGGCGAGCAGCGTCTCGCCCGTCGGGCCTCCGCTCATAGGCCGGACACGGCCTTTGCCAGCGCCAGCGCATCGTCCTCGCGCGTGTCCCAGGCGGTGACGAGGCGGGCCGCATCCGGCCCCCAGTCGTAGAATTCGAAGCCCTGCGCGCGCAAAGCCTCGCGTTCCTCGGCCGTGCAGCGCACGAACAGCTCGTTCGCCTCGACCGGGTGCATCAGCCGCTCGCCGCACGCCCCGGCGATCTCCTGCGCAGCGGCATTGGCCTGCTGCGCATTTTCCAGCCAGAGATCGCCTTCGAGCATGGCGAGAAGCTGAGCGGCGAGGAACCGGCCCTTCGATTGCAAATGCCCGGCGCGCTTGCGGCGATAGCGGGCGACATCGGCCAGCCCCTCGTCGAAGAACAGGATCGCCTCGGCGTTCATCCCGCCATTCTTGACGCAGCCGAAACTGAGCGCGTCGACATCCTTCGCCGCCTCGCCCGCCGAGCAGCCGAGAAAGGCGGTGGCATTGGCGAAGCGTGCGCCGTCCATGTGAAAACCGAGCCCGCGGCTGCGCGCCAGTTCGGCGATCGCGGAGACTTCGCCGGGCCGGTAGGCGCAGCCATATTCGCTCGCCTGAGTGATCGAGATCGCATGCGGCTGGACCTGATGCACATCGTCGCGGATCGCATCGAGCACCGAGGTGATCGTTTCGGGCGTCAGTTTCGCGCTCTCGCCTTCGACCAGCAGCAGCTTGGCGCCGTGGAGATAGAAGCCGGGCGCCCCGCCCTCGTCCATCTCGATATGCGCCTCGCGGTGACAGACGACACCGCCATGCGGCTGGACCATGGTGGCGAGCGCGAGGCAGTTGGCCGCCGTTCCGGTTGCCACCCAAAGCGCCGCGCAGTCGCGGCCGAAGGTTTCGCCGAAGCGCGCGTCCAGCTCTTGCGACAGCGCATCGCCGTCATAGGGCGTCTGCGCCGCGTCGGCGGCGCGCATCGCCTCCCACAGGCGGGGATGCACGGCGGCGGAATTGTCGGACAGGAACTGGCGGGGGCGGGTCATGGGAACGCCCTTAGAGACGCAGCGATTGAGTGCAAGAAGGAGACATCATGAGCAGCCAAGACATCACGATCGAGCACCGCGACAATTCGGGCGGCGGCGAATATCGCGCCCGCACGGCCGAGGGCGAACATGCGGGCGAACTGACCTGGCATCCGGGCGGAGACAATGTGCGCGTCGCCGACCATACGGGCGTGCCGCCCTCGATGCGCGGACGGGGAATCGCCGAAAAGCTGGTCCTCGCGCTAATCGAGGATGCGCGCGAGCAGGGCTTTACCGTCCGGCCCGCCTGTTCCTACGTCGCCGCGCAGTTCAAGCGGCACCCGGAATGGAGCGAGCTCCACGCGGGCTAGACAAGCTCGCTGAAATCGGTCCTTGCGATCGAGCCGAGAATGGCGTCGCGCAACTCGCCGGCCCGCTCGTGCCGGATGCCCCTTATGCTGAACTGGCCCCCGGCAAGGCCGAGATGGAGCGTCGCGTATCCGCGATGGCGGGCGATCGGCCCCTGCGCGATCTCGACCGATTGCAGCTTGACGCGGCTGGCGATCGAGGTTTTCGGCGAAAGCCAGCTGCGCCGGACATAGACCTGCCTCGGATCGAGCGCGTTGGCGGAAAAGTGCCAGTCGTGGAACTCGACCAGCGCAACGGCGAGTATCCCGACCAGCGGAAGGGCGACGAGTTCGGGGCGCGGCGAGAATGCCAAGCCGATCGCAATTGCGCCCAGCACGATGCCGCCGATCACGACCCGGTCGATGCGGTAGCGCCGATCGCCGCGCTGCCAGTCGAGATCGGCAGGCGGCAGGGCGAAGCGGGTGGTCGCGACGATCGGCGCGATCTCCGCCATCTGCGCGAAGGGCGCGACGTCGTGATTGGCGTTGCCGCTGTCCTGCGCCAGGCTGACCACGCGGAGCCGGTGCCAGCCGAAATACTTGCGCAGGAACCCGGTCCCGATCCGCAGCGCCTGCACCCGGTGAACCGGCATCACCACATCGGTCCGGGTCAAGAGGCCGCGGCGGCGGCGCAGGCCCTTGTCGGTCCGCTCCAGCCGGAAATCCCATTCGCGCAGCACGGTGCGGATCAGCCCGGTGCCGAACCCCACCGCCAGCAAGGTCGCCGCGGCGATGAGCGCGCCGGCGACCTGTGCCGCGAAGCCCAGCCCCGCCAGCCAGCGCCCCGGACCGGCGAGGCGCGCCTGCCATTCGTCGAAATCCCACAGGTCGAAGGGCAGCAGGAAATCGAATTGCTGCGCGAAGCCCGCAAACCCCGCGACGACGATCAGCGAGAATTCGAACAGGCCGAAGGTCACCACCCGGCGCGGCCCCATGGCGAACAGCGACTCGCGGTCGGGCTCGGCGCGGATCTCGCCCGGCATCTCGGCCGTTTCACCATCGCGGCGCGAACGGACCAGTTCGCGCAGCCGCTCCCCCTCGGCTTCGGAAAGGAAAGCGAGCGAAAGTTCGTCCTTTCCGCCCGCACCTGTCTCGAACTTTACCTCGACTAGACCAAAAAAGCGCGGAATTAGACGCTGTTCAAGGCTGACATCCTGAATGCGTTCATAGGGAACGGAGCGCGCCTGACGCGAGACGATGCCGCTCTCGACCCGGATATCGGCCGGGTTCACCTGATAGGTAAACCGCCGCCAGCCGAGCCAGGCGAAGAAGAAATTCGCTCCGACGACAGCCAGCACGACGGGCAGAAAATAGGCGATCAGCTCCCCCAGATCCCCATCGTCGAGAATGGTGACACTGGCGAGCCCGAGCGGGACGGCGAGTTGGGTCAGCATCCCTAGCCCCTTCACCGCGAAGCTGCGCGGGTCCGTCCGCCGCGGCTCGCCCGCCGTCTCGGCGTCCCGGTTCACAACGTGTCGCGCCGGATCGCCGCCCGGATCGTCTCGCGCATCGCCAGCGCGTCTTCATGCGCGAGCCCCGGCAGCGCGACCGAGGAATTGTGCGTCCCGGCGGTGTGGACCGTCAGCGTGGCGAGATCGAAGGCCCGCTCCAACGGCCCCTGCCCCACATCGATATGCTGAACCCGGCCGAAGGGCACCACCGTATCGAAGCGGAACATGATTCCGCGCACCACGCGCAGCCGCTCGTCTTCCAGCGAATAGCCGCGCGCCGACCAGCGCCGCGAAGGGAATCGAAAGATCAGAAGAGCGACGGTGACCAATGCCGGAACGAGGGCATAAAGCGACCAGTTCTCGATCGCGATACCCGGCACCGTCGCCACGATCAGCACCGGGATCGACCAGATCGTTCCGACGATCCGCAGCACCGTCCGGTAACGCGGATCGAGCTGCCTGAGGTCGGTTTCTTCGACCGGCGCGGCCTGCAGCGCGTCTGTATGCTCCATAGTGTTCTATCTAGCCAATACAGTGCGCGCAATCAACGCCGCTGATCGAAACGCCGGCCGATCATGGCGGCGGCGATATTGGTTTTCTGGACGTCGGTCGTGCCGCCCGCAATGCCCCAGGCGAAGCCGTCGCGCACGCGCTGTTCCATCCCGTATTCCGAGTGATAGCCATAGCCGCCCATCACCTGCATCCCGTTGGCGGTGACCGAGCGGACGATCTCGTTGGCGTAGCACTTGGCGACGCTGCTTTCGAACACGCTCGGCAGGCGATTGTCCTGCTGCGCTGCATTGGCCGCCGCGCGGTAGATCAGCAGACGCGCCGCCTCGACCTGCATCGCCATTTCGGCGAGGCGCAGCTGCACCGCCTGGAAATCGACGATCGGCTTGCCGAAGGCCTCGCGCTGCTGGACATATTCGGTCGCCTGTTCGAGCGCGGCGGCGGCAAGGCCCAGGCTCTGGGTCGCATTGCCGCAGCGCTCGAGCCCGAAAGCCGCCATCAGCCGGCCGAAACCGCCCGCCTCGACCACCAGATTGTCCTTCGGCACCTTCACCGCATCGAAGGTGATGTCGCGTGTGTCGATCCCCCGGAAACCCATCAGCTTCTCGCGCTTGCCGAAGCCGACGCCCTCCATGTCCTTGTTGATCAGCAGCGCGCCGATGCCCTTCGCTCCCGGCGCATCCGGCAGGCGGCAATAGACCACGTAATATTGCGCGTGGCCCGCCCCGCTGGTCCAGCGCTTGGTGCCGTCGAGCACGAACTGCCCGCCGTCCTCACGCGCCCGGGTGGAAAGATCGGTCAGCGCGGTGCCGGCATCGGGTTCAGACATGGACACGGCCACCGTCGCCTCGCCCCGCGTGACCTTGGGGATGATCCGTTGGCGCAGCGAATCGGTGCCGAACAGCGCGATCGCGCGGACCGGGCCGACCAGCGCCTCGAACACTGGAAAGGCGACCGCGTTGCTGATCATCGCGAACTGCTCGAGCACCAGCAGCGCCTCGAGATGGCCCAGCCCCAGCCCGCCATATTTCTCCGGCAGGTTGACGCCGAGAAAGCCCTGCTGGCCATAGCGCCGCACCATCTCGGCCGGGACGGGGATATCCTTCTCTTCCATCTCTCGCGCGAGGTCCGGAAGCTCTGCGCGCGCGAACTTGCGCGCCGCCTCCTGCAGATCGCGCTGCTGCTCGGTAAGCTGAAAGTCCATCGTCGCCACCTCCTGTCGCGAAGGGGCGTGGCCGATGCGCGTAAAGCACGCAAGGCGCGACAGCGTTGCAAACGGAAATGGAGGTGAATGGTGCTGCTGGGGAGGATTGAACTCCCGGCCTCACCCTTACCAAGGGTGCGCTCTACCACTGAGCTACAGCAGCACGGGGCCTTGCCCGGAACCATGCCGGGTGACCGGGCGCGCCTATTGTCGGCAGGGCGGCGAAAGTCAAGCGGAGCTTGAGCCCGCACTGCGATTTGGCATATGCCGCCCGGATGGCGAAAACCGGTAACACAATGGACGAGGCGCTTTCGCGCGAGGAGCGGCTGGCCGCAAAATTGCGTGAGAACCTGCGTCGCAGGAAGTCGCAGGCCCGCGACATGAACGGCGAGGCCGGAAGCGCCCAGACTGCGCTTCCCAAAGACGAATCGGAGCGCTAACGCGCATCGCTCTCGCAAATTGTCGGTAAGCTGTCATGTCCAAACTGATCCTCGTCCGCCACGGCCAGAGCGAATGGAACCTAGCCAACCGCTTCACCGGCTGGTGGGATGTCGACCTGACCGATCAGGGTGTCGCGGAAGCACGCGCGGCCGGGCAGTTGCTGCGCGAGAAGCGCCTGATGCCCACCGTCGCCTACACCAGCCTCCAGACCCGCGCGATCAAGACGCTGCATCTGGCGCTGGAGGCCTGCGACCGGCTGTGGATCCCCGAGACCAAGGACTGGCGCCTCAACGAGCGGCATTATGGCGGGCTCACCGGCCTCGACAAGCAGCAGACGCGCGAGAAGCATGGCGAGGAACAGGTTCACATCTGGCGCCGCAGCTTCGACGTGCCGCCGCCCGACATCGAGGAGGGCAGCGAATTCGATCTGTCCGGCGATCCGCGCTATGCCGGCATTCCGGTGCCGCGCACGGAAAGCCTGAAGCTCACCATCGAGCGGGTGCTGCCCTATTGGGAGAGCGACATCCTGCCGCGCCTCTCCTCCGGGGAGACGGTGATCATCTCCGCTCACGGCAATTCGCTGCGCGCGCTGGTCAAGCATTTGTCGGGCATTTCGGACGAAGAGATTACCGGGCTGGAAATTCCGACCGGCCAGCCGATCGTCTACGAATTCGGCGACAATCTGCGCCCCGCGAAGGAGCGCTACTACCTCAAGGATGCCTGACATGGCCGGGGGCAAAGCGGGACGGGTCGCGATCGTCATGGGCTCGCAGTCGGACTGGCCGACCATGCGCAGGGCCGCTGCCGTGCTGGAAGAGCTTGGGGTCGATCACGAGGCGCGCATCGTTTCGGCCCACCGCACGCCCGACCGCATGGCCGATTTCGCCAAGGGCGCGGCGGATGAAGGCTTCTCGGTCATCATCGCCGGTGCGGGCGGTGCGGCGCATCTGCCGGGCATGGTCGCAGCGATGACCCATCTCCCGGTGCTCGGCGTACCGGTGAAGTCGAAGGCGCTGTCGGGTCAGGACAGCCTGCTCTCGATCGTCCAGATGCCCGCCGGCATCCCGGTCGGCACGCTGGCCATTGGCGAGGCGGGGGCAACCAATGCCGGCCTGCTCGCCGCCAGCATTCTCGCCACCACCGACGATGCGCTGGCCGGGCGGCTCAAGGCCTGGCGCCAGGCACAGACCGACCGCGTGGCCGAGCGGCCCGAGGACTGATGGCTGTTACCCCTCCCGTCGCTGGCCTCGCACCCGGAAGCACGATCGGCATTCTCGGCGGGGGGCAGCTCGGCCGGATGATGGCGATGTGCGCGGCGCAGCTCGGCTACACCTGCATCGGCTACGCGCCCGAAGGCGACAATGTCTCCGCGCCGGTCAGCAGCGATTTCTTCACCAGCCGCTGGGACGATACCGCCGCCCTCGCCGCCTTTGCCGCGCGCTGCGATGCGATCACCTGGGAATTCGAGAACGTCCCGCTCGAAACGCTCGACGCGCTGCCCGAGGCCATGGTCCACCCGCCGCGCCGAGGGCTCGAGACCGCGCAGGACCGGCTGAAGGAGAAGCGCTTCGTCGAGGATCTGGGAGGCCGCACCGCGCCTTACATGGCGGTGGACGACGCAAGCGATCTGGAGCGCGCGATCGAGCGGATCGGGACGCCCGGCATCCTCAAGACCTGCCGCGAGGGCTATGATGGCAAGGGCCAGTGGCGCATCGCCTCGGCGCGCGATGCCGAAGCGGTCGTGCTGCCCGGCATGCCGACGGTTTACGAAGGCTTCGTCACTTTCGCGGCGGAGTTCTCCGTCATCCTGGTGCGCGGTCAGGACGGGGAAATCGCATTCTGGGATTCGACCCGCAACGAGCACGAGGACGGCATTCTCGCCCGCTCGGTGCTCCCCGCGGGCGCGGAAGTGGAAGCGCAGGTCGAGGAAGCGCGCGCGCTGGCCCGGCAGGTCGCCGATGCGCTGCGCTATGTCGGCGTGCTGACGCTCGAATTCTTCGCCACGGCGGACGGGCCGGTGTTCAACGAGATGGCGCCTCGGGTCCACAATTCGGGCCACTGGACGATCGAGGGCGCGGCGACGAGCCAGTTCGAGAATCACATCCGCGCCGTCGCCGGCCTGCCGCTGGGTGACACGCGCACCATCGCGCCCCGCATCGAGATGGCGAACATCATCGGCAAGGATGCGACGCGTGCGCAGGACTACCTCGCCGATCCCGCCGCGCATCTCCATCTCTACGGCAAGCGCCAGGTGCGCGAGGGGCGCAAGATGGGGCATGTGACGCGGCTTCCCGGCGAAGGCTGACGCCCGGCTGATGTCTCCCCGGTCCGGCCTTTTCGCGATCTATGCGCGCGCCGCCAACGGCGTGATCGGCAGGGATGGTGGCTTGCCATGGAATCTGCCCGCCGACCTCAAGCACTTCAAGGCGCTGACGGGCGGCAAGCCGATGATCATGGGCCGCAAGACCTTCGAGAGCCTGCCCGGCCTCCTGCCCGGCCGCCGTCATATCGTCCTGACCCGGAGCGATGCTTGGCGTGCCGACGGGGCCGAAGTGGTCGGCTCCCCGACCGAAGCGCTGGCGGCGGCGGGGCATGGCGAGGTCGCGGTGATCGGCGGGGCGGCGGTCTTCGATCTGTTCCTGCCGCGCTGCGAGCGCGTCGAGCTGACCCAGATCCATGCCGAATACGCGGGCGATGTCTTGATGCCGCCGCTGGGCGACGAATGGACCCTCTTCGCTCGGGAGGATCATAGCGCCGAGGGCGATGCTCCTGCCTACTCCTTCTGCACTTATCGCGGGGCCGGTACAGACGGATGAGACGGCTCGATCACAGGGAACGGGCGCCGGAACCCCTGCGCGGCGGGATTGTCGCGCTCGGCAATTTTGACGGGTTCCACACTGGCCACCAGGCAGTCGCGCGCGAGGCGATCGAGTGGGCGCGGGCGGAGGGGCGGCCGAGCATCATCGCCACGTTCGATCCGCACCCGGTGCGCTTTTTCAAGCCCGAAGTGCCGCCCTTCCGGCTGACCACTCTGGAGCAGCGGCAGGAACTGTATCTCTCCGCCGGGGCGACCGCGATGCTGGTCTTCCACTTCGACGCAACGCTCGCCGGGACAAGCGCCGACCAGTTCGTCGAGCGCATCCTGATCGAAAGGCTTGGTGTGCACGGCGTGGTAACCGGCGAGGATTTCCGCTTTGGCAAGGGCGCGAGCGGCGGCGTGAACCTGTTGCGCGAATCGTCGCTCGCAGTCCGCACCGTCGATCCGGTGATCGACAGCGGCGAGCCGGTTTCCTCCAGCCGCGTCCGCGAGGCGCTGCGCCAGGGCGACCCACAGGAGGCGGCCCGCCTCCTCACCCGCCCCTTCGCCATTCGCGGCGTGGTCGAGCATGGCGACAAGCGGGGGCGCGAGATCGGCTATCCCACCGCCAATCTGGCGATCGAAAATTACCTGCGCCCCCGATACGGAATCTACGCCGTCACCGGCCGCATCCTCGCCACCGGTCAGGAACTGACAGGCGCCGCAAATATCGGCGTGCGCCCGCAATTCGAACCGCCCAAGGAACTGCTCGAACCCTATTTCTTCGATTTTTCGGGCGATCTCTACGGGCAGGAGATCGAAGTCGCCTTCCACCACTTCCTGCGCGGCGAAGCGAAGTTCGATTCGCTCGAGGAGCTCAGCGCCCAGATGGAACGTGACTGCGAGCAAGCGCGGCGTTTGCTGGCGGAGTAAGATTTCTCGCAGAGCCGCAGAGGAAAGAGAGACACGGAGAGGACCGGCCGAGCCGAAGGCTCTCTCATTTCCTCTCCCCTTTTCCCAGCCCCACTGTCGAAGATTGAGCACGGCTCCGCCGCCATCACCACTTTTGCATTTCCCTTTCCTCTGCGTCTCCGCGAGAAACTTCTGCGCCATCCCGGCAGCATTGCGCCTCGTTTGGTTCACGCGAAGACGCGAAGAGATCGTTCGGGTGGAGCGCCCCCGCGTTCTTCGCGACTTCGCGTGAGAACGAAGGGCGGCTTCGCCGCGAGGAGCGCCCAGCGCGAAACGCTTTCCTACAGGCGGCAATTCCGGTAGCGGCCACCCCCGTATGTCAGACGAAAAGAACACCCAGCGCGATTACCGGGACACCGTCTTCCTGCCGAAGACCGATTTTCCCATGAAGGCCGGCCTGCCGCAGAAGGAGCCGGGGATCGCCGCGCGCTGGGTGGAACAGGACCTCTACGCAAAGCTGCGCGACGCGCGTCGGGGGCGGGAGAAGTTCATTTTCCACGACGGCCCGCCCTACGCCAATGGCGACATGCATATCGGCCATGCGCTGAACCACACGCTGAAGGACATGGTCTGCCGCACGCAGAACCTGCTGGGCAAGGATGCGCCCTACGTGCCGGGCTGGGACTGCCACGGCCTGCCGATCGAGTGGAAGGTGGAGGAACTCTACCGCAAGAAGAAGCGCAGCAAGAAGGACGTTCCGGCCAAGGAATTCCGCGCCGAATGCCGCGACTACGCCGCGCACTGGGTGGGCGTGCAGCGCGAACAGCTGAAGCGCCTCGGCATCATGGCCGACTGGGACAATCCCTATCTCACCATGCAGTCCGACAGCGAGGCGGCGATCGTCGCCGAGCTGATGAAATTCGTGGAAGCGGGCAACCTCTACCGCGGATCGAAGCCGGTGATGTGGAGCCCGGTCGAGGAAACCGCGCTGGCCGAGGCCGAGGTCGAATACGAGGACATCACCAGCACCCAGATCGACGTGGCCTTCGAGATCGTCGAGAGCCCGATCGAGGAACTGGTCGGCGCTCACGCGGTGATCTGGACGACGACGCCGTGGACGATCCCGGTCAACCAGGCGATCGCCTATGGGCCGGAGATTGAGTATGTACTTTGCAGCGTAATCTCCGGACGTGCTGTTTGGTTACATCCCGGCGAGATGCCCTCAGAAAATGCTGTCATCCAAAAGCGTGGCGAGATCGTCGTCGCTGCTGCGTTGGTCGATGAGGTTAGTTCTCGGACTGACGTAAAGCTCCACGAAATAAAGCGCTTCAAAGGCTCCGACCTCGCCGGAACCGTCGCGCGCCACCCGATGCACCATCTCGGCGGGTTCTACGCCAATCCGCGCCCTTTCCTGCCGGGCGATTTCGTCACCACCGACAGCGGCACCGGTCTCGTCCACATGGCGCCCGACCATGGCGAGGACGATTTCGTGCTCTGCAAGGCCTATGGGCTGGAGCCGCAATTCGCGGTGATGGACGACGGGCGCTATCGCGACGACTGGCCGTGGCTGGGCGCGGACGACCTCGATGCCGAGGGGAAGGAACGCCGCCGCAGCGTCATCAACAAGCCCTTCAACGCGCCCGACGGGCCGATCTGTTCGGACCTTCGCGACGCGGGCGCGCTGCTCGCCGCCAGCGACGACTACCGGCATTCCTATCCGCACAGCTGGCGCAGCAAGGCGAAGATCATCTTCCGCTGCACCCCGCAATGGTTCGTGCCGATGGACAAGCCGCTGGGCGGCCAGCTCGATGCCGCCGATGGCGAGCGGACCCTGCGTCAGATCGCGCTCTCCGAAATCGAGCGGGTCGAGTTCATTCCCGAAAAGGGGCGCCGCCGTCTCGGCTCCATGGTCGAGAACCGGCCCGACTGGGTCCTGTCGCGCCAGCGCGCATGGGGAGTGCCGATCACGCTGTTCGTGCGGCCCGACGGCTCCTACCTCCAGGACGCAGGCGTCAACGCCCGCATCGTCGCGGCCATCCGCGAAGAGGGCGTCGATGCCTGGGACGAGGCGCGCAAGGCGGAATTCCTCGGCTCCGACCACGATCCCGCGGATTACGAGATGGTCGGCGACATTCTCGACGTGTGGTTCGATTCGGGCAGCACCCATGCCTTCGTGCTGGAAAGCGGGCGCTGGCCCGATCTCCAGTGGCCGGCGAACCTCTATCTAGAAGGGTCGGACCAGCATCGCGGCTGGTTCCAGTCCTCCCTTCTGGAAAGCAGCGCCACGCGGGGCCGCGCGCCCTACGACCAGCTGCTGACCCACGGCTTCACCATGGCCGCGGACGGGCGCAAGATGTCGAAGAGCCTCGGCAACACGATCGATCCGCTCAAGGTGATGGAGCAGTACGGGGCCGACATCATCCGCCTGTGGGCGCTCTCGGTCGATTTTTCCGAGGATCACCGGATCGGGGACGAGATCCTGAAAGGGGTCGCCGACCAGTATCGCAAGCTGCGCAATACCTTCCGCTATCTCCTCGGCGCGCTCGACGGCTACGATCACGAGGCCGAGGCGGTCGCGCCCGAACAGATGCCCGAGCTGGAACGCTACATGCTCTCGCGCCTCGCCGGGCTCGATGCCGAATTGCGGCGGGCGGCGCTGGAATACGATTTCAACGACTACACCCGCGCGCTGATCGATTTCGCCAACGAGGACCTGTCGGCCTTCTTCTTCGATATCCGCAAGGACCGGCTCTATTGCGACGCGCCGGAATGGACCGAGCGGCGCGCCTATCGCACCGTGCTCGACATCCTGTTCCAGTCGCTGGTGCGCTACGCCGCCCCGGTGCTGGTCTTCACCAGCGAGGAGGTGTGGGGCACGCGTTTCCCGGAGCGTGAATCGATCCATTTGCAGGAATGGCATCCGCTGCCCGAGGACTGGCGCGACGAGGCACTCGATGCGCGCTGGGCGAAATTGCGCGACCTGCGCGAGGACGCGATGGAGGCGATCGAGCCCTTGCGGCGCGAGAAGGTGATCCGGTCGGGCCTCGAAGCCGATGTCGTGGTCCCCGCCGATGCCGTGCCCGAAGGCTTTATCGATGCCGATCTCGCGCAATTGTTCATCACCGCGTCAGTCGCGCGGAAGGATAGCGGCGCGGTGATCGTCACCAAGACTTCCGACCACAAATGCGGCCGGTGCTGGCGCCTTCTGCCCGAAGTGGCGGAAGACGGCGCCCTGTGCGATCGCTGCGCGGCGGTGGTCGAGGAACTGGACGCGGCCGCAGGAGGTGCGGCATGAGCCCGCTCGGCAAACGCCGCGTGATCGGCATCGCTCTCGCGCTGGCGATCTTCGTGGTCGACCAATGGGTAAAATGGTGGGTGACCGGCCCGCTCGAATTGCAGCGGGTCGGCGCGGTCGAGGTGCTGCCCTTCTTCGACCTGCGCTTCACGCAGAATTTCGGCATCTCGCTCGGCATGTTCGAGGCGACGAACCCGGAAATGCGCTGGGCGCTGGTGCTGGTGACCGGGATCATCGCGCTGGTAGTGACCGTGTGGATGATGCGCGAGCGCACGCTCGGCGACATTCTCGGCCTGTCGCTGATCCTCGGCGGAGCGCTCGGCAATATCCGTGACCGCTATGCACTGGGCTACGTGATCGATTATGCCGACCTGCATTTCGGCACGTTCCGGCCCTTCCTGATCTTCAACATCGCCGATGCCGCGATCACCATCGGCGTGGTGATAATCCTTGCCCGCGCATTCCTGATGCGCGACACCGTCGACGACATGATGAACGAGAAACCGGTTTCGGCCGGGGAGAAAGCCCGATGAACAGACTTGCCACGGCCCTTCGCATGGGCGCTATCCTCGCCGGTGCGACCGCGCTGACCGCCTGCGGCAGCGGCGGGCTGCTCGACCGCGACCGGCCGGACGAGTTCGCGGTGCAGCGGCAGGCCCCGCTGGTGGTGCCGCCCGACTTCAATCTTGTGCCCCCCGCCCCCGGTGCCCCGCGCCCGGCCGAAGGCACCGCCGCCGAACAGGCGCTCGAGGCGATCTTCGGCGGTCCGGCCCAGCGCAGCGAGGTGGAAACGAGCGCGCTCGACCGCGCCGGTGCGGCCGCTCCCGGCATCCGTTCCTCGGTCGGCGACGCGCAAACCAACACCGTGGCCAAGGGCCGCGTCACCCGAGACATCGTCGCTGCCCCCGAAGGCGACGGGCAGTTCGCGCAGGCGGTCATCCCGCAGGGATGATCGCTTGATCTCTGCTTCTCGCTCGCACCTCCATGCGAGCGTCCTCGGGGTTGCTCTTTCGCTTCGCTCCGGACCCCTGCGGGCGGGCGGTCGCCCGCTGTCGGTCGCTGGTCGTGACCGAGGCTGCGCTAGATGGCGAGTCAAAAAGGTGTTTCGAAACGGTACCGAGAAAGCCGCAGACGAGCAGAAAGCCCACGAACCGACGGAGGTCGGTTCGCAAACCAAGGACTCAAGCGCAAGCGCTGGCCGATCTAAGCCTCGTCCTGAACCTCACCGACCCCGCCAGCCGCCTCGGCCCGCGTGACCAGCAGCTTGTCGATCCGCCTTCCGTCCATGTCGACAACCTCGAAGCGCCAGCCTTGGTCGGTGAAGTGCTCGCCCTCGACCGGCAGTTTCTTTAACACGGCGAGAACGAAGCCCGCCGCGGTGCCGAATTCCCGGTCCTCGCCGTAATCGAGCTCAAGCCGGTCGGCCAGCGCATCGGCCGAGAGCGCGCCCGAGACGAGCAGCGAGCCGTCCTCGCGCTCGATCACACCGGGCGCCTCGCCGTGGTCCTGATCGCTGACGAAGTCGCCGACCAGCGCGGTCAGCACGTCGACCGGGGTCACCACCCCATCGAGATGGCCGTATTCGTCGTGGACCATCGCCATGGCGATCTCGGCGTTCTGGAGCACGCGTAGCGCGTCGACCGCGTCGAGCTGGTCGGGCACGACTTCCACCTTGCGCATCATCGCCGTAAGGTCGACCGCGCGCCCTGCGACCATGCAGGCGAGCAGCTCGCGCACCTTGACCACGCCCAGCACCTTGTCGGACGAACCTTCGGCGACCGGGAGCAGCGAATGCGCACTCGCCTCGATCGTCGCGCGGATCTGCGCCTCGTCGGCCGCGACGTCGAGCCAGTCGAGCTGGTTGCGCGGAGTCATCACTTCGCGCACCGGGCGCTGGGCGAGCCGCACGACGCCAGCGAGCATCTGATGTTGTTCGTGCTCGATCACGCCGCTCCGCGTCGCTTCGGCGAACAGCATGTGCAGCTCTTCCGCGGTCACGGTCGACTGGCCCGCCGGATTGACCCCAAGGAGGCGGATGAGCAGCCCCGAGGACGTGTCGAGCAGCCACACCAGCGGCGCGGCGACCCGCGCCAGCAGTTTCATCGGGCGGGCCATCATGACCGAGACCGGCACCGCCACGCGCAAGGCGACCTGCTTCGGCACCAGCTCGCCCACGACCAGCGTGAGATAGGTGGTCGCCGCGATCACCAGCGCAAATCCCGCTTCGGCCGCATATTCCGCCGGAAAACCGAGCGCGGCCAGCCGCTCGCCCACCGGCACGCCGAGGCTCGCGCCCGAATAGGCGCCCGAGATGATGCCGATGAGGGTGATGCCGATCTGGACGGTCGAGAGGAACCGACCCGGCTCGGCAGCGAGGTCGATGGCGACCTCAGCCCCCTTGCTGCCCGCCTGGGCGGCGGACCGCAGGCTCGCCGTGCGCGCGGAGACGATAGCCAGTTCGCTCATGGCGAAAACGCCATTCAGCACGATCAGGCAGACGATGATCAGGAGATCGGTCCAGGGAAAGGGCGTCACAATGCCTGCTGCGCTAGCACAAATGTCCCGCCGCGCCACCAGCTTGCGTGTTCCGCCGGATCGATCCGGAACTCCCAGCCGGGATCGCGTGTTATGGGCAACAGACGCGGGTAGGGCGCGTCCCGTAACCCGCAAGGAAAACCTCGTCGGGAACGGCTCGCTGAAAAAATAACGGGTCGACCGTATTTCGGAGGAAGAAAAGACATCATGAAAACCAATCGCATCTTCGTCGCCGCGCTGGCATCGGTCTCGCTGCTGGGCGTTTCGGCCTGCGTCACCGATCCTAACACCGGCGAGCAGAAAATCTCGCGCACCGTCCTCGGCGGCGCCGGCGGGGCGCTTGCGGGCGGCCTGCTCGGCGGCATCATCGGCGGCAAGACCGGACGCATCATCGGCGCGGTCGCCGGCGGCGCGGGCGGCGGCTATGTCGGCTACCGCATGGACCAGCAGATCAAGGAGCTTGAAGAATCGACCGCCGGAACCGGCGTGGACGTGACCAGCGTCGACAACGGCCAGGCGATCCTTGTGAACCTGCCCGACGGCGTGACCTTCGCCACTGGCAGCTACACGATCAATCAGACCTTCCGGAACACGCTCGACAATGTCGCCGCGAACCTGACGCAATATCCCAACAGCCTGATCGACGTGTACGGCTACACCGACTCGACCGGATCGGAAGATTTCAACCAGCGCCTGTCCGAACAGCGCGCTCAGGCCGTGTCCAACTACATGACCAGCCGCGGTGTCTCGCAATCGCGCATCCGCTGGCAGGGTTTCGGCGAGAATCCCGCCTATTTCGTCGGCGACAATGCCACGGCGCAGGGCCGCGCGCTCAACCGGCGGGTGGAAATCAAGATCATCCCGTTCGATCAGGACGACGTGAACGCGGCGCAGCGCGCTCAGGGCAACAGGTAAGCAGTCGATCAGGAACGATCCGGCGCCTCGGCGCTTGAGTAACTGGATGACCGAACGGAAAGGGCTGGCTTCATGCCGGCCCTTTCTACGTTCAAAGCCTATCAGCTCGCGGCCGGGCGGCCGATCTCGGATGCTCTTCCGGCGAGGTGCTCCACCGCCGCCCCGTGGATCGCGGGGGCGCTCACCAGCACGCCGAAAGCACGGGGATCGCGCTTGTTGTAATCGAGCTTCGCGCCGAAAGCGTCGCTGACCGCCGCCCCCGCCTCGCGCGCGATCAGGGTGGCGGCGGCGATGTCCCATTCGAAGCCCCAGCGCAGGGTCGCCACCAGATCGGCCTCGCCCGACGCGACCATAGCGATCCGCAACGCGATCGAGTTGGGCTTCGCCACGCATTCCAGCATCCGGTCGGCCTT
Source organism: Qipengyuania spongiae (assembly GCF_026168555.1). NCBI lineage: Bacteria > Pseudomonadati > Pseudomonadota > Alphaproteobacteria > Sphingomonadales > Erythrobacteraceae > Qipengyuania > Qipengyuania spongiae. Next base: position 735,394 of record NZ_CP092471.1, on the reverse strand, counting down.
GGGCAGCGAATCGGCGGGCACCCGCGCCCCTTCGAACACCTCGCGGCGCGAGGCTGCGATCGGCTCGCCGTTCAGGAACGCGCCCTTGCCCGCAACCGCCGACCAGAATTCCCCGCGCGCCGGCGCGGCCAGCATTCCGATCAGTGGGCGGCCCGCGCTGACCAGGGCGACCGAAACGCACCATCCCGGCCGCCCGCGCAGGAAATCGCGCGTGCCGTCTATGGGGTCGACCACCCAGATCAGGCTGTTGCCGAGCCGGGCATGATCGTCGCCCGTCTCCTCCGAGAGCCAGCCCGCCGAGGGCAGCAGGGCGCCGAGTTCGCGCTTGAGGAAGGCATCGACCGCAAGATCGGCCTCGCACACCGGATCGCCGGGCTTCTTCTCCCAGCTGCGCACCGTGTGACCCGCCCCCGGCCATTGCCCGTGGGCGATACGCCCCGCTTCGGAGAGGATGGATTGGAGGCGCTGTGCGTCGATCATGGCTGGAACAGGGCAAGTGCTATCGGATTGGCCACTTTTCAAGGCGGCCCATCCATGCTTAGGCGCCCCCAACTTTCTTTTTTCGCCTTTCCCTATCCAGACGCTGCCCGAGGACGGACCCGATCATGAACATCCACGAATACCAGGCCAAGGAACTGCTCGCCAAGCACGGGATCGCCGTGCCCGCCGGCCATGCCGCGCTGAGCGTGGAGGAAGCGGTCGAGGCCGCGAAGAAGCTGCCCGGGCCGCTCTATGTCGTTAAGGCGCAGATCCATGCCGGCGGACGCGGCAAGGGCAAGTTCAAGGAACTGGACGCCGATGCCAAGGGCGGCGTGCGCCTCGCCCATTCGCTCGACGACGTGCGCAAGGATGCGGGCGAGATGCTCGGCAACACGCTGGTGACCGTGCAGACCGGTGATGACGGCAAGCAGGTCAACCGCCTCTACGTCACCGACGGCGTCGACATCGCCGAGGAATACTACCTGTCCATGCTCGTCGACCGCGCCAGTGGCCAGGTCGCCATGATCGTCTCGACGGAAGGCGGCATGGATATCGAGGAAGTGGCCCACCACACGCCCGAGAAAATCGCGACCATCACCATCGACCCGGCGCAGGGCTTCATGCCGCATCACGGCCGCGCCGTGGCCTTCGCGCTGAAGCTCGATGGCGATCTCAACAAGCAGGCGCAGAAGCTCAGCAAGCAGCTCTACGAAGCCTTCATGGCGATGGATTGCGAGATGCTCGAGATCAATCCGCTGGTTGAAACCAAGGACGGGCAATTGCTGGTGCTCGACACCAAGATGAGCTTCGACGGCAACGCCCTGTTCCGCCACAAGGACATCGCCGGCCTGCGCGACGAGACCGAGGAAGACCCGGCCGAAGTCGAGGCGAGCGAATACGACCTCGCCTACATCAAGCTCGACGGCAATATCGGCTGCATGGTCAACGGCGCGGGCCTCGCCATGGCGACGATGGACATCATCAAGCTGAACGGCGCCTTCCCGGCGAACTTCCTCGACGTGGGCGGCGGCGCCACCACCGAGAAGGTGACCGCGGCGTTCAAGATCATCCTCAAGGATCCGGCGGTTGAGGGCATCCTGGTCAACATCTTCGGCGGGATCATGAAGTGCGACGTGATCGCCAACGGCATCGTGCAGGCGGCGAAGGACGTGAACCTCTCGGTGCCGCTGGTCGTGCGCCTCGAGGGTACGAACGTCCAGGCGGGCAAGGAAATCCTGGAGAGTTCGGGCCTTCCCATCGTCAGCGCCGACGATCTGGGCGACGCGGCGAAGAAGATTGTTGCCGAAGTGAAAAAGGCCGCCTGATTGCGCGGGCGGACTTCCCTTGACGTAAGCGTAAAGGGAACACTAACGTCGCTGGGTCATTCGGTAGGAAAGGCGTGGGGGTGTCCTCGCGCTTTTCCGCAATTTGAGAGAAGGGATTTCTTGGTATGAAAATCCTCGTCCCCGTGAAGCGGGTGATCGACTACAACGTTAAACCGCGGGTCAAGGCCGACGGCACCGGCGTCGACCTCGCCAACGTCAAGATGAGCATGAACCCGTTCGACGAGATCGCTGTCGAGGAAGCCATCCGCATCAAGGAAGCGGGCAAGGCGGAAGAGATCGTGGCAGTCTCGATCGGCCCGGCCAAGGCGCAGGAAACGCTGCGTACCGCGCTCGCCATGGGTGCCGACCGCGCGATCCTGGTCGAGACGGACGACGATCTCGAACCGCTCGCCGTAGCCAAAATCCTCAAGGCCATCGCCGACGAGGAGCAGCCGGGCCTCGTGATGCTCGGCAAGCAGTCGATTTCCGACGACAGCAACCAGACCGGCCAGATGCTCGCCGCGCTGATGGGTCGGCCGCAGGGCACCTTCGCCAACACGGTCGAGGTTGATGGCGACAGCGTGACCGTCAAGCGCGAGGTCGATGGCGGGCTGGAGACGGTGAAGCTCACTCTCCCCGCGATCGTCACGACCGACCTTCGCCTGAACGAGCCGCGCTACGCCTCGCTGCCCAACATCATGAAGGCGAAGAAGAAGCCGCTCGACACCAAGAGCCCGGCCGAATTCGGCGTCGACACCGCTCCGCGCCTCAAGACCACCAAGGTCGCCGAGCCGCCGGTCCGCCAGGCGGGCGAAAAGGTCGCCGACGTCGACGCGCTGGTCGCCAAACTCAAAGCTCTAGGAGTCGCTTGATGAAAACGCTCGTCTGGGTCGAACACGACAATAACGAGATGAAGGATGCGACGCTGTCCGCAGTGACCGCCGCGAGCAAGCTGGGCAGCGAAGTTCACCTGCTGGTCGCCGGCAGCAATTGCCGCGCCGTCGCCGAACAGGCAGCCAAGATCGCCGGGGTGGGCAAGGTTCACCTGGCGGATGATGCCGCCTACGAACACGCGCTGGCCGAGAACGTGGCGCCGCTAATCGTCGATCAGATGGGGCATCACGACGCCTTCGTCGCACCCTCGACCACCACCGGCAAGAACATCGCGCCGCGCGTTGCCGCGCTGCTCGACGTGATGCAGATCTCCGACATCCTCTCGGTCGAAGGCGACAAGACCTTCACCCGGCCGATCTATGCCGGCAACGCCATCGCGACGGTCGAATCCTCCGATGAAAAGCTGGTGGTCACCGTGCGTGGCACCGCTTTCGACAAGGCGGAGGCCGAAGGCGGCTCGGGCACCATCGAAGAGATTTCGGGTGCGGGCGATGCGGGTCTGTCGAGCTTCGTCGGCCAAGAAATCGCCGAAGGCGGCGAGCGTCCGGAACTGACCAGTGCCAATGTGATCGTCTCGGGCGGCCGCGCGCTGAAAGACTCGGCGACCTTCGAGGAATACATCATGCCGCTTGCCGACAAGCTCGGCGCGGGCGTGGGTGCGAGCCGCGCCGCGGTCGATGCGGGCTATGTGCCCAACGATTATCAGGTCGGCCAGACCGGCAAGATCGTCGCTCCCGAAGTCTATATCGCGGTCGGCATTTCCGGCGCGATCCAGCACCTTGCGGGCATGAAGGATTCCAAGACCATCATCGCCATTAACAAGGACGAGGACGCCCCGATCTTCCAGGTCGCAGACATCGGCCTGGTCGGCGATCTCTACAAGATCCTGCCGGAACTGACCGAGAAGCTTTGACTTCCTGACCGTGATTTGAATAATTTCCCCCCGGTTGCTACCGATTGCAACCGGGGGGATTTCTTTATGAGGCGGTTGCTCAATCTAATTCTGGCCACGTTTCTCGTGCCGGTAGCCCATGCACCGGCCAGTGCGGAAAAAATTACGCTCGCACCGTCGTCGCCATGGAACGTGGACTATGCCGACGAATCTTGTTCGCTCCGGCGGACTTTCGATCTGGGTGATAAGTCGGTTAGCCTTCAGCTCGAACAGATTTCCTCGGCCCCATACTTCAATCTGATGATGGCGGGGGAAGGGCTTCGTCGCTCCAGCAGCGAGACGATGCGGATACAGTTCGGACCGGCCGAGGACGCTGTCGAGCGTGGTTTTCTGATGGGGACATCGGCGCAAAGCCGAACTCCGTTCCTGGTGATGTTCGGCGTGCAGATGGCAGCGGTGCCGGAAACGGCCGAAATCGGCACTTTCCCATCGATCGAGCTCTCCGCCGAGCGCATGGCGGCCATCACCGAGCTCACCTTGTCCCGGGGGCTTCGGGACGAGGTCACGCTTCAGCTCGGTCCGATGGACAAGCCGATGGAAGCCTTGCAGGCCTGCGTGACCGATCTGGCCGCCACTCTCGGTCTGGACGACATTCCAACGGCGTCCATGACGAACGGACGTGAACTTGCACGTTATCTCCAGGATCGATTTCCGAACACGGCTTTCAGGGATGAGGCCGAAGGCATAGTGACGGTCAGGGTTCTCGTCGATCCGGAAGGCAAGGCCAAGGCGTGCCAGGTTGCGCGATCCGTTCGCCCGGCCCTGTTCGACGATCTGGTCTGTTATGCGATCATGCAGAAGGCAGAATTCGACCCCGTACCGGGCGCGGATGGCGAACCCACCTATGCTTATCTCGTGCAATCGGTCCGGTTCGTTCAGGGCTAGCTGGCAAGCCTCGCCCCGCGCGAATTTTTCGCTTAGAACACCACCACCGCCGTGTGGATCGTGACGCCCACCAACCCGCCGACCAGCGTGCCGTTCATGCGGATGAACTGGAGGTCGCGGCCCACGGCGCCTTCGATGCGATCGGTGATGGTGCGGGCGTCCCAGCGGCGTACGGTTTCGGACACCAGACGGACGATATTGTCGCCGTAACGGGTCGCGATGCCGACGGCGGTGCGCCGGGCGAAGCGGTTGATCTGGAGCTGCAGGCGCGGATCGTCGCGCAGCGCCTCTCCCATTTCACCGAGCATAACAGTAAGCGTGCCCGCATCCTCGCCGCCCTCGCCCCGGAGCATGGCGATGAGCTTGCGCCGAAGGCGCTCCCACACACCCTGCCACCATTCGGCGATGGCGGGATTGGCAAGCATGTCGGCCTTCATCTTTTCGATCTTCGCGCGCATCGCCGGGTCCTCGCGGAGGGCCTGCGCCAGATCGACCAGCCCTTCCTCGATCTTGCCGCGCAGCGGGTGCGCCGGGTCGACAAGCACCTCGGCCAGCATCCGGTAGAGCCCGTCGATCACCGAGTTCGCCAGCCGCTCGTCGAGCCCGGTGAAGCGGAGCAAGGCGTTGGCGCGCGCATGGATCATGGCGCGAACCATTTCCTCGTTGTCTTCCAGCACCAGTCCCGCCCAGCGAATGATGCTGTCGATGATCGCGCGGTGGCGCCCGTCTGCAATCATCGCATCGAGCATCTGACCGAGCAGAGGCGCAACCTCGATGCGCTCCAACCCCGAAGCGAGGCCAGCCCGAACCTGCGTGCCCAGCCGCTCCGGATCGAGTGATTCGAGCACTTCGACCAGCATCTCGCCCGCGCCCGCCCGAAGCCGCCCACCGGCCGCCCCGCCCGGTTCGGACAGGTAGTTTCCGATCGCCCCGGCGAGGTTCATCTCGCGCATCCGCCGGGCAACGACGGCGGGAATGAGGAAATTCTCGCGCAGGAACACCGCCATCGTGTCGGCGATACGGTCCTTGTTCTCCGGAATGATCGCGGTGTGCGGGATCGGCAGTCCGAGCGGGCGACGGAACAGCGCGGTCACCGCGAACCAGTCGGCGAGGCCGCCGACCATGGCGGCTTCGGCGAAGGCGTGGACGAATCCCCATGCCGGATGCGCGTCGAGATACTGTCCCGACCAGATAAAGACGAGCGCCATCGCCACCAGCATGCCGGTAGCGGCGCGCCGCATGGTGCGGGCACGGTCCGGCACGCTCGCGCCATTGCCGACGGGCCGCTCGAAGCCGACCAGGCGCGCCGGCTTCACGGGCCGGTCGCTATTCCGCAGGATGCGCCTCCGTCCCGCCGACATGGGCGCGGGTATCGTCGCCCGGGCGATAGGTGAGGAAGCGAGTCCGCAGCCATGGGCCGATCTTCTTCTCGAACCCGTCAGCGAGGCTGAAGCCCGCCGGAATCAGCACCAGCGTGAGCACGGTCGAGAGGATAAGCCCGCCGATCACCACCGTCCCCATCGGCGCGCGCCAGGCCCCGTCGCCCGACAGCGAGAGCGCGGTCGGGACCATGCCCGCCGTCATGGCGACGGTGGTCATCACGATCGGCTGCGCGCGCTTGTGCCCGGCATCGATGATGGCATCGAGCTTGGGCACACCGCGATGCATCTCGTCCAATGCGAAGTCGATGAGCAGGATCGAGTTCTTGGCGACGATGCCGAGCAACATCAGCATTCCGATATAGACCGGCATCGAGATCGGCTGACCGATGATCATCAGCGCCAGCAGGCCGCCCAGAGGAGCGAGCAGCAGCGAAGTCATGTTGACCAGCGGCGAAACGAAGCGGTGATAAAGCAGCACCAGCACCGCGAAGACCAGCAGGATGCCGCTGAGGACCGCGATGGTGAAGCTGCCGATCATCTCGGCCTGGAACTTGTCCTCGCCGATCGGTGCGTTCGAAACTCCCGGCGGAAGGTCGCGCATGATGGGCAAGGCATTGATCTGCTCCATCACCGGCCCCTTGATCACGTCCTCGCCCAGATCGGCGCTGACGAACACGCGGCGCGACTGGTTGTAGCGCTGGATCTGCGTCGGCCCGGCGCCGAAGCTGATTTCGGCGACACGGCGCAGGGGCACCGATCCGCCCGAGGCGGTCGGCACCGGCAGGTTCTCTATGACGGAAAGGTCGCGGCGCGACTCGCGCGGCAGGATTACGCGGATCGGGATCTGCCGGTCGGACAGCGAGAACTTGGCCGCGTTCTGGTCGATCTCGCCGAGAGTGGCGATGCGGATCGCGCTGCTCAGCGCGGCGGTGGTGACGCCGAGGTGGGCGGCAAGATCCTCGCGCGGCGTGATGATGAGCTCGGGCCGTTGGATATCCGCTTCGATGCGCGGAGCGACGATCCCCTCGACCCCATTCATTTGGTCGATCAGCGTCCGCGCCGCGTCGTCGAGCTGTTCGGGATCGCTGCCCGAAAGCATGATCGAGATCGGCCGCCCGCCCGGCCCGCCGCCCTGCGAGGCGACCGTGACTCGCGCATCCGCCACCCGGCTGAGACGGGGCGCGAGACGTCGCTCGAACTCGATCGTCTTGGCCTCGCGCTCTTCGGCGGGCAGGAGGGCGACATACAGTGTCGCATTGCCCTCGCGCACGCCCATGGAGATACGCTCCACCTCGGGCTCGTTCTCGACGAGAGAGGCGACCTCGAGTGCGACTTCCTGCGTCCGTTCGATCGTGGTGCCGGGCACCTGTTCGATCCGGATGATGCTGGTGTCCTGATTGACGTCCGGCTGGAACTGCTGCGGCAGGCCCGCGAGCAGTGCGAAAGTCATGATCAGAGCGTAGACCCCGAAGGAAAAGGCATAGAACCGATGGTCGCGCATCCGCGCCCACACCCGCTGCCCCAGATTGCCGACATAGTCGCCGAGACGACCGAACAGGCCGACGAGCTTGAACACGAAGAAGCCGAGAGTGAGCACGATGGCGGCGGAGAGCAGCGGAACGATCAGCGCGGTGACGAGGATCGGCAGGCCGAAACCCATGAGGGTCTGGAAAAGAATGACGGCCGCGACGACGAAGCCGACGACCAGCGCCAGAATCAGCAAAAGGCCGACCAGGCGATGATACCAGCGCTTCTCGAAACCGAGCGGCTGGACCTGACCCAGCAACCGCTGCGACGTGCCCGAATAGAGCGTCCAGCGCAGGATGCGCATGTAGAAGTCCATTGCCCGCCCCTCGCCATGCGCGGCCTCGCCATGCGCCTTGAGGAAATAGGCGGCGATCATCGGCGTGATCATGCGCGCGACGAGAAGGCTCATCAGCACCGCGACCACGACCGTGAGACCGAAGGGCTTGAAGAATTGCCCGGGAATGCCCGGCATCAGGCCTACGGGGAGGAACACCGCCACGATGGAAAAGGTGGTCGCCACGACCGCCAGGCCGATCTCGTCGGCCGCTTCGACCGAGGCCTGGTAGGCCGTTTTGCCCATGCGCATGTGGCGCACGATGTTCTCGATCTCGACGATCGCGTCGTCGACCAGCACGCCCGCCACCAGACTGAGCGCGAGCAGCGACAGGAAGTTCAGATCGAAGCCGAGCAGATCCATGAACCAGAAGGTCGGGATCGCGGACAGCGGGATCGCGATGGCGCTGATGAAGGTCGCGCGCCAGTCCCGCAGGAAGACGAACACCACCACGATGGCCAGGATTGCGCCTTCGATCAGAGCGGCGATGGAGCTTTCATACTGCCCCTTGGCATAAGGGACCGGCGTGAAGAGTTCGTAGATCTCGATCCCGGGATTCTCTTCCTGGATCGCCGCGATCTCCTCTTGCATCGCGTCGTAGACCTCGACATCGGATTCTCCGCGTGCACGGCTAGGCGCGAAGCTGACGGTTTGCTGGCCGTTGAGGCGCGAAATGCTGCTCTGTTCGGAATAGCCGTCGCTGACCGTGGCGACATCGCTGAGCTTGATCGTCCGCCCGCCGCCGAGCGGAATGCGGGTCTGCGACAGGTCGAAGGCGCTGTCAGCATTGCCGAGCACGCGGACCGACTGGCGCGAACCGGCGATTTCCGCCTGCCCGCCCGCCGCATCGACATTGATCTGGCGCAGGACATTGTTAATGTCGCGCGCGGTCACACCGATCGACTGCATCCGCGCGGGATCGAGCACGACGCGGATTTCGCGGTCGACCCCGCCGCTGCGCGAGACCGACGCCATGCCCGGCACCGCGAGCAGCCGGCGCGAAATCGTGTCGTCGATGAACCAGCTGAGCTCTTCCATCGTCATGTCGTCGGCCTGGACGGCATAGAAGCCGAGCATGCCAGCCCCGCCGGGCCCGCCGCTCATCTCGTTCTTGGTGACGCGCGGCTCGAGGATGCCTTCGGGCAGATCGCCGCGGATCTGGTCGACGGCGTTCTTGACCCGGTTGGTCGCCTCGTCCGGGTCGGTGCCGATGCTGAATTCGACGACCGTGCTGCTGCTTCCCTCGCGCGCGGTGGAGGTGATCGTCTCCACGCCGTTGAGCGAGCGCACCGCCGATTCGACGTTCTGGGTGATCTGCGTCTCGATCTCGCTCGGCGCGGCGCCGGGCTGCGAGATCGCCACCGTGGTCGAGGGAAACTCGACCTCGGGAAAGTTGATGACCGGCAGGCGGCTGAACGAGACGATGCCTGCGATCGTCAGGCCGATGAACAGGACGATCGGAATGATCGGATTGCGGATCGACCAGGCGGATATGTTGCGCAGATTCATGTGGCTGCCGGCGTCCCTACTGGCGCACCGGACTGACTTCGTCGCCCGGATTGAGGAAGCCGCCAGCACGCAGCACGACGCGCTCCGACCCGCGCAGCCCGCCGGACACGACGATCCCCTGCGCGGTCACGCGGCCGGTTTGGATATTGCGCCGCTCGACCACATTGTCCGAGCCGACGATGAAGACGTAGCTGCCCTGCTCATCGGTCTGGATGGCGCTTTCGGGGAGAACCGGCGCGACCACCGTGCCGCTGCGAATCACCGCAGACGCGAAGCCGCCAGGCCGCAATTGCGGCGCATAGGAAAGCGCGATGCGGGCGGTGCCCTGGCGGTTCTGGGGATCGATCGTGGGCGACACCTGCCAAATCCGGCCGGTGAAGCTTTCGCCGCTGCCGACCGGCGTGATCTCCGCGGTCTCGCCGACCGAAAGCGAGGCGAGTTCGTTCTCGCCGACTTCGGCCCGAAGCTCCATCTCGCCGCCGCTGGCAATGAGGAAGAGCGGGTTCGCGCCGCCCGTGACTGTCTGTCCCGGCTCGACATTACGCTCGAGCACCAGGCCGGACGCGGGCGCGACGATGTTGAGGCGGTCGTTGCGGGCGCGCAGTTCGCCCAACTGCGCCTGCGCTACCCGGACGCGGGCCACGGCCGCATCGCGCGTGGCGGTCAGCCGGTCGATGTCCGCCTTGCTGATGAACCCGCGCTCGACCAGTTGCAGCGCGCGGTCGAGATTCGACTGAGCGAGGTCGGCATCGGCCTGCGCGACGCTGATCTGGGCCGAGGCGCTCTGGCTCTGCTGGTTCTGCACCGAACGATCGATGCTCGCCAGGACTTGTCCCGCGCGAACCCAATCGCCCGCATCCACCGGCACCGAGACCACGCGACCGCCCTCGCCGACCACGCCCACCGGCAGCGCACGACGCGCGGCCAGGGTGCCGGCCGTGTTGATCTCGCCTTCCACCGTGGTCTGCCCCGGCACGACGACTGTCACCACTGGCAGTTGCGATTCGCGGTCGGCGGCAGGCGCCGTGTCCGATGACGAGGTCAGGCGCCAGGCCAGGAAGGCGACGGCGATGATCGCCACGACCACCACGATCCACACCCAGCGCGGGCGCGAGGGCGCAGTCACGACATCGCTCCCGTCCGTGCCGAAGCCCTTGGCGCTCTCGCCGGTGACCCTGGTTTCGTAGTTCATCGTCTCTCGCAAATCGGGTTTGCGGGTGTGTTACCTGAGCATATCAGTTGGCGCAAGTCCGCTGGAGATGGTTCCTATACCTCCTCGTTCCGACGAGCAATCTCGCGTTCGACGGGGGAACGACAGGCATCTGCGAGTGACGCCGGGACGAACGGCGTCCCCATCCGACAGGCACGGGACGAACGAAAAGGGGCGGTGCGTTCCGCGACGCACCGCCCCTGTCTTCGTTCGGCGATCGCTCGCCCTGTCCGTCGCGATTAACGGACCCGACCGCGCTGGATCAGATTGACGATCGCAAGCAGGATGATCGCACCGAGAATGGCGATCACGAACGAGCCGAGGTTGAAGGTCTGGATGCTGCCGCCAAAGCCGAGCAGCGGCGCGAGCAGCGCGTTACCGATAAGAGCGCCGATGATGCCGACCACGATGTTCCAGAAAATGCCCATCGAAGCGTTGCGGTTCATGACGATCGACGCCAGCCAGCCGGCGACACCACCCACGATAATTGCTATAATCCAACCCATCGAATTCCTCCTGTTCAAGTTCTTACACGGGGGCTGGAACCGGAGCGGAAATGCATCCGTGTCCGCCCCGTCCGTCTGCTCAACGGACCGACCGAACTTTCTGTTCCCGCGCACGAACCGGTGCCGGGAAGCGTCGAGGGTCTCGTATGTCACTCGCGGTTTTCGCAAGGGAGGGAATCAATATTTGAGCTGGCGCTCGTAAAGGTCGCGATAGTGCTGGATGCGGGTGACGCGCAGACCCTGCATCCCCGACCGGTCGACCGCGCGCTGCCACGAGGCGAATTCCTCGAGCGTCAGGCTGTAACGATCGAGCACTTCGTCGATCGTCAGGAGGCCACCATTGACCGCCGCGACCACTTCGGCCTTGCGACGAACCACCCAGCGCTTCGTTGCCGGCGAGGGCAGATTTTCCAGCGAAAGCGGCTCCCCGAGCGGGCCAATCACTTGGGCGGGGCGGATATCTTGGTTCTGAATCATGTGTTCTCTCGGTCGCCGTGCGCCGCGCGCGCCGCGGCATTCGCAGCATCTAGCCGGGCAAATTTGCCCCGGCTTAAAACATCCTGGTTAACGGGACGGTCATCGTTATTTTCCGTTTCGCGATGAAGATCGGCGAAGCTGGTGGCAGCAGAAGACCCGCTATCCAGCGTGACGCTGCGCAGGTCCCGCGTCGCCGCGAGCCGAGCCATGAGGTCGGTCCAGCGGAATTGACGCAGTACCGACGATTCGCCGGTCTCCATGTCGTCGATGCTTTTGATCTGCCCCTCGAACATGCCCTTCATCTAGCTCAGGCAAGTAAACGTTCCGTGAAACTCTCTATCGCCGCCCGCCTTCCGGTCATCCGCCCGCATCTGGAATGTCGGCCGATTGCAGTGTAAAGGGCGAACCATGCAAGCATCCGCCGCCCCGCTCGCGCTTCCAGGCGCCACGCAAGCCGCTGCCCTGTTCGATCTGCCGCGCGCCGCTGCCGAATGCCGCATCGTGGTCGCGATGTCGGGCGGCGTCGACAGTTCGGTGGTCGCCGCTCTGGCGCAGGCGAGCGGCGCCGAAGTGATCGGGATCACCCTGCAGCTCTACGATTATGGCGCGGCGACCGGCCGCAAGGGCGCCTGCTGCGCGGGCGACGACATTGCCGATGCCCGCGCCGTCGCCGACCGATTGGGCTTTGCCCATTACGTCCACGATCACGAGAGCGCCTTTCGCGAAACCGTGGTCGAGACCTTTGCCGACGAATATCTCGCCGGGCGCACGCCGGTTCCGTGCATCCGGTGCAATATGGGGCCGAAATTCACCGACCTGTTCGCCATGGCGCGCGAGCTCGGCGCCGACTGCCTCGCCACCGGCCATTACGTGCGCCGCGTCGCCGGGCCGGCCGGAGCGGAGCTGCACCGTGCGCTCGATCCGGCGCGCGACCAGTCCTATTTCCTCTACGCGACGACGGAAGATCAGCTCGATTTTCTGCGTTTCCCCCTTGGCGGCCTGCCCAAGGCACAGGTGCGCGAACTTGCCGAGGCGGCGGGTCTGCGCAACGCGGCCAAGCCCGACAGTCAGGACATCTGCTTCGTGCCCGACGGCGACTATGCCGGGATCGTGCGCAAGCTGCGGCCCGAGGGCGGCGAGCCGGGCAGCATCGTCCACGCGGCGAGCGGCGAGGTGCTGGGCGAGCACAAGGGGGTGATCCACTACACGGTCGGCCAGCGGCGCGGGCTGGAGATCGGCGGGCAGGCCGAACCGCTCTATGTCGTCGGCATCGACGCTGCCTCGCGCGCGCTCAAGGTCGGCCCGAAGCGGATGCTCGCGGTCAACGAAGCGCGGATCGTCGAGACCAACCGCATCGGCCCGCTTCCCGATCAGCCGCTCACTGCCAAGGTCCGCAGTCTTGCCAAACCGGTCCCGGTCACGCTCGACGGGCCGCTGGGCGACGGGGCCGCAACCACGATCCGTTTTGCCGATCCCGAATACGGCGTCGCTCCGGGGCAGGCGGCAGTGCTCTATGCCGGCGATCGAGTGGTCGGCGGCGGCTGGATCGAGGAAACGCGGGCGTCGACCGTATAGCCGGCAAGCGAGCTTAGCCCTCCCACTCCTCAAGCAGACAGCCATAGCCTTCGCGGTAGTTCGCGGTCGCGCTGGCGATGAAAGGGGCCGTTGCGGTCACGCTGCGGAATTTCGGATCGTCGCTGAGGCTGATGAAGTCCATCCCGGCCAGCCGGTCCTTCTCGCAATCCTCCATCTCGCGCCCGCCGACATAGCGGCAGGAACAGGCGACCCGCGCCATGTAGGCCGTGCCGGCAGTCGCATCGTCTCGAATCCCTGCGCCCCAGCGCCACCAGGCGAAGACGGCGATGGCCGCCAGCACGAGCACCGCGACGAGCCAGCGGCGCCCGTTCTTCGCGTTCCGGCCCGTGCCCCTTTTACGCGTTGCCAAGATGCGAGCCCCCATGCGACAGGCCGCGCATGATCGCGCGGTCCCGCCCCCTTATCGCCACCATCGCCCTCGCCACAACCCTTGCGACTGGCCTTGCAGGTTGCAGCGGGAGCGCCCCGGACGAGCCGCCGCCGCTGTCGGACGAGGCGCTGTCGGCAGTGAGCACCAGTCCGGGTGCGCCGCGCCGTGCGCTGGCGCGCGAGATCGACGATCTGTTCGTGCGCGAGGACCTCGGCGAAACGCGCGCCGTGGTGCTAATGGAAGGGGGGCGAATCGCCGCCGAGCGGTATGCCCCGGGCTACGATGCCAACACCCGCTTCGTCAGCTGGTCGATGGCCAAGACCGTGACCGCGGTGCTGATCGGCCTGCTGGTGTCGGACGGGCGGCTGCGGCTCGACCAGCCCGCCCCGGTGCCACAGTGGCAGCGCGCGGGCGACCCGCGCTCCGCCATCACGCTGCGTCACCTGCTCCAGATGCGCTCGGGTCTGGACCACACCGAATCGGGCCCCGATGCGCGCACCAGCAGCGAGGTGCAGATGCTGTTCCTCGACGGGCGCGACGACATGGCCGGCTGGGCGGAGGAGCAGCCGCTGGAGGCCGAGCCGGGCGAGCGATTCGAGTATTCCAGCAATACCACCGTGATTCTGGCCGATATCGCCGCGCGGGTGCTGAGCGAGAGCGACGATCCCGACGAGCGGCGCCAGGCGGTGAGCACCTATCTTCGCTCGCGTCTGTTCGGGCCACTCGGCATGACCTCCGTCGTGCCCGAATTCGACCGTTCTGGCACGCTGATCGGGGGCAGTCTGATCCACGCGACAGCGCGCGACTGGGCGAAGTTCGGCGATTTCCTGCGCAACAAGGGCTCCTATCGCGGCGAACAGATCGTGCCGCGCGCCTGGGTCGAGGCGATGACCACACCGAGCCCGCGCAGCCCGCAATACGGCTTCCAGACCTGGCTCAACCGGCCGCTGGAGGATGGAGAAGGCGGCCATCCGCTCTTCCCCTCGCGCGCGCCGCAAACGCTCTTCGCGATGATCGGTCACATGGGCCAGTACGTGCTGATCTCGCCCGAACAGCGGCTGACGCTCGTGCGGCTCGGCCACTCCGACGAACCCCAGCGCAAGGCGCTGTTGCAGCAGGCGGCCGACGTGATCGAGCTCTATCCCGCCTCGGGCACGTAGAACCGCCCTTCGACCACGGTGACGCACTGGCCGCCGAGCCAGACGCGGTCGCCCCCCTCTTCCTTCGCAAGCCGGCAGGTCGCGTCCCCGCCCCGGTCGCTCGCCTGATGGGCGGTGAAGCTGTCGCGCCCGAGCTTTTCGGCCCAGAAGGGCGTGAGGCAGGCATGGGCGGAGCCGGTGAAGCTGTCCTCGTCCACCCCGCCGCCCGGCACGAAGACCCGGCTGACCACGTCGGTCCGCTCGCCCGGCGCGGTGCAGATGAACTGGTCGTTCCCCAGCGCGCGCAAGCCCCTCATGTCGGGATCGAGCGCGCGGATCTCCGCCTCGCTGTCGAACAGGTAGATGCCGTAGCCGTCGGGATTGAGCCGCACTTCGCTCGGAGCCGCGCCGAGACATGTCACCGCCTCGTCCCATGCGCCCGGCTCGGTCCGGATGGCGGGCAGCGCCAGCTCGTAGCCTGCCGCGCCGCGGCGCACCTCCAGCGTTCCGGCCAGCCGCGTGCGGAAGGTGACGCGGTCCGCTCCGGCCCTGTGCTCCGCTTCGGTCAGCATCACATGCCCGCTGGCGAGCGTCGCATGGCCGCACAGGCGGACTTCCTCGGTCGGGGTGAACCAGCGCAGCTCGTAATCCGCTTCGCCCCCGGCATCACGCACCACGAAGGCGGTTTCGGCGAAGTTGTTCTCCTCCGCGATCGCCTGGAGAACCGTGTCGGGCAGCCATGCATCGAGCGGCATGACCGCCGCCTGATTGCCGGCAAAGGGCCGGTCGGCAAAGGCGTCGACGTGGAAATAGGGCAGGCGTGTCACGAACCGTTCTCCAGTTTTGCGAATTCGTTTTCCTCGACCAGTGGATTGTCGGGTTCGTCCACATGGCCTTCGGGGTCGATGTGGATGAGCAGCTCGGTGCCGGGAAACTGACGGCACAGATCCGCCTCCACCCTGTCGAGGATGTCATGCGCTTCGGCAACGCTCATCCGGCCCGGCATGTCGACGTGGAACTGAACGAAATCGTGCGTCCCGCTGCTGCGCGTGCGCAGATCGTGAAGGTTGCTCAGTTCGGGATGGAGCGCCGCCGCCTCGACGAAAGCACGCCGCTTTTCGTCGGGCCATTCCCGGTCGAGAAGCTGGTCCACCGCCTCGCCCGCCGCGCGCCATGCGCCCCAAAGCAGCCAGCCCGCGATGGCGAGGCCGAAGATCGGATCGGCCGCCCCGAACCCGAGATACTGGTCGAGCACCAGCGCGGCGATGACCGCAAGGTTGAGCAGGAGGTCGGACTGGTAGTGCACGTGATCCGCCCCGATGGCGACCGACCGTGTGCGGGCAATGACATAGCGTTGCCAGCCGAGCAGGGCGAAAGTCAGAACCATCGCGACGAGCGACACCGCGATGCCCTCTGTCGCGGCCTGCGTCTTGCTACCCTCGAACAGGTCGGCGAACGCGCGGAAGGCGATAGCCGAGGCCGAGATCGCGATCAGGATGACCTGGAAGATCGCGGCCAGCGCCTCCGCCTTGCCGTGGCCGAAGCGGTGCTCGCGATCCGCCGGCCGCGCGGCAATCCACACGCCCGCCAGGGTGACGAGACTGGCGACGAGGTCGAGCGCCGAATCGGCGAGACTGCCGAGCATCGCCGTCGAGCCCGTGCGCCACGCCGCCCACAGCTTCAGCGCGACCAGCACCACCGCAACCGCGATCGAGGCGAGCGCCGCACTGCGGGCGAGGAAGGCGCGGCTACGGTTCATGGGTAGAGCAGCGTGTCGGACCAGCCCCCGCCTGCACCGTCGCGCGTGAACAGGCGGCGGTCATGGGCGCGGCCGGGGCGGTCGAGCCAGAACTCGATCCGCCGGGGGATCAGGCGGAAGCCGGTCCAGTGCGGGGGGCGGGGAATGTCGCCTTCGGGATACTCCTCCTCCAGCGCCTCGATCCGCGCGAGGTAGTCCGCGCGGTCGGCGAGCGGGCGCGACTGGTCGCTTGCCGCCGAGGCGATTTGCGAGGCGCGGGCGCGGGAATGGAAATAGGCGTCGGCCTGCTGCGCGCCGACTTCCTCGAGCGGGCCTTCGATGCGGATCTGGCGGCGCAGGCTCTTCCAGTGGAACAGCAGCGCGGCCTGCATGTTGGCGCGGATCTCGCGCCCCTTGCGGCTCTCGGCATTGGTGTAGAACACGAAGCCGCCGCCTGCCCCCCCGCCCTCTCTCTCGTTCGGACCGTGGTCCTTCAGCAGCACCATCCGCACGCTCGGTGCGCCATCCTTCTCCGCGGTCGCGAGGGCCATGGCATTGGGATCGTTGGGCTCGCTTTCCTTCGCTTCGGCGAACCACGCATCGAACAGCGCGAAGGGGTCGGTCGCCGGAACGGCGCTGTGCTGGTCATCCATCGACGTCGTCCTTTCCCGTGGGCCCCCGGCCGGGCCTGTTGGACATGGACCGGGTGTTACACTGTCCTGGCACGAGATTATCCGCCCTTGGCGAACGGAGCCCGTGCCGGCCAGCATCGGACGCGCCCTAGCCCCCGCGATGCGTGTAGGAAAGCGCCGCTTGCTCTCGCCCGCCGCAGCACCTAGCTGACACGGTGATGGCCGATCCATACTCCACCCTCGGCGTGAGCCGCACCGCGTCCGAGAAGGACATTAAGAGCGCCTATCGCAAGCTGGCGAAGGAACTCCACCCGGATCGCAACAAGGACAAGCCCGACGCGGCCGAGCGGTTTTCGCAGGTCACCAGCGCCTACGATCTCCTGTCGGACAAGAACAAGCGCGCCCAGTTCGACCGGGGCGAGATCGATGCCGAGGGCAATCCCGCCAATCCCTTCGCAGGCATGGGCGGCGGAATGGGCGGAGGCGGTTACGCCGGTGGACGGGGCGGTGGCGGTCCGCGCAATTTCCGCCCCGAGGATTTCCAGGGTTTTGGCGGCGGCGGCGGCGGCGAGGAAGTCGATCTCGGCGATCTCTTCGAAGGGCTGTTCGGCGGTGGCGGCGGTGGACGTGCCCGCCAGCCCGGCGGCAGCCCCTTCGGCGGGCGGCGCCAAGCCCAGCCCCCGCCGCGCAAGGGCGCGGACATCGCCTATCGCCTGCGCGTTTCCTTCGTCGATGCGGCGACCCGCAAGGATCAGCGGATCACCCTGTCGGACGGCAAGACCATCGATCTCAAGCTGCCCGCCGGCGTCGAAAGCGGCACGCAGATGCGCCTCAAGGGCAAGGGCGAGGCCGGCCCGGCCGGCGCGGGCGACGGCATCGTCACGATCGAGATCGACAGCCACCGGCTCTACACCCGCGAGGGCGACGACGTGCGCTTCGACCTGCCGATCACGCTCGATGAGGCGGTGAACGGGGGCAAGGTGCGCGTGCCCACGGTCGATGGGGCGGTGATGATGACGATTCTGCCGGGCACGGACGGCGGCAGCACGCTGCGCCTCAAGGGCAAGGGTTTCTCGAAGAAGAACGGCGAACGGGGCGATCAGCTGGTGACGTTGCAGATCCAGCTGCCCGGCGATCTCGCCGACCTTGCCGCCCGGCTCGAAGGCTGGAAGGACGAGAGCGACCCGCGGGCCAAGCTCGGGGTCTGATGTTTGGCTGAACACGATCCGCCGAAAACCGAGCTGCGCGAGGTCGAATCCCTCTCGCCCGAGGCGCGGCGGCTGCAATCGCTGAAAGGCCGCGTGGTCGACCGGGTGGGGCCGGGTACCAAGGCCTTCGAGGTGATGAAGCGCACGGCCGTCGGCACGTTCAACGACGGCTTCATCCATGCCGGAAACCTCGCCTATCTGGCGATGTTCTCGATCTTTCCCTTCTTCATCCTGGGCGCCGCGATCTTCTCGCTGATCGGCGAGGAAAGCGACCGGGCAGCGACCATCAACGCGGTGCTCTATGCCCTGCCCCCGGTGGTCGGCAACGTGATCGAGCCGGTCGCGCGCGACGTAATCGAGGCGCGCTCGGGCTGGCTGCTGTGGGCCGGCGCGCTGGTGGCGCTGTGGACCGTCGGCAGCCTGATCGAGACGATCCGCGACATATTGCGCCGCTCTTACGGCACCAAGATGACCCATGCCTTCTGGGAATATCGCCTGCTGTCGGCCGGCGTGATCCTGGGCGCGGTGCTCCTGCTCCTGCTCTCGCTCCTTGCGCAGGTCATCATCGGCGCGGCGCAGCAGGTGATCGACGCCTTCTTTCCCGAGCTGGTCGACCTCGTCTCTACCCTGCGCCTGTCGCGCATCGTGCCCGCATTCGGCCTGTTCGGGTCGCTCTACCTGATCTTCTACACGCTGACCCCGGCGCAATACCGGTCGCGCCGCTATCCCAAATGGCCGGGAGTCCTGTTCACCACATTATGGTGGATAGCGGTGACGACACTACTGCCGATCGTGCTGCGCAGCTTCTTCACCTACAACCTCACCTATGGCAGCCTTGCCGGGATCATGATCGCGCTGTTCTTCTTCTGGCTCGTCGGGCTGGGTGTGGTTATAGGCGCCGAACTCAACGCCGCGCTGGCCGAGACGCCCGAGGAAGAGATGAACATCATTGGGCAGGCCGACAACCGGCGGCGGGCCGCGGCGGCGGAAGACCAAGAATTGCAGGAGAATGCGGAATGAGCGGATCGATCGGCGGCCAGCTGATGAAGGGCAAGCGCGGGCTGATCATGGGCCTCGCCAATGACAAGTCGCTCGCCTGGGGAATCGCCAGGAAACTCGCCGACGAAGGGGCGGAGCTCGCCTTCTCCTATCAGGGCGAGGCCTTGGGCAAGCGGGTGAAGCCGCTCGCCGACCAGCTCGGCAGCGATTTCGTCTTCGAATGCGACGTTGCCGATATGGGCGCGCTCGACCGGGCCTTCGACACGCTGAAGGAACGCTGGGAGACGATCGATTTCGTCGTCCACGCGATCGGCTTTTCCGACAAGAACGAGCTGCGCGGCAAGTATCTCGACACCAGCCTCGACAACTTCCTGATGACCATGAACATCTCGGCCTACAGCCTGGTCGCCGTGGCCAAGCGCGCGAGCGCGATGATGAACGAGGGTGGCAGCATCCTCACGCTCACTTACTACGGCGCGGAAAAGGTCATCCCGCACTACAACGTGATGGGTGTCGCCAAGGCCGCGCTGGAGACGAGCGTCCAGTATCTCGCCAACGATCTCGGCCCGCAGAACATCCGCGTCAACGCGATCAGCGCCGGGCCGATCAAGACGCTGGCGGCGAGCGGCATCGGCGATTTCCGCTACATCCTCAAATGGAACGAGCTGAACGCCCCCCTGCGCCGCAACGTCACGATCGAGGATGTCGGCGGATCGGGCCTCTATTTCCTCTCGGACCTGTCCAGCGGCGTCACCGGCGAGGTGCACCATGTGGACGCGGGCTATCACGTGGTCGGCATGAAACAGGAAGACGCGCCGGATATCGGCCTGGTCTGACGGGCGGTCAGGCGGCGTCCGGCCAGATCCCGCGGGTGTCGTAAACCGCCTTGCCCGCGCGCTCTTCGGCGGGGATCGCCTTGAAGATATCGTGATCGACCAGCGCGATCAGAACGCCGCATTCCTCGAGTGCGGCGTCGATGTCGATCAGGCTCGCATTCGTGGCTTCGAACTCCGCCGGTAGCGCCGATGCGTGGGGCTCCACCACGCAAATCCGATCGCCATATTCGCGTGCCAGGCTGGCGGCGACGTAGCGCGCCGGGCTTTCGCGGAAATCGTCGATATTCGCCTTGAAGGCGAGGCCAAGGCAGGCGATCTTTTCACCCGGATGCGCTTCGATCAGCGCCTTCGCCTGCGCCAGGACGTGGTGCATCTTGGCGTCGTTGACCTCGCGGGCGGTGCGGATGAGCTTTGCCTCCTCGGGCGCGCCGTGGACGATGAACCAGGGATCCACCGCGATGCAGTGGCCGCCGACGCCGGGGCCGGGCTGGAGGATGTTGACGCGCGGGTGGCGGTTGGCGAGGCGGATCACTTCCCAGACGTCGAGGCCCTGCCGGTCGGCGATCATCGACAATTCGTTGGCGAAGGCGATGTTCACGTCGCGAAAGGCGTTCTCGACCAGTTTGGTCATCTCGGCCGAACGCGCATCGGTGACGACGCATTCGCCTTTCACGAAACGCTTGTAGAAGCCGAGCGCCTTGCGCGCGCAGCGCGGCGTGATGCCCCCGATAGAGCGGTCGTTGTGCGTCAGCTCCTCCAGAATGCGGCCCGGCAGCACGCGCTCGGGGCAGTAGGCGATCGAGACGTCGGGCGTGCCGTCGCCCATGCCCGGCATGGCGAGATCGGGCCGCTCGCGCGCGATCAGGTCGCGCATCGCCTCGCTCGTGCCGACCGGCGAGGTCGATTCGAGGATTACCGTGTCGCCCTTCTTCAGCACGGTGGCGAGCTTGGCGGCGGCATCCATGACATAACTGGTGTCGGGAGTGTGCGCGCCGTCCTTGGCGAAGGGGGTGGGCACGGCGACCACGAACACATCGGCCGGCGCGATCTCGGTCGAGGCCCTCAGCAACCCGCGCTGCACCACCGCCTGGACGAGGCCATCGAGATCGACCTCCTCGATATGGATCTCGCCGCGATTGATGGTCTCGACGACATGTTCGCTCACGTCCACGCCGTGGACCCGGCAACCCGCGCGCGCGAT
Organism: Qipengyuania spongiae; assembly: GCF_026168555.1. NCBI lineage: Bacteria > Pseudomonadati > Pseudomonadota > Alphaproteobacteria > Sphingomonadales > Erythrobacteraceae > Qipengyuania > Qipengyuania spongiae. The sequence goes on along the minus strand of NZ_CP092471.1, from coordinate 714,194 downwards.
GATCGCGGCCGTCGGCAGGCCGATATAGCCGAGGCCGATCACGCACACCGCCGGCTTGTTGTCGTCACGCATCTTTCGCAGTCCCCTGAACTTCTGCGGCGCGCCTTACCCGGTCCGGGGTAAAAATAGCAGTAACGTTCCGGGCAGGCGCCGATCAGCCCGCCAGAAGCTCCACGATCCGTTCCGCCGCCTTGCCGTCGCCGAAGGGATTGTGCGCGCGGGCCATCGCCACGTAGGCGGTGGGGTCGTCGAGCAGGGCTTCGACCTCGGCGACGATGCGGTCAGGATCGGTGCCGACCAGCCTGGCGGTTCCGGCGGCGACGCCCTCGGGCCGCTCGGTCGTCTCGCGCATCACCAGAACCGGCTTGCCCAGCGCGGGTGCCTCTTCCTGGACGCCGCCGCTGTCGCTGAGCATCAGGTCGCTGATCGCCAGCAACCGGGCGAAATGCGGATAGTCGAGCGGTTCGATCAGCGCGACATTGTCGAGCCCGGCGAGTTCGGCGTTCATCACTTCGCGCACGTTGGGATTGAGATGGACGGGGAAGATGATCGCAACGTCGGGCCGCGCGGCGATGCGCTTCACCGCATCGGCGATGCCGCGCATTCCCTCGCCGAAATTCTCGCGCCGATGACTTGTCATGCCGATGATCCGCTTGCCCGCGAAGCGCCGTTCGAGCTCGCCGAGCCCGGCGGCGAGGCCGGGTTCACGCTCGATCTTCGCCGTCACCCATTGGAGGGCGTCGATCACCGTATTGCCGGTGACATGGACGTTCGCCGGATCGACATTCTCCGCGAGCAGCGCGTCGGCCGCGGTACGGGTCGGGGCGCAATGGAGCGCGGCGAAACTGCCGACGACCTTGCGGTTGACCTCTTCGGGCCAAGGGTGATGGATGTCGCCGGAACGCAGGCCCGCCTCGACATGGCAGACGGGAATCTGGCGGTAATAGGCGGCGAGCGCGCCGGCCATGACTGTGGTGGTATCGCCCTGCACCACCACCCAGTCGGGCCGTTCGCGGTCCAGAACCCCACCGACGCCGACGAGTGCGCGGGCGGTGAGGGCGTCGAGCGACTGGCCGGGCGTCATCAGGTCGAGATCGTGATCGGGCACGATTTCCGCGATGGCGAGAACCTGGTCGAGCATCGCGCGATGCTGGGCCGAAACGCAAACGACCGAATCGAAGCGGGGGTCGCGTTCAAGCGCGTGTATTAGCGGGAACAGCTTGATCGCTTCGGGCCGGGTGCCGAAAACGGTCAGGATCTTGGTCTTACCAGTCATGAGCCGGGTTCCTAGAGCAACCCGGTTACCATGTAATGAGCGCGGTTCGCCTCAGTCGGATTGCGGCGAACGGGCGGGGACCTGCGGACCGAGGGGCTGCGGCGTCTCGCTGCCATCGTCGAACGGAGTGTCGGCCGAAGGCTCCGCTGGGATCGAACGATCGCCCTGCAACAGAGGCGGGGGCGAACCGTCCACCGTTTCCTCGCCGACCGGAGCGTTACGCTCGTTTTCGAGCCGCTCCATATATTCGCGCTCGACCTGTTCGACCCGCTCCTGTTCGGCGGCGGCATCGGCATCGATGGTGGAGAGGCGCTCTTCGCGTGCCGCGGCGATCAGTTCGCCGAAGCGGACATCGGTGCCCTCCGCGCGGTCGGCATAGGCGGCGTCGATCATCTGCTGGGTGCAGCCGGTGATCCCGCCCGCGCCGGTGGGCGAGCAGGACATGGTGCCGAATTCACCGACCATTTCCAGCCGCTCGACCCGTTCGGCCCAGGCCTGATTCTGGGGGCTGTCGCTGAAGCGCAGGTTCTCGGGGATCCGATACCGCTCGTTCTCGGCTTTGCGGGCACAGACGACGATTTCCTCGCCCGCGCTCGCCGGGCATTCGTCGTCGCCATAGACGATGACCATGTTGACCTTGTCGCCGGGGGTTTCCTGAGCGGCGGCGGGAACGGCAATGGCTCCGGCGGCCATTCCGGTGGCGAGAAGAAGCGGGAGCAAACGGGCGGTCATGGTCGATATCCTGCGATAATTCTGGTGTCGTCGAGACTGGGCCGAAACTGGCGCTTCTGGCTTTAACCGACGATGAAGCCCGGCCGTTCCCCGAGATACGTTCCCTCAGATGCGTTCCGAAATCCGGATGGCGGCGCGGCAACCCAGGCGGATCAGCCCCGATAGCACCGGATAGGCAGGCGCGCGCTCCGCCCCGGCGGCCAGGGCCGCGTCGCGATGTTCGCGTTCGTCCTCGCGGAATTCCTCGATCATCTCGGCCAGTTCGGGATCGTCGCCATCCTCGGCCAGCGCGTCGAGCTGCTGCGAATAGTGGCGGTCGATCTCTTCCTCGACCGCGGCCGTGCAGGCCATCGCCGCTTCCGGGCCGATCAGCGCGGTCCCGGCGCCGAGCGCAAAACCGGCGACATTCCAGAATGGCTGGAGCGTGGTCGGGCGAACGCCGCGGCGAGCCATCAGCGCGTCGAATTTCGCGCGGTGCCCGGCCTCCTGTTCGGCCATCCCGGCAATCTCGGCGGAATGCGGCCCGCGATCGCCCATTACGGCGAGCTGGCCGGCATAGATCCGGGTCGCCCCGAACTCGCCCGCCTGATCAACGCGGATCATGCGGTGGATGTCAGACTTGCGCATGGCGGCTCCGGAAAAGGAGGAAAAGGATGGCGACAGCGCTAGCCGTCGAGATCAGGAAGTTCCACCCCGCCAGGCTGATGCCGAGGAACGACCAGGGCGCCGCGTCGCAGCGGATCATCGGCGCGTTCATGATCGAATCGAGCGCGCTCTGCCCCGAACCCACCGGCGTCATCGCGCAATTGGTGATGCCTTCCCACCAGCCATATTCGACGCCGGCGTGAAAACCGCCGATCGCTCCGGATACGAGGATCGCCAACGCCGCGAGCGCGAGCCAGAGCCGCCGGGGCGGGACGATCCCGGCCAGCAATGCCAGCGCGACCGCCGCGAAATGGGGATAGCGCTGCCACCAGCACATCTCGCACGGATAGAGACCGAAGGCGTATTGCGACAGATAGGCTCCGCCGAGCAGCAGCGCCGGGACTGCAAGCGCCAGCGTCTGCGCCAGACGAAGATTCGGACGCGGCGAGGAGCGGAGCGGAGGGTTTGCAGCCATCGGTATCGGCCCGCCGCTACTTGCGGCGCGCCACCGCCCGCGGACCGGTCCGGCGCAGCGTATCGGCCGCATAATGAAGCTGGAAGTCCTCGACACCCTGCTCCTTCAGCTCCTCGGCGGTCAGTTTGAAGCGGGGATCGTCGGCACGGTCCCTCTCCATCGCCGCATCCTCGAGCCCGATCTCGTTCACCAGATGGCCGCGCAGATCCGATTCGCGCATGATGAACTTGGACCGCTTGGCAAGGTCGGGGTCGGAGAGCTGCGGCACGGCGATATCGGGCTTGATCCCGCCTTCCTGCACCGAATGGCCCGAGGGCGTGTAGTAGCGCGCCGTCGTCAGCTTCAACGCGGCGTCGCGGCCGAGCGGCAGCAGCGACTGGACGCTGCCCTTGCCGAAGCTGCGCTCGCCCATGATTACCGCGCGGCGATGGTCCTGCAATGCGCCGGCGACGATTTCCGAGGCGGAGGCCGAGCCCGCATCGATCAGCACGACGATCGGAATGCCTTCCGCTATGTCGCCCCGGAACACGGTTTCCGCATCGTAGGATATATTCTCCCCACGTGCGCGGCCGCGCTGCGAGACGATCTGCCCGTCGGACAGGAACAGGTCCGACAGTGCCACCGCCTCGTCGAGCGATCCGCCGGGGTTGGAGCGCAGGTCGAGCACCAGGCCGTTGAGCCTGCCGCTCGCCTCGCCGCGCAGCGCTTCCCACGAGGCGAACACGTCCGCGCCGACATCGCGCGAGAACTCGTTGACCATGATGTGGCCGATATTGCCTTCGAGCAGCTCGTGGGTCACCGGCTCCAGCTCGATCACGCCGCGCGTCACGCTGACGTCGAAGGGCTCGTCGCGGCCGGGGCGGAAGATGGTGAGGCGGATCGAGGTGCCCGCCTCGCCCCGCATCTGCGCCACCGCATCGTCGAGGCTGCCGCCATAGATCAGCTTGCCGTCGAGATGGGTGATGAAATCGCCCGCCTTGATCCCCGCCTGATCGGCCGGGCTGCCCCGGAAGGGCGAGACGATCTTGACCGCCCCGTCGTCGAGCACGACCGACAGGCCAAGGCCCGAATAATTGCCGTCGATCATCGTTTCGAGCCGCTGGAGATCGCCGCCATCGAGATAGGCCGAATGCGGATCGAGCGCGGCAAGCATACCGTCGATCATGCCGCGCAGCAGCACGTCGTCGTCGACCTGTTCGACATAGCTCGCCTTGATCCGCTCGTAGACCGCCAGCACCTTGGCGAATTCCGGCCCGGCACGGCCATCGACCTGCGCGAGGCTGGCGGTGGTCGCGGGAATCAGCGCAAGCGCGCTGACGAGCGCGGCGCCGCGGGCGAACTGAGCGATCTTCATGGGCGGAAACTCTCCAAAATCCGGGCACACCTTATCGGGCGCGCGGGCTTAACACCAGATGAGGATGCGCCCCGCCCCGCTTCAAGCACCGTTCGACGAATTGCGTGAAATATAGTCCAGCGGATTGACCGGATCGCCGCCCCGCCGCAGCTCCAGACCGATGCGCGGACCATCGCGCGGGGCACGGCCCAGCGGAGAGCCGCCGACGACGTCCTGCCCTACCCGCGCGTCGAGTTCGGCAAGCCCGGTGACAAGGCTGGTCCAGCCGTTCGCATGTTCGATGATGACGATCCGGCCATAGCCGCGATAGGGACCGGCGAAGCCGATCCGGCCGGGTGCGGTGGCGACCACCTGTGCGCCGGGCCGCGTGGCGAGCGCAAGCCCGCCGGTCCGCCCGCCGCTGCGCTCGGTCTCGCCGAAACCGGCTTCGATCCGCCCCTCGACCGGCAGGCGGTAGCGTGCGGGCGGCGCGGTGGAGGATGGCACGGGGACGGGCGCGGCAGCGCTGCTGGCGATTTGCGCCGAGGGATCGCGCGACCGCATCACCGGGCCGGGCAGTGCGGCAAGCTGCTGGCGGAGCGTGGCCGCCGCCTCGAGATCGCCCAACAGACTGTCGATGTCGCGCGCCTCTTCCGCCAGAGTCAGCGCGCGCACTTCCTCGCGATTTGCGGCACCTCCGGCGCGCCGTGCGGTGAGGCGCTCGCGCTGCGACAGGGCAACGAGTTCGGCGCGGCGCGCGGTCAGGCGCCGTTCGGCCACGCGGCGGTCGGCCAGCGCCTTGCGCGAAGCTTCCTGCAACTGGCGGGCGCGGACGATCTCGTCGCGCAGATCGGCCGTGCGCGCCCGGATCAGCGGAACCGTGCTGTCGAGCACTGCGCCTAGATACACAGTCTCGCGCAGGGAACCGGGGCGCAGGATGGCGAGCGTGGTCGGACGGCGGACCATGGTCTGGAGCGCGGCGGCAAGCTCGGCGATCGGGCCACGCTCGACAGCGAGCCTGCGGTCGAGGCGGCGGCGCTGCTCGGCGATCAGGGCGCTCTCGGCCTCGGCGATGCCGATCGCGGCCTCGGCCTGCTGGACGCGGGCGGCGAGCGCGGCAGCGCGGGCCTGCGCCTTGTCGGCGGCGGCAGTTCCGCGGCGCTCCTGTCGCTCGAACGCCTCGCCCCTGGCGCGGGCATTCCTTGCCTGCAGACGCGCCCGCTCGAGCGCCTCGCGCGCGGTGGCGGTGTCGGCGAAGTCGGGAGTTCGCAGCTGTGCCTCGGCACGCGGCAGGGCGATGGCCACCGCCCCCAGAAGCGCAACGAGCGTGGCGGCAAGTGTGGCCGAAGGAAGCGCGAAGCGTCTCACCGGCTTACAATGCCGCAGCTTCAGGCGCGATGATAGGGGTGCCCGGCGACGATGGTGGTCGCGCGGTAGAGCTGTTCTGCGAGCATCGCGCGGGCCATCAAGTGCGGCCAGGTCGCCCCGCCGAAAGCGAGGAGCCTGTCCGCCGCCCCGCGGTCTTCGGGCGAATGCCCGTCCGCCGCGCCGATCACGAAGCGCGCCTCGCGCACACCGTCGTCCCGCCAGCGCGAGAGCATGGCAGCGAGGTCCTCCGACGCCATGTCCTCGCCCCGCTCGTCGAGCAGGACGGTGCGGAACGGTGTGGACGGATCGGCGGTGCGCCCGCCCTGTTCCGGCAATTCGGTGAACCTGATCGGCCAGGTCACGCGTTGCTCGTAGCGCTTGACCAGCTCCGCCTCGGGCGAGCGGCCGATCTTGCCGCGCGCGATCACGTGCAGAAGCATGGTCTACCCTCTACCACCACGCCGCCGGCAACAAGGCGCGGCTCAGGCGCTCCCGGCAGCGACCGGCGGCGCATCGCCGAAGGCCCACATGCGTTCGAGATTGTAGAAGCTGCGCACTTCGGGGCGGAACAGGTGGACCACCACGTCGCCTGCATCGAGCAGCACCCAGTCGGCGGCGGGCAGGCCTTCCAGACGCACGGGGCCGAAGCCCGCCTGCTTGACTTTCTCGGCCAGTTTCTGCGCGATCGAGGCGACCTGACGGGTGGAGCGGCCCGAGGCGATCACCATGTGATCGGCAATCGAGCTTTTCCCTTCGAGGTCGATGGTGACGACGTCCATCGCCTGATCGTCGTCGAGATGCTGCAGGACGAGATCGAGCAGCGGGGCGGTTCCGGCCTTGTTCAACGGCGGGACCCTAGCGGTGCCGGCATCGGCCGGCGTGGTATTCGCCTGAGGCATAGGCGGGTGGTGTGCTCCTGATATGGATTGGTGGGCAAGTTGCGGAAAACGCTGGAAAGATGGGTGCCCTTCATGCGCCGCGCAAGCCCCCTGATGGGGAAACGGGCAGGGACACGAGACGGTTGGTCACCTGATCCCTCACGGAAACGCCGGTGTGGCGCATCGCCCAGTCGGGGTCGGCGCGGCGCAGGGCCGTGGCCGATCGTTCGTCCGGATCGAAACGCAGGATCACCAGAGCCGGCGCACTCCATTCGCCCCCGTTCGTGAAGCTGGCAAGCGGCACACGATAGCGCCGCAGCCAGGCCATCGCGGGGCTTGCGAGGGCAGCGCCATCATAACCCGGCCGCGCGATCACTGCAATCGGCATCTCCCGTGCGATCCCGCGCCAGTCGCGCCAGAGGTGGAACTGCGCGAGATTGTCCGCCCCCATCAGCCAGACGAATTTGCGCTTGGGATAGCGGCGGCCGAGCGCGCGCAGCGTGTCGACGGTGTAGCGCGTGCCGAGTTGGCGCTCGATCGCGGTCACCCGGATCGGCGCGCGGCGAGCCTGCCGGGCGGCCGAGCCCATGCGAACGGGAAGCGGCGCCATGCCTGCTTTCGGCTTGAGCGGATTGCCGGGCGAAACCAGCCACCAGACCTCGTCGAGGCCCAGCGCCGCCTTCGCGAACAGCGAAATGCGCCGGTGGCCGCCATGCGCCGGATTGAAGCTTCCCCCGAGCAGCCCGATCCTGAGCGGATGGCTCAAGCCGTCATGTCCCAAATCGCGAGAACGGGGATTCGCGCATGTCCCGCGACCGCGCGTTCGGACCAGAAGGAGAAAGCTGGCATTCCCGCCATTTAACGACCCTTTGCAGGGCTGTCAGCGGCCAAACGAATCGAGCGAGGCATTGGCGAATTCGAAGGCCTTGGGGAATACAGACTGACGTCACGCCACCCTGTTTGGTTCATTTTGAAACGTTTTACCGCAGCGTTTGCGCTGTTCATCCATTTTGCGGGAACAGGGATTCGCCATCGCTCCCGCCCAAAGCTACCCGCGTTCCCAACGGGACAACATTTCAACGGGACCGGGGGGTCGCATTGACCGAGAATACCAACGCCAATGGCGGATTGATCGCGCGCGTCCGCGGATGGTTCCCCGAGCGGGAACTCTTCATGCGCTCGCAGGGCCAGGTGCGTTTCATCACGCTTTCCTCGCGTCTGCAAATGACGGTTGCCGGAGCTGCGGTGGCTGCCCTGCTCGCCTGGGGCGGAAGCCTCGGCGCGCTGGGCTGGCAGCAATACGAGGCCTCGGCCGAACGCGCCGTGCTCCTCGAACGCGAAGCCAGCGTGGCGAAGTCCGAACACCGGCTCCAAGCCTATCGCAACGATGTAGAGGCGGCGACGAAGGATTTGGAGGAACGGCAGGACTTTCTCGACGCCGCGTTCTCCTCCCTCCCCGCCGAAGTGAAGGCGGCAGCGGCCGAGGACGGCAACACCGAAGAAGGCGCCGACGAGCCGACCGCGAAGATCAGCAAGGCGATGCCCGGCGGCGCCGCGCTCGCGCGGATCGAGGGGCGCCAGCTCGCCTTTGTGAAGCGCCTGACCCGCTTCGCCGAGTTTCGCGCCGACCGCGCCGAGCGTGCGCTGCGCAAGCTCGGCCTCAATCCCGCCGATATCAGCCGCAACGCCGAGCGCGCCGCGATGGGTGGTCCGCTCGAGCCGATACTGGATGGCGATCGGGTCGATCCGCACTTCGAGCGCCTCGGCCTCAGCCTGGCGCGGATGAACGCGCTCGAGCAGGGTCTCGAAGGCGTGCCGCAGGTTCTGCCCGCCAGCCTCGCCCGCATGTCATCCGGCTTCGGCTTCCGCCACGATCCGTTCACCGGGGGCGGCGCCATGCATGCAGGCCTTGATTTCAGCGGCCCGGTCGGCGCGCCGATCCATGCCGCCGCCAAGGGGCGCGTCACTTATGTCGGCTGGCGTTCGGGCTACGGCAAGACGGTCGAGATCCGCCACGCCAATGGGCTCACCACCCGCTACGCCCACATGTCGGCGTTCAAGACCAGGGTCGGCGACCGGGTCGCGCCGGGCGAGGTGATCGGCGCGATCGGCAGCACCGGCCGTTCGACCGGCCCGCACCTCCACTTCGAAGTCCGCATCCACGACCGCGCCGTCAATCCCCGCATCTTTCTCGAGCAGGCCCCCGATGTTCTCAAAGAAATCCGAAGCGCACCCGAACGCCCCCACAACTAATCAGGACAGACGCAAGCCCATGGCCACTCGCAGCAGCAATGGCGGTACCACTTTCTCCGTGCTCGGACCGGACATCTCCGTGAAAGGCAATATCGAGACACGCACGGACCTTCATGTGAACGGTTCGGTCGAAGGCGACATCGCCTGTTCGGCGCTGATCCAGGGCGAAACCAGCACGATCGACGGCGGCATCGAGGCCAAGAGCGCCCGGCTGGCGGGCCGCGTCACCGGGTCCATCAAGGTGGGGGAACTGGTCATCCTCAAATCGGCCCGCATCGACGGCGACGTGTCCTACGACACGCTCACCATCGAACAGGGCGCGCAGGTCGAGGGGCGCTTGAGCGCGCGAGGCGAGGCGACCGCCGCCAGACCGTCGCGACCTGCCGCGGTCGCGGATCAGCCGCAGGGCGAACCCAACCTCGCGCTGGCCGGGTAGAAGCGACGGACCCGGAGAGTCCCGGCTGCCGACTCGCGTTCAGCCGGGCAGAACTTCCGCTCTCAGCGCCTTGCGGTCGAGCTTGCCGATCATCGTCCTTGGCAGGTCCTCGCGGATCACCACCTCGTCGACACGCTCGTGCTTGCCGATGCGAGTGTTGAGCCAGTCGCGCAGATCCGCGCCCGACACCGCGTGGTCGGGGTTCAGCACGACATAGGCGCGCGGAACCTCGCCCCGGTAATCGTCGGGCACGCCGATCACGAGCACTTCCTTCACCGCCTCGTGGCGCAGCAGCGCGTTCTCGACCTCGCTCGGGAAGACCTTGAAACCGCCCACCGCGATCATGTCCTTGATCCGGTCGACGATGGCGAGGAACCCGTCCCCGTCGATCGTGGCGACGTCGCCGGTGCGCAGCCACGGCTCGCCATCGTGGATTGCGAAGGCGGTGCCCTGCGTGTCCGGGCGCTGCCAGTAGCCCTGCATCACTTGCGGGCCGCGCACCACCAGTTCGCCGGGCTCGCCATCGGGCGCGAGGCGGGTCGGGTCCTCCTTGTCGAGCAGCAGCACGCGCGTTCCCGGGATGGGCTGGCCGATCGTGCCGCGCTTGCGCAGACCTTCATAGGGGTTGGTCGAGACGACACCCGAGCTTTCGGTGAGGCCGTAGCCTTCGGCCAGCCGCACCCCGGTGGCGCTCTCGAACTTCTCGTGGACCGGGGCGGGCATTGGCGCGCCGCCCGAAATGCAGATCTGCAACGAGGACCAGTCGGTCTTGGCAAATCGTTCGTGATCGAGCAGCGCCTGGAACATGGTCGGCACGCCGGGAAAGGCGCGCGGGCGGGCGCGGTCGATCGCCTGCAGCACCTGCTTGGCATCGAAGCGCGGCAGCATCACGATTGCCCCGCCCTTCACCACCGTGCGGTTGAGCACGCAGGTGTTGGCGAAGACATGGAACATCGGCAGCGCGCCGAGCACGATGTCAGGCTCGTTGCGGTCGAAGGGGTCGATCATGTCGACCTGCATCGCGTTGCTTGCCAGATTGGCGTGCGACAGCATCGCGCCCTTGGGTGTGCCGGTCGTCCCGCCGGTATATTGCAGCAGGGCGAGATCTTCGACATCGAGCGGCGGCAGGGCCGGCGCTGCGTCGGACAGCCAGCCTGACCACGGAGACACGTCGTCTCGCGAAGGAATAGCGGCGATCTGCTTGCGGCCGAGCGTGCGCAGCGCGAGGCTCTTGATCCGCGGCAGCATGGTGGCGAGCTGCGCCACCACCAGACCTTCGAGCGCGGAGCCGTCGAGCACCTTGGTCGCGGTCGGCAGCAGCATCGGCGAATCGAGCGTCACGAGGAGGCGCGTGCCCGAATCCTCGACCTGATGGCTCAGCTCCGCGACGGTGTAGAGCGGCGAGAAATTGACCACGACGGCGCCCGCCATCATCGCCCCGTAATAGGCGGCGATGTAGGTCGGCACATTGGGCAGGAACAGCCCGACCCGGTCGCCCGGCGCGATGCCGCGTTCGATCAGCCCGGCGGCGAAGCGGCGCGCCTCGCCGAACATCTCGGAATAGGTGAAGTCGCGCCCGAGGAATTCGATCAGCCGGGCCGACGGATGCTCCCTTGCGCGCCGTTCGAAGATCGTGGGAAGCGGCTCTGCGGGGATCGGCGAGTCCCATGGCCGGGCGTGGCCGTAATTGGCGGGGGCGGGCGGGTAACTCTTATTGACAGCCATGTAAGTTACATGGCCGATCGCGGCCTTCGCGCCAAGCGAAAAGGGCGCAAAAGCGCGCTCCCGCCCGAACCCGCAAGAATCTCTAGGGGGTCCGGACAGGAACGTGTTGCTAGCTGGTGAAGGAATGCGGGCGCCGAGGCGCCGCGCGATCAGGCCTGGCTTTCCTCGGCCTCGCCCGCGCGCTTGGCTTCGAGCCATGCGGCCGCTTCGGCTTCCTGCGCGGCTTCGGCGGCGGCCTTTTCGTTCGCCTCGCGCTCGGCGCGCAGCTCCTCGATCAGCTTGTCGCGGTCGCTGCCGCTCTCGACCGCGGGTGCCGCGTCCTCGATGCCCGCCTTCTTGGCGGCCTTGGCGACCACCGCGTCGAGCTCGCGCTGCGAGCACAGGCCGAGCGTCACGGGATCCTTGGGCTGGATGTTCTGGATATTCCAGTGGGTCCGATCGCGAATCGCGCCGATCGTGGTCCGGGTCGTGCCGATCAGCTTGGAGATCTGCGCGTCGGACACTTCGGGATGGCTGCGCAGGATCCAGGCGATGCCGTCGGGCTTGTCCTGCCGCTTGGAAACCGGCGTGTAGCGCGGGCCCTTGGTGCGGCTGACCGCCACCGGCGCGCGCTGCATCTTGAGCGCGTAGGAGGAATCCTCCTCGCCCCTGGCGATCTCGTTCTGCGTCAGCTCGCCGGCATGGACCGGGTCGCGGCCCGTGTATTTGCTGCCTGCCAGATCGTCGGCCATGGCCTGGACCTCGAGGATGTGGAGGCCGCAGAACTCGGCGATCTGCTCGAAGGCTAGGCCGGTGTTGTCGACCAGCCAGGTGGCGGTCGCATGCGGCATCAGCGGTTTGGGTTGGTCGGCCATGGAATTGCCTTTGCAAAGATGCTCGGAAGAAAGGAGCTGAAAAGATAAGGGCCGCCCCTTGCGGAGCGGCCGTTGCCTGTCCGATCTAGGCGCAATCGCCGCAATCGGCAAGGGCTCAGGGCGTGGCAGCCGGCTCCGCGGCGGTCAGCCCCTCGAGGAACTGGCGCGTCGCCGCCTCCCAGCTGAAGAGCGCGCCGTGGGCGGCACAATCGCCACGGTCGCAATAGAGCGCTGCGTCGATCGCGCGCTCGAGCGTTTCCGACAGCGCGCCAGTCGCCTCGGTCACGATGTCGAGCGGGCCGGGCACGGGAAAAGCAGCCACCGGCGTGCCGCAGGCCAGCGCCTCGATCATGACGAGGCCGAACGTGTCGGTGCGGCTGGGGAAGACGAACACGTCCGCGCCGGCATAGTAACCGGCCAGCTCGGCGCCCGTTTTGCGTCCGACGAAATGCACGTCCGGGAAGCGACGGCGCAGCGCGGGCAGCGCGGGACCGTCGCCGACCACGACCTTGCTGCCGGGATAGTCGGCGGAGAGGAACGCCTCGATGTTCTTCTCGACTGCGATCCGCCCGACATAGAGCTGGATCGGGCGGGGCAGCTCGGCATAGGCGGCAGGCTGCACCGCGCCGGGCGAGAAATGCGCCAGATCCACTCCCCGGCTCCAGCGGTGGAGGCGCGAAAGGCCGTGGGCGCGCAGCTGAGTTCCGATGCTCTCGGTCGCGACGAGGACCCGGCGCGCGGGCGCATGGAACCAGGCGATGTAGCGCCAGAACCACTCCGCCGGCAGTCCGGTGCGCCGCGCCACATATTCGGGAAACTGCGTGTGATAGGCGGTGGTGAAGCGGACCCCGCGCGCGAGGCAGTGACGTCGTGCCGCCAGACCCAGCGGACCTTCGGTGGCAATGTGGATTGCGTCAGGCGCAAAATCGCGTAGCATCGCAGCGACCGCGCCGGGCCGGGGAAGCGCCAGCCGGATCTCCGGATAGGTCGGGCAGGGAATACTCGCGAACCGTTCCGGCGAGACCACTGCCACTTCGTGCCCCTGTGCGCGCAGCCGTTCGCTGGTTGTGGTCAGCGTGCGGACGACGCCGTTCATCTGCGGGTGCCAGGCATCCGTGACGATGGCGATCCGCCGCTTCGGTGCCGAAACCGGGTGCGGCAGGGCGTCGAGCCCGCAGATCGGCTCCATCAGCGTCACGCGGCCACGGCGATCCGCGGTTCCCCGGCGTGCTCCGCCGCGCGCCGGGCCATCTCCTCGGTCCAGTGGAGCAGCTCCATACGTCCGTCGAAATGTTCTACCAGCGCGTTGCAGCCCTCGACCCAGTCGCCGTCGTTGAAATATTCGATTGCGCGGCCCTCGTGATCGAAGCTGCGGATCTCGGCGGTGTGGATATGGCCGCAGACCACGCCGTCCACCCCGCGTTCGCCAGCGGCGCGCGCGACGACCTCCTCGTATTTGGAGATGAACTCGACCGCGTTCTTGACCTTGTGCTTGGCGGCTTTCGAGATCGACCAGTAAGGCAGGCCGAGCGCGCGGCGCACCGCGGCGACCCAGCCGTTCAGCTGCATCATCACATGGTAGAGCGCATCCCCGACGAAGGCGAGCCAGCGATGGGCGAGCATGATCGTGTCGAACTCGTCGCCATGCAGCACCATCAGCCGCCGCCCGTCGGCGGTGTCGTGGAAGGCAGCGCGGGCGATCTCGACCCCGCCGAAATGCATGCCGCTGAAGGGCCGCATCATCTCGTCGTGATTGCCGGGAATGTAGACGATGCGGGTGCCGCGCTTGGCGCGCTTCAGAATGCGCCAGACGATGTCGTTGTGCGCGGCGGGCCAGTAGAATTTCTTCTTCAGCCGCCAGCCGTCGATGATGTCGCCGACCAGATACATCGTCTCGCTGTCGGTATGGTCGAGGAAGTCGATCAGCAGCTCGGCGTTGCAGCCCTTGGTGCCGAGATGGATGTCGCTGATCCAGATGGTGCGGAAACGCCGCCGCTCGCCGGTCGTGCGTTCCGGCACCGCGGCTTCGACCGGAGGAAATCCGGCTACATTGGCGAATGCGGAAAAATCCCTCGGCAGTTCGGTCATGGCCATCGCTCCGTCCGACTTGGCAGCGAGCCATGGCAGGTCAATGTTACAGGGGATTCACAACACGATGACGACAGGAAGACTTTGCGACGGTTCCGCGTCGGCGCCGCGGCCCGACCGGCACTACTCCGGCGCGACCTCGAGCACGATCTTGCCGATATGGTCGCCCGCTTCCATGTGCGCGTGGGCCGCGCCCGCTTCGCGCAAGGGGAAGCTGCGATCCATCACCGGCCGGATCGTGCCGTCTTCGAACAGCGGCCAGGCGTGGTTGTAAATCTCGTCTGCGAGGAGCGCCTTGAACTCGTCCGGCCTGGCGCGCAGCGTCGATCCGGTCATGGTCTGTCGCTTCGACATGAGCTTGGCCATGTTGATTTCGGCCTTCGCGCCGCCGAGCACGGCGATCGTCACATGGCGCCCGTCCTCGGCCATGCAGTCGAGATTGCGCTGGACGTAGTCGCCCGAGACCATGTCGAGCACCACGTCGGCGCCCTTCCGGTCGGTGTGGCGAAGGACCTCCTCGACGAAATCCTGCTGCTTGTAATTGATCGCGAGATCCGCGCCGACCTTGCGCGCCGCCTCGCATTTCTCGTCGTCGCCGCAGGTGACGATCACAGTGAGGCCGAACGCCTTGCCGAGCATCGTCGCCATCGTCCCGATGCCGCTGGTGCCGCCATGGACCAGCAACGTCTCGCCCTCGCGCGCCCAGCCGCGTTCGAAGACGTTGTGCCACACGGTGAAGAGCGTCTCGGGGATCGCCGCCGCCTCGGCCATCGGCATGGATTGCGGCACGTGGAGGCAGTGTTCGCCGCGCGCGAGGCAATATTCGGCATAGCCCCCGCCTGTCACCAGAGCGCAGACCTTCTGGTTGAGCAGTTCCGGCGCGGCGCCTTCGCCGATCGCGACCACCGTGCCGGAAATCTCCAGCCCGGGAATGGGCGAGGCGCCGGGCGGCGGGGGATAGGCACCCTTGCGCTGGATCACGTCGGGCCGGTTGACCCCGGCATGGCTCACCCGGATCAGCACCTGCCCTTCGCCCGGTTGCGGCACCGGCAGCGTCTCCGCCCGGAGCACGTCCGGCCCGCCCGGCTCGTCGAAACCCATGGCGGTCATCGTCTCGGGCAGCGTGTCGGCCATGCAACTCTCCGGAAAAAGAGCGCGGCTCCTAACCCGGCCCGACATTGACAGCAAGCAGCCAGCGCGGGACAATGCCCGCTCGATGGACGAAGACGATCGCCCCCGCCCCAGAGGCGACGCCGCGAGCAAGCTCGCCGCAGAGGATCTCGGCCCCTATTCGCAGGACGAGCTGGGCGAGCGGATCCGCTTGCTCGAGGACGAGATCGCCCGAGTCGAGAAGCACCGGCTGACGGCCGCCGCCCATCGCGACGCGGCGGATGCGTTGTTCGGACGCAAGGAATAGCGCGGGATGCGGCCCTTTCGATCCCCCCTTCGTGCTCCGGATCGAGAAGCCCGCCTCGAAATCGCCGCAAACCTTCCTATCTTGGTCGAGCAAGGCGTTTGCCCCGCCCGCCCCCGCGCGGCCGATGCACGCGCAAGCGCCGGTGTGGCGCGACATCACGAAAGACCCTGAATGCCCAGCTTTGCCGCAAATCTCGAAAAGACCCTCCACCAGGCGCTGGCCGATGCCTCGGAGCGCCGGCATGAATACGCGACGCTCGAGCATCTGCTGCTCGCGCTGACCGACGATCAGGACGCCGCGCAGGTCATGGCCGCCTGCGGCGTCGATCTCGACGAGCTCGGTGCGGCGGTGCGCCAGTATCTCGAGCAGGAATATCAGCAATTGAAGGCCGACGACGAGGCCGATCCCCAGCCCACCGCAGGGTTCCAGCGCGTGGTCCAGCGCGCGATCCTGCACGTCCAGTCCTCGGGCAAGGACACGGTGACCGGCGCCAACGTGCTGGTCGCGCTGTTCTCCGAACGCGACAGCTACGCGGTCTATTTCCTGCAGCAGCAGGACATGAGCCGGCTGGATGCGGTGAGCTACATCAGCCACGGCATCGGCAAGGGCGGCAAGCAGATCGAGGCCGCGCCCGGCGAGCGCGCCGAGGACGGTGCGGCCGAGGGCGAGGAAAAGGAGAGCGGCAAGACCAAGAAAGAGACCGCCCTCGACCAGTTCACCGTCGATCTCAACAAGAAGGCGGAGGCCGGCAAGGTCGATCCGCTGATCGGCCGCGCGCCCGAGGTCGACCGGACGGTCCAGATCCTGTGCCGCAGGTCGAAGAACAATCCGCTCTATGTCGGCGATCCCGGCGTCGGCAAGACCGCGATCGCCGAGGGCCTTGCCCGCAAGATCGTCGAGGGCGAGGTGCCCGAAGTGCTGTCCGAAGCGGTGATCTACTCGCTCGACATGGGCGCGCTGCTCGCCGGCACGCGCTATCGCGGCGATTTCGAGGAGCGCCTCAAGCAGGTCGTCAATGAACTCGAGGGGATGCCCCACGCGATCCTCTTCATCGACGAGATCCACACGGTGATCGGCGCGGGCGCGACCAGCGGCGGGGCGATGGACGCCTCCAACCTGCTGAAGCCCGCCCTGTCCAGCGGCGCGATCCGCTGCATCGGATCGACCACCTACAAGGAGTTCCGCAACCATTTCGAGAAGGACCGCGCGCTGCTGCGGCGTTTCCAGAAGATCGACGTCAACGAACCGACGGTGGAAGACACGATCAAGATCCTGAAAGGCCTCAAGACCGCCTTCCAGGATCACCACAAGGTCACCTACACCGCCGATGCGCTCAAGACGGCGGTCGAGCTGTCGGCGCGCTACATCAACGACCGCAAGCTGCCCGACAAGGCGATCGACGTGATCGACGAGGTCGGCGCGATGCAGATGCTGGTCCCGCCGAGCCGCCGCAAGAAGAAGATCACCAGCCGCGAAATCGAGGCGGTGATCGCGACCATGGCGCGCATTCCGCCGAAATCCGTCTCCAAGGACGACAAGCGCGCGCTCGAGAACCTCGAACGCGACCTCAAGCACGTCGTTTTCGGCCAGGACGCGGCAGTCACGCGCCTCTCGACCGCGATGAAGCTCAGCCGGGCGGGTCTGCGCGATCCAGACAAGCCGATCGGTTCGTTCCTCTTCTCCGGCCCCACCGGCGTCGGCAAGACCGAGGTCGCGCGTCAGCTCGCCAGCATCATGGGGATTGAGCTGAAGCGCTTCGACATGTCGGAATACATGGAGCGGCACAGCGTTTCGCGGCTGATCGGGGCGCCCCCGGGCTATGTCGGCTACGATCAGGGCGGATTGCTGACCGATGCGGTCGACCAGAACCCGCATTGCGTGCTGCTGCTTGACGAGATCGAGAAGGCTCATCCGGACCTCTTCAACATCCTGCTGCAGGTGATGGATAACGGCCGCCTGACCGACCATCACGGCAAGACGGTCGACTTCCGCAACGTCGTGCTGATCATGACCACCAATGCCGGCGCGGCCGATATGGCGCGCAGCGGCATCGGCTTCGGCGACGTCAGCAAGGAGGATGCGAGCGAGGAGGCGGTGAAGCGCATGTTCACGCCCGAATTCCGCAACCGCCTCGATGCGATCGTGCCCTTTGCCTATCTCGGCAAGTCGACGGTCGCGCGCGTGGTCGACAAGTTCATCCTCCAGCTGGAGCTCCAGCTGGCCGAACAGAATGTCGAGATCCAGTTCGACAAGGACAGCCGCGCCTGGCTCGCCGACAAGGGCTACGATCGTCTCTACGGCGCGCGCCCGATGGGCCGCCTGATCCAAGAGAAGATCAAGCAGCCGCTCGCCGAGGAATTGCTCTTCGGCAAGCTCGCCGATGGCGGCGAGGTGTCAGTGACGATGAAGGACGGCAAGCCGAGCTTCGAACTCACCCCCGCCCCGCCCAAGGCGAAGGGCAAGAAGGCACCGGCGAAGAAGAAGAAGGCCGCGCCGAAGGCCAAGCCCGAGGCCGATGCCAGCGAAGGCGCCGGGGACGACGCGCAGAACTGACCCGCGTCGCACATCGTTGAAAGACAGGAAAGGGCCGGCGTTTGTCGGCCCTTTTCGTATCTCGGTCCGCACCGGCCTTGCGTCACCGGCTCGCACCCCATAGGCCCGTCGCACGCGATACCGGGGGGGGTGGCGATCGATGGCGGTTCTCGAAGTATCCAATCTGACGAAGCGCTTTGGCGACGTGCTGGCTGTGGACGACCTGTCCTTCGCCGTCGCGCCGGGCGAGATATTCGGCTTTCTCGGCGGCAACGGCGCGGGCAAGACGACGACGCTGCGCATGGTGCTCGATATCATCCGCCCGACCTCGGGGACGATTTCCATTCTCGGCAGCGGGCCGGACCGCCGCAACGCCGCCGCGATCGGCTTCCTGCCGGAGGAACGCGGCCTGTATTCCGGCATGAGCGCGATCGAGACGATCGTCTATTTCGGCAAATTGAAGGGCATGAGCGCCGCCGCCGCGCGCGCCCGCGGCATGGAACTGCTCACCCGCTTCGACCTCGCCGACCGGGCGAAGAGCGACATCGGCGACATGTCGAAGGGCATGGCGCAGAAGGTCCAGCTCGCCACCTCGCTGGTCAACGAACCCGAACTGCTGATGCTGGACGAGCCGTTCAGCGGGCTCGACCCGGTCAATCAGGGCCTGCTCGAGAACGAAATCCTGAGCGCCTCGAAGCGCGGGGCAGCGGTGATCTTTTCCACCCATGTGATGCAGCACGCCGAGCGCCTGTGCGACCGGCTGCTGCTGCTCAGGAAAGGCCGCAAGCGGTTCGAGGGCACGCTGGAACAGGCCCGCGCCGAATTGCCCGCCAGCCTCATCGCGGTGTCCAAAGCCGATATGGGCAGCGTTCCGGGCGTCGCCGACGCGAAGCCGATCGGCCAGCCGGACGGCGAATGGCGCGAATGGGACGTGAAGCTCGCACCCGGCGTTGCGCCCGAAATCGTGCTCGAACATTGCAGCGTCCATGGCGTGGCCCTGCGCCGCTGGGACGAACGGCGGGCGAGCCTGCATGACGTCTTCGTCCAGCTTGTCGGCGGAGAGGGAGTCGAGAAATGATGAACAACGTGCTTCTCGTCGCCACGCGCGAATTCAAGCAAATCCTCGCCATGAAGAGCTTCTGGCTGACGCTGTTGATCCTGCCCGTCGCGCTCGCGCTCGGGCCGATCCTGGGCGAGACTCTGGCGGACGAGGATGCGACCCGCGTCGCCGTGGTCGATCGTTCGGGCGGCAGCGTGGCCGCCGCGCTCGAAGCGCGCTTCGGTTTCGAGGATGACGGCGAGACGCTGCGCAGCCTCTCGCGCTACGTCCAGCGTTACGATCTCGGCACGGCCGACCCGGATGCCCCCTGGGCCCAGCACGATCGCTGGTACACACCGGCCGACATCGCCGCTTTCCGCCAAGCGGGCGGGCTCGACGGCGCCCTGGAGAGGATCGAGCGTGTGCGCCCCGAAGGCGTGCCGCAGTTCGAACCCGACAGCCCCAGCTACGAATTCCTCCCCGCTCCCGCCGAGCTGAACGGCCTCGAAGGCGCAGCCTTCGCCGATGCGGCGCAGGACCTGTTCGACAGCGACGCGGACGACGCGCCCGAGATCGTCGTGCTCGTCGGCGCGAATTATCCCGCCGATCCGCGCGTCGGGCTCTATTCGGCGAACCAGCCGCGCGCCGCCTTCGTCGCGACCATGCAGGAAGTGCTGACCGGAGACCTGCGCAGTCGCCTGCTCGCCGAACGCGGCATTTCCGGCGCCGAGGCAGCGGCGATCCAGACCGCCGCGCCCGCCATCGCCGTGACCACTCCGCCGCCGGGCGGCGGGGCGCGCGAGGCGCTGCTGGTGCGCTCGATCGTGCCGCTCGCCCTCTCCTACATCCTGATGATGAGCCTGATGCTGTCGGGCAGCTGGATGCTGCAGGGCTCGGTCGAGGAACGCTCGAACAAGCTGCTCGAAAGCCTGCTCGCCTGCATCACGCCGGAAGAGCTGATGTACGGCAAGCTGCTCGGCGCGTTGACCGTCGGCCTGCTGATGATCGCCGTCTGGGCCGGCTGCGCTGCGGTGGCGGCTTATGCCACGCAAGGCGTGATATCGGACATGATCCGCCCGGCGCTGGAGCCGGTCTCCTCGCCCGGTATCATCCTCGCGATCCTCTATTTCTTCGTCGCGGGATATATCGGGATTTCGGCGCTGTTCGTCGCGGTCGGCGCGATGGTCGATTCGATGAGCGAGGCGCAGGGCTATCTGATGCCGATCCTCCTCGCGATCCTGCTGCCGATCACCTTCCTGCTGCAGGCGGTAATCGCCGGGCGCGAGGGGCTGATCGTGCAGGTGCTGACCTGGGTGCCGCTGTGGACCCCCTTCGCGGTCCTTGCGCGCCTCGGAATGGGAATCGAGACCTGGGTGCTGGTCGGCAGCGGCGCGCTGCTGGCGGTGGCGATCGTGCTGGAGATGATCTTCATCGGCCGTCTGTTCCGCGCGAGCCTGCTCGCCACGGGGCAGAAACCGACGCTGAAACGTGTTCTGGGCCGTTTCCGCACGCAGGCGCACTGAAAGGTGCCAACTTTCCCCTGATTTGCGCCTGACTCTCCCTCAACTTTCCCTCTGCTTTCAACTCGCCGGGAACGCTTGCGCTCCGCCTCGCTTGAATCGGGGATGCCGTCCGCCGCCCCCTTTTCCTGGATCAAGCCCGAACCCTGGGGCATCCATGTCGTCCCGGCCGATGCCTGGGTTGACCCCTCGCGGGCGGTCGATCGCGCACTGGTGACCCATGGCCATGCCGACCATGCGCGCGGCGGACACGGCACCACGGTCGCCACGCCCGAGACACTGGCGATCATGGATTTGCGCTACAACACCCGCGAGGGCGCGACTCCGGTCGAATACGGCGAGACGATCCGCCTGCCGGGCGGGGTCGATGCGACCTATATTCCGGCGGGCCATGTGCTGGGCAGCGCACAGATCCTGCTCGAACATGCGGGCGAGCGGGTGATCGTGACCGGCGACTACAAGCGCCGCGCCGATCCCACCTGCCCGCCCTTCGAAGTCACGCCGTGCGACATCTTCATCACCGAGGCGACCTTTGGCCTGCCGGTCTTCACTCACCCGCCGATCGCGGAGGAAATGGCCAAGCTTCTGGAACGCCTCGCCGCCCATCCCGATCGCTGCGTGCTGGTCGGCGCCTATGCTCTGGGCAAGGCGCAACGTGTGATCGCCGAACTGCGCGCCGCCGGGCACCACGCGCCCATCTATCTCCACGGCGCGATGGAGAAGATGTGCCGCCTCTACGAGGAACACGGCGTCGATCTGGGCGAATTGCGGATGGTGATGGACTACAAGAAGGAGGACATCCGCGGCCATATCGTCGTCTGCCCGCCTTCCGCGCTCAACGACCGCTGGAGCCGGCGCCTGCCCGAGCCGATCACCGCCATGGCATCGGGCTGGATGCGCGTGCGCCAGCGCGCCCGGCAGCGCAATGTCGAGCTGCCGCTGGTCATCTCCGACCACGCCGACTGGAACGAGCTGACCCGCACGATCGAGGAGGTCGGCGCGCAGGAAAACTGGATTACCCACGGCCGCGAGGATGCGCTGCTGCGCTGGTGCCAGCTAACCCAGCGCCGCGCCCGCGCGCTCGCCATGGTGGGCTACGAGGACGAAGATGACTAGGGCCGGTATCGGACCACGGAACGAGCCCGTCCCTCGCCGGTTTTTCTCCTTACCCGGAATAGGAACGAGGCAAGTCCGATAATGAAGATCGCGATCCCAGCCGCCACCTTGGCCATCCTGCTTGCAGGATGCACCGTGAAAGAAGCCGAGGACGAGGCGCAGGACTCGACCCTCGCCGCGGGCGAAACGGCAGTCGAGGAGGAGGATGGCGCGGTTTTCGCGGATGGTGAGGCAATGCCCCTCAACATCGTGCAGACCCATCCGAACGGGACGCGGATCGCACTGGAGTCGATCCGGGCCACGCCCACCGAAACGCTCGTGACGATGACCATCCTCAACGGTTCCATCCACCCCGTGACCCTGAACGGTTTCGGCGGCGCTTATCTCTTCAGCCCCGACGGCGGAAAGCTCATGCTGGAGGCACCGGCGAACAACGAGAGCCTCGAAATCCCGCCCGGACAGGAAGTGCGCGCCGAGCTCGTCTTCAAGGGCAAACTCACCCAAGGTGGCCCCGCTACGCTGTTCGTCAACAATGCGCGTTATCTGGAAGACGACGATTCCCGATACCCGGGCTTTCGCATCCCGATGCAATTGACCGCCGCCGCCTTCACCGAGAGGGAAGCAAAAAAAAAATCGAGTTCGCTTCGGCTGATCGCATCGGAACCGGAGCCTGCGGCAACGCGCTCCGCCAGCACGATTTCCACGTTGCGATCAGAACTGAAAGCGACCGAAACCGAACGGGGCACGCTGGTATCCCTGCCGGGTGATGTCCTGTTCGATACCGACAAGGCCGATATCCGGCCTGCCGCCCGCTCCACGCTCGACATGCTTGCCCAGCTCATCAAGGCGCAGCCTGCCGCGAAGATCACGATCGAAGGCCATACCGACAGCCAGGGTGAGGATGCATACAATCAGCGCCTGTCGGAACGGCGCGCACAGGCCGTTCGCGATTATCTGAAGGACGTTCGGCAGGTCCCCGCCAGTCGCATGTCGACCAGGGGTATCGGCGAGGATCGGCCGGTGGCGCAGAACATGACGCCCGATGGCCGCGAGAACGCAGCGGGGATGGCGAAGAACCGGCGCGTCGAAGTGATCATCGGCGAAGGCTGAGCTTGGAAGAGTTCGCCGCCCTGATCGATGCGCTGGTCTATACGCGCAGCCGCAACGAGAAATTGCGGCTGATCGCGGAATATCTGCGCGCGACGCCCGATCCCGACCGGGGGTGGGCGCTGGCGGCGCTCAGCGACGGGCTCGATTTCCCTGCGGTTAAAAGCTCGACCATCCGCAATCTGCTCAAGGACCGGATCGACCCGGTGTTGTGGACGCTGAGCCGCGATTTCGTGGGCGATACGGCCGAGACCGCCAGCCTGCTCTGGCCCTCCCCCCAGACCGACCCATCGCCGCCGAGCGTGTCCGAGACGGTCGAAATGCTGTCGGGCATGAACCGCAAGAGCGTGTTCACCGAATTGCCGGGCCTGCTCGACCGGCTCGACCCTTCCGGCCGCTACGCGCTGCTCAAGCTCGCCACCGGGGGGATGCGGATCGGGGTTTCCAGCCGGCTGGCCAAGACCGCTTTTGCGCAAGGGTTCGAGGTCGGCGTCGACGAGGTCGAGGAATACTGGCACGGCCTCGCCCCGCCCTATCCCGAACTGTTCGACTGGGCGGCGCATGGCAAACCGCCGCCCGACATCGCCAATCTGCCGACCTTCCGACCCTTCATGCTCGCCCACCCGCTGGAGGAAACGGTGGTCGACCTCGCCGATTACGCGGCCGAATGGAAATGGGACGGCATACGCGTGCAGCTGGTCCGTGCCGGCGACGAGACGCGGATATATTCGCGCTCGGGCGACGATATCTCGGCCACCTTTCCCGAGCTGCTCGACGTACTGCCCTTCCCGGCCGTGCTCGATGGCGAGCTGCTGGTGCGCGGAACCCATCAGGGCGGCGAGGAGGGTGGCGCGGCGAGCTTCAATGCGCTGCAACAGCGGCTCGGGCGCAAGATCGTGAGCAAGAAGATGCTGACCGAAGCGCCCGCCTTCGTTCGGCTTTACGACGTGTTGTTGCTGGAAGGGGAGGATCTGCGCGAACTGCCCTGGACGCAGCGACGCGCCCGGCTCGAGCAGCTGATCGAGCGCCTGCCCGACACGCATTTCGACCTCAGCCGTGTGGTCGAGGCGCGCGATTTCGAGCACCTCGCGCAGATTCGCGAAGGCAGCCGCGACGATGCCATCGAAGGGCTGATGCTGAAGCGCAGGGACAGCCCCTATATCGCCGGGCGGCGCGTCGGTTACTGGTACAAGTGGAAGCGCGATCCGCTGCTGGTCGATTGCGTGCTGATGTATGCCCAGCGCGGCAGCGGCAAGCGCTCGAGCTTCTTCTCCGATTATACTTTCGGCTGCTGGGACGGCGATCCCGACACGGGTGCGGAACTCCTGCCGGTGGGCAAGGCCTATTCGGGCTTCACCGACGAGGAACTGAAGAAGCTCGACCGCCACGTTCGCTCGAATACCGTCAACCGCTTCGGCCCCGTGCGCGAGACCGACAAGAGCCTGGTGTTCGAAGTCGCCTTCGACAGCGTGCACGAAAGCAAGCGCCACAAATCCGGTCTCGCCATGCGCTTTCCTCGAATCCACCGCATCCGCTGGGACAAGCCGGTGCACGAGGCGGACAGGATCGAGGCTCTGCGCTCGCTGGTGCGGGACTAGGGCGGACTAATCGATTGATCGCGCCTGCCCCAAGTGCTTGAGCGCGGGCGATGCCCCAGCAACGACCGCCTCTGCGTGCTCTTCAGCTCGGCCTTTCGGGGCTGGCTGGCCTGCTCGATGCCACCGGTTTCCTGATCGCGCAGGGCTATTTCGTCAGCTTCATGTCCGGCAACACCACCCAGCTCGGCGTAAACCTGCTCGACGGCATCCCGCAGGTTCTTCTGCCGGCGGGGCTGATCGCCTGCTTCCTCGGCGGGGTCACGGCGGGCGCGGCGATCGGCTGGACCAGCGAGCGGAGGCCGCGCAGCACCCTGCTCGCCATATCGCTCGCGCTCGTATCGATCGCGGCGGCAGCCTATGAGTTCGGCAGCACGCTGGGCTTCCTCGCGCCCGCGGCCTTCGCCATGGGGCTGGTCAACAATGTTTTCCTGCGCGACGACGGCTCTTCGGCCGGAGTGACTTACATGACAGGGGCGCTGGTGCGGATCGGGCAGAACTTCGCTGCGAGCCTGCTTGGCCAGCGTAACCGGATCAAACCGGGTTACGGACTGCTGTGGCTCTGCCTGCTGGGCGGCGCGATCCTCGGCACTTGGCTCCACACCTTGCCGGGCGCGACCGGCCCGCTGGTGGCGGCGGGAGCAAACGCGCTGCTATTGCTGCTCGCCTGGCGAACCGAGAAACGTGAGAACTGAGCGGCGAGAAGTCGCGCGGCGCAACTCCGGTCTATCCGTCATAGCGCGGCGATCGCCTCCGCATGGTCCTTGGCGTTCTGGGCGTAGTGCATCACCCCGGCGCGCATTCCCATGATCGCTGCATCGTCGAGATCGCGCATCTTGCGCGCGGGGCGGCCACCCCACAATTCCCGTTCGCCCATCACCTTGCCCTCGGTCAGCATCGCGCCGGCGGCGAGCATCGCGTCGGAGGCGATCACCGCCTTGTTCATAGCGATGGCTCCCAGGCCGACGAAGCCGCGATTCTCGATCCGGCAGCCATGGACCATCGCCATGTGGCCGATCAGCACGTCGTCCCCGATCAGGAGCGGGCTTCCGTCCGGATCGCCGGGCCGCTCGGGATCGCAATGCAGCACGCTGCCGTCCTGGACATTGGTCCGCTCGCCGATCACGATACGGCTGACATCGGCACGCAGCACGCAATTGTACCAGATCGAGCTGTCCGCCCCGATCGTCACATCGCCGATGATCGTGCAGCCCGGCGCGATGAAGGCGCTGTCGTGAATGTCCGGCGTCTTGCCGTGGATCGGGACGATGGTGACGCCCGGGCGGGCTTTCAGTGCGGAAGTGCTCATGGCCCTCTACCCAGCACATTGTCCCACTGGAGGAAAGGCAGGATCGAGGCGAAGTCGTCGGTCCACACGCGGTCCGGCGGGGGTGGCAGATCCTGCCAAGCGCCCGGCCCGCCCGTCTTGCGCAGCACCGCCATGGTCGCGGGATCGGGTGACAGCGCCACCCAAATCGAGGGTGAGGCGCCGGTGGCATAGACCTCCAGATCCTCGCGAATCGCCGCTTGCATCCCGTTCGCGCGGGCAAGGCCGGCGATCATCGGCTGCAAGTCGACATAGCGGCTGGAGATGTGGACCAGCAGCAGCCCGTCAGCATCGATCGCCCGGCGGTAGATGCCGAACGCCTCGCGGGTAAAGAGGTGGAGCGGGATGGAATCGGAACTGAAGGCGTCGAGCACGAGGATGTCGAACCGCGCCGCTCGCATGGCCTCGAGCTCCAGTCGCGCATCGCCCACATGGATCGCCGCATCCGGCACGCAGTCGCGCAGATAGGTGAAGGTCCCGTCGCGCGAATGGGCGACGATGGCGGGGTCGATCTCGAAGAATTCGTAGGCCTGATCGGGGGTGCGATAGCAGGCGAGCGTGCCAACCCCGAGCCCGATCACACCGATGCGCGCTTGCGGCCCGGCGAGCGCGACCGAATTGCCCAGCGCCAGCCCGACGCCCGATGTGCGGGTGTAGTAGGTGGTCGGCTCGCGCGCGCGCTCGGGATCGGCGAACTGCAGGCCGTGGAGCGTGGTGCCGTGGGTCAGCCCGCGCAAGCCCGGCAGCTCGTCCTCGCGCACGGCGTAGGTGCCGAAATAGCTGCGCTCGCGCATCCCCTCGAACGCCGACCCGATCGTGTCGAATCCGCCGCGCCCGAGCATCAGCGCCAGCAGCGCCGCGACGAAGGCCAGGCGATGGCCGATCAGCAGCAGCGAGAGTGCGGACATCGCCACCATCAGGCCGAGCACCGCGAGATCGTCCTGCGCCAGCACAGCCCGGTACAGCAGCAGCGCAAGCGCGATCACGGCGATCAGAATCGCCAGCAAGCCTGCGCTTGCCGGCTTCCATGAACTCCTTGGACCAAGTGTAATACAGGCTCTGTGCGATCCCTTCGCGGCGGCACAACTCGGCAATGGAGTCATCACCGCGCAGGCCGTCGAGCACGATCCTGATCTTATCTTCAGCGGAAAAATGCCGACGGGTCTTGCGGCGGATGTCCTTTACCACCCGCTCGGCCGGTGATTTTGCATTGGAGGATTTGGGCTTCATCTTCGTTCCTTCGTCACTACGACGAAGCCCAAATCCTCCTTAAATCACAACCTCAAATCTGTGCCATAGGTGCTGACGGGGGACAGGTGGTGCTCAGCATGGCATCTGATCAATTCGACTCCGAAGTCAGAAAACTTATTCCAGCAAAACTGCGATCCTTCGTTCAAATTAGGCGCTCCCGCTTTGCCATTGGCGAAGTCGAAACGACACGCACAGCACTCATTTCTGTTTTGGGTAACAGCGGTTATGAGTTGGCCTTTGATTACAGCCGAGATCGTTTCGTTATACGTACACCCAGAGATAACATAGCAAAACTTCGCGCTTTGGTTCCCCCGCAGTATCGCGCGCTTGTCGAGTTCAAAGAGGGTGACCTTACTACCACGTCACAAAGCAATGCTACGTCAAGTGATATTCTATATGGTGGCTGGTCGCACTATGGGAACAGAGGTACAAACTACTACTGCACCTTTTCATTTACAGCTCGAGACCAAAGTGGCAATCAAGGGCTTCTGACTGCAGAGCATTGCCAAGACAGCCCTAGCGAAACCAGAAGAAACGATGAAAACACTGGTCGAAAGGTCATAACATTTTCGAATCAGTCGGACTCGCGATATAGGCGTTATGCTTATGAAAGTGGAGCCACGAATTTAAGGCGGACCTATGACTTTAGGCTCATACCTGCAACAACGGTGAAAAGTGGTCCCTTCATATATTATTACAATCCAAGAGAGGGCTCTTATACCCAAGATGTGCGCGATAGTAGCGCACCGAATGGCTGGCGACCAACGACAGTTAGTTATTCCAATTATCATAGCGGACTTCCAGCCAATGATTACTTACGTGTCATAGGTAGCCTATCAAGCGGAACAACCACGGGGGTATACAATCCGGGACACCCGAACGGGGCCGTGAGGTGCAAATCTGGCAGAACTACCGGCATTACCTGCGGCATAATCGTCAATTCAAGCTACTACGGTGGCTATAACGACGATGGTATTTTAGTGGATGGAATGGTTCAGGTCGGTAGATCAGATCAACGTATAATTTCCGACGGCGGCGACTCTGGTGGCGCAGTATTCGACGCGCCACGTTACGATTCCGCCTCTGGCTATCACCAAGTCCAAGCAGCTGGAATTTTGCACGGGTCCAATAAGAAGCCGGTCAATCCCGTATTCCCTGATCGAGGTGAACGCCCGTGCGACAATCAAACGTCTGATACCGATTGCTGGTTTGTATACATGCCACTCGACCGTGTGAATGATTTCGCGCCAATGACAATAAACGTCTGGCGAAATGGTACTAGCACGTTCATCGCTCCATGATGAAAGGGTCGGCTATCTTTCGAGGCGTTTGCATCTTGTCAGCAATAGCGTTGCTGACAGGATGCGGCAGCCAGCAGCCGTTAACGATGTATTTCAGCGGCGATCCGGAGATGGGTTCGTTCAGTTCATACACCGGCCGCTTGGCTGAGCGAGATGGATGCGTGGTTATCGTGCTTGGCGAAGAAATGCTGCGAGAATCACAATTTGCAGTTCAAGACGACCATGTAGCAATTCCTCTCTTTCAACCTGGCTACCGAGTTGAAGAACGGGAACAAGGATATTCGATCATAGCTGACGATGGTCGCAGGATACCATTTGGCTCAATTGTTACTGGGGAGGGAGGGCCGTACCCATCTGAACCGCTCGACCCTCGTTCTGCTCCGCTTCGTGCCGAAGCGCCTGATACTAGCAGTTGCCCAGGCACCCCTTATCAGATCAACTCAATGCATATCGAAGACCTGACTAGGCTGTAGGAAGAACAGCCGCCAAGTCGTTGTTTGTGCTGAGACCCATTTCCCCAGAATCAAATTTGTACTTAATATAATTATTACGTCCAATCGATTTCTAGCGTCGAACAATGTATTTGTTCAAGGCTGAACGGTTCTAATATATGAGGCCGTGCAAAGCTGCGCGCTATTGTCTGAGATGCGAAGCCACTCTCCAATAATTCTCTCGCTATCAAGCTCCGCAAACGGAGGTTCTTGGGAGAACGTCGCCCAAGGGTCGAGCGACAATCCGATTTCGCTAGAAAATCGCGGAAAGCCGACTGTCGCGAAACCACCCCATCTCAGCCGTACCGGCCATCGTAAATTCCGCCCAGAAGCTGCTCTGCCTCCTATTGCCGTACATTTCTCAGCATCCGCGCCGTAGCATTGCTCTCGGGCGCCAGTTCGCGCCCATATCGAAGCGCTGTCGCCGTCGAGCTCCACCGGAGCGCCTGCGCGATCGGACCCGCATCCTCGCCGTTGGCGAACAGGTCCTGCGTGAGCCCGACCCGAAGACTATGCGTCGACAGGCGCGCGATCGCATCGTCGAGCGCGCTGCCATAGAGATCGACCAGACCAAGATCGGCGGCGCGCAACGCGGTGCGCTTCAAGATCGTCCGGACGGCCACGGGGGTCAGGGCGACATCGCCGACCGTATAGGTCACCTTCGCCGGAACAGCCGGACGTCCGTACATTCTCTCCCGCGTAATCCGCGCATTGGGCGCCAGCGACTCCATCCGTACCGGACGGTTGGCGGCCCAAGCCTTCGCACGCCGCACGGCCACACGCCGAAATATCGGCCCTGAACGGATTTCCGCGACCTCGAGCCACGCCGCGACCCTTCGCATTGTGTCGGCCGAGATCCAGGCATGGGCGCCTTCGCCCTGTTGATCGGTCTTCGAGGTCGGAACGAACAGCACGCCCGCGCCGTCTCCCGTTTCGCCGGGCGTGAGGTGCACGACCTCGACCCGCAGCAGTTCCGATATCCGAAGGCCCGTATCGTAGCCCAGCGACAGCAGGGCGGCATCGCGAAGTCCGGACGGATCGATGTCGCAGGCGGCGAGCAGCGCGGTCAGCGTGAAAGCGTTCCGATGGGAACGCTTGCCTTGTCCTTCTTCGGCGGCACCGTCCTCGCCGTCGAGCGCGAGCGCGGCATCGATCCCCGGTCCGAACCTGAGCGCGCCCGCCTGCCGCTGCCTGACCCCCATCCGGCGGCGCAGCCCGCGCATCGCGTCGCGCACCACCGGCGCAAGCGTCGGCGAGGTCACCCCGAGCAGACCGTGGATCGTCGCCAGGCTGGCGAGCCGTCGCGAGACCGTCGCGGGCTTGCGCCCGAGCGCCTCGAGATGCTCGAGATAGGCGACGACCCGGCTTTCGGACGCCGGCAGGCTTACGCCGAGTTCGGTGCGACAGAACGCGGCATAGCACGCGAGGTCGCTCGCGAGCGCCCTAACGGTGTTCGACGCGCGCGCCTCGAGCGCCTTGCGGTAGGCGAGCCGGTCGATGGCGTGATCGGGATGGACGATTTCCGCGAGCAGTTCGGTCAGCTGCCGGACACGGTCGAGCGCCTGACCGGAACGGCGGCGGGGAAGTTCGCCACGTCCCGCGCCTTCGATCGTCACGATTTCCGACGCGGAGTGATGCGATAAACGAGCGACGGAAGCGGTTTGGCGCGGCATTTCTCAGGCCATAACGGCGGATTCTCGCATTGTCACTATCGATAGTGTCCGATTATCGATAGTGCGCGAGATCGACCATACGAGTGGCTGTCAAGTTTACCGAAGTTAGCTATACATCGTGCAATTGTCCGCTTCGGGATACTCGCGCCGGTGATCGACCTCGACGACTACGACACGATCGACTTCGACTCACGGCGAGTTGTGCGCGACAGGACGGTCGTGGCGCTCGGACGGCTCGACGGTACGATCGCCAACCTGAACTCGGGCGCTGGCGCAATATTTGCGCAGAGAGTGGTCACCGACTGCGTGATCGACGCCCTGCGGATCGAGCGCCACGCGTTCACCGACCATGGGTTCGCGATCTGGCGCGCCGGCATCGCCACGCTGACGGGCGAGGAGACCAACCGGCAGCGCTCGCCTGGCCGCATCATGACCGCGGTCCTATCCGAACTTGGCTCGCACGAATGGCAACCGCTCGCCGAGGCCGCGCAGGGGTTCGGCACCATCGCACGACCGGTAAGGGACGCGCGGCGTATCGAAGACGATTCGGATCCGGTCGACGATCTCTGGCAGGCTTCGGACCTCGCAAAGCGGGTCAAGCTCGGGAAAGGATCTTCCAACCTCGCGCTCGACTATGCCGATGCCGCCCGCGAGCACGTCGTCTTCGCGCCGCGCGAGAGCCAGTTGCGCACGTTCGGCGATGGCGCATATCGCCGGGCCTATCGACTATTGCCAATCGGCCCGCCGACATGGGCCTTGTCGCTCTACGCCGGCTTTGTTCTGAAGAGCGACGGTGTGTTGCGCCATGCCCTGCCGCTACCTGGATCGATCATGGCCCATTCTCTACGCGCCGACGTAGACGAGACGGAGCGGGTCTCGGACCATCTCGCGGCGTTGGAACGGTCGGCAAGGCAGCTGACGAGGATCGTGGAAGTAGCAACTAGGGCGGATCGCGCAATCCGAGAGCGGTGCTCCGGCCTTCGGTCCACTTCGCGGGCATCTGCACTCGCCTCTCTACTGGCGGGCTTCGGCGCCATGCGCTCGGATCAGCTCGAACGCCTGATCGGCGCTACGCGGGTAGGGGTTCACGGCATGCTCGTGAGCCTGCGGGAGATCGGTCTCGCCACGACGACCCAGGCAAGTGGAGTGAAATTGCATTCCTTCGTTGCTGACGGTCCTTCGCAGTCGAACGATGGAGTTCGACAGCGTGAAACGTTCTCTCGTTCGGCCTTGGACGAATTCGACGCAGCGATGACCGCGGTCGATGAGCTTTTGAGCCAAGACGACCGAGCCATCTCGAGCACCTCGAACGAACTGTCGAAGCGATGAGCGACTATTCTTCCCAAAAAGGTCTTGACTCGCTAATCGCGCCAGAGGCCACGAACCAGAAGGAGGGAGTCTTGACCGATATCGCCGACGCTCCCGTAGCGGCTTCCGCCGTCGACCTGTTCTGCGGAGCAGGCGGCCTGACCGCGGGTTTGCTCGCAGAAGGGTTGCCGGTGGCGGCGGGCATCGACAACGACGCCGCGTGCAGGTTTCCATACGTCACCAATAACGAAGTGCCGTTCCTGGAGCGCAACGTCGCGGAGATGACGGCCGACGAACTCGAAGAACTCTTCACGCCGGAGGTGCCGCGGATCCTCGTCGGTTGCGCTCCCTGTCAGCCTTTCTCGTCCTACAGCTCGAAACGGGACGACGACCGATGGGCGCTCGTGGAACGCTTCGCCGACCTCATCTGCGAAGTGCGACCCGACATCGTCTCCATGGAGAACGTGCCTAGGCTCACCAAGTTCGAAAATGGCTCCGTACTTCGGAACTTCGTCGATCGCCTTCGGGAGGCGGATTATCACGTCAGCGCGGACATCGTATGTGCGGCGGACTATGGTGTGCCACAGAAACGGAATCGGCTCGTGCTCCTCGCTTCGCGCCATGGCCCGATCGCGCTCGAGGAACCACCGGTGAAGGTAGAGGAACACGTGACGGTGGCTCAAGCCATCGGCGACCTCGCCATGATTGGCGCCGGTGAGACCGACCCAATAGACGAGCTTCACCGATCGGCCTCGCTCAGCCCTCGGAACCGAGATCGCATACGTGCGGCGAAACCCGGTGGGACATGGAGGGACTGGGACGAGGAACTGGTCACCGATTGTCATCGCGCTGAGACCGGAAAGTCGTATCCGTCGGTGTACGGGCGGATGGAATGGAACAAGCCCGCCCCCACGATGACGACGCAGTTCTACGGTTTCGGAAATGGCCGGTTCGGTCATCCCGAGCAGGACCGCGCGATCAGCCTTCGGGAAGGTGCGATCCTCCAGAGCTTCGACAAGAGCTATCGCTTCGTTCCCGAGGGAGCCAAGATTCACACCAAGACCGTAGGCAGGTTGATCGGCAACGCCGTGCCGGTCCTTCTCGGTCGCGCTATCGCGCGATCGATCATATGCCATATGCGGGAGCACGGTATCGCATGAGTTTTCAGCTGACCATCAGCCTCAATACGCTCGAACACCTAGGCATCAATCTCTACAGCAACATGGCGGCGGTTCTCTCGGAGATCGTCGCCAACGCCTACGACGCGGACGCGACCCGGGTTCGCATCGAATGGGACCAGAGCAACGACCGGATCGTCATCGAGGACGATGGTTCTGGTATGACCGAGAGGGAGGTGAACGATCGCTTCCTCACCGTCGGCTATCGACGGCGCGCGGGTCAGCCCGGCCTCACTCCAAAGTTCGAACGCAAGCCCATGGGCCGCAAGGGCATCGGCAAGCTGTCGCTCTTCTCGATCGCGGACACCGTGATCGTCGAGACCCGCAAGGACGGCGAGTCGAGTGCGTTTCGAATGAACCTGCCCGATATCCGCCACAAGATCGAGGACGAGCAGGCCGAGGATACGACCTACGAGCCGGAGCCTGTGTCCACGGACGACATCGACTTCGAACACGGCACCCGTATCACCCTCACCAATCTTAGGCGAAAGCAGACCGTGGCGACACCTCGCGCGCTACGACGCCGTGTCGCGCGCCGGTTTCAGGTCATCGGCAGCGATCAGTTCAAGGTCTTCATCGACGACGTGGAAGTCACGGTCTCGGATCGCGACTACTACGACAAGCTTCAGTACCTGTGGACCTACGGCGAGCAGGACGACGCCGTGTCGCTTGCCACGAATGTCGAGGAGCACGAGGAGCGAGACCCTAAGATCGCGCCCGGCGGCGTCGCGCTCCGTGGTTGGATTGGCACGGTCAAAGAATCTGGCCAACTGAAGGACGACGAGGAAGGCGACAACCTCAATCGGATCGCGATCTTCGTTCGGGGTAAGATGGCTCAGGAGGACGTGCTCGACGCGTTCACCGAGCGCGGTGTGTACGCCAGCTACCTCATCGGTGAGGTATACGTCGACGGGCTCGATCAGTGGACGGGTGACGACGATCGCGACGACGATGCGGCGACCAGCAGTAGGCAGAGCCTCGTCGAAGGCGACCCGCGTTTCGTGGAACTCAAGGAGTTTCTCGCCGAGGAACTCAAACATATCCAAAGCGTCTGGCAGAACTGGCGTGTCGAGAGCGGCGCGCGGAAGGCGCAGGAGATACCCGAGGTCGCCGCATGGATCGCGGCTCTCCAACCAAAGACGCGAGCACGCGCGAAGAAGTGGATCGGCAAGCTCAACCGTATCAGTCCCGGGAACGTCGAGGAGAAGTCGCTCATCAAGCAGGCGGTCCTCGCGTTCGAGTTCCATCGTCTGAACGAGAACTTGGAGACGCTAGAAAGCGTCGAGGACGAAGGCGTGCCCACCCTTCTCGAGCTGTTTGGCGAGGTCGACGGCCTGGAGGCCTCACTATACGGACAGATCGTCCGCTCCCGCATCCAGGTGATCCGAACTCTCGAGGAGAAGGTGGATCAGAACGCGCTGGAAAAGGTGATCCAAGAGTATCTCTTCGATCATCTCTGGTTGATCGATCCTGCGTGGGAACGTGCCGACAACACCGAGTTCATGGAGCGCCGGGTCGATAAGCTGTTCGATGAAATCGACGCGACGCTGACCGACGAACAGAAGGCAGCCCGGATCGATATCGGGTATCGGAAGACCGCCGGCCGGCATGTCATAATCGAGATGAAGCGACCGAACGTCGGGACCCATACCGACGACCTTTCGAAGCAGATCAGGAAGTATCGGACTGGCCTCAAGCAGATCCTGAAGGACACCGACCGTGAAAACGAGCCGATCGAGATACTCGTTCTGCTCGGCAAGCCGCCCTCGGACTGGTCCGACATCGGCGGGCAGGAGCAGTCGGAAGAGCAGCTCTGGACGCAGAAAGCTAGAGTTCTGTTCTACGACAAACTCATGGACCAGGCACACCGGATCTACGAGGAGTGGCTCAAGGGCCGAGCTCAGGTCGATAAACTTCAGACGCTCATGTCCGCGATCGACGATTTCGCGCCCGAAGAGGATAGTTGACCGACGAACCGGTCATCGACCCCGAGCGATCGCGCATCATGCGGGCCGTGGGGAGAAGTCGAACCAAGCCCGAGATGGTCGTTCGAAGGGCGCTCCATGCTGCGGGCTATCGGTTCGTGACCAATTACAAAGGACTTCCCGGCTCGCCGGACATAGTTTTCACGAAACGTCGAAAGGTGATCTTCGTCCACGGTTGCTTCTGGCATCGGCATCCTGGATGTCGACTGGCAAGCACACCCAAGACGAGGACGGAATTCTGGACCGCGAAGTTCGACGCGAACGTCGAGCGCGACCAAGCCGCCGAGGCCGCTTTAGAAGCCGCAGGCTGGAAGGTTTTCACGATCTGGGAATGCGAAACACGGTCTTTTGAAAGCGTCTTCGATAGCTTGACTAAGTTTCTAGGTTCTCCGCGATATGCTTAAGAGCCTTGCTTCTGCGCGCTAGGATGGCACGATAAAATGCCTGTTACGCTTTCATGCCTTCATTTATGGATGATCAGATGGCAATTCGCGGGACCACAGTCCGGTCATTACGAGAAATTTGGGCTATTGAAAACGTAATCACGGTCCAGTCCGGTCATTAAGCGGACGCGACAGCGAGATCTGGTCGCTGCACGACATCTAGCGCGCGGTATTATTTTACCTCCATGGGAAGCCCCGGATTTACTTGACTCTGCGGGGGTGATCGACCAATTGGCGCACCTTCGCGAACGCCGGCCGGGGCCGGTTCGCGGCCGGGGCGGGATAATCCGCCGCGTGTCCATGAAAGCAGACGGATAGAAAAGCCATGAAGGCGCTTACCAAAGCCACACGGTCGGTGAAGCCGGCCGAGGTCGAAAAGAACTGGCACATCGTCGATGCCGACGGTCTGGTCGTCGGCCGCCTCGCCGCGATCGTCGCCAACATCCTGCGCGGCAAGCACAAGCCGAGCTTCACGCCGCATGTCGATTGCGGCGACCATGTCATCATCATCAATGCCGACAAGGTGAAGTTCACCGGCAAGAAGATGAACGACAAGATCTATTACAAGCACACTGGCTGGGTCGGCGGCATCAAGGAAACCACCCCGGCCAAGGTGCTGGAAGGCCGTTTCCCCGAGCGCGTGCTGGAAAAGGCCGTGCAGCGCATGATTCCGCGCGGTCCGCTGGGCCGGGCGCAGATGAAGGCACTCCACCTTTATGCCGGCACCGAGCATCCGCACGAGGGCCAGAAGCCCCAGACGCTCGACGTCGCTTCGATGAACCGCAAGAACAAGGCTGCCGCATAATGGCCGACGAAGACAAGAAGCCCGAAGACAACGCCGAAACTGCGGCGACCCCGGGCGCTACCGCCGCCAACGAAGGCGCCGATGCCCAGAAGGACGCCGGCCAGAAGGATCAGGGCAAGGTCAACGACCTCGCCGATCTCAAGGACATCGCCGGCAACGCTCCCGAGGGCGATTCGGCAGAGATCGCGCAGCGCGCCGAGGTTCCCCTGCGCGAGCAGCAGCTCGACAAGCACGGTCGTGCCTACGCGACCGGTCGCCGCAAGGATGCCACGGCCCGCGTCTGGCTGAAGCCGGGCAGCGGCAAGGTCACTGTCAACGGCAAGGATCAGGAAGTCTACTTCGCCCGTCCTACCCTGCGCCTGATCATCGACCAGCCTTTCGCCATCACCGAACGTCAGGGCCAGTACGACGTGATCGTCACCGTTCGCGGCGGCGGTCTCTCGGGCCAGGCCGGTGCGGTCAAGCACGGCATCAGCCAGGCACTGACTCGCTACGAGCCCGCTCTGCGCTCGACGGTCAAGGCCGCCGGCTTCCTCACCCGCGACAGCCGCGTGGTGGAGCGCAAGAAGTACGGCCGGGCCAAGGCGCGCCGGAGCTTCCAGTTCTCCAAGCGCTGATTTCGGTCACCGAATACACGAAAGGGCGGTTCCGCGAGGAGCCGCCCTTTTTCGTTTCGGGCGGAGTTGTCCGGGCCTGCCGCCTTTAGTGGACCGGCGGATCGACCCGCGGCACCTGATTGACAGGCGCGACCGGATCGCCCGGGTGCCGGGGCGGAGTGGCATCTTCCGGCACGTCCTCGATCTGCATGTCCTCGGTCGCCACGTCTTCGAGATTGCGCACGCGCACCGAAATGGTATCGCCATCCCAGGTCAGCTCGTTGAAGCTCGGCGGCGTGGAGCGGACGCGTTGCGACAGCGTCCCGGCGCCGATCATGCGAACGGGCCCTTCTGTGGTCTGTTCGAGAATGTCGAAGGCATCGTGCACATGGCCGCTTATGACCCCGGCCACCGGACGCTGCGCCAGCGCGCGCAAGGCCTTGGTTCCATTGTGCGTCAGCGCGGTGCCTTCGGTTCCAACCTCCCGCAGGGGATGATGCACGGCGACGAGAGCCTTGGTGCCGGCGGGCAGACGATCGATCGCATCGAGGCATTTCTTCAAGGCGGCCTCGGTCACCCATCCCTTCGACCAGTTGAGCCGCGGCTGCGCGCGCACGGCGGTCTTCAACGGAACGATCGACAGGCCCGGCAGATCGAGTTCCTTTTCCACCAGACCTTCCATCCCGCGGAACCGCTTGTAGGGCGCGAAGAAGCGTTCGAACAGGTTGAAATAGGGCATGTCGTGATTGCCCACCTCGACCGTCGTCGGGATCCCGAGCGAGGTGATCCAGTGGATCGCGGCGTTGAACTCGCGGTGCCGCGCCCGCATCGTCAGATCGCCGGTGATGGCGATCGCAGCGGGCCTCTTCTCGGCGATCTCCTGCTTTACCCAGTCGAGCGCACGGTTGTCCTCTAGCCCGAAATGGATGTCGCTGAGGTGGAAAAGGAGTGTCTTTTCAGTCGGCATTGCCGGTCGCTAGCAGATCGACGCCGCAGGCCGCCATGGTGAATACGCCGCTGGGCCCGAGCTTTTCCGGTTCGCCGTCGATAAGCAGTTCGAGCGGAGAGCCGTCTGCGCTTTCGATCGTGATCTGCTCGACCACGCCAAGCCGTTTGTGCGGGCCCTCGCGAAAACTGCGCCGCAGGATCGCCCAGCCTTGGGCGGCGAAATCTCCGGGCGTGTCTGCATAAAAAGCGTCGAGCTGAATTCCGTGCTCGCCCGGCGTCATTTCGATGAGAGGGTAACCCTCTTGCGATCCCAAAGCGGGATCGGCCGCGCATACCATAGCGTCCCCCGTCATCTCCGCCATGGCTTCGGCCGCGCCGCTGGCCATGCCGGCAATGTCGAACTCGCGCATGGCCTCGCGCACCGAGCCCCAGCGCGTGCCCGGACCGACCAGCAATCCGGCAAGCGCAGTGCCTGCTTCGCAGCAGGCCATGATCGGGCGAACCCGGCGCCCTCCACCGCCGGCGACAGTCTCGATGATCTCCTCGTTCTCGCGATCGCCGTGGAGGCGCTTGCTCAGGAGGTTCATCGTGCCGCCAGGCAGGACAAGGACGGCTCCGCCCCATCCGTCGAGCGCGGCGATCGCCGCGTTCAACGTGCCGTCGCCAGTGTAGATGACGAGCAGTTGGACGCCTGCCGAATCGAGATCGGACGGGGTGGGCAGATCGTCATCGGGAAATCGGATCGTGCGTTCGACCTCCAGCGAATGTTGCGAAAGACAATTGGAAAGCGAATCGAGCGCCTCGGGCGTGTTGCTGCCGCTGGCCGAGTTGACCAGCAACCATGCGCGCCTGAGATTCGTGCAGTTCTGCGCCGCCATATGTTCGAAAGCGCAACGCCCCGCCCGCGGTTCCCGAATCAGGCGCGTCCCGTCAGTATCACCCATGCGGCAACCAACGTTCCGCAACTGTAGATCACGTAAATCCAGCCCGCCGAGGGAAATCCGTTGGCAGCCAGCAGCATGGCCGCGAACAGAAGCAGCGCCTCTGCCATCACGGCCAGCCGCCCGCCATTCTCGCGCAGGGTGAATGGCAGAGCCTCGATCATGGGGTGGCCGCTGACGACTACCGCCTTGTTGGCGGCGATGTTGAGAGTGCCCAGAACGAACAGGATCGCGATCAGCATCACCGGCGACAATGCCACGTCCTCCATCGACCACCAAACGCTGTTCGCCGTTCCCTGTCGGCAACCGGGCGGATCGCCGCAGCGTTCGTCGAGATCGGCGTGCGATCACAAACGTAGTCATTGCATAAGGATTGGCAGTGGCGGAGCGATTTCCCCCAACTCAACCCCGCCGCAAGAAGGAGGAAGCGATGAAGAAGGCTCATATCCTCGCGGCCGCGCTCGCGATCGTTCCGGTTGGTGCGATGGCCGCCCCCGGTGATCTTTCGGTCAAATATTCCGACCTCGACCTCAGCAGCGACAAGGCCGCCGAGGAATTCGAACGGCGAGCCGAACGAGCAGCCAAGAAGCACTGCGCCGCCGAGAACCCGACGACCGGCTCTCGCATGATCCACCCGTCGAACGTCGAATGCGCGCGTCTGTTCAAGGAGGCGGCGATGAAACAGTTCGCAGCCATCCAGAACGGTGAACGCAAGGGCGGCTGAAGTCTGGCCGCTCGCGACCCCGGCCGAACGCAGTCCCCCCGGTCGGGGTCGCAACGCGGGGCCGACGCCCGCGCGATCATGGAGAGTCAGCGCCCCGCCATCGCCTTGACCTTCGGCAGATAGGTCCGCCCGATCCGCAGCGCTTCCTCGTCGCCCAACTCGACCGACCAGACGCCCAGCCCGTCATGGCGCAGACCGGTGATCCGGTCCTTGCGCAGGATGGTAGAGCGATGGATGCGGATGAACTTTGTTGGATCGAGCTTGCTTTCGAGCCCGGCGATCGTTTGCAGCAGCAGATAGCTGCGGTCGCCGACATGCAGGCGGACATAGTCGCGCTCGGCATCGATCCGCGAAACCTCGTCGGTGTCGATGCGGATCAGTTCGGACCGGTGCGGAATCCACAATTCGTCGAGCCATTCGCTGTTTCGCGGTTTGCTCTGGCCGCGCCGGGCGACGGCGCGGTCGATGGCGCGGGCGAGCCGTTCGCGCTGGACGGGCTTCAGCACGTAATCCACCGCATCGAGATCGAAGGCCTCTACCGCGTAATTATCGTGTGCCGTGACGAACACGATCGCCGGACTTTCGCCGCGCGCTGCGAGCCGGCGTGCGACCGACAATCCGTCCAGTTCGGGCATGGTCATGTCGAGCAGGATGAGATCTG
Source organism: Qipengyuania spongiae (assembly GCF_026168555.1). Lineage (NCBI taxonomy): Bacteria > Pseudomonadati > Pseudomonadota > Alphaproteobacteria > Sphingomonadales > Erythrobacteraceae > Qipengyuania > Qipengyuania spongiae. The sequence goes on along the minus strand of NZ_CP092471.1, from coordinate 674,173 downwards.
GCGCCAGCGCCTCGACCAGCCGCAGCGCGGCGGCACCGTCGCTGGCGGTGCCGACAACCGACAAGGCATCGATCTTGGCGCAGATCACCTGCATCCGCTCGATCGCCAGCGGTTCGTCGTCGACGATCAGCGTGCGGAGCGTGTCGTTCTGTCTATCGGCCATGGCGCACCAGCGGCATTCGGATCTCCGTTTCGTAACCATCGATGGCCGGGCCGGAAACGATGTTCGCCTCGTTGCCGAAACGCGCGGTCAGCCGGTCTCGGACATTGGCGAGCCCAATGCCGAAACCGGAGCCGGATGCTGGATCACCGGCGCCGCACTTCCCGTCATCAGCGACGGTAAGCACCAGACGGCCGTATTCCTCGCGCGCCTCGATCACTATCGTGACCGGCCCGCTGCTGGCGGAAACCCCGTATTTGACCGAATTCTCGACCAGCGGCTGCAGGATCATGCCGGGCACCCGGCACCGCGCCAAGTCCTCGGGCAGGATGAATTCCGTGCGCAGACGATTGGGGAACCGGACCTGTTCGATCGCCAGATACTGGCGTTGCAAATCGAATTCGTCGTCCAGCGCAACGTCGCTGGTGGGATCATCGGCAAGGCTGTGGCGATAGAAGCCGGCCAGGGCCTGGATCATCTCTTCGGCCTTCTCCGACTTGTCGGTGATGACCAATGCCGAGAGGGAATTGAGCGCGTTGAAGAGGAAGTGCGGATTGACCTGATAGCGGAGAGAGCGAAGCTCGGCGGCCTTGGCGGCGCTGCGGAAACGCTCCCCCCGGCGCTCGGCATCCTTCGCGCGCACACCCGCCAGCAGCGCGAAATAGAGCGCGGCCCAAGCGATCAGCAGGAAGAACTGGCTGAGCGCGCGCTCGACCAGCCGCAACCAATGCTCGTGTGCGTCGTCGTTCGGCACCACGATGCGGGCGCGCGGAGTCATCGCCGGCCCGAGCGAATCGTCATCCGTGCTGGACATGCTCGGCCCTTCGATCACGACATTGCCGAACTCGTCGCGACTGATGGAGAAACCCTGCTCCGCTGCCATCCGGGCCTGGAGCCGCTCCTGAAGACTGGCGAAGACCAGATGATTGGTCTGGGCGATCAACAGCGCCGTGGGGATCGCGAGCAGCACTGCCGCGGTCACCTGCAGGGCGAGCGAGCGGTGATCGAACAGCCGCAGCACCAGCCACAGTCCGAAGGTGGCCGCCATGCCGGCCAGCACCACCAGCCCGCGCCGCAGGATCAACTCGCTTTCGAACTCCAGCCCCACGACCATGCCGCGCGCGGTGAAGATCACGAAATAGGCCAGCCACAACCCGAGAATCGAAAGCAGGACGACGCGGACGTGCAGGCGCGAGGGGGTTTCGCTGGCGGAAAGATCGATAGGCAAAGCCGAACCTGTCTGTGCCCGAAACCCCTGCGAATCCAGAGCGGCGGTCGACCCGCCATGACGGTTGGTCGAAGCGGCCACCCCCGCCTCAGGCCGGCAGGGGCAGCAGCTTCTCCGCGCGGATCTTCTCGCGCCACTTTGCCGGGGCGAGCGTGTGGACATTGTTGCCGCGCGCGTCCACCGCGACCGTCACGGGCATGTTCTCGACAGTGAATTCGTAGATCGCTTCCATGCCCAGCTCTTCGAAGGCGACGACCCTGGCTTCCTTGATCGCCCGTGCGACGAGATAGGCGGCCCCGCCCGTCGCCATCAGATAGGCGACCTTGAACCGGCTGATCACCTCGACCGCATCGGCGCCGCGCTCGGCCTTGCCGATCATCGCCAGCAGGCCGCGGTCGAGCATCATCTCGGTGAACTTGTCCATCCGCGTCGCAGTGGTCGGACCTGCGGGACCGACGACCTCGCCCATTACTGGATCGACCGGGCCGACATAATAGATCGCCCGGCCCCGAAGATCGACCGGCAGCTCCTCGCCCTTCGCCACCATGTCGGCGATCTTCTTGTGCGCCGCGTCGCGACCGGTGAGCATCCTGCCGGACAATAGCAAGCGGTCGCCATGCTCCCAGCTCGCCACTTCCTCGGAAGTCAGATTGTCGAGATCGACGCGCTTGGCCTGGCTGTCAGGCGCCCATTGGACCTTGGGCCAGTTGTCGAGATCGGGCTTTTCCAGATAGCTCGGCCCGGATCCGTCGAGCGTGAAATGCGCATGACGCGTGGCGGCGCAGTTGGGGATCATGCCGACCGGCTTGCCCGCCGCGTGGCACGGCGCATCGAAGATCTTCACGTCGAGCACGGTGGACAGCCCGCCCAGCCCCTGCGCCCCGATGCCTTGCGCATTGACTGCGTCGAAGATGTCGATCCGCAACTGCTCGAGATCGTTCGAGGCGCCGCGCTGTTTCAGCTGGCCCATGTCGATCGGCTCCATCAGCGATTGCTTGGCGAGCTTCAGACAATGTTCGGCCGTGCCGCCGATGCCGATGCCCAGAATGCCCGGCGGGCACCAGCCCGCGCCCATGCTGGGGATCTGCTCGACCACCCAGTCGACGATGTTGTCGCTGGGGTTCATCATTTTGAACTTGGACTTGTTCTCGCTGCCCCCGCCCTTGGCCGCGACGTCGATCCCCACGGTGTTCCCGGGGACCATCTCGACCGAAAGCACGCTCGGCGTGTTGTCGCGCGTATTGCGCCGGGTGAACGCCGGGTCGGCCAGGATCGAGGCCCGCAGCTTGTTGTCGGGGTGGTTGTAGGCACGGCGCACGCCCTCGTCGACGACCTCCTGAAGCGAACGCTCCGAATCGAGGCGGCAGTTCTGGCCCCACTTCACGAAGACGTTCACGATGCCGGTGTCCTGGCAGATCGGGCGATGACCCTCGGCGCACATCCGGCTGTTCGTCAGGATCTGCGCGATCGCGTCCTTTGCCGCCGGCCCCTGCTCGGCCTCGTAGGCGTCTCCCAGGGCGCGGATATAGTCCATCGGATGGTAGTAGGAGATGAACTGGAGCGCATCTGCGACGCTCTGGATCAGGTCGTCTTCCTTGATGATGATCATGTCGCTCATCGAATGTCCGTTCCTTCCGGTCGATTGGAGCGGTGCCTTACGCGCGCGTGCCCGCTATCGTCAAAGCCCTTGGCCACACGGTCCCTTGCCCGTAAGGTCGGGGCGGTCCGGAACGCCGAAGCCGAACGGCCTGGTTACAGGACAGATTCCGTACCGCTTGACCCGCTGTGTTAATAGTGCAAGACACCTTGACAATGACCATTACCATCGACCGTTTCCAGGCCGCGCGCCGTGCCATGATCGACAGCCAGCTGCGCCCTAGCGGCGTCAGCGAGGATTTCGTGCTCGAGCGCATGAACGCCGTTCCGCGCGAGGATTTCGTGCCCGAGAGTGCGCGCGGCACCGCTTACATGGACCGCGCGATCCGGCTGCCCGACGGCGGTTTCCTCCCCGCCCCGCTGTTCCATGGGCTGATGCTCGCCGAAGCCCGGCCGGAAGCCGGCGACAAGGTGATCGTCGTGGATGGGGGTAGCGGCTATCTCGCCGAACTGATCCGCCCGCTGGTCGCCTCGGTCGAGAGCGTTTCCGCTCCCGACGGCGCGGAAGGCAAGGTCGATACGAAGGATGCCGACCTTCTGCTGATCGACGGTGCGATCGAACAATTGCCGGCGGAGCTTGCGGGCGCGCTGGCGGAAGGCGGGCGCATCGTTACCGGGCTTCTCGATCGCGGCGTCAGCCGGATGGCCACGGGCCGCGCTTCGGGTGGAAACGTCGCGTTGCTTCCTCTGGTCGAAACCGGTGTCCCGCGCCTTAGCGCGTTCGACAGGGACGCCGGCTGGGCTTTCTGATGCCTTACGCCGCCTCAGCTATGACCGCCATGGCGGCGATCCTGACTGCCGGGGTGTTTGCGGTGGGCGCCATGCCCGCCCGCGCGGATACGCTGCAGCAGGCCCTGACCGAAGCCTATCGCAACAATCCTACGCTCGTCGCTGCCCGTGCCCAGCAACGCGCGACGGATGAAGGTGTCGCGGTGGAGAAAGCCGCCGGGCGCCCGTCGCTCAACGCCAACGGGGCGGTCACCGAATTCCTGAAGCAAAATTCGACCAGCTTCTTCGCCCCGGACAGGCTCTTCAATGTCGGCGTCGATCTCGGCGTGCCGATCTATTCGGGCGGCGCGGTCAAGAACGCGGTCCGCGCGGCGGAAGAGCGGGTTCAGGCTGGACAGGCTGATCTTCGAGGCACGGAAAGCGCGATCTTCAGTCAGGTTGTCGCCGCCTATATGGACGTGCTCCGCAACCAGGCGCTGGTCGGCCTCAACGCCAATCAGGTCAGCGTGCTGGAGACCAACACGCAGGCGACGAGCGACCGCTTCGAGATCGGTGACCTCACTCGCACCGATGTGGCGCAGTCGGAATCGCGCCTCGCCCTCGCCCGCAGCGACCTGCAGACGGCGCAGGCCAATCTGATCGCTGCGCGGGAGAACTACATCGCGTTGGTGGGGCAGGCGCCGAACGATCTCCAGCCGCCACCCTCCCTCCCCGGACTTCCCGAAGACGTCGCCATGGCGGTCGATCTGGCTTTGGAGAACAACCCCGATCTCATCGCCGCACGCGAACGGGCGCAGGCCGCCGGCTACGATATCGAGGTGGCGGGGGCCGGGCGACTGCCGCGGATCTCGGTCTTCACCGGCTACGATTACCAGAATTTTCTGGGCAGCGTGCCGAGCCAGATCCTCAACCCGGTCGATCCGACCGATCCCGGCACGGCGCCCGGACCCGTGATAACCACGCCGCAGAGCGCTTCGGCTGCACAGGCGGGTATTTCCTTCACGCTCCCGATTTTCCAGGGCGGCCGCCCCGCTGCCCTGCAACGGCAGGCGCAGGCACGCGCTTCGGCCGCGCTCGAGAACGTGATCGCCGCCGAGCGCGACGTCATTTCGCAGGTACGATCGGCCTGGTCGAGCTGGCAGGCATCGCTCGCGATCATCCGCAGCTCCCAGATCGCGGTCGATGCCGCCGAGCTCAGCCTTGAGGGCGTGCGTGCGGAGAACTCGATCGGCAACCGCACCGTGCTCGACGTACTCAACGCCGAACAGGAATTGCTGACCGCCCGCGCGCAGCTCGTGACCGCGCGCCGCAACGCCTATGTGGCGGGCTTCACCCTGCTCGCCGCGACAGGCCGGGCCGAGGCGCGGGACCTCGGTTTCCTCGAGGAAGGGCTGCTCTACGACCCGGCGCTCAATTACGATCGGGTCGAGGGCAAATGGTGGGACTGGCAGCGCGATCCCGACCCGGTGACCATCACCACCAGCACCGCCGACACCCCCGCACAGACCGCTGCCGTTCCGGAGCTTGAAGAAATCACGATCGAGCGCGATTATTAGGAACGCGATTCGGATCGGCTGCGATTCGAAAAGACATACGCCGAGCGAACAGCAACAGGGGATAGCGGGGATGCACCAACCGGGCGAACCGTCGGTCGAGGAAATTCTCGACTCGATCAAGAAAGTCATCGCACGCGACAATCGCGAGGGCGCGATCGCCGAGCGCCGCCGCCGGGCGCAGGAATCCGCGCACGACGCGGAGGTCCAGCACAGCCCCGAACCCGCCGACGCTGACGAGGCGGAGGAGGTGCTGGAACTCGACGAGGGCGCGATGGTGGCGCTCGAGGAGGAGGCCGAAGTGAACGAGGATGGCAATTCCGGGGAACAGCCCTCCCCTCTGATCGCCGACTGGGCGCGCGATTCGATGCGCGCCAATTTCGAAGCGCTCGCCACCCTGTCGAAACCCGGCGCCTCGCCTCAGATCGTGCGCTCCGGCGAGACCTCCCTCGAAGGGCTGGTGCGCGACATGCTGCGCCCGATGCTGGCCGAATGGCTCGATGCGAACCTGCCGAGCATGGTCGAAGAACTGGTCAAGGACGAGATCTCGCGGATCGCGGGCAAGCGAAAATAACCCCGCTGCTTCTAAGCGCTTAACTTTCGCACGCGGGCGTCCTAACCCCGCCCGCATGACAGCACGCAATCGGGTCGCATTCCCGCTCGCCAGCGCCATCGCGCTTTTCGCCGCTCCGCTCGCCGCGCAGGACGCGGGCCAGACCGGGACCCCCGCCGGCACGGGCGTCGCGAAGCCGAGAATGAGCGCGCAGGACCTCGTCACCATGCCCCGGCTGGGCACGCCGGTGGTCAGCGAGAACGGTGATTTCGTGGTCTATCCGGTCACCGAGACCGATCCCGCCAGCTACGCCCGGACCACCGCACTGTATGTTCGCGGCCTGACCGCCAGTGCGGCGGTTCCGCGCAAGCTGGACCTCGGCGGCACTGTCTCGTCCGCGACATTCGGGCCGGACAACTGGCTCTATTTCCTCTCGGACCGCAACGAGGCGGGCAAGGGCGCGCAGGTCTGGCGTGCGAGGATGAATGCACAGGGTCGCTTCGGCGCGCCGGCGCAAGTCACCAATCTCGGCACTGCGATCAACGGCTTCACCGTCTCCCCGGCGGGCAACCGGATCGCGGTCTGGGCCGACATTGCGCGCGATTGCCCCGGCTTCGGCTGCGAGGGCGACAGCACCGCGCAGAAGCCCGGGCCGGGCGATGGCTGGCTCTACGAGGGCGATGGCAGCTTCGTGCGCCACTGGGACACCTGGTCGACACCTGGGACGGTAAGCCGGGTCTTCGTGTTCGATATGGCGAACGGCCGTGCGCGCGGAGACGGGACGGCGCTCGACGGACCGGTCGGTCCGAATGCGCTGACCGGCGACACCCCGACCAAGCCCTTCGGCGGCGGCGAGGACGTGGTCTGGGCACCGGACGGCAGCGGCGTCTATTTCGTCGCGCGCGAAAGCAACCGGGAGGAACCGACCTCCACCGATCTCGACATCTACTGGTCGGACATTTCGGGCCGCGCGCCGGTCAATCTGACCGACGGCAACCGCGCGCTCGACGCCTTGCCAACGCCATCGCCGGACGGGCAGTATCTCGCCTATGTGGCGATGGCGCGTCCGGGCTACGAGGCCGATCGCCAGGTCATTCAGCTGCGCGACCTCGAAACCGGCGTGGTTACGCCGCTGACGCAGGATTTTGACCGCAGTTTCGGGACGCTCGCCTGGACGCCCGATTCGCGCTGGTTGATCGCGACGGCGGGCGACGTTCTCGACACCCCCGCCTTCCGTATCGATCCGCGCAACGGCACCGTCGAACGGCTCGACCTGATGGCGGGGAACGAGGCGCATGTCGGCAGCGTGGTTCCGCTGGGCTCCGACCGCCTGCTGTTCACCCGCGATTCGATCGGTGCGCCGCCCGAACTCTACCTCGCCGACAACTGGACGCAGGCGATGCCGCTGACCGATGTGGCGACGAGCCGCGCCGGTGCACTCGCCTCCACCGTGACCACACGCTTCAGTTTCCCCGGAGCGGGCGGCGAGACCGTGTGGGGCCAGATCACCAGGCTGGAAAACCAGACTGGGCCAATTCCGGCGATCCTCTATGTCCATGGCGGGCCGCAGGGCAGCTTCAACGACGCCTGGTCGAGCCGCTGGAACCCGCGCGTGCTGGCGAGCCAAGGCTACGCCGTGATCTCGATCGATTTCCACGGCAGCACCGGATACGGGCAGGCCTTCACCGACGCGATCAACCGCGACTGGGGCGGCAAGCCGCTCGAGGATCTCCAGCTCGGCCTCGCCGCGGCGTTGAAGGAAGACGCGCAGATTGACGGCAGCCGCGCCTGCGCCATGGGGGCGAGCTATGGCGGCTACATGATGAACTGGATCGCCGGCCAGTGGCCCGACCGGTTCAAGTGCCTGGTCCAGCATGACGGACTGTTCGACATGCGCAGCTTCTATTATTCGACCGAGGAATTGTGGTTCCCCCGCTGGGATTTCGGCGGTTCCTATGCCGAAAACAGCGCGCTTTACGAACGCTGGAACCCGGTGAACCATGTCGACAGATGGAAGACTCCGATGCTGGTGGTCACCGGCATGAAGGACTTCCGCGTGCCCTACACGCAGGGCATCGGCGCCTTTACCGCCTTGCAGGAGCGCAACGTCCCCTCGCAATTGCTGGTCTTCGAGAACGAGAATCACTGGGTGCTCGGCGCGAAGAACTCGCTCCAGTGGCACGACACCGTCTTTTCCTGGCTCGACCGGTGGCTGAAGGAATGAAGCGCACCGATCTCTCGAAGGCCGAGCGGTGCTTCGCCAAGATCGGAGGCGAGACGATCGAGCGGCATATCTTCCTCTGCGCGATTTCCGAGAAGCAGAAATGCTGCAACCGGGAAGCGGGCAAGGAGGCGTGGAGCTATCTCAAGAAGCGCCTGAAGGAGTTGAAGCTCGCCAGGCCGAAACGCGAGGACGGGCGCGGCGGCGTGCAGCGGACCAAGGCGGATTGCCTCCAAATCTGCGAGGCAGGACCGATCGCCGTCGTCTGGCCGGATGGCGTCTGGTACCATTCCTGTACGCCGCCGGTGCTGGAACGGATCATTCAGGATCACCTTGTCGGCGGCGTTCCGGTGGAAGACTTTCGCTTGAATGCGCCAGGCTGAAGGCCCCGTTCAATCGTCGAAGGAATCGTCGTGGCCGGTACCCGACGACAGGAAGACGAGCCCCATCAGCGCGCTCGTCAGCATCATGGTGATCCCGATCCCGAGCGCCACGGCGATGTAGAAATGGACCGATTCGGGGCCGCCCCAGTAGTAGAGCCCACCCACGAACAGCACGACGACGGCGAGCGATACCAGCGCCATGATCCGCATGAGTCGCTTGTAGCGCCCCCAGGCGAAAGCTGCGGTCTCGGGATCATCGAGCGGGGAATTGCCAGCCATGTCCCGTGCCTCTGCCCGTCGGCCGTCGGCATGGCAAGCGGCGCCTCGCTGGCTTTTGCAGCCGATCAATGGCATCCTTCGCTTCTTCCGAGGGAGAGAGGAGGACCGAAATGCGGATTGGCAAACTCATCGAGAATCGCGCGAGTTCGGACATCATATCCAGCACTGTCGACACACCGATGCACGAGGCGGTCGCGCTGCTGGCCAGCCACCGGATCGGCGCGATCCCGGTGATGAAGCAGGGTCGCGTCGCCGGAATATTCTCCGAACGCGACGTGATCTACCGTCTGGCCGAGGAAGGCGAGGCGTGCCTGTCCCGCCCTCTCGGCGAGGTTATGACCACGCCCGCCATCACGGTCGACCGCGATACGCAATGCGACGGCGCGCTGGCGCTGATGACCCGGCGGCGCATCCGCCACCTGCCGGTACTCGACGGGGAGACGCTATGCGGCTTCATCTCGATCGGCGATCTGGTGAAATCGCGGATCGACGAGGTTCAGACCGAGGCGACGGCGATGCGCGACTACATCGCCACCTGACGCGCCCCGGACGGACCTTGAGCGGGCGGGGCCAAACACCTACATCGGTGCCATGGCCGAAATGCTCACTCTCACCGAAGCGGCGGCGAAACGCGTCGCCTGGATCGCCCAGCGTCAGTCGAAGCCGGCGATCCTGCGCCTCTCGGTCGAGGGCGGTGGCTGTTCGGGCTTCCAGTACAAATTCGATCTTGCCGAGGGTGCGGACGATGACGACTCGATCAGCGACACCGACGGGGTGAAGTTGGTGGTCGATCCGGTCAGCCTCGACCTTGTCGCCGGCAGCACGGTCGATTTCGTCGAATCACTCGGCGGCGCGGCCTTCCGGGTGGAAAATCCGCAGGCCGCGGCAGGCTGCGGTTGCGGATCGAGCTTCGGCATCTAAAGCTGCCCGGATGCGGATAGCGTCCTTCAACATCAACGGCATCAAGGCGCGCCTGCCGCGCCTCATCGAATGGCTCGAGGAAACCCGGCCGACGGTTGCCTGCCTGCAGGAAATCAAGACACAGGACGAGGGCTTTCCCGCCGATGCCTTCGAGAAGATCGGCTATCACGCGATCTGGCACGGTCAGAAGAGCTTCAACGGCGTTGCCATCCTAGCCGATGGCGTGACTCCGGTCGAGACGCAGCGCGGTCTTCCCGGCGATGACGAGGACGATCACGCCCGCTATCTCGAAGCCGAAGTGAAGGGTGTGCGCGTCGGTTGTATCTACCTGCCCAACGGCAACCCGCATCCCGGCCCCAAATTCGAGTACAAGCTGCGCTGGATGGAACGGCTGCGCGCCCATGCCGAGACCCTGTGGCGCGACGAGGTGCCGACCGCGCTGGTCGGCGACTACAATGTCATTCCGGAAGACAAGGACGTCTGGTCTCCGCGCGCCATGGCCGCCGACGCGCTGATGCAGCCCGAATCCCGCGACGCCTACGCCCGGATGCTGGGCGATGGCTGGACCGACGCGATCGACACGCTCAATCCGCGCGGCGGCGTGTGGACCTTCTGGGATTATCAGGCGGGTGCATGGCAGCGCGATCACGGCTTCCGCATCGATCACCTGCTGCTGTCGCCCGAACTCGCCGACCGGATGGAAGCGGCGGGCGTCGACAAGGAATATCGCGGGCGCGAGAAGTCCAGCGATCACACCCCCGTCTGGGTCGATATCCGCGACTAACGGCGACGCCGGAGCCGGCGATCACCGGTAGAAGATATGGCTGTCGATGGTGGCGGTCGCGACCTTGCTGCGGCTCCAGCTCGGGCGGACGTATTTCGCATGGAAGTAGAGCGAATCGCCCGCTTCGCTGTCCCAGCGGTTCTGATGGGCGATCTGCGCGATGGCCACGGCCCGGCGCCAGGCGGCGCTCGACGTGCGCGGTTCAGGGATGCGGCCGTTGCGCACGAAGCTGAACTGCGAACGCTGGGTGACCACGCCGCAATAGCTCGACGGGAAGCGACCGGATTCGGTACGGTTGATGATGACCCGCGCCACGGCGAGCTGGCCGGCCAGGGGTTCGCCGCGCGATTCGAAATAGATCGCGCCGGCAAGGCAGCGAAGTTCGTCGGACATGGCTTCGTCGGTCGGCGTGATCGCGACCAGTTCGCGAAGCGTGGCCGCGCTCGGCGGCGTGTCGGACGAATGGCTGTGCCCCAGCGTGATCGCTTTGGGGGCGTCTTCGGGAAGCGGCTGAACCACTTCGCTTTCGACGAAGACCGGCACCAGTTCCTCGGTGGCGGCATCCCCGGCGGGGGAGATTTCGAGGGAGCCGACGGTGACTTGCGCGACCGCGTCGGAACCTTCGACATTGGCAATCGTAAAGATCATTCCCACGGCGACCAGCGCCGCGGTGACGGACTTGCGAACCATGTTGTCTTACATTTGAGCGGTTGGCGCACTGTCGCAGGCTGGGACCGGGCGGGCGTTAGATGCCTCGTGACAATATTGGTCCGTAGCGGCCTGCCGGCCACCCCCCGTCTGCGTGCCTGCCGATCGACCCCGTGTGGGCATCGGCCGCCTACGCGTCCAAGTTGGGCGGCCAAATAGTCACCGTTGCAACCAAGTCAACCTAATTGACGCCCCCAGCGATGAAGCGTTCGGGATTCGCGATTTCCAGTTCGACCAGCCAGCTGTCCGGGTCTTGCCGCCCTCTCCGGTCGAGATATTCAGAGAATTCTTGCGGATTTTCAGAGTGTTGTTCGCGCACGCAAGTGAACTTCCGCGATCCGTCGAGCTGCGGCATCCGTTCCCAGAACCGCGCATTACCGCCACGTTCGCTGGTGAGGATCAGGATCGTGCCGGCATCGCGCTCGCCCTTGTGAACCACTGTTGCGAAGCCGCCTGCCGACTCGACCGAACGGATCATGCCTTGGACTTCGAGATAGGCCGGCAGACGCGCGTCCATCATCCGATCGTCCGCGCAGAGTAGCCGGGCAGGGTGGAGAGTGGGATGCGGCTTTTCATGAATGTGCCAGTGCCGCGCCCGATCTCCTCGCCTTCCGCGTCGACGAGGCGCGCTTCGGCGACGAACACGCGCTTGCGTCCGCTGACCCATTTTCCTTCGGCAACGACCTTGCCCTCTTTCACCGGCTTGGTGAAGTGGAGGTTGAAGGAGGTCGTCAGCAGGAAACGGTCGGTCACCAGCGTGTTCGCCGCGTAGAAAGCCGCATCGTCGAGCATCTTGAAATAAACCGTCCCGTGCGCCGCGCCGGCAGCGTGATAGACGTTCGTTCCGACAGTGAAGACGATCCGCGCCCGGCCTTCGCCAAGGATCTCGCAGCGCGAATCGAATGTCGCGTTCACCGGCGCCGAGGCATAGAGCCGCTCCAGCGCGCGGTGATGGGAAAGCGCCCCGGTGGCGTTCACGCGACTCTCCTCGAACTCTTCGGTGTCGCGTCGCTCAGCGCGGCTCGACCCAGCCGATCGAGCCGTCGCGCCGGCGATAGACCATGTTGTGCCGGCCGCTCGCCGCGTTCTTGAAGAACAGCGCACCGGTGTCGCGCAGGTCGAGCATCATTACCGCATCGGCCACGCTCGCCTCGGGAATGTCGGCCGTGGTTTCGGCAATGATCGGCGGCGCATCCTGCTCGATCTCGTCCTCCTTGTCGGGCTCGGGCGCGGCGAAGATGGTGTAGGCCGCTTCTTCCTCCGCCTCGGCATGGGACGTCTGGGCGTGGCGGTCCTGCACCCGGCGCTTGTAGCGGCGAAGCTGCTTCTCGATCTTGGTCGCGGCCTGGTCGAAGCTCTGGTGGATGTCCTGCGCCTCGCCGTGGCTCTTGAGGATCAGGCCCTTGTTCACATGAGTGACGATGTCGCTCGTGAACGATCCGTGCGCGCCTTTGCCGAAGGTGACGTTGCTCGACAGAGCGCGGCTGAAATGCTTGCCGACCATCCCCTCGAGCCGTTCTGAAACGTAGCTGCGCAGCGCTTCGCCGGTGTCGATCTGGTGTCCCGAAACGCGGATATCCATAAAGCCCTATTCTCCTGATTGTACCCGACCCTGGAAACGCCGTGCGGCCCGTCAGGTGCCCCAGATCGGCGCGTTCATTCCGCCGACGAAGGCCCTGTGGCGCGCCAGTTCCTCCGCGCTCGCCACATGCGGGCGGGGTTCGCGGCGGCTACCTTCGGGGGCCTTTCGCACGATGCCGGCGGCGACCGCGACCGGCGCGGTCTCGCTCGCCAGTTCGAGGCCGATCTGACGCCCGCCCTTCAGCTCGACATAGACCTGCGCCAGCAATTCGGCGTCGAGCAGTGCCCCGTGCTTCACCCGGTGGCTGCGATCGATGCCGTAGCGGGTGCAGAGCGCATCGAGCGAAAGCTTGGCGCCGGGATGCTTGCGCTTGGCCATCGCCACCGTGTCGACCATTCGGCTGGTGCACACGATCTCCAGCTCGCACAAGGTAAGCTCCGCATTGAGGAAGGCGAAGTCGAACCCGGCATTGTGGGCGATCAGCGGGGAATCGGCGATGAAGTCAAGGAGGGCGGCTGCGCTGTCGCGGAATAGCGGCTTGTCGGCGAGGAAGACGCTGGAAAGGCCGTGCACCGCCTCGGCGCCCGCGGGCATGTCGCGCTCGGGATTGAAATAGGCGTGATAGGTCGCGCCGGTCGGCACCAGATTGACGAGTTCGACGCAGCCAATCTCCACCATCCGGTCGCCCGTGCGGGGGTCGAGGCCAGTGGTTTCGGTGTCGAACACGATTTCGCGCATGGAGATTGTGTGGGCGTGTTGCGGTTTCGTTGCAAGGGCGCCGAAGCGGCTTTTTCTAGGCTGTCAGTCGGGCGATCAACCGCTCGACGGCGATTTCGGTCTCCTCCAGCGAGCTTCCGGTGTCGATCAAATGATCGGCCCGCGCGCGCTTTTCCGCGTCGGGCGTCTGGAGCGAGAGGATATGCGCGAATTTCGCCTCGGTCATGCCGGGACGGGCGAGGACGCGGGCACGCTGAACATCCTCCGGCGCCGAGACCACCGCGACCGCGTCGACCCGGTCGGCGCCGCCCTTTTCGAACAGGAGCGGGATATCGAACACCACCAGCGGCGCCCCGGCATATTCGAGCAGGAAGGCTTCTCGTCGGCGGACAACGGCCGGGTGCACGATCCCCTCCAGCCGCGCGAGCGCCTCCCGGTCGCCGAAAACCGCCGCGCCCAGCGGGTCGCGCAGCACGCCGCCGGGTCCGGTGCTGCCGGGAAATTCCGCCTCGATCGCGGCGACGAGTTCACCGCCCGCCCCCTGCATCGCGCGCACCTCGGCATCGGCGTCGAAGACCGGCACGCCAGCGCCCGCGAACATCGCCGCGACAGTCGACTTGCCCATGCCGATCGAGCCGGTGAGGCCGAGGATGAAGGGGCGGCTCATTTCAACAGCCGTGCGCGCAGTTCGGCATCGTGTTCGCGCGGGGCGGGGCGGCCGAAGAACAATTCGAACGCCGCCGCCGCCTGGCCAATGAGCATCGAAAGACCGTCCACCGTGGCGAAACCGGCGGCGCGGGCATTGCGCAGGAATTCGGTCTCGTTCGGGTCGGTGACGATGTCGTAGGCGATCGAGCCTGGCGGGGCATGGCTCCAGTCGAAGGCGAGCGGCGGCTGTCCGCGCATCCCAAGCGGGCTCGCATTCACCACGAGGTCGAGGCAGCCTTCGCGATCGTCGAAGGCGAAACCGGTCGGTCCGGCGAAATGCGCGAGATCGACGGCATGGTGTTCGCCTCCGGGCGCGAGCTCGTCGAGAATGGCGCGCGCCTTGTCCGGATCGCGGCCCGCCAGCACCAGCGTGAAGCCATGACTCGCGAGCCCGGAGACGATCGCCCGCGCAGCGCCGCCAGTGCCGAGCACACGAGCCATGCGGAAATAATGCCGCTCGGCGAGCTGAGCCTGGAGCGGTTCGAGGAAGCCGGCAATGTCGGTGTTGGTCCCCGACAAACCATCCGAACCGTCAGAAACGATCGTGTTTACCGCGCCCACTGACCCGGCGCGCTCGTCGAGCCGGTCGCAGAACGCCATTGAGCCCTGCTTGTGCGGCATCGTTACATTGCAGCCGCGCCAGTCCGGATCGGCCCGGCCTGCGGCGAAGAAAGCCTCCAGCCCATTCGCCTCGACCCGCGTGGCGCGATAATCCGCCGCGATTCCGAGCTTCTCCAGCCAGAAACCGTGGATCGCGGGCGATTTCGACTGGGCGATGGGATCGCCGATAACCTCGGCATAGGGCCTGCTCATGCCAGCAGCACGCCTTCCTCACGCAAAGCCGCAAGCACTTGCAGCAGCGGCATTCCGAGCACGGTGAACTGATCGCCAATGATGCTTTCGAACAACTGCGGCCCAGGCCCCTCGATGCGGAACACGCCGACGCAGTGCGAAACGGCCGGCCATTCCGCATCGAGATAAGCGGCGATGAAATCCTCGCTCAAATCGCGCACGATCAGGCGCGCGAAATCGGATCCGATCCAGACGATGCGGCCATCGCGGGCGAGAGCGGCGGCACTGTGGAGTGTCATTACCTTGCCGGAGAAAAAGCGCAGATGATCGGCCGCCTCTTCGCGCGTCGCCGGCTTGTCGAAACGCCGCCCCTCGACCTCGACAAGGGAGTCGCTGCCGAGAACGAGGCCATCTGCCCGCAACGCCGCTGCCTTTGCCGCAGCCAGCGCCTGTGCGATCTCGGCCGGCTCGGCGCCTTTCATCTCGGCCTCGAGCGCGCGCTCGTCGATCTCGGGCGAGCGTGCCTCGAAAGCGATGCCCGCCGCTTCCAGCATGGTTCTGCGCGAGGCGCTGCCCGAAGCGAGCACGATGGCCTCGCGGCTGAACGACCCGCTCATATTGCCTTGACCCCTTCGAAACCGTGCTGGTCCGGCAGCCCGCGCCGCCGCTCGCCAAGCAGCTTGATCACCGCGGCCGCCGTCTCCTCGATCGATCGGCGGGTGACGTCGATCACCGGCCAGCCATTGTCGGCGAACATGCGCCGCGCGAAGGCGATTTCCGTCTTCACCCGCTCACCGTCGGAATAATCAGTCTGCGCGTTCTCGTTGAGGCTCAGCAGCCGGTTGCGCCGGATCTGCACCAGCCGCTCGGGCGCGCTCGTCAGGCCGACGACCAGAGGATGCCTCAACTCGAACAGCTTGTCGGGCGGAGGGCTCTCGACCACCAGCGGGATGTTGGCGACCTTGTAGCCGCGATTGGCGAGATAGATGCTGGTCGGCGTCTTCGAGCTGCGCGACACGCCGGCAAGGAGGATGTCAGCCTCCTCCCAGTTCTCCCAGCCGATCCCGTCGTCATGCGCGATGGTGAACTGGATCGCGTCGACCCGGTCGAAATAGGCCTGATCCATGACGTGCTGGCGACCGGGGCGGCCATGCGCCTCCTGCCCCAGCGCTGCCTCCAGCGCCTCGGTCACCCGGTCGAGCACGGGGACGGCCGGAAGGTCGAGCTGGCGACAGCATTCCTCCAGCCGCAGCCGCGTCTCCTCGTTCACCAGCGTGTAGAGGACGAGGCCGGGATTGGCTTCCAGTTCGGGCATGATGCGCTGGAGGTGCTGGCGGCTGCGGACCATGGGCCAGAAATGGCGCACCACGTCGGCGTTTTCGAACTGCGCCAGCGCCGCCTTGCCGATCATCTCCAGCGTCTCTCCGGTGGAATCCGAAACGAGGTGCAGATGAATGCGGTTCACGTGATCGAGCGCTCCGGCGGGCCTGTGGAAAGCACCCTGCATAAACCACGGGACAATCCTGGCGACAAGTTCGGGCAAGGATTCCACCCCCGCTATCGGCCATTGTCCGAGCAGGCTTGTGGACATGAAGGGCGCGAAATCGACAGGCTGGGGATAGCATGGATAAGTTCGACTCGACTCAAGCTCGCACACGATTCGCAACCGTCCGCGCCCCTGTTCAAAGCGGGAGAAATCGGGCAGTGCGGCGCAATCCCCGCTTTCCACAGGGCCAACAGACTCCATCATCTCTTTTAAATATAATTATTATTTGGATTGGACCCGTACCCGATGCCCGGCCCCCTGCTCGATACGTTGAACGGCAAGCGCGCGCGAACCACGCCCATGTGGCTGATGCGCCAGGCCGGACGATACCTGCCCGAATATCGCGAATTGAGGGGCCAGAAGGGCGGTTTCCTCGAGCTGGCCTACGATAGCGAGGCGGCTTGCGAGGTGACTCTTCAGCCGATCGATCGCTTCGGTTTCGATGGGGCAATCCTGTTCTCCGACATCCTGATCGTGCCGCATGCGATGGGCCAGCATCTCGAATTCCTGGCGGGCGAGGGGCCGAAGCTCTCCCCCCCGCTGGTGCAGGCCGAATTGCGCGACCTCCTACCCGACCGCTCGCGCTACGAGCCGATCTACCGGACCGTGCGTCTGTGCTGCGAACGCCTGGGCGGGCAGACCACCATGCTGGGCTTTGCCGGATCGCCGTGGACGGTCGCGACCTACATGATTGCAGGCGAGGGCAGCCGCGACCAGCACGATGCCCGGGCGATGGCCTATCGCGATCCCGGAAAGCTCGAGGCGCTGATCGGAGCCATTGCGGATGAGACGATCGAATACCTCTCCGGCCAGATCGCGGCCGGGGCCGAAGCGGTGCAGCTGTTCGACAGCTGGGCCGGCAGCCTCGCGCCCGACCAGTTCGAACGCTGGGTGATCGCTCCCAACGCCCGGATTGTCGCCGCCCTTCGTCAGCGTCATCCCGAAACGCCGGTGATCGGCTTTCCCAAGGGCGCAGGCGAAAAGCTTCCTGCCTATGCGCGCGAGACTGGCGTGCAGGCCATCGGTGTCGACGAGACGCTCGATCCGCACTGGGTCGCGCGCGAATTGCCCGCCGATATGCCGGTGCAGGGCAATCTCGACCCCCTGCTGTTGCTCGCCGGCTCGGCGGAACTCGAGGCGCGCGTGGGAATCATTCTCGACGCCTTCGCCGACCGACCGCATGTCTTCAATCTCGGCCACGGTATCGACCGTCGCACTCCGATCGCGCATGTCGAGCGTCTGATCGCGACAGTGCGTTCATTCGAGGGGTGACGCGGGCGTGATCGCTGCCTACATCCTCTCACGATGCAGGACGTGCTCTCGATGACCTATTTCTGGCTCAAGGCCGGGCACATCATCTTCATGGTGTTCTGGATGGCGGGCCTGTTCATCCTGCCGCGCCAGATGCTGTACATGCATGGCTATGGGGCCGAGACGCCCGAACAGGCGATCTGGGCCGACCGGATCGGCAAGTTGCGGCGGATCATCCTGACGCCCAGCCTGATCGTGGTGTGGATGCTCGGCCTGTTGCTTGCCTGGACCATCGGGGCATTCTCCCAAGGGTGGCTCCACGCCAAGCTGCTGCTCGTGCTGTTGCTGACCGGCTATCACGGCTATATGGTTGCGCAGGCGAAGAAGATGCTGGCCGGCGAACGCCCGCTCAGCGAGAAGCAGCTGCGGCTCTTCGGCGAGATTCCGGCGATTTTGCTGGCGCTGATCGTTGTGCTGGTCGTGGTCAAGCCGTTCTGAGGCTGTTCCGAAGCCGCTCGACCCATTTAGCGATTGACGCTTTCGAGCGGCGATTTTATCTCCGATCCACCGACCGGCCAGAGGCTCCTTCCTTCCTATCAGAGCCGGGTCCGCTTTCCCCAAGCACGCCGTGCGTCCTTTCAGACTCACAGACCCGCCGGCCATTACCACTCCGAATTCGAGAAGACAGATGCACCTCAAGGACTTGAAAGACAAAGCGCCCGCCGACCTGGTGTCGATGGCCGAGGAACTCGGCGTCGAGGGCGCGAGCACGATGCGGCGGCAGGACCTCATGTTCTGCATCCTGCGCGAACTGGCCGAGGACGAGGAGTACGAGGAGAAGATCTGCGGCATCGGCACGATCGAAGTGCTGTCCGACGGGTTCGGCTTCCTTCGCAGCCCCGAAGCGAACTATCTGGCCGGGCCGGACGATATCTATGTTTCGCCCAACCAGATCCGCAAATGGGGCCTGCGCACCGGCGACACGGTCGAGGGCGAGATTCGCGCCCCGCGCGAGGGCGAGCGCTATTTCGCCCTGACCAATCTCGACAAGGTCAATTACGACGATCCCGATCAGGTTCGCCATCGCACCAATTTCGACAATCTGACCCCGCTCTATCCGGAAGAGAAGCTGTCGCTCGACACGCTCGATCCGACCGAGAAGGACAAGAGCGCGCGGGTGATCGACATCATCAGCCCCCAGGGCAAGGGCCAGCGCGCGCTGATCGTCGCGCCGCCGCGCACCGGCAAGACCGTGCTGCTGCAGAACATCGCCAAGGCGATCACCGACAACCATCCCGAAGTGTTCCTGCTGGTCCTGCTGGTCGACGAGCGGCCCGAGGAAGTCACCGACATGCAGCGCAGCGTGAAGGGCGAGGTTATCTCCTCGACCTTCGACGAGCCGGCCAACCGCCACGTCCAGGTTGCCGAGATGGTGATCGAGAAGGCCAAGCGATTGGTCGAGCACAAGAAAGACGTCGTGATCCTGCTCGATTCAATCACGCGTCTGGGCCGTGCCTACAACACCGTGGTGCCGAGTTCCGGCAAAGTGCTGACCGGCGGTGTGGATGCCAACGCGTTGCAGCGCCCCAAGCGCTTTTTCGGCGCGGCGCGCAATATCGAAGAGGGCGGATCGCTCTCCATCATCGCCACCGCGCTGATCGACACCGGCAGCCGGATGGACGAAGTGATCTTCGAGGAGTTCAAGGGCACCGGCAACTCCGAAATCGTGCTCGACCGCAAGGTGGCCGACAAGCGCATCTTCCCCGCGCTCGACGTGGGCAAGTCCGGCACCCGCAAGGAAGAGCTGCTGGTCGAGAAGGACAAGCTGTCGAAGATGTGGGTGTTGCGCCGCATCCTGATGCAGATGGGCACGATCGACGCGATGGAATTCCTGCTCGACAAGATGAAGGATTCCAAGACCAACGAGGACTTCTTCGCGACGATGAACCAGTAGGCGAGGAGGGGGCGGCGCCGGAAATTTTTCGTTCTCGAGCGCTTGATCTTCTCGAGTTAATCGGATCGTCATATCTCGGCTTCATTCCGGTGCATTCAGGTATCGGAGTGAAGCCGCGATGATTGCCAGCCTTCTTTATGCCAGCACCGCCGCCGAGGGGCTGGACAGTGCGGACGTGTTCAAGATCGTCGAGGATTCCTCGCGCCGGAATCCGGCTCGCGATGTCACGGGCTTCCTGATCTTCGATGGCAGCCAGTTTCTGCAATATGTCGAGGGGCCGCAGGAAGCGCTCGACGGCCTGCTCGATGTCCTGAACCATGACCGGCGCCATCACTCGGTCCGCGTCCTGCACCGTGCGGAATCAGAACAGCGGCTCTTCCCACGCTGGGCGATGCGCCGCGCGGGCGCCACGGCCGAACAGGAACTCGACACGATCCGCACCGCACGCCTGCCGGTGGGGATGATGGCCGAAATCGACCGTTTCGGGACGCGTCGCCGAGCGGCCTGAACCGTCTGTCAACCAGCGGCGCGCTGCAATTGCGCTGCCATCACCTCCCAAACCTTGTTCACGGCCTTCAGCGGCCGGATCATCACTTTGAAGTCCACGATCGCGCTATCCGCATCGAAGCGGATGAGATCGACCCCGTTGATTCGGATCGTGTCGATCTCGGTCTCGAATTCCAGCAGGGCGTTCTCGCCGTCGTGAAATTCGCGGACATAGCGAAAATGGGGATTGCCGAGAGTTTGCCCGGCAGCGGCGAGATAGGCGGTGACGGTCTTCCGCCCGCGCTGAGGCGTATGCACCACGGGCGAATGGAACACCGCATCCTCGTGCAACAACGCGGCGATTTCCGCCGGCTGGCTGCCGCCTGCGAGCACCGTATGCCAATTTTTCAGTCCTAGCTCTGCCGACATGTCGCCTCGCCGAAGGTGTGCGCCTGGGCGGCGTTCCAGAAACGGGCGTATTGAGTGGAGCCGGGGTCGTCGAGCAGCTGGCCGGTCTCGAGGAAGCGATAGATCGTATCGATGCTGTCGGCGCGCGCCGGGTCCAGGCGTTCGGAAATGTGGCAGGGTGCGATATCCCAAGGATTCTCGAGGCCCATCGCCACAACCATTTCGCGCAGGGCATGAAGCGTGTGGCGCTGGAAACGCGCCACCCTTTCGGCCTTGTCCATCACCACCAGACCGCGCTGGCGCGTGGCGTCCTGTGTGGCGACTCCGGTGGGGCAGTGGTCGGTGTGGCAGCGCATCGACTGCACGCAGCCGAGCGCGAACATGAAGGCACGGCCCGCATTGCACCAATCCGCGCCCAGTCCGAAATTGAACGCCATCCCGGCGCCCGAATGGACCTTTCCTGCCGCCGCGATCTTGATCTGGTCCTTGAGATTGGCGCCGACCAGTGCGTTGCGGACCAGGATCAGGCCTTCGCGCAGCGGCATGCCGACGCGGTTGGAGAACTCGACCGGCGCGGCTCCGGTGCCGCCTTCTGCGCCGTCGACCACGATATAATCGAGGAGGATGCCGGTTTCGCGCATCGCTTTGACGACGGCGAAGACTTCGTGCGGCTTGCCCACACACAATTTCGCGCCGACGGGCTTGCCGCCGGAGAGGTCGCGCAGCTTCGCCGCCCATTCGAGCAACTCGATCGGTGTCGAGAAGGCCGAATGCGCGGCGGGGGAGATGACATCCCTGCCCACCGGCACGCCGCGCGTTTCGGCGATCTCCTCGGTCACCTTGGGTCCCGGAAGCACGCCGCCATGGCCGGGCTTCGCCCCCTGGCTGAGTTTGATCTCCACCATCTTGACCTGATCGATCTGCGCAGTGTCGGCGAATTTGACCGGATCGAAGCGGCCGTCTTCGGTCCGGCACCCGAAATAGCCGCTGCCGATTTCCCAGACGAGGTCGCCGCCATGCGAGCGGTGGTAGCGCGACAGGCCACCTTCGCCGGTGTCGTGGTAGAAATTGCCCGCCGCCGCGCCCTTGTTGAGCGCCATGATTGCATTGGCCGAGAGCGAACCGAAGCTCATCGCCGAGATGTTCAGCAGGGCCGCCGAATAGGGGCGGGGGCACTGATTGCTGCCGACCTCCACCCGCCACTCGGTCGGAGCCTTCTCGTTCGGCACCATGGAATGGGCGAGCCATTCATATTCCTCGGAATAGACGTCGAGCTCGGTGCCGAAGGGATGTGCATCGAGCTGTCCCTTGGAACGGGCATAGACCAGTGCGCGCTCATCATGATTGAACGGACGGCCTTCCAGATCGCCTTCCACGAAATAGGCCTGCGCGAAGGGGCGCAGGTCCTCGGCGATCCAGCGGACATGGGCGATCAGCGGATAGTTTCGCCATAGCGTATGTTCGCGCTGGAAAGCGTCGTAAGCCGCCAGCAGGAGCAGGGGGATGGTGATCGCCAAGCCCCAGTGCAGCCATGGCTGGCTCGCGAACAGCACGGTGAGCAGCACGACGACCAGCACCGCGCCGTAGCGCATGAAGAGTTCCGAGGACGCGCGCAAATGTGCGCGGTTCTCGGTCATAGCAGATGCTCGGTAAAGAATTCTGCCGTTCGCTTGTCAGCCAGCGCGGCGTTTTCTTCGTCCCGCCGCTTGCCGAATTCGGTGGCGAAACCGTGGTCCATGCCTTCGTAATCATGCAGCGTGACCTTGGGATGCGGGTCGAGCCCCTCATGCATTTTTTGCTGCGTTTCCTTGTCGACGAAGCCGTCCTCGGTGGGAATGTGCAGCATCAGGGGATTGGCGATCGCCTCCTTCTCGCGCAGCAATTCGTCTACGCCGACCGCGTAATAGCCGACCGTCGCATCGCTGTCGGTGCGTGCCGCGGTCATGTAGGCGAGCCTTCCACCCAGGCAGTAACCGACTGCGCCGACCTTGCCGCCGCCGATCTCGTCGCGCGCCCACTTGATTGTTGCCTCGATGTCTCTGATCCCTTCGTCCTGATCGAACTTGCCCATCAGCTCGAGAGCGCGCTGAAATTCGGGTTCGACATCGGGGTCGAGCTCGACTCCGCGTTCGAGTGGCCAGAAGAGGTCGGGCGCGACTGCGAGATAACCGGCCTCGGCCAGCTTGTCGCATTTGCGGCGAATACCCGCGTTGACGCCGAAAATCTCCTGAATGACGACGATCGCAGCTTTCGGCTCGTCCGCCGGACGGGCGACATAGGCCTTGAAGTGGTCGTCGCCCGTAAGGCGGTTGATCTGGACGGTCTCGCTCATGCAGTATCTTTCCCTTGAAAAACCGGTGCGCTTGCGTCGCGCGGCGTTCGAACCCAGATAGGGTTTCGCACATTCAACGGAGAACACGCCATGAAGGTCCATGTCGAAATCGATTGCACGCCGGAAGAGGCGCGCAGCTTCATGGGCCTGCCCGATGTGGGCAAGGCCAACGCCGTCTATGTCGACATGATGTCGAAGGCGATGAGCGGCGTTTCCGACACCGAGAAGCTGCAGGAATATGCCCGCCAGTTGGCACCCATGGGGCAGGCGGGGTTCAAGCTGTTCCAGAGCTTTATGGAAGGGGCGGGGGCGAGCCGTTCCTCGACCAAACCCGCCGGCACGAACAACGACGAGAAGTAATCGCACGATCATGGGCGACACGATCTTCGCCCTGTCGAGCGGCGCACCCCCCGCGGCAATCGCGGTTCTGAGGGTCAGCGGCGAGGGAGCGGGCGCGGCGCTGAAAGCGTTGTGCGGCCGGATGCCCGAACCGCGGACCCCTTCGTTGCGAAGGCTGCGGGACCGAGCCGGAAATGTCCTCGATCAGGCCCTGGTACTCTGGTTTCCAGGTCAACGCACCGCGACCGGCGAGGATCTCGTCGAGCTTCACTGTCATGGCGGCCGGGCGGTGGTGCGCGCGATGGAGGGGGCACTCGGAGACATGCCAGGCCTGCGCCGCGCCGAGGCCGGCGAGTTCACCCGGCGAGCGTTTGCGAACGGAAGGATCGATCTTGCCGAGGCGGAAGGGCTGGCCGATCTTCTCGCCGCGGAGACCGAATTGCAACGGCTGGCCGCACAAGCGGCTTTCGGCGGTAGCACCAGTCGGATGGTCGAGGACTGGCGGGACCGCATTCTTGCACTTTCCGCCGAGATCGAAGCAGCGCTGGATTTTTCCGACGAAGACGACGTGTCCGGGTTATCGGAAGCGTTCGGATCGAGGCTGACAGCGCTCTGTGGCGAACTCGAGGAAGCGCTGGCGAAACCGCCCGCCGAACGGTTGCGACAGGGCATTCGCGTGGTGCTTGCGGGACCGCCGAACAGCGGCAAATCGTCCCTGTTCAACGCGCTGCTGCGTGATGGGGCCGCGATCGTCTCGAACATAGCCGGCACGACGCGCGACGCAATCGAGCGGCCGATCGCCTTTTCCGGGATACCCTTCGTGCTGATCGACACCGCCGGTCTGCGCGATGAGGGGTTCGATTCCATCGAGGGCGAGGGCATCGGGCGTGCGCGCTCGCAAATCGAACGGGCGGATATTGTGCTGTGGCTGGGGCCGGAGGGACAAGGGCCGAATGGTTCGCTGGAGATACAGACGAAAGCTGACCTCGAGCACGATTGCAAACTCACGGCCGATCATGTGGTTTCATCTGTAACCGGCGAGGGTTTGCGATCCCTCGAGTTGGACTTGGTCGAGCGATCGAGGAAACTCCTTCCAAGGACGGGAGAAGCCGCTCTAGCTCAACGCCAGCGCGACCTGATCGGGCATTCCCACGAAGAATTGCTTCAGGCACTGGGTGAAAGCGATTTGCTCATTAAGGCAGAGGGGCTGCGACAAGCCAGAGTCGCGTTTGATCGGCTGCTCGGCAAGGCGTCGACGGAGGAGATGCTCGACGCATTGTTCGGACGTTTTTGCATCGGGAAATAATGTTCCACGTGGAACACGCGCTTTGACCACTACGGGGAGGTGGTTTATCGCAGGCTGTATGCAGAACTTTGATATCGTCGTGATCGGCGGTGGCCATGCCGGTGTAGAAGCAGCGGCAGTGGCCGCGCGAATGGGTGCGCGGGTCGCGTTGGTCAGCTTCGACCTGAATGCCATCGGGGCTATGAGCTGCAATCCTGCGATCGGAGGGTTGGGGAAGGGACATCTCGTTCGTGAAGTCGATGCCTTTGATGGATTGATTGGCAGAGCGGCCGATGAGGCAGCGATCCACTACCGGATGCTCAATCGTTCCAAGGGGAGCGCAGTATGGGGCCCGCGAATTCAGGCCGATCGCAAGCTGTTCAAAAGCGCGATCCAGCGAATGATACGCAAGCAGGGCCATCTTTATCTTGTCGAAGGTGAAGTGGCCTCGCTGATCATGTCGAGCGGGCACGCCAAGGGGGTCTCACTGACTGATGGTAGGCAGATCGGTGCCAACCGCGTTATCCTTTGCACGGGCACCTTTCTGGGTGGAGTGCTTTATCGCGGCGAGGAGAGGGTAGAAGGCGGCAGGATAGGGGAAAATGCCGCCACGCAGCTTGCTGCGCAACTGCGTTCTGCCCAGCTCCCGATGGCCCGTCTGAAGACCGGTACCCCACCGAGGCTGGATGGGCGAACAATCGACTGGGCGCGGCTGGAAGAACAGCCATCGGATGGCGAATTCTGGACGATGTCGCCGATGAGCGGAGGTCGCAATAACCCGCAGGTCTTCTGCGCGATCACCCGTACCAATGCTCGCAGCCACGATGTGATCAGGGATAACCTCGATCGATCGCCCCTGTTCTCGGGTGCGATCGGTGCCGAGGGCCCACGTTACTGCCCCTCTATCGAGGACAAGATTTATCGCTTTGGCGATCGTGAAGGTCATCAGGTTTTCCTCGAGCCGGAAGGGCTCGATTCCCCGTTCATCTATCCGAACGGAATCAGCACATCTCTGCCGGCCGATGTGCAATTGATGATGTTGCGGAGCATGTCCGGGCTCGAGAAAGTAGAAATGACCGTTCCCGGCTACGCCGTGGAATACGACCATATTGATCCCCGTGCGCTCACAAACGGCTTCGAGGTTCGCGCGGTCCCGGGTCTGCACTGTGCGGGTCAAATCAACGGAACGACTGGCTATGAGGAGGCTGCTGCTCAAGGGCTGATTGCCGGCATGGCGGCGGCGTCCGAGGTGCTGGACCGCGCCCCGCCCCAACTGACTCGCGCTAACTCTTACATGGCTGTTATGGTCGACGATCTGACGCTTCAGGGGGTAACCGAACCATATCGAATGCTGACCTCGCGAGCCGAATATCGGCTTCGACTGCGGGCCGGCAATGCGACTACGCGACTGACTCCGCTTGCCATCGAAAGCGGTTGCATCGGCAACGAGCGGCGCGCGTGGTTCGAGCGGCGAGCCGGAAGCCTGGCAGATCTGAGCGACTTCTTGCACTCGGCCAAATCGGCCTCAGGAAATTCGATCAAGGAGATCATCGCAGGCGGAAAGGTCGGCACTTCGCAGGTGCGAGAACACGTCGGGGATCGTTTCACGTGTAACGATGACGTGTTCGAGGAAGTCGTGGAGGACATGCGTTATGCGCCATATCTCGCTCGACAAGACGCAGAGCTACGCGATCTCATGGCCAGCGAATGCCTCGCGATACCTCAAGATTTTACCTACGAGCGCGTCCCTGGTCTCTCGAACGAGATGATCGAACGGTTGCGCGTATCGCAGCCTCAAACTCTTGCAGCTGCGGGACGAGTCCGTGGGATAACGCCGGCGGCCCTCTCGGTACTACTCGTTCACGTTCGTCGCCAGGTTAAGGCGGTGGCATGATCGCGGACGAAAAACAGGCGAAAGCATATTTGCGGGAATACGCTGACGACTCAGCCATGAGTCGGCTGTCCAAGCTCGAAGTCGCCTTGAGAGAGGAAAACGACGCTCAGAATCTGGTGTCGAACAATTCGCTCCACGAAATGTGGAAACGACATTTCGTCGATTCCGCGCAGTTGTTAAAACATCTACCTGTTCAGATAGGAAGTATTCTCGATCTTGGATCGGGCGCTGGATTTCCTGGCCTCATCATCGCGCTTCTCAGGCCTGAAACGCCTGTGACTTTAGTCGAATCGCGCGCCAAGCGCATCGAGTGGCTCAAATACGCAGTCCAGTTGATGGAGCTTAAAAACTGCGCTGTCGAAGGCGCGCGGGTCGAACTCGTTGGTACCCATCCATACGGTGTGATCACGGCGCGAGCTTTCGCGCCGCTCCTCAAGCTACTTAAGTTGTCTGCACGTTTCTCCACAAGCGAGACCGTCTGGGTCTTGCCGAAAGGCAAGTCAGCAGCGCAGGAAATCCGAAATCTGCCACCACGCCTCAGACGCATGTTTCACGTGGAACAATCTGTGACTAGCGACGACGCTGGTATTATCGTCGGGAAAGGGAAGGTCGAGCGCGCATGATAACTATCGCCATCGCGAACCAGAAAGGTGGGGTCGGCAAGACGACGACGGCTATCAATATCGCTACTGCGATGGCCGCGACCGGATGGAAGACGTTACTTATCGATCTCGACCCTCAAGGTAACGCATCGACCGGTTTGGGGATCGCGGCAGCCGATCGGGAGTTCAGCAGTTACGATTTGCTGATCGATCAAGCGCATCTTGCCAGTTGCGCTCTGGAAACAGAAATCCCGGCGCTCGACCTCGTCCCCGCCACTCAGGACCTCTCTGGCGCGGAGGTCGAACTCGTCGGAGTGGAAGATCGCACCCACCGACTGTTCAACGCGCTCGCCAAAGCTAACAAGGGCGGGGCTACGGCTTACGATATTTGTTTCATCGATTGTCCGCCCTCGCTCGGCCTCCTGACTCTCAATGCACTTGGAGCGGCCGATTCGCTGCTCGTTCCCCTTCAGTGCGAGTTTTTCGCCTTGGAAGGGCTGAGCCAGCTTCTGCAGACCGTCGAACGGGTGCAGGAACGTTTTAATCCAAGGCTCGGGATACTCGGAATCGTCCTCACCATGTTCGATCGGCGCAACCGGCTTACCGACCAAGTGGCGGACGACGTGCGCGACTGCCTCGGGAAGCTTGTCTTCGAATCCGTCATCCCACGGAATGTCCGCCTGTCCGAGGCGCCCAGCCACGGACTCCCGGCGTTGGTATATGATCATCAATGTTCCGGCAGCCGCGCCTATATTGCTCTTGCGCGGGAATTGATCGCTCGCCTGCCTCAGGAAAGGAAAGCCGCATGACCGACAAGAGCGAGCAGGAAAGCGCTCTCGCCAAGCCATCCCGGCGCAAGCTCGGACGTGGTCTGGGCGCATTGATGGGGGACGTTCGGCGCGAGGAGCCTGTCATTCGGCTCAATCCGAACCTTGCGGAAGACGGGACGCTCCCGGAATCGTCTCGAAGGGTCGGCAGCGGTCTGCAATCCTTGGATATTTCAAAGATCAGGCCGCTTGCTGGCCAGCCCCGGACGCATTTCGACCCCGAAGCGCTCGATCAACTCGCGGCTTCGATCGCGGCACGAGGCGTGATTCAGCCGATCATCGTGCGACCGAAGGGGGACGGATACGAACTGGTTGCTGGCGAAAGGCGCTGGCGCGCGGCGCAGAAAGCTCGTCTGCACGAGATCCCGGCGATCGTTCGAGACCTCGATCAAAGCGAAGTGATGGCGCTGGCGCTGATAGAAAATCTCCAGCGCGAGGATCTCAATCCTGTCGAGGAAGCGCGCGCGTACCAGCGCCTCGCCGAGGACGAGGATATGACGCAGACCGAAATCGCCAAGCTCGTGGACAAGTCACGCAGCCATGTCGCCAATTTTCAGCGACTATTGGCGCTGCCCGACGACGTTCTGGCGCTTGTTGCGGCGGGCGATCTTGCCATGGGCCATGCCCGCGCGCTGATCGGCCATGACGACGCCTCGGAGATCGGCAAACGTGCAGCGCGGGAGAACCTGTCCGTCCGTGAAGTCGAGAAGCTGGCACGGGCAGGAGAGCCTGCGAGGCCGAAGAAGCCCCGAGCCGAAGGTTCGCCGGCGGGGAATGCCGATATCGACGCGGTCCAGAACCATCTTGAGGAATTTCTCGGCCTGACAGTGCGCATCAAGAGCGGTGACGGCCCGGCGAACGGTACGGTCACGATCTCCTATCGCAGTCTCGATCAGCTCGACCTGATCTGCCAACGCCTGACCGGCGGAGAATTCTAGGGCGGCGGGGCTCAGCTTCCTGCCGGGACGATGTCCCGATACTCGACCTGTCGGGCGATCGGCACCGAGACCGGGACGAGCATATACTGCTGTCCTGGATTGTAGGCGATGCCGTGGCCGCCGTGATTGCTGGCTCGCGTGAGGTAGTCATCGAGGTAAGCGGCGCAGTAGCGGTCCGCATTGGCCTGAGCCCATGCGCCTCGGCCGGTCCGACGATCCATCGCGTCGTCAATCTTCCCGCCGCGAAGGCCGCGAGCATCCGCACCCACGACCGTTCCCGAAAAACGGTTGCCGTCAGCAAATCGGTTGCCACTGAAACCACCTGCGGCGGTTCCGAAGAGATTGCCAATGATTCGGCTTTGATCGCTTTCATCGTAGGATCCCAGGCGGGCATTGCATTCCGATAGCCACGCCTCGCGGTCGAATTCGACGAGAACTGCTCCGTTCGGCAAATGTCCTCGCGCGGGTGAAGGATAACCATATCCGTAAGTCAGGGTTCCCGGCGTGACGCTACCTTGGGGCGGTGTGAGGAGAACCACCGGTAAGGCAGAAGACGGCGGGGCGTCGGGCAGCACGATCTGCGCCCGCTCCGCGGACCTCGCACGGGACGGAATCGTGCGAACGGCGGTAGGTTGTTCGGAGAGAAGCGGGGCTGTGTCTGCATTCATCTCGCTTTGCGCCGTGACAGCAGCGTCATTCGGCACTGCGTAAAGATACGACCCGTCTTCGTAATAGATCGTCTGCGCGGCCAGCGGGCTGCCACATACTGCGAGAGCGCAAGCAAGGATCCTCGGCGGTTTGGACATCATTTCGGCCCCCATCGGGCAAGGCGGTTGGTCGGCTTGCCAGAGCAGGGTATCACTGTCGGTACGGTATGACAAAAGCACGCCAACCGCCCCGTCCTCTGATGGGACAGAGCGGTCCCGTCAAATACGGTCGAGAAGCATTGCGGCGAGCCGTTCGATCCCTGCAGCATCCTCCTCGTCGAAACGCCCTTCGACAGGGCTGTCGAGGTCGATTACCGCAACCACCTCGCCGTCACGAATTACAGGCACGACCAGTTCCGATTTCGTGTCGCCATCACAGGCGATGTGGCCAGGAAATGCGTGGACGTCCCGAACGAGTTGCGTAGTGCGACTTTCGGCAGCAGCGCCGCAGACCCCGGTGCCGAACGGAATTCGGATGCAAGCAGGACGGCCGACGAACGGGCCGAGCACCAGCTCGCCACCGACATTGCGGTAGAAACCGGTCCAGTTGACCTCATCCAGGAATTCCCAGAGCAGGGCGGCAATGTTCGCCATATTGGCGACGCCATCGCGCTCACCCGTGGTCAGCGCCTCGGCCGCGTCGTGCAGCTGGCGATAGAGTTCGGGCTTTGGCGTTCCTGCGGCGGGTCTGAAATCGTACATGGTAGGCAGTTATCTAGTCAGCGCGGGCATTGCCGCAAGGGGCGGCCTCGCGTAGATCGTGCACATGAGCACCGGCAAGAAAATCCTCATCGCCCTCGTCGTCATTCTGGTTGTCGCGGGGGTCGCCGGATACTTCGCAACACGAGGCGACCGGGCCGATCTGGCCGTGGACGAAGTCGCCGGAACAGACCCGGTGCTCGTCGAACCGGACGCACAATCGATCCCGACAGTCGCCATCGCCGAGCCGGTGGGCTGGTCAGCGAACGAAGTGCCAACGCCGGCCGAAGGGCTCGCCGTCACGCGCTTCGCCGACGGTCTCGACCATCCGCGCACAATGCACGCATTGCCCAACGGCGACATTCTGGTCAGCCTCACGCGCGCCCCCGCTGTCGAACCTTCAGGAGATACCGGCCTGTTCGATCGCATCAAGGGCTGGGTCAGCAAGACGCTGATGGGCCGCGCCGGCGCGACCGGGGCATCGGCCGACACGCTGCTGCTGCTGCGCGACACCGACAATGATGGAGCGGCAGATGCTCGCTACGTCCTTACCGACGCGCTCGAATCTCCGTCGGGCATCGAATGGCGCGACGGCACGCTCTACGTTGCCAATCACAACGCTGTGCTAGCCTTCCCTTACGAGCTGGGTTCGACCACGCTAGCTGGCGAGGGCAGCAAGCTGATGGATCTGGCGCCGGGGGGCGGCCACTGGATGCGCAATCTTGAACTCCATCCCACCGGGGATCGCCTGTATGTCGCGGTCGGCTCGGCGTCGAACATCGGCGAGAAGGGTATGGAGGTCGAGGAAGGCCGCGCCCTGATCTGGGAATACAATCTGGAAACCGGCAGCCAGCGCATATTCGGCGCCGGT
The DNA here is from genome assembly GCF_026168555.1 of Qipengyuania spongiae. Taxonomy (NCBI): domain Bacteria; kingdom Pseudomonadati; phylum Pseudomonadota; class Alphaproteobacteria; order Sphingomonadales; family Erythrobacteraceae; genus Qipengyuania; species Qipengyuania spongiae. The sequence goes on along the minus strand of NZ_CP092471.1, from coordinate 643,060 downwards.
CTGCGCAATCCCAACGGTCTCGATTTCAGTCCTTGGTCGGGTGAATTGTGGACCACGGTGAACGAGCGCGACATGCTCGGCTCGGATCTGGTGCCCGACTACCTCACCAACGTGCCCGTGGGCGCGCAATATGGATGGCCGTGGGTCTACTGGAAGAACAATATCGACCAGCGGGTCGAGGCCCCCATTCCCGCCTATCTCACCGAATATTCCCGCCGGCCGGAATACGCGCTCGGCCCGCATGTCGCCGCACTAGGCTTCCGTTTCAGCAAGGAAGGCGCGCGGATGGGCGAGCGGTTTGCATCGGGTGCCTTCATCGCCCGGCACGGCTCGTGGAACCGCAAGCCGCCTTCCGGCTACGACGTGGTCTATGTCGCTTTCGACGGACGCGGGAACCCCACAGGCAAGCCTGTCCCGGTCCTCACCGGCTTCCTCAATGCCGACGGAACCACCAAGGGGCGGCCGACTTGGGTCGAATGGGCAAATGATGGCGCGCTGCTGGTGAGCGACGACACTGCCGGTATCATCTGGCGAGTCGTAGCACCGGGCGCAGAGGAGCAGTCCGCGATCGCCCGCCGCAGCGGCGAGCGGCTGCCCGCACAGCGCGAACTGCGCGGCAACCGGGCGGCGTTCGGCCGCGACGATTACGCGCGCGAGGAACCCGCTCAGTAAGTCTCAGCCGACCAGCTGTTCGGCAGACAGCTCGTATAGCGTTGCGGCCCCTCCGGTCGCACCGGCCTTGAGGCCGCGCGCTTCCGGCACGATCCGGTCGAGGAAGAAGCGGACTGCCACCCGCTTCGCATCGGCGGCGTCGGAAGGCTCACTCGCAGCGACCATGGCAAGCTGCCGGTTAAGCTGCCATCCGGCGACGGCGATTGCCATCATGGTACAGAAGGGCACGCTGCCCGCAAGGCGATCGTCGAGGCTTGCGTCTTCGCGCATCCAGTGAGCCACCGCGGCGCAGTCACCGGCGAGCGCGAACAGGTCGGCTTCATGCGCGCATTCGCGGGCGATCGTTTCGAGAAAGCCGGTCAGGGCGGCGCCGCCATCCATACCGAGCTTGCGAGTGACGAGATCCGCCGCCTGGATGCCGTTGGTGCCTTCGTAAATCGGAGCGATCCGCGAATCGCGCCAGTGCTGGGCAGCGCCGGTTTCCTCGACGAAGCCCATTCCGCCGTGGACCTGAATGCCGAGGCTCGCCACCTCGACGCCCGTGTCGGTTCCCCAGGCCTTCAGTAGAGGCACGCAGATTTCGGCCCGAGCGCGGGCGTCGGCGTCGCCCAGCGTGCCGCGATCGACCTGCCCGGCGGTGTAGTAGAGGAGCGCGCGCGCCCCTTGCGTCAGCGCCTTCATCCGCAGCAGCATCCGGCGCACGTCGGGATGTTCGAGGATCGCGACCGGGCTCTTGTCCGCCGCTCCGGCCCGGGCCGACTGAATGCGCTCGCGGGCATAGGCCATCGCCTGTTGCGTCGCCCGCTCGGCGATCTGGACCCCCTGATTGCCGACATTGATCCTGGCGTTGTTCATCATGGTGAACATGGCCGTCAGACCGCGGTTTTCCTCTCCCACGATCTCGCCGATGCATTCGCCATTGTCGCCATAGGACATGACGCAGGTGGGCGAGGCATTGATGCCGAGCTTGTGTTCGAGGCTGACCGGACGAAGATCGTTGTGCGAGCCGAGCGAGCCGTCCTCCTTCACGTGATACTTGGGCACCAGGAACAGCGAGATGCCCCGGCTCCCCTCGGGCGCGCCCGGCAGGCGGGCGAGGACAAGATGGATGATGTTCTGCGCAAGCTCGTGATCGCCCCAGGTGATGTAAATCTTCTGTCCGGCGATCCGGTATTTGCCGGCATGTTCGCCGTCCTCGATCTTCTCGGCCGTCGTGCGCAGCGCGCCGACATCGCTGCCCGCCTGCGGTTCGGTGAGGTTCATGGTGCCCGACCACGCTCCGCTCACGAGATCGGGAAGATATTTCGCCTTCTGCGCCTCGCTCCCATGATGCTCCAGCGCCTCGATCGCGCCCACGCTGAGAATTGGGAGCAGGGTGAAGGCCATGTTGGCCGTGCCGAGATTTTCGAGAACGTTGCACGACAGGGTGAACGGCAGGCCCTGCCCGCCGCTGTTCGCCGGACCGGCGATCGCGTTCCAGCCCTGCTCGACATAATGCACATAGGCCTCGGCATAGCCGTCGGGCAGGCGGACCACCCCGTTCTCGAGCTTCGCGCCCTCCAGATCGCCCAGACGGTTGAGCGGTGCCCATTCACCGGCGGCGAACTGACCGATGCCTTCCACGATGGCTTCGACCATGTCGGGCTCGGCGGCGGCGAAACGCTCGGATTGGGCAAGCTCCTCGATCCCGGCATTGACACGGATGGCGAGCAGCTGGTCGGCGGTGGCGGGCGAATAGGGGATCACGAGCGTCAGCTCCTCTTGGCTTTGCACGCACCGGGATATAGCGCGCGGGCATGACCGGCAAGAACGCTACGGAAACCCTGACGGCCGACGCAGCAGGGGTCGCTCGTGCGGCGGAAATCCTGCGTGCGGGCGGGCTCGTGGCCCTGCCGACCGAAACCGTCTACGGCCTAGCAGCGCGCGCCGACAGCGATGGGGCGATCGCGCGCATTTACGAAGCGAAGGGCCGGCCGAGCTTCAATCCGCTGATCGTCCATGTCGCAGACCTGGCTCAGGCGGAAAGGCTCGCCCGCTTCGGCCCGGTGGCACGTGATCTGGCGGAGCAGCACTGGCCGGGACCGCTGACGCTGGTTCTGCCGCGGCGGGCGGAGGCGAAGTTGGCTCCAGCGGTGAGCGCGGGACTTCCCACCGTTGCCCTGCGCTGTCCGGCCCATCCCGCAATGCGCGCCGTGCTGGAGGCGACCGGCGTTCCGCTTGCCGCGCCCTCGGCCAATCGCAGCGGCTATGTCAGCCCGACCAGCGCGGCGCATGTGCTGGAGACGCTCGACGGGCGGATCGACGCGGTGCTCGATGGCGGGCCGTGCCTGGCAGGGCTCGAGTCGACCATCGTCGCCGTGCGTGAGGATGGCAGGGTGGATGAATTGCGGCCCGGACCGATCATTGTCGCACCGCGCGACTTCACCGCGCGAGAAAGAAGGATTGAGGCGCCGGGTCAGATGGCGAGCCATTATTCGCCCGGCAAACCGGTCCGCCTGAACGCGCTGTCGTTCAAGAAAGACGAATTCGCGATCGGTTTTGGTGACATGCCCGCAGATTGCAATCTCTCGGTCAGCGGCGATCTGAAAGAGGCGGCGGCGCTCCTCTATGCCTGTCTCTACGAAGCTGCGCGTTCGGCCAAACCCCGCATTGCGATCGCTTCGGTGCCGGACGAAGGGCTCGGGCGCGCGATCAACGACCGATTGCGACGCGCGGCGACACCGCCGGATTAGTCCTCCGGTTCGACCGGGATGGTGGGCAGCAAAGCCTCGATCTCGGCATAGGTTGCCCGCGCTTCCTCGCAGGCCCATCTATCTCCTTCCCGGCAATCCTCGCGCTCGTCGTCGTAGCGGCGTTCGAGTTTCGCCAGCCTGGCCTCGCGCCGGCGGATTTCACGGCCACGCTTCTCGTCCGCCTCGGACTGGCTGGTGGTGGCGAGATCGACTGCCTTGCCCGCTGCACGCACTGGCAGCGTGGCAACGTCGACCACCGTCTTCGCCAGGCAGCCCGAAAGCGCCAGAGTTGCGAAAGGAAGGAAGAAAACAGGCAAAGCGCGCATGGGGACCTCCACGCGCGCCTTGGCACCTTATTGCTCGACTGGCGATGAATTACTCGCCGGCGGTGGAGCGTCCGTCGGACTCTGGCGCACGGGCGTCGCCCGTGCGCGTGCCGTCACGGCAGACCAGCTTGCCCGATCCGACCGCGCTCACCGTGCATCGGGCGCGGCCATGGACCACGACCGTGCCCGAACCGGCGATGTTCGCTTCCACTTCGCCGTCGGACGCAAATTCTCCGTTGCCCGATCCGGCAATCGACACTTCTGCCTCTGCGGCTCTGAGACCGGGCATGCGAGAGTTGCCGGAACCCATGATGTTGAGTTCGAAGCGCTCGGCATTGCCCGATGCGTCGACGCTCCCCGAACCGGCGATGTTCGCTTCGAGTTGCCTCGCAGCGACCCGCGCGATGCGGAGCTTGCCTGATCCGGCCAGATTGATCTCGGCCTTGTCTCCGGAAAGTGAAGCCGCCTCGACCTCGCCCGAGCCGGCGATCGAGACATGGCGGGGGCTGGGCATGGTCACGCGGACAATCGCCGTGCCGGTGTCGCGCCACGATCCGTTCTCGCGGCTGATGCCCAATGCGCCGTCTTCGAGAGTGAAGCGCAGCAACTCGACGGCGTCCGCATCGCCCGAAACGTCGATGTCGAGCGTATCGCCATCGGTCACGATGACGCGATCCGGTCCGGCCAGGACCAGTTCCGTGGGCGCCGGGCCTGTCAGGTCCAGTTGCGTCAGGGGCACGCCGTCGCTGTCGCCGACATTCATCGAGTAATTGCAGCCGGCAAGCGCCGCACCGGCGGCGAGAGCGGCAATCGGAGCGAGATTTTTGAGAACCCGGTGAAGCATCGAAACATCCTCCGCTGAGTGTTGCGTATTGCCTGTATAATACACCTTATCAGCGTGTTCAAGCGTCGCTCGACATGAGGCAAACAAAAAGGGCCGCCCCCGGGGGAGCGGCCCTTTTCGCGTTCCGAAACCTGTGCCGGTCAGGCGTCTTCGGTGTTCTCGTAATATTGCGGAGCATGCGTGCGCAGGACATCGAGGATCTTCTCGAGCGCCGTCGCTTCGTCGGTCTTGTCCATCGCCGCGAGTTCGCGGGCGAGGCGGCTGGAGGCCGCTTCGAAGATCTGCCGTTCCGAATAGCTCTGCTCGGGCTGGTCTTCGGGACGGAACAGGTCACGCGTAACTTCCGCGATCAGGACGATTTCGCCCGAATTGATCTTCGCTTCGTATTCCTGCGCACGGCGGCTCCACATGGTGCGCTTGACCTTGGGCTTGCCCTTTAGCGTTTCCATCGCTTCCTTGAGCGTCTTGTCGCTCGAAAGCTTTCGCATGCCGATCGATTCGACCTTGTTCACCGGAACGCGCAGAGTCATGCGCTCTTTCTCGAAACGAAGGACATAGAGTTCGAGCTGCATTCCGGCGATCTCCTCGCTTTGCAACTCGATCACACGGCCAACGCCGTGCTTGGGATAGACCACGTAGTCGCCAACATCGAAGGCATCAGCCTTGCTCGCCATGCAAAATCCTTTCGCGCTCGGGCAGGGCGGGGGAAGCCAGCATTGGCGAAAACGTCTCCTGCGGCCGGGAAACGGCCACAAACCGGGTTTTCACGATGATGCTGAGCGCCAAGCCCTTTCAGTCCGTCACACCTGACCGGCGGCACACCGGTGCGGTTGATGCACTATATAGCACACATTCGCCAATATTGCGAGTCCGTGAAACAATGCGGGCCTGAAGTCATTGGCTGATGCGATCAGTCCCCTTCGCCAGGCTCGGGCGAGAAGAACTTCTCGTACTTGTCTTCCTCGCCCTTGTGCTCGTCGGCGTCCTCGGGCGCATCCTTCGACTGGGTGATGTTCGGCCATTCGGCGGAGAACTTCGTGTTGATCTCGAGCCATTTCTCGAGGCCGTCCTCGGTATCGGGCAGGATCGCCTCGGCCGGGCATTCGGGTTCGCACACGCCGCAATCGATGCATTCCGACGGGTTGATCACAAGCATGTTCTCGCCCTCGTAGAAGCAGTCGACCGGGCAGACCTCGACGCAGTCGGTGTACTTGCACTTGATACAGGCGTCGGTGACGACGTAGGTCATGAGCGATCTTTTCCTTCGAATGTCTGGTCGCGGTCCGCTGCTATGGCGCTTTGGCCTTTCGGGTCAAGCACGCGATAGCAGCTTTGCGCCTCAGACGGGGGGCCGCGACGGTCCGGCAGGGCAAGAACCTCCACCAGGCGCACCGCGTTCCCGACCGGTATGGTCAGCACGTCGCCCACCGCGACCGGCTGGCTTGCCCGGACCACCCGTTCGCCATTGCGCCGGAGATGGCCCTCGCCGACCAGGCTCGCGGCACGGCTTCGCGTCCGGCAGAACCGCAGCATGCAAAGCAGGCGGTCGATCCGCAAGCTCGCCCGATCCTACCGGACGAGATCCGCCAGCGCGGCGAAGGCGCTGCCTTCGCGTGGCTTGACCGGAGGGCGTGACTGCGGTTGCTGGCGGCGCGCGGGTCGCCACTCCCACAGGTCGGGGCGCGCAGGGCCATAGGCGCCTTCGGCAAGCGGCCGGGCGCGCTGGACGCGGAAACCTGCCTGGCCGAGCAGGCGGACGGCGTTGTCCTGCTCCAGCCCGATCGAGATCGGCAGCGCGAGATCGAGCGTGAACTTGCGCGCATTGCGGGCGCCGCCCTTTCGCTTCTTCGGCGCGTCGCCACTGGCCTGCGCCGCGGCGCGGGCCTCGTGCGCCTTGCGGAAGATCTTCTCCGCCAGATCGATGCGGATCGCCTGGCTTCCGGCATGGCGATAGCCTGCGGGCAGCGACTTGCGATCCGGGATCACCGGCAGCATCGCCTCTTCCAGCGGCCGCCGGTCGGTGCCGAGCGCGGCGAGCAGCTGGCGCGGCGCGGGCTTGAGCAGCGCCGGAGCGAAGATGTCGAGCGCCCCGAAGGTCACGCCTGTCTTGCGCAGGAAAGGCCGGATTTCCTTGGGGAGATGCTCGATCCCCGCGCGTTCGCGGGTCACGAAGCCGTGGCCCGACAGAAGGTTGAGCAACAGCGCCCGCCCCTGTGACCCGGTATCAGTCGCGCGCGCCGCCTGTTGCAGCTTCTCCAGCGGTTCCAGCGGCGCGAGCTTGGCAGCGAGCCAGGACTCGAGCGCTTCCATCAGCGCCATGCGCTTCGCCTCGGGCAGTTTCGCGACATCGGCGGAGGGTTCGAGAACCGGCATCGCGGTGTTCTCCCGCGCTGTCGTCGTCGCCAGCATCTGCCGCCCCCAGCGGATAGCGCCCCGCGACAGCGTGACGCCGGCCATGTCGGAGGCAAGCAGTCGGTCGACCCGCTCTCCCAGCAGGCGCGGCAGAGCCTTTTCCGCGGCGGCAAGCAGCATCTTGCGGTCGGCATGATCGGCCGAATGGTCGACATGGAAGCGAAGGCCCTCCACCCGGCCGATAGTCTCGTCCTCGACCTTGACCAGGCCCTGGTCATCGAGCGTGATGGGAAGGGCGGAGGCGTTCTCACCTAGGGATTTCATCAGGATCGTGGTCCTTCGGTTGACGAAGCGTTCGGTCAGTCGGGCGTGGAGCGCATCGGACAGCTTGGCCTCGACCGCGCGGGCGCGCGAAGCCATTTCGTCGCGCGCCAGCACCCAATCGGGCCGCTGACAGATATAGGCCCAGCTGCGAATCGCCGCGATCCGCCCCTGTATGGTATCGATGTCGCCCGCCATGTTGTCGAGTTCGGATATGCGCGCCGCGACATAGTCGGCGCCGAGATAACCTTCGCTCAAATCCTGCCACAGCCGCGCGACGAAGCGGGCGTGAACGTCCGGTCCGCGGGCGCGGAAGTCGGGCAGTGAGCAGGCTTCCCAAAAGCGGCGCACCATCCCAGGCGTGCGGATCTGCGCGGCGAAGGGCTCCTGCGACAGGCGCTTGAGCGTGGCAAGATCGATCGCTTCGGGCGCGAGCCGGAGAACCTCGTCGGCGGGCGGTGCCTCGAGGTCGGCGATCAGCGTGCCGATGCTTTCGAAGCGCGGTTCGGCTTCCCGCCAGAAGAGCTTGGTGATCGGGGCGAAGCGGTGCTCCTCGATCGCGTAGATTTCTTCCTCGGAGAATTCGGGCGGCGTGCCGCCACGCTGTCCGCCGGCAAGCGTCCCGAAGGTTCCGTCCTTCTGGTGGCGCCCCGCGCGCCCGGCAATCTGGGCCATTTCGGCAGGATCGAGGCGCCGGGTCCGCACCCCGTCGAACTTGGTGAGACCCGCAAAGGCGACATGCGTCACGTCGAGATTGAGGCCCATGCCAATGGCGTCGGTGGCGACGATGTAGTCGACCTCGCCGTTCTGGAACAGCTCGACTTGGCGGTTGCGGGTCTCGGGGCTGAGCGCACCCATCACCACTGCCGCGCCGCCGCGAAAACGGCGCAGCATCTCTGCCACGGCGTAGACCTGCTCGGCGCTGAAGGCGACCACGGCGCTGCGCGGCGGCAGGCGCGAGAGCTTGCGCGGGCCGATATGTTTGAGCGTCGAGAAGCGCGGGCGGTCGGTGATCTCGGCCTCGGGCACCAAGGCCTTCACCATCGGGGCGAGTGTCGCCGCGCCCAGCAACATCGTTTCTTCCCGGCCACGCGCATTGAGCAGCCGGTCGGTGAAGATATGCCCGCGCTCGCGATCGGCGGAAAGCTGCGCTTCGTCGAGCGCGATGAAGGCTCGCCCGCCGCCATCGCGCGGCATGGCCTCCACCGTGCAACACATGTAACGCGCGCCCTCGGGCTCGATCCGCTCCTCGCCGGTAATGAGCGCGACGTTCCGGTCGCCCTTGATCGCGCGGACCCGGTCGTAGACCTCGCGCGCCAGCAGGCGCAGTGGGAAACCCATCGCGCCGCTCGAATGCGCGCACATCCGCTCGATCGCGAGATGGGTCTTGCCGGTGTTGGTGGGTCCGAGGACCGCTTTGACCGAGCTTTGCTGCATCGTTCGCCACAGATGGCATCACCCAAGCGTCTGCACAACCACGGTTCCTGCGGTTCCCCCACGAATGCACGCTTCGCCGCGCGCATCGCTCTGGTGGGCGTGGTTTAGCCGAACGTTAACTTCAATCTGGCACGGATTTCCGCCATCGCGCCACGAAATCGGGTCGGAGGGTATTGCGTGTTCACCTCGCGCGCAGACGAAATGGATCAGCCAATGCCGGACCAGTCCGGACGTGCAGCGCCTGCCGCGTCGCTGTCGGCGAGCCAGCAGGTTCGCGCGAGCAGCTGGCGCGAGCGTCTGGAGGCGCTCGACCTCGTGCCCGATCTTGGCGCAGATATCGGCAGCCGCAAATGGTTTCGCGGGCTCGGCTCGATGATCGCGCTTTCGGCGGTGGCGCTGGCCTTCTGGCCCGATTTCGCTCCGCTCGAGGCGGCTTCGACCATGCGGATCGACGATGATGCGCGCGACGAATTCCGCAGCCAGATGATCATGCCGCTCGCGCTCGGCAGCGACAGCGGCCGCCACATGGGTGCGACGTCCGCCGTGCGCTCGCTTGCCGCTGCGCCCGAACGGCCCCGGATCGATCTTCTTGCGACGCTGGCCCGCGGTGACAGCTTCGAACGGATGCTGGCCCGTGCCGGCGTCTCCACTGACGATCGGATCCGCGCGCTCGATTTGATCGGCGATGCGTTGCCGCTGGGCGAGATCGCGCCGGGAACACAGGTCGACATCGTGCTCGGCCGCCGCGACGGGGCGGGCGGCACTCGCCCGCTCGAATCGCTCGCCTTCCGCGCCCGGTTCGACCTCGCGCTCGAAATCGCACGGCTGGACGAGGGCGGCGCGCTGTCGCTCACTCGCAAGCCGATCCGCGTGGACGACACTCCGCTGCGCATTCGCGGCACGGTCGGCGCCAGCCTCTATCGCTCCGCCCGCGCCGCCGGGGCGCCGGCTTCCGCGGTCCAGGCCTATCTCAAGACGCTCAACGCGCAATCCGAGGTCGGCGGGGATTTGCGCGCCAGCGACACCTTCGACATGATCGTCGCTCACCGCCGTGCGGCCACGGGCGAGCGGCAGGCGGGCCAACTGCTCTATGCCGGGCTCGAACGCGGCGACAAACCGGCGGCCCAACTGATGCGCTGGGGCAAGGATAGCCAGTTCTTCGAAGCCTCGGGCGTCGGCGAGCAGCGCAGCGGCCTCGTTGCGCCGGTGCCGGGCCGCGTGAGCTCTAATTTCGGGATGCGGCGTCATCCGATCCTCGGCTATCGCCGGATGCACGCAGGCATGGATTTCAGGGCGAGCCACGGTACGCCGATCGTTGCAGTGACCGACGGCCAGGTGCTGAGTGCGGGCCGGGCCGGCGGCTGTGGCAATGCGGTCAAGCTGCGCCATGGCGGCGGTATCGACACGCGCTATTGCCACATGAGCCGGATCGCGGTGAATCGCGGGCAGACCGTCCGGCGCGGGCAGGTGATTGGCTATGTCGGATCGACCGGCCTCTCGACGGGGGCGCATCTCCATTACGAGATGTATCGCAGTGGCCGGGCGGTGAACCCCGCCTCCGTCAGCTTCGTCACCCGGGCGCAGCTCGAAGGCGTCGAACTGCGGCGCTTCCGCGAAACGCTGGCGCGGCTGAAGGAAGTCGAGGCGGGCGCCGCTCTGGCCGATCTCGACAGGACCCCGCAGGAAGAAGCCGCCGAAGAGCCGCTGCGCGAGATCGACAAGATCGACCAGAAGCGCGCCATCTGATTGCGAATGGCCGCGTAATCCGGCACACGCCCGGCCCATGACCGGCAGCTATCCCAACACCCGTCTGCGCCGCAGCCGCGCGCATTCCTGGAGCCGCGCGCTTCACCGCGAAACCGTGTTGACTCCGGCGGATCTGATCTGGCCTCTTTTCGTCACATCGGGCGAGGGGGTGGAGGAGCCGGTGGCGAGCCTGCCCGGCGTGTCGCGCTGGTCGGTCGACGGGATCGTCGCGCGGGCGCGCGAAGCGGTCGATCTCGGCATTCCCTGTATCGCCCTCTTCCCCAACACCCCACCTGACAAGCGCAGCACGGACGGGGCGGAGGCGTTCTCGCCCGACAATCTGATGTGCCGCGCGATCCGCGCCGTGCGCGATGCCTGCGGCAGCGAAATCGGCATTCTCACCGATGTCGCGCTCGATCCCTATACCAGCCACGGGCAGGATGGCCTGCTCGACGATGCCGGATATGTCGTGAACGACGATACGGTCGCCGTGCTGGTCGATCAGGCGCTGAACCAGGCCGAGGCGGGGGCAGACATCATCGCCCCCTCCGACATGATGGACGGCCGCGTCCGCGCGATCCGCATGGCGCTGGAGATGGGCGGGCATCCCAATGTCCAGATCATGAGCTACGCCGCCAAATACGCCTCGGCCTTCTACGGCCCGTTCCGCGATGCGGTGGGCAGCGGCGGCCTGCTGAAAGGCGACAAGAAAAGCTACCAGATGGACCCCGCCAATGCGGAAGAGGCGCTGCGCGAGGTCGAGTTCGACCTCGCCGAGGGGGCGGACAGCGTGATGGTCAAGCCGGGCCTTTCCTATCTCGACGTGATCTGGCGCGTGAAGGAACGCTTCGGCGTGCCGGTCTTCGCCTATCAGGTCAGCGGCGAATACGCGCTGATCGAGGCGGGCGTGGCGGCGGGCGTGGGGGATCGCGAAGCGCTGGTCATGGAGAAGCTGACGGCCTTCAAGCGCGCCGGATGCAGCGGCATCCTCACCTATCACGCGCCGCTCGCGGCCCGGCTGCTGAATGGCTGATTTCCGCCACGAGACCGAGCGGCTGATCCTGCGCGATTGGCGCGAAGGCGACTGGGCGCCGTTCTGGACCGGGACCAACACGCCTGCGGTGATGCGCTGGCTCGGCGGTGTGGCGAACGATGCCAAGCGCGTGGGCGCGCAAGAGCGGCTGCTGACCTACGAGCGCGAGCATGGCCACACCTTCTGGGTTGTCGAGCGCAAAGAGGACCGCGCGATCCTTGGCTTCTGCGGGCTGAAGCGCTCCAACCAGGCGGGCGGGCCGATCGGCGCGATGGAAGTCGGCTGGCGCCTGCGCGAAGACGCCTGGGGACAGGGCTATGCGCGCGAAGCAGCCAGCGCCGCGCTCGACCTCGCCTTCGACCGCTTCGGAGCGGAAGAGGTCGTTGCGCTGACCGTCGAGGGAAACACCGCCAGCTGGGGCCTGATGAAGCGCCTCGGCATGGAGCGGCGCGAGGATCTCGATTTCGACAATGACGAATTCGATCCGGATACCGGCCGCATCATCGTCTACTCGATCGCCAGGGAGGCGTGGCGAAGCGGCGATGCCTGACATCGTCCTCGAGACGGAGCGGTTGGTCCTGCGCACGATTTGCGAGGCCGATGCGGCGGAGCAATTCCGCCTGCTCAACAGCCCTCCCGTCATGCATCATCTCGGCGGGCCAAAGGAATTGCACGAGATCGAGGCGCGCCATGCGAAGGCCATGGCGCTCCATGCCAGCGATGGCTTCTCCTTTCTCATGGCGATCGAGAAGGCGAGCGGCGAGCTCGTCGCCCATTGCGGGTTGAAGCGCGTCGACAACGAGCATGCGAAGAACCCTGGCGACATGGAGATCGGCTGGCTGGTGCGGGAGGACCGCTGGCGCCGCGGCTATGCGCGAGAGGCGGTCGAGGCGGTGCTCGACTGGGCCTTTACCCGCCATGACGCTCCGCATGTCGTCGCGCTGACCAGCATGGCGAACGAGGCAAGCTGGCGCCTGATGGAAAAACTCGGAATGCGCCGCCGGGCCGATCTCGATTTCGAGGATCCGCGCTTTCCGCCGGAGGAAAATCCCACCATTCTCTACAGCCTCTCGCGCGAGGAATGGCGCGCTCGTTCGTGAGAGCGCGGCTGCCGTTCGTCGCTGCGATCCTTGCCGGCAGTTTCCTGCTGTTCCTGGTGCAGCCGCTGGTGGCGCGGATGGCGCTGCCCCTGCTGGGCGGCGCGCCGGCGGTGTGGAACAGCGCGATGCTGGTTTATCAGGCGCTGCTGCTGGGCGGATACGCCTATGCCCATGCGCTCTCGCGTCTGGCGCTGCGACGTCAGTTCGCCGTCCATCTCGCGCTCCTGCTGATCGCCGGACTCACCCTGCCCATCGCGCTCGCCGATCACGCTCCCCCAGCCCCAGGGTGGGAGATGCTCTGGGTGCCCCTGCTGCTCCTCCTCACCATCGGGCCGGTCTTCTTCGCCGTGTCGGCACAGGCGCCGCTGATCCAGCGCTGGTATGCGGCGCACCGCGCGGCGGGCGATCCCTACTGGCTCTATGCCGCGTCCAATCTCGGCAGTTTTGCAGGCCTGCTGGCCTATCCCCTGCTGCTCGAGCCGAACCTTTCGCTTGCCGGACAGAGCCGCGTCTGGAGCGTGGGATACGGGCTTCTGGTCCTGCTGGTCGCGCTGGTGGCATGGTGCCGCCGCGATACGAGTACGGGGTCTGCCGAGCCTGCCGCCGAAAATCCCGCGCTCGAACCGATCGGGCGGCGGCGTATCGCGCTCTGGCTCGCCCTGTCGGCGGTCCCATCGGGACTGATGCTGTCGACGACGACGCATCTCACCACCGACATCGTTGCCATGCCGCTGCTCTGGGTGATCCCGCTCGGGCTCTATCTCCTCAGCTTCGTCTTCGCGTTCAACGAGCGGAGCCACCTGGGCTATGCGCTTGCCCGTTCGGCGCCGATCATCCTGCTGTTGGCGGGCGGGATGGCGATGGTCGGGCGCGGCGGCGGCGCCGCCTCGACCGCCTTCGCCACCTTGCTGATGCTGTTCGTGGTCGCCGTGGCGCTGCATCGCCGGCTCTATGCGGAGCGCCCCGCCCCCGAGCAACTGACGCTGTTCTATCTCGTGATGAGCGCGGGCGGAGCGCTGGGCGGCCTGTTCACTGCGATCGTCGCGCCGGTGGTGTTCGATTGGACGTGGGAGCATCCGCTGCTGGTGCTGGCGGCCGCGGCGCTGCTGCCGGGTGGGCCGCTGCTCGGCTGGGCTGAACGGCTGCATGCGCGAACGGGCAGGGGGCGCGCTGCCATCATCGGCATACAGCCCGTGCTGCGACCACAGACGAGGTGAAGGACCTGCGCCGTGAAGCGCGCGATCTGAAGGAATGTGTGGCCGATCTCACCCTGGAGAACCGTCTGCTCAAAAAAGCATGACCGGGCTTGGGGGAGACGACGAATGAGGTATCCCGCATCCGAAAAGCTCGAGATCATCCGGATCGTCGAGCAGTCGCACCTGCCCGCCAAACGCACGCTGGACCAACTCGGTGTGGCACGGCGAACCTTCTACCGCTGGTATGACCGCTACCTCGAAGGTGGGCCGGAGGCGCTTCAGGACCGCCCTTCAGCGCCGAGCAGGGTGTGGAACCGCATCGGAAACGATATCCAGGACCAGATCGTCGAGATGGCTCTGGAGCAGACCGATCTCAGTCCCCGCGAGCTGGCGGTGCGCTTCACCGACGAGAAGCGCTACTTCGTGTCCGAAGCCACGGTTTACCGGCTGCTGAAGGCCCATGATCTGATCACCAGCCCGGCCTACACGGTGATCAAGGCCGCCGAGGCGTTCCACACGCAGACCACCCGCCCCAACGAGATGTGGCAGACCGACTTTACCTACTTCAAGATTATCGGATGGGGCTGGGTCTATCTATCGACCGTGCTCGACGATTACTCGCGCTACATCATCGCCTGGAAGCTCTGCACCACCATGCGAGCCGAGGACGTCACTGACACGCTCGATATGGCGCTGGCAGCCTCAGGCTGCGACCACGCCAACGTGCTGCACAGGCCCCGCCTGCTGTCGGACAATGGCCCCAGCTACATTGCCGGGGAACTAGCCGAATACATCGAGGCAAACAGGATGAGCCATGTGCGCGGCGCTCCCTTCCATCCGCAGACGCAGGGCAAGATCGAACGCTGGCACCAGACCCTGAAGAACCGCGTGCTGCTGGAAAACTACTTCCTGCCCGGCGATCTCCACCAGCAGATCGAGGCCTTCGTCGAGCATTACAACCACTGCCGATACCACGAGAGCCTCGACAATGTGACACCTGCCGATACCTACTTCGGCAGGGCCCCTGCCATCATCAAACGAAGAGAAAGGATCAAGCGAAAGACACTCGAACATCGGCGCTTGCAACACCGCAGGCTCGCCGCCTAACATCAAACCTCAGACGAGGCCCGCACTCCGTAACTCTACGCCGCGAGTTGTGCCAAATGTTCTGACGACGGACAGTGACGAATATCGAACGATCGCCTTCATCGACGCGTCCGCAACGATAGCGCTGATTGTAGAGGGGATTGCGCTGGTGGGTCCGAACGATCGGGCCAACGATTGGTGCGACCATCTGACCACAATGCGTATGGCCAGCAAGGATGATTCGAACTTCATCCGGAAGATCGTCTGCAAGGTCCGGAGAATGGGTCAGCACAATCGGCAATCCACCAAGCTCCTCTGCTCGCTCGAAAGACAGACGGATATCGTCATGCTGGGAGAAACGATCGTCGATGCCGACCAAAGTGATAGCGCCGATCCTGCGCGCGTCGTTTTCCAGCACAGTGACGCCAGCGCGCGTCAGATTCATTCTGATCGCATCCGGATCGGTCCAATGATCGTGATTGCCAAGAACTGCGAAAACGCCATACGCCGCTTTGAGCCCGGCCAAGGGATAGAGATCCTCTGCGCGGCGGGCCGCACCCTGCGCGCTCTCCCCGACAACAAAATCGCCAGCCAGAACGACGATGTCAGGAGCTGCGTCGTTCACTGCTCGAACGATAGAAGCGAGACGTTCGGGACGCATGACGGCGTTGCCGGTGTGAATGTCCGAAAGCAGAGCAATTCTGATCGGTTTGGCGCTGGAAGGGTAGCCTTCGACCGTAACGTTTGAAGACCGTTTGACCGGATCGGTCATCGCGTTCTTGAAACCGACGCAGCCGGTAACCGTGATTCCAAGTAGGAGCACACCTACCGCGATCGAAAGCCGTTTCTTCCACGATTGCATATCGCCCACCTCGATCGCGTTTATATCAGCTTAAGGCAAAATCCGAACGGAAGTCGAACGTCTTTGATTAGGTTCGCAAGCGGTCCTAGGAACGTCAGCCTTTCCGCGCCTCTGCGGCCACAATGGCTTGAGGGTGTCCGGCAGGAGTTTTATGATCTCCGCAGCCCCCGATGGGTCCAGTGTAAGCGTCCGGTCTGAACCGCTTTGCGCCATCAACTCATAAGCGTGGCTTGCATTTTCAACGATCGATCTGGCCTCTCGAAGGCAGCTTGGATGAGAGCGAGTGCCTACTAATCCGGCAACACGTTATCTCCACGTTCAGAAGACGTTATACAATCGTTCATGCCACTACGTTGGGCGAACGCTTCGGCCTCGCGAAAAAGTTGAGACACGAAAATCGATGCGATCCTTTTTCATATTGGCGGTTCTGTTGCTCGCGGGATGCGCAGCTGCAAACAATCGAAACAGCGTCGCATCTGAAGCCAGTGCGATACCGCATGACGTATCCTACGCGCATGCCCGACTCGCAGCCGCGCTCTATCCGCGGCTTGCGGCCGACGCGGAAGCGAACGATAACCTCTTCATCTCGCCATTGTCGCTGACCGAGGGTCTTGGCCTAGCTCTGATTGGCGCCCGGGGAACGACCGAGACGCAGCTACGCGAGCTTCTGGCTTGGTCTGGCCAAAGCAAACCGGAGCGACTGGTTAGGGAATACGGTGCCTTCCTGAGCGATACGGGCGAAGATGAGGTTCGCCTGTCGGTCGCGAATGCCCTGTGGCTTTCCCGGGCCATCCGTTTCGATCCTTCCTATCTTAACGACACGGAACGCTATTTTGGCGCGACGGCCGAGCCGGTCGATTTTGGCGGCGATCCCCTTGGCGCGGCGCGACGGATCAATGGTTGGGTCGCACAGGCAACGCGAGAACGCATCGAGGAGATCGTCAGCGCAGACCAGTTCGACCAGTCGACGGCAGCCGTCCTCACCAACGCGGTCTGGTTCAAGGCCGACTGGAGCGCGCCTTTCAAGGATGGCGCGATGAGCGAATACACGCGCGGCGACGGTTCGCGGGTTCCGATCTACATGATGGAGCGGATCGAAAGGCTGCAGTACCGCGAGAGCAAAGACGGTCAGGCCGTTGTTCTGCCTTACGGATCTAGTGGTCGTTTCGTGATGGAGATTTTTCTTCCGCGCGACTCCGAGGTTTTGCGGCGTTGGGAACGCGACATCTCGGCGCTATCCTTCAGTCTGGCATCGCAAGGGAGCGACGCCTATTTCGATCTTGGCGCCGAAGCGAGCCGCCAAATTCTTCTGAGGCTGCCGCGGTTTGAAGCGCGGTTCGAGAACAGCGTGCGCGATGCGCTTGTAGCGGCGGGTATTCCATGCGCGTTCGACAAAGCCTGCGCCGACTTCTCGGGAATGGCGGATGCTCCCTTCGCGATCAGTGAGGTAGCACACGCGACATTTCTGCGTGTCGATGAAACCGGAACCGAGGCGTCGGCCTCGACCGCGATTGCCATTCGGGTCACCGCGAAACCGCCGGTTCCCGACGTGCCGAAGATGATAGTCGACCGACCCTTTCTGGTTGCGATCCGTGATCGCGCCAGCGGAGCCTTGATATTTTTCGGACGGATCGCCGATCCGATGCCGGTGGAGGCTACATAATGATCCGTATGACTGGGGCCAGCGCGCTCGCCTTCTTCTTCACTTCGATCGCTCAAGCCCAAGATGCTGCTCCGCTCCGCGAAACATGTCCCGACCTCTCCGCTGAGGAAATCGCGGAAATCGAGGACTTCGACGGCCCCTACGGCGAGACCGCGATTTACGCGCGGACCTATTGCGTCAGTATCACCGAGGCCGAGCGCCGGATCGAAACGCAGCTGCGCGGAGCGATCGGCCCCCGAACGGAACCAGGCCCACGGCCGCTTCCCGAAGCGCCGGATGCCGATATCGGCACCCTCCAAGTGACGTTACGCGAAAAGGAACCGGAGACCTTCGCGGGGCTGTGGATCCAGCACGAGCCTACCTATGGCGTGGCTGTCGCCTTCACGCGCGACGCGGCGGAGACGCTCGCGAAATATACGGATGATCCGCTCTATTTCGCCGTCGAGCGCGCTGGTCCGACCTTGATCGAGCTCCGGGACACACAGCGCCGGATCGCCAAGTTCCTGCAAACGCTCGACCTCGGCTTCTGGTCCGCCAGCGGCGACGAGAGCGAGGGCATCGTCAACATCGAACTCGGCTTCTCCGCCGATCCCTTGCGCGATGCCGCCGCGCGCGGGGAGATCGAGCTTCCCGACTATGTCGTGATCAAGGAGCCCGATCCTTTCCCGCTTCCGGCGCCGCCTAACCCTGCCGGCGAAAGCAGGGTCAGCGGCTTTCCGCAGTTCGGCTATCGCACCGACCGTGCAATCCGCACATTGGTCGGCGTACCCGACGTGCCGGCGCGCCTCGCCCTCGAAGATGGTTGCCTGGTCGTCTATCCCGAGGGCGAGGAACGCCGTGTCGCGCTGTGGGAGCAGCATATGGCGCTCGATCTGAGCGATCCTGAGCGCGTCGCGATCATGGAGCGTTTCCAGGGCAGCCGCATTTACGCCGACAGCGATGTCGTGCTCATGGGCTTGCAACCGGGCGAGGATACCTTTCCGCGCGTCATTCTGGGAGCGGGCGAGTGCGCCGGGCCCTATCGTGTCATTCGCGAGATTGTACCGCGCGAATTGTGGGATCGCGAGCAGCGTGAAGCAGCCATTGCTCGCCGCGTTTTCGAGCTGGGCAGCCGCGCTGAGGCGGAAGCGGACTACGCTGCCGACCGGGCGCGCATCCCTGCATTGAAAGCCTGGCGTGACGCAACGATGGCCGCACAAGGCGATGTGGTGGCGCAAATCTGGGTCGACGAGGATAACGGCACCGCGCACGTGTTCCACACGGCTGCTGCCGAGCGCGAAAGTCTTGTTTCTGCCGCCTTGCGCCCGTTCGTGACCGGCCAAGACGTGCCGCGCGGAGCCGACGAACTGGAGGCTGCGCGTTCGGCGACCGCGGAGCAGCTCGAAGTGGCGGGCGTGGAAGCCAAGGTGGAAGTCGATTTCTTCGAAGGCCGCGTAAAGGTGCGGCCACAGGACCTGGTAGCGCTGGCTCGCGCGGCAACCGAGACACCGATCGCCTGGCCAAAGCTCGCGCGTATCGAAGCCGACTATGTCGGCCCGCTCTTCGATCCGGCACTGCCCATGCGCGCCGATCCCGAAGCGATCACCTATCCGCTCGAAGCGCATCCCGACTTCGCAGCGATCCGTGCGCTGGTGGCCGAGACGTCGTTCATGATGCCCGAGCCTCCGCAACCCGGACAGAGCGAAGGGGAATGGATCGCGCGGCTGCCTTCGGCTGCCGGTTCGCTTCAGCAGACGCACACCGTCGTTGCTTACGGCTACACGCTCGAAAGCATCATCGCGCTTCGCCGCGCCGGTTACGATCCAATCACCGCGTTACACGACATGAATGGGCGGCAGACCGTTACCAAGCGCGCTCTGACCGCGAGCGATGTGGTCATTGCGGAACCGATCGGCTTCGACGTGACCGATGCGGGGCCGGATGGATATTTCTCGACCGTCACGTGGCGGGTGGTCGAAACCCTGCTTGGTCAAGCCGCTCCGGGCGACGTACTGCGGCAAAGGCTTGCTTCTGGTGAGCGCGCCGATGAAGCCGGGGCCATCGCCTATCGGCAGGGTATGGAAGAACCATTCCTGCTGCCGGGGCTTCCGACATCGCTCGAAACCGGAACGCGCTGGGTTCTGCACCTTAACGATGCGCTCTATCGCCATTCCGCCTATGTCCAGGGCGGCGAGGGAGCGGCCCGCGAAGACGGGCGCTGGTTCGTTTCCGTGCCATGGGTGCCGCCAGCGCGCATCGATGCGGACGGGATTGCCCGCCCGGTTTCCAACCACCCCGAACCGATCGCACTCGACGAACTGCGCGCTCGACTACAGCCCATCCAGCGGGCGCTGGGACACGCATCCACTGAACGAGGCAAATGATGCGTCATCTTCTACTTCCGTTGCTCGCAATATATTGGCTCGCGTCGTCGCAGAGCGCCCACGCCTGTCTTTACACGCAGCCCCCCGAGGACGTTGGTCCAGCTTCGCAGGCATTCTTTGCTCGCAAGATGATGGAGGCCGCCGCCACCGTCGATATCGCCGTGGCCGGAGAAACGCGCACAGCATTTGGTAGTGGTTCCTGGCGTTTGCCGGCGACCACCTTCCACGTCATCGAGCGGCTCAAGGGTTCATCACCCGACAGATTCACGCTGTTCGTCGGCGCCTCTGGGGTGGACGATCCGCAGTTGAGGGCGATGCACTGGGTCGATGAGAAGGGGCGCATAACGCCCTTCCCCTATCCGGTAGAGGCGGAATATGTGTTCGCCGCGACGCGCACGCTCACAAGTTGTCACCCTGGGTTCTTGGCAGTCCGGGAAGGCGAAGCCTACCTCATCTTCCGCGATGCGGACGGCAGGCTTCTAAGCCGCTTCCCCCTTTACGACGATCTGACAGCCGCCGCCTTTCCTTTAGTACGTGCAGGACTCGGCACGCGCGAGGGTTGGGCGGTTTCGATGATGCCCTTCGAGCCGACGGAGGGCGGATGGACAGTATATCCCACTCCGGCCGATCGGGTGTGGGTGCGTTTCCCGCGCCCGCTTCGACCAAGCGAGGCGGCTAGCTGGCTGGAAGCGAACGACCTTTCGCCCTTTGCTGTCCGCATCACGACTGGCGCTTTGTTGGACGAAACGCGGGTGCCGCTCGAAGCGGCATCAAGGGACTTGCTGGATCGTGCGATTGCGGATGCGAGAGCCAACCTCGCCCAAAATCCGTTTAAGGCACTCGCTCAGACCATGCGCGCTGCCCTCGATCTCGAGACGCTCGAGCGCGATTTCCTGTCGCGCCGCCATGCGTGGTTGGTGGCAGAAGCCGGCGCTCGTTTCGCGCACGGCGCTGGGGAGCCTAGGATCGCGGTCATGGCCGCGACCGGGTCGGCGGCGGCCATCGCGCGCTTGCGAGCCGATCCGGGAGAGGCGGACGTCGCCGCCGGGCCCCTCCAGAACGGGACACTCTATGCCGGCATATCCGGATCGACCGATCCGCAGGCCGATGCCTACGGCCGCGAGACAGCCGCCAGCCTGCTTACCCGCCTGGCGGCGGTGGCGGAGGGGTGGCCCGTGCCGGTTTCCGTCGACAGGCCGCCCGAGCCGGAGTCCGATCCGTTTGCCTATGGGGACTGCATCCGCTTCGGCCGCGAAGAAGCCGCTAAGCTAGCGGATCTACCCGAACGCGGCAGGCTGGGCGAGCTGACGGTGTTTGGTAGCCCCGATGCCGCGACCTGTGTGGCGAGGGGCAGCACGCTGGGCTGCAACCTAGCGCCGAGCAGTTCGGTGCGTGTCAGTTGGGCGGGATGGGAAGGTGGCTTTCGCATCGGCCCCCGCGGCGCGCGGCTGACGTTCGATGGAGAAAGTCTGCAATGCCCCGGGGGCTGACCGCAAGAAGTTCGACGCATGAGCTGAGTTTCGCTCGTTCGACAATGGCGGCTGACATACCAGCGCAATCTGGAACTTGGGGTGCCGGTTCTGATGTGATCTCATCGAACCACAACAGGGCTCGACTCCTTTTTGTGGCCGGAAGTCTACTCATAGGCAGGTCATCGGCCGGCTGTCCGGTGTCTCGACGAATGTCGGGGCTCCTGCAGAAGAAGAGAGCTGGTCGTGCCCGATGATCGCGCGGGAAAGCGTGGAACCCGCCCGACGGTAGCTTAGAAATTCCTCCTCCAGTTTGGCCGAGCACGTTCTTTCTACGGTTGGATAGCTCGGAGCATGTGTAAGCGTCCGGCCAGCCACGAGTTGCGCGGTCGGCGCTGGACGGTGAAGGACGGATCCTGAACGGAGTTCTTTCTGGACTCCAGAAGGAGGTCCTGTGAGCGAAGGTGGCGGCGTGATCGTGCGCACGGAGCGGCGGCGGCGCTATTCTGACACAGAGAAGGCGGCGATCGTCGCCGAGAGCCTGCGCCCCGACGTTACGGTGGTGTCGGTCGCGCGCAGGCATGGCATTGCCAAGAGTGTGATCTACAACTGGCGTGCCAACCGGCGCGAGGCTGAAGCGATTGCAAGGGAGGCGCTGGAGTTCATCCCATGTGGCCAGTTCGTGGCGACCTCGGAGCGAGCTTCAGCGTGCGAGATCATCGCTGACGAACCGGAGTCTTCGGTCGGCCCCTTGGCGCAAGATGTTGCGGCTTCTCCTCCGCCCGGGCAACAACGAGCAGGCGCGATTGCCATCGAGCTTGAGGGCGGCGCGCGCCTGAGCGTCGACAGCTTCGTCAACGAGAAGGCGCTTGCCCGGGTTCTGCGCGCCTTGAAGGCCGTGTCATGCTGAGCCTGCCGCCAGGAACCAAGGTCTATCTGGCCAGCAAGCCGGTCGACATGCGCAAGGGCTTCGCCGCTCAGCGTGCTTGCCAGCGAAGTTTTCCGGCTCGATCCCTATAGCGGCCATGTGTTCCTGTTCCGCAGCAAGCGCGGCAACTACCTCAAGGCGCTGGTCTGGGACGGCACCGGCCTGTGCCTGTTCGCCAAGCGGCTCGAGCGCCATCGCTTCGTCTGGCCGCCGCTGGTCGACGGCGGAGTGGTGCTGACCCCTGCGCAGTTTTCGCTGCTTCTGGAGGCGATGGACTGGCGGCGAACGGTTGCACCAAAACCCCCGCAGCGGCCTGTGCATATCTAGCGACTCGCGCGCGGTTTTCCTGCCTTCGGCTTGGTCAAGATCGCCCGTCATGTTATCCGCTGTTCGTGTCTCCCGCCGACCTCGATCTGCCTTCCGATCCGGACGAGCTTCGCGCCTTTGCCGAGGTGATCAAGGCGCGTCTGGCCGCCTCGGAACAGGCGCTGGCGCAGGAACAAAAGGCGCTCGCTTACGAGCGCAAAGCACATGATGCAACGCGCGACGAGCTTGGTGCTGCACGCAACGCGATCAAGCTGACCACGCTCCAGATCGAGAAGCTCAAAGCCCAGCTTGCCAAGCTGCGCCGCATGAAGTTCGGCCAGTCGTCCGAACGCATGATGCAGCTTGCCGATCAGCTGGAACTCACGCTCGAGGATCTCGAAGCCCAGCAGGCCCATGCCGAGTGCGTCATGCGCGGGCAGGTCGATCAGGACGAGGCCGAACCGCCGAAGGCCAGGCGCAAACCGAAGCGCGCGCCGCTGCCCGATCATCTGCCGCGCGATGTGATCGTGCATCCGGCACCAGGCGCGGATCGCTGCGCGGCGTGCGGCCGCGCGGCACCGGTTCTCGGCGAAGACGTCACCGAGGTGCTGGAATACGTGCCTGCAAGCTTCCGCGTGGTGCGCCATGTCCGTCCCAAGCTTGCATGCACATGCTGCGATACCATCGCCCAGGCACCTGCACCCGGTCTGCCGATCCCGCGCGGCCGCGCCGGTCCCGGCCTCTTGGCGCACGTCATCGTCGCCAAGTTCGCCGATCACCTGCCGCTGTATCGCCAGTCGCAGATCTACGCGCGTGAGGGAGTCGAGCTGTCCCGCTCGACGATGGCCGACTGGCTCGGCCAGGTCAGCTGGCTGCTCGATCCGCTGGTCGAGCGTCTCGGTGCCCACGTCATGGCCAGTCAGAAGCTTCACGCCGACGACACACCGGTCCCGGTGCTGGCTCCCGGCACGGGCAAGACGTCGACCGGGCGATTATGGGTCTATCTGCGCGATAACCGCCGATGGAGCCCGGCAGACAGGCCTGCCGCGCTGTTCCGCTATAGCCCAGATCGCAAGGGCGAGCGGCCACGCGAGCACCTTGCGGCCTTTGCAGGCTTTCTGCAGGCCGATGCCTATGCCGGGTTCAACCCGCTCTATGATCCCGGCCGCATGCCCGGCGTCATCACGCCCGTCGCCTGCTGGGCCCATGCAAGGCGCAAGTTGCACGATGTCCTTGTTGCCGATCGCAGTTCTGCTGCGCGCAAGGGGCTCGGCCTCATCGGGCAGCTCTACGAGATCGAGCGGTCGATCGAGCAGGAACCTCCCCAAGAGCGTTTGCGCCAGCGAGCGGCATCGAGGCTCATCGCGCTCGACTTCTTCGCATGGGCAGATGGCGTCCTTGCCAAGGCATCCGCGCGTTCGCCGCTGGCCGAGGCGCTGCGCTATGCGATCAAGCTGAAGCCCGCGCTGCTTGCCTACACCCAGGACGGGCGGCTTGAGATCGACAACAACCTTGCCGAGAACGCGCTGCGCGGCATCGCGGTCGGGCGCAAGAACTGGCTGTTCGCCGGCGCGGACTGCGGCGGCGAGCGGGCCGCGGCGATGTATTCGCTGCTCGAGACCGCCAAGCTCAACGATGTGAACCCCCAGGTGTGGCTCAGCGACGTCCTCGACCGCATCGGCAAGGGTCATCCGATCAATCGCATCGACGAACTCCTGCCCTGGGCCTGGAAGGCGGCCTAATCCGGCGGCCAGGACGTTGCCTGAGGGCCATTGCGCCAATGGCAGCTATCTGCGATTTTCCGCCAGAAGCTGCCTTTCAGGAAGCGACCCCAATTGCGGACGAACGCGTGGCCACGCCGTTGCACTAAAAGCCGCCGTTCATTCAACGCGCGTATTGCCTCCTGCTCCCATGGCCACGGGGGAAGATTTCAGCGTGGATCGCCTTACGTTTAATCGATCATGACGCGCCTACACCGTTCGTGGCCGGAGGGAACGGCGGTATTGGGGGCCGCTTATATCCCTCCGGCAGCGTTGGCGGAGGAGGCGGGTTAAGGACGCTTTCCTCGGAGCGAAGATCAATGCGGTGGCCCTTTTCACCCGACCCATCGATTAACACGATACGATCCGGCCCCGAGCGGATCACGGCGGGATTGGCGGTCAACATTCTCATGATGGCACCAGGCCCATTATTCGTCGTGCGGGTCACCGCAGAACAATCCGTCACGTCGATCGAGGCCGTGCTCACGAGCCGTCCATCGGAGGTCCAGCGGATTGGGATCGGCAGGTCGGAACATAGCGACCACGTAACACGGCCACGCCCAATGGTCACAATTCCCGGTTTGTCACCCAGTCCGAACCCTTCCGATCCCCAGCCATCATACGCCGTGGCCATCTGTGGCACCCAGCGGCCTTCGATCTCGGCGAACTCTGGTTTGTGAATCCGGTGCCATAAGTCTGGCCGGATAAGAATAAGCTCGCGCCCGCCGCTACGCAGCAGAATGCGCCCCTCGCCCAACCCGCGCACCTCGGGCTTGCTGCCGAAGAACGCGAAGAAGCGGCCGTCACGCGCTTCGCGAACGTCGCCGCATCCCTGCAAGGTCTGCATCCGCGAGCCATCGCCCGTGTCTCGAAGGATGCCGTCCTTCCCAAGGGCTGCGGGATTGCCGGATTGGTTGCAACCCACGTTGTAAGTCAGGAATTCGTCACCGATTTGCACGTAGGCGCTGCGCCAAGGTGTTTGGTTCCGCCACGATGGCTCGAAATCTTCGAACCGCTCGACGAGCCAAAACCCCTCGACTTCCCGTAGCGACGTAACGAGGCGATCTGGTTCGGATGACAGGTTGGCGGCAGAGCCCTCGCGATCCGGCGCGCCATCGCAGCTGGCGATCATCACACCGAGAATCAAAACCAGGAAAGTAGGGCGCAGCGAATGGCGCAAAGCGTTGGTCGCACCGGCAAACGGGCGAGCGGAGACCTTCGCCGCGACAAGAAAGCCGCTAGCGGTCATTGAACTGATCGATGCACGCATTGCGCGCCTCCATTCCGACGCGCCCGCGCTTTTCGTTTCTGGCCATGCAACCGATCACCTCGTCCCACGCATCCTCATAGGACAGCGACTTGGCCCGCGCGTAATCGAGCACCCAGTCGGGAAAGGGCAGCGCGAACAGCCGCAACGATTGCGGACTGCCCACGTTAACGATTTCGCTATCTCCACAGGCAGCACGCAACGCCCGTGTTTCCCGGGAGCCGGATCGGACCTTATTGGGTCCACCCCATGCTCCCACTTCGCCGATCCGATAGCGGTGATCGCCATCGATGACTGCCGGATAGCCGTCTTCATCTCTCGTCAGTTGGGTGTCGTAACCGAACATGACCAGCGGTCCGGGTTTCCTGCTTTCGCCTTTCAGACGAAAGCAGCCGTCGTCCAGAACGACCGTGCCGATGGTAAGGGCCAGAAGCTGAACGATGGGCGCCGATGGCTCCCGCACGAATGCCCGCACTTGTCGTTCAAGCGATGCGTCCAGAAAAGCCGGTGGCTGTTCGGAGGCGAACGTAAAACGCACTCCGTCGTCCCAAGACCAACCCTGCTCGTTGGCCAGTTCGCGGAATGCGGCTTCGGTAATGCCAAGTTTGATGTCGATCTGGCCGCTCGTCGGATCGCCAGACAGGGTATACGACGTATCAATGAATTTGAGCCTGTCGAGCCACAGCTCACGTCGGGCTTCCATGTCGGCCTCGGAAAACCCTCCCTCGCGCGCGAAAAACCGCTCATCCGTAGTATATCGCGCCAGCGTCGCGGCGGCACGTTCCCTGAACCATACTTCGGCGCCCAGCAGCGGCGCCGGATCGGTCGGAACGCTTTCATCCCGAACAAGGCGCAACTGCACGAAATTATCCGGCTCGGCGCTCGGCAGAAGCTGCATCAGACGCTGCGCTTCCTGCTGGAAATCTTCCGGGCCGTTGGCCTCTTCCCAAGCTTTGGCCCGATCTTCCTCGCTACCGGTGCTGGTCCGGCGAGCGAAAGTATCGAGTGTTTCGGGTGGCGGTGGCGGATCCTTTGGCCATGCTGTCGGCGGAGCAGACTCGATGGACAGATATTGCGAGGAGATGGTCGGTTCCACCGATGGCGCGAGCTTTGTGGCGCATCCGGTAAGTAGCGCCCACGATAACACCCAGATAACAGCCACGCTGACGTATCTCGTCAAGCTCTCGGCCATGCACACTACCTTCTCTTGCCTTTGCGACCTGACATTAATCATTGACGAAATTCTGAGCAATGGAGACGTCTGCTTCCATAGAAATTTGACGGGAAACGGACAGTCGCGAAACCACCCCACCTCCGGTCATTCCGACCTCTCGGCCGTTTTCCCGAAACCGGCCATATGACGCCACGGTTTTCACCGGACGCTTACCGCGCTTATGAAAAGGCAGGCTTTCGATCGAGGGGCGAACGGGATACAGAGTGGGGAAGATGTTTGCTTATGGAGCGCCACACAGTTCCGGTCGAATGACCACCTTTTACCGTTTCGATTGGAAAGCGGACCGTCACAAATCTACCCATCCCCGGTCATTCCGGTGCCTCCGCCTGTATCCCAAAACCGGACGTTGCCGACAACGGTTTCGACCGGACGCTTACAGGTCGGTAGCAGACTGTCTGCAATTGAGATGGATGGAAGGCGTAGGGTCCGGCTATATAGGTGACCTTCAGAGAGCGGAGCTTACGAAAAAGCGGCTAGGGTCGGACTTCGATTAGGCTCATCGATCGGTCGAAGGCGCCGACCGTGCTTCCAGGGCGGCTCAACGTCACGCCCGCCACCTTACCTTCGTCATTCAACTCGAACTGCAACCGGTTCGGGTAATCATCGATCGCAAATGCGCCGTTGCCGAGATGACGCATCCGGCTTCGATCTCGACCTAGAAACTGGGCGAAGAACTCAGACGCGATCCATAGCTCACCGTCGACGGCCTCGATCCGATAGTCCAAGCCAAGGTCGTAGAGCAGACCGCGATAGCGTCCGGTGATGGCATCTGCCAGCTCGGGCGAGATCGGTTCCTCGCCCACCGCATGGCGCACGCTCCATCGCATGCCATCGATGATCTCTCGTCGCAGCATGGCGAAGACCGGCCCGGTGTTCGCATCGTCGCCGTTCCCCATCAGGACCATGCCATAACCACCTGTAATCGATGCCATGAGATCTGCATTGACGCCCGTATTCGAGCCATCGTGCCGGAACCAATCTGTGTTCCCGAACCCGAACCCGCGAAAGAACGGCGTCCCCATTCCGCCCACGTGCTCCAGCGAGAAGACGTCGGTCATCGTACGCGCTATCGCAGGGGTGATCGGGCCGACGGTCTCACCCGCCAAGGCGCGCTGTATGGCGATGGCGAAGGTAGCGAGATCGGACGGGGTAGACCACATGCCCGACGCCGAGACCTGTGGCGTGATCGGCAGGCCCGTCCGGATGACCGCCCCGCTCTCATTGTGCACATGCGCGGCGTTCACGAGAAAGCCCGGTTCGCCTGGTTGTGCCATCGTCGTGTTATCGAGACCGAGCGGCGAGAATACCTTCTCCCGTGCCAGGTCACGCAGGGGTCGGTCGAAGTGATCTTCCAATGCCAGTTGCACGATGACATAGCCCCCACCGCTATACTGCCAGCCCGACCCCGGGGCGAACTGGAACTCGATCGGCCTGTCGTATCGGGGAATACGGCCTTGGAGGCTATCGATCAGGGAAGGGATAGCATCGCCGTAGTAATAGTCGGCGAAGCCATGCTGTGTGGTGCCTGCGGTATGCATGAGGAACTGACGCCAAGTCACTTTCGCCGCCGCCGGATACTCCGAATTTTCCGGCAATTGCCAGCTCTCGAGGTAGTCCGCGATCGGTGCATCGATGTCGATCTCGCCTTCGGCATCGAGAACTAGGCAAAGAAGCGCCGTGACCGGCTTTGAGATGGATGCAGTCGAGAATGCGGTCATCGTATCGATTGGCGTCGGCGATGTTCTGGACTTCACCCCAAACGTGCGGGTTTCGATAATGGAATGGCCGTCGAACACGGCTACGCTGAGCCCGGCGAGATTATGCTCAGCTATCATCGTAGGGACTTTCTCCCAGACAGTGTCCAAGCTGGGTACGCTGCTGACTGTCACTTCGGGTTGAACGGCAACATGTCCGGCCGAAGCACAGCCCGAGAGCGCGAAGGACAGGTAGATGATAACGAGGCGCTTCACGACGGCGCAGACTCCTTTGACGAGCAGGTGTATTATCCAAGTAGCACACAGGCCGTCAATCCCGTAAGTCCGATCCCCGAAGGGATCAGTTCGCTTGAGGGACATCTCGGGTTGCCCTCTAATCTCGGCGATGAATTGGGATTTACCACCCGTTTTGCAGCAGGGAGAAAGCCACCAAGGCTGCGGCGGCGGGAACATTGTAGGCGGCGTGCAGAAGCACTGCCCCTGAAAGACCGAGATTGATCCTGGCAAATCCCCATATCCACCCACAGATGACGAGCGGAAGCGTCGCAAGACCGGCAACCATGGGTGAGCTTGCGCTGACGTTCTGGAAATGAAGAGCCCCGAACACGATTCCCTGCGCCCAGAAGATATAAGGGAAAAGTCGCTCGAAACGTGGAAGTCGTCTGCCTGTATCGATCGGTGCCAAGAGCGCGAAGCCAGCGGAACCGATGATGACCAGACCCAGTTGGATGATCGCGGCGGAAACGGAGAGATGCTTGTCGATGAGTGGCGCGATCCCGAACACGAGCGCGAGAAAGAGCGCCGATGCGATGACGGCGCGCCACGTGCCAGACAACCAGCCTCGAAACATGATCTCCTCGATCAGTGGACCGAGGATTACTACCGCCAGAACGACCGACGGTATCGATTGCGCGGAGACCTTTTGCAGCTGACTGCCAGGTTCTGCCTCGACAAAAAGCATCAGCGGAAGCGCTGCGATGGCAAACGCTGCCGATATGACCAGTGAAAGGGCGAAGAGGACTATTCCGATGACCGGCTTCGATGAAGGTAGCTGATCTTCACTCCCGATGGAAACGCTGGGTTTTCGCACGAACCGCAAGAATTTTCTCGCGACTGGGGCCGATGCTTGCCAAGCATCTTGGATCGCGAATTTCGTCCGATGGTTCACTGGTCCATTCACCTGCTATGTGATCGTAAGCCGATCACGGCAATTTCCGCCAGCAGGTTCGATCGTTCGACAGGCAAGACCAGCTGCTTCTTAAGTGGGAAGCCAGCCACCACTCGAATGACGATTGGACTGCTGACCACCGCGCGATCTATAGGACGGACCCGTGAGGTCGCGCCAATGCTATTGATCAATCCAGCGATCGAAGCGCTGTTCGCGCTGCGTCCAGATCTTGCGATCGGTCGATCACAGGGCCGTGTGCCACGACGCAGATCGGATCGTCTTGCAGTAGCGACAGCGCCAGGTTGGCCACCCGCTTTCGATCTTTCGTCCTCCAGTCGGCGTAGACGCGGTTCACTCCTATCCCGGGTTCGATGCCTTTCAACCCGAACAACAGGCGGTAGAGCCATCCGGCGGGTCGTTGATCCATCGTGATCAGGATCTCGTCGAGATAGACGACGGGCCGCTCATCCGTGAGGATCGAAAGGAACGTTCCGCCGGTCTTCGCACCCGGAACCTCGTGGACGGCGATTGATCCGTCGGTCTGGAGGTCGGTCAACGGTACGAAAGCTCGACCTTTGCTGCGTCCAGCCAGTGCGATTGCGGCGGTCGGCGCATACACGGTAGCGTTCGGGTATCGGGCGATCCAGGCATCGAGACCTGCGCGATGACCATGGCTCGGGACGATAAGTGCCGCAACGCGTCCGAGACTTTCCGCCGCCCGGAAGTCGTCATCGGTCGGATCGACAGGAGCGCTCAATACAGCGCAGCGACCATTTCCGATCGAGAAGCACAGAGAATTGGCGGGACCGAAGCGTGATGCACGGTAAGTGCGGTGAAGGATA
Organism: Qipengyuania spongiae; assembly: GCF_026168555.1. Taxonomy (NCBI): domain Bacteria; kingdom Pseudomonadati; phylum Pseudomonadota; class Alphaproteobacteria; order Sphingomonadales; family Erythrobacteraceae; genus Qipengyuania; species Qipengyuania spongiae. Next base: position 612,638 of record NZ_CP092471.1, on the reverse strand, counting down.
CCGTTTACCGGACCCACCGACTGCCATAGTTTCTGGTTGCCGACCATCGCCGCATCCTCCAATCGCAAAATGCGAATACGTTTTACATTCAGGAGTTGTCAAGCTTGTCGTCCGCCGGATCCCGTCCTGCCGTTCAGCGGCGCTCCCAGCGCACTCGCGACGCCCTGCTGGATGCGCTCGAGGCCTTGCTGCGCGAGAAGGAGTTCGGCGAGATCGGCGTGACCGAGATCGCCAGACGCGCGAACGTGTCGGCGGCGACGATCTATCGCCGGTACGACAAGAAAGCTGGCTTCATCCCAGCCTTGCACGAACTCTACTGGCGACGGGTCGCGGAATGGGAGCAGGGCCACGTCGAGCTCCTCGCGGGGGCGCTGACAACCAGTCCGGCAACCTTGCGAGAACTCATCCGTTCTCGGGTCAGCCTCGCCTATCGCGTCATGCGCGATCTGCGTCATCTGGCCAGGCCCGTATACCTGTATGGTCGCCTCGAGCCCGAACTTCTGCACGATCGATCCGAAGAACAAATGGCGGCAGCCACCAAAAGGCTCGCGATCGAGCTGGAAGCGTTCAAGGAGGAAATCGGACGATCCGATCTGGGCAAAGCCGCGGCCTTCACGCTTTACGTCCTACAATCGGGCCTTGCCGACCATGCCCTGTTCAAGGACGCGAGCGTATTGTCCGGGCAAACCGTGGACGACGATACCTTCGTCGCGGAAATCACGGACCTGCTGGTCGGTTATCTGCGCGCGGATGAAGGCTAGATACGAATGCCTTCCAATTACGCCGGTCTGGCGGTCATCGAAAAGGCGTAAGCGATGATAATCGCCGGTGCAGCGGTTCTGGCGGATGACGCGGCATCTCCACTTCGCGGAAGTGTAACAGGTGGCCGATATCCTGGAAACAAACGAACAATCCGGAAATCCTGATGCACCAACGTCGCCTCCCCGCCTTCACACTCCTTGCCAGCATGACGCTCCTGGCCGCGTGCTCGCAGCCCGGCTCCAACGAACCCGGCGCGTCGATGCCTCAAGGCGCTTCTAACCCTGCGGAAGAGCAGGATATTACAGCAAGCGACAACGCTCCCAGCGCGGGTAATTCCTCGGCCGCTCGCTCAGACGAGACATCGGCGCGGGAGGTGCCCCTGACACCCGGCATCTACGTCGTCGAAGGCGAGAGCTGCCGCAATCCCGCGAACGCTGGTTGGCGAGGTTGGAACGGGGACGGCCTCGTGGGATCGAGCACTAGGAACTGCCGCGCGACGATCGTGTCGCGGACCGGCGACGACTATCGCCTTCGTAACACCTGCGAGAACACCTATGACGGTTCGCGCAGCGACGAGACCTTCACGATGACCGTGACCGATCAGGTCCATTTCACGGTCGAGGGCCAGCGGTTCGCATCCTGCTCGAGCGCGCAGGTGCCCGCCTCCATCCGCAACCATGTGTTCGGTCGCGAAACCGCAGATACGCCGATCAATTCGGAAGACTACGCCGAGGTCATGGAAGCCCGATCGCGCGAATACGACCGGCTCGAGTACAAGCCGGTGAACCTCGCCGGTTTCGAGTGCGGCGACAATTGCTATCTGGAGCTGACCGAAGGCGTCGAAGGCGCGGCTCCTCGCAAGGTTCTGTGCACCGCTCGGCTCTGCGCCGACTGGCGGGACGCAGGCCGCCTGCCCGCACGGCTTCGCAACACGGGTGCCAAGGCGAAGTTCGGGCGCGCCGATCAGGTAAACGGCGCAGGGAACGTGATGGCGCGCGGTGTTGAGGCGGTCGTCGATCTGCGGCTCTAGGCGGCGACTGGTACGCTAATGACTGTGATGCGGACGGTCGAACCGCTTCTGAATTCCGTTTCAACGAGCAAATGGCTATCCGAAGGGAGAATGCCTGCGAGACTTTTGCCGGTCATGCTTGCGATCGGAAACCTATGTTCGGCGATAATATTCCCCGAAAAGCGACTGCATGCTAGGCGCAGCCGAAGCATTTAACTCACGGAGACACGACGAATGAACATGAGCGAACTTATCAAGACCGTCGCCAAGGAGGCGGACCTTTCCGAGGCGAAGACCAAGGATGTCCTCATGTCCGCGTTCGACGCGATCGGCGATGCCGCCTCAAAGGGCGACGACATCGCCATTCCCGGCTTCGGCAAGTTCTCGGTCAAGGATCGGCCGGAGCGGCAGGGCCGCAACCCGGCCACGGGCGAGGCGATGACGATCAAGGCGTCGCGCAGCGTCGGCTTCAAGCCCGCGAAGGGTCTCAAGGACAAGATGTGACGCGAAAGATGGGCCGGCGGCGGTCGGCCCATCCTCATTCCCAGAGCTTTATATCGTCGATCTCGATGGCGAAGGGCCCAGGCGCGAACGCGCCGATCAGCAGCATCGTCGTGCCCGCGCCGTCGAACCGCGGAAGGTCTTCGAACGCGACGCGGATTTCGCGCCACTCCTCGCCGATCTCGATCGAAGCGAGCGAGGGCTGCTGACCGCCCGCTTCGGAAAAACCCATCACTCCCGGACCACTGGCGTTCCCACGGATACGGAAGGTGATGCCCCGCGCCGACGTCAGGTCGACCGGAGCCATCATGCGCTCGCCCGGCGTCCAGGCAATACCGGCCCATTGCGCGAACCCGCCCTGCACGACCGTTCCGGCGAGCCGCAGAGCACCGTCGCCGGTCAGCGAGGCGGCCGCGCTCGAGCTGCCGCCCAGCATGGCATCGGTCGAGACAGCCCAGCTGCCGAACGGCGCATCGATCGAGACGGCGTCGCCGTTTTGCGAGAACGCAGCGATCGTTCCGTCTTCGGGAATCGGTTGCCGGGTCGGCGATTGTGTCGCCTGCGAGGCGATCCGATCGCGGCGGGTGGCGCGCAGCTCGGCCGTCGAGCGACCGTCCTTCCAGACCTCCACGATCCGGCGGGTCGCGGTGATGTCCCGCGTCGGATCACCTCGCACCAACAGGAGATCGGCGAACATGCCGTCGGCGATCCCTCCGTGCCCTTCGATGTCGAAGGCGCGCGCGGGCGCCGAAGTGGCTGACACCAGCGCCGACCGCGGGCTCAGGCCCGACTGCACCAGCAGTTCGAGCTCGCGGTGCAGCGAAATGCCGAACCAGGTCCCGGGATTGGGCGCGTCGCTGCCCGCGAGGATCGGTATGCCCGCCTCGGCGAGTGCGGCGATATTGGCCTCCATGGCGGGCGCGAAGCTGTCGATGCGTTCGCTCTCGACGGGCGGCCGCAGATTGGCGAGGGTCTGGCGATCGAGAATGCCCGCAAAGGCCGGTTCCTCGAGCAGCTTTTCGCTGCCGGCGCGGCCAGCGAAGCCTTCGAAGACCGCGAATGTCGGCGTCACGAACATGCCGCTCTCGCGCATCGCGGCGAGCATCGCCGCATCGACCGGTGCATCGGCGAAGAAATGCACGAGACCGTCGGCATCCGCCTCGATCGCCATCTCGGCCGCGGCGCGTGTCGAGGCGTGGACCACCGCGAGCCTGCCCTGGCGGTGGGCGGCGTCGACCAGTGCGGTGACCGTCGCCTGATCCAGCGTCGGCAATGTCCGACCGACCGCCTCGCCGCCGGCTTCGATCACGATCTTGATGTAGTCGGACCCTTCGGCGATGCGCGCCGCCACCCACGCCTCGGCCTGTTCCGGACCGGTGATCGTTGGAACGTCCACTCCGAATTGCGTCCCGTGGCCGCCCGGCGCGGTTGCGAGGATCCCGGCGCTGTAGAGGTCGGCTTCGTCCGGGTTGTCGTGCGCGGCGGTACGGGCGCGCGATTGCGCCGTCATGGCGGGCGCGGTAAACATGTCGAGCACGCTCGTCACTCCGAACAGCAGGGCATCGTCCAGACCGGCATAGGCGTGAACATGCGCGTCGATGAGCCCGGGGAGCAAGGTGCAGTCCTCGCATGTCACGATCCGCGCGCCCTCGGGAACGGGTCCGTCGAAGTCGTCCTCGACGATACGGTTGCCCTCGATCAGCACCGAACGCTCTGCGTGAACATCCTCGCCATCGAAGACGCGGACGTTCTGGATAAGCGTCGCCTGCGCGAAAGCCGGGGCGGAGATGCCGAGCAGCAAGCCCGTTACGAGCGCCAGGCGAGCCTGGGGGCGGTAGCGAAAACATGTGTGGATCATACGGCGGTCCTCGTTCGTCTCGACGCGCTTTGGAGCGTCTTGATCCGTTCAAGCTGAACTTCGTCCGCCCCCAATCCTAGTGACATCTGTCATGCGATCGGCGTGCCATGCGTCACTGGTCCGTTCCCAATTTGCGTGCGAGTTGTCTCTTCATCCGAAGGAGAAGCCGCATGCCGTCCGATCTCGCCGCCGTCGCCAGTCTCTCATCCGTCAGCAAGCGAATGGGCACGACCTTGGCGCTGGATGATCTATCCCTGGGTATCCGACCAGGCGAGGTGACCGCGCTGCTCGGCCCGAACGGAGCCGGAAAGACTACCGCGGTCGGCGTCCTCACGGGGCGGCTGCTGCCTGATGCCGGAACAGCCGATCTGTTCGGCCTCGATCCACGACGTCCCGTGGCGCGCGCCCGGATGGGCGTGATGCTGCAGTCGGCAAGCCTGCCAGACGTCCTGACGGTGCGCGAAACGATCGCGTTGCAGAGTGGCTACTTCATGGAGGCGCGAAAGATCGACGACACGCTCGCACTGGCAGGACTTGGGGAGCTCGCGGATAGACGCGGTGGCGCCCTGTCCGGCGGCCAGTCGCGGCGACTTCAGTTCGCGCTGGCCATCTGCGGGCGGCCCGATCTTCTGATCCTCGACGAACCCACGACCGGCCTCGACGCCGAAGCGCGCCGCGGCCTCTGGACGACGGTGCGCGACACCGCGGACGACGGCGCGGCGGTTCTCCTGACGACCCACTACCTGGAGGAGGCGGAAGCACTGGCCGACCGTGTGGTGGTGATAGCCGAAGGACGGATCGTCGCCGACGGCACGACCGCGGAAATCCGTGCCAGCACCGCCGGCGCGACGATCAGATGCCGAACCGGTCTGCCCGAACCAGCGCTTCTAGGACTGCCGCAGGTCCGCCGGGCATCACGATCGGGCGGCGAAGCGAGAATCCTGTCCGGCGACGCCGTCGCGACGGTCCGCGCGCTCTTGGAGCGAGACGGCGCCTGTTCCGATCTGCGGATCGAGGCCGCCAGTCTCGAGGATGCGCTGTCGACACTCACCGACAAGACCCTGAAGGAGGCCGCATGATGTCCCGCACGCTCGTGCCCCAGAGCCGGCTCTACGTGATCGAGAGCCTGGCCGAAATTCGCAAGTCCTGGCGTCTGCCGCAGTTCATCCTGCCGACGGTCCTTCTGCCGGTCGCCTTCTACGGTCTCTTCGCGATCGCCATGAGCGATGGCGACACCGCGACCGCAGCCTACGCGCTCGCGACCTTCGGCGTCTTCGCGGCGATCGGCCCTTCGCTCTTCGGCTTCGGCGTCGGTGTCGCGGACGAGCGCGCGGCCAATCTGATCGAGCTGAAGCGCGTGTCGCCGCTGCCGGGTTCGGCTTACATCGCGGGCAAGATCGCCGCATCGGTGCTCTTCACGAGCGTCGCGGTCCTCCTGATCTACTCGCTCGGCATCGTGGCCGGGGGTGTGCGTCTTCCCGCCGAGAGGTGGCTGCCGCTGTTCCTCCTTCACCTGTTCTCGGTCGCACCCTTCGCGCTGATCGGACTTGGTGTCGGTATGCGGATGACGTCGAAAGGCGCGATCGCGGCCGCAAACTTCCTCTTCCTCGGTTTCGCGGTGCTCGGCGGACTGTGGTTTCCGATCGACGCCCTTCCCGAGTGGTTGCGGACGCTCACATGGGCGACGCCCTCCTGGCACCTGAGCGAGCTCGCACTCACCATCGTCGGCGTGGACCGTCCCCATTCGGTTTTGCTTCATGGCGGGGTGCTCGCCCTCATGACTATCGTCGCGGCGCTCTTCGCCGCCTCGGGATGGCGGCGTAGTGCCGCTTGACTGGCGCGCGGATGCAATGAACCTACAGCCGATGAAAAGCGAGCCATCAGACATGCCGGAACGATCGGAATGGCGCGCGCTGTTCGATCCCGACGGCCCGTGGGTCTGGCTCGCCTTTCTGCCGTTCTATGTCTTCCCCTGGATATTCATCGCGCCGACGACATTCCAGGCAATCGCTTCGGGCATCGGCCTCGGTGTCTTCCTGTTCGTCTATCTCAAGGCCGGTTCGGCCAAGACGGGATCTGTCGGACCGGTGGTCACCATCGCCGCGATTGCCGTTCTGCTGGCACCGCTCGAAGCCAACTGGTCGGTAATCGCGGTCTACGCAGCCGCGATGGCGGGCGAGATTAGGCCAGCATCGCGTGCAAAGACGGTCGTAGCGCTGGTCTGCGGGATCATCGCGGTGACGGGTCTCGTACTCGGCCACCATCCGATCTGGTGGGGTCCCGCGGTGCTCCTTTCGGCGATCGTCGGCGCATCGAACGTCTCGGCCGCCAATCTGCGCGACAAGAACTCCGAGCTTCGTCTCGCTCAGGAAGAGGTTCGCGCGCTGAGCCGTATCGCCGAACGCGAGCGTATCGGGCGCGATCTCCACGATCTCCTCGGTCGCACGCTGACGCTCATCGCGGTCAAGGCCGATCTCACCGCCCGTCTCGTCACCCGCGATCCGAAGGAGGCCCTCGTGGAAGCCCGCGAGATAGGAGACGCCGCCCGCGAGGGATTGAAGGAAGTACGCGAAGCCCTCGCCGGCGTTCGCGAAGCCGGTCTCGATCGGGAAATCGGCGCGGCGCGCATCATGCTCGAAAGCGCGGGTATCGGTTGCCGAATAATTGGCAATCCGGCCTCGGTGTCCGCCGAACGAGGCGGCGTTCTGGCGATGGCGCTGCGCGAAGCGATCACGAACGTGGTCCGGCATTCGGACGCTACCGAATGCGAGATCCGGATCGAGACCGAAGGCAAGGAGATCTGTCTGCATATCGTCGACAATGGGCGCGGAGGAGTGACACGCGAAGGCGGTGGGCTCTCCGGAATGCGCGCTCGCCTCGTTGCCGCCGGAGGTGGGCTCGCCCTTCGCGACGAACCCTTCGGCACCCGGCTCGTAGCGAGTGTACCGGCCACATGATCGGCGAAAAGGTCCGCATCGTCATCGCGGAGGACCAGACCATGGTCCTCGGCGCTCTGGCACGATTGCTGGCAATCGAGGACGACTTCGAAGTGGTCGCGACGGCGACCGACGGGCAAAAAGCACTCGAAGCGGTTCGAGAGCATCGCCCCGATATCCTGCTGACCGATATCGAGATGCCGGGCATGACCGGTCTCGACCTCGCGAGGATCGCGAGAGAGGCCGATGCGGCCTTTCGCGTGATCATCATCACGACCTACGACCGCGGCGGCTATCTGCGCCGCGCCCTTGCAGCCGGCGTTCGTGGCTACCTGCTGAAGGATAGTCCGATCGAGGAACTGGGCGAAGCCATTCGGACGGTGGCTCGCGGTGGCCGGGCGATCGCGCCGGAACTCGCCGCGGCGGCTTGGGACAATTCGGACGATCCCCTGAGCGACCGAGATCGTCTGGTTCTGCGGTTGGCGGAAGAAGGGCATTCCAACAAGGCCATTGGGAAAATGCTCTCCCTGTCTCCCGGGACCGTCCGCAATTACCTGTCGGAAGCCGCGTCGAAGCTCGGCGCGTCAGGTCGGATTGAGGCGAGCCGGATCGCGCGTGAGAACGGATGGCTGTGAGCGGTCGCCATTTCCGGGAAACCCAAGTCTGCATTTTCGAACAACGAATTCGTTCGCGCGACAGCGTTCCAAAGGCGTATCCTTACAGTTATGATTTTTGTCGGAAAAGGGCGACAAACACAAAAGATTGTCTGGTCGGCATCAAAAGTGATTAGTGGCATCTTGGGATCTGCTAATCACTCTGCCGACAAGAGTCTGCTCTCCAACGTCCGAACCATGAGGCGCGCGCTTCGATTCTCAAAAATTCCGTCTTCGTAGCCCTTTTCGTTTTAGCGGTGACTGCCTGCGCGGATGAGAAGCCGACCGATGGCGGCGTCCAACCGCCTACAGGCGAGGTGGTCGCAAGCGGTGCCCCGACCGGGGATGCTTTGAAACCGTCGCCTTCGACAATGGGAACGACATTCGGGTTGAAACCTATCGCCCATGACGAATTCTCCTCGCTCATCGAGCCGGGCCTCGGCTGCGGTTTCGAGACCCGGTCCGGCGATCTGGTTTTCGTCGCGTCGGCTCCGTCAGATCGGAAGGCAGTGGCCGAAGCGGTCGTGAAAGCGACAACTGTCCCGATTGTTCTCGAGGCAAGTCGTGCTGGCGGATACGAAGCGCTTCGGAACGGCGGATCCTTTACCAACGGTATGGACTTTTCCGTGTCGATCATGCGTGATCCGGGTGAAGGAAGGTCAGGCGAGATCGAAACGACGAGCTGGTCGGCCAGCCTCACCATTCGCGGAGAGGAAGGAATGGAGCGGGTCTACTCCGACGGAACCTATACCTGCGGCACGTAGTGAAGCGGACCGGGCGCAATGCGATCGATCTGCACGGGCATGAACTTAGACAACGACCCTCTTCCGACGGAAATCGCACGTCAGACTCAGAGGTTTCGGCCGTTCCATGGTGTGGGTCGTGCGCTACCAATGGGGTGAGCGCAGTCGTTTCGTCGAACCAGCACCAGACATCGAACTAACGTCAGCGTCCGGTCGAAACCGTTGTCGGCAATAGCCGGTTTTGGCGAGCGGGCGGCGGCACCGGAATGACCGGGTCTGGGGTGGGTTGCGGTCGCGCATACCGGACCGAATGAAGCCGGTGACGGATCGGGGACGCTATTCATCCCGATCTCGAAGACCGACCGGACCGGCAAAGGCGCGTACGCCTGGATATCGCCCGAGAGCATGCGGCGGATTAGCGATTGGCTCGAAATTGGCGGCATTCGGGAAGGCCCGATGTTCCGCCGGATCGCTGTGCGTCGCGCGAAGGCTCGACCTGCACAGCGACCCATGCCGATACATGCTATTCCGTACGGCGCGCTTGTCACCCGGGAACGCGTTCGAGGGCGAAAGGCGGAACTTGCAAAGGTGGCCTATGCGATCGGAGGCAGCGCGTTGACGCCTGCGGCCGTACGGCTGATTATAAAACGAACCGCGCTACGGGCGGCCGATCTCGGGCTGGTCGAACTCTACGGCGCCGCGCTCGAAGAGGCGATCGCTAAACTGAGCACGCACTTGCTGAGGGTTGGGCTGACACAAGATCTGTTCGCCAGCGGAGCGGACGCTGGTCCGATCGCCCAGGCTCTACGCTGGAGTTCGACTGCGACGGCGCTTCGTTATGGGCGAGAACTGGCACCGGCTAGCAATGCGACCGCGCAGATGCTTCGGAATGTACGGCGATAAAAAGTAGGGTAGTTTCTGGGCAAAACTCGATGACCCCTACGGCTGAGATTGAGTGGGAAGTGGACTGGCAGGTTCTCGCATTGAGAAGCTGTCGTTGGACGCCCGCGAGGCGGTTCAGATAATGGCTGAAAATGACCCCAATGTGGGTAGCTTGGGCATTCTTCGCGGCTTCAAGGCTATTATGCACTAACTGAAGAGCACCGATCCAATGTCCCTGCCCCCCAAATAACCGATGCGAAAGGCTACCAGCCCTATTGCAACGATGAACGACCCGATCAGAAGTTCGCGCTCGGTCACGATACCGTCCGGAGCAGGCTCGTCATTTTTGTCCATCTGAATTCTAACTCGGGATGCGGCAACGATAGCTATGGAAGATCATGATACTAGCTAACGGTCACGGCATCAAGTGTCGAGCCTGAGACGCTCTGTCGAAGACCTTGCGGCACCAGCGTTAACTCGGTGAGTGTGCTTGGCAATCCGTCCCAATAATCCGCGTATCCTAAAAAGCGACTGTGCCGTGGCATCTTCGACGGAAGAGCCAGTTTGCGCGGTTTCATGCCAAGTATCTGATGTTCGCAGTTCGACATCGATGCCTATTCTCAGCCACTCCATTACACGTCGTGCTAGCCGACCAGACGACCGCTATCGGGCAGCACAGCGCGCATTGCGAACGTCAGCAATTAGGGTCGGAAGCGGAAAGTCCGTTGTGAGGCGATGATCGGTCAAACAGACCGTGCTCGAACAAACTGGTCAGCATGCTGCTTAGCGAACTCATCGAGGTCTAACGGACGCGTCGTGTACGCGGTCGCGGTTCTGAAGACGCCGCTTGTCGTCGTGATGGGTCACGAGATTTGCGGAGCCGTGAAGGCTGCGACCGAAGTCGTGACCGATAACGCAACCTTTCCAGGTTCCATCGGACCGATGGTCGAACCCATCATTCCGGCGGTCCTTCAGGCACAGCGCGAGGAAGGCGATCTGCTCGACAATTCGGTGACACTGTCACCTCGCCGAAAATGCCGAACGTCTCGCGCGTTTCGGAGAAAGTGCCCGTACCCAGGCCGAACCCGGTAAGGTCGAGCGAATCGTCGCTTTCGGTGGTCGAAAAATAGGAGCCGAACAGCGCGCTCAGCCCATCGTCGGCTTCGCCGAAGCGCGCCGTGAACTCGTTGCTGAATTCATCCGCCTCGATTCTGGCGACACCGGTTCACGCTGGTGCAAGGCGCTGCACTTCGGTGCGCGAAAGCGTCGAGACATTGGAAATGACCGCGCCCGTGCCGGTGTCGTAGGCGAGATCGAGGATCGCGGCTTCTCCATTCGTGGTGAAGACCGATGTGGCGTCGCTGTTGCGGATATAGTCGAAGAATGGCTGCTCGACGCTTTCGGTCTGCGGGCGCTGCGTGTCGCTATGCGTCAATGTAAGTAGCGCGGAGAAACCGTCCAGGCCCGATGGCTGGAAGCCAAGCTTCGCCCGCACGTTAAGGCCTTCGATCTGCCGCTGATCCACGCTGAAATCGGGGGTGCCGACGGGGATCTTGAAGCTTTCTTCCTCGCGGTAATCGCCGGAAATGCGGAATGCGAGATCGCCATTGCCGATGGGGCCGCTGACCACGCCCGAAAGCTGGCGCTCGTCGCGCCCGCCGATGATCGCCCGCGCGCGCCCTTCGAACTCGGCATAGTTGGGATCAGCGGTTTCGATGAAAATCGCACCCGCAATCGCGTTGCGCCCCTGGGTGGTCGTCTGGGGTCCGCGGAATAGCTCGACCCGCTCGATGTCCCAGGCCGAGGCACCGGCGAAGACGAACTCGTTGAAGCTCAACTGGCGGCCATCGACCTGCACCGTGGTGCGCGGCTGCGATCCGCCGAAAAAGGCTTCGACGCTGGTGAGAATGCCGCTGGAATCCACGCCGCGGATCGATGGCCCTTCATTGTCGTCACCAGTTGGCGAGACGTTTGCGGTCTGCTCGAGAATGCGAGCAAGCGTATCGGGCCCCGCGAACCGGTCGAGGTCTTCCTGGGTCGTGACAGCGACACTCACGAGGTTTCGACGATGGTACGAGGTGTGCGCTCGCCCGTGACGACAATCACGGCATCCCCAGCTTCGTCGTCCGCTTGGGTTTGCGCGAAAGCGGGACTGGCGAGACAAGAGACCAGAGCGATGGAAGGAAAAGCGAGTTTCAAGGATGGCTCCAGCGATCGAATGACCGGAGCGCCGCTAGCGAGCTTGCGCGTTCCTGTAAATGATAATCAGTCGCAACGCTCGGTCAGGCAGGGTCGCCAAGCGTATCAGCCATGATCGCCCCACGCTCGCCCATCGGTTCGGGCTCCCCGGTCGTGGTATCGCGCTTCGTCTGATGCTCGATCTCGCTGTCGAGTTCCGCACCAAGCAGGACGATGTAGGCCGAAAGCCATAGCCAGGTCAAAAGGACGATCACGCCTCCAAGCGTACCGTAGGTTTCGTTGTAACTTCCAAAATTGCGGACGTAGAACGAAAATCCGACCGAACCCAAAATCCAGATCGCGATCGCCAGTGTCGCGCCCGGCGTGATCCACCGCCATTTGGGCGCTTCACGCGAAGGGCCATATCGGTAGAGCACCGAGAGTCCGGTAATCGCAAAGATCGCCAGAGGAATCCAGTGAAGCCAGGACAGAACGGCTTCGGCGCCGTCAGGCAGCCCGGTTGCGCCGAGAAGCACGGGTATGCCGAGCAAGAACCCCGCCGCGACCAACAGAGCGAGGATGAGCAGCAGAGTGAGAGCGAGTGCGGTGAGGTTTAGCGCGACGAAGCCGCGCTTCTCAATCTCGTCGTAGGCCACGTTCATTCCTTCCATCAGCGCCTTCATGCCTTTGGAGGCTCCATAGAGAGCCAAGAGGATGCTCAAGAGAGCCGCCAGACCCAGCGCGGAGTTCTCGCCGCCCGTCACCTTCTGTGCCTGTGAGCGTAGGATTTCTGCAGCCGCTTCCGGAAGTCCCGACGCGAGCGTGTCGAGCTCTCCGCCGATCTGCGATGGATCGATGACCAGACCCGCGATCGAAATCGCGGCGACAATCGTAGGAAAGACCGCCAACAAACCGAAAAAGGCGACGCCGGCGGCGACGACCGATACGTGATCGTCGGCAAGCTCGTCCTTCGTCCGTACGAGTATGTCCTTCCAGCCCGCTAAAGGAATATGCTGCGGTTTCCTCGCTCCGCGACCTCGATCACCACCTTCGCGCTCATTGCTTCGTCCATTGGTCATAGGCTGCAATACGACGGCTTAAGGGCGAGGTTCCGCAAGCGGGAAAGTCCAGTGATTGACCAACATAAAGCAAGTGCTTGAACGTTGGTTTGTCTGGAACACCTTTGTCGATCCGGCGGTTCGGAGAAGACCAGAGGCCAGAGTAGGAACCAGCCATGCCCCCAACATCGAATGACAAATCGTTCAGCAGCGATGCCAACCCGAACGAAGCCAGCGATATCAAGAGCGAACTTAAAAGCGATGCGCACGATCTGAAGGATAGTGCGAAGCGCCGCGCCGAGGACGAGGCCGAAACCCGCAAGGATCAGGCGACCGGTGCCGCCCGGTCGACCTCATCGGCTCTACGCACGGCGGCGGACGATCTGGAAGGCGACGATCAGGCGCCTGAATGGCTGACGGCGGGCTTCCGGCAAGCGGCTGACGGTCTGGCCGAGATGGCGGACGCAGTCGAAGGCAAGAGCGCACGCGAGATCGGACATCGAACGAGCCGGTTCGCGCGCGAAAATCCGGCAGCGTTTCTTGCCGGATCGGCCGCGCTCGGGTTCACCCTAGCGCGCTTCCTTCGCGCCGGAGCCGAGCACGAGCATCATGACCCCGGCCAGGGTGTGAGGAAGGACTATGCACCGAGTCAGACGCGTGATGAGTCGACCATTTCTTCTTCGGATCGCATGAACGGCCCTTCGTCGTTCTCCACCACTTCTCGACAGACCGGAGAAGTACGATGACGCAGGGCAGAAAACCGGCCAGTGCTCCGACCCGGCAAAAGGACGAAACCGGCGATGGCGACGTCATCGACCTTATCGGCAAGCTCACGCGCCAGGGATCGCATCTTGCCCAGGAGCAGCTCGCGCTGGTGCAGGCCGAAATGCGCGAAGGCGTCGACGATATCAAACAGGCCGTCGCGGCGGTGCTCGGTGCCGCCGTCGTCGGTATAGCCGGTCTCGGTGTTCTGCTGATGGGGCTCGCCTATCTGCTGGGCGAAGCGCTCGAGAACACTGCGCTCGGTACGATCATCGTCGGCATCGTTACGCTCGTTATCGCGGGCGTTCTCTATCTCGGCGCGCGCAAGAAGCTCGCGACGAGCAATCTGAAACCGGAACGCACCCTGGAAACCGTCGAACGGACCCCCGATGCCGTGACCGGCGACCTTACCCATACTGGAGCCAAGCGATGAACACGACCGATACCCGCGATCCCGATGAGATCGAACGCGAAATCCGCGCCACCCAGCGCGACATGAGCCGAACCGTGGACGATATCCGCGGCCAACTAACCCCTCGCAGCCTTCTGAACGCGCTGCTCGACAAGGCGGACGAGAACGACGTGGATGCGCGCGCGATCCTCGATGGTGCAAGGCGCAACCCTCTTGCCTTGGCCCTTATCGCTGCGGGCGGCATCTGGCTCATCAGCGACGCCGATGCGAAACTGTCGCTTCCTTCCGGAAGCAGCGGAGGAAGCGGCAGCGGCGGCATCGACGATCGGTTCTCATCACCGGATTGGCAGCATTCGCGCGACTATGTCGATCACATGTCGCGCGTGGAGCCCCGTCATGACGAGGACGATCTCGCCTATCGCCGGCGGCGTGATCATGCGCGCGCAAGCTACTTCATGATCGAACGGGGCCACGACGAGGACGAAGGCGCATTCCGCAAACGGTTGGACAATGCGACCGATCGCATGCGCGAGACGCGCGATCGCCTGTCCGAACAGGCGAGCGAGTTGAGCCACACCGCGAGAACCAAGAGCGATCAGGCTATCGGAAAGGTCCAAACGGCGTATAGGGACAACCCCCTGTTGGGCGGTCTGGTCGCGGCTTTCCTCGGCGCCCTGGCGGGTTCGGCACTGCCCGCCTCGCGGTTCGAGGAAAAGCAGTTCGGTCCGCTTGGAGCCAAAGCGATCGGCGAGGCTAAAAACGAGGCGCATCGGGTCGCCGAGCAGGCGCGCGACAAGAAAGACGACATCGTCGAGAAAGCTCAGGATCGTCTCGACAACGACCGCCCTTCATCCAGCCCTTCGGCCTGACGCTCACCATACGTCACGCCGGAAAACCCGGTCGGCGGTCCGTGTTCACCGAGCGGACCGCCGACCGGACCTTCCTATCCCGCCTACATACGCTCGATGGCAGTTCGATCGGACGGGCGTGCCGACAATGAGCACTTGGAACTCGTATACCTGCTACCTCGCATCGATGACCGGTCGAAGCAGTTCGATCCGGTAGCATGGCTCATCCTCTTTAAAAACAACGGTCCACGGACATGCGGCGCGGAACGTTCGGGCGGCAAGACGTCCATCGACGGGGAGGTCGGTCGGACCGTCCCAGTTGACCAGAAGGCAGAGACCGCCAGGATTTAGATCGCGCTGCGCCAGACACGAAGTTTCCTCGATCTCCTCTATCGACAGAAAATAGAGCACTTCGGAAAGGACGATGAGATCGTATCGTCCCTCGGGCCAAGCGCCAGGTATCTCGGCCTGTCGAAAGGTGATCTTGTTCCCCCTACCCAGTCGTTGCCGGGCTTTTTCCAGCGCGACGGCAGAAACATCCACTGCCACAAGTTCATCACAGATGGTGCTCAAGTCCTGGGTCAGAACCCCGATCGAACAACCGATTTCCAGCCCGTTGCCAAAATGGCGACCGCCAAGCGCCGCGATGGTGGCCTCACGCTTTTTCGCTTCGTACGCGCTCGTCTCGAAATCCCATGGATCGGCGTTCTTGGTATGCAGATCGTCGAAGACCGCAGCGCGCTCGGACCTCAGGTCAGTCACGGATGAAAATCTCGTCGAACGAGGCGAAATGCGCTAAAATCGCAAGCGGCATGATGAAACCTTCGGTATCGTCGTCTATCAAGTTGTCGAACTGCGACCGGTAGGCCGCCAAGGCACGCCGTTTGCGATCCGCCAGATCTTCGGAGGGGCACGCGAAGCGTCGCAGATCGCGGGTTTCGGGGGCGGCAGGAAGGAATCGGCCCCAGATCGGATAGGACCAAAGATCGGCTTCGAGTGCGTTCGCAAGCCTTCGAGCAAGAACGGCTGCCGTGCGGTGATCGATATGCGGATCGCGTCGCCAGGTCGTCCAGACCGACCGAATATCGCGAAGCCGGAGCGAACGAACCAAGGCATCTAAGCGCTCGCCTGCGATCATGCAGGGGGCGCTGCGGCCGTCGGGCAGGCCGAGCGTTAAAATCGGTACCTCCTGCCCGCCGCTCAGGATAGCAAGCGCGGTTTCCAGTTCGCCGCGACGTATGCGGCGAAGGGCATCCTTGCCGACGGATCGCGAGCCGGGATGCGAGGCCTCGCCGTCGGTCGTCAGCAGGATCAGGACGTCGCGGCCCGCAGCGATCGCCGCGGCGATCGCCAAGCCGCAGCCCAGCGTTTCATCGTCCGGATGAGGCGAGACGACGAGAACGGTACCGCCGGGCGCGATATCGTCCAAATATACCGTCGGCGCGCACGAAGCGATATCGAGCATCGGACCGGATGGCTCGTTCGGTACGGTCATGGACCAATGGTCTGGCTGGGCACGAGCTGTATGCTGATACGCTTCCTCACAGAAGCTCGGGCCTTACCCTGCGCGCGATGAGCGCATCGGTCGCACGGGCGAGCTTGGCGTCGGGTGTGGCCTGGCACAGGAATAATCCCAGATCCCGGCGGAGCTGGTCGATCCGGCTGCCCTCCTCATGCGCGGCCATACCGAGCGCGCGCTCGGTAAGGTCCATGACGTCCCGGCAGCAACGCTCGGTGACTTCGCGCGCGAGAAGCGCGAGCGCCGCCTTGCCAGGCGCGGCATCCGCCATCTCGATCTCGGTCGCGGCGCGCACCAGCCACAGTCGCGCGGTCTCGATGGCAATCGACGCTTTCGCGATACGCCGGCCCTGCACCGAATCGCTTTGGCGGTTCAGGTCGCACAGGTGGTCGCGCATAACATCGTAAAGCGCTTCCGCACCGCCCAGATGCGCCGCACAATAACGCCAGATACCACCTTCGAAATACGGTTCGCGCAGCAGATCGTCCGGCGCGCCCAAGCGATACATAGCGGGAACCGTCAGACCATCGACAACGTACCGTCCGGACCGGGTCGCGCGCATGCCTGCCATTCGCCAGGTCGATGGATCCGCCCTTTCCGGCTCGTCGGCCGGTATGACAACGAGTTGTCCTCCTTCGTCCGTTGCCGCCACAATGATGGCATGGCGTACCGAGCCAAGCCCCGATGCGAATCTCTTGGCGCCCGACAGTGACAGCCTGTCGCCATCTACTTCGAGGCGCACCGAAGCTGATGGATCGTCGGCTCCCCAGACTCCGAGCAGCGCCCCGCCAGTCACCTCTCGCCAAATTGCGTCTTTCAATGCGGTCGATCCGTAGAGCTGGACGAGCTTGACCGCGTTCATATGACCTTCGAAGAGCCGCGCGAGCGAGAGATCGGACCGGCCCAGCATACGCAAGGCGTCGAAGGCCGCCATCGCTCCCTCGCTCTGCGTTCCCCAGCCCTGCCCCCCGGCATCGACAGGAAGGCAAGCCGTCAGCCAAGCTTCCTGCCGCAAACAGTCGAGTTCGACATCGAGACTTGCTTCGAGATCGGTAGGTTGCGGCAAGACCGCCGCGACTTTAGAGCCGAGATCGCCGCTCAAGATCGTAAGCCCACTTCGGCAAGCAAAGCTTTCGCGATGTCTAACTGTCGCTGGAGTTCACTGGCCCGCATTGGCCCTGGCCCCGCGTGCAAGTCTTGCACACTGCCTTCACCTTCCGCGATGGCTTTCAACCGCGCGACGGGAACGAGAGCGGAGTCGCAGACGGGATCGGTCTCGAGTGCGCGTCTACGCAGCGTCTCGCCGCAGCCTCCCACAGCGCGGGCATCGAGCCGGGCCGATGTGCGCGTTCCGCATCCGGGCGACGTGATCGTGCGAAAACCGCGTTCGCGCATAAGAACCCGCAAGGCACGATCCTCGCCGCACCGCGGAAGCGGAAGTCCACCGATCGCGGCATAGGCACTCGCGCGAATGGCCATGCCGGCGCCCGAGGCTCGCATATCGATCAAATCGTCGGGCGAACCCGTCCACAGGCGCCACAAATCGATGCAGGCGGCAAAATAGGCACGTTCTAGTTCGCCGACCCGTTCGACGTCTGCTGGCAAGGAAGCCGCTTCGCTTTGGTCGAGCCGCACTTCGTCGCACACCAGATCGAAGCCAGCCTCGAGAAAACCGGAAGCGCGCTCGATCCAGTCGGGCGCGACGTAGCTGTCGGCATCGCTCGTCAACAGCAAGCCGCCAGGCGCGAACTGCGCGGCAAGGTCCAGCGCAAGCCGCCGCGCATGCGGTGCATTCCTGATCGCGGGATCGAACGTCACGTTGACTACGATGCCTGGCACGTCGTTCGCGCCGAGCCAGCTGAGGGCGAGCTCTGCCGTTTTATCGCTCGTATCATTAACCACGAGCACGAGTGTGCCGGACGCTGCGGTCGCCTTTATCGCCTGGCCCATGCTTTCGAGGCACCGCGGAAGAAGGCGCGCCTCGTTGCGCGCCGGGATCGCGACGGCATAGTCGCTTCTTCCGCGCGACAGGTCATGACACGCGAAATCGACAATGCGCCCCACAAAAGGCTCGCTTTTTAAAACCGCGCCAAGCCGCGGCGGTTCGGTCTCGGGCCGCGCGAAAGCAAGCCTCGCGTGAGGGATAGTCCTGAGGGCGGCGGAAGTCGGGGAAGCGGGCGGCGACTGGGTCGCCGCGATCATTCGTCTTTCGCCGCGAGGTTGACGCTGCGCTCCGCAAGATCGGTCATGTTCTCGTCGGCCTGGTAGATATCGGCCGTGATCGCGTCGAGCCTTTCGACGTGATCTGACTTGCCCAGCGCTTCGGCGAACGCCGTCGCCGTGCCGAACCCGCAAATACCGTAATGGCACATGCGCTGGTACTGGGCGACGATGACGACATCGCGGACTTCGCCATCTTCGAAGTCCTGGTCGAGCGCGTGCTTGCGCGCTTCCTTGACGAGGCCCTCCATGCCCTTGCAGCGTTCCTTGCTATCCTCGCTGCAATCCTCGAGTAGTTCGCGCAGCGTTTCGGTATGCCGATCGATACCGTCTGCGGACTTGTCGAGACGGGCGGCAAGATCGTCGTCATAGGCCGCTTCGGCCAGGTCTCGCACGACCTTCACCATCTGATCGTTCGCCGACCACAGGTCCCCCAGTTCTTCGATATAGCAATCGGTCAAGTTCTCGGGTGCCGACATGTCGCTCTCCTTGTAGATCGGACCGCCTGGACGGGCCGGTCTCGTTGGAACGGCCAAGTTCGATGGCATATCCCAAGTAAACAAATGAAGCGTAAGACAATTGTTATTCGAGAGCGACTTTTCGGCCTCGTCGCTTCTTGCGTTTTTTGCAAACGTTGCATCGCAGCGCACCTGGTCGTGAAACGAGACCGACGGCTCGTTCGCCGTTCCAAAAGGCTCGCCTTCCTCGATCAGCTTGGTCCAGCCTCATGGTTCTCGTTTGCGGTGCGGATCCGCGAAGTGAACATCATTGCTTTTCGCTCAGGATTGAGAACGACGTTGATGACGGCGGACGAGCAACAGGATGGCAAAAGCACATTCCACGCCGCCGACGATGAGAAGGAAGGTGGGCTCCGGGACGGAAAGACCCAGCATCGCCGCAGATGCCACGGCTACGAGCGCTATACCAAGCGCCCAATAGAGCGGTTCGCCGTAGATGGTCCGAAACGCGAAATATCGCGCGCCGATCGCCAGTGCGAGGGCCGGAAAGACAAGAGGCGGTGCGGCGGCGAGCAGGACGTAGGCGAGCAGGATACCGGCGAAAAGAACGATCGTGCTTTCGAAACCCAATCGCTGGAGCGGGTTGCCAGAAGCGACCCTCGGCGCACCGAACAGAGCACGCGCGATGAAGAGCGAGACGGGTACGATGAGCATTCCGCCCACGAAGAGAGCGGCGAAGGCTATTTTTGAGGAAAATACAGCGTAGAGCGCTCCGGCAACGAGCCATACTAATCCCGATACGAACACGCCTGGCGCGCCGACTATGTAGGCGTTCTTCATGTCACGCTGCGCGGTCGCCAGATCCGTCATGCTCGAACCGGCCAGAGAGGAATACGCCATAAAGGAGTGCCTTTTCGATAATCGGTTCGAGCCTTAGCCCGGAATGCGCAACTCCATCTGCAAGCCTTCCGGCAGCATCTCACGCTTGATCTTAGCACCGAGCACAGATGTGCAATGCTGGATCAGCATGCTTCCGAACCCCGATCGCACGCCTTCAGCGTCCTCGACCTCGGCGAAGTCCCGGGCCTTCGCATCTGCGATCGTCTCGATCCAGCGCAGACAGATCGCGTCCTCGTCTCCTTCGATTTCGACCTTGAGCGATCCTTGGTCGCGGCTAAGAGATCCGTACTTCACGGCATTGGTGACGAGCTCGTAGAGCAGCATGGCGAGCGGCGAGAGCTTGGGTACCGGAAGCCGGGATTCATGTCCTCGACGACTACGCGGTACCCAGCGCCATGTTCGAGCCAAGGCGAGAGCGCGATGCGGGCGATATTGCCGACCGAGAAACTGTGGTCGCTCGTTTTCTCGAACCCCAGGCTGGCCGACACCAAATGGGCATCGGACATGACCTGGATCTGCGCCTTGATCGTCTCGGTGAAGGATTTGACGTCGGTAGCCGATCGCGACCCAAGACCAATCAGCGCGAGCATGACGGCAAAGGCGTTCTTCACCCGGTGGTTCATTTCGCGGGCAAGTAGCTCGAGACGCTCTTCCTGTTGCTTGCGATGCGAGACGTCCCAGTTCACGCCGACGAGCTGGGGGCGGCCCTCATCGGTCCGCACGACGCGACCCCGCCCCGTCACCCAGCGCCACGAGCCATCCTGGCGCTTCGCTCGGAAATCGACGGCATAATCGGTGTTCATCTCGACCGCCTCGTCAACCGCGACGCGCAGGTTCGCGACATCGTCCTCGTGTACTCGCGCGAGAGATTCCTCGGCGCTTTTCGGCCGTTCGGGATTGGCAATGCCAGACAGTTCGCCCACGCATTCGTCGCCGACCGCCATATTGTCATCGAGCGACCAGACGAAGCTGCCCATTCCGCCCAGTTCCAGCGCGAGCGCGTAGCGCTCCTCGGCCGAACTGGCCAACCACCCCTTCGCGTCCATTTCGTCCAAGCCCTCATCCGATGGTCACAAAAATAAGGCAAAGCCTTCGATTCGCAATATAAACCAGCGTGGTGGCGACTACGTTCGGGGATTTCCTCACTACGCGCGAGAAGGGACATTCGATCAGGGCCGACCCGCGTATAGACCCATTCCTGCGGTCACAGTTGAACTGCCGCGCTACGCAGGTTCCATACGAAGCCTGGCACAAAGCGCGGCTTTGCGAAAAAGAGATATGAGCCGGCCTTAAGACTGGAAAAGCTGGTCTTGAGCCTAGGCCATCTATAATTCGACGGAGAATAAGAATTCCGCGTGGACGTCCATGATGAAAGAACTCACCGACCCTGAGCGTCTGCTAGGCTTCGTGGACAAAGGGTGTCCACAGTTTGACTGAAGCGAGCGCGACGAAGCCGAGGTAGGATTCCTTGGTTTTGTCGTATCGGGTTGCGATCCTTCGCCAGTTCTTGAGCTTGTTGAACAGCCGCTCGATCTGATTGCGCCACCTGTATTTCGCACGATCGTGCGGGGCGGGATTGCGCCGGTTGGTTTTGGCCGGGATGACAGCTTCGACGCCTGCCGCCTCGATCTCATCGCGGATCGCATCGGCATCGTAGCCCCGGTCTGCCAGGAAAGCCTCGATCCGGTCGGTTATCAAGCGGAACAGTGGAGCGAAGCCCTGCACATCGTGCGCCTGTCCAGGTGTCAGAACGAACCCTAGCGGGAGACCTCTGGCATCGCATCTGGCATGGAGCTTTGTCGTGAAGCCGCCTCGCGATCGGCCAAGCGCCTCGGTTTGCTGAGTCCCCTTTTTATACCGACAGCACAATGATGTGCCCGGACCACCGTGCTGTCGATCATGTCGGCGGCTGTATGCCGCCCCGCCAGTTCGGCCAGTGTCTCGAGCATGGCATCGAACACACCGGTCGTGACCCATCGTCGATAACGTCGGAACACGCTGTTCCACTTGCCATATTCATCCGGCAAGTGTCGCCACTGCGCGCCGGTCCGCGCGATCCACATCATGCCTTCGAAATAGGGACGATTATCCTGCGCCGGGCGGCATCCGCGACCACGCTCAGACGGCAGCAGCGGCCCGATCACTTCCCATTCTTCGTCCGTAACGCCAATCCGTTCGCCCAAGGCCGCCTCCAAGAGCCAGCCTTGAATCAGTGGATCGGTAACGCGTCAAGGATTGCTGGCCGTCCCTGCCGGGCCACAGCGACGTTTACATCTCCGCGTTCGATATTGTCGTCTGGATATCCGTTGGTTTCAGAATGTCGGAACCTGGGGTCTTATAAACGGTCAACTCTCCGTTTTCCCAAAGGCCGACCTCGACTGCCTTGGCTGACGGATCGACAAGCAGATAGAATGCGTCGCTACCCCCCTCATTATCCTTGTTGCCCGACGTGAAGAAAACTTCGCCATCGCGTTGCAAGGGAGCGGCTGTCTCGCTGTTCTGCATCAGCACGTTCAGCTTGTCGTCGAGAAGGTTCCTGAGCTCGGGCGCTATCGGGCTTTCGTCATAGAGCCTGCTATCCACGGGATGCTGACCCACATACTCGCTAAGTAAGGACCAATTCCCATCGTTCTCGCTCGCAGTGGGCACCGATTGGCTCTGAACTTGCTCCGTGCCATTTCGCGATGCCGTTGAATCGGCTGATTGCCCACAGGCTGCCAACAATATAGAGGAAGCTATGAGGAAATAGGTTGCACGCACTCGATTATCTCCACGAAAGTTAATTGATCACTCTCCGCACTTACCGACAGATTGCTGGTATGCAAGGTTTGTCCACGAACCCTAGCTCGTATCTGGCTGCGTCGTCTCGTATGGCTGGACGATAAGCTGCGAGTGAGCGGGTCCGTCGAGCCGCTCCTTCGTCATGCATTCGACTTGGCTCAGCTCGCACCGCCCTTCTGGGGCCAAGCTCATGGGTGAACGTGTCGAGGAAGCCGAGTTCGAGGCAGTGCTGTCGGAACGAAATTATCGCCGCGCGGCATATCTTCTGCTGGGCAAGCACGTAAAGATCGCGCGCCTTACCCCGGAAAACGGTAGTGTTGCCATCCTCGCGCGGTGTGCGAGGTCCTCGGTTTCGGCGGTCGGCGATGATCTTCCCCGGGCGTTACTTGCGGCCTGGATCGCCCGCAATTTGCGCGCTGTGCGCTTCGAGGATCCCTCGATCAAATTCGCCTGAGGGTTCGCAGACCTGCCATGTTCCATCCATAGGACAAGAGGATGGGCGAACCGCATGTGCCCGAGCCTATGTCGCCGCCGTCCAAATCGAACCGCGTGTTCGACGAACTTGTGAAGGCGACCGTAGCGATGAGAACGCGAACACGTCAGCATGTTGGTTTGTTCGAATGCCGGTTTGTTCGTTTGTTCACTCGTCATCATGTTCACACGTCAAGATATCGCAGCGCTCGCATGCAAAGCGCCGTCATCTGACTTTCCAGGCGTTGGAGACAGATACTTCGAACGAAGCACGCGCTCGCACCATGGCTCCGCCAGCCATCGAGCGTTTACCGCTTCCGCTTTCGGTGGCATGCAAGGCAGTATGAGATAGCTTTCGGACTTGGGGCTCGCACATCACGTCGAGGCTGCCGTCCTCGCTAGGAGCCCGGTAGCATGAGCCATACCCCCATCCGGAATTTTCAGCTCGGCGATCGTGAGAACGCGAACGCGCCCGACGTTCTGCCGCTGGCGCGAGAACATGCGCTGCAGAGCGCAGGTGCCGCCTTCCACGCGCTTGCCGACACGATGCCGCAGATGGTCTGGTCGACCCTGCCCGACGGATCGCACGATTACTACAATGCCCGCTGGTACGAGTTCACCGGCGTTCCGGTCGGCTCGACCGACGGCGAAGGCTGGGCGCACATGTTTCACGAGGACGACCAGCCCGAAGCCTGGAAACGCTGGAGCCATAGCCTTGCGACCGGCGATCCCTACGAGGTCGAGTATCGCTTGCGACACCGGTCAGGCGAGTATCGCTGGATGATCGGGCGCGCGTTGCCGATCCTGAACGACGACGACAAAATCCAGCGCTGGATCGGCACCTGCACCGATATCGAGGACCAGAAACGCGCGGCCCTCCAGAACGAGATTCTGAGCCACGAGCTCAGCCACCGGATCAAGAACATCTTCGCCATCGTCTCGGGGCTCATCAGTCTGACCGCACGCGCGAATCAGGCGTTCGGTCAGACGGCTAGGGAACTATTGGCGCGGATCGCCGCGCTCGGCCGCGCGCACGAGTTCGTGCGGCCGCATTCGGAGAAATCGCGTCCCGAGACCGAGGACGTCAACCTGTCGAGCCTGCTCGCCACGATCTTCGAGAGCTACCCCGCGTTCCAGGAAGGACGTTTCACGATCGGAGGTCCGGATATTGAGGTCGCGAGCAAGGCGGCGACGCCGGTCGCGCTTGTCTTCCACGAGCTCGCCACCAACGCGATGAAATACGGCGCGCTCGCCAATCCCGATGGTCACATCGCCATCGAACTCGTCGAGAACGGTGAGAGCGTAACCCTGACCTGGGCCGAAAGCGGCGCGACAATGCATGCCGACGCAGAATTTCTTCCCGGCTTTGGAAGCCGACTTCTAGACCTGTCGATCGACCAGCAGCTTGGGGGCAGCTACGAGCGCGAATGGACCCCAGAAGGCTTGCGTCTAACGATGACGGTCAGGCGCGACCGGTTGCAGGACAGCTAGGCCGCGAACAGCCGCAAGCGCTTGGGCGGTTCGACCTCTTTTCCGTCGCGATGCGCGATAACGTAGTCGAGCACCTCCCGCAAAATGGACACGTCGACCGGCTTTTCCAGCGCCCCGAGTGTTCCCTCGACCCCGTCACCCAGTTGCGCAGGGTTGGCGGTGACGAACACGATTTCCATGCCGAACTCGCGCGCAAGACGTTCGCCGATCGCGGGACCGGTCGCGCCATCGGCGAGATTGAGATCGACCAGCGCGACGTCGACCTCGCTTGAGGCCTTCGCCATTGCGGAGCACATATCGTCGGCGATGCCGGCGGAACGGTGGCCTAGATCCTTCACCACCTCCTCCATCTCGATTGCGATCAGGATTTCGTCTTCTACGATGAGTATGGTGGTCGGCATCGGAACGTCGTGATTAAGCAAAGGATCTATTGCGAGGACGAACGGAGTGTGCGCGGGTTCCGAAGAATGTAAGGGAAGTTCGCCGGGTTGCATGTCGGCAACACCGAGAGATCGAGCGATGCAACGCTTCGGTCATGCGGCAAGGGCAAGCTGGTTCCTGCCCGCACGCTTCGCCTCGTAGAGCGCCATGTCCGCGGCCGACAGGGTCGATTGGATGTCTTCGCCGTCCACGATCCGCGCGATCCCGCCACTTACGGTCACCCTGATCGATTGCCCTTTGACCGTCGTCACCTCCCGTTCCATCGACTGGCGCAGACGCTCGCAGATCATCATCGCCTGTTCGAGCGTCGAATCGGTCAGCAGAACGGCGAACTCTTCGCCGCCAAGGCGACCGACCTTGTCGTTCTCGCGGACCGCGGCTCGCGCGACCCTGGCGAAGGTCCGCAGGACTTCGTCGCCGGCGGCGTGGCCGTAGGTATCGTTGACCTGCTTGAAACGGTCGATATCGAACACCGCGAGGCGGCACGTGTCGGAAGTGGCGGCGTTCTTCTCGACGCATCTGGCGAAGCCGCGGCGATTGAGCAGGCCGGTCAAGGGATCGGTCTGCGCCTCAATCGCCAACATCTCCTCTCGCGCCTTGCGATGCGACACGTCGCGAATGACGCTGACCACGCCCGAGACCCTGCCGTCCTCGTCGCGCACGCCCTGCGTATGGGTCTCCATCCAGGTCTCGGCGCCATCGCTTCGCGAAGCGCGATAATCGACGATGAACGGCGTCTCGGGCGATCGCAGGGCATCGAGATGGGCCTGACGAACCGCTTCGCGATCGTCCGCGTGAACGAGGTCCATGGCATTGGTTCCCATCAGCTCTTCCGGCTCGTACCCTCCGAGCGCGCGAACGGATGGCGAAACGAACCGGATGCAGCCATCCGCATCGAGGTTCATCACGATATCGGATGACTTGGCGGTGAGAAGACGATAGCGCGCTTCGCTGTCGCGCAAGGCTTCGTGAACCTGCTTGCGGCGCGCGAGATCGGCCGCGACAGGAAGAACGGTCAGAACGGTGATCGCCAGATAGAACTGGAGGAACTGCAGCCGGCCACCGAGATCGTCGCCCATCAACGCGATCGGTCCCGCATCGAGCAAGGTGTAGTAGCTTCCGACCAAGGTCAGGATCGTGACTGAAAGCGCCGCGCCGAAGCGACCGAGGCGGAAGGTGGCGATGATCATCGGAAGGAACGGCAGGAACAGAAGCGGGAGCCGATCCTGCGAAAACACGAGAAAGGTCACCGCGAGGACCGAGCATAGTGCCGCGACGGCTTCGATTACGCGCGAGCGCGACGCATTCTGGCGCCAGTATGCGACATCGCCGCGCAGCAGCAGCGCGAAGAGCGGCGTGAAGGCGAGCGCGCCCAGGCCGTGCCCTGCGAACCAGCGCAGCCAGTTGGGCCAGAAGGGCTTGCCGGTCAGCTCCGCGACGAAAGCGCCCCCGAAAGCGGTCAATGCGGGCGCGGCGATCCCGGCAGCGAGGATGAACGCGAACATGGCATCGAGCGAGTCGAACTTGGTCGCGCTGGGCTTCAGGAACCGCAGGATGAGCGCGCCAACGATGGCCTCGCTCATGTTGATGAAGGCGAGCGGGAGTGCGTAGTGAAGACCGAAGCCGAATAGCGTTGTCGCGACGGTGCTCGCAAGCGCGCACGCCATGATCGGAAAGGCCCAGTCTCGCCGCGTCGTGATCGAGAGCTCCGCGAGAAGCCAGGCGTTCGCGATCCAGATGAAAGCGACGCCATTGCCGAAGCGTGTGGTCGCGATCGTCGCGGACGCGAGCAGGAAATAGCCGATCGCTATTCCCAAGCTGCGCGCGACGCGTCGTGAACGGACCCATTCCATTCGAAACGACTAAACCGTCGTGGTTAATTTACTCCTGCCGCAGCGATCCCGATGACTACGCGAGCACCCCTAGAATTTAGAACGATCGGGAGAACCGCGAGAACGCTGCGAATGTTCGTCCTGAACGGGTAAGTCTGCCAAGCTGCTATTGCGAACTATTCGCAAGCACCCTAGGGGCCCCTTCTACATTGAAGGAGTTTCCATGCATCGCTTCCTCGCCGGCGCCCTGGCGCTCGTCCTAGCCTCGCCGGCCTACGCCCAGAACGTCCAATCTTCAGACACCATCGAGACCGAGCAGGACGACAATCCATCCTCGGAAATCGTCGTCACCGCCGCGCGCTCGCAGCTTCCAGCGAGCGCGCTGCCGCTGACCGTGGACGTAATCGACTGCGAAGCGCTCGACCGGCAGGTCCTGGTGTCGGGCTCGACCGTCGATGCCGTCTCGGCACTTCTTCCCTCGTTCTCGCCGACGCGCGAGAAGCTGAGCGGGGCCGGCGAGAGCTTGCGCGGTCGGTCGCCCCTCTACGCGATCAACGGCATTCCCCAATCGACGCCGGTACGCGACGGGTCGCGCGATGGCTATACGATCGACCCGTTCTTCATCGATCGGGTGGAGGTGATCTACGGCTCCAACGCGCTTCAGGGTATCGGCGCGACCGGCGGCGTCGTAAACCAGGTCACGGTCGGCGCGCCGCGCGAGGACGGGGTGGCGATCGACGCGCTCGCCCAGATCACTCTGCCTGACGGGTTCGACGGCGAAGGGATTGGCGCCAAGTCGGGCGCGCTCCTAGGCTACCGTGCGGGCGCGTTCGATGCGAGTTTCGGCGCTACCCTCGAGCGCCGCGGAGCGTTCTTCGACGGAGCGGGCAACCGCATAGGTGTCGACGGCACACAGGGCGAGATCCAGGACAGCGACAGCTGGTCCCTCTTCGCGCGCCTGGGATACGAGCTACCGACCGGCGCGCGGCTCGAACTGGTCGCCAACCGGTTCGAACTGGAGGGAAATGCGAATTACGTGCTCTTGCCTGGGGACCGGTCGACCGACATACCCGCGACCAGCGTGCGCGGCGTGACGCCCGGCGATCCGCCGTCCAACACCGCACAACTGCTGTCCGCCTCGCTGACCGATACCGACCTCGGCGGCGGCACCTTCGTGCTGCAGGGCTTCTACAGCCAGACGAGCGACGTGTTCGGGGGCGGCGTCTTCGGCACGTTCCAGGATCCGGCGATCGATCCGTCCGGCACCCTGTTCGACCAGTCGGCCAATCGCTCGCGCAAGCTCGGCGGCAAGGTCAGCTACGAGCGCGCCGTTCCGGGTTTCGACGATCTGACGCTTACCGCAGGGTTCGACGCGCTGTTCGATCGGACCGAACAATCGCTCGTCCAGACCGACCGGGTCTGGGTCCCGCGCAGCGACTTCCGTAGCCTGGCGCCGTTCCTGCAGGGAAATCTGGCGCTCGCCGATGGCGTCGTTCGCCTGGCGGGTGGCCTGCGCTACGAAAACGTCGAGCTTTCGGTCGACGACTTTCGCACGCTCGCAAGCTACGGAGCGGTCGAGGTCGAGGGCGGGTCGCCATCCTTCGAGGACGTGTTGTGGAACGCCGGCGTGATCGTCGAACCCGTCGACGGACTGCGCGCCTATGGCAGTTACGCGGAAGGGTTCACCATCGCCGACGTGGGACGCATCCTGCGCGGCATCACGCAGCCCGGCGTCGATGTCGACGACTTCCTCTCGCTCGAACCGGTCGTGTCGAACAATCGCGAGCTCGGTCTGGAATGGAACCGCGGCGCGCTCCAGGCCTCGGCGAGCTATTTCTGGTCGTCGAGCGATTTCGGCTCGCTGCTCGTACTGCGCAACGACGTCTTCGAGGTCGAGCGGCAACCGATCGAGATCGAAGGGTTCGAGGCGAGCGTGGACTGGAACACGCCGGTGCCCGGGTTGTCGCTCAGCGGCGGCTATGCCGACCTCTCCGGTCGCACCGATGGTGACGGCGATGGCTTGGTCGACGAGGATCTCGACGGGGCGAACATCTCGCCCGACCGCATCAATCTCGCGGCCGACTATGCCGTAGGGCCGCTGAGCTTGCGCGCCCAGGCGCGGTTCTACCTGTCCCGCAAGTTCAACGACGCGGCCACCGCGACCGACTTCGAAGGCTACACCCTCATCGACGCCTTTATCGCCTATCGCACCGATATCGGTGAGTTCGCGCTGGCTGCGTCCAATCTCACCGACGACTTCTACGTGACCTACGACAGCGACACGGTTCGCGTGACCGACAACAGCCGCTTCTTCTCCGGACGCGGACGGACCTTTACGCTGAACTGGCGCGGCGCATTCTGATGCGAGCGCTCCTCTGGCTGCATCGCTGGACGGGCGGCATCGTCGGCATCCTCATGGCCATCATCGGCCTTTCCGGCACGGTGTTGCTGTGGGAGGATGCCTGGATCATGCTGCCGGGCGCCGACGAGCCAGCGATGAACGATCCCGTAGCGCTCGGATTTGTCATCGAACGCGCGCTCGAGGCCGGTCCCGATCTTTCGCGCATCACGTTCGCGGGCGAGGAGATCGGTCTCCACCAAGCCATCTACGCCGACGGCGGCGGCGCCTATCTCGCCCTGGACGGCACGGTGGTCGAGCGTTGGGACGGCATGTGGGAACGGCCCGAACTGTGGCTGTTCGATCTGCACCACTATCTGTTCATGGGAGATGCGGGAAAGATCGTGACCGGCGTGCTCGGTTTTCTGCTGCTTGGGTTCAGCATCACCGGCCTGATCCTCTGGTGGCGTACTCGCAAGACCTTCACCTTTCGGCTCTGGCCCGTGCGCTTCACCAAGAGCGCTATCGTGCGTCATCACCGTGATCTCGGCGTGGTCGCCTCGCCGTTGCTGATCGTCGCGGCGTTCACGGGTGCCGTGATGGTATTCCCTGCGGTCGCCGCGTGGCTGCTTTCGCCGCTGGCTGGCGAGAAGGCGGAATCTCCACTTCCGGACGATCTGGCTGCGGTCGACGCGCGAACCGACTGGCGGCGTGTGATGACCAGTGCGCAGGCGATCTATCCCGGCGCCGAAGCGCGTCGCATCATGCTGCTAGGCGAACCGGGCGCACCGATCGCGATCCGCTACCGCCAGTCCTTCGAATGGACGCCGAATGGACGGAGTTACGTCTGGGTAGCACCGGACACGGCCGAGGTGGTGGCGGTCGAAGATCCGGCGACGAGCGATACGGCATCGGCGATCACGGAAAAGTTCTATCCGATCCATGCGGCCAAGGTCGGAGGGCTCGTCTGGCGAACCGCGATGACGTTCGCTGGTCTCGCTCTCGTTCTTCTGGGGCTTTTGGCAAGCTGGAGTTTCTGGTTCATTCTCAAGACAAGAGGCTGATACCGGAGGTAACGGCTTCCCCGAGGTCTCCGTTTCTCAAAAACAGAATAAGAAGCATTTCGGGGCGGGCGTTTCCACTATCTCTGGCGAGCTGCGAGAGGAGCCTCCCAATTCACCTCGAAATCCAGCGCGTAGAATTCGCCGCGATCCGAGATGCCATTATCGCGGCAAAAGCATTTCCAAACTTCGAGAGTGACGTCGTGGAGGCCACAGCGACGAAGAGGCCGATCGCCACTGATGATGAAGAGCCGTTCGCTGCCGCTCTCGCGATCGCAAGTTCGGGTCGCGATGTGTTGCAGAACCGTATTCGCGTGCGCGCAACCAATGACGAAATCCGCGAACACCGCGGGCTCGAACCTTGCAAGCCAGTCGCCGACGAGACTCGCGTCGTCGGGTCGGCACAATCGTTCCAGCGTGAGACGGAGCGGATCCTGCCAGTGCCGAAAATGCTCTCGCCACCATCTGAACCACAGCCCGAATTCAATGTCCTCGACCGCTCGACCACGCGCTTCGGCCTCTTCGAGCGCTCGCGAAGCGGTCGCCTCGGCCATTTCGATAAGGTTCGTCTCGATCCGCCGAGAAACGGCGTCGAGCGAGACGTCGCGCAGCATGAAGGCGACCTGTCGTTGCCAGTGGAACGGCGGAACGCGCGCGAGATCCAGCGCCTGGCTCCAGGGGTTTGCGCGCATCGCGCGCATCCAGGCGTCGGAGGGAAGATCGACCGGCTCCGAGGTCGGAGCAAGTTCGCGCGCCAGTTGACGCGCCTGCCGGTTTTCGATCGCCTTCAGGCGTGAGATGTATTGGTCCTCGTCGCCGTAGATCGGATTTTCGACGCGGGGGTAGGTCGAGGGACGAGCTGGCAGGGGCGCGGCTTGAGTGAAAGTCTCGCGGAATTCGCGGTAGAAGAAACGAAGCACGGCTTCGTCGCCGGCGAGATGGGCCGGATCGCAGAATTCAAGTTCGGCGAGCCAACGCGCTTCCGTCGTCACCGATGTCGGATCGAGCTCGTCTTCGATCGCTGCGTTGGCGATCCCGTTCAGAAGGAACCAGATAAAGCTCTGCGCGCCCGCTCCGTTGCGCAGCAGTCTGTCGCGAAGCCATTCGAGATCGACGTCGCCGACCAGCGTTTCGAGAAACC
Source organism: Qipengyuania spongiae (assembly GCF_026168555.1). NCBI lineage: Bacteria > Pseudomonadati > Pseudomonadota > Alphaproteobacteria > Sphingomonadales > Erythrobacteraceae > Qipengyuania > Qipengyuania spongiae. The sequence goes on along the minus strand of NZ_CP092471.1, from coordinate 581,383 downwards.
CTTCGTATCTCTCGAGCAGTTCGTCCTGAAATTGTTCGCGGTAGTCGTCGTAGGTCAGCAGTATCGTGCGATCGGCAGGAGCTTTCTTCGCCAACTCGAGATAGCTCGCCTCGATCGTAACACGCGTACCCTCGAGTACGGGCGCGAGCCGGTCGATCATCGATTCCGGCTTCGTTCCGCGCATGAGCATGGCGGCCATCTGCACCCAGGACAGAGGGCTGATCCAGTCGTGCGGAAACCAGTCGGACCAGACGTTGCGCTGCTCGATGAGCGAACTGAAATGCTGCGGCAGCGATGAAGTTCGAAGTTCGGCGGACACGAAGCGGGGAAACCTCCCTGATTGACGTTGGGAGGCAGGCCGAAGCCGGGTGTTCGTAACCCGGGCTCTCGCGCGAGCGCTGCCGCCTTTAGGCGAAGCCCTGGACATGCGCGACAGCCACCCGGCCGACATTGCTGTCGACCGGCTGAGAGGTCCGGAGGTTACGACGCCTCACCCGTCGGGACACACCGCCAGGCGAGAACTAGATTAGAATATAATGATGATGCGGGAAAGTCGTTACGCGGATTTTGACCAACGTATGTTGGGGAATGCCACGGTCTAAGCTATCTGTCCGGTGCGCTCGTAATGCGAAATCGCGTCGAACAAGCCTCGGGGATTTCTCAGTTCCATGTCCAGCGCCATTTCGAAGGGCGCCGCTTCTAGATCCGCCAGGAACTTCTCCGGCCACCGGTTGCGGGCCTCCCACAGAGCGTTCGATTTCCCGTAACCGTAGAACCAGGAAAGGTGACCCAGCAGTTCCGCGCGGCTTCGCTGGAAAAAGAGTTTCGGCAGGACATCGGTTTCGTCGAACAAGGCTCCGATCGTCGCCGAGATCCGCATCGCGAGCGACGACACGGCAACGAGCATGGGATGGCAGATCGGCGAAGGCTGCGTCACGTGCATCTGATAGAATGGCAGGGCGAGGGTCTCGAAGTAGTCGATTCCGCGCAAACTGCCTTTCCGCCTGTAATCGACCTCGAAGAGCAGCTCGAATAGGTCGCAGTAGGCGGCCAGAAATTTCCGCCGGGCAATCTTGCCGCGTGCGAGAGTTCGATCGGGTTTCCTGACTACGACCTCCTTCACCCCCTTCTCGAATTGGACCAGCGCCCTCCAGGCCTCCAGTCCGATAGGCTCGGCGCGAAGGACCGGTTTCTGAGCACGCGTCAGTGGAAAGCCACAATGCTCGCAATATGGTCCGGGCCAGTGGGAATTTCTGAAATCGTGCGAATAGCTCGTTCTCCGGCAGGTCGAGCAATTGCCCTCCAAGGGCCAGGCATGTTTCGGGCAGACGGTCTGGGTCGACAGCAGCCAGTCTCGGCGGACATACCCCGAGATACCCTGTCGCATGTCTTCGGAAAGGCAGCGGGTGCACCACCTGATGCGGACGTCTGTCCGGTCCTTGCGTTTCCCGCCGAACACATATTCATGGTATGGATCCCTGGCCCAGCGAAGGTATTGAGCCTCGATACCGGGATAGCGATGCCACAGCGTTGCATGGCGAAGCTCTTCGGAATCAATCGCGAAGATCGCGGCGACTTGTTCGAGCCACAGTCTGCGCGGCCGTATGTCGGGGTGAACCATAGGTCCGTCACCGGCATGGTAATGCCTGGCTGTCGGGCGTTCGATCCGGGGGTGGAGCGCCAGTTCACGGTCGAGCCAGGACGAAATGCATTCGTCCGGCAACGGTCCACGGCTCGTCACCCCGCGTCGCCGAAAAGATAGCCGGCGACCGCATGATCCTCAGATTTTTGGACTTCCATCGAGACGAGCGGCAAAAGCAGATACTCATCGCGCAGACTGCCAAGATCGATCTGTTCGCGTCCCGAGACGATGGCGGCGATCGCCAGCGCTTCGAACAGCCGGAATATCCTTCCGGTCACGCCGGCAGTCATCTTGATGACCTCGTCCTGCATTTCGGAAGTCGTAAGATCCGATGGCTTGCGAAGCGGGAGGCTCATTGAAAACAATGCGAGAAGCTGTTTGAGCGCTCGCCCCTTTTGCCAGTGATGCAATTCGAACGATGCGAAGCGGTCGGCGAGGTTGGGGTCGGTCCGTATCGCGAGCCGCGCTCCTGTCGCGCCGGCGCACACGATGGGAATGCGCAGTTGGTTCGTCAGGTATCGAATGCTGTTGAGAAACAGTTTTTGTTGGCGCGGCGTACTGCCGAGCATCTTGTCGATCTCGTCGAGCATCAGAACCCTGACGCCAGCATCGGCCATGACTGCTATCACCTGACCTCTTCGCTCGCGCGCGGTGCCCGAGCTTCTCTGGCGATAATTGAGCTGGTCGAGGATCGCCTCGTAGAAGTCGATTTCGGTCGCCTCTGGCGGCATCTCGGCGAGAAGTACCGGAAGCGTCTCGCGACCGGTCTTCGTGTCGATGGACCACGGATGGCGTTCGTGGAATCGCTCGAGTATCTCGCTCTTCCCCATGCCCGTGGTCCCGTGGATGAGGAGACAGGGCATGCGCCCTCTCGTGGGGTAGGCGAGCAGCGCTTCGAGCTGGGCGAGCGCAGCCTCGGATCGATCGAGCTTGACCCATCTGTCGACCTGGAGCCACGCGATACGTTCCTTGTCCGGCTTACCAGCGACTTCCCGAACCCTGGGGTGCAGATGATCGAAGGAACCGCTCAATCTTCGAACTCGATTTCGAAGGGCACGATAACCTCGTTGTCGGACTCCCCGCACCCGGCGCTATCGAGATCGGCGGGGGGCGGCAAAAGTTTGGGGGCATTTTGAGCTTTTTTAGCGATGGCGCGCCCCTCGGCTATGGCGTGCGTGATCCGCATGGCCTCCCTCCTCGCTTTCTTAGTCTTCTTGACGCTTTGCGCGATGAAATCCCGGCGAAGCAGAATCATCTGGAACAGTCGGTCCTCGTTCACTGAATTGCGCCCACGCTCGAGAAGAGCCTCGTTGGCGATGTCGAGTTCGTGCTTCGTCACCGGCGGGCGGGTCAGATCCTTGTAGCCGACCGCCAAATGTTCGCCGGCCTTGTTCTCGATATAGATGGTCGACATGTCGCGGGGATTGTACTTGATCTTTTCCCTATTGGTGCTGCCATCGACGAACGCTTGCGCGCCGTCGTTCTTGTAGAAGACGTTGAAGAGCCGGATGCCGTCCGGGCGCACTTTCCTGCGCTTTGATGGCAGGAAATGAAGGACGAAGTCGTGCTCGTCGGGCAGCCGTCGAAGGACTGGTCTATCGTTCATCGCTTCCGCCCATGCCGTCAGGGGCGTGACTCCGAGCGCGGAATGCTTCTGATTGTGATATAGCGATATCTGGATCGCGAGCCATCTTTCGAATTCGCCGATCGTCATGCAGGCTTCGCTCTCGGAATCGTATTCCTTCCTCTCGGCGATGCTCGAATAGGTCGAACCTGGAATGAGGTGCACAGCCCCCATAGTGGTCCCGATGAACCGCTCGATGTGACCGCCGAACCAGGGTTTCTTGACCGGCCTGAGGTGGCGTTTGATGCCATGTTGTTGACACCCCCGAAGAAAGTCGGGTGAGAGATGAGCCTTGGCATTGTCCAGGCTGATCGTCTCGGGGACACCATGTCCCGGCAGGTCGAGGTCGAGCCCGAAGTTTCGAAGATAGCGGCCTTTCGGGAAGACCGCATGATGCAGCGCCATGCCCAAGGACGTCCGCGACGGCTCCTCGAAAGAGACGTACCAACCAAGCACGATACGCGTGAAAATATCGATGAAGAATGTCACGAGTGGACGGCAAATCGATCGTCTGAAGACGTCGTCGACGAGCATGACATCCGCTACGGTATGATCGCCCTGCACCCATTGAAGCGCCCGCGACATGGTGAACGGCACGCCGATCGGGCGATACTTGTCGCCGGCGATCTTTTCGCCTTCGCGCTTCGCGAGAAGCCTCCACTGATCGAGCCGTGCGATGCGTGTTTCGACCGCGGCTCGCGACGGGGCTCTCCATCCGCGCTGATGGCAGTCGGTCGCGATTTCAAGGCAGACATCGGCAATCTTGGGTTTCTGCCGCCTCGCATAGAACCTATCGATGGAAGCGTAGATGAACTCATCGAGCTCTTTGGGAAGACGGGATGCGCCTTCCTTGGGTCCGCGTTTCTTGTTGGCGATCGATGAAGCGCCGCCGCCGTGCTTCCTGTAATTTGCCAGCAACTCGTATATTCGCGAGCGCCCCAGACCAAGCTCCTCACTTGCCGCGCGAATGTCGTCCTTCGTGATGTCGTCCAAGTCGGCAAGACGCCGGATCGTTGATTGTCTGTCGACCGCCAGTTGCCAGTCGTCGTCGGGAATATCCTCGAGCTTTCTTCCCGATCCGCCCATCAGCCGACTCCTGTTCTTCGCAGGAACTTACCATGAGTCCGGCTGTTAGCCGCATCAAATCGAACTGAAAAACAGAGTCCGGGAATAAGGCAAATCTTCGGCTCTTTTATTTCAATTACTTAGCTGTCTGGCTTTTCGACAAAACTGACACTCGCGCGAATGCCTGTCCCGGCCACCGTACCGGGTGCGAACGGCGCGCTCGGTGCGCTCGAGCAATCCATCCGGACGGGTTGTGGTAAGGACGCGTATCTCGATCTCGCCCTGCGTATCGCCTAGATCGACTGAACGTGTCTCGGTCCATTCGCCTGCTACCGGATAAAACAGGTCGCGCGGCACGCGGCTGATCGCCTGCGCTGAAGTGCCGATCAGCTGCACCATGAAAGCCTCTGGATCGGCGCCGTCGAGCGGACCGGGCGGCATGGAAGCGAAGATCGTCCGCGCAACATCCACGCCCTTGCGGATCGCCGTGTCGTCCTGCGCCGTGTTCATCGATACGATCTGTCCTGTAAGGTCGAGCCGTGCCGGGAAAAGACCTTCGTCGACCCGGTTTTTCTCGATCGCGGATAGCGGCGCCAGCGCCGGCGGGGCATCCACCTCGACGGCGACCTGCCGGCCCGACACCGTGATATCCTCGCTTTCGCGCACAAATTCGCACTGCCAGTCGCGCGTCACGATGAGGAGCTTGCCGTCGGCAAGATCGCGCTCGACGACACGCCGCAAGCGCATCGGGCTCGTCGGCGGATGAACGGCGATTTCGGCGGCCCGAAGGGGCGAGGGCATCCGCCCCAAAGCGAGAGTCGGGATCAGGGCGATCCGGCCGATACGCGCCAATGCTGCCCGTCGGGTGGGTCTGCCTTGCTTGCAAACTGGCCCCGTCATTTCGCCGCAGTCTCCGTTTCGAGCCATTGCGCGGTCGCAGGTGTGGTCGCTGCGAGCCAGCCCATGACCGCCGGCCGATCGTAGGGATGCAGCGCTTCGAGTCGTTCCATTGCCCGGTCGAGCAGCGGCGCGCTCGTCTTGAGCAGCGATCCGCATTCGCCCGCGCTATCCTGCGCACCGTGCCAGAAATAGAGCGACTGCACCCCCGGCAGGATGTTCCCGCAGGCGATCAGTCGTTCCGCGAGCAGTCCGGCGATGACCTCTCGCGCGCTCTCTTCATCGGCGAAGGGGCACCAGATCAGCCCGGCTTCAGAGGTCACGGGCCCGCCCGAGAATATGCGCCGCCCAGGCAAAGGCGAGAACCAGCAGCGCGCCGACCAGCTGATGCGACACGGCCACCCACAGCGCGACCCCGGTGAGGACCGTCGCGATGCCGAGCGCGATCTGCGTGCCGAGTACGGCGTGAAGAGCGATCGAGGCGCGCCGCTCCAGTGGACGGACCTTGCGGGCCAGAACCAGCAGGGCGGCGAAGGCGATCCAGGCCCACCAGCGATGGAGGAAGTGGATCAGGAAGGGATCGTGCGTCGCCGCCCATAGCAATCCGTTGCTTCCGTCGAATTCCGGTACGAATCTTTCCTGCATCAGCGGCCAGCTGTCCGATGCGTGGCCGGCATCGAGCCCCGCCACCCACGCGCCGAGCAAGAGCTGCACGAACAGGATCGCGCCGACCCAGCTCGCCGTGCTGCTCCATCGTGCTGGCCGTGATCGTCCGATATGCGCGTGGCGCCACAGGTCGAGTGCCGTCCAGGCAAGACCGCCAAGCGTCAGCAGCGCGGTGAGGAGATGGATGGACAGCCAGAAATGACTGACATCGGTCGAGGTCTCCGAAAGACCGCTACGGACCATGAACCAGCCGAACACGCCCTGCAGCCCACCCAGCAGAAGCAGCGCCACCAGCCTCCCCTTGTACCCCTCCGGTATGGCGCGCCGAATCCAGAACCATGCAAGGGGAACCGCGAAGGCGATCCCGACGAGCCGGCCCAGCAGCCGGTGTGCCCATTCCCAGAAGAAGATGAACTTGAAACCGGCGAGGTCCATGCCCGCCGGGCCGGTGACGTTGATGTATTCGCCGGTCTGCCGGTAAAGTTCGAATTCGGCCCGCCAGTCAGCTTCGGTCAGCGGAGGGATCGCGCCGGTCAGCGGCTTCCACTGCGTGATCGAAAGTCCGCTTTCGGTGAGGCGAGTGATCCCGCCGACAGCGACCATGGCCACCACCATGGCGGCGACGATCCACAGCCAGACGGATATCGCCTTCGCGCTTCTGCGATTGGGTTCAAAGGACATCGTGCGCTCTGTGATGGCCGTACCGCCCCTTCGCAAGCGCAAATAGCGCACCGGGCGAACCGAGCGGTGCAAGCGATGGGGCGCACGTTCCCATCACGAAAGCGGTTGAAAGATGTTACACTGTCACATAGATGGTCCGCACCATGGTTTTCCAGCGCGCCATCAATCCGATTCGCCGTCGTCTCGACAGGGCAGGCATCGCGCTCTCGGCCGCTTGCGCGCTTCACTGCCTGCTGTCGATCGTACTGGTATCGGGCCTCGGCCTCGGCGGAGAGTTTTTCTTCTCCCCCGACTTCCATCGCATCGGATTGGCGATCGCGACACTGATCGCCGGGGTGGCGATCGGCTGGGGGGCGCTGCGTCATCGCATGGCCGCGCCCTTCGTCATCGCCATGGTAGGCCTCACCTTCATGGGCGGTGCCCTGGCGGTCGAACATGGGCCGAAGGAAGCGATCCTGACGATCATCGGCGTGGCTCTCGTCTCGCTCGGGCACATCCTCAACTTGCGCCACATGCACCGATAACTAGATGGGCAGGCATGACTGCCCAACAAGACATCGCGCTTCGCACCATCACCGTCAACGGCGAGAGCCGCCGGACCGCCGCGGCGACGATCGCCGACCTCGCGCGCGAACTCGAGCTCGATCCTGCCAAGGTCGCGGTCGAGCGCAACGGCATGATCGCGCCGCGCAGCGAACTTGGCGAACATCGGCTCGAAGAAGGCGATGTCTTGGAAATCGTCCACTTCGTCGGTGGGGGTCAGGGCAGCGACGGCGACGATAGCTGGACTGTCGCCGGGCGGACCTTCCGTTCGCGTCTCATCGTCGGAACCGGCAAATACAAGGATTTCGAGCAGAACGCCGCCGCCCTCGAAGCGAGCGGAGCCGAGATCGTCACGGTCGCGGTGCGCCGGGTGAATGTCAGCGATCCCAAGGCGCCGATGCTGACCGACTTCATCGACCCGAAAAAGGTGACTTACCTTCCGAATACCGCCGGCTGCTTCACCGCCGACGATGCGATCCGCACGTTGCGGCTGGCTCGCGAGGCGGGCGGCTGGGATTTGGTCAAGCTGGAAGTACTGGGCGAGGCACGCACGCTCTATCCCGACATGCGCGAAACGCTGAAGGCGACCGAGGTTCTTGCAAAGGAAGGCTTCCTTCCCATGGTCTATTGCGTGGACGATCCGATCGCGGCGAAGCAGCTCGAGGATGCGGGCGCGGTCGCCGTGATGCCGCTGGGCGCACCGATCGGTTCTGGTCTCGGCATCCAGAACCAGGTGACCATCCGCCTGATCGTGGAGGGCGCATCGGTCCCGGTGCTGGTCGATGCCGGCGTCGGCACCGCGAGCGAGGCCGCCGTTGCCATGGAACTGGGCTGTGACGGGGTGCTGATGAACACGGCCATCGCCGAGGCAAAGGATCCCATCCGCATGGCGCGCGCGATGAAGCTGGCGGTCGAAAGCGGGCGTCATGCCTATCTCGCCGGTCGCATGGGCCGCCGCAAATATGCCGACCCGAGTTCTCCGCTGGCTGGACTCATCTGACCGCTGCTTACGGTGCGTTAACCATATTGCGCGATCTTGCCCCTGCAACATGGGGGCAAACAGGATGTCCGTCACCAATACCGCTTCGATGACCATCGCCGAAATGCGCGAATTCGCGGGGTTCAGCGCCGCCGAACAGCGCTATATCCGCCGCAGCCTCGACATCGGCCTCGCCCGCAGCGACGCCTTTCGCGTCTGGGCACGGAGCGGCGCGGAAAACGCCGCGATTCGCGCTCATTACGTCGCTTACCAGGAATTGAAGGCGCTGCGGACCTCGATCCCGTGTGAAAGCGGCTTCGGATCGATCGAGGGTTTTCTCGGCAAGCTCGCGCGGGTTGCGGCTTTCGATCTCGCGCAGGAACGGATTGGCAGTTTTTCCGCCTTTCGCTTCCTTTACGAACGGCTGCTGGGTGCAGAGGCCCGCCCCTGGCTGCCGAGCGCATTCTGCGCCGCTGCCGCTCTGCCGCATATCCGGCCGGATCGGCGCAAGCTTCTGCTCCAGTCGCTGAGCGAAGCGGCCGCGACCGCGCCGGGCTGGAGCACGCGCCCACCCACCTTCTACCCGGAATATATCGAGGCGAGCGCCGCGGCCTGATCCGGCGGACGCCTCGCGCTGGAAACCGCGCGACACAGGCCCTAGACCCGTTGGTATGGAACGGGCCGAAATCACTTAATCCACCGCCGCGGAGCCTTCTCAGCAGCGCATCGCCGCCTGGTCGCTGATCGCGCCCGTCGCCGGCCCGATGTTCGCGCTGGCGCAGATGCCTTGCTCAAGCGCGCTGCTGATCTGCCTGGGACTGCTGCTCGGCGCGGCGATCATTGCAGCGGTCTATCACGCGGAGATCCTCACCCATTTAAGGGCGAGCCGTTCGGAACCCTGGTTCTTGCCTTCGCGGTGACCGTCATCGAATGCTCGCTGATCGTCTCGATCATGCTGAGCGAAGGCGCGCAGGCACAAGCGCTCGGGCTCGACCTCGAGCTCGGGCTATCCATGCGCTCGACCGTGATTCTGGCGCTGACGCTTCTGGTCACCACTCTGACGCTGGGGGGCGGGCGAGTGACGATCGTACAGGGGGTGATCCATCTGGTGATCTTCGCCACCTTCCTGTTCACCACCATCGTTCCCTAGGGGGGCATCTCACGCGCGATAGAGCGCGTCCAGTCGGTCGCCGTAGCGTTCGCGGATCTTGTGCCGGCGGATCTTCATCGAGGGGGTCAGCTCTTCGTTCTCGATGGTGAAGCCTTCGTCGGAAAAGGCGAACTGGCGGACCTTCTCGACCACCGAGAGGTCCTTGTTCACCTGATCGACCGCGCGGCGAACCGCTGCCTTGAATTCGGGATCGCCCTGCAACGCCGCGAGGTCGAATTTCTTGCCCCGGTCCCTGGCCCAGTCGAGCGCCCATTCGGCATCGGGCACGATCAGCCCGACGATGTAGGGCCGCCGGTCGCCCGCCACCATCGCCTGCGCGATTTCGGGTCGCAGGGTCAGCATCCCCTCGACCTTCTGCGGCGCGACATTGTCGCCCTTGTCGTTGACGATCATGTCCTTCTTGCGGTCGGTGATGACGATCCGGCCCTTGTCGTCGAGATGGCCGATATCGCCCGTGTGCAGCCAGCCGTCCCTGATCGTGCGCGCGGTCTCGCCGCTGTTCTGCCAGTATCCGTGCATCACCAGCTCACCCCGGCAGAGGATCTCGCCGTCCTCGGCGATCCTGATCTCGACCCCGCGCATGGCCGGGCCGACCGAATTCATCGCGATCCCGACCCTGGGGCGATTGCAGCTGATCACCGGACCCGCCTCGGTCTGTCCATACCCTTGCAGCATGGTGAGGCCGACCGCCTGGAAGAAATTGCCGACTTCGGGATTGAGCGGCGCCCCGCCCGACACCATCGCCTTCATCCGCCCGCCGAAACGCGCGCGGATCTTGGGCCGGAGCAGCTTCTCCAGCACCAGATCGAGCGCGCGATCGCCGAATTTCCCACGCCCGGACGCGCGCCTTTCCGCAAGAGAGACCGCACTTTCCATCAGCTTCTGCGCCATTCCCCCCTGCTTGCCGACTTGCTTGAGAATGCGGGTGCGCAGAACTTCGAACAGGCGCGGGACCACGACCATGAAGGTCGGCCGGGTTTCCTCGATATTGCTGGCCAGCTTTTCCAGTCCCTCGGCGTAATAGATCTCGGCCCCGACCGAGATCGGCAGATACTGCCCTCCGGTATGCTCGTAGGCATGGCTCAGCGGGAGGAAGGAGAGGAACCGTTCCTCCGGCTCGACTCCGAAATCCTCGATCAGTATTTCCGCCGCGCCGGCCACGTTGCAGAGGACCGCGCCGTGATGCTGCATCACGCCGCGCGGCGCCCCGCCCGTGCCGCTGGTGTAGATGATGCACGCGGTCGTCTCGCGCGTGATGCCGGCCAGCCGTTCCTCCACCGCCCGGCGCGCGGCCGCGGCGTCGCCCTCGATCATCGTCGACCAGCCGTGGCAGTTCAGATTGCCGCCCTGATAGCCGCGCACCTCGTCGATCGGGATGATGTGCTCCGCGATGCCCGTGCGGAAGATCGCCGGGATCAGCGGCTGGGCGAGCCTGTCGTTCGAGACGATGACCGCCTTGGCCCCGGAATTGTCAAGGATATGGACATGGTCGCGTTCGGTGTTGGTGACATAGGCCGGCACGGTGATGCAGCCGGCGGCCATGATGCCGAGATCGGAGATGCACCATTCGGGCCGGTTCTCGCTGACCAGGCAAACTCGGTCGCCCTCGACCAGACCCAGCGCGCGCAGGTTTTCAGCGAGCAGACAGACTTGCCGCGCGGCTTCCGCCCAACTTATCGTCTGCCATCGCCCCTGATGCTTGAAGCCGAGGAAAGCGACATCGCCCTTTTCGTCGGCGCGCTTCAGGAAGAGTTCGACCAGATTGTTCGCCTGGTCGATATCCGACAGAATCTGCACGAGCCCTCGCTTTGTTTTTCGGCCTACTCCCGAGGCCGGGTGTAATTTGGCGGCACGGTTACGGCAAGCGGGCCACTCACTCGGCGATCAGGGAAGGGCAACCTGCGCTTCGATCCGGGGGTCGCGGGCAGAGACCCATCCGCTTTCGGTGCGCAGGACCGCGCCAGCCTTCAAGCCCACCTGCCGCGTGGAGACTTCGCCATGTCCCAGCGCGACGAGCGCGGGAATAGCATCGGCGAGCCAGGTCCCCTGCTCGACGAATACGCCATCGCCGCCGGCCATGATGAACGGCAAGCCCAGCGCATCCTCGGCGGGAAGGCCGAAATCGATGATCCCGACGATGCTGCGGGCCGTCTGAACGGGAATGGTCGCGCCCCCGGCCGCCCCGATGGCAAGCAGCGGGCGGCCTTGCGGATCGTAGATCACGACCGGCGCCATCGAGCTGCGCGGACGCTTGCCGCCCTCGACACGATTGGCGACCGGACGGCCATCGACGGTCGGGGAACGGCTGAAATCGGTCAGTTCGTTGTTAAGATAGAACCCGCCCACCATCAGGCCCGATCCGAAGGGGCCTTCGATCGTCGAGGTGTAGCTGATCATGGTCTGGTCCGCATCCACGATGGCGAAATGGGTGGTGCCCTTTTCCTCCGGTTCGTCTCCGTCGGCCAAAGCGCGGGGGGCGCCAGCGGGTTGGCCCGGTTGGACTGTCTCGATGGTCGAACCCGATGCGATCACCGCGCTGCGCCGGGCAAGGTATGCCGGATCGAGCAGCCCCTCGAGCGGAACCGACACGAAATCGCTGTCGGCAAGATAGAGCTCGCGGTCGGCATAGGCGAGGCGCTGTGCTTCCACGAACAGATGCCAGGTCCTCGGGTCGCGCAAGCCGAGTGCGGCCAGATCGAATCGCTCGAGCATGCCGAGCATCTGCAACACCACAACGCCGCCCGAAGTCGGCGGACCCATCGAACAGACCCGGTGCGCCCGGTAGGTGCCGCACACCGGGTCGCGCGTTTTCGCGCGATAGTTCGCGAAATCCTCTGCCGTCATTCCGCTCGGCCGCGGGGTGGCTCCGGCGATTGCCTCGCTCCATTCCGCCGCATCGGGTCCGGTGTAGAAACGCGCGGGATCGGCTGCAATTTCTTCCAGAGTTCGCGCCAGTGGCTCGTTCGTAACCAGATGACCGACCGGCCGCGGTTCGCCGGTCTCGTCGAAGAACAATTCGCGTCCCAGGGAAGTGAAGGCAGCGCGGTCGCGGCTGGCGGAAAGCGAGCCGTGCAGGCGCGGATTGATCTGGAAGCCGTCGCGGGCGAGGCGGATTGCCGGTTCGAAAAGTTCTGACCAGGGAAGGCGGCCGTGATCGGCATGGGCGCGCATGGCGAGCGCGATATTGCCGGGGACCCCGACGCTGAGGCCGCTGCGGACCGATTCGCCGAAAGGCGGCAATGTGCCGTCGGGTTTCAGGAACCAGTCCGGCGTCGCGGCCGCGGGTGCGGTTTCGCGGCCATCATAGGCTTCCACCGAACCATCGCGCATTCCCCTGACGAGAAAGCCGCCTCCGCCGATACCCGAACTCTGCGGCTCGACCACTGTAAGCGCGAGCATAACGGCGATGGCGGCGTCGGTCGCGCTTCCGCCGCGCCGGAGCATCTCGCGCCCCGCGTCTTCGGCCCGCGGATCGGCGGCGCTAACGCTGCCGGTGATGGTCTCGGTCGATGCCGGAGCGGGCGGTGCGATGGTGGCGCATCCGGCAAGGGAAAGGGCGACCAGCGGAGCGAGAAGATGGCGCAGCATGGCGAGGGCGTTATTCGCTTCCGACCGCTTCGGCAATCGAGCCGAACCCGTCGCGATCCATCAACCGCTCGAGGCCGCGGGTGATCCGCCCGGGAAGTGCGGGCCCTTCATAGACCATGGCGCTGTAGAGCTGGACCAGGCTGGCGCCGGCGCGGATCCGCGCCCAGGCATCCTCGGCGGTGGCTATTCCACCCACGCCGATCAGCGGGATCGCCCCGCCAGTGGCTTTGCGAAAATCGCGCAGGCGTTCGAGCGCGAGATCGCGAAGCGGCGCGCCGGAAAGGCCACCCGTTTCCGCAGCTTGGGTGGAACGAAGAGCCGGCCGCGAAATCGTGGTGTTCGAGACGATCAGACCGTTCAGTCCGGAACCGAGCGCGATCCGTGCGATGGCGTCGATATCCGCGCGTTCGAGATCGGGGGCGACTTTCAGAAACACCGGCGGACCTTCGCCCCCCCGCGCTTCGAAGACGGCGTCGAGCAACTCTTTCAGAGCCCCCTCGTCCTGAAGCGCGCGCAGCCCGGGGGTGTTGGGGCTTGAGATGTTCACGGTGAGATAATCGGCCAGCGGTGCCATCTGCCGGGTCATCAGCGCATAATCCGCGATGCGATCGGTGCTGTCCTTGTTCGCCCCGATGTTTATCCCCAGCACGCCCGGTCCGCGCCGCTGCGTCGCGAGCCGCCGGGCGGCCGCTTCGGCGCCGCCATTGTTAAAGCCCATCCGGTTGATGACTGCCCGGTCCTCGACCAGCCGGAAAAGGCGCGGCTTGGGATTGCCGGCCTGGGGGCGCGGCGTGATCGAGCCGACCTCGACCGCTCCGAAACCCAGCCCGAACATTGCCGGGACCACTTCGGCATCCTTGTCGAACCCGGCTGCAAGCCCGACCGGGTTGGGAAAGCGCAGTCCCGCGACGTCGATCGCCAACCGGCCGGGCTTTGCGGGGCGGCGCGTGGGAACCTTCTTCAGCGTCTCGATCGTGAGGCGGTGCGCCCGCTCCGGGTCGATGCGGAACAGGGCCGGCTTGAAGAGCGGGAACAGCATGGCAGACCCCTATGACCGCCCGCTTGTGCTGTCGAGACGTGGAACATTCGAAAGGGTCCGGTGCACGATGCCTCGCATTATGTCGCTTGCATACAATGCTCCGCAATCAATGACGTTTATGACAATGCCTGCGACCCGAAGGGCTCGGCGCATTCATGTGACGGGTTCCTCGACTTCAAGGGGCGGCTTTCCATTCCGGAGGCCGCCCTTTTTTTGGATAGCTTCTGGATTCGCGGTGCGATTTGGGGCAGCAATGTCCAAGGGTCGCAAGCCGAGAGGTTGCGAATGCATGACGGGGGCGTCGATTGCGAAAGGGGGGAATCGCGGCTGACGCCTGCGAGCCGGTTCACGCTCGACTATCTGGGTAGCCCTCCCGAACTGGCCGATCACGTCACCACTTTCTACCATTTCCGCTGCGATGAGCTGCAGATCAACGATATCCAGCCGGCCGCGGTTGGGCATCTGGTCCTTTTCGCCTACGGCAACGGGGTGATGAGCCGGCCGGGGGGCGGAAGCGATCCCTCGTACGAAGTCAATCTCCTCACCCCGTTCGCTCAGGCTGCGCCTTTCGCGGTCGACGGCCCGTTCCATGCCATCGGTGCGGCGCTCACTCCGCTCGGCTGGGCAGCGCTCACCGGGTTGTGCGCCAAGACCCATGCGAACCGACTTTATGATGCGGGCAGTTGGCTAGATTCCGACTTGGTCACGCGGGGTCATGCCCTGTGCGCGGCCTATCGCGAAGGGCGGATGGATGGGAAAGCGTGCGCTCGGGAGCTCGGCATGATGATCCGCGGAGCGTTGCGGGACGTCAATCCCGGTCATGCACGGTTGATTGCTGCCACCAATGCCTGGCTCGCCCGCGCGCTGGTGCCCGATCTTGGCGCGCTTTACGCGGAGAGCGGCTATTGCCGCCGGCAGACACAGCGTCTGGTGGAACGTTATTTCGGAGTTTCACCGATGGCGCTGCGACGAAAATACCGCGCCCTGCGCACCGCGGCGCTGCTTTCCCTTCCCACGCTGACCGACGAATACGAAGCCGAGATTGCCGAGGCCTTCTACGATCAGTCGCACATGATCCGTGAGCTCCGACTGTTCGCGGGCCGTACGCCGGCGCGGCTCGGCGATGGAGATTCTCCGATTCTGAACGAAATGCTCGATGCGAAGAATCTGCGCGAGCTTGGGAACGGCGATCAAGAGGACTGCTAACGACTCGCAGGAGGCGGATTTGGGTTGAAAGGCGCGGTTTGCATCACTAGCTCGCCAATCGGAACGATTTGGTCCGATTAAGCTATGCGCCTTTCCAACCTCGCCGATTATGCCGTGCTGACGATGAGTGCAGCGGCTCGCCATTGCGGCGGGGGTCGCACCAGCGCATCCGAGCTGGCGGCGGAAACCGGCCTGCCTGTGCCCACGGTGCAGAAGCTGGTAAGCAAGCTGTCCGCCGCCGGGTTGCTGCGTTCGACGCGCGGAGCGGGCGGCGGCCTGCAGCTGGCCCGGCCTGCCGCGGCGATCAGCGTTGCCGACATCGTCGAGGCGGTGGAGGGGCCGATCGCGCTCACCGCCTGCATCGACGGCGGTACTTGCGTGGTGGACCATGATTGCAGCGTCCGGTCGCACTGGCCGGTCATCAACGACGCCCTGCGCGGTGCGCTGGCGGCGATTCCCCTGACTCAACTGGGCACGCATCCCGCGCCCGCGAAAGAAATGGCATGAGCGACACCATCGATATCCAGACCCGTCCGGAGCAGGACCGCGAGGCGAGGGAGGCCGCCGCGAAGGTCGCCGAATACGAATTCGGCTGGCATTCGGAGATCGACACCGAATTCGCGCCCAAGGGCCTCGACGAAGATACGGTCCGCTTCATTTCCGCCAAGAAGAAAGAGCCCGAATGGATGCTCGAATGGCGGCTGAAGGCGTTCCGCATCTGGCAGGAGATGGTGGAGCCGGACTGGGCCAAGCTCGGATATCCGCCGATCGACTATCAGGACGCCTATTACTACGCCGCGCCGAAGAAGAAGGTGGAGCTGGAATCGCTCGACGAGCTCGATCCCGAAATCAAGTCGACCTACGACAAGCTCGGCATTCCGATCGCGGAGCAGGAGGTCCTTGCGGGCGTGAAGGGCGCGCGCAAGGTGGCGGTCGATGCGGTCTTCGACAGCGTCAGCGTCGCCACCACCTTCCGCGAGGAGCTGAAGAAGGCGGGCGTCATCTTCCTATCCATCAGCGAGGCGATCCGCGAATATCCCGAGCTCGTCAAGAAGTGGCTTGGCCGCATCGTGCCGCAGCGCGACAATTACTTCGCGACGCTCAACTGCGCGGTCTTTTCGGACGGCACGTTCGTCTACGTGCCCGAAGGGGTGCGCTGCCCGATGGAGCTTTCCACCTATTTCCGCATCAATGCGGAGAACACCGGCCAGTTCGAACGCACGCTGATCGTGGCCGAGAAGGGCAGTTATGTCAGCTATCTCGAAGGCTGCACCGCCCCGATGCGCGACGAGAACCAGCTTCATGCCGCCGTCGTCGAACTGGTCGCGATGGAAGATGCCGAGATCAAGTACTCGACCGTCCAGAACTGGTATCCCGGCAATGCCGAGGGCAAGGGCGGCATCTACAATTTCGTCACCAAGCGTGGCTTGTGTCAAGGCGCGCGCAGCAAGATCAGCTGGACGCAGGTCGAGACCGGCAGTGCCGTTACCTGGAAGTATCCCAGCTGCGTGCTCAACGGCGTCGACAGCGTGGGCGAGTTCTACTCGGTCGCGGTGACCAACAATTACCAGCAGGCCGACACGGGCACCAAGATGATCCACAATGCCAGCGGCACGCGCAGCACGATCATCTCCAAGGGCATTTCGGCGGGCAAGAGCAGCAACACCTATCGCGGCCGCGTGGCAGTCGCGGCCAATGCCGAGAACGTGCGCAACCGCACCGAATGCGACAGTCTGCTGATCGGCGACCAGTGCGGCGCGCACACCGTGCCCTATATCGAGGTCAAGAACCCGAGCGCCCAGATCGAGCACGAGGCGACCACCAGCAAGATTTCCGACGACCAGCTGTTCTACGCCATGCAGCGCGGGCTGGACGAGGAGGAGGCGATGGCGCTGATCGTCAACGGCTTCGCCAAGGACGTGATGAAGCAGCTGCCGATGGAGTTTGCGGTCGAGGCGCAGAAGCTGCTGGCGATTAGTCTTGAGGGGAGTGTGGGGTGAACCTCGACTCAAAAACTATTCAAGCAGCTCATCGGCTTGCCGCGATGAATCGGACGCTCCTACGGGAGAGCAAGGAGTGCGGCTGCTTCCACTGTGAATCGATCTTTTCGCCTTCGAGCATCGAAGAGTGGATTGAAGAAACGCAAGGCAGCTATTCGGAGGCACCGGACCCTTTCACGGCGCTTTGTCCTGACTGCGGTATCGATTCGGTGCTCGGGGATGCTTGCCCATATCCGGTTACCGACCCCGCCTTCCTACACGCCATGCGCCTTCATTGGTTCGGCGAGAAGGAGGCAGCATGACTGACCGCAAGACCCTCCAGCTCCGCGATCCATCCGAGACCGCCGACGACGCGCCCACGATCAAGAAGCGTGGCCGCGGGTGGGAGATCTCGGAGAAGCGGCTCGACGCGCTGCACGAGCGGGCGCGGGATCGGCGGCGAAATTCGTCCGAGGCGCACCAGGCGCTCGCTGCGCGCTTCGCGGCCGAGGATTTCGGCAAGTACAAGTTCGGGCGCCATGTGGTGGTCGGCTCGGCGATCCTCGATTTTGTTTCGCATCCGCTGGGGCTCGCGGTCGATATCGAGGAGGCCGAAGCGGACGCGCTGCAATCGCGCCGCGACAAGAGCCTCGCCGCCGTGGGGATCGAGGTGCTGCGGATCTCCGCCGCGCGCATCCTTGCCGAGCCCGACGAGGCGATGGGCGACGTGTTCGAAGCCATGAACCGCCGCCTGCGCGATCGCCAGGCCGCGCGCCGCCGGCACGAGGCCGAAAATCCCCGGCAGAGCAAGCCGCGCTACGATCGCGCCGGCAACGGACCCAGCCGGCGGGGAGCCGGAGACAATGGCCCCCGCGGTCCCAAACCCTCGCGTCCGGCCCCGCGCCGTGCCGACAATCCCACGAACCGGAAGCCGTAGAATGCTGAAAATCGACAATCTCCACGCCGAAATCGCCGGCAAGGAAATCCTCAAGGGCCTGACGCTGGAAGTGAATGCGGGTGAGGTCCATGCCATCATGGGTCCCAACGGCGCGGGCAAGTCCACCTTGTCTTACGTGCTGGGCGGTCGTCCGGGTTACGAGGTTACCGGCGGATCGGTCGCTTTCGACGGGCAGGACCTCCTCGAAATGGAGCCGCATGAGCGCGCCGCGGCGGGGCTTTTCCTGGGCTTCCAGTATCCGGTCGAAATTCCCGGCGTCTCCAACGTCCAGTTCCTGCGCGAGGCGCTGAATGCGCAACGCAAGTCGCGCGATGAGGAGCCGCTGACCGGTGGCGAATTCCTGCGTGTCGCCAAGGAGAAGGCGGGCCTGCTCAAACTCGACATGGACATGCTCAAGCGCAACGTGAATGTCGGCTTTTCCGGCGGCGAGAAGAAGCGCGCCGAGATGGTCCAGATGGGCATTCTCGATCCGAAATTCGCCGTGCTGGACGAAACGGACAGTGGCCTCGACATCGACGCGCTTCGGGTAGTCGGTGACGGGATCAACACGATCATGCGCGCTGAAGACAAGGCCGTGCTGCTGATCACGCATTACCAGCGCCTGCTCGAATATGTCCGCCCGGACTTCGTCCATATCCTGTCGCAGGGGCAAATCGTGAAGACCGGCGGACCAGAGCTCGCGCTCGACCTCGAGAACGAAGGCTATGAAAAGGTGATGGCGGCATGAGCATTCTCGCATCGATCCTGCTGATGGCCCAATCCGTTGCTGCACCTGCTGCCGCGCCGCCGCCGCCGCCGCTGCCGACCTTCGTTACCGCCCCGACGAAGGAGGTCGCCGACGAAATCGTGGTCATCGGCCGCAAGCTCGAAGCCTGGAAAGGCGGCCTTGCGGCGCAGGATGGCCAGCTCACCTGCCGCACGAACCAGAGCACTGGCGACGAGGAAATCGACGGCATCCGTTGCGGCGCCATGCTGCGCTGCTTCGCGCCCGAGGTTCCCGAGATGAACCGGCTGAGTTCGCTCGATGTCCCTACCGAAGAACGCAACCGGTTGATGCAGGCGCATGCCGAAACGCTGGTTCCCTGCCTCGATGCAGCCCACGAGGCCGGCGTGCGCTATCTCGCCGAAGTGCGGGCGAGAGCCAAGTGAGCGCCGCGCCCCTCCCAACGACTCGCGAGGAAGCCTGGCGCTATGCCGCGGTCGATCGCTTGAGCGCGGTGCCCGGCTGGGACGAGATCTCGGTCGGACCCGGCGAAAGCTGGCGCGACTGCATCGTGATCGAGGATGGCAAGGATACGCCCGAAACCGATGTCCGGCGATTGCGCGTGAGCGTGGGTGCGGGAGGGCGGTGCGAGCTGTTCGCGGTGCTGGCGTCCGCCGAATATGCCCGGATCGAAGTCGAGGCGACGCTGGCGAAAGGCGCGCATTTCGAATTCGGCGGCATCACCGTGGGCGGACGCGAGACGGTGCGCGAATTCGTCACCCGCACCGTCCATGCCGAGCCCGAAGGCACCAGCAACCAGACCGTCCGCAGCGTCCATTGGGGGCAGGGGACGGGCAATTTCCTCGGGTCGATCGACGTGGTGCGCCAAGCGCAGAAGACCGACGCGGCGCAGGATTTCAAGGGCCTGCTGCTCGAAAAGGGCGCAAGCGTGAATGCCGTGCCGCAGCTCGAAATCTTCGCCGACGATGTCAAATGCGCCCACGGCGCAACGGTTGGCCAGCTCGACGAGACGGCGCGTTATTACATGGCCGCGCGCGGTCTCCCGCCCGAGCTTTCGCGGCGGCTGCTGGTGCAGGCCTTCATCGGCGATGCGCTGGTGTCGCTCGAGGACGAGGAAGCGCGCCAGCGGCTGATGCGCGTCGCGCTCGACAAGCTGGACCGGCATTTGTGAGCGACATCGCGACCCTTTCCCGCAAGACCGATTTTCCGGGGTTGATCACTGCGACCGGCGAGCCGTGGCACTATCTCGATACCGCCGCGACGGCGCAGAAGCCCAAACCCGTGATCGACGCGATGGCGCGGGCGCTGGGCGAGGATTACGCCACGGTCCATCGCGGGGTCTATTCGCGCAGCGCCGAAATGACGCTCGGCTACGAGGCGGCGCGGCGGCGCGTGGCGGCTTTCGTCGGCGCGAAATCCGACAGCGAGATCGTGTTCGTGCGCGGCGCGACCGAGGCGATCAATCTGGTCGCCGCCACCTGGGGCGCGGCGAATATCGGCGAGGGCGACCGGATCGTCCTGTCCACGCTGGAGCACCATTCGAACATCGTGCCGTGGCAGATGCTGACCGAGCGGACTGGTGCGGTGATCGATGTCTGCCCGCTGACCGAGGATCACTGCATCGACCTCGACGCGCTCGCCGAGATGCTGACTTCGCGCACGAAACTGGTCTCGCTTGCCCACATCTCAAACGTGCTCGGCAGCGTGCTCGACGTGCGTCGAGCGGCGTACCTTGTGCATTCGGTAGGGGCCAAGCTGCTGCTCGACGGGTGCCAGGCGGCGCCGCGCATGGCGCTCGACATGGCTGCCTTCGATTGCGATTTCTACGCCTTCTCGGCCCACAAGCTCTACGGCCCCACCGGCATCGGCGTTTTGTGGGCGCGGGAGGAAATCCTCCGGGACATGCCCCCGTGGCAGGGCGGCGGGGCGATGATCGACAAGGTCGCGTTCGACGGCACCACTTACGCCCCCGCGCCGCAGCGCTTCGAGGCGGGGACGCCGATGATCACCGAGGCGATCGCACTCCATGCGGCGATAGACTATGTCGCGGAACAGGGGGTGGAACAGCTTCTTCAACACGAGCGAGCACTCGCCGGAACGCTGCGCGAAGAATTGCGCTCGCTCAATTCGGTGACGCTGTTCGGCCCCGAGGACAGCGCGGGCATCGTAAGTTTCGCGCTTCAGGGGGTTCATCCGCACGATCTCGGCACCATATTGGACGAGGAAAACGTCGCGATCCGCGCCGGGCATCACTGCGCGCAGCCGCTGATGGAGCATCTCGGCGTCCCCGCCACCGCGCGGGCGAGCTTCGGGCTCTACTCGGACGAGAGCGACATCGCGGCGCTGATGCGCGGCATCGAACGCACCCAGAGGATCTTCGGATGACGGATACGAACACAGAAGAGAAGGATTTCGTGGCGGCGCCCGCGCCCAACGAACAGGTGCTGGACAAGCCGCCGCGCGCCAGAGTCGACGACGCGGTCGAGGATGCCGGTGAGGAATCGCCGAGGCAGACGATGGAGCGCAAGCGCGACTATCTCGAGGGATTCCTTCAAAAGGCGCCCGATGCCGATTCCGCATCCGGCCCCGGCGGCAAATTGCAGCAGGACGTGGTCGCCGCTCTGAAGGAAATCTACGACCCGGAGATCCCGGTCAACATCTACGATCTCGGCCTGATCTACGGAGTCGAGGTGTCCGAAGATGCCGACGTGATCGTCACCATGACGCTGACGACGCCGCACTGCCCGGTCGCCGAATCCATGCCTGGCGAGGTCGAGCTGCGCGCCGCGAGCGTGCCCGGCGTGCGCGATGCCGAGGTCAATCTGGTGTGGGACCCGCCCTGGGGCCCGGAAAAGATGACCGACGAGGCGCGTCTCGAACTGGGGATGCTGTGATGGCCGATACGAAGACCCGTCCTGCCCCCAAGGCCGCCGTCGTCCTGACCGAGCGCGCCGAGGCGCGCATTGCCGAACTGATGGCCAAGGCGCCCGAAGGTTCGATCGGGGTCAAGCTTTCCACCCCCCGCCGGGGCTGTTCCGGCCTCGCCTATTCGGTCGACTACGTGTCGCAGGAAGCGGCGATGGACGAAAAGATCGCCACGCCGGGCGGCGTCTTCTACATCGACGGGGCGAGCGTGCTCTATCTCGTCGGCAGCACGATGGACTGGGTGGAGGACGATTTCTCCGCCGGCTTCGTCTTCGCCAATCCCAACGCCAAGGGCGCGTGCGGGTGCGGCGAAAGCTTCATGGTCTGAGCCCGCCATGGCGCGTTTCCTCACCGATATGATCGGCCGGATGGCGGCTCACATCGCCTCGGAAATTCGTAAGCGCGACGCGTGCACCCGGCTGGACGCGGCAACGTGGCAGACACGGATGGCCCGGCGCAACAAGCGCCGCCGCCCGCCCGAAGCTGGCGCGTTAATTCCTGCGATACCGCCGCGTGGCCCGCCGCCGCTTGCCGGCGGAGCGGAAGCGCCGCTCGACTTCAGCGACCGCTAGCGTCTCAGCGCTTTCACGCAGGCCGCCCGATCGACATCGCGCGCATCGGTGCGGCGGCGCGCATCCACATAGGTCGCGGTCGGCTCGGCACGCGGCGTGACCGGATAGAGAAAGATGTCGAGCACGCAGGCATCGCCGCCGAATTGCAGCTTGGTCGCATCCCCTTCCTTCACCTGAAGGCGCGGCGGTCCGAAGATATTGGCGAGATCGGTCGCGTTTCGGCCGATCACTCCCTCGAGGCCCGGCATGTTCATGACGCGCGGCGCGATGAAGCCGGTGGTGCTGGGCGCGGGGCGCGGGCCCGGCTGGCTCATCGGCGGGGGCGCGGCTGGCCGGGCGGAAGGGGGCGCCTGCCGGGTCGACGGCGCGACGCATCCTGCCAGCAGGGTTGCGAGGATCGCGGCGCTAAAGAGTCTCACTTCGCATTCTCCGGTGAACGAGATGGGTCGCGGCGGCCGCTCCGAGGACCGGCGCGAGAAAATTGACGAACGGCACTGCCAGCAACGCGGCGATCGCGCCGCCCAGCAGGAACCGCGTGGGCCTCGCCAGCGGCGCCCGGGCCGTTGCTTCGGTCCGATAGCGCAGCCACACCATGTCCTGCAATTCGCGGCCCAGCAGCACGGCGTTGACCAGCCAGAAGACCAGCGGCGCGCCGATGCCGGTGGGCGTCAGCAGGCCGGCGACGGGGAGAGCGGCGGCATTGGCGAGCAGGGCGCGGGTGGTCGCCCCGGTCGAATGGCGCAGGCTCTCGGCGAACGGAATGGTGCGGGCGAGCGCCGCCTCGTCCGGATAATGCCGCTCCTCGACCGCGCGGACCACGTCCTCGGCGAAGAATTGCAGCACGGCGAGTGCCACCAGGCGGAAGAGCAGCCAGCCGGCCGTGAGGGCGAAGATCACTGCCAGCAGCGCGCCCCAGCCGCTGCCGTCCGCCAGCCCCGCCCATTCCAGCGCGGCCTGGAACCCGAAGCTCGCCGCCCAGCCGAGCGCGGCGAAGAGCGCCAGCGTCAGCCCGAGAGTCTTGAACAGCACGCGGCGGATCGCCGGATCGCGCAACTGTCCGATCGACAGGGCAAGGGCGCGGGCGAGCGATGTCATCGGCTGCGGCGCTTGGGCCATGCCGGCGGGCGAAGTCAATCGCGCCTTGGCCCCCATGCGACCAGCCGCTAACGCGCCCGATCAAGCGAAATGCCAGTCCGAAACCTTACCGGAGATTCCATGACCGATACCGCCACCCCGACGCGTTACGACGTGATCGCCATCGGCAACGCCATCGTCGACGTGATGGCCCCGTGCGAGGACGGCCTGATCGACGAGCTCGGCCTCGCCAAGGGCGGGATGACGCTGGTCGACACCGCGCGCGCGGAAGAGCTTTACAATGCGATGGGTCCGGCGAAGGAAATCTCGGGCGGTTCGGCGGCGAACACGCTGGCCGGCATGGCCGCGCTCGGCGCGCGCTGCGCCTTCATCGGCCAGGTCGCCGACGACCAGCTGGGCGGGGTGTTCAGCCACGACATCCGCGCGGTGGGTGTCGATTTCGAAACGCCGAAACGCGAGGCCGAGCCGCCGACCGCGCGTTGCCTGATCTTCGTGACGCCGGATGGCGAGCGGACGATGAACACCTTTCTCGGGGCGAGCCAGTACCTCCCGCCCGAAGCGCTCGACGAGGACCTGATCGCCAGTGCCGGGATCCTCTATCTAGAAGGTTATCTCTGGGACCCGGAAGAACCGCGCAGCGCGATGCGCCGGGCGATCGAGGTGGTGCGCAATGCCGGGCGCAAGGTCGCCTTTACTGCGAGCGAGAGCTTCGTGATCGATCGCCACGGTGACGATTTCCGCGCGCTGATTGCCGACGGGCTGATCGACATCCTGTTCGTCAACGAGACCGAGCTGGCGACGCTGACGGGCGAAAGGGATTTCGATGCCGGGCTGGCCTCGCTGAAAGGCAAGGTGCCGGTGCTCGTCGCCACCCGCAGCGCGAAAGGTGCGGTCGCGGTGTCGGGCGATACGCGAGCAGAGGTCCCGGCCGAACCGATCGACAAGGTCGTCGACACGACCGGCGCGGGCGATCTTTTCGCCGCAGGCTTCCTCACCGGCCACGCGCGCGGCGAGACGCTGGAACGCTGTCTGGAGATGGGTGCGATCTGCGCGGCCGAAATCATCAGCCATTACGGCGCCCGGCCGGAGGCTGATCTCAAGGCTCTGGTGGAACGCGAAGCAGCCTGATCCGGCCGGTTGGCGCGGCGGCCGCGGGCTCTAGCCGCCGTCGCGCTCGACCAGACCCAGCTGCAGGTCGCCCTCGTCCGCATTCGTGAAGCGCGGTTCGGGCCGCTCGGGGGCAGAGGGGCCTTCGTAAACGATCCGGTAGATGATGCCGTTCTCGTCATCCGAGAGGTAGAGCGCGCCGTCCGGCCCCTGCGCCATTCCAGCGAGGCGGCCCATCTGGCCCCAGCCGGTCGGGCTTTCGGAATCCTCCATCAGGAAGCCGGTCACGAACGGTTCCATGCCGACCGGCTGGCCGTTCTCGAAATCGACGCGCAGCACCTCGTAGCCCGAGGGCGGCTGCCGGTTCCACGATCCGCGCATGGCAACGAAGGCGTCGCCGGAATAGTCGGCGGGCAGCGCGCCACTGGTGTCGAATACCATCTGCATCGGCGCGGCGTGGGGCGTGTGCAGCCCGATCGGCTCGACGCTCCCCGCGGCATATTCCGAAAAGCTCTCGTCGGGCGGCGTGTCCTGCGGATTGAAGCGCGACATGGCGTAGACATAGGGCCAGCCGTAGCGGGCGCCTTCGGTCAACCGGTTGAACTCTTCATGCTGTTCGTGGTCGCCCAGCCAGTCGATCCCGTGATCGAAGCCGTAGGCGACGCCGGTGGCCGGCTCGAAGCCGTAGCCGATCGTGTTGCGCAGTCCGCTCGCGAAAATGCGCCGGTCGCTGCCGTCGGGAGCAAGCGAGACGATGGTGGCGTTCTCGTCATTGGTCTCGCCACAGGCGTTGCAGGTCGATCCGACCGAGACGTAGAGCCGGTCGTCCGGCCCCATCACCACCATGCGGTTGGGATGCTGCCCGCCTTCGGGAAAATCGTCCGCGATGGTTTCCAGTGCGCCCAGGGACCCATCGGCCGCGATCGGCGCACGGAAGAGTTCGTTGACAGTGATGAGATAGGCGGTGTCGCCGACGATCTCGATCCCGTGCATCTGCTCCTTCTGCGCGACGACCCGCTGCTGATCGGCCGTGCCGTCGCCATTGGTGTCGCGCAGCATCAGGACATCCCCCTGCTGGCGGCGCGTGAGATAGAGCGCTCCGTTGTCGGCGACCTTCATCATGCGGGCATTCTGGAGGTCGCGGGCGAAGACGTTCATTGCAAAGCCGGGCGGCAATGCGAGGCGGGCCATCCGCTCCTCGCTCCACTCGAGCGGCACGGGCTTGATGACGTGGCCGGTGATCTCCACGCCCTGGCGCCCGCGATCTTCATCGGCGGCGGGTTGGGAATTGCCGGCACCGGCCTGCGCCAAGGCAGTAGCCGGCAGGGCGGTAAGGGCAAGCGCGAGAAGCGAGGCAGCAGGGCGCATGGAAGGCTCCGGAAACGAGTGGGGTGCTTCTTTCGGCAACGACCCTGCGGTCTTTCCGGTTCCTTGCAATTTCAGGCCCTTGCCGCTTCCCGCTCGACCTCCCGCCAGCCGATGTCGCGGCGGCAGAAGCCGCTGGGGAAGTCGATCGCGTCGAGCGCGGCATAGGCGCTGGCCTGCGCCCCGGTGACATTGGCTCCGGTCGCGGTGACGTTGAGCACGCGGCCGCCGGTGGCGACCAGCCCGCCATCCTCGCCCCGCGCCGTCCCGGCATGGAAGACCTTGGCATCACCCGCCTCGGCCGATCCCAGAGCGATCGCACCGCCTTTCTCCGGCGTTCCGGGATAGCCCCTGGCCGCCATCACCACGGTCAGCGCGGTGTCGTCAGACAGGCGCGGCGGATCGATCTCGCCCAGCCGCCCTTCGGCACAGGCCAGCATCAGCTCGCCGAGATCGCTTTCCAGCCGCATCATCAGCACCTGGCATTCGGGATCGCCGAAGCGGGCATTGTATTCGATCAGGCTCGGCCCCTCGGCGGTCAGCATCAATCCGGCATAGAGCACGCCAGAATAGGGCATTCCTTCCTCGCGCAGGGTCCGCACGGTGGGCTCGACGATCCGCGCCATCACCTCGCTCTGGAGCGCCTCGCCAAGCACCGGGGCGGGGGAATAGGCGCCCATCCCCCCGGTATTGGGGCCGGTGTCGCCTTCGTTCACGCGCTTGTGGTCCTGCGCGGTGCCCAGCGGCACTATGGTGGTGCCGTCGGTCAGGGCGAAAAAACTCGCCTCCTCGCCGGTGAGGAACTGCTCGATCACGACTTCGCTGCCGGCGCTGCCGAACTTGCCGCCGAACATGTCGCCAAGCGCATGCTGCGCTTCCTCGCGCGTGGCGGCGATCACCACGCCCTTGCCCGCGGCAAGCCCGTCGGCCTTGAGCACGAAGGGCGGGTCGAACCGGGCCAGCGCGCCCCAAGCCTCCTCGAGGCTGTGGCAGCGGATGTAGCGCGCTGTCGGGATACCGGCGCGGTCGCACAGCTCCTTGGTGAAACCCTTGCTGCCTTCGAGCCGGGCGGCCTTCCGCGAGGGGCCGAACACCGGCACGTTCGCGGCGCGCAAACTATCGGCGAGCCCGTCGACCAGCGGCGCCTCCGGGCCGATGACAACCAGGCCGATGGCGTTGGCCTTGCAGAATGTCGTCACCGCATGGTGGTCGCCCGCGTCGAGATCGACGCATTTCGCGTGCTCGGCAATGCCCGGATTGCCGGGCGCGGCGTAGAGCGTGTCGTCCGCTCCGGCGAGAAGGCGGGATTGCGCCAGCTTCCACGCAAGGGCATGTTCGCGCCCGCCCGACCCCAGCAGAAGGATATTCATGGCAACTCCCGAAGACACTGAAGGCGGCTTGGTAGCGCGCATGCGGGAGGGGGACAACGCCGAGGCCCTGTCGGTAAGCGCGATTTCCCAAGCGCTGAAGCGCACGGTGGAAGATCGCTTCGGCTTCGTCCGCGTGCGCGGCGAGCTGTCGGGCGTGAAGCGCGCGGCGAGCGGCCATCTCTACACGTGCCTCAAGGACGACAAGGCGGTGATCGACGGAGTTATGTGGCGCTCAGCGACGCCGCGCCTGCCCTTCGTGCCGGAAGACGGGCTGGAAGTGGTCGCGAGCGGCAAGCTGACCACTTATCCCGGCCGCTCGAAATACCAGATCGTGATCGAGCGGATGGAGCTGGCGGGCGAGGGCGCGCTGCTGGCGCTGCTGGAAAAGACCAAGGCCCGGCTGGAGGCGGAGGGACTGTTCGCGTCGGAACGCAAGCGGTCCTTGCCCTTCCTTCCGCGCACGATCGGCGTAGTCACCAGCCCGACCGGGGCGGTGATTCGCGACATCCTCCACCGGCTGGCGGACCGTTTTCCGACGCGGGTGATCGTCTGGCCCGTACTGGTCCAGGGGCAGGGCGCGGCCGAGCAGGTGGCCGGCGCCGTTCGCGGGTTCTCTTCCATGCCAGAAGGCCATTCCGACCGGCCCGATCTCGTGATCGTGGCGCGGGGCGGCGGCTCGATCGAGGATTTGTGGATCTTCAACGAGGAGGCGGTGGTGCGCGCCATCGCGGACTGCACCATCCCCACGATCAGCGCGGTCGGGCACGAGACCGACACGACGCTCGCGGATTACGCCGCCGACCGGCGCGCGCCGACCCCCACTGCGGCGGCGGAGATGGCGGTTCCGGTGCGTGCCGAACTCGCCGCGACCATCGCCGATCTTGTCCACCGTCAGCGCCAGTGCGCGCTGCGCCCGGTGACGCTGGGGCGCGAGCGACTGGAAGCCCGGGTCCAGCGCCTGCCGCGCGCCGAGGCGCTGCTTCAGCCGCAGGCGCAACGGCTCGACGATCTGGCCGAGCGGCTGCGTCGAGGGCTGACCGACAAGGCCGTACGCGGGCGGGCAAATCTTGCCGAACTGCGGCTTGCCCCCTCGCTCCTGCAGCGGAACTGGCGCGAGGCGGCGCGGGCGCTCGCCAGGCAGCGCTTCGATCCCGGTCTCGTCGCGCGGCCGCTGGTCGAGCGGCGCGAGCGGCTGGCGGCGCTCGCACGGGTGATGACCTCGCTCGATCCCGACAACGTGCTGCGGCGCGGCTATGTCCGGGTGGAGAACGGCAAGGGCACGACGCTGACCGAGAGGGCGACGGCCGAGAAGGAAGCGGCGCTGCGGCTGATATTTCGTGACGGGGCGCTCGATGTGGCACCCACCGTGTCCGGCGTCCCCGTCGCTTCGCGCCCATTCCCGCCCCGCAAGCCCGCGCGCCCGAAGGAAAGCGCGCCGGGGCAGGACGACCTCTTCGCGTAATTGTCCGGTCAGGTGCCGCCTGCTAGGAACGCTCCATGCTGATGTCATCCAACAGAGAATCCGGCGGCGAGGCGAAGCTGCGCTATGGTCCCAACGGCTTTCGCGTCCTGCGACCGGGCAACCATGTGATCTGCGCTGCCAGCGGCGTTCCGGTGGCGCTGGAAGATTTGCGCTACTGGTCGGTCGAGCGGCAGGAGCCCTATGCCAGTGCCCAGCTCGCGACCGAACGCCTGAAGCCTTGAGCAGAACGACGAGGCGGACGATCCCGCCCCCTTTCCGGGCCGCGCCTTTCCTGCTGCTCGCCGGCTGCGTGCCGCAGGCCGCTGCGCCCGACCCTAGTCCGCCGCCCGTTAGTACGCGCGCGCAGGAGGTCGTGCAGCCCGTTCCCGCGCCCTCGCCGACACCGGCCGAGCCCGTGCGGCGCAGTCTCGAATTCGAGGGCCAGCTCGAACAGGGCGGCTGGATTCGAGGGCAGGTGCCCTCGAACACGACCAGCGCCATGCTCGGCGACACGCCGATCGCTTTCGGAGAGGACGGGCGGTTCTTCGCCGCCTTCGACCGCGACGAGGGCGTCACCGTGCGCCTGAGTGCGCTTCTGGCCTCGGGCGCGACCGTGGCGCGCGAGCTGACGATCGCGCCGCGCGACTGGAACATCGAGCGAGTCAATGTCGCGCGCAGAGCCGGCGGCGCGAGCGAGAGCTTCATGGCGCGCCGGCGTCCCGAACTCGAAGCGATCTATTCCGCCCGCGCGGTCGAGACCGGGTCGCAGGGCTGGCGGCAGGATTTCCTCTGGCCGGCGACGGGGCGCATCTCGGGCCGTTTCGGATCGCAGCGCATCTATCGTGGCGGCGAGGCGGGCAGCTACCATTCGGGTATCGACATCGCCACGGGGAGCAGCGGCACGCCCTTCGTCGCTCCGGCGGACGGGGTGGTGGTGCTCGCCGTTACCGATTTCAGTCTCGAAGGGCAGTTGCTCATCATCGATCACGGACAGGGTCTCAACAGCGCCTTCCTCCACGCTTCGCGCCTGCTGGTGAGCAAGGGGGACCGGGTGCGGCAGGGCCAGCATATCGGCGATATCGGCGCCTCGGGACGGGCGACGGGGCCGCATCTCCACTGGAGCCTGATGTGGCGGGACAAGCGGCTCGACCCGCTGCTCTTCACCGGCCCGATGCCCTGACCGCCAGGCGCGCGAGGCCATGCTCCGACGACGCTTGGCGGCTGCGACTCTTGTGCTCGCCTTGGCGCCGGGATTGTGGCTGCGCACGCCTGTCCCGACTGGCGACGATCTGCCGCCGATCACGCTTTCGCCCCTCGCCATCGGCCCGGCCGCGTCGGGGCCGTTCCGGCTGCTGCGCGGCTGGGAGCTGACCAGCGATGACCCGTCGGCGGGTGGTTATTCAGCGCTGCTCTGGCGCGGCGGCGACCGTCTGCTGGCAGCGAGCGATACGGGTCGGATGATCGAGCTTGAGGGGCCGGATTTCACTGGTGCCGAACAACGTCCGATCTTCACACGCGGCGCCTACGACAAGGTCAGCGGCGATATCGAGGCGCTTGCCGGGGAACCGGGCGGCGGCCGGGTCTGGGCGGCGGCGGAGGGGCGCAACGCCATCACCCGCGCCTCGTCCGCGCTTGTCGGCGAGGTCGAGGCGAGACCGCCCGCCATGGCCGGCTGGCGCTACAATTCCGGTCCCGAATCGCTGGCTCGTCTGCCCGACGGGCGCTTCGTGGTCGTCGCGGAGAGCGCGCGGGGCGGGACGCATATGGGTGTGCTGTTCGCGGGAGATCCGGTCGCTGATCCCGGCCTCGATGCGGACGGCGCGATCTTCGGGCTCGCCGTTCCGGATGGGTTCCGCCCGGTCGACGCCGTCCCGCATCCCGACGGAACGCTGCTGGTGCTGCTCAGGAAAGTGGTCTGGAAGCTGCCGCCGGGTTTTGCGACCACCATTGCGCGCTACCGGATCGCCGATCTCGCGCCGGGGCGGGTGTGGCGCCCGGTCGACAGCTTCGCGCTGCCCGATGGCGCACCGACCGACAATTACGAGGGGATCGCCCTGCGCCCCGAATCGAGCGGAACGGCGACGGTGTGGCTGATCTCGGACGACAATCGCAGCGGCTTCCAGCGCAGCCTGCTACTAGAATTCGCCTACGATCCCTGACGTCTCGCAGGGAGCGGCCCGCAAACGCAGAAAGGCGCGCAGGATGGTCCCGCGCGCCTGTTCAAGCGTCGTCAGAACGGCGAAAGCCGTGTCAGGCGGCTGCGGCTTCCTTGGCCGACTTCTTCAGCTCGCGCTTCACCTTGAGAGCGCGGGCCGAGAGCTTCTCGTCACGGGTCTTGAGCAGCCAGTTGTCGAGCCCGCCATTGTGCTCGACCGAACGCAGGCCGTGCGTCGACACGCGAAACTTGAAGCTGCGGTCGAGCATCTCGCTCAGCAGCGTGACGTTCTGCAGATTGGGCAGGAAGACCTTCTTGGTCCGGTTGTTGGCGTGGCTCACATTGTGGCCCACCTGGCGACCCTTGCCGGTCAGTTCGCAAATACGCGACATGATGTTTCTCTCGTTCGGTCTGTGGCCGCGAACGTGATGCTGCGGCGGAATCGATGGCCGGTGGTGTCCCGGAAAGCGGCGCGCATAGCCCCGCCCCCGCAATCGGTCAAGACCGTTACCCGATTGCGCCGTCCTGACGACGCTCCTATCCTGTGCCCGGATGGCAAGGAGAAATCCAATGAAGAAACTGATCTTTACCGCCGCGGCCCTGTCCGCTTCGCTGGCCCTCGCGGCCTGCGACGTCGACCAGACCGAAGAAGGCGAAATGCCCGAAGTGAACGTCGAAGGCGGCAACATGCCCGAATACGACGTGACCACGCCGGAAGTCGAAGTCGGCACCGAAGAGACCACGGTCGAGGTTCCGACCGTCGACATCACGCCGGCCGAAGATGCCGCGGGCGAACCGGCCACCGGCGACGAGGAATAACCGAAACCGCCACGCGCATGTTCGATTCCCGGCCGATGAACGCGGCGCTCGAGATCGCGCGTGCCGCGCGCGATTCGGGCGAGGTTCCGGTGGGAGCGGTCGTGATGCGCGATGGCGAAATCCTCGGCTCGGGGGGCAATGCTCCCCGAGCCACGAGGGATCCCACCGCCCATGCCGAGATCCTGGCGATCCGCGCCGCCTGCGAGAGGCTGGGCACCGATCGACTGACCGATTGCGACCTGTGGGTGACGCTGGAGCCCTGTGCGATGTGCGCCGGCGCCATCGTCCATGCGCGAATCGCGCGGCTCTATTACGCGGCAAGTGACCCGAAAGGCGGCGCGGTCGAGCACGGGGCACGAATCTTCGACCAGCCGCAATGTCTCCATCGGCCTGAAACCTATTCCGGCATTCGCGAAAGCGAGGCGGCCGCGCTGTTGCGCGATTTTTTCCGCGCGCGGCGCTAGAGCCCACGCCAGATTCGCACCGCGGCATTGTCCGCCGGGCCGAACCGCCGCCTATCGCAGGCTTCGGGGCGGAAGCGGCGGTTGTAGCAGAGCCGCACTTCCTCCAGCCAGCCGCGCGCGTTCAGTTTCACGCCAATGGCATCGCGCCGCCAGCCGCCATTCGCTGCGAGAAACCAGCCGCGCACATCGCCTGCTGTAAGGTCCGGCTTGCGGCTCAGACGGTCGAAGTCGGGAAAGCGCAGCGAATCGAACAGGATGTTGCTGACCCGGAAATAGGTCCGCGAGTTCCAGCCCGAACAGCTTCCATGCTTCGCCCATTGCCGGGCGACCAGACGCGGTGAGGGACTGGCACAGAGCTGGCGCGCGATCGCGGCGCCGGTCGGCCGCCGCGCGGTCGGGCACCATTGCGGCCAGCTGCGCGCGCTTTCGGGCCAGAAGCCGTGCAGCACGAAGCCGAAGCGGCCATTGTCGCGGGAGCATTGCAGGGCGTGGGCGCGCTGCCCCTCGCGCGGACGACAGAACTCCGGGCTCCAGCTCAGCGCCATGGTGTAGCCGGTGACGGGGAGCCGGCGCACCGGCCCGTCGGGCACGATGGCCGGAGCGCTCACCGTCTTGGGCATCCGGCACTGATAGGATTGCGCGGCGAGCGGCGCGGCCATGACGGAAGCGGTCAGACCGATCGCCATTCTCGCAGCGCGAGACCTCACAGCGGGGTGAAGTCCAGCCCGATATCAGCTGCAGGCGCGCTCTGGGTCAGACGGCCGACCGAGACGTAGTCGACGCCCGTCGCCGCCTTGGCCGCGATGGTGGCAAGGTCGATCCCGCCGCTCGCTTCGGTCGGGACGCGTCCGGCGACGATACCCACCGCCTCGCGCAGCGTGGCCGGGTCCATGTTGTCGAGCAGCAGGCGTGTGGCCCCGGCTTCCAGAGCGGGCTCAATCTGATCGATCCGGTCGACCTCGCAGATAATTTCGCGCACGCCGGCCTCTACGGCGCGGCGCACCGCCTCGCCCACGCTGCCCGCGACGAGGACGTGGTTGTCCTTGATCATCGCCGCGTCCCACAATCCCATGCGGTGATTCGATCCCCCGCCCATCCGCACCGCGTATTTCTCCAGCACCCGCAGCCCGGGAATGGTCTTGCGGGTATCGAGCAGGATGCAGTCGGGATTGTCCATCGCATCGACATAGGTGCGCACCATGGTGGCGATGCCGGAGAGGTGCTGGACGGTATTGAGCGCGCTGCGCTCGGCGGTCAGCAGCGCCCGTGCATTGCCGGTCAACCGCATCAGATTGCCGCCGGGCGCGACCGCGTCGCCATCGCCCGCCAGCACCTCGATCTCGACATCAGGGTCGAGCGCGCGGAAGAAGGCTGTGGCGATCGGAAGTCCGGCCACGCGGATCGCGTCGCGGCTGTCCATGACGCCGGAAAAGCGCGCGTCAGCGGGAATCACGCTCTCGCTGGTCACGTCGCGCCCGTTGCCTGCCAGACCTGTACCGAGATCCTCGGCCAGTGTGTCGCGGACGAAGGCGTCGAGGTCGAAGCCGGGCAGGGTCCAGGTCGCGTTCATGATTCGGGTCTTTCGATAAGGGCCGGGTCAGGCTCGGCCTGAGGTTCGGCAGGCGGCGGGGGAGCAATGCCGCGCTCTTCGCGCAGGACCGCCCAGCCGGTGAGGAAAAGGCCGGCCAGCAGCGGGCCGACGACGATGCCGCTGAGACCGAGCGTGGCGATGCCGCCCAGCGTCGTCACCAGTACCAGCCAGTCGGGAATGCCGGTATCGCGTCCGACCAGGATCGGGCGCAGGAGATTGTCGACGAGGCCGATCACGCCAACGCCGGAGGCCACCATGACGGCCGCCTGCCACCACCCGCCGATGACCGCGAGGTAGATCGCGACCGGAATCCACACGATGGCCGGGCCGAGCGCGGGGAGCAGCGAGAAGATCGCCATCAGTACGCCGAACAGGACGGCGGCGGGCATCCCGACGATCCAGAAAGTGATCGCGCCCAGCGCACCCTGCGCCAGTCCGACCACGACCGATCCCTTGATCGTCGCGCGTACGACCACCGCGAACCGGTCGGCCAATTGCTGGGCGACCACCGGTTCGAGCGGGAGCGAATCCCGGATCGCGGGCGCGATGCGTTGTCCGTCGCGCAGGAGGAAATACAGCACGTAGAGCCCAACGCCGAGCGAGAGCACGAAGGCGAAGGCGCTGCCGCCCAGCGCCAGAGCCTGCCGCCCGACCAGCACCAGCGCCTGTTCCGTGAATTGGGAGACGCGCTGTTGCAGCGTGCCGAAATCGCCGTAGCCGGCATTGTCGATCATCCGCTGCCAGCTCAGCGGCAGGGCATCGTGCACCCGGTCGAAAGAAGCGGCGGGATCGATCTGCTGGCTCTGGAGCGCGAAATAGATGCGCGTGCCCTGTTCGATCACGATGTTGCCGATCCAGATCGCCGGAACGACGACGAGGATCGTGACCATGAGCAGGGTGACGATCGCCGCGCGATTGCCGCCGCCCAGCTGCCGCTCGAACCACAGGAACAGCGGCTGGAAGATGATCGCCGCCAGCGCCGCCCACAGGATCGCCGAGGCGAAGGGCCAAGCGATCCACGCGAGGCCGATCGTAAAAAGCGCGAGGAACAGGATGAACCCGCCACGCTCCAGCCGCCGGACCTGCGCCCGCCCCTCAGGCGACCCTGTCGTCATCCCTTGCCCCCTGTCCGATCCGCAATGTCCGATCCGCGATCAGTGAACGAAGCG
This sequence comes from Qipengyuania spongiae, assembly GCF_026168555.1. Taxonomy (NCBI): domain Bacteria; kingdom Pseudomonadati; phylum Pseudomonadota; class Alphaproteobacteria; order Sphingomonadales; family Erythrobacteraceae; genus Qipengyuania; species Qipengyuania spongiae. The sequence goes on along the minus strand of NZ_CP092471.1, from coordinate 546,527 downwards.
CGCGACCACGTCGCGATAGCTGCGGCTGACCTTCACCTCGGCTCCGCTGTCGAGCACCAGGAAGCACTCGCCATTGGTGTGCGGCTTCACCTGGCGGACCTGGTCGAGATTGACGATGGTCGAGCGGTGGACGCGCTGGAACTTGCGCGGATCGAGACGGCGCTCGAGATCCTTCATCGTCTCGCGCAGGATCAGCGAATTGTCGCCGGTATAGATGCACATGTAATCGCCCGCGGCCTCGATATGCTCGATCGTGCCGACCTCGACGCGAAAGATCTGGCCGCGATCCTTCACATTGATGAGCTTTTCGTAACGGCCGGCGGCCTCGCCGTCCTCGCCGGTCATCTCCTCGGCCGCCTCGGGCGCGACTTCGGCCAGAACGTTGCGCAGCTTGTCCGCCTCGTCCGAACTCTTCTTTTCCGCGAGGCGCTGCCTTACGCGCTCGATCGTGTCGGCGAGCTTGTCCTCGTCGACCGGCTTCATCAGGTAATTGACGGCGTTTGCCTCGAAAGCGCGGATCGCGTGTTCCTGAAAGGCGGTCACGAACACGAACAGCGGCGGGTCGATCTCCATCACGCCCTGAACCACCGAGAATCCGTCGAAGCCGGGCATCTGGATGTCAAGGAAGACGAGGTCGGGCTTCTGCGTCTTGATCGCGCGGATCGCCTCGCGCCCGTTCTGGCAGGTCTCGATGATCTCGACGTCGCCATATGGCTCGAGCCGGAGTTGGAGGCCCTGGATGGCGAGTTTCTCGTCGTCGACGAGGATGGTGCGTATGGTCATGTCTGTGGGGCCCTTTGCGGCACTGATCCTTCGGCAACGGGCGAGGGGGACGCCGGTTGCCGCGATGGGATCGTTTGGGGGTTTCTAGGGGATGGAAGGGCGTCCGTCTCGGCCCCTTCGAAGGGGATCTCGATCAGGACGGTGAAGCCGCCGCTCTCGGGAGAGCGGATTTCGAAACGATGCTCGTCGCCATAGGCCTGCGCCAGCCGGTCGCGGATATTGGCGAGGCCGACGCCAGTCGAGGTGGTGCGGCGCGAACGGTCGAGCATGGCGGGCGGGATCGTGCCCGAGCCGCTGCCGGACCCCGCCTCGCTGATGCCGGGGCCGGTGTCGCTGACCGTCACGCGGAGGCGCTGACCGACGATCTTGGCTGTCAGCGTGATCTCGGCACCTTCCTCCTGCGGGCTGACGCCGTACTTGATCGCATTCTCGACCAGGGGCTGCAGCAGCATCGATGGAAGGCAGGCTTCGGCCGCCTGCGGATCGACGCGGAAATTGGTCTGCAAGCGCTCCTCGAACCGCATCCGTTCGATGTCGAGGTAGAGCTTCAGCGTCTCGATCTCCTGCTCGATCGTTACCTTCGCGCCCGGTTCGGTGACGAGCGTATGGCGCAGGAAGCTCGAGAGGCGGGTGAGCATCGCATTGGCCGGCGCGGTCTGCTTGAGCAGGACGAGGGTGCTGATCGAATTCAGCGTGTTGAACAGGAAATGGGGATTGAGCTGATACCGCAGCATGGCGAGTTGGGCGCTGGTCGCCTGCGCTTCCAGCCGTTCGAGGCGATCGGCCTGTTCCTCCACCTGAAGGAAGAAATTGATCGCGTAATAAAGCGCCGACCATGCGCCGAGCAGCACGAGATCGAAGAAATAGATGCCGACGAACAGGCGCGCGAAGCCAGTGCTGTTCGACGCCCCGGCAAGGTCGAGTACCCAGCTGTCGATGAAAGCGTGGACCCCGGTCGCCAGCGCCAGGACCACCACCGTTCCGGTCCACGTGACAAGCGGACGCTGGGCGATCAGCTGGCGGTAGATCACCGAGAGGATCAGGCTGAGCGAGAAGCCGGTGATGGTGGCGATGAGGCGGATGACGAGGCGGTCGATCGGCTGGCTGTTGGCGATCGAGGACATGCCGTAGAGCAGGAACACGCCGCCCCAGCCGCCCAGTTGCAGATACCAGAAGGCACGGTTCTTGTTGGCGAAGAACGGAGTGGGCTGGAAGGGCAGCACGGCCATAGGCGAGACGCCTTAGCGCAATTGCGAGGCTCTGCGCCAGACGCTAGGATGCCTGCTTTCGGGCGGGGCGAGGGAGAGATACGATGGATGTCAGCGAACAGACGGCCCACGGGATCGCGGAACACGCCAGAAGCCGGGCGGCGTTTCGCGAGATGAAGGAAGGCACGGCCGACGACTGGCGGATCATCGGCGGGGAATACCGCGCATTCGCCCGCGGCCTGCCGGACCGGGTGCTCGACCATCTCCGGCTGCTCGACGGTGATTTCGGTGGCTTTCCGGTCTGCCGGCTGGAGCACTCGCTTCAGACCGCGACTCGCGCCCATCGCGACGGGCGGGACGAGCAATATGTGGTGATGGCGCTGCTGCACGACATCGGCGACACGCTGGGGAGTTACAATCATCCCGAAGTCGCCGCCTCGATCCTCAAGCCCTTCGTGAGCGAGGAGAACCACTGGATCTGCCAGAACCACGGCGCCTTCCAGGGTTACTATTATTTCCACTTCCTCGGCATGGACCAGAACGCTCGCGAGCAATTCCGCGACAACCCATATTTCGAGGCGTGCCGCGAATTCTGCGAGAAGTACGATCAGGCCGCGTTCGATCCGGATTACGAGAGCGAGAGCCTCGAATTCTTCGAGCCGATGGTCCGCCGGGTGATGGCGAAGCCGCTGGCGAGCCTCTATGCCAAGGCGCCCGAGGCGGAAGAGGAAACGTCCTAGTCCGGGCCGGTCTCGCGCCGGAAATGGCGCGACCAGTCGGCGGCTCCGGTCTCGCCGATCACCTGGCCCATCGCCTCGATTTCGGCGGTGATGAACTCGACCCGCTCGTCCCACCCGTCATGGGTGCGCTTGCGGAACAGGCCGCCGCCATGGCGCGGACCCCAGCGCCTCATGAAACGGACCGCCGCACGCGGATCGTAGCCGGCATTGTAGAGCAGCCATGGCATCAGCCGGTCGGCTTCGCGCTCGGTCAGGCGAATCCGCGAGCGCGTGCGCCCTTCCGCATCGAGCTGTGCACGATGGCCGAGGAGATTGTGCGCGAGTTCGTGCGCGACAGCGGCGGCGAATTCGTCCTCGACATAGGCGAAGCCGGGAAAGTCGCGGCCGAAGATCACCCGCGACCCCTCCGCCAGCGCGCGGCTGCCCGAGCTCAGCACTTCGAAGCGCGTGCGGCAGACCGGCACCGGGGCAATCTGCTCGCTGTGCAGGGTGCCGCCGGGACCGGTCCAGCCGATCTGCGCGGGCACGGCCAGTTCGGCATCGATCCTGTCCTGCAACATGGCCAGTCGCTCCCAGCGCGGTTGGCTCGGTGGAATGTCCGCCATCGTCGCACCGTTTATCGCGGCGAAAGTCGCATTGGCGCGCAGGCCGGCGGCCTCGGCCGGGGAATCGGGAGCGACCGCCTGTACCCCGATATCGCCGGATAGGCCGAGTGCGGCGCGAGTCGCGGCAGGATCGTCATAGGCCGACACGTCGTGAAGCAGCATCCCGATCGCCGGCACGGTCTCTCGGCAATAGGGCGCGTTCGCACGGGCGAGGCGCCAGCCGATGGAGAAAAGCTGCGCGTCGCGTTGTTGCAGCAGCGCGAGATCGCCGGTCGGTGCCGCAGCGACTGATGGCGAGAAGGCGAGCGTCAGCGCACCCGCAAGGGCAGCGAGCCGCCGCCTCACGCCTCGTCGCTCTGCTCTACCGCATCGGCCAGCGCGTCGTAGCCGACCGCGCCCTGAAGGATCTGGTCGCCGGTGACCCAGGCGGGCGTGCCAACGAAGCCAAGCGAGCGGGCGAGCTGGTCGTTGCGCGCAAGTTCGGCGGTGACCTCGCCCGATCCGGCGATGCGGCGGGCGCGCTCCATGTCGAGCCGGGCGGTTTCGGCCGCGCGCGCGATCGAGGCGGGGGTCGGCTGGCCGAGATCGAACAGCGCCTTGTAGAACGCGTCGTAGCGCCCCTGTTCGGCAGCGGCGAGCGCCATGCGAGCGGCTGCTTCCGAACCTTCGAAGATCGGCCATTCGCGCATCACCACGCGCAGCTGGGGGTCCTCGGCGATCAGACGGCGCAGATCGGGTTCGCTCTGGCGGCAATAGCCGCAAGCGTGGTCGGTGAAGCTGACCAGCGTGCGCGTGCCCTGCGGATTGCCGAGCACCGCCCCGGGAAAGGGTTCGAACACCGTATCGCCCGCCGCGGCGAGCCGTTCGCCGCTCTGCTCGGCCTTGAGCGCTTCGACCATGTCGTTGAGAATGCCAGGATGCGCGAGCAGATATTCGCGGGTGCGGTTTTCGCCGAGGCCGCTGAGCGACCAGATCCCCGCACCGACGAAACCGAAGACGAGCGCCAGTGCGGCGGTGACGACATGCTGCTTCATGGGAATGCCCCTGCCAGTCAGCGGCCGGTATCGCTACCGCTATCCTTCACCCGCTCGAGCATGGCGCGCGCTTCCAGAGCGACGTCCTGCGCGCGGATCCAGTCGGCCGAGCCCTGCGGCAGCCCCGCTTCCGCCTCGCGCGCGCTGCGCAGAGCCATCTCGTATTCGCGCGTCATCACCTGCTGTTCGGCGCTGGCGAGCCGGGCGCGCGGGATATCACCGCGCGCTGCATAGACGGTGCCGAGCTGGCGCCAGGCGAAGGGATTGAAACGGTCCTTGGCGACGGCGGCGCGGAGCACGCGCTCGGCTTCTTCGTGATTGGAGCTGTCCTCGGTGGCGATCAGCGCATGGCCGAACAGCGTGGCGATCAACGGCTGGGCATTGGTGAGCGCGGTCGCCCGGCGCAGCACGCCGAGCGCTTCTTCCGGGCGGCCGGATTCGAGCAGGATCTGCCCTTGCAGCTCGAGGAAATAGGGATCGTCGGGCGCCGTAGCGAGCAGGGCGCGGGTCTCGTCCAGCGCCTCCTCGACCCGGGCCGTGCGGTGATAGGCATAGGCTCGGGCATAACGCGCCGGCACCGAAGTGTCGCTTTCGGGATAGGTGCGTAAAATTTGCTGCGGATCGGAAAGATATCCTGCCAGTTTTGCTCTGATCCGGATGAATCGCTGCTGGAGTTCGGCATCCGGTGGCGTGTTCCAGGCCGGATCCTTCTCGTACACCTCGCGCAGCGTGGCGATGCGGTCGCCCGACAGGGGGTGGGTGCGGGTGAAGGCCGCATCGTCGTCCTGGCTGTAGCCGTAGCGGAACTCGCGGTTCTGCAACCGGCCGAAGAAGGTGAGCGATCCCTGACCCGTGATTCCGGCATCCGAAAGGAATTGTGCCCCGGCAATGTCGGCCGAGCCTTCCTCCATGCGCGAATAGGCGAGGAACTTGCCCATCGCCGCGCGCTGACCCGCCATGACCGCAGCCATCGCGGCGTCGCCTGCGCCCGCCAACGCTGCGCCGATCCCGGCAAGCAGCGAGAGGAGCGAGATGTTGCTGGCCGCTTTCATCCCATCGCCTTGGCGCACGATATGCCCGCCGGTGATATGGCCGAGCTCGTGCGCGACCACGCCCTGCACCTCGTTGGCGCTGCCCGCCGCACTGATGAGGCCGCTGTGGAGATAGACCGCCTGCCCGCCCGCGACGAAGGCGTTGATCGAAGGATCGTTGATCAGCACCATCTCGACATTGCCGGGACGCAGGCCCGCGGCCTCCACCAGCGGTTCGGACAGGTCGGCGAGGAACGCCTCGGTCTCCGCATCGCGCAGGATCGACTGCGCCATGACCGGCTGCGCTCCCAGCACCAGAAGGGCGAGAGCGGCCAGAAAACGCGTGGTGAAGCGATGGATGGCGGGCATTGACGCTTGCCTTAACGGATTTCGGGCTGAACCGGAACTGAAGCTTCGCGCCGCTCGCGCAGGAATCGCAGGATCGGATCGAGCACGCGCCCGCCCTGCGCGAAGGGTTTCGAGAGGCCCATGATCAGGCCGGCATGGCTCATCCCCTCGAATTCGATCCTTCGCGCATCCCCTCCAGCGGCCCGGACCGCCCGTTCGAGATTGCGCGAATTGTAAGGCCGCACCACATCGTCCGCCGCGCCGTGAAGGAGCAGGATCGGCGGCGCATCGGCGCGGGCGAAGGCGACCGGCTGCGTAAGCCGCCCGTCCGCAACATGGCCAAAGGCGTTGATCGAGGATTCCTTGTCGAAGGGGAAGAAATCGGCCGGCCCAGCCATGCTGACGACGCCTGCAATCGAGTCCGCCGACACTCCCGCAGTGGCGAGCCATTGCGGGTCGAGGCCGAGCATGAGGACATTGTAGGCGCCCGCCGAATGGCCGATCAGCACCATGCGGTCGGCATCGATCCGCGTCCGGTCCGCCATGTCGCGCACCCAGCGCAGCGCCGCCGCACTGTCTTCGAGCATGGCGGGATAGCGACCTTCGGGCACCAGGCGGTAGCCGATCAGGGCGGTGGCATAGCCATGTTCGGCAAAAGTCCGCGCGACGAAGCGGTAATCCTGCGGAGCGCCCGAATGCCAGCCGCCGCCATGGGCGAAGACGACCAGGGGAAAACCGCCAGCCGGCGGCGAGCCCTCGGGCGCCCAGATCTCGCTATGTGCCGCTCCGTCAGCGCCCGTATCGCCTGACGCCAACAGCTCGGCGCCCCGCTCGCGGGGAAAGCGCGCATCGATCCAGTCGAGCGTGCTCGCCGATCCGGCCGCGACGGACCAGCGCCACAGACCGAAGGCGAGCAACGCAAGGAGCGCGATGCCGATGACGGTCCAGCCCAACTTGCCCGGTCTCCTCATGGTCCGACGGTCTCCTTCGCCTTCGCGGTATTCCCGGCCTGGGCCTGCTTGTCGACGGCCTTGACGATCTCCTCCGCCTCGCCGTCGCGGCCGAGCCCGATCGAGCGGAGGAATTCCTTGCCGCTGTCATAGCTTTCGCCCAGCCACAACGGCACGCCGGCAGCCTCGATCTTGCCCTTGGCGATCAGTTCTTCCGGCGTGAAGGGATCGCCCGCGCGGCGAATGAAGACCGCGCGCACCTGTTCGGCGCGCTCCGCCACGATCGCACCGAAGGCGGTCAGGTCGCCCTGCGTGTCGTCGCCGATGAGCGCGAAGCGCAGTTCGGGATAGGTCGCCATGATGGCGCGGATCGCGTCCTTCTTGTGCGCGCCGTGGCTCGAAGACCCGAAAGTCGCGCGGTTCAGACCCCAGTCGCGCAGCATCAGCGGCCCAAGCGGCAGCTTGCGGCTTTTCTGGAACGCAACGAGATAGGAAAAAAGGTTCCACGGGCTGGAGGAGACGTAGAAGAACGGGTGCCGTGTCGCCGTCAGCCGGTCCCCGGTATGCGGTTTGCCCGTACGTTCGATGGCACCTCCGCCCAGCGCGCCGTAGAAGAGGTCCGCGCCCGGCACCAGCAGGCGCTCGTCGGGCAATTGCGCCACCACCCTGCGCCAGTTGCGCAGGATCTGGCGGAAGCCGCCGGTAATGCCGGTCTCGATGATCGTGTCGTCGATGTCGGAGATGACGGCGAGCCCGGTCGCGCTGCCCGGTGCCAGCACATGGGCTTCCACCCGGCGATCGCCGTTGCCATCGTGCCAGTGGAGGGCGACCACGTCCCACCTGCTTTCATCGCCCGTTTCCCAGGCGGTCGAGAGCGCTATGTCGAAATGGACGAAACCTTCGCTATCGGTGGTACCGGTGTGGTGAGAGGTCGAGCCTTCGGCGCGCTTCAGCTCGAGCGTTACCGGCAGCCCCGTTACCTCGTGCGAGGCGAACTGCGCGATCATCGTGCGGATCGCGCGGAGCCGCCCTCCCGGCTCGAAACCCGGCTTGTCCGATCGCAGGGCGCGCGCGGTCAGGAACAGGCGTTCGCGGTTGCGATAGCCGTAATAGGGCTGGATACGGACGGGCGCGGTGGGAAACAGCGGCATCGGGCGGGCGCTAGCGCGTGCCGTCCCCGGTGCCTACCCCCGGCCGGGGCGCGAGCCGTGTTAGCCGACCAGTGTTCGCGCGGCGCGTTCGACGAGACGAGTCGCCTGTGGAACTTCGCCCAGCAGGACGATCCCCCCATCCTGCTCGCGCCGGACCATTACCAGCGTGAATTCCGGACCGGTGCTGTCGAGCGCGGTCAGATCGACCGGCTCGAGCTTGCGCAGTTTTTTCACCAGCCCCGGCTTGATGCCCTGAGACGAGCGGGCTGGCTTGCCCGCTTCCTCGCGGCGCGCGCTCCGCTCGGCCTCGACCACGCTCTTCAGGCCTCCTTCGACGTTCGTGAGGAAGGGCGCGAGTCCGCCGCGAGCGATGTCGAGACGGCGGGCATGGGCAAGGACAGCGGCGTATTCGGTGATGCGGGTCTTGTCGTAATCGCTGCCGAAGACGAGCTTCACGATCGGCGTCATCGGCGCTCTGGCCTGCACGCTCAGCCCGTTGTCGGCGATGATTTCGGCGAAGCCTTCGGGATCGAGCGCGGCGGCGATACTGACATCGTAGGCACGCCCGACGGCCCGATAGAGCGCGACGCGGGTGCGGTCGTCGGTCGCCTGCGCGTGCTGGGCCAACTCGCGCGCGGCGGCGAGCGTATCGTGGAGTCCCTCCTCGCGGATGTCCGGCTCCTCCGCGAAACCGGGGGACGGTTCGACGTCGTCGGCTTCACCTTCGCGAGAAACCTCGTCCTGCTCGTCCCTGGTTTCGGTCTCGTTCCGCGGGGCTTCTGCCGGTTCTTCGACAGCGTCCTGCGCCGCGCCCCCTGCGTCACGACTGGCGAGGGGCGCCTCGATCGGGGCGGGGACGAAAACGATTCCGTTGTCCTCGGGTTCGTAGGCCTGCGGAATGGCGGGGCCCCGATCTTCCGGGGATTCGGACTGCTCCGCGCACTGGGCCGGATCGATCAGAAGCGGTCGTCGCTGCCCACGCGTGACAAGCGCGGCAAGACCGGAACCCACGCTCTCGTCGGCGAGCGGATTGACGACCTCGTCGACATCCCCGCCATCGCCCTCGTCCTCAAGTCCATTCTCGCCATAATCGACCGAATAATCAGACATATCGTCCTCTTCCGCCGACCACTCCCATTCGTCCCGATCCTGCCCGTCGATCGGGTTCGCGAAGGCGGGATCGTCCCCACGGCGGCGAAGCGGCGATCCGGCGGCGTTCCAGTCGATCGGAGCCGAAGCTTCGTGACCCGGATCCTCGACCACTTCCATCCATGCGGCGGAGAGTTCGAGCACGGGCTCGTCGTTCGCCGCCGCACCGATGGCGCCGTTCTCCAGTTCGCGGTCGATTTCGAGAAGCAGCTCGTCCGCCATCTCGCTGTCGGCCAGCTTCTTCCAGTTGATGACGCCATAGATGAAATCGATGGTCGTATCGTTGCTGGAATAGGGCAGCAGGATGCCGCGATAGAGCACGGTCTGGTCGCGCTGATTGAGGAATTCCGCCTCGAAGCCGATCGGGGCCTGATTGGCCAGGATCTGCATGTAATGGTCGGTGATCCGGCTCAACAGCGAACGGCTTGGCACGTCGGACAGGCGAACTATGCGTCCCCCCGCATCGCATTCGGCGGCCAGTTCGGCGCCGAGAAAGCAGACGCGCGGATCCTCCACGCCGTCGGTGAAGTCGAGCAGGACCGACGAGGGCGCGAAGTCGTCGAGCCGCTCCAGATCGAGACCCGAAATGGCGGGAAAGTTGCGATTGCCCAGGAGGCTGGCCCAATGATTGTAGGCGCGCACCTGCATCCGGCGCTCGTCCTGGCCGACGGGCGATTGCGGCGCGCCGAGGTCATCTCCGTGATCGGAGTCATCGTAATCGTCGTGATCGTCGGCGTGATCGTAGGAGCCGAAAGTGCCGCCAAGCCTGTCCATGGCCTGCCCCCGCTAGATTGCTCAGTTCTTCGACAATCTATGGCTCCGACAGGGTAAAATTATCGTAAATCGCCGTTTACGCTCTGTCTTGCAGATGGATACGGGATGGGTTCAGAGGACGTAGCGCATGCGGATCGAGAGCGCCTGCGGCTTTCCCGCGACGTCGAACGCCGCATCCTCGAAGCGCGGCGGGCCCATCCGCACACGGGCGTCGCGCGAGAAGCCGAACCCTTCGCTGGGGATCATCAGCGCCGCGCGATCGGCCTTGCCGTTGTCGTTCTCGTCATGAAGCAGGGCGATGGCGTAGCGGCCCGGGCGCACGTTGCGGAAGGTCAGCGTGTCGCTTTCGGCCACGGGAACTGCCATTCCCTGCGCGCCCTCGACCCCGCGGCACTTCGGAAAGCTGGCAGGTTCGTGAGTCATGCAGGCGCGAACCACGCCGTCGGCGTTGCGCAGCCCGGTGACCGTGACCGTTATGTCGACACCGGTTTGCGGGCTGGCCGCACCGAGCGCGAGCAGGATGGCGGGCGCTGCGATCAGGCGTTGGGCGAGAGCCCCCGGTCGGTCCCGCAGAGTCTGTCCCAGAAGCGAAAATACAGTCCGTAATTGCATCGGTACTTTTCGTGATGAAGCTGGTGATGGCTGGCGGTTATGAGCCAGCCCCCTAACCGCGAGTGAACCAGAGCGCGAGGAAACATCTCCCAGCCCATGTGGTTGGTCACCCCCATCACTGTCATCGTCAGCAGGACGAGGCCGAGCACCGCAACATTGATCGGGACGAGAAATACCAGCAGCGGCACAACGATCGCGCCGGTCAGCGCCTCGATCGGGTGAAAGCTCATCGCTGCCCAGGCGGTCGGCGGGCGGCTGGCATGGTGGACACCGTGCGCCAACGTGAACCAGCGCGGGCGGTGCATGAGGCGGTGGGTCCAGTAGAACCAGGTATCGTGAAGGAAGAGATAGACGAATAGCGAGACCGGCAGATACCACAGCGGATAGTCGCTCCACCCGGTATAGATTTGCGTCCAGCCATGTTCCTGCCAGCCCCAGGCGACAATGCCCGCCGGAATGCCGTAGATCGCGGCGGAGGCGAAGGACCAGCCGATTTCGCGACGAATCTGGGGGCCGAGGCGGGCGTGATAGCCGGGCCTCACCCGGCCGGTGATAAGCGCGAAGATACCGCTCGCCGCGACGTAACGCAACGCGACGATCGCCGTCATGGCGGCGGCGGAAATCAGGATCGCGGCGAGCATGATAGATGCTCTATGCACCAGCGGAAGGGCGAATGGCTAGGCTTCGTTGCCCCACGGCGCGCATTCGGGATCGGTGCCGACGGTCAGCCGCCGCAGGGCGGCGCGGGCCAGCCGTTCCACCTCGACCTTGCGCCGCGCGGCGGCCAGCGCGTGAAGCGGGGCGGGGCGCACGATCTCCGCATCGTAGCCATCGGCCACGATCACGCCGCAGCAATCGGGACGATACCCGTCGCCATCGAGCGGGCTGCGATCGAGTTCCGGCGGCAGGCCCCAGTAGAACCGGTCGCAGAAATCGAGATAGTCGGGCCACTTGCCGTCGCCAAGCAGGTCGCCCCGCTGGACCTTGATCTCGACGATGATCACCCGCCCCTTGGCATCGACGCCCATCAGATCGGCGCGCCGCCCGTTGCGCAGCGGCATTTCGGAAAGGCACCAGATGCCGTTGCGTGCGAACAGGCGCTGGATGCCGCGTGCGACGTTCCGGGCGGTGCGGCAATCGTCGATGGGAAGGGGAAAAGCGGAAGTCGAGGCCATCCGCGGAATCTGGAACAAAAAGCGAACCACGTCAAGCTGTCGCGAGGTGGGAGTGCTCGGTTTCTAAGCGATCCCCTCGGGCGTCTCCACCAAGGCGCAGAGCGCTTCCCGTCCGGACTGGAACTCGCGCCACAACGTCGCCGCGGCGGCGCTTGCCTCACCGCCCGCATCGACCACTGCCAGGATCGCCGTCAGCCCGGTTCGCATGACCGCCGCCAGATCGTCGATCCCTTGGACCACCAGTGCGCGCCGGTCGGCATCGGCCACCGCCGCCCGTCGTGAGAGCGCAGCCATCTCGCTCCGGCCATCCTCGCGAGCGCACCCGGCCAGAGATGCAAGCGCGTCGGCGGCGTCATGCAGCGCATTCCACCGAAACGTCAGCGACGCCGATTCGCGCTCGTGCTCGATCGGCGGCAGGATGGTCGCCTCGGACAGGTCGAATGCATGGGAATAGGCGTTCATATAAGCCGCCCTAGCAAGCCATGGTTGCGCAAAACCTAACGCTGGCGCGCAGCCCCACGCAAATGTTCTTGGCACGCGCCTTCCGCTTTTGCTAAGCGCCCCAGCCATCGCGAGCGATCGCAAGAATGCACCCGTAGCTCAGCTGGATAGAGCGCTGCCCTCCGAAGGCAGGTGTCAAGCTGATTTGCGCAGGTTGATTTGAGGGATTTGTTTGGAACCTTAAGAGCTTAGATGAATGCAAGGATTGGGTTCACATCGCAATTCATTCCGCGTAAGCATCGCGTAAGCACAAGCACCCGTAGCTCAGCTGGATAGAGTGTCGCCCTCCGAAGGCGAAGGTCACAGGTTCGAATCCTGTCGGGTGCGCCAGTCAACTGCCTTAGCGAGTTGTTTTCAAACAAAATTCGGCAGAGCTGTAGAAAGCGTTCCTACGATTGGCCCCACACAATGTGCGGGCTTTTCCAGCACATTCTGGAGCTTTTTGGGACGCTTCTTGGTGCGTGAAGGCAATTTTCGGCGCGCTATTCGTTTCCGGTTACCTCGACAACCTTCTCGGTAATAACCTTTGCCTTGTCCAAGCCGGTCAGGCCGAACAGGCGCGGCAACAGAGCTTTTCGGATATCTGGGGGCGAAATGACGATGGCGCTGCTGACCAGACCGGTTGCGTCCAAGGCCTTCTTGTAGCGGATGGCTGAGCGCTTGGAATCAGTTGCCAGCTGACCCTTCAGGCCGAGGTCGAGATCCTTGAAGTTCTCCTTGAAGTGGGTCGCGATATCGAGTGCGATCAGATTGATCCGGTCGCCGGAGCCATAAACCGCGCCCTTGGTCCCGAATTTCTTCTTGAGATCACCCCTCTGCTCATCGGAAAGGCCAGCGGTGACCTTCTCGAACCAGTTGTCGATCGCGCGCTCGTTTACGTCGAGGATCGGCTTGCGTTCCTCGTAGAGCAACGGTGTCACCGTGCCGTCCGAAACGGCGTCCTTCATCGTGTAGGCGTGGACGATGCGCCCGAACTTGTTGGCCGTCTTGTCGTCCTTGAGCAGCGGCGTGCCGGTGAACGCGACATAAGCAGCGTTTGGCAGAGCCTTGCGCATCCGCTCGTGGTTTTCGCCGCCCTGGCTGCGGTGGCCTTCATCGACCAGTACGATCATGTCCGCGCTGTCGTTGCGGCACTCGGCGTGGCGCGCTGCGCTGCCGAACTTGTTAATGATCGTGAAGATGATCCGCTCGGTGCCCTTGCCGATGCGCTTGGCCAAATCGCGGCCCGATTGCGCCTTGGCCTTGCCCGCATCTTTCGAGCCAATGTCCGAGCCGAAGGCTCCGCCATTCAGGAAGTTGCCTGCCAGCTGCTTTTCCAGATCGCGGCGGTCGGTCACCACGACCAGACGGCAGGCCTTCAGCTTCTCGTGCAGCAGCAGGGCCTTGCATAGCATCACCATCGTGAAGCTCTTGCCCGAACCGGTGGTGTGCCAGATCACCCCGCCTTCGCGCGCGCCATCGGGTTTGATCCGGCTGATCTGGTCAAGCAGCGCGCGGATGCCAAAGAATTGCTGATGGCGGGCGACGATCTTGTCTACCTTGCGGTCGAACAGGACGTAGGAGCGGACGAATTCCAGCAGGCGCTCTGGCGTGCAGAGGCCGATCAACAGGCGGTCCTGCGCCGTCACGGCCTGCTCGTCGCTCCACAGATGCTGGAAGTGATCGCGCACTTCGCGCACATGGTTTTTCAGGATCCCCTCGCAGGTCAAAATCAGCATCCATGGTGCAGGATGGCACGAATCAGCCATCAATCGCTGGATCGCCGATCCCGCTCACTATCGTGAAGAGGAACCGGCGGAATGAGCGGCCATCAACCCATCGAACCGATCTGCGTCAGGATCAATGACGCTGCCCGCATGATCGGCATAGGTCGCACGAAGCTCTATGAGCTGATCGCGACCGGCGAAATCGAAACGGTGAAGATCGGCAACGCAACGCGCGTCACTATGGCCAGCTTGCACGGCCTGGTTGACCGCCAGCGCGTCGAAAGCTGAGCCAGACCGCAATTTCGCTGATCCTTGCTTGGTCGAATGCAAGCTGGTGGCTTGACCAGACTCGCTTCATTCCATATTTCGATATTTATCGAATCATTGGAGTGAGCGATGGAAGCCGACCGCGTAATCCGCGCGCTGTCCGCACTGGCACAGGAGCATCGCCTCGCCGCGTTCCGCCTGCTCGTGCAGGCTGGTGAGCAAGGCGTTGCCGCCGGGGTGCTAGCTGAAAAGCTCGACGTGCCTCCGTCTTCAATGAGCTTTCACTTGGCTCAGCTCGCCAATGCGGGGCTGGTCACCCAGCGGCGCGAAAGCCGCTCGATCATCTATTCGGCGGACTATGCCGCGATGAATGGCCTGATGGGCTACCTCACTGAAAATTGCTGCGGCGGCCTCTCCTGTTCCGAGGATGCCGCCTGCCTTCCTTCTCCTCAACGAAAGAGCGCCTGATGAAACGCTTCCATGTGCATGTCGGCGTGACCGACATCGACAAGTCCGTCGCCTTCTATTCGAGGCTGTTTGGCGCTGAACCCTCTGTGGTGAAGGCCGACTATGCCAAATGGATGCTGGACGATCCGCGCATCAACTTCGCGATCTCGATGCGCGAGGCTGCGACCAGGGGCATTGAGCATGTCGGCTTGCAGGTCGAGGACAAGGCCGAACTCGAAGAGGTCTATGACCGCTTCAGGGCTGCTGACCGTCCGGTGCTGGAAGAAGGCGCGACGACCTGTTGCTACGCGCAATCGGAAAAGAGCTGGATCGCCGATCCTGATGGCGTGGTGTGGGAAGCCTTCCTGACCGAAGGCGAAAGCACGACCTATGGCGGCAGTCCCGATCTCGACCAGCTAGCCTCGGCGAACGCTGCTTCGAGCGCCTGCTGCGCACCGCAACTCGCTCCCGCCAAGACGTCCTGCTGCTGAAGTCCCATGTCAGACCAACCGATGAACGTGCTGTTCCTGTGCACGGGCAACTCCGCTCGCTCGGTCTTGGGCGAGGCAATCCTCAACCATGACGGGGCAGGCCGCTTCAAGGCCTACAGCGCCGGAAGCAATCCGACCGGCAAGGTAAATCCCTGGGCGATCCATACGCTCAAGACCCTGGGCTATCCGGCAGAGGGCTATTCCTCCAAGAGCTGGAGCGAGTTTGCCGATGGACCGGAGTTCGATCTCATCTTTACCGTCTGCGACAGCGCAGCGGCTGAATCCTGTCCGGTCTGGCCTGGTCGTCCGACCTCGGCGCATTGGGGCATTCCCGATCCGGCGGCTGTCGAGGGCAGCGATGCGGAGAAAGCAGCGGCCTTCCTCGATGCCTTCTGCATGCTGAAGCGCCGTATCGACCTGATGCTTGCGCTCCCGATTGCGAGCCTTGAGCAAATCGCCCTGCGCGAAAAGTTGCAAGCCATTGGCCACGAGGCTGACACGCAATGACTGCCGCCACTGCTGACATCGACGCCCGCGCGGCGGGCCTTGGCTTGTTCGAGAAATGGCTTTCGGTCTGGGTCGGCGGGGCGATCCTCGCCGGGATTGCGCTTGGAAATGTCGCGCCGGAGTTGTTCGCCTCGCTTGCTGCCATCGAATACGCCTCGGTCAATCTCGTCGTCGCGGTGCTGATCTGGGCGATGATCTTCCCGATGATGGTCGCGGTCGATTTCGGCGCGGTGCGCCGGGTGGGCGACAAACCAAAAGGGCTCATCATCACGCTGGTGGTGAACTGGCTCATCAAGCCGTTCACGATGGCGGCGCTGGGCGTGCTGTTCTTCGAGGTCGTCTTTGCCGACCTGATCGCGCCTGCCGACGCACAGCAATATATCGCTGGCCTGATCCTGTTGGGTGCGGCGCCTTGCACCGCGATGGTTTTCGTATGGTCGCAGCTGACCAAGGGCGATCCGGCTTATACGCTGGTGCAAGTCGCTGCGAACGATCTCATCATGATCGTTGCTTTCGCGCCTATCGTCGCGCTGCTGCTGGGCGTGACCGACATTGCAGTTCCTTGGGAAACGCTGCTGCTCTCGGTCGCGCTCTATGTGGTCGTCCCGCTCGCAGCGGGTGCCTTAGTGCGGCACCGGCTGCTTGCGACGCATGGCGGCGATGAAGCGGCGGTGTCCGAGTTCACCGGACGCCTGAAGCCGCTCTCGATCATCGGCCTGTTGCTGACGGTGCTGCTCCTGTTCGGCTTCCAGGCCGAAACCATCGTCGCGCGACCGCTGCTGATCGTGCTGATAGCCGCGCCGATCATCGTCCAGAGCTATGGCATCTTCCTGATCGCCTATGGCTGGGCCAAGGCATGGAAGGTGCCGCACGCGGTCGCCGCGCCCTGCGCCCTTATTGGCACGTCCAACTTCTTCGAACTCGCCGTGGCGGTAGCCATCGGTTTGTTCGGCCTAGGTAGTGGCGCGGCACTGGCGACGGTCGTAGGCGTGCTGGTCGAAGTGCCGGTGATGTTGTCACTGGTCGCCATTGCCAACCGAACGCGATCTAGCTTTGCCGCTGGCTGAGCGCGATCTCCTCATCCCGATGGGCGCATCCACCTACCTTTGACCTAGAAACTCCGCCCACCTAGTCATCAACTCGCGCCGCTTGTCAAAGAAGTCGGTACGGCGATAGGCGGCTTCGACCTGGTTGCTAAGCTTGTGCGCCAATGCCTTGTCTGCCACCTCCTTCGGAAAGTCGGTCTTCTCCGACGCCCAATCGGTGAAAGCGGAACGGAAGCCATGGACGGTCGCGCCCTTGATCCCGGCATCCCGCAACAGCTTGGTCATTGTCATGTCGCTGATGGGCTTCTCGCCATTGGTCGAGAAAACGAGGCCATCGTCGCTCGTGCGCAGTTTCCAGCGCCGACGCAGAATGGAAACGGCTGCCTTAGAGAGCGGCACGACATGCGTTTCCTTTGCTTTCATGCGCTCGCCGGGGATGGTCCAGACCGCCTTGTCGAGGTCGATTTCGGTCCACACGGCCTTGCGCGTCTCGCTCGACCGCACGGCGTTATAGATGGTGAAACGCAGGGCATCGCGGCCCGTGGTGGGTGATGCAGTCGCCAGTTCCTTCATGAACGCCGGAATCTGTGAATAGGGCATCGCCTTGAAGTGCTCGACCTTGTCGGTCTGGCGCGGCAAGCCCTTGCGGACTGAGCGCAGCGCGGCCTCTTCCTCGCGCCATCCCCTGATATGCGCGAAGTCGAGCACTGCACCGATGCGCTGCAAGATTTTGCGAGCAGTGTCGGGAATGTCGAGCCAGATGGGCGTGAGCACCTCGACGACGTGGGTGCTGTCCACCTGATCGACTGGCTTCCTGCTGATCAGCGGGAAGACATGGTTTTCCATGCTGGAAATCCAGTTACGATAGTTTTGATTCTTCCAGCCGTCCTTCAACGCCTCGTAGCATTCGCGCGCTGCGGTTTCGAAGCTCGGCACCACCTTGCGCGACTTGCGTCGCTCGGCAACCGGATCGATCCCGGCACGAACCTGGCGGCGCAAGGCGGCTGCGGCGTCCCGCGCCTCAGTCAGCGTCACGTCGAGCGCCGATCCCAATCCATAGTCGCGCCGCCTGCCGTTATGCTGCATCCGCAAGACCCAACTACGGGAGCCGCTTTCCTTCACGAAAAGACACAAGCCACGGCCATCAACGTAGCGACCGGGCTTGGCGTTTTTCACCTTCAATGCTGTCAGTGCCATAGGTTATACACACCATAAAATTGTTCCAACTTTCGACCCCACACGGGACACGAAATGCAGGCAAACGGGGCCGATCAACCGTGAACACGATAGAAGACAAATCCCTGATTTTACAGAGTAGTTAGGGACGTCCCGACACTGCCTGCGACAGAAGTTTTAGCAATGTCGGGTGCGCCATTGGCCCGCGATTCTGCGAACTTTCATCCCGTGGCTGCCGCATGGCTCGCTTCGCGCAAAGCGCGGACCCTGCCGGAAATCCGGGTGTTCTCGATTTAGACCTCCCCTGGCTGGTCGATCCTTCGGATTCGGAACGGATCAACAGGAAATCGCTATCGTTGGGTCTCTACAGGGAAGTCGGGTTCCCCAGTCGCAGCACCGCGTCGCAGCTCCCGACCCGAAAGCTTCTCGTTGTTCTGGAGGCCGGCTCGCGGACCAGCTAAGCGGTGGGCGAAGTCGGCACTTCGTCGCCAGCCCGTCGGTCCGGAACACGCAATGCAGATCAGCGAACGCACCCATCATATCGCTCTCGTCGAGGACGACGGTGCATTGCGAACCCTGCTCACGCGGCATTTGCGGCAGAGCGGGTTTCCGGTTCGCGGCTACGCGACGGCGGCCGAATTCAAAGCTTCGGCCGAGCGGTTCGATCTCGTGGTGCTCGACGTCATGCTGCCTGCCACCAGCGGGCTCGACCTGTGTCGCTGGCTGCGGCAGCGCAGCAACGTGCCGGTCATCTTCATCAGCGCCCGGTCGAGCCATACGGACCGGATCGTGGGGCTCGAACTGGGGGCAGACGATTATCTGGTAAAGCCGGTCGATCCCGGAGAGCTGGTGGCCCGGATCCGTTCGGTCCTGCGGCGGTCCGAGGATGCGGGCGGCGCCGATGGCGGCGATTATGCCTCTGTTGTCCGTTTCGACGGCTGGCGGATGGACCGGCGGCGGCGCGAACTGTTCGCGCCCGAAGGCTCGCGCGTATCGATTTCCGAAGCCGAATTCGACCTTCTCAACGTGTTTCTCGACATGCCACAACGGGTGATCGGGCGCGACACGCTGCTCGAACATTCGCGCAATCGCCTGACGGCGCGCGACAGCGGGGATCGCAGCGTCGACGTGCTCGTCAGTCGTCTCCGCCGCAAGCTCGGCTCGATCGACGGCGGGCGCGATCTCATCCGCACGGTGCGCGGTGTCGGCTACGTCTTCACTGCGAATGTCGAGGCCTGATGGCGCGGCGGCGCCTCTGGCCGAAAGGCTTTACCGGGCAAGTGATCCTGGTGCTGGCGCTGGTCGTGCTGGTCCAGTTCGTTGCCGGCAGCATGCTGATTCGCACCGGCGAAACGCATATCCAGCGCACCGACCAAGGTAAGCGGATCGCGGAGCAATTGCTGATCGCCGAACGGATTATCCGCACCGCCGACAGCGGGGACCGGGCCCGGCTGCTCGACAGCCTCTCGACCATTCACACCCGGCTTTCGCTGATCGAGGGGACGCCGGCCGTTCCGCCCGGGATCGATCCCGAAGCGGCGCTGATCGCCAGTTCGATCTTCGAATTCGAACCGTCCCTTGCCGATCATCCGATCCGCATGACGCTCGCGCCCGGCCCGACCTTCGCGCCCGGCCGGCGGCTGGCGGGGGCGATTCAGATCGAAGAGGACCTCTGGATCGGCTTCGCCACGCGCGAAACGGTGGTGAACTGGCGGCTGCTGCTGGAAACATCGATCCGTGTCGGGCTTATCGCGCTTTTCGTGCTCGGGTCGGCCGCACTGCTCGTGCGCACGATGAGCATGCCGCTGCGCCGCCTGTCGGACAACGCCCAGCTCATCGGCACGGCCGACCGAATCCTCTTCGACGAGACGGCGGGGCCGCAGGAAATGCGCGAGGTGTCGCGCGCGCTCAACGCGATGCAGGCACGCCTGGAAGGCGTCATCGACCAGCGCACGCAGGCCCTTCTCGCGGTCGGCCACGATCTGCGCACTCCGCTTTCGCGCCTGCGCCTGAGAGTGGATGCAATCGAGGATAGTGCCGATCGCCACGCCGCGCTCGCCGATATCGGCCAGATGACGAGGATGCTGCAGGAACTGCTCGATTTCTTCGAGACCGGCGAGAACCGGGAGACCCGGGCGCCGACCGACCTGTCGAGCCTGTGCCAGACCATCGCCGAGGCGGCGAGCGATCTCGGTGGCGAGGTGTCCTATGAAGGGCCCGACCGGCTGGTGATCGAGGGGGTGCACGACCATCTCGCCCGGGCGATCGAGAATCTTGTCGACAATGCGGTCAAGTATGGCGGCGCAGCGGTCCTGACGCTTGCCGCCGATGGCGGCGCGCGGGGCGATTACGTTAGCGTGAAAGTGGATGATCGCGGGCCGGGGGTTCCGCCCGAACAGCTCGACCGGGTGATGCGACCCTTCGAGCGGCTGGATGTTTCGCGCTCGGACAATCATCCGGGCATGGGCCTCGGCCTCAGCATCGCCCACAACGTGGCGCTGGCGCATGGCGGGCGGCTGCAACTGGCGAACCGGGAGGGCGGGGGTCTTTGCGCCGAGCTTCTGCTTTCCAGAAAGTCGCTCGTGGAAACACTTTGATACATTCGGGAGGCTGACGGGAAATACGGGGCGCCTATTCAATCCTGCGACAAGGTCCATTCAAACCAGGCAGGAGCCATTCCATGGAACAGCTGATGAAAGGCGTCACGCGCTTCCGCGACGACGTCTATCCCGAACAGAAACAACGCCTCGAAACGCTGGGCCGCGAAGGCCAGAGCCCGGCCACGCTGATGATCAGCTGCTCCGACAGCCGGGTCGTTCCCGAGCTCATCACCCAGTCGGAGCCGGGCGAACTCTTCGTCATCCGCAATGCGGGCAACATCGTTCCGCCGTGGCAGCGGGTGAACGGCGGCGTGACCTCGACCATCGAATATGCGGTGGTCGGTCTCGGCGTCACCGACATCGTCGTGTGCGGCCATGCCGATTGCGGCGCGATGAAAGCGCATTACGCTCCCGAAGGCGCGCTCGACGGGATGCCGGCGGTCAAGGAATGGATCGGCCATTCGACCGCGGCGCATTCCGTGGTCGAGGCGTGCTGCGCCTCTGCCGGAGAGGGTGAAAAGATCGACCGGCTGGTCGAGGAGAACGTGATCCTTCAGCTCACGCATCTGCGTAGCCACCCCTGTGTCGCGACCGCGCTGGCGAAGGGCGAGCTTCGCCTTCACGGCTGGGTCTTCGACATCGCCGAAGGCGCGATCCGCGCGCTCGACGGCGAGACCGGCAAGTTCCGCCTGATGGACACCGATGCCGTGCCGGTCGCCGATCTCGGCGGCCGCGCGATACAGAAGCGGGAAGCGGCCTAGCCCTCAAGGGCCTCTTCCCCGGGCCGGTGCGCCGTTCGCAGGAGTTCGCGCGCGCCGGCCCTTTTTTCATTTCTTCGACCCGCTGAACAAGCCTTCCAAGCCAAGGAGCCGTCGTGGCCGATAAACCGTCCTTCTTCTCATCCCTGGGCAAGGATATCCCCGCATCGATCGTGGTGGCGCTGGTCGCCTTGCCTTTGTGTCTGGGTATCGCGCTCGCTTCGGGCGCGCCGCTGTTCTCGGGACTGATCGCCGGCATCGTCGGCGGCATCGTCGTCGGCATTCTGTCGAAATCGCAATTGTCGGTCAGCGGCCCCGCCGCCGGCCTCACCGTCATCGTCCTCGACGCGCTCGAAGTGCTGCCGAGCTGGGAAGTCTTCCTGCTCGCCGTGGCGCTTTCGGGCATTCTGCAGGTGGGCCTCTACTTCACGCGGTCCGGCACGCTGTCCGAATTCGTCCCCAGTTCGGTCATCACCGGGATGCTGGCGGCGATCGGCCTCATCCTGATCCTCAAGCAAATCCCCCATGCGCTCGGCTATGACGGCGATTTCGAAGGCAGCCTCAGCTTCCTCCAGCCCGACGGGCTCAACACGCTCTCGGCGCTGTTCTATTCGGTGTGGGACTTCTTCCTGCCCGGTCCGATGCTGATCGCCTTCGTCTCGATCCTGTTCCTTTTCTGGTGGGATGCGAAACGGCCCAAGAACGGTCCGCTGAAGCTGCTGCCCGGCCCGCTCGTCGTCGTGGTGTTCGGCGTCCTCGCCAACGAGGCGTTCAAGATCTTCGCTCCGGGCCTCGCGGTCGAGCCGAGCCATCTGGTCCAGGTGCCGATCTCCGGTTCGCTCGGCGAATTCGTCGGCCAGTTCCGCACACCGGATTTCTCGGCCATCGGCATGCCCGACGTGTGGATTGTGGCGGTCACGCTCGCCATCGTCGCCAGCCTCGAATCGCTGCTCTGCGTCAAGGCGGTGGACGAGATCGATCCCCAGCGCCGCACCACCGACAAGAACCACGAACTGCTCGCCCAGGGCGGCGGCAACTTCCTGTCGGGCCTGATCGGCGGCCTGCCGCTCACCTCGGTCATCGTGCGTTCTTCCGCCAACGTCGCCGCGGGCGCAGAGACCAAGACCTCGGCCATCCTGCACGGCTTCTGGTTGCTGCTGAGCGTGCTGCTGATCCCGTTCGTGCTCAACCTGATCCCGCTCGCCGCGCTCGCCGCGATCCTGATTCAGGTCGGCTACAAGCTCAACACCCCCGATCTCTACAAGCGCCGCTGGTCGCAGGGCTGGCACCAGTTCGTGCCGTTCATCGCAACGATCGCGGCGATTCTGTTCACCGACCTGCTGCGGGGGATCATCATCGGCTTGGTCATCGGTTTCGTCTTCGTCGTGGCGCGCAATTTCCGCACGTCGATCAGCGTCGCGAATGATGGCGATTTCTGGATGGTGAGCGCCCGCCGCAACCTCTACTTCATCCACAAGTACGAGCTGCAGAACTCGCTGGGCAAGGTGCCCGAGGGCGCGAGCGTGGTGATCGATCTGGAACGGGCGGAATTCATCGACCCCGACAATATCGACATCATCAACAGCTTCGCCCGCAACGCGTGCTTCCGCGACGTGTCGGTGACCATTCGCGGCGATGTCGACCATCTCGAGGACATCCCGCTCGAAGCACCCTCCAAGAAGGTGGTCTACACATGAAGACAATCCGCGAACTGATGCTCTCGAACAAGGCCTGGTCGGCCGAGATGCGCGAACGCAAGAAGGACTATTTCGCGCAGCAGACGGTGGGACAGAATCCCGAGATCATGTGGATCGGCGGCTCCGACAGCCGCGTCGCGCCGCACCAGATCACCCAGACTCGTCCGGGTGAACTGTTCATTCACCGCAACCTCGCCAACCTGGTCTATCAGGACGACGAAAATCTCCTGGCCGACCTCCAGCACGCGGTGGAGGATTTCCGGATCGAGCATATCGTCGTGTGCGGCCATTACGGTTGTAGCGGCATCGGCGCAGCCATGCGGGGCGATGCCACGGGGCACATGAAGTCGTGGCTGCGCTCGGTGCGCGAGGTTTACGAAACCTATCGCAGCGAGCTCGACGCAGTCGAGGATCCGCTGTCGCGGCAGAACCGCCTCGCCGAGCTGAACGTGCGCGAACAGCTCCTGCGCTTGTCGGAACTCGATGTGGTTCGCGCGGCGGTCGGGCGCGGTCAGGAACTCGCCCTGCACGGCTGGATCTACGACGTGCGCAATGGCCGGCTCGCCCAGTTGTTCGAGCTCGAGCCCGGCAACCCGACGCCCGACCTCCCAATGCCGCCCAAGATCATTTCGGAGACGCCGAAGGAAAATCACGAACCGGCCGTGTTCGCTTCGGAGCTCAAGGATGCCTGACGCGCCGCGCTTCTCAGGTGCTCGTGTCGCGGCCGGCCGATGCCGATCGCCATATCGTGCTTGCGAAAGAAGACGCTTTTCGCCATCTTGCGGCGCAGGCGCTGACCTCTGCTGGAAGGGGCGTGGGCCGAATGGCCTGCCGTGTGCGCTGCACTCCGGTCGGCCTGCCTGTCGGCACAACTCGATTGCGAAGCCGTTTGCCCCTCATGACTGCGTCGATCCACCGCCTGCCAGGCCCCGCCTCTCCCGGCAGCGCAGTCGTGCCCGAGCCGGACCGCGAACAGGGCAGGGCGCGGATCGGTATCGTCTACAATCCGCGCAGCCATCGCAATCGCGGCCAGGACCTCTATTTCGGCGGGCGCGAGGATGTCGTCGTCGCGACGCCCCAGACCCGGTCGCAGATCGTCGAAGTGCTCGCCGATTTCGCCGCGCGGAACATCGAATATCTCGTCATCAACGGCGGCGACGGTACGGTGCGCGACGTGCTGACCTGCGGGCATTCGGTATTCGGCGCCGACTGGCCCGTCCTCGCGATCCTGCCCAAGGGCAAGACCAACGCGCTCAACGTCGATCTCGGCGCGCCGACCGATGCGACTCTGGTCGAGGCGATCGAGGCGTTCGAGGCCGGGCGCAGGGTCGTCCGCCGGCCGTTGCAGATCACGCGATTGGGCGACGCGGATGGCCGGGGCGATGGCCGAGCCAGCGAGCAGGGGAACGATCCTTTGGTCGGCTTCATCCTCGGGGCAGGAGCCTTCACCCATGCGATCGGCGCGGGGCAGGGCGCGCACAAGCTTGGCTTTTTCGACAGTCTCGGCGTCGGCGTCACGACCGGCTGGGGCGTCATCCAGTCGGTCTTCGGGCGCAACAGCAATCCCTGGCGGCGCGGCGTGCCCATGACCATTCGCCTGCTGCCGGATGGCGACCCGGCGCCTCATTCGGGTCACGGCGATCCGTCGCGGCGTGAGATCCTCTTCGTTTCCACGCTGCACCGGATGCCGATGGGCCTGAAGCCGTTCGGGCCGGAACGCGGGGGCTTGAAACTCGCTGTGATGGATCGGCCCAAGCGGTGGCTTATGGCGGCCCTTCCGCTGATCGTTGCCGGCTGGCAGCCGAAATGGCTGAGCCGGGCGGGCCTGCATCAGATCGACGCCGAAGCCTTCGAATTGCGGGTGGGCGGGCAGTTCATCCTCGACGGAGAAGCGTTCGAGGCGGGGTCCTATCTCGTCGCGCAGGGGCCCGAACTCACCTTCGTCGTACCATGAGCAAGCAATGAGCGGCAGCCTGCGGGACCGTGTCACGGAAGCCCTGGCGCAGGACGTTCGGCCCGAAGTCGCCGCGTTCGCAAGCAAGCTCGGCGCGGAGGCGGGCGCGCTTGCGGTGCTGTTCTACGGATCCAATCTGCGCACCGGATCGCTCGAGGGCGTGCTCGATTTCTACGTATTGCTGCCCGGCCCGCAGGTCGAGCGGATATGGCCGCGCGTCAGCTACCGCGAGTGGCGGCACGAGAGGTCGATCCTCCGCGCGAAAATCGCCACCATGTCGCTGGCGAAATTCCGTGCGGCCGCCGCGGGCGAGACGCGCGACACGACGATTTGGGCGCGCTTCGTCCAGCCATCGGCACTGGCCTGGACGCGCGACCAGGAAGCCGCAGAATCGGTGCAGGAAGCGGTGGTTGCCGCGGCGCGCATCGCCAGTCGCCTCGCTGCCGCGCTGGGCCCGGAGGAAGGAACCGCTGGCGATTACTGGCGCGCCCTGTTCCGGGCAACCTATCGTGCCGAATTCCGGGTCGAGAAGGCGGGGCGCGAGAACGACATTCTTGCCGTCAACCGCGCGCATTTCGACGGGCTCCTCCCGCTCGCTTGGTCCGAGCAGGACATCGAATTCGTGCGCGACGGAGAGAGGTTGCGGCCCGGTCTCGACGAGCGCAGGCGCGCGACGATCCGGCGCTGGTGGAACACACGGCAGAGGCTCGGGAAGCCGCTCAACCTCCTTCGCCTCAGCAAGGCGACCACTACGTTCGAAGGCGCGGCCGCCTATGCCGCGTGGAAGGTGGAGCGGCACACGGGGATCGCCTTCGAGGTGACGCCCTTTCGCGAGAAACATCCGCTCCTTGCGGCGCCGGGCGTCCTATGGACGCTCTGGCGCCGCGGCCGCAAGAAGCGCGCCGATCACATGTAGCGCATGTTGATCGTGATCGACTTCACCGAATTGCCGACGTCGAACCCCACCTTGGTGTAGCTCGGCTTCCCGAGATTGAAGATGTTGAACGAAGGGTTGTTCGACATCGCCCCGCCATCGGTCGAAAGGTCGGTCTTGCCGTTGCCGTTGACATCGTGGCGCACTGCAATGCCATAGCGGCCAGCCGCCGGCACCGGCACGCAAAACGTCATCTGCCCCGCCTTGGCCGGCACTTCGATCCGGTTGATCCAGCGCCCGCTTTCCAGCCAGTCCTGCTTGATCGCGCGATAACTCTGGACGCGGATCTTGCCGCGGCTCTCGCTGACGCCATTGACCGTCACCCAGACGGCGGGGCCGTTGCCGGAACAGGCGGAGGGGTTATTGGAAATCTTCTGCCGGTACTGTGCCTGGGCCGGTCCAGCGACCAGAACGGCGGCTGCGGCAAGCGATCCGGCGATCGCCGGGAAAAGCATCCTGTTCATTCACACAATCCGTTATCGAAGGGGAATTACGGTTGGCGCCGATCGCGCCTTACCTGCCCCAGATCTGGTCCGCCCAATGGCCACAAGGGGCTGAATTGCGGCTTAATGCCCGCATTTCGCCGCCTGACCCGCCCGCACCGTCGCCAATTCGGTTGTTACAAGGGGAAAACTCAGTGAAAGGCCTGTTCACCGCGAATCGCAACTCCTACGCCGACCGGCACCCTTCGCGACAGGTACCGCACATGGCTGCGCCGCTGATATCCCCCTCGATCCTCTCCGCCGATTTCGCGCGTCTCGGCGAGGAAGTCCGTGCGATCGACGAAGCAGGCGCGGACTGGATCCATATCGATGTGATGGACGGCCATTACGTGCCCAACATCACCATCGGCCCAGCCGTGGTCAAGGCGCTGCGCCCGCACACCGACAAGCCGTTCGACGTGCATCTGATGATCGCGCCGATCGACCCCTATCTCGAAGCTTTCGCCGATGCCGGGGCGGACATCATCACCGTCCATCCCGAGGCCGGCCCGCACATCCACCGCACGCTTCAGGCGATCCGCGCGCTCGGCAAGAAGGCCGGGGTGGTGCTCAATCCGGGAACGCCGGTCGAGTCGCTCGACAACCTCATGGACCTCGTCGACCTGGTTCTGGTGATGAGCGTCAATCCCGGCTTCGGCGGGCAGAGCTTCATTCGCAGCCAGCTCGCCAAGATCGAGGCGGTGCGACACCGCATCGAGGCCAACGGCCGTTCGATCCATCTCGAGGTAGACGGCGGGGTCGACGCCGCGACGGCGCGCGACTGCGTGGCGGCGGGGGCGGACGTGCTGGTCGCCGGATCGGCCACGTTCAGGGGCGGGCCCGACCATTACCGGGCCAACATCGCCGCCTTGCGGGGTGGTGCATGAGCGAGGGCGCGCTTACGCTTCAGCGCGGCCAGGACGAGACGCTTTCGGAAGAAGGCTCGGCGCCTTTCATGCTGGCCGACGACGAGGTCGAGGCACTGGCCGAAGAGGGCGGCCCGGCCGAACTCGCGCCGGCCCGCGCGCTGGTCCCTGCCGATTTCGCCCCGCCGCGCGAGGGGCTGCTCGATTCCGGGTTGCGCTGGGCCTATCGCATCGGCGTGCCTGGCTCGTTCCTCGCGGCGCCCTTGCGCAAGCCCGCCCGCCCGCGTCTGCTGGGGACGGTCGAGACCCCGCTCGCCGGCGATCTGGCGCGCGGCAAGGGCGTGCGCGCCGGGCAGTTCACGATCGACGGGCTGAAGCTGGAAATTAACAAGTGCGACTTTTCCTCCAGTGCCAGCCACGCCCCGCCGGTCAATCGCGTGCTGCACGGCTTCACCTGGCTGCGCGATCTCGCCGCCGCGGCACCGCGCGAACAGTGCAGAGCGCAGGCGGAAGGCATCTTCTTCGACTGGCTCAAATGCAATGCCGAGCCCGGCAAGGGCCCGGCCTGGACGGTCGAGCGCGCCGGCCAGCGCCTGCTCGCCTGGCTGGTCCATGCGCCGCTGCTCCTCTCGGGAGAAAACCCGAAGCGGCGGGGCGAGATTCACGACGTGATCGAGGCGACGGCCCGCTGGCTGGACCGCAAGGTCGAAACCGCGCCCGATCGCTTGGGAGCGCTTGCCGGATGGTGCGCGATCGTCGCGGCGGGGCTGTTGTTGCCCGACGGCCGGCCGCGCCGCCTGTTCGGCGAGGCCGGGTTCCTGCGCGCGCTGGGCGAGGTCGCGAGCGAGGATGGCGGCCTCCTGTCGCGCAGCCCACTCGCGCAGATGGAGGCGGTGGCGCTGCTGATCGACCTTCGCGCCTGCTATGCCGCCGTGCGGCGTGATCCGCCCGCCGCGCTCGGCGCGATGATCGAAATGCTGGTTCCGCCCTTGCTGACCCTGCGCCACGGCGATGGCGGGCTGGGATCGTGGCAGGGTGCGAATGCCGTCTCGCCCCGGGATTTCGCTCAACTGGTCGAGGCGAGCGGCGTGCGCGCCCGCCCGCCGCGCGAACTGCGCCAATGGGGCTATCAGCGCGCCACGGCGGGCAAGGGCGTGCTGCAGTTCGACGCCGCGCCGCCGCCGCGCCCGCGCCATGCCCGCTTCGGCTGCGCCTCCACGCTGGCTTTCGAGTTCAGCCATGGCGAGCAGCGCATCGTGGTCAATTGCGGCGGTGCCGAAGTCGCCGGCGGCGCCACACCGGCACGGATCGAGCAGGGTTTGCGCGCCACCGCCGCGCATTCGACTCTCGTGCTCGACGATGCCAATTCCACCGCCGTCCTCATCAAGGGCCAGATCGGCAAAGGGGTCGAGGAAGTCGACGTCCAGCGTGGCGAGATCAAGGTGCGCGGCCGCTCGGCTACCCGGCTCGAGGCCGCGCATGACGGCTATGCCTCGCGCTTCGGCCTGACCCACCGGAGAGTGCTGATCCTTTCGCCCGAGGGCGAGGAACTGCGCGGCGAGGACGTGCTGGAGCCCGCGGGGCGGCGCGGCAAGCGCGGCAAGATCGACTTCGCCATCCGCTTCCATCTGGCGCCGCGAATCGAGATCGGGCTGTCGGAAGACGGGCGAGGCGCCGGCCTTGCGCTGCCCGACGGCAGCTACTGGCATTTCCGCCTCGGCGGCGACAGCAACGGGCAGGAGCTGACGGTCGAGGACAGCCTGTGGGTCGACGGGCTGGGCCGCCCGCGCGCCAGCCGGCAGCTCGTGATATCGGGCCTGACATCGCGCAGCGGGGAACGCTTCCCTTGGCTGCTGAAGAGAATGGGGTAAGCATTTTGAGCGAGGTAGCGATCGGACGGGCACTGCTTTCGGTGTCCGACAAGAGCGGATTGGTCGAACTGGGACAGGCGCTGGCGGCGCGCGGGGTGGAACTCGTCTCCACCGGCGGCACGGCCAAGGCGCTGCGCGAGGCGGGGCTCGAGGTCCGCGACGTGTCGGACGTCACCGGCTTTCCCGAGATGATGGACGGCCGGGTCAAGACGCTCCACCCGATGGTTCATGGCGGGCTTCTCGCCGTGCGCGATGATGCTGCCCATGCTACCGCGATGCAGGAGCACGGAATCGGCGCGATCGATCTCGTTGTGGTCAATCTCTACCCGTTCGAGGCGACGGTCGCCAAGGGTGCCGAACGCGACGAGATCATCGAGAACATCGATATCGGCGGGCCGAGCATGGTCCGCAGCGCGGCCAAGAACCACCGTTACGTGACGATCCTGACCGATCCGGCGGATTACGACGCGCTGCTGGCCGAGATCGAGAGTTCGGGCGCGACCTCACTCGATTTCCGCAAGCGCATGGCGGCCAAGGCGTTCGCTGCCACCGCGGCCTATGACGCGGCGATCGGCCAGTGGTTCGCTCATGCCGATCAGGGCGAGACCTTCCCCGCTCGCCGCGCCATGGCGAGCACGCTGGCAGGCGAATTGCGCTATGGCGAGAACCCGCATCAGAAGGCGGCGCTCTACGTGCCCCAGCGTGTCGTCGCCAAGGGTCTGCCGCAGGCCGAGCAGGTGCAGGGCAAGGAGCTCTCCTACAACAACTACAACGACGCCAACGCCGCGCTGGAACTGGCTGCGGAGTTCGCGGGCGGCGATCCGGCCGTGGTCATCGTCAAGCACGCCAATCCCTGCGGCGTCGCCCAGCGTGCCAGCCTGCTCGACGCCTGGACCGATGCACTGCATTGCGACAGCGTCTCGGCTTTCGGCGGGATCGTCGCGACCAATGTCCCGCTCGACGGTCCGACGGCCGAAGCGATCTGCGAGATCTTCACTGAAGTCGTCGTCGCGCCCGGTGCGGACGAGGCGGCGCGCGCAGCCTTCGCGAAGAAGAAGAACCTGCGCCTGCTCATCACCGATGGCCTCCCCGATCCGCGCCGCCCCGGCGTGACGCAGGTGACGATCACCGGTGGCCTGCTCGTCCAGACGCGCGACAACGGGGCGATCAGCGCTGAAGACCTGAAGATCGTCACCAAGCGCGAGCCGAGCGAGCAGGAATTGAAGGACTGCCTGTTCGCCTGGACCGTCGCCCGCCACGTCAAGTCGAACGCGATCGTCTATGCGAAGGACGGCGCGACGGCCGGCATCGGCGCAGGCCAGATGAACCGCCGCGATTCGAGCCGGATCGCCGCGATAAAAGCCGCCGAGGCCGCCGAAACCTATGGCTGGTCCGAACCGCGGACCAAGGGCAGCGCGGTGGCTTCCGACGCCTTCTTCCCCTTCGCCGACGGTCTGCTGGCCGCCGCCGAAGCGGGCGCGACCGCGATCATCCAGCCGGGTGGCTCGATTCGCGACGAGGAGGTAATCGCTGCCGCTGACGAGCATGGCTTGGCCATGGTGTTCACCGGGATGCGTCACTTCCGCCACTGATTGCCGACGTCCGACGGTGTTCGTCGCTCGCTCTTCCGCTCTGGTCGACGAGCGAGACTGAACGGCGCGCAACTGTGCCATTCAGCGTCTTGCAAACCGTGCGCGCGTACACAGATTGCAGACATTCGAGAAAGATAAGCACATGCCCCTGTTCACCCCCTCGCTTTACCGCAATTTCGCCCTCGGCTTCCTGCTTGGCGGGATCGGCCTCGTCACTTTCGATCCGGCATTCGGCTCGGCCATCGCCGGAATGCTGGCTTGATCCGCCTGACCAAGACCCGCACAGCTCTCTGCGCCGGCGCGCTTGCGTTGGTGTCTGCCGGCTGCCAGCAGGCGGTCGCCGCGGAAAGCGTCGTGGCGGCTCCCTCGGCCAAGCGCGCAGCCAAGGAAAGCGCCGGCCTCAAGACCGCGATTTTCGCCGGTGGCTGTTTCTGGGGTGTCGAGGGCGTGTTCAGCCATGTGAAGGGCGTGACCAGCGCCGTCTCGGGCTATCACGGCGGAACCGAGCGGCAGGCGAGCTACGATATCGTCTCCTCCGGCGTTACCGACCATGTCGAGGCGGTGAAAGTGACCTATGATCCGAAGGTCATCCGCTACGACCAGCTTCTGCGCATCTTCTTCTCCGTCGTCGCCGACCCCACGCTGAAAAATCGGCAAGGTCCCGATCGCGGCGCGCAATACGATGCCAAGCTGATCCCGACATCCGCCGAACAGCTCACCGTTGCCAAGGCCTATCTCGCGCAGATGAAGGGGAGCGGGAAATGGAGCGGCCCGATCGTCACCGATATCGTCCGCGCGCAGGCCTTCTACCCGGCAGAGACCCATCATCAGGATTTCGCGGCGAAAAACCCCAGCCACGGCTACATTCAGCGGTGGGATGCGCCCAAGATCGCAGCGCTGAAGCGCCTCTATCCAGGCGTCTACAGCGCGAGCTTCCAGCGCAACTGACTTGCAGGCGTACGCTGCCGCGCCTACCTTTCAGCCATGGCGACGCACGCGCATTCCCACACGAAACACGCTCACACTGAACACGAGGGCGACGCTCTGGTCGAGGCCGCGCGCGGTTCGCTCACCGAAGCGGGTGAGCAATGGACCGGGATGCGCCAGTCCGTGTTCGAGGAGCTGGCGCGCCACGAAATTCCGGCGTCGGCCTACGACATCGCCGACAATCTCTCCCGGGCGCGCGGCAAGCGGGTCGCGCCCAACAGCGTCTACCGCATTCTCGACCTGTTCGTGCGTACCAATCTCGCCAACCGGATCGAGAGCGCCAATGCCTATCTGGTCAACACCCATCCCGGCTGCCGGCACGATTGCATCTTCCTGATCTGCGACGATTGCGGAAAAGCCAATCACCTCGACGACGATCGCGTGACCGGCGCCCTGCGCGCCGCGGGCCGCGATGCGGGC
The DNA here is from genome assembly GCF_026168555.1 of Qipengyuania spongiae. Lineage (NCBI taxonomy): Bacteria > Pseudomonadati > Pseudomonadota > Alphaproteobacteria > Sphingomonadales > Erythrobacteraceae > Qipengyuania > Qipengyuania spongiae. The sequence continues at coordinate 514,665 of NZ_CP092471.1, read as the reverse complement.
TTTGCCGACGTCCGTCCGGTCGTCGAACTGCGCGGCTTGTGCGAGGATTGCGCGGCCTGAGCAATTTTCCCGCTGCCCCGAAAGGCGGCTCACGAATTCCTCATCCTCCCGACCGGCTTCATTCCATCGACAGGCGCGGATCGCTGATCTAGAGTCGCGATCATGAATTCACCACCAAAGACGCCGTTGCTCGACACGGTCGAATATCCTTCCGATCTTCGCCGGCTGGATCAGGGCCAGCTCCGTCAGCTTTCCGACGAATTGCGCGCCGAGATGATCGATGCCGTCAGCACCAGCGGGGGCCATCTCGGCTCCGGGCTGGGCGTGGTCGAACTGACCGTGGCGATCCACTACGTTTTCGACACGCCGAACGACAAGCTCGTCTGGGATGTCGGGCACCAGTGCTATCCGCACAAGATCATCACCGGCCGCCGCGACCGTATCCGCACCCTGCGCCAGGGCGGCGGCCTGTCGGGCTTCACCAAGCGTACCGAGAGCGAATACGATCCCTTCGGCGCGGCCCACAGTTCCACCTCGATCAGCGCCGCGCTCGGCTTCGCCATGGCCAAGAAGATGCAGGACAGGCCGGGCCGCGGCATCGCCGTGATCGGCGACGGCGCGATGAGCGCCGGCATGGCCTACGAGGCGATGAACAACGCCGAACAGGCGGGCAACCGGCTGGTCGTGATCCTCAACGACAACGACATGTCGATCGCTCCGCCGGTGGGCGGCCTGTCCGCCTATCTCGCGCGCATGGTGTCGAGCAGCGAATATCTCGGCCTGCGCAGCCTCGCCTCGCGCATTTCGCGCAAGCTCAGCCGCAAGGTCCATTCGGGTCTCGAAAAGGCCGAGGAATTCGCCCGCGGCATGGTCACCGGCGGCACGCTGTTCGAGGAACTGGGCTTCTATTACGTCGGCCCTATCGACGGGCACAATCTCGAGCACCTGATCCCGGTGCTGGAGAACGTGCGCGACAGCGAGCAGGGCCCGGTCCTGATCCATGTCGTGACGACCAAGGGCAAGGGCTACGCCCCGGCCGAGAACAGCGCCGACAAATATCACGGCGTACCCAAATTCGACGTGGTGACGGGCGAGAAGGCCAAGTCCAAGGCTGGCCCGCCCGCCTATCAGAACGTGTTTGGCGACACGCTCGCGAAGCTGGCGGAGACCGACGATCGCATCTGCGCAATCACCGCCGCCATGCCCAGCGGCACGGGCGTCGATCGTTTCGCCAAGGCCCATCCCGATCGCAGCTTCGATGTCGGCATCGCCGAACAGCACGGGGTGACCTTCGCCGCCGGGCTCGCCGCGCAGGGGATGCGCCCCTTCGCCGCGATCTATTCGACCTTCCTCCAGCGCGCCTACGACCAGGTGGTCCACGATGTCGCGATCCAGAACCTGCCCGTCCGCTTCGCGATCGACCGTGCCGGTCTGGTGGGGGCCGACGGCAGCACCCATGCCGGATCATTCGACATCACCTATCTGGCGACGCTGCCCAATTTCGTGGTGATGGCCGCCGCCGACGAGGCGGAGCTGGCCCACATGACCTACACCGCCGCCGAATATGACGAGGGGCCGATCGCCTTCCGTTATCCGCGCGGCAACGGCATCGGGGTCGCAATTCCCGAGACGCTGGAGAAGCTTCCCATCGGCAAGGGCCGCGTGGTGCGCGAAGGGAGCAAGGTCGCCATCCTGTCGCTCGGCGCGCGCCTCGAAGAGGCGAAGAAGGCCGCCGATCAGCTCGAGGCCAAGGGGCTTTCGACCACGGTCGCCGACATGCGCTTCGCCAAGCCGCTCGACACCGCGCTGATCGAGAAGCTGATGCGCAGCCACGAGGTCGTGGTCACGGTCGAGGAAGGCGCCATCGGCGGTCTCGGCGCCCATGTGCTCACCTTTGCCAGCGACACCGGCCTCACGGACAACGGCCTCAAAGTGCGCACCATGCGCCTCCCGGACGTGTTCCAGGACCAGGACGATCCGATGAAGCAATATGACGAGGCGGGCCTCAACGCCCCGCAGATCGTCGACACCGTGCTCGCCGCACTACGCCACAACTCGACGGGGGTCGAGGAAGCGCGGGCGTGAGCGATTTGCTGCGCATCGAGACCGCCGACCACGTCACCACGCTGACGCTCGACCGGCCCGAGCGGATGAACCCGCTTGGGCAGGCGGGGGACGGGGATGCGTTCGCGGCGGCCTGCGACGCGATCAACGCCGATATGGGCGTGCGCTGCGTCATCCTGACCGGGGCGGGGCGCGCCTTCAGCGCGGGCGGGGACATTCGCGCGATGAAGGAAAAGAGCGGCAATTTCGGCGGCACCGCGCCCGAGATCGCCGACGGCTATCGCGACAACATCCACAAGGTATTGCGCGCCCTCTATGGCCTGCGCGTCCCGCTGATCGCGGCGGTCAACGGGCCGGCAATCGGCTTGGGCTGCGATCTCGCTTGTCTCGCCGACATGCGCCTTGCCGGTGCGGACGCGAAATTCGGCGTCACGTTCCTCAAGCTCGGGATCATTCCGGGTGACGGGGGCACCTGGATTCTCCCGCGCATCATCGGCGAGGCGCGCGCGGCGGAGCTGTTCTATACAGGTGAGGTGATCGACGCAGCGACTGCGCTCGACTGGGGGCTGGTCAGCCGCGTGGTCGACGATGCGGCGCTGATGGACGAGGCGCGAGCGCTCGCGGCCAAGGTCGCCGCGATGCCGCCTCACGCTTTGCGTCAGGCCAAGAACCTAATGCGGCAGGGGCGTGGGACCAGCTACGACGCAGCGCTGGAAATGGCCGCAAATGCGCAGGCGCTGATGCATAGTACCGCAGATCACATGGAGGGCGTTGACGCCCTGCTCGAAAAGCGCGCGCCGCGCTTTACCGGGCAATAGCTAGAGCCAGCGCCACAGCCCGGCCGGAATGCCCTCGGCGGCAAGGTGCCACCAAGTGATCCCGAGCCATGCCGCGATCGCAATCTCCCAGAGAAGCAAGCCGGCCCGGGGCAGGCTGCGCCAGCGCGGCCAGTAGCTCGTCCGCGCCTCCCAGCCCTTCCATGCGCCGCCCATCTGGGCTTCCTTCTTGCGGTCCTGAAGCCGCGCGCCGACCAGAGCCAGCACTAGGATCGCCAGCGCGACGATGTTCGTCCGCCAGCTCCACCAGAGCACCAGATGCGCTGTTCCCCACAGTGCAAAGCCCCACATCATCGGGTGGCGTGTGACCGTGAAGACCCCCGCCGGATCGCGCGCGGCGAGTTTCTCGGCGCCAGGAGCCGGGAGGGCCGGGTTGCCCTTCAGCGACCCGATGAACAGCACCAGTGCGGGGAGGGTCAGGATCGTCGCGATCGCCCATCCGACTGCGCCGGAACCGGGAAGACCTCCCGCCGGGGCAGCCACGAAGGCGAGATACATCCAGATCATGCACGCCAGCGCGACGAGGCTGTAGAGCAGCGCGAAGCCGCCTGTCCCAAGCACCCGGACCAGCGGTGCGCGCAACGGGTGCGAAAGGGCGAAATGCGTGCCGACCAAGGCAGTCGATGCGGCGAAAAGCGAGATCAGCGCGTTCAAGTTCGACTGCTCCTTCACTCGTCCCCCGAACCGAGGTGGATCAAGATTGCGTTCGGTCTCCGATGCCGAGCAGTTCCACCCTGAACAGCAGCGTCGCCCCGCCCGGGATCGGACCGCGCCCCTCGGCTCCGTAGGCAAGGTCCGCCGGCGCCGCGATCTCGATCGTGTCGCCCACGCCCATCTGCGGGATCGCCATTTGCCAGGCCTTCACCAGTCGCGAGAGCGGAAAGGTGGCGGGCTCGCCGCGATCGTAGCTGGAATCGAAGGTTTCGCCGTCGATGAACGTCCCGGCATAGTGGACCGTCACGGTGTCGGCGACGGTCGGTTTTCTGTCGCTTCCGGCATATTCCAGATAACGCCATTTCAACCCGCCCGGCATAACCCGCCACCCGTCCCCGGCGGAGAGCCCGCCGAGATAGGCCTGCTGCTTGCTCATCCAGGCGAGATCCTGCGAACGGTCCGGCGGCCCGTCCTGTGCGGATACGGCATGGAAGGCGACGGCCGCCGCCGCCATGCCAAGAGCCGCCAGAGCCGTTCGCATCTCTCTCATCCTACCAGACATAGCCTTTGGGAAGATCGCCCCGATCGAGATCGCGGTAGCGTTCCTTGAGCTTGCTCTGATGGTTCTCGAGCGGTTGCTCGACCCCATCGATGAAGACCCTCGTAGGTGTGGAGCCGACTTCCAGCGGATCGCCGTCCCACATTACCAGATCGCCGGCTGCGCCCTGCGTCAGCGCACCGGCGCGCCCCTCGAGGCCGAGGATGCGCGCAGGAACCGAAGTAATCGTCGCCAGCGCCTGCCCCCAGCTGAGGCCTGACGCACCGGGGACCCGGCTCAGCGCCACCAGATTGCCGGCAAACTGGTTGAGATTGCGCGGGTTCTCCATCGCGCTGGCATTGATCGCCACGGTCACGCCGGCGGCGGCGAGGCGGCCGATATTGCTCTGTGTGGCGGCGAGTTCCTCGAAGTTCTGCGGCAGGTCGTCGAGCCCGTCGGCGATCACCGGAACACCCGCCGCGGCGATGTCCTGCGCCACCAGCCAGCCTTCGCTCGCCCCGACCAGAACCATGTCGAGGCGAGGGAATTCCTGCTTCAGAGCCAGCACGCTGCGGATGTCCGAAGCCCGCTCGACCGCGACCAGCAGCATCTGCTCGCCGCGCACCACCGGCACCAGTGCCGAGGCGTCGAACCGGGTCAGCAGCACGTCGCCCGCCCTCTCCGCATATTCGCCCGAGAGGCGCGGATCGATTGGAACATCATCGCCGAGATCGGTTTCGGGACGATCCGACGAACGGCCCGGAATCTGTGCATCCTCGCCCAGTCTCATTGCCTCGCGCAGGGCGTTACGGAACAGGACATGCGCCGCTGCACGGCTGCCACCGGCGATCCGTCCACCCTGCTCGCCCAGAGCCACCATCTGAAAGGCGCGCGGGCGCATCACGGCATCGGGATCGGCACCGAGATCGATGATCGCGCCCTGACCGCCGAAGATCGAGGCCGAGGGCGAGGTCGTTGTCGCGGCGCGCGTGACGCCGGCGGCGCGGTGCACGAGGATGTGCTGGGAGTTGGGATTGACGATCGGCGCCACGTCGAGCGCGGCGCTGAAGGGTGAATTGCGCGCCGAACTGTCGTTCGATTCGCCCACGCCGCCGACATCGAGCAGGCCGAGCGTGGTGACGGCCGCGACGATGCCCGGCGTGACCCAGGCACCCTGTCCGTCGACCGCGGTCGCGCCGCCCGTCGCGGGCATACCGGAAGCGGGGCCGGCATAGACCACGCGGCCGCCGCGAACGAGCACCGCGCCGTTCTCGACCGGCTCGCTGCCGTCGCCGGTAGCGACGGTCACGCCGGTGATGGCGAAGTCCTGTGCATTGGCGGCATGGCCGACGAAGGCGCCGGCGAGACCGAGTGCGATACCGACGGCACCGAGAGGGGAGAGACGCTTGCTGGCCTTCATCATTTCACGTCTCCTTCACCGGGCTGACCGAGTTCGAAATCGCTCACCGGCCGGCGCGTGCGGTCCATGGCGTCATACATCAGGGCGCCGTCGATCCAGACCTTTTCGGGACGGGAATAGACGGAAAGTGGATCGCCGTTCCACAGCACCACATCGGCCATCTTGCCCGCCTCGAGGCTGCCGGTCATCTCGCCAATGCCCATGGCCTTGGCGGCGTTGTAGGTGAACCAGCCGATCACGTCGGCATCGGGAATGTCCATGCCGAGACGGAGACCCGCGGCCTGTGCCTTGGCGGCTTCCTGATTGAGGCGCTGGATGCCGTTGGCATCGTCGGAATGGATGACGACGCAGGCCCCCGCCTTCTGCAACAGTGCCGCATTCTCGAGGATGCCGTCGTAGGATTCCATCTTGAACCCGTACCAGTCGGCCCAGATCGCGCTACAGATGTCATTTTCGCGCAGCAGATCGCCGATCTTGTACGCTTCGACCGCATGGTGGAAGGCCGTGACCTTGTAGCCCATTTCCTTGGCCATATCGATCACCAGCGCCATCTCGTCGGCACGGTAGCAGTGGTTGTGGATCAGGATCTCGCCATCGAGCACGCCCTTTAGCGTCTCCTTGCCGAGGTCGCGCTTCTCTCCGTCATAGGCCTGCGCATCGAGCCACATCTGCCGGTTGACCGCGAAATTGCCCATGCGGGTGGAGGGCATCCGGCCCTTGCCGCCATAGACACGCTTGGGGTTCTCGCCGCAAGCCATCTTCATGCCGTAGGGCGCGCCGGGAAACTTCATTCCCTGAACGGTGCGGGCCGAGACGTTCTTGAGCGTGACCGAGCGGCCGCCGGTGAGATTGGCCGAGCCGGGCAGGATCTGGAGCGCGGTGACACCGCCATTGGCGAGCGCGCGGGTGAAGCCGGGATCCTGCGGCCAGACCGAATGCTCGGCCCAGACTTCGGGGGTCATCGGGCTGGTCGCCTCGTTTCCGTCGGAATGCGCCTCGACGCTAGGGGTCGGGTAGTCGCCGAGATGCGAGTGGATGTCGATCACGCCGGGCGTGACGAACTTGCCGGCCCCGTCGATCCGGTCGTAGCCGTCGGTCGAAAGCGAGGCGTCGCCCACCGCCACGACCTCGCCGTCACGGAACAGGACGGTGCCGTTCTCGATCCGCCCGCCGCGACCGTCGAACACGGTCGCGCCGACCAGCGCGGTCGGCCGGCCGGGATAGCGCTGATAAGTGCTGGCATAGGGCACGCGTCCGTCGGCACCGAGGGCCGCCCCGCGCGCGTCGGAAGCCGAAGCCGTGCCCGAGCCGCCATCGGCCGTCGAACAGCCCGACACGGCCATGGCGGCCGCGCAGGCGAGCATTGCGAATCTCTTCATGAAGTCCCCCAAAGAATATGGGCCGGAACATCGCTGCCCCGGCCCGTCTGGTCAATTGTGCTTTTCGGTTACTGCCGACCGCCTAGCGATTCTGTTCGTGCTGGCCGGGTGCCTGCGGATTGGTAGCCGGGTGCATGCCGGCTTCCTGCGCTTCCAGACCGGCCCCGGCCTGGCCTTCCAGATCGTCGCCCACACTGTCGTCGCGAATGCTGTCGAGATGCATCAGCTTCTTGATCAGCGGGCTGATGACCATCACCACGACACCGGTCGCCACGGCGTACCAGCCGACAGTTGAATAGACGCCCAGCACGACCTGCTTGCCGGCCTCCTCGCCCACGCCCTCGGCACCGGTGGCTGCCGCGATCAGGCCGGCGGCGAAATTGCCGGTGGCCGAGGCGAAGAACCAGGTGCCCATGATGAGCGAGGCCATGTGCGCCGGGCTTAACCGGTTCATGGCCGACAGGCCCACCGGAGACAGGCACAACTCGCCAGTCGTGTGCAGCAGGTAGATCAGGAAGATGAAGATCACCGGAGTCGGAACGCTGACACCTACACTCTGCGCGCCCCAGACCAGCACCAGGAAGCCGAGACCGACCTGGATCACGGCAAGGCCGAACTTGAGCGGCGTGGACGGTTCCATCCCCTTGAGCGCCAGCTTCTGCCATACGAACGCGAAGATCGGCGCCAGCAGGACGATGTAGATCGCATTGATTGACTGGAACATCGAGGCGTTGACGCCCTGCGTGTCGACATGCCGATCCGTGAAGAGATTGAGGCTGGAACCTGCCTGTTCGAACAAGGCCCAGAACACGATCGAGGTGAGGATCAGGAACATCGCGGCGAAGATGCGGTCACGTTCCTCGCTCGGCAGCTTGGTCACCGCGGTGAACAGCACGTAGAGCACCAGACCGCCACCGAAGGCGCCAAGGACATAGCCGACCATTTCCTGATACTGGATCGCGGCCCAGCATAGCAGCACCATGGCGAGTCCGGCGCCGTAGATGAAGTACTCGCGCGCCCCGGCGATCCGGGCGGGATCCTTCGGCTCGCCCTTGCCGAGAAGGAGCGGCTTGCCGATGATGAAGAAGACGAGGCCGATCAGCATGCCGAAACCGGCAAGGCCAAAGCCGTATTGCCACCCATAGGTCTGGCCGAGATAACCGCAGATGATCGAAGCGGTCGCCGCGCCGACGTTAATCCCCATGTAGAAGATCGTGTAGGCCGGATCGCGGCGGACGTCGGTGCGGGTGTAAAGCTGGCCGACAATGACCGAGATGTTCGCCTTGAGAAAGCCCGACCCCACGATGATGAGCGCGAGGGCCAGCCAGAAGACGTTGATCATGGCGTCGCCCTGTCCGCCCGAACCCTCGAACGCCATGAAGAAATGGCCGAAGGTCAGGAGCACCGCGCCGAACAGCACCGCCTTGCGCTGCCCCAGATACTGGTCGGCGAGATAGCCGCCCACCACCGGAGTGATGTAAACCAGCGCGGTGTAGGCGCCGTAGATAATCGAGGCTTCGCTATCAGTGAACAGCCAGTGCTGAACCAGGTAGAAGATCAATAGGGCGCGCATGCCGTAGTAGGAGAAGCGCTCCCACATCTCGGCCATGAAGAGCAGGAACAGACCTTTCGGATGGCCGACAACCTCGGGCTGCGGTCGCGTGATCAGGATTAGCCCGCCCAACAGGAACGATACGAGCGCAACCACTGCGACCCGGAAGGCCCACATCTCGAATGTGGAGCCGAATGTGAAGAACACGCCTTCGACCATGAATGGGGATTCCCTTATGTGCGACCCGCTTGCGCGGGCTCTCCCTGATGGCGGCGCACCCTAACGCCTTCGGCGCTCATGTGAAGCCTTAGTTACACTGGCGACCACCTCCACCGGCGACCCGGCGGGAACCTTGCGCGCAGCGCTGTATTATGGCACCGATGCACTTGCGCTCACGGGGCGCCTCGGGGAAATTCGAATGAACAATCAATCCAAGCCGGTCTATCTCAAGCTGCGCGACCAGATCGCTGCCGCCATCCTCGACGGCACCTATGCCGAAGGAGCGATGCTGCCATCGGTTCGCGCGCTTGCCGCGCAGGAGGGGGCCAATCCGCTTACAGTGGCCAAGGCCTATCAGCAGTTCCAGGCCGATGGGCTGGTGGCGGTACAGCGGGGCGTGGGCATGTATGTGGTTGCAGGGGCGACCGAACGTCTGCGCCGAAGCGAGCGCGAGCAGTTCGTCCAGGAGGAGTGGCCTCTCATCCGCGAGCGGATCGATCGCCTGGGTTTGCGGGCGCAAGATCTTCTGGCGGACGCCTGACTGCGACGAGTGGTGCGTTTTCTGCACGTTCCGAGGGTGGATTTCAGGGGCGCTTTAACATAGAATACACTTCTGGGTCGCATCGATTTGCCGGTTGCATCTTGCGCCGAACTGTTACTGACTTGGAGAACACCTTGATCCGATCCGAACTTCTCGCCGCTCTGGCGAAAGACAATCCCGGCCTGCGTGCCGAGGAGGTCGAGCAGGTGGTCGATATCTTCTTCGACGAGATAGCCCAGCGCCTGTCCGAAGGCGGGCGGGTGGAACTGCGCGGTTTCGGCGCGTTCTCGACCCGCGAGCGGGAAGCCCGGACGGGCCGCAATCCGCGTTCGGGCGAAGCGGTCGAAGTGCCGGCCAAGCGCGTTCCCTATTTCCGGCCCGGCAAGGAAATGCGCCGACTGTTGAACGGCGACGACTAGTCTCGGGACTTTTTCGACGGAGCAAGCCCGTTGCTCCCCGCAATCCGCGCGACTAGGCAGGCGGTGCTGGCGGGTGTGGCGGAATGGTAGACGCCGGGGACTTAAAATCCCCTGAGCTTTGCTCGTGCGGGTTCGAGTCCCGCCACCCGCACCAGATTTCTCGCTCTCACGCCGCCGCCCGGCCGCAGCGGCTCACTTTTCGAAATAATCGCGATACCATTCGACGAAGCGTGCGACGCCCTGCCGGAAATCGGTTTGCGGGCGATAACCGGTGAGTCTTTCGAGCAGCGAGGCGTCGGCCCAGGTCGCCGGCACATCGCCCATCTGCATGTCCATGTAGTTGCGGATCGCTTTCCGCCCAGCGCTTTCCTCGATCGCCTCGACGAAATCGAGCAGCTTGACCTTGTCCGAATTGCCGATATTGACGACCCGGTAGGGTGCGACTGGCGACAGGCTGTCGCCTTCGGGCACTTCGCCATTTTCCGGGCGCTCGGGCACCACGTCGATCAGCAGGCGGATCGCCCGGACCAGATCCTCGACATAGGTGAAGTCGCGATACATTTCGCCATGATTGTAGATATCGAGGGGGCGACCCGCGAGGATGGCGTCGACGAACTTGTGCGGCGCCATGTCAGGGCGCCCCCAAGGCCCGTAAACGGTGAAGAAGCGGAACATGGTGGTCGGCAGGTTCCAGAGATGCGCATAGGCGTGCGCCATGCTCTCTGTCGCCTTCTTGGTGGCGGCGTAGATTGTCAGCTGGGTGTCGGCCTTTTCGGTTTCCACGAAAGGCATTTCGGTGTTCGCGCCATAGACCGAGGATGTGGATGCCATGAGCAGATGGCCCACCTCCAGCCGCCGCGCCGCTTCCATCACGTTGAAGGTCCCGATCACATTGGCATCGAGATAGGCGCGCGGGTTCTCAAGGCTGTAGCGGACCCCCGCCTGACCGGCCAGATGGACGATCACGTCCGGCCGGAACTCGTCTGCGACCTTATCAAGACGCTCCCGATCCTCGAGCATTGCTTCCACCGCAGAAAAACCGGGGTTCTGCAACAGCATCGTATGGCGCCGCCGTTTGAGCGCGACGTCGTAATAATCCGTCATTCCGTCATAACCGAGGACCGTGAACCCTTCGGCCAGCAGAATTCTCGCGAGATGGAAGCCGACGAAGCCGGCAGTCCCGGTGATGAGAACCTTACGGGTCACGTGCCGGGATTTCGCGGCAGAAATGATGAGGAGAGCATCGGGATGCTGTAGATTCAACGCGGGGCCAGTCAATCGCCGGCCATTGCCAGGACCGATCGCACGACGTTTTGCCGTTCCGTATTAGCTCGGTATTAACCCCTACGCCTCTATCAGCATCGTACCAAGAGAAACCCCGGATAATCGCGTTTGGGCAGCGAGAGGGGGCCGATGAGACAGCATGGATTATACCGCGCTTCAGAACACGCAAGGATCGGCACCGGAACCCGAGACATCGGCGGATCAGCGCGAGGCGCCCCGCTACACGTCCTTGATCCGCGCAGCCAAGCTCGTTTCGTCGCAGGGCGAGTTCGTCTGCGTGATCCGGGACGTTTCCCGTCTCGGCATCGGGCTGCGCATGTTCCATGAAATTCCGGTCGGCGAAGAGGCCGCGCTCGAACTCGGCAACGGCAAGGTTTTCGAACTGAAGCGGGTGCGCGCAAAGGGGCGCGAGGGCAGTTTCACCTTCCTTGATCCGATTGCGGTCGATCAGCTGATTCGCGAAGACTGGGATTATCCCAAAAGGCAGTTGCGGCTGAACATCGCCATGCCGCTGACCGTGACTGCGATAACCGGCCGGGTGGAAGCAATCACGGACAATCTGTCGCAGCAGGGTTGCCGGCTCGATTGCGACGCGGCGTTCGCCATCGACCAGAATCTCCGCATCGCGGGAGAACATTTCCCGGAGATCCGCGCCAAGGTGCGGTGGCGCAAGGCCGCCTCCTATGGTCTCGTCTTCGAGAACACCTTCATGCTTCAGGATTTCGCCAGGCTTGCGGCGACATTGCAGTGTCCGCAACTGCTCGACGAATGAGCGAGTGGGAAGCGATTATCAGGCGGGAATGAAGTCCAGCGCCACGCCGTTCAGGCAGTGGCGCTTGCCGGTGGGTTCGGGGCCGTCGTTGAAGATATGGCCCAGATGCCCGCCACAATCGGCGCAATGCACTTCGGTGCGCGGATAGCCGAGCTTGAGATCCCTGGATGTTCCGACCGCGCCCGGCAGGGACTGCCAGAAACTCGGCCAACCCGTCCCGCTCTCGAACTTGGTGCGGCTGGGATAGACCTTGTTGCCGCACCCGGCGCAGGCGAACAGACCCTTGCGCTTCTCTTCGTTGAGAGGGGAAGAATAAGGTCGCTCGGTCCCTTCCTCGCGCAGGACGTGGAATTCCGCCTTGGTCAGCTTCTTGCGCCAGCCAGCCTCGCTCATCGACACGGGAAACGAACGGGCCTGCGCCGGGCTGGAGCCGCAGGCGGCGAGAGCGAGGGAGGTGCCACCCAGACCCAGCAGGCCAAGAAAAGCACGGCGATGAGTAGAAGCTTTCATGATTTCCCTCCTGCCACGGTCGCCATGAATACGCTCCGAACGGACCGAAGTGCCCTCGGCAGTCTCGCGATCAGAAGGTCGTCAGTTCGACTTCCAGCTTGCGGAAGCCGTGGACGAAATTCGCGCGTACCCGTTCGATGTCACCCGCGACGTGGACGCGCATCCGCCGCGCGTGCATTTCCTCCAGAAGGACCTTGAGTTGCAACTCGGCCAGCCGCGCGCCGACGCAGCGGTGGATGCCATAGCCGAAGGCGATGTGCCGCCGGGCGTTCTCACGCTCGAGATCGAGCCGATCGGGGTTCTCGAACACCGTCTCGTCGCGATTGGCGGAAAGGTACCAGAGGACGAGTTTGTCGCCCTTGCGGATGGTCTGGCCGAACTGCTCCGTATCCTGCGTGCAGGTGCGGCGCATATGCGCGAGTGGGGTCTGCATCCGCAGGCATTCCTGCACCGCGTTGGGGATCATGTCCGGGTTCTGCTCGAACAGTTTGCGCTGGTCGGGAAACTTGTCGAGGTAATAGACGATGCCGCTCATCGTGTTGCGGGTCGTGTCGTTGCCGCCCACGATCAGCAGGATCAGATTGCCCATGAACTCTTCCGGGCTCATCTGATTCATCGCTTCGGAATGGATCATCATCGAGATGAGGTCTTCTCCCGGCTCCTTGTCATGGGTGCGCTCGATCCAGAGCGATTGAAAATAGCCCGCCATTTCGCGCAGGATGCCCTGCCGCATCTCGTCGAGATGGCGGACGGTGGCAATCTCGGTATCTCCCGACCAGTCCGACCAGAAGGTCAGCAGCCGGCGATCCTCCCACGGGAAGCCGAACAGGATCGCCAGCATTCCGGTGGTGAGTTCGATGGAAACCGTACTGACCCAGTCGAAGGTTTCGCCGCGCGGCAGGGTGTCGAGCAGCTCGCCGGTGCGGGCGCGAATCTCGTCCTCCATGTCCTTCATCGCGCTGGGCGTGAATTTCGGCGCCACCGTGCGGCGCTGACCGGTGTGCTGTGGTCGGTCCATGGCGATGAACATCGGCAATTCGAACCGCTCGCGGCCCTGCGCCGCCAGCTGTTCGTCGCTCAGGCGCTCGAGAATAGTGATCCCGCCATGCTCCCAGCTCGACGAAAACAGCTCGGGCAGCGCCTCGATATGCTGGATCGCCTTGTGCTGGACCACCGCCCAGTAGGGTCCGAACGGACTTTCCGGGATGTAATGCAGCGGCCCGGCCTCGCGCATCTCGCGAAAGATCGGTTGCCAGCGATTCTCGGCATAGATGTCCGAGCGGCTGACGTCCCATGGATGGGGATAGTCGAGCCGTTCCCCGGGATGCTCTTCGCGATGCTTCGTCAGCGCCTCGTGCGCGGATGGCGAGGAGCGGACTGAGGGGCGCGGGAACGCGGCAGTGGCCATGGCACTCTCCTGTCGACGACTCATCCGGCCGCCTTTTTGTCAGGGGGCTATCGTGCCGTAACTGACACAAGTGTCAATAGCGTTGCAGATCGAAACCGATCAGGCGGGGCTGCGCTTCGGCTTTTTGCGCGAGACCGCGGCGGGGCCGGATTTCATCACTCGCCGCCGGAACAGGCGCGCACCTGTGCGCACGAAGATCGCCACCCATGCCATCTGCCAGACCAGCGCCAAGCCGTGCGTCCAGAGTTGAGGCTCCTGCGCTGCGCGCGCCACCATGGCGTAGGGGCTGGAGAGGGGGAACACGCAGGCGAGGATCTCGATCGCCGAGCCGGTGTCGGTCATCGCGAAGGTCGCCAGGAAGAACACGGCGAGTTGGAGGATCGTCGCCGGCATGGAGAGTGTCTGCACGTCGCGCACCGTGGCAGCCATCGATCCGACGGTGAGGAACACCGACCCGATCAGGAGATAGGCGAGCGAGAAATAGACGACGAACAGTGCAATGAAGAGCGACCATCCAACGGCCGGGGCGGGCAGCGGCGGAAGCGCCGCCGCGCCCAGTGCCAGCACCACCGCCGCCACTGCGCCCCATACCGCAATGCCGACGAAGCTGATCGCGAGCATGGCGAACAGCTTGCCCAGGAAGACCGCGTCCATCGGGATCGCGGCGGCGAGAATCTCGATGATCTTGTTGGCTTTCTCCTCGACCAGGTTGGACAGGACCATTCCGGCCAGCAGCATGGTGAGAAGGAAGAGCAGCGTGATCCCCGCCGTAGCCGTCCCCACCCGCAGGCTGCGGGTATCTGCACTGCTCGAGCGCGTCGGGACGAGAGACACGGCGGGCAGTTGCGGCACCTTGCCGCCCGCGGCTTCCGCCGCCACCAATGCGACCGGACCCTGCCAGCGGCCGATCTGCTCGGGCGTGCCGGTCAGTTCAGGCGATGCGAGCGTTCCGGTCAGAACGGCCCCGAAATTGCGCGTTCCGTCGGCGAGCAAAGCGCGCGGGTTTCGGCCCTCCTTGGAAGAAACGCGCTCGATCGAAGGCAGCTCGACGGCTCTGAGCAATTTTTCGTGTGTTTCGGCAAAGGCCGCGTTGTTCCCTTCGCTCATCGCCACGGCAAGGCGAGGCGGTTCGGCGCTGCTCGCCGCCTTGGCACCCAGCGCCCCCGCCGCCACGCTGATCCCCCCGAAGAACAGCGGACCGAGCAGGAAGAACAGGAAAGCCTTGGACAGGAGGATGGCGAAGAAATCCCGCCGGGCGATGACATAGGCAGCCTGCCAGATCGAGAGACGTTCCGCGTTCATCGGGGTGTGTCCCCATCTTCGCCCTGTTCCAGTTCGCGGGCCGCTGCCTCCCCGGCAATGGCGACGAAGGCGTCGTGCAGTCCGGCGCGCTCGATCGAGAGCGACAATATGCCTGCCTCGCCCTCGATCAGCGGCCGCAGCATCGCCTCGATTCCCGCCTCGGGCACGGGGAAAGACCAGAAATGTCCGCCGCCCGACTTGCTTTCGTGGCGCGCACCGGCCGGGATTGCGGCGCGCCATGGCCCTTCGCCCCGGCGCGTCTCGAGCCGTACCTGCGCCGGAATACGGTCTCGCGCAGTGTCGACATCGCCGGCGAAGGGCACCTTGCCGCCCGCGATGATGGCGATCTGTTCGCACAGACGCTCGGCATGGGCGATGACGTGGGTGGAGAAGATGACAGTGGTGCCCTTCGCGGCGAGGTCACGGATCAGCACTTCGAGCTTGCCTTGATTGATCGCGTCGAGACCGCTGAACGGTTCGTCGAACACCACCAGCCGCGGCTGGTGAACCAGCGTGCCGAGCAATTGAACGGTCTGCGCCATGCCCTTGGACAACTGGCGTATCTGCCGGTCGATCGCGTGGCCGAGCCCATGGTTTTCGAGCAGTTCGCGCCCGCGCCGCCGCCCTTCGCCCAGCGGCAGGCCGCGCAGCGCGCCCATGAAGGCGATCGCCTCGTCGCATTTCATCGCCGGATAGAGACCGCGTTCCTCGGGCAGGTAGCCGATCAGACGCGAGACCTCGTGCGGGCGCTCGTGCCCGAAGACGCGGCGCACGCCGTCGTCCGGATCGATAATGCCGAGTAGCATCCGCAGCGTCGTGGTCTTGCCCGCGCCATTGGGGCCGAGAATGCCGTAGATCGATCCGGTGGGAACGCCGATGTCCACTCCGTCGACCGCGAGAGTGTCGTCGAAACGCTTGACCAGCCCTTGCGCCTCGATCGCGAGCGCGCCGTCGCTCGATCGCAAGGCTCGCTTCATTGTGCTGGTCCCGGTAAGCATCGCGCCATGATCTACCGGCTGGCAGTGAACGGGAGCACACGCAAGCGTGGTTAACGCGCGCTTGCAGGACGATCTGCGCGCCAAAGCCGCGCACCTGGGCTTTGCCGCCTGCGGTTTCGCGCGCGCCGATGTGGGACCCGAGCCCGGTGCGCGACTGGAACGCTGGCTGGGCGAAGGCCATCACGGCACCATGGAATGGATGGAGGCCCGCAAGGTCCAGCGTGCCTCGCCCCAAGGTCTGTGGCCCGAAGCGCGTTCGGTGATCGCGCTCGGAATGAGCTATGCGCCCGATGGCGATCCTCTGGCGTTGGCAAGCGATCCGGAGGCTGCGCGTATCTCGGTCTACGCGCAGGGGCGCGATTATCACGATGTCGTGAAGAAGGCGTTGAAGGCGCTCGCCCGGTGGCTGATCGAGCGCGAACCGACCAGCGAGCTCAAGGTTTTCGTCGACACCGCGCCGGTCATGGAGAAGCCATTGGGGCAAGCCGCCGGGATTGGCTGGCAGGGCAAGCACACCAATCTCGTAAGCACGGATCACGGAAGCTGGCTGTTCCTCGGCGCAATCTATTCGACGCTGAAATTCGCGCCAGACGCGTCCCACCCCGATCGCTGCGGATCGTGCCGCGCCTGTCAGGATGCCTGTCCGACCGACGCCTTCCCCGAACCCTATCGCCTCGATGCGCGGCGCTGCGTTTCCTACCTCACCATCGAGCACAAGGGGCCGGTGCCGGAGGAATTCCGCGCCGCGCTCGGCAACCGCATCTATGGCTGCGACGATTGCCTCGCAGCCTGCCCATGGAACAAGTTCGCCGACACCGCGCACCGGCACATGAAACTCGCCCCGCGCGAAGAACTGACCGCGCCGCGCCTCGCGCGGTTCCTCGCCTTCGACGATGCGGGTTTCCGCGCGTTCTTCTCCGGATCGCCGATCAAGCGGGTGGGGCGTGACCGCTTCGTGCGCAACTGCCTCTACGCCGCGGGCAACAGCGGGTCCGAAGAACTCCTGCCCCCGGTCCGCCATTTGTGCGCCGATCCCGATCCGGCCGTCGCCGATGCGGCGAACTGGGCGCTCGCGCGGTTGACTTCCTCGGGCGGGTAGGCGCTTAACACCTTCCGACAGGGAGAGAAAAAATGCGCCGTCTTGCCGTTCTGACCGTTTCCGCGCTGGCTCTGGCCGGTTGCGCCACCACCACGCCACAGCAGGGCGACCGGATAGCGCCGCTTGCCGTATCCGCCGCCGAATGCTGCAACGCGCAGCAGGCGGAGATCACTTGGGACGAATGGGGCGTGCCGCATATCCGCGCCGGATCGGACGAGGCGCTGCGCTATGCCTATGGCTGGGCGCAGGCTCGCGGGCGGCCGGACCAGCTGCTCGAACTCATCGGCACGGCGCGCGGGCGAGGGGCGGAATACTGGGGCGCGGATCGCCTGGCCGAGGCGCAGATGCTGTGGACGCTGGGCGTGCCGCAGTCGGCGGAAAAGCTGCACGCCGCGCAGACGCCTGAATACCGCGCGCAGATCGATGCTTTCGCCGACGGCATCAACGCCTGGTTCGCCGCCCATCCCGAAAGCGGCAGCGCCGAGATGCGGCAGGTCCTGCCGATCAGCGGCGCCGACATCATCGGGCATATCCAGCGGGTGGTGAATCTCACTTTCAACGGCGGGCGCGAACTGGCGCAGGCGCAGCGACTGATCGCCAGCGCGGCGGCTGAACCGGGAGAGGCAGGGTCCAATGGCTGGGCAATTGCCCCTTCGCGTTCGGCCAGCGGGAATGCCATGCTGCTGATGAACCCGCATCTGCCGTGGGACGGCATCTACACCTGGTTCGAAGGGCATCACGTGTCGCCCGGCCAGAACGCCTATGGCGTATCGCTGATCGGCCAGCCCTTCCCCTCGATCATGTTCAACGAGCAGCTTGGCTGGACGCATACCGTCAACGTGCTCGACAATGCGGACATTTATCTCTTCGATCTGGCCGAGGGTGGCTACCGGATCGGGAACGAGGTCCTCCCCTTTGAAACCGAAACCGTGTCGCTGAAGGTGCGCGGTGAAGGTGGTGCCATGACCACGCGCGAACTGCCGATCCGACGGACCAGTCAGGGTCCGGTGATCGGGATGGCGAACGGCAAGGCCGTGGTGGTGAAGATCGCCGGGCTGGGCGAAGCGGACCATGCCCGCACCTTCGACCAGTATGCGGCGATGGCCAAGGCGGATTCGCGCGCCGAGTTCGAGCAGGCGCTGGCGCAGATGCAGCTGCCGATGTTCAACGTGATCTACGCCGATCGCGCGGGCGAGATCCTCTACGTCTCCAACGGCCTCACGCCAGTGCGGGCGAAGGGCGATGCAGCATTTTGGGCAGCGCCAGTTGATGGCTCCGACCCGGCCAATCTGTGGAGCGCATACCGCCCCTATTCGGAGCTGGTCCGGGTCGCCAATCCACCCTCCGGCTTCGTGCAGAACGCCAATGAGCCGGGTTATACCGCGACCCTGCCGGTGGTCACCGGTCCGCAGGATTACCCGCAGGACTATCCCGTGCCGAGTCTCGACGGGCGCCCGCAGCATTCGCTCGAACTGCTGCTGGCGGACAAGAGCATCTCGCTAGACGAGATGATCGCCTACGCCCACGACACCCGCTTCACCATGGCGGACAATCTGCTGGACGACCTGATCGCCGCCGCGCGCAGATCGGACGATGCGACCGCCATGCGCGCGGGCGAGGTGCTGGCCGGGTGGGACCGGCGTCACGACGCCGAGAGCCGCGGGGCGGCCCTGTTCGCGCTCTGGGCCTTCGGCTTCCTGCAAAATGGCGGCGACCCCTACGAGCGCAAATGGTCGTTCGACGATCCGGACGCTTTCCCCGAAGGCATCGACGATGCGAAGGAACCTGCTGCCGTGGCCGCGCTGGTCGGCGCGGCACAGATGCTGGAGAAGGCCGGTGCGCCGCTCGACGTGCCGTGGGGCGTGGTCGCGCGAACGCCGGACGGGAAGGGCGGCACGCTCCCCTCCAATCTCGGCATCGGCCAGTTCGGCGCGTTTCGCCCGGCCTATTTCGCGCCCAAGGTGGACGGGACGGGACTGGAATTTCTCGGCGGCACCGGCTGGGTCGCGGCGATCGAATTCGCGCAGCAACCGCGCGCGCGGGCGATCCTGCCCTACGGCAATTTCGCCGCTCCGCCCGAATGGGTGCGCGACCAGCACGGGCTCTACGCCACAGGCCAGTTGCGCGAGGTGAATTATGCGGAAGACAGTCTCGCGGGCAAGATTCGCGAGACCGAGGCCATTACCGTCCCGGCGGATTGATCAGAACATGTCCTTGAGCGGGGTATCGGCATCGGCCAGCGCTTCCGGCGCGATGACGGCCCCTGCCTCGACTAGCTTGCGGCCCTGTACATAGTCCTTGACGTTGTTCACGCAGTCGAGCGCGATCACTCGGCCCTCGCGAAGATAGATCACGGAGAACTTGCGGCGGTCCGGATCGCCGCGCACGACGCTGGTGTCGTGCTCCAGCGAAAGGCCGACGGTTTGGAGTTTCAGGTCGTACTGGTTCGACCAGAACCACGGGACCGCATCGTATTCCTGCTTCTCGCCCATGATCGAACGGGCGGCACAGGTCGCCATGTCGTTGGCGTTCTGCACCGACTCCAGCCGGATGACGGCATTGTCGGCATAGGAATTGGCGTGCGCCGCGCAGTCGCCGATCGCGTAGATGTCGTCGAGTGTCGTGCGGCAGTAACGATCGACATCGACCCCGTTGGTGCCCGATGCGTCCGCGGCGATCAGCGGACCTACGGAGGCAACGATGCCGATCCCGACAATCACGATCTCGCATTCGAGCCGCTCGCCGGTGTCGGTGAGCACGGCGGCGACCCGTCCGTCCTTGCCCT
Organism: Qipengyuania spongiae; assembly: GCF_026168555.1. NCBI lineage: Bacteria > Pseudomonadati > Pseudomonadota > Alphaproteobacteria > Sphingomonadales > Erythrobacteraceae > Qipengyuania > Qipengyuania spongiae. The sequence goes on along the minus strand of NZ_CP092471.1, from coordinate 494,885 downwards.
CTATCCGTTCGACGCCGGTTTCCAGCCGCAGATCGACGCCTTGCCGACGATGTTCATCCTGATAGAATTCGCTCAGCGTCTCGCCGGCCACGCGAGCCAGAACGCGGGATTGCGCTTCGAGCAGAGTGACCTCGCAGCCCATTTTGCGGAGCACCGCCGCTGCCTCGAGACCGATGTAACCGCCGCCGACCACCACCGCGCGGCGCGCCCCCGCATCGAGTTCGGCGCGAAGGGCATCGACGTCGGTGATATAGCGGACGGTGTGGATTCCGGCGAGATCGGAGCCTTGGCACGACAGTCGCCGCGCATCGCCGCCTGCGGCCCAGATAAGCTTGCGATAGCCGATCCGGCTGTCATCCCCGCACACGATCTCGTGCCTCATCCAGTCGATTTCGGACACGTTCGTGCCGAGCTTCAGTTCGACACCCTTGTCCGCCCAGAAGGCCGGCGGACGGATCATGATCCGCTCGAGCGGCTTCTCCCCGGCGAGGTATTCCTTCGACAGGGGTGGCCGCTCGTAGGGGGCGATATGAGACCGGCTGACCATGCAGATCGATCCCTGGTGTCCTTGCTGACGCAAAGCGATGGCGGCCTGCGCGCCGCCATGCCCCGAGCCGACGATGACGATATCGTAGCTATCCATCGGCGCGAGGGTTCGGCGCAATCTCCGGCAAGGTCAAGCGCAGCCTATTTGCCGAGGAGGTTGCGGGCCATGCTGGCAATCTGCGCCAGGACCGCGGGTGCGACCGGGCTCTGCGCCTGCGCACGGCCGATCATCGTGCGGAAATTGCGGACGCCGCTCGCATTTTCCATGACCCACTTGCCGACCATTGCGGGCATGTCGTCCTTGGCGCCCTTGCGCCGGGCGAGCCGGCGTAGGAAGTCGATCCGCATCTGCTGGAAGTCGCGGGCGAGCCCGCCGACGAGCAGGCGTTCCCACACGTCCGACGGGCTCATCAGCGCCGAAGTCGCCTGCGCCCAGTCGAGACCGAGTTCGGACCCGAGCGCGGTGAAGGCACCGGTGAGATCGAACACATCGATTTCGGTCTGGCGGGCGAGCTTGGCGAGGCCGACCGCACCGTCCATCTCGAAGAGATGCGCCACCTTGGCCGAGACGGCGTCGGGCGCGCCAGCTTCTGCGAATTCATTCTGGAGGCGATCCGAATGCATCCGGCTCTCGCTTTCGAGGAGATCCTGAGAGGCACGGGAGAGGCGCGAGACGCCTCCGCTCAATGTTTCGAGGATCGCCTGCGGATCGGCGGGATCGATCCCGACGCACAGCAGGTCGGCCATCTGGATGCGCATGCCGCGGGCGGCACGATCGAACAGCATCAGGCGTGCATGTTCGGGCATCTCGGCGCGATCGATTTCCGCCCACAGCTGGTTCATGCCGTAGAGCTGGTCGGCGACCACGAAGGCCGCCGCGACTTCTTCCAGAGTCGCGCCCTCTTCCTCGGCCAACTCGAACGGATGGACGAGGCCGATCCGGTTGACGATCCGGTTGGCGAGCTTGGTGGCGACCAGCTGACGACGCAGGCGATGGCCGAGGATCTGCGGCTTGAACTTGTCCCGCATGGGTTCGGGGAATGCGTGGAGCAGCAGAGGTTCGAGCGCCTCGGTCTGCGATAGCGGCCCGTTCTCGATCGCATCTTGCAAGACCAGCTTGGTCGAGGACAGCAGAACGGCGAGTTCGGGGCGTGTCAGACCTTTCCCGTCGGCGATCCGCCGTCCGAGCGTCTCGTGATCGGCAAGGCCTTCAGTGCGGCGGTCGAGATTGCCCGAGTCCTCGAGCGATTCGATCAGCCGCAACTGCGCGTCGGCGACGCGCGGTCCGCCCATTTCGGCGATGGACAGCGCCAGTGCCTGGAGACGATTATCCTCCAGCACCAGCTCGGCCACCTCATCGGTCATGCCCTTCAGCAGAGCGTTGCGCCTGGCTTCGGAAAGCTTTCCGCTGCGGCGTGCGGCAGCCAGAGCGATCTTGATGTTGACCTCGTTGTCCGAGCAGTCGACGCCGGCCGAATTGTCGATGAAGTCGGTGTTGATCCGTCCGCCGCGAAGGGCAAATTCGATACGGCCCGCCTGCGTGACGCCCAGATTGGCGCCCTCGCCGACCACCTTGGCGCGAATCTCGCCCGCATCGATGCGCAGGGCATCGTTCGCGGGATCGCCGACCTGTGCGTTGTTCTCCTGCACCGCCTTGATGTAGGTCCCGATGCCACCGAACCAGACCAGGTCGACCGGGGCCTTCAGGATTGCCGTGATCAGCGCGTCGGGTTCGATCTCGGCGTCGCTGAGGTCGAGCGCCTTCTGCGCCGCCTTGGACAGCTTGATGGTCTTGGCATCGCGCGCGAACACGCCGCCGCCCTTCGAGATGACGCTGCGGTCGTAATCGTCCCAGCTGGAACGCGGCAGGTCGAACATGCGGGCGCGCTCGGCCCAGCTAGCGGCCGGATCGGGATCGGGATCGATGAAGATGTGCCGGTGATCGAAGGCCGCGACCAGCTTGATCGCCTTGGACAGCAGCATGCCGTTGCCGAACACGTCGCCCGACATGTCGCCGCAACCGACGACCTCGACCGGTTCCGACTGCACGTCGACGCCCATCTCGAGAAAGTGCCGCTGGACCGAGACCCAGGCTCCCTTGGCGGTGATACCCATGGCCTTGTGGTCATAACCGTTGGACCCGCCGCTGGCGAAGGCGTCGTCGAGCCAGAAGCCGCGCTGTTCGGCGATCCCGTTGGCAACGTCGGAAAACTTGGCCGTGCCCTTGTCCGCCGCAACTACGAAATAGGGGTCTTCCCCGTCGTGGATCACCACGTCCTGCGGATGCACGACCTTGTCGTCGACGATGTTGTCGGTGATCGAGAGCAGGGTGCGAATGAAGACCTCGTAGCTGCCCTGCCCTTCGGCTGCCCAGCCATCGCGGTCGATGGCAGGGTTGGGGAGCTGTTTGGGATAGAAACCGCCCTTTGCACCGGTCGGCACGATGACCGCGTTCTTGACCCGCTGGGCCTTCATCAGGCCGAGGATCTCGGTGCGGAAATCGTCGCGGCGGTCCGACCAGCGAAGGCCGCCGCGCGCGATCGCGCCGGAGCGCAGGTGAATGCCCTCGACCCGGCGGGAATAGACGAAGATTTCGCGCCATGGGATCGGCTTGGGCAGGTTCGGAACCAGCTCGGATTCGATCTTGAAGGCGAGCGCTTCCTCTGCCGCCGGGGCGAAGAAATTAGTCCGCAGGATGGCGTCGATCAGCGAGTGGTAGAGGCGCAGCAAGCGGTCGTCGTTGATGGCGACGACCTTGGCGAGGCCGCGCTTGATCGCGGTCTTGGCGTCTTCGACGGCCTCTTCGCGACCCTTGCCGGTGCTGCTGCCAAAATCGGGATCGTGCTGCGCCGCGAACAGCGCCACCAGCGCCCGGGTGACGTCGGGCGCGCCGCGCAGGGCATCGACCACCGTGTAGATTGTGAAGCCCATCCCGGCCTGGCGCAAATAGCGGTAGAAGGCGCGCAGCAGGCCCGCCTCGCTGGCCAAGAGCGACGCTTCGCAGACCAGTCGGTTGAAGACGTCGTTCTCCGCCTCGCCATTGAGGACCGCGGCGACCGCTTCCTCGATCGCACCGGCCCGCGCGACCATCGCTTCGGCATCGGTGCCGGGCGACAGGGTCAGGCGGAAGTCGTGAATCGTTCCGAGGCGCCCCTCTTCGAGCACGAACGGCATTTCGGTGTGCACGTGGAAGCCGAAATTCTCGAGCGTCGGCACAGCATCGGATAGCGGCAGGCTGCCCTCGGCCTGGTAGAGCTTGAGGCGCAGGCAGGATTCGGCCTCGCGCTCGCAGAAGTAGAGCCGCGCGTCGCGCTGCCGGGGTGTGTCGGAGTCGGAATGGACGCCGAGCGCATGAAGGCGCGCAATGTCGATCGCCGCCTCCTGCGCGCCGAAATGGGCACGGAAGGAGGTTGGGAAGCTTTCCGCCCAGCGCAGGGCAAGTGCGGCGGCTCGGCCCGGTTCGACCAGTTCGGCGAGTTCGGTTTCGACCGCTTCGGTCCAGCCGCGCAGCATCGTCTGGAGCTGATCGTCCAGCGCCCCTTCATCCGGCGCGCCTTCGGTATCGCGGATGTCGAGGACGAAGCGCAGCATGGCGAGATTGCCACCCTCTACTTCGAGGCTCCAGTCGAGCAACCGCGCCGAAGCACTCTGTTCGAGCATTTTCCGGATCTGTTCGCGCAATTGCGTGGAGAGCAGGTCCCGCGGCAACCAGACGAAGGCGAAAAGGTGCCGGGCGAGCGGTGCCTCCACCAGCGCAAGGCGCGGACGGGGGCGATCGACCAGGCTCATCATCGTCGTCGACAGACGCTCGATATCGCGCGCATCGAAACCGATCAGGAGATCGTGCGGCAGGGTGGTCAGCGCGTGGACCAGCGCCTTGCCCGCATGGCCGCCACGATCGAATTCGAGCCGCGTCATGATCGCCTCGAGCTGGCTGCGCAGGCGCGGAACGTCGCGCGGCTGCGCGGCGAGCGCGGCACTGGTCCAGACACCGGCATGGACCGAGAGCGCCGTCACCTTGCCGTTCTCGCGCAGGGGCAGGAGCAGGAGGTCGAGCGGAACGTGGCGATGGACGAGCGAAATCCGGTTGGCCTTGATGACCAGCGGAAGCCGCGTGTTCTTCGCATTCTCGAACCAGGCAAAGGCGCTGTCGTAGGATGCATCGGCGAGCAGTTCACGCGAACTCTTGCGGCAGATGCCGAGAGTGTCAGTCACCTCCCCGTCGCGATGGCGGACGAGATGGCCGAGCTGTGTCAGCATTCCCTCGTCGAGCCAGCGCAGCAGGGCGGCGCCTTCGGAATCCTCGCTTTCGATCCGATCCGCATCGGCCTGCATCGCTTTGCGCAGTTTCGGCCAGTCGCCCACCGCGGCGCGCACGTCGCCCATGGTTTCGCGCAGGGTCTGCAGCAATTCGCGACGCTGGCGAGCGTCGAGTCGGGGGGTCTCGATGTAGATCATCGATTCCCAGTCTGCGGGGTCGGGATCGCCATCGCGAATCGCGACGAGCTTGCCTTCCCCGTCGCGTTCGACTGCGACCACCGGGTGGACCAGGCGGTCGATGGCGAGGCCCGTAGCGGCGATCGCCGCAGCGGCCGAATCCACCAGGAACGGCATGTCGTCGTTCACGATCGCGATGCGTAGCATCCGGCGTTCGCCGCTGGCGGATTCGATCGCGATCGCGGATTTGCGGGTTTCGCGCGTCAGGCCGGTCGACAGGAGAAATTGGGCGGCATCGCGCAGGGCGGTTGTCTCGAACGGCGTGTCGCCGGGTAGCTGGGATTCGCTCATATGCGCGGCCAGCGCCTCGACCAGCTTGGCCGGGACGGTATCGGCCCGCGTTGCGGACGTCTTCTTGGAAACCATTGAGTCCTCGCGTGGGCGGTCTCTCCTCCGCCCGCAATCAGGTTGCGGCGAGGCCGTGCGCCTGCGCCTATCGACGTGCGGGCCCTAGCCCTCCGAACGCATCCCCGCAAGCGCGGCCATCGCCAGTTCGAGCGACCTTGTGCGGGCTGCGGGATCGTATGTCGGACCGCCGAAGATCACTTCGTTGGCGCGGGTCCGGGCAAGAAAGCCCTGCACCTGTTCGCGCACCTGATCGGGCGTTCCGATCGCGCTCGCCTGACCGATGTGGTCAAGCATGGCACGAGTCGGCGCGGGCAGGCTGTCGCGGTAGTTCGCGACCGGCGGCGGCAGCTTGCCCGGACGCCCGGTGCGCAGCGCCACGAAGGACTGCATCTGCGAACTGGCGAGCATCTCCGCTTCTTCCGCCGTCTCGGCCGCGAACAGGTTCATCGCGACCATGACATGCGGTTCCGTGAGCGCTTTCGACGGGCGAAATTCGCGGCGATAGACTTCCAGCGCTGCATCCAGATGGTCGGGTGCAAAATGGCTGGCGAAGGCGTAGGGCAGGCCGAGCTGCCCGGCGAGGTTCGCCCCGAACAGGCTGGAGCCGAGCATCCACATCTCGAGGTCCGAACCGTGCCCGGGGGTCGCGCGGATCGGCAGCTCGATATCGCCGGTCAGCAGCGCGCGCAGTTCGACGACGTCGTGCGGGAAGCTCTCGGCCGCGGCGTGGAGATCCTTGCGGAATGCCTGACGCAGTTCGGGGCCCGCTCCGGGTGCGCGACCAAGGCCCAGATCGACGCGGCCAGGAAAGAGCGCGGCGAGCGTGCCGAACTGTTCGGCGATGTGGAACGGGGTGTGGTTGGGCAGCATGATTCCGCCCGATCCGATGCGGATCGTGCTTGTCGCACTGGCGATATGCGCGAGGACGACCGAGGTCGCGCCGCCCGCAATCCCTTCCATCAGGTGATGCTCGGCGACCCAGAAACGCTTGCAGCCCACCGCCTCTGCGGTGCGGGCGAGATCGGTGGCCGCGGCGAACGCCTCGCCGACAGTGCCGCCCTCGCGGACGGGGACGAGATCGAGGATGGAGAAATCTGTCATCTTCCGGCGGGGTCGCCTCCGAGCTGGTCGAGATATTTGCGCGCGGTCGCCGCTTCGGGACTGTCCGGCGCGACGTCGATGACCGAAGTGAAGCTGCTGCGTGCGTCTACCTCGCGGCCGGCCATCGCGGCAATCACCCCGGCTTCGAGACCTATCGCCGGGTCGCGCGGAGCAAGGTCGGCGGCGTATTCGATCTGGCGCTGCGCTTCGCCCAGCCGTTCGAGCCGACGCGAGAGAGTCGCGGAAAGCAGCCAGGCGCGCGCATTGGAAGGATCGCTTTCGCGCGCGGTGGTGAGCGCCGCGACCGCGAGTTCGGGCTTGCCGGTCGCGACCAGTGCTCGTGCCCGGTCGATGGCGAAACCGGCGCGCATCTTGGCCTCGCCCGCCACGGCGGCGTCTTGCTCGGCGCGTTCGAACTCGGGCAGCGCCGCCTCGGCCTCACCCGCCGCCATCGCCGCATTGCCAACCATCGCCGACAGCCGCGCACGGTAGGCGGGGTTGGTATCGCCGATCTCGTCGCGCGCGGCGGCAAAGGCCTGCCGCGCCTCGTCGAACCGTTCCAGCCGCACCAGCGCGAGCCCCGCGCAATGCGAGGTTTGGGCGAGTTCGGCATCGCTGTCCGCTATCTCGCGCCAGGCTTGCGCATAGTCGAGCGCTTCCTGCGCATTGCGTCCGGCGGAGAGCAGGCATTGCGAAAGCCGGGTCTGCCGCTGCGGTTCGGCGGGTGCGGTCTCTTCGCGCGGCGGACGGTTGCGCAGCTCGTCGGGCAGGCCGGGAATGCTTCCGACCGTGGGATTCGGACCGACCTGAAGGAACAACAGCGGGAGAGCGGAGAGAAGGAGCATCAGTCGGTTTCCGGCAAATGGGCCACGGTCCGCAGCAACAGGGCGATGTCCTGCGGCCGGGACAGGCGATGATCGCCGTCCTTGACCAAAGTCACCTTTACCGCGTCCGAACGCAGCGCATCGGCAAGGCGCAGGCTTATCTCCCACGGCACGTCCGCATCGCGCTGGCCGTGCAGGAGGTGGGCCGGGCAATTGAGCGCGATTTCGCCTTCGAGCAGGAGATTGGTCTCGGCATCGGCGAAGAAACCGGGATGGGTCGGAGTCGGTTCGGGGCCATAGGGATTGGGATCGAACACGGTCTCGCCCGCGGCGAGCCGCTCGCGTTCTTCCGCAGTGCGGCCCCAGCGGGTGAAGTCCGGCGCGGACGCGATGCCGACCAGCCCCGCGACGCGGGCACCGAGCTTCTTCGCGACGAGAAGCATGAGCCAGCCCCCCATCGAGGATCCGACCAGAACGACCGGCCCCCGAACCTTCGCCACGACCAGCGTGACCACTTCCTCGGCCCAGCGCGACAGCGTGCCGTCGGCGAACTGGCCCGAGCTTTCGCCGCAACCGGAATAGTCGAGCAGCAGGCAACCGCGCCCCTGCTCTCGCGCCCAGTCCAGCAGGGTCGTCGCCTTGCTGCCTGCCATGTCGGACATGTAACCGGGCAGGAACACCAGCGTCGGGCCGCCGCCCTCGATGTGGCGATGGGCGATCCGGCGCCCGTCAGGTAGGTCGTGAAACAGGGTGGAGGACATGTGAACGATATCTCGTGATCCTCGGTGCACTTCGCAAGGGAGAGAGCCGGACGCCGCGTGGCCGAGCCTTCGCATGATACCGGTTGAGCCGCGACCCGACTGTCGCTATCTCCGGTCAAGATGATGCAGGCGCGCACCACCACTACCACCACCACCCGGCCCCGCCGGGGGCGGACGGTGCTGGCCTGAACAGCGCCGCCGCCGCCCGGTCTCGGGTGGTGGGCGTTTCCTCCCGGACCGGTTTGCCCTTTCAAACGCCGCTTTAGCTGCGCGCCGCCCTATGCCATGGCGGCGGCGAACAACGGACGAGTGAGATGACGGAACTGCTCAAGATCAGCCTGCCCGATGGCTCCGTGCGCGAAATGGAGCCCGGCGCGACACCCGCCGACGTCGCTGCCGCGATCGGCCCCGGCCTCGCCAAGGCGGCGATCGCCGCTCGAGTTGACGGCGAATTGCGCGATCTCGGCCGCCCCTTCGAGGGCGACGCGCAGCTCGCGCTGGTAACCAACCGGGACGAGGAAGACGCGCTCGAACTCGCACGTCACGATTTCGCGCACGTCCTTGCCGAAGCGGTGCAGTCGCTCTTTCCCGGCACGCAGATCACCTTCGGGCCGGCGACCTCCGACGGGTTCTACTACGACGTGAAGGCGCCCGACAGCCGCGACCCATTCGGCATCGACGATCTCCCCGCAATCGAGGAGGAGATGCGGCGCATCATCAAGGCCGACAAGCCTCTGAAGCGCGAGGTCTGGAGCCGCGAGCAGCTGATCGCCAAATGGGAAGCCGAAGGCGAGGCGTTCAAGGCCGAATGGGCACGCGAACTGCCCGAGGACGAGGAGCTGACGGTTTACTGGAGCGGAGAGGACTGGCTCGACATGTGCCGGGGGCCTCACCTACCCAGCACCGGCAAGCTTGATCCGCAGGCCTTCAAGCTGACCCGTGTTGCGGGCGCCTACTGGCGCGGCGACCAGAACAATCCGCAGCTTACGCGCATCTACGGGACAGGCTGGCTCAACAAGAAGCAGCTCGACGCGCATCTGACGCGGCTGGAAGAGGCGGCCAGGCGCGACCACCGCAAGCTAAGCCGCGAGATGGACTTGTTCCACTTGCAGGAAGAGGCGCATGGATCGGTCTTCTGGCATCCCAAGGGCTACCGCATCTGGCGCGAGCTCGAAGCATACATGCGCCGCAGGATGGACGGTGCGGGATACCGCGAGATCAAGACGCCGCAGCTGATGGACGTGCGCCAGTGGGAGCAGTCCGGACACTGGGGCAAATATGCCGAGAACATGTTCGCCGTGCCCGACATGGTTCCCGAAGTGGACGACAGCGGCGCAGGCGCGCATCCCAAGGTCGCCCCGGATGCCGACTGGATGGCGATCAAGCCGATGAATTGCCCGGCGCATGTGCTCGTCTTCAAGCAGGGCATCACCTCCTATCGCGATCTGCCGATTCGGTTGGGCGAGATGGGCTGCTGCCACCGCAACGAGCCGCACGGCGCGCTCCACGGTCTGATGCGCGTGCGCCAGTTCACGCAGGACGACGCGCATATCTTCTGCACCGAACGGCAGGTCGTCGAAGAAGTGCGCGCCTTCTGCCAGCTGGCCGATGCCGTCTATTCCGACTTCGGCTTCGAATACGACATCAAGCTCGCTCTGCGTCCTGAAAAGCGCCTCGGCTCCGATGCCGACTGGGACCGTGCCGAACAGGAACTGCGCGACGCGGTCGAGGAAGCGGGCATGGCGAACGCGGATTACGGGTGGGAGGAATTACCCGGCGAAGGCGCGTTTTACGCCCCCAAGCTCGAATGGCACTTGACCGACGCGATCGGGCGGACCTGGCAGGTCGGCACGATCCAGGGCGACCGCGTGCTGCCCGAACGGCTCGATGCGAGCTATGTCGGCGAGGATGGCGAGAAGCACCGCCCGGTCATGCTCCACCGCGCCATCTTCGGCTCCTACGAGCGCTTCATCGGCATCCTGATCGAGCATTTCGCCGGAAAGTTGCCGCTATGGCTCGCGCCGGTGCAGGCCGTGGTGGCGACCATCGTTTCGGACGCCGACGGCTATGCGAACGAGGTCGAACGCCAGTTGGCGGCGGCGGGCATCCGCGTGGAGAGCGATCTGCGCAACGAGAAGATCAACTACAAGGTCCGCGAGCATTCGCTGGCCAAGGTTCCGCATCTCCTCGTTGTCGGCAATCGCGAGGCCGAAGAAGGAACCGTCGCGGTCCGCACGCTGGGGCAGCAGCACCAGAAGGTGATGTCGTTGGCCGAAGCGATCGCGATGCTGCGCGAGGAAGCGACCCCGCCCGACCTGCGACAGAACTGACCGGCGGGTGGAGGTTCTCGCCGGCTACGCGCCGCTGCAGATCGGGATCGCCCTGCTTGCAGCGTTCGGCTCCGCCTTCGTGCGCGGGTTGACGGGGTTCGGCATGGCGATCCTGCTGGTGCCGATCCTCGCACTGGCGCTGATGCCGGTGGATGCGGTGCTTCTGGCGAACTTCCTTTCGCTGTTCATCGGGTTGATCGAAATTCGGCGGCTGATGCGCGGGGCGGAACGTTCCGCCTGGATGCTGTGTGCGCTGGTGCTTCTGTTCACACCCGCCGGTCTTCACATGCTCGCGGTGACGAGCCCCGACATCGCGCGGCTCGTCATCGCGCTCATTGCCCTGTCCGCTTTCGTCGCGGTGCTTCTGCCGCAGCGCTCGCGGCTCGAACACGGCGCTGCGACGACGGGTGCGGTCGGAATCGTCAGTGGGTTGATGACCGGCTACGCCGGAATGCCCGGACCGCCCGTCGTGCCCTATTATGTCGGGCGCAATCTCCCGCGCGAGACCGCTAAGGCATCGATGATGCTGGTCTTCACCTGCGCCGGGCTTGCCGGGCTGGGATCGGGCACGGCGCTGGGCGTGCTCGACTGGAGGCTGGCAATGTTCGCGCTGCTCCTGTTTCCGGCGGTCGTGCTCGGCAATCGGCTGGGTGACAAGGCTTCGGATGCGGTCAGCGACCCGGCCTGGCGAACGGTGGTGGGTCTGGTGCTGGGCGGCGCCGCCGCGGCGGCGATCCTGCGCCTGCTCTGACGCATCAGAACGGCAGGGCGGGTCCGGCCAGCGTCAGCGCCATGCCACATATGGCGACCATGGCGAACCGCGCGATTTCCCCAACCTGCGACGAAGACTGGCGGATGAGGTCGGAGAGGCGAGCCATGGTCCGCATTCTCGCCACGAAATCCTAACGCCGCGTTAAGCCTCGATCCGCGGCATCTGAATCGAGGCGCAGTGGAAGGAGCCGCCGCCCGCCAGCACGGCATCGGCGGGCAGGCCGATTGCCCGGCGCGTGGGGAACAGCTCCCCGATCGCCGCGACCGCTTCCTTGTCATGCACCGATCCGTAGGTCGGCACGACGACGAGCGCGTCGGTAATTGCGAAGTTCATGTAGCTTGCTGGGGCGATGTCTCCGCCCATGGTCACTGCGCCGGGCGAGGGGATGCCGAAGACCGACAGGCCGGTCCGCTGGACCCGCTCGCGTGCATCCTCGTAGATCGCGCGATGGGGATCGTCCGCACTGGTCGCCCGCGGCAGGGCGATCGCGCCGGGAGCTACGAAACGCGCGAGATTGTCGACGTGCCCGTCGGTGTGATCGTTGACGAGGCCCTTGCCGAGCCAGACGATCTCGGAGACACCGAATCGTTCGCGCAGCCGCTCCTCGATCTGTTCGCGCGAGAGATCGGGATTGCGGTTGGGGTTGAGCAGGCATTCCTCGGTCGTCACCAGACGGCCCGCGCCGTCGACGTCGATCGCGCCGCCCTCGAGTATCCAGTCCGGCGTTTCCACCGCCAGTCCGGCATCGGCGGCGAGTTCGGCACCGATCGTCTCGTCTCCGGCCATGATGTATTTCCCGCCCCAGCCATTGAAGCCGAAGCGCAGCGCGCTGCCGTCGGTGCGGACCAACGGACCGGTATCGCGCAGCCAGATGTCACCGTATTCGCGCCGTTCGAACGTCACCGCCGCGCTGGTCAGTTCGCGCGCGCGGGCCTCGTTCGCCGCGTCCCTGACCAGCAGGCGCACCTCCTGCCCGCTATCGGCGACGGCGCTGGCGAAAGCGGCGATCTGCTCCTGCGCCAGGCCGAGAATGTCCGGCCATTCCTCGGCGTCGTGGGGAAAGCCGATCCAAAGCCATTGCTGGGGTGCCCATTCGGGCGGAAGGCGAACGGTCATGGCGTGGTTCTTTCGGTCATGGTCGAAGCAGCGGCGCCAGCGGAACGGAAAAGGGTGAGCACGCGGTGATAGGTCGGAATCATCGCGAGGCTTCCTGAAGTCTGGCGGGTTGGCGGCGTCTTTGCAGACCAGCCACGCCCCCGCAAGCATCGCCCGCGGACTTGCGCCGCGGCGCCGTGCACGCCAGACGGGCGGGATGGATGGCGACTGGACGAACGCACTGGCCCGGGCCCGCGCCCATTCGCCGTTCCTGTCGCAAATGCTGGACCGCTTCCCCGAACTGGCCGGGATGCTGGAGGCCGGGGAGGGTGCCGAAGCGCTGGTGCGGGCCAAGGCTCTCGGGATCGACGAGCCGGACGTGGCCGTGGCCCTGCGGCGCGAGCGCAGTGCCCTGGCGCTTGTGCTGGGGGTGGGGGATCTCGCCGGCGCCTCTTCGCTCTCGCAGGTCATGGAAGAGCTGACGGCGCTGGCCGACCGCGCGCTCGACCGCGCCATTACCGCCGCCATCGCGCGGCGCGTGCCCGATGCGGAGCCGGACGGTTTCATCGCGCTGGCGCTCGGCAAGCACGGGGCGGGCGAACTCAACTACAGCTCCGACATCGATCCCATCCTGCTGTTCGATCCGGAGCGCATGCCGCGCCGCGCGCGTGACGAGCCGGGCGAGGCCGCGCAGCGCTATGCCCGGGACGTGGTCCGCCTGCTCTCCGACGTGACCGAAGACGGCTACGTCTTCCGCGTCGACCTGCGCTTGAGACCGGCATCGGAGGTCAGCCCGCTGGCGATCTCGCTGGGCGCGGCAACGACCCATTACGAGAGCTCCGCCCTCGCCTGGGAGCGCGCCGCCTATATCCGCGCCCGCGCCTGCGCCGGAGACATCGCGGCCGGCGAGGAATTTCTCGAGACCATCCGGCCGTTCGTCTGGCGGCGCAGCCTCGATTTCGGCGCCATCGACGAGGTGCGCCGCCTCACCGCCCGCATTCGCGACCGTCAGGCGGGTCCGACCGAACCAGCGCCCGCCTTCAATCTGAAACTGGGCCGTGGCGGTATTCGGGAGATCGAGTTCTTCGCGCAGACGCACCAGCTCATCCATGGCGGGCGCGATGCCTCGCTACGCTGCCGGGGAACGCGGAGTGCCCTCGATGCGCTGGCGAGTGCCGGACGCATCGAGAGCGAGAACGCGCGGCTGCTCGGCGAAAGCTACGACCGGCTGCGGGTCGCCGAACACCGGTTGCAGATGGTGAACGATCGCCAGACGCACAGCCTTCCCGCCGGAGACGCGCTCGACAACGTCGCGCGGCTGGACGGGCAAAAGGACGGGCAGGCGATGATCGCCGCCTTGCGCGAAACCTGTCGTCCGGTTGCCCGGGCCTACGACCGCCTTCTCGCCGAGGATGGAGGGCATGAGGGGGACGCGCCGCTTGTGCGGCTTGCCGGCGAGCTCCCCGACGACATTGCAGCCGACCTTGCCGCGCGCGTGTCCGGCTGGTCGAGCGGTCAGTACCGCGCACTGCGGAGCCCGGCGGCCCTCGCCGCCTTCGATGCCGTGCGGCCCGATCTCCTCGCTGCCCTGGCGCAGGCCGATGCACCCGATCTGGCGCTGGCTCGTTGGGAAACCCTGATCGAGCGCCTGCCCACGGCGATCAATTTCTTCCGTCTGCTCGAAGCGCGTCCGGCGCTGCTCGGCCTGCTGGTCGATTGCCTGACCATTGCCCCGCCGCTGGCCGACGAACTGGCGCGCAGGCCCGAACTGCTCGATGCGCTTATCGATCACAGCGCGTTCGACCTTCCCGGCGATGTCGGGGCGATCGCGGCGCGAATGCGGCGGGGCGAGAGCGATGACGACTACGAGCAGAAGCTCGACCGCATCCGCATCGTGACCGGGGAGATCCGTTTCGCTCTCGGCATGCAGTTGGTCGAGGCGGTGCAGGACCCGCTCCACGTGGCCGAAGCGCTGTCGCGCACGGCCGAAGCCGCTCTGGAGGTCGCGACACAGGCGGCGGCGGACGAGTTCGCGCAGCGACACGGCCGGTTCGAGGATGGCGGGTTGCTGGTACTCGGCCTTGGCCGGCTGGGCGGCGGGGCGCTCACCCATGCTTCCGACCTCGATATCATCTATCTCTTCGCCGAAAGCGCGCAGGGTGAATCCGATGGCCCGAGACCACTTGGCCAGACGCTCTATTACAATCGCCTCGCCCAGCGCGTGACAGCCGCGCTGAGCGTGCCCACGGCGGAAGGCGCGCTGTACGAGATCGACACGCGGCTGCGGCCGCAGGGCGCGCAGGGGCCGCTGGCATCGGGGCTGTCGAGCTTCGCGCGCTACCAGCAAGAGGATGCCTGGACCTGGGAGCACATGACGCTGTGCCGCGCCCGCGTGCTTGTCGGATCCGAGGAGAGCGCCGCCGAACTCGGCTGTATCATCGAAAGCGTGCTGTCCCGCGATCGCGATCCCGCCAAGCTGCGCGAGGACGTGCTCGCCATGCGGGGCGAGATGGCGGCGCACAAGCCGGCGCGTGGCGAGCTCGACGTCAAGCTGCTGCGCGGCGGGCTCGTCGATCTGGAATTCCTGATCCACTACCTGCAATTGCGCGAACGGACGGCGTTCGTGCCGGATTTGTCCTCCGCTCTCGGCGAGCTAGTGGCGGCGGGCAGCCTGCCCGGCGATCTGGTCGAGGCGCATCGCCTGCTCACCCGCATTCTCGTCGGCGGGCGCCTGCTCGCCCCGGACCTTGCCATGCCCGGCCGCGTCGCGGCAGAGGTGCTGGCGCAGCAGGCCGGGCTGGATTCGCCCGACCGCTTGCTTCCCGCGATCGCCTCGGCGCGGCGCGGGATCGCGGTCGCATGGCAGGCCGCTCTTGGCGAAACGATGGAGATCGATCGATGAAGGAAAGACCGCACGAAGGCGACCCGATGCCCGATATCGCGATGGAGACGCCAGACGGCGGAACCGTCAGGCCGGGAGAATATGCGGGGCGCCGGCTGGTCCTGTTTTTCTATCCCAAGGACAACACGCCCGGCTGCACGACCGAGGCGAAGGATTTCACCGCGCTCGCACCGCAGTTCGCCGATGCGGGCGCCGCGCTCCTGGGTGTGAGCAAGGATTCCCCGCAGAAGCACCGCAATTTCATCGCCAAGCACGACCTTGGCGTGGATCTCGCGACCGATGCCGAGGATGGAGGCTTGTCCGACGCGCTCGGCATCTGGACCGAGAAGCAGATGTACGGGAAGACCTTCATGGGTATGGTCCGCACCACCTATCTGGTCGGCGCCGACGGCACGATCGAGCGGGTGTGGGACAAGGTGAAGGTCAAAGGCCATGCCGAGGCCGTGCTGGAGGCGGTTCGCACAGTGTGAGCGATGCCAAGCCTGCCGTCGGCGATGCAATCCGCGCCGCGCTCCTGATCGGCGAGCCGCAGGCCAAGCTGTTCGCCGCCCGCCGCATCGCGCGCGACTGGCGGCTCGGGCGGCTGTTTTTCGACCTGACTGCGCCGATGCCCGACGCGCCGGCGAGGCCGGACCGGCCCGAACTCCTCCCGCCCGGCAGGATGCCCCGGCGCGGCAAGGGCGGGTCGGAACGGGGACGGATCGCGCTGTGGCATGCGATCGCGCATATCGAATTCGTCGCCATCGACCTCGCGCTCGACATGGCCGGGCGCTTCGGGGCCGAAATGGGCGAGGCGTTCGTGTCCGATTTTCTCGCGGTCGCGGCGGATGAGGCCATGCATTTCGCGCTTCTCGAGAGAAAATTGCGTGCACTCGGTTCGCACTACGGCGCGCTTCCTGCCCATGACGGATTGTGGCAGGCGGCGCGGGATACCGCGCACGATGTGGCCGCGCGCCTGGCAGTGGTGCCAATGGTTCTGGAAGCGCGCGGGCTGGACGTCACGCCCGCTACAATCGAGCGCGTTCGCCATTTAGGAGACAGGAACGGCACGCTGATCCTCGAACGAATCCTTGACGATGAGATTCGCCATGTCGCCGTCGGTGCCAAGTGGTTCGATAAGGTGAGCGACCGGCGCGACGAAATGCCACGGGAATTGTGGCAGAAATTGGTCAAACTGCATTTTGGCGGGCAATTGAAAGGCCCGTTCAACGACTCGGCGCGTCGATCAGCCGGTCTACCGCGCGAGTTCTATGCCGCGCTTGTTTCGTAAACCTTTTACCCGTTAACCCGTAACTCACAAAGCGGCGGGGGGTTCCGGCGCTGGGAAATCCGGATCGGTCGGGTAGGTTCGCCGGGGGGCGAAGACCGGTCCACTATGAACAAGCAGGACGGCGATCCTGCGCGAGGACGGGTCCGACACATGATCAAGACAATCCTGAAAGCCAAGCTGGTCGCGCTCGCTGCCGGGCTTACCATGGCAGCAGCCCCGGCGCAGGCTGACGAGGCGGAACTCGCCCCGTCGGTACGCCACGTACAGCCGGGCGTCAGCGTTACGCGGGACGGATCGGATCGCCAGTTCCAGGAACTCTTTGCCAGCTGGGAAAAGACCGAGAACCCTGCGCCGGTCGCCAGCGCGGTGTCGGTCCCCTCGCAGATGCCGCTCGAGAACGCCCGGCTCAGCAGCAATTTCGGCATGCGCACCCACCCGGTTCTCGGCGGTCTGCGCGGCCACAAGGGTATCGATCTGGCCGCCGCCTCGGGCACTCCGGTCTATGCCACGGCCGATGGCTATGTCAGCAAGGCCGAATGGTTTTCGAGCTACGGCAACTACATCGCGATCGAGCATGGCGCCGACATGCAGACCCGCTTCGCCCATCTGTCGGGCTACGAAGTCAAGGCCGGTGATCGGGTGCGCAAGGGCGACCTGATCGGCTATGTCGGCTCCACCGGCCGCTCGACCGGCCCGCACCTCCATTACGAGGTGCGCGTCGCCGGGCTGGCCGTCGATCCGACGCCCTACATGAACGGCGAGCGCCTCGCGATGGCCGATAACGGCGGCAAGGGCGGCGGCGACGACGAGTAGGCCGAACTTCCAGACATACCTTGGACGGTAGAGCGAAGAGGCGGCGGGGCAACCTGCCGCCTTTTTGCTTGCTAGCCTGCGACGGGCGGGTAAGTTTCGTCTCGCAACCGGACGGCCCGTAAAGAGGCCGCCGTCGAGGAGAGACAGATGCATCCCATTGCGCATGCGCGCGCGCGTCCCGACCATCCTGCGATCGTCATGGCGGAAAGCGGCGAGACGGTGACCTATGGTGAGATGGACAAGACCGCCAACCGTTTCGCCCGAGTGTTGCGCGAACGCGGACTGACCGGGGGCGGGCATTTCGGCATTCTGATGGAGAACAACGCGCTGTTCCTCCAGCTCGCTTGGGGGGCGCAGCGTTCGGGGGCGATGATGGTGCCGGTCTCCACCCGCCTAACCGCTTCGGAAATCGCCTACATCATGCAGGACAGCGAGTCGCGGCTGCTGATCACCTCGACGAAGTTCGCCGATGAAGTCGCGGAACTGCGCGATCTGTGCCCGGACTGCGAATTCCTGATTCTCGGCGGCGAGAGAGACGAGGACCTTTCTGCCGCCATCGAAGCGCAGAGCGCCGAGCCGCTCGCCGATCCCCTGCCCGGCCAGTACATGCTCTATTCCAGCGGCACGACCGGCCGGCCCAAGGGCGTGCGCCCCCGCCCCCCGCAGACCGACGATGTCGAGGAAGTGCCCGCGCTGGTGGGCCTCGCGGTGATGGGCGCGGGAATGCCGGCCGATGGTTCGATGGTCTATCTCTCGCCCGCGCCGCTCTATCACGCCGCCCCGCTGGGATGGTGCACCACCGCGCATCGCCTAGGCGGGACGGTGGTGGTGATGGAGAAGTTCGAGCCTCTGGCCGCGCTCCGGGCGATCGAGACCCACCGCGTCACCGACAGCCAGTGGGTGCCCACCCATTTCGTGCGGATGCTCAAGCTCGAGCCCCTGGAGCGCGCGGGTTTCGACCTTTCGAGCCACGCCCGCGCGCTCCATGCCGCCGCGCCATGTCCTGTGCCGGTCAAGCGGGCAATGATCGAATGGTGGGGGCCGATCATCAACGAGTACTACGCCGGCTCGGAAGGCATCGGGATGACGCTGGTCAAGGCCGCCGACTGGCTCACCCATCCCGGAACCGTGGGCCGGGCGATCCACGGCACGCTGCACATATGCAGCCCCGATGGCGAGGAGCTGCCGGCGGGCGAGGACGGTCTCGTCTACTTCGAGAACGAGATCCTGCCGACCTATCACAACGATCCGGACAAGACCGCCGAGGCGATGCATCGCGAAGGCTGGATGACTCTGGGCGATATCGGCCATGTCGATGCGGAGGGGTTCCTCTATCTGACCGATCGCCAGAGCCACATGATCATCTCGGGCGGGGTCAACATCTACCCGCAGGAGGTAGAGAACCTGCTCGTCACCCATCCGCAGGTGATGGACGCCGCAGTGATCGGCGCGCCCGATCCCGATCTCGGCGAGCGCGTGGTCGCCGTGGTCCAGCCGGTCGACATGGCCGATGCGGGCGAGGCGCTGGCCGACACGCTGCGCGCCTTTCTCGCCCCCCGCCTGAGCAAGGTGAAGATGCCCCGCCAGTTCGACTTCCGCCCCGACCTGCCCCGCGAGGCCAATGGCAAGCTCTACAAGCGCGAACTGCGCGACGAGTACGCCGCCCGCACAGCATGATTCGCCCGCTCCGTTCAGTTCCCGCCCCCGATGCCTGAACAGGTGTTACAGGTGTTACACGGTCCAGGGCATTGAAAGACCCGGTTGCGAGGACTGCGGCGAAGGCATGGGCGATGACCATCCCACCCGGTCTAACGCGCGGAGGCGGTGTAGGAAAATCCCGCGCTTGCAGGCGTGCGATCATCCGGTAAGACGAGCTGGGGGAGGGGCTTACGACACTGCTGGAGCCGCATAATCTGCCTTTCGCGCTGGCGATGGCGGTCATGCTTCTGCTCGGCCTTGTTCAGCTGTTCGGCATCGGAGACTGGGGCGGCGAGGCCGGTGCCGATATCGCCGCCGATACGGACGGAGCTTACGCGGTGGAGCCGGGCTTCATGGAAGGCCTGCTTGCGCTGCTGGGGCTGGGGCGTGTGCCCCTGACGATATGGCTGGCGCTTTTGTTGCTCGTCTTCTCCGGTTCCGGGCTGAGCCTCCAGCTTTTCTGCGAGAGCTTGACGGGTGCGCCGCTGCATCCGTGGCTCGCTGCGACGATTGCGACGGCAGCTTCGTTGCCGATGACCAGTTTGCTCGCCCGGCCGCTCGGAGCGATCTTGCCGAAGGATCACACGACAGCGGTAACGACCGACAGCCTTGTCGGCCGCAGGGCGGAAATAACCGATGGCGTGGCGCGCGCCGGATCGCCGGCTCGCGCCCGCGTACACGACGTACATGGCCAGGCACATCACGTGATGGTGGAGCCACACGAGGCATCGAGCGAATTGCGTGCGGGCGAGGAAGTGCTGCTGGTGCGGCGCGAGGACAATCGGTTCTTCGCGACGGCGCTGGCCGAGCGGCGTCTGTCGCCGACCGGGATTTAAGAAGGGGGAACAATGGAAGATATCTTTGGAACGTCGCTGGTTATGCTGATCGGCGGAGTGATTTTCGCTCTGATCGTCATCACCTTCCTGCTCAAGATGTACCGCCGCGCCTCGAAGGAAATTGCCTTCGTGCGCACCGGCGTTGGCGGCGAGAAGGTGGTGATGAATGGCGGCGCCCTGGTGCTGCCGGTGTTCCACGAGACCATGCCGGTCAATATGAACACTCTGGTGCTCTCCGTGGTACGCCGCGACGGGGAGGCGCTGATCACTCTCGACCGGCTGCGGATCGACGTGAAGGCCGAATTCTATGTCCGCGTGAAGCCGGACAGCGAGGCGATCGCCATGGCAGCGCAGACGCTGGGTCAGCGCACCATGCAGCCCGAGATGCTGAAGGACCTGGTCGAGGGCAAGTTCGTCGATGCGCTTCGTTCGGTCGCGGCGGGTATGACCATGAACGAACTGCACGAACAGCGCGCGGATTTCGTCCAGAAGGTGCAACAGGTCAGCTCCAACGATCTCGCGATGAACGGGCTCGAACTGGAATCGGTCTCGCTGACCGGGCTCGACCAGACTTCGATCGAGCACTTCAATGCCAACAACGCCTTCGACGCCGAGGGCCTGACCAAGCTGACCGAGCAGATCGAGGCGCGTAAGAAGCTGCGCAACGATATCGAGCAGGATACGCGGGTTCAGATGGAGACCAAGAACCTCGAGGCGGCGCAGCGCAGCTTCGAGATCAGCCGCGACACCGAATATGCCCGGCTGGAGCAGGAGCGCGAGGTCGAGGTCCGGCGCGCCGCTCAGTCCTCCGAAATCGCACGGACGCAGGCAGAGCGTACCCGCGAGGCGGATGCCGCCCGGATCGAGGCGAAGAAGCAAGTCGACGCCCAGCAGATCGAAGCGGATCGCCTGGTCGAGGAAGCGCGCATCGATCAACAACGCGCTCTGGAGATCGCCCGCCAGGAACAGCAGATTGCGGTCCAGAACAAAAGCCGCGAAGAAAGCCAGGCCAAGGCCGATGCCGACGAGGCGCGCGCCAAGGCAGTCGCCGCGGAAGAGCAGGTTTCCACCAGCCGTGAGACTGAGATCGCCGAGCGCCAGAAGCGCATCGAACTGATCGAGGCTTCGAAACAGGCTGAGCGCGACGCGATCAAGATCCGCGTCGATGCCGAGGCGGAGAAAGACGCGGCCCAGAACCGCGCCGAAGCCGCTCGCCGGGAGGCCGAGGGCGAGGCCGAGGCAGAGAAGTTGCGTGCGGAGGCCGCACGGGTCCGCTTCGAGGTGGAAGCTGCGGGCCAGCGAGCGATCAACGAGGCGGCCAACATCCTTTCGATGGACCAGATCAGCCTGCAAACCAAGCTGGCGTTGCTCAAGGTCCTGCCCGATGTGATCCGGGAAAGCGCGAAGCCCATGGAGGCGATCGATTCGATCAAGATCGTGCAGGTGGACGGGCTGACCACGGGCGGGAGCCGGGGCCCGAACGCCGGAACGGGCGGCTCTTCTTCCGCGGGAAGTTCGGGCAATCTGGCGACCGATGCCGTCAGCGCGGCACTCGCCTACCGTGCGCAGGCGCCCGTTCTGGACGGCCTGATGAAGGAACTCGGACTGGACGGCTCGAATCTTTCGGGGCTGGTGAACGGCGCGGCCCTTTCACCCGAATTCGATGAGAGCGAACGGGCGGACCTACGAGGTGATAGAGCCCGTGACGAGCAGGGCAAGGCGCCGTCGGATGCCGACGCTCTTGTCGCCCGTCAGCGAACAACAGGCCAGAAGGCGTCCGCGAAGAGTGAGGCAACTGCCGGGTAGCTGATTGAACGAGAGGCGGCGGGGGGAATCGACCCTCAAGCGGTGGCCGAACCGCCCGCCACTCCTTGCCAGCGCGCGCCGATAAGTTAAGGCGTCGGGTCCATGGACAAGCTCATCATCAAGGGCGGCAACCGGCTTTCCGGGACGCTGCCGATCTCCGGCGCGAAGAATTCCGCGCTGACGCTCATTCCCTGCGCGCTGCTGACCGAGGAGCCGGTGACGCTGCGCAATCTGCCGCGGCTCGCCGATATCGACGGGTTCCAGCACCTGATGACGCAGTTCGGCGTCGCCCACTCGATCCCCGGCAAGCGGCCCGAGGAATTCGGGCGTGTGGTCACGCAGGAGGCGACGCGGATCACCTCGAACGTCGCGCCCTACGATCTGGTGCGCAAGATGCGCGCCTCGATCCTCGTGCTCGGACCGCTGCTCGCGCGCACGGGCGAGGCGACGGTCTCGCTGCCGGGCGGATGCGCCATCGGCAACCGGCCGATCGACCTTCACCTGAAAGCGCTGGAGGCGCTGGGGGCCGAGATCGAGCTGGCCGAGGGTTATGTGAAGGCTAGGGCGCCGGCCGCGGGCCTGCCGGGCGGCGAATACGACTTCCCCATCGTCTCGGTCGGCGCGACCGAGAACGCGGTGATGGCCGCCGTGCTCGCCAAGGGAACCAGCCGCATCGGCAATGCTGCGCGCGAGCCGGAGATCGTCGACCTGTGCCGGCTGCTCGTCGCGATGGGCGCCAAGATCGAGGGCATCGGCAGCTCCGAACTGGTGATCCGGGGCGTGAAGAAGCTCTACGGCGCGACCTACAAGGTGATGGCCGACCGGATCGAGGCCGGCTCCTATGCCTGCGCCGCGGCGATCACCGGGGGCGAGGTGTTCCTCGAAGGGGCCAATGGCGAGGAGATGGACGCGACCACCAATGCCCTGCGCGCTATCGGCGTCGAGGTCGAGGCGCAGGAGGACGGCGTGCATGTTCGCGCGAACGGTCCGCTGAAGGGCGTGGACCTCTCGACCGCGCCATATCCCGGCCTCGCCACCGACATGCAGGCGCAGCTGATGAGCCTGCTGACGAAGGCCGGTGGCACCAGCGTCCTGACCGAGACGATCTTCGAGAACCGCTACATGCACGTGCCCGAACTGCGCCGCATGGGCGCGGATATCGAGGTGTCGGGCCGCACTGCGATCGTGAAGGGTGTCGACCGCCTGACGGGGGCGGAGGTCATGGCGACCGATCTGCGCGCCTCGATGAGCCTGATCATCGCCGCGCTCGCCGCCGCGGGAGAGACGCAGGTGCGCCGAATCTACCACCTCGATCGCGGTTACGAGCGGCTGGAAGAGAAGCTGGCGCTGGTCGGCGCGGATA
The DNA here is from genome assembly GCF_026168555.1 of Qipengyuania spongiae. NCBI lineage: Bacteria > Pseudomonadati > Pseudomonadota > Alphaproteobacteria > Sphingomonadales > Erythrobacteraceae > Qipengyuania > Qipengyuania spongiae. Next base: position 471,923 of record NZ_CP092471.1, on the reverse strand, counting down.
TCGAACGCGTCGGCGACGATTGAGCGATCGGGCACGGACCTTTCCGGCGATCCGATCGTTGGATCGCAAAGAAAGGAATTCGACCATGCTTAAGCTTCTTGCGCTCGGTGCCCTCGGCTATGCCGGTTACAAGTATTACGAACAGTCCCAGCGGGACAAGAACGGCGTGGCCTTCGCCGATGGCGAGCCGCGCGGTGCGTTCCGCAATGCGGGGGCGGAATCGACCACCTCGCACCAGCCGATGAGCCGGACGGACGAGGCGCTCGACGAAACCTATCCGGCGAGCGACGCGACCGCGAAATACTGACGGCCGGGGCTATCGATTTGCAAAGGGGCGGCAGGTCAGCACCGGTCGCCCCTTTCTGTTGCATGGGGTGCGATTTCGCGGCCTGCGCCGCTCCGCAGATCCTCGACCAGCCAGACTCTGATGGCGCTCGCGAGACCGGGCGGGGTCCGTGACCGGATTCGCTCGGCGTCGATCCGCGCGACCAGCGCGTTGATCGCAACGTTCTCGCGAGCAGCCGCCGCAAGCAACATGTCCCAGAACAGCGGTTCCAGACTGATCGAGGTCTTGTGCCCCGCAATGGCGAGCGAGCGCTTGACCGGCGGATGGTAGGGATCGGACACGGCCCGGGACTCTAGGATCTGCGCCAGCGGGGCGATACGAATTTTTTGGGGTGGCCCCCCGCCGCCGGAAAGCGGTAATCCCGTGGGATGACGGCGCGTGGCCTCTAAACCCTCACGGAGAAGGAAAAACAGACCTTGCGCCTCGTGGTGCGGGGTTACGATGCGAAGTCGCTGGCCCGGCGGCTGGACGTCTCGATCCATACGGTCAACGAACGCCTCCGCAACGCGCGGCGCAAGCTCGAGGTTTCGAGCAGCCGGGAGGCCGGGCGCTTGCTGGCCGCAGAGGAAGCGGAGACAGCCGAACATGCCCCCCAATCGCTTGGGTCCAAGGAATTGGGGGATGACTCGGCTGGCGCGGCGACCGCAGATGATGGCTTCACCACACGGCATCGGGCCGTGTGGATCACCGGAGGAATTGCCATGTCGATCGTCCTTGCTTCCCTGGCGCTTGTCGCTGCCCTGCAAACTGCGCCCGTCCAGCCTACAACTCAGTCAAGCGCCGCCACCGAAAGCGACAGCGTTGTAAGCACGGTGCTCGCGGACGCGCGTGCCTGGCTGGCCCTAGTCGATGCGGGAAACTGGCAGGCCAGCTGGGAGGCGACGGGAAACACGTTCCGGAAACAGAACACCCTCGCTCTCTGGTCCAGCGTATCGGAAGATGTGCGGGTGCCGCTCGGCCGCGTCGTCTCGCGCGAACTGGTGTCGCAGGACATCGTGCCGACCCCGCCCAACGGCCACCGGGTCATCAAGTTTCGCACCAGTTTCGCAAACAAGCCCGACACGGTGGAAACCGTCGCGCTGGTACGCGACGGGGCGGACTGGCGGGTGGTCGGCTATCTGATCGGATGATCGCCTAGATGCTGCGGCGGGGAGCGGTGCCCGGCGGCCCCTTCGTCTCCCCCTGCCGCACGAGCGCCTCGACCATCACGATCAGCTGGTCGGGGTCGAAGGGCTTGCGCAGGTAATCCGTTGCGCCCGCGCGGATCGCGATATCCTCGTCCGACTGCGAGCGACGACCGGTCAGCATCAGAACCGGCAGGTCCCACAATTCGGGATCGCGTCGCACCCGGTCGAGCACCTCGGAGCCGGTCATGCCCGGCATAGTGATGTCGAGGATGAGAAGGTCCGGCCGCCGCCGCGAGATCGCGGCAAGGGCCGTCTCCCCATTTTCGACCACGCCGACCGCATGGCCGGCATCGAGCAGTGTTTTCTGGACGATCGCGCCAACAATGGGGTCGTCGTCGGCAAAGATTATGCGTGCCATGCGCGCTTAATACATATGTTGGCCGCCATTGATACTCATCGTCGATCCGGTGACGAAGCCGGCATCCTCGCTGCACAGGAAGCTGACCCCGCGGGCGATCTCCTGCGCCTGGCCAAGGCGGCCGACGGGTATCTTGGCGACGATCTTCTCGAGCACAGGCTCGGGCACGGCGGCGACCATGTCGGTGTCGATGTAACCCGGCGCGACGGCGTTGACGGTAATGCTGAAGCGTGCGCCTTCCTGCGCCAGCGCCTTGGTGAAGCCGTGGATGCCGCTCTTGGCGGCGGCATAGTTGACCTGGCCGTATTGCCCGGCCTGTCCGTTGATCGAGCCGATATTGACTATCCGCCCCCAGCCGCGCTCCTTCATGCCCGGAAAGCACGCCTTGGCCATGTTGAAGCATCCGCCCAGATTGATGCGCATGACATCGTTCCAGTCCTCGAAGCTCATCTTGAGCAGCGTGCCGTCGCGCGTGATGCCGGCATTGTTGACCACCGCGTGGATCGGCCCGACTTCCTCGGTAACCCGGGCGCAGCCCTCGATGCAGGCCTGGTGATCGCCGACATCCCATTTGAATGTTGCGATGCCGGTTTCGTCGGTGAATTTCTTCGCCGCATCGTCATTGCCCGCGTAATTGGCGACGACGGTGAAGCCGTCCTCGCGCAGTGCCTCGCAGATTGCGCGCCCGATGCCGCGGGTGCCCCCGGTCACGATCGCCACCTTGCCCATAGATATCCGCTCCTTCATGTTTTTATTGGCTCGGACATAAGGCAGCGCGGAGACATGGCAAAGAAAAACCCCGGCGGAACGGGGTTTTTCGAGAGGCCAAGCGAATCAAAGCGTCGATCAGAAGCGGAACTGGGTTCCGACATAGACGGCCTGGCTGTCCTCCACCCCGTCGGTGAGGGGCGCGATGCGGTTGCGGTCCTGCGACACGCGGACGCCGGCAGTGACGTCGAGATTGCGCAGGACGCGATAGGAGCCGGCGAAATCGACGCTGCGTTCGCCCGTGCCGCCGAGCGTGCGGGGCGCGCGGCCGGTCGCCACGTCGTTGTCCAGCCGGACGCGGGCGCTGAAGCGGCTGGGCTTGTCCGCGCGTTCCTCGCCACGGAAATCGGAGATGTCCGGCATGGCGATGCTGCGGATGCCCGCCGGCAGTTCGAGCGCCTTAGGCGCAGGCTGCGCGAAGGTCTGGTATCCCTTGGCAATGCCGAGATTGTAGCGCGTGGGGGCGATGATCGAGGATGCCGATCCCCGGCCCGGCTCGGCTTCGGCCACCTTGTCGATCGTGTTGCGAACCGAAATCGCCCGCGCCGTGCTGCGATCGACGCGCACCGCCATCGTCACCGTCCGTTCGCTGCGCTGCTGGCGCGCGGCAGGCGTGAAGCGTAAACCATCTTCCCCGATGATCGAAGCGACGTGGAGGGCGAGCGCGGGATCGACATTGGCAGGCGTGAAAGGCGCGAATTCGAGATCTTCGACGACCGGGACGGAGCCGCCGGTCGCCACGGCATAACCGGTGGAGGGAACCGCGATCAGCGCGGCGGCCGCAAGGAGGCCGGGCGCGAAGCGCGCTGCCAAGCTCTTGCTGCCATTCCGTTTCACGTGTGAGTCCCCACTTGAATCTACACCTGCCCGATTGACCCCTTCACGACTGAACGGTTCCTGAAATCTTTTCAGATTCTTAAGAACCTTCGCCGTGCCCCTCGGAGTCGATGGCAAGCCCAAGTTTGATAGGAAGGCGACGCTGGAATGACCAGCATGTTGGCCCAGGGAATGAATTGTTTAGGGCGAGGTGTGTCCCCCGGTCCACAATCGGGCTTTCGAGCGTGCCGCCGCCTCCGTTTGTCAGATCGACAATTCAGAAGGCGTTCAGTCGCCTGATGGCGTGAGCAGGGCGAGAACCCTCGCCCATCTTGCCCGCCCGCCTCGCGCGGTCTAGAGCCCGGGCGAGCCGCAACAAGGAATATCATGAAGACTGCGCCCATGCTTTCGCGATCCGCCCGCATCGCTCTCGTCCTTGCCGCGACCGGCGCGCTGGCGGCCTGTGGCGGGCGCGACCGTCCGCAGGCCAATCTGCCAGCATCTCAGGTCAACACGATCGGCGTGAATTCCTACCTCTGGCGCGCGGCGCTGGAGACTGTGAGCTTCGCCCCGCTGCTCCAGGCCGACAGCGCCGGCGGCGTGATCGTGACCGACTGGTATTCCAACCCCGCCAATCCGGGCGAGCGGGTGAAGCTGACCGTTTCCATCCTCGATCTCGACCTGCGCGCCGATGCCCTTCGCGTCGCCGCCAGCCGCCAGGTCGCGCAGGGCGGCAACTGGGTCGAAGCGCCGGTGCAGGCCGCAACCGTCCAGAAGCTGGAGGACATCATCCTCACCAAGGCGCGCGAACTGCGCAGCCAGACTGTAGCCAGCTAACATTCCTTCTCCTATCGGGGGCGATATGAGCGAGACCCGTTTCGATCCGTCGTCCGCCGACGGACGCTGGCAGCGTGCGTGGGACGAGGCACAGACCTTCCGCGCCAACAGCAATTCCGACAAGCCCAAGAGCTACGTGCTCGAGATGTTCCCCTATCCCAGCGGGCGCATCCATATCGGCCATGTCCGCAACTACACGATGGGCGACGTGCTGGCGCGCTACAAGAAGGCGACCGGCCACGAGGTGCTGCATCCGATGGGGTGGGACGCCTTCGGAATGCCGGCGGAAAACGCCGCGATGGAAAAGGGCGTCCATCCGGGCGGCTGGACCCGCGACAATATCGAGCACATGAAAGCGCAGCTGAAACGCCTCGGCTTCGCGCTCGACTGGAGCCGCGAGCTCGCTACCTGCGAGCCGGAATATTACGGCCACGAACAGGCGCTGTTCCTCGACCTGTACGAGGCGGGTCTGGTCTATCGCAAGGAGAGCGAGGTCAATTGGGACCCGGTCGACATGACCGTGCTCGCCAACGAGCAGGTGATCGACGGCAAGGGCTGGCGTTCGGGCGCGGAGGTCGAGAAGCGCAAGCTCAGCCAGTGGTTCCTCAGGATCACCGACTTCGCCGAGGAGCTGCTTGAAGGGCTCGGCACTCTCGAGAACTGGCCCGACAAGGTGCGGCTGATGCAGGAGAACTGGATCGGCAAGTCGCGTGGTCTGGAATTCAGCTTCGATCTTTCCAGCGGCGACAAACTGCCCGTCTACACCACCCGTCCCGACACGATCTTCGGGGCGAGTTTCGTTGCCGTCGCTGCCGATCATCCGCTGGCGCAAGGGCTGGAGAGCGACGCCGCCCGCGACTTCATCGCGCTGTGCAAGAAGGGCGGCACGACCGCGGCCGAATTGGAAACGGCGGAAAAGCTGGGCTTCGACACCGGGATCACGGCCCGGCACCCCTTCACCGGGGCCGACCTGCCTGTCTATATCGCGAACTTCGTGCTGATGGATTACGGCACCGGCGCGGTCATGGCAGTGCCGGGGCACGACCAGCGCGACTTCGAATTCGCGACCAAATACGGTCTCCCGATCCCGCGCGTCGTCGCGCCCAGCCTCGAGGAGGCGGACAAGCCTTTCTCGGGCGAGGCCGAAGCCGGAGAGGGCGTGATCGTCAATTCCGACTTCCTCGACGGGATGAGTATCGAGGAGGCCAAGCGCGCGATCATCGACCGGATCGAGCAGCAGGGCACGGGCGAGGGCAAGACCGTCTGGCGCCTGCGCGACTGGGGCGTCAGCCGCCAGCGTTACTGGGGCACACCGATCCCCTTCATCCATTGCGAGACCTGCGGCGTGGTGCCCGCCCCGAAGTCCAGCCTGCCGATCACGCTCCCGGACGATGTCGACTTCCAGACTCCGGGCAATCCGCTGGAACGGCACGAAAGCTGGAAGCATGTCGATTGCCCCGAATGCGGCGGCAGGGCCACGCGCGAGACCGATACGCTCGACACCTTCGTCGACAGCTCGTGGTATTTCCTGCGCTTCGCCAGCCAGCCGGAAGACAAGCCCTTCGACCGCGAGGAAATCGCCAAGTGGCTCCCGGTCGAGCAATATATCGGCGGGATCGAGCACGCGATCCTGCACCTGCTCTATGCCCGCTTCTGGACCCGCGCGCTGAACCGCATCGGACTGATCGACGTGAAGGAACCCTTCGCCAGCCTGTTCACGCAGGGAATGGTGACGCACGAGACCTATTCGCGGCGCGAGGGCGGCAAGACGGTCTATTACGCGCCCGACGAGATCAGCCGCGGGGCGGAACGCGCTCTGCTGAAGGACGATGGCGGGGAGGTCGAGATCGGCCGCGTCATCAAGATGTCGAAATCGAAGAAGAACGTCGTCGATCCCGACACGATCATTGACACCTACGGCGCCGACGCGGTGCGCTGGTTCATGCTCAGCGACAGCCCGCCGGAGCGCGACCTGCCGTGGTCCGAAGCGGGGATCGAGGGCTGCCACCGCTTCGTCCATCGCCTCTGGCGCCTGTTCGGCCAGCACGAGGCCACGGCAAGCGGTGAGGACAAGGCGCTCGATCGCAAGACCCACCAGACCGTGGCCGCGGTGGCCGGGGATATCGAGGCGCTCGGCTTCAACAAGGCAGTCGCGCGCATCTACGAACTGACCGGGGCGGTCGAGAAGGCCGCGCCCTCCGCCAGCCGCTCCGCCGCGATCCGCACGCTGGTGCAGCTCGTCGCGCCAATGATGCCGCATCTCGCCGAGGAGGCTTGGACCGGGATGGGCGGACAAGGCCTCGTCGCCGATGCCGCCTGGCCGCAGGTCGATCCCGCGCTGCTGGTCGAGGACGAGGTGACCATCGCGGTCCAGCACATGGGCAAGCTGCGCGACACGCTGACTGCTCCCAAGGGTGCCTCGAAGGACGATCTCGAGGCGATGGCGCTCGCTTCGGAAAAGGTCCGGCGCAGCATCGACGGGGCGACGGTGCGCAAGGTCATTGTCGTGCCCGACAGATTGGTCAATATCGTCACTTGATGCGGATCCTGCTCGCCCTTCTTGCGCTCGTCTTGTCGGGCTGTTCGCTCCAGCCGATGTATGCCGGCGGCGGCAGCGGCGCGGTCGCGCAGGGGCTCGCCGGCGTCGAGGTCCCGGCGATCGAGGGTCGGGCGGGCTGGCTGGTGCGCAACGCGCTGGTTGATCGCTTCGCTGCGGCCAATGCGGGAGGCAACGATTCGGCGCCGCTCTATCGGCTCGACGTGCGGCTCGACGACCGGCTCGAGGGGCTCGGCGTGGTCGGCGACAACCGCGTGACGCGCGAGCGGCGGGTGCTGCGCAGCCGCTACCAGCTCGTCGACCTATCGACCGGCGCGATCCTGCTCGATGCGACGGCGGGCTCGGATGCGGGAATCGACGTGGTGTCGAGCGAATACGCCACCATCGCCGCCGAACAGACCGCGCTCGAGAACCTCGCCCGCGAAGTCGCCGACCAGATGGTAACGCGCATCGCGCTGACGCTGCGCCCCGAATCGTGACCCCTTCCGCGAGGCGGGCGGCGTGAAGGCGACCAATCGTGACTATGCGGCCAAGCTGAAGACCGCGATCGGCCAGGCGGGCATCTTCTTCTTCTGCGGGCAGGACGAGGCCGGGGCGAGTGCCGCCGCGCGCGATCTCGTCGCCGCGCTGCCCGACACGGGCGAGAAGGTCGAAATGAGCGGCGCGGACCTCAAATCCGATCCGGCCCGGCTAGGTGACGAGGCACGCTCGACCTCGCTGTTCGGCGACAGTCGCCACATCTGGGTGCGCGCCAGCGGCGACGAGGCACACGACGCGATTGCGACCCTGATCGAGACGGGCGAGGCCGGAGCGGGCGAGGCGTGCCCGGTGATCGTCGTCGCCACCTCCGCCACCGACAAGTCGCGCACCGCCAAGCTGCTCGAAAAGCGCAAGGATGCGCTGGTCGCGATGTTCTATCCGCCCGATCTCGCCTCGGTCACGCAGACCGTGCGGGCGCTGGGCGACGGGGCGGGCGTTCATTTCGATCACGCACTGGCCGAACGCATTGCGCGGGCCGCCAATCTCGATGTCCGGCTGGCCGCCTCGGAGATCGAGAAGCTGGCGCTTTATCTCGATGCCGCGCCGCAATCGCCGAAAAAGCCCACGGCCGACGATCTCGATGCCGTGGCCGCCGGTTGCGAGGAGGACGGCTTCATGCCGCTGGTCAATGTCGTGCTCGGCGGCGAAGGCGGGCGGCTGAGCGCGGAGCTGGTCCGGATGCGACAGGTCGGCCTCAACCCGGTCGGCACCTTGCTCGCCTTCGAGCGGCGGGCAGCGCAACTGGCGCGGATCGCCGCCAAGCTCGGCCCGCGTGGCAAGTTCGAGGATCTGGGGCGGGGCGACAAGGCACAGCTCTGCATATTCTTCCGCGAGGAGCGCGATATCCGCGCGCAGGCGCAGAACTGGCGCGGGCGCAAGCTCGACATGCTGACCATGCGGTTGACCGAACTGCACCGCGAATTGCTGACCAACAGCCAGGCGGCCGAGATGCTGCTGGCGCAGGGGCTGACCCGAATCTGCCGCTTCGCCACGCGCTAACGCGGCGACTTGCGAAAGGGGCTCAGTCGCCTTCGGGAACCGAAAAGGTGCCGCTGACCCGGCCGCCGCTCTCGCGCGCCTCGACACCTTCGACCGAGGAAGAGCCGCTGGCGCTGCCGTCGACGCTCGAGACGCCGCTTGCAAGATCGATCACCAGCCGTCCGCCGTTGAGCGTGTCGGAGCCGCGATTGAGGCGGACATTGCCAGCCATCGTGATGATCCGCCGGTTGAAATCGTAGACCGCATTGTCGCCCCGCGCCCGCTCGTTGCCGCGCGTCACGGTCACCCCGCCGGTCGCCATGATCCGCTGAATCTGCAGGCTGCCTGCGTCGGAATAGTTCACCAGCGTCCGCGCGGCGTTCAGCGTCAGCCCGGCCTGGGTGATCACGACATTGCCCGACAGGACCACGCGGTTCTGCCGGTCCTGCAGCTCGATCCGGTTCGCGGCATAATCGACCGGAGCGTTGGAATTGTGCCCGGCGATCGCCTGCGCGTTCAGCTGGATGCCGGCAAAGGCGACCGCCGTCGCGGCGAAGCCGAGCAGGAAGGATTTCGCCGCACGCGTGCCGAGAGCGGCGGCGGGGGAAGACGGCTTTCGAAGCATCAGGGCATCCTCATGGAATTGAGCTGGCCGGGGATCATCCTCATCCGCGCATTGCCGGATAGTGCTACCGTGCGTTCGCCCAGATCGGCCTCGAGCCGGTTGGCCGAGAACGTCCCGGCGGGGGTCGCGCCCGAAACGCCGCCCGTGCCGAGCGCGGTGCGGGTGGCCAGATTGACCGCCACGTCGCGCAGCAGCATGGAGTAACCGTCAGCCGTGCGCATGGTTACCGCGCCGTCGACCGTCACGACTTCCTCGTCGAGAGCGTAGGCGCCGGTGCCGGCATCGAGCTGGGCCGGGCCGTCATCGAGCAGCAGTCGCGCGACGAGATCGTCGAGGCGCACGATGCCCTCCGCGCTCGATCGCTGCACCACCTCGCGTGCGGTGAGCGAGAAGGGGCGGCCGCGATTGTCCTGTCCGCGATAAAGCGCGTTGTCGACGCGCAGGCGTTCGTCGATAACCGCCACCTTGTTGCGGTCGAGCAGGAAGCTCACCTCGCCGCGGGGGGAGAGGGGCGTCACCACCATCAGCGCGGCGACCACGCCCACCGCCATCGGGAGGGCAGTGGCGAGCAGTTTCACAAGCCGGTCGTGCGATCCGCCGGGCGCGGCGAAATGCTGGCGCCGGCTGCGCCGCTCGGCCGCCTCGCTCGTTTCGATCCTGCGCCTGTTGGACACCATGGGGTCTGTTATCCCGCGCGAAATTACGCGTGGCTGAAAATGTCGTGGTCGGCCCAGCCGGCGATGTCGAGCCGGGCGCGGGTGGGCAGGAAGTCGAAGCAGGCCTGCGCCATCTCGGTCCGCCCCTCGCGCGCCAGCCGTTCCTCGAAGATCGTCTTCATCCGGTGGAGATAGCGCACGTCGCTCGCCGCATATTCGCGTTGCGCGTCGTTGAGAACGGGGCCGCCCCAGTCGCTCGACTGCTGCTGCTTGGAAATGCTTTCGCCCAGCAGTTCCTCGACGAGGTTCTTGAGGCCATGCCGGTCGGTATAGGTGCGGGTGAGCTTGCTCGCGATCTTGGTGCAGAACACCGGCGCGGCGGTTACGCCGAGGTAATATTCGATCGCGGCGAGGTCGAAGCGGGCGAAATGGTAGAGCTTGACCCGGTTCGGATCGCCCAGCACCGCCTTGAGATTGGGCGCGTCGTAATTGCTGTCGGGGCTGAAGCGCACGAGATGCTCGTCCCCCCCGCCATCGCTGATCTGGACCAGACAGAGCCGGTCGCGCGGAGTGACGAGACCCATGGTCTCGGTGTCGACGGCAAGCGCGCTTCCCCCATCGTCACCGGGAGCGAGAACGCCATCAGGCAGGTCTTCTTCGTGAAAATATACGGCCATATAACCGTGAGCCTTAGGCCGATTGGGGATGAGTGGGAAGGGCGGACTGGCGCAAACCGGCGACCCGTCGCAGGAAAGTCCGATGACCGAGCAGATACCGGAAAGTTGGCAGCCCATCCTGGAACCTGTGCTCGACAGTCCCGAAAGCCGGCGGCTGGGCGGCTGGCTGAGGACAGAGGAGGAAGAGGCGGGCAAGACCGTCTATCCCCCGCGCGGCTGTCGCTTGCGCGCTCTGGAACTGACTCCGCTCGACGAGGTCCGCGTGGTGATCCTGGGGCAGGACCCGTATCACGGGCCCGGACAGGCAATGGGCCTCTCCTTTTCGGTCCCGCAGGGTGAGAAGGTGCCGCCGAGCCTGCGGAACATCTACAAGGAGCTCGAAAGCGATTGCGGCATTCCGCGGCCCGAGCATGGCGACCTCACCGGATGGGCGCGACAGGGCGTGCTGCTGCTCAACAACACGCTGACAGTCGAGGCAGGCAAAGCGGGCAGCCATGCGGGGCAGGGCTGGGACGCGGTCACCGACGCCTGCGTCGCGGCGGTCGCGGCACAGCCCGTGCCCTCGGTCTTCATCTTGTGGGGCAGCCACGCGCAGGCCAAGGCCAGGCGGATCGAAGGGCTGAGCGATGTTCGGGACGGCGGGAAGCATTGCGTCATAACGAGCCCGCACCCGAGTCCGCTTTCCGCCCATCGCGGGTTCTTCGGCAGCCGCCCTTTCAGCCGCGCCAACGCCTTCCTGAATGCCCATGGCCGGGGCCGGATCGACTGGGCGCATACCGACCGGGCGCTCCGCTCATAGCAATATCGCCGGGAGAAGGCCGATCCCTCGGCCCGGCGTCTTTCAGAACGCCGTCACCAGCCGCAATTGGCCGAGCAGGGCGCCGTCGCGCGGGGCGATCGCGCTGTCTATATATTGCAGATCGGCGGTCAGGCGCAGATGGGCGCTAAGGCCGATCGTGTAATAGGCCTCGACCCCCTCCTCGTCTTCCAGCGGCACGCGGCGTGCGAGCGCGTCGACCAGACCATCGGTCAGCGAATAGCGGAACCAGCCGAGTCCGAAGCGGTCCTGCGGCCGGCCGGGCGGATTGCCGGTGATCCCGGCCTGTCCGCTGTAGTCGAGAAAGGTTGGATCGCCCGCGCTGGCGAAGGCTTGTGCGAAGACGCCGATGCCGCCCGCCGGATCGCGCGGGCCGCCGCTGAGATACTGGGAGCCCGCTAGGATCACGGCGAATTCTCCGCGATTGTCGCCGAAGCCCAATCCCTGCTGGGGAATCAGCGCTGGCGGGAGCGCGCGGGTGCTGATGCCGCGCCGCGTGCTGGCGGCGACCTTGAGCGCATAGAAGCCCGGCTTGCCGCCGATGTTCGTCGGCACCGTCACCGAAGCAAGCGCGCCGACCCCTTCGTCGAACAGGGTAGGGATGCCGCTGCGCCTGGAGGCGGGCGCGGGATCGAAGACCCAGAGGCGGAACAGAGCTTTGGATGTTGGCACGTTCAACAGCGCGCCGACGAGCGAATTCGGGACCACCGCGCTCGGCGGCAGGGCGAACGCCAGGTTCATGAACCCCTCGACCCCGCCACCCCCGGTGACCGGCAACTGGGCCGCGAGATCGAAAACGTTGACCTTGCCCACGGTGAGCGATGTGCCGCTGGCCCAGCGCTTGGTAAGGTTGGCCGAGAGATCGAACCGCTCACCCTCGCTGGCGGGAAAGAAAAGCGCCGAATTGGTCGGCAAAAGGCCGATCTCGCCGTTGCTGCTCTGACCGAAGCGGAATTCCGGATGCACGTGAAGGCTCAGCGAATTGTCGAGGCCGACCGCGCCGCCCTTGATATCGACATAGGCGTCGATCTTGCCGCCGTAGTCGAGATCCTTCTGCGCATCCCCGGTCAGCGGCGAGTCCACGAACTGCGCCGCGACGAGCTTGAAGTCGACCAGTTCCGGTGGCGGCGCGTCTTGCAAGGTGGGCGGCGGCTGCGGCACGTTCTCGGCCCCAGGATCGGCGGGTGCCTGCTGCGCATAAAGCGGAACATTCGGCGCGAAGGAGGAGGCGATCATCGCCGTTATCGCGAAACGCAAATTCACGGAAAAACTGCCCCCCGGCCCCTCAACCTTCGAAGAACATCCCCCGAAAACCCGGCCTTATCAAGGATGCCGGAGCGATCATCATACCATTTCGGCGGTGCCGGGCAGAAAAGCCACACCGGTTTCGACGCAATCAGCGCGGCAGTTCGGACTTGCCCATCAATCCCTCGTCCACCGCGCGCGCGCACTGGCGACCCTCGCGGATCGCCCAGACGACGAGGCTCTGGCCGCGCCGCATGTCGCCGCAGGCATAAACCCCTTTCTCGCTGGTGGCGTAGCGGGTCGTGTCCGCCGCGACATTGCCGCGCTCGCACAAATCCACGCCCGCCCGGTCTAGCAGGCCGCGCCGTCTGGGCCCGGTGAAGCCCATTGCGAGCAGGATGAGATCGGCGGGGAGGGTGAAACTGCTGCTCTCGATCTCTTCGAAGCCGCCATTCTTCCATTCGATCCGCACGCATTCGAGACCCGCGACCTCGCCGTTCTCGCCCACGACACGCTTGGTCAGTACGGCCCAGTCGCGTGTCGCCCCCTCCTCGTGGCTGGAGGAGGTGCGCAGCTTCACCGGCCAGTGCGGCCAGGTCATCGCCTTGTCCTCGCGCGTCGGGGGCTTGGGCATGATCTCCAGCTGGGTTACGCTGGCTGCGCCCTGGCGGTTGGAGGTGCCGACGCAGTCGCTGCCGGTATCGCCGCCGCCGATCACAATCACGTGCTTGCCCTTCGCGCTCAGAGTGCCGCGCGGGGCGGCGCGGACCTCGTCGTCTCCGGCATTGCGCTTGTTCTGCTGGGTCAGGAATTCCATCGCCAACCGCACGCCGGGAAGCTCGGCGCCGGGAATGTCGAGCCGGCGCGGTTCCTCCGCACCGCCCGCCAGCACCACGGCATCGAAATTGTCCTGCAGAGCCTGGAAGCTGACCTCCACCCCGACCTCGGCGCTGGTGCGGAACTGGACCCCTTCGGCTTCCATCTGCACCGCGCGGCGATTGATGAGGTGCTTCTCCATCTTGAAGTCGGGGATGCCGTAGCGCAGCAATCCGCCGATCCGGTCGCTCTTCTCGAACACGGTCACCGCATGGCCCGCGCGGGCGAGCTGCTGGGCGCAGGCGAGGCCTGCCGGACCGCTGCCGATAATCGCCACCGACTTGCCGGTCGGCTTTTCAGGCGGAAGCGGCTTGACCCAGCCTTCCTTCCACCCCCGGTCGATGATGGTGCATTCGATCGATTTGATCGTCACCGGTTCGTCGACGATGTTGAGAGTGCACGCGGCCTCGCACGGGGCGGGGCAGATGCGGCCGGTGAATTCCGGGAAATTGTTCGTCGAGTGGAGAACCGCGAGCGCGTTCTTCCAGTCGTCCTCGTAGACCAGATGGTTCCAGTCCGGGATGATGTTGTTCACCGGACAGCCGTTGTGGCAATATGGAATGCCACAATTCATGCAGCGCGCCGCCTGTTGGCGCAGCGCGTCTGGCGCATGGGGACGGGTGAATTCCTTGTAGTGCTTCAGTCGCTCCGCGGGATCGTCATAGGTCCGTTCGACGCGGTCGTATTCGAGGAAGCCGGTTTCCTTGCCCATTATTCGGCGGCCTCCTGCGCCGCGTCCTCGCGCTCGGCCTCAAGGGTCTTGAGCGCCTTTTCGTAGTCGCGTGGCATCACCTTGCGGAAACTGGTCAACGCTTTGTCCCAGTCGTCAAGCAGCGCCCTGGCGCGCGCCGATCCGGTGTGCAGATGATGGCGCTCCACCAGAATGCGCAGCCGATCGGCATCGTGGTAGAGCGGATCGCCCATGCCGGAATGCTCGACCCCGTTGCCGCGCTGCTGCGGGCGGCCGGTTCCCTCGTAATCATCGCGGGCGGGCGCAATGTCGCGCACGTCGACCTGCGCGTGATTGACCCGCCGCCCGAACGTGCCGTCGGGATCGTAGACATAGGCGATCCCGCCGCTCATTCCCGCGCCGAAATTGCGGCCCGTGCCGCCGAGGATGCAGACGACGCCGCCGGTCATGTATTCGCACGGATGGTCGCCCGTGCCCTCTACCACGGCGACCGCGCCCGAATTCCTGACCGCGAAGCGTTCGCCAGCGACCCCGGCGAAATAGGCCTCCCCCGCGATCGCGCCGTAGAGCACGGTGTTGCCGACGATGATGTTCTCGTCCGCCGCGCGCGGCACGCCGTCCGGCGGACGCACGATGATCCGCCCGCCGGACAGCCCCTTGCCGACATAGTCGTTGGCATCGCCGGTGAGGTCGAGCGTGACACCGTGGGCGAGCCAGGCGCCGAAGCTCTGGCCCGCGACGCCGGTGAATTCGATCCGCACCGTATCGGCGGGCAGGCCCGCATGGCCGTGCATTTCGGCGATGCGGCCCGAGAGCATCGCCCCGACCGAGCGGTTCACGTTGCGGATCTCGCTCTGGAACACCACCGGTTCACGCTTCTTGATCGCGCTGGAACACGCCTCGATCAGCTCGATGTCCATCGCCGCGGCAAGGCCATGGTCCTGATCCTGTATGTGATGCAGCGGCCCTTCGGGGCGCACGGCGGTGAGCAGCCGGGAGAGATCGACCCCGTGCGCCTTCCAGTGCCGCTCGACCCGGCGCATGTCGATCCGGTCGACCCGGCCGATCATCGCCTCGACCGTGCGGAAGCCCATTTCGGCCATCAGGCCGCGCAGTTCCTCGGCGACGAAGAAGAAATAGTTGATGACGTGTTCGGGCGTGCCGGTGAAGCGCTTGCGCAGCTCCGGGTCCTGTGTCGCCACGCCCACCGGGCAGGTGTTGAGGTGGCATTTGCGCATCATGATGCAGCCCGCCGCGATCAGTGGGGCAGTGGCGAAGCCGAACTCGTCCGCGCCGAGCAGGGCGGCGACCGCGACGTCGCGCCCGGTCCTGAGGCCCCCGTCCGCCTGCACCGCGATGCGGCTGCGCAGATCGTTGAGCAGCAGCGTCTGCTGGGTCTCGGCGAGTCCGATTTCCCACGGGCTTCCCGCATGGGTGAGGCTGGTCAGCGGCGAAGCGCCCGTCCCGCCCTCATAGCCCGAAATGGTGACGTGGTCCGCCTTGCACTTGGAGACACCGGCCGCGACCGTGCCGACGCCGACCTCGCTCACCAGCTTGACCGAGATGCGCGCCGAAGGCTGTACGTTCTTGAGATCGTGGATCAGCTGGGCAAGATCCTCGATCGAATAGATGTCGTGATGCGGCGGCGGGCTGATGAGGCCGACGCCCGGCGTCGAATGGCGGACCTTGCCGATCACCTTGTCGACCTTGTGGCCGGGCAGCTGGCCGCCTTCGCCGGGCTTGGCCCCTTGCGCCATCTTGATCTGGATGTCGTCCGAATTGACGAGGTATTCCGCCGTCACGCCGAACCGCCCGCTGGCGACCTGCTTGATGCGGCTGCGCATCGAATCGCCGCTCTCCATCGGACGGAAGCGGTCGGGCTCCTCACCCCCTTCGCCGGTGTTGGAGCGGCCGCCAATGCGGTTCATCGCGATGGCGAGCGTGGTGTGCGCCTCGCGAGAGATCGAACCGAAGCTCATCGCCCCGGTGCTGAAGCGCTTGACGATCTCCGCCGCCGGCTCGACCTCGTCCAGCGGGATCGCCTGTTCGGCGGGCTTGAGTTCCATCAGCCCGCGGATGGTCAGCAGCCGTTCGCTCTGGTCGTTGATGGCCCTTGCGAAAGCCTCGTAATTGTCGGCCCGGTCCCCGCGCACGGCGTGCTGGAGATTGGCGACCGTTTCGGGCGTCCAGGCATGGTCCTCGCCGCGCAGGCGGTACTGGTAGATGCCCCCCACATCGAGCATCCCGGCATAGAGCGGGCTATCGCCATAGGCCTGCGCGTGGCGGCGCACAGCCTCTTCGGCGACTTCGGTGAGGCCCACGCCCTCGATCGTGGTGGCGGTGCCGTCGAACCAGTCGTCGACGAACCGGCTCGACAAACCGACCGCGTCGAAGATCTGCGCGCCGCAATAGGACTGGTAGGTCGAGATGCCCATCTTGGACATGACCTTGAGAATGCCCTTGCCGACGCCTTTCACGTAATTGTCGCGCACCTTGCACGGGTCGAGATCGGCGAACTTAGTCGCGCGCAGATCCTCCAGCGTCTCGAGCGCGAGATAGGGATTGATGCCTTCCGCCCCGTAGCCCGCCAGCGCGCAGAAATGATGGACCTCGCGCGCCTCGCCGGTTTCGACCACGAGGCCGGTCTGCATCCTGAGCCCCTGCCGCACGAGCTGGTGGTGGACCGCGCTGGTGGCCAGCAGGGCGGGCATCGGCACCCGGTCGGGCCCCTGCGCCCGGTCGGACAGGATCAGGATGTTGTGATCCTGCAGCACCGCCTCGGTAGCGGCCCAGCACATCTCCTTCAGGGTCTGGGCGAGACCCTCGGCGCCCGTGCTCGCATCCCAGGTGATGTCGATCGTGGCGGTGCGGAAGGCGCCGTCCAGCCCGACCTCGACCGAGCGGATCTTGGCCAGATCCTCGTTGGTGAGGATCGGCTGGGCGACCTCCAGCCGCTTGTGCAGGCCCGCGTCGCGGCCGAGCAGGTTGGGGCGCGGGCCGATCATGGAAAGGAGGCTCATCACCAGTTCCTCGCGGATCGGGTCGATCGGAGGGTTGGTGACCTGGGCGAAGTTCTGCTTGAAATAATCGTAGAGCAGACGCGGCCGCCCGCTCAGCACCGCGATCGGCGTGTCGGTCCCCATGGAGCCGACCGGATCGCCCGTCCCCTGCGCCATCGGTTCGAGGAAACGGGTGAGATCCTCCTGCGTGTAACCGAAGGCCTGCTGGCGCTCCAGCAGAGTGGTCGTGGCGACGGGGATCTCGGACAGTTCGGGCTCGATATGCTCGAGTCCGTCGAGCGTGTACTGCGCGGCGTCGAGCCATTCCTGATAGGGATGCGCGCCGGCGAGGTCGGTCTTAAGCTCCTCGTCCTCGATGATCCGGCCCTGTTCGAGGTCGATCAGCAGCATCTTGCCCGGCTGGAGCCGCCATTTGCGCACGATGTCCTCTTCCGCGACCGGCAGGACGCCGCTCTCGCTGGCGAGGATCACATGATCGTCGCGCGTGACGCAGTAGCGCGCGGGGCGCAGGCCGTTGCGGTCGAGCGTCGCGCCGATCTGGCGGCCGTCGGTGAAGCACACCGCGGCCGGCCCGTCCCACGGTTCCATCAGCGCGGCGTGGTATTCGTAGAAGGCGCGGCGGGCCGGATCCATCAGGTCGTTGGCGCCCCACGCCTCCGGGATCAGCATCATCATCGCATGGGCGAGACTGTATCCGCCGGCCAGCAGCAGTTCGAGCGCGTTGTCCAGGCTGGCGGTGTCGGACTGCCCATGGGGGATCAGCGGCCACATCTTGTCGAGATCGACGCCGAGCAGTTCGCTCTCCATCGTCCGGCGGCGGGCTTCCATCCAGTTCACGTTTCCGCGAACCGTGTTGATCTCGCCATTATGGGCGGTGAAGCGATAGGGGTGGGCGAGCCGCCAGCTGGGGAAGGTGTTGGTGGAAAAGCGCTGGTGGACGAGGCCGAAGGCGCTCTCGCATTTCGGATCGCGCAGATCGTCGTAGAAACTGCCGACCTGGTTCGCCAGCAGCAGCCCCTTGTAGACGATGGTGCGGCTGGAGAAGCTTGGGATGTAGGCTTCGGGAAGGCCCGGCAGACCGTGCTTTTCCGCCAGCTTGCCCAGCGGGTTGAGCGTCTGCTTGCGGATGACGATCAGCTTGCGCTCGAAGGCGTCCTGATCGGCGCAGCCTTCGCCGCGCGCGACCACGCACTGGCGCATGACCGGCATGGATTCGATCACCGCCTTGCCCAGCCCGTCGAGCGTAGTGGGCACGTCGCGCCAGCCGAGCACGCGCTGGCCTTCCTTGGCGACGAATTTTTCCAGCTGCTCGGAGACGAAGGCGGCCGCGTCCGCATCCTGCGGCAGGAAGCACTGAGCGACCGCGTAATGGCCGGGGCGGGGCAGTTCGATGCCCATCCCGTCGGCCCAGGCACGCAGAAGCGGATCGGGCATCTGGATGAGGATGCCGGCTCCATCGCCCAGCAGTGGGTCCGCGCCGACCGCGCCGCGATGGTCGAGATTGCCGAGAATTTCGAGCGCGCGCGTGACGATGGTGTGGCTCTTGCCGCCCTTGATATGCGCGACCATGCCGACGCCGCAGGCATCGTGCTCGTTGCGAGGATCGTAAAGGCCGACTCGGCGCGTCATCTGGCTCCCTCGTGCGGTTCGGTCCGGTGGGCTTTCGAGAGAAGCCCGCCGGGCGTGGCCGTTGGCCGGCACCCGTCAGAGCGCCGCGCGGATTGCATGAAGCACCTTCATGACGAGCGGTTAGCGTTATTGCAACTGCGAACAACGCAATAAAAATGCCGTTGAGAGAATTATGCGGTAATTACGTTGCGTCGCCGCGCATATGACAGGAGATCAACTGTCGCGACCGACCTGTGAAAGTTTGGCCAGCGCGCTGCGCAATTCCTCGCGCAGATCGGCGCTTTCCGGCGCGCTGCCGAGATCGCTCGATCCACCGTTCTGCGCCGTGCGGCGCAGGAAGGTGACGACGTCGCCCTCTTCGGGCACCCAGTGCCCCGCCATCCGCTCGCGATAGGCATGAAGCGCGCTCTCGAGCTGCCGACCGAGGTCGGCGAGATCGCCGTCCGGTGCGTCGGGTTCGGCCACCGGGCCGATCTGGAGAATCGATTTCGCCTCGTCGAAGCGCTGGACCCCGGTTCCGAAATCGCTCTCGGCGTCGAAATCGTCGGACGGATCGGAGAAGTCCTGGAAGCGGTCTGCGGACGGGTCGCCCGCGAATTCGGTTTCGTCGTCGTGCTCCGCTTCGGCGAAGGAAACAGCCGGGCGATCGAACGCTTCGGTGTCTTGCGCATCTGCCGCGAAGTCCGGCTCGAATTCCATTCCGGCCTCGACCGAAGCCTCGGCTGGCTCGCTCTCGACCGGTTCGTTCGGGAGCGGGAAATCCTCGGACAGCGCCTCGCGCACCAGCAGCGGACGGCGGCGGGTCGTGCCGCGTTCGACCGGAGCTTCGGGTTCGGGTAGCACGATTTCGTCGGCGCCGTCGTCGATGCCGGCAGGGCGATCGCTTCCGGCCCGGCTAGCAACGAACAGACCCAGCAGCGCGCCGAGCAGGGCGGCGACCGCGCTGATCAGCAGCCGCGCGGTGTCGCCCAGCGGGGGGGCGGCAGCGGGCAGGATGCCGGCGAGGCCGGTCGCTTCCACCCCGCGCTCGAAAACGCCGGCGGGCATGACGTAAGTGCCGAACCCTAGCAGCGCGGCGAACCACAGCGCGACCATGTAGCGAAACGCCGGATGGCTCGCGAGCGGCCTGTTATTCTGCGACATGACGAACCGATCCCTGGTGTGACTGTCCCGCTGCGGTGCCCGGATCGGCACCTGCTTCCTGCGTGCGGCTTAGCAGGCGATGGTAAACGGCGCGATAACGTTCGACGTTGCGCGCCCAGTCGTGAGCGGCGCCCACATGGACGCGCGCGGCCTCGCGGATCGCCGGCCAGCTTTCTCGCGCATCGAGAAAATCCGCCAGCGCGTCGGCGATCGCGACCGGATCGTCGGGGGGGAACAGCATTCCGGTGCGCCCGTCCTCGATGAGTTCGCGGTGCCCGCCGACATCGGAGGCGGCGACCAGCCGGCGCTGCGCCATCGCCTCGAGCGGCTTCAGCGGCGTGACGAGATCGGTGAGCCGCGATTTCTTGCGCGGATAGACCAACACGTCGATCAGTGAATAATAGCGCTCGACCTCGCCATGCGGCACGCGGCCGGTGAAGACGATGGCTTCGTGCGCGGGCGAGGCGGCGGCCTGGGCACGCAGCGCATCCTCGACCGGGCCGCCGCCGGTCAGCAGCAGCTTCGCCCGGGGATGGCGCCCGCGCAGGCGTGGCATGGCGGCGACCAGATCGTCCAGCCCCTCGTAATCGTAGAAGCTGCCGATGAAGCCGATCACCGGTCCTTCTGCGATGCCAAGCTCGGCAGCCAGCGCCTCGTCGCGCGGCGGCGGATCGCCGAACAGCGACAGGTCCACGCCATTGGGCGACAGGGCGATCTTCGCCGGATCGTGGCCGCGCGCAACCAGATCTTCGCGCAGGCCCCGGGCGATGGTGAAGACCGCGTCGGCGCCCGCCACCGCGCGGTTCTCCAGCATCCGCGTCATCCGGTATTTGAGCGATCCCTCGCGCCCCGTACCGTTGCCGACCGCCGCATCTTCCCAGAAGGCGCGGATCTCGTAGACCAGCGGCAGCTCGCAGTGCCGCGCCGCTCCGAGCGCCGCGAGACCGCAGATCGCCGGCGAATGGGCGTGGAGGATGTCCGGCCGCCATTCGGCGATCACCCCCTCGATGGCGCGGCGGAAAGCGGCGATGGCGCGCCATTCGCGCACGCCGGGCGGGCCGGACACCGCATCGGGCGTGCGGTGGAAGATCAGCCCGTCATGTGTCGCCGCCCCGTTCTCGCCCTCGTGATAGAGCGGCCCGGTGATGCCCCGCACCTCCAGCCCGCTCGCCTCCTGCGCTTTCAGGATAGCGCGCGTGCGGAAGGTGTAGCCGCTGTGCAGCGGCAGCGAGTGGTCGAGCACGTGCAGTATCTTTGGCTTCGCGGCGGTCATCGGCGTATGGAATGCCACCAGAGACTTAACGGCGCGTCAACTACGCAGCTGCTACCCGGCGTGCCGCTCTTACGAGACGCTTCCACCAGACGGCCAGCAAGAAACCGGACCTTCGCGCTTGATCGACTATTTCGCCCTTGCCCTGACGCACGGCCTGCTGGTTATCGCGCTGCTGCGTCTGGTTCGCCGGGGCGATCTCGATGTGGAAAGCGATGCGGCGACGCCGGCCGAAGGTGCCGGCAATGATGCGAGCAAGGCGGAAAGCCGGCGCGATGCACGGGCGAGGCGCCGCCGCCGTGCTTGATCTCGCGCTCTTCGCCTTCGTCCTGTTCTTTCTCGCCATAGGTGTGGCGCGCCCGTTCCTGTGGGTGCTCGCCTATGTCTATATCGACATCCTCGCGCCGCAGAAGATCGGCTGGACGCTGACGCCACTCCTGCCGATCTCGCTGATCGCCTTCGTCGCCGCCTTCGCTGGCTGGCTGTTCGTCGACCAGAAGCGCGACATGCGCGTGCATTACCGGCAGGGGCTGATGGTCCTGCTGCTGCTGTGGTGCTGGTACACGACCGGGGTTTCCGCCTTCCCGGTCGAGGCGGCACACAAATGGAGCTGGGTGTGGAAGGCGCTGGTCTTCGCCATCTTCCTGCCCTTCACTCTGACCACGCGGCTCAGGATGGAGGCGCTGGTGCTCACCATCGTGCTGACCGTGGGCGCGATCGTGATCAGCGCGGGGCTGAAGACGGTGGGCGGCGGGGGCGGCTACGAAAGCCTCTATTTCTTCGTGAACGACAATTCGGGCGTCTACGAAAGCTCCACGCTGGCGACGGTCGCGATCGGTTCCATCCCCCTGATCGTCTGGCTGATGAAGCACGGCACGGTCTTTCCGCCCGACTGGCGGGTGAAGCTGTTCGGCGTCGCGCTGATCTTCGCCTGCATGCTCATCCCGATCGGGACCGAAGCGCGCACGGGCCTGCTGTGCATCGCGGTGCTGGCCGTGCTCTCGCTGAGGAGCGTGAAGAACCGGATCGCCTATATCTGCGGGGCGGGGCTGCTGGCGCTGATGGCGCTGCCTTTCCTGCCGCAGAGCTATTACGAGCGGATGGCGACGATCGGCTCCTCGCAAGGAGATGCCAGCGCCTCGACCCGCGTGGCGGTGTGGGAATGGACGCTCGACTACGTGAAGGCGAACCCCATGGGCGGCGGCTTCGACAGCTACCGCGCCAACTCCTTCACCTACGAGATGCCGGTCAGGACCGAGACCGGCAACACCAGCTCGGTCGAATATGTCGAGGTGACCGACAAGGCGCGGGCCTTTCATTCGGCCTATTTCGAGCTGCTGGGCGAGCAGGGTTATGTCGGCTTCGCGATCTGGTTGGCGCTGATGCTGTCCGGCCTGGTGCAGATGGAACGGCTGCGGCGGCGGTATCGCAAGCGCATGTCCGCAAATGGTGGCGGGGCGGATGCCGTGGGCGGCGATGCCGGCATCGCGCAACTGGCGACCGCGCTGCAGAGCGGGCTCGTCGTCTATCTCGTCGGCGCAGCGTTTCAGGGGATCGGCTATCAGCCGGTGGTGTTCCTGTTGCTGGGGCTTCAGGTGGCGCTGTGGAACTGGTGCCGGCGGCAGGATAAACCCGCGCGTCACTTAGTGAAAAGGGCCCACGCTGCGTCGCGTCGCAGCGATCCCACTCCCGATCCCGCCATGCCGTAGCGGCACCGCCGAGCCGGTTGCGCGCCTCCGCTTCGTCGGCCATGAAAGCGCCGATTTGCGCGGCTCGCGGAGTCGCGCGCGAACCCGGAAACACGGCGAACAAAGGAGAGCGAGATGACCCCGCAGGAAGTGGCAGAAAAGACCGGCGAAACCATCGGCACCAGCGAATGGGTCGAGATGAGCCAGGAGCGGATCAACCAGTTCGCCGAGGCGACGGGCGACCACCAGTTCATCCACGTGAACGAGGAAGCGGCCAAGATGACGCCCTTCGGCGGCACCATCGCCCACGGCTTCCTGACCCTGTCGATGATCCCCTATCTCTCCGCCAATTCGGACCTGCCCAAGGTCGACAATGCGAAGATGGGCGTCAATTACGGCGGCAACAAAACCCGCTTCATCAACCCGGTCCGCAGCGGCAAGCGCATTCGCGGCCACTGGAAGCTGGTCGAGATGATCGAGAAGCGCCCCGGCCAGTGGCAGCAGACCAGCGAGATCACCATCGAGATCGAGGGCGAGGAGAAGCCCGCCCTGATCACCGAATGGATCATGCAGGTCTTCGTCTGACCCGTTTTCCCTTCCCGTGAAGGGGAGGGGGCTTACCTTTCCAAAGGAGTTTTCCCATGCGTGACGCAGTCATCGTTTCCACCGCCCGCACCGCCATCGGCCGCGCCTACAAGGGCGGGTTCAACGACACCAAGGGGCCCACTCTCGGCGCCTATTCGCTCAAGCCCGCGATCGAGCGTGCCGGCATCGAGCCGGGCGAGGTCGACGACGTGCTGTGGGGAAGCGCGCTCCAGCAGGGCACGCAGGCCGGCAATCTCGCCCGCCAGGTCGCGCTGCGCGCCGGCTGCCCGATCGGCACCAGCGGCATGACCATCGACCGCCAATGCTCGAGCGGCCTGATGAGCATCGCCACCGCGGCCAAGCAGATCATCACCGACCGGATGGACGTGGTCGCCGCCGGCGGCCAGGAATCGATCAGCCTCGTGCAGACCAAGGAAATGCGCGTGATGCCCGATCCCGAGCTGATGGGCATGCACGGCGCGATCTACATGCCGATGCTGCAGACCGCCGAGACGGTCGCTCAGCGCTACGGCATCTCGCGCGAGGCGCAGGACGAATATGCGCTGCAATCGCAGCAGCGCACCGCCAAGGCGCAGGAAGAAGGCCGCTTCGACGACGAGATCGTCTCTGTTTCCACCACCCACAAGGTGCAGGACAAGGAAACCGGCGAGATCTCCGATGTCGAGGTGACGATCGGCAAGGACGAGGGCAACCGCCCCGAAACCACGCTGGAAGGGCTGAACAGCCTGAAGCCGGTGATGGGTGAAGGCACCACGATCACCGCCGGCAATGCCAGCCAGCTTTCCGACGGGTCCTCGGCCAGCGTGCTGATGGAGGCCAAGGTCGCCGAGCAGCGCGGCCTGACCCCGCTCGGCCGCTATGTCGGCATGGCAGTCGCCGGCACCGAGCCCGACGAGATGGGCATCGGCCCGATCTTCGCGATCCCCAAGCTGCTCGAGCGCTTCGACCTCAAGGTCGACGATATTGGCATCTGGGAGCTGAACGAGGCCTTCGCGGTGCAGGTGCTCTACTGCCGCGACAAACTCGGCATCGACAATGACAGGCTGAACGTCTCGGGCGGCTCGATCTCGATCGGGCACCCCTACGGCATGACCGGCGCGCGTTGCACCGGCCACGTGCTGCTCGAAGGCAAGCGCCGGGGCGCCAAATACGGCGTCGTCACCATGTGCGTCGGCGGCGGCATGGGTGCGGCGGGGCTGTTCGAGATCTTCTGATCTCCAGCGGTTCATGCCGACAACAGGGGCGGCTCGGGGAGACCCGGCCGCCCTTGGCGTTCTAGAACCCGTCCGGTTCCTACGAAACGGGAACCGGGAACGTGACCATCGCGGGCGTCGCGGGGCACATCAGGGTGACCGTCTCCGCTTCGAAATCATAGGTGATCGAAGCGCAATGGCCGATCGTGTCCATCCCCACATACATGCGTTGCGATCGCGGCTTGACCTTGGATTGCGCCGTCACGACGATCTCGTCCGGATCGACGGCGGGAGCCGTTTCGGGAGGGCTGTCGGCGATACCTTCGGCGTTTCCGAGATCCGAAATCCGCACCATCACGTTGCGAACTTCCAGCTCACCCAGCATGAGCGGACGGGTCAGCGCGAGCGGGCGCGCTGGACGAAGAACGCCGTAGAGGACCATGGTGTCGCGCGGACCATCCGCGAACGAGCCGCCATGCGCATCGGCGATCCAACGCCCGCCGGTGGCGCTCACCAGGCTTTCCGGGCGATCGAAGCTGAAGGCGACGTGGACCGGATGGCCGTCGACGTCCAGCATGACGCCGGTCTGGCTACGGCCCATGTCCCGGTCCATCGGAAAGACCAGCGCTCGATCGTCGGGGCTCGGGTCGCGTAGCGTCAGGATCGTCCGGCGCGAAGGGAAGGCAGCCGGTCCGGCGATCGCGTCGGCTCCCTCGACGACTTGCTGGTCGCTGAAGGCCGTGCGGCGCCGGAACGTGCCGCCACGCTGCAGATAGCGGACCGTATCCGTACCGAAATTGACGGTGACCGGGCCGACGAGATACCCATACCCGATGATGCTGGGCTTGAGCTTGATCCGCTGGGCGGCATCGCCGTTCACGGTCGGAATGGAGATGGCCTCGGGGGCGATGTGGAAGCTTACCGGCTGGTCGTTGATCACCGCGTCCACGGTCTGGCCGTGGCGGACGACCAAATCGGTTTCGTCCAGATCGAGATTTTGCGCCAATGCGGTCTGAGGCACGGCGAGAGCGCCCGACATGACGAGAAGTGACCGGGAGAGCACGGGCGATGTCCTTGATGATGCCGGGAGCCTTGAAAAGCATCCACGGCAATGAACGCCCGATGTATGGGCGCGCCGCCCCGATCTATCGACGCAGGCGCCGGCGTCTCCTTGTCGCCCTCACCCGTGCTTGGCCATGAACTCCTCGACCACCGGGGCGATCTTTTCGCGCCATTTGCTGCCGTTGAAGATGCCGTAATGTCCGGCGCCTTCGGCCATGTAGTAGCGCTTTTTCGTGTCGGGCAGGTTGGGGGTGAGCTTGAGCGCCGCCTTGGTCTGGCCGATGCCGGAGATATCGTCGCGCTCGCCCTCGATCGCCAGTAGCGCGGTGGTGTCGATCGCGCCGAGGTCGACCGTTTCGCCCCTGTGGGTGAAGGTGCCGTTGGGGATCGAGTGCTTCTGGAACACCTCTTCCACCGTCTGGAGGTAGAATTCGGCGGTCATGTCGCAGACCGAGAGATATTCGCGGTAGAAATCCTTGGTCGCCTGCGCGCTTTCCTCGTCGCCTTCGCTGAGATGCTTGAACATCTCGTAATGGCTCATCAGGTGGTTGCCGAGATTCATGCTCATGAAGCCGGCGAGCTGGAGGAAACCGGGATAGACCCGCCGCCCGCCGCCGCGATACTGCATCGGCACGGTGGCGATCACGCTCTGGCGGAACCACTCGATCGGGCGGTCCATGGCGAGATCGTTGACGCCGGTCGGCGATTCTCGGGTGTCGATCGGGCCGCCCATCATGGTCAGCGTCTTCGGTGCGGCGGGATCGCCCCGACCGTTCATCAGCGCGGTCGCGGCAAAGGCGGGGACCGAGGGCTGGCAGACGGCCATCATGTGCGCCGCGCCGCCATCTCCCTGGTCCGCGATGAAGCGGAGGAATTCGACGAGGTAGTCGATATAGTCGTCGAGATCGAACTCACCGTCGCTCAGCGGCACGGTGCGCGCATCGACCCAGTCGGTGACATAGACCTCGCAGCTCTCGATCATCCGCTCGACCGTGCCGCGCAGCAGGGTGGCGTAGTGCCCGCTCATCGGCGCGACGATCAGGAGGCGGGGCGCGTCATCGGGCAGGCCGGCCCGGCGGAAGCGCTTGAGATCGCCGAAGGGCTTGTTGACGACGGTCGCTTCCTCGACCGGGTCGGGCTCGCCGGCGATCTCGACGAATTCGATGTCCCAGGCGGGCTTGCCGCGGGTGATGGTGGCGTGGGCGAACACTTCCAGCGCGCTCGCCGCCACGGGACCGAGACCCATGTACCCGCCCATATAGTTCATCGGCAAAGCCGGATTGGAGAGCATTTCCGCCCCGATCGAGGCCCAGGCGCTGGCGGAGTTAAGCCAGCTGCGCTGCAATTCGTAGGCGTGATAAAGCAATGCGTTTCCCCTGCGTTGCCGCGTCTCGGGCGGCCGGAATAGTCGTCTTGTTCTTGTTAACGTGGCGATTTGCCCCCTCTTGTGCAACGCACAATTTCCTCCGCCCCTCGGAGCCTGTGGATTTTGCCGGCGGCGGGGGCTAACCGGGCGCCATGGCGAGGCCCGACGAAAGCACCGAAGAAGCCGGCGACACTCCGAAGAAGGTCCGCTCGCTCCGTCCGCTCGCGATGATCTTCCGCGCGGCGAGCGCCTATCCGGCGCAGCTCGCCTATGCCGGGATCGCATTGCTGATCACCGCCACGGTGATGTCGCTCGCCCTCCCCAGTGCGCTCAAGCTGATCATCGATCGCGGTTTCGGCGCGGGCGGCATGGCGGGCGCGGATATCGGGCGCTGGTTCCGCTATCTGCTGCTGCTGGTCGGCGTACTCGGCATCTTCACCGCGGTCCGGTTCTATTTCGTCAGCTGGCTGGGCGAGCGGGTCGTCGCGGACATCAGGCGGCAGGTCTATCGCAACCTCCTGCGGCTCGCGCCTTCGTTCTTCGAGGAGAACAGCCCCAAGGAAATCTCCAGCCGGATGACCGCCGACACCGCGATCATCGAACAGGTGGTGGGCACCACGCTGTCGGTGGCGCTGCGCAACGTCGTGATGGCGGTGTTCTCGATCGGTTACTTGTTCTGGCTGGCTCCGCAGTTGG
The DNA here is from genome assembly GCF_026168555.1 of Qipengyuania spongiae. Taxonomy (NCBI): domain Bacteria; kingdom Pseudomonadati; phylum Pseudomonadota; class Alphaproteobacteria; order Sphingomonadales; family Erythrobacteraceae; genus Qipengyuania; species Qipengyuania spongiae. The sequence goes on along the minus strand of NZ_CP092471.1, from coordinate 444,276 downwards.
CGGTAAACCTTCTGATCGGCATCCCGGTCATCATCATTCCCATCGCCGTGTTCGGCTCGCGGCTCAGAAAGATCAGCCGCACCAGCCAGGACCGCGTCGCCGATGTGGGCGCGATGGTAACCGAGGTGCTGGCCGCGATGAAGATCGTCCAGGCCTTCAACCAGCAGGAGCGCGAGAGCGGCCGTTTCGGCGAGGCGGTGGAGCGCACCTTCGATGTGGCCAAGACTCGCATTCTTATCCGCGCGGTGATGACCGCGTTGCTGATCACGTTGATTTTCGGCGCGATTACGGTGCTCCTGTGGCGCGGCGCCGTGCTGGTCGAGCGAGGCGAGATCACCGGGGGGACGATCGGTGCCTTCGTTTTCGCAGGGGTCATCGCGGCAGGCGCGCTGGGCGCGCTGACCGAAGTGTTCGGCGATCTCCTGCGCGGCGCGGGCGCAGCGAGCCGGCTGGGCGAGCTGATGGATGAGCGCCCCGGGATTGCCGCTCCCGCGCGCCCCGAAGCGCTGCCGATGCCGCCGCGCGGTGGGCTCTCCTTCCGCAACGTTACCTTCCGTTATCCCACCCGGCCCGATACCGCCGCCCTGGTCGATTTCAGCCTCGAGGTCGAACCGGGCGAGACGGTAGCCATCGTCGGTCCCTCGGGTGCGGGCAAGTCGACTATCTTCCAGCTCGTGGAGCGGTTCTACGACCCGCAGGCGGGCACCATCCGGCTCGACGGCGTTCCCCTGACGTCGGCCGATCCCGCCGACATCCGCGAGCGCATCGCCTATGTGCCGCAGGACGGCGTGCTGTTCAGCGCCACCGCACGCGACAATCTGCGCTACGGCAACTGGAATGCGAGCGAGAACGAGATCGAAAACGCCGTGCGCGCCGCCAACGCCGCCGATTTCCTGGCCGCCATGCCGCAGGGGCTCGACACCCATCTCGGCGAGGACGGCACGCGTCTGTCCGGCGGGCAGCAGCAACGGCTCGCCATTGCCCGCGCCCTGCTGCGCGACGCGCCGATCCTGCTGCTCGACGAGGCGACCAGCGCGCTCGACGCCGAGAGCGAGCGGCTGGTGCAGGATGCGCTCGACCGGCTAATGGAGCATCGCACGACGCTCGTCATCGCCCATCGCCTGGCCACCGTGCGCAAGGCCGACCGGATCATCGTGATGGAGGAAGGCCGGATCGTGGAGCAGGGCACTCATGCCCGGCTTTCGGCGGGCAGCGGTCTGTATGCGCGACTCGCCGATCTCCAGTTCGGGCGCGAGCCGGTCTGAGTTTCAGCAAAGGTTCAGTCGCTTGTGCTACGAAGCGACTTGTCCGTTCGACGAATGACTTCGCCAGACGCGCTGCCCCGCTATGACGGTCGGGCAGCCTTGGGCCTTCGATACATGAAGGCGCGGGCGCAATTTTCCGGGAGACTGCATTGATGATCCGTTCCATTCTCACAGCGGGGGCCAGCGTTCTTGCCCTCTCGCTCACCGTTTCCACGCCCGCATTCGCGCATGAAGGGCATGAGGCTCATGTCGACCAGCTTCAGGACGGCGCGGCTTCCGGTGCGGACATCCCGACGCCGACCATGAGCTTCGGCGAATGGGGCTTCGATGCCGATGCGATCGACAAGAGCATCGATCCCGGCGACGACTTCTTCGCCTACGCCAACAGCAAGTGGCTCGCCGCCAATCCGCTGCCCGACGAATTCAGCCGCTTCGGCGCCTTCAACCTGCTGCGCGAGAAATCGACCAGCGACGTGAAGACCCTGGTCGACGATCTGGTGGCCAAGCCCGCCTCGCAGCTGACCGCTGACGAGAAGCGCATCGTCGATGCGTACAACTCCTATCTCGACACCGCGGCGATCGATGCCGCCGGCCTTGCTCCAGCGCAGCCCTATCTCGACCGCATCGCGAATGCCGGCACGCTGACGGAGCTCGCCACTTTGTGGGCGACGCCCGGCTATCCCTCGCCAATGGGCGGGTATGTCAGCGTCGATGCCAAGGAGCCGAGCCGCTACTCGGTCTATGTCGGTGCGGGCGGGCTCGGCCTGCCGGACCGCCAGTACTATCTCGACGAGAGCGCGAAGGGCCGCGAGATCCAGGCGAAGTATCGCGACTATCTCGCCTTCCTGTTCGGCAAGGCGGGCTACCAGGATCCTGCCGCGACCGCGCAGGCGGTCTACAATCTGGAAGACACCATTGCACGCGAGGTAAGCTGGGACCGGGCGGTTCGCCGCAACCGCGACCTCACCTACAACGCGCTGACGCCGGCGCAGCTCGAGGAATACGCCAACGGCTTCCCGCTCGCGGCCTTCCTCGAGACTTCGGGCTTCGGCGACACCGATCGCTTCGTGGTCGGCGACCTGCCGCCCTCGAGCGCCAAGGCCGGGGAGCTCGGGCTCGACGAGGCGACGCTTGCGAAGATCGGCGGCGGAACCCCGGCGATGATGCAGCTGATGGCCGATACACCGATCGAGGTGCTCCAGGCGTGGACCACCAAGGAGTTCCTCGAGAACAACGCGGCAATCCTGCCGAGCGACATCGACCAGGCCGATTTCGACTTCTACCAGACCACGCTCAACGGCGTTCCGGTCCAGCGTCCGCGCTGGAAGCGGGCCATCGGCGAGACCGAAGGGCTGCTCGGCGAACTGGTCGGCGCGTCCTATGTCGATCGGTACTTCCCGCCCGAGAACAAGGCGGCGATGGACGATCTGATCGTCAATCTGCGCAAGTCGATGGCCATCAGCATCCGCGAGAACGAGTGGATGAGTGAAGAGACCAAGAAGGAAGCGCTTGCCAAGCTCGACGCCTTCGATCCCAAGATCGGCTATCGCGACAATTTGGAAACCTATGAGGGGCTGACCGTCACTCCGGGCAATCCGATCGCCAACCGCATGGCAGCGGCCGCCTGGAATACGAAGGACAACCTGTCCAAGCTCGGCGGTCCCATCGACCGGACCGAATGGGGCATGTTGCCGCAGACGGTGAACGCCTATTACAACTCGACCAAGAACGAGATCGTGTTCCCGGCCGGCATCCTGCAACAGCCCTTCTTCGGGATCAGCGCCGATCCGGCGGTGAATTACGGCGGCATCGGCGCAGTCATCGGCCACGAAATGGGCCATGGCTTCGACGATCAGGGGTCCAAGTCCGACGGCACCGGAATGCTGCGCAACTGGTGGACCGACGCCGATCGCGAAGCATTCGATGCGCGGACCGATGCACTGGTCGCCCAGTACAACGCGTTCTGCCCCTACGACGATGGCGAGACTTGCGTGAACGGCCGCCTGACGCTGGGCGAGAATATCGGCGACGTCGGCGGACTGTCCATGGCCTACCGCGCTTATCGCCTCTCGCTCGACGGCAAGGAAGCGCCTGTGATCGACGGGTTGACTGGCGACCAGCGCTTTTTCCTCGCCTGGGCGCAGGTGTGGCGTTCGGCCCAGCGGGAGAATGCCGGTCGCCAGCGTCTCCTGACCGATCCGCACAGCCCGGAGGAATTCCGGACCAACGGCGCGGTCCGCCAGATGGATGCGTGGTACAAGGCGTTCAACGTAACGCCGGACGATGCGCTCTACCTGCCGCCGGAAGACCGCGTGGTCATCTGGTAAGTCCGGACAACCAACCGTAATCTGTCCGTATAATTGAAGGGGGCGGGACAGGTCGCTTGACTTGTCCCGCCCTTTCATCATGGACCGGGTCCTATGACATTCCTGCAGCAGCTGATCATCGCGATCGTTCAGGGGATCACGGAATTCCTCCCGATCTCGTCTTCGGGGCACCTGATCCTGATCCCCTACATCACCGATTTTCCCGACCAGGGCCCGCTGATAGACGTGGCGGTGCATATCGGTTCGCTGCTCGCCATCATTCTCTATTTCCGCAGGGACGTGACGGGGCTGACGCGCGGCGGTTTCGCGGCAGTGGGAATCGGCAACGATCCGGCGCAGCGGCGGCTGTTCTGGTACATTCTGGCCGGCACGATCCCCGCGGTCGCGCTCGGCCTGTTCCTGAAGCTAGGCGGCTATCTCGAAGGGTTCCGGACGACCGACCTCGTCGCGACCAATCTGATCGTGTTCGGCGTACTGCTCGGGCTTGCCGACCGCTTCGGCAGGCAACTCAAGAGCTACGAGGACATGAGCCTGCGAGATGCGGTGCTGGTCGGTCTCGCTCAAGCCCTCGCGCTGATCCCGGGCACCAGCCGCTCGGGTTCGACCATGACGGCGGCGCGTGCGCTGGGTTACAAGCGCGCGGAGGCGGCGCGGTTCTCGTTTCTCCTCGCCATTCCGGCGGTGGCCGGGGCGGGCCTGCTCGCGGCGCTCGATCTCGCCGATGCTTCGGTGCAGATGCAGATCGATGCCACCGTCACCGGCGGGCTTACCTTCCTTGCCGCGATCGCGACCATGATGTTTCTGATGAATTTCCTGCGGAGCGCTTCGTTGCTGGTATTCGTGATCTATCGCGTGGTACTCGGCATCGCGCTGCTGTGGCTTTTCTGACACGCAGTGCAAATCGGCAGCGCATTCATCGGATAAGGTCGGAACGAATCTCCGGCCCGCGCGGTTTGATCGGTCGAAACGACTGGAAACCGCGACCGATGGGACTTCTCATCCTTATCCTGATTGGAGCGCTTCTCGGCTGGGTGGGCTCTATCGCACTATGCCGCGAGGAGCGATTAGACACGCTTGTCTGTGCGGGAGCCGGGACGGCGGGCGCTTTGGTTGCTGGCACCGTATCGGCGACGATTTCTCTGATGTCCGGCATCTGTCCCTTGCAGATGCTGTGGGCCGTGATCGGTGCGCTGATCGCTATCGCCCTGTCGCAGACATTGGCCGGCAGGCTTGGGAATCGCGTTCTGGAATAGCGGCCCGCTCCCCATCTCGGCGAGCATTGCGATTGTGACTTACATCAGTATCGGGGCCCTGCTATTTGCCCGCCCGACCTGACTACATTGTCGGGTTTGGACAGCCCACAGGACCAGTTCCCGAGCGGAACGGGAACCCGAAGGCCTGCGACACATTTTTGCCATAATGCTGATTGCGAGTTCTTCGCGCCGGCATTGGCTTTTTGAGGGAAGGAATAACTTATGAAGTTCACCAAGACCGCACTCGTCGCTTCCGCCGCCGCTCTGAGCCTCGGCCTCGCTGCGTGCGACGGCCCGAACGAGAACGCCATGGAAGACGCCGGCGAGCAGAACGCCGAAGTCGTCGATGAGCAGGCTGACGCCATGGAAGACCAGGGCATGATTTCCGACCAGCAGGAAGACGCCATGGTCGACCAGGCCGAAGACCAGGCCGACGCCATGGAAGAGCAGGGCGAAGCCATGGACGACGCCGAGACCACCGAAGGCATGTAAGCCTTTTCGTCTCTGTACGAGAAAAGACGGCCCCGGAGCGATCCGAGGCCGTTTTCGTTTGCGGTGAGAATTCGTTGATCCGGCGGCGACCAAGATCAGAACCAGTTTCCCGGGACTGGCTCCAACGCGCCTTTGGTCAGACCGGGCTGGCGCCGCTTCCCCGGCCACCGCGCAAGGTATATTCGAGCGTGCCGCGATTGAGCACGTGGTCGACGTCGATCACCGCCGTGTTGGCGTAGGTGAACCCGGCGCCGAGATTGCGGTAGAGCTTGTCGAAATCCCGCTCCACCGTCTGGTGGTAGAGGTCTTCGAAACTGTCGATCACGAAATAGGTCGGTTGCAGGTCGCTGATGACGTAATCGGTCCGCATTACCCGGTCGACGTTTAGCATGATGCGGTTGGGACTCTCGGCTTCGACAGCGTAGACCACCTCGGTCGGGCCGGAGAGGATGCCTGCGCCATAGGCCCGGACGTCGCCCGGCTTCTCCTCGATCAGGCCGAACTCGACCGTGTACCAGTAAAGCGCGCCGAGAGCCTTCAGCCGGTTGTGACGCATCGCCTTCCATCCGGCCTTGCCGTATTCCTGCATGTAATCGGCATAGACCGGGTCCGTCAGCATCGGCACGTGACCGAACACGTCGTGGAAGACGTCGGGCTCCTGGATGTAGTCGAAGGTCTCGCGCGTGCGGATAAAATTGCCCGCGGGAAAGCGGCGGTTGGCGAGATGCCAGAAAAACACGTGGTCGGGGATCAGCATCGGCACCGGCACGACACTCCAGCCAGTCAGCTTGCCCAGTTCCTCCGACAGCTGGCCGAAGTCCGGCACGCCGCCACGGCCGAGATCGAGCTTCTCGGTGCCTTCCATGAAAGCGGTCGCGGCCCGGCCCGGCAGGACCTCCATCTGACGGGCGAAGAGATCGTCCCAGATCGCATCGTCCTCGCCATCATATTCGGTCTGCTTGGGCTCGAGCCAGTCCTCGCCGACATGCTCCGGCCGCTTGAGCGGCGCGGTAAAGACGTTTTCCGGCATCTCCGGAAGGCGGGCGAAATCCTGTTCGGGTTCAGCGAGTGTGGCCATGGCGTTAATCTAGTCGCTTCCGCCGCGAGTTACAAACGGCGCCGCGCGCGGCCAGTTGTCCGTCCTTACACGGGCGAGAGCCGGCGGTGAGAATAGTCGCGTCCCGCATCGCTCGGCGCGGCGATGCCCCGATCGATCAGGCCGCCGATCGCGGCGCCGGACAGGCCGAGCCTTTCGGCCAGAACTTCCTCGGTATGCTCGCCGAGATAGGGCGCGCGCACGGGGGCCGCGCGATTTGTCCCGGGCATATTGGCGAAGCTGCGCGCAGCGGGATAGGACTCGCCGCTCGGATTGTCCTCGGTCATGGCGAACAGTGGATTGTCGCCCACCAGCGCCGGATCGCGCGCCGCTTCGTAGGGCGTGCGGTAGCGCTCATAGGTCGTGCCTGCGGCAGCCATGCGCGCCTCCAAAGCAGCGTAATCGTGCTGCCCCGCGACATCCTGAAACAGGGCGAACAGGCGCTCGCGATGTTCGAAGCGCGGCGCATCGCCATCGGCGAAGCGGACGCCGAGCTCGGTTTCGAGCGTGGCGATGGCGTCGGCCAGGCCGAACGCCTCGACGATGCCCGCCCATTGCTTGGCGGTCAGTGCGGCGACCATGAAGCGCACGCCGTCGCGGCTGCGAAAGTCTCGGCCGAATGCACCCCAGATGGCATTGCCCAGCCGCTCGCGGTCGCCGCCGCGATACAGCATCTCGGCCATGGTGCCGGAATTGGCGAGCGTCCCGATGGCGACATCGCCCAGCGGCACGCGGATTTCCGCCCCTTCGCCGGTCGCCTCGCGATGGCGCAGCGCGGCGAGCAGAGTGAAGGCGCAATAGGCGCCGGTTAGGAAATCCCAGGCCGGCATCAGCTGGTTGACCGGCGGCGCCTCGGCCGGGTCCCATTCCCCGGGGCCGGTCATCAGCGGATAACCGCTCGCCGCGTTGACGGTGAAGTCCATCGCCTGCCGCCCGTCATGCCAGCCCATGATCCGCACGCTGATCATGTCCTCGCGCCCCTTTGCCATGGCGGCGTGGGAAAGGAAGCTCTTCTGCGGCAGGTTGGTGACGCACTGGCCGGTCGTGCGCGCCAGTTCGACGCACAATTCGCGCCCCTCCTCGCTGCGCAGATCGAGCGCGACCGATTTCTTCGCCCGGTTGAGATTTTCCCAAGCGAGCGAGCGGCCGTTGTCGGCCAGCATGTAACGGTCGTAATCGAGCCCGCCGCCCGTGTGGTCCACCCGGATCACCTCGGCCCCGAACTGCCCGCAATAGAGCCCTACCGTGGGCGAAGCGACGAAGCTGGAAACCTCCAGCAGCGACAGGCCCTTCAGGAAATCCTGCAATGCACTCAGAGCCCGGCGGCGAAATCGCGCAGCATGTGCTTGGCGATCTGCAGCTGGAGAATCTGCGTGGTTCCTTCGTATATGCGGTAGATGCGCGCATCGCGGAAGAAGCGTTCCGCGTCGTATTCGGCGAGGTAGCCCGCGCCGCCATAGATCTGCACCACCCGGTCGACCACGCGGCCGCACATCTCTGAGGCGAAGACCTTGAAGGCGGCGGCGTGCTTGACGGTGTTCTCCCCCCGGTCGACCCGCGCGGTGACGTCCGCCATCATCGCCTCGGCAGCGTAAATCTCGGTCCAGCTTTCGGCCAGCATCTGCTGGATCAGCTGGAAGTTGGCGATCGGCTCACCGAAAGCCTGTCGTTCGCTGGCGTATTTCGTCGCGCTGTCGAGCGCCCGGCGCGCATAGCCCGCGCTCGCCGCGCCGACCGAGATGCGGCCATTGTCGAGGCTCATCATGGCGAAGCGGAAGCCCTGCCCCGTTTCGCCGCCGAGCAGCGCATCGCCCGGCACGTGGACGTCGTCGAGCATGACATCGGCAATATGGCTGCCGGCCTGGCCCATTTTCTTGTCGGGGCTGCCGACCGATACGCCGGCAGTGTCCATGGGCACGATGAAGGCGCTGACATGCGCGTTCTTGGGCTGCGCGTCCTTCTCGGTCCGCGCCATGATCAGCGCGACGTCGGCGTGCGGCGCGTTGGTGATGTAGCGCTTGGTGCCGTTGAGGATCCAGCCATTGCCGTCGGCATCGGGGCGTGCAGAGGTCTGCATCGCGGCGCTGTCGCTGCCCGATCCCGGTTCGGTCAGGCCGAAGCAGGCGATCGAACCTTCAGCGACCCTAGGCCACCATTCGGCCTTCTGCGCCTCGGTCCCGCCATTCTTGATCGCGGAATTGAACATGCCGACATTGATCGAGAAGATTGAGCGAAAGGCCGGCGCGGCGTAGGCCATGGCTTGGACGACTTTGGCATATTGCGTGGTGTTGAGACCCGCGCCGCCGAATTCCTCGGGCACGGTCAGGCCGAACAGGCCCATCTCCTTCATCTCGGTGAGGATGTCGTCGGGTACCCTGTCCTCGGCGATGACCTCGGGTTCGGCCGGAATCAGCCGTTCGCGGACATAGCGATGCAGCTGATCGAGGAATTGGTCGAAAGTCTCGCTGTCCATTCCCTCATTCACCGGCATCGTCTCCATTCTCTTCCTGCGTTGTTTGTTCACCGGCCAGGGCTTCGGCCGGGGTGCGGCGTTCGTCGATCATCGCCGCCGCTTCGTCCAGGGCGCGCGCCTCGCCCACGGTGACGCCGCCCGGTCCCGGGTCGGTGCCGGCCGGACCGCACGAAGCGAGCCCCGCCACGGACAGCGTCAGCAGAGCGAGCGCGCGCGTGGCGATCACTCGTTGAGGTCCATCTCGTCCATGGCCGCGGCGGCGGTGTCGGCAGCGTTGTTGCCGGCATCCTCGATGCCCTGCGCCTCGTTGGCGGCGGCCTCGTCGGTGGTCCGGACGTCGGAAGGCTCGGTGGTTACGGTTGCGTCGGCATCGACCACCGGCGCCTCGTTCACGCCTTCGAGCGCGTCGTTCGCGGGAATTTCGACCGTGTCGACCTCGGCTTCGGTCGAAGCGTCGTCGGAGCTGCCGCAGGCCGCGAGGCCGAGCGCGAGGAGGGCGGGAGCGGCAAGCGCGATACGGAACTTCATTTTCGGGTCTCCTGGGAAATAGGCGTGGCCGGGGTTCTAATACCGGGGGGGAGCCGTGGCCAAGGGGAAAAACGCACCTCTGCCCGTTCATTTCGCCGGGTCATTCTGCCATGCGCGATGCGATGACCGACACTGTCGAAATCGAGGACGAACTCGCCCCGGCGCGCGAGACCCTGCGCCGCGTGTTCGGCTTCGACGGGTTTCGCGGGCGCCAAAGCGATGTGGTCTCGCGCACCCTTGCCGGACGATCCACGCTGGCGGTGATGCCGACCGGCGCGGGCAAGTCGCTGACCTACCAGCTTCCCGCGGTGATGCTGGACGGGTGCTGCGTGGTCGTCAGCCCGTTGATCGCGCTGATGCACGACCAGTTGCGCGCAGCGCGGGCCAACGGCATTCGCGCCGCCACCCTCACCAGCGTCGACGAGGACTGGCGCGAGACCATCGCCGCTTTCCGCGCGGGCGAGCTCGACCTGCTCTACGTCGCGCCCGAACGCGCCAGCCAGCCGGGTTTCCGCGATTTGCTCTCCAGCGCTCCGCTGGCGCTGTTCGCGGTGGATGAGGCGCATTGCGTGTCCGAATGGGGCCACGATTTCCGTCCTGACTACCGCCAGCTGCGCCCACTGATGGACGCCTTTCCGGCCGTGCCCCGCCTCGCGCTGACCGCCACCGCCGACGCGCAGACCCGCGCCGACGTGATGGCCCAGCTCGGCATTCCTGAGGACGGGCTGGTGCTCGCCGGCTTCGACCGGCCGAACATCCGCTACGCCATGCGCCATCGCGACAATCCGGTGCGCCAGATCGCCGCGCTGATGGCCGAGCAGCCCGGCCCCGGCATCGTCTATGCGCCGACCCGCCGCAAGGTGGAGGACCTCGCCGAAAAGCTCGCCGCCGCGACCGGACGGGAGGTGCGCGCCTATCACGCCGGGCTCGATCCTGCGATGCGCGCGGCGAACCAGCAGGCCTTCGTGGCAAGCGAAGACATGGTGGTCGTCGCCACGATCGCTTTCGGCATGGGGATCGACAAGCCGGACGTGCGCTTCGTCGCCCATGCGGGTATCCCGAAATCGATCGAGGCCTATTATCAGGAAACCGGCCGCGCCGGCCGCGACGGGGACCCGGCGCTGACGACGATGTTCTGGGGCGCCGGCGATTTCGCCACCGCACGCCAGCGGCTGGGCGAACTGCCTACGGACCGGCAGGCGAGCGAGCGCGCCCGGCTCGACGCGCTGGCGGGACTGGTGGAGACCGCCGAATGTCGCCGCGCGGTGCTGTTGCGCCATTTCGGGGAGGACCCGCCGGAGACTTGCGGCAATTGCGACAATTGCCTCGAGCGGCCCGGCGTGACCGACGTCACCCAGCTTGCGCGCAAGCTCCTCTCGGCGGTTTACCGCACCGGGCAGAGCTTCGGCTTCGGCCATGTCCAGAAGGTGCTGACCGGCGCGCGGGACGAGCGGGTCGAGCAGCGCGGGCACGACCGCCTGTCGGTGTTCGGCATCGTCGAGGACAAGGAGGCGGGGCTGTTGCGTCCGCTCTCGCGCGCATTGCAGGCGCGCGGCGCGCTGGTCGCGACCGAGCATGGCGGGCTGGCGCTCGGCGGGGACGCACGGGAGATCATCACCGGCGAGAAGCCGGTGGAGATCGTCGTTCCGCCGGAACGCGAGCGGGGCGGACGGCGTTCGCGCGATTCGGCGCCCAATCCGGTCGGCGACCCGCTGTTCGAGGCACTGCGCGAGGTGCGGCGCGAACTGGCGCAGGAAGCGGGCGTGCCGCCCTATGTGGTGTTCCACGATTCGACCTTGCGCGAAATGACGCAGGAGCGCCCCGCCACGCTCGCGGCCTTAGGGGCGATCGGCGGTGTCGGAGCGAAGAAGCTCGAGGCCTACGGCGCGCGGTTCCTGAAGGCGATCGCCGACAACTGACCGTGCCACTATGCCACGGCCGCCCGATTTCAGTCGGAGCGCGTGGCGTTCCGCGATAGATCGCCGGAATGAACCCGATCTCGATTCCCGCCCTGCTCGTCGCCGGCCTCGCTCTCGCCGCCGTCCCAGCCGCCGCGCCGCTCGCTCAGCCGGGCGGGGCGCCGTTCACCGTCGCCGAGACGGGGCAGGGATACGGATCGTTGCAGCAGGCGCTCGACGCGATCGGATCGGGCAGCGGCAGCGTGATGGTCGCCCCCGGCACCTATCGCGAATGCGCGGTGCAGGAAGCCGGGCGGGTGGCCATCCGCGCGGTCGAGCCGGGCCGGGCGACCTTCGACGGCGTCGCCTGCGAGGGCAAAGCCGCCTTCGTCCTGCGCGGCGACAGTACCTTCGTCGAAGGAATCGTCTTTGCCAATCTCGCGGTCGAGGACGGTAATGGTGCAGGCATCCGGATGGAAGGCGGCCAGGTTACCGTATCGCAGAGCTGGTTCCGCGACAGTCAGCAGGGCATCCTCACCCATGCCGATCCGGCGGGCCGCCTCACGGTCGACAAGTCGACCTTCAGCGACCTCGGCACCTGCGAGGGCGCGGGGGGCTGCGCGCATTCGATCTATGCCGGCGAACTCGGCGAAGTGGTCGTCACCCGCACGCGGTTCGAGCGGGGGGCCGGCGGCCATTACTTGAAGTCCCGCGCCGCGCGCACCGATACCCGCGACAGCAGCTTCGACGATGCCGCCGGGCGGGGCACCAATTACATGATCGACCTCCCCAATGGCGGGACCGGTGCGATCGAGGGCAATCGCTTCGTCCAGGGGCGCGACAAGGAGAACTATTCGGCCTTCATCGCGGTCGGAGCGGAAGGGGCAAGCTTTAGCTCGGACGGGTTGCGGATCACCGGCAACGACGCGCGTTTCGCGCCGGGCGTGCGGCGCTCGAGTGCCTTCGTGGCCGACTGGACCGGCGACAGGCTGGTAATCGAAGGCAACACGCTCGGCACGGGCCTCACGCGGCTGGAGCGGCGTTAACGGCTCCGGTCGGCGGTCATGTCGAAGCGCGCGAGATTGTAATTGCGCGCGATGCGGTCGGCCCGTTCGACCACGCGGTCGGCGATCTGCGCCTCGCCCTGCGGCATGAACTTTGCCAGCAGCTCCTCAGACGTCGCATCGCCCGCAACGCTTGCGACGATCCAGTAGGCGACCGCCTCGTCCATGTCGCGGGTCACGCCTTCGCCATTGGCGTAGAGCACGCCGATGCCCTGAAGCCCATGCGGATTGCCGAGCCGCGCGGCGGCTTGGTAATAGCGCATGGTGGCCTCGAAATCGCGCTCCGTGCCCCGGCCGGTGGCATGCATGACGGCAAGTCCGACCATGCCATCGGAATTGCGCTGCGCGGCGGCCTTGCGAAACAGCGCGACCGCTTCTTCCAGCGACCCCGGCACGGAGCCTTCGTCGATCATCACGGCGAGGCGCCATTGCGAGAACGCGTCGCCTTTCTCGGCACCGGCGCGGTAAAGTTCGGCAGCACGCGCGGCATCACGCGGCACGAAGCGGCCATTGTCGTAAAACCAGCCGAGATAGCCGGTCAGTTCGGCATCGCCCGCATCCGCACCGGCTTCGGCCGCGGCGAAAGCCTGCGCCTCGCCGCCGGATGCCATCAGATCATCGATCTCCGCTGGCGTGTTCCCGATCAATGCCACGGCGGCGGCGATTCCGAGCAGGGGGCGGGTGATGAACGAACGCATGATGACCTCTGAGAAAAAACGGCGCCGTTTCCGGCGGGTTATGGGTCTCAACGCACCAAAACGGCCGGAGGGTCCCCGTTTTTCCAGCAGGCTGGCGGATCAGTTCAAGGCAACAGATGGCCCGCACGGTCGCGCTTGGTGGCGAGGTAATGCGCGTTGTGCGGGTTGTCGGGCAGGGCGTGGGGCACGCGTTCCGCCACCGCGACTCCGTGCGCGGCAAGCGCTTCGACCTTGGCCGGGTTGTTGGTCAAAAGTCGGATCGCGCCGATGCCCAGCAGGTCGAGCATCCGCGCGGCGGCGGGAAAATCGCGCGCCTCGTCGGGCAGGCCCAGCCGTGTGTTGGCGTCCACCGTGTCGAAGCCCTGATCCTGCAGACGATAGGCGCGCAGCTTGTTGACGAGGCCGATGCCGCGCCCCTCCTGCCGCATGTATAGCACCACGCCCCAGCCATCGCTCTCCTGCGCCTCGCGCGCCATCGCCGCCAGTGCGCCGTCGAGCTGCGGTCCGCAATCGCATTTGAGGCTGCCGAAGACATCGCCGGTGAGGCATTCGGAATGAAGGCGGACCAGTGGAATCTTTTCCCCCGTGCGGTTGCCGATGACGAGGGCCACATGCTCGCGCGTATCGGCCGGGCTGCGGAAAGCGACGATCTCGGCGTTCTCCGCCACGCTGACAGGCAAACGCGCACGACTGGCGATCAGGAGCCTGGCCGGATCGACGAAGGCGGCAAGATCGGCATTGACGAGGCGCACCGGTTCCTCGGCCTTGTCCGGCGCGACCATGAAAGCGGGCAGGATGCCCGCGATCCGGGCAAGTTCGAGCGCGGTGCGCGCCACCTCGTCCCACTCACAGCCGACCGCCTTGAACGGACCCTTCATCGGGCGGGCGAGGTCGAGCGCCGGGTCCGCCACGGCCAACGCCATGTCACGGTCGAAAGGTTCCGCCCCGCGCAGCAGCACGGGCTCGCCCGGCACCGCCGCCTCGCGCTGGTTGGCGAGCTTCAGGGTGGCGGCGCGGCTGGCCGAGATCAGCATGGTGTCGGCGAGCAATTCCGGCCCATAGGCCGTCTCGACCGGCTGCAGGACCGGCGCGGCGTCGATCGCGATCGGCCATCCGTGGCGCAAACCGTCGATCGCCTGCGCCGCGGCCCGTGCCGATCCCGGTTCGCTTGTCAGAGGTCGAACTCGGTCACGAGCGGGACATGGTCGGACGGCTTCTCCCACCCCCGCGCATCCTCGTGAACGCGGTGGCCGGTCGCTTGCGCCGCAAGCTCGGGGCTCGCCCACATGTGGTCGAGCCGGCGTCCGCGATCGTTGGCCTGCCAGTCCTTCGAGCGGTAGCTCCACCAGCTGTAATAGCGGTTCGGCGCGGCGATGTGCTGGCGCCCGATATCGGCCCAGCCATGCGCGTCCATGAAGCGCTGGAGGCTCTCGACCTCGATGGGCGTGTGGCTGACGACCTTGAGCAATTGCCTGTGGCTCCACACGTCGCTTTCGAGCGGCGCGATGTTGAAATCGCCGACGATCAGAGTCGGCCGGTCGACCGCGTCGGCCCAGCGCGTCATCCGTTCGAGGAAGTCGAGCTTCTGGCCGAATTTGAGATTCTGCTCGCGGTCGGGAATGTCGCCGCCGGCGGGCACGTAGACGTTCTCGACGATCGCGCCCTGGTGTGCCGGGTCGGTCAGCTCCACACCGACGTGGCGCGCCTCGCCGTTGTCCTGCCAGTCATGCTTCGAGAAATCGCGGAACGGAACTTTTCCGACGGTCGCGACCCCGTGATAGCCCTTCTGGCCGTGGACCGCGAAATGCTCGTAGCCGGCCGCGCGAAACGCCTCGTAAGGGAACTGGTGCTCCTGGCACTTGATCTCCTGCAGGCACAGGATGTCGGGCGCCTGTTCCTTCAGGAAACGCTCCACGATCGGCATGCGCAGGCGCACCGAATTGATATTCCAGCTGGCGACAGAAAGCATGGATTGCACCTAGTGGCCGGGCCGGGATGCGGCAAGGCTCACGGTTTTGTCATCAAGCCGATGCATGTAAGCGGCGCACGCGCAGACAATTCCAGGAGATCTCGTCGCCATGATCCGTACCCCCCTCGCTCTGGGCGTGGCCGCCGCCGCCCTTGCGCCCCTTCTCGGCGGATGCACGACGAGCGCGACCGGCGCGGAGCGCGTGGCCTCCGCACCCACTGCTTCTGCCTCGGATGCGCCGCGCGCGAAGAACGTCATCCTCTTCATCGGCGACGGCATGGGCATTTCCACCATCACCGCCGCGCGAATCTATGCCGGGCAGAAGCGCGGGCAGAGCGGCGAGGAATATGTCTTGCCGTTCGAGACATTCGACCACGTCGCGCTGGTCAAGACCTACAACACCGACGCGCAGGTGCCCGACAGCGCCGGCACCGCGAGCGCGATCCACACCGGTGTCAAGACGCGGATCGGGATGCTCGGCATCGGGCCGGACGCGCCGCGCGGCGATTGCCGGGCCGGGGAGCAATACAGCCTGCCCCTGCTCGGCGAGGAGGTGAAGCGCCGCGGCCTCGCGCTCGGCATCGTCAGCACCGCGCGGCTGACCCACGCGACGCCCGCCTCGGTCTATGCCCGCAGCGTCGACCGCAATTGGGAGATGGACGGGGCGATCCCCTCCGAACAGGCCAATTTCGGCTGTCGCGACATCGCCCGCCAGCTGGTCGAGACCGATTTCGACATGGCGCTCGGCGGCGGACGCGCGACGTTCTTCGGCAAGGCGGGCCAGGGTCAACGGACAGTCGAGAGCGACGATCTGCCCGCCGAATGGGTCGCCCGCACCGGCGGCACCGTGGTTTCGACCGCCGCGGAGCTCGCCGCCGCGCCTGAAGGCAAGCCGGTTTTCGGCCTCTTTTCGCCCAGCCACATGACCTACATGGGCGAGCGCGGGAGCGACAGCACCGAACCCACGCTGACGCAGATGACCGCCGCGGCGATCAACCGGCTCGATGATGATCCGCAGGGCTATTACCTGATGGTCGAGAGCGGCCGGATCGATCACGGCCACCATGCGGGGCAAGCGGGCTATGCGCTGGAGGAGGCGGACGAATTCGCAAACGCTATCCAGTACGCGATCGACCACACCGATCCGGCCGAGACGCTGATCATGGTGACCGCCGATCACAGCCACGTCTTCACCATGTCCGGCTATCCCAAGCGCGGCAATCCGATTCTCGGCCTCGTCGAGGCGCCCGAGGGCGGCGGGGAGGACGGTCCGGCGGGCGAAGGTCCGGTGCTGGCGGCGGACGGCAAGCCCTACACAACGCTCGGCTACGCCAACGGTCCAGGCGCGGTTACGGGAGAGCGTCCGGTGCCGGAAACCGGCATCGCCGCGCGCCAGCAATCGCTGATCCCGCTGGGCTCCGAAACGCATGGAGGCGAGGATGTCGCCCTGTTCGCCGATGGTCCGGGCAGCGACGGGGTGAAGGGGGTGATCGAGCAGAACCTGATCTACCACATCATCCGCCGCGCCTTCGGCTGGGAATAATGTCTCCCGCCGCCTGCGCTATCGACTAGACTGCGGAACTGCGGGCCGGCGGAGGCCGACCGCCGGCCCGCAGGTGCCCGGCGCACCAGAGTCAAAACAGCACCGAGGATAACCACGAGAAAACGGGTTCGAAACGCGAACGCCGAACAACAAAAAACCCTCGTGCCGGGGGCATTGGCACGAGGGTTCCTTTGTGCGTTCGTCACGCTTGGTACAGGGCGGCTAGCGAATGACAGGCAACAGGGGGGAACCCGTCTTCATCCGTCCTGTGATTTGATTTCTAGGCCTGTCCGCATTGATCCTTTATGAACACAACACTGCGGTTGACCGCAGGGTCGCCTCCTTTCGACCGCGCTCCGTTCAGCCCGGTCGGCGGGACGAGCGGCGCGGGTCACGGAAGGTGAATTCACTATCCGCCACCGACACCCCGTAACGCTGGTTCGAAAGCCGCACGGTGGTGCGGTTGTTCTGCGAATCGAGCGCCACCCAGTTGGTCAGCTGCAATCCGCCCGGCGCCGACGCGTTGCGCGTGAAGATCAAGGTGATCATTCCGTATTCGGGTCGCTTGGGATCGCGCACCTCGACGCTTACGACTCCGGCATTACCGGTCGGTACGAGCTTGCCGTACTGCTTCACGTCGCGATTGGGATCGAGGAGGGCGCCGAGCGGCGAATTGCTGATCGGCCAGCGCTGGACCTGATCCACCTCGTAATCGACGAGGTAGAGCGACTTGCCGTTCGAGACGACGAGCATATTGGCGCTCTTGTCGTATTCGAAGCGGATCTTACCCGGGCGCTTCAGCGTCAGTTCGCCGCCGATGGTGCGGCCTTGGCGATCGGTCTGGGTGAACGCCGCTTTCATCGTCGAGATGCCGCGCAGGGCGGCGACGGCGCGGTCAAGATCGCCCTCGGCAGCGACGGCCGGGGCGGGCGCCGCGAAATAGGTTGCGGGAACGGCCGCGGCCACGGCAAGCGCCATGGCCGAAGCGATCGATTTACCGTGAGGTATGCGCAATGTTCTCATGCTCCGGATAGTGGGATCGGAGCATTGAACCATCGCTGAATTCGCGTGGTTCCCGCCGTTCAGCAATGCGCCGGGAAAGCCGCGTCGAAGGAAGCCGGGGAGGCGGCTTACTTGATCTTGGCTTCCTTGAACTCGACATGCTTGCGCGCGACCGGATCGTATTTCCGGAAGGTCATCTTCTCGGTGATGTTGCGCGGGTTCTTCTTGGTCACGTAGTAGAAGCCCGTGTCTGCGGTCGAGACGAGCTTGATCTTGACGGTTGCGGGCTTCGCCATGACGGTTTCCTGGATATAAAAAATAAGGGCGGCGCGTCTGCACCGCCGGTCCGGCGCGCCCAATGGGCGATTCCGGTGGACAAGTCAATGTTCTAAGCGGTGGGTCTTTCCCTTCCGGCTAAGGGGATCGCGATGGCGACAAGGGGGAAATCATGCAAAACATGGAAGAGGCGTTAGGATGAAGCTGTTCCAAGCTTGCCCTAATTGCGGCACCGCTGTCCCTTTTCGAAAAACAGTGTGGCGCTTGGGGCGGCCGTTCCAATGCCCCGGGTGCGGAGCCAAAATCGTCATAGAAAAAAACTACTGGATTCCGTTGTTGGGAATCATTGCGCTCTACAGGTTCAAGCCGAAACTCGATGGATTTCTCGACCACGCGGCGCTGGTGATTGCCATGCTCGCCGTCGTGCAACTACTGTCGATGATCCTGATGCAACCAAAGTTCTACAAGGAATGAACGCACGACGTTCATTTGGCTAACTGTTTTGGCAACCATAACTGGAATCGCACTTGGCCCGGCCTTCACAGCTTCACCGGGCCGCGATTGGCCTTGACCGTGCCGCGTACCTTCTTGGCTTTCAGCCGCTTGACCTTGCCCACCCGGTTGAGCCGGCTCTTGCGCCGTTTGCGCGGCGGGATCAGCGCCTCCTCGAGGATCGACAGCAGCCGGGCGCGCGCTGCCTCGCGGTTCTGTTCCTGCGTGCGGTATTCGTTGGCCGAGATCAGCAATTCGCCGCCCTTGGTCAGCTTGCTGCCCGCGATCTCCTTCAGCCGGGCATAGCTGTCGGGGTCGAGGCCGATCTGGAACACGTCGACCCGCAATTGGACCGTCGTCGCGACCTTGTTGACGTTCTGCCCGCCCGGGCCGGAACCGGCGACGAACTTCTCCTCGGCGATCGCCAGCGCACGCTCGGCGATCCCGCCCATCAGCCGACCGGATCGGCAAAGCCGAGGGCGGCGAAATCGGCGGGGAAGGGTGCGGTGGCATTGACCGGCGGCTTGCCTTCGCGCGGGATCGACAGCGCGGCGGCGTGAAGCATGGTGCGCGCCGCGCCCGAACTCTTGCCGTGGACCCGTCCGTAGACCGGATCGCCCAGCAGCGGCGCGCCCAGTCCGGCCAGGGCATGGATGCGGATCTGGTGAGTGCGGCCGGTCTCGGGGCCGAATTCGATCAGCGCCTTGCCATTCTGCGTCGCGAGCACGCGCCAATGGGTGATCGCGGGCTTGCCCTTCTTCGCCGCGATCATCCGCCAGCCCTTCTCCGCGCTGCTGATCTTGGCGAGCGAGAGTTCGATCGTCCCCTCCTCGCCTTGCGGCAGGCCGTCGAGCACGCCGAGATAGGTCTTGCCGACCAGCCGATCCTCGAAGGCGCGGTTGAAGCGCTTCAATGCCTTGGGATTGCGCGCCAGCAGCAGGCAGCCGCTGGTATCGGTATCGAGCCGGTGGACCGGCACGGGAGGCCGCTGGAAGCCGAGCTTCAGCGCCTCGAGATGATCCTCGAGGCTGTGCCCGCCCTTGCGCGGGCGCTCGATCGGCAGGCCGGCGGGCTTGTCGATCACCAGCGTCTCGCCGTCTTCGAACAGGATTTCAGGTGTCGTCATCGTTTGAGCCTTGCCGGATGGAGCCCGCGCACCGAATTGCCGAGCAGGAAGCCCTCGGCCAGATCGTCCAGCGTCAGCTCCGCCTCGCGCGCTTCGCCGCTTTCGAGGAGGGACCGGCGTAGCACGCCGGGCAACAGGCCGAGCGTGGCGGGCGGGGTCAGCAGCACGCCGTCCGCCCCACGCAGGAAGATATTGGAAATCGCGCCTTCGGTCACTAGACCATCGTCGCGCACGAGGATCGCCTCGGCGGCGCCTTCCGACAGTGCGACGTCGTGGGCATCATCGTAAAAGCCGCGGTCGGAGGTCTTGTGTCGCAGGCGCACGTCGCCTGGATCGACGGGCAGCGGCAAGGCGATCGCCCCGGCGGGATCGGGCCAGTGATCGGGCAGACGCTTCGCTTCCAGCGCGATTGCCCCACCGCGAGAAACGAGTAGGCGCACCACCATCGGTTGTTCGAGATCGAAGCACAGCGCATGGAGGCAATTGCGCGCCTCGTGCCGGTCGAAGGCGAAACCGAGCGTGGTGGCGCTGTCCCGTATGCGCGCCAGATGCAGTTCGAGCCGGGCGATCCCGCCATCCGGATCGAAGCGCATGGTTTCGATCAGGTCGCAGCCGCTCGCAGCAAAGCCGGGAGCGGCGCGGACGAAGCCGCCCTTCAGCAGCGCCTCACGCCATTCGGTCCGCGCATCGCTGTCGGCGACGATAGCGCCGCCCACGCCCAGCACCGCCTTACCCCGACCGTTCTCGATCTCGGTCAGGCGCAGGGTGCGGATGGCGACGTTGAAGGCGGCTTCTCCATCGACGCCGATCCGCCCGATGGCTCCGCAATAGGGACCGCGTGAATCGCGCTCGACCTTGTCGATCAGCTCCATCGCGCGGATCTTGGGCGCCCCGGTGACCGATCCGCAGGGGAACAGCGCGCGCACCAGATCGATCGCGCCGTGCCCTTCGGCAAGGTCGGCACGCACGGTGCTGACCATCTGGTGCACCGTGGGATAGCTCTCGATGGCGAAAGGCTCGTCCACCCGCACGCTGCCCGGCTCGGCCACGCGCGCCAGATCGTTGCGCAGCAGGTCGACGATCATCAGGTTCTCCGCCTTGTCCTTGGCGGAGCCGGCGAGATCGTCCCTCAGCGCGGTGTCGGTGGCGGCATCGGCACTGCGCGGCCGGGTGCCCTTCATCGGCTTGGTCTTCGCCGCGCGGCCCTTGAGCGAGACGAAAAGCTCGGGCGAAAGGCTCAGCAGCCAGTGCGATCCGTCGAACACCAGCCCGCCATAGCCTGCTTTCGCCGCCGGGCGCAGCGCGGCGTAGAGCGCCACCGGATCGCCGGTGAAGCCCCCGGCGAGCGGGAAGGTGAGATTGGCCTGATAGATGTCGCCCGCGCGGACCGCTTCCTGCAACTCGGCGAACATCGCCTCGTAGGCGCCGGGCGAAACCTGCGGGTCGAGCGGGCCGAGCGACGCCGTGCCCCGCTGCCGCGCGGCGAGCCAGTCGGGAATGTCCGCGGCGGCGATGCGCGTGGGGTCGTCGAACAGGCCGAGCCACACCAGCGGCCCTGCCGCGCCGCTGCGCGCATCGGCCAACGGCGCCAGCCGAGGTTCGAGCGCCAGCCCCGCCTCGTAGGCGATATATCCCGCCAGCGTGCCACCGCTCTCGCGCCGCGCCGCATCGGCCGCCTCGAGCACCGCGGCGACCTCGGCCGGGCGTCGCGCGACGAAAATCTCGCGCGGGTTCTCGTAGAGAAGCGCGTCGGCCGCCCCCTCTTCTCGCGGCCCGTCTTCCCGCGCCCCGCTTTCCCGAGCATCGTCGAGCAGGACC
This sequence comes from Qipengyuania spongiae, assembly GCF_026168555.1. Classification (NCBI taxonomy): domain Bacteria; kingdom Pseudomonadati; phylum Pseudomonadota; class Alphaproteobacteria; order Sphingomonadales; family Erythrobacteraceae; genus Qipengyuania; species Qipengyuania spongiae. The sequence continues at coordinate 422,956 of NZ_CP092471.1, read as the reverse complement.
AGAGGCGCGCGCGTTTCCATCGGCGGCAGTCTTTAGCGCGCGCGAAGCCCATGTCGAGCGTTGACCCGGCCCCCGCGCCGGGGCCACATCGGCGCGCGACCTTTCGAAAACCGGGAACCCGACCTTGGACGACATTTATCTCGGCCTCGCCGCCAATGGCGAGAAGCAGTATCTGACCCTCGCCCAGGCCAATCGCCACGGCCTGATCGCGGGCGCCACCGGCACCGGAAAGACCGTGACCCTGCAAGGGCTGGCGGAGAGTTTCTCGGCCGCCGGGGTCCCGGTCTTCGTGGCCGACGTGAAGGGCGATCTGTCCGGCCTCGCCATGCCCGGCTCCCCGACCTTCAAGAACGCCGACAAGCTCGAGGCGCGCGCCCGCGAGCTCGGCATCGCGGATTACGCCTATCGCGACAATCCGGTGGTGTTCTGGGACCTCTACGGCGAACAGGGCCACCCGATCCGCACCACGGTGAGCGAGATGGGGCCGCTGCTGCTCGCTCGCCTGCTCGACCTCAACGCGACGCAGGAGGGCGTGCTCAACATCGTCTTCCGCTTAGCCGACGAGGAGGGGCTGCTGCTGCTCGACCTCGAGGACCTGCAGGCGATGCTCGCCTACACCGCCGAAAACGCGAAGGCGCTGACGGCGAAATACGGCAATGTCTCCAGGGCCAGCGTCGGGGCGATCCAGCGCCAGCTCCTTGCGCTCGACAGCCAGGGCGGGGCGCGCTTCTTCGGCGAGCCCGCGCTGGAGATCGCCGACTTCCTCGCCACAGACGATCAGGGGCGTGGGCTGATCAACGTGCTCGCCGCCGACCGGCTGATGCGCAGCCCCAAGCTCTACGCGACCTTCCTCTTGTGGCTGCTCGCCGAACTGTTCGAGACCCTGCCCGAGGTGGGCGACCCCGAAAAGCCCCGGCTGGTCTTCTTCTTCGACGAGGCGCACCTGCTGTTCGACGACGCGCCCGACGCGCTGGAGGGTATGATCGAGCGGGTCGTCCGCCTGATCCGCTCGAAGGGCGTCGGTGTCTATTTCGTCACGCAGAACCCGATCGACATTCCCGAGAAGATCGCGGGTCAGCTCGGCAACCGGGTCCAGCACGCCCTGCGCGCCTTCACCCCGCGCGACCAGCGGGCGATCCGCGCCGCGGCCGAGACCTTTCGCATCAATCCCGATCTCGATGTCGCGCAGGCGATCACGGAACTCAAGGTGGGCGAGGCGCTGGTCTCCACTCTCCTGCCCGACGGCGCGCCCTCGATCGTCCAGCGCACGCTGATCCGCCCGCCGGCAAGCCGCCTCGGTCCGCTGACGGAGAAGGAGCGGGCGATCGTCAATTCGGTAAGCCCGCACGAAGACAAGTACGAGGAGCAGGTCGATCGCGAGAGCGCGGCCGAAGTCCTCGCCGCCAAGGCCGCCGATGCGGAGGCGACGGCTCGGGAGGTGGCCGCAAGGGGGCGCGAGGAGGTGGCGAAGCGCGAGCGCAAGTCGACTTCGCTCTGGGGCAGAGCGGGCAAGAGCGCGGCGCGGGCGGCGGCCGGTTCGGTCGCCTCGGTCGCGGTCGCCGCCGTTCTGGGGAAGAAATCGAGTGCCGATCCGCTGCGCACCGGGGCGACCGCCTTCGTGCGCAACATCATTGGCGGGTTGATGCGCTAGGCGGGAAGCCGCAGCTCGGCCCGCAGCCCGCCGCTGCCACCACTTCCGGGGCGGTTGGCCAGCACCAGCGCTCCGCCATGCTGTTCGGCCACCGCGCGGGCGAGCGTCAGGCCGAGGCCCGCGCCGCCGGTCTCGCGATTGCGGCTCGTCTCGCCGCGCACGAAGGGTTCGAGCATGGCCGCGATCCGGTCTTCGGGGATGCCCGGCCCGGCATCCTCGACCCGGAGCACGATGGCCTCGCCCTCGCGCAGCACCGAGACCTCCGCCCCGCCGCCATAGCGCAGGGCATTGGCGACGAGATTGCGCAGGCCCCGCTTCAGCCAGGTGATATGGACCGGCGCGCTCAGGCGCGGACCGTCCTCCATCGCAACGGGCTCGCCCATATCCTCGAATTCCTCGACCACCGAGGCGGCGAGCGCGGAGAGTTCGGCGCGCTCCGGCGGCGCGTCCGTTCGGCCGATGCGGGCGAGTTCGAGTATTTCGTCGAGAGTGCGGACGAGTTCCTCGATCGTGGTCGCCATGCGCTCGCGCTGGTCCTCGTCCCCGACCGCCTCGATCCGCACACGCAGCGCGGCGAGCGGGGTCTTGAGATCGTGGCCGATCGCGCCGAGCATCACGTCCTTCTCGTCGAGCATCGCGCCGATCCGCGCTTCCATCGCATTGTGCGCGGCGATCAGCGAGGAGATGTCGGAGGGGCCGCGCGCAGCCAGCGGCTCGGATGGCGTGCCGCTGGCGCTGAAGCGCGCGGTCCGCTCGCGCAGATCGGCGAGCGGACGCGTGATCCGCCGCAGCACCAGCCAGAGCAGGCCCATCAGCACCACGAACAGGACCAGGGTCTGGAGCAGGATCGCCGGGACCACCCGCGCCCCGCGCTCGCGGATCGGGATGCGCCCCACCTCCCAGCCATCGGCCCCCTCGCGGCGCAGGCCGACGACGAGCAGGGCGCGGTCCTCCGCGGCCAGCCGGGTGCGCAGCCGCGGCGCCCGCGCGGCGAGATCGCGCAGCACCGGATCGGAGCCGGGCATTCTTTCGGTGACGACCAGTTCGGCGATCTCGATGCCCTGCCGCGCGAGAATCTCGCTGAGCTCGGCCTCGCGGGCAGCATCGCGGATCTCGCCGGGAAGGAGGGGGGATGTGTCCGACAGGCGGTAGCCGAACCGTCGGGGGAAGCCGCTGCGGTTTCCGCGCGGGTTCTCGCGCCAGCGGTCGCGGTCGCGGTCCGGCCGTTCTCGGGACGCCTGCTCTCCGGACAGGGGCCGGTCGGGACTACCGAACTGCGCGCCGCCGATCAGGCGGAAGGCGGCGGCGTTGACGAGCGCGGTCTCGCGCCGTTCCTCGGCGGCCCGGAACAGCAGCAGGGTGGAGATCGCCTGCGCCGCGAGCAGCGCGAGCGCGGTCGCCAGCAGGGTCTGGCCGAGCAGGCTCCGGGGCCACAACCGCACGGAAGGGCGCATGGGCCGCTTCAATCCGCGGTCCGGCGGGTGCGCGCTACATCCGCCGCAAGCCGGTAGCCGCCGCCGCGCACGGTCTGGATCAGCATGGGGTTGCGGCTGTCCACCTCGATCTTGCGGCGCAGGCGGCTGACCTGATTGTCCACCGCCCGGTCGAACAGATGCGCCTCGCGCCCCTGCACCATGTCGAGTAGCCGGTCGCGGTCGAGCACCTGGCGCGGATGGTCGCAGAAGGCGCGCAGCAGGCGGAATTCGGCGGTGGAGATCGAGACCACCGCATCCTCGGGGTCGGTCAGGCGGCGCTTGAGCGGATCGAGTGTCCAGCCTTCGAAGGCATAGAGAAAATCGTCCGCCGGCACGGGCGCGCTGTCGGCGCCCTTCTCCACGCGGCGCAGCACGGTGCGGATGCGCGCGACGAGCTCGCGCGGTTCGAAGGGTTTGGTGACGTAGTCGTCCGCCCCGATCTCCAGCCCGACGATCCGGTCCATCGCCTCGCCCCTAGCGGTGAGCAGAATGACCGGGAGGCCCTGCGTCTCGACCAGATGCCGGGTGAGCGACAGCCCGTCCTCGCCCGGCATCATGATGTCGAGAAGAACGATGTCGGGCGTGTGTTCGCGCAATACGGAACGCGCCGCCGCCGCGCTCTCGGCCTCGCGCACGGCGAAACCCTGGCCGGTGAGATACTCGGCCAAGGGCTCGCGCAAGGTCCGCTCGTCGTCGACGAGGAGGAGGGAGATGGGCGCGGGATCGCTCGTCATGGCGGAACCCGCGCTACCCCGGCTGCCGCGCCTGCGGCAAGATCGCGGTTTGCTTCACGGTCTTCGTTACCGGGCGCGCTGGCTGCGGCGTTCGGCCATGCGGGCACGCATCGCCTCGCGCGCCGCCTGACGCTCGGCCTGGCTGATCGCTCCGTCGCCATCGGTGTCGAGCCGGGCGAAGTGCTGCGCCAGCGCGGTGTCGAATTCGGCGCGGGTGACGGCGCCGTCCCGGTTGGCGTCGGCCTGACGCATCATGCCTCACATCATGTGCCCGCCGCCGCCGCCGCGACGGCCCATGCGCTGCCCGCGCTTGCTCGTGTCTGCCCCGGTATCTTCGGCGCGTTCGCCGCGCGGGGTTCGGGCGGCTTCCATCTCGGCCTGCGAGATGCCGCCGCTGCGATCGGTGTCGAGCCGGGCGAACATCTGCTCGCGCCGGTCGGCCCGTTTCGCGCGGCGTTCGGCGCGGCTGGCCTCCATCTCTTCCGAAGTGATCTCGCCATTGCCGTCGCGGTCCATGCGAGCGAAGCGCTCGGCCCGCCGCGCGGCGCGATCGGCGGCGTCGATCCGGCCGTCGCCAGTGGCGTCAATCCGCGCGAACATCGCCGCGCCGTGGGCCTGCATCTCCGCCCGGGTGATCGCGCCGTCGCCATCGGCGTCGCGCTTCACCATGGGGCTGCGTTCCTGTGCGACAAGAGCGGTGGCGCCGGTGAGGGCCAGACTGCCGGCGGACAGCGCGAGAAGAAGTTTGGTCATGCGATTGCTCCGGGAAAGGAAAGGGGGAGCGGCGACGGACCGGAACCGAAGGGGGGGAGGGCCGGTCCGCCGCAACTCATGGCCAGCTTCTACCGCGCGATTGTCGCAGGAATTTGCCGGGCAGGCGCGAAGTTGTCGCGGATTGTATCGCCTCCGCGCAGCCGTTCATCCGCCAGCCAGCGCCCGGATCAGCGCGGGATCAGCGCGGACGGTGCTCGGTCCCTTCCCCCGCGGTGATGAAGATCGCGGTCGCCGGGCCTTCGATATCGGCGGTGTGCCAGACGCCGGGGGGATTGATCGCGTATTCGCCCGTGGCGAGCGCGACTTCCTCGCAATGTCTGTCGGGAAATTCCTGGATCAGCCGCATTTCGCCCTCGGTGCAGATCACCACCTCGCTGCCGGCAGGGTGCATTTCCCAGCTGTCCCAGCTTTCGGTGAAGCTGTGCTGGCTGACCAGCCGCCCCTCGCGCCCGTCCGCCCCGTGGCGCGCGCCGTAATCGGCGTACCATTCGAGGCCCGAGAAACCCGGCTGGGGCACGGCACTCGCGCCGAGGCCCAGATGGACGAAGCTGTTGGCCAGCCGACGCGCCTCACCCGTCCGGCGTTCCGGCTCAGTCACGGGATTCAAGCACCGGGTGCCATGAGAAAGGCGTTGAGCTTGTTGCCGTCCGGATCGCGGAAATAGGCGGCGTAGAACACGGTGCCGCTGGCATCAGGTTCCCCGCGCGGGCCGGGCGCGCCCTCGTCGCTGCCGCCCTTCGCCAGCGCGATTTCGTGCAGGCGGTGGACCTGCTCCTTCGAACTTGCCTCCAGCGCCACCATCATGCCGTTGCCGACCGTCGCTGCCTTGCCATCGTAGGGCCTGGTGGCAGCGATGCCGGGCGCTCCATGCATCTCGCCCCAGGCGATGAAAGTGTCGAACTCCATCATCCGCCCCACCCCCATCTCGGCGGCGATCGCGTCGTAGAATCTGGCGGCGCGTTCGAGATCGTTGGTCCCGACGGTTACATATCCCAGCATCTGCATGTCTCCTGCTAGCCGTCTCCGGCGACTCGCGACCGAAGAGAACATTGCAGGAACAAAGCCTGCATGGCAAGCCCCGTCAGAGCGGCGCGCACTCCGCTTCCAGCCACGCCAGATCCTCACCCTCGAGACGCGGCGAAAGGACCTCGCGCACCTCGGCGTGATAGCTGTTCCACCAGTCGATTTCGGCATCGGTCAGCAAAGCCTTGTCGACCAGCCGCCGGTCGAGCGGCACGAAGGTCAGCGTCTCGAAGCCGAGCCAATCGCCCTCGGCGCCCGCGATCTCGGCCGGTACGGTCAGGATCAGGTTCTCGATCCGGATGCCGTAATGGCCCGATTTGTAGTAACCCGGCTCGTTGGACAGGATCATGCCCGCATGGAGCGGCATGCCGGTCCCGGCGAAGGCGCCGCCCGGCTTGGAGATGCGCTGCGGCCCTTCGTGCACGGCGAGATAGCTGCCGACGCCGTGGCCGGTGCCATGGCCGAAATCGACGCCCGCCTGCCACAGATGCATCCGCGCCAGCGTATCCAGCTGACCGCCATTGGTGCCTTGCGGAAAGGTCGCCCGCGCGAGCTGGATATGGCCCTTCAGCACGCGGGTGTTGCGGTCGATCATTTCGGCCGAGGGCTCACCCGATCCATCCGGCGTCCCGACCCAGACGGTGCGCGTGATGTCGGTCGTGCCGCCCAGATACTGGCCGCCCGAATCGACGAGGTAGATGCTTCCCGGCGGGATCGGGATATTGCTGTCCTCGTCCACCTTGTAGTGCGGCAGGGCGGCGTGCGGGCCGGCGGCGCTGATCGTGTCGAAGCTCGAATCCCGCATTTCGGGGTCGAGCCCGCGGAACTCGCGCAGCTTGGCGGCGGCGGCGAGCTCGTCCACGCCGCCCTTGGGCGCCTCCACGCTCAGCCAGCGCAGGAAGCGCGACACCGCCGCCCCGTCGCGCGCCTGCGCCTCGCGGTGGCCGCGCTGTTCCACCTCGTTCTTGATCGCCTTGGCGAGGACGGTCGGATCGTCGGTCCGCACCACCTTGGCCCCGCCATCCTCCAGCGCCTGGAAGATACCGGCGACCGCGTGGTTGGTGTCGACCGCCACGGTCCGGCCCTTCAGCGAACCCAGCGCGCTCTCGAACTCGCCCCGGTCGCGGATCTTCACCGCGTTGCCGAGATGCTGGGCCAGCTCGGGCGAGACCTTTTCGGGCGCGATGAACAGCTCGGCCGTCCCGTCGGCATGGACCGTGACATAGGACAGCGCGACCGGGGTGTTGGCGACGTCGGCTCCGCGCATGTTGAGCAGCCAGGCGACCGAATCGAGCGCGGCGACGATGGTCGCGTCATAGCCTTCCTCCTGCAGCCAGTCGGCGATCCCGGCGCGCTTCTCAGCGCTGGAGCGGCCGGCATGTTCGTCGGCATAGGGGACGGCCTGCGCGGCAGAGGGGGCGGGGCGGTCGGCCCAGACGGCATCGATCGGATTGCCCTCGACCGGGACCAGTTCCGCGCCCTTCTTGGCGAGGAGCTTCGCCGCATCCTCGGCCCACTCGACGCCGTGCAGCCAGGCGTCGTAGCCGATCCGCATCCCTTCGCGCGCGTGCTTCGCCAGCCATTTCGCCGGGCTGGTGGCGGGCACGTCCTCGTAATCGAACAGCTTGCCGTCGACCTGTTCGCGCACCTGCACGGTATAACGGCCATCGGTGAAGATCGCCGCCCGATCGCGCATCACGGCGGCGCTGCCCGCGCTGCCCTTGAACCCGGTCAGCCATTGCAGCCGCTGGGCATAGTCACCGACATATTCGCTCATGTGCTCGTCGGAAATCGGGATCACGAACCCGTCCAGATCGCGGCGTTTCAGTTCCTGGCGGAGAGCGTCGAGGCGGGCTTCGTGTGTCTGCATCAGCATGGGCGTGTCATCCTTTCATCGGGACCGTCGGCCAAGGGCGCGAAACGGCGCTTGCGGCGGGCTGCGCGCCCGCATAGTCATGGGGGCACCATACAGGGGCGGGCGCGGGCTTTCCACCCGTGGATGCGCGCCTCGTCCGCCGGGAGGACCGAACCGCCATGCCGCGCCATTTCACCGCATATCTGGCCGCGGGGGCCGTCGCTCTCGCCGTTACGGCCCCTGCCGCACCCGTCAACGCACAGGACACCGACTTGACCGAACCGACCGCGCCGCCTGTCGCCGCAAAACGCGACCATTCCTACACCCATCACGGGATCACGATTTCCGATCCCTACAACTGGCTGCACGACAAGAGCTACCCGACGGTCGACGACGAGGACGTGCTCGATCACCTCAAGGCGGAAAACGCCTGGTTCGAAGCGCGGATGAAGCCGCATCAAGGCCTCGTCGACACTCTGTTCGAGGAGATGAAGGCGCGGATCAAGGAAGACGACTCCTCCGTGCCGCAAAAGGATGGCGACTGGCTCTACTGGTCCGAATTCGAGGAGGGCGCGGAATACCGCAAATATTACCGCAAGCCGGTGGCCGGGGGCGATGCTGCGCTGATACTCGACGAGAACCAGCTGGCCGAGGGCAAGGAATATTTCCGGCTCGGTTCCTTCTCGGTCTCGAAGAGCGGGCGCTATCTGGCCTATTCGGCCGACGATAACGGGTCGGAACGCTACACCGCGCGGATCAAGGACCTGCAGACCGGCGAATTGCTGGACGACACCCTTCCCGGCACCCGCACAGGCCTCACCTGGGCGATGGACGATCGCGCGCTGGTCTATGGTCTGGCCGACGACAACTGGCGCACCAAGGAAGCGACGCTCCACGTGATCGGCACGCCGGTCAGCGAGGATGTCGAGCTCTACCGCGAGACGCGCGACGAAGGTTTCGGCGTCGGCACCGGCCTGACCTCACAGGAAGACTGGCTGGTTATCTCGACCGGCGACAACGAGACGAGCGAGGTCCGCCTCGTCCCCGCCGACGATCCCACCGCCGAACCGATTCTGGTGAAGGAGCGCAAGAAGGGCGTCGAATACGATGTCGACGTGCGCGACGGCACCGTATGGGTCCACACCAATGACGATCACGTCAATTTCCGGGTCGCCACCGCGCCGCTGGAAAATCCGGGTGAATGGGAGACGCTGATCCCGGGGTCGGACGAATTCTATCTCGACGGCTTCTCGCTGTTCAGGGATTTCTACGTGACCGAGGGGCGGCTCGCCGGGCTCGATCAGGTGCAGATCCGCTCCTACGCCGATCCCGCTCTGGTGAAGCCGGTCGCCTTTGCCGAGCCGAGCTTCACCGCCGGGCTGACCAACAATCCCGAATACGATCAGGACAAGCTGCGGCTCTCCTACCAGAGCATGGTCACGCCCGACACGGTCTACGACTATCACGTCGCCACCGGCGAGCTCGAGCAGTTGAAACAGCAGGAAATCCCGAGCGGCTACGATCCCTCGCTCTACGTCACCGAGCGGGTCGAGATCCGCGCCCGCGACGGGACGATGGTGCCGGTCAGCCTGGTGATGCGCAAGGACCGGCCGGCAGGACCGGGGCCGCTGCACCTCTACGCCTACGGCGCCTATGGCTATGCCGTGCCGCCGGGCTTCTCGACCACGCGGCTGAGCCTGATCGATCGCGGCTATGCCTATGCCATCGCTCATATCCGCGGCGGCGACGATCTCGGGCGCAACTGGTATCTGCAGGGCAAGCTCAACGAGCGGGTGAACACCTTCAACGATTTCGTCGACGTGGCGAAGGGGCTGGCGGACAAGAGCTATACCGAGAGGGGCCGGATAAGCATTTCCGGCGGCTCGGCGGGCGGAGAGCTGATGGGCGTCGTCGTCAACACCGACCCCGACCTGTGGGGCGCGGTGGTGGCGCATGTGCCCTTCGTCGACGTGCTGAACACCATGCTCGACGAAGACCTGCCGCTGACGCCCGGCGAATGGCCCGAATGGGGCGACCCGATCCGGTCCAAACAGGCCTTCGCCTATATCCTGAGCTATTCGCCCTACGATCAGGTGATCGCGCAGGACTATCCGCCGCTGCTGGTGACCGCCGGTCTCAACGATCCGCGCGTCACCTATTGGGAGCCCGCCAAATGGGTGGCCAGGCTGCGCGAGATGAAGACCGACGACAACACGCTGCTGCTCAAGACCAATATGGGCGCGGGGCACGGCGGCAAGTCCGGCCGGTTCCAGTCGATCTACGAAATGGCGGAAGAGGTCGCCTTCATCCTCACCCAGATGGGCGAAGACGGCTCGCAACCCGGCGGATGAGCAAGAACCATACGAAGACCTTCCTCGCCGGGCCCGGGACGATCGACGAACTCGGCCACGTCAACAACGCGGTCTGGGTGCGGTGGGTGCAGGACATCGCGACCGAACATTGGCGCGAAGTGGCGGATCAAGACGCGATCAAGAGCTATGTCTGGATGGTGATCCGGCACGAGATCGACTATCGCGGCAATGTCGGACCGGGCGAGGAGGTGGTCGCGACGACGTGGATTCCCGGCACGCCCAAAGGCGCGCGCTTCGATCGCTGCGTCGATTTCCACGATGCGTCGGGGCGGCTGCTGGTCGCGGTCCGATCCACCTGGGCGATGATCGACCGCGTCACCGGCCGCCCCCAGCGCATCCGCGCGGAGATCGCCGCGCCTTTCCTCGTCTGACGGGGTCAGGCCGCGCTGGGCGTGCGGATCGGCATGACCGTCCTTGCCGGAGCCGGCCGCCGGATCGTCGCGCTCGCCAGCAGATTGCGCCCGCCCGCCTTCGCTTCGTAAAGCAGCGCATCGGCCCGCCGGTAGATCCGGCCGAACTCGACCGGCGTGCCGGCGGATCGCGGCACATGGACGAGGCCCACGCTCGAGGTCAGGATCGATTTCAGCGCCTCCACCTCACGCGCCACGCGCACCGCGATCGTCTGGCGCATCCGCTCGGCCCGAGTCTCGACATCGCCGCCCGCGAACATCACGAGGAATTCCTCGCCGCCCATGCGCACCGCGACTGCCTCGGGATCGGTCCGCAGCACGTCGCCCACCACGCGGAGCACGTGGTCGCCGACCTCGTGACCATGCGTGTCGTTGACCGTCTTGAAATGGTCGAGGTCGAACAGCGCGATAGTCTCGTAGCCCGCGGCATGGAGATCGGCGAAACGATCGTCGAGCGCGCGGCGGTTCAGGAGGCCGGTCAGCGGGTCGCGCTCGGACAGATTGCCGAGCATTCGGGCCTCGGCCCGTGCGGTGTCGCGATCGTGACGGATGGCGGCGTATCGGCTGGCGACGCCCATGGCGACCACGATCACTTCCAGCGCCAGCGCACTGTAGAGGAACTGGTCGAACCAGGACGGCGCGGCGTAGACGCCGAGACCGCGCAGCAACCTTTCGCTCGCCGCGAGGAACAGCGGTATCCACGCCGCCGCGACATAGCGCGCGGCGACGCTTCCCCGCACCAGCGCAACCACGATCGCGGCGAGGTAGATCGCGATCACCGGAACGAAGCCGTAGAAATACAGCGCATTGTCGAAGCTCTGCGTCCAAGACAGCTGCAGCGAGGCGAAGCCGATGACCAGCAACGTCCACCAGCCTGCAAGTCGCAGCGCACGGTCCATGCGCGCCGGCAAGCGGCCCGGCTCGACGAATTCGGTCAGGAAGAAAGCCGCGGCGGCCGACCCCGCCGCCCAGCTGAGCGATCCCCCGATGGCCATCGCCGGGACCGAGACGTTCGCGAAGACCGGCAGAAGCCCCCCGGCGAACAGCACGTAGAGGATCATGGAGAACGCCATGAAGGCATGAAGAAGGACGAATTTTTCGCGCAGGACGATGTAGAAACTCACGTCGAACATCAGCGGCATGACCAACATCCCGAGGATCATCGCCAGGAAGAGCAGCTGGATGACGCTCCAGTCGGTCCGCGTGGTCGAACCCGTCAGCCGCGCTTCGGTCATTATCGGTGCGCTGTGCGGCCCGACGATGCGGACCACCAGTGCGCGCGTTTTGGAGGTGATCTCGGGAAGGGGCAGGGTGAAGATCGGGCCAGCGGCCTCCGGGGTTCCGTCCCTTTCGCCGAAAGTCGCGGTCCGCCGAGTTCCGTCGGCGTCGATGGCGGTAAGCGAGATCGAGGCGAAGCGGGAAATCCGGGTGAAGAAGAGCGAGGGCGGGGCCTCGCCCGACTGGCCGGATATCTCGAAACGTATCCATGAGACCCGCGCGGACGCGTCCCACCCGCCGCCGCGACAATTCCACACGGTGGAAGCGCCGGCCATCTGCGCCAGTGTGCGATCCTCCGCGCTGGACGAGAAGCAGGCGGGACGGGTGAGCGATCCTTCGCCCGGATCGTTCGCGGATGCAGGGGAGGAGACGCACGCCAGAACGGCCGCAAGATGCAGCACGATGATCGCGACAATGTGCGGCAGCCTGCTGGTCACGCAGCAGAGCTATCCTAAACCGGTTTCCGGGCGGTTAACCCGGCGCCGTCAGTTCACCCCAGGGCTTCGGCCACCGGCAAGTAGTCGTAGCCCAGTTCTTCCGCCACGGCGCGATAGGTCACCTTGCCGGCGTGGACGTTGAGCCCTTCGGCAAGATGTGGATTGGCGCGCAGCGCTTCCTTCCAGCCCATCTTCGCGATGCGCAGGGCATGGGGCAGGGTAACGTTGTTGAGCGCATAGGTGCTGGTGCGCGCGACCGCGCCGGGCATGTTGGCGACGCAGTAATGCACGATATCGTCGACCACATAGGTCGGCTCGGCATGGGTGGTCGCACGGCTGGTCTCGAAACAGCCACCCTGATCGATCGCCACATCGACGAGCACCGCCCCGGGCTTCATCTGCTTGAGCAGGTCGCGCGTCACCAGTTTGGGCGCAGCCGCGCCGGGGATCAGCACCGCACCGATCACGAGATCGGCCGCGCAGACCGCCTCTTCGAGATTGGTCTTGTTGGAGAAGCGGGTGGCCGCGCGCGCTTCGAAGAAGGTGCCCACCCGCTCCAGCACATCGGGATCGCGGTCGAGGATCTCGACATCGCCGCCGAGGCCCACCGCCATCTGCGCCGCGTTGAAGCCGACCACGCCGCCGCCGATCACCACGACCTTGCCGGGAAGGACGCCCGGAACGCCGCCGATCAGCACGCCGCGTCCGCCATGCGCCTTTTCGAGAGCGCTGGCACCGGCCTGGATGCTCATTCGTCCGGCGACCTGGCTCATCGGCTTCAGCAGCGGTAGCTGGCCGCCCGGACCCGTTACCGTCTCGTAGGCGATCGCGGTGACGCCGGACTTCACCAGATCGGCGGTCTGCTCGGGATCGGGCGCGAGGTGAAGATAGGTGTAGAGCACCTGGTCGGGGCGCAGCTTGGCGCGCTCCTCGGCCTGCGGTTCCTTGACCTTTACCACCATCTCGCACTCGGCGAAGATCGGATCGGGACCCTCGACGATCCGGGCTCCGGCGGCTTCGTATTCGGCGTCGGTCGCGCCGATGCCCATGCCGGCGCCCGTCTCGATCCAGACCTCGCTACCCTGATGCGTCAGCTCGCGCGCACTCTCGGGCGTCAGGCCGACGCGATATTCGTGGTTCTTGATTTCCTTGGGGCAACCGACACGCATGGGGAGGACTCCTTGTCTTGGGCGGTCCGTTACAGGCGTAACCGGATCGCAGCAAGCCGGGCAGTATCGGTGTCACGGAAACGATTCCGCTTCTGACGCGCTAAACTGGCGCAAGAGGGAGACAGTACGATGGCCGCGCGCGCCTATTGGCAGGGACAGATCAGGCTGGCGCTGGTCAGCATTCCGGTCGAAATCTACACCGCCACGAAATCGGGCGCGAAGATACGCTTCAACCAGATCCACGGGCCGAGCGGCAAGCGCATTTCCTACGAAAAGGTGGTGCCCGGCATCGGCCCGGTCGACCGCGACGAGATCATCAAAGGCTACGAGATTTCCAAGGGCGAATACGTCCTCTTGGAAGAAGAGGAGATCGAAGCGGTCAAGATCGAGAGCAAGCGCACGCTCGAACTGGTCCAGTTCGTCGACGCCTGCGAGATCGACCCGCTTTATTTCGACAAGCCCTATTACGTCGCACCGCAGGACGAACTGGCGGAAGAAGCCTTCATCGTGCTGCGCGAGGCGCTGCGCAAGGCGAAGAAGGTCGCGCTGGGCCAGCTTTCAGTGCGGGGCAGCGAGAAGCTCGTCGCCATCAAGCCGTGCGGCAAGGGGCTGCTGCTGGAAACGCTGCGCTATGGCGACGAAGTGCGGAAGGGTCAGTCTTTCTTCACCGAGATCGACGATGCCAAACCGAAGAAAGAGTTGCTCGATCTCGCCACGGCGCTGATCGACCAGAAAAGCGCGCCCTTCGATGCGGGCGAGTTCGAGGACCGCTATGTCGAAGCGCTGCGAAAGCTGATCGACAAGAAGGCCAAGTCGAAATCGAACAAGGCGATCATCGAGGACAGCGGCGGGAGCGAAGGCGCGTCCGGCTCCAACGTCATCGACCTGATGGCCGCGCTCAAGAAATCGGTCGACGGGGACAAGAAGGCGCCGGCCAAAAAGGCCGCGGCCAAAAAAAGCGCAGCGAAGACTCGCAAGAGCGCGTGATGGAATTGAACGATCCGACCTTCCTGTCCGGCATAGATGCCGATCTGTTGCTGCGTCTGGCCCTCCCGGCCGGAATCGGTGTGCTGCTCGGTCTCGATCGCGAATTGCGCGGCCATGCGGCGGGCTTGCGAACGCACGGCATCATCTGCTTCGCCAGTGCGGGGATGACCGTGACCGCGATCGCCCTGTTCTACAGTCTCGGCGGGACGCGAATGGACCCGCTGCGCGTGTTCGAAGCGGCGGGGGCCTTCCTTGGCATCATCGGCGCGGGCCTGGTCGTGTTCTCTGGCGGAGAGATCAAGAACGTGACCACCGCCGTCCATCTCTGGCTGACCGCCCTTATCGGCATCGCCTGCGGGGCGGCGCTCTGGCCGGTGGTCGCGATCATGTCGGGTATTGCGCTGTTGCTGCTGGTTGTCGTCGGGATCGTCGAGAACCGGGCCTTTCCCCGTACCGAGGCGAACACGAAATGACCCGGAAGGACCCGCTCGCCACCTACAACGCCAAGCGCGATTTCGGAAAGACGCCGGAACCTTCAGGCAAGGCGGCGGCGAGCGAAAGCGGCAACCTCTTCATCGTCCAGAAGCACGACGCCACGCGGCTGCACTGGGATCTGCGGCTGGAGGCGGACGGCGTGCTCAAGAGCTGGGCGGTCACCAAGGGGCCATCGCCCGACCCGGACGTGAAGCGGCTGGCCGTCCGGACCGAGGATCACCCGATGTCCTACGCCGAGTTCGAGGGGACCATTCCCAAGGGCGAATATGGCGGCGGCACGGTGATGCTGTGGGACCGGGGGACATGGTCGCCGATCGAGGGCAAGAGCGCGAAGGATATCGAGAAGGGCCATCTCCATTTCTGCCTCGAAGGCGAGCGGATGCGCGGCGAATGGCTGTTGATAAGGCTGAAGAAAAAGCCGGGAGAGAAGCGGGAAAACTGGCTGCTGCGCAAATTGCAGGACGATCACGCGCAGGAGGGCGACGCGCTGGTCGAGAAGGAACTGACCAGCGTTCTTACCGGGCGTTCAATGGCCGAGATCGCGGCCGACAGGAAAGGCGAGTACCCGCTCGCGGGCAAGAAGGACGATGCCTTCGCCGCGCAGATGGCCAAGGCTTCCTCCCGCAACGCGAAAAAGGCGCGATCCGGCTCGCGCGATGCCGCGATCCCCGGATTCCGCAAGCCGCAACTCGCCACGCTGGTCGACAGTGTGCCGGCCGGCAATCGCTGGATGCACGAGATCAAGTTCGACGGCTATCGCGCGCTGGTCGCGGCGAAGGGCGGGGAGGTTCGCGTCTATACCCGCAGCGGCAAGGACTGGACCGACAAGTTCGCTCCGCTGGTCGAGGCGGTGGCCGCGCTCGACCTGCCGAGCTGCCTGATCGACGGCGAGATCGTCGCGGTCGATGCGAAGGGCAATCCCGATTTCTCGACCCTGCAACAGGTCCTGAAGCGCGGGCACGGCGCGCAAGGGAAGGGCGACCGCTTGCAGCTCCACGCCTTCGACTGCCTCGAACTGGGCGGCGAGGACCTGACCGACCTGCCCAATATCGAGCGCAAGGAACGATTGGAGGCGCTGCTCGCCACGGCGGAGGATCCGGTCTTCCTGGCGGATCACGTGATCGGTGCGGGCGAGACGCTGTTTCGGACCATGTGCGATGCCGGGCAGGAAGGGATCATCTCCAAGACCGTCGACGGCCCGTATTCGGGCCGCCGCAGCAAGGCCTGGGTCAAGGTGAAATGCACCCGGCGGCAGGAATTCGTGGTGATCGGGTGGAAGAAATCCTCCGCCAAGGGCCGCCCTTTCGCCTCGCTCCTGCTGGCCCAGCACGAAGGGGGCGAACTGGTCTACAAGGGCAATGTCGGGACCGGTTTCACCACCGACGATCTCGACGATCTCGCCGCGAAGATGCGCCGGCTGGAGCGCAAGACGCCGCCCGCCGAAGTCGACAAACCCTCGTCGCGCGGCGTGACCTGGGTGACGCCCAGCCTTGTCGCCGAGATCGCCTTTGCCGAATTCACCGCCGACGGGAATGTCCGCCATGGCAGCTTTCTCGGCCTGCGCGGCGACAAGACAGCCGCCGAGGTCACGCCCGAAAAGCCCGCCGACGCGCCAGCTGCGGACGATGCGGTCGCAATTTCCAACCGCGACCGGGTGGTCTTCCCCGACAGCGGCCAGACGAAGGGAGAGCTG
The DNA here is from genome assembly GCF_026168555.1 of Qipengyuania spongiae. Classification (NCBI taxonomy): domain Bacteria; kingdom Pseudomonadati; phylum Pseudomonadota; class Alphaproteobacteria; order Sphingomonadales; family Erythrobacteraceae; genus Qipengyuania; species Qipengyuania spongiae. The sequence continues at coordinate 406,603 of NZ_CP092471.1, read as the reverse complement.
GCCGATTACTACGCCGCCATCGCCCCGCTGATGCTGCCTTTCGCCGCGCGTCGCCCGGTCAGCCTCGTTCGCTGTCCGCAAGGGCGGGCGCGCAAATGCTTCTTCCAGAAGCACGACAGCGGCAGCTTCGGCGACGCGGTCCACCACGTTCCCATCGCCGAGAAGGATGGCGGGACGGAGGACTACCTCTTTGTCGAGGATACGCGCGGGATCATGCAATGCGTCCAGATGGGCACGATCGAGTTCCACGGCTGGGCGTCGCGTTCGTCCGATGTCGAGGCGCCCGACCGGATGATCTTCGACCTCGATCCCGACGAGGGCCTCGATTTCGGCGACGTGAAGAGCGCCGCGCGCGACATTCGCGACCGGCTGGCGGATCTGGGGCTGACGAGCTTCGCCATGCTTTCAGGCGGCAAGGGCGTCCACGTCGTCGTCCCGCTCACGACGGGCCATTCGTGGGAAACGCACAAGGATTTCGCCAAACGCTTCGCCGAGGCGCTGAGCATGGCCGAGCCCGACCGCTTCACCGCGACGATGAGCAAGGCCAAGCGCAAGGGAAAGATCTTCATCGACTGGCTGCGCAACCAGCGCGGCAGCACCGCGGTCCTGCCCTATTCAGCGCGGGCCCGCAGCGGCGCTCCGGTCGCGGTGCCGATCGCGTGGAACGAGCTGAAGGGGATGGAGAACGCCCACCCCTACTCGATCGACGAGGCGAAGACACTGCTCGACCGGGCGGCGTCGAAATCGCTCCACGGCTGGGGTTTCGCCGAACAGCGCCTGCCCGACATCTGAGGCGCCGCGACAGCTAGAGCGGATTGCCGTCCTGATCGCGGAAGATCTCGCGGCGGCCGACATGGTTGGCCGGCCCGACCAGCCCCTCGCCCTCCATCCGCTCGATCCACTTGGCGGCGGTGTTGTAGCCCACGCCCATCTGGCGCTGGAGCCACGATCCGCTGGCCTTCTGGTTCTCGATCACGATCTGGCAGGCCTGGCGGTACTTGCGCTCCTCGGGATTGTCCGACGCGGTGAACTCGTCCTCGAAATCGAAGCCGCCACCCTCCTCGGGCTCTTCCGTCACGGCATCGACATAGTCGGGCTTGCCCTGCGCGCGCCAGTGATCGGCCACCCGCTCGACCTCCTCGTCGGACACGAAGGGGCCGTGGACGCGGACCAGCGCGCCGGTGTTGGGCTTGTAGAGCATGTCGCCCTTGCCCAGCAGCTGCTCGGCGCCCTGTTCGCCCAGAATGGTCCGGCTGTCGATGCGGCTGGTCACCTTGAAGCTGATGCGGGTCGGCAGGTTCGCCTTGATGACGCCGGTGATGACATCGACCGAGGGGCGCTGTGTCGCCATGATCAGGTGGATCCCCGCCGCGCGGCTCTTCTGGGAAAGGCGCTGGATCAGCACCTCGATCTCCTTGCCGACAGTGACCATGAGGTCGGCCAGCTCGTCGACGATCAGCACGATCAGCGGCAGCGGCTGGTAATCGAGCTGCTCCTCCTCGAAAATCTCCTCGCCGGTCTCGGGGTCGAAACCGGTCTGGACCCTGCGGCCGAGCGGCTTGCCCTTGGCGGCGGCGGTCTTCACCTTCTCGTTGAAGCCGGCGATGTTGCGCGAATTGACGCTGCTCATCATGCGATAGCGGCGCTCCATCTCCTCGACCGCCCATTTGAGCGCGCGCACGCTCTTGTGCGGTTCGGTGACGACCGGCGAGAGGAGGTGGGGAATATCGTCGTAGGTCTTGAGCTCGAGCACCTTGGGATCGATCAGGATCAGGCGGCACTCGTCGGGCGTGAAGCGATAGAGCAGCGAGAGCAGGATCGCATTGAGACCCACCGACTTGCCCGATCCGGTGGTGCCCGCCACCAGCAGGTGAGGCATGGCGGCAAGGTCCGCGATCACCGGCTCGCCGGCGATGTCCTTGCCCAGGATCATCGGCAGCGCGCCGCCATGGTCGGCGAAATCGGCGCTCTGGGCCAGCTCGCGATAGCTGACCATCTGACGGTCGGCATTGGGCAGTTCGATGCCCATCACGGTCTTGCCCGGTATGGGGGAGACGCGCGCGCTGATCGCGCTCATGTTGCGGGCGATATCCTCGGCAAGGCCGATCACGCGGCTGGCCTTGATGCCCGGCGCGGGCTCCAGCTCGTACATCGTGACCACCGGCCCGGCGCGCACGGCGGTGATCTCGCCCTTGACGTTGAAATCGTCGAGCACGTTCTCGAGCAGGCGGGCATTGCGCTCCAGCGCCAGCTTGTCGAGCTTGACCGCCTTGTCCGGCCCTTTCTCGGTCAGCAGGTCGAGACTGGGCAGTTCGTAATGCGCGAACATGTCGCGCTGCATGGGCTGGGCCTGCACCGCCGGACGCGGGGCCGTGGCCGGGTCGGGAATGACAGGCGCGCGGCGCGGGGCAGGCTCGATCGCGACCGGCTCGGGCTCGTCCTCGTCGATTTCGGCGCGCTTGCGGCGGCGCGGAACGGGCAGGGCGGCGGCATCCTGGAGCGTGGCGGGAAGCGCGGCCGGGGCGCGTTTCAGGAAGTCGGGCAGGGTGAGGAAACGCCGCCAGTCGATCGCGAAGACGCGGCCGAGCAGGACCAGTCCTCCCACGAGCGCGGCGAGGCCGACCGCGCCGGTGATCCAGCCTTGCGTCGCCTCGGGGAAACGGCCCGCAAGCCCGCCGATCATCGCCTCGCCCAGCAATCCGGCGAGGCCGCCATAGCCTGCGGGCAGGCTGCCGCTGCCGGGCGTGAACAGCAATGCCAGCACCGTCGCCAGCAGCACCATGGCCAGCACCAGCAGCGAAAGCGGGCGCCACCAGCGCGCATCGTCGGCCTCGTTGTCGGTCTCTATCTCGCGCCACAGCTTGCGCGCGCCGATATAGAGCAGCGGCAGCAGCAGCACCGCGGTCAGTCCGAACAGCATCAGCGTCGCATCGGCCAGCCACGCGCCGGTCGCGCCCATCCAGTTGCCGATCTGCTGGCCGGAGGCGGCGGTCGACATGCTCGGATCGGTCTGCGTGTAGCTGGCCAGCGAAAGGGTGAGGATCAGCGTGCCGAGCGCGAGCAGGGCCGCGCCGGCGATCTGGGTGGCGCGGCGCATCGAGCGGCGGAAAGCGGCTTTCCAGTCGCTGGCGGTAAGAGCACGGGTGGCCATGGCGACAGTATGAGTCCGGGCGGAGTCCTGCGTCAAACGATTTCAGATGCGCCTCGGCGCGGCAAGGCCGTCGATCGCGCCCCAGCGCGGCCAGTCGAGTTCGCGCGCGCGCGCCGGGGTCATGCCGCCCAGCGCGATGACCGGAATGGGGGACTGCATCGCCAGAGCGCGGAAGCGCCGGACCCCCAGAGTGCGCGCGCCGGGGTGCGAGGCGGTGGGAAAGACGGGCGAGAGGAAGATGCCGTCCGCTCCGGCGGCGATGGCGGCCTGTATCTGGTGCGCGTCATGCGCGGCGGCGAGGTGGAGGCCGTGGCCCCGCGGTGCCGCGCCATAGGTTCCGTCGGCTTTCCATGAACCCAAGTCGCCGGAAGGGCGGGCGATCACCGCCAGATGCATGTGGTCCCGCGCCAGGGCGGCCAGCGTCGCGAAGCGGGCGCGCCGCTCGCTTTCGGTCAGGTGGTAATGGCGGAAGACGAAGCCCGAACCGGCCGGCAGGGCCGCGATGGATGCCTCCAGTCCCGCATCGTTGCGCGCATCGGACAGCAGCCAGCGAAGTGGCAGAGGGTTCACGCCGCGCATCCGCGCGCTATAGCGCCGCGCATGGAAATGGCACAGACTCCGCTTGCCCTGGTGCGCGACGAGATCGACCGGGCCTGCCGCATCGCGCGGCGCGAACCCGGGGAGGTGACGCTGATCGCGGTGAGCAAGACGCGCCCCGCCGAAGCGATCGCTCCGCTGCTGAAGCACGGCCACCGCGATTTCGGGGAGAACCGCGTGCAGGAGGCACAGGACAAGTGGCCTGCCTTGCGCGAAGCCTATCCCGAGACGCGGCTGCACCTGATCGGCCAGCTTCAGTCGAACAAGGCGGAAGATGCGGCCGCGCTGTTCGATTGCATCCATTCGCTCGACCGGCCGAGCCTCGCGAAGGCGCTCGGCAAGGCGTTCGACAAGACCGGGCGGCGGGTGCCGTGCTTCGTGCAGGTCGATGTGGGCGAGGAGGACCAGAAGGGCGGCTGCGCGATCGCCGATCTGCCCGCCTTGCTCGATCTGGCGCGCGAGGCGGATATTCCCGTCGCCGGCCTGATGTGCATTCCGCCGTTCGACATCGAGCCCGCGCCGTTCTTCGCGCTGCTCGACAAGCTGGCCCGCGATCACGGCCCGGCGGATGGCAGCTGGGGCCGCTCGATGGGCATGAGCGCCGACTATCCGAGCGCGATCATGCTCGGCGCGACCCATGTCCGCGTCGGCACCGCGCTGTTCGGCGAGCGGGGCTAGGCTGCCAGAAAAAAGGACGCCGCTCGCGCGACGCCCTTTCGTTGTTCCGGAAAGGCGGACCTCAGAACGCGCCGCGTACCGTGATGCCGTAGGTCCGCGGTTCGGCGAGGTAGGCCGAATAGGTCTGCTGTTCGGCGACGAACGGCGTGTTGAAGGCGACCTGGGTGTAGTCCTTGTCGAACAGGTTCTGCACCCAGCCCTCGATGGCGAAGCGACCGGCGATGTTGGTCACCCCGACACGGCCGTTGACGACGGCGAAGCCATCCTGCTCCTTGCCGTAGAGAAGGTCGGAGCCGGTGTTGTAGTCGCTCGTCATGCGGGCGTTGAAGAACACCAGCCCGCGCAGGCCGCTGCTACCGATCGGCGGGGTCCAGGAAACCGACGACGTGGCGACGATTTCCGGAGCGTTCGACATGTTGTCGCCCGGCAGAAGCCGCAGCGCCGGATCGAGCGGCGTGCCGTTCTCGTTGCCGATCAGATTGTCCTCGAACTTGGTGTCGGCATAGGTGAAGCCGAAAGTGAAGCCGAGGTCGCGGACCGGATTGACGGTCGCTTCCACTTCCACACCCTGCGCGATCACGCCGGGCGCCACTGCATCGATATCGCAGAAGCCGGTCGTCCCGCTGGGATCCCGATCCGCACCGCCCAGATCGGTGTCGCAGCCATTGATGTTCTGCACCAGGAAGACCGAACCGTTGAAGGTGTTCAGCTGGAAATTGCTGAATTCCTGTCGGAACGCTGCGAGGCTGAGGCCGAATTCGCGGGTCGAATATTTCGCGCCGAGTTCGAAGGCGTCGACCGTCTCCTGGTCGAACTGGAGGTTGGCTGCCGCGCCGGTGAGGGCCGGATTGCCGACCACCGGGTTCGCCTGCAGGGCCGAACGGTCGAGATTGAAGCCACCCGCCTTGTAGCCGCGCGAGTAGGACCCGTAGAACAGCAGGTCGGGCGTCGCCTTCCAGCTGAGGATCGCGGTGCCGGTGAATTCGTCCTCGTCACGCGTATCGGCGAGCGAAAGGCCGTTCAGCTCGGAGGTCGAATTGCCCTGGCAGGACAGCGAGATGATGCCGCCGGCAAGGCCGGCCAGCGCCGCGTTGCCCAGCAGCGGCGCGAGCAGGGCACGGTTCTGCGGACAGATCGTGTTGTCGTTGCCGAAAGTGGCGTCGAAATCCTTCGTTTCGTTGGTGTAACGCAGGCCCAGCGTCAGATCGACGGTGTCGGTGACGTGGAAAATATTGTGTGTGAAGAACGCAAAATTCTCGCTCTCCTGGTTGTAGATGTCACCCGTCGATCCGCGATCGTTGATGCGGGCAAGGTTGTCGAGACCGGCAAAGATCAGCGGCGTGGCCGGCCCGAAAGCGCCCGCGCCGCCATTCGCCGCGCCCAGCACCGCGCGGCCACCGGCGGTAAGACACCCGCTCGCGCCGGGAGCCGCGAGAGCCGGATTGATCGCGTTCACGATACGACAGGGCGCGAAGGCGCCGTACTGGTTGCCGAACCGCAGATTGTCGCGAACCTGCAGCTTCTCGTTGGCGTAGTACCCGCCGACAAGCCAGTCGAGCCGATCGTTGAACAGCGTCCCGTTGAGGCGAAGCTCCTGAGTGAAGGTCTTGAACTCGCGCGCGCCCGCGAACTCGCCCGGAGCGCGGTAGATAATGTCGACCTGGGTATAGTCGGTGTCCGAACCCTGGAAGTTCTCGTAGCGGCGATAGCCCGTGATCGAGGTCAGGCCGACCGCGCCGAAATCCCAGTTGAGCTCGCCCGAGATGCCCCAGTCCTCCGTTTCGCCGTCGTAGGAACGGCCGGGGGTGACATAGATGTCGCGGTTGAACGTGCCCTGGTTGAGCGCCGCCGGGTTCTGGCCGAGGCCGAGCAGGATCGGAATGATCGGGTTGGCGGTGCTCGTCAGCGCGGGTGTGAGCGTGCCGGGATAATCGAACTTGGCTTGGTCCGAGACGGGCGAAATGTCGTCGCTCAGGCGCGCGAGCGGGGCCGAATCGGTATGCACGAAGGTCGCCGCGCAGCACGCCTCGTCCTTCTTGGAATAGTCGCCGACAAGGCGGAACGTGATGTCTTCGTTGGGTTCGAACAGGACCTGTCCGCGGACCAGATAGCGGTCGCGATTGTTGATGTCCGTATTGTTGACGACATCGTTGTAGAAGCCGTCACGCTTGAAATAGACACCGTCGACGCGGGCCGCGATCGTGTCGCCAATCGGCGCGTTGATGCCGCCTTCCACGCGGATCGCGTCGTAATTGCCGTAAGTGAAGGCGCCGTATGCCTCGAAATCGAATTCCGGCGGAGCGGTGTAGACGCTGATAAGGCCGGCCGACGCATTGCGTCCACCCAGCGTACCCTGGGGGCCGCGCAGGATTTCGACCCGGTCGAGCGGTCCGAGTTCGCTCAGTGCGTTGCCCGAGCGCGAGCGATAGACGCCGTCCACGAACACCGCGACCGAGCTTTCGAGCCCCGGATTGTCGCCGACGGTGCCGATGCCGCGGATACGTGCCGATCCGTTCGCCTCGTTGCCGGTGGAAGAGACGAGCAGCGACGGCGCGACCTGATTGAGTTCGCGGATGTCGTTCGTGCCCGAATTGCGGAGCGTTTCGCCAGAGACTGCCGAAACGGCGACCGGAACGTCGGCCAGAACCTGAGCGCGTCCCTGGGCGGTGACGACGATGACCTGCTGATCGTCCACATCGGCGTTATCGAGCAGATCGTCCTGTTCCGCCGCGTCTTGCCGCGCAGTACCCTGCGCCAATGCGACCTGCGGCGTGAGCGCGATGCCCGCGCCAAGCATCGCCAGCACGCGCAGCGACGTGAATCCTGTTTTCATTATATTTCTCCTCTCCAAACTCTCCGCGCAAAGGCATAGCTGGACGCAACAAAGTTGCAACACAGAACCGTCGAACAGCCGTTAGGCGTCTTCCAAACGTGCCTGCAATGCATCACTTGCCGCCTCGAGCAGCGCCGCCTCGAGCCGTTTCATGCGTGCTTCCCCGGTCAGCTTCGCGCCGGTCACGTCGGTAACGTAGAAGGTGTCCGCCGCGCGCTCGCCATAGGCGGTGACATGGGCCGAATTGACCACCAGTCCCTCCTCGAACAAGGCGCGCGCCAGACGGTTGAGCAGAGCCGAACGGTCGCGCGCGTTGACCTCGATCACGGTGAAGCGGTTCGAGGCGGAATTGTCGAACACGACGCGCGGGTCCACGTCGAACGCCTTGGACCGCCCGTGCGGCAGCGGCCGCTGGGCGAGGCGCGGGGCGAGGTCGATCCGGTTGGCGAGCGCGTCGGCGATGGAACGTTCGAGCCGCTCGATCTGCTGCGGCTCGCGGAACGGCCGGCCCTGCGGGTCCTGCACCAGGAAATTGTCGATCGCCCAGCCTTCGCGCGTGGTGTGGATGCGCGCATCGATGATGTTGCCGCCAGCAAGGTGGATGCCGCCCGCGATGCGGTAGAACAGCCCCGGATGGTCGCTCGCGATCACGGTCACCAGCGTCGCTCCGCGCGCTTCGTAATACTGTTCGAAGATCGACAGCTTGTCGCCCGCCTCGCGCGCCGCCGCGTAATGGACGATATTGCGCGCCGCGATGTCGGCGGGTTCGGCGATCCAGTAGGCATCGCCCATGCTGCGGGCGTAGCGGTCGACGAGGTCGGCCCGCTCGCCGATCCGCTCCTTCACCTCGGCCTGTTTCGCCGCGACCCGTTCCTTGCGGCCATGCCGGATATGGCCGAGCCGGAGCCGCTCCTGCGCCTGGTCGTAGAGGCTGCCGATCAGCTGGCCCTTCCAGCTGTTCCAGGTGCCCGGACCCACCGCGCGGATATCGACGGCGGTCAGGATGGCGAGGTTTTTAAGCCGCTCCATGCTCTGCACCGCGGCAACGAAATCCTCGATCGTCTTGGGATCGGCGAGGTCGCGCTTCTGCGCGGTCGAGCTCATCAGCAGATGGTGGAGCACCAGCCAGGCGACCAGCTCGGTCTCCCCCTCGGTCAGGCCGAAGCGCGGGCACAATTCGCGCGCAACATCCGCGCCAAGCTCTGAATGGTCGCCGCCGCGCCCCTTGGCGATATCGTGCAGCAGGACAGCGACATAGAGCGCGCGCCGGCTCGCCAGCCCGCCGATCAGCCGGGTCGCGCGCGGGTGGTCGGAAACCAGCTCGCCCTTCTCGATCCGGGCGAGCAGGCCTATCGCGCGGATGGTGTGCTCGTCGACCGTGTAGTGGTGGTACATGTCGAACTGCATCTGCGCGTTGACCCGGCCGAAATCGGGCACGAAGCGGCCGAACACACCGGCCTCGTTCATCCAGCGCAGCACCGTTTCGGAATTGTTGCGCCCGGTCAGCAAGTCGAGGAACAGGGCATTGGCGCGCGGATCCTCGCGCAGGGCGTGATCGATCAGCCCGCTGTCGCGCTGCGCTTGCCGCATCGTCCGGGGATGGATTTCCAGCTCCTCGGCCTCCGCCAGGCGGAACAGCTCGATCAGCCGGACCGGGTCCTTGCGGAACCAGTCGTCCGACGGCGCGGCGATCCGCCCGCCATGGACGGTGAAGCCGGCGACGCTGCGCGGGCGGGTGCGGAACCCGGCGAAGAAGCCGCCGCGCTGGCTCTTTTGCGCGAATTCCTCGTCGATATGCGACAGGAAGATGCCGGTCAGGCTGCCGACATGCTTCGCCTGGAGGAAATAGAACTGCATGAAACGCTCGACCGCGCTCTTGCCCGGACGGTCGGCGAAGCGCATCCGTTCGGCGATCTGGCGCTGATAGTCGAAGGTCAGCCGGTCCTCGGCCCGCCCGGTGATGGTGTGGAGATGGGCGCGCACGGCGAGGAGAAAGCGCTCGGCATTGCGGAACCGGCGATATTCGGATTCGGTGAACAGGCCGACCGTCACCAGATCGGCGGCGGCATCGACCCGGTGGATATACTTGCCGATCCAGTAGAGCGTCTGAAGATCGCGCAGGCCGCCCTTGCCATCCTTGATATTGGGTTCGACGACATATCGGCTGTCGCCCATGCGCTTGTGGCGGGCGTTGCGCTCTTCCAGCTTCTCCCGGAGGAACTGCCGCTCGGTCCCCATCACCACTTCGATCCGATAGCGGCGCGCACCCTCGTCGTAGAGCGCCTGGTCGCCCCAGACATAGCGCCCTTCAAGGAGGGCCGTGCGTACGGTCAGGTCTTCCTTCGCCATGCGCATGGCGTCGTCGAGCGTGCGGCTGGAATGGCCGACCTTGAGACCGAGATCCCACAGAAGATAGAGCATCGCCTCGATCACCTGTTCGCACCAGGGCGCATGGCGCTGGGGCGTGAGGAAAGCGATGTCGACATCCGAGAAGGGCGCCATCTCGGCGCGCCCGTAGCCGCCCACCGCCATGATCGCGATCCGCTCCGCGCTGGAGCGGTTGGAGGCGGGGTAGAGGTGCAGCGTGGCGTGATCGTAGATCACCCGCACCAGCTGATCGATCAGATAGGCGTGGCCCGCCGCGATCGAATGCCCGGCGCTGGGCTGTTCCTCCAGCCGCCGGGTGAGTTCGGCGCGCCCTTCCTCGAGCGCCTCCTTGAGCGCCGCGACGATGGCGGGGCGTGCGGACGAACCCTCGCCCTTCGCCAGCTCGTCGATCCGCGCGGCGAGAATCCGACGCTCGATGATGGCGCGCCGGTCGGAAAGCGCCTGAAGTCTCACGAAGCGGACGCCGGAAATGCGATCATGCGGCGACGTGTTCCCGGGCGTAGCTGTCGCGAACGGCGCGCTTGTCGACCTTCTGTGTGCCCAGGCGCGGGAGCTGTTCGGTCGCCTGCCAGAAAACCGCCGGCACCTTGAAGGACGCGATCCGCCCCTCGAGGAAATCGCGCAACTGGTCGGCGCTCAACGATTTGCCTTCGTGGGGCAGGAACACAGCGGCCGGAATCTCGCCATAGCGCTTGTCCGGCAGGCCGAAGACCGAGCATTCGGCCACGTCGGGATGGGCGTAGATCGCATCCTCCACCTCGATGCAGGCGATGTTCTCGCCGCCACGGATGATGATGTCCTTCTTGCGATCGACGATGAAGAGATAGCCGTCCTCGTCCAGCCGGCCGAGATCGCCGGTGCGGAAATACATGTCATCGGTGAAGGCGGCCTTCGTCGCTTCCTCGTTGTTCCAGTAGCCGAGGAAGTTGCAGGCCGAGCGCAGGCAGACCTCGCCGACCTCGCCCTGGGCCAGCCGGTTGCCGTCATCGTCGAGGATGGCGAGATCGACCAGCGGGCGGCTCGGCTTGCCGGTGCTTGCGGGCTTGGCGAGATAGTTCTCGTTGAAATTGCCGCAGCCGACGCCGTTGGTCTCGGTCAGGCCATAGCCGAGCAGCGGGTTGCCGGCGGGGAAGGCTTCCTTGATCTTGGTCACATGCTCGACCGGGCGCGGCGCGCCGCCTGCGGCGAAGCCGGAGCAGGTCGAGACATCGTAGCGATCGCGATCGGGATGGGTCGCCATCTCGTAGGTCATCAGGGGGACGCCGGCGAAATAGCTGACCTTCTCGTCCTGGATCAGGCGCAGCGCTTCGCCCGCATCCCACTTGGCCATCAGCACGATCTTGCGACCGAGCGCGAAGCTCTGGAGGAACAGCGGCACTTCGCCGGTGACGTGGAACAGCGGCACGGCGAGGAGGGCACAGGCCTGGCTGGTCGGCGCCGCTCCCGTCGAGCCGAGATAGGTGAAGGCCATCAGCGATTGCAGCGCGTAGCTCATCGAGCCGTGGACGACGCCGCGATGGTCCGAATACGCACCCTTGGAGCGGCCCGTGGAGCCGGAGGTATAGAGCAGCGTGGCGTGATCGTCCGGGCCCAGTTCGGGAAGGTCGATGGAGGCGGGATCGCCCCAGATCTCGGCAAGGCCTGCGGCGGGCGGCGCGTCGTGATCGATCAGGACCACCTTCGCGCCATGCGGATGGCCTTCGATACGTTCGGCGCGCTGGCGGTCGGCCAGCACCAGTTTGCATTCGACCATGTCGATCTGGTCTGCCAGTTCCTCGCCGGCGGAAAATCCATTGAGCAGGGTGGCGCAGCCGCCGCCTATCAAGATGCCCATATAGGTGACGATCCAGTTCGCCGAATTGCGCGCGCCGATCGCCACCCGGTCGCCGCGTTTCATGCCGTGCTTCGCGACCAGGCCGGCCGCGACGTGGCGCGCCGCGGCATAGGTCTCGCCAAAGGTCAGGCGCTGGGCCGGATCGACCAGGAATTGAGCGTCCTTATGCTCGTTGCAGTAATGCGCGAAATAATGCGCCATGCTGGGCGGCGCGTTCTTGAGCACCGGCATCTCCACGCCGTTACGAGTGAAGGGGACCGTTTCGGCGGGGGCACCGGGCGCGGTCAGCTGGTCCATGATCGCGTCGAGTGTCTTGTCGAGCTCAGTCGGCATACGGGTCTGTCATCCTCTCTCTAACGTTACCCGCGGACCCGCATTCTCGCGCCTCGCGGCCGGCATGTGATCGCAGGGTTTCCCCAAAACGCCTGCTATGCCAAAAGCGGCCCGCGTGGTGTCGTCGCCAACTCGGTTGCGGACCGCCACCTGTCTCTAAAAGGATAACCCCGTGCTGTCACTACTCGCCGCCATGCTCGCAGCCGCGGCACCCGCATCGGTTCAGGACGCGCCGATCCAGTGGGCGCAGCTGGGCCTGACGCCGGGCATCGATCTCGGCTTCTTCACCCTGCGCTGGTATTCGCTGGCCTATCTGGCGGGGATCCTGCTGGGATACTGGCACCTGTCGAAGATGGTGAAGGCGCCGGGCAGCCCGATGGCGCAGCGCCATGCCGACGATCTGTTCTTCTACTGCACGCTCGGCATCATCCTCGGCGGGCGGCTGGGCTATGCGCTGTTCTACCGGCCCGAACTGTTTGCCGATTTCAGCCACGGTGCACCGATGCCGTGGGGCCTCCTGCGCCTGTGGGACGGGGGCATGAGCTTCCACGGCGGCGTGCTGGGCGTCCTTGCCGCGATCGCCTGGGTCAGCCGGCAGGGCGGGCTCAGCTGGCTGCGCGTGTGCGACTACATCGCGGTCAACGTGCCCTTCGGAATGCTGTTCGGGCGGCTGGCCAACTTCGTCAATGGCGAGCTTTACGGGCGGCCGACCGATGTCGCCTGGGCGATGGTCTTTCCCTCCGATCCGCTCCAGCTCGCCCGCCATCCGAGCCAGCTTTACCAGGCCGCGCTCGAAGGCGGGCTGATGATCGCGATCCTGTTGCCGCTGTTCTGGTACACCCGCGCGCGGTACCGTCCCGGCCTGCTGGTCGGCGTCTTCACGACGGGGATCGCCGCGGCGCGCTTCGTCAACGAGTTCTTCCGCGAACCCGATGCGCATCTCGCCTATGTCGTGACCGAGACGGGCCTGTCGCGCGGGCAATGGCTGACGATCCCGATGATCGCCCTCGGCCTCGCGGTGATCGCCTACAGTCTGACCCGCCGCCCGGCGACCGGGGGCAAGGCGACCATGCCTGCATGATCGCGTGCCGATGAGCGATCTCGCGCGCCGGTTCCGCCGCCTGATCGAACGGCACGGTCCGATGCCGGTCTCGCGCTTCATGGGCGAGAGCAATGCGCACTATTATTCGACGCGCGATCCGCTCGGCGCGACCGGAGATTTCGTAACCGCGCCCGATATCAGTCAGATGTTCGGGGAGATGATCGGGCTCTGGTGCGCAGATCTGTGGCACCGCGCCGGCCGTCCGCAGGACCTTGCCTATGTCGAGCTAGGGCCCGGGCGCGCAACGCTGGCGATCGACGCCCTGCGCGCGATGAACCGCCAGGGCCTCTTGCCGCGGGTGCATTTCGTCGAAGGCTCGCCCGCGCTGCGCGAGATCCAGCGCAACCGCGTGCCGGGCGCGACCTTTCACGACGATCTGGCGGACCTGCCAGGCGATGTGCCGATGCTGCTGGTGGCGAACGAGTTTCTGGACGCACTGCCGATCCGCCAGCTCGTGCGCGTCGAGAAAGGCTGGCGCGAGCGGATGGTCGGGCTGGTCGACGACCGGCTGGCCTTCGTCGCGGGCGATCAGCCGATGGGGGATGCCGGGCCCGCCGATCTTGCGGATCAGGCACCGGGCGCGGTGATCGAGACCTCGCCTCCCGCGGCGACTGTGATGGGGGAAGTCGCCGCGCGTCTAGCGGCGCAGGGCGGGGCGGCGCTGTTCGTCGATTACGGCCATCTCGCAGCCCGAACCGGCTCGACCCTGCAGGCGGTCAAGGGCCACCGGAAGGTAGGCGTGCTCGATCATCCGGGCGAAGCGGACCTCACCGCCCATGTCGATTTCGCAACGCTCGCCGTGATCGCGCGGACGCATGGGGTGGCGGTGCAATCGGGGACGCAAGGGCAATTCCTCTCGGCACTCGGCATTGACACCCGCGCCCGCGCGCTCGCGGTGGCGGCGCCCGCCCGCGCGAAGGAGACCGATGCCGCGCTGCGCCGACTGACCGCAGTCGACGAGATGGGCGAGCTGTTCAAGGTCATGGCGCTTACCGGCAGAGGCTGGCCCCAAGGGGCAGGCCTGGCCGCGCAGGAGTTCGTCGCGCAGGGTTCAGACGAACCGGAATAGAACCGGATCGAATCAGGGGAGTTGAGATGAAGAGATCAGCCATTTTCGCCGCAGCGCTGGCATTCGCCGCGAGCACTCCGGCGTTCGCCGCCGAGCCCATCACCGGGCGATGGATGACAGAGGACAAGGACGCGGTGGTCACGATCGCCAAGTGCGGATCGTCCTATTGCGGCCGAATCTCGAGATTCCTCGTCCCCCCGCCGCAGGGTGCGGATCAGCGCGACACCAACAATCCCGATCCCGCCAAGCGTTCGCGCAAGCTTATGGGCCTGCCCGTGCTGTTCTCGTTTGCCGAGGACGACGATCTGTGGCGCGGACGGATCTACGATCCGAAGAGCGGTAAGGATTACCGCTCGGTCGTCCGGCGCAAGAGCGCGTCGCGCCTCGAAGTGAAGGGCTGCCTCGGACCGATCTGCCAGACGCAGAACTGGACCAGAGCGAACTAGGACCCGAACTAGAGCCCGATCCGCGCGGCAAGTTCCCGCGCGGCCTGTGCCGGGGTGCGCTTGTTCACCTCGCGGTCGACGGCAAAATTCGCCTCGCGCATGGCTTCGACGTCGATCGCGCCCATCAGCGGTTCTAGCGCGGTCGCGATGCCTGCGTTGCGGCCCGTTTCGGGCGAGAGGATGAGGATGGCGTCGTAATTGGGGAAGGCACCTGCCGGGTCGTCGAGAATCGTGAGATTGTCCGCCGCGATCCGCCCGTCCGAAGTGTAGGCTCCGATCACCTGCGCTTCGCCCGAACGAAGCGCATTGTACATGAAGGTGGGCGAGAAATTGCGCAGATCGCCGAAGCGCAGGCCATAGGCGTCACGCACCGCGACCCACTCGGGACGCTGGAAGAATTCCGGATCGCCGCCGATGGTGAACCCCGGCGCGAGCCGCGCGAGATCGCCGATGGAGGTCAGCCCGTCGCTGCGGGCGCGCTCGGTGGTCACGGCGAGGCCATAGGCGTTCTCGAAGCCGAGCCGGCCGAGCACGCGCGCACCGCCGGTGCGTTCTTCCCAGGCGGCGATCTCGGCCAGCATCGCGTCGCGGTCGGGATTGTCAGTGCGCTTCATCTGGTTGGTCCAGACCGTGCCGGTATAATCGACCAGAATGTCGATCGACCCGCTCGCCACCGCGTTGTGCGCCACCGCCGATCCCAGCGCGTCACGATATTCGACCTCGTATCCCGCCGCTTCGAGCCGCTGGCCGATCAGGCGGGCGAGGATGTATTGTTCGGAAAAGCTCTTCGCCCCGATCACCACCCGGTCCTCGTCCGATCCGCCCGCGAAGGTCGAGATGAGAGCAGCGCCGACGCCCAGCAGCACTGCCGCGACGCCGCTCAGCCACATGATCCGGCGCCGCTCGCGAAAACCGCGCTCCACCATACCCAGCAGCCCGTCGGCGATCAGCGCCAGTCCTGCGCTGGCGATGCAGCCGGCCAGCACGAGCTCCCAGTTCTGCGTCTGCAATCCGGCGAAGATCGGATCGCCGAGGCTCGTCTGGCCGATGGTCGTGGCGAGCGTCGCCGCGCCGATGGTCCACACCGCCGCCGTGCGGATGCCCGCCATCACGAAGGGCGCGGCGAGCGGTGCCTCGACCAGACGCAGCTTCTGCCATCCGGTCATGCCCACGCCATCGGCCGCCTCGATCACGCCGGAATCGAGATTGGCCTGAGCGGTCACCGCGTTGCGCAGGATCGGAAGCAGGGCGTAAAGCGAGAGAGCGAGAAGCGCGGGCAGGAAGCCGAGCGTGGGCAGCCCATCGCCGAAGACGGCGCGCAGGCTCAGCAGGATCGGGAAAAACAGCGCCAGCAAGGCGAGGGCGGGGATGGTCTGCACCAGGCTGGCGAAGCCCAGCGCGATGCGCGCGACGAAGACATTGCGGCTCGCCCAAACCGCCAGCGGCAGCGCCACCGCGATGCCGAGCGCGATCGCCGCGCTGCAGAGCAGGACATGCGCTGCCAGCTTGTCCCCCAGACCGAGCAGCGCGCTTGCAATCCCGTTCACGCCGAAAGCCCCGCCAGCCGCCTGGCCTGCTCGCGCGGCACGGCGACCAGTTCCTGCGCGATCCGGCCGCCCGCGCCATCGAGCAGAGCGCGCGGGCTCTCGTCGGCCACGATCGTGCCGCTGTCCATCACCAGCACCCGGCTCGCTAGCAGCAGCGCCTCGGCCATGTCGTGCGTCACCATGACGGTGGTCAGGCCGAGGCGTTCGTGAAGGCGCAGGACCCGATCGCCCAGCGCATCGCGCGTGATCGGGTCGAGCGCGCCGAAGGGTTCGTCCATCAGCAGCAGGTGCGGCTCGCCCGCCAGCGCCCGCGCCACCCCCACGCGCTGGCGCTGCCCGCCCGAAAGCGCGTCGGGCATGCGGCCCCTGACCGCGGGATCGAGTTCGACCAGCTCGAGCAGCTCGGCGATCCGTTCGTCCGAAAGGGGCTTTCCCGCAAGGCGCGGACCGATGGCAATGTTCTCTCCCACGGACATGTGCGGGAACAGGCCGATGCCCTGGAACACGTAGCCCACCTTGCGACGCAGGGCGGGGGCCGGCAGATCGGAGACATCCTGACCTTCGAGCAGGACGGTCCCCCGATCGGGCGCGGTCAGCCGGTTGACGGTCTTGAGCAGGGTCGATTTGCCCGAACCCGAAGCGCCGACCAGCGCGACGAATTCTCCGGCGCGAATAATCGTGGATACGCCGGCGACCGCATCGACCCCGGCATAGGTCTTGGCGATGTCGCGAAATTCGAGAAAGGCGGCGGCTGCCCCCCTCACTCTGTATCGTCGCCGGCGTTGCCCTGGTCCCCACCTTCGGCAACGGGTTCGACCGGCGGGCTGTAATCGGCGCGCTCGATACGAATGCGCTGGCCGCCCTCACTGGTCGCGATCATCCGGTTGTCGTCCTGCATGCGGTCGGGCTGCCAGCAGCGCAGCACACCCCCTTCGGGATCGGGCAGGAAGCACAGCTGCCCCTCGGCATCGGTCTCCCAACCGCCCTCCTGCCAGGGATCGCCGTTGCGGAAATCACGATAGCGGCCGCCCTCGTCGAAATAGGTCGTGTAGCGCGCTCCGTCCGCGGCGACCACGCGCCATGCGGTACGGACAAACTCGTCCGGAAGCTCCGCCGGATCCGCCTCGACCGGTTCGGCGACCTGACCCGTCCCCGCGGCCTGTTCGGCCAGTTCGCCGGTCGCGCCATCCTGCGGAGTGCAGGCCGCGAGCGCTATGGACGCCAGGGCGGGCAGCGAAAGCCGTGCCATCCGATGTGCGCTCCCGACCATCAGCTCGTCAGCGCGCTTTTCGGAACGACGATCTCGCAGACGAGCCCCTCGCTCGAAAATGTGCGTTCGAAACGGCCGCGAAGTTGCCCCTCGACCGAGAGGCGAAGCATTCGCGATCCGAATCCCTCATGCGCTTCGTCGGCGACATCGTCGCAAGGAATGCTGAATTCCTCCCATCGGATCGTCAGTTCATCGCTTCCGGTTTCGCGCAATTCGATCGCGATCCTGCCATCGTCACAGGACAGGGCGCCGTATTTCGCCGAGTTGGTCGCGAGTTCGTGAAAGATGAGTGCCAGCGGCGTCGCCGCGCGATGACCGATGGCGCTGTCCGCACCGTCCACGGTGATCCGCTTGCCCTTGCCGTCCTGATAGGGCGCGACGAGGTCGGACAGCAGATCGCGAAGGCTTTCGCCGCGCCGCCCCTCGACCGGGCGGACATAATCGTGCGCCAGGCCGAGCGCCTTGATGGTCTTGCCCAGTTCCTCGGCGAATTCGTGCGCCTCGGGATGGTTGCGAGCCTTGATCGCGACAAGGCCCGACACCACCGCGAAGATGTTCTTGATCCGATGCGACAACTCGCCGGCCAGCAATTCGCGCGATTCGGACAGCTTGTATTGTTCGTCGATGTCGAACAGCGTGCCGAACCAGCGGGAGCCCTTGCCCCCATCGGCGATGGGAACTCCGCGGCTCAGCACCCATCGGTAGGACCCATCGGATTGACGCATCCGCCATTCGCTTTCGAACGGAGTGGTTTTCTCGACGGCCTGCGAGAAAACCTCGAGGGTTTCGTCGAAATCTTCCGGATGAACGAAATCGCGCCAGTCGGCAGGTATCTTCGGCGGTTCCGCTCCGGTCACTTCCTTCCAGCGCGCGTTGAAATAGTCGAAATTGGCCTTTCGATCCGCGGACCAGGCGATTCCCGGCACGCTGTCGATGATCGATTCGAGCCTTTTTTCCCGCTCGGCGATTTCGTAGTTGGCCGCGATGTCGAGGCGATGCTGCGTGAAGCGGCTCATCACCGAATCGGCCAGCACCGCGAGCCCGTCGCGCTGCATGTCGCTCAGCCCGCCCGGCCGCGGTTCGGTATCGATCACGCACAGCGAACCGAGCGGGGCGCCCTCGGCAGAGACGAGAGGCGCGCCAGCATAGAAGCGGACATGCTCCGGCCCGGTGACGATGGGGAAGCCGGCGAAACGCTCGTCCTGCGTCGCATCCGGCACGATCAGCATTCCGGTTTGGAGCATGGCCGTCGCGCAGAAGCTGGTCGAGCGCGGGGTTTCCTTGGCGTCGAAGCCTTCCCGCGCGAGGAAACGCTGGCGGTCGGTCTCGACCAGGCTGACCAGCGCGATCGGCGCATCGCACAGTCTGGCGGCGAAATTCACCAGCCGCTGAAGATCGTCGTCGCTCTCGAGATCGTCGAAGCCGAAGCTTGCCATCACGCGGACGCGGTCGTCCTCGCCGCAAAAAGCGGCGGTCGGGGCTTGCCCGCGGGGCCAGGTTTCTCGAATGGTGCGGAACATCTTGCAAACGCAAGCTAGGATAAAATGCCCGGCGGCACAAAGTCTTTGATCTTCGCGTTGAGACGGCATGGCGTTTGCCGGGCGCGCCGGGCTTCGCTAGGGCGCCCGTAAGCCCGCCAGACCAGGCCGGAGCCCGCTTCAAGAAGGACAGATCATGCGCGCGACCCCCGATTTCGATTTCCAGCTCGGCGAGACCGCGCAGATGATCCGCGAAACCACCGCGCGCTTCGCCGACGAACAGATCGCGCCGCTGGCCGAGAAGATCGATCGCGAGGACTGGTTTCCCAAGGACGAATTGTGGGCCGCGATGGGCGAGCTCGGCCTGCACGGCATCACCGTGGGCGAAGAGGATGGCGGGCTCGGCCTCGGCTATCTGGAGCATGTGATCGCGGTCGAGGAAGTGAGCCGCGCGAGCGCCTCGCTCGGCCTGTCCTACGGGGCGCATTCCAATCTCTGCGTCAACCAGATCCGCCGCTGGGGCAACGAGGAGCAGAAGGCCAAGTACCTGCCCGGCCTTGTCAGCGGCGAGCATGTCGGCAGCCTCGCCATGTCGGAGGCTTCCGCCGGGTCGGACGTCGTCTCCATGAAGCTGCGCGCCGAGGCGGTGGAAGGTGGGTTCAAGCTCAACGGCACCAAGTTCTGGATCACCAACGCGCCCTATGCCGACACGCTGGTCGTCTATGCCAAGACCGGCGAAGGGTCGAAGGGTATCACCGCTTTCCTGATCGAGAAGGGGGACGAAGGCTTCTCGATCGGCCAGAAGATCGAGAAGGTCGGCATGCGTGGCTCGCCCACGGCGGAGCTGGTGTTCGACGATTGCTTCGTGCCCGAGGATCGCGTGATGGGCCCGCTGAACGGCGGCGTCGGCGTGCTGATGAGCGGGCTCGATTACGAGCGCGTGGTGCTCGCCGGGTTGCAGCTCGGCATCATGCAGGCCTGTCTCGACACGGTCATCCCCTATCTTCGCGAACGCACCCAGTTCGGCAAGCCCATCGGTTCGTTCCAGCTGATGCAGGCCAAGGTCGCCGACATGTATGTCGCGCTGCAATCGGCGCGGGCCTACACTTATGCCGTCGCCAAGGCCTGCGATGCGGGTCAGACCACCCGCTTCGATGCGGCCGGCGCGATCCTGCTGGCGAGCGAGAACGCCTTCCGCGTCGCGGCCGAAAGCGTCCAGGCGCTGGGCGGCGCGGGCTACACGCTCGACTGGCCGGTGGAACGCTACATGCGCGATGCCAAGCTGCTCGATATCGGTGCGGGCACTAATGAGATTCGCCGGATGCTGATCGGCCGCGAGCTGATCGGGGCTGCCGGCTGAGAGTCCGCCCATGCGCAAGGATCTGCAGCTGATCCGGCCCGACTTCCTCTCTCCCGAGGACCATCGGACCATGCTCGAATACGCGCTGTCCTGCGAGGACAGCTGCGAGCCGAGCCTTGTCGGAGACAACGCCAAATCCCCCTTGCGCGAGTCGCTGACTATCTCCGATTTCGGCCCCTGCCGCCAGATCATCCGCGATGCGGTCGCGCCGCTGGTCGACGAGTTCAGCCGCGAATTCGGCATCCCGCTCGGCAAGAAGCGCCAGTTCGACGGATCGCTCGTCGCCCATACCGACGGCGCCTATTACAAGCCGCATGTCGATCTTGGTGGACCGGACTTCCACCGCAGCCGGGCGATCAGCGCGGTCTACTACTTCTTCCGCACGCCGGCCGCCTTCACCGGTGGCGATCTCCGGATCTTCCGTCTCGACAGGCCGGGCGAGTTCGTCGACATTCCCGCGCGCGACAACCAGCTTGTCGTCTTCCCCGCGATGGTGCCGCACGAGGTCCGGCCGGTCCATTGCCCGTCGAACGACTTCGCCGATGCGCGGTTCGCCCTCAATTTGTGGATCCACAAGGTTCCCGACCAGGAGCAGCAATGACTCAATTTCGTGCCCCCGCTTCCGATGCCATCCGTCCCGCCGGCGGGGGTGTCGCGTGAGCGCGCCCGTTCTTGCGACCAAGCTCGACCGCGAAGCGCCCGAGGCGAAAGCGCGCGAGAGCCATAACCGCTCGCTCGCCGAGGAATTGCGCGCGAATGTCGCCGAGGCCGCGCTGGGCGGGTCGGAACGCCATCGCGAACGGCACGTCTCGCGCGGCAAGTTGCTGCCCCGCGACCGGGTGGAGCGACTGCTCGATCCCGGCTCGCCCTTCCTCGAGATCGGCCAGCTCGCCGCCAACGGCATGTATGAAGGCGACGTTTCCGGCGCCTCGATGATCTGCGGTGTCGGCCGCGTTTCGGGGCGGCAGGTGATGATCGTCTGCAACGATCCGACCGTGAAGGGCGGATCCTACTACCCGATGACGGTCAAGAAGCATCTCCGCGCGCAGGAGATCGCCGAACAGAACCGCCTGCCCTGCATCTACCTCGTCGACAGCGGCGGGGCGAACCTCCCCTATCAGGCCGAGGTGTTTCCCGACCGCGAGCATTTCGGGCGCATCTTCTTCAACCAGGCGAACATGTCGGCGCTGGGCATCCCGCAGATCGCCTGCGTCATGGGAAGTTGCACCGCTGGCGGGGCCTACGTCCCCGCCATGTCCGACGAGACGGTGATCGTGCGCGAACAGGGCACGATCTTCCTCGCCGGGCCGCCGCTGGTGAAGGCCGCGACGGGCGAGGAGATCAGCGCCGAGGATCTCGGCGGCGGCGACCTCCACGCGAAGAAGAGCGGCGTGGTCGATCACCTCGCCGAGAACGACGAGCACGCGCTGACCATCGTGCGCGATATCGTCAGCCATCTCGGCGCGAACACCGCCGCCGCGAGCGACATCGCGCTGAAGGAACCGCGCCCGCCGAAATTCGACGCGGAGGATCTCTACGCCCTGATCCCCGACGACGTGCGCGCGCCCTACGACGTGCACGAGGTGATCGCGCGGCTGGTCGACGGCAG
Source organism: Qipengyuania spongiae (assembly GCF_026168555.1). NCBI lineage: Bacteria > Pseudomonadati > Pseudomonadota > Alphaproteobacteria > Sphingomonadales > Erythrobacteraceae > Qipengyuania > Qipengyuania spongiae. Next base: position 384,908 of record NZ_CP092471.1, on the reverse strand, counting down.
CGAGTTCCACGAGTTCAAGGCCCTATACGGCAGCACGCTGGTCTGCGGCTTCGCCCATATCTGGGGGATGCCGGTGGCGATCCTCGCCAATAACGGCGTGCTGTTTTCCGAAAGCGCGCAGAAGGGCGCGCACTTCATTGAACTCGCCTGCCAGCGGCGCATTCCGCTGCTGTTCCTCCAGAACATTTCCGGCTTCATGGTCGGCGGGAAATACGAGGCGGAAGGCATCGCCAAGCATGGCGCCAAGCTGGTGACCGCGGTGGCGACCGCCAGCGTCCCCAAGCTCACCGTCGTCATCGGCGGCAGCTTCGGGGCGGGCAATTACGGCATGTGCGGCCGGGCATACTCGCCGCGCTTCCTCTTCACCTGGCCCAACGCGCGCATCTCGGTGATGGGCGGCGAACAGGCGGCGAGCGTGCTGGCGACCGTCCACCGCGACGCCGACAGCTGGAGCGACGAGGAGGCGGAAGCCTTCAAGGCCCCGATCCGCCAGAAATACGAGGACGAGGGCAACCCCTATTACGCCACCGCCCGCCTGTGGGACGACGGCGTGATCGACCCGGCGCAGACCCGCGACGTGCTCGGCCTGGCGCTGTCCGCCTCGCTCGAGGCTCCGATCGCGGAGTGGCCCGCTTTCGGCGTGTTCCGGATGTGATCAGCCGGTGACGGTGATCCGGTCGGTCGCGGGCAGCGGCCGCATCGCCTCGCCGTCGAGATAGGCTTCGGTGGCGTCGAGATCGACCGGGCCGGTCACCACATCGGTGCCATCGGCGAAGATCGCGAACCCGTCACCCCCGGTGGCGAGGAAGCTGTTCATCGTGACGCGGTAGGTCGCCGCCGGATCGATCGGCTTGCCGTCGAGTGTCGCGGAAACGAAGCGATAGCTGTCGCCGTCCCGCGCCAGCACCTGCCGGAAGCCTTGCGAGACAGCGAGCACGTTGTCGCGCCCGTCGTCGAACTGACTGGCGAGCAGCGCGAGCAATTGCGCGCCGGTGAAGGTCTTGGTCATCAGCGTGTTGCCGAAGGGCTGGACGGTGTAGATCTGGCCGAAGGAGAGCACCCCGCCCGCCGCCGGGATCAGGTCGGCACGGATACCGCCGGAATTCATGAAAGCGATCTGCGCTCCGGCCCCGCGCGTCGCGGCGAGTTGCGAATCGGCGATGAGATTGCCCAGCGAGCTTTCGATGCCTTCCTTGCGTGCCGGGCCCGACAGCCTGCCGACGGGTCGCGTTTCCGCATCGCGCGCCGCGTCGGCATATCGCGCGACATAGGCGGCGATATCGGTGCGCGCTGCGGGGCGCAGCACGCCCTCCTCCGCCGCTCCATTGTCGTTGGCGATAACCAGATTGCGCGCGTCCTTGGCAATCACGCGGCCCGCCGCCGGATCGATGGTGAGCGTAATGTCGGTCAGCATCTGTCCGCCCCATGCTGCGCTGGTGACCAGCATCGGCCGCGCCGCATCGATCGTGCCGTAGTCGCAGACATAGGGGCGGTGCGTGTGGCCGGAGATGACCACGTCGATTCCCGGGTTCAGCCGGTCGAGGATCTCCCGCAACGGTCCGGAGATCGCCGCGCAGCCGAACACGTCGGGCTGGTCGTCGGGCGCGAGGCCCTGGTGGATCGCGACCACCACCGCTTCGGCTCCCTTGGCCGTGAGATCGGCCGCAGCCGCGTTGATCGTCTCCGCCTCGTCGGCGAAGGTCAGGCCCGCAATGCCTTCGGGCGTGACGAGGCCGGGCGTGCCCTCCAGCGTCAAGCCGATGATGCCGACATCCACCGCCCCCTCGCCCGTGCCGAAGCGGCGCATTGCGGTGCCGGGAAAAAGCGTCTCGCCCCGGCCCATCGCTTCGGGCGTGCGGACATTGGCGGCGAGGAAGGCGAAGTCGGCGCCCGCGTAATCCGGCTCGACCGCGCAGGGTTCGCGCAAGGTGAGCTTGTCGCAGCCGCCCTCCGACAGGCGGACCAGCTCGCGCCAGCCGCGGTCGAATTCGTGATTGCCGACCGCGTTGAAGTCGAGCCCGATGCGGTTCATCACGCCCACGGTCGGCTCGTCGAGAAACAGCGAGGAGACCAGCGGGCTCGCGCTGATGAGATCGCCTGCCGAGATCACCAGATGATGTTCGTGCCGCGCCCGCAGCGTGTCGATCGCGGTGGCGAGGTGGGCGGCCCCGCCCGCCTGGACCTCGACGCCCTCGCGGACCGGGAGGGCGCGCTGGATGGGCTCGAGATTGCCATGGAAGTCGTTCAGCCCGATGATCCCGATCGTGACCGGCGCGGCATCGGCGGCAGGGACACTGGAGGAAACGGGCGGCGTCGCGGTGCAGGCGGCGAGCGTCAGGGCGAGGAGCGCGGCGGAGGCTTTGTGGATCATGTCCGCCCGATGCGCCGGACGCGTGACGGTTTCAAGTCTCCGGACCGATGATCGTAGCGGGCCATCCGGAACGAGGCGGGACCGTGCGCGTATCCTTTCTCGGACCCGCCACGGCGCGGGCTGCGACAGGAGACGGCGCGTGCAGGGTGACAACACGACATTCATTGTGATCGTCGCGGCGATCGTGGTGCTGGCCCTGCTGGCGGTATGGCTCGTCACGCGGCGCAAGCGCACCGCCCATCTGCGCGATACCTTCGGCGAGGAATACGACCGCACAGTCAAGGAACATGGTCGCAGCGACGCCGAGCGCAACCTGGAAGAGCGCGAGAAGCGGGTGTCCGATTTTCAGATCCGCCCGCTCACCATTGCCGAGCGCGACCGGTTCGCGGGCCAATGGAAGGAAGTGAAGGCGCTGTTCGTCGACAGCCCGCAGGAAGCGATGCTGCGCGGCGATCGCCTGCTTGCCGACATGATGCAGACCCGCGGCTTTCCGATGAGCGACTTCGATCGGCGCTACGAGGATCTGACCGTCAATCACGGCAAGGTCGCCCACCATTATCGCGAAGGTCACGAGATCGCCGAACGTCGCGCCGAAGCGACGACCGAGGAAATGCGTCGCGCGCTCAAGAACTACGAGCAGCTGTTCGACGAACTGGTCAGCGATGCGGGCGCCGAACCGGCTGCGCTGATTCATGACGAAAAGCGGGACGGCCAGCCCGGCGACACCGGCGTGTGGCACTCCGATCAGGTCAGCACCACACAGACCACGCTAGGCCAGCCCATCCAGCGCGGCTAGGCCGTCCTTAGAGCGCCGCCAGCTTCTTCTCGCGGCGGCGCTGGGCGCTTGATCCGAGACCGATCGCCTCGCGATATTTCGCCACCGTGCGCCGGGCGAGATCGAAGCCTTCCGCGTTCAGCGCATCGACCAGCGCTTGGTCTGACAGCACCTTCTTCGCATCCTCTGCATCGATCAGCGCCTTGATCCGTGCCTTGATCGCCTGGGACGAGGCGCCTTCGCCGTCGCTCGATCCCACGCCGCTGGAGAAGAAATACTTGAGCTCGAACGTGCCGCGCGCGCAGGCGAGATACTTGTTGCTCGTCACCCGGCTGACGGTGCTTTCGTGCATCTCGATCGCTTCGGCCACCTCGCGCAGGATCAGCGGCTTCATCGCCGAGACGCCCTGGTGGAAGAAGCCCGCCTGTCGCTTCACGATCTCGGCCGCGACCTTGAGGATCGTCTTGGCCCGCTGGTCGAGCGCGCGGATCAGCCAGTTCGCTTCGGTCAGATGTTCGCCCAGCCACGCCTTGCTCGCCTTGTCGGTGCAGCCGTCTTTCAGTTCGAGATAATATTCGCGGTTGACCACGAGTTGCGGCAGCGTGTCGGCGTTGAGCCGGATGTCCCAGCCCCCGTCCGCCTTCGCGCCGATGAGCACGTCGGGCACCACCGGCGCTTCCGCCCCGCCGCCGAAGCGCAGGCCCGGCTTGGGGTCGTAGCGCCGCAATTCGGCAAGCATCTCGGCGAAATCCTCGTCGTCGACCTCGCACATGCGCTTCAGCCGCGCGATCTCGCCCGCCGCCAGCATGGCGAGATTGTCGATCAGCCGCGCCATGCAGGGATCGTAGCGATCCGCCTCCTTCGCCTGAAGCGCCAGACACTCGGCAAGCGAGCGCGCGCCGACGCCGGTCGGATCGAGCGACTGGACGAGTTCCAGCCCGCGCTCGACCTCGGCCAGCGGCACGCCAAGCTCTTCGGTCAGGCTCAGCAGGTCGCCGGTGAAATAGCCGGCATCGTCGATCTCGCCGACGATCCGCGCCGCGATCATCGCCTCGCGCCCGTCATGCGCGGCCGTGCCGATCTGGGCGGAAAGATGCTGGGCGAGGGTGGGATCGTCGCCCGCGCGGTTCTCGAGATCGGGCAGGTCGTCACCCGATCCGCCGGAGCCCGCCGCCTTGCCCCAATCGGCATCGCCCGGAGATCGTTCAGGATCGAGCGCATGGTCGGCGATGTCGAGCGCGCTCTCGCCATCGGCCCCGGGGTCGCTTTCGTGTTCGCTCGCAGGCGCTGCGGGATCGCTCTCAGTCTCGCGCCGGACCTCGCCGATTTCGAGCAGCGGATTGCTTTCCAGCGCCTGCGAGACATGAGCTTCGAGTTCGAGATTGGACAGCGCCAGCAGCTTGATCGCCTGCTGCAGCTGCGGCGTCATCACCAGCGACTGGGTCTGCCTGAGATCGAGACGCGGAGCTAGCGCCATGGTTCAGTCCCCGTCGCGCGTGTCCGTCACAGTGTGAAACTCTCGCCCAGATAGAGCCGTTTCACGTTCTCGTCCGCGACCAGATCCTGCGGCGTCCCGGCGAACAGGACCTGCCCGCCATAGATGATGCAGGCGCGATCGACGATTTCCAGCGTCTCGCGCACATTGTGATCGGTGATCAGGACGCCGATGCCGCGCGTCTTCAGGTCCTTTACCAGATCGCGGATGTCGCTGATCGACAGCGGATCGATGCCGGCGAAAGGCTCGTCGAGCAGCATGATCGAAGGCTTGGCAGCCAGCGCGCGGGCGATCTCGGCGCGGCGGCGCTCGCCGCCCGACAGGGCCATGGCGGGGCTCGCGCGCAGGCGGGTGAGACCGAATTCGCCGAGCAGCCGCTCCAGTTCGGCCGCGCGGGTCTCTCGGTCGGGCTCGACCATCTCGAGCACGCAATTGATGTTCTGCTCGACGGTCATGCCGCGAAAGATGCTCGTTTCCTGCGGCAGGTAACCGAGGCCGAGGATCGCGCGGCGATACATCGGCAGATTGGTGACGTCCTCGCCATCCATCAGGATGCGCCCCGAATCCGGGCGGACGAGGCCCATGATCGAATAGAAGCAGGTGGTCTTGCCCGCGCCGTTCGGGCCGAGCAGGCCGAGCACCTCGCCCTTGCCCACGGTCAGCGAGATGTCCGAGAGGACCTGCCGCTTGTCGTAGCTCTTGGCGATGGAGACGAGTTCGAGGCCGCCCTGCGGGATAGGCGGCGCAGCGTCGGCGACCGCCTCCTCGACCAGTTCCTCGCGCTCCAGCTCGGCGCCGGAAAGGCTGGCGCTGGGAAGATCGGCGTGGTCGGCTTCGCTCATGGCACGCCTTTAGCATGGGAAGCGCGGCAGGGAACCCCGTTGACGACGGACGGGCGGGGCAAGGCAGTCGTTCTGGCAAGAATCGTGCATGTATCGCCGCGAGATGCTGCGGCGCCGCCCTTGCGCGGCGTTCAGACTTCTGAAATATTGCGGAATCGGGACACGACAGCAACCGGGGAGATACCCGACGATGGCAAAGGCATTTGACGACCGCGCCAATATGAACGCGCACCATACCGCCCTTCACGACGCGCCGGCGGCGAAGCCGATCGACTGGCGCAAGGGGATGAGCGACAATGTCGCACTGGCTCTGGTGGTCTACACCGCGCTGCAGATTTTCGTCACCGTCCACGCCATGCAGGACGGGCTGCCCAACATCCTGCCCTACCTCGCGCTGATCCTGCTCGTCGCGGGCATCATTCCTGCCTGCCGCTGGTTCGAGCGGCGCTGGCGGGACATTTCCGACGAAGCAGCGCACGATCCCGCCCTGCGCGGCGCCTACAGGCTCGACCAGCTGGCGCTGTGGTCGCTCGCGATCGGTCTGCCGTTCCTGATCACCGGCCTGTTCAAGCTCGCGGCGGGCTGAGTCCGGCGGCGCCCGCGCGTGATCGCTTGCCAGCGACAGGGCGCTGACCTAACTCCTCCGCCATGATCGACAGCGATACAGCGCTCGAGCGGTGCAGCGACCTTGTCGCGCGCGCACGGCGGGCGGGAGCCGATGCCGCCGATGCTGTGGCCCGCGCCAATTCCAGCGAAAGCGTGTCGGTGCGGCTGGGGCAGCTCGAGGATGTCGAGCGCTCGGAAAGCGAGAGCATCGGCCTCCGGGTCTTCGTGGGCCAGCGGTCCGCCTCGATCCGGACGAGCGACTTTTCCGCCGCCGGTTTCGACGAACTGGTTTCCCGCGCGCTTTCGATGGCGCGACTTGCCCCGGTCGACGATTATGCCGGGCTCGCGCCGGAGGAGCGGCTGCTGTCCGGCCCGCCGCCCGATCTCGACCTTGCCGACGCGCACGAGCCCGATCCCGAGCAGCTGCGCGCCGCCGCGCTCGAGGCGGAGGACGCGGCGCGCGCGGTGGACGGTGTGACCAATTCGAACGGCGGCGGGGCGGGCTTCAGCCGCTCGGTCGTCGCGCTCGTCACCTCGCACGGCTTTGCCCGCGGCTACGGCGCGACCGGCCATTCGCTGAGCGCCAGCGTCGTCGCGGGAGAGGCCGGGGGGCTGGAGACCGACTACGCCTATCGCACCGCGCACCATCGCGAGGACATGCCCGCACCGGCCGAGATCGGCCGCCGCGCGGGCGAGCGGGCAGTGGCACGGCTCGGCGCGACCTCGCTGCCCGGCGGAGCGATGCCGGTCGTCTTCGACCCGCGCATCGGCAACGGGCTGATCGGCCATCTTCTCGACGCGATGAGCGGCCCCGCCGTCGCCCGCAAGTCGAGCTTCCTGATCGGTCGGCGCGAGGAGGCACTGTTCGATCCGGCGATCCGCATCGTCGAGGATCCGTTGCGCTGCCGTGGGCTGCGCTCGCGCCCCTTCGACGGCGAAGGGCTCGCCTGCACGCCGCGTACGCTAGTCGAGGACAGCTGCATCTTCGGCTGGATGACCAATGCCGCGAGTGCGCGCCAGCTCGGCGAGAAGCTGACCGGCCACGCTTCGCGCGGCGGCGCGGGCACGCCGGGCGTCTCGGCCAGCAATGTCCACATGGAACCGGGTACGCTCGGCCCCGAGGCGCTGATGGAGGATATCGCCGACGGGCTCTACGTCACCGGTGTGTTCGGCCAGGGGGTGAACGGTGTGACCGGCGATTACAGCCGCGGCGCGCACGGGTTTCGCATCCGCGACGGCAAGCTGGCGGGCGCGGTGTCGGAGATCACCATTGCTGGCAATCTGCTCGACATGTTCCGCGCGCTGGTCCCGGCGAACGATCTCGAATTCCGCTACGCGATCAACGTCCCCACCCTGCGGATCGACGGCATGACGGTGGCAGGGACATGAGCCGCTTTCTGGCCATTCTCGCCCTGATCCTTGCCGCGCCGCTGGCGGCGATGCTGCCGGCCCCTGCCGATCCCGAGCCGCAGGAGACTGCGACGGCCGCGCCCGCGCAGACGATCGCCGATACGCAGGACAGCGGCGCCGACCAGCGCATTTCCGAGCGGATCAGCGGCATCTTCGCCGAACTCCCCGCCTTTCGGAGTGTCCGGGTCTCGGTCCAGCAGGGCGTGGTAAGCCTCACCGGCACGGTCCCCAAGGCGGAAGATGTCGACCGGGCCGAAGCGATCGCGGGACGGGTGACCGGCGTGGTGACGGTCGAGAACGGGCTCGAGCGCGACATCTCGGTCGATGGCGGGCTCGGCGGCGTGGCGAACCTCCAGGACCGCCTCGACGATTTCCTCGCATTGCTGCCGCTGATCGGCGTGGCGGCGGTTGTTGCCGCAGTCATCGCGCTGATCGGCTACCTGCTCGCCGGTCTGACGGGCGTGTGGCACCGGCTCGCGCCCAATTCCTTCCTCGCGGAACTCATCGCGTCGGCGATCCGCTTCGCCTTCGTGGTCGGCGGGGTGGTGATCGCGCTCGACATGATCGGGGCGGGCGCGCTGATGGGGGCGGTGCTGGGGGGTGCGGGCGTAGTCGGCATCGCGCTGGGCTTCGCCATGCGCGACACGATCGAGAACTACGTAGCCTCGCTGATGCTGAGCCTGCGCCAGCCCTTCCGCGCCAATGACTGGGTGCTGATCGACGATCTGGAAGGCCGGGTGATCCGCCTTACCAGCCGGGCGACGATCCTAATGACCCTCGATGGTAACCATCTGCGCATCCCCAACGCGCAGGTGTTCAAGGCGGTGATCACCAATTTCACCACCAATCCCCAGCGTCGTTTCCAGTTCGACCTAGGCGTCGATGCCGATGACGACGCGGTCGCCGCGCGCCATCTGGGGCGCGACACGCTGGCCGCGCTCGATTTCGTGCTGGCCGAACCGCCGCCCGAGGCGCGCATCCTGGAGGTCGGCGATTCGAACGTTCTGATCCGCTTCCTCGGCTGGGTCGACCAGCGCGAGACCGACTGGTGGAAGGCGCAGAGCCGCGCGATCCCGGCGGTGAAGGCGGCGCTCGAAGATGCCGGCTTCGGCCTGCCCGAGCCGATCTATCGCCTGCGGTTCGATCCGCGCTCGGCGAGCCTGCCCTTCGCGAACGAGCCGACAAGCGGTGTGGTGCGGGAAGGTTCGGGCGAGGGGACGCCTGCCGCTCCGAAGCCGCGCCGCACGGTTACCGATATCGAAGAGGATGTGCGGCCGACCAACGAGATCGCCGAGATGGTCGACGAGGAACGGCGCGCGAGCGGCGGCGGGCAGGAAAAGGACCTGCTCGACCACTCGCGCCCGGTGGAGTGACACCGTTGGAATGAGAGGGCGCGCCTGAGTTCAGGCGGCGGGTCTCAGCGGCCGATGCCGGACTGGTCCGCCTGCTTGGCGCGCTCGACGCTTTCCAGCACGATCCGCTTGGCATCGGCGGCATCGCCCCAATTGCCGATCCGCACCCACTTCTCCTTCTCGAGATCCTTGTAGTGGGTGAAGAAGTGCTCGATCTGCTGGAAGATGATGCTCGGCAGGTCGCGCGTTTCGGCGACGTCCGAGTAATAGGGGAAGGTCGTGTCGATCGGCACGCAGACGATCTTCTCGTCCCCGCCATGCTCGTCTTCCAGGTTCAGCACGCCGATCGGCCGGGCGCGCACGACGCAGCCGGGCACGAAGGGGCTGCGCGCGATGACCAGCGCGTCGAGCGGGTCGCCGTCCGGGCTCAGCGTGTGCGGCACGAAGCCGTAATTCGCCGGATAGCGCATCGGCGTGTGCAGGATGCGATCGACGAACAGCGCGCCCGATTCCTTGTCGAATTCGTACTTCACCGGCTCGCCGCCCGTGGGGACTTCGATGATGACGTTCAGGCTTTCGGGCGGATTGTCGCCGGTGGGGATCAGATCGATGCGCATGGAATACTCTTGCGATGATGGGTCCGGCGAGCCGGGCGTGGGAAAAGGTGCGCGCGGCCTTTACTGGCAAGGTGCGCACCCGGCAACCGGTCTTGGTCGTTAGGGGCTCGGCCGCTATTTCGTCCGCGCGCTCAGCAGCCGGTCGAGCCCCTTGGTGCCGTTCCCCACCGGTTCGATCCAGGGATAGCGAAGCCCCCCGGCATAGGCGATCTCGATCGTGTCGAACATCTCCCCGCGCTTGACGAGCAGGCGGATCGGCTCCTGCGAAGCCTTCGCCGCCGTCACCGCGTCGCGCATCGTGTCGGCGGAATAGGCGGTGCCGTTCACCGCCATGACCTGCGCTCCGTTGACGATCCCCGCATCGAAGGCCGGACCGTCCCACAAGGTGGTGGTGACCGTCCCGTCGCCCGACAGGTTCATGCCGAGCGAATAAAAGAGATCGAGCCCGCTCCCCTCCGACGCGCGGCCCGCGGCATAGGGGTTCATCTCCTCCTTGAAGACCAGGCGATAGCCCGCCTGTTCGAGCCCGCGCACCGGGGCCGGCTGGTCGGGGGTCCGCAGCCGCGTGTCGAGAAAATCCGCCCAGTCATAGGCATAGACCGAGTTCAGCGTCGCCACGACCTCGTCGAAATCGTAGGTGAGGACGCCCCAGTCGCCGTCGGTCTTGCCGAAGAACGCCTTGGCGAAATCGTCGAGCCCGCGGCGCCCCTTCGTGCCTTCGCGGATGATCTGGTCCGCCTCCAGCCAGACAAGCGCGCCCTCGACGTAGTAATCCTCGCTGCGCTGAAGCGAGCTGTAGGGCAGCGGCTGGCGCGCGTTGATGATCGGATCGTAGGTGGTGTCCTGCACGCTGCGCCATGCGCGCCCCGGCTGGCCCTCGGAGTAATTCGCCGCCGCATTGGCGAACATGCCGAGCACGGTCTCCTTCTGCTGCAGGCCCGATCGCGCCGCCAGCACCCAGCCCCAGAACTGCGTCTGTCCTTCATAGACCCACATCAGCGTATCCTGCATCGGGGTGCGGTAGTCGGGGGTCCACAGACCTTCCGGGCGGCGGAACTTGCCGTTCCAGCTATGGACCAGCTCGTGGGCGACGACGTTGCGGTCCCAGTCCATCTTTTCCCAGTCGATCAGCGCGGTCGGCTCGTACTGGTTCTCGCTCGAGCGATGATGTTCGAGGCCGATCCCGCCCATCCGGTCGGTCATGGCGAGGAGGAAATTGTAGTGGTCGAAGTGCCGCGCGCCGAACAGCGCATCGGCCTCGTCCACCAGCTTCTCGAAGGTGGCGAGGTTTTCGGGCGCCAGTTCGAGATATTTCGGCGCATCGGCCACCGCGTCGAGCGTGACCTCGGGATCGAGGTTCCACTGGCGGGAGTATTTGCCTGCGAAGATCGGCGAATCGACCAGCGTCTCGTAATCGACGACGTCCCAGCTCACCCGGTCGGCGGCACGCGCCTTGCCGTCCAGCGCGGTGTAGACCTCCCACCCGGCGGGCACCGTCACGGTCGGCTTCACCGCGATGCGGCGCGTGTAATGACCTTCGGGATAAAGGCTCATCGCTTCCCATTGGAGGTTGAGCATTTCCTGCGTGGTGGAGATGCGCCCCTCGCGCCCCGTCACCGGCGAGGTGTGGACGAAGCGAGCCTCGACCGCCTGCGCGCCCGATGGCACCTGAACCACGAAGCGATAGACGTCGAGCGGATCGCGGTGCCATTCGAGCGTCTCGCCATCGGCGAAGAAGCGGATGTTGGACAGCAGGTTCGCCGCCCCGCGCGGGCCGTGCTTGCCCGGCAGCCATTCGGGTAGCAGCAGTGCCAGTTCGCGCGTTCCGGCCACCACCGGGATCGTCTCCACCACGCGGTAGACGCCGCGCCGCGTATCCGTCGCGTCGATGTCGAGCGCGATGGTCCCGCCCGGATAGGCGACGTCGCGCGGCAGCGGCGTCGCATCGTCCAGTTGCGGCGCGATAGGCGCGGAATTGGTCGCGGGACGGATTTCCTGCGCGGCAACAGGTTGAGAAACAAGGGCGATGGCGAGCGCGAAGGGCGCGGTTCTGATGATCATGGGCGCCGTCATGCGGGGGTCGGGCGTGTATGGCAAGCGCCAGTTCGACGAGCGACTTTGCCGCCGGACAAGGACACGCTAGAGGCCCGCGCATGAGCAAGACACCGCAAGCCATCCGCGGCACGCAGGACATCTTCGGCCCCGACGCCGAAGCCTTCGCCTTCGTGGTCGAGACCTTCGAGCGCGTGCGCCGCCTCTACCGCTTCCGCCGGGTGGAGATGCCGGTGTTCGAGAAGACCGAGGTCTTCGCCCGCTCGATCGGCGAGACGACCGACATCGTCTCCAAGGAGATGTATTCCTTCGAGGACCGGGGCGGGGAATCGCTGACGCTGCGCCCCGAATTCACCGCCGGCATCGCGCGCGCCTTCCTCACTAATGGCTGGCAGCAGCACGCTCCGGTCAAGCTGGCGACACACGGCCCCCTGTTCCGCTACGAGCGCCCGCAGAAGGGCCGCTACCGCCAGTTCCACCAGATCGACGCCGAGATTATCGGCGCCGCCGAGCCGCAGGCCGATGTCGAATTGCTGGCGATGGCGGACCAGCTTTTGCGCGAACTCGGAATTACGGGCGTCACGCTCCACCTCAACACGCTCGGCGATGGCGACAGTCGCGAAGCCTGGCGCGCCGCGCTGGTCGAGCATTTCCGCGCCGTGCGCGACGAACTCAGCGAGGAATCGCAGGACCGGCTGGAGAAGAACCCGCTGCGCATCCTCGATTCGAAGGACCGGCGCGATCAGCGCTTCGTCGCCGACGCGCCGAAGATCGACCAGTTCCTGTCCGACGAGGCCAATCGGTTCTTCGACGATGTAAAATCGGGTTTGAAAGCTGCGGACGTCGATTTCGTGCGCGCGGAAAGCTTGGTTCGCGGCCTCGATTACTACCGTCACACCGCCTTCGAATTCATCCCCGACGAGGGGAGCGAGGCGGCGAGCCGGCTCGGCAGCCAGAGCACCATCCTCGGCGGCGGGCGTTACGACGGACTGATCGAAAGCCTTGGCGGTCCGGCGACCCCGGCCGTCGGCTGGGCGGCGGGAATCGAGCGGCTGGCGATGTTGGTGGGGGAGAGGCGTGAGGATGCATCTTGGGCAGTGGTGATTCCTGAGAGTAATGCAGATGACCGGCGCGCCCACGCTGTTGCTCAAGCCCTAAGGCTGGTTGGAAAGAAGGTCGATATCGACTTTCGTGGCAATGCCAAAAAGCGTTTCCAGCGCGCTCAGAAGAGCCATCATTCTGTCTACCAGATAAATCTCGAGCGTCGAAATGAGACTTCGTCTTTTCTTCGCTTCAAGGTTTTTGCGAATTACGGGACTGCAGTTCTGCCCGTGTTCGAGGAACTTATGAACGCGCTCAATCCGCTTTTCCTATTCCAACCGGAAAAGGAACAGTGGGATGAGGAGAACGGCATCTTCGTCGCTCAAGTATCCTTGCGTTCTGAAAATAAATGACCATCCCCGCCGAACGCCTCGACCAGCTGACCCATCGCTTCGCCGAACTCGAGGCGCGGATGGCGAGCGGCACGCTCGAGGGCGAGGCCTTCGTGGCGGCGAGCCGCGACTATGCCGAGCTTGAGCCGGTCGCCCGGATCGCGGCCGAGGTGAAGGCGATGCGGGCCGAGCTGCCTGAACTCGAGGCCATGCTCGCCGACCCCGAGATGAAGGCTATGGCGGAGGATGAGCTCGCCGCGATCCGCAACCGCCTACCCGAGGCCGAGCGCCAGCTCGCGATCGCCATGCTGCCGCGCGACAGCGCCGATGCGAGGCCCGCCATGCTCGAGATCCGCGCGGGCACGGGCGGTGACGAGGCGGCGCTGTTCGCCGGCGACCTCTATCGCATGTACGAACGCTACGCCGCCGAACGCGGCTGGACAGTGGAACCGGTCAGCATGAGCGCGTCCGATGTCGGCGGCTTCAAGGAGATCGTCGCCAACGTCGCGGGCACCGGGGTCTTCGCCAAGCTCAAGTTCGAAAGCGGCGTTCACCGCGTCCAGCGCGTGCCCGAGACCGAGAGCGGCGGGCGCATCCACACCAGCGCTGCGACCGTCGCCGTGCTGCCCGAACCCGACGAGGTGGATGTCCAGATCGATGCGGGCGACCTCAAGATCGACACCTACCGCGCGAGCGGAGCGGGCGGCCAGCACGTCAACACCACCGACAGCGCGATCCGCATCACCCACCTGCCCACCGGCACCGTCGTCACCTGCCAGGACGCGCGCAGCCAGCACAAGAACCGCGAAAAGGCGATGCAGGTGCTGCGCGCCCGGCTCTACGAGGCGCAGCGCGAGGCGACGCAAGGGGCCGAGGCCGAGGCGCGCAAGGCCATGGTCGGCTCGGGCGACCGCTCCGAACGCATCCGCACATACAACTACCCGCAAGGGCGCGTGACCGATCACCGCATCGGCCTCACTCTGCACAAGCTGCCCGAGATCGTGGCGGGTACGGGTCTCGGCGAACTGATCGATGCGCTGATCGCCGAGGACGAGGCCAAGCGGCTGTCGGCGCTGGCGGAGTAGGGCGCGTGGACGCGACCGTAGGCGATGCCCTGCGCGAGTCGGCGGATAGGCTTGCGGTCGAATGGGGGCGGCTCGATGCCGAGCTGCTGATGGCGCACGCGTTCGGCGTCTCGCGGTCCGACCTGCTGCTGCGGCATCTGCGCGATCCGGTGCCCGCGGGCTTCGCCGCATTGCTAGCGCGCCGGATCGCGCACGAGCCGATGGCCTACATCCTGGGCCATGCCGAGTTCTACGGACGCCGGTTCCGCGTCACTCCCGCCACGCTGATCCCGCGCGGCGACAGCGAGGTGCTGATCGAAGCAGCGCTGACCGCGAAGCCCGCACCGGCGCGCGTGCTCGATCTCGGCACCGGCACTGGCGCCCTGCTGCTGACCGTACTCGCGGAGACCGGCGCCGAGGGGATCGGCGTGGATGCAAGCGAGGCAGCGCTGGCGGTGGCACGCGAGAACGCAACCGTTCTGGATCTCGATGCGCGGGTCGAGATGCGGCTGCGCGACTGGACGCAAGCCGATTGGGCCGATGGACTGGGACAGTTCGACCTCGTCCTGTGCAACCCGCCCTATGTCGAGGACGATGCCGAACTGGACCCATCTGTCCGAGAGCACGAGCCGGCCTCGGCTCTGTTCGCAGGACCCGACGGGCTCGACGATTACCGCGTGCTGATGCCGCAGCTGGAGGCGTTGCTCGCCCCCGACGGCGTCGCGGTCTTCGAGATCGGCCACCGGCAGGCCGGGGCGGTCGGCGATCTCGCGCGGGCTGCGGGCTTTGCGGCGCGGCTCGAACGCGACCTTGCCGGCCGCCCTCGCGCGCTCGTCCTCGCTTGTGCGGCGAACGAATAAACCCTTGGCAAAGCGTGCCGGACTCACTACCTCCCCGAAAAGGACCCGTGGACAGGGCGTGACGCCCTCCTTGTGGTCCAGCTCCGACATTTGCATGACCTGTCACGGCTCCGCGCCGGAACACGGGGAGGGCAAGGGGCACCCGCGACGGGACGATCCCGCGCGGCAAGGGGTCATGCGCGGACCGGCCGGAAGCGGCCACGCGCGACAAACGAGGATGGAATTCCCTTGAACAACAATCGGAACAACCGGCGTCGCGGCCGGGGCAGTCGCAACCAGGGCGGTGGCAATTCGGGCAACCGGATCGACAGCCGCGCGCGCGGCAATGCGCCCCAACTGCTCGACAAATACAAGAAGCTGGCTCAGGACGCCCAACACAATGGCGACCGGGTGCAGGCCGAATACTACCTCCAGTTCGCCGACCACTATTTCCGCGTGATCGCCGACAACAAGGCCCGTCAGGACGAGGCCCGCGGCAGCAACAGGCGCGACGATCGCGATCAGGACGACGACGAGGACGAGGATTTCGACGACAATCGCCGGAGCGCTCGCAAGCCGCGCTCGCGCCGCGACGATCGCCAGAACGACAGGCAGCAGGACCAGTCTTCCGACGACGAACAGCAGGACGAGGTCCGCGTCAAGCCGCGCCAGAAGCCCCGCCGTGCACCGCGCGAGGGCCGGGAACGCGACGAGGGCGAGAATTACGAAGCGGGCGACAATCCGTTCAGCCCCGATCGCCAGAACGAAAGGCCGAACAAGGCCGAAGCCGAAGAAGCTCCAAAGAAGCGGGCAGTGCGCCGGCGCAAAACGGCCGACGATGCTGCTCCGGCCGAGAGTGGCCCGGCCGGGATCGACGCGGCGGCCCTGCCGCCGTCCTTCTCCGACGAGGACGGTGCGGAAGCCAAGCCCAAGGCGAAGCGGACCGTCCGCAGCCGCAAGCCCGATGCGGGCTCGAAGCTCAGCGCGGTAAGCTGACCCCGGGCTGACGGGCCGATCGGGCGAGCGCATGGTGCAGACGATCGCGCGCCTGCTGGAACGGCATCCCCATCTCGCGGCACTTGCCTGCGGGCTGCTCGCGGCCTGCGGTTTCCAGCCGCTCGGCATATGGCCGGTGGCGCTGGCCGGGCTCGGCGGATTCGCCTGGCTCGTGCGGGCAAGCAGCGGGAGGCGCGGCGCGTTCCTTCGCGGCTGGCTGTTCGGCGTCGCGCATTTCACCTTCACCAACAACTGGATCGCGACCGCCTTCACCTATCAGGCGGAAATGCCCGCCGCGCTGGGCTGGGCGGCAGTGCCGCTGCTCTCGCTCTATCTGGCCGTTTTCCCCGGCTTTGCCGCCGCCATTGCGCGGGGTCTCGCTCGTCCGGACAGCAGGGGTGCGCGGCTTCCGGCTTTCGGTCTGATCCTCGGCGCGTGCTGGATCGCCACGGAGTGGGTGCGGAGCTGGCTATTCACCGGCTACGCCTGGGGCCCGCTGTCGATGATGCTGGTCGGCCCGTTCGACCGGCCCGGCGCGGCGCGGTTGCTGCCCTTCTTCGGGACCTACGCGCTGTCCGGACTGGTCGTGGTGCTCGCGGTTCTCTTGCTTTGGACCGTGACCGCGCGCCGCTGGCTGCCGCTCGCCGGTCTGGCGGCCGTGGCGACGGCGTTGATGTACTGGCCCGCCGGCGCGCCCGAACAGGGCACGCTGCGCTTCACCTTGGCCCAGCCCGACCTGCGCCAGGACGATCTCAACGACGCCTCCAAGTTCGAGGACCAGTTCCTCACCATCGCCAGCCTCAGCGTGCCGCGGCGCGACACGGAGGGCGAACCGCGCCTGGTCCTCTGGCCGGAAAGCGCGGTGCCCGACTATCTCGAGCCGGGCTATCCCCAGCGCTACTATACGCGGATGACGGCGGGCGGCGATCCTGCGCTCGCCCGGTCGCGCATCGGCCGGGTCATCGGCGAGGACAGCCTGCTGCTGACCGGTGTCGTCCACCTCGAGATAGAGAACAAGGACGGTTACCCCAGGGCCACCGGAGCCTACAATTCGGTCTCCGCGATCTATCCCGACGGCGCGCTGGGGTTGAGCTACGCCAAGGCGCACCTCGTGCCCTATGGCGAATATCTGCCGATGCGCGCGCTGCTCGAGCCCTTAGGGCTTAACCGCCTTGTCGCCGGTTCGATCGACTTCATCCCCGGCCCCGGTCCGCGCACACTCGACCTTGGCGAATGGGGCAGGGCGGGCGTCCAGATCTGTTACGAGATCGTGTTCTCGGGCGAGGTCGCCGACCGCGCCGATCGCCCGGACTACATCTTCAATCCGTCCAATGATGGCTGGTTCGGCGCGTTTGGGCCGCCGCAGCATCTCACTCAGGCGCGGATGCGGGCGATGGAGGAAGGCCTGCCCGTTCTCCGCGCCACGACCACCGGGATCAGCGCGGTGATCGACACGCGCGGCGTGGTCCGCTCGCATATCGGCATGCACCGCGCGGAGCGGATCGATGGCATCGTGCCGCCCGCCGCTTCGCCGACCTGGTTCGCCCGCCTCGGCCACTGGCTCACCTTGATCTGGGGCGCGCTGCTGCTCGCTGCATGGCTGGTTGCCAGACGCTTTTCGAAGGGCTAGGCGCGTAAGGACATAAAGACTTCTTTATATCGGAAAATCCATCATGCGCAGCGACTACCTCTTCACCTCCGAAAGCGTGTCCGAAGGTCACCCCGACAAGGTTTCCGATCAGATCTCGGACGCAGTCGTCGATCTGATGCTGTCGAAGGATTCCGAGGCGCGGGTCGCCTGCGAGACCATGACGACCACCCAGCGCGTGGTGCTCGCGGGCGAAATCCGCTGTGCGCCGATGTTCGATGCCGAGAAATACGCTGAGAATGGTGGTTGGGCACCCGGTGCGCGTGACGAGATCGAGGAGACCGTGCGCAAGGTCGTCAAGGACATCGGCTACGAGCAGGACGGCTTCCACTGGAAGACGCTGACCTTCGAGAACCACCTTCACGGCCAGTCGAGCGAAATCGCGCAAGGGGTCGATGCCAGCGGCAACAAGGACGAAGGTGCCGGCGACCAGGGCATCATGTTCGGCTTCGCCTGCGACGAGACGCCCGACCTGATGCCCGCGCCGCTTGATTACAGCCACAAGATTCTCCACCGGCTGGCGCAGGATCGCAAGAACGGCACCGCGCCCTTCCTCGAGCCCGACAGCAAGAGCCAGGTCACCCTGCGCTACGAGAACGGCAAGCCGGTCGAGTGCACTGCGGTGGTGGTCTCGACCCAGCACGCCAAAGGCTATCACGAGGGCGAGAAGGAAGCCGAGCTCAAGGCCTATGTCAAAAAGGCCGTGGCCGATATTCTGCCCGACGGCTGGCTGAACGAGAACACCGTCTGGCACATCAACCCGACCGGCGCCTTCGAGATCGGCGGGCCGGACGGCGATGCGGGCCTTACGGGCCGCAAGATCATCGTCGACACCTATGGCGGCGCGGCGCCCCATGGCGGCGGCGCGTTCAGCGGCAAGGATCCGACCAAGGTCGATCGCTCGGCTGCCTACATCACCCGCTATCTCGCCAAGAATGTGGTCGCCGCCGGCCTCGCCAGGCGCTGCACGATCCAGCTGTCCTACGCGATCGGCGTCTCCGAGCCGCTGTCGCTCTATGTCGACACCCACGGTACCGGGACGGTCGACGATGCCAAGCTGGAAGAGGCAATCAAGTCGGTGAAGGAACTGGGCGGCCTGACCCCGCGCGGCATCCGCACCCGGCTCGACCTCAACAAGCCGATCTATCGCAGCACCGCTGCCTACGGACATTTCGGCCGCGATGTCGACGGGGACCATTTCCCGTGGGAGCGCACCGATCTGGTCGACGCGCTGAAAGCCGCGCTCGCTTGATTCCGCACTCCCCGCGCCTCGCCAATGCGAGGTGCGGGGCGCGGCCTTGCCTTACAGCGCCACTTCGTATTCGGCCGTGGTCTGCGCGGCGATGTCTTCCTCCGACACCCCCGGCGCCAGTTCGATCAGGCGGAACGGGCTGTCGTGGTCAGGGCGCTGGAACACGGCAAGATTGGTCACGATCATGTCCACCACATTCGTGCCGGTCAGCGGCAGCGTGCATTCGGGGATGAATTTGGGCGTGCCGTCCTTGGCGGTGTGATCCATCACCACGATGATCTTCTTGACCCCGGCGACGAGGTCCATCGCGCCGCCCATCCCCTTGATCATCTTGCCCGGGATCATCCAGTTCGCGATGTCGCCGTTCTGCGCCACTTCCATCGCGCCGAGCACGGTGAGGTCGATATGCCCGCCGCGGATCATCCCGAAGCTTGTCGCGCTGTCGAAATAGGCCGAATGGGCAAGCTCGCTGATCGTTTGCTTGCCCGCATTGATGAGATCGGCGTCCTCCTCGCCTTCATAGGGGAAAGGGCCGATGCCGAGCATCCCGTTCTCGCTCTGGAGCGTGACGTGCATCCCCTCGGGGATATGGTTCGCGACCAACGTGGGGATCCCGATGCCGAGATTGACGTAATAGCCGTCTTCCAGCTCCCTGGCGGCCCGGGCGGCCATCTGGTTGCGGTCCCATCCGGCGGGGGCATCGGCGGCGGCGTTGCTGTCGGTCATGTCATTGGCCTTCGTTCATGATTGCGGGGGCGTCGGATGGAACGATCGCGGGGCTCCAGCGCCGTGCGGCGGGGAAGACCTCCTCGATCGTGCCCTTGATGGAATCGCCGTAGACGGGGTTGGGCAGGGCGAACCAGCCGTTCCCCCATAGCCGGGCGTAGTCGCCGCGCGCCGAAAGATCGCGCCGCTCCCCAACGCTCCGCCCCTCGGCGTTGAAGATGTCGGCGAAGTCGCCGAGATTGTCGCCGGCAAGCCCGATGACGCAGAAACGCTCGGCAATCAGCGCGCGCCGCCCATCCTTGCCGCCCGACGTGCTGCCATCGTCCCCGCGCAGGAACAGCGTCTCACGGTGGACCACCTCGCCGAGGCCCGCTGTGGCGATCGCCTGAGCTGCGCCTTCCGGACTGTACTGGCGATTGGTGTTGAAGATCGGAGTGACGCCCGCGTCGCGCAGGCGGCGGATGCCGGTGACCGCGCCGGGAACGGGCGAGACGCTATCGGCTCCGGTGCGCTCCCATGCCTCCCACTCGGCACGGTCGTATGGGTGGCCGGTGGCGAGGTGATACTCGAAACCCTCGTTGAGGATCACCGTCTCATCCACGTCGAAGACCATGGCGAGCGGTTTGGCACTCCCGTCCGCACGGCGGCAGCCGACCGTGCCCGTTCCCGACGCCCTGCCGGGCAGCCCCATCGGGACCGAGGCGGCGGGGGGCGGGGAGGCGGCCACTCTCCCGGCGTAATCGCCGATCATCCGCCATGTCTGGATCGAGACGCCTGCAGCCTCTCCCGAGGCGTAGAGCCAGCGCATCGCGTCGGGCGCGGGATCGGACAGGGCGGTGGTGACCGGGCGCACGGTATCCGCTGGCGGGGCAAGGGCGGTGGTGCAGCCGGAAAGCGCAGTTGCGAAGACTGCACCCATCGCGAGGTTGGAAAGTCTTGCCATCTTCGCCTCAAGCCTCGCTTTCGATCGGACCGGTCAGGAACCAGCCATCGCCGATCAGCGTATCGAGCGCGATCGCGGCGTCGGGGTCCTTGAGATAGAGATAGAGCTCGTCGAAATCGGCACGTTCATCGCCCAATATGGCGAGAATGCAGTGCGCTTTGGCGAATTCGTCGCGCAGGGTCTGCTTGCGCTCGTCGATGGTCCGGGCGAACAACAGCGTGTCGCTTGCCGTAGGATCGAGCCCGGCGGAGCGCAGCCTGTCGCGCGCGGCGGTTTCGAAATGGCGTCCCAGCCGCGATTGCCAGGCGACGGCGATCCCCTCCTTACGCAGCGCGGCGAGGGCTTCGGGCAGAGACGGCGCGGGAGTGGCCTCGTCCAGTGGATCGAATGTCCCGCGCCCCGGGTCGAGGTCGATGAGGACTGCCGGCTGGCGAGAGCCGCATTCGCGCCGCGTCGGATCGAGACTGCCCGGTTCGGCCAGTACCGCTTCGCGCTGCGCTGTCCCGCCGTCCTGCTGCATCTGCTGCGTGGCGTAGGCCGAGAAAGCGGCGATGCCGCGCTGCGCCGTGTCGCTGCGACCGGGGGATGGTGGCGGCAATTCGGTCAGTGTCGTGAGCTGGACCTGCGCCTCTTCCTCTTCGAAGGCCGGCGCCGACACAGCGGCACGTGCGGGTGCGGATCGGGCCGGCGCGCGCGTCCCCCGGTCATCGTCCGCAGGATCTAGCTGCGAGCGCACCACGGCCCCCGCCCCGATCAGCGGCAACGCCACGGCGACGCAGCCGCCGAGCGAGCTCGCCGCGGCCAGCAGCGCAGCGCACAGGCCTGCGCGCGTTGGCGTCACGCGGCCGCGCGCTCCCGCGTGGTCACGAACTCGATCTTCTTGTCGTAGGGCGCGCCGATGATCATGCGGTTGATGTAGACGCCCGGCAGGTGGATGCAGTCGGGATCGAGCGATCCGGTCGGCACGATTTCCTCGACCTCCGCGATGCAGACCTTGCCGCAGGTTGCGGCGGGCAGATTGAAATTGCGCGCGGTCTTGCGGAACATGATGTTTCCGGTCTCGTCCGCCTTCCATGCCTTCACGATCGCGAGGTCGGCGAAGATGCCGTGTTCGAGAATGTAATCCTCGCCATCGAAGGTCTTCACCTCCTTGCCCTCGGCCACCTGTGTGCCGACGCCGGTCTTGGTGTAGAAGCCGGGAATGCCCGCCCCGCCGGCGCGCATCCGCTCGGCGAGCGTGCCCTGCGGACAGAACTCGACCTCGAGTTCGCCGGAGAGGAACTGGCGCTCGAACTCCTTGTTCTCGCCGACATAGGAGCTGATCATCTTCTTCACCTGCTGCGTGCGCAGCAACATGCCGATGCCTTCGTTGTCGATGCCGGCATTGTTGCTGGCGAAAGTCAGCCCCTTCACGCCCGAATCGCGGATCGCTTCGAGCAGCCGCTCGGGAATGCCGCACAGGCCGAAGCCTCCGCTGGCGATCAGCATGTCGTCCTTCAACAGCCCGTCGAGGGCGGCGGCGGCGTCGGGATAGAGCTTTTTCATCGGACCTCCGTTACGGCAGAGCGGGTGTTAGGAGGGCGGGGCGTGCAAGTCACCCCTTCTCGAAATTGCGAAGTTCTCACCCTAGTTGCGCTTCTTGCAACAAAGAATGTTTTTTTCGCATTTGCACAATAGATGCTGCACGTGCACATAGGGCGGGCCTTTCAGGCATCCTCTCCCAAACTTTCAGGCCCGGCCGGTTTATCCAGCCGGGCCTTTTTCTTGCCTGCTTTCGATTAGTTTCGGACCCAGCGCGCCGCTCGGTCATTTGCAAGGCAGTGCGGCGCTTCCTACCTTTATCGCCGCGAAGACGATATCGAGAACGGGAAAGACACGCATGGCCGACGCTGACGCTGCGATCGAAAAGAACACCGTGAGACTACAGGTAGCCGCGGCGCGCCAAGAAGAATCGGGACAAGGCATCGCCCGCCTGCCGCGTTCGGCTTTTCAGAAACTCGGCGTGACCGAAGGCGACGTGGTCGAGATCATCGGCAAGCGTTCGACCGTGGCCATTGCCATGCCGGCCTATGACGAGGATCAGTCGCTCGACGTGGTGCGACTCGATGGATTGCAGCGCAACAATGCCGAATGCGGTTCGGGCGAGCATGTCCAGATCGCCGCGGCCGAATCGCGGCCAGCGACGCGTGTGGTTTTCGCACCGGCCAGCCGCGAGATGCGATTGCAGGGCCCCTCGCAGGCACTGAAGCGCAATTTCTTCCGCAAGCCGATCGTTGCGGGCGATCTCGTCGCCACGACGGGGCAGCAGCCGGTGCAGAACATGCCGCCCGAAGTGCGCCGGATGTTCAACGCACCCGCCTATGCACTGACCCAGATCCGGCTGAACGTCGTATCTACCAGCCCCAAGGGCATCGTCCACATCGACGAGAACACCGAGGTGGAACTGCGTTCCGAATTCGAGGAATCGACTCCCGGCGGCCGCGCCACGGTCAATTACGACGATGTCGGTGGCATGGGCGAGACGATCCAGCAACTGCGCGAGATGGTCGAACTGCCGCTGCGCTACCCCGAGCTGTTCACCCGCCTCGGCGTCGATCCCCCCAAGGGCGTGCTGCTCCACGGCCCGCCCGGCACCGGCAAGACCCGCCTGGCGCAGGCGGTGGCGAACGAGAGCGATGCGAATTTCTCGATCATCAACGGGCCGGAGATCATGGGCTCGGGCTATGGCGAGAGCGAGAAGCGCCTGCGCGAAGTGTTCGAGGAGGCGAGCAAGAACGCGCCCGCCATCGTTTTCATCGACGAGATCGATTCGATCGCTCCCAAGCGCGACCAGGTGCCGGGCGAGGCCGAGAAGCGGCTGGTCGCCCAGCTGCTGACGCTGATGGACGGGCTGGAAGCGCGCGCCAATGTCGTGGTGATCGCGGCGACCAACCGGCCGGAGGCGATCGACGAGGCGCTGCGCCGTCCGGGCCGCTTCGACCGCGAGATCGTGATCGGCGTGCCGGACGAGAAGGGCCGACGCGAGATCATCGGCATCCACACACGCGGCATGCCGCTGGGCGACAAGGTCGATCTCGACGAACTGGCGCGCACCACTTACGGCTTCGTCGGCGCGGACCTTGCCGCTCTGGCGCGCGAGGCGGCGATCGACGCGGTGCGGCGGATCATGCCGCGCCTCGATCTGGACGAGCGGGAAATCCCTGCCGAAGTGCTCGACGATCTCTATGTCAGTCGCGAGGATTTTCTGACGGCGCTGAAGCGCGTGCAGCCTTCGGCCATGCGCGAGGTGATGGTCCAGGTGCCCAATGTCGCCTGGCAGGACATCGGCGGGGTCGGCGACGCGATCGGCAAGCTCAAGGAAGGCATCGAGCTGCCGATGAAGAATCCCGAGGCGTTCCGCCGTCTCGGTATCCGGGCCGCCAAGGGCTTCCTGCTCTACGGCCCGCCCGGCACTGGCAAGACCCTGCTCGCCAAGGCCGTGGCCAAGGAAGCGGAGGCCAATTTCATCTCGATGAAAAGCTCCGACCTCCTCAGCAAGTGGTATGGCGAGAGCGAGCAGCAGATCGCCAAGATGTTCCGCCGCGCGCGTTCGGTCGCGCCCTGCGTCGTCTTCATCGACGAGATCGACAGCCTAGTGCCCGCGCGCGGTTCGGGGCAGGGCGAGCCGCAGGTGACGGGGCGGGTGGTCAATACCATCCTCGCCGAAATGGACGGGCTCGAGGAATTGCAGTCGGTGGTCGTGATCGGCGCGACCAATCGCCCGACGCTGGTCGACCCCGCGTTGTTGCGGCCCGGCCGGTTCGACGAGCTGGTCTATGTCGGCACGCCCGACAAGGCCGGGCGCGAGCAGATCCTCGGCATCCATACCGAGGGGATGCCGCTGGCCGAAGACGTTTCGCTGGGTCGGATCGCGGACCAGACCGACCGCTTCACCGGCGCCGATCTGGAGGACGTCGTCCGCCGCGCCGGCCTCAACGCGCTGCAACGCGCGGGCGGGGATGTCGAGAACGTGACCGCCGCCGACTTCGACGAGGCGCTCAAGGATTCCCGCGCGACCGTCACGCAGAAGATGGAAGAGGAATACAAGAAGATGCGCGGCGAGCTGAAGAAGCGCGCGGCCGAGGCGATGCCGATCGGCTTCATCCACGAAGGAATGGTGGAGAGCACCCGCGAGCGCAAGCACGGCGGGGTGTCCGACCTCTAGCCCGTAATCGGGGCCGCGCGGATCAAGTCTTCATCGCCCGCGCGTTGGCTGCCTCGACCTCGAGCCGGTGGCGGATCAGCGCGCCGGGCTGATCCGCGCGCAGCCAGGTCAGCATGTGTTCGCGAACCTCGCAACGCAGCGTCCACAGGTCGCCGATCGTGGCCGAGCTCATCGCGAGCCGCAATTCGATGCTCTCGGGATAGGCCTCTGTCATGAGCAGCGAGAGATTGCGCCCGTCCCACAGCGGATGGTTGCGCACGAAACGCTCGAACTCCTCGCGGATCGGGGCGATCTCGGCAGCGGGATCGAGGTGGAGAAACACCGGACCGGTCAGCTTCTCGCTGACCCGTGACCAGTTCTCGAAACTCTGGTCAAGGAAGCGGGTGGTCGGAACCACGATCACGCGTTCGTCCCAGGTCCGCACCGTGACAAAGCTCATGCGGATTTCCTCGATCCGTCCGACCTCGCCGTCAAGCTTCACCTGGTCGCCGATCCGCAGCGGCTGGGTGATCGCCATCTGCAGCCCGGCGATGAGCGACTTGAGTGCCGGCTGAGCCGCGGCGCCGACGGCCAGCGCGACCAGGCCGGCAGACGCCATCATGGTCACGCCGATGTCGCGCACGCCGGGGATGTTGAAAAGGATCAGGGCGATCGTGATGATGACGATGCCGACAGTGAGCGTGCGCCCGAGAATGGCGATCCGGGTGATGCGCGCGCGCTGCGACACCGGATCCTCCGACCGCTCCGCCTCGGCCGCCATTCCCGCCGAGAAGCCCTGAACGACCGCATAGGCGAGCCATCCGACGAGGGCGGGCGTGATGTAATCGGTGGCGATGTCCCAGCCCTGCCCGACCAGCGCATCGGCGTCGGCGGCTGCGGAAATGGCGAAGCCGATCATCACCCAACGCAGCGGCTTGCGAACCTTGGCGACGATCACGTCGTCGAACGGATTGTTCGACAGTCGTGCAATGCGGCGCAGGGCCGCGAAGATCGCCCAGTGAAGCGCCAGGGCGATGAGAATGGAGACGCCAAGCCCGATCATTGTGGCGATCAGGCCATCAGAAGAAATGGGCCAGTTGCGCGGATCGTAGCGGTCAAGCATCGCCGATCGCGATAATCAGCGGAGTTCGGCAAGGCAACCGGCCGATCGGCCGAACGTCAGCTGCCGAGCGGCAGGGTGATCCGGACCTCGACACCATCGGGCAGGAACTCGCGGTCCAGCGTGCCGCCGAACTGCCGCGCGGCGCTGGTCATCAGCATACTGCCGAAACCGCGGCGTTCGGGTTCGCTCTCGATGGTCACGCCATGCTCGCGCCAGATCAGCTGGACCTCGCTCCCCATGGTCTGCCATGACACGTCGATCGAGCCGCCCGAGGACCAAGCGCCGTACTTGACCGCGTTGGTGGTCAGTTCATGCAGGACGAGGCCGAGCGGCGTGACCTGCTTGGCCGGCAACATCACTTCCGGCCCTTCGACATTCGCCGTCAGCTTGGTGGAACGGTAAGGCGCGAGCGTCGTCTCGACCAGCGAGGTGAGCGAGGCGACCTGCCGGTCGAGCTCGCCCTGGCTGACTTCATGCGCCGTGAGGAGCGCGCGAATCCGTTCGGCAATGCTGTCGGTGACCGGCTTCGCCTCGGGGCGGTCGCGCGAGGAGAGCTGGACGATCGCGAGAATCACGGCAAACAGGTTCTTCACCCGATGGTTCAGTTCGCGCGCCAGCAGGTCCGCCTGGTCCCGCGCTTCGCCGAGTGCGGCTGCCTGCGCGGCCTCGGCCTCGGCCCGCGCGGTTCGGGCCACCAGCCTTATCGCCGATACGACCGCGATCAGCATCAGCACGAACAACCCGCCGAGGATGGGCAGCACGCGCGCCTCGGCCCGGGCGGTCTGTGCGGTCGCGTCGGATAACACGTCGAGCTCGATCCGCTCCATCTCCCGCGTCGCGCGGCGCAGGCGTTCCATCGCTTCGTGGCCTTCGTCGGTGAGAACCGCCCGGCGGGCATCGGCAAGCTGGCCCTGTTCCAGCAGGCGGACCGAGGTGTCTAGTTCGGCGAAGCGGGCGCGGCTCAGCACCTCGATCTGTTCGAGGAGCTCCATCTGCCGGGCGTTGGCTCCCGGCTCGATCAGCTCGCGCATCCGCCGCAGGGTGGGCTCGATCTGTTCGCGCCCGGCGAGGTAGGATTCCAGATAGCGCCGGTCGAGCGTGATGAGATAGCCACGCTGCCCCGTCTCGGCGTTGAGCGCGGCCCGGCCGACATCGCGCAGCTCGAGCAGGATGTCGTTGGTGCGCGAGACCTGCAACCGTTCGCGCCGCTCGCTCTCGATGGTGGTGAAGGCGAGCAGGATCAGGCCGAACATCGCCGCCACGATGATCCCCAGCAGCACGACATTGGTCCAGCGGAACTCGCGGTTCCCGCGCGCGAAGTCGACGTAGCGCTTCAATGCGCCGCTCCCCAGCTGTGGCCGGTGCCGATATCGACGCCCAGCGGAACGTCGAGCGTCACGGCCGGTGCGGCGGCTCCGGCCATCACCTCTCCGATCACCTTCGAGGCTTGCGCCACGTCGGCTTCCGGCAGTTCGAACACCAGTTCGTCATGGACCTGCAAAAGCATACGGACATTGTCGAGGCCGGCGGCGGTCAGCGCAGGGTTCATCCGCGCCATCGCCCGCTTGATGATATCGGCGCTGGTGCCCTGGATCGGCGCGTTGATCGCGGCGCGTTCGCTGCCGCTGCGCTCGTTCGGGTTCTTGGAATTGATGCGGGGGAACCAGGTCTTGCGGCCGAACAGGGTTTCCGAATAGCCACGCTCGCGCACCTTCTCCAGCGTTTCCATGATGTAGCGCTGGATGCCCGGAAAGCGCTTGAAATAGGTGTCGATCATCTCCTGCGCCTCGTCCGGTTCGACGCCCAGGCGCCCGGCGAGGCCCCAGCGCGAAATGCCGTAGAGGATGGCGAAATTGATCGTCTTGGCGCGCCCGCGTGTGTCGCGATCGACCGTGCCGAACATCTCCTGCGCGGTGCGGTTGTGGATGTCCTCGCCATTGGCGAAGGCGTCTTTCAGCGGGCCGACATCGGCCATGTGCGCGGCGAGCCGCAGCTCGATCTGCGAATAGTCGGCAGCGAGCAGGACGTTACCCTCCTCGGCCACGAAGGCCTCGCGGATCTGGCGGCCGATCTCGGTGCGGATCGGGATGTTCTGCAGGTTCGGGTCGGTCGAGGACAGCCGCCCGGTCTGTGCACCGACGAGGGAATAGGAGGTGTGGACCCGGCCGGTGCCATCGTTGATCGCCTGTTGCAGGGCGTCGGTGTAAGTCGACTTCAGCTTGGTCAGCTGGCGCCATTCCAACACCTTGTCGGCGATCTCGGCGCCATCGGCGGACAGCTTCTCGAGCACGGACTGATCGGTCGAATATTGCCCGCTCTTGCCCTTGCGCCCGCCCTTGTGGCCCAGCTTGTCGAACAGGATGTCGCCGAGCTGCTTGGGGCTGCCGACCGTGAATTCCTCGCCCGCGAGCGCGTGGATTTCGCCTTCCAGACGACTGGTCTCGGTGGCGAATTCGCCGGAAAGCTTGGCGAGCTGGGGCCGGTCGACCTTGATGCCGTGGCGCTCCATTCCGGCAATCGCTGCGATGGTCGGACGGTCGACCCGCTCGTAGATGCGGGTGCCGCCCTCGACCGCGAGCCGGGGCTTGAGGTGGCGGTAGAGCCGCCAGGTCACGTCGGCATCCTCGGCAGCGTATTCGGTCGCTTTGTCGAGCGCGACCTCGCCGAAGGGGATCGCTTTCTTGCCGGTGCCGCAGACCTCCTTGAAGGTCAGGCACTTGTGGCCGAGATGCCGCTCGGCAAGCTCGTCCATCCCGTGCCCTCCGCCGATGCCGGTTTCCGCCCGCCCCGCATCGAGCGCGAAGCTGATGACCATGGTATCGTCGATCGGATCAACATGGACGCCGTTGCGCGCCAGCACGTTGAGATCGTATTTGGCGTTGTGCAGGACTTTCAGCACTGCATCGTTTTCGAGCAGGGGCTTGAGCGCGGCCAGCGCCGCCGCTTTCTCGATCTGCTGCGGGGGGCGGGCGAACATGTCGCTTCCCCCGCCATCGGCATTGAGATGGCCGAGCGGGATGTAGCACGCCTCGTTCGGCCCGGTCGCGAGACTTACGCCGACGAGGTCGCAGACCATGCAGTCGAGATCGCTGGTCTCGGTATCCACCGCCACCAGCCGCGCGGCCATGGCGCGGGCGATCCAGTGTTCCAGCCGCTCCATGGTCTGGACGCATTCGTAGGCGGAGCGGTCGATCTCCGGCATGTCAGGCAAAGGCTGGCGATTGCCTTCGGCGCTCGCGGCCGCTCTCTTGTTCTCGGGCTTGGCGGGATTCAGATTGTTCGGCCGGTCGGGGCTGCCGCTGCCACTGTCGAGGCGGCGCAGCAGGCTGGTGAAGCCCTGCTTCTCGAGGAAGGCGGCGAGCGGTTCGGGCGGCACGCCGTCGAGCGCGAAGTCCTCGAGCGGCTGGGGAAGGTCGCAATCCTCCTTCAGCGTTACCAGCACCCGGCTGAGTTCGGCCTCGGCGCGTCCTTCCAGCAAGCGTTCCTTCAGCTTGGATTTCTTCATGTCCGGCGCCGCGTCCAGCGCTGCGGCCAGACTGCCGTGATCCTGGATCAGCTTGGAAGCGGTCTTCGGTCCTATGCCGTAAATGCCGGGCACGTTGTCGACGCTATCGCCCATCAGCGCGAGCACGTCGCCGACCAGTTCGGGGCCGACGCCGAATTTCTCGACCACTTCCTCGCGCCCGATGCGCTGGCTCTTCATCGTGTCGAGCATGTCGATGCAGCCGCCGCTCTCGACGCCGGGCTCGAGCTCCTCCTTCGCGCACTGGCCGATCAGCTGCATCAGGTCCTTGTCGGAGGAGACGATGGTCACGTCCCATCCCTTGCGCGTGGCGGCGCGGGCATAGGAGGCGATGAGATCGTCCGCCTCCAGCCCCTGCTCCTCGATACAGGCGAGGCTGAAAGCCCGCGTCGCGTCGCGGATCAGTGGGAATTGCGGGCGCAAATCCTCGGGCGGTTCGGGGCGGTGCGCCTTGTATTCGGGATAGATCTCGTTGCGGAAACTGGTCGAATCCTTGTCGAGAATGACTGCGAGGTGCGTCGGTCCGTCGGCCTTGTCGAGATCGTCGGCCAGCTTCCACAGCATGGTGGTGTAGCCATAGACGGCGCCCACCGGCGTGCCTTCCGGATTGGTAAGTGGCGGCAGGCGGTGGTAGGCGCGGAAGATATAGGCCGAACCGTCGACGAGATAGAGATGCTGGCGCTCGGACATGACGAGCGCACTAGCAGCGCGGTTCGCACGATGGGAGAGCTTATCCACTTCCAATTGAGGCGGAAAAAAGGCAAGTCTGGACGAAAGGGCTTGCAAGGCCACATTCTCGCCATTATTTGGACATCGCGAGGCCTCGATCGGGTCCTCGGCCGATCCGGAAGGATCGCTGACGTTCAGTCATTCAATCAAGGAATTCATCCCATGCGCAAGATTGCTCTCATCGCCGCCGCTTCGGCTGCCGCTCTGTCGCTCGCCGCCTGCTCGGAATCGACCCAGGACGCCGCCGAATCGACCGCCGAGAACGCAGCGGCCGACACCGAAGCCAACCTCGAAGCCGCCGGCACCGAGCTGGAGCAGGCCAGTGACGACATCGACGCTGCTGCCGAGAACGCCGCCGCCGACGCCGAAGCCGCGACCAACGAAGCCGAAGCCGACATGCAGGACGAGACGGTCGACGAAGCTGCGGCCGACTAAGTCCTTTCGGTTTTCCGAAAAAGAGGGGGCGGCACCGCGATGGTGCCGCCCTTTTTCTATGTCTGCGAAATTGAGCTTGTCAGCGAATGCTACTGACCGGCGTACTGGGCGTTCGCCCAGACGCGGCCGTCGTTCACCGGCTGACCGAACCCTTCGTAAAGCGCTCCGGTGATCGTCGCGATCCGGGCATCGCGCTGGGCCCGTGCGGCCAGCTTGGCGCTGCGATTGCCGTTTTCATACGCCATCGACCGGCTCTGGCCCGTCACGTAGATCGCGGCCGCGATCGCCCGCCCATCGGGGGTGTGGAAGATTCCGATATCGCTCGCCGTCCGGCTCAGCGTGCCGGTCTTGTGTGCGAGGCCTGCGCTCGAAGGCAGGGCGGACCGCATCCGCCCCTTGCCGGTGGTCGTTGCGTTCATGGCATTCATCAGAACCTGGCGCGAAGTCGAGGTGAGCCAGCGGCCCTGATAGATCCCGGCGAGAAGCTGACCCATCGCGCGCGGTGTCGCGCTGTCCTTCAGGTCGACGCTCGACGCAGGGTCGATCCGGCCATCCTCGCGGATCAGCGTCGCGATGTCGCGGGTGAGCTGGAAATCCTCGATCCCCGCCTGCCGCATCCATTTGGTGACCGCGACGGGCCCCCCGACTGCTGCAAGCAACGCGTCGGTGCAATCGTTGCAGCTCTTGCTGATCATCAGGTCGAGATGCTGTTTCGCCGACATCGACGCGCCACCCGGCCGGGGCAGGCGCAGCTGACGGGTAAGGCTCCAGCGGCCCTGATCGACTCCGGCGAGATAGGTCGCGGCGATCGCCACCTTGCTGGTGCTTGCCATGGGAAAGCGTTCATCGGCGAGAACGCCGATTTCCTGCCCGGTGGACAGGTCTATCGCATAGACCCCGATCCGGCCGCTGGCCCCATCGGCCAGTCGGGCGATCGTCATGCCGAGCGGGCTTTGCTGGATGGTCTTGAAAACCTGCGGGGTCCGCGCGTCGGTCCCCAGCATGTTGTCGAACAGCGCCTGATACTCGCCGCTCTTTATGTCGCGACCTTGCGCGTCCGGCTGTTGGTGTGTCTGCGCCTGCGCCGGCATGGTGAAGGCCAGTAAGCCAGCCGCCAGCGCGCTCCCGATCGTCCTCAGTCCCATGAGACCCCTGTAACCCGTTTATGGTGTGCACAACCTTAACACAGGTATGATCGAACAAGACAACCGCCCCGCGACGAATCGTGTCGCGAGGCGGATCAAGCATTTCCGTAGGGTAAATTCAAAGGCGGTGAGTAATCACGCGTCGGCGATGATCTGCTCGATGCGCTTGGTCGGCTCTCCGGTCAGCGTCTTCGCGATCTCTCCGACCAGCCGCTTCTCCAGTTCGGTGTGATAGTGACGCCGCATTTCGCCGAGGGTCTTTGGGTCAGCGATGACCAGAATATCGTCGATCTCGCCGGCGACGGCCTTGGCATTGAGCCATGCGGCGGCCGCCGCGCCATGCGCGAGTTCTTCCAGATCCGTGCGTCCGAGAGCCTGGCCGGCATCGTCCTGATGCTTGACGCCCGCACTGTAGTTCGAGGCGGAAAGATCGGGCTTCTCGCTGCGGTCGAGCTTGGGCTCGAGCGGGGCACCGCCGTTTCTCATGACGACAAAGTTCTCGCCATCGACCAGCGCGACATGGGCGTTCTTGGGAAGGTGCATCGGGTTCTCCTCGATTGATGCGGTTGTCGTGGCAGATAACGGCCCGGATTGCCGATAGGTCCTGTTCGTCGAGGGCTGAGCGTCGCCTGCCAATCAACCGCTTGCTTCCATGGGCACGATTGGGTCTAACTCTGCGTCAGAAGTGGAATTGGGGACTCTTTATCATGACCAGAACTCTCGCTCGCAGCCTCGCCGTGACGCTGCTCCTCGGAACCTCGACGATTGCTGCCGCGCAGCAGGCGCCGATCATCCAGCCCGGCGCGCCGGGTGCCGACAACACCGTGCTGAAGGCCGAAGACGCCACGAAGCTTGCCGGTACGACCTTTGCGCCGGCCGATGCGCGCTTCATGCAGATGATGATCCCGCACCACGCGCAGGCTTCCGAACTGGCCGCTCTGGTGGAAGCACGGACGAGCAACCCGGACATCATCGCGATCGCCGGGCGGATCAATGCCGGACAGTCCGACGAGATCGCCTTCATGCGCGACTGGCTCGCCGCGCGCGGTCAGCGCGCCACCGCGGCGATGGAGCACATGGCCGGGATGAGCCATGCCGAACACATGGCGTCGATGGGGATGGCCACGCCCGAGCAGATGGCCCGGCTCGCCTCGCTCGAGGGCAGGGAGTTCGACGCGCTCTTCCTCGAGCTGATGACCCGCCACCATCGCGGCGCGATCGACATGGTCGACGATCTTCTCGACCAGCCGGGCACGGCCTACGATCCGGTGCTGTTCGAGTTCGTCAACGACATCAAGACCGAGCAGGAGGGCGAGATCGAGCGGATGAACGTGCTCGCCGCCGGCCTTTCCGGCGACCCGCGTGCCAATCTCGCCGCCGGTTTCCGCGATGCGGGCGAGGCGATCAGCAATCTGCGCCTCGTGACTGCCATGCCCAAGCCGACCGGCTTCTTCGATCCCGAGAACCCCGCCCAGCTCCAGCCGCGGATCGAGGACGAGAACGAGGACGTGGCGCCAGGCGAACCCGACGCCGAGGAAGAGCCGGAACTTGCTTCCGCCGCCCGGCCCGATCCGCGCGAGGACGACGATGAGGAGAGCGAGGACCGCTTCGGCCAGCGCGGCTCGCTTCTCAGCTTCGCCAACACCGATATCGCCTTTTCCGGCGATCTGATGGTCGCGGGCAATTACCATGGCTGGAACGCCTACCGCCTGGGCGATGACGGCGTGCCCGAACTGCTGACCTCGGTCTTGTGTCCCGGCGGGCAGGGCGATGTCTCGATCATCGGCGACCTGCTGCTGATGAGCGTGCAGGACAGCCGCGCGCGCGTCGATTGCGGGCTGCAGGGCGTGGCCGGCCGGGTGAGCGAGGAGCGTTTCCGCGGCCTGCGCATCTTCGACATTTCCGACATCGCCAATCCGCGCCAGGTCGGGCAGGTGCAGACCTGCCGCGGCAGCCACACCCATTCGGTCGTCTCGGCCGACGATCGCCGGATCGTCGTCTACAATTCGGGCACCAGCTACGTGCGCGACGATGCCGAGCTCGCCGGCTGCTTCGAGAGCGGGGGCGACAACACCGCGCTGTTCAGCATCGACGTGATCGAAATCCCGGTGGCCAATCCGGCCGCCGCCCGCATCGTCGACAGCCCGCGCGTCTTCGCCCAGAACGGCGAGATCGCCGGTCTCTGGCGCGGCGGCGACCATGGCGAGGGCACGCAGGACACGAGCAGCACCAACCACTGCCACGACATCACCGTGTTCCCCTCGATGAAGCTCGCGGCGGGCGCCTGTTCGGGCAACGGCATCATCATGGACATCTCCGACCCGCTGAAGCCGGTGCGGATCGACGATGTGACCGACAAGGGCTTCGCATACTGGCACTCGGCGACCTTCAACAATGACGGGACCAAGGTCGTCTTCACCGACGAATGGGGCGGCGGCGGACGTCCGCGCTGCCAGGCCGGCGATCCGACCAATTGGGGCGCCAACGCCTTCTACACGATCGAGAACCGCAAGCTGGTGGCGCAGGGGCTCTACAAGCTGCCCGCTCCCCAGTCCGACAAGGAGAACTGCGTCGCGCATAATGGCTCGATCATTCCTGTTCCGGGCCGCGATATCTTCGTCCAGGCCTGGTATCAGGGCGGGATCAGCGTGATCGACTTTACCGACGCGGCGAACCCGGTCGAGATCGCCTACTTCGACCGCGGTCCGGTGGACGAGGACCAGCTCATCACCGGTGGCTACTGGTCGGCCTACTGGTACGACGGACGAATCTACGCGACCGAGATCGCGCGCGGGCTCGACGTCTTCGCGCTCCAGCCGAGCGAGTTCCTGACCGCCGAGGAGATCGCCGCGGCCGAGGCGGCGCAATATCCGGGCGATGTCTTCAACCCGCAGACGCAGACGCAGGTCACCTGGCCCGCCGAACTGGTCGAGGCTGCCGAGCGCAGCCGCATGGGCGGCTGATCACGGCGGACTTCCGGGTTCGATACGCAAAAGGCCCCCGCCGGACTTTTCCGACGGGGGCCTTTCTGTTTGCGGTGTCTGCCCGTCAGCCAGCCGGCTCGGGCTGCAACTCCGCCGCCGCGAGCTGGACGCGCTGGGCGAGTTCCGGATCGGTCTGCATCGCGGTGCCGATCGCATTGAACGTTTCGGCATCGATGCCCGCATTCGCCACGATCTGCGCAGCCTGTTCCTGCTTCGCCGCTTCCTCGCCCGCCAGGTTCTGAATCTCGATCGCGGCTGCTGCGAAGCTCCTGACTTCGGTGTCGCTGAAATCGCTGGCAGTCGCCTGATCACTGGGCGCCTGATCACTGAGCGCCTGATCCATAGCCGGTGCCGCTGGCGCCGGCTCCATCGGAGCCTCCTGCACGGGCGGAGTGGCCGGATCGGTCGTCTGGGGATCCATGCTCTGCGCGGCGACGCCGCTGGCGAGCACCATGGCCGAGCCGGCGAAAAGGATGTGGAGGGTCTTCATAACATGTCTCCTTTGGACTGATGTAGACTGAACCGGAGACATGGGCGTTCGGTGCCCGCTTGGGAGCGGCTGGCGAGACCAATTGTGTCAGAAGAAAGGCAAAAAACCGGATATGAGGCTCCGGAGCGACGAGCCGAGTGGGCTCGGGCGGGGATGCCGGGGTTCCGCGCTGGAGGCTGCGCGCAACGAACGCAGACCACGCACCGGAATGTCGCTGCCCCAAAGGAAAGGCCCGGCGGGATCGCTCCCGCCGGGCCTTCGGTGTTCGGTCGGTCGGTAAGGCTCAGAAGCCCATGCCGCCCATTCCGCCCATGCCACCCATGTCGGGCATGCCGCCGCCGCCGGCGTTCGACTTGTCCTCGGGCTTCTCGACGATGGCCGCTTCGGTGGTGATCAACAGGCCGGCGACCGAAGCCGCGTTCTGCAGCGCAGTGCGCACGACCTTGGTCGGGTCGATGACGCCGGCCGACACCAAGTTCTCGTAGGTGTCGGTGGCTGCGTTGAAGCCGAGCGATTCGTCGTTGCCGTCGGTCAGCTTGCCCGCGACGACCGCGCCGTCATGGCCGGCATTCGCGGCGATCTGGCGAACCGGAGCGGTCAGCGCACGGCGCACGATGTCGATGCCACGGGTCTGGTCGTCGTTTTCGCCCGAAAGGCCTTCCAGCGACTTCGAGGCATAGAGCAGCGCGGTGCCGCCGCCCGGAACGATGCCTTCCTCGACCGCGGCGCGGGTCGCGTGCAGCGCGTCGTCGACGCGGTCCTTGCGCTCCTTCACCTCGACTTCGGTGGCACCGCCGACCTTGATCACGGCAACGCCGCCGGCGAGCTTGGCGAGACGCTCCTGGAGCTTCTCGCGGTCGTAATCGCTGGAAGTGTTGTCGATCTGCGTACGGATTTCCGAAACGCGGGCCTTGATGTCGTTCTCGTCACCGGCACCGTCGACGATGGTGGTGTTGTCCTT
Organism: Qipengyuania spongiae; assembly: GCF_026168555.1. Lineage (NCBI taxonomy): Bacteria > Pseudomonadati > Pseudomonadota > Alphaproteobacteria > Sphingomonadales > Erythrobacteraceae > Qipengyuania > Qipengyuania spongiae. The sequence goes on along the minus strand of NZ_CP092471.1, from coordinate 348,914 downwards.
GTCGATGGTGACGCGCTTGGCTTCGCCGAGCATGCCGAGCGTGACGTTTTCGAGCTTGATGCCGAGATCTTCGGAGATCATCTCGCCCTTGGTCAGGATCGCGATGTCCTGCAGCATCGCCTTGCGACGATCGCCGAAACCCGGAGCCTTGACCGCCGCGACCTTGAGGCCGCCGCGCAGCTTGTTGACCACGAGCGTGGCCAGCGCTTCGCCTTCGATGTCTTCCGCGATGATCAGCAGCGGACGACCCGACTGGACGGCCGCTTCGAGCACCGGCAGCATCGACTGCAGGTTCGAGAGTTTCTTCTCGTGGATCAGGATGTACGGGTTGTCGAGTTCGACCGTCATCTTGTCCGGGTTGGTGATGAAGTAGGGCGAGAGGTAGCCGCGGTCGAACTGCATGCCTTCGACGGTCTCGAGCTCGAATTCGAGGCCCTTCGATTCGTCGACGGTGATCACGCCTTCCTTGCCGACCTTGTCCATGGCCTCGGCGATCTTCTCGCCGACCTCACGGTCGCCATTGGCCGAGATGATGCCGACCTGGGCGATCTCGCTGGAACCGGAAACGTCCTTCGAACGGCTCTTGAGGTTCTCGACGACCTTCTCGACGGCGAGGTCGATGCCGCGCTTCAGGTCCATCGGGTTCATGCCGGCGGCGACCGACTTCATGCCCTCGGTCACGATCGACTGGGCGAGCACGGTGGCGGTGGTGGTGCCGTCACCCGCGGCGTCGTTCGACTTGGAAGCGACTTCCTTGAGCATCTGCGCGCCCATGTTCTCGAACTTGTCCTTGAGTTCGATTTCCTTGGCGACGGTGACGCCGTCCTTGGTGATGCGCGGGGCGCCGAAGCTCTTGTCGATGACGACGTTGCGGCCCTTGGGGCCGAGCGTCACCTTGACGGCGTTGGCGAGGGTGTCGACGCCGCGCTGAATGCCTTCGCGCGCGTCGCGGCTGAACTTTACGTCCTTGGCAGCCATGTTGGTTTCTCCTGAGAAATTCTGGTTGTATCGAAGGTTATGCGATCAGCGGATCAGGAAATGATCCCCATGATGTCGCTTTCCTTCATGATCAGCAGGTCTTCGCCGTCGAGCTTGACCTCGGTGCCCGACCACTTGCCGAACAGAACGCGGTCGCCCGCCTTCACGTCGAGCGGGGTGACGGTGCCGTCTTCGGCCTTGGCGCCCGAACCGATGGCGACAATCTCGCCTTCGCTGGGCTTTTCCTTGGCGCTGTCGGGAATGATGATGCCGCCGGCGGTCTTTTCGTCGGCTTCGATGCGACGGACAAGAACGCGGTCGTGCAACGGACGGAATGCCATGGTTGTGACCTCTTTGTTTGAGTGATGAAATCCTGCGCTGGCACTCCGTTGCCGAGAGTGCCAGCGGCGCGCATTTGGGGACCGTCCGGCACCGAGTCAAGCAAGCTGCCGCCAAAAAATCGCTGATTTCGCCGAGCCGGGGCGGGGGGTGGCCAAGCCGTGCCCCATGACCTATCCCGCCGCGCAATTGCGCCATTTGCCAAAGGATTTGCCCGATGAAGACCGAAGCGCCGGTATCAGCCCTGACCATTCCGGAACAGGTCTTCCTGTGGCTGCGGCTCAACATGATGGATATCGTCGGCGCCTTCGCCGTGCTGGTGATCGGACTGCTGGTCGCCGGCATTCTGTCGCGCTGGGCGCGCAAGGCGCTCTCGCGGTCGTCGCATCTCGATCCGACCGTTGCGCACTTCCTCGCCAATCTGGTCAAATACGCGCTGTGGGCGCTGGTGCTGGTCACGGTGCTGGGCCAGTTCGGCGTGCAGACGACCAGCATTCTGGCGGCGCTGGGCGGCATGGCGCTCGCTGTCGGGCTCGCCTTGCAGGGCACCTTGTCGAACGTCGCTTCGGGCGTGATGATCCTGGTGCAGAAGCCGTTCCGCGTGGGCGAGGCGATCACGGTGGGGAACATCACCGCCGTCGTGCAGGACATCGGCCTGTTCACCACGGAACTGAAGCAGTTCGACGGCCTGTTCGTAATGATTCCGAATTCCGAACTATGGAACCAGCCGATCGTCAACTTCCACCGCCATCCCACTCGTCGTTTCGAGCTGATCGTGGGGATCGGCTACGACGACAGCATGGCCCAGGCGCGCGAGGAATTGCTGGCGCTGGCCCAGGCCGACGAGCGCGTGCTGGCCGATCCGGCGCCGCAATCCTTCGTCAGCTCGCTCGACGACAGCTCGGTCGGCATCGGTCTGCGGGTCTGGTGTGCGACCGGCGACTACATGGCACTGTCGTGGGAGCTTACGGAAAAGGCCAAGGCGCGCTTCGATGCTGTGGGCATCTCGATCCCCTTCCCGCAACGCGAGATCACGCAGAAGGCGGCGTAACCACGCCTTCCCCGCCGGGCCTGGTGGTGAGACCGAGGCGGTCGCGCGCACGCCAGCGCCAGACCAGCAGCGCGGCGGCCACGGTCAGCCCGGTGGCGAGGCCCAGCCACACGCCCACGCCCTCGAGCGGAGTCAGGAAACCGAGCACCAGCGAGGTGCCGATGCCCGGTACCCAGTAGGCGAAGGCCGCGATCCACATCGGCACGCGCGTGTCCTGCAATCCGCGCAGCGCGCCCGCCGCCACCGCCTGCATCCCGTCGAACAGCTGGAAGGCGGCGGCGATGACGATGTAGGTCAGCGCATAGCCGATCAGCACCGCGTTCGCCGGGTCCCAGGGATCGACGTAGATCGCCAGCAGGTAACGTGGCGCGACGATCATCGCGAGCGCGGTCGCCGCCATGAAGCCCGTCCCGATGGCGATCGCGGCCCAGCCAGCGCGCATCATCCCTTCGCGGTCGCGCGCGCCGTAGAAATAGCCGACCCGGATGGTTGCTGCCTGGCCGACGCCGAAGGGCACCTGAAAGGCGAGCGCGGCGATCTGAAGCGCGACGGTGTGCGCGGCGAGCTGCGCCGTGCCGATATTGCCCATCAGGAAGGCCGCAGCGCCGAAAATGCCTGCCTCGGCAGTGATAGTCAGCGCGATCGGTGTGCCAATCTTCACGATCTGCCACAGCCGAGCCCGGTCCGGCGCCCACCAGCGCCCGAAGATGCGGTAGCGATGGAGCCGCTTGTCCAGCCGGATGGCGAGGCAATAGGCGCCGAGCGTCGTCAGCGTGGTGATGATCGTGGCCACGCCCGCGCCGCGCAAGCCAAGCTCGGGCGCACCGAGATTGCCGAAGATGAAGGCGTAGTTGGCCAGAGCGTTCACCCCGATCCCGCCCGCGGTGATCAGCGTCGCCAGAATCGGCCGGTCGAGCGCGGAAACGAAATTGCGCAGCACGTTGTTGAACAGCATCGGCACCAGCGACCAGATGATGACCGTATTGTATTGGCTCGCCAGCCCGACGATTTCCGGGTCCTGTCCGGTGGCGCGCATCAGCGGGCCGAGCAGCAGACACAGCCCCATGCCGACAACGCCGCTCCCCAGCGCCAGCCACAGCGCCATGCGGATGCCGCGCCGCACCGGACGCAACGCAGGCGCGCGCTCGCCGAGCTCGGCCGCGATCACCGGAGCGACCGCGCCGGTGAGGCCGGACAGCGCCCACAGCACGAGGCCGAACAGCGCCACCGCCAGCGCGGAGGCCGCCAGCTGCGCCTCGCCCAGCCGCGCGATGAAGATCACGTCGACCGCATAGGTCAGCATCTGGAGAAGGTTCGCCGCCGCCAGCGGCCAGCTCAGCCGCAACGTGGCGGCGAACTCGCCGCGCCAGCCATCTCTGCTGCTCAGGACTTCGGGCGGCAGGGGCGAAAGGGTGTGGGTGCTATCCATGACAAGGCGTGCTGCCCGGTCGGGACAGCCGCACCGGGTAGGCCGGGCGCACCGATCGCGCAACCTTGCTTCAGCTTCCGGCAAGATGCCGCGCGGCAGGGGCACACCCCTATCCGCCCGGAGAGACCGACAAGATGCGCCTTCTGCCAATTGCCGCCTGTATCGCCGCGGGGCTTGCCGCGCCCGCCCAGGCGGAGGAAGTGTTCGGGGGGATCTACGCCCACGGCGTCGACACGCCCTTCACCTTCGATACGGGCGAGGGCGGACTGGACGTCCAGATCGGTGTCCGCAGCGACCGGATCCAGGCCCTCGATTTTCTAGGAAAGCCCGCCGCCCATGTGTTCGGCTCGCTGAATTCGCGCGAGGGGGGCACGGATTTCGTCGCCGCCGGCCTGTCGTGGACAATCGGCGCAGGGCCGGTCTATGTGCGCCCCGGCATCGGCCTTGCGCTCCACAACGCGCCCGAGTTGCGCGTCGATCCGGAGACCCGCATCCGCACCGATCTCGGCAGCCGCATCCTGTTCGAGCCCGAAATCGCGATCGGCACCAATCTGTCCGAGCGGCTATCGGTGGAGGCGAGCTGGGTCCACATCAGCAACGCCCGCCTGCTCGACCGCGACCAGAACCCGGGCATCGACATGATCGGAGCGCGGGTGAACTGGCGGCTCTGAGCGTTTCCTTTCGAGATGGGTGTCGGAACTGGCGCGCGGGTTTCCGCGTAAACTCCAGGTCTGGCGCCCCCGCGGGGCGAGCCTCAACGATCTGGAGACCGACCCATGCGAATGTCTGCTTCCCCCCTTCTCGTCATCGGCACCCTGGCCCTGGCTGGATGCGCGACGAGCCCCTTTGGCGGATTGTTCGGCGGCGGCTTCGATGACCGTTACGACCGGAACCGGGGCAGCCAGTTCGAACGGGCCGCGGTCGATGCCTGCGCCCGCGAGGCCACCCGCTACGGAGAAGTGCGGATCAGGGATGCGCGCCAGATCGAGCGCGACATCGTGGAGGTGCGCGGCTCGTTCCGCGCCCGCAACAACCGCGCGCGCAATTTCCGCTGCGCCTTCCGCAGCGATGGCCGGGTCGTCGGCTTCGACACCTGATCCAAAGAGAACGGGCGGCGCCTCGCGGCACCGCCCGTCTTTTCTTCGTCGAGACGAAAGAGCTTACTTGAGCTCGACCGTGCCGCCGGCGGCTTCGATCTTGCCCTTGATGTCTTCGGCTTCGGCCTTGGCGACACCTTCCTTGAGCGGCTTCGGAGCGCCTTCGACCAGAGCCTTGGCTTCGCCGAGGCCCAGACCGGTGATGGCGCGGACTTCCTTGATGACCTGGATCTTCTTGCCACCGTCGCCCGTCAGGATGACGTCGAATTCGGTCTGCTCTTCGGCAGCGGCGGCATCGCCACCACCGGCGGCCGGGCCGGCCACGGCGACGGCTGCGGCGGCGCTCACGCCCCACTCTTCTTCAAGCGCCTTGGCAAGCTCGGCGGCTTCCATGACGGTCAGTTTGCTCAGTTCTTCGACAAGCTTGGCGATATCGGCCATAATGTTTCACTCCAAAAAATAGGCTGGGACGACAAAGTCCCGATAAATGTTGCGTTGTGCGATAACCGCTTACGCCGCTTCCTTGGCGCCATAGGCACCGAAGACGCGGGCGAGCATCGAGGTGGGTTCCTTGATCGTGCGGACGACCTTCGTCGCCGGCGCGTTGACCAGTCCCACGATCGTGCCCCGCAGCTCGTCGAGCGAAGGCATCGAGGCGAGCGCCTTGATCCCTGCTTCGTCGAGCACAGTCGCCCCCATGGAACCACCGACGATTTCGAGCTTGTCGTTGGTCTTGGCGAAGTCCACCGCGACCTTCGCGGCCGCGACCGGATCTTCCGAATAGGCGAGGGCCGTCGGGCCGCTCAGATATTCGTCGATACCGGCGTAATCGGTGTCCTTCAGGGCGAGCCTGGCGAGGCGGTTCTTCGCAACCTTGTAGGTCGCGCCGGCATCGCGCATCTTCTGCCGAAGTTCGGTGGACTGGGCCACCGACAGGCCGAGGTTGCGGGTGACAACCACCACGCCCGCCTCTTTGAAGACTGCACCGAGCTGGGCGACCGAATCGGCTTTCTGCGAACGATCCATGCCATACTCCTTCACAATGTGCGCCGCATGCCAGGCCTTATGGTCAGGCCATGCGGTTGGCACGATGGCCGCTCGGGATGGCTCCCGCACGGCCGGCTCATGTTCGTCCATGCCGCTGATCGGCGCGGACCTGTCCATTGATGGGGAAGGAGGGCGGTTCACCTTTGGAAGTGAAACACACCGGGCGGCAATATGCACAAGGCATAGCCGGTTAAATCTCGTTTCCCCGTCTAGGCTGGAAATTAAGACCGGCAGATCCCGGTCACCAACTGTCTCGGACGGCTGAACGCCGGACGCCTTCGAAAACGAAAAGGCCCGCCGTTCGAGGGCGGGCCTTTAGCGATTGCGGGCAGCGAGTCAAGGCGAACCGCCAGCCAAGCGAGCGGCGCGGTCGTCCGCGCCGGCGCCTTACTCGGGTGTCGCCATAGGGGTCGGGGTAGCCGGCGCCATGGCTTCGTCCGCCATCATGCCGTCCTCGCCCATGGCATCCTCGGCCATGGCGTCGCTCGGCATTCCGGTTTCGGTGGCCATCGGCTCGGTCATCCCGGTCGCCATCGGTTCGACCGGCGCGGGTTCCATCGAGGCGGTGTCGGTGCCGTCGACCTCGTTCGAGGCATCGCCGCAGGCGGCGAGCGAGAGAGCGGCGGGAAGGGCGGCGATAAGGGCGATCTTGGTTTTCATCATCTTCTCCTGAGCGGAATGAAATCGGAGTGTGCTATTGCCATGAAATCGCCATAATCGGCGATCGTTCCGGATTTCCCGCAAAGCGCCGGTAAAATCTTTCCGGCCGCGATCTGCGCGCCAACGAAAAAGGGCCCCGCCGCAATGGCGAGGCCCTCCTTCGAAAAACGGCTGGACGGAGCGATGCTCCGCCCGAAAACCATTACATCGGCGTTTCGGTGGCTTCCGGAGCCGGGGTCTCGGTCATGGTGTCCATCTCTTCGGTGGCCATGCCTTCTTCCATCATCGGGGTCTCAGTGGCCATCGGGGTCTCGGTGACCATCGGCTCGGTGGTCATGACTTCGGTGGATTCGGTTTCCATGGGCTCTTCGGCAGCATTGTCGCAAGCGACGAGGCCGAGGGCGAGCGGAAGAGCAACGAGAGCGAGCTTGTTCATGGTGTAATTCCCTTGCCGTCGAGGCTGCACCGAAATTGGCGCTCCTTGCCAGGCCGTCACATTATCGCCTTATTTGAGACCGCTGCCAAGAACAAAATTGCGGTGCTCGCGGAATTCGTTCTATTGCACCGGGCCGGTCCTTGCGTGGCCGACGATCTCGGCCATGATCGGGAAGATCCAATCGACCCTCGCATCCGCGGCTTCGCCCATTCCCAAGCCCAGACCATCCTGGAGCTGGCCTGGCGCCGTCAGGCGCCGCGTCCCCCCGCCGTCAATTGTCTTCGTAAGTCAGCAGGTCGCCCGGCTGGCACTCCAATTCGCGGCATATTGCCAGCAGCGTAGAGAAGCGAATCGCCCTGGCTTTGCCCGTCTTGAGGATCGACAGATTGGCCAGCGTCAGCCCGACGCGCTCGGCCAGTTCGGTCAAGGTCATGCGGCGCTCGTGCAGCAGGTCGTCGAGCTTCACCACGATCGATGCGCCCTTGTCATCGGTCGGCATCAGACGGTCCCTTCGAGGTCTTCGCGCATCTCTGCGCCGTGACGGAATATGCGGGCCAGGATGAAGAGGATGACGATCACCAGCAAACCATCGAGATCGGCGAAACTCCAATCAAGGCTGTTGTCGATCTCCATCACGAGATTCGCGAGGTGAAGGCGCAGTAATCCGACCAGCACGGCCAAGACTTCCCAGCCGAGAAGCAGCCACGCCATCGCCTCGAGCCGTCGCGCGTTTTCGGGGATGAAAGGGTCGCCCTCCTGAACGGTCCCGATGATAGCGCGCAGCCTGCCGAAGAAGAGGAACAGGGTCGCGAGGCTCGCCGCAATTGCCGCGAGCAGCGCGACGGCCGCGAGAGGAGAAGCCTCTACGATATCGATGCCGTTCTCACCGCCCAATCCGGGCAGCATGCCTTGACTGATGAGCAGGACAACGGGGACGAGCAAGAGAGCGACGCCCCCCGCCAGCGCGGACAGCCATTGCAGAAGCCTGGCCAGCACAGCGCCGAAACGCAGCAAAACGTCCTTGGGTTGCTCGGTCATGGAACGATCTCCGGTTCTTGAGGTGGTGGGAGTGGGTGTTGTGGGGCTCACTGGAGGGCGGCGACCGGGAGGATGGCGGCGGGAACCCGATTTGCAGCCAAGGACACGGCGACGATTGCTGCGAAGGAAGCGGACTCGAGAACGGCGCAGGCCAGAACCCCGACGGGACTTCCGGAATGACCGGGTTGCCTCAAATCGCCACTGCGTAACGTCCAGATTGCCGAACCGATCATATTTCGCCCCCCCCCGATATGAGCTTTATCGAAAATCGATATTACCGAACTCGGATTTATTGTCAATCGATAAGAGACGTATCGTTTTCCGAAAACTCTGCACGCAGTATCCGGATGTACAAGGTCAACCTGCCGACCATGCCCACCCGGTTGACCGCGGCCGCCCCATTCCCTATATCCAGCTCCAACCGCACGCTTCGAGCGAATCCGATTCATGCGCGGGAATCGGGCACAGGATGGAAGCGGCGTTTCCATATCGCGACGATCGACAGGATGCTGCAGCCCAGCCGCCCCGAAAAGGCGCGCCCATGCTGCGGCCTCTTTTCGCGTCTGCGGCATGGCTCTCACGCGCATGAGACATTTTTTCGGCACCCCGACCTTCCTTGGTGAGGGGTGCAAGGCGAAGAGGCGAACACTCCCTATGGCAACCAAGGCCCCGACGAAGAAGTCCGTGAACCAGAAGGCTTCCGGCACTGCGAAGCGGCGCATCCGCAAGATCTTCGGCGACATTCACGAAGTCGTGGACATGCCGAACCTGATCGAGGTGCAGCGCGAGAGCTACGAGCAGTTCCTGCGTTCGGACAAGGAGATCGACTACGTCTCCGGCCTCGAGAAGACCCTGCGCAGCGTCTTCCCGATTCGCGACTTCGCCGGCACCGCCGAACTCGACTTCGTCAATTACGAACTCGAGCCGCCGAAATACGACATCGTCGAATGCCGCCAGCGCGGCATCACCTACGCCGCGCCGATGAAGGTGACGCTGCGCTTGATCGTATTCGAGGTGGACCAGGAAACCGAAACCCGTTCCGTCCTCGATATCAAGGAGCAGGACGTGTACATGGGCGACATGCCGCTCATGACGCAGAACGGCACCTTCGTCATCAACGGCACCGAGCGTGTGATCGTCTCGCAGATGCACCGTTCGCCCGGTGTGCTGTTCGACCACGACCGCGGCAAGACCCACTCGTCGGGCAAGCTGCTCTTCGCGGCGCGCATCATCCCCTATCGCGGCAGCTGGCTCGACTTCGAATTCGACGCCAAGGACATCGTCAACGTCCGCATCGACCGCAAGCGCAAGCTGCCGGTCACCAGCCTTCTGTTCGCACTCGGCCTCGATGCCGAGGATATCCTGACGCATTTCTACGAGACCGTCAGCTGGAAGCGCGCGACCGGCAAGAAGGGCGAGGGCTGGACCATTCCCTTCGTTCCCGACCAGTGGCGCGGTTTCAAGCCGGCTTTCCCGCTGGTGGACGCCAAGACCGGCGAGGAAATGTTCGCCGCGGGCCACAAGATCAGCCCGCGTGCCGCCAACAAGGCGAAGAAGGACGGTCTCGAGACCCTGCTCTTGCCGACCGAGGAAATCTTCGGCCGCTACGCCGCGCGCGACATGATCGACGAGAAGACCGGCCGCATCTGGATCGAGGCGGGCGAGGAAGTCTCGCCTGAAAATCTCGAGGCGCTGGACAAGGCGGGCGTCGACGCGATCGACCTGCTCGACATCGACCACATCAACACCGGCCCGTGGATGCTCAACACGCTCCAGGCCGACAAGGCCGAGAACCGCGACGAGGGTCTGGAGGCGATCTACAAGGTCATGCGTCCGGGCGAGCCGCCGACCAAGGAAACCGCCGAGGCCCTGTTCGAAGGCCTGTTCTTCGACAGCGAGCGCTACGACCTCTCGGCAGTCGGCCGCGTGAAGCTTAACATGCGTCTCGAGCTCGATGCCGAGGACACCGTGACCACGTTGCGCAAGGAAGACATCCTCGCCGTGGTCAAGGAACTGGTCGACCTCAAGGACGGCAAGGGCGAAGTCGACGACATCGACAATCTCGGCAACCGCCGCGTGCGTTCGGTCGGCGAACTGCTGGAGAACCAGTACCGCGTCGGCCTGCTGCGCATGGAACGCGCGGTCAAGGAGCGCATGAGCTCGGTCGACGTCAGCACCGTGATGCCGAACGACCTCATCAACGCCAAGCCCGCCGTGGCCGCGGTGCGCGAGTTCTTCGGTTCCAGCCAGCTCTCGCAGTTCATGGACCAGACCAACCCGCTGTCCGAAGTCACCCACAAGCGCCGCGTGTCGGCGCTCGGGCCGGGTGGTCTTACCCGTGAGCGTGCGGGCTTCGAAGTCCGCGACGTCCACCCGACGCACTATGGCCGCATCTGCCCGATCGAGACGCCGGAAGGCCCGAATATCGGCCTGATCAACTCGCTCGCCAGCTTCAGCCGGGTGAACAAGTACGGCTTCATCGAGACGCCCTATCGCCAGGTAAAGGACGGCAAGGTCACCGAAGACGTGATCTACCTCTCCGCCATGGAAGAGCAGAAGCACACCGTCGCGCAGGCTTCGGCCGAGCTCGACGAGAGTGCCGGCTTTGCCGAGGAACTGGTGTCGGCCCGTCACAACGGCGACAACCTGATGGCCCCGCGCGAGCAGATCACGCTGATGGATGTCAGCCCCAAGCAGCTCGTCTCGGTCGCCGCCTCGCTCATTCCGTTTCTGGAAAACGACGACGCCAACCGCGCGCTGATGGGCTCGAACATGCAGCGCCAGGCGGTGCCGCTGGTCAAGGCCGAGGCGCCGTGGGTCGGCACCGGCATGGAAGAGACCGTGGCCCGCGATTCCGGCGCGGCGATCACCGCCACGCGCGGCGGCATCGTCGACCAGGTGGACGCGACGCGTATCGTGATCCGCGCCATTGGCGAGGTCGAGCCCGGCCAGTCGGGCGTCGACATCTACTCGCTGCAGAAGTTCCAGCGTTCCAACCAGAACACCTGCATCAACCAGCGCCCGCTGGTGAAGGTGGGCGAGACGGTCGAACAGGGCGACATCATCGCCGATGGCCCCTCTACCGATCTGGGTGAGCTAGCGCTGGGCAAGAACAGCCTCGTCGCCTTCATGCCCTGGAACGGCTACAACTACGAGGACTCCATCCTCATCTCCGAGCGCATCGTGAAGGACGACGTGTTCACCTCGATCCACATCGAGGAGTTCGAGGTGATGGCCCGCGACACCAAGCTCGGGCCGGAAGACATCACCCGCGACATTCCCAATGTCGGCGAGGAGGCCCTGCGCAACCTCGACGAGGCGGGCATCGTCTATATCGGCGCGGAAGTGCATCCGGGCGACATTCTGGCGGGCAAGATCACGCCCAAGGGCGAGAGCCCGATGACGCCGGAAGAAAAGCTGCTGCGCGCCATCTTCGGCGAGAAGGCAAGCGACGTGCGCGACACCTCGTTGCGGCTGCCGCCGGGCGTGTCCGGCACGGTGGTCGAGGTGCGGGTGTTCAACCGGCATGGCATCGAGATCGACGACCGTACCCGCGCGATCCAGAACGAGGAAATCGAACGCCTCCGCAAGGATGCGGCGGACGAGCGCGCCATTCTCAACCGGGCGACCTACAACCGCCTGCGCGATATGCTTGTCGGCCAGACCGCTTCGGCTGTGCCCAAGGGCGTGAAGAAGGGCGTCGAGATCAACGAGGAACTGCTCGACGGGGTCGATCGTCACGAATGGTTCAAGTTCGCGGTCGCCGACGACAGCCGGCAGCAGCAGCTCGAAGCCATCAAGGGCCAGTACGACGAGGCCGTGAAGGTCATCGATGCCAAGTTCGAGGACCGCAAGGAAAAGCTCGAACGCGGTGACGAGCTCGCCCCGGGCGTGCTCAAGATGGTCAAGGTCTTCGTCGCGGTGAAGCGCAAGCTGCAGCCGGGCGACAAGATGGCCGGCCGTCACGGGAACAAGGGCGTCATCAGCCGCATCCTGCCGATCGAGGACATGCCGTTTCTCGAGGACGGGACCCCGGTCGATCTCGTGCTCAACCCGCTCGGCGTGCCGAGCCGCATGAATGTCGGCCAGATCTTCGAAACGCATCTCGGCATGGCGGCCCGCAATCTGGGCCACCAGATCGGCGACGCGCTCGAGGAATGGCGCATGGCCAACCCGAATGCGGCGCAGGACTATGCCAATGCGAAGCCGCCCGAAGCGGTGATCGAGCGTCTGAAGCTGACTTATGGCGACCAGTATCACGGCGACATCGACAGCCGTTCGACCGAGGATATCGTCGAACTCGCCGGGAACCTGACCGCCGGCGTTCCGATGGGCACTCCGGTCTTTGACGGCGCCCGCGAAGGCGACGTGACTGTCGAGCTGGAGAAAGCCGGCCTGCACAGCTCGGGCCAGTCGGTGCTGTTCGACGGGCGCACGGGTGAAGCCTTCGACCGCAAGGTCACCGTTGGCATCATCTACATGCTCAAGCTGCACCACCTGGTCGACGACAAGATCCACGCGCGTTCGATCGGTCCGTACTCGCTCGTCACCCAGCAGCCGCTGGGCGGCAAGGCGCAGTTCGGCGGCCAGCGCTTCGGCGAGATGGAGGTCTGGGCGCTCCAGGCCTACGGCGCGGCGTATACCTTGCAGGAAATCCTGACCGTGAAGTCGGATGACGTGATCGGGCGGACCAAGGTCTACGAAGCCATCGTCAAGGGCGACGACACTTTCGAGGCGGGCATTCCCGAGAGCTTCAACGTGCTCGTCAAGGAAATGCGCAGCCTCGGCCTCAACGTCGAGCTCACCTCGCTGGCCGACGGTGAGGAAGACGACGACGGCGGTCTGGCGATCGCGGCCGAATGATCTGGATGGGGCGGCTGCCGACTGGGTTCGGTCGGCCGCCCCCTCAACCGCCCCGGATTTATCCCTCAGAGGGAATTGAGAAATGAACGAACTGACCAAATTCACCAACCAGCTCGCGAAGCCTGAAACCTTCGACGAGATCCAGATCGGCATCGCCAGCCCCGAGCGCATTCGCTCGTGGAGCTTCGGCGAGATCAAGAAGCCCGAAACGATCAACTACCGCACGTTCAAGCCCGAGCGTGACGGCCTGTTCTGCGCGCGGATCTTCGGCCCGGTGAAGGATTACGAGTGCCTGTGCGGCAAGTACAAGCGCATGAAATACAAGGGCGTCGTCTGCGAGAAGTGCGGCGTCGAGGTTACCGTGACCAAGGTCCGGCGCGAGCGCATGGGCCATATCGAACTGGCCGCGCCGGTCGCCCATATCTGGTTCCTGAAGTCGTTGCCGAGCCGCATCGGCCTGTTGCTCGACATGCAGCTGAAGCAGCTCGAGCGGATCCTTTATTTCGAAAGCTACGTCGTCACCGAGCCGGGCCTTACTCCGATGGAGAAGTTCCAGCTCCTGACCGAGGACGAGCTGCTCGAAGCGCAGGACGAATATGGCGAGGACGCTTTCTCCGCCGGCATCGGTGCCGAAGCGGTCAAGGCCATGCTGATGGATCTCGATCTCGAACAGGAGAAGGTCGACCTTCTCGAAGAGCTCGCGACCACCAAGTCGGCGCTGAAGCCCAAGAAGATCATCAAGCGGCTGAAGGTCGTCGAGAGCTTCATCGAATCCGGCAATCGCCCGGAATGGATGATCCTCGAAGTCGTGCCGGTCATCCCGCCCGAACTGCGCCCGCTCGTGCCGCTCGACGGCGGCCGTTTCGCGACGTCCGACCTCAACGATCTCTATCGCCGCGTCATCAACCGCAACAACCGCTTGAAGCGCCTGATCGAACTGCGCGCGCCCGACATCATCGTGCGTAACGAAAAGCGCATGTTGCAGGAATCGGTCGACGCCCTGTTCGACAACGGTCGTCGCGGCCGCGTCATCACGGGCGCCAACAAGCGTCCGCTGAAGTCGCTGTCCGACATGCTCAAGGGCAAGCAGGGCCGCTTCCGCCAGAACCTGCTCGGCAAGCGCGTCGACTATTCGGGCCGTTCGGTCATCGTGACCGGGCCGGAACTGAAGCTGCACCAGTGCGGTCTGCCCAAGAAGATGGCGCTCGAGCTGTTCAAGCCGTTCATCTACGCCCGTCTCGACGCCAAGGGTCTGTCCATGACTCTCAAGCAGGCCAAGAAGTGGGTCGAGAAGGAGCGCAAGGAAGTCTGGGACATCCTGGATGAAGTCATCCGCGAGCATCCGGTTCTCCTGAACCGCGCGCCGACACTTCACCGTCTCGGCATCCAGGCGTTCGAGCCTGTGCTGATCGAGGGCAAGGCGATCCAGCTTCACCCGCTCGTCTGTTCGGCCTTCAACGCCGACTTCGACGGCGACCAGATGGCGGTCCACGTGCCGCTTTCGCTGGAAGCCCAGCTCGAAGCGCGCGTGCTGATGATGTCCACCAACAACATCCTCTCGCCCGCCAACGGCAAGCCGATCATCGTGCCCTCGCAGGACATGGTGCTGGGCCTCTACTACCTGTCGATGGAACGGCAGGAGAAGTCGCCGGAATTCGTCGAAGGCGAGACCAAGGGCGAGCAGCACGAGCGCCTGCCGATGTTCTCGGACATGGCCGAAGTGCACCAGGCGCTCGAGACCAAGCAGGTCACGCTTCACACCAAGGTGATGGCGCGCGTCCCGCAGGCCGACGAGAACGGCAACACGCAGATGAAGCGCTTCGTCACCACGCCGGGACGCATGCTGATCGGCGAATGCCTGCCGAAGAACCACAAGGTTCCCTACGACGTCATCAACCGCCTTCTTACGAAGAAGGAAATCGGCGATGTCATCGACCAGGTCTATCGCCACACCGGCCAGAAGGACACGGTGCTGTTCGCCGACGCCATCATGACGCTCGGTTTCCGCAACGCGTTCAAGGCCGGCATCTCCTTCGGCAAGGATGACATGATCATCCCCGACGCGAAGGAAAAGCTGGTCGATGAGACCAAGGAACTCGTCGCCGGTTACGAGCAGCAGTATCAGGACGGTCTGATCACCCAGCAAGAAAAGTACAACAAGGTGATCGACGCCTGGAGCCGTTGCGGCGACCAGGTGGCCGATGCCATGATGGACGAGATCAAGGCCCAGCCGATCGGAGACGATGGCAAGCAGGCGCAGATCAACTCGATCTACATGATGAGCCATTCCGGTGCGCGTGGCAGTCCCGCGCAGATGAAGCAGCTCGCCGGGATGCGTGGCCTGATGGCCAAGCCGTCGGGCGAGATCATCGAGAACCCGATCATCTCGAACTTCAAGGAAGGCCTCAACGTCCTCGAATACTTCAACTCGACCCACGGCGCCCGCAAGGGTCTCGCGGACACCGCGTTGAAGACGGCGAACTCGGGTTACCTGACCCGTCGTCTCGTCGACGTGTCGCAGGACTGCGTCATCGTCGAGGAAGACTGCAAGACCACCAACGCGCTCGACATGCGTGCCATCGTGCAGGGCGGTTCTGTCATCGCCTCGCTCGGCGAGCGCATTCTCGGCCGGACACTGGCGGAAGATGCGGTCAACGCGGCGACGGGCGAGGTGATCGCCAAGGCCGGCACGCTGCTCGACGAGCCGATGGTCAAGGCCATCGAGGAAGCCGAGGTGCAGGTCGCCAAGATTCGGTCCCCGCTGGTTTGCGAGGCCGAGCAGGGCGTATGCGCGACCTGCTACGGCCGCGACCTTGCCCGCGGTACGCCGGTCAATATCGGCGAGGCCGTCGGGGTCATCGCGGCGCAGTCGATTGGCGAACCGGGCACGCAGCTCACCATGCGGACCTTCCACATCGGCGGCGCGGCGCAGCTCAACGAGACGAGCCACCTCGAATCGATCTCGGACGGTAAGGTCGTCTATCGCGACATGCCGACCATCGTCGACAAGCGGGGCCGCATCCTGTCGCTCGCCCGCAACGGCGAACTGGCGGTGATCGATGCCGAGGGCCGCGAGCGCGAGATCCACAAGGTGCCCTACGGCACGGTGCTGATGCACAAGGACGGCGACAAGGTCTCCGAAGGCGATCGCCTCGCCGAATGGGATCCGTTCTCGCTGCCGATCATCACGGAAACCTCGGGCGTGGTCCGCTATCAGGACCTGATCGAGGGCACCACGCTGGAAGAGCAGCTCGACGATGCGACCGGTATCGCCCAGCGCGTGGTCACCGAGATTCGCGCCAGCGGCCGCAAGAAGAAGGACGACCTTCGCCCGCGCCTGACTCTGTTGGGTGAGGGTCAGACCGACGAGGAAACCGAGGCGCAGCGTTACCTGCTGGCTCCGGGCACCACGCTGTCGGTCGAGGACGGACAGGAAGTGCAGGCCGGCGACATCCTCGCCCGTGCCTCGCGCGAGGCGGCCAAGACCCGCGACATCACCGGCGGTCTGCCGCGGGTGGCGGAGCTGTTCGAGGCGCGTCTGCCCAAGGACATGTCAGTGATCGCCAAGATCTCGGGCAAGATCGAGTTCGTCCGTGAGTACAAGGCCAAGCGGAAGATCGCGATCGTTCCGGAGGAAGGGGATCCGGTGGAATACCTCATCCCCAAGACCAAGGTGATCGACGTTCAGGAAGGCGACCACGTCAAGAAGGGCGACACGCTCATCTCCGGCGCGCCGAACCCGCACGACATCCTCGAGGTCATGGGCGTTGAGGCGCTGGCCGAGTATCTCGTCAACGAGATCCAGGAAGTCTATCGCTTGCAGGGCGTGAAGATCAACGACAAGCACATCGAGACGATCGTCCGCCAGATGCTGCTCAAGGTCGAGATCACGGAAGGCGGCGACACCGTCCTCCTGCCCGGCGAACAGGTCGATCTGGAAGAGATGAACCAGACCAACGCCAAGCTCGGCAAGGGCAAGAAGCCGGCCGAAGGCAAGCCGATCCTGCTCGGGATCACCAAGGCTTCGCTGCAGACGCGTTCGTTCATCTCGGCTGCCTCGTTCCAGGAGACGACGCGCGTGCTCACCCAGGCCGCAGTCGAGGGCAAGAAGGACACGCTGATCGGTCTCAAGGAGAACGTGATCGTCGGACGCCTCATCCCCGCCGGCACCGGCGCGGGCATGAACCGGCTGCGGGTCACCGCCTCGGGCCGCGATGCCGCGCTCCGTGCCCAGTGGAAGAAGGCGCAGGAGGCGATTATCGCTGCCCAGACTGCCGAGGAAGAGCACGAGGCCGAACTCGCGCAGGGCCCCGAAGCAGCGATCGGCGACGATCCGCTGGCGGTGATGGAAGGCGAGACCCACGGCACCGACGCCGATGCAGGCGAATACCTGCGCGGCGACGAGGCCGAAGCGCCCGAAGCCGTCGAGAAGGAAGAAACGGACGATACGGAAGCCTGATCGGCCATCCCGTGACCGAACGTCGAGAAAGGCCCCCCGGAGCGATCCGGCGGGGCCTTTTTCATGTCCGGGCCTCGGGAGTGAAGGAGAAACGCGGATGAGACCGACGATCGGCGCTGCCATATTGGCGCTCCTCCTTACGGGATGCGGCGAAATACAGGATCGCAGGACGGATGCCTCCTCGCCCGGGGAGCGCGAGGTTCCACCCGCACCCTTGCTCGCAGCGCCGGCCACACTTGATGGGGCCTACCGCGGGGCCGGGATCGACGGCGCCCCGTTCGACGAACCCTATGGTCTGGCGCTCGGCGCAAACGACCGGGAAATATGGTGGACCCCGCGCTGCGCCGGTCATGCAATCATGTACAGGATCGAGGGCGATCGTTTCATGGCGAGCGCCCCTGAACCACCGCCTTCACCTTCGCCCCCTCCCGCAGCCGGCGAACCTCCGCCGCCGCCCCCACCCCTCATCTGCGGCATCGCTCCGCCGCCGCGCCTGTCCGAGGTGGTGGACGTGCTTCTCGCAGGCGAGCGGATCGAGCGCACGCCGGAGAACGGCATCCGCATTTCGGGTGGCGGAAGAAGCGTGACCCTCTTCTCGCAATAGCGTTCGCAATGGTCGCACGGCTTGGCTAGGGCGCGGGGGCTATGACCGTCACCCGCTTCGCTCCCTCGCCCACCGGGCGGCTCCATGTCGGCAATATCCGCACCGCGTTGCACAACTGGATGCTCGCGAAACAGGCGGGCGGGCGTTTCCTGCTGCGGATTGACGACACCGATGCCGCGCGCAGCCGGGAGGAATATGTCGACGCGATCCGCGCCGATCTCGCCTGGCTCGGGATCGCGATCGACGGCGAGGAACGCCAGTCGCAGCGCCTCCACCATTACGAGCGGGCCTTCGAGCAGCTGCGCGCATCCGGCCGCATCTACCCGGCATATGAAAGCGCGCAGGAGCTGGAGCTCAAGCGCAAGGTTGCGCTCGGCCGCGGTCTGCCGCCGATCTACGACCGTGCGGCGCTCTCGCTGACGGACGAGCAGCGCGCGGCGAAGGAGGCGGAAGGGATCGCCCCCCACTGGCGCTTCAAGCTCGACCATGTCGAGCCGATCGCCTGGGAAGATGGCGTGCGGGGCGCACAGAAATTCGATCCGGCGCAGCTTTCCGATCCCGTGATCCGCCGCGCCAACGGCAGCTGGCTCTATATGTTGCCGAGCGCGGTCGACGATATCGAGATGGGCGTGACGCAGGTCCTGCGCGGCGAGGACCACGTCTCGAACACGGCGGTCCAGATCCAGATGTTTACCGCGCTCGGCGCGCCGCCGCCGCGTTTCGCGCACGAGGCGCTGCTGGTCGGGCGCGAGGGCAAGCTGTCCAAGCGGCTCGGCTCGCTCGGCTGCGACGCCTTTCGCGAGCGCGGCATCGAACCCGAAGCGATAGTCGCACTGCTCGCCCGTCTAGGTACCTCGCTCCCGGTCGAGCCGATCGCCGACCGCGATGTGCTGTTGAACACCTTTGACCTGTCGACTTTCGGCCGGGCTCCGGCCAAGTTCGACGAGGACGAGCTTGGTCGGCTCAACGCCGCGATCGTCCACCAGTTCGAATACGAACGGGTGGCGGCTCACTTGCCGGAGGGCATGGACGAGGCCGGCTGGCACGCCATCCGCCCGAACCTGTCCCGCATCGCGGAAGCGGGCGACTGGTGGCGCATTGTCACAGGTCCGGTGGACGGGCACACATTCGGCGAGGACGATCGCGCCTATCTGGCGGAGGCGGCGCGCGTCATGGAGAGCAACGACCTTTTCGCGTCCGGTGAACCCTGGCAGGCCCTGACCACTGCCCTGAAGGGCACGACCGGCCGGAAAGGCAAGGCGCTTTTCCTGCCCCTGCGTCAGGCGCTTACCGGGATGGACCACGGTCCGGACATGGGAGAGCTTCTACCGCTCATCGGCGCCGAGCGCGCCCATGCCCGCCTCGTGGCGGCAGCAGCAGCGGGGTAACGGCTGCGCTCCTGAATTCGTGCTAGAGGTCGGCCTGCTTGTTCGGCTGCTCCTCGATATCTTCTCGCAGGCGCTTTGCGCCGATATCGGCACGCCGTTCGCTCGCAGCGTTGGCCTTGCGGTTGCGCAGAGTGGCATAGATGATCGCTCCGATCAGCAGGATCGGCCCCACGACCACCACGATGCCCCAAAATCCTTCCACGATATGTCTCCTGTCTTGTATGATTATCTACGCTCGATCGGCGTGATCTTTCCGGAAAACCAGGACGAAAGCCGCAGATGAACCTCGGTCGTGCTCGACGACTGCCTGCCCTATACCTGAGTTCGGGATGGCCGAACGTCAGTCGGAGTGACGTTTCAGCTCGTTGCCGGACAGGGTCACGATGTGGAGCAGATTGGTGCTCCCCGGAGTGCCGAAGGGGACGCCGGCCAGCACGATCAGCTTGTCCCCGCTGGCGCCGAAACCGTGGCGCAGGGCCATGCGCTTGCCCTTGGCAATCATCTCCTCGAAGCTGCCGATGTCTCGCGTCACAACCGCATGAGCTCCCCACAGCAGACCGACGCGGCGCGCGGTATCGAGCGAGGGGGTCAGCACCATCATCGGCACGCTCGGCCGCTCGCGCGCGACCCGGCGGGCAGTGGATCCGGAGAAGGTGAAGACCGTTATCGCCCGGATCGCGACCGTATCGGCGATGGTCATGCAGCTATGCGCCAGCGCATCCGCGGTGGTGCGGTCGGGCGGCGTGTCGAGGAACCGCACGCGCGGGAGATAGGCCTCGTCGCGTTCGACCTGGGCCGCGATGCGGTCCATCATCGCCACGGCTTCCTCGGGCCATTCGCCCGCCGCGGTCTCGGCCGACAGCATCACCGCATCGGCCCCGTCATAGACGGCATTGGCGACGTCGGAGACTTCGGCGCGGGTCGGGGCGGGGCTCTCGATCATGGATTCGAGCATCTGCGTCGCCACGATCACCGGCTTGCCGGCCGTGCGCGCCTTGTTGACGATCTGCTTCTGGAGCGGCGGGACCTCGAACGGCTCCAGCTCCACGCCGAGATCGCCGCGCGCGACCATCAGCCCGTCGGCCATCTCGAGGATCTCGTCGAGCCGGCGGACCGCGCTCGGCTTCTCGATCTTGGCACAGAGCGATCCCTTGCGGCCCATCAGCTTGCGCGCCTCGGCCAGATCCTCTGGCCGTTGCACGAAGCTGAGGCCGATCCAGTCGACCCCCTGCTCCATCGCATAGGCGAGATCGCGGCGATCCTTGTCGGTCAGGGCGGGGATCGGCACCTCGGCATCGGGCACGTTGACGCCCTTGCGGTCGGAGATGACGCCGCCGACCTCGGCCGAACAGAGGATCGCGTCCTCGTCGGCGCGGATCACCTTCAGGCGGATCTTGCCGTCGTTGATCAGCAGCCTCTGGCCCTTTTTAAGCAGGCCGAACAGTTCGGGATGGGGAAGCTGAACGCGCGTCTCGTCGCCCGGCTCGGGATTGCGGTCGAGGGTGAAGTGGCCCGAATGGCGGATCACCGCCCGGCCATCCTTGAACGTGCCCACGCGCAGCTTGGGGCCCTGTAGATCGGCGAGGATCGCGATGGGGCGCGAATATTTCGTCTCCAGCGCGCGGATCGCGGCGATCGTCTCGCGATGATGCGCGTGTTCGCCGTGGCTCATGTTCACTCGGAAGGCGTCGGCCCCGGCGCGGAACAGCCGCTCGAGCATTTCGGGATCGCGGCTGGCGGGGCCGAGTGTGGCGAGGATTTTGACCTTCCGGTCGCGGGGGGCGAATTTGTGCATGGCCTGCGCTATGGCAGAGGCATCTTACGGAATGAAGGAGTAAGCGCGTGCCGCCGGAAAACATGAACGACGATCCGCTCGACGAACTGGACGATGCGGTTGCCGCCGCCGCTTTCCGCCGGCTGGTACGGCATCTGCACCACCGCCACGATGCCCAGAACATCGACTTGATGGGGCTCGCCGGCTTCTGCCGCAACTGCCTTGCCGACTGGATTCGCGATGCCGGCTACGAAGGCGACAAGGCGGCGGCGCGCGAGCTGATCCACGGCATGCCGCAAGAGGAATGGAAGGCCACCCGGCAGAGCCCGGCGACGCAGGAACAGCTCGACCGGATGGAAGCGAGCGTGGCGAAGAACGAGAGCACGAAGAACGCCGCGGAATAATCGCGGTAGCGGGCTTCACCGCTCGCCCGGCGCTGGCTATCGAGCCCGCTGGAAATCCCGAATCACACTGGAGTAACCGAGATGGCCGAAGCCACCGACGACCGCCTGCGCCTGCTGATCGAGCGCATCGAACGCCTCGAGGAGGAAAAGAAGGGCATCGCCGACGACATCCGCGACGTCTATGCCGAGGCGAAGGCGGTCGGCTACGATCCCAAGATCATGCGCCAGATCGTGCGCCTGCGGAAAATGAAGCCCGACGATCGCAGCGAGCAGGAAATGATCCTCGACACATACAAGGCCGCGCTCGGCATGGGTTGAGGGCCGGTCGGGACTGATCGATGTTGGGCGGCGGAACGGGAGGGGCCGTTCGCCGGTAGGTGAGGCGAAAGGAACATCGCCATGCCCACCGGAACGCCGACCGAAACCGACACCGCCTTCATCGAGGAAACCTCCGAAGAACCGAAAATGCCGGGCCACGAGACCGGGCTGGAGCGCAAGCCGAAATGGCAGCCGCGTTATCCCGGCTCCGGCCGCCTCGAGGGCAAGGTCGCAATCGTCACCGGCGGCGATAGCGGTATCGGGCGGGCGACCGCCGTCCTGTTCGCGCGCGAGGGGGCGAAGGTCGCCATCGCCTATCTCGAGGAGCATGACGACGCGCACATCACCCGCGACGCGTGCGAGAAGGAGGGTGCCGAGGTGCTGCTCTCGGCCGGCGATCTCGGCGATCCGAAGCATTGCCAGGGCCTGATCGACGCGGTGATCGATCGCTGGGGCCAGCTTGACGTGCTGGTCAACAATGCCGGCGAGCAGCATCCCGATTACGAGATCGAGGACATCACTGCCGAACAGCTCCAGCGCACCTTCCAGACCAACATCTTCTCGATGTTCTACATGGTCCAGGCCGCGCGTCCGCACCTGAAGAAGGGCGCGGCAATCGTGAACTGCACCAGCATCACCATGTACAAGGGCGCGCCGATTTTGCTCGACTACAGCTCGACCAAGGGCGCAATTACGGCCTTCACACGTTCATTGTCGCAGAATCTCGTCGATGACGGCATCCGCGTGAACGCGGTCGCGCCGGGGCCGATCTGGACCCCGCTCAACCCCTTTGGCGGGCAGCCCGAAGAGGAGATGGACGATTTCGGCAAGGATACGCCGATGGGCCGCCCAGGCGAGCCGAACGAGGTCGCCCCCGCATTCCTGTTCCTTGCCTGCGAGGATTCGTCCTATATGTCGGGACAGGTCCTCCATCCCAATGGCGGGACGGTGGTCAACGGATAGAGGAGACGCGACGATGGCAGGACCCTGGAAGGATGCGCGCGGCATCACGGTCACCACGACGCCCACGATCGAGGGCAAGCCGATCCAGGACTATCTCGGCATCGTCACCGGCGAAGTGATCGTGGGCGCGAACATCTTCCGCGATCTCTTCGCCAATATCCGCGACATCGTCGGTGGCCGGTCGGGCAGCTACGAGCGTATCCTGCGCGAGGCGCGAGAGCGGGCGATCGAGGAATTGCAGGCCGAATGCGGCAGCCTGGGCGGCAATGCGGTGGTCGGCGTCGACCTCGATTACGAGGTAATCGGCGACACCGGCTCGATGCTGATGGTCTCGGCCAGCGGCACGGCGGTGCGGATCTAGCCCTCCGCCCCGGCGAAGCGCAGCCCGATCCAGACAAGGCCCAGCGCGGTGCCGTTGTGCAGCGCGTGGAGCGCGATGCTCGCCCACAGCCCGTAATGCACGCGCAGATAGCCGAGCAACACGCCGAGCAGGAATTGAGGCAGTACCAGCGGCAACAGCACCCAGAGCGTGCCCTCGTCGAAATTGGCGAGGTGGATGCAGGCGAAGGCAATGGTGCTCAGCCAGAAGAAGAGCGGGAACGCGCGGGAAAACCATCGCATCGGCGTGCGGTTGCGCCCGGTCCAGAACAGCAGACCGGCGAGGCCAGCGAACAGCACGACGACGCCGATCATCCATATCCCGCCTCCCGGAATAGCGCTTGCGCCAAGGATGCCGGCACTTAGACCTCCCGCAATCAACGTGGCGAGAGCGACGAATTGCCGCTTGCGCCCCGATAGCCAGCCACGAAAGATCACCTCTTCCATCACAGGCGCACCGAGGATCACCGCCAGGGCCAGGCCAGCCGTAATCTCCATACCGGCCAGTGCGGTCTCGGGCAGTTCCCGGCCCGCGCTCACCACCATGCCTGCGATCAGCGCGAGTACGCCCATCAGCGCCAGATCGAGTCCGTAAATCCGCACCAGAGCGATCAGCGAACGCCGTGAAAACGGCGCGGTTCGCTCCGGCAGGCGCGGCCGGGCGACGAACCGGATCAGCGCGGCCCACTCGGCACGCAGGCTGCGGCCTCGCTCCGGGCTTGTGATGTCGTCGTCCATGCGGCTATTGCGGCCCCGATATTTCACCCATCAGCGATACGCGAAGAGCACATCCCATGGCAGGCCATTCCAAGTTTAAAAATATCATGCACCGCAAGGGTGCGCAGGACAAGAAGCGCTCCAACCTCTTCTCCAAGCTGAGCCGCGAGATCACCGTGGCGGCCAAGATGGGCACGCCCGATCCGGACATGAACCCGCGCCTGCGCCTCGCGGTCAACACGGCGAAGGCGCAGTCCATGCCCAAGGACAACATCCAGCGCGCGATCGACAAGGCGAGCGCGCAGGACGGCGAGAATTACGAGGAAGTGCGCTACGAAGGCTACGGCCCCGGCGGCAGCGCGATCATCGTCGAGGCGCTGACCGACAACCGCAACCGCACCGCCACCGCCGTGCGCACCGCCTTTTCCAAGCATGGCGGCAATCTCGGCACCGAGGGCAGCGTCGCTCACGGGTTCGAGCGCCTGGGCCTGATCGTCTACCCCGCCTCGGCGGGCGGCGAGGACAAGGTGCTCGAGGCGGCGATGGAAGCCGGCGCGCAGGACATCGCCAGCACCGATGACGGGCACGAGATCTGGACCGCGGCGGAAGACCTCCACCAGGTCGCCGGCGATCTGGAAAAGACGCTGGGCGAGGCCGAGACGGTCAAGCTCGCGTGGAAGCCCAATCTGACCGTCGACATGGACGAGAGCAATGCCGGTACGCTGATGAAGCTGATCGACGTGCTCGACGACGACGACGATGTGCAGACCGTCTGGGGCAATTACGACATCTCGGACGAGGTGATGGAGAAGCTGGAGGGCTGACCTCCGGCTCGCCGTCTCCGGACGCGAGAGCGCAGCGGCACAAGCGACCATGCTGATCCTCGGCCTCGATCCCTCGCTCTCCTGCACCGGTTGGGGCGTGATCCGGGTCGAGGGATCGCGGCTTACGCATGTCGCCAACGGCCAGATCCCGACCTTGGCGAAGGCGCCGATGGCCGAGCGGCTGGCCGCGCTCCACCGCGCGGTGAGCGAGGTGATCGCCACTTACCGCCCCGACCGCGCCGCGGCCGAGGAGGTCTTCGTCAACAAGAACCCGCAATCGACCCTGAAGCTCGCCCAGGCGCGCGGGGTCGTGCTGGCGGCGTGCGGCGGAGCCTACGAGGGCCGGGGACTGCCCTTGCGCGAACACGCCGCGCGGGCGGTGAAGAAGGCCGTGGTCGGCACCGGCGGCGCCGAGAAGGCGCAGGTCCAGGCGATGCTCAAGGTCCTCCTCCCCGCTGCCGCTATCGCCGGCCCAGACGCCGCCGACGCGCTGGCAGTGGCGATAGCGGACGCGCATCTGGGGTAGGGGGCGAGTATTTGGGGGGGCTGCTGACTGACGAGCTCTGGGTCCATAATATGAATATGGATTCGCCGAGGCGAAAATCTGACAACGGGAGGCAACGACTCCATTGCGGACATCAACGCTGGTGCCATAACCTTCTCATGGAGCAGGTCGGTTTGATCGGCAGCGCAATGGCAGGATTGTGGCTGGTCGCCACGGGGGCGTTCATGGCCTTTCGACCAGAACGCGCCCTCTATGTTCTCAGCCTCACTGCCTCAACGCGAAGGATCAACAACGTCGAGCAGGGATTACGGCTCCTTGCGGGCGTATCCCTTCTTCTGCGCGCTCCCGCATCCAAATTACCCCAAGTCTTCGAGATAGCAGGATGGTTCATCGCGCTCTCGTCGCTGATGCTGCTTGTCCTCCCACTTCGATGGCATTCCTCTTACGCGTGTTGGTGGGCAGACCGGCTCGCCCCCATCGCCGTTCGTGGAGTTGCGCCATTCTCGGCGCTTGCTGGGATTGGACTTATCTACGCAGCCGCATAGGCATTGGCATACTCGACCACTTTCCACCCCAGTCGCAGTTATTCCGCTGATGGTCCTCGCGAACTGACCGAATGACCGCTTTCGGGTAACATCGTGCCCATCGTGAATGACCCACATCGGGCGGGGAAGCTGACATCGGGGCTGCCTTCGAAAGCACCATACGACGCCTTTCCTACTCCCGCCTCGCCCGCTAGGCGGAGTTCATGACGGCGCAACATGGCATCGCTAGGCACCTCGGTAGGCGACCCCGGCCGATAAAGATTTCGCGTTCTGGACAGTGTAACACGCGGTCCAAGCGTTTCAGGAGAGCGACGAACCGATGACCATCCATCTCTACGGCATTCCCAACTGCGACAGCGTGAAGAAGGCGCGCAGATGGCTGGAGGGGCGGGGGCTCGACTACAGCTTCCACGATTACAAGAAGGAAGGCGCCCGCCGCGAGGATCTGGAGCGGTGGGCGGATCGCAGCGGGTGGGAGAGCCTGCTCAATCGCCGCGGAACCACCTTCCGCAAGCTGGGCGAGGCCGAGCGCGCCGATCTGGACCGGGACAAGGCGATCGAACTGATGCTGGAGCACACCAGCCTCATCAAGCGCCCCGTCGCCGAGCACGAGGACGGGCAGCGCACTCTGGTCGGCTTCACCGAGAGCGAGTGGGAGAACGCGTTTTGCTGACTCGCGTCTGCCCGTTGGCGGCGGCGGGGGCGGCCGCCCTGGCGCTGCTCGTCGCGCCGGTCGCCGCGATTGCGCAAGGATCGCCGCTCGTCATCGCCCATCGCGGGGCGAGCGGGGAGCGGCCCGAGCACACGCTCGCCGCCTATGAGCGCGCGATCGACCAGGGGGCCGACTATATCGAGCCCGATCTGGTGGCGACGAAGGACATGGTGCTGGTCGCCCGCCACGAAAACGAACTGTCCGACACCACCGACGTCGCGGCCCGCGCCGAGTTCGAGGATCGCCGCCGCACCAAGGAGATCGACGGGCGTCGCGTCTCGGGCTGGTTCGCGGAGGACTTCACGCTCGCCGAACTGCGGACCCTGCGCGCCAAGGAACGGGTGCCGAATGTCCGCCCCGCCAATGCGCGCTTCGACGGGCTCTACACCGTCCCGACCTTCGCCGAGATCGTCGCGCTGGTGAAGGCCAAGGAGGCGGAGACGGGCCGCCGGATCGGCCTCTATCCCGAACTAAAGCATCCCACCTTCCTGTTGCAGGGCGCCGGGATGGACAGTGTCGACCTGCTCGTCAACGCGCTGCGCGAGGCGGGGCTGGACGACGTGGACGACATGGTCTTCGTGCAGAGCTTCGAGGTGGGTCCGCTCAAGCGGCTCGACCGGATGGTCGATGTCGGGCTGGTCCAGCTCGTGGGGCCGGAGGGCGGCCCGGCGGACGAGGCGGGGATGCGCTATGCCGACATGCTTTCGCCGAGCGGGCTGGCGGAGATCGCGACCTATGCCGATGCGATCGGGGTGCCGGTCACTCTGGCGCTCGATCCGGCGGGAGCGAGCCGGTCGCTACTCGCCGATGCGCGGGCGGCGGGGCTGGAGGTCCATGTCTGGACGGTGCGCAAGGAGAACGCCTTCCTGCCCGAGCCCTTGCGGGCGCCGGGCGGACCGGAACAGGCAGGCTGTGTCGAGCGCCTCTTCGCCAGCCTGCGCGGTGCGGGTGTCGACGGCATCTTCACCGACGATCCGCGCATCGCGGTGGCGCCGGACCCGGCCGCCAACCCCGCCTGTGCGGCCGGCGGCTAGGCTTCGGCGCGGCGCGCGCTGAGGATGTAGTTCAGCGACTGGTCGTCGGAGAGGTGCAGGCCCTTCGTAGGCCCGAAGGCGATGCCCTGCCGCCGGGTCACGACGAGGCCGATCTTGCCGAGCATCGCCTCGAGTTCGTCGGGCGTGACGAAATCGTCCCAGTGATGCGTGCCGCGCGGGATCAGCCCGACCGTCTCCGCCGCGCCCACCATCAGCAGGCGCGATTGCGGCGTGCGGTTGGGGGTGGAGAGGATCATCAGGCCGTCTGGAGAGAGCCGGTCGGCGAGCGCGCGCAGGAAGGCCGGCTTGTCCGCGACATGCTCGATCACTTCGAGGCAGGTGACGAGGTCGAACCGCCCGAGGTCGAGCGCGCCGATCTCGCCCGGAATGTAGCGGATGTCGAGCCTGGCGCCCGTCGCATGGGCGGCGGCGGCGGATGTGTTCTCGGGCGCGGCGTCGACGCCCGTGACCTCCGCCCCCATCCGCGCCAGCGGTTCGCACAGCAGCCCCGCGCCGCAGCCGACATCGAGCGCGGACTTGCCCGCGAGCGGCTGGCGGTCGCGCACGTCGCCGCCCCAATGCGTGTCGATCGCCCGGCGCACGAAGCGCAGGCGTACTGGGTTGAGCCGGTGGAGCATGGCGGACGAGCCCTTGGGGTCCCACCAGTCCTTCGCCAGGGCGCCGAAATGGGCGGCCTCGTTGGGCCGGATGGTCGCGCCGCCCTGTTGCGGCGGTGTCGCACGCGCTGTTGCATCTTCCATGCCTGCTGCCGTAACAGCGCCGCTCGGCAGATTCCAGCGGGAGGCATCGGAGACACGCCTTGGCACGCATCGTGATGAAATTCGGCGGGACCTCGATGGCCGGCACCGAGCGCATCCGGCGCGTGGCGAACATCGTCCGGCGCCAGGCGGCGGGGGGCAATCAGGTCGCGGTGGTGGTCAGCGCCATGGCGGGCGAGACCGACCGGCTGGTGAACTTCTGCCGCGAGGCCAACGCACTCTACGACCCGGCGGAATACGACGTGGTGGTGGCAAGCGGCGAACAGGTCACCAGCGGACTGCTCGCGCTGACGCTTCAGTCGCTCGGCCAGCCGGCGAGGAGCTGGCTCGGCTGGCAATTGCCGATCCATACGGTCGAGAACCACGCCAAGGCGCTGATCGACCGGATCGAGGGCAGCGGCTTGGTCGCGGCGATGGAAACCGGCCAGATTGCCGTCATCCCGGGCTTTCAGGGCCTGTCGGAAGAAGGCCGGGTGACGACGCTCGGCCGCGGGGGATCGGACACGAGCGCGGTGGCCGTCGCGGCCGCGATCGGCGCGGACCGCTGCGACATCTACACCGATGTCGACGGGGTCTACACCACCGATCCGCGCATCGTCGCCAAGGCGCGCAAGCTGAAAGCGGTGACCTACGAGGAAATGCTCGAACTCGCCAGCGTAGGCGCCAAGGTGCTCCAGACCCGCAGCGTTGGCCTTGCCATGCGTGCAGGCGTGCGGGTGCAGGTGCTCTCGAGCTTCGTCGACGACGATGCGACGCCGGCGGACGACCATCCCGGAACGATGATCGTCTCCGAAGATGAAATGAACGAATTGGTGGAGAAGGGCGAAGTGGAACGGCAGCTCGTAACCGGCATCGCGCACGACAAGAACGAGGCCAAGATCATCCTCACCCGCGTGCCCGACCGGCCCGGCTCGGTGGCGCATATCTTCGATCCGCTGGCCAAGGCCGCGATCAATGTCGACATGATCATTCAGAACGTCGGCCGCGACAAGGGTGAGACCGACGTGACCTTCACCGTGCCCCAGGCCGACCTCGCCCGCGCGCAGGCGATGCTCAACGACCGGCGCGAGGAGATCGGCTTCAACCGCATCATCACCGACAGCAAGATCGCCAAGATCAGCGTCGTCGGCGTGGGCATGAAGAGCCACGCGGGCGTGGCCAGCACGATGTTTTCGGCGCTCGCCGAACGCGGCATCAACATTCAGGCGATCACGACTTCGGAGATCAAGGTCAGCGTGTTGATCGACGAGGACGAGACGGAACTCGCCGTGCGCGTCCTCCACACCGCCTACGGCCTCGACGCGCCCGATACGGTCGGGGACGAGGCCGCGTGAGCCATAGCGCGACAATCCTCCTGCTCGGTTCGGGCGAGCTGGGGCGCGAATTCGTGATCTCGGCCAAGCGGCTCGGTGCATATGTCATCGCCTGCGATGCCTATGACAACGCGCCCGCAATGCAGCTGGCCGACGCGCGCGAGGTCTTCTCGATGCTCGATGGCGTACGGTTGCGCGAGGTCGCGGAACGACATCGGCCCGATTTCATCGTGCCCGAGATCGAGGCGATCCGCACAGAGGTGCTGACCGAACTCGAGCGCGAGGGCTTTACCATCGTTCCCACCTCCCGCGCGGCGCAGATGACGATGAACCGTGACGCGATCCGCGACCTTGCCGCGCACGATCTCGGCCTCGTCACCTCGCGCTATCATTACGCCAAGAATTTCGAGGAGGTGCGCGCCGCCGCCGCGCATACAGGATACCCTTGCGTCATAAAGCCGGTCATGTCCTCGAGCGGGAAGGGTCAGAGCAAGGTCGATGGCGAGGCGGGCCTGGAAGAAGCGTGGGACTACGCCGTCGCCAATATGCGCGGCGACCGGGCGCGGGTGATCGTCGAGCAGTTCGTCGATTTCGACTACGAGATCACATTGCTGACCGTCCGTCATGCCGGGGAGGCGAATGGAGGCATCACCTTCTGCCCGCCGATCGGCCACCGCCAGGAACGCGGCGACTACCAGGAAAGCTGGCAGCCGATCGCCATGTCGGAGACGGCGCTGGCAGCCGCGCAGGACATGGCCCGCAAGGTCGTCGACGAGCTTGGCGGATACGGGCTGTTCGGGGTGGAATTCTTCGTGGCCCGGAAGGAAGACGGGTCCGAGGAGGTGATCTTCTCCGAGCTGAGCCCGCGGCCGCACGATACCGGCATGGTCACACTGGTCAGCCAGAACCTCACCGAATTCGATCTCCACGCCCGCGCGGTCATGGGGCTGCCCGTGCCTGAGACGATCTGGGCGCGACCCTCAGCTTCGGCCGTCATCCTTGCCGAGCGTGACAGCGAAGCTCTGAGCTATACCGGTCTCGCGGAAGCGCTCGCGGAAGAGGGCACCGATCTGCGAATCTTCGCCAAGCCCGACAGCCGCCCCTATCGCCGCATGGGTGTTGCTCTGG
Organism: Qipengyuania spongiae; assembly: GCF_026168555.1. Classification (NCBI taxonomy): domain Bacteria; kingdom Pseudomonadati; phylum Pseudomonadota; class Alphaproteobacteria; order Sphingomonadales; family Erythrobacteraceae; genus Qipengyuania; species Qipengyuania spongiae. The sequence goes on along the minus strand of NZ_CP092471.1, from coordinate 318,131 downwards.
CGACCGGCGCCGATACCGACGAGGCGCGGCACAAGGCGCGCGCGGCCGCGGCAAAGGTGCATATCCATTACGGCGACGACTAACCGGCCTATGCGCGCGTTGGCCGGCCAGTTCCTGCGCTTCGGCGTGGTCGGCACGATCGCCTTCGTAATCGATGCGGGGGTGCTGTGGTTGGCAATGGGGGCGGGGGTCGATCCCTATCTGGCGCGCGTGATCTCCTTCGTTCCGGCGTTCGCGGCGAACTTCCTACTCAATCGCGCTTGGACCTTCGCGCAGAAGCGCGAGCAGCGCCCGCACGGTCAGGCGGCGCGCTACCTCGCGGTGCAACTTGCGGGAATGGCGATGAACTATGCGGTCTTCGCCGCGATCGTCACTTTTGCCGGGGAAGGGCGGGTCGTAGCGCTGGCTGCGGTCGTCGCCGGTTCGATCGCGGCAATGGGGTTCAACTTCCTCGGCGCGAGGCACCTGGTGTTCCGCCCGCTCGCGTGAACGCTTGTCGGTCATGCCGGGGCTGGGTAAGCGCCCCGGCATGACCGATTATCCCAAGACCACCGCCCTCATGCGCCGCGGCGCGGAATTTCTCGGCAGCAAGCACGCGATCCTGTGCGGCGCGATGAGCTGGGTGTCGGAGCGCAATCTCGTTTCCGCCATCTCCAACGCCGGCGGGTTCGGTGTGATCGCCTGCGGCGCGATGACGCCCGACCTGCTCGACACCGAGATCGCCGAGACGAAGAAGCGGACGGAACGCCCTTTCGGCGTGAACTTGATCACCATGCATCCGGACCTGTTCGACCTGATCGCGGTGTGCGAGCGCCACGCGGTGAGCCATGTCGTGCTCGCCGGAGGGATCCCGCCCAAGGGCAGTGTCGAGGCGATCAAGGGCGGGGCCAATCCGGCCAAGGTCATCTGTTTCGCCCCCACGCTGGCGCTGGCGAAGAAGCTGCTGCGTTCCGGGGCGGACGCGCTGGTGATCGAGGGGATGGAGGCCGGCGGCCATATCGGCCCAGTCTCGACCAGCGTGCTGGCGCAGGAGATGCTCCCCGAACTCGCCGAAGACCATCTGATCTTCGTAGCCGGCGGGATCGGGCGAGGCCAGGCGATCGCCGGTTATCTCGAGATGGGCGCGGCCGGCGTGCAGCTCGGCACCCGCTTCGCCTGTGCGAGCGAGAGCATCGCTCACCCGGATTTCAAGAAAGCCTTCTTCCGCGCCAGCGCCCGCGATGCCATCGCCAGCGTCCAGGTTGATGCGCGGCTGCCGGTGATCCCGGTGCGCGCGCTCAAGAACAAGGGCACCGAGGAATTCACCGCGAAGCAGCGAGAGATCGCCGGCACCCTCGACCGCGAGGAAATCGCGATGGCCGAGGCGCAATTGCAGGTCGAACATTACTGGGCGGGGGCGCTGCGCCGGGCGGTTATAGACGGCGATGTCGAGAATGGCAGCCTCATGGCAGGCCAGTCGGTCGGGATGCTCAAGGAGGAAGAGCCGGTCGCCGAGATCATGGCCAAGCTGATGCGCCAGAGCGAGGAAGCACTGACGCGACGTTGAGCAGGCGCGGGGCCGGGCTATAACCGGCATCTTCCCGGAACCGCTGCGGGAATTTGCGGTTGGAAGAGTTGTCGCCCCATGATGACGGGCTCGGTTTTGCGCGCCCGACCGCTATGACCCCGTGCTGGAGAAACTCGCATGAAGCTCGCCCGTCCCTTTCCGCGTCCTCTTGCCGCGCTTGCTCTTGCGGGAGCGATCGGCGTGGCCACCGTGCCCGCGCTTGCGGTGCAGGACAGCCAGCCCCAGCTTCCCGGGCAGATGGATGTCAGCCGGGTCACCGCCGGCACCTATCAGACCGATCCCGCCCACACTCTGGTCGGTTGGCGGGTCAATCACTTCGGCTTCAACGACTATTTCGGCAGTTTCGGCGATGCCGAGGGGACATTGACGATTGATCCTGCCGATCCCTCGGCGGCGAAGGTCGATGTGACCGTGCCGATCACCAGCGTGTCCGTTGTGAGCGCCGGATTGCGCGACCATCTGCTGCGAGCGGGCGAGAATGGCGGCAAGCCCGACTTTTTCGGCCCCGAACCGGCGCCCGCGCGATTCGTTTCCGACAGCGTCACGGTGAACGAGGACGGAACCTCCGCATCGATCATGGGTCAACTCACCATGAACGGCGTCACTCGTCCGGTCACGATCGAAGCGCAGTTCACCGGGGCCGGCGCGCATCCGCGCAGCCAGGTCGCGACTATCGGCTTCGAGGGTACCACCACCATCCGCCGCTCCGAATTCGGGATCGACACCGCGATCCCGATGGTGAGCGACGAGGTGGAGCTGATGATCAGCGCCGCTTTCGAAAAGCAATAAGGCGCGGCCGAGGCGAGCTGACGCAAGGAAGGGCAAGACGATGTGCGACGAAACGAAGCTGGCGCAGTGGGCGAGCGGGACGATATCCCGGCGGGGCTTCGGCGCGCTGGGCGGGGCGGGTTTAGCGGCCGCCTGCGCGCCCATGGCGAATTCCGGACTTGGTATGGGCAACGCCTCGAATGCCTTGCGCGAACAGGGCGTCAGCTTCCGCACCGCCGACGGTACGCTCGACGGGTTCTTCGTCCATCCGGGCGATCGCGCCACGCCGGGCGTCGTCTTCTGGCCGGACATCGCCGGTCTGCGCGATGCCAAGCGCGACATGGCGCGCCGGCTGGCGGCACAGGGCTATGCGGTGCTCGTCGTGAACCCCTACTACCGCGATGTTGCCGGCGAGCGTTTCTCCGACTTTGCTGCTTTCGTCGAGAATGACGGGTTCCAGGCTGTGAAACCATGGCGCGCGAAGCTCGACGCGGCGGCGATCATGCGCGACGCGACTTCGGCCATCGCTTGGCTCGACGGGCAGGACGCTGTCGACAGCGAGCGCGGCATCGGCACGCAGGGCTATTGCATGGGCGGTCCCTTCACCATCTGGACCTCGGCAGCGGTTCCAGGGCGGGTCGGAGCAGCGGCAAGTTTCCATGGCGGCGGCCTGGTGCGACCCGATTCGCAGACCAGTCCGCACCGCATGCTGAAAAGCCGGACCGACTATCTGATCGCGATCGCGCAGGACGACGACAAGGAGAATCCCGAAGCGAAAACGACTCTGCGCGAGGTCGCCTCAGCGCGCGGCGTGGACGCGGAAATAGAGGTCTATTCCGGCGACCACGGATGGACGGTGCCGGATTCTCCGGCTTACGACGAAGCCGCGGCAGAAAGGGCCTGGTCCAATCTGTTGCAGCTTTACACTACTTCGCTTTAACTTGGCTTTGCGCCTGAAATTGTTCTGATTGCGGGTTGAACTCGACGATTAAAACAGGCAGGGCATTGATGCATACGCAGAACAGGAGTGCATGATGCGTTTGAAGACTGTTTCGCTGGTGGCCGCTGCAGCTGCGCTCAGCACCGCCCCTCTTGCAGCTTCGGCTGCCAATTCCGTACGCGCTTCGGCGCCGGTCTCGGACGAGAGCGAAATGGGCGGCGGCTCGCAGCTCCTCGTTCTCGCGGCCGTGGCTGCGGTGATCGTCGGTGGTATTCTGCTGACCGAAGATGACGAGCCGCTGAGCGCCTAAGCTCGATCGGTTATCGAATTTCGGAAAGGGGCTGCACGAAAGTGCGGCCCCTTTTCTTATGGGCCGTGCGTCAAATTAATCAGCAGGCGATGGTGCCGAGGCCGGCGCAGTAATCACCAGTGTTGCGGCGAGTGGTCGACGATCTCGTAGTAATCGCCTTTCTCGCCTACATGGATATGCATTTTGACCGACGTTCGGGTCGGTCCGTCGAACGCGCCCATCGCGACCGCTATCCAGTCGCGGGCGGGCGGATCCCAGAACAGCGTCGATCCGCACGTTGAGCAAAAACCGCGCCGGACCTTTTCAGAGGAACGGTACCACGACAGGCTGTCCTCGCCGGAAATCGACAGGCTGATTCGCGGGATGTCGGTGGACGCAAAGCAATGGCCCGATTGCTTTCGGCACATCGAACAGTGACAGATGTCGGGCTGCGGCAAGTCTCCGGAGACGGTAAAGCGCACCGCGCCGCAAAGGCATGATCCCTCGTGCATCGGCTTCGTCCTTTATGTCCTGTATCGACCGATACCAGTTTTTCCCACCGCTGAAACGGACATCGCAAAGCGCGATGGGAGAGCCCGCTTCCCTTCGCCGCGCGCCTGCGATACCCTCGCATCCAAACAGGAGAGCGCAATGGGCGGTGGGACGATCATTTCCATCCTCGCGATACTGGTCCTCGTCATATTCCTGATGATGGCCGTTCGCGTGGTGAAGCAGGGCTATGTCTACACGATCGAGCGGCTGGGTCGCTTCACTGCGGCGGCGGAACCGGGCCTTCATATCATTATCCCGTTCATCGATCGCGTCGGTCACAAGATCAACATGATGGAACAGGTGCTCGACATTCCGGGCCAGGAGATCATCACCAAGGACAACGCCATGGTCGGCGTCGATGCGGTGGTGTTCTTCCAGGTGCTCGACGCGGGCAAGGCGGCCTACGAGGTGTCGGGCCTCCACAACGCCATCCTCGCGCTCACCACCACCAATCTGCGCACCGTGATGGGCAGCATGGACCTCGACGAGACGCTGTCGAAGCGGGACGAGATCAATGCGCGGCTGCTTTCCGTCGTAGACCATGCGACCTCGCCCTGGGGCATCAAGATCACCCGGGTCGAGATCAAGGACATCCGCCCGCCGATGGATATTTCCGAGGCGATGGCACGCCAGATGAAGGCCGAACGCCTCAAGCGCGCCGAAATCCTCGAGGCGGAGGGCGACAAGACCAGCTCGATCCTGCGCGCCGAAGGCCGCAAGCAGTCCGCCATCCTCGAGGCCGAGGGCAAGCGCGAGGCGCAGTTCCGCGATGCCGAGGCTCGGGAGAGGGCGGCCGAGGCAGAAGCCAAGGCGACAGAGATGGTCTCCAATGCGATCGCCGCATCAGGCAATCAGGCGATCAACTATTTCGTCGCTCAGGAATACACCAAGGCGGTCGGCAAGTTCGCCGACAGTCCGAACGCCAAGACGATCCTCTTCCCGGTCGAGGCGACGCAATTGATAGGCTCGCTCGGCGGCATCGGTGAGCTGGTGCGCGGCAGCCTCGGCTCGTCCGATGCGCCGGCCGACACTGGCACGGCAATCCCCGAACCGCGCAAGCGCGAACCCGCGCGCCGCCCGTCCGTGCCCAGCAGCACGCGAAAGGGCTGACCGGGCGGTGGACGGGATAGAGCCCTACTGGATCTGGCTCGCCGCTGGACTGGTGCTTGCCGGGCTCGAGATGGTCGTGCCGGGCGTATATCTCGTCTGGCTGGCTGTCGCCGCGCTTGTCACGGGAGCGATCGTGTTCGTCTCGGCGCCCCCGGTGATGATGCAGGTCGTGTGCTTCGTCTTCCTCGCTCTCATCGCGGTGTTCTCGGCGAAGCGGTTTCTGCGCGACACGCCGATCGTCTCGAGCGACCCGCTGCTCAACAACCGGGTGGCCCGCATGATCGGGCAGATCGCCCGCGTGACCGATGCGATCGAATCGGGCGTTGGGCGAGTTCGGGTAGGCGACGGCGAATGGCTCGCCCGCGGACCGGATCTCGCGGTCGGGCAGCGCGTGCGGATCGTGGGAGGCGACGGAGGCTATCTGCTGGTCGAGCCGGTCACGCTGATCGCCGACGAGGGGACTGCGCCCCCGACGGCCTGAACGCTTTCGGACTGAACTTTCAGGCGCGGATGCGTCCGGTAAAGCGTCCGTGCTTGCGGTAACGCGTCATCCAGCGATCCAGAAACAGGTCGAGCGGGCGCGGCGCGATATCGAACGCATCGAACCCCGGATGCTCGCCCGAAACGGTGTTGCCCGCTTTCAGCAGGCCCCACTGATCGCTCGACATCGGCGTGCCGGGCAGGCTGGCGAAAAGGCCGGAGACGCTGTCCGGCATCGGCAGAAAACTGCGCGAGCGCCGCTGCGCATGGGCGATACGCTGGTTGAGTTCCATCATCGTGATGGTTGCCGGACCGCCCAGCTCGAATGTCTTGCCGCCAAACGTGCCGGGCTCTTCCAGGGCGCGCGCGATGGCTTCGGCCACATCATCGACGAAGACCGGTTGGATGCGGGCGTCGGGGCCGAACACCGGCAGCACCGGGAAGGTGCTGATCAGATCGGCGAACATCGAAAGGAAGTTGTCGTCCTCTCCGAAAAGGATCGAAGGGCGCAGGATCGTCGCGGCTGGAAAATTCTCGCGAACGCGCTCTTCGCCGAGCTTCTTGGCTTGCGCGTATTCGCTGGAGCCGTCCGGGTCCTCGGCAATGGCGCTGACATGGACGAAAGCTCCGGCCCCCGCATCGCTCGCCGCGGCGGCCATCCAGCCCGCGCTTTCGCCCATGAGGCGCTTGAGATCGCCCTCGAAGCTGCCGACGAGATTTACGACGGCATCCGCGTTGGCGATGGTCATCTCGACGCTGCGCCGGTCCCGCACGTTGCAGCGCGCGAATTGCAGCTGGCCCAGATTGGCGAGCGGCTTGAGCGAAAACGCCTTTTCCGGATTGCGACTGGCGATCCGCAGCCGCGCACCGCGCTCCAGCAGCGCCTGCGCCACGTAAGTGCCGACGAAGCCGCTGCCGCCCATCAGCACCACTAGCTTGCCGTTCAACGCTTCGTTTTTCGCCATGACTGCCTTCGTATTGTCGTGCCTTGCCCCTAGCGCGGGGGCAGTGCCGGCGGCAAGGGCGCGATTGCGTGGACGAAACTCGCGACCCGGTAATCGCAATTCCATTGACACGACCCGCCACCCTTCGCTAGTGGCCCGCGCCTACCCGGCCTGCGGACGATCGCGTGCGCGGCCATGTGCCCAGATGGCGGAATTGGTAGACGCACCGTCTTCAGGTGGCGGCGCTCGCAAGGGCGTGGAGGTTCGAGTCCTCTTCTGGGCACCATCAACTCATTCCAAACCATCCCAAAATGGTCGACAAAACGGCAGAATTCTGCCATTTTCGAGCCTCACCTATCCCGGAATGTGTCAGGCGATTTCAGGCAATCCGGGGCCATAAGGTGCCACAGATAGGGCGGTATGGCCCCGCGCAGAATCTGGTGGCCCCATGACCCCGCAGTGCCCCGTCAGTCCCTCCAGGAATTGCTGAGGAGATACGATGATGGCGCTGACAGACATGAAAATCCGGAACATCCGTCCTGCCGAAAAGGTGACGCAACACACGGATGATCGCGGCCTCTATGTCGAGGTGCATCCAAACGGATCGAAACTCTGGCGCTACAAATACCGCTACATGGGGAAGCAGAAGCGCCTGGCGCTTGGTCGCTATCCGGATGTCGGTCTGGCCGAAGCTCGCAAGAGACGCGATGATGCGCGAAGCAAGCTGGATGCAGGCAAGGACCCGCTGGCTGAGCGCAAGCGTGAAAAGCTTGTCGCCGCATTCAGCGCAGCGAATACTTTTGTCGAGATCGCCAGAGAGTACATCGACAAACGCGTCGCCGAAGGTCAGTCGGAGGCGACCACGCAGAAGGCCAACTGGCTGCTTGAACAGCTCAAGCCGATCTGGACGTTCCCCGCTGCCGACATCAAGCCTGTCGACCTCCTGGCCGCCCTCAAGCGTATCGAGGCACAGGGAAAGTTCGAAACAGCGCGGCGCTCCCGATCCTTTGCGGGCCGTGTCTTCCGCTATGCCGTCGCGACGGGACGGGGCGAGACGGATCCCAGTTCAATCCTGCGCGGCGCGCTGGTCGTGCCAAAGGTCAAGCATCACGCGGCAATCCTCGATCCCAAAGAAATGGGCGAGCTTCTGCGCGCGATGGACGCCTATACCGGCCACGCGATCACGCGCATTGCAATGCAGGTTTCGCCGCACGTTATGGCTCGGCCCGGTGAGCTGCGTATGGCGGAATGGTCGGAGTTCGATCTCGACAATGCGGTCTGGAAAATCCCTGCAGAACGCATGAAGATGCGCCGTCCGCATGAAGTCCCGCTGTCGCGTCAGGTGCTCGCCTATCTTGAAGAGCTCTTCGCTCTCACCGGGCCCGATGGATTTGTCTTTCCGGCATTCCATACCTTCCGGCGTCCAATGAGCGAGAATACCGTCAATCAGGCCTTTCGCCGGATGGGCTATGCGACTGGAGAAGTGACGGCGCACGGGTTGCGAACCACTGCGTCGACATTCCTCAACGAAAGCGGAAAATGGTCGCCGGACGCCATCGAACGGTCGCTTGCCCACGCCGACGCCAACAGCGTTCGGGCAGTTTACAATCGAGGCCGCTACTGGGACGAGCGCGTGGCCATGCATCAATGGTGGAGCGATCATCTTGACATGCTTCGCGATGGCGCAGAGATTTTGCCGATCAGCAAATCGGCATGATTTTAGCTGCACAGCATGAATGTTCAGGACTAGTCAGAACCAAGACCTTTTCGAGCTTCAGGTGCGCGATAACCCGGCGGGTTCGCCACCCAGCGGTTGATCTCGGTTTCGCTCCAACCCGCCCCATGGACACTGATCGCTATCTGCGGCGGGAAGGTCCCTTCGGCGATCTTGCGGTATACGGTCGACCGCGACAGCCCTGTGCGGTGAAGAACGGTCTTGAGACGGATGATACGGTCTGGTTCCGGCATGTTCGGCATTCCATTACTTGGTGGTCGCTGACACCCCCTGCGATGAAATTGATGGTCTTGTCCGATGAGGAAAGAGCTACTTGCGCCGATCGAAAATTGGCGCACGAAAAGCGGCTCACGGCGGCCTTCATTCGTATGGCGTCACTTGACGCTATACGAATGAAGGATAGAAACCTTCATGCGAATCAAGAACGTGATCCACAAAGGGTTACGGCGCTTCATTGAGAATGACGACGCCAGCGGGTTGCAGCCCGCCGTTGTCACCAAAGTGCGGCGTATCGTGTCGTTCCTCCAGGACATGGAGCGTGAGGACGAGCTGCGTACCGTACCGAGCTGGAAAGCGCACATGCTGACCGGCGACCGCAAGGGAACCTGGAGTTTGTTCGTTACGAAGAACTGGCGGATGACATTTCGCATCGACCGGAAAGAGATCGAGATCATCGACCTCGATTATGAAGACTACCACTAGGAGGTGGCCGTGAGCGCAATTGCAGGCATTCGCATGAAGAATCCCGCGCATCCGGGCGGCTTCGTGAAGTCGGAGATCATCGAGCCGCTCGGCCTTTCCGTGACTGCGGCGGCGCAGGTTCTGGGCGTCACCCGCGCGACGCTTTCCACCTTGCTCAACGAGCATTCGCAGCTTTCTTCGGAAATGGCGCTACGGATCGAAAAGGCATTCGGCGTCCCGATGGACACGCTCATGCGGATGCAGAACAGCTACGATATTGCTCAAGCCCGGAAGCGCGAAGGGGATATCAAGGTCGCGCCATATAAGGGGCTTCGCGATGGCGCGCGGCGGTCTGCTGCACTCTAAGCCCCTAGCAGTCCTCTATTGAACACAGAGAAAGAATGTCGCAGGCTTTGACAGCATTTCCCGTTATAGATTTGTTCGCGGGTCCGGGAGGACTGGGCGAAGGCTTTGCGTCCCCGGCAGGAGGGCATGGTGAACCGCGCTTTGAAAGCGTTGCGGCTATTGAACAGGATGAGTTTTCCTACCAGACGTTGCTTCTTCGCCATTTCATCCGCCAGTTTCCAGATGGTCAGTTCCCTGACGATTACTACAGATATTTAAGGCGCGAGATCTCGAAGGAGGAGCTTTACGCTCTGCACCCTGGCGAGATCGGCCGCGCGCGGCGCAGCGCATTGAAGATTTCGCTTGGCCCGGAAAATCACGCCTTGGTCCAGAAAACGATCACGGAGAGGCTTGCCGGCTCCTCACGCTGGGCGCTCGTCGGGGGACCGCCCTGCCAGGCATATTCGCTGGTCGGTCGATCAAAGATGATGGGGAGAAGCGATTTCGAGAAGGATGAACGTCACTTCCTCTATCGCGAATACCTCAAAATTATCGTCGATCATCACCCGCCCGTGTTTGTCATGGAAAACGTCAAGGGACTTCTTTCCGCAAAGATCGCGGGTAAACCTATCATCAACCGGATCGTAGGTGATCTGGCCAGCCCCAAAAAAGCAGTTGGCAATTCCGCCAATGGCCTGGGCTACAGGCTGTATTCTCTTTCAGAAGAGGAAATGCCGGGTGACGAGGTCGATCCGCGCCTCTTTCTCGTGCGAGCCGAACACTACGGCGTACCTCAGGCGCGGCATCGCATGTTCATCGTTGGAATTCGGAGCGATCTGAACATCCGGCCAGGGCGTCTCCGACCGCATGCGCCGCCCACGGTGCGGGAGACGATCGGGGGGTTGCCCCCTCTCCGCAGCAGCCTCTCAAAAGGTGGCGACAGCGTTGAGCGATGGCGCAGCGAAATCGCAAAGCTGTCGCCTTCCGAAATCAGGCATCAACTTAACGGTTCAGCCTTCACCCACGACATCGTGCGCGAAGTTGAACGTTATGCGAAGCGAGTGCCCCAAAGCCCTACTGGAAGCTCGTCGACCGAATATGTCAGCGCGCAGATCGGCAACCATCCGACACTTCGCCGATTGCAGGATTCAAATCTGAGCGTGCTCACGTCGCACGAGGCACGAGGCCATATGGCATCCGATCTGCGGCGCTACCGTTTTGCCTCGATATTTGCCGATGTTTCGGGCCGAACCCCCAAACTGTCGGACTTCCCAAGAAGTCTTCTCCCCGCTCATCAGAACGTCGAACTGGGCCGGTCCGGCAAGATGTTTTCGGACCGGTTTCGCGTTCAAATTCCCGGTCAGGTGGCTACGACCATCACGTCACACATCTCGAAGGATGGTCACTACTTCATCCATTATGACCCGGCGCAGTGCCGCAGTCTTACCGTACGTGAAGCAGCGCGAATTCAGACCTTCCCTGACAACTACAGCTTTGAGGGCCCGCGAACCGCGCAGTATCATCAGGTCGGCAATGCCGTTCCACCGTATCTCGCAGCACAGATTGCGGAAATCATAGCCGAGGTGCTGGACGCTGTGCCGGACTCGGCATGATGGCGGATTCACTCACTCCCGAACGCCGCAGCTGGAATATGTCGCGCATCCGCAGTCGCGACACCCGTCCTGAACGGGCTCTGCGGTCGATGCTTCACCGTGCGGGGTTCCGTTTCCGGCTGCATGACCGATCGCTTCCAGGCACCCCTGACATCGTCATGAGAAAGTACCGAGCCGCTATTCTCGTTCATGGTTGCTACTGGCACCGTCACGAGGGGTGCAGGAATGCTACTACGCCTTCCACGCGCACCGACTTCTGGCTGAAAAAGTTCGGTGCGACGGTAGAGCGCGACAAAAGGAATCTTGAAGCTCTGACTGTACTGGGATGGAAGCCCATCGTCGTTTGGGAGTGCGACCTGAAACGGCGTCCCGACGACGTGATGGCCGAAATCAAACAAGAACTGGGGGTAGTGTAGTGGCTCGCAATCATCGCCTCCCGCCGAGTGCTGCCTGCCTGTCGGCATCCATGCGCGATCTTGGCTATTCGCTTGAAAGTGCCATAGCCGACATCATCGATAACAGCATTTCCGCAAATGCGACCGCGATCGATATCGTGTGCAACCTCACAGGAGCAACTCCATCGCTCGCCATCATCGACAACGGATGGGGAATGAGCGCCGACGAAATAGTCCAGGCAATGCGACACGGAGCGTCCGACCCGAAAGCAGAACGCGGGCCCAAGGACCTAGGCAGGTTCGGCCTGGGGCTTAAGACCGCGTCATTTTCGCAGTGCCGAACGCTTACTGTGGCGAGCGCCAAGGATGGCAGGCTCGGCGGCGCAGTATGGAGTCTTGATCGCATCGATGAGCTGGACGACTGGATGCTTTCTATTCTGGAGGAGGACGATCTTGCAGCGCTCGACTATGCTGATCGTCTCGGACAGAACGGTACGGCTGTCATCTGGACAGATCTGGACCGGCTTTTTGAAGACGAGTCCGGCCCGCGCAGGGATGAAATCGTCAATGAGAAACTTGGAATAGTCGAGCGGCATCTTTCGCTGGTGTTCCACCGGTTTCTCTCTGGTGAGGTCAAAGGTCGAAAGAAGATCGCCATCTCGGTGAACGGCCACCCCGTGGCGCCTTTTGACCCGTTCTGCCGCAAGAATACGGCGACCCAGATTCTTCCGGAAGAGGTCGTCTACGTCGGCGGCGTCGCGGTTCAGATGCAGCCCTTCATCCTGCCGCATCACAGCCGCCTGAGCGCAAGCGAGTATGATTTCTATCAAAACCGCAGCGATTTTATCTCCAACCAGGGTGCCTACATTTATCGCAACGGGCGCCTTATGGCTTGGGGCGACTGGTTCCGTCTCATCCCAAAAGGAGAGGCGACCAAGCTTGCCCGAGTGCAGATCGATTTTCCCAACAGTCTCGATGAATCCTGGACGATAGACATCAAGAAGTCGCGCGCCCGCCCACCGCACGCAGTTAGAGAACGGCTGCGACAGATCATCGCGCAGATAAGCGGTCGGAGCACAACCGTGCATCGGGGTCGCGGACAACGGCTGTTCGAAGAGACCGCTGCCCCCCTATGGGAGCGCTTCGCGGATCACGGCGGCATACGCTACGGGCTCAATAGTCAGCACCCGCTGATTGAATCCCTTCGCGCAAAATTGACCCGTGACGAGGTCCGAAGCCTCAACATCATTCTCGATTCCGTTGCAGCCTCGCTGCCCGTCGAAATGATCTACTCGGACTATTCTACGAGTCCGCGCGAATTCGACCGGGCTGACGACAACCCAGATGAGGCCCTCGAGAAATTAAGGAGTCTTCATGCAGCGCTTTGCGGGGAAGGCCCAGTCGATACAGAAGCATTCTTGCAAATCGTTAAGTCTACCCGTTTATTTGAAGGGCAGATGGATGTTGCCGAGAAGTATGTGAAAGAGTTCCTTGCATGAGCCGAACACAGAACGACAAGGATAAAGGCTTCATTGCGGCACTCATAACTGCTTTCGGTGACAGCGACCAGCCACCGACACGCACCGAGATCGAGGCCAAAGCCGCCATGCTTGCTCCGATCCTTGGCTTTAGTGGCGATCTTGAGAACGTGGTCGCTATGGCGGAAACTGTAATTCCGTCGCGGATGAGCGCAGGCGTCTCTCTTGTCGATCCCGAAGCCGACCATGACCAGGAATGGATTCTCAAGCGCGAGATCGAACCGATATACGCCGATGCCTACGGTGATTTTCTTCGAGCAGAAGGCTGGAAGCCCACTGTGGTCAACACGCTCCTGAATGACGACGGCGCAAAGATATTGGGGTTGCTGCAAGATCCCATTGACGAAGGAGCATGGAACCGGCGCGGCCTCGTCATCGGTCACGTCCAGTCAGGAAAGACTGCCAACTATCTTGGCGTAGTCGCGAGAGCCGCAGATGCCGGATACAAGTTCATTATCGTCATTGCCGGTATTCACAACAATCTGCGCAAACAGACGCAGCGACGAGTGGACGAAGGATTTGTCGGAAGGTCGAGTGATCCGGCAAACCGGGTGCCGATCGGCGTAGGCCTCGACAGGGACTATCCCAATCCGGTCACGCTGACGAACATCCATATGGATTTCAACAAGCAGACCGCCGACAAAAGCGGTGCCGAGCTGAACGATTTCAAAAAGCCGGTCATCATCGTAATCAAGAAGAACACCAAGACTCTTGAGGTTCTCCATACCTGGCTTCGCGAACTCAACGTCAAAGGCGCCGACCGAATCCGCGATGTCCCCATGCTTGTTATTGACGACGAGGCGGACAATGCCTCGATCAATACGAACAAACCCGAGGTCAATCCGACGCTGACGAACGCCTGGATCAGGAAGATCCTGCGTCTCTTCACCAAGTCCTGCTACGTCGGATACACTGCGACGCCATTCGCCAATATCTTCATTGATCCGGACGCGTTCGATGAGGAGGTGTACGAAGAGCTGTTTCCCAAGGATTTCATCTATTCGCTCGATGCGCCGACCACCTATTTCGGTCCTGACAAGGTCTTCGTCGATGAAGACAGCAGCGCCCGCGTTCTGAGACCGATAACCGACTGTGAAGATTATCTCCCGCTCACTCACAAGAACGGTACGCCCGTCGCAGAACTGCCTCCAAGCCTCTATCGCGCACTCGACCAGTTCATCGTCGCGCGTGCCATCCGCAATCTTCGCAAACAGGAGCGCAAGCATTGCTCGATGCTGATCAACATCTCCCGCTTCGTGTCAGTCCAGAAGGAGGTCAAAAGCTTCATCAGCCTCAGGCTCGAAAAGATCAAAGACGCCGTGAAGGCGAACTACATGATGCCCGAACACGTTTCGGCGCAGAACGAGTACATGGCGCAATTGCGCGCTGCCTTTGACAGCGAGTTTTTGGATTGCGGTTTCGAATGGAACGACGTGAAGGAGGCGCTGTGGGGCGTTTTCGAACACCTTCGAACTTTTGTCGTCAACAGCAAGACGACCGATGATCCACTGGACTATGAGAAATACGAACGCGAGGGTGTTGGACTGACCGCCGTGGCAATTGGCGGTCTCAGTCTGTCTCGAGGACTGACGATCGAAGGTCTGACCGTCAGCTACATGTATAGAAATACCCGCATGTATGACACGCTCATGCAGATGGGGCGCTGGTTCGGTTATCGCCCCAATTACGAGGATGTCTGCCGCGTCTATCTCTCAAAGGACTCAATCAACTGGTACAAGCATATTGCCCTCGCAGCTGACGAGCTGCGCCATCAGATTCGGCGCATGCGGAACGTCGGCCTGAGTCCGAGAGATTTCGGCCTGTATGTGCAATCTCACCCGGACAGTCTGCTGGTCACCGCCGCGAACAAAATGCGGAGCGGCCAGAAGGTCACTCTGAAGCAGAATTACACCGGAAAACTGATCGAAAGTTTCCTTCTGCCGCTTGATCCGCAGATCAGCGAAACAAACAACGACCTTATCGCGAAATACTGGGCTGATCGTTTCGGAGGCGCCGAGTTGCGGGAGACCGAAAAGGGCTGGTTTCTGCCAAATGTAGATTGTGACAAGATCGGCGAGTTTCTTGCGGGCTTCCGATCGCACAAGGATGCCGTTCGGCAGAAGGCACTTGCCATCGACTATCTCAGCGCGATTTCCGACAAGTTCCCCAAGGGCGATGTGCTGCTTGTATCCAACGGACCCGGCGATCCGGGCAGCTATGTTCTGGGTGCGCAGGAACGCACTGCTGCCGACGCGACAGCCGATAAATGGCAGATTTCCGGCTACCGCGTAGCCAGTCGCGGTGATGAGAAGCTGGGGCTCAGTGTCGATCAGAAGAAGCTTGCCGAGCAGCTTGCTGCAGACGATGCCAAGAGCAAAACGAAAAAGCCTTCGGACTTTCACTATCGCCTCGTGCGCAAGAAGCCCCTGCTCATGGTCCATGTGCTGGAGCCGACCAAGAACGAGCAGTTCAGAGGCCTGCGTGTCCCGGCATGGGGATTAAGCTATCCCGACGGGCAATACGGAACGGCTATCGAGGTTGTCGCCAATCGAGTGTGGATTGAGCAGATGTATGGCTCGCTCGACGACGACCGCGATGACGATGAGGACTACGATGTCGAGTAGGCTTTCCCCTTGGGACGGCGTTCCAACTCCCGCGACCGATTTTACCGTCGTACGAGTCCCCGACCTGCGAGGGGTGCCTGTCTACTGGGGGCGCGATACCGCCTCGCAGTGCCTGCTTATCGTGGAACTTGCCGGCGATCACACGGACCAGCTTCGCTCCGAAAACGTGACATTGACTGGTATTGGCATCGACATGCGCCTCGGCGACACCCCGGACCGGCAGCGCCTTGTGCTGACGCTTGCCCGCCACGTCGACGCGGATCTGTTTCAGGGGCTTTGCGAGACCCTTATCGAGAGCCTCAGAGAAGTTTCGGAATCGGCCAAAGCGCTGGCCATCACGCTGACTCACCTGAAACGATGGAAGGCGTTTATGTCCGGGCGCAGAACGACACTGTCTCCCGAGCAGGTGCGCGGTCTGTTCGCCGAACTTCAGATGATGCGATCGCTGTACTCGTCCCGATTGACGCCGCCGTTGGCGGTCGATGGGTGGTGCGGCGCAGATCGGGCGCAGCAGGATTTTATCTTCGGCGACACGGCGATCGAAGTGAAGTCATTATCCGGTCGCGAGCGCAACTCGGTTCGCATATCGTCGGAGGATCAGCTCGAAACCCTGACGTCCAGCCTCTATCTGGCCGTTTACCGCCTCAGTGAAATGCCGGAATCGAATCAATCGATTTCGCTGAATGAGCTTGTCGAAATGACTGAAAGCGAACTCGACGACGCTCTGGCGCTGGAAGAATTTACCCGGAAGCTGTCAGCTTATGGCTATGCTCCCCTCCACGATTACGACAGTCCGCGATTCATCGTCAGCGATTTGAAAACCTACCGGGTAGTCGACGAATTTCCGCGTCTTGTCAGGTCGGGCATTCCGAACGGTATTGTCCGTCTGTCCTATGACATTGAACTGGAAACCATCGGACCGTTCGAATGCGACAGCAGCCTGATACTTGGGAGAGTCTGATTGGAAACGTCGGTTGCCGAGTTCTTCCATGACTTCCGTCAGGAGACGCTGGCGGGTGCGGAGGCCAGCAGCAGCTTCCAACTCGCCGCCTTCATGGAGGCCGTAGCCACCGAACTTGTCGAAACCGGCTTCGTGGAGGGTTTCGAGTTCTGCCATTACCGCGCTCTGCGCGGCATGCGCGTCGATGGCTACTGGTTCAACGATGAGGGTGCACTGGACCTGTTCGTCGCCGACTTCGACAGCCGAAGCGAGCTGTCGACACTTACCCGCACCGATGTCGATGCAGCGTTCAAGCGTCTCGCGAGCTTTTTCGAGGCGAGTGCAGCGAAAGGCCTTTCGACAGACCTTGAGGTCACATCGCCCGAATATGGCCTGTCACGCCAGATCGCGGATCGTAAAGGCAGTATTCGTCAGCTCAATCTCATCCTCGTTTCCGAACGTGCTATCAGCGACCGCATTCAAAGTCTTCCCGACGGCGAAATCCAGGGTATCCCGACCCGCTATAATATCTGGGACATTTCACGGCTGCACCGTCAGCGCAGCTCCAGAAGCCACAAAGAGCCTCTGGATCTCGACTTTACAGAAATGTTCGGCGCCGGGATCCCATGTCTTCCTGCCCATCTCGGTTCCGGCACGTATCAGTCATACCTCATGGTGATGCCTGCCGAGGTCATTTCCGGTCTCTACGCGAAGTTCGGTGCGCGCCTGCTTGAGCAGAATGTTCGAACCTTCCTTCAGGCTCGTGGAAAAGTGAACAAGGGGATTCGAACGACGATCCTGACCGAACCAGGAATGTTTTTCGCCTACAACAACGGCATCACGGCAACGGCTCAGAGCGTGGAGGTCGCCGACACTGGTTCGGGTCTGGAAATCACCCGCATTCTCGATCTTCAGATTGTCAACGGAGGCCAGACGACTGCCTCGCTTTTTCATACGCGGCGCAAGGACAAGGCCGATCTGGCGAACATCTTCGTTCAGATGAAGCTGTCGGTCATCGACAGCGATCAGAGTGAAATCATCGTCCCTCGCATATCCGAGTATGCAAATACCCAGAACCGCGTGAACGCGGCGGATTTCTTCTCCAACCACCCTTTCCATGTCCGCATGGAAGAATTTTCCCGTCGGCTCTGGGCACCCGCTCAGCAGGGAGCTCAGAGAGAAACGAAATGGTTTTATGAACGTGCGAGGGGACAGTACGCTGATGCTCAGTCCAAGCTGACCCCTGGAGAGCAGAAGCGCTTCAAGGCAGAGAATCCGAAACCCCAGATGTTCACCAAGACCGATCTGGCCAAGTTCGAGAATACATGGGACGAGCATCCGAGATGGGTGAATCTCGGCGCTCAGAAAAACTTCGCCAAGTACGCTTATAGGATCGGGAAGGAGTGGGACAAGAGTCCCGACACCTTCAACGAGTTCTATTTCCGCCGCGCAGTGGCGCGCGGGATCGTTTTCCGGGCGCTGGAAAAGCTCGTTTCCTCGCAGCCGTGGTATAACGGGGGCTACCGGGCCAACATTGTTGCCTACACGATTGCTGTGCTCAGCGAGATTGCGAAGCGCCACAAGCAGCGTCTCGACTTTCAGCGAATATGGAATGATCAGGGCATCAACAGGACCTTGGAACAGGTCCTGAGCATCATCGCCAAGGCCGTGAATGACGACATAACCAAGCCTGCACAGGGTATCTCGAACATCTCCGAGTGGTGCAAGAAGGATGCCTGCTGGACTCGTATCCAGACTCAGATTGCCAGAATTGAGCCAGATCTGCCGGTCGAGTTCTGGGACGAGCTAGTCTCCGCCGACGAAGCGGCGACTGAAGCGAAGTCAGCGAAGAAGACGCAGAAGATCGACAACGGGATCGACGCGCAGCGTCGCGTGCTGGAAATTCCCGCCTCACATTGGGCCAATATTCAGCACGCCCTGTCAGCCAAGCGATTGCTGTCACCCAAAGAGGTGGGCATTCTCAGGATAGCCGCACAGATCCCGTCAAAAATTCCGACCGAGAAGCAGTGCGCTGTCCTGTTGGAGACGATAGAGAAGGCTCGAGAAGAAGGTATCTCGGTTCCGTGATATGCTGACCGCGTCAGACTGCAGCGCTCCACATATCCTCAATGCGAATTGTCCTACCGTCGACTTCAAATGCATAAGGAAGCGGTCTGCGCTTCTCGACGCGACTTTGTTCGGAGAATATTCTGCTGTGGATCTCTGACAGAACCAGCTCGGCAGGACCAACCTCATAGCGCAGACGGACGAATTGGTTCCAGTTGCAGGCCGCTATGTCTTCATTGGTCAAAGTGTACCCGTAGCTCTGGAAACGCGCACCGGATCGTCCCACCGCGAACATCATAACCCGGCTTGGGACGGCTCCCTTGGGAACCTTTAACTTGAGACACCTGCAGAGCTCGGCCTCACCGAATTCGCTGATCCAGTTCTCAACTTGGTCCGCCCACAAGCTGACGCGCTCGACAAAATTCTTCGCTCTGCTTCTGATTGCTCCGAGCCTGCTCGAAGCGAGATCCTGCCATTTGAGCTGAAAGAGGCCAAGTTCACCTGTTGTCATGTCCAAAACTGCAGCATCGATGTCGGTTACGAGTTGATCTTCTCTCTTTAGGCGCGTCGGAAGCTCCACAACCTGATACCGGTTGCCTTCGAAGAGCGCATAGAGGTCCGAAGTCATCCATTGCTCTCTCGGCTTCCTCACGGATTGAGCCGTAAGCGGATTGCGAAATTCATTGAGCATCCTGATCGCTGTGAACGGATTGCGGAAGACGCTGCTGACGGGTGCCAGCCAGAAGCCCTCGGAAATTTCCAGCAACATCGGCACTAGGGGCGTCGGTTCAGTACCGAAATATCCGGCATCTTCGCGCGTCACCACAATTGCGCGAAGGGCGGCGTCTATCCTCCGTGCGTCAATCCCCGTAAATGTAGAGATGGACTCAATCAGCTCATCCGGCTTTTTCCAGATGGTCAGGCTCATGCAGTAATTTATGTCCGGAAGACATTTGCTTCCAACACCGACAATCCAGATGTGCTTCAGATAGAAGCTCGCAAGCATCATCACCACTGCTGCTATGTCCGCCCCGTTCAGCTGATCTGCGTCGATAGTCGGATGGATCCCGGCTTCAGCCCGCCACTCCAGAGTTCTTGGGCCGACAAGTTCAATAAAGTGCGCATCGAGTCTTGGATCGGCGTCGTAGCCAACCATCGTTCCGCGGCCCGTCTCGAACGGAAAGACGAGAGAAGCTGCAAGCTCATCAACTTCGTCGGCAGTGAGCTTCTCGCCGGGCGCTGAATCATCGATGCCACCCAAAGCTCTTTCGAGAGCTTCGGCTTCCAGCTGATCAAGAAAATGGTCGCTGTCCTCGCCGACCGTGAACTTTAGGCTGATCCCATTTTCGATCTCGCTTCCTTCAAGGAAGCCGTGGAACGACATATCTGCCGCTTTTTGAAGGATTGCGTACTGGCCGAAAGCTTGCAGAATGGATCTGGCATGCGAGCGGGTTGTGGACGTGCTCTCCTGAATTGGAATCCCGCCGATCTTCGAAAGCCTCGGCAATATGTAGTGAAGCAGCGGGTTCCAGCCTCGGCACATGACGTCAAAGACTGGAAAGGGTAGATGGTGGCTCTCGTCCTCGCTGGAGCCCATCAGGACATTCTCATAGTCGATGACCCTGGCGGCCTCGATCAGAATTGCAGTGCAGAGCATGTCGTCGAAGTCGTCCAGCCGATTGCGGATGGCAGCAAGATGGCTTGATGCCAATTTTGAGAGAGTTTCGCTGAGAATGCTGCCGGGTATCGTCATTGAGTTCGAAACTAAGCACTGATGAATATTCTTGGCCATAGCTGCCCTGCGGGCAACCCGCTCTATCCGCTGTGCGGACCGGGCCTGTAGTCCCGGCCCATCCGGGTGACGATCAGGAGCAGTGAAATGATGAGCGGGAGTGTTCGAGGACGCGCTCGGTCCCGCGCTTCGCGCTCCTGCGGGCGCGGCGTTTTGTATCTGACCCGCAGGCGCTCTCGCGTCTCTTCTTGCCGGGCGAGCGCCGGTCGCGCGCTCGCTTGCGTCAGCGGCGCTGCATCTGCGATCCAACAGCCTTGCCGCGCACTCGGCTTCGCGCGTTCCGGCGGCATGCACCATGCCGTTCGCGGAATACGCGTCCAATGCCTCGGCAGTACGCCCCGTTGCCAGATGCCGCGTGGCATCACGCTGCCAGTCGACCTGCTGTCGCCTGATCTCTGTGATCTCGACATGGCCGTGCCGCTCGGCAATCGAGCGGAACGCCGCACCCGCTTCGATGGCCTGCAGCTGCTGCGGATCGCCGACAAGAACGACCTTGGCTCCGGCATCATTCGCGACAGACAGAACCCGCTCCATCTGGCGCGAGCCGATCATCCCGGCTTCGTCGATTACCAGCACGTCACTGGCAATGAGCAGGTCTCGGCCCTGCGCCCACTGATGCTCGAGGCTGGCAATGGTGCGCGACGCAATTCCCGAGCCGTCTTCGAGGTTCTCGGCAGCGATGCCGGAGAGCGCTGCGCCGCGAACTTTGTAGCCAGCGTCCTCCCACGCCTCTCGCGCAGCACCCAGCATCGCGCTCTTGCCGGTCCCGGCATAGCCGACGATGACCCCGAGATCCTTTCCGGCGGTAACATGCTCGAAGGCCGCGCGCTGCTCGCCTGAGAGAAAAAGCCCTCGTCTTTCGGCGGCGGCAAGCGCTCGCTCGCGGAAGCGCTCATGAACTTGGTGCCGATCACGTTCGGTGATCGACGCGGTAGCGCGTTCCAACCGCGCTTCCACCTCGATCATGTCGCGCGACGTAAAGCGTTCGTTCCCGCGACCATCCTTGCCCAACGCGACCAGATCAGGAGAGGACTGCACCGCATTCAACGCGAGATCGAACTGGTCCTTTCCATCCGAATGGCGATGCACGAACATCGCCAGATCGCGGCGCGTATCGACCACGGTTACGCCGCGACCATCCACAAGTCGCAAGGTGTGACTGTGGACCGCACCCACGTTCTCGCGACCACGGGCGTGGATCAGCACAGCAGCTACGTTGCGCTCTCACGCCATCGCGAATCCGTCGAGCTGCATTATGGCAGGGATGATTTTGCCGATGCCGGTAAGCTCGCCCGCGTACTTTCCCGTGAACGCGCCAAGGACATGGCTGGTGACTATGCGAGCGAGGACTTGGAACGACGTTTCGCCGAGCGGCGTGGCATCAACTTCCGCGAACGTGTTGCCGAGATCGTCCGCAAGGTTCCCGAGAAGGTGCGCGGCTTGATCGATGGGTTGCGGACGCCGCAAGCAGATCACCAGGTCAGGGCGCAGGCCGCTGTCCGGCGGCATGCCCGTGCAGTCAGCAATCTGTTTCTGGCGCAGGAGAATGGCGCGGCACAGGACCAGCTTGTCGAGCAGCGAAGTCCGGCGGCGCTGAGGCAGGAGCTTGCGGCAGCGCGCAAGGAGTTGAACGCCTTTGGGGCGAATTATTCACGTGATATCGAGCGCGCCTATATCGCAGACCCATCGCTCGCACGAGAAGCGGCGGGTGGACAAGTGCGTCGTGCCATCCTCGCCATGAAGACCGAGGGGAGAGTCCGGGAGGCAGGGCAGGAGCGCGCTGACCGGTTTGTGGATCGTTGGCAGAAACTCGGGCACAAGAGTCAGCAGCATTACAGAAGCGGAGAGATGCGCAAATACCGCGCATCACGCTCGGAGATGGCGGAAATGGCCAAAAGTCTTCAGCGCGATCCTCAGCTTGATTCGCTCCTGGCCAAACGCAAGGTCGAGTTGGGCATCAGCGCTGCCAGTGGTCGCTCGCTTGGCGACGAGCTCGCGTTCCGTCATGGCCTCGATCTCGGGCGAGGGCGGGGGATTGGGATCTGAGTGGCCATGGGAGCGATTGCCGCGTCAGCAGCAATTCTCTCAAATAGATAAAGTGAGCAAATGCTCACGATAAATTCTCAGCATTTCGAGCTGTTCTCCGGTGGCCGACAAGAGATGTGCATCGCACTCAGCAAGCGCCTTTGGCACCGTTCCCCATTTGCACTCACCTTGGAAATGCAGTCGACCTTGAATGTGTGCTTCGATACTGCCGCGAAGTCCGTCGGGAAGGTAATCGGGTTGCTCTGCGTAGATGACGCGGGCCGCCAAGAACGACAGGCGCTGATCTGCGAACTGCGAAATCAAGAGATGGCGATCCGGCCACGCCGTTTCGTGGAACCTTTCCATCAGACCTTCGTCAGGCGGTGTCGGAAAACCGTTATAAATCTGCTGCTCGACATTCTCGGATTCCCCGTACTCCGGTTTGGATTCCTCGTAGATCGTGAGCAGCCGATCAACGAAGGTAGTATCTGAAAGCACTTCCTGCGCGCGGCTTACCACCTCTGCTTCCGACAACAGACCAAGGCACCAGGCGGGGGCTTCGTCAAGCGCACGGAGCGTGGGGGCGGCATTGCTTTTCACCTTCCGAAGCGGCTTTGGCTTGTTTGTAAAGCATTCGAGCAACGCAGCATCAGAGAGTGACCGGAAACCATCGGGATCGTGGGTAAGGTCATAGCAGAGGTGTTTGGTCGCTTGCTCGCTGTCTGCTCCAATGCGGATGATCGGGTAATGCTTTTGACCTCCAAAGCCAAAGAACTCGGTCAACAGGAGCGGCTCATCTTCGAGCAAGAAGGCTTCGGTCGCGGCCTTTTGCGAAAAGCGTATGAAGTTTGACCACTCAAAGCTCGCACCGTTTGCGGCCAATCGACACAGGTGAATGACAGCCTCAACATCGGCCATCGCATCATGGGCATTGCTGTGATCGAAGCCATTAGCCGGAGCTACCTGGTCAAGTTTGAACACGGGTCTTCCGTTGTCCTTGACCGGGATCGTGAAGCATTCCGGTTCAAACTGCGCGATGGCCTTAGTCAGCATCATGGCATCCGCCCGGCCATTGCCTTGGCGCTGGGTCAGATAGGGATTGTGAAGCGTCTGATATTGGGCTTGGCGCAGGAGCTCCTCGTCAAAAGCTATGCTATTGTAGCCCACAAATATGGCGGGCGACCATGCGAGTAGTTTTTCGCGGATTGCCCGTATCATAGTGTAATGAGTCGGGAGGTTCGGATTGATGGCCTGCTCAATCGTGACACCCGTGACCAACATGGCACCCGGCGACATGATCATGTGGGGGAGCAAGCGACACCGTATCTCGAAGCGATCAAGCTCGTTGAGATTTTCGTCCGTTCTGATTGCCGCGAATTGGAGAATCTGATCGAAAAACTTGTCGGTGCCAGTGGTCTCGGTGTCGTAGAAAACAAAACCCACGACCGCCTCCCTAAGCTCATCTGAATGCCATAAGCCTGTACTGCAAGGCAGACAAACTGACTTTAAAGCGCTTTGCAATCACTTCAAGCGCAGAGGTATCATCAAGATCAACGGAGCCAACATCAAGCAATTGCTCGAGGATATTTGTTGGCATCAAGAGTTCCGATGCAAACGTATTGGCCTCAATTTCCATGCGATCCGTGCCTTGAGCTGCCAGATCGTCGCGCATCAGGATCATGGCGAAGCCCTTGTCCACATGCACCGTGCCGTTGATTTGCGTTTGGTGCATGACGTGATGCCCAAGTTCATGGGCCATTGTAAAGCGTTGGCGATTGGGGTGATGCAAGGCATTGACCCCAATGATCGAAGCGCCATCCTTGATAAGCGCCATGCCCGATAGCTCTTTATCCAGCGGAGAGAACTGAACCCGAATGTTCCGTCGTTTGATAATGCGTTCAACCGGAACAGGCGCCGCCTCGACTCCAAACTCGGCAAGGATGGCTTTGGCATGATCGCGGGCTGCTTGCTTGAATGAGATCACGAAGAACCCCCGCCAGATCGCTCGCTGAGCGCAAGGTTCAGCAATCGTTCTATGTCAGATTTCTGGGTATCTGATACTAAAGCGCCTGATACTTTAACAGCCATCGCGGCTTCGCCGGAAGCACGCGGTGGAGTTGCCGGAATGAGATCGGTGATCACCTTGAGATCAAGCGCCCGCGCCAAGCCATAGACATGATGGAGTAGCACCCGTTGTCGCCCGGCTTCAATGTTGGCGATGGACTCGCGCGAAACCCCGACCTTCTTGGCGACCTGTGCTTGCGTCAGTCCGAGGTGTTTTCGTCTGACCAACACAGCTTCGCCAAGCGCCACATAGATAGCTCGTTCATCCATCAAAGGCGCACTAGCTCGCTGACAGAGAAAATGTCAATCTCATAAACAAAGGTTTGTGAGCTTTACATTACACATGTTTGCATTGACCGCATTTGGGAATCGCGGCATAGAGAAATCTGCAAGCGGGCCTCGCCCGATTCTCTCGAAAGGAACTGCCATGCAGATCGAAGGTGCGGTCATAAAAGAACAGGGTCAAACCTTCGCGGTCGTGGCCGTAAAGCGCCATGTCACCGACAATCGGCATCAAGCGAATGATGCCATTGCCAGCTTTTCTAGGTGTTTTCCCGGCATGCCGATCGTCTTGATGTCTCAGAACTCGCGCGGGACTCCGACATATTTCGGTCGTCGCGACATCGCCAACTTTCTCGCACGGATCCCGATGCGTGCCATCCCGTGGAAGCGCTACACGTTCAACTAAGGTCTTAGGAGATTTTATGGCCAAGAATACCGGAAGCAATTTTCGTCGCGGCGCAGTTACTGGCCGCACCCAGTTCCAGCGCTCTGATGGCAACTACCAGAAGCGCAACGAACGCACCGGCGAATTTATGAGCGTCAAGAATGGCGGATCACCGTTCAAAGGCGTCGCCAAAGAACCCGATGGTCGTGACGGCCCCAACTCCTAATTCACCGAAAGGCACCCTCTCCTATGGCCGACGTTCAAGTTACCTGCATCAACAAGCAGCCCCGCGACAACACCCACGAAGGCATCACCCACTTGGGCGGTTCCGGCTGGCACTGGACGCGCAAGCAAGTCATCGACTCGATAGAAGCCAAAACCAACACCTTTTACACTATGGTTGCGGGCAACCGTGGCAACATTGGCGTGGTCAATGGTCCGAACGGCAAGTATCTCCGCACCTACGCGGACGGCAAGTGGAACGACAATCTCCTTTCTTTGCCCGAATGCGCCGGCTGACCCAAGGCAAGCAAAAAGCAGTGCTGTAAAGCAAATTGAGATGGCTAGGGTTGTGCAGGAACGAATCTGGATGTAGTGAAACTATATGGTTTCAGTATAGATTGGGAAACGAACCACTTATTTGGTTTTATTTAGTGCCAGCGCTTGTGCCATCTCAAGAAACTAAATTCTCAATAAAAAATAAAAACAAATTGTTGTTTGGAATTATTGAGTCCTCTTCTGGCACCATTTGTTCTTCTGGTCTGCCGTAACTGCGGAAATTCGTGATTGGCAATATTGATGCGCGATCGCGACTAACATGCGCTGTGCCATCCAACGAAGCATAAAGGTGCCAACAAAAAGCGTCCAGCGGCAGTATTTGAGCGTCCATGTCCACTTCCCACCCTATGTCGGTTGTTCCGACGCTCTTGGGACGTTCCTGAAAGCGGTCCTTGGGACTATATAAAGCGTTGAGACTGAAAATGGGCCGCCAGCGGACTGTCCGGTCCTTGGCTCAAGTGCCGTCGTAGCTGACCTTCGAGAAAAACTTTGATAGCTAAAGAAGTTTATCCTCGCTCGATTCTATCGATCCGGAATCGCGGCGCCTTCATCACACCTGTTCGCTTCCATTCGCCTGCTGCTGTAAAAAGGTGGACGACTTCGTGACCATCCAGCGGCAAGTCGGTTGCTCCAATCCAATTGATCAAGAGAATGACGCCGTTCGGCGCCAGAGACTGATTAGCGCGCTTGGAAGCATCTCGAATTTCTGGCATGTCTAGAAAATACAGTATCTCGGAGAACACGATCAAATCGAAAGATCCAGCGGGCCATTCTCCCGGGACCTCTCCTTGCCGCAAGTCGATATTCGGACAGTTATGTAATCTGTTTCTAGCGATCGAGAGGGCGCGATCCGAAACGTCTATACCGATGATCCGGTCGCATTCGTTCGCCAGTTCCCTGGTTAATACCCCGGTTGCGCAGCCGATCTCCAAAGCGTTGCGGAAGCGACGGCCTTGAATCGCCGCGATCGTGTCTGCACGCTTTTCTCGCTCGTAAGAGCTCGTTTCGAAATCCCAAGGATCGGGGTCGGCAGCGAAAAGGGCATCGAAACGGTCTTTGCGTGATCGGGCGCGGTCAGTCACGGATGAAGATTTCCGGATGTTCGGCGAAATGGGCGACCAAAGCGGGCGGCATGGTGAACCCTTTCGGATCGTCGATTACTTGCGGATCAATCTGCGAGCGGTAGGCTGCGATCGCTTTGACCTTTCGACTTGCTAAGCCGGGGTCATGAAACGTCTTCAGGCCGGTCGGGATGGCGCGCTCGCCGAACCGCCCCCAAACGGCAAAGGACCAGTGGGGGATTGTCAACCTTCGTGCGAGCTCACGGCCGAGCCCTGCCGCCGTTTGATGATCGCAATGCGGATCGCCTCGCCAAGTCGACCAAATTGCTTTTGCACCGTGCGCTTGCGTAAACGGGAGGACCTGCATTGCGAGCATGCGATCATAACGGCTTTTGCCATCCGGCAAATGCAAGCGCAGCACGTCCACGCGGCTGGAAGGTGCGAGCGTTTCCAATGCGCGTGCGAATTCCTCAGAACGAAGATGGGCCAGCTGCTGCGGCGCGAATGTTCGGGAGTTGGGATGCGATCCTTCGCCATCGGTCAGCATTACGATCGCTATCCGGCGATCCCTCGCGGCAGCTGCAGCCATCGCCAGGCCGCATCCGAAAGTTTCATCATCGGGATGCGGGCTGAGGATGAGGACCGTTCCCTCGGGCGCAATGGCTTCGATATCAATCCGCGGGGCAGTCGCCGCAGCCGTAATAAGGGAGCCCTCGGGGACTTGCGTAATGCTCACAGGGTTTCGGCCAGATCGCATGCCGCGACGAGTGCGCGACCGGCACGTTCGCGCTTCGCATCGGGCGCAGCCTGGCAGAGAAACAACGACAGATCGCGCTTCATCCGTTCGACGGCGCTGCCTTCCTCGTGCGCCTTCATTCCAAGGGATCTGTCCACGATCTCCATCGTGGTGCGACATGCCGCTTCGGTCACCTCGCGTGCGAGCAATGCGAGAGTAGTCTTGCCCGGCGGAGCATCATCAGCCTCGATTTCCCGGGCGCATCGCCGCAGCCAGAGCCGGCTTGTTTCCAATGCCGTGGCACATGCGACGATGCGCCGTCTCTGGTCCGGATCGTCCGTGCGGCCGCGAGCGGTCAACTCGGCCAGCATGGTTTTGTAAAGCGCCTCGGCTCCGCCAAGATGCGCGGCGCAATAGCGCCAGATACCGCCTTCGAAATGCGGTTCGCGAAGATAATCGCCCTTCTGTCCGAGAAGGCTGTCATCCGACAGAACGAGACCGCTAAAATCGTAACGACCCGAGCGCGTGGCGCGCATTCCCGCCATTTTCCAGCCCGTGGCGTCAGACCGTTCGACAGCATTCGTGGGTGCGAGGAGCATGTATGGTCCGCCATCAGCGTCCGGCACAATCACGATCGCCCGATCGACAAGGCTGAGCCCGGATGCGAAGCGCTTTGCTCCAGCCAAGCGAATTTCCCCGCCCTCGCAGGCCATCGTAACGGGATAGTCAGGATCGTCCGCGCCCCACACGCCCAGCAACGCCCCACGGCGAACTTCCGCAACGCTCGCAGCGCGCTGCCGGTCATCGCCATAGAGTGCAATCAGCTTCACGGCATTCATGTGACCTTCGAACAGGCGAGCGACGGACAGGTTCGCCCGGCCCAGAATTCGCAAGGCGTCGAGAGCGGCAAGACTGCCTGCTGGGTCGGTCCCCCAACCCTGCCCGCCATCGGCACTTGAAAGACACGCGCAAAGCCACCCTGCCTTTCTGAGGGTTTGGACATCGGGTCCCAGATCGCCGTCTATGCTGTCGGTGAGCGAGGCGCGTCCAGCGATCGGAGCGACAAGCGCTTCGAATTTCTGCATGGTCGCGTCCGTTTCAGGCATGGACCATGCTCAATTCGCGCTCGGTATCGCGGGCTTTTTGCAGCTCGATAAGGACTTGCGAGTAGGGAAGAGGTGATGGTGCTGCCGAGGCGCGTAAACTCTTCAGAATTGCGTAGCGATTCTGGTTTTCGGAACGGTTCGCCAAAAAAGCCCATTCGCGAAGAAGCGCGAGGGGTATCAGAACTGGGTCGCACAGTGGGTCGTCGGCGGACGCACGGGATTTGAGACACGCGCCACAACCTCCCTGCGCTCGGCTCAGAAGGCGCGCGGAGGTGCGCGTTTCAACATCGTTCGGCATTCCGACCTTCAACCCGGCGGCGAGGACCGCTTCGCACAGAGCAGAATCCTCTCCGATCGAGGGCGTCGGCAGTCCGCCGATCTTGCGGTAGGCATCCGATCGGATGGCCAGACTTGCCCCCGATGCGCGATAGGCGAAGCAGTCTGCGGGTTCTCCCGTCCAGAGCCGCCAAAGCCGGTTGCTCGCCTCGAAGTAAGCCCGTTCCGCTTCGCCCACGGCAGCGACCCGCGTCGGCAACAGGGCCAGTTCCTGCTCGTCGAGGCGAACATCCTCGCACACAAGATCGTATCCCGATGCGATGTGAGACCACCGAGAAGCGATCCAGTTCGGCCCGACACAGCTGTCGGCATCGGTCGTCAGTAATACGCCGCCCGGCGCACAACACCAGGCGAGGTCGAGAGCCAGGCGCCTGGCGTGCGCCGCGTTGCGTATCTCGGAAGCGAAGGACATTTCGACGATCGCGAAAGCTACCTGTGCTTTTTGCAACGTGCGACGGATGATCATGGCGGAATTGTCCGTCGTATCGTTGATGACGAATACGAGGCCGCCGCGCGCCGGGGAGGATCGCATCGCAGCCAGCAAGGCGTCCAGCGCACGCGGCAGCAGCGCTTCTTCATTCCTGACCGGGACTGCGACCGTATAGTCGAGCGGACCTTCGATTGTTCCGCTGTGCCGCAATGCGGAAGTCCGACCAGCGAATGTCGGACCGGTCAGGACTTCCGCGATTTGCGAAGCGAGAGAACTGTTCATCTAGGTTCTTTGCCGGATGAAAGCGCGTTCAGCCTTTTTTCGCTTCGAGATTGATGCTGCGTTCGGCCAGATCGGTCATGTTCTCGTCAGCATCGTAGATTTCGGACGTGATCGTATCGAGCTTGGATGCATGATCCTTCTTGCCGAGGGCTTCGGCAAAAGCCTTGGCGGTTCCGAAGCCTGCAATGCCGTAATGGCACATGCGCTGATACTGCGCGACGATCAGCACGTCGCGAACGTCTGCGTCCTCGATATCGGCTTCGAGAGCATGCTTCCGGGCTTCCTTGACCAGCCCCTCCATGCCCTTGCAGTGCTCCTTTTCGCTTTCACCGCACTCGTCGAGGAGGCTCTTGAGCGTCTGGGTGTGCTTCTGAATGCCATCGGCCGCTGCGTTCAGGCGGTCGGTCAAGCTCCGATCCTGAGCGGCATCGGCAAGATCGCGAACGACTTTCGTCATCTGATCGTTGGCCGACCACAGATCGGCAAGTTCCTCGGTATAACAGTCGAGAAGATTGGTCGGTGCGGACATAGCGGTCTCCATCGCGTCAAAGGGATCATCACATTGAGAGATGACGATAGAAATACCGGCCCGATCTTTTGTCGTTCCGCAATTCGAGACCTTATCCTCTTGATAATTGTTGTGTTTACTTGGCCGGGCAGGGGTCCGCAAAACCTCGTCGGGCTTAATCTTTCGCCGTCAGATCCACCAATGCAGTGATCGGGAATTCGTCTTCCACTCTTTTTTCGATCCGGTCCGCGACGGCGGAAGCTTCCCGATCGTCGAGCGAGGCCTGCACCTGAACCGTGATCCACACCGGGTTGTTTCCCTGTTCGCGCGAGCGGGTGAAGTGCGAATTGACAGTCACGAGCCGAATTTCCGGCGAGCGGTCGAGCTCGTCCACCACCAGAGCGGAGACACGCTGAGAGACGGAGGACTGCTGAAATTGCGGTGCGTCCGAAAATTGTACTGTCAGAAGCGCTGCCAGCACCGCCATGCTGCTGGCGAGCGAGGCGATCGATATCCAATCCTTGCCACGCGGATATCGCGCGCCATTAGTCTGCATACCGTAGATCCGAAAGACCACGCAGCCCGCCAGATTGATCCCGACGATCTGGATGCCAAGCGCCCACAGGCTGGAGAGGACGATATCCGTTTGCCCGATCGCCAGACCCATGCCGATAAGTCCGGCGGGCGGCGCCAATGCGGCCGCGACCAGCATTCCCGTGGCTGCGCCGCTGACCAGACTGCTGCGTTCCGACTGCACCAGGTTGAGAGCGCCCGCCACGCCCGCCGCCAGAGGAAGCAGCAGAGAGACGGTTGACCGCATGCTGGTTTCGATCATCAGTTCGGTCGCGATCCGCTGGTCGAAGGCCAAACTGAGCAGCCAAGCGGTCAGGATACTGGCGGCGAGCGCTGCAATGTAGCGCAAAAGCGAGCGTCCAAGGAGGTTCGCATCCCCACGCGCTGTCGCGATTGCGAGCGTCATCGCAGGCCCGGCGAAAGGCGCTATCAGCATCGCGGCGACCAGGAGAAATATGCTTTCGGTGAACAGCCCGATCCAGACGATTATTCCGCCAACAACAGCATAGCCGAGAAATCCCGGCCACGATCCGATGCTCTGCAAGGCGCCGAGAAAGACTTCGAGCGGGCTGCGCGGCTGGATATCCAGCATTTGGCTTTCGGGTTCCGATGCCGGTGGCCGCAGGGAGATGATGCCTTGCGGGGCGAACAGTGCGCGCAGATCCGTGCTTTTCTCGACATCGGCGAGGAAGTCCTCGATCCGCCCATTCGGCGCTTCGAGGATCAGCATCTGTCGCACTTCGTCCCCCTCGCGTGCGTCGAGTTGCGCGAACAGGGTCAATCCATGCTTTTGCGCAGAAGCGAGCGTGGTTGCCACTTCACTGGGATAAACGGCGAGGGCAAGTTGCCGCATGTGTCACTCCCGTTGTTCGAAATAGGGAGATACGTGATGAACCCCCTTATTCACACGAGATTATGACTGAAAGTTGCCATATCTGCGCGTTTGGTTGCGAAGAAAGAATCTTCACCACTCGTCGCTTGCTGTCTGAAGCCGCTACGCACCTGGGCTAGGCAAATTGGAAGGGCGGCGAACGCTGTTCATCGCACTCGCATTCTCGATCTCGATTTCCTGTCGCGGAAGCACTGTCATTTTTCCGTTGGTTTCCAGAATGACCCAGTTGGCATCGCCGACATCGGTCAGACCCTGAGCGCGCAAAGCTGCTTCCACTTCCCCATGCGAAATGCGCGCCGCCAACATGGCTTCTTCCAGGAAATTTCCCTTGTGAACGAGGAGGGTCGGGCACGCCTTGATGACCCGCGTTGCTTTTTCGGAACGCGCGCTGATGAAGGTTAAGACATATTGCAGCGCGGCGATGGTGATGATCGCGGCGGCAGCTGTCGCATTCGAGACATTTTCGAGCAGAATGCCGGAAGCTGCAAGACTTCCGACAGTGATATTGATGATCCAATCGAAGTTGTTGAGCTGCGCGGTGGTGCGCTTTCCCAGAAATCTCACGATCAGGACGATCAAGATGTAAAACAACGTGGCGGCAATAACGCTATCGAGAATGCGATCCCAACCGCCGAACCAGTCCGAGTTGTGCATGGAAGATTTTCTCGCGAAACGCGCGGGCTCTATGGCGTTGCCAGGCGGCGGTGCATCCGGGCCACCAGCTCGTCGGGCAACAGCCCCGCGAACACGTCCTGTACCTTGTTCATGAACCCGCTGACCTCCTGCGTTTCGCCTTTGAGCAGCGCTTCGTAACCATCGCGCGCGACCTTCGCCGGATCCGCCTTGTTCTCCATCTCGCCAGCCTGAGTGTCCTCCATGCCCGCGCGTTCGAAGAACTTTGTATCGGTGACGCCGGGCATCAGACAGGACACGACAACACTCGTGTTCTTCAATTCGTTGGCAAGGCCGACGCAGAAATCGTTCACGAACGCCTTCGTCGAATTGTAGACGAGCTGATACGCACCCGGCATGTCGCCCGCGATAGATCCGGTTACGAGGATCCGGCCCTGGTCCCGCAGGACCATGTCCCCGCCGACCTTGCCAGCAGGGGTGACGCCCGTAATCGTACCGGCAAAACCCAGTGTTCTTCGTTCGTCCATGATCGTATCTCCGCTCATCAGTCCTGCTTCACACTTTCACGGTCCCAGAAACGCAGCTCGCCGCATTTCTCGATGAAGTCCTTCGCTGCGTCCTTGCCGGAGGAGACATCGACGAAACCGTCATCCATCCAGTTCCACACACCTGCCGTTTCGAAGAGCGGTTTGACCGCGGGGACATAGGCGACGAACTTCGCATGGGCGAAAGCGTCGTTGACGAAGTCGATGCTCGGTTTGTCGGTGTTGTAGCGCCTGGCCGAATCCTCGCTCATAACCACGGCCACAGCGTCGTAGGTGACCGAAGGGCCGCCATCGATTTTCTCGTCGGCTTCCATCATCTCGTCGTCAGACAGCTTGGCGCCGGTTACGTGCGGCGCGACGATTTCGACCATGCCGCCCGCGCCCTTTGCAGCATCCTTCAGCGCCTTGACCACGTCTGCATCACCGCCTTCGGCAATGTAGATACCCAGCTTGCGGCCCTTGAACGTGCCGGGCCCGTTCTTCAGGATCGACAGCGCCGGGCTCTCCGCCAGATCGGTGATCGGGTCTCGCGCTGCCGGCACCTTTTCGGGCAGTTCGGCAAGGCCGATCCCGTCGGCCACCTCTTGCGCCAGCCCTTCATCGATGTGCAGCAGATGGCCGACCATCCGCTTGCGGATGCTCATCCGCTCGACCTTGGACAATTCGAACGTGAGCGCATTGGCCATGTGCGTCTGCTCGATCGGCGTCTGGGAGACGTAGAACTGACGCGCCTGGCTGTAATGGTCTGCAAAAGTCTCGCTGCGAACGCGTATCTTGGGCCCTTCGACCGGAGCCTGGTAGCTCTGGAACCCGCGCACCGGGCAGGCCCGCGGCCCCCGGTCCTCTTCGGCACCGTCGCCATCACCCCAGCTGTTGGGCTCGTAATTCACCCGCCCCTTGGGGTTGGTCATCGCCATGTGGCCGTCCTGCTGGAAATGCCGCACGGGGCATTTGGGCGCGTTGATCGGCAAATGGGTGAAGTTGGGTCCGCCGAGCCGCTTCAACTGCGTGTCGAGATAGCTGAAGTTGCGACCCTGCAGCAGCGGATCGTCCGAATGGTCGATGCCCGGCACTATGTTCTGCGTGCAGAAGGCGACCTGCTCCGTTTCCGCGAAGAAATTGTCGACATTGGCATCGAGGGTCAGCGTCCCGATGATTTCGACCGGAACCTGTTCCTCCGGGATGATCTTGGTTGCGTCGAGCACATCGAACTCGAACTGTTCGGCAAATTCCTCGTCGAACACCTGGATGCCGAGATCCCATTGCGGGAAGTCGCCGGCATCGATTGCATCCCACATGTCGCGCCGATGGAAATCGGGATCCATCCCGTTGACCTTCAGCGCCTCGTTCCAGATGACCGACTGCAGACCCAACTTCGGCTTCCAGTGGAATTTGACGAAATGGCTTTCGCCTTTCTCGTTGACCAAGCGGAAGGTGTGGACGCCGAAGCCTTCCATGAAGCGGAAGCTGCGCGGGATCGTGCGATCCGACATGATCCACATGATCATGTGCATCGATTCCGGGCTGAGGCTGATGAAATCCCAGAAATTGTCGTGCGCCGTCTGCGCCTGGGGGAAGCCGCGATCCGGTGCCGGCTTGGCCGCGTGGATCAGGTCTGGGAACTTGATCGCGTCCTGAATGAAGAAGACCGGGATGTTGTTGCCGACAAGGTCCCAATTGCCTTCCTTGGTGTAAAACTTGGTCGCGAACCCACGCACGTCCCGGGCAAGATCGGGCGAGCCCTTGTTCCCGGCGACAGTCGAGAAGCGCGTGAAAGTCGGCGTCTTGACCCCTTCCTCGTTGAAGATCGCCGCACGCGAATATTGCGGAATGGCCTTCTTCAGTTCGAAATGTCCGTGCACGCCATAACCGCGCGCATGGACCACGCGTTCGGGAATTCGCTCGTGATCGAAATGGAAAATCTTCTCGCGCGCGATCTGGTCTTCGAGCAGCTGTGGCCCGCGCGGGCCCGCAGTCAGCCAGTTCTGGTCATCGGCAATCGGGTGACCTTGCGCGGTGGTCATCACATCATCGTCCCTGCGCGGTTTTTGATGATTGGCTCCGCCCTCGGACAGTTCGAATTCATTTGACATGACTGCGTTCCTTTCGATCCTGTCCTTTGAAATCCTCGGAAAGGTCGATGATCCCCGATCGAATAAAGGTTAGGCCGAAAGCCGAAAAATAGACTGTGTCGCCTCGCAAAGCCAAGGAGATTGAATTGCTCGGAACCAAACTGGCCCCGAAGAGTTTTCCCGGCCAGCATTGTCAAACTCTTTGGGGAAAGAGGCGTCTGGTATGCATCGCGGATTATTTTCGAGGTGTAGTTTCGGTCGCGAGTTTCGACCGGAAACCCTTCGGATTTTCGAAAATGCAATTTCTAGCATCGAAACGATCGAGGGACACTACAACCTTACGCAAATCGGTGACAACGTCCGTCACGTTCATTATCTCATCGAAGGATCGACCGTTCGATATTTGGACGATATCTGCGGCTCTAGACAGGTAACGGGCATCGGGCTGTGTGGAGAATTTCTAGATCTCGACAATGTAAATTGCTCTACCCGCAGTTATGGTATTTACCCACTCGAGCGGGTTCAAGTTGCTCTAATTCCGATCGACGTATTTATACAAGTGCTTCAGGACCATCCAGACCTCATGGAAGTTCTGTGGCTGAGTGCCTTACAAGATGCAATCTACTGGCAGCGCTGGCTATTTCGACTTGGGCGTCTACGAGGAGAGCAACGAATTGCACATTTTCTCTGCGAACTGATTGAACGCCTTCGCTTGCTTGAGAGGTTCGACGGAGAGCGAGTTAACGTCCCTCTTCGCCAACTCGAATACGCTGAGGCTTGTGGCATGACTTCGGTTCACGCCAATCGTTGCTTTAGAAATCTCCAAGAACGCGAGTTAGTCATAGTAGAGGGTTGCCGAAATGTTCGTGTTCGTTCAGAAAAAGATCTTTGCGAACTAGGTCAGTTCAAGCCGATGGATCGAAACTTCAACTTAGTAACGTTAGGTAGGGGTCTTGGCTCATTACAGGCGAGCTGACGTGCCCCCCGGCTTGTATTAGCGACCGGCGGTTGTTTTGCGCATGGGCGCGGTCGAAGCAATGGGCTGCGTAGCGGGGCCCGTAGAGGCTAACGAAGCAGGCTGTGGCTTATTCAGTTCGGCGGCGAACACCCGGGTTGCGTAGACATTGGCCAAGTGCGGTCTTTCGGGATTGTAGTCTTACACCGAAGCCGCGATCTCAACGCGGGCATGAGCAAGGCTGAGGAACAGCGTCCCGTTGAGTAGCTCATCGCGCGCCTGGCCGTTGAAGTTCTCGCAAAAACCCGTTCTGGGTCGGCTTGCCCGGCGCGATGTAAGCCACTCGATGCCAATTTCCCCGCACCCTGCCAGCACAGCATTGCTGGTCAGCTCGGTGCCATTATCGCAGACGATCATCCCAGGCTTGCCGCACTTGGCCATCAACTCGGCTAGCTCACGCACCATACTGCGACCAGAGATCGACGTATCCGCACCGACATCACCCGCAACCTCGATGTCGATTTCGATCTCGAACTGGCGTTCACCCTGACCGGGCCACGTTACAACACCGACGACAAAGCCCCGCGCTTCAACGCCGCAGTGACGCAATCGTTCTGATGCTAGAATCAGGCGCCGCGGTATAGCAGTTTGGGCGCACGGCCAGGAACGTCCAGTAACCAAAAAGCGCGAATTAAGTCTCTATTTGAGGTGGGAGGCTACGTCCGCTTGCAGTTAATGGCCAGAGTTTTGCGAACGGCTGAAATTGGGGCGCGAAGCAGACCTTGATTGACCTTCTCATTCAGAGTCGCAGAATCAATTTCGAGTCCCGAAAAAGCTATCGTGACGTTCGCTTAATTAACTGGGGCATACAGCAAAATTCGGATGTTTTTGGTGTCGAGGCCCGCGTCCCGGCCCGCAATAGCTCCAAACTTACCTTTTGCGAGGTCTGGAATGGGGCCGTTTCCGGATTGTCTGCTATTGGAGCGTTACGTCTGTCGTAAACTGACTTTCGACTTACGCAAATGGCTTTCGTTCCCGCCAGTTGATGAATCAATCTTTTATTCGCATATCCACGTTCGGTGTGTGGAATTGTTCAGGCGGAGGCGAACAAAGACTATGGAAAGCATCGGCGCTGATCTCGAAGTCATGAAGCGCGTGCCGCTGGCAGACGAGCATGTTACGGCGATGTGCGCAATCGGCCATGAGCGCGCCTATTACAAGGGTGAAATGGTCGCCGAAATCGGCCAACCTCATGATACGTTCGTCTACGTCATCGAAGGTGAGATCGAAGTCGTCGATCCCTTTTCCGGTGAGCGCTTACTGGAATCTAGCCTTGGGCCGACTCAATTCATGGGCGACATTTCCTTTCTCAACGCGGGGTCGCATTTTCTTCCAATGCGAGCGACAGTGGACACGCGGGTCATCGAGGTTCCGCGTGAGGACATGCTCGATCTGATGGGCCGCGTGCCCGAGCTTTCGGATCATATTATCACGGTGTTTGCCGCGCGCAGACGCAGGCAGTTCGAACTCAAGAACAGCATGATCAAGCTGATCGGTGCCGACCGGGATGCCGCGGTCCAGGGCGTGGAGACCTTCCTCGCGCGCAACCGCGTGCCCTTCCAGTCCTTCGACCTCGATAGCAGCGATGATGAGGCGTCGCACCTGTGCAATCTGGTGGATCACGAACCGGCCGTCATCGTGGGGCAAGATCGCAAGCTGGATGATCCCACTCCCCGCAAGGTCGCCCAGATCCTCAATTTGGATCTCGACGTCGCCGGCGATACGATTGTCGATACTCTCATCGTAGGCGGAGGGCCAGCAGGCGTCGCAGCTGCGGTCTATGCTGGGGCGGAAGGCCTGTCGGCGCTCCTAATCGAAGATACTGCTATCGGCGGTCAGGCGGGGACTTCGAGCCGGATCGAGAATTATATGGGATTTCCGACCGGCATTTCCGGTGCCGACCTCGTCTATCGCGGCCAGATACAAGCGATGAAGTTCGGGACCTGCTTTGCGATGCCGCGCCGGGTTGAAAAACTGGAAAAGCGACCCGACGGCCTGTTTCGCGCGACGCTGGATGACGAAGCCCATGTCTGTGCGCGGGGAGTTGTGGTCGCGACCGGGGTGCAATATCGCCGCATGCCGCTCGACCGGCTCGAGGAATTCGAAGGCGCGGGGATATTCTACGCGGCGACCGACATGGAAGCGCGCTTTTGCCGCAACACCGATGCGATCGTGATCGGGGGCGGCAATTCCGCAGGGCAAGCCGCGATGTATCTTTGCCGCGCGGCCAAGCAGGTCCATGTCCTGGTTCGTGGCGAGAGCTTGGCGGATTCTATGTCGAGCTATCTGAGCAGACGGCTGGAAGCCGAGCCCAACATCCAGATACATTATGGCTGCAAGATCACTGCGCTGCATGGCGAGGATCATCTTGAAGCAGTGACGGTAATGGATGCGCAGGGAGAGTGGGGCATGGACACTCGCGCGCTGTTCATCATGATTGGTGCTGCACCCAATACGAACTGGCTCTCGGGTTTGGTCAAACTCGATGCCAAAGGCTTCGTGCACACCGGTGAAGCGGCCGGCGCAGAAACGCCTTACGAAACCTCCCATCGCGGAATCTTCGCTGTTGGAGACGTGCGCGCGGGATCGGTCAAACGCGTCGCTTCGGCCGTTGGTGAAGGCTCGGTCGTCATATCCGCCGTCTTCAACCATGTGCAGAACCTACCGGAGCTGGTACGCTAGCTTATCGGATAGGCCCCCCGCCCGGATCATTGAGGAAGCTGCAAAGTCGCTGCTGAAAAGAAAGGCAGCGCTATGCCAATCTGCGCACAACAACCGAGAGGCCGAGCCAGCATCTGCGCAGATGTCTGCCGCGAGCACCTACTTTAAAGGCGCGAAGGCTATGACACGTGTCCTGCTTACGGACTTTTTTGGGCCTTAAGCAGACTGGCAGATTTCGATGAAATCCAGCAGAAAGCCGCCACTAATCCACCCTGACTACTGAATTGCCGCACTAATCCTCAACCGGCGGACCGCAGACGCTGAAGGTCGCTAACTTCGTCGATGTCGGTAAGTTGGCGCTTCTGGGAAGGCGCGATAAGCTTGGCATCTCCCAAATCGAGGCTTCGTGCTCCCCGGTCGCCATCGAGGGTTTCGAGCAGTGGGAAAACCGAACGCGGGAAAATCGCCGGACATCCTGCAGAGCCATCGTGATAGCGCGTGAAGGCCACGCCTTGCGCTGCAATGAGGCGCTCGAGATGGGCGCGCGATACGAGCGGCATGTCGGCGAGCATGACAATCACGCGATCGCAATTGACAAGCGCGCGCACTCCTGCAGCGATCGAAGTGCCCATTCCCTGCATTGCGAACTGGTTTTCGACCCGCACCCACCCCAAGCGGCTGCCAATCGGGCTATCCGGTTCGATAACCACGACACGCTCGCTGAAATCGATCGCCTCTGCGGTTCGCGCAGCCCGTTCCCACAGGGGTCGTCCGCGAAATTCGGCCATGAGCTTACCGCCGCCGAACCGCTTCGCCTAGCCCGCAGCAAGCAGGACCGCGCCCGTCCTTGGCTCAGGCGGCGGCACGCATTTGCTCGTAGCGACCGACGATTTGGGACAGTGCCGACAGCGCAAGGTCTCGCGGAGACTTGCAGGCAGGCAAGAGTCCGATCGGGCTTGTCAGTCGCGCGATTTGCTCTTCCGAAACGCCGCGCGCACCGAGCGCCATTGTGCGATCGGAGCGCGCCCGCTCCCCGCCCTGCGCTCCTATATAGAAGGCGTCACTCGCCAATGCCTGTTCGAGCAAGGCCAGCTCCCATTCGTGATCGTGAAACAGCAGCAGGCAGGCCGTCCAGGGGTCGTAACGGGCGTGCCGCGCCACCTGTCCGAGCGTAAGGTCATCCTTCGAGAACGCTTCGACATCGATCTTCATGGCCGAACACAGATTAGCGACAGCCTGAAGTTCCGGTCCCTCCCCCAAGGCGACGAGTTTCAGGGAAGGGAAATATGTACGGTCCAACCGATGCTTGCCGCCTTCTACCAACAGCCGGGCCGGACGACGCGTGCGGAGTGCTGCGAGTGCGGAGCGACAGGTCCTTCGCTCAGGTTCCGGGTCAAGCAGGATATCAAGCCCGCCTCCACACGGCGGACGGAAATCGATTCGTGAGGACCCGCGTCCATAGCGAACAACCCGCCGTTGCGTGCATTGGGTGATGTCAGTTGCCAGCTGGCTCTCAAGACAGCCATCGGCAAGATCGCCAACGGTCGTTCCGTCCGGCAAGACCGCCAGTTGCGCTCCGAGGCGGCGCGAAAAGCTGCCCTCGATCCCGACGATGGTGCAAAGCCCCACACCCGGCTGGCACGCGGCTGCGAGCGCGAGGTGATCTTCGTCGCTTACGGTCTCACTAGTGTAATCGGCCAGCATCATTCGGGCATTGCAGCCAGGACGCGGTCCGGTGTCATCGGGTAATCGAACAGCCGAGCCCCGCAGGCGTTGTAGATCGCATTGCCGATGGCTGCCGCACCGCCGCACATGCCAAGTTCGCCGATGCCCTTGGCCTGGATCTGACTGGCCGCGCCATCGCGTTCTTCCACCAGAAGAACGTCGAGATCGGGAACGTCGCGATGCACGGGAACGTGATATTCGGCAAGATCGCAGTTGACGAGATGGCCGTCGCGCGGATCGAATTCCAGCGCTTCTGTCAGGGCGAGACCTATGCTCCAGGTGATGCCTCCGATGCATTGCGAGCGCGCGGTGCTGGCGTTCAGCACCCGTCCGAACCCGAACGCGCCCAGCATGCGGTCGACGCGGGTTTCTCCGGTGTAATGATTGACGCGCACCTGGGCGAAGAACGCACCGAAGCCGGCGGCGGTGAAGTCATCTTCGATAGCGCCCGGCTCGTAATGACCCTCCTGCGAGATATCCTTGCCTTGCAGAAGGTCGGCAAGCGTCTGGCCCGCAGCCGTCCGGCCATCGGCAAGCTCGAGTCTGTCTTCGCTTGTACCTGCTTTTTCAGCCAGTTCCTCGCGGATCGCGTTGCACGCTATATAGACGGCCGAGCCGATGGATGATGCGCCCCAACTGCCGCCCGAGCCGGGGCCGCGCGGATGGCGCGTGTCGCCCAGTTCGACCAGGACCTGGTCCGGCTGCAGGCCGAGCATCTCTCCCGCAATCTGCGCAAGGATGGTGTAGGTCCCGGTGCCGATATCGGTCATGTCGGTTTCGACCAATGCCGTTCCGTCGGCTTTCAGCGTAACGCGGGCTTTTGCCTCGGCAATGCTGTGAGATCTCGAAGCGCTGGCCATGCCGGTGCCGATCCACCACTCGCCCTCTCGCCGCTGACGCGGTTTGCGGACGCCCTTTTGCCAACCAAAGGCTTCAGCCCCCTGTTTCAGGCATTCGGCAAGCTTATGCGAGGAAAACGGCAGATCCTTCTCCGGATCCCGTTCGGGTATGTTGCGCAGGCGCAGTTCGACCGGGTCGATGCCGACCTTTTCGGCAAGCACATCCATCGCGCTTTCAAGCGCCGGCATTCCCACCGCTTCTCCCGGTGCGCGCACCGATCCTGCCGTCATGAGATGGATGCGGGCAACCTTGAGCATCAGTTCCCGATTTTCGCCGCCGTAGATGAAGTGCGACGATTGCAGCGCAGGCTCGGCAAAGGTTTCTCCGGGAAGATTCGAAACCAGCGCTTCGTGACCGAAGCCGGTGAGCCTGCCTTCGCCGTCGGCAGCAAAACGCAGGCGCTGCGTGGTTTCACTGCGGCGCATGACCGTCTGGAACACCTGCTGGCGCGACTGCACGACGCGGACCGGTCGCTCGATCTGTTTCGCCGCCAGCGCGGCTGCGACCACCTCTTCGCTGAGCCCCAGCTTGGACCCGAAGCCGCCCCCGACAAAGCGGGAAATGAGGCGGATATTGTCCTCCTCCATATCCAGCGCGTCCGCCAGTTCAGTGATGTTGTAATTGGGCATCTGGAGCGAAGCGTGGACGGTCAGCTTGTCTCCATCCCACTCGGCGATGGCGGCATGCGGTTCCATCGCGGCTGAGGCATGGCCCTTGGTGGTAATGGTTACGTCGACGCTGTGCGGCGCTTCGGCCATGGCATGCGCCAGATCGCCCTGGTGCACCGTCTCGTCCTCCTGCTCTTCCGGTTCGACCGCGTGGGGGTCGAGCGGAGCCGCTGCGTCTTCGCGATATTCCACCTTCAGATGTTTGGCGGCGTCGCGCGCCTGTTCGAAGGTTTCTGCCACCACCAATGCGATCGGCTGGCCCCAGTAGCAGACCTGCCGCGGCCCCTGCATGGGCGCTTCATTGGCCGTTCCCTGCGCGGCGCGGGTGGACATCTTTTCGTCATCGACCACCGCAATCACGCCGGGCATGGACAGGACGCTCGTCCGGTCGATGGAGACAACCTCGCCGCGGGTGATGGTCGAAGTGACCAGCACGCCTTCGGCGCAATTATCGACCGGATATTCGGCGGCATAGGGCGCTGTCCCGGTGACCTTGGCCAGCCCCTCCACGCGCGGTAGGGACTTGCCCAGTACGCCTTGCTTCATGCCGTCGAGGCGGTTGGAAGTGTCAGGCTCGTCCTGCTTGAAATAGACCGTCATGCTGCGTCCTCCGTCGCCTGCGCCAGGACGGCGCGGAGCGTCCGACGCGTAAGCGGTATCTTGAAATCGTTCTCGCCATAGCCGCGTGCGTCTTCGAGCAGGACATCGGCGGCCCTGTCGAACAGCGCTTCCGACGGAGGCTGGCCGATCAGGACCTCGCCGACGCGCGGATCATGCCAAGGCTTGTGCGCCAGACCGCCTAAGGCGAGATCGGCGCGCGAAAACTTGCCGTCGTTCATCTCGATTATAGCGGCGACGGAAACGAGCGCGAAGGCGTAAGACGAACGCTCACGTACCTTACGATAGATTTGCGTCCCGCCCACCGGGGCCGGAAGGGCTATGCCGGTGATCACGTCCCCCGGTTCGAGGACATTCTCGATCCATGGCGTATCGCCCGGCAGGAGATGGAAGTCCCGCACGGGTACGCTGCGATCGCCGGTTTCCCCGGTTATCTCAACCCTGGCGTCCAGCGCGCTCAGCGCCACGGCCATATCGCCCGGATAGGTCGCGATGCACTGGTCGCTCGTGCCGAGGATCGCGTGGAGTTTCGCAATGCCGTCGATCGCGCCGCAGCCGCTGCCCGGTTCGCGCTTGTTGCAGGGCTGGTCGATATTGGTGAAATAGAAGCACCGCGTGCGCTGGCACAGATTGCCGCCATTGGTGGCCTTGTTGCGCAATTGCTGCGTCGCTCCGGCCAGGATTGCGCGCGACAGGACCGGATAGTCGGCACGCACGCGCGGGTGAACGGCGGTTTCGGTATTCGTGGCAAGCGCGCCGAGGCGCAGGCCGCCATCCTCCGTGTCCTCGATATTCGCAAGGCCCAGACGGTTGATGTCAGCCAGCTTACCGGGCGTTTCCACCTGCAGCTTCATGAGGTCGAGGAGATTGGTCCCCCCCGCAATGGCAAGCGTATCTTCGCCAGCGGTCATATTCGACGCTTCGGCCAGCGAAGGCGCGCGGGTGTAGTGGAACGGCGTCATGACTTGCCTCCCGCGGCGACTTCTTCGATCGCCGCTACGATATTTGCGTAAGCGCCGCAGCGGCACAAATTGCCGCTCATCCGCTCGCGTATCTCCTCACCGGAAATCGCGATACGCCCCTCGAGATTTTCGCTGGCGTCGCTAGGCCAATCGGCGGCAATTTCCTCCAGCATGGCAGTGGCCGAACAGATCTGGCCGGGAGTGCAATAGCCGCACTGGAAACCGTCATGCTCGAGAAAAGCGCGCTGGAGGGCGGAGGGCTCGTCAGGGGTACCGAGACCTTCGATGGTCGTCACACTATCCCCATTATGCATCGCTGCCAGCGTCAGGCAACTGTTGATGCGGATGCCGTTCACGATCACCGTACAGGCGCCGCATTGGCCGTGGTCGCAGCCCTTCTTCGTGCCGGTAAGACCGACGTGCTGCCTCAAATAATCGAGAAGACTGACCCGCGGGTCTTCCGGCATCGGGTGAGCGGTTCCGTTAACGGTAATTGTGTCGGTCAAGCGCGCCTCCTTTGCCCTTAAAACCGTCAGGCGGCCAAAGGTGTCCGAAAAAAGTCTCCTAAGATGAGAGGGACCTCGCCAACGATTGGCCGAACCGAATGCGGAATGCTTGGGCAAGAGGATCGGCAACGATGTTTTCTTGGCTTCAGGACAGCTCTGAGTAGGGTGCTTCGCCTACAATCAGGGGCGCATTCCCCACCGGCCGAAGAGGGCCGCTTTTTCCAGACTGTCTGCTGATAGGGTCGAAATTCGTAAAAGCAGCCGTTCGGCTACCGACCTGAGAGCGGACTGTCCGTTCTTAGCGACTTATTGATTATGTGGACATTCGGGGCGGGGGGGACCCAAGTCCTTGCGACGCGTTACCTTTGCATGAGCATACTTCACACACGACTAGGCCACGGAAAACCCATCCTGCTCATCCACGGCTTGGCGGGGAAGCCGTCGGTCCTGGCATACGATCTCGCCTGCCCTCGCCCAAGCGAGGGAGGTGATTATCCTGGAACTGCCTGGCCGCGGGCAGGCTCCCGCATAGGACGACAGCGGTACGTTCGAAGGGCTGGCGCGGAGCCTGAACGATTGGCTCGTCAAAGAGAACCTTACAGGGATCGACATGGTCGACATCTCCCTGGGCGCCGGGCTTGTGCTCGAGATGGCGCGGCGCGGTCGCGCCGGCTCAGTCGTCGCCCTGGACCCGGGCGGCTTCTGGCAAGGGTGGGAGCGGACGTTCTTCCGGACCACCATAACGGCATCGATTGCACTGGTACGGGCTTTGCGACCGGCGCTTCCCGCCCTCACGCGAAATGTCACCGGCCGGACTGGATTCATGCTGCAGCTTTCCGCAAGACCCTGCGCGCCCGATCCCGGTTTCGTCTTGAATGAACTGCAGTCGTTTGCCGATACGCCTACGTTCGACTCGTTGGTGAAGGACCTTGCCACTGGCCCGATGCAGAAAGGCCCTGCGACCCGGTCGATCCGGGTGGTCATCGGCCAAGGTCGCAAGGATCGCCCGTGTCTGCCGCAGCAGGCCAGC
This sequence comes from Qipengyuania spongiae, assembly GCF_026168555.1. Taxonomy (NCBI): domain Bacteria; kingdom Pseudomonadati; phylum Pseudomonadota; class Alphaproteobacteria; order Sphingomonadales; family Erythrobacteraceae; genus Qipengyuania; species Qipengyuania spongiae. The sequence continues at coordinate 273,178 of NZ_CP092471.1, read as the reverse complement.
CGCGCGAAGGCTGCCTACCCGGAAGCGACAATGCACTGGTTCGAGCGCAGCGGACACTTCCCTATGTGGGATCGGCCAGATTAAGCGATCCGCGTCATTCTCGATGCCACGGATCGCTCGGAATTTGGATGATGCTCCGGTAAGCTGGTTAGTATTCGAAAAAGCGCACAGCAGAGCTCGCCTCCGCGGTGACGCCATCTTTTTTAGGTCGGAAGAGGATCTTCGGTCCTGGCAGCAGCATCGTAGAGCATAGACATTCGCCGGATAATCTAAATTTCCGCCCTTCAGTCATCGCTTCCGATGCCGCGAGGTGTGTCAAGCACGCTACCATTGAAGAAGCCTAGCACCGGCATAAGCACTTGCAAGCGATGACAAACTACTGGTGTCATTGCAGGTTGAGGGGACAGTCAATTGTAATGGTGCTGTCAGTCCCATTTCGGCAACTCGATCGATGGCATCGAGCAAAGCGTAAAAAACGCCTCGGTCGATCCCAACCCAATGGCCGTCTAACATCTGCCAGACTAGGAACTTCTGGGGTTTGAAAGATTTGAAGGAATAACCGAAATCATCGAAAAGGGGTCCCCAATATGCGCGCATTAGTCTGGAACGGAACGAACGATATCCGCTGCGAAACGGTCGACGATCCTCGCATCGAGGATCCCCGGGACTGCATTCTCAAGGTCAGTTCGACCGCGATCTGCGGCTCCGACCTGCATCTGATGGATGGTGTCGTTCCCAAGATGCAACAGGGCGATATCCTGGGCCACGAATTCATGGGCGAAGTCGTCGAGGTCGGAGCGGATGTCAAACGGTTGAAGGTTGGCGACCGGGTGGTGGTGCCCTTCACCATATCCTGCGGCGAATGCTGGTTCTGCCAGCGCGAAATGTATTCTCTGTGCGATACGACGAATCGCACGGCGGAAAACGCGCGCGCGGCCATGGGCCATGCTCCTGCCGGACTTTTCGGCTATTCGCATCTGACCGGTGGCTATTCCGGCGGTCAGGCAGAATATGTCAGGGTGCCCCACGCCGATGTCGGTCCGATCAAGCTGGAAAACGACCTGCCGGACGACAAGGTGCTGTTCTTGTCCGATATCTTTCCGACTGGCTGGATGGCGGCGGAAAACGCCATCGGCGATGAAAAGGGCAAAACGGTTGCGGTGTGGGGAGCAGGACCGGTCGGCCAGTTCGCAGTGCGCAGTGCGTGGATGATGGGAGCGGAACGGGTCATCGTGATCGACCGGGTGCCTGAACGGCTTGAACTCGCCGCGAGCTACGGCAAGGCTGAAACCATCGATTACAGCCAGACCGACGTCAAGGAGGCGCTAGACGAGATGACTGGTGGCCGGGGACCGGATGCAGGCATCGACGCGGTCGGCGCGGAGGCCCACGGGCACGGCGTGCTGGGCGATATCAAGGACAAGGTCGAGCTGCACACCACCGGCATGTCAGACCAGCCGTTTGCGCTGCAGGAAATGGTCATGTCGGTGCGCAAGGGCGGGACGCTTTCCGTCCCCGGCGTCTATGCCGATAAAGTGACGTTCCCGATCGGGCCCTTCATGAACAAAGGGCTCACCATGAAATCGGGACAGACACACATGCAGCGCTACCTCGCGCCACTGCTGAAGCGGGTGGAGGCGGGCGAGATCGACCTGTCGGAAATCATCACTCACCGCGGCGACCTGAAGGACGGGCCGGATTTCTACAAGACTTTCCGCGACAAGCACGACGGCTGCATCAAGTGCGTGATGAAGCCGGAGGAGCTATGATTCAGGTACCGGTTATCTGAGACTGAATGAGCTAACCTTCAAGCAAGGAATCGGACGTCCGATCGATCGTGAGCTCGCCTCAATAAGGTCGGCGGGCCGCCACGGCGTCGGTGCGGTTGTGATCGAGCTAGCGATCGGCGGGCATGAGGATGAGCAGCTTTTGGTTGTGGAAGCGCGAGGCCTTTTTAGAAGCGTCGGTCATGGTCATCGAATAGCTACGCCCCATTCGTCGCTGTCGCGCTAGATACCGGCGCATACGAGCTCGTTGCCATCGGGGTGGTCGAACCAGATACGGTCTTTAGCGTCCTTTGGTCCTTCGACATCGTAAAAGGATGAAACGGGTACCAGGCAGCGGCGACGAATGGGCAGTACGTCACGGCAGAGGACGTCGGTACGACCCCCAAGACATGGCGCTGGTGCGAACACATACGGCCCAGGTCGCCGGGTTACCGGCGTCGGCGGCGATCCATCGCCATGGACCGCGCGGGGGGTCTTTCTTTCGATGGAGCTTGCCGCCCACCGAAGGCTGCATCGTCCACTGTCCGACTGCACGATCGCCATTCAAGGCGTCGGTCACGTTGGCGTCGCACTCGTGCAGATGCTGCACCAGGCAGGGGCGCAATTGCTGGTGTCCGATGTTAACGCCGCCGCGGCAGCGCGCGTGGCCAACGCAACCGGCGCCACCGTCGTTAGTGCCGCCGGCATCCTCTCGGCCAAGGCGGACATATTCGCTCCCTGTGCGCTGGGCGGCGTGATCGACGCATTGGCGGCAGGCAAATTCCGTGCGAAGGTCCTCAGCGGGTGCGCAGCGCCCACAGCTGATGGTCGAGAAAATCCGCGGCATGATCCTCGTCAGTTCGGTCGAACACGTCCTTTAGGAAGGCAAAATCATTAGGCGCGACTTCGCGAGCCGAGAGGGCAGAGCCAGGTTTCCGACATGTTCCTGTGTTCAAGGATCAAGACGAACTCCGACGTTTCGCATCTTCCGTCCTGACTTCATCATGCCTGTCCGCCGTGTGCCGAGGGATCATGTATTCGTCTGGTCGGCCGGCACATCACTCGGCAAGTTGGCCGCGCCCGTTTTTTCGGAGCATGCCAAACCTTCAGCGCCAAGACCGTAACAGGTCATGGACACTGAACCCATCGAATAGCCGCGCACCAGCGGATCAAGGGTTTCGTTGCGGGCAACCGCCATTCCGGCAAGATAAAGCAGCGGAACGAAATGGTCGGGCGTGGGAACCGCCGCGGCATAATCGGGATGCTCCACAAGGCGCAGCAGATCGCCCGGGTTTTTTGCCAGTTGGTTAACCGCTGCTTCGTCGAAACGCTCTGCCCAGTCGAATGCGAAATCGGGCTGGTTCCAGCGCACGGCTCGGAGGTTGTGAACGACATTTCCGCTAGCGACCACCAGGACGCCGCGGTCCTGCAAGGCTGCCAGTCTTGCGCCAAGGTCGAAATGATAGCTCAGCGGCTTGAGCGCGTTGATCGAGAGCTGCACCACCGGGATGTCGGCCTCAGGGTAGAGGTGCGCGAGCACCGACCACGTTCCGTGATCGAGACCCCACTGATCCTAGTCGAGACCCACCCACTCGGGCTTCACCAGCTCAACGATCTCTTTCGCGAGGTCCGGATCGCCCTTGGCCGGATATTCAAAGTCGAACAGCTCCTGTGGGAAACCGTAGAAATCGTGGATTGTACGAGGGCGTGCCATGGCCGTCACCGCCGTAGCACCGAAATACCAATGTGCAGAAACCACGAGAATCGCCTTGGGGCGGGGCAACTCAGGCCCGAATGCCCGCCAGGCCGAGGTGTAGCCATTGCTCTCGAGGGTGTTCATCGGGCTTCCGTGGCCGATAAAGAATGCGGGCATCCGATCCATAAGAAGACTCCTAGTGGTTCACCTTGCTGCGCGAAGGCTTGCGAAGGATACTTCACGCGCCAGTGGCAGGCTCAAGAAGTTTAAATTCGGCTTCCACCGCCGATCCGGTTTGAGTTCTGTTCCTTCGAGCGATAATATCGTCATCTGATGCTAAAGCATCTCGAGTGGACGGCGGTCGCATGGCCTGGGAAATGCCGCGTCGGGTGTCGCAAGCTGAGCGTCGGAAAGAACGATATCGGCGGCCGCGCGGTTCTCCCGCACATGGCGGACTGAACTCGCTTTCGGGATGGCGATGAGACCATCTTGCCGCAACGTCCACGAAAGTGCGACCTGCACAGGGGTTGCGCCAACCTCGGCTGCAATTTTGTCGAGAGCGGGGTGGGTAGAAAGTCGTCCCTGCTCGACTGGACTATACGCCATAACCAGTATGTTATGCTCGGCGAGCCACACCAGCAGGTCCAATTCGGGGCCTCGCCGGACCAAATTGTAGAGGATCTGGTCGGTCACGCAGCCATTCCCGCCCGCAGCGACAAGCTCTTCCATATCGTCGGTATCGAGATTGCTGACACCCAAGTGTCGGATCTTTCCTGCCGATTTGAGCGCCTCCAATGCCTCCACAGTCTCAGCGAGCGGCACCGATCCCCGCCAATGGAGCAGGTAGAGGTCCAGCCGGTCGGTGCCGAGCCGCTTCAGGCTCGCCTCGCACGCACCGGCAAGGCGGGAGCGCGATGCGTTCTGCGGATATGCCTTGCTGACGAGGAACAACTGGTCGCGAACGCTGCCCAGCGCCTCGGATATCAGCGTTTCCGCCGCACCGTCGCCGTACATTTCGGCGGTATCGACGAGCGTCATGCCCAGTTCGACACCGGCGCGCAGCGCGGCGATCTCATCGGATCGCCGCTCGGTACGCTCACCCATCTTCCAGGTGCCTTGACCCATTGAAGGAATTACTTCCCCGCCGGGCAATGTCACGTGCTTCATGTGCTTTCGTCCTGTGAGATGAGTTCGGCTGTTCGGCCCGCGGGAGGCGGATTGGCAGATGACCATGATGTAACGATCATATCGCGGCCGGCCATCGATCGAGTGCCATTTTGGCGATGGAGAGCAGTTCGTTGATCGTAGCGCCGTCGCGCGCCTGAACGGACATGCCTTGCATGACCGTATTGATGAATTTGCCTAGCACGGCCGGATCGCTGTTGGCCGCAAGCTCGCCCTGCGCGGCACCGCGTTGCAGACGCTCGATCAGGAGGGCCTCCGCCGCGATACGCTTGTCGCGCAGCAGGCATTCGATGGCGGCGGACGCCGGCGAAACGGCTGCCGCTGCCGAATACATGAAGCAGCCGGCCGGCGTTCCAGGTTCCGAGAATGATGACGCCGCTCGTTCCAGCAGGCCTTTGACGGCATCGTAGGTGGACAGCGCCGGATCGTTGATCGGTGCATAGAGGTGGACGCTGAACGTTGCGGCGTAGCGCTCGATCACCGCCGCAAACAGCCCCGCCTTGTTGTCAAACGCTGCATAGAGACTGGCGGCGGCGACGCCAGTCTCCGCCACCAGATCTGCCATCGATGTCGCTTCGTAGCCGCGCTGCCAGAACAGACGAACCGCCTTGTCGAGCGCAGCGTCAGTGTCGAACACACGAGGGCGACCTGCGCGGCGACGGGCTTTCGTCTCTGTCATCTCTGGTGCACGATATGGAACGATCGATAAATAATATCTTGAAACTGGTGGTCCGTTCTCTTACAGAACGATCATTCAATAATCAAGGAGTGTCCCATGAGCCGCATCGTCCGTATCCACGAATATGGCGACGCCAGCGTCCTCAGGACTGAAGATGTGGCAGTCCCTGCGCCCGCGGCCGACGAAGTGCAGATCGCGGTAAAGGCGATAGGCATAAACCGCGCCGAGGTGATGTTCCGCAACCATGCCTACCTTCAGGAAGCCGAGTTCCCGAGCCGCCTTGGCTATGAGGCTGCCGGCACTGTCGCTGCGGTCGGCGCGGACGTGACCGGGTTTGCGGAAGGCCAAGCCGTCAGCGTCATCCCCCCGCTCGATATCGCGCGCTGGGGCACTTATGGCGAGGTCGCCAACGTGCCCGCCCGTCTCGTCGTCAAGCATCCGGCGGCGCTATCGTTCGAGGAAGCGGCGGCCGTATGGATGCAGTATGTCACCGCCTGGGGTGCGCTGGTGGAGCAGGCGAAACTCGGCGAGGGCGATTTCGTCATCGTCACTGCTGCCTCAAGCAGCGTCGGCCTTGCTGCCTTCCAGATTGCGCGGATGGTCGGCGCGACGGTAATCGCGACGACGCGTACCGGCGCCAAGCGCCAGGCCCTGATCGATGCCGGTGCACATCATGTCGTCGCGACCGGGGAAGAGGATCTGGTAGCAAGGGTGATGGAGATAACCGATGGTCAGGGTGCGCGCGTGGTGCTCGATCCGGTCGGAGGCCCGTCGTTCGAGCCGCTGACCGAGAGCATGGCACGCGGCGGCATCCTGCTCCAATATGGCGCGCTCAGCGGCGAACCGACGCCGTTCCCGTTGTTCTCCGTGCTGGGCAAGAGCCTAACACTCAAGGGGTATCTCTACAGCGAGATCGTCTCGGACGATGCCGCCCTCGATCGCGCCAAGGCGTTCATCGTGGCGGGTCTGGAATCGGGCGCGCTCAAGCCGCGGATCGCGCGCACTTTCCCGCTCGACGCCATCCAGGACGCTCACCGCTTCCTCGAATCGAACAACCAGATCGGAAAGGTCGTCGTTACGGTCTGACCGGCATACCGGGGAGAGTAAGCGATCGCCGCCCCTTCACCGACAGAGGATCGGACGATCGGCGCCCATGCCAGTATGAGAATGTCGACAAATTTGCGCTGACGCAAACGGCCTTGCACCAGCAACCAGTTTAACTCAACGAGGGTATCCCAACATGAAATCTCGCGCCGCTGTAGCCTTCGAAGCGGGCAAGCCACTCGAAATCGTCGAGATCGATGTCGCCCCACCCCGGAAAGGCGAAGTCCTCATACGGGTGACGCACACCGGTGTGTGCCACACCGACGCGTACACGCTGGAGGGGAGTGATCCGGAGGGTGTTTTCCCGGTGGTTCTGGGCCACGAGGGCGCGGGCATCGTTGTCGAGGTCGGTGAAGGCGTCACCAGCGTCGTGCCGGGCGATCACGTGATTCCGCTCTACACCGCCGAGTGCGGCAAGTGCGACTTCTGCCTGTCGGGCAAGACCAACCTGTGCGTCGCTGTCCGCGAAACGCAGGGCAAGGGCTTGATGCCCGATGGGACCACCCGCTTTTCGTACAACGGTCAGCCCCTCTATCATTACATGGGCTGTTCAACCTTCAGTGAATATACTGTCGTCGCCGAAGTCTCGCTCGCCAAGATCAATCCCGAGGCAAACCCCGAACACGTCTGCCTGCTCGGCTGCGGCGTCACGACCGGCATCGGCGCAGTCCATAATACCGCCAAGGTCCAGCCCGGAGACTCGGTCGCCGTGTTCGGACTCGGCGGCATCGGCCTCGCGGCGATTCAGGGTGCGCGCCAGGCGAAGGCGGGTCGCATCATCGCCATCGACACCAATCCGTCCAAGTTCGAGCTGGCACGCCAGTTCGGTGCGACCGAGTGCATCAACCCCAAGGACCATGACAAGCCCATCCAGCAAGTGCTGATCGAGATGACGGGCTGGGGCATCGATCATACCTTCGAGTGCATCGGCAACGTCCACGTCATGCGCGCCGCGCTTGAATCAGCGCACCGTGGCTGGGGTCAGTCGATCGTGATCGGCGTTGCCGGCGCGGGCGAGGAAATCTCCACCCGCCCATTCCAGCTCGTCACGGGCCGCGTATGGAAGGGGTCAGCTTTCGGCGGCGTCAAGGGACGGACACAGCTCCCCGGCATGGTCGAGGACGCGATGAGAGGCGATATCGATCTGGCCCCGTTCGTAACCCACACGATGGGTTTGGAGGAGATCAACGAGGCCTTCCAATTGATGCACGAAGGCAAGTCGATCCGCTCGGTCATTCACTACTGACCCATCGTTACGAAGCGGCGCGAGGCGCCCGGATCGACAATTCGTCCGTCATCATGGCCCGACCCAGGCCATGATGACGCGCGCTCTCGCAAATGGGCAACGCGTCGCGATGCATTCATCTGCTACCCAACTGTGATGAAACACGGGCCGCACGGGCGTATAGGGCAGGAAGACTGAAATGAAGAGCAAGGATATTCACGCGACGACGCCGGCCACCGATCATGGTCATACGGGGCCGCCCTCTTGCGTGCAGGTTCGCGGCGCGCGCCAGAATAACCTCAAGAATATTGACGTCGATGTACCGCGCGACGCCTTCGTGGTATTCACCGGCATATCGGGCTCGGGCAAGTCATCGCTCGCGTTCGGCACCCTCTATGCCGAAGCCCAGCGGCGTTATCTGGAGTCGGTTGCGCCCTATGCCCGTCGCCTGATCGACCAGGCCGGGGTTCCGGAGGTCGACGCGATCGACGGTTTGCCGCCTGCGGTCGCGTTGCAGCAGCAGCGCGGCTCGGCCAACGCGCGATCCTCGGTCGGCAGCGTGACTACGCTCTCCAGCCTGGTGCGGATGCTCTATTCGCGCGTCGGCGAATATCCGCGCCATCAATCCATGCTCTATGCGGAGGATTTCTCCCCCAACACGGTCGCCGGCGCCTGCCCGACCTGTCACGGCATCGGGCGCGTCTATGACGCGACCGAAGAAACGATGGTGCCTGACGACAGCCTCACCATTCGCGACCGGGCGATCGCCGCCTGGCCGACCGCCTGGCATGGCCAGAACCTGCGCGATATCCTCGTTTCGCTCGGCTATGACGTCGATACGCCGTGGCGAGACCTGCCGAAAAAGGATCGCGACTGGATCCTCTTCACTGAAGAGGCGCCGACGGTGCCGGTCTATGCGGGCCTGACGCCCGAACAGACGCGGACGGCGCTCAAGGGCGGCATGGAGCCGAGCTACCAGGGCACCTTCACCGGCGCGCGCCGCTATGTGCTGGAAACCTTCGCCAACACTAAAAGCGCGCTGATGAAGAAGCGCGTCTCGCAATATATCATCGGACGCGATTGCCCGACCTGCGACGGCAAGCGCCTGAAGCGCGAAGCCCTGTCCGTGAAGTTCGCGGGCCTTGACATCGCCGAGTTCGGCGACCTGACGGCGTTGAAACTCCGGGACTTGCTCACGCCCGTCGCGCATGGCGAATACGGGGGCGCCGCGGCGGTCCCGAAGGGCCATGTCCTCGGCAAGGCGGCCCGCGATGCGGCGGTCGAACGGCGAGTCGCGGCAGGAGGTTCGGCGCACAAGGCTGCGCCCGACGTGCGCCGCACGCCCAACCTTTCCGATGAAAAGCGGGTCGCCGCCCAACGCCTTGCCTGCGAATTGATCGAACGGCTAGAGCCGCTGATCGATCTTGGCCTTGGCTATATTTCGCTCGACCGCAGCACGCCGACGCTCTCCTCCGGAGAGCTGCAGCGCTTGCGGCTTGCCACGCAATTGTCGTCACAGCTTTTTGGCGTGGTCTATGTGCTTGACGAGCCTTCGGCAGGGTTGCACCCGGCAGATGGCGAAGCCTTGATCACCATCCTTGAGCGTCTCAAGGCGGCGGGCAACTCCCTGTTCGTCGTCGAACATGATCTCGACGTGATCCGCCGCGCGGAATGGCTCGTCGATGTCGGGCCAGGAGCCGGGGCAAAGGGCGGTGAAGTCCTCTACAGCGGGCCGATTGGAGGGCTTGCCGACGTCGAGACTTCGATCACCCGCCGCTACCTGTTCGCAGATCCGCTCCGCAGTGAGCGCACACCGCGCGACCCCAAGGCATGGCTACGCCTGGAAGGGATCAGGCGTAACAATCTCCATGGTCTCGACGTCGCGTTTCCCATCGGCTGCTTCACCGCTGTCACCGGCGTTTCGGGATCGGGCAAATCCAGTCTTGTCAGTCAGGCGCTGCCCGAGCTCGTCACGGAACACCTCGGCGGCTCCCCCGTGGCCGAGGAGGAGGATGTCGATCCGCTGCTCGATGTTGCGCAGAACGACACCGAAGGACGCATTGTCGCAGGCATGGAGCATGTTCGTAGGCTGGTGCGGGTCGATCAGAAACCGATCGGCCGCACGCCGCGCTCGAACCTAGCCACCTACAGCGGCATGTTCGACCATGTGCGACGGATCTTCGCTGATACGCCGCTCGCCCGCCGGCGGCACTACAGCCCGGGAAGGTTCTCGTTCAACGTCGCGCAAGGCCGCTGCCCTGTGTGCGAGGGCGAGGGATACGTCATGGTGGAGCTGCTGTTCCTGCCGAGCGTTTTTGCCCCGTGCTCGACCTGTCATGGCTCTCGCTACAACCCGCAAACGCTCGAAGTCGAATGGAACGGGCGCAATATCGCCCAGGTGCTCGAACTGACGGTCGACGATGCGTGCGATTTCTTCGCTGGCGAGGCATCTGTGATGCGCTCCCTCGATGTGTTGCGGGAGATCGGTCTTGGCTATCTGAGGCTCGGTCAGCCGGCGACCGAGCTGTCTGGGGGGGAGGCGCAGCGCATCAAGCTGGCGACTGAACTGCAACGCGCTCAACGCGGCAACACCATCTACATCCTCGACGAGCCGACTTCGGGGCTTCATCCCTCCGACAGCGACCGGCTGATGCAACACCTGCAGGGCCTCGTAGACGCCGGCAATACCGTCGTGGTCGTCGAACATGACATGCGCGCCATCACACAGGTGGACTGGATCATCGACCTGGGACCGGGGGCCGGGGAAGATGGGGGCCGTATCGTTGCCAGCGGCGTCCCTGACGTCGTTGCGGAAGCGGAAGGCAGTCTCACCGCCCGCTATCTCAAGGCGGCGCTGTAGGTCGTAAATCTGGTCGAAGGCACGTCGATCAGGTGCACCTCAAACCCACGCTGGAATGGGTCGATTCTGGATGCGAGAGCCGGCGAGGTGTCACCGCGGATTGACGCGGCTCAGGGTTTAAGTGCCGCAGGTGCGCCGTGTTCGTGTGATACGCGGCGTGGCGGACGGTCAATCGCTGGCCATCCGCCACGCTTGCTTTGTGCAGACCTTCTCCATTGAGAGGGCCCTTCACATGGTTCGTCGAAACGCCCCGTCTTAATTCCCTGCTGCGATTTCCTCGACGAGTTTGGCACAGAAGGCGGGCAAATCATCGGGATCACGGCTGGTAACAAGGCCGTTGTCGACCACGACTTCCTCATCGGTCCATGTACCGCCGGCGTTCTCGATATCGACCTTCAGCGTCGGGTAGGACGTCAAGGTGCGACCCTTGAGCACGTCCGCCTCGATCAATGTCCAGGGTGCATGGCATATAGCCGCGACAGGTTTTTTCTGATCGAAGAAAGCCCGGATGAAACCGATTGCCTCGTCGCTGCCGCGCAGCTTGTCGGCACCGACGGTCCCTCCGGGCACGACAAGTCCGTCGAAATCGTCGGCTTTGACATCGGAAAACGTCTTGTCGATAGTATAGCTGCCGCCCTCGTCGAGATCGCCATTGACTGTGCGAGCCTTGCCCGATTCAAAACTGACCACGGTCACTTCGCCACCAGCGTCCTCGACAGCTTGCTTGGGCTTCGAGAATTCTGGTTCTTCCGTCCCGCGGGGTGCGATCAGAATGGCGACCGATTTGCCTTCTAAAGTCATAATTTATCTCCTATTCTGTCCAAGATTAAGGTCAGGTGCCCGGCTTGAGCACGACCTTCGTCCAACCAGCATCGTGCTCGTCGAAATGCTTGAAGGCGCCCGAGCCCGCTGCCGTCGACTGAGCCGGTGCCGCCGCGCTCCAAGGCTCAGCTGTGCGCGAAAGCCTGCGCCGCCGCCTCGGCCACGGCCTGATCCTGCTTGCCGGTGCCGCCCGACACGCCCACCGCGCCGATCACCGTCTCGCCCTCCTTGATCGGCACGCCCCCGGCGAAGATCATCACCTTGCCGTCGTTGGAGGCATGGATGCCGTAGAAGTCGGCGCCCGGCTGGGCGAGCTTCGCCAGCGCCTTGGTCTCGACGTCGAACGCGCGCGCCGTCCACGCCTTGCTTATCGCGATGTCGACGCTGCCGCGCCACGCATCATCCATCCGCGCGAACGCCAGGAGGCAGCCGCCCGCGTCCACCACCGCGATGTTCGACGGGCTGCCGATCCGCTCGGCCTCCGCGATCCCCGCATCGATGATCGTCCGCGTGTCGTTCAGGTCGAGTGTCTGGATGGTGCGCATGGCGTGTCTCCTTGGCCAGTTCGGGGAAAGCTGTTCAGTGCACGCCGCCGCGCGCGGGTCCCCCCCCCGCGGGCGAGAGCGACGTGCTAGGGTGCCGACCGCTCCGCTATTTCGCGGCCAGCAGGGTGAACTTGTGAATCTGCGGCGGTTCGGAAAACAGTTCGTCTGCCTTTTCCATCAGTGCGGCGGCAACCTTGCCGTCGAGATGGGCCTGGCGATCCTCCTCTGTCTCGAACGTATCGAAGATCGCGTACGCACCGGGACCTTCCTCGATCGCGTACCAGGTCTGAGTGCCCGGCTCAGCTTGAACGAGCGGCAATGCCGAGGTCAGGAAATCGGCGACATCGCGCTCTTTTCCGGGCTTGGCCTTCAGCGGTACATACAGGGCAAGTTTGGGCATAAGTGACTCCTCAAGTGAAACGGACAGATATTGTTCGGCAAACTAACGGACGAGCGGGCCGGCACGTTCCCTAAGAGGCGGAGCACACCCGGCCCCGCCTCCTCGTCGAAATCAGAACTCCTGTGCGGTCGGCCGGATGACGATCGCGTTGATGTCGACGTCATCAGGTTGTTCGACAGCGAACGCGATAGCACGCGCCACCGATGCCGTCGGGATGGCCTGCTTGTAGAAGTCGAGCACCGTTTCGGCAGCCGTGCCTGATGTCGTGAACTTCAAATCGCTTTCGACAGCTCCAGGCTCGATTGACGTGACCCGGACCTTTTCCCCCACCTCGTGGCGCAAGCCTTCGCTGATCGCGCTGACGGCAAACTTGGTGCCGGAGTAGACCGTGCCGCCCGGTGCGAAGACCTTGATACCCGCAACCGAGCTCAGATTGATGATGTGACCGCTGCCCTGCTCGAGAAAACCGGGAAGGGCCGCCGCGATGCCGTAGAGCGTACCCTTCAGATTGACGTCGATCATCTGGTCCCACTCGTCGGTGTTGACCTCGGCCATCGGACGGATCGGCATCAGCCCGGCATTGTTGATCAGCACGTCGAGGCGGCCGAAGTCGGCAATGATTGCGGCGACGACGGACTGGACCGCCGATTTGTCGGTCACGTCCAGCGCGTAGCTACGTGCCGTGCCACCGTTTGCGGCGATGTCAGCGACGACCTCGTCGAGCCTGTCCTTGCGCCGCGAGGCGATCGCCACCTTCGCGCCGCGTTCCGCGAGAAGACGCGCAGTTTCCGCGCCGATGCCGCTGCTGCCGCCGGTAATGAGAACGACCTTGCCTTCGATACCCTTTGTCATGATTTGTATTCCTTCAAGTCAGTTGTTGATTTTTCGCCGGATCGCGGCCCCGCGCGGGCCTGCCCGGCCTGATGGGATCACTGTGAGCGCAAGAGGACGGGCCCGGCGCCCACCCGGATGCGGAGCAGCTCGTAAGGCTTGCGGCGTAAATCCCGCCCGCCGTGGAAGCCGGGTTGGCGGTGGAGCTGGTTGGCAGTGAAGTAGAGATAGCCGTCAGTGCCGATCGACAGCGTGTCGGGCCAGCTGATGCGGGGGTCGCTGACCACCGTCGTCCAGCGGCCCTGGTCGAGCACGCGGATCGCGTTGTTCTCGTAATCGCCGGCGAACACGCGGCCCCGGTCGTCTTCGGCAATCCCGTCCGAAGCGCCTTTGCGCCCCAGGCTGCGTACCGCGCGGGCCAGTTCCTCCTCGGTCACCGCAGGATCGCGCAGCATGGCCGTGGGGACCGCGTGCAGCGTGCGGCCCGACAGTGGACCGTAATACAGCAGGCTGCCGTCGGCGCTAAGCCCGATTGCGTCGCTCGCGATTGTTACCGGCGTCGCGGGTCCATCGGCGGGGCGGTTCATGAGCACCGCGCCGTCGACAACCGGGGTGAAGCCGGGCTCGGGGTTGGTCGTCGCATGGTTCGACAGGCGCCGGATCGCACGTCCGCTGGCGATATCGACGACGATGATGCCGCCGATCCCCTCGTTGCTGCTGTCGGTGATGTAGGCGACGCCCTCGGCGCCCTGACGCAGATCGAAGCGCACGTCGTTGAGGTAGGTCGTGGGCAGCACCGCGCTGGGCGGCAGGACGATCGTCTTCACCACCCGGTCGGTCGCGAGGTCGATTGCCACCAGCTTTGCACCGCCGGCCTGTGGTTGAGAGAATTTGGGCGCCGCCGTGTCGAGCACCCAAAGGCGATTGGCGCCGTCTGCCACCACGCTCTGCACCGAGATGAAATGCCCCGCCGGGTCGGCCGGATCGGGCCGATTGGTCACGGCGTCGGGATAGGGCACCGCCTTGCCGTCGACCAGCTCGGTAACCGTGAATGGCGCGTTATCGCCCCATTGCGGAAAGTTGACGAAGATGCGCCCGTTGGGTGCGACTGTTACGCCAGTCGGCATCGCTCCATCGAAGGTCGCGACCTGTTCGATCTGGGGCGCGGATGCACCATCGCGGGTCGTCGAGCAGGCGGCAAGCGAGAGGGCAGCGCCAGCGGCAAAAAGCAGTTTGACGGAGATTTTCATGGGATCATTTCCTTGAGAATGCGGCCCGCTTCGTGGGGCTCGGACCGGAGATATTGCGGGGGCGCCTTTACCGATGCGCCAAGCGCGGCGGCGGCGTGCCAGGGCCAGCGCGGATCCCACAGCGCAGCGCGGGCTATCGCTATGGCGTCGGCATGCCCGTCTTCGAGGATGCGCTCCGCCTGGTGCGGATCGGTGATCATTCCGACCGCCACGACAGGCATGGCGACCGCGTCCTTGACCGTCCGCGCCAGCGGCACCTGATAGCCGGGACCGACAGGGATTTGCTGGCGCGGGTCGAGGCCGCCGCCGGAGACGTGAATTGCCGAGCAACCGCGCCGCTCCAGCTCCTGTGCAAACAATGCGGTTTCTTCCGCTGTCCAGCCGCCGTCGACCCAGTCGGTCCCGGAAACGCGGACGGTCACCGGGCGGTCGGCTGGAAACGCTTCGCGCACGGCACCGAACACTTCGAGCGGGAACCGCATCCGGTTGTCGAGGCTGCCGCCGTATTCGTCGCCGCGCCGGTTGGAGATCGGCGAAAGAAACTCGTGGAGCAGATTGCCATGCGCCGCGTGGATCTGGACGGCTTCGATGCCGAGCCTGCCGGCACGCCGGGCGGCATCCGCGAACGCCTGCCGGATGCGGGCAAGCCCTGACTTGTCCAGTTCGACAGGGGGATGGTCGTCCGGACCGAAGGGAATGGCACTGGGTGCCACGGACTGCCAGCCATTCTCCGCGTCGGGGGAAAGCTGCGCTCCGCCGTGCCACGGCTTGACGCAGCTCGCCTTGCGGCCGGCATGGGCCAGCTGGATGATCAGCGGCATGTCCGACCAACGGCGCACACTTTCGAGCACGCTTCGCATCGCCGCTTCGGTATGGTCATCGTACAGGCCGACGTCACCGTAGGTGATGCGCCCTTCCGGGCTGACCGCGGTCGCCTCTATCGTCAGCGCGCCCGCGCCCGAGAGCGCCAACTGGCCGAGATGCATCTGGTGCCAGTCGGTCATCGCGCCGTCGACTGCCGAATACTGGCACATCGGCGCGATGACGATGCGGTTGGCGAGCCGCAGCCCGCCAACCTCAATCGGTTCGAACAATTTCACCATCACCATTCGCCCGTGTTGGGCATGGAGGCCCAGGGTTCGGCCGGAGCCTTGTGTTCGCCCTTCTGCAGCAGTTCGATCGAGATCCCGTCCGGCGAGCGGACGAACGCCATGTATCCGTCACGCGGGGGGCGATTGATCGTCACGCCGCCCGCCTGCAGCCGCGCGCACGTTTCGTAGATGTCGTCGACCCCGTAGGCGAGATGGCCGAAGTTTCGGCCGCCCGTGTATTTCTCGGCAGGGCTGCCGTCCTCGGGCGGCCAGTTGTACGTCAGCTCGACCTCGGCATCGCCCTGCTCGCCGTCGCCGCGGAAATCCTCGTCGGCGGCAAGGTAGATCAGCGTGTAACGTCCGGCCTGGTTCTCCATGCGCCGGGTTTCCTTGAGACCCAGCAGCGTGAAGAACCGGATCGCCGCCTCGGGATCGGCGACGCGCACCATGGTGTGGAGATAGCGCATGATCAGGCGACCTTGTCCTGGAGGGCTTCCATCACGAGCTCCGCGGTGCGGGTAGCGCTGGCGGGGTTCTGGCCGGTCACCAGATTGCCGTCGCGCAGGGCGAAGGGGGCAAAATCGGGGCCGCCCTCGTGCTTGCCCCCAAGTTCCTTGAGGCGCGTTTCGAGCAGGAACGGCACCGCCTGATCAAGGCCGACCGCGCGTTCCTCGCTGTCGGTGAAGCCCGCGACACGGCGATCGGCGACGAAGGGCGTGCCATCGGCCTTCTTCGCCGAGACCAGCCCAGCCGGTCCATGGCAGACGGCGGCAACGATCTTGCCTTCGCGGTCGAAGCGTTCGACCAGGCGGGCCAGCTCGTCACTGCCGGGGTAATCGAACATGGTTCCGTGGCCGCCGGGCAGGAACAGCGCGTCGTAGCCGGCGGGATCAATGCTTGTGAATACAGGGGTGCTGGCAACCTCGGCCATCAGGGCCTCGTCCTTCAGATAGCGCTCGACCGAAGCGTCGTTCTCGCCGTCGGCGTTGACGCTGCGCTGGTCGACGGGGATGGCGCCGCCCCTGATCGAGGCCAGCGTCACCTCGGCGCCCGCATCGCGGAAGGCGTAATAGGGGGTGGTAAGTTCCTCGAGCCAGACACCCGTCGGTTCGGTGCCGGGGGTCATGCGGTCGGCGGAGGTGGCCACCATCAGAATGCGGGTCATCGTCAATTGTCCTTTTCCATTGATGTCGGGGACACGAGCAGACCCACCCGGCGCAGCCGCACCCGCCACGAGGGCAGCGGTGAGGCCTTTCAGCATTTGCCGGCGATTGCGCATTCAATCGTCCCTTCCAGCGGCCTAGGTAGGCGGCGAACGGCATTATGAAATCCAGCGGGAATGGCGGGCTGCCATAAATGCGCTTATGGAACCGGAATGTCTCTTCTGCAGTTGCGCACCTTCGTCGAAGTCTACCGCCGTCGTTCACTGAGCGAGGCGGCCCGGGCGATCGGCATCACCCAGCCGGCGGCCTCGCAGCACATCGCCTCGCTCGAAGCGCAATTGGGCCGTCCCCTCTTCGATCGCCATTCGCGGGGCGTTCGACCGACCGCGATTGCCGACGATCTCGCGGCCTCGATCGGAAGCAGCCTCGACACGGCGGAATCGGCACTGGCCAGCGCGCGGGCCCGTTCGTCCCGCATCTCGGGCACGGTCCACATCGCCGCGCCGTCGGACCTGCTGGGAGAGATGATCACGCCCCGGCTGGCTCCGCTGCTGGAGGCAGGGCTGGACCTGCGCCTGCATATCGGCGGGCGCGAGGCGCTCTATGCCTTGCTGCTCGAAGACAAGGTGCACCTGGCCGTCACCGCTTCGCAACCCGAAGATCCGCGTCTGGCCTTTCATGCGCTCGGCGAGGAACACCTGCGCGCCGTAGCTTCTCCCGCTGTGGCGAGCCGTATTGCCGAATTGCCGCTGGCCGACGGGCTCGACCGGACGGCCCACCTCGCCTACGATCTCGACCGGCCGCTGCTGCGAACCTGGCTCCATGCAAACCAGATCGAGCTGACCAGCCAGCCCGCCTTGACGGCGCCCGATCTGAGGGTGCTACGGTCGGGATTGTGCGCGGGCATCGGCTGGACGGTGCTGCCCGGCTATCTCACCCGCAGCGAACGCGCTGCCTGCACGCTGATCGAGATACCCGCCCCGGTCACGGTGCCGCGCAACGCTTACTACCTCGTCTGGGCACGCTCATCGCTGCGACACCCGCGGGTGGCGATGGCGCGCGACGCCCTGATTGCTGCACTCCGAACATAATGGTGGCCACGCCTGTTGGGCCGTGAGCGCAATGTCGGGTCTGAACCAGTTGAGCGCTGGCGAAACGAATGGCGGCTTTCGGGATCGTCGGCGACAAAGCCGAACGACCGAAATTGGGGGCGCAAAGGAGACATTGCGCTAAATGCAACTACCGGCCACGAGAAGTTGAGCAGGTTAGATATACCTACACTCACTCAGAAAAGAGCTGTGGAAGACTGCCGGGATGGCTGGAAAGGGGCCGGGAGGAGACTGTCCGGTTTCGGAAAGCAAGCCCCAAAAAGCAGACGGTCAGCGAGTCCTCTTCTATGACGGCTCCAGCCCTTTGTTGCGGACGTCCAGCGCACTCCCATAAACTGGCAATGGAAGCCCAAAGTGGCGTGAACGGGCAGAGGTTCGCCGTTCGGCCATTTCGGCCTCAAACCGCCCAATTGCCCCGCGACCTGGGCATCTAGTTCGACAGCTTCATAGTTGTCCTCAGCGTCATCTAGTCCGAAGCAGTCTCACCGATCTTCTCGTCCGCTACCGTGATCATTTCCTGGAGCGCCTTCACGTGCTGCTGAAAGGCCCGTCGGCCCTTCGACGTGAGCGCTGCCCAAGTTCGCTGGCGGCCGTTCCGCGGCGCTTTCTTGATCGATACATAGCCCGCTACTGAGAGTGTCGAGAGATGTTTCGAAAGAGCCGAGTCACTCACCTCGATGACGTCTCGAATGACCGAGAATTCGGCTTCGTCGGCGCGGAGAAGAATTGCTGCGATCTGCAGGCGCGCGGAAGCGTTGAAAATCTCGTCGAGACCCACGCTCATAACCTCCCTTCACGCACATCTGCGCGATACACCCGTTCCCAGATCCAGCTGAGTCCCGATGTCCCGAGAGCGACGATTGACAACGTCACCCAGAACCATGGATCGTCGGTCGGGTCCTCGAACTGGGTGAGAACGATGACCAGCGCGGAGAAGATCAGAACGCTGATCGCGGCTACGATCCACACGGTCCTGCCTCGTTGATATCCGCTCACGAACATGCCGTGACGCCTTTTATCATCCCGGACAATCAACAACATCAGGACCATTGCCGTCACGAAGACCACGGCCGCAACATCACGAGGGAGAGCTACTGCCGCAACCATCAGCGTCATGAGCAATCCACCAGCAAAATGCCTCCAGATCGGCCACCTCATTCGTCTCGCCAAACGATCATTCGTGGACTCGAGAGCTGCCAGTGCGTCCCGTGGGTCCTCGGGGTTGTTCATGTTCTTGCCTCCGTCTCGCCAACCGTAGCTGCTCCTGCAGGCATTGCTCTCAAGGCCCCCTCGCTCGCCTCGGCACTTGCACGTCGCCTAACCAGATACTGAGAAACCAGAGGCCTGATCACCAGGCCGATCATATCGATGAGCACGTGCATCGCAATCGGCTTGATGACGGATCCGCTCGAGAGATAGAGCCAGAAGAAGAGCGCACCCATCGCACTGGTCGCGAGAACGCCCTTCCAACCCTGATACCAGTGCGCCAATCCGAATGCCGCGATCGAGATCGTCAGCGACGCCCATACTGATCCGGTAGCTTCCAGCACCAACAGCGGAAGGGCGGCGCGATAGAAGATCTCCTCGCTGATGCCGGCGTTCAGAGCCAGAGGGATGCAGCATGCCACCTCCTTTCCGTTGCGCGGCAAAAGAGCTTCAATGTCGCCGACCACCGGTTGTGACATCTTCTTCAACCGCCGACGCCAGATCACTGCCGTGATGGTAAGGCCTAGAAGCAAGCCACTGGCTATTCCGAGCACCGTTTCAAAGCTGGAACCTTCGGGTTCCGAAACTGCCTCGAAGGGAGCGATCAATGGCGCGAATTCAACGGGCAGAGAGTATAGTAAGTTCAGTCTCCCGAAGGTCAGCAGTACGGCTAATCCACCGACACCGAAAAGCGCCATCGGAACGAAAGTCCACCGGCGGTAAAAGCGCACCCGGTCCGCGCTGGGATCAAACTTCTTGAAAGCTGCGTAGTCGCGCGAATCGCGCCAAGACATCCACGCGAGCCCGCACAGCACGACCAGAAGGACCAAACTGTCTACCAACACCATTGCCAAACCCTCACTTTCTTCGAAGGAAAATGACTAGATGCGACTTTCCTTCGAGGCAAGTCAAAACTTTCCTCCTTGGAAAATGACCTACACGCGACAGTGCGCGGGTAACCTGATGGCAGGAGATAAGCGGGGGTTCTGAAGTAAAGCTGGTTCTTTCAATCGTTATCGATCGACAATTATCTGTCGCGACGCCCGCTTTCGAAAGCTCGTTCGATGATCATCTCTTGACCAAAATTAGGGCGCAAAGCAGACAAAAATCGACCGCGTCATTTGGTGCCGCAGAATCAATTTTAAGTCCCGAAAAAGGCATCGAACCAGTGCATTAGACGGTTTTTGCGGGCCTTTTGCGGTCCTTTGGCTCAGACCGAATTACCTAAGCAGCTGAATATAAATCTAAAAAGAGCTCGTATGTGATGCCTCTTCTGGCACCATTTGACACTACTTTTTCGGCGCTAGCTGCCTTCGGTTTTCGAGCGCGCAGATGCAGTGGGCCGTCACTGTTCGTCGTGGTGCAGGATCCGTTATCGCGCATAAGGATTTTCGGTCTCCGGATCACCGTTTTTTGCGTCGGTCGGGTTTCCGAGCTTTCCTGCCGTGATCGCATTCGGTGCGCGTTCAGTCGAGTTTTGCTGAGGTCACCGAGCCTTTCTCCGAGACGATGAGCAGGAGAAATTTGACGGAACTTGAGACAGATACACCGGTTGGTTCAGCATGCCGGTATCATTCGACAGGCGTGAATTCATCCATGCCGAGGCTGTTCGCACGGCTGAGTTCTCGGCGAAAATGGCATCGTGTATTTTATGAGCGATACGGGTGACTTGCGCCGGCGAATGGTGCGCGATCAGATCGCGGGGCGTGGCATTCGTGACGAGTGTATCCTATCCGCATTTGCCGAAGTTCCGAGGGAAATCTTCGTCGGCGAGGGCATGGCGGAGTTCGCCTATGAGGATACCGCCTTGCCCATTTCCTCGGGCCAGACGATCAGCCAGCCCTACATCGTCGCCTGCATGTTCGATGCCGCGGATGTCGAGGCGGGCGACCGGGTGCTGGAGGTCGGTGCCGGATCGGGCTATGCCGCCGCCGTCCTTTCCCGCATCGTCGGACAGGTCCATGCGATCGAACGGCACGAGGCCCTGGCGCGGCAGGCGGCCGCGCGGATCGAGAGCCTCGGCTATGACAATTGCGAGATCATTGCCGGCGATGGGCTGAAGGGTCTGCCGGAGGAGGCGCCCTTCGACGCGATCCTCGTCGCCGCCCGGTTCGGCATCGTGCCCGACACGCTGAAACGCCAGCTCAGGATCGGCGGGCGGCTGGTCATGCCAATCGGGGACGAAGACCTTCAGCAACTCACGGCCATTACCAGGACCGGTGAGGAGGAATGGACCAGCCAGGACATCACTCCGGTCCGCTTCGTTCCGTTGCTGGAGGGCGTGGTCGCCGAAGAGGGAGCGCGTTCGGCGAGCGATCATCGCAGCATGCGGAGCACTCCCCTGCCCGAAGCGATCGCGCAAGCCTGCACATCCTTGCCCGGCATCGACGAGGAAGGCTTCGCCGAGGCCTTCGATCGCTTTGCGGACAGGCGCATCGTCATGCTGGGCGAATGCAGCCACGGCACCCATGAATTCTACGCGGCGCGCGCGGCGATCACGCGGCGCCTGGTCGAGCGGCACGGCTTCACCATTGTCGCGGTCGAGGCGGATTGGCCCGACGCGGCGGCCTATCACCGTTTCATCAGAGGCGAGGAACAGCCCGAAAGTGCAAGCCCGCCGTTCCAGCGATTTCCGACCTGGATGTGGCGCAATACAGTCATGCCGCCATTCCTGCGCGATCTGAAGAAGATCAATGCGGGCCTGCCCAAGGGCAGGAAAGCCGGCTTCTACGGTCTCGACATCTACAACATGTCGGGCTCGATCGAAGCGATCCTGGCCTATCTCGACGAGAACGATCCGGAAGCGGCGGAAGTCGCGCGCGAACGCTACGGCTGCCTCCTTCCCTGGCAGGCCGATCCGGCAGCCTACGGGCGGATGGCGCTGCGCGGAGGTTTTGCGGAATGCGAGGAGGCGGTGGTCCGGCAGTGCCAGGATTTGCTCGACAGGGCGATCGAGAAGGACGGCGAGGGCTTTTCGGCGGCCATGAACGCGCGGCTGGTCGCATCGGCGGAGCAATATTACCGCGTCATGTATTACGGCGGGGCGGAAAGCTGGAATCTGCGCGACCGCCACATGACGGACACGCTGGAGCATCTGCTCGAACAGGGCGGGTCCGACAGCAAGGCGGTGGTCTGGGCGCATAACAGCCATATCGGCGATGCGCGCGCCACCGACATGGGCGCGGTGCGCGGCGAGCATAATCTTGGGCAGCTCGCACGCGAGCGCTGGGGTGCCGATGTCGCGTTGATCGGCTTCGGCACGCATACCGGCAGCGTGAGTGCCGCGAGCGACTGGGACGGCGAGCGCAAGGTAAAAACCGTCGTCCCCTCGCGCCGCGACAGTTACGAGAGGTTGTGCCACGACAGCGGGGTGAAACGATTTCTGCTCGACCTGGCCGCCGATCCCGCGCTGTCGCGGCAGCTTGCTGAACCGCGGCTCGAACGTTTCATCGGCGTCATCTATCGCCCGGAAACCGAGCGCTGGAGCCATTACAGCGAAGCTGCCTTTCCGCGCCAGTTCGATGCCTATTGCTGGTTCGACGAGACCCGCGCACTCCAACCGCTCGCAGACCACGAAGAACATGAGGGCGGGGCGGACACCTTCCCGTTCGGACTGTAAAACGAGCCGGACAGGTTCACTCTGCCAGCAGGAACGGGAATGCAAGGACTGGAACAATGACCGATACCCGCACCGAAACGGACTCCATGGGCGAAATGGATGTGCCCGCCGACCGGCTCTGGGGCGCGCAGACGCAGCGTTCGAAAGAGAACTTCCGGATCGGCGAGGAACGCATGCCGCGCGAACTGATCCATGCACTCGGGCAAGTGAAACGTGCCGCAGCCGTGGCCAACCGCAAGCTCGGCGTTCTCGATCGCACCATAGCCGATGCGATCGAGCAGGCGGCGCGCCGGATAGCGAAGGGCGAGCTCGACGAAGAATTCCCCTTGTCGGTCTGGCAGACCGGTTCGGGCACGCAGACGAACATGAACGCCAACGAGGTGATCGCGAACCTCGCCAATCGGTCGCTCGGCGGCGAGGTGGGGGGCAAGTCGCCCGTCCATCCCAACGACCACGTCAACAAGAGCCAGTCCTCCAACGACACCATTCCCACCGCCGTGCATGTCGCTGCGGTCGCGGGCCTGAAGACGATGCTGTTGCCCGCACTCGGCTCGATGCTGACGGAGCTGGAAGCGAAAGCCAGCGACTGGAACGCGATCGTGAAGATCGGCAGGACGCATACGCAGGATGCTGTGCCGTTGACGCTGGGACAGGAATTTTCCGCCTATGCGCGGCAGTTGCGCGCCGGGATCGAGCGGATCGACCAAGTCCTTCCTGGCCTGCTCGAACTTGCGCAGGGCGGCACGGCGGTGGGCACGGGTCTCAACGCGCCTGCGGATTTCGGGCGTAAAGTGGCGGAGGAGCTGGCTGCGGAAACCGGCTGGCCCTTCACCTGCGCCCCCAACCGGTTCGAAGCACTGGCGGGTCAGGATGGGCTGGTCTTCGCGCACGGCGCGCTGAACACGCTTGCGGCAAGCCTCTACAAGATCGCCAACGATATCCGTCTGCTCGGATCGGGTCCGCGTGCGGGGCTGGGCGAGCTGTCATTGCCCGCCAACGAGCCGGGCAGTTCGATCATGCCGGGCAAGGTCAATCCCACCCAAGTCGAAGCCCTGACGCAGGTCTGCGCGCAGGTCTTTGGAAATCATGCCACGGTCACGTTCGCCGGAAGCCAGGGGCAGTTCGAATTGAACGCGTATCGCCCCGTCGTCGCCTACAACTTTCTCCAGTCGGTGCGGTTGCTGGCGGATGCGTGCCGGAGCTTTACCGAGAATCTCCTCAAAGGGCTGGAGCCGAACCGCGACAACATCGCCAGCGGCGTCGAGAACTCGCTGATGCTGGTAACGGCGCTCGCCCCGGAGATCGGCTACGACAAGGCAGCCGATATCGCCAAGCGTGCTCACCAGGACGGAACGACGCTGAAAGCAGCGGCGCTGGCGAGTGGCTGGGTGAGCGAGACGGATTACGACCGTATCGTGCGCCCACAGGACATGATCGATCCCGGTTCCTGACCACGATTGGTCCGGCCCGATCCACTTCTGGCTAAGAGTGGAGACCTGCCGGCACAATGCTATCGGGTCTGCCATCTGGAGGGTGGCGCGTTCGCCGTTCCGGCCGAGCTCGAGCGGATGCTTCGCGCGTGCGCTTTCAAGCTTCGGAAACTTGCCGAAGCGGCATTTGTTGTCTGGGCGAGGCGATTGCGAGGAGCATCCTTGGCCAAATCAGAAACCGAGAAGTGGCCGCTGGGTCATGGCGCCCAAAGGACGCGTTCGCCGTTTGCCGTGGGCGAGCTGCAGATTGTTCCCCTCGTGGTAAGCGGCGGCGCCGCCGCCAAGGGCATTGCCTCGCCGCGCGGACGGGCCGCGCAATTGCGCGGATCGATCGAACACATGGCCCGCTAACGGAATGGAAGCATCCGGCCTTTTCGCGGTTCTTGCTCTCGCACTGCTGCCGTCGTTCGGCAACCTTCTGGGCGTCGCGCTGGCGGAGTGGCGCAAGCCGCCCGAATGGCTGGTCGGCGGCGCTCTCCACGCGGCGGCGGGTATCGCGACCGCCGTCGCCGCGATCGAGCTCATCCCCCGCTCGCAAGAGCGCATCGAAACCTGGCTGCTCGTAATTGCGCTGCTGGGCGGGGCGATCTGCTCGGCCGGCATCGCCAAGGCCACTCGCGCCATTCGCGATCCCATGGACAATGCCGTGGGCCGGGCGACGACCTGGGGTGCCTATGCCGCCATAGGCGTCGACCTGTTCACCGATGGATTGATGACCGGCGGGGGCGGCGCAGTCGCGAGCGAACTCGGCCTGTTACTGGCCCTGTCGCAGATTGCGGGCAATCTGCCCGGCGGGTTCGCCATCGCGGCCGACTTCCGCTCGGCCAGGATCGAACGATCCAAACGGCTACGCGCGCTGGCTCTTTATCCGTTCCTGCCCGTGTTCGGCGCGCTCGTGGGCCATACCGTGCTGGCGGGCGCGGACGCCATGCTGACGGGTTTCGTGCTTGCGCTGTTCGCCGGCCTGCTCTTGACCGCGACGATCGAGGACATCGTGCCTGAAGCCGACCAGCCCAAGGCGAAGCGCCGTGTCTCGAGCCCGTCCTTCGCTCTCGGCTTCGGAGCGCTTCTGCTAATCTCGGCCTATCTGGAGGTATGAAATGACGGATGCGCCTCAGGACGAACCCGTCCATTCGGTAAGCGAAATCCTCGACAAACTGCGCGGGCTGGCGGACGCCAAGAACAGGGTATCGATCGGAGACGTGCTCGATGCGATCGGCGACCGGTCCTACGGCCCTGCGCTGATCCTGCCGGCCCTGATCGAAATCAGTCCGATCGGTGGGATACCTGGTCTGCCGACATTCCTCGCCATCATCATTGCGCTGGTCGCCGTGCAGTTGCTGTTCGGCAAGGAGCATCTGTGGTTGCCGCAATTCATCCAGAAGCGGGCGATCTCCGGAGACAAGTTGCACAAGGCGGCGGACAAGCTCGACGGGATGGCGGGCCGGCTGGACCGATGGTTTCACGGGCGCCTTACCCGGTTCGTCAAAGGCGTCTGGCCCCGCATTGCCGCAGGGTTCGTCATCCTGCTTTGCCTTACGGTCCCGCCTCTGGAATTGGTGCCTTTTGCCAGCACCGCACCGATGGCCGCGATCATCGCTTTCGGCCTCGCGCTGCTGGTGCGCGACGGATTGCTGATGCTGATCGCCCTCGGCGCCGGGTTGATCTCGATCGGGGTCGGGGCGGGACTGATCGGGTCCAGCGGACTGATCTCGGGGAGTTGAGGCTTCGCACCGTGCCTTCGGGGAATGGGCGAGGAGCGGCTTAGCCGATGATTGCGGGAAGGAGGCTGATGGCAATGCCGGTGGAGGCGATGGCAAGCCCCAGCCCGGGGATCGACCGCAGCGAAGACACCGCCCCGCGCCGCCACAGCCAATAGAGCGCGCCGGACGCGATCACGGTCAGGATCGCCGCGATCCAGCGGGCCGCCGGCTGGTCGGGAAAGGCGCTGCTCGCAGCCCACAGAAGCGAGAAATGCGCGGCCCAGATGGACAGCGCCAGCGTCGGGGTCAGCCAGTCGATCCTGTTGCGATAGTCGCGCATTGCCTCAGCCTGTCGGAAACAGCCGGACCACGAGCGCGACGGCGAGGCCCTGTAGCGCAGCGTAACCGATGAAGCGCACCACCACGTCGAGCGTGACATTGGCGGGGGCAACCAGCAATCCCTTGCCGCTGCGATAACCGAGATAGAGCGCCATGATGAAGGCGATCACCACGCAGCACGCCTGGAACGCGAGCAGCGCGAAAACCGTCGCTCCCTGTCCGCTGGCGGTCGGTTCCAGTCCCGCGGCGCTCCAGCCCGTCCAATCCCACCAGATGGCCATGCAGAGCAGCCCGGCGCCGATTGCAGCCATCAACCACGGACCTTGGCCCGGGAAGGCCGCCTTGGGCTTGCCAGCGAGGATGCGCCGCGACAGCCAGGCCGATCCCAGTGCCAGTGCCAGCAGCGCGGCGATCCCGGCCGTCTGCGCGACGGGGGGCGGGGCAATCCAGACCTGGGGATTGATGCCGTAGAGATAGAGATAGCTGAAGATCGCCATGAACACGATCATGCCCATCACCACCATCAACGTGTTCAGCGCCCACCAGCCGTGGCTCGAAGGGCCGGTGATCGCGATCGGGACGACGATACCTCCGCCGATCTCGGCCGTGTCCTGCTGGATCGGGCGGTCGGTCTCCCATAGCCATCTCAGCACGCAGGCGACAGCGGCCACGCCGCAGAACGCGGAAAAGCTGTAGGCCTGTACTGTCAGGGCAAGGAAGAAACCGGCGGTGAAGACCGCCGCGCTGACCGGCCAGGGCGACGGGCCGGGCATCAGCTGCAGATATTGCGGTTCCGCATTGATGGGCGAGGTGATTAGCGTCTCGCGAAGCCCGGTCGCGCTGTTGGGCAGGAAGTACCGGCCCGCGGCCACGTCGTCGCAAATGTCCGGATCGTCCCAGAGAGGCTGTCGGCTCCTTACCAGAGGTATCGAGCGGGTCGAATACATCCCCGTGGGCAGCCATTCGAGCGTTCCGCCGCCGTAGACATTGCCCGCATCCTCGCTGGTGGTGAAACGGAACCTTCGCGCCAGATCGTACAGGAACAGCAGCACCCCGGCCGCGATCACGAAGGCACCGAAAGTCGAGACGAGATTGAGCAGGTCGAGCCCGCGGTCCGGCAGGTAGGTATAGACCCGCCGCGGCATGCCCATGAAGCCGGTCAGGTGCATGGGCAGGAATGTGATGTGCAGCCCGATGAACATCAGCCAGAACACCCATTTGCCCATCCTTTCGGACAATGCGTGTTTCGAGGTCATCCCGTTCCAGTAGTAGAACGCGGCGAACATCGGGAACACCATGCCACCCAGCAGCACGTAGTGCAGGTGCGCCACGATGAAGTAGGTGTCGTGCACCTGCCAGTCGAATGGCACCATGCCCACCATCACGCCGGTCAGCCCGCCGATCACGAATATGCCGATGCTGCCAACCACGAACAGGGCGGGCGTCGACCATCTGATCTTTCCTGCGGCGAGCGTGGCGATCCAGCAGAACACCTGTATGCCGGCAGGCAGGCTCACCGCCATGCTTGCGGCGCTGAAATAGCCGGTGGATACGCGCGGCATGCCGGTGGCGAACATGTGGTGCGCCCAGACGCCGAAGCTGATGAAGCCGGTAGCCACCAGCGCCAGCACGTTGAGACGATAGCCTACCAGCTCGGTGCGCGCGATGGTCGCGACCATCATGCTCATCAATCCCGCAGCAGGCAGGAAGATTATGTAGACCTCGGGATGGCCGAAGAACCAGAACAGGTGCTGCCACAGCAGCGGATCGCCGCCGCGCGTGGGATCGAAGAAAGGCCAGTTGAAGGCGCGCTCCAGCTCGAGCAGCAGAGTGCCGAGGATCACGCTGGGAAACGCCACCACGATCATGACCGCGAACACCAGCATGGCCCAGGCGAACATCGGCATCCGGTCGAGCGTCATGCCCGGCGCGCGGGTCCGCAGCACGCCGACGATGATCTCGATCGCGCCGGCGATCGCGCTGATCTCGATGAAACCGATCCCCAGCAGCCAGAAATCGGTGTTGATCTCAGGACTGTAGGCGATGGAGGTCAGCGGCGGATACATGAACCAGCCGCCATCGGGCGCCAGGCCGACGAAGATGCTGGCGAAGAAGCACAGCCCGCCGACGAAATAGGCCCAGAAGGCATAGGCGGACAGGCGCGGGAAGGGCAGGTCGCGCGCCGCCAGCATTTGCGGCAGCAGCATGATGCCGATCGCCTCCACCATCGGGACCGCGAACAGGAACATCATTACCGTGCCGTGCATGGTAAAGAACTGGTTGTAGGTGTCTTGCGGAAGAAACTCCTGCAACGGGGCGGCAAGCTGCACGCGCATGCAGAGCGCCAGGACACCCGCCAGCAGGAAGAACAGGAACGCCGTCGCGACGTAGAAGAAGCCGATATAGTTGTTGTTGACGACGGTCAGCAGGCCCCAGCCCTTGGGATTGTCCCAGATCCTGTCCAGTTCCTCGACCTCGCCTTCGGACCGTGGCCGGTGAACCGGAAACAGGCGGTAGA
The DNA here is from genome assembly GCF_026168555.1 of Qipengyuania spongiae. Classification (NCBI taxonomy): domain Bacteria; kingdom Pseudomonadati; phylum Pseudomonadota; class Alphaproteobacteria; order Sphingomonadales; family Erythrobacteraceae; genus Qipengyuania; species Qipengyuania spongiae. Next base: position 244,577 of record NZ_CP092471.1, on the reverse strand, counting down.
GGTCGTGATCGAAACCGGTTTCGGAAGTGCGCCCTTCCATCGCGTCACGCGTTTTGTTCAGCGGCTGGAAGTTCATCGCTGCCGCTCGAGCCAGATCGCGATGGCTTCGAGTTCCTCGGCCGACAGCATGTCGTAGCTCGGCATGCGGTTGCCCGGCTTGATCGACTGGCTGTCACCGATCCAGCCGATCATCGTTCCGCGATTGTTGGGGAGGATCCCTGCGCCAAGCGTCAGCCGGCTGCCGACATGGGTGAGGTCGGGACCGACCAGTCCGTTCGCTTCGGTCCCGGCGACACGGTGGCATGCCCCGCAACCGCTATCCATGAACACCTGCCGTCCGCTCAGGCCGCCGGGGGCAGTCTCCTGCGCGACGGGAGGAGTGATCGCCGGAACCACGCCGGGCGAATCCTGATCCGCGACTTCCGTTGGAGAGCCTCTGCGCCCCGCGACCCAAGCGTTCCAGTCGGCGCGGCCATGAGCGACCGTGACAAAGCCCATCAGCGCATGCGGGCCGCCGCAATATTCCGCACACACACCGCCATACCGGCCGGCGCGGTCGGCCTGGATCACGAGTTCGTTCATGCGTCCGGGGATCATGTCTTCCTTGCCCGACAGGTTGGGCACCCAGAAACTGTGAATGACGTCTTCGCTGGCGAGTTCGACCACTACAGGCTCGCCGACCGGGAGGTGCAATTCGTTGGCGTCCCGTATGATCACGTCACCGTCCGCGTCGAGATATTCGACTTCGAACCACCACATGTAGCCGGTGACGCGGACCCTCATGGCGTTTTCCGGCACTGGCTCGGTCAGCGAAGCGGTCAGTGTCAGCCCCCAGACCAGCAATGTGGTCAGGACCACGCCGGGTAAGGCGATCCCGCCGATCCAGACCGCTTTTTCTCCGCCCAGTTTCGCTTTCCAGCGGGCCGGCCCCTTGATCGCGACATACAGCGCGGCAACCACGATGGCCGTCACCACGACCCCCATGCCGATCAGCGCCCAGGCCAGCACCACTACGTTTTCCGCATAGGGGCCGGCCGGGTCGAGAACGGGGGGCGGCCAGCCCCACCAGGCATCGAATATGTCGGAAGACGCGCTACTCATCGTCGAGACCATAGAGATACGCCGCGACATCGCGAGCCTCATCTTCGCTCAGCGGCATTGCGGGCATGGTGGATCCGGGCTTGGCAGCGGGCGCATTGCGGACGAAGGCGGCGAGGTTTTCGGGCGTGTTCGGCAGCGAGCCGGCAATGGGCCCGAAATCGTCAAAACCGACCAGCGAGGGACCGGTTCGGCCCTGTGGCCAGTGGATGCCGGGAATTTCGTGGCAGGCGGCGCAACCCACGCGCTCGATGGCATCCCTCCCCCGCCGGGCACTTTCCGTATCTGGCGTGTAGCGCGATGCGGGAGGTTGCTTGCAGCCCGCCACGCTTGCGATCAGAAGGATCGGCAGCCCGATGGACCGGCACGTGTGCAGGACGTTCACGTTCCCCCACAACGGGAACCAGTCCATCGCGCCGGAGGTTGCGGGCAGGATGCGCAAATTGTCCGCGACGTTCATCATCGCCTCTATGATGGGGTTGCTTGCCGCATGCAACGAAGCCGAACCCACTACCGGCAGATACGAGATCACGGGAGAAGTCATCGCTTTCAGCGGCGGCGATGCCGGCGCGCGCGGAGCCTGCGTGAGTTGTCATGGTCTCAATGGAGAAGGGGATGGCAACCTCGTTCCCCGCCTGGCGGGCCTCAACCCCGGATACCATCTGCGACAGCTCGAATATTTCGCCGAAGGCCAGCGCCGCCACCCGCAAATGGTGTGGATCGCCGATCACCTCGATTGGCCGGCGCGCGAGAAGGTCGCGAATTACTATGCCGGCCTGCCGGTGCCGGCGGGAGCCTTTACCTCCACGGATGCAGGTGCTTGCGCTGCCCGAGAGCTCTATCTGAGTGGCGATCCGAGTCGCGGGCTTGCATCCTGCGCGAGCTGTCACGGGACGGACGGCGAGGGTGTGGGCACGGGAAATCCGCCGCTCGCAGGACAACCCGCGCCTTATCTCGAAGCGCAACTGAAAGCCTGGGCCGATGGCGAGCGCTATGGCGGCAGCAACACGATGACGCGGATCAGCCAGCTTCTGACGAAGACGGAGATGGATCGCCTGGCCGGCTATAGTTCGGCCCTCCCGGGTGCCAGTGGGTATCCGGAACCTCGGGCATCATGCCCTCGAACACGTCGTCGCGGTCCCAATAATGGTGCTTGATCGCCGCCAGAGCGTGGGCCGGGACGAGCAAGGCGAGCAGCACGACGCAGGTGACATGCACATCTTCGGCGACATCGAGGATCCAGAACTGCCATTCGGGCGACATGTCCTGAAACGGCATCGCCGGAACCTCCACGATACCCGCCAGGCGAAGCTCGCGTCCAGGCTGGATCGCCGACCACATCGCCCAGCCCGAAAGCGGCAACAACGTGAACAGCGCGTAGAAGATCGCGTGGATCGCATGCGCGACGGTCGTTCGCCAGCCCTGCCTGTCCGCATCATTGATCGGACCGGGTACGATCAGCCGCCAGAGCAGACGCAGGGTGCCCAGTACCAGCAGCGTCAGTCCGACTTCGGAGTGCAAGGCATAGGCATCCAGCTTGTCCGGCCCGACCAGATAGCGCTGCATCAGCCATCCGGTGACCAGTTGCCACATCACGACGGCTGCCATGATCCAGTGGAAGGCTACGCCGACGGGTGTGTATTTTCCCCGCTCACGATAGCTGACCGACCATTCCCGCCACTGCTGAACCCAAGGCTTCACCGCGCGTAGGCCGGTTGCATCGATCGATAGAGGATGGCGAGTGCGATCAGGAGATAGGCGGCCGATGCCGGAGCCCACATGATCAGCCCGGCGATCTGCTGGTCTTCGAGCGGAGTCCAGCCCCAGGCCTGCGTCGTTGCGAAATGCGGGGCATAGAAAGCGCGCCCGGCGAAGGTCAGCAAGGCGCCGAGCGCCCCCATCTGCACCATCGTCGCCAGAGTTGCCGCCACAGCCGCCGGGGCCTGCGCCTGACGCATGGACGCCCACCAGAGCGCGGCGGTGCCGATCAGGCTTAACTGCATGATCCAGAAGACCATACTGTTCGACAAGGCGGCGGAATAAAGTGGCGGCGCATGCCAGAACCAGAAGACGATCGCCTGAATGCCGGTCAGCAAGCTCAGCGACGATGGCCCGATGCGCGTCTTAAGATCGAAAGAGGTCGCGAGAAGCGGAGCGAGGATGAGCGCCAGTGCGACGTGATGAATGGCGCGCACGGTAAAGAGCGCCGAGCCAAGCGCGCAAAGCGGCGTGACGAACAGGATCAGAGCGACGCCGAAAGTGGCGAGATGAGTTCCCTTTTCGCGCGGCGCAAGCTTCAGACCCAGTCCAAGACCTGCGGTCATCGCCATGATCAGGAAGGGATCACCGTTCCAGCTTTGCAGCCAGTCGGCAGGAACCGGCGCGACACCGCAATAAGGCGTCCAGGAATGCGAGGTGCCGTGCATGAAAGAGCTTCTAACCCAACCATCTGCATTCTGTCACGAAACTTGGCGGGGTTGCGAAGGCGAAAACCGGCGTTTGCTCGAGAGCCTAGAACCGGTAGCGGATACCTTGAAATGATAATCATTCGCATTAACTCGGATCTGATGTTGATTGGAAAGACGAATTAATGATGGCGCGCCCCGAACCTGGAAATCTGATCGTTCTGCGGTCGCGACGAGTGACCCCGAACATGCTGCGAGTGACGCTTGGCGGGCCGGGACTGGTCGGCTTTCCGTCCGGGCAGAAGGGTGGCTACGTCAAGCTCATGCTTCCTCCGCCAGAGGGCCGGCAGAAGCCGACGGTCCGCACCTATACCATCCGCGATCAGCGCTCTGAGGAACTGGACATCGATTTCGCCATGCACGCCGATGACGGTGGCGAGGTGGGGCCGGCAACGCGCTGGGCTCTGACCGCGCAGCCCGGTGACCGCATCGAAGTGGGCGGGCCCGGAGCCGCCAAGCCGCTGCCCTCCGGCTTCGATCACTATCTCGTGGCCGGAGACATGACCGCCCTCCCGGCGATTTCGGCAAACCTCGAGGCTTTTTCTGCCGATGCCAGCGGCTTCGTCGTTCTCGAGGTTCAGGACGATGCGGATCGTCAAGACCTCGTCGTGCCTTCGGGCTTCGAGATCCGCTGGCTGGTCAATCCACAGCCCGGCGCGCGGCCGGACCTTCTGGAACAGGCCTTGCGCGAGTTCGGCTGGCCGGGCGAGCGAACCTACGCCTGGGCTGCCTGCGAGTTTTCCGGAATGGCGCGCCTGCGGACCTATCTGCGCAAGGAGCGTGGTCTTGGCCCTTCGGAGTTCTACCTTTCAAGCTACTGGAAGAGCGGTCTGGCCGAGGAAGCGCACAAGATCGCCAAACGCGAGGATGCCGAAGCCAACGCCGTCCTCGACACGCCGCTGTCGGCCGCCAGCTAGCTCTCGTAGCCCCTAGATCGTGAATGCGGTCGCCGCCGCGGTCACGCCTTGGCGATCCGCACCGGAATCCCTTTGCTCGCCGGGGTCTGCGACAATTCTTCGTGATACCATAGCGGCACGAGGGGGTTGAGTTCGGGGAAATAGCCCGCCAGCGTGTCTGCCGGCAGATCGTAGGGAACGACTTTCAGAGATCGGACCCTACGCTCCGGCTCGTCCGCATGGTCCCCGTCCGTATCGGTGACCAGGTCCACGCGCTCGCCTTCGCGAAGCCCGGCTTCGCGGATGTCTTCGGGCCGCATCAATACGATCATCCGGCTGCCGGAAAGGCCGCGCAGGCGATCCTCGTGGCCGTAGACCGTGGTGTTGAACTGATCGTTCGAGCGCAGCGTCACCAGGTGGTAGCGCCCTGCCGCATCGCCGATCCCGCACGCGTTGAGCGTGGTCGGGTCGGTGAACTCGGCCTTGCCGCTGTCGGTCTTCCAGATGCGTTCGCGCGCCGCGTTACCGCGATAAAAGCCGCCCGCTTTGTTCATCCGCGCGTTCATGTCGTGGAATTCGTCGGGATAGGTGGCGGCGATACAGTCGCGAATGCGCGAATAGTCCGCTTGCCATTCGTCCCAGGTCAGCTTGGGATGGCTGTCCCCCAGCGTCGCCTTGGCAAGGCCGCAGACGATCGCCGTCTCGCTCTTCAAATGCGGGCTGGCGGGCGTGCGATAGGCGCGGCTGCCGTAGATGTGGCTGAAGCTGTCCTCGATGCTGACCCACTGGTTGCCGCTGACCTGTTCGTCTTCCTCGGCTCGCACGAGGCAAGGCAGGATCCAGCTCGACTTGCCCGGCAGGCAGTGGGTGGTGTTGAGGCGGGTGGCGACGTGGACTGTCAGTTCCATCTCCCGCCATGCCTCGTGCACGCGCTCGTGATCGGGCACCGCGTTAGCGAGATTTCCGCCGAGCCCGATGAAGCCCTTGTTCGATCCGTCCAGCACGCCTTCGAGAAAGGCGACCGTGTTGTGGCCGTCCTCCTGGGGTGTTTCGAGGTCGAACAGCTCGCGGTATTTCTCGACCGGGGCGAGCTCGGTCTTCTCGGTAATGCCGACGGTGCGCTGGCCTTGGACATTGGAATGGCCGCGGATGGGCGAGCAGCCAGCGCCCTTGCGCCCGATATTACCTCGCAACAGCAGCAGATTGACCAGCATCCCGATCGATTGCGAGCCGTGGACATGCTGGGTGAGGCCCATGCCGTAGATGCCCATGACGTTTTCGGCCTCGGCGTAATATTCGCCGGCGACCTCCATCTCGGCCCGGCTGAGGCCGCTGGCGCGTTCGAGATCGGCCCAGTCGGTCGCTTCCAGCGTGGCAATGAAGGCGTCGAAGCCGGTGGTGTGCCGTTCGAGAAAATCCCGATCGAGGACATCCGGAAGGCCGGCCTCGCGCGCCTCGCGATCGCGCTCGATCACGCGCTTGCACACGCCCATCAGCGCGGCGAGATCGCCGCCGGGGCGGACCTGGCAGTACATGTGGTCGATCCGGGTCGGCGCGCCGACGGTCATCTGAACCGGGTTCTGCGGATCGACGAACTCGCGCAGGCCTTTCTCTTTCAATGGGTTGAAGACGATGATCTTGCAGCCGCGCTGCACGGCGGATTTCAGCGTGTGGAGGATGCGCGGCGAGTTGGTGCCGGGGTTCTGGCCCATGTAGAAGATCACGTCGACATGGTCGAAATCGTCCATCTGGCACGTGCCGACCGGCGAGCCGATGACCTTCTTGAGGCCGACCGAGGTGGTCTCGTGGCACATGTTCGAACTGTCGGGCAGATTGTTGTGTCCATAGGCGCGCGCGAACAAGGCGTAGAGGTAGGACGGCTCCAGCGCGGCCTTGCCACTCGCGTAGAAAGTGGTCGATTTGGGGTCCAATTCGCGCAGTTTCGCGCCTATTTGTGCAAAAGCCTGGTCCCACGGCACGGCTTCGTAGCGATCGGTCGCGGCATTGTAGCGCATCGGTTCGGTCAACCGGCCGAGTTTCTCGAGAGCGTAGTCCCCCATTCCGCGCAATTCGGAGACGGTGTGGCGGGTGATGACATCGGGCGTGCAGCGATCGCGGGTGAGGTCCCACAGAGTCGCCTTCGCACCGTTCTCGCAGAATTCGAAGGCGTGCGGGTCTTCCGGTTTGGTCCATGCGCAGGAGGAGCACATGTAGCCGCCCGGCTTGTTCTGGTCCCTCAGCGTCAGCATCGCGCTGGGCGAGGCCTTGGCGTTCAACTCGACGCGGGTGATGCCTTCGAGCGAGCCCCATCCTCCCACTGGGCCATCATATCGCTTCGGAGTGGGCAGATCGTCCGGCATCGTCTCGTCCTTTGCTCGTGCAAGCGCTTTTCGTCTGAACGCGCCCGGTGCGTCACCGTGCCTCATCGCGCGAAATTGGCAAGGTCCCGGGGCGTGTTGATGTTGGCGAGCGGCGCGTGCAGCGCGACCGACCGGGCCGAGCAGATGCGGGCAAAGCGTTGCATCGAGCGGCCACCGTCGCTCCTGAGGATCGTTTCGAGAAGCGGAAGGTCGGCCGTCCGCCAGCGGCCGACTACCGGCTGGTCGGCAACGAAGGCGGGCCCGGGCCCGAGCTGCTCCGCAAGGTCCGGCGGAAGGTCGGGAATGTCGACCGCGCTCGTCAGAACCTCGTCGAAACCTCTGGTTCGCGCATGTCGCAAGGCGCCGGCGAGCCCTCCCAATGGACCAAGCCCCGCACGCGGCCAGTCCGCGACCACGCCCCGCCCGACGACGCAGACCGCATCGCACTGGCCGGCGAGCGCCACGTGAACCCGGTCGAGGAGAGTGGTCCGATCCAGCACGGCAAGCGCCTTGTCGCTGCCGAAGCGCGAAGACATTCCGCCCGCGAGAACGGCACCCAGCAACCTCACGCGGAGAACACGCCGTGCGGATCGTTCATTACCAGCCCGCTATCGGCGCGGGCCAGCGAAACGAGCGTGAGCCCGGCCTCCTGCGCCCGCTCGACCGCCAGATCGCTGGCCGCCGAGATCGTGACGAGCGCCGGTGCGCCGAAGCGCGCCGTCTTTTCCACCAGTTCGCAGGAACAGCGTGCCGAGAGGAGGATGAAGCCGCTCTGCGCCGAAATGCCCTCGCGCAGCAGGTGCCCCACCAGCTTGTCGAGCGCGTTGTGCCGCCCGACATCCTCGCGTGCGGCGACGATCCGCCCATCGGCGTCGCAGAAGGCGGCGGCGTGCATCGCGCCGGTCTGTTGCCCCAGCGGCTGATGATCGCGAAAGCGGGCGAGCGCGGCGGATATAGCTGGCGCCGAGATGTCAGGGCGTGCGGCGAGGCGGGGCAGCGGGCGAAGGACTTCCTCGATGGTTTCGAGACCGCACAGGCCGCAACTTCCCTCCACCAATCGCAGCCGAACCCGTTCGCGCAAGGGTGCGGCGCGGCGCTCGGGCAGATCGATGCGGACGATCGCGCCGTTTTCGAGTCGGGCAATCTCGATCGAAAGGATTTCGCCCGCCCGCTCGACCAATCCCTCCGACCAGGTGAAGCCGGTCGCGAAATCCTCGAGATCGCGCGGGCTGCCGAGCATCACCGCATAGCCGAGGCCGTTGTATTCGAAGGCGATGGGCCCCTCCTGCGCCAGAGAGGCCGGGGCGGGGCGATCGTCTCCTGCGCCCCAGGCGATGCGGAAGGGGGTGGCGGGGCGGCGCGGCGACATGGGGCCTTGCTAGCATCGGAGAAGTGCAGGACAAGGCCCGCACGTTTGCCGGCGGATCGCGCCGGAGCTGGAAGGAAACCCGATGGTCCAGTCGAAAGATCGCCGCTCGTGAGCGGGCCGGTCGAACCCGAAGCTCTGGCGGAATGGACACGCGCCATCGGCCGCAGCGAGACCCGCGAGGAACGCTGCGAGATAGAAAGCCTGCGCCGTTATGCGCTGGCGGTCGCAGCCGATCCCGCGGTGGAAAACGCCTCGCCGCCGCTCGCGCACTGGGCCTTCTTCCTGCCGCAGCCGCGCGACGAGGAGCTCGGGCAAGACGGGCATCCGAAGCGCGGCGCCTTCCTGCCCGCCATCACTCTGCCGCGCCGGATGTTCGCGGCGGCGGACATCGTCTTCGAGGCGCCCTTGGTGCCGGATTTCGAGGCCCGGATGGTCGCGACCATCGCGGACGTGACGCACAAGCGGGGCAGGTCGGGCGATCTGGTCTTCGTCGAAGTCGATCGCACCATCTCGCAAGGGGGTGCCGTCTGCGTGCGCGAGAGGCAGAGCTATGTCTATCGCGATCTGGGCGATCCGGTGCCGCTGCCGGTGCCGGAGGAGGCGCGCGCGGGCGTGGTGTGGAGGCCGGACAGCGTGTCCCTGTTCCGCTTCTCGGCGGCGACATTCAACAGCCACCGCATCCATTACGACCTGCCCTATGCAGTGGAGGCGGAAGGGTACCCTGCGCTGGTGGTGCACGGGCCCTTCACCGCGGCGAGGCTTGCCGGGCTCGCCGCGAGAAAGGGGGCGCTGAGGCGCTTCGCTTTCCGGGCGCAGGCGCCCTTGTTCCTCGGCCAGCCTATCTATCTGGAAGACAACGGAAACGAGGTTCGGGCGGTGCGCTGCGACGGCGTGACGGCCATGAGCGCGAAGGTCGAATATCGGGTTTGATCCGGGTGCCGAGCAAGAGCTTTGTCAATCGCACGATGTGCGTTAGAGGCCCGATCATGGCGATTTCCAATCTTCGCGCTATCGCCGCTTCCTGCACGCTCGCGCTGACGATCGCTCTGGCCGCCTGTTCGGGCGAGGAAGCGGAACCCGAGCGCGCACCGATCCCGGTGGTAGCGCAGAATGTGCGCATGATGCCGGAAACTCTCGAGATCGAGGCGATCGGAACGGCACGCGCCGCGACCTCGGCGGAGATTTTTGCCGAAAGCGCCGGGCGAGTGACCTCCGTGCTGTTCACCGCAGGCGATTTCGTGCGCGAGGGCCAGACCCTGTTGCGGCTCGATGCGCGGCAGGAACAGCTCGCTGTCGATGCCGCCCAGGTTTCGGTTCGCGAGGCCGACCAGCTGCTGGGCCGCTATCGCCGGATCGAGGATACCGGCGCCATTTCCGAAAGCCAGATCGAAGCGGGCGAAACCTCGCTGGCCTCCGCCCGCGTCGCGCTGCGGCAGGCGCAGGAGGAACTGGCCGACCGGACCGTGCGCGCGCCTTTCTCGGGCCATGTCGGCCTGACCGAGATCGATCGGGGCGATCAGGTGAACGATACCATCCCGATCACCCGTATCGACCAGCGCGGAACGCTGTTCGTCGACTTTCCCGCGCCCGAAGCGGTGTTCAGCAATCTGCGCCCGGGCCAGGCGGTCGCGGTCCGGCCGTTCTCCGATCCCTCGCGGACCATCGATGCGCGCGTCGTGACGACGGACAGCCGGATCGCGCAGGAAAGCCGCGATTTCGTGGTACGCGCCGCGATCCCGAACGCCGATGACCAGCTTCGCCCCGGCATGAGCTTCCGCGTGGTATTCTCCCGCGCGGGCGAGACCCGTCCCGTTGTGCCCGAACAGGCGATCGTCTGGGGCGGGGAAGGGTCGCATATTTTCGTCGTGCGCGATGGCAAGGCAGTGCGCGTGCCGGTCACGATCACAGCCCGGCGCGAGGGGCGGGTGTTCGTCGACGGCGCCGTTCGGCGTAACGACCGCGTCATTGTCGAAGGCGTCCAGAAGGTCCGCGACGGGCAGGATATCCGCCTGGTCCGTCCCCGCAACGCCGAACCGCAGCGCGTGAGAGTCGAGGCTTCGGCGCAAGGCAATCGCGCGGGCACGAACGAGAGCGGAGCCGGGACCGGTAATGGCCGATAAGCAGGACCTGCCGATGTTGGCGGTCAAGCGACCGCTGCTGATCGGCGTCCTCAATCTGCTCATCGTGATCGCGGGGATTGCCGCCCTGCTCGGCGTCGAGGTCCGCGAGCTTCCCAACGTCGACCGCCCGATCGTTTCGGTCACTGCGAACCTGCCCGGCGCCGCGCCGGAGACGATGGATTCGGAAGTCACCAGTCTGCTCGAAAACGCGGTCGCCCGCGTCTCCGGCGTGCGCCAGATCAGCTCGTCGAGCGAGGAGAACAATTCCCGCATCCGGGTCGAGTTCAATCCCGGCGTCGATCTCGACACCGCCGCCTCCGACGTGCGCGAGGCGGTCAGCCGCACGACCCGCGAATTGCCCGAACGGGTGGAGCAGGTCACGGTGGTCAAGGCCGACCAGGACGCGCAGCCGATCATGACTCTGGCGGTCATGTCGAACCGCTACGACCAGGCGGCGCTCACCCAGATCGTCGAGAACGACATCGTGCCCGAATTGCTGGCCGCCGAAGGGGTCGCCAGCATCGAGGAGTTCGGCACCCGCGCCCGGCAGATGCGGGTCTCGATCGATCCGGCGCGGCTCAACCGCTTCGGGCTGACCATCACCGACGTTGCCGACGCGTTGCAGGGCGCGCCCTACGACGTACCGGTAGGCTCCTTCCGCTCCGACGCGCAGGAACTGATCGTGCGGGCCGAGGCGAGCGCGACCGATCCCGCCTTGATCGAGAACGTCGTCATTTCCGGCACGACCCGCGTGGGCGACGTCGCCGATGCCGATTTCGCGCCTGCCAACGCGACCAATTTCGTGCGGCTCGACGGGCAGCCCATCATCGGCCTCGGCGTAGTGCGGCAGGCGAGCTCGAACACGATAGAGATCTCGAGCTCGATCCGCGACGGGGTCGAGCGGCTCAACGAGCGTTTCGACGATCTGCGGATCGAGGTCGTCTCCGACGATGCCGAATTCATCCGGATCTCGGTGGAGGAAGTGCTGATCACGCTCGCCTTCACCATCGCCGTGGTGGTCGGGACGATGCTGCTGTTCTTCCGCGCCTGGCGACCGACCATCGTTCCCAGCGCGACCATCCCCGTGGCGCTGGTCGGCGTGGTCGCGGGCATCTGGATGATGGGGTTCTCGGTCAATCTGCTCACCCTCTTGGCGCTGGTTCTCGCCACCGGGCTGATCGTCGACGATGCGATCGTGGTGCTGGAGAACGCGCAGCGCCTCCAGAACAAGGGGTTCGGCCGGCGCGCCGCGGCGGTGATCGGCACGCGGCAGGTGTTCTTCGCCGTGGTCGCGACCACCGCCGTGCTCGTCAGCGTGTTCGTGCCGATCAGCTTCCTCCCCTCCGAAGCCGGGCGCCTGTTCCGCGAATTCGGCTTCGTGCTGGCGGTGTCGGTCATCCTTTCGTCCTTCGTCGCGCTCTCGCTCGTCCCCGCGCTGGCGGCGAAGTTCGACCTGACGAACGGCGATGGGGAAAATGGTCGTCTGTCGCGCTGGGGGAGCAAGGCGAACGCCTGGTACGAGGATCTGCTGCGCCGCTGCCTCGACCGGCCGAAACTGGTCGGAGTGGTCTCGGTCGTTCTGGCGGTGCTGGCCGGTCTGCTTTACTCGCAACTCGACAACGAGCTGGTGCCCGACGAGGACCGCGGCATCGTCACCGTCGATGCCACCGGGCCCGACGGGGTGGGCATCGATTTCATGGACGGCGAGCTCGACGAGGTGGAGCAGGTTCTCCAGCCCTATCTCGACGAGGGCGTGATCGAGAGCACTTTTTCCATCGTCGGGCGCTACGACCCCAACCGGGTGCGGGTGACGGCGCAGCTTTCCGACTGGGGCGAGCGCGACCGCAGCCAGACCGAGATCGTCGAGGAACTGAACGAACCGCTGCAGGAGATCCCGGGATCGCGCACCAATGCGCGCGGTCGCGGAACGCTCAGCTTCGGCGGCGGGGGCGAGGGGATCGAGGTCGCTCTGACCGGCGCCGATTACGACACGATCTTCGATTCGGCGCAGGCGCTGGCCACCGCGATCGACACGCAGTCGGACATCCTCTCGAACGCCGAAATATCCTATCAGCCAACCCAGCCGCAGCTTTCGATCCGCGTGGATCGCCAACGCGCCGCCGATCTCGGCGTCGATCTCGACGACGTCGCCCAGACCCTGCGCGCCATGGTGGGCGGCGAGGACCTCGTCGATCTCAGCATCGGGGATCAGGCGGTGCCGATCTTCCTCACCGCCAAGGCCGTCAGCGTCACCAACCCATCGGACCTGCGCAACCTTTACGTCCGCAGCGGCGAGAACGCGCTGGTTCCCCTCTCGAGCGTGACGGTGATCGAGGAACAGGGCATCGCCGCCGAACTCAACCGGACCGAACAGCGCCGCGCGATCGAGGTCAACGCCAACATCGCTGCGGGAACGCCGCTGCGCGACGCGGTCGAGGAAATCGAGCGTCTGTCTACCGAAACCCTTGGTCCGGGTATCGACATGATATTGCAGGGCGATGCCGAAAGCCTTGAGGAGACGTCAAACGACCTGCTCCTGACCTACGCCTTCGCGCTGGCTATCGTGTTCCTCGTGCTGGTGGCGCAGTTCGAAAGCCTGACCAGCGCGCTGGTGGTCCTGCTGACCGTTCCCTTCGCGCTCGCGGCGGCGGTGTTCTCGCTCTACATTTCCGGCGTATCGCTCAACATCTATTCGCAGATCGGCCTCGTCATGCTGATCGGGCTGATGGCCAAGAACGGCATCCTGATCGTCGAGTTCGCCGACCAGCTGCGGCATCAGGGGCGCAGCGTGCGCGAGGCGGTGGAAGAGGCGGCGGCGATCCGCCTGCGTCCGATCGCGATGACGCTGATCTCCACCGTGGTCGGCGCCCTGCCGCTGATCCTCGCGAGCGGTGCGGGATCGGAGGCGCGCCAGTCGATCGGCTGGGTGATCTTCGGCGGGCTCGGCCTCGCCGGCCTCTTCACGCTTTTCCTGACACCGGTGATCTATCTCGCCGTCGCCCGCTTCGGCAATCCGCGCAGTGTCGACCTCACCCGCCTGCGCGAAGAGATCGACGCGGTCGACGAAGACCAGACGATGGCTCCTGCATGACGGCGATGTTGCGCGGAAGGGCGGCTGTTCTCGCGAGCGCGCTGGCGCTGGCGGCCTGCGCCGCGGGGCCGGAGCCCGAGCTTCTCGCGGTAGTGGCTCCGCCGCCGGCCTATGCCACCGACCTGCCGCCCTCCGGCCTCGAGCAGGAATGGTGGGCCAGCTTCGACGATGCCGAACTCGACGCGATCGTCGAGCGCGGACTGGCCGTCAATCTCGACATCGACGCGGCAGCGGACCGGCTGGAAAGCGCTGCGGCGCTGCTGGCGGCCGAACGTTCCGACACGGTCCCTTCGCTCGATGGGACGGGCGATGCCGGGCTCGACCTGGGCAGCGACAACCGTGTGCGCGGCGCGGTGGGTCTGTTCGGTCTCTTCAACCCCGACATCAACGGCAGGCTGGCGGCGGAAATCCGCGCGGCCGCGGCCGATTATGCCGAGGCGGACTACATCCTCGCCGATCAGCGCCGGCTCGTCGCCGCCGCTCTCGCCAGCCAGTATATCGAATATCGCCGGACGGGCGCGCAACTCGACCTGCTCGAACAGTCGACCGATCTCCAGGAGCAGACCCTGCGGATCGTGACCCTGCGTTTCGAGGCCGGGCTCGCGGCCAATCTCGACGTGCGACGTGCCGCGGCCGACCTTGCCCAGACGCGTGCGCGTCGCGGCCTTATCGCAATCGCGCGGGCCAATGCGGCGAATGCGCTGGCCGTGTTGCTCGCGGAACCACCGGGCACTTTCGCGCCGTCGCCCGTGCCGGGGGAAACAACCATTCCGCGCTACGGTCGCAGTCCGGAAGCGGGCGTTCCGGCCGATCTCCTGCGCCGAAGGACCGACATCCTTGCCGCCGAAGCCCGGCTCGCCCAGGCCGCGGCAGCGATCGGGATCGAGCAGGCCGACCTTCGCCCCTCGCTGACCATTCCCGGCAGCATCGGCATCGGCGACGGGACCATCGGCGGGTTGTTCGGCAATTTCCTGCTCGGCATCGGGGCGGCGCTCGACCTGCCAATCTTCGACGGGGGGCGCCGCCGCGCGGAAGTCGCTGCGGCGCGGGCCGAGGGGCAGGCGCGGATCGCCGAATATCGCGCGACCTTCCTCGACGCTCTAGGCGAGGTGGAGAACGCACTGGTGGCGATCGACGCCTATCAGCAGCGCAACGAGGATCTGCGCGAGGCGATCGAACAGAGCGAAACCGCGCTCGAGCAATCGAACGCGCTCTACCGCGAAGGCCTCGCCTCGCTGTTCGACGTCCTCGACGCGCAGCGCCAGCTGATCGCCAGCCGCCAGTCGCTGATCGACAGCGAGGCGGCGCTGGCCGATTCCTACGTCGCGTTCAACGCGGCCGTAGGCTCGCCCGGATACGAGGCGGAGCGGCGATCGTAAGGGAGGTGGTGAGCCCTGCTGGGTTCGAACCAGCGACCTACTGATTAAAAGTCAGTTGCTCTACCGACTGAGCTAAGGGCCCGACCACGGGGCGCACCTAGGCAGCGGGTTGGGGCGGGTCAAGCGGGCAAAGAGATAGCGTGCGGCGAGATGGCTTTCCGGGTCGCGCCAGCAGGGGGCGATTTCGGCGAGCGGACCGAGCACGAAGCGGCGCTCTCGAAAGCGGGGGTGAGGGATTGCGAGGCGGTCGCTGCGCCATATGCCACCGTTCCAGAGCACAATGTCGAGGTCGATCGTTCGCGCGCGCCACGCGGCGCCCCGGCGGGTTCGGCCGAGATCGCGCTCGATTCCCTGAAGCATGGCAAGGAACCCGGGGGGATCGAGAGGGGAGGCAATCTGCGCCGCGCTGTTGGCGTAGGTCCGGCTGGAAGGACCGATCGGGCGCGACGAGATGGTCCGGGAGCGTTTCTCGACCCTGGCCCCGCTGTCCTCGATACGCTGGATCGCTTCGTCGAGGACATGCCGGGGGCCGCCCACGCCGGGCAGTCGCATGTTCGACCCCAGCGCCACGAGATAGCGGTGATCCCGCGCCGAGCCGGTCAGATATCCTCGCAGATGCGGGTGTAGAGCTGCGGCCGGCGGTCGCGGAAGAAGCCCATGCCCGCCCGGTGCCTGGCGGCGCGTTCCAGGTCGAGCGTGGCGATCAGCACCCCCTCGTCGCTCGCCCTCGCCTCGGCCACCAGATCGCCCCATTCGTCGCTGATGAAGCTGTGGCCGTAAAAGCTGTTGCCCGCGTCCTGCGTTCCTTCGTGGCCGATGCGGTTGGCGGCGGCGACGGGCATGCAGTTCGAGACGGCATGTCCGATCATCGCGCGGCGCCACATACGGCTGGTGTCGAGATCGGCATCATAGGGCTCCGACCCGATCGCGGTGGGGTAGAGCAGGACCTCGGCGCCCTTCAACGCCATGACCCGCGCGCATTCGGGATACCACTGGTCCCAGCAGATGCCGACGCCGACCCGTGCCGTGCCGCCGGTGCAGGGCACGTCCCATACCTTGAAGCCATCGTTCCCGGGGCGGAAATAGTATTTTTCCTCGTAGCCCGGCCCGTCGGGGATGTGGCTTTTGCGATAGGTGCCCATAAGACCGCCGTCCGGGCCGATCATGGCGAGCGTGTTGTAATAGTGATGCCCGTCACGCTCGAAGAAGCTGGTCGGGATGGCGACGGCGTGCTTCGCCGCCAGTTCCTGCATGGCGAGGACGGAGGGATGCTCGGCCGTCGGCCGGGCGCGGGCGAACAGCGCCTCGTCCTCGACGCGGCAGAAATATTCGCCGGCGAAGAGTTCGGGCGGAAGCACGAGCTGCGCGCCGCGACCCGCCGCCTCGGCAACGAGCTCGGCCACGGCGCCGATGTTCGCCGCCTCCTCTTCGCGGGCGAGCGGCAATTGCAGGACGGCGAGGGTGAGTTCCTTCATCGTCGGAGCATGTATGAAGCCGGCAGCGCGAAGTCCACCGGCTCCAAGCCTTCAGCGTTTGCGGAACAGCAGCGTCATGCGGTCGGATTCACCGAGATCGCGGGTCCGCGCATCCATCGCATCGTCGCCGCCGAGCGAGGGCGGCATCATCCACACGCCGCCTTCCCAGTTCGCCGGGTCGCGGGGATTGGCGTTGACCTCGCTCGCGCCCACCAGTTCGAAGCCGAGCGCCTCGACGAAGCCGACCGCATCGTCCTGTCGCAGATAGCCCTTCGAGCCATCGGCATATTCGGCCGATGCATCGGCGGGGGCGCGGTGCTGGACAATGCCGAGCATTCCGCCCGGTTTCAGCAGCGTGCGCATTGTCTTCAATTCGCTGTCGGCGATGTTCCAGCGCATCAGGTTGTGCATCATCCGGACGACAAGAATCCGATCGAAGGTGCCGAGCTGATCTTCCGGCGGGCTTTCAAGCGTGAAGCCGGAGAAATTGTCGGCCGGAAGTCCGGTGAAGTCGGCGGCTTCGGCGGCGAAACCTGCGGCGCCCTTGCGAATGTTCGCCTGAGTCTGCTCGTTGAAGGGACCGCTGGTGGGGTCGTAATACAGACCCACCAGTTCGCCTTCACCGCCCAGATAATGGCCGAGCACGCGCGTGTACCAGCCGCCGCCCGGAGCGTATTCGCCGACCTTCATGTGCGGGCCGACATGGAAGAAGGCGAGCGTCTCCTGCGGATGGCGGAACTGATCACGGGCGCGATCCTCGGCGCGGGAGGGGTGGTTGAGTGCCGCCGAGAGCTGCTCGCCATGTTCGCGCATGAACGCGTCTTGATCCGCCACATGATCCGCGCTTTCGCGATGATGTTCGCCCTGTTCGCTGCCGGAATGGTCTTGCGCGATGGCAGGGGCAGCAAGCGCGATGGCGATGCCGGCGAAGAAAGTTGGGTGGAAACGCATGGAAAGCTCCTCGAAAACGTCAGCCTTCGCGTTCTGCATCGCTCGCCGATGGATGACAAGAAGGACACCCGTACCTATCTCGCCCCCGCGAAAAGGAGATACGAGAATGGCAGATACCCAGACCGCGATCATGGCGGGCGGATGCTTCTGGTGCACCGAAGCGGTGATGAACGATGTCGTGGGCGTGAAGAGCGTCGAGAGCGGCTATATCGGCGGCGATGCGCCCGACCCGACCTACAAGCAGGTGTGCAGCGGCACGACCGGCCATGCCGAAGCGGTGAAGGTCGAGTTCGACCCGCAGGAAATCGCGCTCGCCGACCTGCTCGACGTGTTCATGGGCACGCACGATCCGACCCAGCTCAACCGGCAGGGCAACGATGTCGGCACGCAATATCGCAGCGCGATCTTCCCGCTAGAGGGGCAGGAAGACGAGGCGAAGGCCGCGATTGGGCGCTGGAACGCCGATCATGCGGGCGAGGAGGCCGTAACCACGATCGAAAGCGGCACCTGGTATCCGGCCGAGGATTACCATCAGGAATACTGGGAGGGCGAAGGCCAGCGCAATCCCTATTGCCAGGCGACGATCCCGCCCAAGCTGATGAAGCTGCGCAAGAGCTACCAGAAGCACCTCAAACCCGAGGCCTGATTTTCCTCCGCGGCGGCGGTGCGTCTGGCACTGCCGCCACGAGATGAGTCACGCGTCTTTGGGAGCTTCGCGCCAGCGCGCGACGAAGAAGCCGTCCAGGCCGCCCTGTTCGGGGAGCATTCCCGGATCGGTCCGCAACCAGCCGTCCGCCGTTGGAGCGAGTCCTTCGGGCAGCTCCACCTCGAGGATCGGAGCGAGCGGCAGGTCCATGGCAGACGCGCGCTCTTCGCCTTCCTCGCGCTCCAGCGAGCAGACCGCGTAGACCAGCGTGCCGCCGGGCTTCAGCCAGCCCTTCGCGCGTTCCAGCAAGGTCGTCTGCAATTCGGCCATTTCCGCGATCTGCCGCGCATGAATGCGATGCAGCACGTCGGGATGTCGCCGCGCCGTTCCCGTAGCGGTGCAGGGCGCGTCAATGAGGATGGCGTCGAAGGCGTGGCGCGGCTCCCATTTCAGCGCGTCGGCGCGGACGGTGCTTGCATTGAGGCCGGTGCGCTTGAGATTGGCCTTGAGAAGATCGAGCCGCCGCTTCGACATGTCGAGCGCGGTGACCTTCCACCCCGCCGCGGACAGCTGCATCGTCTTGCCACCGGGCGCGGCGCACAGGTCCAGAACATGGCGTCCCTCGCCGCTGCCGAGCAGGCGCGCAGGCAGCGAGGCAGCGAGATCCTGGACCCACCATGCCCCTTCGGCGAAGCCTTCCAGCCCCTCGATCGCCGATCCGCGTGCCAGGCGCAGATGCCCCGGCAGCAGGCTTTCGCCGCCCAGCCGGTTCGCCCAATGCGCGGTCTGCGCGGGGTCGCGCAGGGTCAGGTCGAGCGGCGGCGGTTCGGCAAGGCCCGCGGCGATCGCTGGCGCCCTGTTGTGCCAGCGCGCGGCGACCTCTGCCGGCAGGCTCGGCTGCTCGGGCAGGCGAGCCTCGCGCCTGGTCAACGTGGCGAAGACGCCGTGCGCCAACCTTCGCGGGCCACCCGCGAGCAGCGGCAGACCGGTCGCGACGACCGCATGGGGCGGCGTGTCGAGCCGCAGCCACTGCGCCAGCATAAGCCGCAGCACCATGCGCGGCTTCGCATCATCGGGCAGGGGCTTGGCGGTGGCGGAATCGATCAGCGCATCGAAATCGACCAGCCAGCGCAACGTTTCGTTCGCGATCGCGCGGGCCAGAGCACGGTCCTCGGGTTTGCGCAGATCCTGCGTCGCGCTACCAATCGCCTGATCGAGCGTTTCGCCCCGCCTGAGTACGGCGTCGAGCATCCGCAGGGCGGCGCGGCGCGCGTGAAATCCTGAAGGGGTGGGCATCGAAAGCCCCTACCCGTCATTGAAACCAGGCGCCAGTCCGCGCATTTTACCGGAATGGAACGCGTGACGAAACGACCCGAAACCTTTGAGAAGCCGGCCCATTGGAGCAACGATCCTCCGCCTGCGCCCAAGCCCTGCCCGAACGAGGAGGAATTGAGCCCGACCCGTTACGGCGACTGGGTGAAAGACGGCATTGCCATCGATTTCAGCTGAACTGCCGATCTGCGATCAAAGCGGACAGAGGGTGATCGCCAGCCCGTCCTTAGGCTGCGGGATTGGCCATGCCTGCCAGTCGGGATCGTATCCTTCCGCCACCTCGATCCGGTAGCGGGTCAGCAGCTGCGCCATCAGCACCTTGATCTGCATGTAGGCGAAGTGGAGGCCGAGGCACATATGCGCGCCTCCGCCGAAGGGGACCCAGGCGTATTTGTGCCGCGCCTTCACCTTGTCCGCGGTGAAACGCTCGGGATCGAACCGTTCGGGATCGGGCCAGTGTTCTTCCATGTGATGGACGAGGTGCGGATTGATGCCCACTGCCGCGCCCGCCGGAACGGTGTAGCCCGCATATTCGAAGCTGCGCAGCGCCCGGCGCGGAATGCTCGGCACGGGCGGGATCATCCGCAACGCTTCCTTGAACGCCATCTCGGTAAGTTCCGGGCGGGCGAGATCGTCGTATGACAGATCGCCGCTGCCCCCGGTGATCGCGCGCAGTTCCTCGCGCAACCGGTCCTGCCAGCGCGGGTTCTTGGCCAGCAGATAGACGAGCGAGGTGGCGCTCGAGGTTATCGTGTCGTGCGCCGCCATCATCAGGAAGTTCATGTGGTCGACCACCGCCTCGACCTCCATCAGGCTGCCATCCTCGAACTCGGCGGTGGCGAACTGGCTGAACATGTCCTGGCGCTGATCGTTCTTGGCTCCCTCCGCCCGGCGGCGGAGCGTTTCGCGGGTGAAATAGTCGACCAGTAAGGCGCGCCCGTCGACGCCCTTCCTCATCTTTGTGAAGGGCAGGGGCTTGCGGATCGGCGCGATCGACGCCTGAACCATGTCGACGAAGGCCGTGTTGATCCGGTCTGCCTCCGGTCCGAAGGGGAGGCCGATGAAGCTGTCGGCGGCAAGGTCGAGCGTCAATTGCTTGATCGCGGGGTAGAAGCGCATGTCGCGCGGCCCGCCGGTGCCGCCCCATTCTCGCACCCTCTTCGAAATGCCGCGATTGAGGCTGTCGGCGTAGTGGCGCATCGGGCCGGGCTTGAAAGCGATCGAGAGCGCGCGGCGGTCGGCGCGATGATGATCGAAGTCGAGCAGCATCAACCCGCCCGGGAACAGCCGGTGCAGCACCGGGCTCCAGCCCTGATCGCTGGAGAAAATCTTCGCTCGGTCGAACAGCATCAGCTCGTTCGCCTCGGCCCCGATCAGCGCGACGTGCCAGGCGCCCATGGTGCGCACCTTGTAGACCGGGCCGTAGGTTTCGAACATTCGTCGCGCGAAAGCGTGGGGGTCTCTCAGCTGGTTGAAAGTGTGGCCGACCACGGGCCAGCCTTTCTCCCCCGGAATATGATCCAGCCGCTCGGGCGGGAGGCGCTCGGCCCAGTGGGACGGCTGGAATTCGGCGGCTTGGTGCGGGGCGAGCGTGGCCATAGGTTGCTCCTGACAACTTACGCCAGTGTAAGTAAGCTCGTCTCCTAAATCCAGCCCGACAGTTCGCGCCGCACGATCGCGTCCAGCATCGCCATTCCGGCCGGTCCGTCATTGAGGCAGGCGAGGGCGGCGAAGCGTTCGCCCCCGGCCGCCTGGAACTGCTCGCGGCCTTGAATGGCAAGTTCTTCCAGTGTTTCGAGGCAATCGGCGGAAAAGCCCGGCGCGGCGATGGCGAGGCGCTTCGTGCCGGAACGTGCCAGCTCCTCGATCGTCGCATCAGTCGCGGGTTCGAGCCATTTCGCCCGGCCGAAGCGGGACTGGAAGCTGGTGCGGATTTCCATGCCCCGATCCGCCAGACGCGCTTCGAGCAGCCGTGCGGTCTTGCGGCAATGACAATGATAGGGGTCGCCCAGTTCCAGCGTGCGCTGCGGCATTCCGTGGAAGCTCAGCAGCAGAACCTCCGGATCGAAATCGAGCGCATCGAGCTGGGCACCGAGATCGGCGGCGAGCGCGTCGATATAGACAGGATCGTCATGATAGGGCGGCAGCGTCCGCAGGCTCGGTTGCCAACGCATTTCCCGCAGCTTGTCCGCAGCCTTGTCCACAACTGTCGCCGTGGTGGCAGCGCAATATTGCGGATAGAGCGGGGCGAGCAAAATGCGCTCGCAGCCGGCATCCATCAACGCCTGCAATTCGCCGCCGATGGCGGGTTCGCCGTAGCGCATCGCCCACCGGACCTGAACGCCGTCTCCTAGCATCGGGCGGAGCTTGTCCGCCTGCGCGCGGGTGATGGCGGCGAGCGGCGAACCGTCGGCGCGCCAGACCTTGCGATAGGCCTCGGCGCTCTTTTTCGGGCGGGTGTTCAGAATGATGCCGCGCAGGATCGGTTGCCAGGCGATGGCGGGGATTTCCACCACCCGGCGGTCGGAGAGAAATTCCCCGAGATAGCGTTTCACCGAGCGCGCATCCGGCCCCTCGGGCGTGCCGAGATTGACCAGCAGTACGCCGATCCGGCCGCTGGTGACTGCCGGATGGTCGGCGGGGAGAGACTGTTCCTGCCAGGTCATTGCGAAATCCTTATCAAGCTGGCGCCAGCAGCGGCAATCGCCGGAAGCGGCGGCCGGTGGCAGTGAAAAGCGCGTTGGCGATGGCCGGCGGGGCGACGGCAACGCCCAGCTCGCCCGGATCGAAAGGCGGCGCGTCGCTCCTCACGAACTGTAGCGCGATGTCCGGCGAACTGGCGAGCGTCGGCAGGTTCATCCCGTTCAGCGTCCCGGGTTCGGGCTGGCCCTTGACGAAATTCGCGCTCGATCCGGTGGCGAGCGACAAGCCAAAGATCAGCCCGCCCTCGATCTGCTGTCGGGCGATGTCGAGATTGATGATCCGGCCGATGTCGACGACTGCCGACAGCCGCTCGACCTGCACGCCGCCCGTGCCGAGCCGGGCCTCGGCAACGCAGGCGATGAAGCCCGCATCCTCCGGGTCCTCGCTCGTCCCGTTCATGCGAACCATGGCGAGGCCCTGACCGCTCCCTTCAGCGCCGCCGTCCCATCCACCGAAGCGGGTCGCGAGGCGCAGGACCTCGGCCATGCGGCGTTCGCCGCCGAGCATCGCCAAGCGGTAGAGAAACGGATCGCGCCCCGACTCGCGCGCCAGTTCGTCGACGAAGCTTTCGGTTGCGAAGGCTGCGCAGGCCGCCGCATTGCCGCGCAGCCTGCCGGTAGGCAGGCCGAGCGTGACCGGAAGGTGGTCGATCGCGACTGCCGGAATTGCATAGGGCGGCATAGCGCCTTCAAGCGCCAGCGGGTCCGCCTCGCCTGCCGCCGCCGCGATCGCGGCTTCGGGCGTGAGATTGTCGAACAGACGATGGCCGAATTCGCGTACCGTCGGCGGGCAGGCCACGCGTGTGCGCCAGACGGTGGGGAGTCCTTCTCCGGCAAGCCTCGCGGCCAGCTGGAGCGCGAGCGGTGTCCGGGGCGGGACCGCCATGGCTTCCTCGCGCCGGGACCAGGTGAGCTGGACGGGGTGACCGACTTCGCGCGCAATCTGTGCCACCTCGATCGCGTGCTGGCGTTCCAGCCGAGCATCGAAGCTGCCACCCGCCGCCATCGGGTAGAGCACGACATCGCTGTCTGAGACGCCCACCGCCTTCGCCGCCGCAGCGCGCGCGGCTTCCGGTGCCTGGCTGGCAAGCCACAGTTCCAGTCTGCCGTTCGTGTAATGCGCGGTGGCGCTCGCCGTCTCGATCGAATTGTGGAACGCCGCGCCGATATCGTAGCGGCGCGCGAAAATGGGGGCGGGGCCGGAGAAATCGGGTTCGCCGCGTGTTGCGATCCGTTCCGCTTCGCCAGAAGCGAGCGCGGCGTCGATCCGCTGCTCCATCGCGCTTTGGTCGAGGGAGCGGGGGCCGGAGAAGCGCGGTCGCATAGCTGCCAGGGCCTGCTCGGCCTGCCACCAGCTCTCGGCAACGGCGGCGATCCAGCGTTTCGATTTGACGACGGTGACGAGGCCGGGAACACCGCCCGCCGCCGCCGCGTCAAAGCTTGTCCGTTCGGGCAGGCCGACCGGCCCGTGCCTGATCGAGGCGTGGAGCATCCCCGGCAGGCGAACGTCTCCGGCAAACAGGAGGCTCCCGTCGACCTTGGCGGGGAGGTCGAGCCGCGGATAGCGCGTGACCACGCCGTCCACCGCCAGATCGGTGGGGTCAATGTCGAGATCGACGGGCGGTTCGGTCCGCAGCGGTGGCGGATCGGGCGGTTCGAAACCGGCGGCGCTCTCTGCCAGCGCGCCGAAGCCCGAACGGTTGCCGCCATGGCTGACCATGCCGCCGGCGACCTCGCATTCCTCCCAGCCGACACCCCAGCGCTCGGCCGCGGCCATGGCCAGCATCGCGCGGGCAGCGGCTCCGGCTTCGCGGGCCGGCCCTCCGTATGCGGCAAGCGTGGTGCCGTCCGCCGTGGCGCCGAAGCGGCTTTCGCGCGCGAAGCGGCCCGCATCGGCTATCACGGGGACGCTGGCCCAGAGCGGCTTCCACTTCTCGGCCAGCGGAATATTCGGTAGGGCGCCGCTCGGCGGGGCGGGAATCACACCGACCTGCCGCCAGTCGGCCCCCATCTCCATCGCGACGATCTGGGGCAGGATGGTACTCACCCCCTGACCCATTTCGAGCTGGGGCAAGGCGACGGTCACCACACCGTCACGTGCGACGGTCAGCCACGCGCCGAAGCCGAATTCGTCGATGCCGGGCGACAGCGGCGGGTCGTAATGGCGAGGCCATATTCGCCAGGCGACGAGCAGTCCTCCGCCCAGCGCCGCGCCCGTCAGGAGCTTGCGGCGCGAGAGGGCAGGGACGTTCAGGCGTTTGCGCCGAGCCATCGGGAAACCTCGGCGGCAACCGCCTCGAACGGGGCGGCCAGCTCGCTCCCCTGTCCGCCATCTCTTGCGGCGGGTGGCGTTCCCGCATCGCTCGCCTCGCGAATGCCCAGCGCCAGTGGGATACGGCCGAGGAAAGGCAGTTCCAGCCGCTCGGCCGCCTGTTCCACTCCCCCCGAACCGAAGGGATCGGACACCTCCCCGCAATGCGGGCAGATGTAGCCGGACATGTTCTCGACCAGCCCGATCACCGGCACCCCTGCGTGATCGAACAGCGACCCGGCCCGCGCGGCGTCAATCAGCGCGAGGTCCTGCGGCGTGGAGACCAGCACCGCGCCCGAAGGTTTGAACTTCTGCAGCATGGTCAGCTGCACGTCGCCGGTGCCGGGCGGCAGGTCGACCAGCAGCGTGTCGATTGCGCCCCATTCGGCGTCGATCAACTGGGTGAGCGCGTTGCCCGCCATCGGCCCGCGCCAGGCGACCGCCGCACCTTCCTCCACCAGATGGCCCATCGACAGCACCGGCACGTCCCACCGATTTGGCACGGGCACCAGTTTCTTGCCCGAGACCTCCGGTTTCTGCCCACGATTGCCGAGGATGGTCGGCTGCGACGGGCCATAGATATCGGCGTCGACCAGGCCGACCGAATGGCCAAGGCGCTTCAGCGCGATGGCGAGATTGGCCGTAAGCGTCGACTTGCCGACCCCGCCCTTGCCCGAGCCGACCGCCACGATCCGGCGGGTGCGCCGCTCGGCAGTCAGGATCACGCGCACATCCTCGACATCGGGACGGCCGCCGACGGTATCGCGCACCGTGCGCTCGGCCTCTCCGCGCGTATTCTCATCCAGCCCGGCCACATCCAGCACGATCGTCGCCCGACCGTCGGCAAGGCTGGCGGAAATTACGCGCGCCGCGAGCGGGGCGGGCAGGGATGCGGTGATCTCGGTATCGCTCATCGACTGGCGCGGGTGCCGCATCGAAAAGCCGCGCACAACCCCTGTTATTCCGCCGAACCGCGCCTATAACACTGTTATGAGAATTCTGGACGGGTTCGGACGACGCGCAGTGCTGGCGATGGCCGGCAGAAATCCCTGGGGCAGGCCTTCGGGAGGGGGCGGCGATTCATCGAGTGGGGCGGGGGATGGCTCCGGCGACGACGCGCCCAAGGCCGACAAGCCCTCGCGTTCGGGTGGGCCGAAAAATCCCTGGTTGCCGCCCGGTTCGGGCTCTTCCGGCACGCGCGGCGGGCCGCGGCGCCCGACCAATATCGAGGATATCTTCAAGAACCGCGGACCCGAAGGTCCGCGCCGCATCGGCGGCGGCGGGGGTGGCCCCGGCGGGCCGAATTTCCGTATGCCCCAGCGCGCGGGCGGGAAAAGCTGGGCACCGATCATCATCGGCGCGGTGGTCGCGCTCTGGGTGGTGCTGACCAGCATCCACTTCGTCCAGCCGCGCGAGCAGGGTCTCGTGACCTGGTTCGGCAGCAAATATTCGCACACCATGTCGCCGGGCACGAACTTCACCCTGCCCTGGCCGATCCAGTCGGTCGACGTTCAGGACGTCAGCGAGATCCGGACCGAGACGATCGGCAATGATGGCGAGAACCTGATCCTGACCGGGGACCAGAACCTCGTTGATCTGAGCTACATCGTGCGCTGGAACGTGAAGGATCTCGTGCAGTACCGTTTCGAGCTCGCCGATCCGCAGGACACGCTGCGCGAGGTTGGCGAGGCCGCGATGCGCGCGGCCGTGGCCGAAACCGAGCTCGACCGCGTGTTGTCGGGCGAGGGCCGCGAACAGGTCGAAAGCCGGGTGCGTACGCGGATGCAGGAAATCCTTGACGCCTATGGCGCCGGGATCGCTGTGCAGGGCGTCGAGATCGCCCGCACCGAAGCGCCGCAGCAGGTGATCGAGGCGTTCAACGACGTTCTCGCCGCCCGGCAGGATCGCGAGCGCAATCTGAACGAGGCGCGCCGGTACGAGCAGCAACTCCTCGCCGCCGCGCAAGGTGCCGCCGCCGAGTTCAACGAGATTTACGAACAATACCGGCTCGCGCCCGAAGTGACGCGCCGCCGCCTCTATTACGAAACCATGGAAAGCGTTCTGGCCAACACCGACAAGACCATCGTCGAAGCCGAGGGCGTGACGCCTTACCTGCCGCTGCCGGAAATCCGCCGGCGCGCGCAGCAGCCGTCCGCTTCGCCCGCTCCCAGCCCCGCGCCGGGCACGACGAACGGGGGGCAGTAAGATGGAAAACATCTGGCAGACCCACAAACTGACGATCATCGCGCTGATCGTGCTGGCGCTCGCCGCGATCAGTTCGATCGTCATCGTGCCCGAGACGCAGCAGGCCGTGGTCATCCGCACGGGTGAGCCCGACCGGGTGATCAATCGCTTCGACCCCAACGAGCCCTACGGTTCGACCGGGGCGGGCCTCGCCTTCCGCATCCCGCTGGTCGAGCGGGTGCAGATGGTCGACCGGCGCATCCAGGACCTCGACATGGAGGGCGAGACCGTCCTCTCGAACGATCAGCAGCGCCTCGAAGTGAACGCCTATGCCCGATTCCGCATCTACGACCCGGTGCTGTTCGTCGAGCGCGCAGGTTCGGAACAGCTGCTGCGCAATCAGCTCGAGCCGATCCTTACCTCGGTGCTGCGTCAGGAA
The DNA here is from genome assembly GCF_026168555.1 of Qipengyuania spongiae. Classification (NCBI taxonomy): domain Bacteria; kingdom Pseudomonadati; phylum Pseudomonadota; class Alphaproteobacteria; order Sphingomonadales; family Erythrobacteraceae; genus Qipengyuania; species Qipengyuania spongiae. The sequence continues at coordinate 217,759 of NZ_CP092471.1, read as the reverse complement.
CTGGGCCGGCGAACCTTTGCCAGCCTGCTGACGCCCGAGCGCGGCACGGCGATGACGAACATTCGCGACGCGCTCGATCGTCAGGCGCGGCAATATGGCGCACAGGTGCTCGACGTGCGGATCAAGCGCGCCGACCTGCCGCAGGGCACGCCATTGCAGGCCGCCTTCACGCGCATGGAATCGGACCGGCAGGAAGAGGCCGAGACGATCCGTGCCGGCGGCCGCCGCGACGCGCAGATCATCCGTGCCGAATCCGAAGCGGACGCCGCGCGCATCTACGCCGATGCCTATGGCAAGGATCCGGAGTTCTACGACTTCTACCGCGCCATGCAGTCCTACCGCACGACCTTCCAGTCGGGCGAGGGGCAGAGCTCGATCATCATGGACAACAGCAATGAATATCTGCGGCAGTTCCGCGGAGGCCGTTGACCGTTCGTCGAGCGGGACCCGCAATGTTCAAACCGCGTTCAGCGGTTGCAGAGGTTAGTGACCTTTCCCTGTGAAACGGGCGCCGCAATCCGCGGCCCCGGACGAAAAATTTAGGTAAGAGAAGGTGATGCCCGTGCGATATGCCTATGGATTGACGAGCGCCCTGCTGGTTGGCGGAGCGGCGATTTCGCTGGCGACCGGCTATCCCGCCGGGGCGCAGGTCGCGCAGAACGACGACAGCCGCATGGCGAGTATGGTGCCCCGCGCGGGCGCCCCGGAAAGCTTCGCCGAACTGACCGCGCAGCTCCAGCCGGCGGTGGTCAACATCTCCACTCGCCAGCGGGTCGAGGTGAACCAGGGCGGCAACCCCTTCGCCGGAACCCCGTTCGAAGAACTGTTCAACCAGCGCCGCGGGCAGCAGCAGGAGCCGCAATATCGCGAGGGCCAGTCGCTCGGCTCCGGCTTCTTCATTTCGGCCGACGGCTACATCGTCACCAACAACCACGTCGTCAGCCCGACGGGCCGAGGAACGGTGGAAGAGATCACCGTGACCCTGCCCGACGGCACCGAGTATCCGGCCGAACTGGTCGGCAACGACGCTGCGAGCGACCTCGCGGTGCTCAAGGTCAGCCGCAGCGAGGACTTCCCGTTCGTGAAGTTCGGCGATTCGCGTGAAGCGCGCACCGGCGATTGGGTCATTGCCATCGGCAACCCCTTCGGTCTCGGCGGCACCGTCACCAGCGGCATCGTGTCCGCCGTGCTGCGCAACACCGGCGGCGGCGCCTACGACCGCTACATCCAGACCGATGCCAGCATCAATCGCGGCAATTCGGGCGGGCCGCTGTTCGACATGCAGGGCAATGTGATCGGCATCAACAACGCGATCTTTTCGCCCAGCGGGGGCAGCGTCGGCATCGGTTTCGCCATTCCCGCCGAAACCGCAGCGCCGATCGTCGAGCAACTGCGCCAGGGCGAGACGATCGAGCGCGGCTATCTCGGCGTGCAGATCCAGCAGGTCGGCGACGATCTCGCCAACTCGCTCGGCCTGCCGCGCAATCGCGGCGAATTCGTCCAGTCGGTCGTGCCGGGCGAAGCGGCCGATCAGGCCGGGATCCAGCCGGGCGATGTCGTGGTGCGGGTGAACAACCGCGAAGTGACCAACGAGCAGACGCTGTCTTTCCTCGTTGCCAATATCCCGCCGGGAACGACCATTCCGGTCGAACTGCTGCGCGAGGGCGATCGTCGCCGCGTCAACCTCACCGTCGGTCGCCGGCCGAGCGAGGACGAACTGCTCCAGCAGCAGCAGATGTTCGACCCCGAGGCCGAGGATCAGGACGAGTTGCGACCGGGCGACGGCAGCAGCGCGATCGAGGAACGTGTCGGCCTGGCGGTCGTGCCGGTCACCCCGCAGATCGCCCGCCAGCTCGGTGTCGGGCCCGAAACGCGCGGCCTCGCGATTGCCGGTGTCGATCGCAATTCCGACGCGGCGCGCAAGGGATTGCAGCGCGGCGACATCATCATCAGCGCCAATTACCGCGACGTCGCGACTCAGGCCGATCTCGAAAGGATCATCGAGACGGCGCGCAACGAGAACCGCGATGCCGTTCTCCTGCGTGTCCAGCGGCGCGGCCAGCCGCCGCAATATATCGCCGTGCGTCTGCGCTGATACGCCGGACCGACGAAAGAAAGCCCCCCGCTTCCAGGCGAAGCGGGGGGCTTTTTCTTGCGCGTGATCGCGGCCTAGTAGTCGATCGGTCGGGGTGAGGGACCGCGCGGGGCCGGAGGGATCGGCGTCGGCGCGGTATTTGGCGGCGCGGATCGCTGGCGATTGTCGCCCGAGCCGGTAGCGCGATTGAGGAAGTCGTCGCTCGCTGCCTGATTGTCGTCCCCACGGTCGCGTTGCACCGGTTGCGGGAAACGCGGACGATCGAAGTCGCCGGGCCCGCGCTCGCCTTCATTGGGAAAGGGGACGCCCCGTTCGCCCCCCTGGCCTAGGCCGGGTTCGATCAGATTGCCCTGCTCGTCGATAAAATAATAATCGTCCGGTTCGCCGAAGAGCTGCTCGTCGTCGGGCTCCATCTGCCATTCGGGCAGTTGCAACTCGGTCTCGAATTGTTCGACCGGGCGATCCTTTACCGCGTAGCGCATGTAGGCCGCAAAGGCGCGCGCCGGGGCAGTGCCGCCCTGCAAACCGCCGACGCGGGCATTGTCGTCGCGCCCCATCCACACGCCCGTGGTGACGCCGCTGGAGAAGCCGATGAAATAGCCGTCCTTGTTGGAACTGGTGGTCCCGGTCTTGCCAGCCACCGGTCGACCGATCTGGGCAGCGCGCCCGGTGCCGGTGGCGACGGCGGTCTGCAAGAGATCGGTCATGCCGGCGGCAACGTAGTCCGGCACGAGCTGCGCCTGCCGCGCCCGTTCGTGCTGATAGATCACCTCGCCCTCTCCAGTGGTGACCTTGAGGATGCCGTAAGGCTCGACCGAATTGCCCTTCGCGCTCACGGCTGCGAAAGCGCGGGTCATGTCGATCAAGCGCACTTCGCTGCTGCCCAACACCATGGCCGGGAAGGTCGAGATCGGGGTGGTGATGCCGAAGCGCCTCGCCATTGACGCGACAGTGCCGAAGCCGACTTCGTTGCCGAGCTGCGCGGCGATTGTGTTGATCGAGAAGGCGAAGGCCGACCGCAGGCTCATCTCGCCCGCATTGCGCCCGCTCGAATTGCGCGGGCTCCAGCCATTGATGGTCACCGGCACGTCGACCACCCGGTCGTCCGGCGTGTAGCCCGCTTCCAGCGCGGCGAGATAAACGAACAGCTTCCAGGCGGATCCGGGCTGGCGCATGGCTTCGGTTGCGCGGTTGTAGTTCGTCTCGACGTAGTCGTTGCCGCCGACGAGGGCGAGCACCGCCCCGTCGCGGTCGAGGCTGACGAGGGCGCCCTGTGCGCCATTGGGCGTGTTCGACTTGATCGCCGCGGTCGCCGCACGCTGCATCCCGACATCGAGCGTGGTCCACACCTCGATCGGTTCGAAGGTTTCGGGCAGCAGGAGGTCGAGCTGCGGCAGCGCCCAGTCGGTGAAATAGCGTACCGAATTCTGGCCGGATTCGGGCTTCAGCTTCACCGCGCTCGGATCGACGGTGGCGTTCTGCGGAATGCGGCCCTGCTCCTTCATCAGGCGAAGGACGACGCTCGCCCGGCCGACCGCGGCATCGACGTCGGCAGTGGGGGAATAGCGGCTCGGCGCCTTCACCAGACCGGCGATGATCGCGGCTTCGGCGGTGGAGAGTTCGGTGGCGGGGTGGCTGAAGAATTTCCGGCTGGCGGAATCGATGCCATAGGCGCCCCCGCCGAAATAGACCTTGTTGAGGTAAAGCTCGAGGATCTGCTCCTTCGAGAACTTCGCCTCCATCGCCAGCGCCAGCACCGCCTCTCGCAATTTACGGTCGAGCGTACGGTTGGAATTGAGGAAGACGTTGCGGGCGAGCTGCTGGGTTATGGTGGAGGTGCCGCCGATGCGATCGTCGCCCGTCAGCCCTTCCCAGATGGCGCCGGTCAGGCGGACGGGATCGACCCCGAAATGCGAATGGAAGCGCCGATCCTCGACCGCGACCATCGCGTCCTTCATCACCTGCGGGATCTCGTTGGAATCGAGCCACTGGCCGTAGCTCGGCCCGAGCTCCACGATCTCGCTCCCGTCGCGCGCGCGCACGATGATCGTCTGGCCAGTCTGGGTGGCCTGGAGCTGGTAATAGGACGGGAGGGAACGCGCCGCGAAGGCGACGGCCAAGCCAACGAAGAGAAGGCCCAGCACCGCCAGCGCGCCGCTCCAGATGAACAGCCGCCGCAGCCAGAGCCGCCAGCCGCGGCGCGCACGCTGTTCCTCGTTCCGCTTGCGCCGGGCGTGCGCCTCGGCAGCCTGCCTGCGACCCCCGCGCCCCGTTACCTGGCGACCGTCCTTGCCTGCCAATTCATCTCATCCATAGCCCTTGCCGGGCCAGTGCATAGGCGAGTTGTAACCCGGGGTGAATAGTCGCGTGCAAACCCTTCGCGGGAGGCGGGACGATCAGTCTTCCGGCTCGAAATCGAGCGCGGCGGAATTGATGCAGTAACGCAGCCCGTTCTCGCCCGGCCCGTCGGGAAAGACATGTCCGAGATGGCTCTCGCACTTGCCGCAGACGACCTCGGTGCGGATCATGCCGTGGCTCGCATCGCGGTGTTCCTCGACCGCCTCGCCATCGGCCGGGGCGGTGAAGCTGGGCCAGCCCGAACCGCTGTCGTATTTATCCTCGCTCTCGAACACGAGCTGGCCGCATGCGGCACAATGATATTCGCCCGCCTGCTTGTTCTTGTCGTATTCGCCGGTGAAGGCGCGCTCGGTGCCCTTTTCGCGCAGGACGTGATACTGCTCGGGCGTGAGCTTTTCGCGCCATTCGGCGTCGGTGAGGTTCATCTTGTCGGTCATCGTAAGGCTCCAGTCTCGCGTGGCCACTGCAGGGCCCGCCTGCCGGCAGTCGCCGGCACGAGAGTATTACGCATCGACGAGCGCATAGTGCCGGGGCGGGGCAATCCCGTCCATCCGTTCCGACAGCAGGGCGCGGAAGCTGGGGCGACTCTTGAACACCGAATACCAGCTGCGTGTCTGTTCGTGGCCCGACCAGTCGATCCCGCCGAGATAGTCGGCGACCGAAATCTGTGCCGCGGCGGCCAGATCGGCGAGGCTCATCGTCGCGCCGCCCAGCCAGCTGCGATTGTCCACCAGCCAGTCGATATAGTCGAGGTGGCCATGCGCCAGCTTCATCGCCTCGCGCAGTGCGCGCGAATCCGGCGGCTGGCGGTAGACGGTCCGCTTCTTGAGCTTTTCGTGCAGCAGAGGTCCGACCACATCGTCATGGAAATTCTCGTCGAACAGAGCGACCAAGCGGCGGATTTCTGCCCGGGCCAGCGCCGATCCGCCGAGCAGCGAGGCTTGCTGGCCGGTTTCCTCGAAATATTCGCAGATCGCCCGGCTGTCGCACAGCGCGATGTTGCGCGCCGGATCGTGCAGCACGGGCACGCGCCCGGCATCGTTCAGGCGCCACAATTCGTCGCGCCCTTCCCACGGCAACTGGGTGACGAGTTCGAAGGGCACGTTCTTCTCGCCGAGCGTCAGGCGAACCTTGCGGCTGAACGGGCAGAGGGGGAAATGGTGGAGTTGCCACATAAGTCGCTGCATTCATGCATCACTGCGACGGCAAAATCCACCATGCGCGACGAGCTGGCGCGAAAAGGGGCGCGGCGGCCCGCGCCGGTCAGTAATCCGCGACTGGCTGCTCGGGGATCGCGGCGCGCAGCTGAGCGGCCATGTCGCGCAGCGCCGGCATCATCCGGGAGACCGCTCCGCTCATCGCGCCGATCCCTTGCATGGTCCGGGGGAGCTTGTCCTGGATCTCCGCGGAGACGCGGCCGGCATCGGGCGCTATCCGGCGCAGTGTCGTGTCGGGATCGATCCGGCGGACCGGCTCTCCGGTCGCCTGCCCTGCGGCCTGCGCCAGGGGATCGATGATCGGGGCGAGCGGCAGGTCGAGCAGGATCTCGGTCACCACTGCAAGCGAGGTGGCAAGCTCCTGCTGACGGACGGGATCGGAAAGGGCATCGCCCATCCGGTCGAGCGATTCATCGGCGAGCGGCGGCTCGTCGAGATAGATGTCCTGCGCGGAGGAAGGCGTGGCGGCGACCAGCAACGGCGCGGCGGCGAGGGCGGTCAATGTGCGAATCATGGTCGGCAACCTTGTTCTACTGCGCAGGAACAGTGGCGTAAGTGGAGTGAACCGCCGCTGAAACGTTTTGTCAGGCTTCTAGAGGCCGGAGGCGCGCATCATAAGCAGGCAGGGCGGCATCACGGCGTCGAGCATCGCGTTGTCTGCGGCCAGCGCTTCTGCCTCCGCCCGCCCGCGCAGGGCAAGCTCCTCGCGCGACAAGCCCGTATCGTCGATCAGCCTGGCGAAGCTGCGGACGAAAAATTCCCGCCCGCGCTGGTTCTCGAGAAGGTCCGGCCAGTCCTCGTTTCCGGCAGTCCCGGTCCGCTGGCGCTCGGTGGCGATGGCGATCGCGGTCGCGCAGCGAAGGGCGGTCTGCTGCTCGATCGGCAGGTCCGCCCCCGTTGCTCCAGAGGCGAGAGGCGCGGGCTGCGCGGCGGCGGACAGAACGAGGGCGCTTGCCAGGAAATGTGAGAACATGGGTGCTCTGTATCTCTCCGGCACTGAACCGCAACCGAATGCCTTGCGGCGGGGGAACGGCTTGCCTACGCCTTGTGCCCAAGGAGAATTGACCGATGAAGACCAGAGCCGCCGTCGCCTTCGAAGCCAAGCAGCCGCTGGAGATCGTCGAACTCGATCTCGAAGGGCCGAAGGCAGGCGAGGTCCTGATCGAGATCATGGCGACCGGGATTTGCCACACCGATGCGTACACGCTCGATGGGCTCGACAGCGAAGGCCTGTTCCCCAGCGTGCTGGGCCATGAAGGCGCCGGGATCGTGCGCGAGGTCGGGCCGGGGGTCGCCTCCGTGAAGGAAGGCGACCATGTGATCCCGCTCTACACGCCGGAATGCCGCCAGTGCAAAATGTGTCTCAGCGGCAAGACGAACCTGTGCAGCGCGATCCGCGAGACGCAGGGCAAGGGATTGATGCCCGATGGCACGACGCGCTTCAGCTACAACGGCAAGCCGATCTATCACTACATGGGCTGTTCGACCTTCTCCAACTTCACCGTCCTGCCCGAAATCGCGGTGGCCAAAATCCGCGAGGACGCGCCGTTCCACACCACCTGCTATGTCGGCTGCGGGGTGACGACTGGGGTCGGCGCCGTGGTCAACACCGCGCAGGTGAAGCCGGGCGACAATGTCGTGGTGTTCGGCCTCGGCGGGATCGGGCTGAACGTGATCCAGGGCGCGCGGATGGCCGGTGCCGACCGGATCGTGGGCGTTGATATCAATGCCGAGAAGAAGGTCTGGGGCGAACATTTCGGAATGACCGATTTCGTCAATCCGAAGGAGGTCGATGATGTCGTCGCCACGCTTGTCGCGATGCTCGACGGCGGGGCGGATTACAGCTTCGACTGCACCGGCAACACCGATGTCATGCGCCAGGCGCTCGAATGCTGCCACAAGGGCTGGGGCACCTCGATCATCATCGGCGTGGCCGAAGCGGGCAAGACGATCGAGACGCGCCCCTTCCAGCTGGTGACCGGGCGCAACTGGCGCGGCACCGCCTTCGGCGGGGCCAAGGGCCGTACCGACGTGCCGAAGATCGTCGACTGGTATATGGACGGCAAGATCCAAATCGACCCGATGATCACCCACGTGTTGAAGCTGGAAGAGATCAACAAGGGCTTCGATCTGATGCATGCAGGCGAAAGCATCCGCAGCGTGGTCGTGTTCGACTGATGGGAACCCGGGTCAATCTGGCGGAGAAGTTCGCAGGGTTCTCCGAAACCTGGGCGCCGCGCATCGTCGCCCGTTACGAAGGGCACGAGGTCCGCATCGCCCGGCTGGACGGCGAATTCCGCTGGCACGCGCACGACCATGACGAGCTGTTCCTCTGCCTCGAGGGCGAACTCGACGTCGAGTTTCGCGACCGGACGGAAACGCTTGGCCCGGGCGATCTCCTGCTGATCGCAAAGGGCGAGGAGCACCGGCCCGTGGCGGGGCGGGGCGAAGTGAAACTGATGATGCTCGATCCCGCGGGATCGCCCAATACCGGCGACCACGAAACCGCGACCCTTGCGGTCGAGGCCTGACAACGCCCGACAACAACCACGATAACGAGAGGAGCGATATGTTCAATCACATCATGATCGGCACCAACGACATCGAGAAATCGAGGGCATTCTACGAAAAAGTGCTCGGAGTTCTCGGCGCGACCAAGTCGATGGACAACACCACTGCCGGAGGCACGAAGCGGGTCTTCTTCATGCATGACGGCAACACGCTCGCTCTCAGCCAGCCGATCGACGGCGAGCCGGCGACTGCGGCCAACGGCATGACCATCGGCTTCAAGTGCTCTTCGCCCGAGCAGGTCAAGGAACTGCACGACGTGGCGATCGAGGCCGGCGGCACCAGCATCGAGGATCCGCCCGGCCTGCGCGAAACCACGATGGGCCCGATCCACCTGTCCTATTTCCGCGATCTCGACGGGCACAAGATCTGCGGCATCCACCGCCCGGGCTGATCCCGGCACGCGGTCCGCTCGCCGCAGGCATATTGACCCGCGGCGAGCGACCTGCGCAGCGCAGGCTGCATGGACTATCTCTCGCAGAACAAGAGCTATGGCGGGCAGCAATTCGTGCTGTCACACCCTTCCGAGGCGACCGGCACCGAGATGACCTTCTCGGTCTATCTGCCGCCCCAGGCCGAGGGGTTGGCGGAAGACGCGAAACTGCCCGTGCTGTGGTACCTTTCCGGCCTCACCTGCACCCACGCCAACGTCACCGAGAAAGGCGAGTACCGCCGCGCCTGTGCCGAGCGGGGCGTGATCTTCGTCGCGCCCGACACCTCGCCGCGGGGCGAGAACGTGCCCGACGTTGATGACGAATACGATTTTGGCAAGGGCGCGGGCTTCTACCTCGACGCGACGCAGGAGCCGTGGTCGCAGCATTTCAGGATGCGCAGCTATATCGAGGACGAGCTGCCTCAGCTTGTGGCACGCGCGTTTCCGGTGGACCTCGGCCGCCAGTCCATCATGGGCCATTCGATGGGCGGCCATGGCGCGCTGACCATCGGCCTGCGCAATCCGGGCCGCTTCCGTTCGATCAGCGCCTTTTCGCCGATCGCAGCGCCGTCCTCGGTTCCATGGGGCGAAAAGGCGCTCGGCCGCTATCTCGGCGAGGACCGGGCCGCCTGGCGCGAATACGATGCCGTCGCGCTGATCGAGGACGGGGCACGGGCCGATCACATCCTCGTCGATCAGGGCACTGCCGACCAGTTCCTGGACGAGCAGCTGAAGACCGGCGCACTGTCCATGGCCTGCGCCAAGGCGGGGATGAAGCCGACCATCCGGATGCAGGACGGCTACGACCATTCCTACTATTTCATCTCGACCTTCATGGCCGAGCATGTCGCCTGGCACGCGGACCGTTTGACGGCCTGATCAGCGCCCCAGTTCGAACACCGCGAACTCGGCTCGGATATTGGCGCCGCGCGCTGCGATCCTGCGTTCGCTGGAGAAGAACCATTCGCCTTCGATGCGCGCCCCCTTCTCCTGCGCCAGTTCGCGAAAATCGGCCACAGTCACATGGTGGATGTTCGCCGTGGCATACCAACTGACCGGCAGGGCACGGGTGACCGGCATCCGCCCGCCGAACATCAGGGCGGCGCGCGTGCGCCACTGGGCGAAATTGGGAAAGCTGACGAACGCGCGTTTGCCCACGCGCAGAAGCTGCTCCAGCATCCGGTCGGGCCGCGCGGTGGTTTGCAAGGTCTGGCTGAGCACGGCGTAGTCGAAACCGCCATCCGGATAGTCGACCAGATGGTTGTCGGCGTCGCCCTGTACCACGCTGAGCCCCTGCGCCACGCAGCGCTCGACGCTGTCGGGGTCGATTTCGATCCCGCGCACGTCGCAGCCGCGCGCCCGCAAGGCCGCCATCAAAGCGCCGTCGCCGCATCCGATGTCGAGCACGCGACTGCCCGGGGGCACGTGGTCGGCGATCACTGCGAGATCGGGGCGCAGGGCGCTGCGCGGCTCAGCCATCGAGGAAACCCCGGACCACCCGGTCGAGCGTCTCGTGCTCCAGCAGGAAACTGTCGTGCCCGTGCGGCGCGCTCAGTTCGACGAAGCTCACCGGCGCGCCGGCGGCGTTCAGTGCATGGACCACATGGCGGCTTTCCGATGTCGGGTAAAGCCAGTCGGAATCGAAGCTGACGAGGCAGAAACGCGCCGCCGTTCCGGCAAAGGCATCGGCCAGCCGTCCTCCATGTTCCTCGGCAAGATCGAAATAGTCCATCGCGCGGGTGATGTAGAGGTAGCTGTTGGCGTCGAACCGCTTGGTGAAGCCGCTGCCCTGATAGCGCAGATAACTCTCGACCTGGAAATCGGCGTCGAAGCCGAAGCTCTTTTCCGGGCGATCCTGAAGGTTGCGGCCGAACTTGGCAGTCAGCCCTTCCTCGGAGAGGTAGGTGACATGCGCGGCCATGCGCGCCACGGCCAGTCCGGCGACAGGCTGCGCGTCGGAACCGTAGTATTCGCCCCGCCGCCAGTTCGGATCGGCCATGATCGCCTGTCGCCCTAGCTCGTGAAAGGCGATGTTCTGCGCCGAATGGCGACTGGTCGAGGCGATCACCAGCACGCGCCCGGCACGCTCGGGCCAGTTGGCGGCCAGGCTCAATGCCTGCATCCCGCCCATCGATCCGCCGACCACCGCGTGGAGCCGCTCGATCCGCAGTGCATCGAGCAGGCCGACGAGCCCGCGCACCATGTCGCGAATGGTGATGACGGGAAAGCGCATTGCATAAGGTGCCCCGTCCGGGGCGATGCTTGCCGGGCCGGTCGAGCCCATGCAGCTGCCGATGACGTTGGCGCAGATGACGAAATGGCGGCTCGTGTCGATCGGCTTGCCCGGCCCGACCATCCGTTCCCACCAGCCGGGCTTGCCCGTCACCGGATGCGTGTCGGCGAGGTACTGGTCGCCGGTCAGTGCATGGCAGACGAGGATCGCATTTGCGCGCGCGCCGTCGAGTTCGCCATAGGTCTGGTAGGCGATCTCGACGCCTTCGAGAGCGCCGCCGCCATCGAGCGGCAGAGGCTGCGAAAGCCGGCAGATTCTGCTGTTACCCGTCACGCTGCGGCTCTTAGGCGTTGTCGAACTGCGCCGTCCATCACTAAGGGCAGGCCGCATGAGCGAACAAGAAACACCCGCTGGCCCGCGCCCGAAACCGTGGATCGAAGCGATCCATGCCTACGTCCCCGGCGCCTCCAAGGCGAAGGACGGGCGCGAACTTATCAAGCTGTCGGCCAACGAAAACCCGCTTGGTTGCAGTCCGCAGGCGCTGGTCGCGCTGGGCGAGCCGCGCGATCCGGCGCGCTATCCCGATCCCGACGCGCGGGCGCTGAGAGAGGCGATAGGTGCAAAGCACGGGATCGATCCGGCGCGTATCGTTTGCGGGACCGGATCGGACGAACTGCTGAACCTCGCGGCGCAGGGCTATGCCGGGCCGGACGACGAGATCGTCTTCTCGCGCTACAGCTTCTCGGTCTACGACATTGCCGCAAGGCGTTGCGGCGCGACGCCGGTGGAGGTGGCGGACAAGGACTTCGGCGCCGATGTCGATGCCCTGCTGGGCGCGGTGAATGAGCGGACGCGGGTCGTATTCATCGCCAATCCCAACAATCCCACCGGCACCTATATCGGGCGGAGCGAGCTGGAGCGGCTTCATTCGGGCCTGCCGCGGAACGTGCTGCTCGTGGTCGATCAGGCCTATGCCGAATATCTCGCGCACGGAGAGGATGACGGCGGGATGGCGCTGGCCGCAGCGCACGATAACGTGCTGGTGACCCGCACCTTCTCCAAGATTTACGGGCTTGCGGGCGAGCGGATCGGGTGGGGCACAGCGGCTCCGGGAATCCTCGCCACGCTCAACCGAATTCGCGGGCCGTTCAACGTCACGCTTGGCGGGCAGGCCGCTGCCACAGCCGCGCTGGAAGATGCCGATTTCGTCGAACGGTCGCGCCGGCACAACGAGGCCGAACTGGCGCGCTTCGTCGAGGCGGTGGAAGCGCTCGGCAATCATGGTCTGCGCGCCGTGCCGAGCAAGGCGAATTTCCTGCTGGTCCTGTTCGAAGGGGCGCTGAGCGCCGGGGTGGCGCGCGAAGCGCTGGCCGAAGGGGGCTATGCCGTGCGTCATCTGCCCGGACAAGGATTGGGTCAAGCGCTGCGGATCACCATCGGCACCCGCGCGCAGATGGACGAGATCGCCGCTATTCTTCGCCGGTCGGCCGAAGCTCTATCGGCGAATTGAGCGCATTGATCGCGTCGAGCACCCGCAGTTCGACATCGCGCCGATCGAGCCCGGCCGGAATCGGCTCCCCGAACCGGTAGGTGATCGTGCCGCGCCGCTTCAGGCCGCGGTGATAGGGCGGACCGCTGTCGACAGCCACCGGCACCACCGGCAGGCCGAGCATCTTGTAGAGTCCTGCAAACCCCGCCTGAAGGCGCCGTCGCTCCCCATGCGGAACGCGCGTCCCTTCCGGAAAGATCACCAGCGGGCGCCCAGCGGCGGTCAGGCGCTTGGCCTCGCGTATCATGCCCATCAGCGCCCGCGCGCCGGCGTTCCGCTCGACTTTGATCAGGCCATAGGCCGCGCCCGCATGGGCCCACCCCCAGATCCTGAACAGCTCGTCCTTGGCGAAGACGCCGGGATGGTCGAAGAGATGGGGCGCATCGATCGCCTCGAAGAAGCTTTCGTGCTTGATCGCGTAGAGCACCGGTTCGGGCGGCATCACGCCTTCGATGCGGATCCGGCAACCCAGCAGGTGCTCGACGCACCAGCGGTGGTATCCGCTCCACGCCTCCACCGCGCCGCGAAACCGCCGCTGGCTGAAAGGCAGCAGCGCCAGGGCAGCCAGCGTAATCGGGATCGTGCCGAGATAGAACGCGGCGTAGAAGGCCAGGTTGCGCAGCAAGGTCATTGCGCGTTCCATCCGAGGTCGGGAAACCCTTGCGAGACCACGACGGCGATCAGCTTGTTGTACTCGAGGAACAGTTGGCCAAAATCGGGGTCCGACGGCACCGCATCCTCGACCAGCGCGATATCGTCCGGCAGCGCATGGCGCATCTCGGCGGCGGCGCGGCGCATGTGCCAGTCCGTGGTGACCAGGCGGACCTCGCGATAATCGTTGGTCGCCAGCCACTGCGCCGCCTCGCCCGCATTGCTGCGCGTATCCACCGCCAGCTTGCCCAGAGTGACGCAGCAATCCATCTCGCGCGCGGTGACGTCGAACTGCCGGGCGAATTCGTCCGCGGTCACTTCGGGATCGACGCCGGACACGAACAGGACGGGCGCGCGATCGGCGCGGAGCGCTTCGAGCCCGCGCTGGATGCGTCCGGGGCCTCCGGTCGGCACGAGGATCGCGTCGGTCCGGGTATCGTCCAGCGGTTGCGGCAGGGTCACTGCGAAAGCGAGGAAACCCAGCGCATAGACCATGACGACAAAGGCAAAGAGGCGGAAAATCACAACATGCGTCTCAGGCTCGCCATTACCGTCATCCGCGCGGTGAGCAAGGCAATCCCGATCATCGCCAATGGAACGAGGGCGAGAAGCAGCCAGTCGGTGGGAGCAAGACCACCGCGCGCGACCATTCCCGATTCGAGCGCGGCGAACTGCGCGCCGAGCAGTGCGATCGCCGCACCGCCCAGGACAAGCCCGCACACGCCGCCAACCGCCGCGTCGACCATCACGGAGCGCTGGAAGATGCGCGCGATCTGCGCATCGTCGCCGCCGAGAAGATGGACGATCTCGATCGTGTCGCGATTGGCGTTGAGTGCATTGCGGGCGGCGAGCCATACCGCCGCCGCGCCGGTAAAAGCAAGGAGGGCGATCAGGCCGACCGTCATCAGGCGCAGGGCGGACACAGTGGCGAAGACTGGGCCGAGCCAGTCGGATTGCGCATCGAGGCGGGCATCGGGTGCGGTATCGATCAGAGCCGCGCGCAACCGTTCGATCGCTTCGGGGGACGCTGGCCCGTCGAGCTGTACGTCGATCAGGGCGGGAAGCGGCACGACTTCGTCGTCGAGGCCGGAACCCAGCCACGGTTCGACCAGCGCCTCGAGTTCGCTTTCGGGCACACGCCGCAAGCTGGAAATCCCGGGGGCGGCGCGCAGGACATCCGCGATCCGGTCCGCCTGCGCCGCCCGCAATCGGGGATCGGCTTCCACGACCTGAACCGTTACGCCGCCCGAAAGGTCGGCTCGGGCGCGGTCGGCGAGATTGTCGAGTGCGAGACCTCCGCCTGCCGCAAGCACGGTCAGCGCGACCATGATCGCGATCACCCAGGGTATCGGCCCGCCCAGCCTCGTCCTAGGCAGCAAATGCGAGGCATGTCTGCCACGAAAGCTGTCGAGGCCGCGCTCGATCGCGCGGGCGAGGGCAGGGGGGCGGTTCACGACGGCAGGTCCCCGAATTCCCGGCGGGGGGGATAGCGCAGCGCCCCAGTCGGATCGGACAGCGTGCCCTTGTCTATCCGCATGATCAGCGAATCGGGCACCTTGCGCAGCAGATGGACGTCGTGCGTTGCCACCACCACGGTGGTGCCCAGCCGGTTCAACGCCTCGAAGAGGCGCAGCAGTTTCAGCGCCATGTCCGGATCGACGTTGCCGGTCGGCTCGTCCGCGACCAGCAATTCGGGCCGGCCGATCACGGCGCGAGCAATGGCGACGCGCTGCTGCTCACCGCCCGACAGTGTCGCCGGCCGTGCCTCGGCCCGGTGCGACAGGCCGACCCAGTCGAGCATGTCGGTGACCGGCTGGTGGATGTCCGCCTCGCGCACGCCCGAAACCCGCAGAGGCAGGGCGATATTGTCGAAGGCCGAGAGGTGCTCGACCAGGCGGAAGTCCTGGAACACCACGCCGATCCGGCGCCGAAAGGCGGGCAGGCTCTCGCGCGGCAGAGTGATCACGTCGCTGCCGAACATGCTGATGCCGCCGCGCGACGGGCGCTGGGCGAGATACAGCAGTTTGAGCAGCGAGGTCTTGCCCGCGCCGCTTGCCCCGGTGAGGAAATAGAAGCGCCCGGGATAGAGCGTGAAGGCGATGTTGCTCAGCACTTCGCCATCCGTGCCGTAGCGCAGGCCGACATTGTCGAACCGCACGACACCCTTCTCGGCCGTGTTCATTCTGCGGCCCCCCAGGCCCGTTCGGCGGTTCGCATCTGCATCGCGAATGCCTATAGCGCCGCGTTCATGTGGAAAAAAGGCGCCACACGGCCAAGTCGACTTGTCGCGCGCTTGTCGTGATTCGCACACCGCATTAAGCGGGACAGTGACATGATTATCGCCTGCCCCGCCTGCAACACGCGCTATGTCGTTCCCGACAGCGCGATCGGGCTGGAAGGACGCACGGTACGCTGTGCGAAATGCAAGCACAGCTGGTTCCAGGACGGTCCCGAAGCCACAGGGCAGGTCGGCGAAGAGCAGGCTCCCTCCGCAACGACGGCGCCGGTTTCGCAGCCGCCGCGCCAGGACGCCGAGAACGTCCCGCCCGCCGCCTTCGCGCAAGGCGCCGCCGCCCAGGAAGAAGGTCCTTCCGCACCGGCAGAAGCGCCCCGGCCGAAAGCGGGCGGGTTCGGCACGCGGACCGTATCGGCTGACGAACGTACTCCCGATTTCGCCCGCGCCCCCGATTTCGACAATGCCGACCCGCCTTACGGCGAATTGCCGTCCGACCGCCTTTCCGGGATGCGCGAGCCCGATTTTGCCGACGAGGCTTCGCAATTCGACTATGCGCCCCCGTTTCGTCCGCGTCGCAACTGGATGCGGATATGGACCTGGGCGGCGGTGCTGTTCGCCGTTTTCAGCCTGGGCGCAGTCGCGGCGGTGAATTTCATCGGCGTGCCGGGCTGGGTGCCGATCCAGCGCCCGCTCTTCGCGATGGCCGAGCCCGATCTCAAGCTCAAATTCCCGGTCGAGGAACAGGAGCGGCGCACGCTTGCCAACGGTACGGAATTCTTCGGCGCGCGGATCACCGTGACCAACGAGGCGCGCGAGAGTCGCGACGTGCCCCCGATTCTCATCGTGCTGCGCGATGCGCGCGAGCGGATCGTCTACAGCTGGGAAGTGGCTCCGTCGCAAAAAACGCTCGCTCCCGGCGAGACGATGACGATCAACGAGGCGATCACCGACGTGCCGAAAGCAGCCGTCTTCGCCGATATCGGCTGGGCGCCCCGATAGAACTGCGAGGAAGCCGGGTCGAATCCGACGCTAAGTTCTTGCGAGCCCGAAAAACCGCTGCTAGGGGCGCGCTCCTACCGGCGCGGGACAGCCTTGATCGGCCCCTGTCGCAAGCGGACTGTGTGCGGTCGTGGCGGAATTGGTAGACGCGCAACGTTGAGGTCGTTGTGGGCGCAAGCCCGTGGAAGTTCGAGTCTTCTCGACCGCACCATTACTCCCCTTAAAGATAACAGGCTTTGATCGTCAGTTCCTCTCAGGGGTAGATGGCGATTGGAGAGTTGCCACAAACTGGCCTCAACTGGAGTCATTTGGCGTAGGCACTGCTTGCCAGTGTTCATCTGCTTCTTGGCTGCCAGGAAGGCCTACCCAAAAACGATGATCCCTCGTGACCGCTTACTCGGATATTTCCGAATAACTGTCACCATGGGTAGCTCGGTATAGGCTGTCTTGAGGTGTTATATGCCGAAAGATCTTCTGCAAAATCCCAGAGGTTTCGAACGCCCATTAGATCGGTGGGTCCAAAAGCTTTCTCGCGCGATAGGTCGGATATGGTTTGGTTCGTCGATTGTCGCGATAGCGGTCGCTTTGGCCGAGCGCTTGGCCGCGTGAGCTAATGATTGAAATGCTCGGTGCCCCGCCGTTAAGGTGGCAATATCAGGAAGATCTCGGAACCGCACATCAGGATATTCCGGGAAACTCCGAATGGCGGCCTGATCGGACCCTCCCTAGGTTTGTGGGGGAGGTGACCCATGGCGAAAGAACGCGTCGACCTGCCGGGCGAATTGTCGAGCACGATGCGAACCAGCTTTCACGACTTGCGGAATTTCTTCGCGGTGGTTGGCGCCGCTCAGCGCATGCTGATGCGAGATATCGATGAAAACCGGTTGCGCATGATTGCCGAGGCTCTCCAGGTCGTCGCACGGGACGGCATCGCTCTGACGACGCAAGTCTTAGGTCAGAGCGAGGATGGAAATCCTGCGTTTTGCGATCCCGGCGACGTTCTCCGAGATCTCCAGGTCCTGCTCGTCCCACTGGCAGGGCCCAGAATGCTGATCCGGGTCGAAACCGACAACAGGCCTATTCGCGTGGCAATTTCGTATCTGGATCTCCAGGCGATCACCTTGGAAATCGTCTCGAATTCATTGGCTGCGGAAGCGCGGCGCATCCGCTTGCGAGGAAGGACGGTGGGAAACCGCTATTGGGTGATCGGTATCGACGATGGCCACGGATGCGAGCTGGAAGAGGTCTGGACCCCTTTCATCGAAGCCGAAGCGGAAGGAGCGCATGGAACAGGCCTGAAAAGGATTGTACGAAGCCTGCATAGAGCGGGCGGGGCCGCAAAAATGCGCTCCCGCCCGAACCAAGGCTGCGCAATCGGCTTTGCGATCCCTATCGTTACGGACAGCTCGGTCTGCGAGTCTAAGCCAGAAGAATAGTCATTCGGCATCGAGAAGCACGCGAACGGCGGACGCTGTTCGGCTCACTTCCAGCTTCAGGAAGATAAGCTCACGGCAAATTTCGACATCGTCCAGCGGAAGGCCCAACACGAACGCAATGAGACGCTCCGAGTGTCCCTGACTCATCAGCATCAGGATTTCCCTCTCGTGAGCATTCAGCTTTGCAAGCCTGGCTTTCGAAACGAGCGCAAGCCTTGCTCTGAACTTGCTGTCATCTGCCCAATTCTGGGCCTCCGTGAGAGCATCTTCCAGTTGATGACGGGTAAAAGGCTTGCTCAGGAAATCGCGCGCTCCTCCGCGGATCGCCTGGACTGCTCGCGCCGTATCTCCATGGGCTGAGATCATGATGATCGGGAAGAGATGGCTTTCGGAAGCGAGTTCTTCTTGAACGAGAAAACCATCCGCTCCTGGCATGCAGACATCAAGCAGAACGCATCCTGCTTGCGCTGACCGGAATCCGTTCAGAAAATCCGTCCCGCTTTTCCATGGCTTCGGCTCGAACCGGATCGACCGAAGCAGGACGGAGAGGGAATCTCGAATTTCGCGTTCGTCGTCCACGATATGAACGATCTTAGTGTCTATCGTCGTCATGGTCCCTTCTCGCCACAGGGATGGTGAATCTGAAGATGGAACCGTGCGGTTCGACGGGTTCGTGCCAGATTTCGCCGCCGTGAGCCTCTACGATGGTCTTGCAGATCGACAGACCCAGACCCATTCCGTCGTGCTTGGTGCTGTTGAAGGGTATGAAGAGCTTGTGATCAGGCGGCAATCCGGGCCCGCTATCCTGCACCCCGAACCGGACGAATCCATCGGTCACCGACACGGAGAATACGATCTTCTGTGGAGCGTTCGATTCGCTCATCGCCTCGATCGCGTTACGGGCGAGATTGATCAGGACCTGTTGTATTTGGACGGGATCGACCAGGATCGGCTCTTCGGAGGGGCTGACCCGTACGACGCATCGAAGCCCTCTTTCCTTCGCCTCCATACTAGCCAAAGCACAACTCTGCTCGAGCAGATCGGACGGCATTGTCAGGCTTCGCTGCAAATCCCCACGAGCGATGAAGCGACGCAGCCGAGACACTATCTGGCCTGCGCGACCCGCTTCTTTTGTCGCGTCTCGCAACGCGTTCCGGATCGAGGTGCTATCGTAGTGGGGAGGCGAAGCCTCCATCATCGCCTGCGCCGCCTCAAGATAATTGCAGATAGCTGCCAGGGGCTGGTTTATTTCGTGGGCCAGAGCCGTGGCCATCGTCGTAAGAATGCCGACGCGAGACTGCCGCATCAGTTCGGACTGCAATTGTCGTAGCTCCGCCTCCGACGTTTCCTCTGCGGACAAATCGTGCATGAAGGCAGTGAAAAGTCTACGGCCTCCAGCATTCGACTCACCGATTTCGAGATGGAGCGCGAATGTTGCTCCATCTTTGCGGCGCCCATGAACCCGGCGTCCGATACCGATGATCTGTGGCTCGCCACTGGTAAGATAGTTTCGAATATATCCGTCGTGCGAGGTCGAATTCGGCTGCGGCATGAGGACGTTAACGTTCCGACCGAGAACTTCATTCGCTCGGAACCCGAACATCGTTTCCGCCGCAGCGCTGAACGCGCAAATTACTCCCCATTCGTCGATGACCACCATCGCGCTAGGAGATGTCGCAAGGATCGATCGCAACTGCGCTTCGCTGGAAGCCAGGAGCTTGCGGGTGTTCCTTTCCGCTGCGAAATTCATTGATGAGCCTCGAAGACGGTTTTGAGTGCATGCGCGAATGTCGGCGCCTCCAGCTTTTTCATGATGTTCGCTCGATGCGCCTCGATCGTTCGCGGGCTGATTCCCAGATCGTAAGCAATCGTTTTGTTGGGCAGGCCTTCAACCAGGCCCTGCAAAACATCGTTTTCGCGCTTCGTAAGGCGAGCAAGCCTCGTCTTGGCGGCTTCTCCGTTCGGCCTTGTGGCCGACGTTGAAAGATGTTCGAGCGCGACATCCAGAGCCGCCGAAAGTTCGTCGGTCGGAGTTGGTTTGACGAGAAATTGCAACGCCCCGCGCTTCACGGCTTCTACGGCGTGGGGGATGTCGGCGGTGCCGGAAAGGAAGATGATCGGCCAATGGATGCCGCGAGACTGCATCTCCGCCTGGACCTTGAGGCCATCCACTCTCGGCATCGCAAGATCGAGGAGTAGGCAGGACGGCCCCAATGATGGAGCAGCCCGAAGAAAGCTCTCCCCGTCGACCCATGTCTGCACTTTGTAGCCGAGAGATCGCAGCAAGACGGCCTGCGACCGCCTGACCGCATGATCATCATCGACCAGTTGAATGACGGCGCCCGAGCGCTCGACGGATGCTCTTTCCATGATGCCCCCCACTGGAGACGACCGCCGGTTCTTTTCAGACGCTGCCCGGTTCCGCGGAAATCCTCGAATCCTTATAGACCGGAAAACCTTCGGCCCGTTTGCGAATTCACAAAAGCGCAAATCTCTCTCACTTGCGCCGTGAGCTATACTCTATCGCATCCCCGATCTCAATCATGTCGGGGCCGATGCAGGCATTCGGACATATACGGATGTTCCTGCTTTGTCAGGCTTCTACCCTTTCCCGAAGAACGAACCGAGTCGCCGTCATCAGACTGGAGACAAGCATGATTTCGAGAGAAGCACCGAATTTCCCGATCAACGTTTTCGACCTTTCCAAAGGCCAGTCCGCCTATCGACAGGGGGACACCAGGGACGGGTGGTATGAAGTCACCGATGGCTTCATCGCCCTCTGCCACTATTTCGGCGACGGCCGCCGACAGGTTTCCCGCTTCGTCGGCCCGGGCGATGCTTTCGGGTTCGGCATTGGCCTGCGACAATTCTCCGCCGAAGCGCTCACCGATGTTCGTCTGAAGAGGCACACCTTTGAGGTGGCCTTCGATGACACGACCTCGCCTATCCATATCAACACACCCCATCCCGCGTTGCGCCGAGCGATGGAAGCTGTCGAAGGCACGATCCGTCTGTTCAGCTACACCCACGCATCCGATCGCGTTGCGGCGTTCCTGCTGAACTTCTCGCGCTATGATGGGCACACCGAGACGCTTCACCTGCCGATGTCGCGGCAGGACTTGGCGGACCATTTAGGCCTTACCATGCACACCGTAAGCCGGTCGATCTGCGACCTCGCCCGACGAGGATATTTCCAACTCGAAAGACCCGATCTGATCCGAATCAGCGATCGAGCGAGACTGGAGCAATTGGTCGAATACGAACCGACTCCAGATCACGAACAGCTCGTCGCCTGAAGAACCTGGAGGGGAAGGCATGATGAGGAAACACCGCAACTTTGCGCGGCTTGCATTGCTGTCAAGCGGCGCCATCACCTGCATCGTCGTCGGCACGCCGGCTTTCGCGCAGGAGACAAGTCAGGAACTGGACCAGCTGCGCATCCTGATCCAGCAACAGGCACAACGCCTGGACGAGCAGGATGAGAGACTGGCGCAGCAGGAAGCCGAACTGACCAGGTTGCGAACGCTGATCGCGACAGATCCCAACTTGCTAGCAAGCGACGATCTGGTGACCTTGCGCGGCCGAGGCGTCGCGATCGCAGCGCAGGCGGTAACTCCGGAATCGGTGCCAGCTTCTCAGGATACACCTCCCGTCCAACCGGTGGGTGAAGCACCGCCCGAAGAAATCTCGCAACGTCCGGCGGTCGCCGCAGTCCCTCAGGAGCAAGGCGTTCTTTCGCGGCCAGGTCTATTGGTAATCGAGCCAAGCTTTCAGTATGTAAACTCCGCAAACGATCGCTTGGTGTTCCGGGGGTTCGAACTCGTCCCGGGCATCCAGATCGGTCTGATCGAGGCCAGCCGTGCCCGCCGGGATACTTTGATCGAAACGATTGCGGTGCGGTATGGTCTCAGCTCGCGCCTGGAGATCGAGGCACGCGTGCCGCTGCTTTATCGCAACGATCGCATCTCGGTCGCCCAGCAACGTGAACAGGGCATCGTGCGCGAAATCAACTTGTCCGAGAGCGGTGTGGGCGATGCCGAATTTTCCGTTCGATATCAATTGAACCATCAGCGTGGCCAGCGTCCGATCTGGGTGGGTGGCTTGCGGGTCAAAAGCGATACCGGAAAAGGCCCGTTCGATATCGGCTACGACGAGTTCGGCGTCGCAACCGGACTTACGACAGGCTCAGGATTCTGGGGCATTCAGCCCAGCATCAGCATGCTGCTGCCTTCCGATCCTGTCGTGATCTTCGGTGGAGTCAGCTACCTTTATAACATCGGTCGGGACATCGATCGGGTGGTCGGTGGGGCTCCCATCGGTCATGTCGATCCCGGCGATTCCATCAGTGGATCGCTGGGGTTCGGATTTGCACTCAATCCGCGGTTCTCCTTCTCTCTCGGCTATCGGCACAATTACATCATGCCCACGGAAACCGAAATCGGCGGTGCTGTGGAGCGGTCCGATCGCCTTCAGGTCGGATCATTGACCTTCGGCATGTCCTATCGCCTGACGGAACGGGTTACGGCGAACGCATCGTTCGAATTTGGAGTGACCGAAGATGCTCCCGATCTCGGCGTTACCCTCCGCTTTCCGATCACGTTTTGAGAAGATCAGGGAGCTGTCGCCCCGATTGCGGCGTGCGAAATGGCATCTCCGAGCCCCGACATGAGAATTGCCGGCGCCATCGCATCGCGAAACATCTGATAGTTCGCCACGGCCAGAGAGATGTCGGCTTCCTGCCGTAGATCGATCCCGCTCGCGGTGTTGAACGCCACATTCTGGATTTGGCCATCAGTCCGTTGGAGGAGCGCCGTCTGCCCCTCGTTCGCCAGAAACATCGGCTGGCCGTTCACGTTCAGCGCGAGGTTCCCGTTCGCCAGGATGCCTCCGATCGCCAGGGCCGATGCGGGCGCGAGCGTGGCCGAGACCCATTGGTCCGTTTTGGGACCATCGTCTTCCCAACTGATGGTCGTTCGCAAGGCGAGTTCGCCGTTGAGGTAGGTGCGCAGATCGGCGCCGAGCCGAATTTCCATACCCGCAACCACGAAACCCCCTCGCGCTTCCGCTAGCTCGCTCTCGGTCAGGATTTGGGGGAGATCGTCGCTCTGTGCATGAAGAGGATCTGGTGTGCTCGCCAAGATCAAGACCGTAGCCAACAAAGAGCATTCGAAAGTCCGTTTCACAGCGTGTCTCCTACTCCACCGTGCCGATGCGAACGGGGATCAGCATCTCGGGTGTGATCTGGTAGTCCGGCGGCAAATCATTGGTGAGGTCACTGGACGCGACGCGCAAAGCTCCACCCTGCTCGATTGGCGCGCGGGACCATGGGCCCCAGTCACCGGAAAGGTTGTAGGTCGGCAGGACGCGGTCCGGAGTCCTCATGACCGCGAGAGCGACGCCTTCCCAATGCTTGGCGAAATCGTCGGCCGCATATTCCGTCAATCCCAACGTAGGATCCCCGGTAAGCACGCGATCGCCGCGCATGCCCTTAATGACCACGAAATGCTTGTAACCGTGAAGGTCGATGAGCGCGATCAGCGGTCTCCTGACCTTGGCAAGCTGATCGACGGTAAGACGGAAGCCCTCTGCTTCGTAACCGAGCGAAATGAGGTAGGATCGCATATCAAGCAGAGAGAACCCCCGCTTGCGAATTTCGTCGCGATCGCCGACTTGCCACATAGCGGTAAAGGCGTCGCGCTCGCTAACCGATCGATCGTAGTGATAGGTAAGCAGCGTCGCTATCGCAGCCGATCCGCAACTGAAATCGTATCTCTGTCGCACAACACTCCTGAAGGGTATCTCCCACCAGCTCATGACCGCCACGTCAAAAGTGCCTCCGCTGTCGTGCTGTAGGCGCACTTGCGCGGATGCCGAAACAGCGGAGGCGAGGAGCGCCGTCGCGAGGGGGGCTGCGATGAGGACGCGACGGCGGGGTGGTTTCGACATGGGTCAGTTCTCTATCGTGATGGTCAGCGTCATCCCCGCTTGCAGGTTGTTCTGAGCACCGGTGTTGAAGAGAAAATTGCCGACGCCGCTGAAGTTCGCCAGGGCATTGTCGGACAACGAAATATCTCCGGCCGCATAATCGCCGAGAACGTTGTCGGATACGACGCCCTCGATATCCTGCTGATTAAGAACGATGGTCGCGCGACCTCGCTCGGTCTCGAGTTCGGTCGCCCCGAGCAATACCGGCAGATCGGTAGAGTCCGCAGGCGATGCTGGGTCGGGAGTCTTCGCTTCGTCCTGGATTGTCGACGGCGCGGTCTGGCCTTTTGCTCGATCCGGCGACAGCGCTTGGCTACTCTGCGCGACGACGGGTGAACCAAGGATCGCCAGCCCGAAGACGGCGAATGCGAATGTGGAGGTAATTTTCTTCTTCATAACGAACGCCTCCGAAAGGAGTGTAGCAGGGCTCCCATGACGGGGAGCCCTGCACTCGCATGGTCGGATCAGTCTTCGCCGCCGCCAGCGCCGCCATCCGCAGCGGAGCTTCCGCCCACGCCGAAGTTTACGGTGCCTTGAGCCGCGATGTTGGTCGCCGCTTGCGTATTGGCGTTGATGCCCGTGTTCCACGCAGCGTTGTTAATGCCGGCAAAGGCAGCGAACGCATTGTCGCGGACGACGTTGTTGCCGCTGTTGTAGCCGACCGGGGTATCCGATTCGTCCTCACCGTCGAGATCGACCAGTTCGTCCATCTCGCTGTTGGTGTTCACCGCGCTCAGCGTTTGGGTGGCAGCGATGAAACTCAGCGAGTTGCCGTTATACGAGCCGTTGCCATCATTGTCCTGATCGGCCGAATTGTCGGTCGCGACGAGATCGAGCAGATCGTTCACGATGACATTGTCATCGTCCATCGTGCTGTTGATCGTCGTGTTGGTCGGTCCATTGGTTTCCTGAGCCGCGGCCGGCATGCCCACGCCGAGAGCGATGGCAGCGACAGCGGTGGCGGTTACGATCTTGCGCATATCATTTCTCCTTGAAACGGCACAGTCATCGGCTGTGATGCCTGCCCCTCTTGCTTCCCTCGCTGGAAGCCGTTCGAAGAGGTAACGCACGCGCTTTCGTGCTGCTTTGCGGATGGGCAAATCCCCACATCGGGAATTTACCGGATATGCTGCCGCCGGGTCCATGCATTCTGGAAAAAGTGCCGCGCAGCGTTTCGCTATCCATCGCTAACTATATAGAGCGGTGTTCGCCGAACCTGTTGTTCACGGGTGGATCTTCCAAATGTCCGCTTTGCCATCTGAGGGTCTCACACTGCGGACAGTTTCCCGACCCAAAAGCGGTCATTGGCTTGTGAAAATCGATGCGATTAAGGTCGTGGCCGCAAAATTGTCCAACGATTTGAGTGCCCATCTTTGTCCTCTATGGGGCGCCAAACAGTCCCTGATCAAATCGAATATCGGTAGTCTATTGTATTTCTCCGCTGGAACGGCGTAGTTCTGCGGGGTTCCGCGATAGCGATCTG
This sequence comes from Qipengyuania spongiae, assembly GCF_026168555.1. NCBI lineage: Bacteria > Pseudomonadati > Pseudomonadota > Alphaproteobacteria > Sphingomonadales > Erythrobacteraceae > Qipengyuania > Qipengyuania spongiae. The sequence goes on along the minus strand of NZ_CP092471.1, from coordinate 192,516 downwards.
CTGCGCAAGCTGTTCGAGACGACGCGCTAAGCTGATCACCGTCCGCGAGCGGAAATCGTAGAAGGCTCCGTTTAAGGCTAAGCCGGCGTGTATCTCCATGCGACCGTTTTCGATTAGATCTCCTCTCGCCCCGACATTGTCTAACACTGGTTTGACCATGTCCTTCTGCGCTGGCACCGAAGTTGCGCGCTGCTTACGGTGCCTCCTACGATGAGAACGCGAGAAAGCCGGGCCGGACCCACGAACGCGCCCGGGGCAAATCCCGAGCCAACCGAAGTTTCGGATGGCTCGCACGAAACTCCGCAAGAGCGGTATTTCAATCGCGAGTTGTCTTGGCTCGCCTTCAACAGCCGCGTGCTGGCCGAGGCGGAGGAGGAGCGCTTCCCGCTGCTCGAGCGGCTGCGCTTCCTCTCGATCTCGGCGAGCAATCTCGACGAATTCACCATGATCCGCATCGCCGGGCTGGAGGGGCTGGCGAGCCGGGGCATCGAGGAAACCTCGATCGAGGGCCGCACCCCGCGCCAGCAGCTCGCCGCGATCCGCAAGAAGGTCGTCGCGCTGGAGAAACGCCAGCAGAAAGCGCTGGCGGCGCTGCGCCGCGAACTCGACGCCGAGGGCATCCAGATCCCCGACATCGCCGAGCTGTCGGAGAAGAAACAGGCCTGGTGCCGCGCCTATTTCGAAAGCGACATCCTGCCGCTGATCACCCCGCAGGCGATCGATCCGAGCCATCCCTTCCCCTTCGTCCAGAACCTCGGCATGGGGCTGATCTTCCGCGTCGCGCGGCCCGCCCCCCTGCCCGAGCTGATGGAGATGGTGCTCATCCCCAGCGGCGCCCCGCGCTTCGTCCGCGTGCCGGGCCGGAAGGCGATCTATGTCGCGATCGAGAAACTGATCGTGGAATACGCGGCGCTGCTCTTCCCCGGCTTCGAGATCCTGGGCGACGGGCATTTCCGCGTCCTGCGCGATAGCGACATGGAGGTGGAGGAAGAGGCCGAGGACCTGGTGCGCGTGTTCCGCAGCGCGATCCAGCGCCGCCGCCGGGGCCGCGCGGTGCTGCTCGAACTCGACGACGATTGCGATCCGGCGGCCGAGACGCTGCTGCGCGACTGCTTCGACATCGAGGCGGCGATGGTGGTGAAGTCCGCAGGAATGCTGGGCCTCCACGATCTCGACGCGATCTGCGACGAGCCGCGGCCCGACCTCAAGTTCACGCCCTTCGCCCCGCGCTATCCCGAACGCGTGCTCGAGCATGACGGCGACTGCTTCGCCGCGATCCGCGAGAAGGACATTGTCATCCACCACCCCTTCGAAAGCTTCGACGTGGTGGTCGATTTCCTCCAGCAGGCGGCGCACGATCCGTCCGTCGTCTCGATCAAGCAGACGCTCTACCGCGCGGGCGACCAGTCGCCGGTGATCGCCGCGCTGATCGACGCCGCGCAGAACGGCAAGGCGGTGACCGCCGTGGTCGAGCTGAAGGCCCGCTTCGACGAGGAACGCAATCTGCGCTGGGCGAGCGAGCTGGAACGCGCCGGGGTGCAGGTGATCTACGGCATCCTCGAGCTGAAGACTCACGCCAAGGTCAGCCTGATCGTGCGCCGCGAGGAAGAAGGCTATCGCACCTACTGCCATTTCGGCACCGGGAATTACCACCCGGTCAACGCCAAGATCTATACCGATCTCAGCTACTTCACCGCCGATGCGGCCTATGGCCGGGACGCGGCGAAAGTGTTCAACTACATCACCGGCTATGTCGAACCGCACGAAATGGAACATCTGGCGATCTCGCCGCTGGACCTGCGCGAGCGGCTCTACGCCCTGATCGAGGCGGAGACGGCGAATGCCCGCGAAGGCAGGCCGGCGGCGATCTGGCTCAAGATGAACTCGCTGACCGAGAAGGGCACGATCGACCGGCTCTACGAGGCGAGCCAGGCGGGCGTGCAGGTGGTGCTGGTGGTGCGCGGCATCTGCTCGCTGCGAGCCGGGGTTCCCCGCCTGTCGGACAACATCACCGTCAAGTCGATCATCGGCCGCTTCCTCGAACACAGCCGCATCTGGGTGTTCGGCAATGGCGCGATGCTTCCGAACGAGGAGGCGAAGGTGTTCATCACATCGGCCGATGCGATGGGCCGCAATCTCACCCGCCGGGTCGAGGTCGCCGTGCCGATCGCCAACCGGACCGTGCATGACCAGGTGCTGGAACAGGTGATGCTGGCCAACATCCTCGACACCGAACGCAGCTGGAAGCTGATGCCCGACGGCGAATATCTGCGCCAGACCATTGGCGAGGACGGCTTCAACTGCCACGACTATTTCATGAGCAATCCGTCCCTGTCCGGCCGCGGCGCCGCGATCGAGGAGCATGACGTGCCCGAACTCAGCCTGATGCGGAAACCGTCTTGAACGGCCACGCGCCATCGCGCCGCCCGCGCGCCGAACGCCCGCTGCCGCGCCGCGCGGTGATCGACATCGGATCGAACACTGTCCGGCTGGTAATCTATGGCGGGCCGCTGCGCGCGCCGGTGACGCTGTGGAACGAGAAGGTCGCCCCCCAGCTCGGCAAGGCGCTCGACGCCAATGGCGGGGCGATCCCGGACGAGGCGATGGACGAGGCGATCGCCGCGCTCGCCCGTTATCGTCATATCGTCGACGATCTCGGCATCGAGCAGGTCGATGCGGTGGCGACGGCCGCCGCGCGCGATGCCACGAACGGGCCGGAACTGCTGCGCCGCGCGGCCGAGGCCGGGTTCGCGGTGCGGTTGCTGGAAGGGTCCGAAGAGGCGCGGCTGTCGGCGCTGGGCGTCATCTCCGCCTTTCGCGATGCGCGCGGCACGGTGGCCGATCTTGGCGGAGGAAGCCTCGAGCTGATCCGGATCGAGGGCGGGGAGTGTCAGGACGGGATCAGCCTGCCGCTCGGCACGCTGCGGCTCGCGGCCCTGCGCGAAAAGGACCATTTCCGCCGCCGCGTTGCCGATATGCTGACCGGGGCGCAGTGGACGCCCAGCATGGGCGAACCGCTTTACCTCGTTGGCGGCACCTGGCGCGCCTTCGCTTCCTTTGCGATGCGGTCGAGCGATTATCCGCTGACCGACCCGCACGGTTTCGAACTGGGCGCGGAGGAGGCCGACGCGCTCGCCGCGCAGCTCGTCCGCAGCAAGCCGGCGAGGCTGACTGATGTTCGCGGCGTCTCCGCCATGCGGGCTGAGAAACTGCCCGACGCCGCCGCGCTGCTGCGAGTCATGCTGAAGGAATTGCGGCCGGAAAAATTGGTCTTTTCCTCGTGGGGCCTGCGCGAAGGGCTGCTCTACGACCGGCTCGATCCGCTGGAGAAATCGCGCGATCCGCTGATCGCCGGGATCAGCGCCTTTGCCGTCCAGCGCCACGCCACGATCACAGATGCTGCCCTCCTCGCCGCCTGGACTGCCGATATGGCACATGGCGACGGAGAGAGCAGCGAGCGGCTCCGCCTGGCCGCCGGACAGCTGGCGATCGCGCTGCACCGGGTGGAACCCAATCTGCGCGTCAATTACGCGACCGAATGGGCGCTCGACAAGCGCTGGGTGTGGATCGATGCGCGCGGCAGGGCGATGATCTGCGCCGCCCTGTTCGGAAGCCTCGGGCGGATCGCGCTGCCCGATACGCTGCGAATGCTCGCGGGCGACGACGATCTGCGCGAAGCGGTCGGCTGGGGCCTCGCCTTTCGGCTAGCGCGCCAGCTCGGCGCCTCTTCAAAGGTTTCGCTGACGACTAGCGCCTTGCGAGCGAAGAAGAGAAGCTTAGTCCTGCGGCTCGACAAGTCGCGCGCTGCGCTGTTTACCTGGCCGGTTGAACGCGATCTCGAAATGCTCGCCGACTGGCTCGGTCTGTCGCCGAAGACAGAGATTGACGTGTTCATTTTCGATGAACAGGATGAACAGGATGAAGAATTGTTGCGATAACGGTTACGATACAAGGAGCAGCGAGACGAACTTAGTCAGGAAATGCTAATGATCACTGACGATTAAGCCGAACTTACGCTTTTTACCTTGTATCGCTGAAACCGGCCCAGTTCCCTCTCAAAATGAATGAACACCTAGTTCTCGGCTGCACGTAGAGTACCTCGAACGACATCGTATGGATTAGGTCCGAAGTTTAACGGTGTCCGTTTGGCGCCTCTCCCAATTGGAGATCCTTTAACGCAAACAGCTAGAGTGTCTCTCGCCAGTAATTTAAGTTTTGCGCTGGAGGGGTGTGACGGGCTTGTCATCATCGCGGCAATCGATCCAGCGATCAACTCCACCCAGCCAGCGCGTTGTCTGGCCGTAGGGCGAGTCGCTGTCGCATGATCGAACGGTTGAGCGAACCGTCGGGGCTGACGAAGGCGTGCGGCGTGGTGCCAATGAAGCGGCGGAAATTGCGGATAAGATGCGGCTGGTCGTAGAACTCGTCCGCCACCGCAGCGCTCCAGTGTGTAGCTTCGCCCGTTGCGAGCCTGGATGCAACGCGTAGCGTGCGGAACTTTGTGCCGAGCGACTTGAGCGACGCCCCGTGCGTGCGCAGCACCACGCGGTTCAGCTGACGATGCGAAATGCCGGTGCGATCGGCGAGGAGGTCGACATCGCGCCCGTTATTGACCAGCCACAGGTCAATCGCCGCAATAGTTCTTGCAAGCCCCGGTTCGGGGGGCATCAAGTTGCGCGCGATGAGCCCGAAGGCGAGTTCTATCAACTCATCCGCGGACCGGCGCGGGTCGAGGAGCGCGAACCCTGCCGCGAGGTCAGGCGCGGCAAGTTCGCCCGGCTGGATCGAGTCGGTGCATAGCGCCGCCGGTAACCCCGTCGTCTGCACCCATCCGCGCGGTAGGAAGCCGACCCCGACGATCGTGGCCGGCCCGGCGACCCTAATCCGCGGCGCCCGCATGCTCATGCCGACGATCGCGGTGCGTGGACACGGCTGCAGCACACCGTCCGCATCGTCGTAGAAGAAAGCTCCCTCAGCTATCCAGTGGAACTGCGGCAGCAGCGCGTTGAGCTGGTCTTCCACTACCCCCGCATCGCTGCGCAGGACGTAGTCGAACGCCAAGATTTCGCGGAGGGCGGGCGGCGGAACGCGGAATTGCAGTTCGAAAGCCATCGCACACTATCCCCTGCGGCGATACGGGCAAACGGATACACCCGACGGATTGTAAGAGGAAGCGGTGAATTGCGCCGCCAATACGTCCGCGATGGCGCGCAGATACAATAATCGCCGCTCGCACAAAGGTATCGACGGCGCTGTCCTGGAGTAGCTGACATGAAGCACGCGCTTTTCACGGCAACAGCTGCGCTTCTCGCATTGTCGGTTCCGGCTGCGGGTTTCGCGCAGGAACCGATCATTGCCTACAAGCAGGCGGGTGCGGCCGCTTCGACACCGGTGGAGACGATCGCCTACGGCGCGGATGCGGAGCAGGTCGCCGATCTGCGGCTGCCCGATGGCGCTGGACCGTTCCCGGTCGCGATCCTCGTTCACGGCGGTTGCTGGATGGCAAGCGTGGATGGCCGCAAGAACTTCTCCAGCGTTGCGGATGCGCTAGGCAAGCGGGGCTTTGCCACTTGGAACATCGAGTATCGCCGCATCGGCAACGAAGGCGGCGGCTGGCCGGGCACGTTCGAGGACGTCGCGGCCGCAGTCGACAAGCTGGCCGAGGTCGCGGCGCGGTATGATCTCGATCTCGGCCGCGTGACGATCGTCGGCCATTCGGCGGGCGCACACTTGGCCTTGTGGGCTGCCTCGCGCTCCCGGCTACCGGAGCCTTGGTCCGCAACTAAAATCGCACCCGTCAGCGTGGTGGCGATCGACGGGCCGGGGGCGCTCGTGCCCTTCATCGGCATCGACGCCCAGGTATGCGGTGGGCAGCCAGTCATCGTGCCGCTGATGGGCGGAACGCCTGCTGAACGACCGGCTGAATACGCCATCGCTTCACCCATCGACCACCTGCCGCTGGGTATCCGCCAACTTAGCGTCGGCGGCTCCCTTGGCGACCTCATGCAGCCTTATATCGATGCGGCGCGGGCCAGCGGCGATACCGTCGCAGTGCTCGATCCGCCCGACGCCAACCATTTCGACATCGTCACGCCCGGCACGCCGAACGGCGATGCGGTGATCGATTTCATCGCCCGGTTCGCGCTGCAGTCGAGCGACTAACCCGCGTCATCGATCCAAGGAGAGCTTGCCATGAGATACGCCGCACACCTCGCTCTGTTCGTTTCCTCACTGGCGCTGACGCAAGGCCCCGTTTCGGCAGATGCGCCTCCGCAGGTCCGCTCCGTGCCTCTGACCGAGACAGTCCACGGCATCACGCTCGAAGACGAATATCGCTGGATGGAAGACCCGGCCAACCAGGCCGAGATGCTGGCATTCGTGGAACGCGAGAACGTGCGCACCCGCGCCATGCTCGATGCGCTTCCCGAACGCGCATGGTTCCTACAGCGATTGACCGAAATCTCCTCCAGTCTCGACCGGATCGGTGGCGGCGCGGTGTGCGGCGACACCATCCTCGTCAAGCGTACCGGCGCGCAGGACCGGCTCGCCAAGCTCTATCTGCGGCGCGGCGGGCAGGAGCGGCTGTTCCTCGATCCCGCGCAGGTTGGCGGAAGCGAACTCGCAAGCTTCGGCGCCGTAGCGATGTCACCCGATTGCACGCGAGCTTCGGTGCAGGTGTCGAATGCCGGATCCGAAATGGGCACTACTCATATCTACGATATCGCCAGTGGGCGGGAAATAGCAGCGCCGATCGAGCGCATCTGGGGCGACGACCCGGTCGAATTCGTCGGCAAGGATCAGTTGCTCTACACGCAGCTGCTGGCGACGCCGATCGACGGTGATCCCATGCGTGGGGCAACAGCCTTCGTGGCGCCGCTCGATGGCGGTGAGCCGGTAGCGGTGATGGGCAACGGCATGACGGTGGCGCCGCAGAACGCCGCCCTCGTCTCTGTCCGACCGGGACAGCCCTTCGCGGTAGGAACGGCGGCAAGCGCACGCGCCGATAACGCGTTCTTCGTCTCGCCGACCGGGGCGCTGCTTGCAGGGAAGCCGCGCTGGACAGAGGTCGCGACGCTCGACGACCAAGTTGGCGCTGCGGAAATCTCGGGCAATCTCCTCTATCTGCTGACGACGAAGGACAACGGAGCGGGATCGATCATGCGCTACCCGCTCTCCGCAGACGGCCAGAAGGGCGAAGGCGAAGAGGTGTTGGCGGGTGCGCCCGATCTGCTGATCAAGCAGATGCGATTTGACGTTACGGGGCTTTACGTCCTCGCGTCGCGCGACGGTGCCAGTCGGTTGCTCTATCTTCCCGGCGGGCGCGGCCCTGCGCGCGAGATCGCGCTGCCATTCGAAGGCTTCAGCTTCGGGATCGACGCCACCGAAGATGGTCACGGGATCGCCTTCCCGCTGACCGGGTGGACGAACGGCGTTACGATCTTCGAGGCGCGCGGCGGTAGGTTGATCGAGACGGGGATCGCTTCGCAGATATGGGATGGCGCGGCCGAGATGACTGTTAGGCGCATGGAAGCAACCAGCGCGGATGGCACGCGCGTTCCGATGGTGATGCTGCGGCGCGAGGGTGCGTTGGGGCGCACCCCGACTATCGTCGAGGCGTATGGCGGTTACGGCTTCGACACAGTGTTCCCCGCCTACGACCGCAACATCATGGCCTGGCTCGATAAGGGCGGCGCGGTCGCCTATTGCGGCACGCGAGGCGGCGGCGAACGCGGGCGCGAGTGGCACGAAGGCGGGCGCGGACCCAGCAAGCCGCGCGGCATGGAGGATCTCGCAGCGTGCGCGAACGCGCTCACCAGGGCTGGTGTCGCGCCCGAACAGGGTCCGCTGATCACCGGCGCGAGCATGGGCGGCACGCTGGTGCCCACCGCCGCGCTGCGCGATCCGAAGCCATTCGGCGCGATGATCACCGGGGTCGGGGTTGTAAACGCCAGTCGGATCGGTGTGGCGGAGAACGGCGCCAATCAATTCGATGAGATGGGCAATCCCGCTGATCCACACCAGTTCCGTGATTTGGTCGCGATGGACGCCTATCAGATGATCCCTAGTGCAGCTTCGTTACCGCCAACGATGATGGTGATTGGTCTAAACGACAACCGCGTCGCCCCGTGGATGACCGCCAAGTGGGTCGCCCGCGCCCGCGCGAAATGGCCCGATGCACCGATTTACCTGCGTGGCGATACGCGGGCTGGCCACGGCATCGGTAGTGCGGAGGATGTGCGGCGCGAGGAAATCGCCGACCAGTACGCCTTCGCATGGGCCGCACAGAATGGGATGCTGGTTCAAGCTGCCCCGCAGGAAATACAAGATCGATAGTCAGGATGACCACGCGCGCACTAACGACGACCCGTTAAGGCAACGCGGCGCTCGTATCGTCTGGGGGAACATTAGGAACCAAGCGACAACACTCTAGATTCGATACTATACGAACGGCCGAACTCGAACGCTCCGGAGGCCATGCGATTGTCCTTGTGCGGGTGTTCTCGGCTCGTCCATGTGCATAAACGAGCGTCCGCTTCTCGCGCTTGATCACTCGAAAACAGACAGTCCGGAACCGGCCCAGGTTCTACCAGCACAAAGGGCAGGGGGAGACGGCTTTGCGCGGCCTCACGACCGCACTTAACGCTAAATCCATGTAGGTAGATTTTAATGTGCATGACTTGATCGCGCGCGCTCTCATCTCGTCCCCGGACGGTTCTTGCCGTCCTCCTGGATGCCAGGGGCCAATGGTCTCACGGCTATGAACTGGCTCGGCTCGCCGAAGTAAATCCGGCACGCTCTATCCGCTTCCGATCCGTCTGGGGTCGCAGGACTATCTCAAAGCGGAATGGCAGCAGTCGGCTGAAAGAGGACGGCCGCCGCGACATGCCTACCGGCTGACGGCCGATGGCAAGCAGGGCGTAGCCATCATCGCAATGGCGGGTGGGCTTCTAGCGACCGCAGTTTTCGGCTCCGAGGTCGAAGGTGCGGCCCGTTGGGTAAGCCTTGGCGGGCTGGCAATCGTGCGATCTATGTCATTTTCGGCGCAGCCTGGTTCGCTGCGATAATTGCGGCGGCCCCCGGAAATTATCCGACGCCGATTGTCGGCTACGGCGGTAGTGCCATCGTAGGTTAGGTATCAAGCCTGTTGGCGCTGCCGAAACTGACGGCAGTCCGCGGCGTCGCGGCTTTCCGCGCGCGCGCAGTGAGACGGACGGCACGCCGTCAGACCGTCATCTTCTGGCCGGCCTGGCCTGATCTGTGGCCTTTGCTTCAATCACAAGGCGGGGCGGAGTGAGCAGTCCTTAGTCGGGTTAGAGATACGTGCCATGGCTCTCACTAAGAAACGCGCCTCTGATGACTATACCTCGTCCTCGATCACCCAATCGGCAAGATCGGCCCCGGCAGCCATCAACCCCAGACCGTGGGCGATGGACGTAAGCTCATCCCCCCGCACGATCCGGCTTTCACCGAAGCGTTGCTCGAACAGCCGGCGCACCGCCGGGATCTGCGAGGATCCGCCCGTCAGAAAAACGTGGTCGATCTGATCGGGGGCAACACCGGCCCGGTCCAGCGCAGCATCGACTGTCAGGGCGATGCGCTGGAGGTCCTCGGCCATCCAGCTTTCGAATTCCCGGCGCTCGACCTGCGCCTCGATCCTCAGGCCCGGAGCGTCGAATACGAATTCCGCCTGTGTTTCACTGGATAGAGCGCGTTTCACCTGTCCTATGGCATCGTAAAGCGCATAGCCCAGTTCGCCTTCGATAACCGCGATCATGCGCGCGATCGCTGCGGGATCGGTCGCACTGCGCTGCAATCGCGACAGTTCGGCGAGCGTTCGCCGGTTTCGCATCAGGGCAAGGCGCGACCAGTCTCCGAAGTCGGCATAATGTCCGCCCGGAATCTCAAGCACTTTGTCAAAAGAGCGGTAGCTTCCGCCCTTGCCGAGCAACGGCAATACGAGGTGGTCCATGATCCGGTAGTCGAACGTGTCGCCGGCGATACCGATACCGGCCGAGCCCAGCGGCAAGCAGCGCCGCGGCGCGCCGCGCTCGGCGACGCGAACGACCGAAAAATCGCTCGTCCCGCCGCCGAAATCGGCCACGAGCAACGTTGCGGGTTCATCGAGCCGTGAAGCAAAGCCATAAGCTGCGCCCATCGGCTCGTAGACATAGTGGACGTCAGCGCCGAGTGCGGCGAACATCGCATCGTAACGCGCGTGGGCCAGTCTCGGATCGGGACGCGCGCCAGCGTAGCGCACCGGTCGGCCCACGACGACCCTGTCGGGCAGATCGATCAGTGCGTCGCCTGCATGCGCGACCAGATGCGACAAGAAGATCTGGCCCAGTTCCTCGAACCGCAGCCGCTTGTCGAACAGGCTCGCGGTCTCGAACAGGGAATCCGCAGCGAGCGACTTGAACGACTGGATGAAGCGACTGCCTTCTGGGAAATCGAGAAACTCGGCGATGGCCCATGGCCCCGCCTCGTGTCCCAGGCCGCCGCGCATCGCATCGTCCTGCCAGAAACAGAGTGCCGACCGGAAGACGTCGGAAGGACCACCCGGCGCGGCGAAATTCACCAGCGCCGTGCTCCCGTCCGCATGAGCGGTTGCGATGACGGAGTTGGTCGTTCCGAAATCGATCCCGATCGCGCGAGCGGCTGGCTTGGGGGTGGTTACCGGCATCGGACTAACCCTTCGGCTTGAGCGTGACCCAGACCTCCACCGGGGCGACGAATTTGCCCGGCGCTGGCTTGCCGACATCGATCCGCTCGGCGGTGACGAGTTCGCCGGTCTCCAGATTGAAGCTTGCCCAAGGCTTGGGCATCCGACCGAAGGACATTTTCTGGATAGGGCGGCCAGTGGCGGTGTTCATGATCGTCGCAAGAATGCTCATGCGCTGCCCGTTAGGACTGCTCGCGGGCGGCGTCCAGAACGGTGGGCTAGCTATCGCGGGTCAGAACTGATCCGGCGTTCGGCTAGCCAGCTTCAATTCCGCGGGTGTGCCAGAAATGGCATCGCCTATCGCTCGAACATGAACGCCTTCTGATAGGGGGCGGTTCACCGCTGCCATGCCATCATGGCTCAGAGCCTCGATCGAACGACCTGCGTTGCCGGCCGAAATGCCGCGGGAAATCTCCGAGCCCGCCCTCTCAGCCCATCGCGGCTTTGACGCCAATGACCGACTGGCGCATGGCTTGTGCCGCCGTTCGTTCCAATCAAGGCTGTTCCATGATCGAATTCGATCCTCTCGACATACAGATCTGTTTGCGTGCTGGCGACGACGTTGCTGAGCATGGCGGCGCGGTTCTGCCGCCGATCGCGCAGGCCTCGCTGTTCCGAAAGGCGACGATGGAGGAGTTGCACCGCGACCTTGCGCGCGAACACATCGTCAGCACCTATTCGCGCGGCACGAACCCGACGGTGAAGGCGCTGGAGCGCACTCTCGCCAAGCTGGAGCGGGCCGAGGCGTGCAAATGCTTCGCATCGGGCATGGGCGCGATCGGGGCGTTGTTGTTCGGGCTGCTCAAGGCTGGCGACCGTGTGCTGTTCGTCGGCGACATCTATGGCCCGACGCTGGAGCTGGCCCGGCGGCTCGAGGATTTCGGCATCCTTCACGACCAGACCTTCGCCGGTGATGTCGCAGCGATCGCTCCGCTGCTGCGCGAAGAGACGCGGCTGATCTATGTCGAAAGCCCCGGCTCGATGCTCTTCGGCGTGGCCGACCTGCCCGGCATCGCCGCGCTCGCGCGCGAAAGGTCGATCCTTACCGCGCTCGACAACACGGTGGCGACCCCGCTGCTGCAGAAGCCGATGGAACTCGGCATCGATTTCGTGATCCATTCCTGCACCAAATATATCGGCGGGCATAGCGATGCGCTGGGCGGCGCGCTGCTGGGGCCTGCCGAACGGATCGAGCGGATTTTCTACGACGCCTACATGCTGCTGGGCGCGGTGATGGCGCCATTCGATGCTTTTCTGTTCCTGCGCGGGCTGATGAGCCTGCCGGTGCGGCTACGCCAGCATCATGCCGACGCGTTGACTGTAGCGCGGTATCTGGCGGGACACTCCGCGGTCTCGCGCGTGTTCCATCCGCAGCTGGGGCTGGAGGCGACGATGCCTCGCAATTGGCGCGGCCATTCGGGGCTGTTCTCCTTCGAGCTGGCGGACGGCAGCCTCGCACGGGCGATGGCGGTCGCCAACCACCTGAAGCTGTTCGGCAAGGCGGTGAGCTGGGGTGGCGCGGAGAGCCTTGTCATAACCGGGCACAAGCGCGAGCCGGCCAGCGAGGTGCCACCGCGCATACCGGCAGGGCTGCTCCGCCTGTCCATCGGCCTGGAAGGCGCCGATGCCCTCGTCGCCGACCTTGAGCAGGCGCTGGCATGACACATGATTACGTAGGGACGCTGCCGCCGCCGCGGCGCTTGCCGCTCGGGCTGGCGCTGCTGCCGATCGTTGCGCTGTTCGGCGCCATCGGAGTGGCGATGGCGACCATCGGCACGGACGGCGATGCCCTGCTGCTTTCGATCCTGTTCGCCGCCGCCGTGGCGGGGCTCGTCGCGCGCCATGCCGGTACGGGATGGGCCGCGATGCAGGACGAGACCGCGCGGCAGATCGCCGAGGCCTTTCCCGCGATATTGATTCTGCTCAGCATCGGCGCCCTCATCGGCAGCTGGATGTTCGGGGGCACCATCCCGCTGCTCGTGGTGCTCGGCATCGACCTCATCGACCCGAACTACATGGCGCTGACCGCCTTCGTGGCGACCGCGCTCATGTCGCTGATCTCGGGCACCTCGTGGGGTTCTGCGGGCACGATCGGCGTCGCGCTGATGGGTGCGGCGGCGGCGATGCAGGTTCCGCTAGCGCCCATCGCGGGTGCCGTTCTCTCGGGCGCGTATCTGGGGGACAAGCTCTCGCCGCTCTCGGACATGACCAACATTTCGGCGATCGGGGCGGGGGCGGAGCTCTACGCTCATATCCGGCATATGATGTGGACCAGCGTGCCGTCCGCGCTGATCGCTCTGGTGGTGTTTGCGGCGATGGGCCTTACCGGTGCCACCGCTTCGGGCGCGGCAGCAGCCAATACCGCGACAATCCGCGACGAACTCGGCTCTGCTTTCATTTTAGGGCCGATCGAGGCTCTACCGCTGGCGGTCGCGCTTGTCGGCATCGCATTGCGCAAGCCCCCGGCGCTGGTGATTCTGGGATCCGCAGTGCTCGCCCTCGCCATCGGCGTAATCCACCAGGGCTTCGCTCCGGCGCAGGCGATGGCGAGTTTCGTCAACGGGTTCGATTCCGGAACGGTGTTGCCCGGACGGACGCTCGCCCCGACAATCATCAACCTGCTCGACCGCGGCGGCCTCACGTCCATGGCGGGCACGCTGCTGTTCATCTTCGCGGCCTTCCTGCTGGCGGCAGGAATGGCCGTTTCGGGCGCGCTGGAGCGATTGCTGGACGCGCTGCTACGCTTGGTCGGTTCGGTCGCCAGCCTTATCGCGGCGACCATGGCGGCAGGCGCGATCATGGTTGCGATGACGAGCCATGGCGGGGTCACCGCGCTGGTCGTCGGCGGATTGTTTCGCAGACCCTATGCCGATCGCGACTTGGCTCCCGAGAACCTCTCGCGCACGATCGAGGACTCGGTCACCGTTACCGAGCCGCTGATGCCGTGGACGGTCTCGGCCGTGTTCATGGCCAGCACGCTGGGCGTGCCGACGCTTGCCTATGCGCCCTGGGCGTTGTTCTGCTGGCTGAGCCCCCTCGCCTCGCTGGCGGTAGCGCTTTCATTCGGGCCGGCGGCAAGAGGGCCTATCAGGCAGTCGGAACAAACAGTCGCGGCCTAGAGCTCGACACAGCTTGCGGTTTTGCAGCGAAGTTTTTTGAACGGTTCAGCTTGCCTGACCGTCAGCCCTCTTGTCAGACTGCGTGACGAATTTGGACCCGGAGCTGCCTGGCAGCTATCAGTCGCCGGGATAGTGTTAACCGATTTAACTGCGATAAAACGCAGCGGGCAGGTTTGGCGCTGATCCTTGTCGGTCTGTTGCTGCGCCAGCTACCTGACTTGGCGGTCAAAAGTAGCTATTCGCGCGTCCGGCCGATATGCTGTCGAAATGAAATCTCTCTCGCCGCTGCTCGCTCTTGCTCTTGCCATCGTGTCCGTCCCTGCGTCTGCGCAGTGGGAGCGGCACTATCCCGAGGTCGAGGGGTATGGGCACCAGCTTTATCTGGAGCAGGAGCATCTCCCGATCCTGTCTTCAGGGCCGGTCTATCCGGCGCCTTCGCCAGACGGGAAAACCCTCGCCTTCGCGCATCAGGGTTGGCTTTGGCTGTTGGATATCGACAGCGGCGTCGCGCGGCGACTGACCAATGCCGGCGGCATCGATTCCCGCCCGCGCTGGTCACCCGACGGCCAGCATATCGCGTTCGTGCGGGACGAGGGATCGGACACCGGCATCGTCGTAATCACGCGCGAAGGCAAGCAGCTGCTGACCATCGATACATCGGCCATCGATCTCGATCCCGAGTTCACGCGCGACGGCAAGGGGCTGCTCTATACCTCGGCTCGCGCCGGGAACCTCGATCTGTGGAAACGCGATCTGGCCACCGGGGCCGACGAGCAACTGACGAAGGGGTCCAGGGTAGCGCGAGCGGCCCGGACCCTGGCGGACGGCAGGCTGGTATATCAGGAGGCAGCAGGTCCGGGGCAGGGTGTTCGTATTCGCGATCTGCGTCCCGCATCGGACACGCCAGGCGACATCGACGAGGGCGAAGTCCTGTTCCAGCAAGGCTGGATGGCACATCTAAGCCCGGATGTGCATCCGACGGAGCGCGCCATCGTCTACGGTGTGGGCGAAGGCAATATGGTCCGCCTGGCGGTCATGGACGTCGATCGACCGGCCTATCCGCGCTGGCTGACCCAGCCCGACAAGAAAGCGCTGTTCCCCGCATGGTCTGCGGACGGATCGCACGTCTATTTTGTCGAGGCCGACGCGCAGCAGCAGTTCCACCTGATGCGGATCGGCGCGGCCGGCGGCACACCCGAAGAGGTTCGCGTCGCCAGATGGGATTACGGCACCGGCATGGGTGATCTGGCGATTGCCGTGCGCGGCGCGGACGAGAGCGACGGCAGCGCCGAGACTTCCGCGCCGATCGCTGCGAGAGTGTCGATCACGCGCGCCGATGGGCATCCGGTCACGAACCCCGCCGGGTCGACCTTCGTCGACAACCAGAACGGACCGGTCTATTTCTACATCGACCGTGCCACCAAACTGAATGTCCCGGCGGGCGAATACCGCATCGTGGCGACACACGGCCCTTTTTCCTTGCCGGAGGCGAAAACAGTGCGCGTCGTTGCTGGGCGAGAGACCGATGCCGCGCTGGACGTTGAACGGATCTGGGACGCGCATGAGGCCGGCTACGTGTCGGCTGATTATCATACGCATCTCAATGGCAGCGGAGTCAACGAGTTGGCCTTGCCCGATCTGCTCCTGCCGATGCGGGGGGAGGACCTGGACTATGGCGCGCCGATGGCCTGGAACCAGTATAATCGCTTCATCGATGCGGACCGGATCGGGCAGAAGGCCTCGGCTTCCGATGGCACGACCGCCTGGCTGACGCAGGAGGTAGGTTCCGACTATCACGGCCACATCGGGATGATCGGCGCCACCACCGCGTTTCAGCCGTGGTTCTTCGGCCCGAACGTGCCGGTCTATGGCAATCGCGATCTTCACAACGGACTGGTGAACCCGTTCGCCAAGGCGCAGGGCGCGCTGGCGACCTATGTCCATCCGGTCGGCGGGGATACCGATCCGTTCGCGGATCTCGCGGCGAACCCGCTGCCGCAGGAACTGGTGATCGACGGGGTGCTGTCGGACGGCATCGGGCTCGAACTCGTCTGCCAGTGGACCAGCCCGCTTGGCACCGCGCAGGCTTGGTATCGCTTCCTCAATATCGGCCGCGCGATGCCGGTGACATCGGGCACGGACATGATGGCGAATTTCTACCGCCTCCCTGCCATCGGCACGGCGCGGTCCTATGTTCCCGCGACTGGTGCTGCCAAGGGGTATTCCGCCGCGGTCGAACAGGTTCGCGATGGCCGGGGCTTCGTCACGACCGGCCCCGCGATCCTGTTCGCGATCGACGGCGAGGCGCCGGGCGGTGTCATCGGCAGCGGGACGCGGGACTGGTCGCTCGACCTCATCAGTGTCGGTGCCGTCGACCGGGTCGAAATCCTGGTCAACGGCATCGTCGTCCAGACGCTGGAAGGGTTCGAGGGCAAAGGCCAGCACACCTATCGCGGATCGGTTGACCTGCCCGTCGGCGGATGGGTCGCGGCGCGCGCGGTCGGCGGCGAGACCGCATGGCCGGTGATGTCCTACACGCATTTCGCGCACACCCAGCCGGTCTGGATCGACCACGTCGGCAGCACGGACGCACAAGCCGCCCGCGCCGCCGCGCAAGACCTCTTGGCGGCGCTGGACTTCTCGGAAACGAACTTCCGCAAGAGCTACGGAACCGAAATTCCGCCCGGCTTGGTTAGGCGAATTAAAGAAGCTCGCTCGAAGCTAATCGCGATAGCGCAGGAGTGAAGCGCTGCCCTCGCGCTATTTCACCGACTCATAGAATGACTGGAGTTGGCCCGGCTCCTCACCGTCCCGTCGTGGTGGCAGGAAAAGCGAAGCAGACTTCTATTCCCTCAGGCCGTTTGGCTTTCCATCAGCCGTTCGATCGAGGCGAGGACATCGCCGCGCCGGAACGGCTTGGCGAAGAATTCGGCGCGATCCCACAGAGTGGGATTCTTCTCTTTAAACATCGCCGCGATCAGGATGATCGCGATCGGAGGCCAGCGATCACGTATGGTCGCGGCCAGTTCAATGCCCGGAATACCGCGAGGCATGTCGAGATCCATGTAGACGATCCGGATATCGGTGCGCGATTCGAGGATGCGGATCGCGTCATCCACATCAAACGCCTCAACGGCTTCGAACCCGGCATTCTCGACCATCGCGATCCCATCGAGCCGAAGAACCGGCTCGTCCTCGATAACGAGAATGGGATCTTTTTACAGCTGTCGCTGATCCATGAACCGACTGCGTTTCACGCCTGTTTCAATTGGGATGCTGTCGCCGTCATTTCGGCGGTCAGACCTTCGGAACCATAGCGCAGCTCAGTCCCGCCCGATCCGGACAGGCCCATACGGATGATGCGCGAGCCGAAGCCCTTGCGCACGGGCTCCACCGCAGGTGGCCCGCCGCGTTCCGCCCAGCGCAGAGTAAGATCCGCATCTTCTGCGTCGCCGTCCCGTTTCCAGGTCACGGACACATGCCCGTCCGGCACACTCAATGCGCCATGCTTGGGGGCATTGGTGGCAAGCTCGTGCAGGAGCAACGACAGTGCCAGCGTGGCGCGGCCTTTCCTGCCGCGATCGCCTCGTCCACAGCCGCGCGTACGGTGGCGTAATCCTCCGGCAGGAGATATTCGTCGAGCCATTGAACGCTCGGCGCATCGGTGTTCGCAAGGAAGCCGCGGCCGTCGAGCTGGCGCATCTCCACCCAGTCCGGGCTCATGGCGTAAATCATGTCGGAACTCGCGGCGACCAGCGCGCGCAGACGCTGTTCGTTCTCCTTGAGGCGCATCAGGGCTTCGCCGCGCTCGCGCTCCGCGATCAGCTGCCGGACCGGGAAGGCAATCTTTACGAGCCAGAGAGATGTGATGACTAGACGGAAGGCCGACAGCACGGATGGCACTTCGGCACGGGCACAAGCGGGGGTTGGCACCCCTGGTTGGTGCTTGGCTTGGTGACGCCGATCTTCATCTGCATTTCCATCGAACTTCCATGGCGAAATGAGGGCATTCGAGAACCGGCGCGCTATCCTTCGAAGACCTATCGACCAAGTGGGATCCGCATTCGAAATGCCTGAGTCCAGAGAAGATTTACGATCTGTTAACGTACTATATCGAACCAGGCACCATCCTCCTCCTAGCAAGCTCCAGAGTATCGAATCCTGACGTGACATTCTTCTGTCACGTTAGCGCGAAGGGTTTTGGGGGCTCTGCGATGAAGCTGCTGCTCGCTACGGCGCATCCGTACATGCCGGAAATTCGCGGCGGGGCGCAGTCCAGCATGCACGAAATGGCGCTGGCTATGGTCGTGCGCGGTCACGAGGCCGCGGTCCTTGCCGGGCTGGCGGGGGTGGGAGTTTTCGGGTTTGGAAAGCGGGTCGCTCTGAAATTGCGTTCGGATGGTCTGGTCCGCGACTGTGCGCTTGGATATCCCGTCTATCGAGGCTGGTTCCCGTGGACCTGCGCCGACGAGGTGATGCGGCGTTTCGCCCCGGACGTGATCATGGCTTTTTCCGGATTGCCTGCCAGGATGGGGAATGCCTTCGCGCACACCGGTGTGGCTCGAATCGTATATCTCCGTAATGTCGAGCAGGACGATATGGGCGGCATTCTGAACGGCTCCGCCGATGTTTTCATCGCGAACTCGCAGTTCACCGCGGACTATGCGGCTGAGATGCATGGAGTCAGTGCGCTCGTAATCCCGCCCATGATCGCAGCCGATCAGTATCGCGTCGAGAGCAGCCGGCAGTATATCACTTTCATCAATCCCCACCCGTGCAAGGGGCGCGACATTGCATTCGATCTTGCCAGGGATCTGCCCAACGAGGAATTCCTGTTCGTCAAGGCATGGTCGCTCAACCGAGAGGACGAAGAAAAACTGCGAGCCGTGGAAAGGGAATGCGGAAACGTCACGGTGCGTGAACCGACCAACAACATGGCGTCGATCTATCGCCAGACCAAACTGGTTATCGCCCCCAGTCGCTGGAACGAGGCTTGGGGTCGCGTGGCATCCGAAGCGCAGGTCAGCGGAATTCCGATCGTCGCCAGTGCCGTGGGCGGACTGCCGGAAGCAGTGGGTCCGGGTGGCCTGCTGCTGCCCCCCACGGCCCCGCGTGACGAGTGGCGCAAGGCAGTGCAGTCGATCGTGACCGATCCCGAGGTCTATGACAAATTGTCGAAAGCCGCTTTCGAACACGCGCAGCGGACCGAATTTCGCGAGGACGTCCTGCTGGACAGGATCGTGGCGGCCAGCCGCACAGCGATTTGCCAGAACCGGAACCGGAACCGCGTCACGGGATGAGCGGCAAGCGCGCTTCGACCGGGTCGGATGGCGCTCCGCTGCGCATCTTCTTCTATGTATGTGTCGATGCGACACATCCCGGCGGCGTACAGACTATGACCGAAAGTCTGGCCGCCAAGCTCATCCAGAGGGGGCATCGTCTTTCCGCGTACTGGAGCGAGGCCACCGGCACCTTGCGATCCGACCGCAGCCTGATGCGCCTGCACCTGCGTTCGGTGGGGCGCCAGACAATGCCGCGTCGTCTGGTTCATCTGCCCTCGGCATGGCGCGTGTTCCGAGCGCTGCTCCGGGCGCGCCCGGATATCGTCCACGTCCATTTCGTGACGCATCGCATCTATCACTTCCTGCTGTTGCGACGCTTGTTCGGCTACAAGCTGGTGCTAACGGCCCATGGCAGCGATCTCCTTCGCAGCTGGCCCGACGAGAAACCTTTCCTCTCCCGCTTCCTTCGCGAAGCGGATGCGGTCAGCACCGTGTCGCAGGACCTGGCCGAAGCCGCGCACGAGCTTTCCGGCATACCTCGAGACGAGATCGCGGTGGTGCCAAACGGAATCGACATCGATTATTTCGCCCCTTCGAAAGCCCCGTCGCGCGATCCGGACGATCAGGCGATCAGGCTCGTCTGCGTCGGGCGCCTCCATCCTGTGAAGGGCCAGGATATACTGCTGGAAGCGCTCGCGGATCTGACCGGACGGGGGTATTCGCTTCGGCTCGTCCTGATCGGCGATGGAGAACTGCGCGGCGAATTGGAGAAAGTTTCGCGAAAGCTCGGGCTTGGCGACCGCGTGAGCTTTCGCGGTGATCTGGAACCCGACAAGGTCAGGTGCCAGTTGCGGGAAGCCGACATCTTCGTACTTCCCTCACGAAGCGAGGGGTTGCCGCTGGCGCTAATCGAAGCGATGTCCTGCGGACTTCCTTGCGTTGCAACGAATGTCGGGGGTGTCCCGGCCGCGCTGGGCAGTGCCGGCCTGATCGTCCCCCCTGAAGCGCCATCGGATCTGGCGATGGCGATAGCCGCACTTTCTAGCGATGCGAAATCGAGAACGCGGAAAGGGATTGAAGCACGGACGAGAGCACTCGCTTATTCCAGCGACGCGAACGCCGAACGGTTCGAACGCCTTTACCGCGATCTGGTCGGCTGAGGGGCGGCAGTATGCAAGGATCATTCTCTACCGACAGCGCAGCTCCGCTGGAGACGCTGCGCAGTGCTGGCTATTCCGCGCTCTGGCACATCAGGAAAATGCCCGAACGCGCGATCCGGTATGGCATTCCGCCGCAGCTGTTCGGCTGGCGCTGGCGACGCCGGGAGCCTTTGTTCGAATATGTCGCGCGTCAGCCCGACGACCGGGCATCGCTTGAAATCGTAAGAGGTGCCTACACGGAAAGCTATCCGCTGCCGCGAAACATGACGAAAGGCGATCTATCCGCGCAAGGCGCACTGTGGGGCTACGCCATCCGCGACGTGCCGAATTATCGGGTGAGCGAGACCTATATCGCGGGGCTCGCCGACATGCGGATGGTCTTTGCCACGACTCCGGACAAGGGTGATTTCTTCCCCGCCATGATCGGCCCCGACGGGCAATCGATCGAAGCACGCGAGACGTCCTATCGCCCTCTGCATGCAGAGGCGAGCGCGTCCGGCAGATGCGGACGGCGCCTTGGGCGGGCAATGTGGATCTGGGAGCGCGCCTATCACAATCACTCGCACTGGTTGACCGCCCATCTGCCCAAGCTGCTCCTGCTCAAGAACCGCAACGAGGTCGACGGACTGGTGCTTCCCG
Organism: Qipengyuania spongiae; assembly: GCF_026168555.1. Taxonomy (NCBI): domain Bacteria; kingdom Pseudomonadati; phylum Pseudomonadota; class Alphaproteobacteria; order Sphingomonadales; family Erythrobacteraceae; genus Qipengyuania; species Qipengyuania spongiae. Next base: position 171,596 of record NZ_CP092471.1, on the reverse strand, counting down.
AGCGCCGGACCAAGGTCATGGACCACTCCATGCGGATGATCGGTATCGAACCGGAAGACTATCGGACGTTCTCCTTCGACGATCCGCTCGAGATTGATGATCTGCGTTTCGTTGGCACCGATCGGTTTGCGCCGGATCTCGTCAATTCGGTTCGCGCGGCTTTTGCCGGATCGGAAGAACCCACTCGCAAGATTTTCATCAGCCGTCGCAATTCGCGAGGTCGCAAACTCGTCAACGAAGACGAGCTGTGGCCCGTTTTACGGTTGCTGGGGTTCGAACGTTTCCTGATGGAGGATCTCGAGTTCGAGCAACAGGTGGAACTGATGCAACAGACGCGCATCCTGGTCGCACCGCATGGTGCAGGGCTGACCAACATGATCTTCTGTCCGGCAGGCGGCCACGTCCTGGAAATCGCCGATCCTGGCTTTCCAAACCCCAATTTCTACGCATTGTCGTCCGCCCTGGGACTGAACTACGCGCTTCTGCATGCGCGCGCGGGAAAGGCTGACCATCCCCTCGATCGCGATCTGACGGTGGACGTCGCGTCGGTCGTGCGCTCTCTTCGCCAGATCGCATGATTTCGGTAATCATCCCCTGCCTCGATGCAGAGGACTATCTCGGCGTCGCCATCCGGTCGCTGCTCAACCAGTCGCGGCAGCCCGACGAGATCATTGTCGCGGACAACGGATCGAGCGATGGCAGCCGGAACATTGCGCAGTCGTTCGGCCAAACCGTGCGTTTGATCGACGTGCCGGAAAAGGGCGCGCCGGCAGCGCGGACCGCAGGATATGAGCGATGTTCGGGCGACGCGATCATGTTCATGGATGCGGACGATCTGCTTGCTCCTGATGCGCTCCACGCGCTGGAAGAGGCGCTGGCGGGCGGAGGTGGAAACGTCGGCTGCTGCCCTTGGTATCGCTACGAATATGAAGGCGAGGCGTGGATCGTCGCTCCTGCTTCCTGTCCTCCGCGCCGCCCGGGGCAGGACGATCTCGCCGCCTGGCTGACGGGATGGTACCATCCACCCTGTTCGGTTCTGTGGTCGCGCACCGCTTTCGAGCGCAGCGGAGGGTGGGATCCCGAGATCGGGATGAATCAGGACGGCGACGTGATGATGCGCGGCTTCGTCGCCGGCAACCGACTGGTCCGGACCAGCGAAGGCGCGGCATTCTACCGGCGCCTTCCCGACGGCAAGGTCTCCCTGTCCGCCCGACGGGCGAGCGAGCGAGGTATCCGGTCCCGCATCCAGGTGATCGACCGGATCGCGCACCGCATCCAATTCCGCGGAGCGGTAAGGCGCTACGCCGCTTCTCTGGAAGAAGCGTATGCCGCCATCGCTCACGATTGCGGCGCTCACGCGTCCCGCGAGGCCCGGAGGTGCCAGAAGCGAATCCAGAAATACCGCGACGCCCGCAGCCCCTTGTCCGCGCCGTTGCGGCATGGTGGCGTTCAATTCTCCCTGGCTTCCGACAGATTCGGAAAAAAGATTTCGCTCGCGCGCGGCGGCCGCGAAGTGAGTACGATCGCGGAGCGACCCGATCGACAGGAAGCTCCCGTTATCGGCGATCCCCTGGTCACCGTCATCGTCCCGACTTTCAATCGTGTATCGACATTGCTGCCGAGCGTCGAAAGCGTGCTTTCGCAGACTTACCGGAACTTCGAACTGCTCGTGGTCGACGATGGATCGACCGACGGAACCCCGTCCCTCATTCGCGAAATCGAGGATTCGCGGGTGCGTCTCGTCCAGCTCCCCCAGAATCGCGGGCCGAGCGCCGCACGCAATCGCGGGATCGCCGAGGCGCGCGGTTCCCTTATCGCCTTTCTCGATTCCGACGATTTGTGGTTCGAGGACAAGCTTGCCGGGCAGGTCGATCTCTTTCGTCAATCGTCTGCAAGGGTGGGAATGGCGATAACCGGGGTCGAGACGGTTTACCGGGATGGCGAACGCCGCGTGGATGTTCCGGAGATCGGCAGCTCCGTCTTCACCCAGCTCTTGATGCGTAACGTGCTGCACGGGGGCGGCTCTTCAGCAATGATCCGGCGGGAGGTGTTCGACACTGTAGGCGGTTTCGATACCCGCCTGCCGGCCGCGGAGGATTACGATTTGTGGATCAGGATCGCCCGCTTCTTCGAGATCGATTGCGTCCCTCGGCCGCTCATCCGCTATCATGACGCTGCAGACACTACAGGAGAAGCCGGCTCCCTCCGGGTTTCGCGCAACTATGCGAAGAACCGCAAGGCACGCGCGATGCTGTTCGAACGCTACGCAGCCGACATGCAACGCGCGGGCTTCGACCACCTGTACCTGCTCAACAGCGCAGAACGCGAGCTTGAGCAAACTGGTGGATCGATGCGGAACGCCAGCCTGCTCGCCGCCAAGGCGTTGGCCCGCAGACCATTGGCGCCCTACACCTATCGCTGGTTGCTCACGCGCCTCGCGCCACTGGCCATCCGCAGGCTTGCCTCAGGCTAGCCTGCGTCAGAGGCGTCGTTCGCGCCGTTTGCGGATAAGTCCACCTACAAGAGCGATGACCTCGCTTTCGGGCCCGTCCGGTTTTCCCGCGACCAACCAGACCGACCCCAACGCAAGGGCGTAGATCGCAGCGCCGCAGGCCGCGAATATCGACAACCAGGCGACGGCCTCGGCACCTTCGCTCAATGCGGGACCGAGACCCACCATAGCCCAAACGCAACCCACCATCACAATGCTTGCGATCGCCGGTCGCAAGCCCCGCGCCAGCTGAGCGCGAAGCGGCACGGCGATGGCGCTGCGAACGAGCTGCATGTTCCAGACCATGTTCAGGACCGAGGCGGCCGATCGGCCGATCACCACCCCCATCACGATACCGATCCCGATGCGATCGCCCGCCAAGGCGCCTGCCACGATGAGCGGAATGCGCACGAAAAAAACCCGCAGATTGCGCATGAACAGGTCTTTTGTACGGTCGAGCGCCATGGCGAGCGCATTGGTGTTCTCCATGATCTCCAGCGCAGCAGTAACCGACAGCACCTGAAGGATCGGTACGGCGGGCAACCATTTCTCGCCTATCAGAGTACGGACCAGCGGCTCGGCGAGCACTGCGAGGCCGCAGGCGACGGGAAAGGCGACCGTACACAGATAGGCCTGCGCTCTCCCATAGGCTGCCCGAAGACGCGCGGCATCGTGCCTGATCCGGGAAAAAGCCGGGAACAGCGTTCTGCGAAGCGGTGCAATTCCCTGAGTGATCGGCATCTGCGCGAGCCGAACGCCCATCGTGTACTGGCCGAGACTTGCCGGGCTGACGAAAAAACCGATGGCAAGAGGCACGGAACGGTTGTTGATCGTCTGGATACCTTCGGCGAAGGTCAGCCAGATCGAGAAGGACAAGAGCTCCCGGTAACCCGCAAGGCTCGGTCTTGGGCGATAGCCGATCAGCACATAGGACAGCGTGACCCGCGCCACGACCGCCGCCGCCGCGCCCAAAACCAGAGCCCAGTACGATCGAAACAGCAGCGCGACGGTGATCGCGACGATGAAGGACAGCAGCTTCGCGCCGACATTGAGCACGAACTCCTGACGGAAGATCAAATTGCGCTCGAAATGGACGAGCTTGGGATTTTCGGCACCGCTCAGGAGCGTGCTCGCCGCCAGCACGAACAGGATCGGTCCCAGCCGGGGATCACCGTAAAGGGATGCCACGGGGATCGCGAGCGCGGCCATCGCCGCGGCAAGGATCGCGGCTCGCGTAAAGTTGAGCGTCCAGACCGTGTGGAAGTGGTGCTCTTCCGGCTCATCGTGCCGGATCAGCGCATTGGCCAGTGAGAGTTCGGTCAAGGAGGCGAGAATGACCGCAAAGGCTTCCGCAATGGCGACCAGCCCGAAATCCTCCGGTACCAGAATGCGCGCGAGAACCAGCGTGCTCACGAAGGCGATCGCGTTGACCACGGCCCGGGCCAGAGCCATCCAGCCAGCGCCTTTCAGTAACAGTTTTTTCGTGCCTGTCATGTGCGCCGCGCAACCTTGCCTTTCCGGCTCGTCCAATACGAGCGATGGCTTTGCCGTCTTCTATTTCGAATCGTGCCTCTTCGGCGCCTGTCCATTCAACCGTGCATTTCCTGTCAGCATCGAATGGATATCAGCCCACATGGATTCCACCCGAAACTTCTGTGCACGCGCCGCCTCGACGAGATTATTGGCAAGATCCATGGTTGGCCTGCGTTCGGTAATGCGATCGACCGCGTGACGAAGCTCCTGTTCGCCAGCGCCCGTATCGAGCAGCAGGTCCTCGCAACCATAGTCGCGGAACAACATCTTGTATTTGTAGTGCCAGGACGTGCCGATCGTCGGCACCCCCTGGGACAGAGAACTGACGCAGGCATGATAGCGCGAGGAAACGACCGCCTTCGCCGCACCGAGGATGGCCTTGGTCTCGATCGCATTCCGGTCGACTATCTCGCCGGTTCCGATCTCGGCCCGCAGGTCGCTTGCCAATTCGAAGTCGTTGGCCTCGTGAACGACCAGCACCGGACGCGCACCCTTACGGAGAATTTCTCTCGCGATGCGCAGGATGAAGTCAGGATAGGCCTGACTGACGGAAGACGACGTTCTGTCGAGCATTCGGGCGTTGGGAACGATAGCGACCGCATCGGACCAATCTTCCTCTATCTCGTGTCCATGGGCGGCCAAAATAGTCGTTATATCGGGCGCTTCCAGGATCCGCGGACCTTGCGCGAACCCGAGTTGCTCGAGATGACCGCGCGATAATTCGTCGCGCGCGTAGATCACGTCGCACTGGCTCATCAAATCCCGGGTCGCGGCCGTTTTTTCCGGATCCTCGAACGGCCCGAAGGCCTGCGGCAGAACCACTATCCGGGTGCCCTGTTGTTTGAGCCGTACGTAGTATTCCGCCCTCTTTCGCGTGCGCCAGAGAGACCAGGGGTCTCCATACCCGTATCCAGAGGCGTCGAGCAAAAGATCGAGCGAGCCTTCGCGCACCCACCCCCTGTCGCTCAGATCATCGTCGCTGCGGTGCGCCAGATAGACATTGTCCCGAACCTTACGCACCCCTTCACGAAAAGCGCCCTGCAGGAAATCATTGAGCAGCGCCGAGGTGTTCGCGTAGCTCTTTATTTTAAAGAGCTCGGGATAGGTCGGAAATTCATTCAGGCCCAGGTTGGACGAAACGCCGATTACGGCACGGTCGCGAAATTGTTCGATAACCGACAGCAGCATCAATTCGTCGCCGCGATTGTGCAGCCATGGCCCAAGTATTTCAATTCGCGGCAACACCAGCGATCCCCTCGAGGCACTCCGATCGCGCGCCTTGACGCGAACGCCAGTACACGTCTTTGAAAGGAGCCATAGGCTTCGCCAATAAACGGACATTAACCTAGTTTAGCATAGGACTAACGCGTCGAGCGAGCATTCGCCGCCACAAACACGCCTTTTCAGTCATTTTAAATTCGCCGGTGAAACCGTCCTAAGTCCCTCATGTCAAAACATACATGTTGATCGCACTGATCGCGGCGATCTGGTCGCAAACCATCGATACGCCAAACGGCCGCGTTTCGAGCGATGGCAACTCGCGGCTTTCCGGGGGGGGGCTGGTAACGGTGATCATGGGCTTATCGGAACGCGCGAGAGCGGACGCATGGCCGGGTTCGGCAAGAATTCGCGAGGACAACCGGGCTAGAGCCGACGCACCATAGCGCACGCGGCGAACGAATTCGGAAATGCCTGGGAAATGTCATGACAAACGCATGATGGCGCGCAGAAGCGCACCGGATTTGCAGAAAGTGTCAGGCGGTGCCGGAGGCCCGCTTGATGGCGGCGGCGGTGCGGCGAGCCCGCGGCCGTGCGTCAGGGACATGATGCGCATGGAGGTTAGCACGATCTTCGCCTGCCATCGCAACTCGAGTCGGGTCGGTCTTGCACAAGGCAGCCAGTTCGAGAGACACGCTGGGGCACGGCGCCGGCGTAAGAGATGTGCTTTGGCCGCGGCCGACTGACCGGCAAAATCTACAATTCAGCGTTATCGGCGTCTGATTGCATCGAGGCAACGGTGGGCGGCGTGCGTCCCGCTCCCCACGCAAATTCAGGCGCTCACCCGATTTTTTCCGGGAGGCTGAAAAGAGCCACGAACCTCTCGGCCGCCTCGTGCGCGCCCTGAACTGTCACGCCCACCTCCGCGGCCGCCATTCCGACGTAGAACATCGCCGCCAGCGACGGACCCGATGGCGCGACGAAGGTCGCGTCACAGTCCTCCGGCTCCTCGCGCCGGACCGGCATTTCCCCGTCCTTCACCTCAGCTACGAAACCGACTTCGGGAAAGCGAAAGCCGATGCGGACGTTCCAGCCCTTCGCCGCCTCCTTGTCGAGCATCGTGCGCAAGGACAGCATGAAGCTGACCGGCGAGAGCTGCAGCGTGGGATCGTGCTGCGACGACATGGCGGCCCAGCGGCCGAGTTCCTGGATGAGTGGTTCGGCAGCATAGCCCCAGAGAGTGAGTTCGTAGGCGTGCGCGGAAATAGGCGGCGGCAGCTTGCGGCGGGTGAGGACGCCCGCGTTCTCCAGGCCTGCCAAGCGTTCTGTCAGAACTTTAGCGGAAATGCCGGGCAGGCTCGCGCGAAGGTCGGAGAAGCGACGCGGACCAAACATGAGTTCGCGAACAACCAGCAACGACCACCGCTCACCGATCAATTCCATTCCGAAAGCGGTTCCGCAAGCGTCGGCATACCACCTGCCGTGCCCAGAATGCGGTGGATTGGTTTCTTTTCGTAACTTCATAGTTGCCTAAGGTAAGCTTCGGGTTCACACGGTTCAAGGGCCCGAGTCGAGGTCTTGCCGAGGAGCTCCGCCGATGCCGGAATCGCATTCGCCCAAGGTTTTCCTGAACTTTCCCGTGGCCGATCTCGATCGCTCTGCGGCATTCTACGCTGCCATCGGGTTCCGGCCCGAACCGAACTTCACCGACGAGACCGCCGCCGCGCTCAGCTTCGGGGACCGGCTGTTCGTCATGCTGCTCACGCACGACAAGTGGAAGACCTTCACCACGAAGGATATACCCGATGCGAACCGTAGCGCGCAGGTGATGGTGGCCCTGAGCCTGCCCGACCGTGTCGCGGTGGACGCTATGGTCGAAGCCGCAGACGCACATGGCGGCACGGCCGACGTCAATCCGGCCCAGGAACACGACTTCATGTACGGCCGCGACTTCGCCGATCCCGACGGGCATATCTGGGAACCGCACTGGCTCGACGAGTCGGCTTGCGGAGATGCGAAGTGAGCCGCCCCGGCGCCCTGACCGTCAGTGCGTTCAAATGGGTGCCACCTTTCGCCCAGGGGCAGGTGCGGGACCTGCGCGTTCGCTGGATGCTGAGGGAAGTCGGCTGGGACTATGCGGTCGACCTGATCGATCCGCAGGTGCAGCAGAGCGCCGAATACCGCCAAGTGCAACCCTTCGGCCAGGTTCCGGCCCTGCGCGAGGAAGGGCGACCTACCCTGTTCGAGAGCGGTGCGATCGTCCTTGATATTGCCCAGCGATCGGAGAGGTATCTCGGCCAGGGCGCGGACGAAAGGGCGGTGGTGCGGAGCTGGTTTTTCGCAGCCCTCAACTCGCTCGAACCTTACCTCATGGAAATCGCGATCGCCGATTTCTTCATGGAGGACAAGGAGATGGCCGGGAAATATCGCGCGTTCGCCGAACCCCTCGCGGCCAAGCAGATCGAGGCACTGGCCAATGCGCTCGGTTCACGCGAATGGCTGGTCGGCGACGATTTCACGATCGCTGACCTGATGATGGCCTCCGTCATGAAGATCGTCGGCCATACCGACATGCTGGACGGCCATCCCGATCTCGTCACTTGGCGCGACCGCTGCCTTGCCCGCCCCGCTTATTGCGAGGCGCTGGCCGAACAATGCGCCAACTTCGCCGGTCACGGCCCCGGCGACATGGGGTTTCCGTCCGATATGGGTCAATCGCAAGGAGAGGAATGGTGTACGTCAACGGTTTCGTGCTCGCCGTGCCCGAAGGCAACAAGGAGGCCTATAGGGAAACGGCCGAGAAATTCTGGGACATCGTCAAGGATTTCGGCGCAACCGCTCAGGTTGAGTGCTGGGAGGCCGACGTGAAGGATGGCCACACCACCGATTTCCGCCGCGCGACGAAGGCCGAGGACGGCGAGAAGATCGTCTTCAGCTGGGTTACCTGGCCCGACAAGGCGACCGCCGATGAGAGCCATGAGAAGATGATGTCGGATCCCCGGATGGAAGCATTTGGCGAAATGCCGTTCGACGGCAAGCGGATGATTTATGGCAGCTTCGAACCGCTCGTCTGGAAGGAGACCTGAGCCATGGCGGGTGAGGAACGCGGCGGCTTCGTCTGGTACGAACTGATGACCACGGACATCGATGCGGCGCGCGAGTTCTACCGCGCCGTGGTCGGCTGGGAGATCGCGGAAGAAGGCTCTGCTCCGGGCGGCGAGGTCGATTACCGCATGATCGGCCGCAGCGAAGGCGGGTTCGCAGGCGGCGCGCTCGTGCTGTCTCAGGAGATGCGCGATGGCGGTGCCGAGCCTGGCTGGTTCGGATATGTCCATACGCCCGACGTCGATGCCTCGGCGGCGCGGATGGTCGAGGCAGGCGGAACGATCTTCATCGAACCGCACAGCATGGAAGGCGTGGGCCGCATGGCCTTCCTCACCGATCCGCAGGGCGCCCCGATCTACCTGATGGACCCGGCCCCGCCCCCCGACCAGCCCGATGCGCAAAGCGACGTGTTCAGCTACGACAAGGCGCAGCACGTTCGCTGGAACGAGCTGCAAACCTCCGATCCCACCGCCGCCATCGCGCTCTACGGCGAACTGCTCGGCTGGCGGCAGGACGGCGCGATGCCGATGGGCGAGCTGGGCGAATACCAGTTCCTCTACCACGGCGACGGCATGATCGGTGCGGTCATGCCGCTGATGCCGGACATGCATGGTTCCCGCTGGCAATATTATTTCGGCGTCGAGGATATCGATCGCGCGGCGCAGGCCGTGACGGACGGTGGCGGATCGCTCGATGGCGGAGTCCATGAGATACCCGGCGGCGAATATTCGGTCCATTGCATCGATCCGCAGGGCGCCGCCTTCGGCCTGGTGGGGCCGAGAAAGGAATAGACCGATGGGCGACTTCTCCGACGCCGCCTCCCTGCACAAGCAGCGCGCCAGGGCCCGTTTCGGCAGCTACGAGCGACCGGTCGACGCATTCGCGGATGCGCTGGCAGATCGTTCCACGCGTTCTGATGGACGGGCTCGGCCATCCCGACGAAAGCGTGCGCAAACGCGTTTATAAGGCGATGATGCAGATGATGAAGATCGACGATGCGGCGATTAAAGCCTTGATCCGGGATTGCTGATATGGCGCGCAAGATCACTGGGGCGGCGTTCCTCTCACTTGACGGCGTAATGCAGGGGCCCGGCGGGCCGACCGAGGACCCGACCGGCGGCTTCGATCAAGGCGGCTGGGTGTTCAAGTTCTGGGACGATGCAGTGGGCGAGACGCTTGGCACGCTGTTCGACGGCGATTACGACCTGCTGCTCGGCCGGCGGACCTACGACATCTTCGCCGCCTACTGGCCCTATGTCGAAGGCGAGGAGGCGGGCATGGGCGAAGCTTTTACCAGGGCGAACAAATACGTCCTGTCGCGTGGCGAGCCCGACCTCTCATGGGCGAACAGCCACCGCCTGGCTTCGCTCGAGGATCTCGCGCGGATAAAGGAGGGGAACGGCCCGCGGATCGTTATACAGGGATCGAGCACGATCTACCCCGCACTGTTGGCAGCTGGACTGATCGACGAACTGATCACCATGATCTATCCCGTGATCCTCGGCAGCGGCAAGCGACTGTTCGGCGACGGCACGCCAACCGAGCGGCTCGAGATGACCGACCACCATGTGACCGAGCAGGGCACTATCATCGCGCATTATCGCCCCGCCGGCACGCTGCCGCCCTATCCCGACGAGGCGCCTGAGCCTGCGACCAGCGACCGCGAAAAGGCGCGCCGTGCGCGTATCGAGGAGGGCAGCTGGTGAGCCTCGTCCTCTACGGGCACCCTTTCTCGTCCTACACTTGGAAGGCGCTGATCCCGCTCTACGCCAACGTAACCGAGTTCGAGTTCCGCGAAGTCGATCCTTCTCAACCAGGCGGATCGGAAAACATCGCGTTCGTACAGTTCGCGCATCCCGCGGGCAAATTCCCGGTGCTGGTCGATGGCGACGCGGTCATCATAGAGGCAACCGCGATCGTCGAGTATCTTGCCGTCCATCACCCAAGCCCTGCCAAGCTGATCCCGGACCATCCAGCCACCGCCGTGGATCTCCGCATGCTCGACCGGGTGTTCGACAATTACGTCATGGGCAGCGCGCAACTTGTGGTGAACGCTTTCATCGCCGACCGCGACAACCCCGATCCGGCGCAGGTCGAGGCGGGAAAGACCGGGCTGCTGCGCGCCTATCGTTGGATCGAGGAACGGTTCGACGATCTTCCGCTGCGCCCGCATGTCACCCTCGTCACCTGCGCCGCGGCCCCAGCGCTGTTCTACGGCGACTGGATCGAGCGCATTCCGGACCATTGCCCGAACCTCGCTGCCTATCGCGCCGAAATCCTTGCCCTTCCAGCGGTCGCGCGCTGCGTCGATGGTGCGCGGGCCTATCGCGATTATTTCCCGCTTGGTGCGCCCGATCGCGATTGAAAGGAAGTCCGCGACCGATCGGCCGCAGACCGCAAACGATCCGGCCGGATTGCGCAAGGGCTTGGCCGGCGAAAGCGAAGAATGTCGGAAAAGCTGGCTAAGCCTGGCGGGCCGGGAGAGCTGGGTAGATCGCACCGCTGACCGAGGAGGCCATGACCGATCAATCGATCGCCCCTATTCTAGCACGCCGTCCGCGAGTTCGCAGGCGGGCGCCGTGCGGCTCGTCACCAACTAGCCCGACTTTTCCGGATTCGACGCCCGGGTCAGCATCGGCACTTCCTTCACGAAGCACGGCCAGGCGTTGGGCTCGAGCGCAGCGGCGTAGAGATGCGGTAAAGGTCGCGAGAGATACAAGTCGAAACCATTGGCTTTCGTCGGGCCGGGAAGGGACTGTCTGCCTCGAACGCTCAAGTTACAGAATGCTGCCTCGAACGCTCAAGTTACAGAATGCCAGCTTAAGCTAGATTTCACGAGAGGTCCACTGGTTCTCGATCCAGACCACTCAGGGACGATGCCGTCGAACAGGCGGGGAAAACGTGACCGCCGAGAGTCTGAAGTTTGCCGAACCCGCCTGCCACCACATCGCGCCGAACGCGCTCGGCTGCGTCGAGGATCGCTCCTGCGATGGCTTCGGACGCGTCGAGCGTTTCCGGAAGACGCGTCGCCGGCCAGTGATGGCATTCGACCTGCACGAATGCGTGGTTCCGCCACCTGCATTCCATATGGGGGGCCTCGATATCGGTTGCTTTTCGAAGGTTCGTCTCATTATGGCCAGAAGAATTCCCTGAAGGGTCGAGAACTTTGCCAAATACAACGACTATGCGGGGGCTCCGCGATTCTACGACGGGGTGGTCGGTTGTCGGTCTGCTGATCGGCATCGGATTCTTCCTGATCAGTGCCTTCATCGCTTATTTCAACGTGCTGGACATGCGCGAGAACGAAGCGAGTATTCGCAATACCCACGAAGTGCTCACCACGCTGGACGATCTGCTTGTCTCGGCTCTGGATGCGGAAACCGGCCAGCGCGGCTATCTCCTCACTGGCGACGGCATCTATCTCGAGCCGTATTATGACGGGGTCCGCGCCGCGCGCCAGAACCTGGCGGCGCTGGAGACGCTGACGCAGGAAAACAATGTCCAGCGCGACAATGTCGATGCGCTCCGCTCTTCCATAGAGGACAAGCTGCGCTTTTCGGAAGGCGCGATCCTGACGCGGCGTGACGAAGGCATCGCACAGGCGATCGAACTGACCGAAGGCGATCGCGGCAAGATCGCGATGGACACGATCCGCGAGCAACTGGCGCAGATGAAGCGCGAGGAATTGCGCGAGCGCCAGCAGCGCGTTGCCGAACTCGCCGCAGTATCCCGGACCGCAGTCGTCAGCGCGGTGGTGACCAGCCTCATTGGCATCGCCCTGACGATCGCCATCTTCATTCTGCTGGCGCGGACGAACCGCACCCGCGAGCGCCAGCGCTGGCTGCAGACCGCGCAGGTCGAACTGGGCGAAGCCATGCGCGGCGAGAAGACCGTGCCCCAGCTTTCGGCCGCCGTGCTCGCGTTCCTGGCGGAAAGGACCGGAGCCAGCGCGGGGGCGCTGTTCAAGGGCGAGGGCGGGGTCTTCAACCGCACGGCCGTGCTGGGCGTACCCGATGCAGCCGATGTGCCGGAAACCTTCGCCATGGGAGAAGGGTTGCTGGGGAAAGTCGCGGCCGATGCCCGCGCGACCACGCTGTCCAATCTTCCTGCTGGCTACCTCAAGATCGGCTCGGCGCTCGGCAGCGAGGCACCGCGGCATCTCGTGGTCGCGCCCGCTTTCATGGACGGTCGCGTGAACGCAGTGGTCGAACTGGGCTTTTTCGACGAGGTCGACGATCGCGTACGCGAGCTGCTCGAGACCATTTCCGGGTCCCTCGGCACGGCGCTGCGTTCCGCGCGCTTTCGCGAGCGGTTGCAGGATGCGCTGGAGGAAACGCAGCGGCAGGCCGGTGAATTGCAGGCGCAGAGCGAGGAACTGCGTGTCTCCAACGAGGAGCTCGAGGAACAGGGCAACGCGCTCAAGGAATCGCAGGCCCGCCTCGAACTGCAACAGGTCGAACTGGAACAGACAAATAGCCAGCTGGAAGAACAGGCGCAGACGCTGGAAGGCCAGCGCGACGAGTTGAGCCGCGCGGCCTCCTCGCTCGAACTGAAGGCGCGCGAACTGGAGCAGGCGAGCCAGTACAAGTCCGATTTCCTGGCTAATATGAGCCACGAATTGCGCACGCCGCTCAATTCACTGCTGATCCTGTCCAAGCTGCTGGCCGACAACGCCGACGGCAATCTGTCGAAGGATCAGGTCAAGTTCGCCCGCACGATCGAATCCTCGGGCAATGATCTCCTCACCCTCATCAACGATATCCTCGACCTGTCCAAGATCGAGGCGGGCCATGTGGAGATCGAAGCTGCCCCGGTCGCCACCGAGCGGCTCGCCGCCGACCTGCGCAAGATGTTCGAACCCGTGGCCGAGCAGCGCGGACTGGCCCTCGAGATCGCGCTGGCTCCCGATGCGCCGCGTTCGCTCGAAACCGACCGGATGCGGCTGGAGCAGGTGCTTAAGAACCTGCTCTCGAATGCCCTCAAATTCACCGAGAAGGGGCGGGTGTCCCTGACCATCTCGTCCGGATCGGAGGACACCGTGGAGCTTGCGGTGGCCGACACCGGCATCGGCATCGCGGAAGCCCAGCGCGAGGCGATCTTCGAAGCTTTCCAGCAAGCGGACGGAACGATCAGTCGCAAGTTCGGCGGAACAGGCCTGGGCCTGTCCATCTCGCGCGAGCTGGTCCGTCTGCTCGGCGGAACGATCCGGCTCGAGAGCGAGGAGGGCAAGGGCAGCACTTTCGTAGTGTGTGTGCCGCGCGCCTACGATCCCGCCGGAGTCGCCGCACGCCAGGCTTCGCCGATCGCGCGGGACGAGACGAGCCCCCCGCCCGTGGCCGTGCCTGCGCCCGGTAAGCCAGGATCCGCCCCCGCTACGCACGCCATGCTCGACGACGATCGCGACGCCCTTGCCGAGGGCAAGCGCCTCCTGCTCGTGATCGAGGACGACACGGCCTTCGCCGGTATCGTGTGCGACCTGTCGCGCGAGATGGGGTTCCAGTGCATCGTCGCCGGGACAGCGCAGGAGGCGATCGACCTTGCCCGCGAATACCGGCCGAGCGCGATCGTCCTCGATATCGGCCTGCCCGACCAATCGGGCCTCACCGTGCTCGACCGTCTGAAACACCAGGAAGAGACGCGGCATATCCCTATCCACGTCATCTCGGGTTCCGATCAGAGTCAGAGCGCTCTGGCGTTGGGGGCGGTCGGCTTTCTCGAGAAACCTGCTCCGCGCGAACGATTGGCGGAGGTTCTTTCGGGGCTTCAGCAGAAACTGGCCTCGCGCATGCGCCGGGTGCTCATCGTGGAAGACGACAGGGTCCAGCGCGAGGCGGTGGGCCAGCTCCTCGGATCGCAGGACGTGGAGACGGTCGGCGTCGGCACCGCGGCCGAATGTCTCGAGGAACTGCGCGAGAATCAGTACGACTGCATGGTCCTCGATCTCTCTCTCCCCGACGCATCCGGATTCACCTTGCTGGAAACGTTGAGCGAGGAAGGGGAAGGCCCGCTTCCACCGGTGATCGTCTATACTGGGCGGGACCTGTCCGCCGAGGAAGAGCAGCGCCTGCGTCGTTATTCGAGCTCAATCATCATCAAGGGCGCGAAGTCGCCAGAGCGCCTGCTCGACGAGGTTTCACTGTTCCTCCACCGGGTCGTCGCGGAACTCCCGCCCGAACAGCGCCAGATGATCGAGAAGGCCCGCCACCGCGACGCCGCGCTCGAAGGCCGGCGTATCCTCATCGTCGAGGACGACGTGCGCAACGTCTATTCGCTGACAAGCGTTCTGGAGCCGCGTGGGGCGCTGACGCGGATCGCGCGCAACGGGCAGGAGGCGCTCGACGTCCTGGCCGAAGTCGAGGGCCACCCGGACAAGGCTATCGACCTCGTGCTCATGGACGTGATGATGCCGGTAATGGACGGGCTGACCGCTACCCGTGCCATTCGCGAGCAGTCGCAATGGCGCAAGCTGCCGATCGTGATGCTCACGGCAAAGGCGATGCCCGACGATCAGCAGAAATGCATCGATGCGGGCGCGAACGATTACATGGCCAAGCCGATCGACGTCGACAAACTGCTCTCGCTGGTGCGCGTATGGATGCCCCGGTGATGAACGAAAGCATCGAGGATATCGAAATCCAGCTTCTGCTGGACGCGGTGTATCGTCATTACCACTACGATTTCCGGCACTATGCCCGCGCCTCGATCAAGCGCCGTCTGCTTCAGGCACGCCAGCAATGGGGCTATGACAGCATCTCGGAAATCCAGTCCGCCGTCCTCCATGACGAAACGATCCTGCCGCAACTGCTGAACTTCCTCACGGTGCAGGTGAGCGAGATGTTTCGTGATCCTTCCTACTTCCGGGCGCTGCGCGAGAAGGTGGTTCCGCATCTGCGCACCTATCCCTCGCTGAAGGTCTGGGTTGCCGGCTGCAGCCATGGCGAGGAGCTTTATTCGCTGGCGATCCTTTTCGCCGAGGAAGGTCTGGCGGAGCGGACAATCTTCTACGCGACCGACATAAATCCGGCCGCGCTGAGAGCGGCGCAGGCCGGCGTCTATCCGCTCGACCGCATCCGGCTTTTCACCGAGAACCACCAGCTGTCCGGCGGCCATACATCGTTGTCCGAACACTACACTGCCAATTACAATCGGGCGGTGTTTGACAAATCCCTGCGCGAACGCACGGTATTCTCCGATCACAGCCTGGTAACCGACGCCGCGTTCGGCGAGATGCATCTGATCTCGTGCCGCAACGTCCTCATCTATTTCGATCGCGAGTTGCAGGATCGCGTTGTCGGGCTGTTCGGGGAATCGCTGGCCCGCGGCGGTTTCCTCGGGATCGGATCGAAGGAGAGCCTCCGCTTCTCCACCCATGCCAATCTATTCTCCGAATTCGTTCGCGAGGAAAAAATCTACCGGAGGAAATTGCGATGAGCGTGCGCGCTGTGGTCATCGGCGCCTCTGCCGGAGGGGTTCAGGCGCTCTCGCAGATGCTGCCGGGACTTCCCGTGGGGTTCCCGGTGCCGGTCATGGTGGTCGTCCATATTCCGCCCAAGAAAGACAACGCTCTCGTCGATCTCTTCGCGCGCAAATGCGCTCTTCCGGTAAAGGAAGCGGAGGACAAGGAGCCGCTCGTGCCGGGCACGATCTACTTTGCGCCGCCCGATTATCATCTGCTGGTGGAAGCGGACGAAACCCTCGCGCTGTCTTCCGACGAGACGATCAACCATTCCCGCCCGGCGATCGACGTCCTGTTCGAGACGGCGGCCGACGCTTTCGGGCCGGCGCTTGCTGCCATCATCCTGACGGGCGCGAACCATGATGGCGCCCAGGGCCTCAGGGCCGTCTGCGAGGCGGGCGGTTTCGGCTTCGTGCAGGATCCGGCCACGGCCGAGGTGGCGACCATGCCCGAAGCGGCTCGCGTCGCATGCCCTGGCGCCCGGACGATGGCGCTGGAAGACCTGGCCCCGGTGCTGCAAGCGATGATCGAAGGATGACCGAGCCCGCCAAATTCTTGCTGGTCGACGATCTCCCGGAAAACCTTCTGGCGCTAGAGGCCTTGCTCGCGCGCGATGGATTGGCGCTCCACAAGGCGAGCAGCGGCGAGGAAGCGCTCGAACTTATGCTGGGCAACGAATACGCCCTTGCTCTGCTCGATGTGCAGATGCCGGGCATGGATGGTTTCGAGCTTGCGGAATTCATGCGCGCCAACGATCGCTCGCGGCATATCCCGATCATCTTCGTCACGGCCGGTACAGCGGACGCTTCGCGCCGGTTTCGCGGTTACGAGGCGGGGGCGGTCGACTTCATCCAGAAGCCGATCGAGGCGGACATTCTGCGGTCCAAGTCGGACGTGTTCCTCGATCTCTACAACCAGCGCCGGCAGATCGTGGCGCAACGCGACGAGCTGGCAAGCCTCAGCGCCGCCTTGCAAGCCGCCGACCAGCAGAAAAACCGGTTTCTGGCAGTTTTGGCCCACGAATTGCGCAATCCGCTGGCGGTGCTTTCCTCAGGCCTCAACATTCTCGATCGTTGCCAGAGCGGTACCGATGCCAGCCAGGTTCGCCTGTCGATGCGGCAGAACCTCGCCCATGTGACCCGTCTGGTGGACGATCTGCTTGACATCAACCGGATCGAACGCGGCAAGATCTCGCTGAAAAAAGAGACCATCCGCATGGACGAGGTGCTTCCGTCCGCTCTGGACCTTGCCGGGCCGGCCATCGCGGCGGCGAACCATCGGCTGGTGGTCGAAATGCCCGACAAGCCGATTACGCTGGAAGCAGACCGGGCGCGCTTCATCCAGATCGTCAGCAATATCGTGGGCAACGCGGCCCGATACACGCCCAAGGGCGGGGAGATCGCCGTCAGGGTCTCGAGCAGCGATGGACATGCGATCATCGAGATATCGGATAACGGCATCGGCATCCCGCCCGAACAGCAGACCCGGATATTCGACATGTTCGAACAGTCGGATAACGGACTCGGCGTGGTCGGGGACGGGCTGGGTATCGGACTGGCCCTGGTAAAGCAGCTGGTCGAACTGCACGGCGGAGAGATACAGTTGCAGAAAAGCCTTCCGGGTGAAGGCAGTACCTTCGAGGTTCGACTGCCTGCAATTTCCTGGGACGGCGTCAGCGCCATAGCGGAGATTTAACCGCGAACGAAAAAGGGCGGATGCCGAAGCACCCGCCCCCATCCTGGTCCACAGGATTATGCAGACCGCTTCGGGCTACCAGGAAGCCTGGAAACCTGCGCGGGCGCCCACTTCACCGGAGTCGAAACCGACGCCGAACCCGCCGGTGACAACGGTGCTTTCGCTCACGCGCAAGCCGAGCGACGCGGAACCTGCCACGCGATCGTTGAAGTAACCGAACCCGCCGGCGACACCGACTCTCTTGCCGGGCATGATGATCGGCGATTCCATGGCGAGGGCCATGGCGACGCCTTCGTTTGCCCGGCGCGCCTCGACGCTGTTTTGCTGGGCCAGATCGAACAGCGCCGTCTGACGGTTCTGCAGATCGGTGATGGCCGACGCGTTGTCGGCGATCAGCATCGAGTTGCGACCGATCGCGGCGCTGTTGGCCTGGACGGCGCTGAAGCTGGCCAGATTGGTCGTTCCCGCCGACGTGCTGACGCCCAGCGTTCCGTTCGCGTCGGCCGTGACGAATGCCAACGGTCCCATCTGCGAGGTAGTGCTCGTGTCGAGCGAGGCGACGACGACCTGGCCGTCATTCGCGGCCACTGCGCCGTTGCCGATCGCCACCGAGTTGGCCCCCGATGCGACGGACTCGTTGCCGAGAGCCACTGCCCCGTCACCGGTTGCGGCCGCAGCCTCGCCAACCGCAACCGAACGCACGCCCGATGCCGTCGAGAGGTGGCCGAGCGACGTGGCCCGTTCGGCGGTCGCATTGGCCCGCCAGCCATAGGCGGTTGCTCCAGCACCCACGGCCGAGGACTGTCCGCCGACCACAGTCGTTGACGGCCCGCTGGCAATCGTCGAAGCGCCATCGGCTCCGTCGCGGTTGCCGCCGATGGCGATTGAATCTCCGCCGGTGGCTTGAGCGGTGTTGCCGATCGCGATGGCATTGCTGCCCGACGCGACCGAATCTTCGCCGCCGGCAAAGCTCTGCGCTCCGGATGCGGTTGACTGGTGGCCTACTGCCGTGGCCATGTCGCCCGTAGCTTGCGACTGCCAGCCGAAGGCCGAGGCGCCGGGCGTGTTCGCGAGGCTTTCTCCGCCAAGTGCGGTCGTGGAATTGCCCATCGCCATCGCGTCCGCGCCGAGCGCCAGAGCGTCGACACCATCGGCTACGGCGCCGTCGCCATCGCCGTCACCATCGCTACCGATCGAGATCGCGCCGACCTGCCGGGCTTCGGCATCGCTGCCAAGGGCGATGCCGGCGTCGTCGGTTGCGAGCGCCCCGAAAGCGCCGCCGTCGGTGTTGCCACCGATCGCGATGCCTCCGCGCCCTTGCGCGGCAGCAGCTTCACCCACGGCCGTGGCGGCAAAGCCGTTTGTCTGCGCGAGATGACCGAAGGCATGCGAACGCTCGGCATTCGCCTGGCTCTGCCAGCCATAGGCGGTCGCTCCCGGTCCGGTCGCGACGGATTCGCCGCCCACCGCTGTGGTCGAGTTTCCGGTGGCGGTCGTATTGTCGCCGACAGCAAGGGCGTCGACACCGTCCGCCGAAGCGAAATTGCCGATCGCAGTCGAATTGTCGCTGACTGCGGTCGCGTTGCTGCCGATCGCGATGGAATTCGCACCGTCGGCCGCAGCGCGCGTGCCCAGGGCCGCGGAGTTGTCGCCGGCGCTGGCTACGCTACCCACGGCAGTGGAGTTGCCCCCAGTTGCGGAAGCCGAGTCGCCCACCGCCGTCGAGCCGAGGCCCGATGCGACGGAGCGCGATCCGTATGCGGCGCTGAACGCATTCGATGCCGTCGCGCCGCTGCCCGTGGCAGTGGCGAAGATGTTGGAAGCGCTCGCATCCATGCCGAGCGCGGTGGACGATCCGCCCGCCGCCGAGGCATTCTGACCCACGGCCGTAGCGCCTTGACCGCCCGTGCTCGAGGAACCGCCGATGGCGATGCTTCCGGCGTTGGCGAAGCCGATCGAAGCTCCGTTGCCGATCGCTACGGTATCCGAAGCGAAGGAGCCCGAATTGGCCTGATTACCGAGCGCGACAGAGCCGGAACCGGCCGCATTTGCCGCCTCGCCCACGGCCAGCGAGCGAACGCCCGATGCATTGGCAAGATGTCCCAAGGCGTGCGAACGCTCTGCTGTAGCCGACGACTGCCAGCCAAAGGCGGTGGCGCCCGGTCCGGTGGCTACGCTCTCGCCGCCGACTGCGCTTGTCGAAGGGCCCGTGGCGGTCGCGGGGGCTGCGCCGGCATCGTCACTGCCAATCGCGAGGGCATCGACGCCATCGGCGGTCGCACCGTTGCCGATCGCGGTCGCCCCTGCGCTCGTCGCTACCGAATTGGAGCCGCACTCGGTCGCATTGGTATCGGAATCGTTGCATTCCGGCGTCGGATCCGCGTGTGCCGTTCCGGCAAATGCGAACATGGCGGTGCCCGCTAGCAGTGTTGCCGCGAGTGTTTTTTGGGTCTTGCTGTACAAAGTGCTTTCCTTTCCATGTGGACCAGAAAGCCGATCGACGCAGTTATCCTCTTCCACAGCGGATGCTTGGACATCTCGTAAAGCTGCGCGAAAACCTGCGGTTCTCGGCTGCCAACGGGATTTGATGCCCGAAGGCAGGAGGAGCTACCCGCCGCAATGGAGATTGGATGCACTTGGCGCGAAAAAAAGTTCATTCGGCGTTCAAATTTGCCGAATTCGCGCGTTCGGCTGTTCAATCTAGATCCGGTCGAGCGGTCCGGACAGCAGGATGGGGAGGGTCGGGCTTTCGTGACGCTGCACGAGATCATCCTCGAACGTGACGGCAAGCGTCGATCCCGGTACTAGAAGCCGGGTTTCGGCTTCGGACAGGGCGCGTTTGAACGATCCGGACGACGGGATCGGTCCGAGCGAAACCGGCGTGCCTCCCTCCGGGATCGCCCAAAGCTCCGGCCGTTGCCCATCGCCGGGTTTCAGGTCGGCTACGCGAAGGGCGAGCCGGCCGCTCTCGATGCCGACAGCGGCCACGAGGCTCCGCCCGGTTTGCTCGTCACGCAGCTGAACCACCAATTGGCTCTGGAGCGCTTCGGCAGCGGGCTGTTGCTGCGGCTGAGGAACCGGCGTTCTGGGGGCGGCGAGGAAAAACAGCACGCCAGCCAAAGCCATGATCGCGCTCGCAGCAAGAGCCGCCAAATTCCAGCGCGATGCCGGTGGCAGGGGGAGCGCCTCCGGTCTCTCGGTGGCTTCCGCATCGATGCGGGCCAGGATGGCGGGCCAAACCGACGACGAGGGAGCGAACTGGCCAGCGGCTTCGCTCATCCCTCCCAGGCGATATTCCCAGCATTCCACCTCTCGAGCGAAGTCACGGTCCTCGAGCTGAAGGCGCCGTGCCCTTGCGAGCTCCTCGCCTTCGAGCACGCCGAGCGCGAGTTCGCCCGCAAGGATGCGAGGATCGTCTTCGTCGAGGTCTATCCGATCATTCATCGAGACAGCTCTTCAGTCGGGCCAGGCCGCGCCTGATCCAGCTTTTCAGAGTCCCCAGAGGGACATCGCACCGTTCGCACAGCTCCGAGTGAGACAGCCCCTCGAAAAAGGCCATTTTGATTGTCCGGCGATGATCGTCTTTGAGTTCTTCAAGACACTCCGCCAATGCTGCGTTTTCCTGCTCTGCACAGAGCCAGTCGTCGGCAGCGACGATCTGGGTGTCCACGACCTCGGGAAACACGTCCTCGGCGATTTCTTCGCGCCGACCGTTTGTGCGGACATCGTTCAATGCGGAATTTCGCGCGATGGTGGATAGCCAGGTAATGGGGCTACCCTTTTCGGGATCGTAACGGCCCGCGCGCCGCCAGACTTTGACGTAGACTTCCTGCAGAACGTCTTCGGCCACGTCGCGGCGACGGACGATGCGAAGGATCGTGCCGAACAGCTTTGCCGAGGTCATTTCGTAGACTCGCTCCAGCGAGCCGCGGTTTCCCGCAGCGACCGCCGTAAGTTCTGCTGTCAACCTTGCTCGACGATCAGCCATTCGGTCCCCCCCACCGGGTTCGGCATTCTTGCAAAGGATGTCAACCTTTTGAAAGAACGAGGCATCGTCCGGTATGAGCGTCACGCTGCTCCGTGAGTATTTCGATCAGACGCAGCTCGATATCGCGAACACCGGGAAACCGCCGACGAGGGTGGCGAAAAGCCCGATCCATCCGATCGCTATTGCAATCCGGTCGATCTGCGTTTCCCGAGAGCGCCGCAGCCAGGCTACTAGGAGCGCGTGTGCGACGATCAGGCTGCCCCAAGTCGCGATCAGCGCGGCTTTCGCCTGCGTAAGACCGAAAGCGACGACATCGGTCCATCCCAGCGAGCAGCCTAGCCCGTGCAGCGCGTAGAGCACGCTGAACGCTCCCGCCCAGAGAATCAGACCCGAAACCATGCGGACGAGCGCGATCATACCGCACCACCCGACAGGGCGAGCAGCCAGGCGACGGTGATCGCCACATACGCGCCGTAGTCGCTCCATACGGAGGCGATCCGCAACTCGTGAGGCCGCTCCGCGCTGGCGTGACCGCTGGCAACGCGATGGCTGGCGAAGAGCTGGACCAGCGCGCCGACCATGGCCGAGAAGATGGCGTAGCTGGTCAGCATCCAGCCTACGGCGGCATAGGCGTGTTCGGTCGGGCCGGGCAAATGACGCAGGCCGGACAGCAGGAGCACCGCAACGATGAGTGTCAGGTATAACGCCGTCGCCATGGCGCCGACCCGCGCACGGGCGAAATTGCGGGTTCCCATTCGCGCGCAGAACAGGGCCAGGATGGCCCCCCCGCTGATCAGTACGGGTTCGAGAAGATAGGCCCCGTATTCGCCCGGCGGCGGCCAGTTGGGCGCGACCACCCAGAGGAAGAAGTAGCCGAAGATCAGGGATGCGAACAACGTTCCGTTCGCGGCCGAAGCGAGCACGCTGCCCCAGTAAGCCGTGCTGCCCCCGACTGCGAAATTGGTCGGCAGCATCAGTCCCCCACCGACGTCGACCATTCCGGGATCGCGAGTTGTTCCCGTAGTGCCCGCCCAGCGCCAGACCATGATCGCTGTGCCGACGACGAAGACCGGAGCCAGCCAGTAGAGGCTGAGCAGCATCGACAGGAAGAACCCACCGATGACCATCGCGGTATAGAGCGGCAACAGGCTCGGCCCCGGCAAGATCGCGACGTGTTCGGGGGCGCCGGTGACCATGTCGACAGCCAGCGTCTCGCGCCGTTTGTCGATCGCGCGGCCGAGAAGGCCTGTCCCCGCAGCGAGCCCCGCGCCGATCTTTCGGTCGGCGGTCAGCGGCTCGCGACTGTCGACCGTGGGCAGGCTGGCGAAATTGTACTGCGTGGGCGGGATGGGCATGGCCCATTCCAGCGTCTCGGCATCCCACGGATCGCGCCGCGCGTGATTGCCGATCCTCCGCTGAAGGGCGATGTCGATCGCGAACAGACCGAAACCGAAGGCCTGCATGAAGCTGCCGACCGAGGAGATGAGGTTGAGCCATGTCCACCCGGCTTCCGCCGGATAGGTGTAGACCCGGCGCGGCATCCCCAGAAGGCCCGTCAGGTGCATGTGCAGGAAGGTCAGGTTGAAGCCGATGAAGATCAGCCAGAACGCCGCGATCCCCAGCCGCATGACGCGCGTGCGCCCCGTCGCGTGCGGCATCCAGTAATAGGCCGCCGCCAGCATGGGGAAGACGAAGCCGCCCACCAGCACATAATGCAGATGCGCGGTCACGAAGGCGGTGTCGTGCGCTTGGCTGTCGAACGGCACGATGGCCAGCATCACGCCGGTAAGCCCGCCCAGCACGAAAACGACGAAGAAGCCGACGACGTAGTACATTGGCAGGGTGAATTTCGGCCGCCCCGCCCAGATCGTGCCGCTCCAGGCGAAGATCTGCACTGCCGTCGGGATCGCCACCAGCACCGATGCTGCGGAAAAGAAGCCCAGCGCCATGTGCGGGATGCCGGTCGTGAACATGTGATGCACCCACAGCCCGAAGCTGAGAAAGGCGAGCGCCATCACCGCGGTCACGATTGCGCCATACCCGATCAGCGGGGTGCGGGCCATCACCGGGATGATGGTCGAAAGCGCGCCCGCGGCCGGCAGGAAGATGATGTAGACCTCCGGATGGCCGAACAGCCAGAAGAGGTGCTGCCAGAGCAGGGGCGAGCCGCCGAGTTCGGGCTGGAAGAACGGCCAGCCGAAGGCGCGCTCCACCTCCAGCAGGATCGATCCGAGGATCAGCGGGGGGAAGCCGAACACCATCATCCCTGCGGTCGCGAGCAGGTACCAGGCCATGATCGGCATTCTGGTGAGGCCCATATTGGCCGCGCGGAACTTGAGGATGGTCACCACGATCTCGATCGCGGCGCACATCGCCGATATCTCGACGAAAGTGATGCCGAGCAGCCAGACGTCGGAGTTGACGCCCGGCGTGTATTCCTTGCCAGAGAGCGGCGGATAGAGGAACCAGCCCGCATCGGGTGCGACCCCGCCTAGAAGCGCGAGGATCATGATCGTGCCGCCGAACAGATAGCACCACCAGCCGAGCGCGGTCAGGCGCGGATAGGCAAGATCGCGCGCGCCCAGAATCTTGGGCAGCAGATAGATCGCCAGGCCTTCCAGCATGGGAATGGCGAACAGGAACATCATGATGCTGCCATGCATCGTGAAGATCTGGCCATAGACTTCCGGCCCGGCGAAGGCGCTTTCGGGCGTCGCCAGCTGGGCACGGATGAGCATGGCGAGCACGCCGCCTATGCCGAAGAAGACCGCCGCCGCGACGACGAAGCGCTTGCCCAGATCGGTGTGGCTGACGCTGCTGAAGACACCGCGCCAGCCGGGCTCGTTCCCCCAGATCCGTGTCAGATCGCGGTGGAGTCGGATCGCCTTCATGGTGCCGTTTCCCCCGGGGCGATGCTTTCGTCCGTATCGTAAGCCTCTACCACGAAGCTATGATTGGCGTGGCCGACCCCGCAATATTCGGCGCAGACCGCTTGGTAGGTCCCGGGCATGCTCGCTTCGATCCTGAGGCGGTTCACCTGGCCGGGGATGGCGTCCATCTTGCCCGCCAGGCGCGGGATCCAGAGGCTGTGAATCACGTCGCTCGCAGTGATGTCGAGATCGACAGGCTGACCGGCGGGGATCCGCAGCACGCCTTCGCTGCAACGACTGTCCTCGTCACAGAATTCCCAGCCGTAATTGTAGGCTCGCACGTCGATCGTCCGGGCGGCGGGACCGGTCGGCAGATTGCGTTCGCCGACCCAGAGGGCGAAGGCCAGCAAGACCATCAGCACTGCGATCGGCATGCCGAGGCCGAGCCAGCCGATCCAGACCCGCTTTCGCTCGGGCGTCTCGCGGTCCGCCACGCCCCGCCGGAAAAGCGCGACGAGCAGCAGCGCGAAGACCAGCGCGGACAGGAGCACCGATCCGCCCAGCATCCACCACCACAGGCTCGCCACGCGCGATGCCGAGGGGCCCGCCGGATCGATGGTGGACAAGGACCCCGCGCAGGCCGCAAGGGGAGATGCCAGAGAGATCGCGGCCGCGAAGCGGACCCGCTTGCCCGAAGGACGAATGCGATGAGCGAGACGACCCACGAAAAGGTTGCCGAGAAGGAGCTTGTCGAGGCCGATCCGGAAGATCTGATCGATCCGATCGAACAGCAGCCCAACTTCCATCGGCTGGAATCGCGCATCGCTCTTGCGGGTCACCCACTCCACGCGATGCTGGTCGCCTTTCCGATCGCGCTGACCGCCTGCGTGCTGGGTGCGGACGTCTTCTACTGGTGGACCGGCGACCTCTTCTGGGCGCGTGCCGGATTGTGGGCGGCCGGAATGGCGTTCCTGTTCGGCGTGCTGGCCGGCGTCACCGGGACGGTGGAACTGCTCAGCGTGCCCGGGATCCGCCAGCGTGCAGCCAGCTGGACGCATTTCATCATCGCGGTGATGCTGCTGTCGATCCTGGGCATGAACTGGGGGTTCCGGCTGCTCGGTTACGAACAGGCCGTGCTGCCCTTCGGCATCATGATCTCCGCCTTCGCCGTAGGCTTTACCGGATTCACCGGATGGCACGGGGGCAAGCTGGTGTTCGAATATCAAATCGGGGTCTCGTCGACCGGAAGTTCGTGACCGAGCGGCCGAGCGAGCCAGGCCGGCGCGAAGCTTTCCAGCGCGGGCTTGCCCAGCACCAGGAACAGGATCGCCACCATCGCAATCATGATCGGCAGAAGCGTGGGAAGCGCGCTGCGCGGAGCATAGCGGCCGCGCCGTTCGCTCATCAGCACGACCAGATGCCCGATCCAGGCGTGAAGCGAAACCAGCACGCCGACTGCGAGCAGCTTCACGAACATCCATAGAGTGAAGGCGCTTGCTATGAAGATCAGCGCGGTGCCCGCCGCAATGGCGATAATCGCCGCAGGCGTGACGAAATAGGAATAGGCGCGATGCGTCAGCAGGCGCAACTGGCTGTAGCTCGCCTGGTTTTCGCCGATTTCATGCTTGCTCAGCATCAGCGGCAAGCCCACGAGCCCCGCGCACCATATGATGAGCGCGGCGATATGGATCGCCTTGACCAGCGAGAGGATCATCTCAGGCGGGGTTCCGGGAGACGATTGAGGCGGGCTGCGCCGCGTTCTGGCGCGCCCACGCCTTTCGGGCGTTGGCAGCCGCGCCGATCGCGAAGGGCGCCATGCCACCCACCCACATGATCAGTCCGGCAAGCTGCTGATCGGTCAGCGGCGATATTCCCCAGGATGGGGCGGCGGCGATGTGAATGCGATAGAGAGGCTGGGCCGCAAAGGTCAGCAGCGCGCTCAGAAAGCCCATCTGCACCGTCCCGCCGAGCAGCCCGCCCACTGCGCCCACCGCGCTCGCCCGGCGAACGGCCAGCCAGAAGGCGAAAGAGGCAGCCAGGATCGAGAGCTGCATCGTCCAGTACACCAGCATGTCGGCCAGCGCGGCGTCGTAGAGCGATGGCACGTGCCAGCCCCACAGCACCGCGGTCATGACGATGGTCGCGGGGCCGACCGGAACGCGCTGCCGGAAGAGCGAGCGAGCGAGCCGGCTCGATGCTTCGCTCTCGCGCATTGCCATGGCGAAGCACAGCGCGCCGAGGATCAGCAGCAGATGATGGAGGGCGCGGGCGGAGAAGAGCGTCACGCTCGCGGCGCACAGAGGCGAGACGAAAGCGATTGCGAGCAACGCAATCCCGATGGTCGCCAGCCGGTTGCCCGCCCGCAGGCTGAGCGCGAGCCCGAGGGCCAGAACCGCTAGAAGGGCCGGATCGAAATTCCAGCGCGTCGCGACTTCCGCCAGGCTCGGCGGACTTCCGCAATAGCTGCCGGCAAACATTCGCATCGCTTCCCCAAATCGTACGGATCAATCTGCCGTGGCCACCTGAACCAGCGGAATGTCCGGCATTCGGGGGAACATAGCTGGCGCGATTGCGGTTTGGAAACGGCCAATCGCAACAATTTTTCCGGTTTGCCCGACCCCAGGAGTATAAAAATTGAGCCAGAAACGCATCGCAGTGTTCGGCGCCAGCGGAGCCACCGGTCGCGAAACCGTGAGGCACGCCCTGCGCGCCGGGCTGGAGGTGGTCGCGATCGACCGGGCGCTGCCCGACGAGCCCGATCGTCTCGACGGCGTGACCTATCGTCAGGCGGACGTGGTGCAAGGCGGCCTTGCCGAAGCCATGGAAGGTTGCGACGCGGTGATCTCGACGCTGGGCGTCGGTTTCTCGCCCGGCAACGCCTTGTCACCACCGCCGCTTTATACGGACGGCACGCGCCATATTCTGGACGGGATGGAGGGGGCCGGGATCGATCGGATCGCCGTGATTTCCGCAGCCTTCGTGATCGATCAGCCTAATCTGCCAACATGGTTCAAGCTGACGGTCGTGCCGGCGCTGCACAACATCCTCGAACAGATGAAGGAAATGGAGGCGGTGCTCCAGGAACGACCCGGACTTCGCTGGACCGCGGTGCGTCCGGGATGGCTCATCGCCAAGCCCGCCTCGGGCGACCTGCTGGTCGAGGAGGAATTCCTTCCAGAACTGGCTTTCCGTTGCCGCATGGGCGATCTCGGCGCCTTTCTGGTCGATTGCGTGCAGAACGATCTTCACATCCGGGAGAAGCCGGCAGTCGGTGCGCCGGAAGAGGAAAAGTTCGAAAGTCCGCTGGCTCTCGGAGAGGAATTCGCCGGGCTGTGACGGGGAACCGGTGCGCGGATCGCCGGTTCGAAAAATTGGTCGCACAACATCTGTTCGCCGTCACGATGTGTCGGCAGGGGCTCGGGAGCGCACATGAAGGCAGGACGAACCGTTGAACGCGTGCCGACAGGCTCGCCCGCCGGAGCAATCGAGGCGATATTGCTGGCCTTTCCGGTTGCGCTCTTTCCAGCGGCCCTCCTGTCGGACATCGCCTATCTGAACACGGCGGTGATCCAGTGGTCCAATTTCTCGTCCTGGCTGCTGTTCGGGGCAAATGTTTTCACCGGCGTGGTGGCCGCCTGGGCGATCATCGCGACGGCAACCGGACGGGGGCGAGGCACTCGGGCCTGGTTCTATCCCGGCATTCTCGTCGTGCTGTTCGTGATCGGTGTGCTCGACAGTTTCCAGCATTCCCGCGATGGCTGGCATTCGGTCGGAACGTTCGGTCTGGTCCTGTCGATCCTCTGTACGGTTCTGGCCTTCGCAGCCGCTTTTCTGGCCCATTCGCGAATTGGTCTTTCGGGGAGGGCGAGATGAAGACTGCCGCGTTCTTCGCCAGCGCACTGGCGCTTGCCATCGCGGGCTGCGCGCCCAGTATCGACCCTTCGCTCGAGCAGACAGGCGCCGATCCGGACTTGCCCGAACTGCGCGACGCCCTCGTGCCGACCCTTGAAATTCCAACGCCGGTCGGATGGGACGGCGAACTGCCGACCGTGCCGGAAGGCTACAGGGTCATGCCCATCGCGCGCGACCTCAAGATACCGCGCCAGACGCTGGTTCTTCCCAACGGCGACATACTGGTGGCCGAGGGGCGCGGCGGATACGCGCCGCCGATGCGGCCCAAGGACATCATCGCCGGCATCCTGAAAGGGCGGGGGACCAGTTCGGTCGAGGGCGGTGACCGGATCACGTTGCTGCGCGACGAGGACGGCGACGGACAGACCGATCTCCAGACCACTTTCATCGACGGGCTGAACGCGCCTTACGGTCTCGCCTTCGTCGACGGCACGCTTTACGTCGCCAATCAGGACAGTCTGCTGCAATTCCCCTACACCGAGGGAACCACCCGGATCGATGCGCCGGGACGCGAGCTGTCTCCGCTTCCCGCCGTCCTCAACCACCACTGGACCAAGGCGATGACGGCCAGCCCGGACGGATCGCGGCTCTATGTCGGGATCGGCTCGAACAGCAATGTCGGCGAGCGGGGGATGGACGTTGAGGAGAACCGCGCCGTCGTCTGGGAGATCGACCGGGCAACCGGGGCCAGCCGCATCTACGCCTCGGGCCTGCGCAATCCGACCGCGCTTTCCTTCCATCCCGCGACCGGCCAGCTATGGGCCGTGGTGAACGAGCGTGACGAGATCGGTCCGCAGCTGGTTCCGGACTATCTCACCTCGGTGCGCGAGGGCGGGTGGTATGGCTGGCCCTACAGCTATTGGGGTCAGAACGTCGATCCGCGCGTGATGCCCCGCCGTCCCGATCTTGTCCGCACCGCGATCCGGCCGGACTACGCGCTCGGTTCGCATGTCGCCGCGCTCGGCGTCGATTTCGCGACCGAGGGCGGGCTCGGCGGTCCATTTTCCGAAGGGGCGTTCGTGGGACAGCACGGCAGCTGGAACCGCAGCGATCCCTCGGGCTACAAGGTCGCCTTCGTGCCGTTCAGCGGCGGGCGTCCCGCAGGCCGACCGATCGACCTGGTGACCGGTTTCCTGCACGATGGCCATGCCCGCGGCCGCCCGGTGGGCGTGACATTCGATGCACCGCGCGGGGCGCTGCTGATCGCGGACGATGTCTCGAACACGGTCTGGCGGGTAACCCGTACCGGCCAGACCCGGACCGCGCGCCGCTGACAAAGCCGGGTCGGTGCCGCCGACTGCTGCCGGGTCAATGCTCCAGCGAGATCGAGATCCTTCGGTTGCGCGGGTCGGAGAGATTGTCGGCGATCAACGGTTCGGTATCTGCGACGCCTTCGATCCGGCGAAAACGGTCAGCCCCGATCCCGTGACGGATCAGTGTCTGGCGGGTCGATTCCGCCCGTCCGGCCGACAGCGACCAGTTGTTGACCAACCGCGTGTCCCGATACTGGAGTGAGTCGGTGTGTCCGCGCACGGTGATCTTGCCGCCCTCGGGCCGGATCGCCTCGGCCACCACGTCGAGCAGCCCGCGCGCATCCGGCGTCAGCACCGTCGTGCCGAGCGAAAACATCGAGAAATTGGCATCGTCGACCAGATCGATGCGGATGCCGGTCGTGGTGTCGATCATCCGCACCTGCCGCATCAGCTCCTGAAGCTTCTTCTTCTCGGCGATCGCTTCGACCACACGCTCCTGAATGCGCTTGATGGTCGCGGCGCCTTCCTTCGGGCCGCCGGTCGCGTCGCGCGGCACCGTCAGCGTCTTGGTCCCGGTCTGGCCGCCTGCATGGGGATAGCTGTCGACATCAGTCAGCGAAGAGCCGCCGAGTAGGCCGTTCGACCCTGCGCTCTGCTCCTTGGTCTTGACCAGCGTCGGCGTGAAATAGTCCGCCAGTCCCTTGCGCTGGTCCTCGGTCGTGGCGCCGAGCAGCCAGAGCAGGAGGAAGAATGCCATCATCGCGGTCACGAAGTCGGCATAGGCCACCTTCCACGCGCCGCCATGATGGCCGCCCTCGACCACGGTGATCTTCTTGACGATGATCGGCGCGGGATCGTTCCGCGCGGCCTGGCTCGCCACGTCAGCGGCCCCGGAGCGCGTCGAGCAGTTCGGTCAGGCCCGGGCGGACGTGGTGGCCGAGGCCGGAGCGCGCCGATTCCACCACCAGCGGCTGCGGATGGCCGTAGAGCGAGGCGATGATCACCTGCTTCACCGCATGGAAGATCTGCTCGTCATGCTCCAGCACCTGCTTCAGCCGGCCCGCAAGCGGGCTGACGATGCCATAGGCCAGCAGCACGCCGAGGAAGGTTCCGACGAGCGCCGAGCCGATCATGCCGCCTAGAACTTCTGGCGGCTGGTCGATCGAGCCCATGGTCTTCACGACGCCCAGAACGGCGGCGACGATGCCCAGCGCCGGCAGAGCGTCGGCCAGCCCTTGAAGCGCGTGCTGCGGCTCATGCAGTTCGTGGAAGTGGGTCTTCATGGTGTTGTCCATCACCTCTTCCACCGCATGGGTTTCGAGCGTGCCGGACGAGACGACGAGCAGCGTCAGCGTGTCGCAGATCAGGTCGATCAGCGGCTTGTTCTTGAGGAGGTTGGGATAGGCGCTGAAGATCGCCGAATTCTGCGGTTCGGTGACGTGGCTTTCCAGCGCGACGGGGCCGTCGTTCTTGAGAAGTTTCATCAGCTGGGTGGTCAGCGCGATCGCGTCGATATGATCCTGCTTGGTGTGCTGCGGCCCCTTGAAGATGAGCTTGAACGAGCGGCCGATCGCCTTGAGGCTGTCCATCGAATTGCCCGCCACGATCGCACCGATCGCCGCGCCGCCGATGATCAGCATTTCGTGCGGAACCGCGTGCATCACGGGACCGAGAGCACCGCCGGTCAGGGCGAATCCGCCGAACACCATGAGAAGCAGGATAACGATGCCGGCTGCTGCGAACACTTCTAGAACCCCTGATTATCGTAGCGAGCCGCGATCAGCGGATCATGGAGAAGAGAGAGAGATTGGCGAGACGGACGAAACTGGCCTGGCTCGCTTCGAGCACGGTCAGCGTCTCCTGTAACCGGCTCATAGTGACGGCGATGTCGGCCCCCCCGACATCGACGCGCTCGTCCGCCATCAGTTCGGCGTTGTTGACCCGCCGTTCGTCCATCAGCTCGATCCAGTTGAGGCGCGAACCGACCACGGTCTGGGCAGTGGTGACCTTTTCAAGACCCGCATCGAGATCGGCGAGGGCGGCCGTTCCGGCTTCCATCGCGGTCTGCCCCCCAGCGGTAAGCGCGGCGGCGAGACTTCCGAGCACGGCGAAGAGATCGGTCGGCCCGTTGGCGCCTGCGAATTCGAAGATTTCGGGGCCCGTGATTGCCGGTTCGACCGACTGGCCTTCGCCGATTTCCAGCGGTGTCACCGTGCCGGTGCCTGCGAACTGTACGCCGCCCGGGCCATCGACATAGGCGGCACCCGCGGACTGGCCACCGAACAGCGCCTGGCCGGCGATGTTGCGGCTGTTGGAAAGGACGATCAGGCTTTCGCGAAGGCTCGCGATCTCGACGCCGATGGTCTTGCGCTGATCTTCGCTGAGCGCCGCGCCACCGGCCTGTACGGCAAGCTCGCGAACACGGATGACAAGGTCCGCGACCGACCCCAGCGTCTTGTCGGTCAGCGAGAGGTCGGCCTGGGCGAGCTGCGAATTGCGCGTATCGACAGTGGCGATCCGCTCCTGTCTTGAAAGCATCCGCAAGCGCGCCGCGGCGACCGGATCGTCGGAGGATCGCTCGAGCCGCTGGCCGGTCCCGATCTGCTGTTGCAGAGATTCCGCCTGGCCCCGTAGCCCGCCGATCTGGCGGGCGCTGCGCTCGTAGAAGGCTCCGGTGCTCAGATTGATCATCGGCCGATCCCCAGAAGAGTGTCGAAAATGTCGCTCGCCGTCTGCATCGCGCGGCCCGAGGCCTGGAACGCCTGCTGGAAGCGGATGAGATTGGCGGCTTCGGTGTCGAGATCGACGCCGGACTGTTCCTCCAGCGAAATACGCGCGGAGGATGCGATGGTCTGCAGGGCACCCTGCGTGACGTTGCGTCCGGCGACCTTGCTCGACACGTCGAACAGCATCCCGCTCAATTGCTGGGCGGGGTCGAGCGCGGCCAGCGACTGGCGCAACGCGGTGAGGTTGGCATCGTCGCGGCTTCCGGCCGCCGCGCCCGCCGGCGCCGTGGCGAGGCCGCGCCCCTCGTCCATTACCACGCGCAGGCTGCCCGCGCTGTTGCCCGCGAAGATCGGCTGGCCCTGCGCGCCGTCCAGCGTGACGCCGGCGGCCTGCGCGTTGTTGACCGTATCGGCGATCCCGGCGGCGAGTGTGTCGAGGCGGGTGCGAACGCTCGCGAGTTCGCTCAAGGCCAGCGAAGCGCCGGCAAGGCTGCCCGAACCCGGGGTCATTGTCTCGCCGTTGACGGCGAAGCTCAAAGTCCCGTCGGCGGCGGTTGCGGAGGTGAGCGTACTGGAGCTGCCGCCCTGGACGAAGCTGCGGGGCGGGTTCGTGCCGAGCGAGACGGCAACCGTTCCGTCCTTTTCGAACGTCGTTGCGATCGAGGTTATCTCAGATAGTTGTTCGAGCAGCAGATCGCGCTGGTCGAGGAGGGCCGCACGATCGCTGCTGCCGGCACCCGCGCGGGTCAGACGGAGGTTCACGCGCGCGAGTTCGCCGCCGATGACATTGGTTTCGGACACCTGCGCCTCGGCTTCGAAGCGCAGACCTTCGCCGACGGCATCGAAGCTCGACGCGGTGATGTTCAACTTGCTGGCAAGCGTCTCGGCCTCGGCGACCACTGCGGCGCGGCGGGAGGGATCGACCGGATTGCCGGCGAGCTGCTGGAGCGAGGCCTCGAACTCGACGATTGAGGTGAAAACGCCCGATTGCTCGAGCGCGCTTTCCATGTTGCGCAGGCCCTTGAGTTCGGTGTTCGCCCGCGCGAGATCGCCCGAGGTGCGGCGCACTTCGCCCTGAAGGAAGGAGTCGGCGTTGCGACGGATCTCGGCGATGCGCGCGCCGGACAGCGAGATGTCTCCGACGCGGCCCGCGCCGCCCGAAGCGGCCACCTCCTCGATCCGCAGGCTGCGGCGGACATAGCCGTCGCTCGATGCGTTGGCGATGTTCTGCGCCGTCACGTCGAGCGCGCCGCGTGCCGCGCGTGCGCCGCTGACGGCGATGGAGAGGAGGTCTGAGGCCATCAGTCGTTACCCTGGGGAAGGAAGCGGGCGAGCTGTTTCTCGATCGCGGTGGCGAAGCCGAGCTGGCCCGACTGCGCGGTGACTTCGGCGAAGCGCGCGTCGCGCATCTCGCGGAACGTGTCGTCGCTCTCGCCGCCGAACAGGTCGTTGCCGCCGAAATCGGTGCTCCGCGCGCTGGCGAGCATCTGCCGCAGCAGGACTGCTTCGAACTGCTGGGCAGCCTCGCGCAATTCCTTGCGCAGGGGTGCCGCCTCGCGGTCCGACAGAGGCTTCGCGCCGACCATATTGATGGGATAGGAGGTCATATGATCACCAGTTCGGCCGTCAGCGACCCGGCTTGCTTCAGGCCTTCGAGGATGGCGACGAGGTCGGCCGGACTGGCACCCAGCGCATTGAGCGCGTCGACCACCTCGGCCAGCGATGCGCCCGGGCCGATGCCCTGAACCACGCTGTCCTGCTGTCGGGCCGAAATCGTGCTGTTGGGCTCGAGAGCGGTCCGTCCGCGCGAGAAGGGCTCGGGCTGGACGACGAGGGGATTCTCGTCGATTCGCACGACCAGGCTGCCATGGCTGATGGCGGCTGGCGCGAGGCGCACCGCGCTGGAGATCACGATCGTCCCGGTGCGGCTGTTGATCACGACTTTCGCGGCGCGTTCGGCCGGGCTGACGTCGAGCATCTCGATACCGGCCATGATCTCGGCCCGGGTGTTGGCACCGGGCGGCAGCATGAGGGCCAGCGTCACGCCGTCCTCGATCTGGGCCATGCCGGGATAGGCACCGTTGATTGCATCGCGAACGCGCGAGATCGTCATGAAGTCGGCATTGTAGAGGTTCCAGCGCAGAACCTCGCTGAAGTCGAAATTGCTGGCCACGGCCTGCTCGACCGTCGCGCCGTCGGCGATGCGGCCGACAGTCGGCACGTTGACGGTCAGCTTGGATCCGTCCTGTCCGGACACGCCAAGGCCACCGACGGCAAGATTGCCCTGCGCCATGGCGTAGATCTGACCGTCCGCGCCGTAGAGCGGGCTCATGATCAGCGCGCCGCCGCGCAGCGACTTGGCCTTGCCCATGGTGGACACGGTCACGTCGATCCGCTGGCCCGGCTTGGCGAAGGCCGGCAGTTCGGCGGTGATGATGACGGCGGCGGCGTTCTTGAGCGCCGGATTGACGCCGGGCGGCAGCTGTAGGCCGAGACGGCCCGAAACACCGCGCATGGCCTGGGTCGCATAGGCGAAATTGTCGTCGCCCGACCCGTCGAGGCCGACGACGATGCCGTAGCCGGTCAGCTGGTTCGAGCGGACCGACTGGAACTGGCCGAGATCGCGCACGCGTTCGGCAGCAGCCGGTGCGGGCAGCGCGACGATCAGCGCGGCGAGGATGAGGGCGAGGCGGCGGAGCATCTGGCGGGCCATCAGAAAGGCGATACCGCGCCGAAGAAGCGGGACAGCCAGCCCTCGCGACCGGCCTGCTGGACCGAACCCGCACCCGAATAGCTGATGCGCGCATCGGCCACCCTGATCGAGGGTATGCGGTTGTCCTGATCGATGTCCGCCAGCCGGATGATCCCGGCGAGCTGCACCCATTCGTCGCCCTGGCTGAGGCGCATGACCTTTTCCCCCCTGATCAACGCGGTGCCGTTGGGCCGCACTTCGGCAATGGTGACGGTCAGGTCCGCGCGGATCGAGCTGGCCTGCGACGCATCGCCTTGTCCTTTGAACGACGAGCGGGCGGCGGCATTAAGGTCGGCGTCGTCGATCCCGATGAATTCGGGCAGGGTGACGCCGAGATTGCCGTCCCGCCGCGTCGAGCCGCTGGTCGATTTGCTGGTCTGGGTCCGTTCCACGAGGACCACGGTCAGCGGATCCCCGACGCGCGAGGCGCGGTTGCCGTAATAGAGCGGCGCATAGCCGTAGGTCGCCTGGTAGATCGCGCCATCGGCGTGGCGTGCGACATCGACCGGCGGCGGCAAGGGCAGGGCAGGCTCGAAGCCGTAGGGGCGCGAAGCGGCCGTGCCGCAAGCGGCAAGGGCCAGCACCAGTGGCAGCGCTGCGACACGGGTCGCAAGATGGGTGGTCATCGGATGGGTCCTCACAGCGTCTGATTGGCGTTGCGCAACATCTCGTCGACGGCCGAGACCATCTTCGAGCTGATTTCGTAAGCTCGCTGGCATTCGATCATCTCGACCAGCTCCTCGACGATGTTGACGTTCGAGCTCTCGAGCATTCCCTGGCGAATGTTGCCGCGCCCGTTCTCGCCTGCCGGGGCCAGTTCGGCCGCCCCGCTCGCCGCAGTCTCGGCAAGGAAGTTGTCGCCGAGGGCCTGAAGGCCCGCCGGATTTGTGAAGCGCGCGATCTGGATCTGACCCAGTTCGGCCGGTTCGGCTTCTCCGGGAAGGGTCGCCGAGACGGTGCCGTCGGGCGAGACCGCGATCGCGGTGGCGCCTTCGGGCACAGTGATCGCCGGCTGGACCGGATAGCCCAGCTGGGTGACGAGCTGACCTTCGGCGGACAGGGTGAAATTGCCGGCACGCGAGTAGCCGATGCGGCCGCCGGGCATCTCGATCTGGAAATAGCCTTCACCGTCGAGCGCGAGGTCGAAGGCGTTGTTCGTGGTGCTGAGCGCACCCTGCGTCATGATCTGGCTGGTCGACTGGACCGCGACGCCGGTGCCGAGGTTGAGGCCGGTGGCATAGGCCGTCTCGCCCGAGGAACGCTGGCCCGCGACCCGCGCGTCCTGATAGGCGAGCGTGGCGAAGTTCGCCCGGTCGCGCTTGAAGCCGGTGGTGCCGACATTGGCGAGGTTGTTGGCGATGACGCGCATGCGCGCATCCTGTGCCTCGAGCCCGGTGCGGGCGACCTGAAGGGCGGAAGTGGGCATGGTTCTATCCTCTTGCCTTGATTAGCCGAGGCGCATGAGCTGCGCGCCGCTTTCGTCGATTTCGCCTGCGGTCGAGATCAGCTTGCTGCGCATTGCGAACAGGCGCTGCGCATCGATCATGTCGACCAGGACTTGCGTGGATTTGACGTTGGATTGTTCGAGCGCGCCGACTTGCACGGTCGCCGCCTCGTCGGTCGGCAGGATGCCGCCGCCCTCGACCCGGAAGAGTCCGTCGAGGC
Source organism: Qipengyuania spongiae (assembly GCF_026168555.1). NCBI lineage: Bacteria > Pseudomonadati > Pseudomonadota > Alphaproteobacteria > Sphingomonadales > Erythrobacteraceae > Qipengyuania > Qipengyuania spongiae. Next base: position 134,932 of record NZ_CP092471.1, on the reverse strand, counting down.
CCTTGCTGATGGGCGAGCCCTGCCATGTCGCCAGCTTGATCCGGCCGATCTCGGCAGGCGGCTGTTCGGGCGCGGCGGGGTTGGAGATGGTGATCGTGCCGTCGGGCGAGATGCCGGGAATGCCTGCGGGCGGAATGGTGATCGGCCCCGCATCGCCGAGCACCGGCAACCCCTCGCCGTTGACGAGCAGGCCGGTCGCCGAGATCGAGAGATCGCCGCGGCGGGTATAGGCTTCGGTCCCGTCCTCGGCCTGGACGGCCATCAGCGCATCGGTCGCAACCGCGATGTCGAGGTCGCGGCCGGTCTCGATGATCTCGCCGGCCGCCATATCCGCACCGCGGACCCGGGCGATCTGCATCGCGCGCGCCTCGTTCGGCTGGCCTTCGACCGTGACCGGACGCTGATCGAGCAGTTCCGCGCGGAACCCGAGCGTGTTGGCGTTCGCCATGTTGCTCGCGATGACGCGCTGGCTGTCCATCGACGCCCGCATCCCCGAAAGCGCGGTGTAGATAAGGCGGTCCATGGCGATCAGGTCCGCAGGTTGATGACGGTCTGGGAGATCTGGGTTGCGGTGTCGATCGCCTTGGCGTTCGCCTGGAAATTGCGCTGGGCCGTGATCAGCCCGACGAGCTCCTCGGCGATGTCGACGTTCGAGCGCTCCAGCGCGCCCGAGAGGATCGAGCCGTAGGGCCCCGAACCCGGAGCGCCATAGGTCGCGGCGCCCGACAGGCCGGTGCCTTCCCAGCTCGCCTGGCCGATCTTCTTGAGGCCGCCGGGCGACACGAAGGAAGCAAGGGCAATGGCACCCACGGGTTCCACCGTGCCGTCGGCATAGGAAGCATTTACGATGCCCGCCTTGTCGACCGTGACGCCGACGAAGGCGGAGCCGGCGGCGTTCACCACCGGAACGGTCGCATCGCCGAGCGTGTTGCCGGTCACCTGGCCGTTGGCGTCGACCGGAAGAAGTTGCAGCCGGTTGCCGCTATTGTCGACGATGTTGCCGCCACCGGTCATCTGGAACGAGCCGGCGCGAGTGTATTGCGTGGTCCCGTCGAGCGGAGAACGGGCGGTGAAGAACCCGTCGCCGGTGATAGCCAGATCGAGTGCCGAACCGGTCTGTTCCACCGGACCGAGCGAGAAGTTCTGGTTGATCGCCTCTACCGACGCACCGATGCCCTGGATCATCTTGGGATTGGTCAGCGCCGAGGCTGCGACGATTTCGGAGAATTCCGTGCGGCTGCGCTTGAAGCCGTAGGTTTCCGAGTTGGCGATGTTGTGCGCGATCACGCCGAGCGAGGTCTGCGCGTTCTTCATTCCGTTGAGCGAGGTGTAAAAGGACATCTGTTGTCTCCTGGAAAATCAGTCGTCGGATGCGAGCTTGGTGGTCGAGATCAGCTGATCGAGCTTGTCCGCGATCCGGTCGAGCGAGGCGTTGGTTTCGGCGACGCCCGCGAGCGAGGAGAACTGCGCCATCTGCGCCAGCATCTCCTTGTTATCGACCGGATCGAACGGGTCCTGCTGCTGCATCTGGACGGTCAGCAGCTTGAGGAAGTCGCCCTGACCGAGGGAATCCATGCCCCGGCCCTGGACCTGGCCGACCGTGCTGGTCGGCGTGCCTGTGTTGGTGACGGAAGTGATCATTTCATCCTCATCGTTTCCAGCATGAGCTGTTTGGCGGTCGAGAGGGCCTCGACCATGTTGCGGTACTGGCGCGAGGCTTCGAGCATCTCGACCATTTCGGCGTTCTCATCGACGGGGGCCTCCCACACGTCGCCATTCTCGTCGGCGAGGGGGTGGCCGGGATCGTGCCGGCGGGTCGGCGCGACATCCTCGCGCACGACCCCGCCCACGCGAACGGAGGACAGGCCCGAGGCGCGGTCGAGTTCCTGCTCGAACACGGTGCGCATCGGGCGGTAGGCCTGGTCCTCGCTGCCCGCGACGGAGCCGGCATTGGCGAGGTTGGAGGCGGCGGTGTTCATGCGCACGAGCTGTGCGGACATGGCGCGGTGGCCGACCTCGAAGAAGGATGTGGGGCCAGCCATGCTCATTCGCCCCGGATCGCGCGGGTCACGGTCTCGACCCGGCCGCGCAGGAAGTTGAGCGTCGCCGAGTAAGCGACGGCGTTCTCCGCGAAAGCCGCCTGCTCGGTCGACATCTCGACCGTATTTCCGTCGAGTGTCGCCATTGTGGGGATGCGATAGCGCACGGCTCCATTGGCCGCGCTGTCCGCTTCCTCACCGCCCAGACGCGCCTGCAAAGCGGCGGCGAAGTCGACGTCGCGCGCTTTGTATCCGGGCGTCGCCGCATTGGCGATATTCGAGCCGAGCACACCCATGCGCTGCGACCGGATCTCCAGCGCCGCCCCGTGAATGCCGAACAAACCTTCGCTCATCTGAGCCTCCGCGATTATTACGCGAGACGGGTAAGCAAGCGGCGTGCCAAAATGCTTTTACCGGTCCTGAAACGGGGAAAGCGGCAAGGGCTGGCAGGCTTTTGCCGGTAAGCGGCAAAGTTTGGCCACCGGATAAATCTGTGCCGCCGCGCGCCGTTCTTGGTGGGGCAAGGAGTAGCTGCCCCGATGTTCCAACCCTGGTTCGATCCCGAAGCGATCGCCATCGTCCTGTTCGGGACGCTCGCGGCGACGGTGCTGCGCTGTGGCATCGCCGACAGCCGCATCGCGCTGGTGGGCCTCCGAAATCTGTTCGACAGGCCGTTCGACGTGCCACAGGCCAAGGCCGAGCTCGCGGTGCAGATCCGCGAGATCGCCAATGACGGGTTCATCAGAGCCGAGCCGCGCCATTTCGGCGACAACGAATTCGACAGTCTCTCCGATCTCATCATCAACCAGCGCTCGATCCAGTCGCTTCATGGCGAGCACGCGAAGTTCAAGCTCGCCCGGCTGACCCATTCGCAGACCGCGATGCGCGTGTTCGAAAGCGCTGCCGAACTCGCACCGGTATTCGGCCTCGCGGGCACGCTTGTCGCGCTGGCGCAGGCGCCCGGCTCTGGCGGGCAGGACAGCAGCCTAGTCGGCGCGATCGCGATGGCCGTCATTACGACGCTGTACGGGCTCGTCGCCGCGAACTTCATCTTCGCCCCGCTCGGCAGCGCAATCGCACGCCGTTCCCGCCGGGAGGAGCAGGACCGGGACGAGGTGCTTGCCTGGCTCGAACAGGGCATCCGCCAGACGGGCGTCGCGCCGCCGCACACCGATGGCGAACGGGAAGCGGCATGATCTTGCGCGCAACATCGGGATGGCAGACGATCACGGCGGACCTCGCCCTGATCCTGTTCCTGATCACCGCCCAGGCAGCGGTCGAACCGTCCGAGCGCCAGGCACCCGTCGCCAGCGAGAAGCGCGCGGCTGCCGAAAGTACCTCGGCGCTCGCCGTCCACAATCCCGCTCGCGGCGAGAATATCGCCGATTGGCTGCGCGACACGGTGACCGACAAACGGCAGGTCGCGACCATTTCCATCGAGTACCGCCAAGGCGAGCGCGCGGCCGCTGTGGCCGAAGGCGACCGCCTGCTGGAAGAAGCCGAAGCGGCCGGGGTCGAGGCACGCCTGATGGTTGCCAAAGGTGCTTCCGACCAGACCGTTGTCGTGGTCGATTACCTGCGCAGCGGAGAGGATGGCACGGACCTTGCAAAGTAATCTGATATAAATGCGCCCTGTCGGGGCCTGTCAGACATTGCGGAGCCGTAGCCAATGACGCAGCGAACCCTTCTCGGATCGATTATTCTTCCGGGCCTTGCGCTCGGCCTAGCCACCACCGCCTTCGCCGCGGCGCCGATGGAGCTTTCCGTCATCGATCGCGCGGTTGCCGATTTCACCGGTGCCGGCGTGGGCGAGCCGGGCGGGGCCAAGCTCCCCGTGGACCGGCGCCTGCGCCTCACCGACTGCCAGGCGCCGCTCGATCTTCAGTGGTTCGGCCGCGACCAGCGTTCGGTGCAGGTCGCCTGCCCCGTGGCGGGCTGGAAAATCTACGTTGCCGTTGATGGCGGAGCGCGCAGCAGCGCCCTCGCCGCCAATCCCGCACAGCCGACCCAGATGGGTCCGGCCATCGTCAGGCGCGGCGAGAACGTCAGCATCCTGATGCGCGGCAAGGGCTTCTCTCTCATCCGGCAAGGCTCTGCCGTCGAGGACGGAGCGCAGGGGGAGTGGATCAAGGTCCGCGCCAGCGGGGAGCGCACGGAAACGCTGCGCGCGATCGTGATCCGGCCCGGTCAGGTCGGCATCGATTTGCCGTAACCGGCAAAAATCGTTGCCGGGGGGTTAAAGCCGCGCATCGATCGCCGTTCTGTTCACTGACCAGATGATGGAGCGAATCGATGCGTATTATCGGATTGCCGGATTTCGGAGGAACTGCGCGGGGCCCGAAGGCCGTCGCATCAGCAGCCGAAAAGGTCGCAGCGACGCAGAAAGTCGCCGCCGAAGCGCGCCAGTCCGAAGCCCCCATCGCTTCCTCGCCGCTTGCCGCCGGACGGCAGGTCCCGGTCAATCAGGACCGCGTGGCCGAGATCCGCAAGGCGCTGCAGGAAGGCAAATATCCACTCATCCCCGCAAAGATCGCCGACGCCTTCATCGCGTCGAGCCTCTACGGAAAGGTCTCTTGATGACCCGCACCCAGGAAACCCTGGCCACCCTGCAACAGATGCTCGCGCTTTTGCAGGGCGAGCGGCAGGCGCTTGCCGCTCTCGATCTCGACCGCATCGTCAATTGCACGCAGGGCAAGCTCGATTTGTGCACCCGTCTGGAAGAGGTCGAGCAGAGCAGTCTCGACGAGGAATGCCTCGGTGTACTCGATGCAGTGCGCCGTTTGAACGAGATCAACCGCCGGTTGCGCAATTTGATTGCCACGAACGTCCAGAACCGTCTCAGCGCGTTCACCGGCAGCGGCGCGCCGTATTCGGCGATGCCGCGCCAGAACATGAACGTCGCGCTCGCCTGAGGCTGGCGCTACCGAAGCGGAGTTTTTGGCACGCATCTTGCTGAACCATCGGGGACAAGTTTCCCGGAGGATCCGTGCCTACCATCAATCCCGTCCAGACCGCCGATGTGCGGGGCGCCATTGCCCGTGCCGCGACGCGGACAGGTGTCGATTTCGACTATCTGCTGGCCCAGGCGCGGCTCGAATCCGGCCTCGACCCCAGCGCGAAGGCCCGCACGTCGAGCGCGACGGGCCTCTATCAGTTCATCGATTCCACCTGGCTGCGCACGCTCGACCGCCACGGCGCGAAGCACGGGATGGACTGGGCCGACGCCGCGATCGGATCGGGCGGCAGGGTCTCCGATACGACGACCCGCAGCCAGCTCCTTGCCCTGCGCTACGATGCCGACGCCTCGTCGCTCATGGCGGCCGAGCTTACGCGCGAGAACGCGGACGGCCTGCGCAATACGCTGGGCCGCGAGCCCGAACCGGCCGAACTCTACCTCGCCCACTTCCTCGGTCTCGGCGGCGCCCAGCAATTCCTGGGCGCGCTCGGGAGCAATCCCGATCAGTCCGCCGCGGCGCTGATGCCGCAGGCGGCACGGGCCAACCGGGCGATCTTCTTCAACGGCGGGTCCTCGCGCTCGGTCGGCGAGGTCATGGAGCTGATGCGCGGCAAGGTCGCGCGCGCATATGGCGACACTTCGATGCCGATGGGCGGAATGGGCGGCATCCAGCACGAATTTGCCGGGCTCGCCGGTCAGCGGACGATGCAGCGGGCATCCTTTGCCGGCAGCAGCGCCGCTGCGCCTGCCGGGATGGGCGGGGCAAGCGCGCGTCCCTCAATGGCGGATACGCTGCGCTCGACCTTCGGGGATGGCAGCGGGGGCGGCAATCGCGCCGGCGCCAATATCAGCGCCGCCTATAGCAAGTTCAGGGCGTTCGGCCTGTGAACGCGCGCCAGTATCTCAATCCGGGGCTCGCCCTGCCGATCGGTATCCTCACGATCATCCTGCTGATGGTCATGCCGATCCCGGCGATGCTGCTCGACGTCTTCTTCGTGATGAACATCGCGCTGTCGGTGTCGGTCCTGATGGCGGCGATGAACGCCAAGAAGCCGCTCGACTTTTCCTCCTTCCCCTCGGTCCTGCTGTTCGCGACGCTGCTGCGTCTGGCGCTCAACGTCGCTTCGACCCGCATCGTGCTGTTGAACGGGCACGAGGGCGGCGAGGCGGCGGGCAAGGTGATCGAGGCGTTCGGCGCCTTCCTCATCGGCGGCAATTTCGCCGTCGGCATCTTTGTCTTCCTGATCCTGATGATCATTAACCTGATGGTCGTCACCAAGGGCGCGGGCCGCGTGTCCGAGGTTTCGGCGCGCTTCACGCTAGACGCTCTTCCGGGCAAGCAGATGGCGATCGACGCCGACCTGGCGGCCGGGCTCCTGACTGCCGACGAGGCCAAGGCCCGCCGGGTCGAGATCGCCACCGAGGCCGATTTCTACGGCTCGATGGACGGTGCCAGCAAGTTCGTGAAGGGCGATGCGGTCGCCGCGCTGCTGATCCTGCTCATCAACGTGATTGCGGGTCTGGTGCTCGGGATCTCGACTCACGGCCTGTCCATTGGCGAGGCGGCGGAATTCTACGTCACGCTCGCGGTGGGCGACGCGCTGGTCGCCTCGGTCCCGGCGCTGCTGCTCTCGATCGCGGCGGCGGTGATCGTCACCCGCGTTTCGGACGCGCGCGACCTCACCGGCCAGATCGGCGGCCAGCTTGCCGATCCCAAGATCTGGCTGCCGGTCGCCTGTATCCTGCTCGTCATCGGCTGCATCCCGGCGATGCCGCAATCGATCATCCTGCCGCTCGCGGCCGGTGCGTTCTGGCTGTGGCGCAGTCTGCGCAAGCGCCAGCAGGTTGCTGTCGAGATACCCGAGCCGGTCGCCGCCCCCGACCCCTCGCATATCGGGATCGAGGACGTGACCGACCAGACGCTGGTGACGATCCAGCTCGGCTACGGTCTCATCCATCTCACCGACGAGAAGCACGGCGCGACGTTGGTCGGCCGGCTGACCGGACTGCGCAAGCAGATGTGCCAGAGCTTCGGATTCATCGTGCCCCAGTTTCGCATCGAGGACAGTTTCGAGGTCGAGCCCGACGGCTATCGCATCACGCTGGGCGGAGCGACGATCGGCGGCGGCAAATTGAAGCCGGGCCATCTGCTTGCCATCGATACCGGCGAAGTCATGCGCTCGAACGCGGTTCAGGGCGAGGCGACGGTCGATCCGAGCTTTGGCTGCCCGGCGCTGTGGATCGAAACCGGCGCCCGCGATCTCGCGGTGGCCGAAGGCTATCTCGCGGTCGATCCGGAAAGCGTGATCGCCACCCAGATCCACCAACTGCTCGGCGCACGGGCGCAGGACCTGCTGGGGCCGGACCAGGTCCGCGACCTGATCGACCATCTGCGTGTCCGTCATGGCCAGTTGATCGACACGATCACACCGCAGCCGCTGACCCTCGCGGCCGTCACCCGCCTGCTGAAGGCATTGCTGGCCGATGGCATCTCGTTGCGCCACGCCTTGCGCGTGTTCTCCAGCATCTCGCTTGCGGCACAGCAGACGGCGGACCACGAGCGCCTGATCGATATCATCCGCGCTGATCTCGGCTCGATGATGGTGGCCGAACTCTGCCCGCCCAATGCCAAGCTGCCGGTGATCACGCTCGCCGCCCAGCTCGAGGAAATGGTGGTCGGCGGTCTTCAGGACCCGGCCTCGGGCGAGATCGTGATCGAGCCCGACCTTGCCCGCTCGATCGGAGAGCGCATCGCCGCGATCGTCGCCCAGCGCGATCCGGCCGCAACCCGGCCTGCCCTGATCGTCCAGCCCCGCGCCCGCCGCGCGCTCGCCGCGCTGCTGCGCCTGCGCGCGCCGCAATGCCTGGTGCTTTCGATCAGCGAACTCCCCGCCGCCCAGCCGATCGAGGTGATCGCGGTGGTCGGCGACGAAAACTACGGAAATCCTGCACAACTCGGCCATTCAACGGAGGCCCTTGCAGCATGAAATACGACCATTCGAACTTCAATGCGCAGCGCGCTTACGCGACCGAGATCAACCAGCGGATCGAGCGTTTCCTGCCCATGGTCCGCAAGCTGGCCTGGTATTACGAGAGCAGCTGCAGCGCCTCGCTCGACATCGACGACCTGCTCCAGGCGGGGATGATCGCGCTCACCGAATGTGCCCAGCGGCACGAGCGGCCGAGCGAGGACGGCTTTGCCGCCTATGCCAAGATCCGGGTGCGCGGGGCGATGATCGATCTGTTGCGCTCGCAATCGCACCATGTCCGTGGCTCGGCAGCATTGCGCCGCAAGATGGACGCGGCCGCCGACGAATTGCGCCGCGAGCTGGGCCGCGATCCCAGCGCCGAGGAAACCGCCTTCGCGCTGGGCGTGTCGGTCGACGAATTCCACAAGGCTCGGGGGCAGGTGGCGACCAAGCTGGTCGATCTGGAAGAATGCTATTCGGATAGCAATCCTTCCTTCGTCAGCGACGAACCCAATGCAGAGATGCGCCTGCTGGAAGCGGCCGACAAGGAAGCGCTGACCGATGCGATCGCCGCGCTTCCCGAGCGCTTGCAGCTGATTATCCAGCTCCATTTCCTCGAGGAGCTGAACCTCACCGAGATCGCCGCGATCCTCGATGTGAGCGTCCCGCGCGTCCATCAGCTGAAGTCGAGCGCGCTGGAGAAGCTGCGCCTCGGCCTCGTCTCCGCCGAGGCTGATTGACGCGCTGCGCGTTAGGTCGCTCGCAGCCGCCAGCGCAGCGCGCCGCGGCTTGCGAGCGTTTTTCATTGCTTGAACTGGCGATGCGCCTCTTCTGCGAGACGCGGGGCCGCTCTAGTTGTAGAGCGCCCCGCGAAATGCGCCGGCGATCTCGCCGAAATCGGTCTTCAGGCCCGCGATCGCGCGCGTATCGGTCTGGCGGATCGAGTCCAGCAGGGTGCTCTTCGCGGATCCGTAGAACTGGGCTAGCGTCGCGCCCATTTCGGCGTTGCGGTCGATGCCGAGCTCCAGCGCCGTCAGCGCGGTGACGCAGCGGGTGATGGCCCGGCTGCGACCCTGACGATCTTCGCGCGTATCGGCGAGTTCGAGGTGGCGCAGATTGTCGAGGAAATCCTCGAGGCAGAACAGCACCAGCTCCTCGCGGGAGCTGCCGAGCAGGCGCGCTTCGAAACTGGTCTGGCGGTAGGCCTCGTTGGGTCTGGAACGGCTCAGCATGTCAGTTCTTCTGGGCGTTCCAAGCATCGATCTGCGACTGGAGGAAGGTCAGGGTGGATTTCGACGCGGCGACATTGCTGTCGGCCTTGGCGAAGCGCGCAACCATGTTGGCGCGCAGCGTTTCCTGCTGTTCGGCGAGCTTGTCGAGATCGTTGCGGATCTGCTCCGACTGCGACTGGTAGCGGGCCACCGATCCCGCCAGCGAAGCCGGGTCGCTGGTGGCGCTGCTGGAGCGCGCGATCCGATCGATGGTCGAATAGATGCCGTCGATGCGCGTGGTGAACATCGCCGCCACGCCCGCCGGATCGCGGTTCACGACTTCGGCCATGCGGGCGCTGTCGAAGGTGAAGCTGCCGTCGCGCTGGATGGCGAGGCCGAGCTCGGCGAGCGTGCGCGGCGAACCTGCCGGAGCGTTTGGCAGGATCACGGTCGTGCCCAGGGCCGAGAGTGTGCGCTTGAGCGCCCGCGCGCCGCTGTCGCGGGCAAGGTCGCCGGTCATCGGATCGGTCGCGGTGCGCAGGTCCGCCACGATCTCGTTCAGCGCGCCGGTGATGTCCTGCATCGCCGAGGTGAGCGCCGCGGTCGAATTGTTGAAGCCGATGGTCGCGGGAGCGCCGGGGTTGATGCCGGTAAGTGAGAGCGAGAGGCCCGGCGCGATGTTGTCGATCGTGTTCGAGCTGCTGCGCCGGGCGATCCCGTCGAGCAGGAATTCGGCATCGGCCGAAGCCTTGAGCAGACGCGCCGGATCGCCACCCGGCTGCCAGGCGAGGTTCGCGAGGCCTGGATTGGCGCCGTCCTCGACCGCTTCGATGGTAAAACCCTTCTTGGCGCCGTCCGCGCCCTTGATGACGAGTTGGGCACCGGCATCGGTCTGCGCCACATAGGCGCTGAGCCCGCCATTCTTCGCGTTGATCGCGGCCGCGACGTCGTTCAGCGTGGCGCCGGGCGCGATCTCGATCGAGAGCGGGGTGCTCGCCGTGTCCTCGGTGAAGCTGGTCGCGCTGGTCTGGCCGAAGCGGAAGGTGAGCCTGCCCGCGCCGACCGTGTCGGCGGCGCGCGCGTAATTGGGGCCGGTGAGCACCTGATTGCTCGCCAGCTTCGTCACCTCGAGCGAATAAGTGCCCTTGCCGACCGTCCCGATCGGGCTCGACACCGCCGCGACGGCCGAATTGGTGATCGTCGGAAGCGGCGCGAGATCGCCGGTCCGCAGCCGGTCGCCCAGCGCCGAGGCAAAGGTCGTAAGCGAGCTGCGGATCGACCCGGCGAGCGAGATCCGCCGTTCCAGCGTCTCGGACTGCGCGGTCAGCCGCTGGTTGCGTCCGGCGAACTGCGCTTCGGCGAGCTGAGTGGCGAGGCCGGTCATGTCGACCCCGCTGCCGATGCCCAGCGAATTGGCGATGGAAGAGGCGGAAACGTTCATCGATCTGATAACGGCGCATTCGCGGTGGGATTAACCGACAAACGACCATCCGCGTCGAAACGCAGGGCGGCCGGAACGTCGACCATGGGCACCGGCGGCGTCTCGCCACGCTTCAGCGAGAAGACATAGGCCAGCACCGAGGCGACGGCGCCGTAGAGATCCTCGCAGATAATCTGCCGCTCGCGCGTGGTGTAATAGACCGAACGGGCGAGCTGCGGGATTTCCAGCATGGGCAGGTCGAGTTCGAGCGCGAGTTCCTTCATCGCCAGCGCCTTGTCGCCGCGTCCCTTGGCCAGCACGATGGGAGCTGAGGCCTTGGCCGGGTCGTAGGTCATGGCGATTGCGAAATGAGTCGGATTGGTGATCACGAACTGCGCCTCGCGCATGGCGCCGGCGACCGATCCCGTGGCGATGTCGCGCTGGCGCTGGCGCCGCGCGGCCTTCATTTCGGGCGAGCCTTCGCTCTCCTTGCTCTCGTCGCGCATTTCTTGGTGGCTCATCTTCAGCCGCTTCTGCTGGCGCAGCCACTGGATGGGCAGATCGACGAGAGCGATCACGACCAGCCCGCCGCCGAGCGCGAAGATCAGCGAGATGATCGCGTGCCACGCGGCGCTCAATTGCGCCGAGAGATTGCCGCGACCAAGGCCGATCACGGTTTCCATGCTGGTCCACCACCAAGCGAGCGCGATGCTGCCGAGCAGGGTGATCTTGAGCAGGCCCTTGCCCATCTCGATCAGCCCCTGCGGTCCGAACATGCGCTTGAGACCCGACAGCGGGTTGATCCGCTGGCCCTTGGCCTTGAGGTTCTCGCCTACCCAGCGCCCGCGCCCGAAGGCGAGCTGCGAGATCAGCGTGACGAGGATGACCGGGACCGCCAGCGTCAGGATCGCCGGAACGCCGAGCATGAGCCCCTGCATCAGCAGGCCCTGCACGCCGAAGTCGCGCAGGTCGCGCGTGTCGAACATGAAGGCCTCGCGCGTCAGGTCGGACAGCCCGTCGAGCAGCATCGGACCGGCAAACGCCAGCCATGCCCCGCCGAGCAGAATGACCGCCGCCGTGCCCGCGTCCTTGGAGCGCAGGACGTCGCCCTTCTTCGCGGCGTCCGCAATGCGCTTTTCTGTCGGTGCATAGGTCTTTTCGCCGGCGGTCTCGCTCATGGCACGATCACGCTTTCGGTCTGTGCCAGCGCATCGCCGACGAGGCCGGTGAACTGGTCGTAGATCAGCGGCGCGGAGATGATGAGCGCGGCCATGCCGGCAAGGACACCGGCGGGAAGACCCAGCGCGAACAGGTTGAGCGAGGGGGCGGAGCGGCTGAGAATGCCGGTCAGCACCTGCACCAGCAGCAGGATCAGCGTAACGGGCAGGGCGATCCGCACGGCAGTCTCGAACATGAAGCTCGCGAACCCGGCAATTGCGGCGAAACGGTCCGCGCCGAGCCAGGTCTGGCCGGGCGGGAAGGCGTTGTAGCTCTCGGTCACCAGCGCGATCCAGTGGAGATGCGCGCCGGTGGCGAGGAAGATCAGCGTCAGCACGATCATGAAATACTGACCGAAGGAGGTCGTGGTCCCGCCGCCCATCGCGTCGGGCGAAACCGCCATGCTCATCCCCATGCCGCCGCCGATCAGTTCGGCCGCTACGGTCGGCGCGGCGAAGGCGAGCTGGAGGACGAAGCCGAGCGCGAGGCCGACGATCACCTCGCCCAGAATGGCGAGCATCCCGTCGAGCGAGATCAGCGCGACGGGGGTCTCGACCGCCGGCATCCAGATCGACACGAAGATGGCGAGCGCGCCGGTGATCGACACGCGAACCGACACCGGCACCGAGGTCGCGCCGAAGAAGGGCGCGGCAAGGAGCGCGGCGCCAAGGCGCGTCATCAGGAAGACGACGCGCCACATGTCCTGCTCCAGCGCGCCGATGCCGAGATCGATACCGTTCACGAGCGGGGAAGCTGCCTCAGCCGCCCATCTTGGCGATTTCGAGGAAGATATCCTGCATGAAATCGCCGACCAGCGCCATCATCGAGGCGCCGAGGATCACCAGCACGAAGGCCACCGCACCCAGCTTGGGGACGAAGGTCAGCGTCTGTTCGTTGACCGATGTGGCGGCCTGGACGAGGCCGATCACAAGACCGATGGCGAGGCTCGCCAAAAGGATCGGCGCGGCGACGAGCGCGGCGATCCACAGCATGCGGTCGGCAAGCGAGAGGAGTATGGCGGTTTCGTCCATGGTCTTATCCGAAGCTTGAGGCGAGCGAACCCATCAGCAGCGCCCATCCGTCGACTAGGACGAAGAGCAGCAGCTTGAAGGGCAGCGAGACGATCATCGGGCTCATCATCATCATACCGAGGCTCATAAGCACACTGGAGACGACGAGGTCGATGACGAGAAAGGGCAGGAACAGCATGAAGCCGATCTGGAAGGCGGTCTTCAATTCGCTGGTAACGAAGGCAGGCAGCAGGATCGAGAAGGGCACCTCCTGCGGGCTGGCGAACTGGCCGGTATTGGCGATGTCGGCGAACATCTCGAGATCGTATTCGCGGGTCTGGCGGATCATGAAGGCGTGGAACTGGTCGCCCGCGCGCTCGATCGCGACCTCGGCGCCGATCTGGCCGGAGGAGTAGGGCGCGATCGCCGTCTGGTTCACGTTCTCCAGCGTCGGGGCCATGATGAACAGCGAGAGGAACAGGCTGATCCCGATCAGCACCTGGTTGGGCGGCGATTGCTGAAGACCCAATGCCTGCCGCAGGATCGCGAGCACCACGATGATGCGCGTGAAGCTGGTCATCATCAGCAGCAGTGCGGGCAGGATGGTGAGAAGGCCCATCACCAGCAGCAGCTGGAGCGACAGGCTCAGCGGCTCGCCCCCTGCGCCCGAAAGCTGGCCGAAAGCGCGGTCGAGCGCGCCCGAGACGGCGGTGTCCCCGGCGGCAGCGGCGTTGACCGCGCCGACCTGCGCGTGGACGATCGTGGAGCCAGTCAGCGCGGCGAGCGCCGCAATGGACCGGACGAGGCGTGGGATCACTGGATGACGTCCTGTGCGGTGGCGAAGCCGGCCGGGCGGGCCGGGGCTTCGGCAAGGCGGGTGAGGCCGTTGCGCGAGGTGGAAACGAGGATCTCGCGGCCATGGAATTCGATCACGGCGAGGCGCATGGTCGGCGAGAGCATGGTGCTCTCCACGATCCGCACGGCCTTGCTGCCGCCACCGGCGGGCGCGCCGAACTGGCCTTGCATCTTCTTGGCGAGCTTGAGGCTGCCCCAGATCATCGCGCCGATCAGCGGCAGCAGGATCAGGAGCTTGAGGACGTACCAGAACATCAGGCGTGCTCGCTCACACCGGTCGGCTCGACCGTGATCGGCTGGGGCCGACGGTCGACCTGCGGCTCGCTGGACGTCGCGCCGACGATTTCGAGAACGCGAATGGCGAAACGGCTGCCCTGGGCGATGACCTCGCCGCGGGCGATCAGCTTGCCGTTCACGAACATGTCGAGCGGCTCGTCGGTCAGGCGGTCGAGCTCGATGACGCTCGATTCACCCAGCGCGAGCACGTCGCGCAGCCGCATCGACTTGCGGCCGAGCTCGACGGTGAGGCGGACGTCGATGTCCTGGATCAGGCCGAAGCCATCTGCATACGAAGCCATCTGTTCTACTCCGAAAGAAATGATTGTGTGAGTTCGAGTGCGACACGGTCGTCGAGTTCGCCGACGCAGCCATGTGCGATAGTGAGATTTCCGGTCATCAGCGGCACGTTGCGGTTGATCGCCACCGGAATGACCGCGCCTGGCGCGAGGCTCGCAAGCCGGGCGATCGACATCGGCACATCGACCAGCACTGCGCGCAGCGGCAGATCGACATCGGCGATTGCCGAACCGTCGACGCCGCGCGCCCCGATCGTGCGACCGGTTGCAGGCGAGACGGCACGGGTGCCGACGATCTCGGCCATGATCGCGTTGCAGGCGGCGAGGCGGACGGTCCATGTCCGTCCGTCGGCGGCGGTCACGACGAGCGTCGCGGTCCAGATGTGCTCGGCGACGCCAAAGGGCGCGACCTGGTCGGTATCCTCGCCGCTCGCCGCCAGAGCGATGCCGCGGCGATCGCTCGCATGGCGCAATGCCTCGGCCATGCGATCCTCGAACTGCGCGGCGAAGCGCCGTGCCGAGGTCGGGAGAGAGACGCATTTCTCGTCGACCTCGCCGGTGCCGCCGAGAATGCGCTCGAACTGGGCGACCAGCTCGCCGATGCCGACCGAGACCAGAATGCCCCGGCTTTCCTGGCCGAGCGCGAAGAAGCTGTGGCGGTGCGCCGTGCCGACGAGGTCGTACCACTCGCTGGCAGGCACGCGCTTCGTCTCGAGGATGCCGGCCGACAGCTTGCGGTCGTCGCAAATGCCCGCGAGCTGCGCCTTCGCATGTTCGGAGAAGCCGTTGGCAAAGCGCGCGAACTCGATGTCGAGATCGGGTGGGGTCGCCGCACGGCTGAGCAGCTCGGCGCAGTGGTTCGCCGCCCGCGCCGCGGCCTGGGGGACGGGAGTGACGATCATTGGACGATGAAGGACCGGAAATAGACGTTGTCGACGCCGCCGAAGCCTTCACGCTCGTTGAGCACTTCGTTCATGCCCTTGGTGAGGCGCTTCTGCAGCTCTTCCTTGCCGCTGATGCTCATCAGTTCGGCTTCGCTCGTCGCCGCCAGTTCGGCGAGAACGCGCGAGCGAAGGGCGGTCTCGTGCTCCTTCAGCCACATCAGCACGCGGCCATCGTAATGGGTCGATGCGGCAAGGCTGACCTGGATCAGCGCGTTGTCGCCCGCGAGGTTCGAGGTGAAGTCGTCGGTGAAGTCGTAATAGGCGGTGCGGTACTTGCCGCCGCCGACGCCATAGACGGGCTCGGCAGCTTCCTTCTCCTTGCCATCGGCGGCGAAGGGGTAGGGGTCTTCCTCGCCCTTCAGCAGAAGCTGCGGGTTTGGATCTTCCTTCTCGGCCTTGTGACCAAGCATTCCGCTGGCGAAAGCACCGTAGGTGCCGCCGCCGCCCGCGCCCAGAAGGATGAGCGAGAACAGCACCAGCTTGAGCTTGCCGCCCTTCTTTTTCACGGGTTCCTGCGATGCGTTGTCGGTGGACATGGTGGTTCCTGTCAGATGATTGTGATGAAAGGTCAGGCGTAGAGCGCGTCGTCGGACGAGGGACGCGCCGTGTTGGGATTGCCGGGTGTGGCGGTTCCGCCGTGCCGCCCGCGCTGGTCGGAATTCTGCGAGCGGGGGTTGTCGCCCTGGCTCTGGTGGCTGCCATGGCCCTGCGCGAAACCGGCGCCGCTCTGGCTGCCCGATGCACTACGGTCCTGCGCGTGGGGCGCCGTCTGGTTCTGCTGCGCGGCCGACTGGGGCGCGGTGTCCTGCGCCCGGACAGTGCCGCGATCCTGCGCCATGGCTGCGGCGAGCGCGCGCTGGCTTTCGTTGGTCTCGGCCGCGATCTCAACATTCATGCCGTCGGCCGCAGGGGCAAAGGTCACGGTCAGCGCGCCGAATTCGCGATGCGCCACGGCGATGGCGGCGGGCTTGGAAAGGTCGGTCTGGCGCGCGGCCATGAGATGTTCGACCACGCGCTCCACATCGGCGAAGGGGTCGGTGGCAATCGGGCGGGGCGTGCTGGCGACCGGACGCAGCGCCGGGGCGGCATCCTCGATCTGAGCGGCGAAGGCAGGACCGGTCGGCTTGGGGGTGTCGACATTGTTCGCGGCGCGCGGAGCCGCTGCGGAACGCTCGGGGGTGCCGGCATCGTCACTCGGCTGGCGGTCGGCGTCGCTCGCAGTATCGCCCGTGGACGTTTGTGAGGACACGGCCACGGTGGCAGCCGATCCGCGCGCTTCGGTCGAAGCAGGCACCTGCTTGGTCGCCAGCGTGGCGTTGGCGAGAGGGGCGCCGTCGATCGCCGCTGCGGGCCGCTCGCCGCGAGCTGCTTCGGCAATGACGGGATGGATCGGAAGGGCAACGCCTGCTTCGACCGGCCTGGCTGCTGCGGTGATGCGGACCTTCAATTCGCCGCCCTTCCGAGCGGACGCAGCGTCGACCCCTTCGCCAATCGAAGAGAGCGCCGCATCGAGCGAGCTTGCCGGTGCAGTTGAAAGGGACCGAATTGCCGAAGGGTTGGCGTTCGGAACGGGTTCGAGGAGATGTGCAGTGGGCGTCTGCACCGGCGCGAGCACTTTCGAAGCGACCGGGTTGGAGTTGGCGGGCGAGGGAACTGGAAGCTGTGCGACCGGTCCGAGGCCCTGCAACAGCGCCAGCACCGCGGACAGTTCGGCTTCGGGCGTGCGGTTGGCGGGCTCTCCCACCCCGTCGTCCGGCAAGGCCTGCAAGGCAACCGGCAAGTTCTTGCCGCCCGACAGTCCGTCCTCTTGCCGCCCGTCCTGCGCCGGGGCCACCAGCGTTGCAGCCGGCACGATCGCGGCGAGGTTGCTCAGCAGTTCGGCGAAGCCGTCGCTGCCTTCGCTTTCCCCGGTTTTGGCCGCATTTTCTCCCGACAGGCCCTGAAGAATGCCGGTCGCGTCGATCGTGGTCGGAAGGCTAAAGGAGATGTTCATGGATAGTCCGCTGTTTATCTGCGGCCTATCTATCAAGAAGCGTGCCAAAACCGGACCGAGGTCAGCTTGTCTCCAGGCTCGCGACGATGGTGCGGACGAGATCGCGCGTGTTCTCGCCCGCCTTGCGGAGTCGCAGGTCGGATTGGGCGAGCGCCTCGCGCCGGGCCTGCGAATGCAGCTCGGCCTCCTCGGCCTGTTTCTCGCTCAGTTCGGAAAGCTTCTGCAACTGGTCGCGCATCGCCTTGCCGCTGCGCAGATCGGCACCCACCGCGTCGTCCTCGCGGATGGCGTAATGCGCTGCCAGGCTGCGTGTGCGTTCGGCCACACCGAACAGGCGCGCGCGGGTCGCTTCAGCATCGCTGGCCGCCAGAGCGGATTGCATGCGCTCGACGCTGCGGATCCGCTGGATCAGCTGCGCGCGCTTCAGCTTCTTTCGCTCAGGCGTCATGGTTCACCAGACCGACAAGCTGCTGCTGCGCGGCGGCGAGGTCGATGCTCTCGCGATAGCCTTGCGAGAGGAACTGGCTCATTCGCGGGTGCATGGCGATCGCCTCGTCGAGCAGCGGGTCGGACCCCTGACGATAGGCGCCCATCATCACGAGATCGCGATTGGCCTCGTAGCTGGCGCTCAGCGCCCGGAACCGCCGTGCGGCGGTCGCGTGTTCGGGCGGCACGATGTCGTTCATCACGCGGCTCAGGGACGCGCCGACATCCACCGCCGGGTATTGGCCGCGCTGGGCAAGATCGCGCGAAAGCACGATATGCCCGTCGAGGATCGCGCGCGCGGTGTCGACCACGGGATCGTTCTGGTCGTCGCCATCGGCGAGCACGGTGTAGACGCCCGTAATGGCGCCGCCGGACTGTTCGGAATTGCCGGCCCGCTCGATCAGCTTGGTGATCGTGGACAGGGCGGAGGGAGGATAGCCGCGAGCAGCGCCCGGCTCCCCCAGAAGGATGCCGATCTCGCGGGCCGCATGGGCGACGCGGGTGAGGCTGTCGAGGATCAGGAGCACGCGCTTGCCCTGCGAGCGGAGATGTTCGGCGATCGAGGTCGCGAGCATCGCGCCGCGCAGCCTGAGATTGGCGGCATGGTCGGCCGGGACGGCGACGATCGCCGTCTTCGCCGCGCGTTCGCCCGCCATGTGCCGGGTGACGAAATCGGAAACTTCGCGCGCGCGTTCTCCGATCAGTCCGACCACGACGGCGTCGGCCTTCGCATTGTCGACGATCATGTCCATCAGGACCGATTTGCCAACGCCGGATCCCGCCATGATGCCGACGCGTTGGCCGATCCCGAAAGTGGTGAGCGCGTTGAGCGAACGTATGCCGCTGTCGAAGATTTCGGTCACGCGCGAGCGGTCGAGCGCGCCGACCCGGTAACCGCCGGCAGGCCAGCTGGCGCCGGCCAGAACAGGTGCGCCGCCGTCGATCGGCTCGCCCGAGCCGTCAACCGCGCGGCCGAGGAATTCGGTGCCGACGCTCAGCATGCCGGGCATGCCTTCGGGCCTGACGACCGCGCCGGGACGCAGCAGGACCGTGTCGCCCAGCATCATCATCATCGTGTGCCCGTTGCGAAAACCGATGGTCTCGGCGCGGTGGACCGAGTTCTGTCCCTGGGCGATCGAACAGATCGTGCCGATCGGCACGCCGAGCCCGGAAACCTCGATCAACCCGCCGTCACAGGCGACAACACGGCCGAAGCGCCGCGCCGCAAGATCGAGCGAGGTCGATCCGATATTCGCCAGAGTGCGGTCGATCAGTGCGTGCATGTTTCGAAGGCTTCGGCGAGCGCGCGGCGCCATTGCTGCGGGCCATCCTCGACACCGCCATCGTCGGTCTCCACGCGCAGGCCGCCACGCTCGACGCTGCCATCCGGCACCAGTTCGAGTTCGGGCGGCACATTGTCCCGGACGAGTTCGAGATCGGCCGGATTGAGATGGACCACGCGCCGGTCGTGCTTGCGCTGAAGCATGGCGGCGGCGGCCTCGACGCGCCGGGCAAGACCATCAGTGTCGAGCGCGAGCGGAAGCACGGCTTCCTCGCACAGAGCCTGCACCGTGGTCAGCAGGCGTTCGCGCAGCAGGCGCTGGCTCTCGGCATCGAAGCGGGCGAAGGCCATTTCGATCGTGCCGCGCGCCTCGCGTTCCGCGGCGAGGCGAGCCTCGAAATCCGCCTGGGCGGAAACCTGCCCGTCCTCGTAGCCGGCGCGATAGGCTTTTTCCGCAGCGTCATCGGCATCGACGGGCTCGACCGCGTCCTCGGACAATTTCGCGTAGCGATTGTCGCGGGCGAAACTGCCCCGCCTGCCGAGCTCGGCGTAGGCGATCCTAGACATAGTCTTCGTCGCCTTCGCCCATGATCAGGTCGCCCTGTTCGATCAGCCGCTTGGCGATGGCGACAACGCCCTTCTGCGCGGCCTCCACTTCGGCCCGTTTGACTCGGCCACTGGCGTCGATCTCGTCGCGCAGGCCATCGGCGGCCCGGGAGGACATGGCGGCGTAGAACTGATCGCGCTGTTCCTCTTCCAGGTCCTTCAGCGCCAGGATCAGCATGTCGTTTTCCACCTCGCGCAGCAGCACGCCGGTCATCTTGGTGTCGAGCGCGAAGAGATGTTCGAACTTGAACATCTCGTTCTCGAGCTCCTTGACGAGCTGCTTGTCGATCTTGCCGAGCTTCGGGAGCACGGCCTTCTCGAAGCTGCGATGCGAGCGGTTGATGATCTCGGCGGCATGCTTGATCCCGCCCATGGTGAGCGGGACCGATCCATGCAGATTGGCGATCTTGGCGTTGAGCGTATCCTCGAGGATTTCGATCGCCTGGCGCGAGACAGGCCCGAGCCGCGCGACGCGGTGGAGGACGGGCGTGTGCAGGTCTTCGGGCAGGGCCGCCAGCGCGACTGCGGCGACCTCCGGATCGAGCTGGAGCAGCAGCACGGCAATCGCCTGCGGGTGCTCGTCGGCGAGCATTTCGCCGATTACCTTGGCGTCGAGCCAGCGCAGCAGGCTGAGCGCAGGCAGGCTCGCCTCCTCCGCTTCAGGAGCGATCTGGCGCATCAGGCTGTCGGACTTGATCTCGCCCACCGCGCCGTTCAGCAGCTTGCGGACCGTCTCCACCCGGCCGTGATCGGAAATGCCGCTGCGCTCGGTCGAGCGAGAGAAACCGGCGATGGCGGAGGAGATCGCCTGCGGCTCGACTTCGCCGATACCGCACATGCTGCCGGCAAGCTGCCGCAATTCGTCGGGCGTGAGCTGACCGAGGATCTTGGAGGCATCCTCTTCGGCCAGCAGCATCACCATGATCGCTGCCTTGTCGGTCCCGCCGAGTGCCGGGGCAGGGGCGGCGGCAAGTTCGGGGGCGGGGGCGAGAGCAAGGCTCATGCCACGGCTCCCGAACGCGGATCTTCGGCGAGCAGGCGCCTCAGGGCGAGGACGGCATCATCGGGATTTTCCCGCGCGATACGCTGGGCAAGTTCGATCTGTCCGTCGAGCGCCTCGCGGTCGAAGGGCACGGCGGTTCCGGTGATCTCCCCACCCTCAATAACCGGAACATCCTCGCCCTGATCGGCCAGGGCACCGGTTTGATCCGGACGACGCAGCGCCTTGATCGCCGGACGAACGGCGAGCAGCAGGACAAGCAGCACGGCCAGGATCGCGACCCCGTTGCGCACCGCCATGCCGAACCAGCTGGTCTCGTAGAACGGGACCTCCTCGGCCTCGACATTCTCGAAGGCCCGCATCACCACCGTGACCGTGTCTCCGCGATCCTCGCGCGCGCCGACGGCGGCGCTGACGAGTTGCTTGACCTTGTTGATGTCCGCCGCGCTCGCCTTGGCCAGCGCCGCCTGGTCGATGGCGACCGCGACCGAGAGATATTTGATCGAGCCGGGCGACAGGTTCGAGACCGAGACCTCGCGGCCCAGTTCGTAGACCCGCGTCGCGCTGCTCTCGCCGACACCTTCCGCGGCGCCTGCGCCCTCCGCGTCCTCGGGCGCGCCCTGCCGAGCCTCGCCTTCGGCGGGCGGCGTGTTGGCGAGGACGCCGGGTATGCCGCCCGCGGCACCGCCGGTGGACTGCGACTGCTGCGTGGTCTCGCGGCGGACCGTGCCGTCCTTGTCGTAGCTCTCGCGCGCGGAAGTCACTTCGGCCATGTCGAGATCGACCTGGACCTGCGCGGTGAAGCCGTCGCTGCCGAACATCGGCGAGAGAAGTTGGGAAACCTGCGCGTTGAGCTTGGCTTCCATCTGCGCCTGCAGATCGAGCCGGCCGCTGTTCGGGTCGCGCGCTTCGGTCAGCAGCTTGCCGTGCTGATCGACGACCTTGACCGCATCGATGCCGAGCCCCGGGACCGATCCGGCGACGAGATTGGCGATGGCGGTCACCTGCCCGTCGGACAATTGCCGTCCGCGCGCCATGCGGACCATGATCGATGCGGATGGATCGACATCCTCGCGCACGAAAACGGAGCGTTCGGCCTTGGCGATATGGACGCGGACCGCCTCGACCCCGTCGATCTCCATGATCGTCAGCATCAGCTCGCGTTCCTGCGCCGCGCGCAGGCGATCGCCCTCGAGCGTGCGGCTGGCGCCCATCGGCAGGTTCTCGATGAGGTCGGTGCCGCTCTCGGGGGCGCCGAGCGAACCGTCGGAAGCCACCAGCATCCGCGCGCGATAGACATCGTCCTCGCCCACGGTCAGCGCGCCGCTATTGTTGTCGATCGTGTAGTCGATCCCCGCCTGATCGAGCGTCGCGACCACGCTGGCGCGTTCGGCATCGTCGAGCGAGGAATAGAGCACGCGCTGCGGCGCGGGCGAGAGCACCGCCCAGGTCAGCGCCATCAGGCCGAGACCCGCCGTCCCGGCGAACCAGGGCAGCATCTTGCGAACCGAAGGCTGCGCGGCGAAACCCTTCACCCGCTCGCCGAACGATCCCCCCTCTCCGCCGAGGGGCAGCAGGGTACCGGACCCCGCGTTACCCGCTGGAACCAGACTGTTCATCTATCAGATCCCCATCCGCATGGTTTCCTGGTACGCGGCCAGCAGCTTGTTGCGCACCTGAAGGGTAGCCTCGAAGGCGACTCCGGCTTCCTGCCGGGCAAGCATCACCTTCGCGATATCGGTTTCCTCGCCGCGTTCGTAAGCGGCGGTCATCCGGCTCGATTCGGCCTGAACCGAATTGACGTTGTCGAGCGCGGTCTTGAGTGAATCGCCGAAGCTCGGCGCACCGGTTCCGGTGGCTTCGGTCGGGCTCGCGGGCTTGGGCTGGTGGACTTCCTGCAGGACCTTCGAGCGGTCGATGATCTGCTGGCGCAAAGCGATGATCTGTTCGAGCGATCCGCCGCCCCCGATGCCGCCGACCGGGTTCATCGTCCGGCTCCCACGGCGATACCGGCTTCACGGAAGGAAGCGAGGCGATAGCGCAGGGTGCGCTCGCTGATGCCCAGTGCACGGGCGGCGTTGGCCCGGTGGCCACCGACCGATTCCAATGCGTCCATGATCGCGCGCGCTTCCGAGATCTGGACGATCTTGGACAGCTTGGCCGATCCTTCGGGCGCGGCGGCGATTTCGGGTTCGGCCGGTTTCTCGACGACGCGGGCGGTCATGTCGAACACGATGTGCTCTACGCCGATCGTCGCGCAGCCCTGCGCCAAGAGAAGCGCGCGGCGCATCACGTTCTCGAGCTCGCGGACATTGCCCGGCCAGGCATAGTTGTTGAGCGCGGCGAGAGCGGCATCGCCGATCCACGGCGTACGCTGACCCTTGGCCGAGTGGCGCAGCAGCATGGCGAAAGCGAGCGGCGCAATATCCGCGCGGCGTTCGCGCAACGGCAGCATCTCGATGGGGAAGACATTGAGGCGATAGTAAAGGTCGGCGCGGAAGCGGCCTTCCTGAACCTCGTGCGGCAGATCGCGGTTGGCGCAGGCGATGATGCGCACGTCCACCTTGACCGGGCGGGTCGCGCCGATCGGCACCACTTCGCCTTCCTGCAGCGCGCGCAGCAGCTTCGCCTGGAGCGAAAGCGGCATCTCCGCGATCTCGTCGAGCAGCAGCGTGCCGCCATCGGCCGCGCGGAAGAAGCCCTCGCCGGCCGCGTTGGCGCCGGTAAACGAGCCCTTCACATGGCCGAACAGCATGGCTTCGAGCATGGTCTCGGGGATCGCGGCGCAGTTGACCGCGATGAAGGGCTTCTCCGCACGCTCGCTGCGGCGGTGGATGAAAGTGGACAGCACTTCCTTGCCGGTGCCGGTCGGCCCGTTGATCAGCACTGGAATGTCGGTGCGGGCGAGCCGGTCAGCCAGCGCGATGATCGAAAGCGATGCGGGATCGGCCGCGACGGGGCCTTCGCCCGCATAGGTCATCGCGACGAGCGCGGCGATGCTGCTTTCGGCGATCGGATCGCTGTAGGTGATCGTGCCGCCCGCACCCGATGTGTGAATGGCGGGAACGTCGCCGCGCGCCATGCGGATCGCACGGCCCCCAAGGTCCGAAGAGCGATCGCTCTCGTCGGCCAGAGTCACCGGTCGGTCCATGAACAGGGACGAGGCAATTCCCGCCATCCGCGCATCGATCGTTCCGTGAGCCCGCGAAAAATTCGCGGTTTTCGTAATTCCGTCCATTGGTAATCCCGTCTCGTGTCTTAGCGACGAGCCGCCAAATGGGGCATGGACGTCCAACAGTTGGATAATTTTAGACCTAGTAGAACTACGTGGGTGGCGGATTTGGTTAACCATCGGCGGGATTGGCGGGGGTTAAAGCCGGCGGCATCATTGCCGGTCTGGTTCTCAGCTGCCGCATCCGGACCAGGGGGGCAGTAATTGGAAGATCAGAAGGGATTTCGCTATGAACGTGATCAACACCAACATCAGCGCGCTGAAGGCATCGAACGCCTCGAACCAGGCCGGCAAGGCGCTGGGCACCGCGATGGAACGCCTGTCGACCGGCAAGCGCATCAACTCCGCAAGGGACGACGCCGCCGGCCTCGCCATCGCCACCAGTATGACCTCGCAGGTGCGCGGCATGAATCAGGGCATCCGCAACGCCAATGACGGTATTTCGATGGCGCAAACCGCCGAAGGCGCGCTTAACGAAGTCACCAATATGCTCCAGCGTATGCGTGAACTGCAGGTTCAGAACGACAACGGCACCTACTCTACCGACGATAAAAAGAACATCACCGCTGAACAGACCGCCCTTGCAGAACAAATTTCATCGGTTGTAAAAAACACACAGTTCAACGGAACGAACCTTTTCAATGCCGCAACAACGGTGACGATCCAGGCCGGTGCCAACGCGAGCGATACTATCGACTTGGAGTTCCGCGATCTCACCGCTACTTTTGCGGCTGGTCCGCCGGCCACCGGATCGCAGCTTGGAGGTATCATCGATTTTGCGAACGATACGCTAGCCACCGGCGTTGATCTTGATGCATTTGACGAGGCGCTGAAGGATGTATCGACGATCCGTGCTGGCCTAGGTGCTGCACAGAACCGCTTAGAATCAGCGGTGAACAGCTTGAGCAACAACATCACCAACCTGTCGGACGCGCGTTCGCGGATCGAGGACACCGACTATTCGGCCGAGACGACCGCGCTCGCCAAGTCGCAGATCCTGAGCCAGGCTTCGAGCGCCATGCTCGCCCAGGCGAACCAGAGCCAGCAGAACGTCCTCTCGCTTCTGCGCTGATATACTTCGATTGCGAAGTAGCGAAGGGTCCGTCGTCCCCCAGGGGGCGGCGGATCTTTCCGTTTGGGGCCCGCTCGTATTGCGCTGGGAAAGGCAGGCCCCGTGTTAACTATCGCGGCGAAACCATTTCGCCTTCGTCGTCCCCGAACCCGTCCATCTCCCCCGCCTCGACGATGATTCTCATCACGGTCGAAATCTTCGAGGTGCCGAATTTCTCCATGATATTGGCGCGGTGCAATTCCACCGTGCGGAAGCTGATGCCGAGCGGTATGGCGAGTTCCTTGCTCGACAGCCCGTCACGGATACCAAGCGCGACCTGCCGCTCTCTCGGGGTCAGCTGTGCCATCTTGCGCCGGGCGCGGGCCTCGGTCGTCCGGCGGCGCATCTCGACGGCCGAGGTCCGAATGAGCGTCGTCAGCGTGTTCCACACCTCGTCCTCCTCGCCCGGCCATGCGACGTAACCCGCACAGGGGCCGTGGAGCCGTTCGATCACCCGGCTGAGCGAGGGGGCGGGGCCGTAGGCAATGACGGGGTAGAAGATCCCGGCTTCCTGCAAGGCGCGGCAGGTCTTGCCATCCGCGATCAGAGCGTCCGCCACGAACACGAAGGCCTGGTCGAACGATGGGTTGCCCAGTTCGGCGACATTGTCGACCTGAACCACGTAACCTTTTTGCGACAGCGCCTGAGCCAGCGAATTGCGCTTCTGGTAGTCCGTGTCGACGATGAGGAATTTGTGGCCGTCCACGATAACCGCCCCGCAACCCCTCAGCGAACCTGCCGGGCGATCGTCACGGCCTGTTCCGCGAGCCGGGTGATCTTTGCGTAATCGCCCGCGGCGATCGCATCGTCCGGCGTCAGCCAGCTGCCCCCGCAGGCGAGGACTTGCGGCAAAGCGAGGAATTCGCCGAGATTGTCGGGCGAAATGCCGCCCGTCGGCATGAAGCGCATGTCGCGGAACACCGACCCGAACGCTTTCAGCATCGGGATTCCGCCGGCAAGGCTTGCCGGGAAGAACTTCACCACGCGCAGGCCGATCGCATGGGCGCGCTGGACCTCGCCCGCGGTCACGGTGCCGGGGAAACAGGGCATGTCCCGCGCAAGGCAATGTTCGGCGATGGCGTCGACGAGACCGGGGCAGACGACGAATTGCGCGCCGCTCGCCTCGACCGAACGCGCCTGATCCAGCGCGAGAACGGTGCCCGCGCCGACGATCACGCCTTCGACCCGTTCGACGATCGCTTCCATGCAGCGCTGGGCGCCCGCGCTGCGCAGGACCACCTCGATCACGCCGAGCCCCCCGTCGCGCAGGGCCTCTGCCGTGCGGACGGCGGTGTCCGGATCGTCGCCCGAGACCAACGGCACGATCGGCGCGCGTTCGAGCTGCGAGGAGATTTGGGCGTGTGTGGTCAAATCGGTTGCCTCCGGTCAGGCGAGGACTGCTACAGCCTGCGAAGCGCCCTTTCTAGGCCTTCAGCCAGAGCCTTATACCGTAGGCGACGATGCCTAGCACGCCGACGCTGGCCGCCCAAATCCCTGCGATCCAAGCGAGGCGCTTCCAGAGCGGCGCTTCGGGTGCGGTGTCGGGCTGGGAGCGGCTCAATGGTAACCCTCGTGCCCGACCTTGCCGCGAAACACCCAATAGGCCCAGGCGGTGTAGGCGAGGATCAGCGGCAGCGTGATGGCCACGCCCACCAGCATGAAAATCTGGCTGCGCTCGGGCGCGGCGGCTTCCCAGATGGTGACGTCGGGCGGGATGACGTTGGGCCAGATGGTGAAGCCCAGCCCCGCCATGCCGAAAAAGAACAGCATCAGGCTGAGCCAGAAGGGCTTGGAATGCCGCGCCACCGAAAGCGCCCGCAGCAAGGCGATCGCCACGATGCCGGTCAGGATCGGCACCGGCGCGGCGAACCAGATTTCCGGCGCCGTGAGCCAGCGCGCGGCGTATTCGGCGTTGAGGAAGACGTTGTAGAGACTGACTGCGCCCATCAGAACCAGCGTCGCCAAGGCGGCCCGCTTGGCCAGACGGCGCGAGTGGTTCTGGCTTTCCCCGTCGAGCTTCCACACCAGCCAGGTCGCGCCCAGAAGCGCGTATCCTGCCACGGTGCCGATCCCGGTCAGCAGCGTATAGGGGGTCAGCCAGTCCCACCAGCTTCCGGCATAGGCGCGGTCGACCACCTCTATGCCTTGCAACATGGCGCCAAGCGTCATCCCCTGCGCCATCGCGGCAACCAGGCTGCCGCCGGTGAAGGCGGTGTCCCACAACCGGCGATGGCCGGGATCGCGCCAGCGATATTCGAAGGCGACGCCGCGGAAGACGAGGCCGAGCAGCATGGCGATGATCAGCGGATAGGTCGCGGGCAGGATCACCGCATAAGCCAGCGGAAAGGCGGCGAACAACCCCCCGCCGCCCAGCACCAGCCATGTCTCGTTACCGTCCCATACCGGCGCGATGGAGTTCATCGCGCGGTCGCGCTCCGGCCCGACCTCGAATGTGGGGAACAGGATCCCGATGCCGAGGTCGAACCCGTCCATCACGACATAGGCGAAGACCGCGAAGGCGATGATGAAGGCCCAGACGATCGTGAGGTCGATGTTCATGGCCGTTCCTCCGGCTCTCGCTTGTCGCCCGACAGGTCGCGACGGCTCCCGTCGGTCGGGTCCTGGGTCGGCCCCGGCGTGATCCCGGCAGTGCGGATCGGGCCTTTGTCGCCACGCTTGACGCCGAACTCTCCGGGGTGCGGGCTCTTGTGCATCAGGTGCAGGATGTACCACACGCCTGCGCCGAAGACGAAGAAGTAGACGACGACGAAAGCCAGCAGCGACGCGCCGACCGCCGGCGCGTCGAGCGGGCTGGCAGCATCGGCGGTGCGCAGGAGGTTGTAGACGACGTAAGGCTGGCGCCCGACCTCGGTGGTGATCCAGCCCGCTATCACGGCGACGAAGCCGGACGGCGCCATGACCAGTGCCGCGCGGTGCAGCCACGGCCAATCGTAGAGCTTGCCGCGCCAGCGTGCGAGCAGGCTCCATAGCCCCACCCCGAGCATGGCGAAGCCGAGCCCGACCATGATGCGGAAGCTCCAGAAAACGATGCCCACCGGCGGCTGTTCATCGAGAGGGATCGTGTCCAGCCCGGCCAGCGGCGCATCCGGATCGTGCTTGAGGATCAGGCTGGAAGCCTTGGGTATCTCGATCGCGTAGCGCACTTCGCGCGCCTCGCTGTCGGGGATGCCGAACAGAATCAGCGGTGCGCCGTCGGGATGGCTCTGGTAATGGCCTTCCATGGCCATCACCTTCTGCGGCTGATGCTCCAGTGTGTTGAGGCCGTGCATGTCGCCGGCGACGATCTGCACCGGGACCACGAGCGCGGCCATCCACATCGCCATCGAGAACATCTTGCGGGCATGGAGATTGCCGCGATCCTTCAGCAGGTGCCACGCGCCGACGCCTCCGACCACGAAGGCGGTGGTGAGGAAGGCCGCCAGCACGGTGTGGACGAGGCGATAGGGAAAGCTGGGATTGAACACGATCGTCCACCAGCTGGGGCCGGGCAGGAACTGGCCGTTCGCGCCCATCTCGAAGCCGACCGGCGTCTGCATCCAGCTGTTGACGCTGAGGATCCAGAAGGCGGAAATGGTCGTGCCCACCGCCACCATCAGCGTGGCGGCGAAGTGCAGTTTCCGGCCGACCCGTTCCATTCCGAACAGCATTACGCCGAGAAAACCCGCTTCGAGGAAGAAGGCCGTCAGCACCTCGTAGGCCATCAGCGGGCCGAGGACCGGGCCGGTCACATCCGAGAAGACCGACCAGTTGGTGCCGAACTGGTAGGACATCACGATCCCGCTGACGACGCCCATGGCGAAGGCGATGGCGAAGATCTTCAGCCAGTATTTGAACAGGTCGAGATAGAGCTGCTTGCCGGTCTTCAGCCACAGCCCTTCCAGCACGGCGAGAAAGCTCGCCAGCCCGATCGAGAAGGCGGGAAAGATGAAGTGAAAGCTCACCGTGAAGGCGAACTGGATGCGGGCGAGCAGCAGAGCGTCTAACTGATCGAACATCGTCATTCCTCGGGCGGTCGCGGCCGGATGGAAGACCCCTACACCAGATCGCGGCGAGATGGGGGTTCCTTAATCGCATCACCCGTTGCGTCTTCGTCTACGCCTTGCCGTTCCGGATCAACCCTTATCTGCCGACGGTCAGCCTTTCCGGCTTCGGCGCTGGTGATAGCGCGGAGGCGGTGCGGGGCGATTGGCAGGGCGCTTCTTGCCCTTGTTCACCCGCGCCTCGGCCCGGGGCGGAGCATTAGAGCGTTCGATCGTCAAATCGCTGCCATCGCCATCGTCGCCTGCGGTCCGGGCGGCGGCTCGCGCGAAATTGTCCGCCACGTTGCTGGGAATCTGGAAATAGGTTTCGTGCTGGCCGATGCGGATGGCGCCGATCTCGTTGCGGGTCACGTGGCCCCGGCGGCACAGGATCGGCAGGACCCAGCGCGGATCGGCGTTCTGGCGGCGGCCGATATCCATGCGGAACCAGACGACGTCGTCGAAGCCGGGGCGGTGCTTTTCCTTCTGCGCGTTGCGATGCGCTTCGGCGGAATTGACCAGCAGTTCCTCGGGCTCGGGCATCCGCGCGCGGTGCGTCTGGACCAGCATGGTGGCGATCTCGCTCGCGCTGCGCCGCTCGAGCAGCGTCTCGGCAAGCGCGCGATCCGCCTCGCCCGCCTCGACCGGCTGCATCAGCGCTTCGAGCAGGCGGGCGCGGTCCTGCGCGATAATGGCGTCGCGGTCGGGGGCGGGGACCCATTCGGCGTTGATCTTGGCATGACGCAGCATGCTCTCGACCCGCTTGCGCCGCGGATAGGGGACGAGGATGACCGCGATTCCCTTGCGGCCCGCGCGGCCCGTTCGCCCCGAACGGTGCTGCAACGTCTCGGCATCGCGCGGAATCTCGACATGGATCACCAGGCTAAGGCCGGGCAGGTCGATCCCGCGCGCGGCAACGTCGGTGGCGACGCAGACTCTCGCCCGCCCGTCGCGCAAAGCCTGAAGCGCCTGGTTTCGCTCCGACTGCGAATGCTCGCCCGACAGCGCGACGACGCCAAAACCGCGCTCCTGCAAGGTCGCGTGGAGGTGCCGCACTTTCTCGCGCGTGGCGCAGAACAGGATCGCGGTTTCCGCTTCGTGAAAGCGCAGCAGGTTCACCACCGCATTCTCGATCTCCGAGGGCGATACCGTGACGGCCTGATAGGAGATGTCCCCATGCCCGCGCGCCGCGCCGGCGGTGGCGATGCGCAGGGCCTCGTGCTGATAGCGGCGCGCCATCGCCTCGATCGGCCGCGGCATGGTGGCGGAGAACATCAGCACCCGCCGCCCGTCCGGCGTCGCGTCGAGAATATGCTCGAGCTCCTCGCGGAAGCCCATGTCGAGCATCTCGTCCGCCTCGTCGAGCACCACCGCGCCGAGGCCCGACAGGTCGAGCGCACCACGCTCGAGATGGTCGCGCAGGCGCCCGGGCGTGCCGACGACAATGTTGGCACCGCCCCGCAGCGCGCGGCGTTCCTGCTGCGCGTTCATGCCGCCGACACAGGATGCGATCCGTGCGCCGGCCGGACGATAGAGCCAGTCGAGTTCGCGACTGACCTGAAGCGCCAGCTCGCGCGTCGGCGCGATCACCAGCGCCAGCGGCGCCTCGGTCGAGCGTATGCGGCCCTCATCGTCCAGCACCTGCGCGGCGAAGGCGAGGCCGAAGGCGATGGTCTTTCCCGAACCCGTCTGGGCCGAGACGATCAGGTCGCGGCCATGCGCCTCCGGCTCGAGGACGGCCTGCTGCACCGGTGTCGGGGTCTCGTAACCGCGTTCGGCAAGGGCGCTGGCGAGGCTGGCGGGAAGATCGGTAAAGGACATGGGAGGAAAACTTTCGAACGGCCACGCATGGCAGGAACTGCCCGCGAAGCCCGGATCACTTGATAGCGAGGGGATAGGATCGACCGCGCCCGAAGCGCCTGTCGCAGGCCCCCTACACCAAAACGCTTCGGGTTGCTTGGTCTAATTGCAATGGTAGGGCGGATGGCCGCCGGATGCCGATCGGCGCAGGACGAAGTGCAGGGGATTGCAATGACCGAAGCCGGCAGGGCCCCTCCCCGGGAAGGCGGGCACGCAGGATTGCTGCGCCTCATAACCTGCGGCAGCGTGGACGACGGCAAGTCGACGCTGATCGGGCGGCTGCTGTACGACAGCAAGGCTATCTTCGCCGATCATCTCGACGCGATCGAGCAGGACCGTGGCGGCAGCGCAGGGCTCGATCTTGCCCTTCTGGTCGACGGGCTCGCCGCCGAGCGCGAACAGGGCATCACGATCGACGTGGCCCACCG
Source organism: Qipengyuania spongiae (assembly GCF_026168555.1). Classification (NCBI taxonomy): domain Bacteria; kingdom Pseudomonadati; phylum Pseudomonadota; class Alphaproteobacteria; order Sphingomonadales; family Erythrobacteraceae; genus Qipengyuania; species Qipengyuania spongiae. The sequence continues at coordinate 103,697 of NZ_CP092471.1, read as the reverse complement.
CTATTTCCAGACGGCGCGGCGCAAGTTCATCGTCGCCGACTGTCCGGGCCACGAGCAGTATACGCGCAACATGATCACCGGCGCCTCTCGCGCCGATCTAGCAGTGATCCTCGTCGATGCGCGCAAGGGCGTCCTGCCGCAGACCCGGCGACATTCCTTCCTGTGCCATCTCGTGGGTATCCGGCATATCGTTCTGGCAGTGACCAAGATGGACCTGGTCGGCTACGATCGGACCGTGTTCGACGACATCGTGTCGCAATATGCGCAGTTCGCGCGCGGCATCGGGATCGAGGGCTTCACCGCCATTCCGCTGTCCGGCGTCGAAGGCGACAATATCGTGGCCGCGCCCTCGCCGCGGACACCGTGGTACGAGGGGCCGGGCCTGCTCGGTCACCTGGAGAGTGTTCCCCTCCTCTCGGACGACGCCGTCGCTCGTCCGTTCCGCCTGCCGGTCCAGTGGGTCAACCGGCCCGACCAGGATTTTCGCGGGTTCGCGGGCACGATCGCGTCCGGTTCGGTCCGGCCCGGCGATCCGGTCCGCATCCTGCCTTCGGGCACGACCAGCACGGTGAAGGCGATCGTCACGCAGGATGGCGAGCTTCCGGCCGCCAGCGCGGGCGAGGCCGTCACTCTGACGCTGGAGGATGCGGTCGATTGCGGACGCGGCGACATGCTGGCCGCGGCTGGCGATCCCCCGCAGACCGCCGACCAGTTCGAGGCGACCGTGATCTGGCTGGCGGAGGACGATCTTCATGTCGGACGCTTCTACGACTGCAAGCTCGCGACGCAGACCGTCCGCGCGACTGTCCGGCAACCGAAATACCGGATCGACGTCGACCGGATGGATCGCCTCGCGGCCAAGACCCTCTCGCTGAACGATATCGGAGTCGCCGAAATCTACACGGACCGCGAACTGGTCTTCGAGCCGTTTGCGAAGGACCGCACGCTCGGCGGCTTCATCCTGATCGATCGGGAAACGAACGCGACCGTCGCCGCCGGATTGCTGCATTTCAGCCTCCGCCGCAGTCAGAACGTGCACTGGCAGCCGACCGACATCACGCGCGAACACCACGCGGGTCTTAAGAACCAGACGCCCCGCGTGCTGTGGTTCACCGGCCTTTCCGGAGCGGGCAAATCCACTATCGCCAACGAGGTTGAGAAGAAGCTGGCGGCGATGGGCCGGCACACCTTCTTGCTCGACGGGGACAATATCCGGCACGGCCTCAACAAGGATCTCGGCTTTACCGAAGCGGACCGAATCGAGAATATCCGCCGCATCGGGGAAGTGGCGAAGCTGATGGCGGATGCCGGGCTGATCGTTCTGACCGCCTTCATCAGCCCTTTCCGCGCCGAGCGCGAGATGGTGCGGACGATGCTGGCCGATCACGAATTCATCGAGATTTTCGTGAACACCCCGCTGGATGTGGCCGAAAGCCGCGATGCGAAGGGACTGTACAAGAAGGCGCGCCGGGGCGAACTGAAGAACTTCACTGGCATCGACAGCCCCTACGAAGCACCCGAAAACCCCGAGATCGTCGTCGATACCGTCGCAATGACGCCGGAGGAAGCCGCCGACCATATCGTCCGGCGGATCTTCCCGCAGAGCCAGGAGCGGGCTTGATGCCAATGGATTTGTCGGATGCCGAACTTGCCGCCGCCCTTGCCGACCATGCCGGACGGATCCTGCTGGCGATCCGCGCGTCGGGAATGTTCGAAGGCCGCGCGCTTGGGGAAGCGGGCGACAAAATTGCCAACCAGTTCCTGACGCGCGCGCTCCGGCACCACCGGCCCGAGGATGGCCTGTTGTCGGAAGAGAGCGCGGATACGCGCGACCGGCTGGAAAAGCGCCGTGTCTGGATCGTCGATCCGGTCGATGGCTCGCGCGAATATGGCGAGAGGCGGGCCGACTGGGCGGTGCATGTCGGGCTGGCGATCGACGGCGCTCCGGCAGTCGGCGCGGTCGCCTTGCCCGATCTCGGCCTGGTCATGCGCAGCGACTGTCCGGCAGAGGTGTCGAAATCGCCGGGAAGATTGCGGATGGTGGTGAGCCGCACACGGCCGCCAGCGGAAACGAACACCGTTGCCCGCCGTCTCGATGCCCGTCTCCTGCCGATGGGGAGCGCCGGCGCGAAGGCGATGGCGGTCGTTCGCGGCGAAGCGGATATCTACCTGCATTCCGGCGGGCAGCACGAATGGGACAATTGCGCGCCCGCAGCCGTCGCGACGGCGCACGGTCTCCATGTCAGCGGCATCGACGGAGCGCCGCTGGTCTACAACCGCCCGGACACCTCCGTTCCCGACCTGCTGATCTGCCGGAAGGATTGCGCTTCGGCAGTGTTCGAAGCGCTGTCGGGATCGCACGCCGGTTGATCTTGGGTGCACGCTGCCTCTATCCGGTGGGCCCGTCCCGTCTTTTTGGCCGACGGGATCTCGATCGCGTGCGGGGCCAGGTCCGACAATGCTCAAAAAGGTGGAAAACGGTCCGGCCGTCGTGGTGTGCAACACCTGTCAAAACTCACCGGAAGCGCGCGAGGACGAGCATGGTCGGCACGGCGGGGAGAGGCTGGCCGAGGCTCTAACGCGTCTGCAAGCCTCCGATCCGCGATATGACGGCGTAGCCGTGCAGGACATGCCATGCCTCTTCGCCTGCAGCGAGTTCTGCACGGTTCATCTTCGGGCGCCGGGCAAGGTCGGCTATGTGATGGGGCGGTTCGAGCCGACCGAGAATGCGGCGCGCGCCATTCTCGATTATGCGCTCGCCTATTCGCAAAGCGATTGGGGCGCCGTGCCTTACGAGGAATGGCCGGAAGGGGTGAAAGGACATTTCATCACCCGCACGCCGCCCGAAGGCTTCGTCGTCGAATGACGGTCTTCGGATCGTCCAAGGATTTCGCTACGGCACTGCGCGATCTTGCGTAGCCCGACGACAGCGCGAGACGGGCTGCCGATGAAAGACAGGCGCAACTGACGAAGCCCCCGGCTCGCTCGGTCGGCTAGAGGATATCGCCGTCTTGCTCGCCGGCTGGCAGGGAGTCGAACGGCCTGCGATCGAGCGGGGGCGCGCGGTGATCTTCGCAGCCGATCACGCCGTCGCCGCACGAGGCGACCGAACGTATGCTCGAAGCTATGCGCGATCCCCACATCGGAAGCTTCGGCGTGGCGGCGATCGTGCTGCAACTCGCCGCCAAGCTGGTGCTGCTGCACCTGTTGCTACCGGGGGGATGGCCGGTTCTCATCGCCATATGCGCGGCGGCGCGCCTCGGCCCCTTGATCTGGGCGCGCGCCTTGCCGCCCCTGCGAGCCGAGGGGCTCGGCGCAAGCATTGCCGGGGCCAGTCGCTTTCGCAATGTGCTCGGTTGGTGACCCGTCCTCGTCGGCATGGGCATGCTGCTGCCGCCACTGTTCGCCGCTCCGTTCCTGTTCCTGGCATTCGGCCTGTGGGTTCGAGCGAAGGTTGGCGGCTTCAGACATGAAGGATGCGGCATCCCGCCCGACGGCTGCGGGCGGCACCTTGCTCTCCGATCCGCATCCTCTGCCGGGCGTAGAAGACGGCGAACACAATTCCGGCGTTTATGCCCACGCGCCCTGGGGCATGCTAATCGAGCTGATCTCCACTCCGGATGGGATCGACTATGCCGCTGATTGCTCGATGCCGCGCTGGAAACCCGGCACCAATACCTGACTCAACTACCCGATCGGCAAGACAGACAGATGATCAAGGTGCTTTGTGGCTAATTCCAGCTTTGCGCTTCAAGAACATGTCGATGGGATTGCGGAGGCAAGGGCAAGCATACCGGAAATAACAGCGCTGCGCATGATCAATTCGCCCGGCTTTCGAACACATCCTTCGCGACCGGCATGGCCGAGAAGATATTCGGCCAACCGGCATAGAAGGCGAGGTGGTGGAGCATGGCCGAGGCTTCCGGCTTGGTAAGCCCATTGTCCATCGCGCGGCCCAGATGGAACGTGATCTGTTCGGTGTGCCCGCCAGCAATTAGGGCAGCGACGGTCACCATGCTGCGATCGCGCGCCGCGAGCGCTGGGCGCAGCCAGAGGTCGCGGAACAGGAGTTGTTCGGTTGCATTGACGACGCCCTGCGACACATCGCCATATTGCGACTGGACGTTGGACTGGCGCTGCGCTTCGGCTTCATCATCGAGGGGAAGCATGTCGGAAGGATCTACGGCCGGCATGGCATCCGCACCGATGTCTCGGCTCGCGAACACCTCGGCCACGACCGGCTCCGCAGCCATCGCGTTCTGCCAGCCCGCATAATAAGCGAGGTGGTAGAGTGTTTCGGAAATCTCACTGGGTTCGACGCCTGCATCAAGCGCTCGACCGACATACTCATCCAGTCCGGCAGTCTGATTGCGGGCGACCAGAGCGGCGATCGTGACGAGCCCGCGGTCGCGCTGCGACAATTGCTCGTCCTGCCAGACTTCGCCAAGCAACGTGTCGCGGGTCGCCCGGTCGAGAGCGGGGGATACTGTCATGGGCGGCTCCATCGAAGTACGCGCTTCCTGCGCGCCGGCGGGCATGGCCGCGGCGGCGACCCCCGCCGCGGCGAGAGTGCGAATAATTGTCACGAGGCCAGTCCTTTCGCATAGTCTTCGTCGGCCACCGGCTCCAGCCAGTTCACCGCCACACCGTCCTTGTGTTCCTGGATCGCGATATGCGTCATTGCCCGCGTCGCGCTGGCACCATGCCAGTGCTTGTGGCCCGGCGGGCACCAGATGATGTCGCCCGCGCGAATCTCGACGATCTCCTCGCCCTCGCACTGGGTCCAGCCAACCCCGTCGGTGACGAGCAGCGTCTGGCCGAGCGGATGGGTGTGCCAGTTCGAGCGGGCGCCAGGCGTGAAGGTGACGGTGGCCCCCGTCACGCGGGAAGGTTCCTCGCCCGCGAAGCTGCCGGAGATATAGACGTCGCCGCCGCTGAAGTTCTCGGCCGGCGCTTTCTGGGTTTCCTGCTGATTGTTGCGCGTGAGTTTCACGAATGCTCTCCTTCGTTCTGTTCGGACAGCGGCCCGTATCCGGGCCGTTTCACCAGCCGGCCCGGATGCGCGTCGATCTGGGGACGGTAGATTTGGTCCATCCATTGGGACGGGACCACATCCTCGACCAAAACGGACACCGCCTCGGAACCGTAGCCGAGCGTTCTGGTGACTGCGGCGCTCAACCTGTCGGCGAGTTCGGCCTTCTCCGCATCGGCGGAATGCATGGTGACGGCGATATGGGGCATGGCCAATCTGTCCTTTCACCAAGTCAACGAACGGACATGCGATTTCGCTCCGGGAACCCGGCTCCACGCGGTAGTGAGGCCCACTCAACGCAGCGCTAGATGCCGAGAGGTTGCAGCTCGTGGATGAGATCGACCAGCAATCGCAGGCCGGTAGGAACCTGTCGGCTGCCGGACCAGCAGATCTGAAATCCGTCGTTGGTCAGCCAGTGTTCCCTCAGGACGGGATCAATGCGCCGCTTTCGAGATGCGGTGCGACCAGCGGCTCTATCCCATACATGAGGCCGACCCCGTCCAGGGCCATCGTCAGCATCGAGCGAGACTTGTTAAGCGTGACTTGGCCGGGGGTCGTGACCTCGACCACCTGTCCATCCGCCCCCGTCAGTTTCGCTCCGGTTGACTGTGGCGAAGACGCGCTGCGGACCGAAGCCCGCCGTCTCGATGTCGCGAGCCGCCGCGTCTCGCCGATCGTCTGCGACGTCGTTGACGAGAATTCGGTGAAGGAGGCGGTCGAGCGGACCGTCGCCGAACTTGGCGGGCTGGACATGGCGTTCAACAATGCCGGCATCCAGGCCGACGCGGTCGAGCTCGCCGATGGGTCAATCGACGATTACGCCTGCATGCTCACCATCAATCTGCGCGGTGTGGCGGTGGCCATGAAATACCAGCTCGCGCATATGCGCGAAAACGGCGGCGGAGCGATCGTCAACAACAGTTCGCTTGGCGGATTCGTCCAGGTTCCGGGCCGCGCGGCCTATTATGCGGCCAAGCGCGGCATCCATGGCGTTATCAAGAGCACGGCCCTCGAATATGCTACGCGCGGAATTCGAGTGAACGGAGTAGCTCCAGGCATCATCGATACGCCATGCTTTCGCATGTGAAGAACGCGGAAGAAGGCGTCATCGAGGAAATGATGCGCGATGTTCGCATCAAGCGCCTCGGCCAATCCGATGAAGTCGCTGCGGCGATCATGTGGCTTTGCAGCGAAGGTGCAAGCTTCGTCATCGGACACGCGATCGCGGAGGATGGCGGCTATGTCGCACGCTGAGCTCGCCCCAACGCTCGATCCGGACGATGCGGTAATCGTCTTTGCGGACCTGCAACCAACGCTGGTCCGCAAGAGCCGCACGCAGTCCGGCGAAGCGATCGCGGCGGGCCCGCATGCGCTGGCGCGCGCCGCGCAAATCTTCGATTGGCCGTTATTGGTTAGCATGGTCGCGGTTGACGGTCAGCCAGCAGGCCACCTTCCTGCGCTCGAAGGTTTCACGAACGAAGCAAACAGTTTCACCCGCAGCCATGCGCGGTCGTTCGGCGACGAGCCTTGTCACGGCGTGCGCGGGCCTCGCTGAGCTTCATGTCCGGATAGGCGCCGAACACAATCCAACGCTCCTTGCCGTCGCTGTGATACATGAAGCGCCACGTCTTGCGACCGGTCTTGGGGACGAAGAGGAGCAGGCCGCCTGAGTTGGCGATCTTGTAGGCCTTCTCTCGGCTGATCCTGTCTAGCCTTAGTATCCGTCAGCACGCCGTTCCCCTTCGCGCCCCTCAGTATGGCGGGCTCCGATGAAGAAAGGCTACCGTGCCCCCGCCTTCCCGGAGTTCGTGCCCACGAAGTGCCCCCGATTGAGCGCGGATGGCAACGGAGGCTAGCGGACTTCCGTGGAAACTAGAGTGGGGAAAATGTGGAAGTTTCCGCGGCTTGCGGACGTCCATGTACCATCCTGAAAAAAAGCCGGTGGCGGAGACGGAGGGATTCGAACCCTCGATACCCCGATAGAGGTATGGCTCCTTAGCAGGGAGCTGGTTTCAGCCACTCACCCACGTCTCCGCGCGCATGCCGTCAGGCTGCGAGGGGGCGCTATAGGGGGGTGCCGCGCAGGCTTCAAGAGCCTTGGCGAGGCCAGCGCGCGCAAAGGCTGCCGCCGCCCTCGTCGAGTTCCGTCGCAACGGCTCGTCGCGTTTCGGATTCGGTTCACCGCCCGCTCATTGCCGCGGCTCGACAATGGGATTCTTGCTGGTCTTTGATCGCGCGGTCCGGAGGAGGGACGAAGGACATGAACACGATACGTCGCAATTTCCGCCGTGCCGGACTTGCGCTGGTCGCGACGCTGGGCCTTGCAGCCCTGCCGGCGGCTGCGCAGGTCGAGACGGTCGATCCCAACAGCGCTTACGACGCTCCGATCGATGGCGATCTCGAACCGCAGGAGCCCAACGACCCCTATGTCTACGCGCAGGATTCGACCGACGATTCGGCAGTGACCTACTCGACCGAGCCGGCTCCCGAGGCGCCGCCTGTCGCGACGCCCGAGGCGCCACCCTCTGCGGCGGAGACGGCAGCGAGCAATGCCGCAGGCGATCCCTCGACCACCTATCGCGAGGACGATCTGATCGGCGCTGCGGAAGGCGTGTTCGGCAAAGGCGCCGAGGGCGTTGCCAAGATGATCCAGGACCTGCTCGAAAAGCAGGGTGAGCCCAACGGCTACATCGTCGGACGCGAGGCCGGCGGCGCCTTCATCGTCGGCGCGCGCTATGGCTCGGGCACGCTCTATCACAAGGTGGAGGGGCAGCGCCCGGTCTACTGGACGGGGCCGTCGATCGGCTTTGATGCCGGGGCGAATGCCGGCAGCACCTTTGTACTGGTATACAACCTCTACGACAGCGAGGATCTCTACACGCGCTTTCCGGCAGGCGAGGGGCAGGCCTATCTCGTGGGCGGCATGACCGCCAGCTATCTGCGCAAGGGCGACGTGGTGCTGATCCCGATCCGCGTGGGCGCCGGTCTGCGCCTCGGCATCAATGCCGGTTACATGAAGTTTTCCAAGGAACAGCGCTGGCTGCCGTTCTGACCCGGCAGGGTCGGCGGTCGCTTTGCGCGGGAGAGGAGCCTTTCGGGTCGCACGACGATAACGTCCGAAGGCTTCGGGGCCGCGACAGGATTTCCTGTTGCGGCCCTTTTCCGTTCCGCCCATGGAAGCGCCCATGCTCGAGAACCTTCCTGCCCAGCCCGCCGACGCGCTGCTTGCGCTTATCAAGATGCACGCCGACGATCCGCGTGCCGACAAGATCGACCTCGGAGTAGGCGTCTATCGCACTGGCGACGGGGCGACTCCGGTATTCAAGGCGATCAAGGGCGCCGAAGCTCGTCTGGTCGCCGAACAAGATTCCAAGAGCTATCTCGGGCCGGAAGGCGACAGCCGCTTCGTTGAGGCGCTGCAAACCTATATCTTTGACGGCGAGAGCATGACCGATGGCCGCATCGCCGGGATGCAGACGCCGGGCGGCACCGGCGCGGTGCGGCTGGCGCTGGGTCTGGCCAAGAAGGCGGGCGTGACCAAGGTCTATCTCGGCGTTCCGAGCTGGCCCAACCACGCTCAGATCATCGCCGATCTGGAGCTGGAGACGGTCACCTTCAATCACGCCCGCGAGGACGGAACGGCCGATCTCGATGCCGCGCTGAACGCCATCCGCGAGGCGGGCGAGCGCGGCGCGGTGCTGCTGCACGGCTGCTGCCACAACCCCACGGGGATCGACTATACTGCCGACGAGTGGAGCGCGATCGCGGCGGCTTTCGCCGAAAGCCCGGCCCTGCCGGTGCTCGACATCGCCTATCAGGGCCTTGGCCAGGGTATGGAGGAGGATGTGGCCGGCGTGCGGACGGTGTTGCGGGCCGTGCCGCAGGCGCTGGTTGCCTACAGCTGCGACAAGAATTTCGGTCTCTACCGCGACCGCGTCGGCGCGTTCTATATGATGGCGAAGAGCGGCGACACGCTGGAGGCGATCGCGTCGAACGCCAATGCGCTGGCCCGGGCGAACTGGTCGATGCCGCCCGATCACGGCGGCGCAGCGGTGCGCGTGGTGCTCGAGGATGAAGGGCTGACCGCCGAGTGGCTGGACGAGCTCGAGACCATGCGCGAGCGGATGCGCGGGGTCCGCGAGCGGCTGGCGGCGGCGGATGCGGAGGTGACGGGGCTCGGCCTCGCCGCGCTCGCAGGCCAGAACGGGCTGTTCGCCATGCTTCCGCTCACAAGCGAGCAGATCGCGCGGCTGCGCGACGATCACGGCATCTACATGGCCGGATCGGGGCGGATCAACGTGGCGGGGCTGCACGACGGCAACATCCCCAAGTTCATCGCCGCGCTGGCGGACGTGACGCAAGGCTGATCCCCATGGCCGGCGAACCGGACCGGCAACCGGCACTGGAGACTCCGCGACTGACGATCCGTCCGTTGCGCGAGGCCGACCGCGAACCGCTCTACGATGTCGCCTCCGACCCCATGGTTTGGGAGCAGCACCCGATACACGATCGCTGGCGGCGCGAGGTGTTCGACGGCTTCTTCGATGCAAGCCTCGCATCGGGGGGTGGTCTTGCGGTGATCAGCAAGAGCGACGAACGGATCGTGGGCCATTCGCGATATGGCCGGTACGATGCGGAAGAAGGCGGCGCGATCGAGATCGGCTGGACCTTCCTCTCTCGTGAGTGCTGGGGTCGAGGGCTGAACCACGAGCTGAAGCGCGCCATGCTGGATCATGCTCTTGCTCATGTCGCCCGGGTCGATTTCCGCGTGGGCGAGACCAACTACCGCTCGCGCCAGGCGTTGGAGGCGATCGGCGCCGTCCGCGATCCCGCCCGCTACGACCTCGACCGCTATGAGGGGAGGCGGGTGGTGCAGCTCTACTACACGATCGATCGCGAGAGCTTCGCGAGCGGGCCGCTCGCGAGCGTCTAGCGACCGAATTGCGAAGGTCGCAGCAGGCTCCTAGGATGTCGCGACCATCAACGGAGTTGAGCGGCACATGAGGCGATCGATAAGAATGCTGGTTCTCGCGCTGACGGCGCTGACCGGATGCGTGGGAATGTCCTCGGCCCCCTCGACGGATGGCGGAGCATTCGCAGGCGGGAAGGAAATCCACGTGGTGCGGCATTTGCAGAAGGCCGCCGGCGAAGATCCCGCGCTCACGTCCGAAGGAGGTGTCGCGGCGATCCGGCTTGCGGATCTGCTCGCCGACAAAGGGGTCGTCGCGATTTTTGCCACGCCGACCCGGCGCACGATGGAGACCGGAGCGCCGCTGGCAAATCGCCTCGGCATCATGATCACGCCATACGACCCCCGCGATCCCGACGCGCTCGTCAGTGCGATCTCAAGTCTGCAAGGCTCCGTCCTCGTGATCGGTCACAGCAACACGGTTCCTGATCTTGTCGAGCGATTGGGAGGCCGGCAGGTGCCGGAACTGACCGAGCAGGATTACGGGACGCTCTTTACGATTGACGAGGCGGGCCAGGTGCGTTCGCGAGAGATCGGTTAAAGCGCACTTCGGACCGCGCGAGGTGACTACCTTCGCAGGCTCTCCATCCGCTTGAGGTAGCGGGCCAGCACGTCGATCTCCAGATTGACCCAGTCGCCTTCGGCCAGAGTGCCCAGCGTGGTCGCTTCGGCGGTGTGGGGGATGATATTGAGCGCGAAGTCGCAGGTGCCGTCGGGCCGGTCGCGCACGTCGTTGACGGTGAGCGAGACCCCGTCGACCGTGATCGATCCCTTCTCCGCAACATAGGGCGAGATGGCCATTGGCGCACGGATGGCGAGGCGGGTTGAATCGCCCTCGTCCCGCGCAAGCCGGACCTCGCCCACGCCGTCGACATGGCCGGTGACGATGTGCCCGCCGAGCTCGTCCCCGACCTTGAGCGCGCGTTCGAGATTGAGCCTGCCCCCGGCGCGCCACATGCCGTTCGCATCGCCCGCCCCGGTATCGGAAACGGTCTTGGATAGGGTCTCGCCCGAGACGTCGACATCGAACCAGGCATCGCCTGCCGTACCGCCGCGCTCGACGACGGTCAGGCAGACGCCGGAACAGGCAATGGAGGCGCCGACAGCGATCGTTTCGGGATCGTAGGGGCAGGCGATCCGCACGCGCAGGTCGCCGCGCTGCTCGACGTTTTCGATCGTGCCGACGGCGGTGACTATGCCGGTAAACATGGGGCTTTCATTCCTCTCGCTGGCGCTCGTAGGCTTCGAAGGTGTCGCTGCCAAGCTGGCGGCGCTCGGCCAGGCCCCAGCGTTCGTGTGCGGCAGACAGATTGCCGAGGCCGATATCGCCGATGGCGGGCAGACCGTCGCCGATCAGGATCGGTGCGCGGTAGATTTCCAGCCGGTCGACGAGATCGACGGCGAGGAAGCTGGCCGCCGCGCCTGCTCCGCCCTCGACATAAAGATACAGGACGTCGGCCAGCGTTCCGATTCGGTCCGGAGACGCGATAGCGAGCGTGCCTTGCGGGGCAGGGCCGCGCGTGAGGACGATCCGCTGCGGGCTGCGATCCTCGATGCCGGGAAGGCGCACGTCGAGCGCCGGAGCATCCGCGCGCCATGTCTTGCCGCCGACGAGGATCGCGTCGCTCAAAGCGCGGCGCGAATGGACGTGGGCGCGGGCGATCTCTCCGGTGATCCAGCGGCTCTGCCCATCGGGAAGTGCGATCCGCCCGTCGAGCGACATGGCGAGCTTCAGCGTGACATGCGGGCGACCATCGCGCGCGCGGGTCAGGTAACCGGCGAGACTGGCCCAGCTTGGCGGGTGATCGGCGATCCGCGCGTCGATTCCCGCCGCGCGCAACCGGGCTATGCCCTGGCCCGCCGTGCGCGGATCGGGATCCTCGCACCCCGCGATGACGCGCGCGGGACCGGCCTCGACCAGCAGATCGGCACAGGCCGGTCCGCGTGTGGAGCGATGGGCACAGGGTTCGAGCGTGACGAAGATGTCGGCCCCGCGCGCCGCTTCGCCCGCCTGCGCCAGAGCGATGGCTTCGGCATGGGGGCGGCCGCCGGGCATGGTCCAGCCTCGGCCGACCACGATATCGTCCTTGATGACGAGCGCGCCGACGCCGGGATTGGGCCGGCTCAGCGGACGAGCGCGCGTGGCGAGGCGCGCGGCGGCGGCGAGCCAATCTGCGTCAGCGGGGATCGGCGTCGCTCCCGCCATCGCTGCGGGAACGGGTCTGCGAAGGCGCTTGCTGTTCGGCGCGATCCGCCTGGATCTCTGCCTCCATCGCATCGACGTCGAGCCCGGTGGCACGGCCGAGCTGGCGGTACATGTCGCGCACTTCCTCGTCGCGTTCGGCCTGAAGCGCGCGAATGCGGTCGTTGTAGCGCTGGTTCTCGATATTGGAGGCACGGATTTCCTCGTCCGTCCGGCCTTCGGGAAGGGTCGAGATGTAGGTTACTTTGGGCCGTTCGGGCGGAGCGATCACTTTCTCGCCCATCGCCCACCACACGGTCAGCGCCATCGGGATGGTTGAGACGAGAAGGATCGGCAGGCGCAGGGGATTGGGCTTGCGGAACTCGTCCCAGAAATCGCGGATGCCGCCCGCGGGATTGAATCGGCTGATCATGCGCATGGGGGGCAAGATAGGGCTTCGCGCCCCGCTATGCCAGCGTGTCGGGCAGGCTGCCTCAGCCGAAATCGGAATAAAGGGCGCGGCCATGGTCGCGCAGCCAGCTGTCGGCTTGGGCGAGAGGGCCGCCGTAGATCCGCTCGAGCAAGGCATGGAAGGCGGGCGAGTGGTCGAAATGCACGAGATGGGCGACCTCGTGCGCGACCACCGAGCGGCGAACGAAGTCCGGGGCCTGCACCAGCCGCCAGTTGATGCGGAGGACGCCCCGGCTCGAACAGCTGCCCCAGCGGCGCTGGGCGCGGCTGAGGCGCAGGCTGGTGACCGCGGTTCCGGCGCGGGGTGCCAGTTCGGCGAGGTCGGTCTGCATCAGCGCCTGCGCCTCGCCTTCGAGCCAGCGCTGAAGACGCTTCGCCAGCGTTTCGCGCGGGCCGCCGACGCGCAGCTTTCCGTCCGCGATTTCAGGTCGGCGAGGGAGGCTGGCCTGCCAATCTATCGCGAGTTGCTCCCCGCGATGGCGCAGCGTGCCGCGCTGCAACGGGTCCTGCGCGCGCGGCACCTTGGCGAGCTGGGCCTCGAGCCAGTCGCGGCGGGAGGCGGCGAAGCGCACCGCTTCGGAGGACCGGCCCCAGCGTGGCAGAGTGACGCGCACCGCGCTGCCATCCGGGGCGAGCCGCAGGGTCAGCCGCTTGGCGGTGGGATGCCGCCGCAGTTCGATGGGCAAGGTCCGCCCGGACAGCTCCACCGTCGGCGCGCGCCCGGCCTCGCGCAACCATTCGATCATGCCTGATCGTCCTCTGTCTCCCACTCGACGATATGGTGTTCGAGCGGACCGGCGCGGGTCTCGCTGATCACGCGGCCGGCGGCGGAAACCCCCGCGCGGATGACAGCCTCGCGGTCACCGGAAAGGAGATAGTGCCAGCCGGGCAGCGGGCGGCCGTGCGCTCGGCGGACATAGGCGCAGGTCTGGGGCAGCCATTCGATCTCGCCCGCCAGTTTCGGCGTCAGTTGCAGGCAATCGGGCACGAAGGCCTTGCGATGCCTGTAGTCGCTGCAATTTCCGCTGGCGCAGTCGAGGAGCTTGCACGCGACATTGGTGTCGGCGACCTCGCCCGTGTCCTCGTCCTCGACCTTATGCAGGCAGCAGCGGCCGCATCCGTCGCACAGCGCCTCCCATTCGGGCGTCGTGAGATCGGCGAGGGGCAGCTCCCAGAAACGCTCTCTCAGCGAACCCATTTTTCCAGTTCCGCGGCGACCGCTTCGGGGCCGAGATCGGTCGGCAGGGTGGCCAGTGGCTTGCCTTCGGGATCGAACAGCAGCGTCACCGTGGAATGGTCGACCAGATAGCCGCCATCGCCGCGCTCGCTTTCGTCGGGGACGTGGAAGGTGACGCCGAAGGTCTTGGCGATCCCTTCCAGATTGTCGGGCTCGCCGGTCATTCCGATCAGGCGGGGGTGGAAGGCGTCGGTGAACTGGGTCAGCACCTGCGGCGTATCGCGATCGGGATCGACGCTGACGAAGAGCGGCTGAACCTGCGCCGCGCGCTCGGGATGTTCTTCGGCAAAGAGCCTGAGCCCGGCCATCGCCCGCTGGTTGTCGGTCGGGCAGACGTCGGGGCAAAAGGCGTAGCCGAAATAGATCGTCCGGTACTTGCCGTTAAAATCCTTCCAGCTGATCGGTTTGCCGTCCTCGCCCGTCAGAGTGAAGTCGCCGCCAAGCGCCGCGCCTTCGAGCGGCGGCGGGTCCGCGGGCGCATCGCTGCCGCAGGCGGCGAGCGTGAGAGCGAGAGCAAGGGCGAGCGAGGTAAGGGCGGGCAAGCGGGGCATGGCATCGCGGTTCATGGTCTGCTAACCGGATCGGAGCAAGGGGTCGCTCCCCCGATTGGCGCAAAAAGACACGAAGGATTACAGGCGTGATGCGCGCGATTATCGTTTCGACGGCTTTGATTGCCGCGGTTCTGGCACCGTTGCCGGCCGCCGCCCAAAGCTTTTCCCCCGGTTACGAATTCCTCAAAGCCGTGCGCGATCGCGATGGCGACGCGGTGACCGATGCACTGTCCCAGCCGGGCACCATCATCGTCAACACCCGGGACATCGCCAGCGGGGAAAGCGCGCTCCATATCGTGACGCAGCGCCGCGACGCGGTGTGGATCCGTTTCCTGACGGCCAAGGGCGCGAATCCCAATATCGAGGACAAGAACGGCACCACCCCGCTCCAGGTCGCCGCCAGCCTCGGCTTCGTCGAGGGGATCGAGGCGCTGGTCAAGGCCGGCGCGCGAGTCGACGTGACCAATTCTTCGGGCGAGACGCCGCTCATTTCGGCGATCCACCGGCGCGATCCGGCAATGATCCGTCTGCTGGTGAAGAACGGCGCCAATCCCGACCGCAATGACAATTCGGGCCGCTCGGCCCGCGACTATGCGCAGTTGGCGAGCGGCAACACGCAGCTGCTCGAAGCGCTCGACAGCGGCCAGCAGGGTGCGGACGGCGCGTCCCGAAGCTACGGCCCGGAACTGCGGTGAGCGCAGGAATCGACACGGGCGATAGCGCCATCGCTCCGGCGGAGATGACGCTGGACGAATTGCGGTTGCATCTCGCGCCGCTGATCGCCGACGCGGCCGTCTTCGACGGTTGGAGCGAGGAAGCGCTCGACATGGCCGCGCAACAGGCCGGGGTCGATGGCGACGTCGCGCGGCTGGCCTTCTCCTCCATGGCGCCCGGCGGGCGGGCGATGGACATGATCGGTGCCTGGATCGAGGCCATCGATATCGAGATGGCCGACGCGCTTCCGCCTGCGGACCTGACGAAAATGCCGATCCGCGAGCGTATCCGCAGCCTCGTGCAATTCCGGCTCGACGCGGTGCGGGGGCAGGAAGAGGCGTTGCGCCGCGCGCTCGCCATCATGGCCATGCCGCAGAACGCCGCCCGCGCGCTGAGGACCGGATGGCACAGCGCGGACGTGATGTGGCGCCTCGCCGGGGACACCGCGACCGATTACAATCACTACACCAAGCGCGCCATGCTGGGCTCGATCTACGGGGCGACGCTCGCCGTCTTCGTCAGTGACGAGAGCGAGGACAAGGCCGAGACCCGCGCCTTCCTCGACCGGCGGATCGAGGGCGTGATGCGGTTCGAGAAGACGAAGGCCAAATGGCTCAATCCCGATCGCGAAAGCTTCAGCGTAACGCGTTTCCTAGGCCGCCTGCGCTACCCCGCAAGATAGTTCGCGCTATTGACAATCGGTTGCAAGTAGCCTCTTTTTCGTCCATTGGGCGAAGAATGAAACTCCATATCCTCGCCAAGCAGACCCCGGCGGTCATCCGTGCCGTGGACTGGTCCGCGATTGCGGGCGACGAGGCGAAGCGTCTGCGGGCTCTCGGGGTCGACGAGGGCGCCGAAGTTGTCGTTACCCATCGCGGCGTGTTCGGCACCGCCGATCCCCTGGCGCTGCGGCTCGGCCGCATGACGATAGCGGTCCGCCGGTCCCACGCACTGGCGATTGAGGTCGATACCGCGACGGAGGAAGCGCGATGAGCCGCGACGATCCCGCGCCGGTTTCCGCCCGGCTCCGCACGGCGGCACTGGTCGGCAATCCCAATGCAGGCAAGTCGGCGCTGTTCAACGCGCTGACCGGCGCGCGCCAGAAGATCGCCAACTATCCCGGCGTCACGGTCGAACGTAAGGCCGGGCGCCTCCTCCTGCCGGGCCGCAACGGTACGAACGGCGAGATGATCGAACTGATCGATCTGCCCGGCTCCTACAGCTTCGACGCCGCCAGCCCGGACGAGGAAGTTACCCGCAAGGTCGTGCATGGCGAATTCGCGGGAGAGGCACAGCCGGACGTGTTGATTGCCGTGCTCGATGCCGCCAATCTCGAACAGCATCTGGTGTTCGTGCAGGAAGTGCTCGAACTTGGCCGGCCCACGGTGATCGCGCTAAACATGGTAGACCTTGCCGAGCGCGATGGGCTGACGCTCGATCCCGAGGCGTTGTCGCAGGCGCTCGGCGTGCCGGTGATCCCGACTGTCGCGGTGCGGCGCAAGGGATTGGCCGAACTGATCGAAGCGATCGCGGAGGCGGAAACGCACGCTGACGAGGAGGCGCATAGCCGTTGGCATCTCGGCCTGCCGGAACGGCGCCTTGCGGCCAAGCACATGGCGCGCGGCGCCATCCTGTCGCAATCGGCCCGCCATCTGATGGAGAACGGGGCCGACCGGGTGTTGCTGAACCCCTGGATCGGGCCGGTCATCCTGTTCGCTCTGCTCTTCGTGATCTTTCAGGCGGTGTTCGCTTGGGCAACCCCCTTCGCCGACGCGCTGGAAGGCGGTGTGAGCCTGCTGTCGAGTGGGGTCACGGATACATTGCCCGAGGGCTTCCTGCGCGATGCGATCACCGAAGGGCTGCTTGCCGGCGTCGGATCGGTGGTGGTGTTCCTGCCGCAGATCGTGATCCTGTTCTTCTTCATCCTGCTGATGGAGGCGACCGGCTACATGGCTCGCGCCGCCTTCCTGATGGACCGGCTGATGGCCGGCGTCGGCCTGTCGGGCAAAAGCTTCATTCCCCTGCTGTCGAGCTTCGCCTGCGCGATCCCCGGCATCATGGCGACGCGGAGCATTTCCGACCCCAAGGACCGGTTGACCACGATCCTGATCGCGCCGCTGATGACCTGTTCGGCGCGGTTGCCGGTCTATGCCGTGATCATCGCCGCCTTCATTCCGGCGACCAGTGTCGGTCCCGGTATCGGCCTTCAGGGGCTGGTGCTGTTCGCGCTCTATGTCGCGGGGATCGTGGGCGCGATGGTGGTGGCCCTCGTGCTGCGCAGGACGCTGGCGAAAGGCGGGGCGAGCGGCTTCATCATGGAGATGCCGCGCTATCAGATGCCGGCGCTGAAGGACATCGCCATCGGCCTTTGGCAGCGCGCCTGGGTGTTCCTGCGCCGCGCAGGCACGATCATCTTCATGGCGACGATCGCGCTGTGGCTGCTGCTGAGCTTTCCGCAGGCCGAGCCGGGTGAAAGCCAGCTCGATGCGAGCTTCGCCGGCACGATCGCCGACGGGCTGCATCCCTTGCTCGAGCCGATCGGCTTCAACCGCGAGATCAGCCTCGCGCTCATTCCCGCGCTCGCCGCGCGCGAGGTGGCGGTCTCGGCGCTTGCCACGACCTACGCAGTCGATGCCGAGGACGAGGACGTCGCAGCCCAGGGCGTGACCAGCCGGATCGCCGCGCAGTGGAGTCTGCCGACCGCGCTCGCCTTCCTCGCCTGGTTCGTCTTCGCGCCGCAATGCCTCTCGACGATCGCCGTCACCCGGCGCGAGACCAATTCGTGGCGCTGGCCAATCTTCATGACCGTCTATCTCTTCGTTCTGGCCTATGTTTTTGCCGGACTGACCTATTGGAGTGCGGTGGCGCTGGGGCTCTAGGTTCTTGATCCGGATAAATCGGAATTCGGCACTGGTCCCTGTCCCGCCCGTTCGATAGGCCCGCGGCAACAATTACGAAGGGACGAATCGATGGCCGGAAGCCTCAACAAAGTCATGCTGATCGGAAATCTCGGGCAGGACCCGGAGGTCCGCAGCTTCCAGAACGGCGGAAAGGTCTGCAATCTGCGCATTGCGACCAGCGAGCAGTGGAAGGATCGCAACACCGGCGAGCGGCAGGAACGCACCGAATGGCACACGGTGGCGATCTTTTCCGAAGGCCTGATCAACGTCTGTGAGAACTACCTCAAGAAGGGCAGCAAGGTCTTCATCGAAGGCCAGCTCCAGACCCGCAAGTGGCAGGATCAGAACGGCCAGGACCGCTACAGCACAGAAGTCGTTCTGCGCGGCTTCAACGGCACGCTGACCATGCTCGATGGCCCGGGCGGCAGCAGCGGTGGCGGCCAGCGCGGTGGCGGTAGTGGTGGCGGTGGCTGGAACCAGGGCGGCGGCGGCCAATCCTCGGGCGGCGGCGACAACTGGCGCAGCGGGGGCGGCAATCAGGGTTCGGGCGGCGGCTCGAACTACGACGACCTCGACGACGACATTCCGTTCTAAGTCGAGGGGCTGGAAGGAAGGGCTTGGGCTTGCGGACCTAGTCCTTCTTCAGCGCGGCGAGGGCGGCGAAGGGTCCGCTGGCGGCTTCGTCGGCAAGGCCTGCTTCGATGCGCGCGGTCTGCGCGTCCGGACCCTCGGCATAGGGATCGATCGCGAGCGAGAGGCTCTGGGCGATGGCTTCGCCGAGGTCGATCGACTGGCCTTCGAACTCGATCTCGTCCAGTTCCTCGGCTTCCAGCTCGATCTCTTCGTCGGGAGACACCGGCCCGCCGCGCGCCGGCACGAAGACCAGCGCGAGCGCCTCGTCCACACCGTTCGCGAAAGGTTCGCCGGACACCGCGCAGAACTGGTCGAAGCGCGCGGTCAGCCGACCCGTCGCGCGGACCTTTTCGCCATCGGGTTCCAGCGTCACCTCGGCCTCCAGCGCGTGGATCGCGGGAAGGCCGAACCGCCCAGCGAGCGCGCGCATTTCGGCTTCGCTCGCCTCGATGCTCACGGGCTTTGCTGGCAGGGCATCGCTGCGTACCATGCGGCTGAGTTCGCCCGTCTCGGTCATGCGATCTCTCCGCGAACGAAGGCCTGCGGTTCCACCACAGCGAGCCGCGCGGCCAGGCTCTCGAACCGTTCGGCGAGCGCGTCGGCGCGCGTCTCGTCGGCCATGGTGACGTTGCGCCGCGCCGCCTCGGCCAGAGCCGCGCGTCCTCCGGCGAGCCCCTGGCGATAGGCGCCGATCCGCCCGCCCAGCGTGCCCATCAGCTTGCCGATCTTCTTGCCGACGACGAGATCGCCGACACCCGACTGGCGCAGCTGGCCGTCCATGTCCTCGACGAACCATTCGGTCAGCGGACCGGTCAGCGGCCCCAGCTCGGGATCGTTTTCCATCCGCAGCATCGCGAGAGCCACGACGACGGTGACCATGTCGAAGCGCCCCTCCAGCGTATCGGCCACGCCGCAATCGGCATACCATTGCGGCTCGCGCGCGATTTCGACCGTGCGGTGCCAGAGCGGACGCACGGTCTCGCGCGGATCCTTGCGGGGGCGGAACAGGCGGCTGATGAGATTCATGGGAACAGGGGGCCCTCGCTTGGCTGGTCGTTCAGGCGCAATTCAATCCTCGGGGTTCAGGCGCCCGGCTTTCGCGAGTTGCGCGCGTCGCCCGGGGTCCCTAAGGCGAGCGACCGCATAGACAGGATTGCGCGCGACGTCGAGCGCGAGCGTCCCGGTGACGGAACAGGACGGAGTTGAAGTGACGGCTATGGCAGGTTTCGCACGCAGGATTGTGGCTCCCGCGCTTCTCGGCACGGCGCTGATCGCGGCTTCGGGTTGCACTTCGATCCGCGAGAGCCGCGGCTATATCGTGGACCCCGTGCTGACCGGCGCGATCCAGCCGGGCATCGACAACCAGCGCAGCGTCGAAGGCACGCTGGGTCGGCCAACCTTCACCAGCCAGTTCGGCCAGCCGACCTGGTATTACGTGTCGAGCACCACTGCGCGGCGCCCCTTCGTCCAGCCGCGGATCGACGAGCATTCCGTGCTCGCGGTGCGGTTCGATGCGGCGGGCAATGTCGTCGCGGCCGACCGGACGGGCATCGAGCAGGTCGTCTATCTCTCGCCCGACGGCGCCGAGACGCCGACGCTGGGCCGGGAGCGCGGCTTCCTCGAGGATCTGTTCGGCAATATCGGCCAGGTCGGCGGCATCGGCCCCGGCGCGCAGGGGCCGACGCAGCCCTGAACCCCGGGGCGAAAGCGCGCTTGATCGCGCAGCGTTGCCCCCCATATCGCGCGCCATGAGCGAACGATCAGAACGCCACGGCCTCGTCCAGTGGCATTCCACCACCATCATCGGCGTCAAGCGCGGCGACACCACGGTGATTGCCGGCGACGGACAGGTCTCGATGGGTAATACGGTGATGAAGCCCAACGCCCGCAAGGTCCGCCGCATCGGCAAGGACGACGCGGTGGTCGCGGGCTTCGCCGGTGCGACCGCCGATGCCTTCACCCTGTTCGAACGTCTGGAAAAAAAGCTCGAGCAATATAGCGGCCAGTTGCTGCGCGCCTCGGTCGAGCTGACCAAGGACTGGCGCACCGACAAGTATCTCCGCAATCTCGAAGCGCTGATGATCGTCGCGGACAAGGACAACCTCCTCGTCCTCACCGGCAATGGCGACGTGCTCGAACCCGATGGCGGGATCGCCGCGATCGGCAGCGGCGGAAATTACGCGCTCGCCGCCGCCCGCGCACTCGTCGATTACGAAGACGATCCCGAACAGATCGCGCGCAAGGCGATGGCGGTCGCCGCTGACGTGTGCGTGTTCACCAACGGCAATGTGACGCTTGAACGCGTCTGAGGATTTGATGGACAATCTGACCCCGAAAGCGATCGTCGCCTCGCTCGACGAGCATATCATCGGCCAGAAGGAGGCAAAGCGCGCGGTTGCCGTGGCGCTGCGCAATCGTTGGCGGCGCCAGCGGCTCGGCGCGGACCTGCGCGACGAGGTGACGCCCAAGAACATCCTGATGATCGGCCCGACCGGCTGCGGCAAGACCGAGATCAGCCGACGGCTGGCGAAGCTGGCCGAGGCTCCCTTCGTCAAGGTCGAGGCGACCAAGTTCACCGAGGTGGGCTATGTCGGCCGCGACGTCGAACAGATCGCCCGCGACCTCGTCGAGGAAGCGATCCGGCTGGAAAAGGAGCGCCGCCGCGAGGCTGTGCGCGAGAAGGCGAGCGAGGCGGCGATGGACCGGCTGCTGACCGCGTTGGTCGGCGACAGCGCCAGCGAAGCGACGCGCCAGGCGTTCCGCGAACGCGTCGTCCAGAACGCGATGAACGACACCGAGGTCGAGATCGACGTCAAGGACACTCCGAACAAGCAGATGGACATCCCCGGCATGCCCGGCGGGGTCGGCATGATCGACCTTTCCGACATGCTCGGCAAGGCGATGGGCAAGAGCCCGACCAAGCGGCGCAAGCTTAAGGTCCCCGATGCGTGGGACCGGCTGGTCGAGGAGGAGGCCGAGAAGCGCATGGACCAGGACGACGTCGCCCGCGTCGCGCTGGAAAATGCCGAGACCAATGGGATCGTCTTCCTGGACGAGATCGACAAGATCGCGGTCAGCGACGTGCGCGGCGGTTCGGTCAGCCGCGAGGGCGTGCAGCGTGACCTGCTGCCCTTGATCGAAGGCACAACCGTCGCGACCAAATACGGGCCGATGAAGACCGACCACGTCCTGTTCATCGCCAGCGGCGCGTTCCATGTTTCGAAGCCCTCCGACATGCTGCCCGAGCTCCAGGGCCGCCTGCCGATCCGGGTGGAACTGCGCGCGCTGACCGAAGAGGATTTCGTCCGCATCCTCACCGAAACCCGCGCCAATCTGCCGCAGCAGTACAAGGCGCTGATCGGTACCGAGGACGTGACCCTGGACATCACCGAGGACGCGATCGCTGAGGTCGCGAAGATCGCGGCGCAAGTGAACGAAAGCGTCGAGAATATCGGCGCCCGCCGCCTCCAGACCGTGATGGAACGGCTGGTCGAGGACATCAGCTTCACCGCCGAGGATCATGCCGGCGAGACGATTACGGTGGATGCGGCCTACGTGCGCGAACGCCTCGACGAACTGGCGGGCGATGCGGATCTGTCGAAGTATATTCTCTAGGCCGAAGCGAAAATTGCGGGACGGCGGGAAACGACCCCATTGCGGACATTTGGTTCGGCGGTCATTCTGGACAAGCAACTGCTTAAGAGGGGCGATACATGAGCCGACGACAGAAGGTCCGCCGTCCATTTTTTAGAACTGGCTTCGTCATCGTGGGCTGCGCCTTGCTCATTGGCTATCTTGGCGTCACCTTCTGGAATGACGCCCTTTCATCCAGTCAGTGGCTCACCTACGGCTTCGTTGGCCTGGTCGTGGCCTTGGGGTTGGCTGGCGCTGCGGTCGTCGGTCGCGCCTTCTTTGTTCGCCACAATCCCTTCAGGAAGGTTTGACGGCTTTCCACCCAAAGGCCGCCCACCCGCTCAAGGATGAGGCGCAAGCCCGCTTTCGACACCCGTCTTGTCGGTCAGCGCGAACTTGTCGACGAGGTCGGCGCTGGCACGGTTTAGGCCGACGACTTTCACGCTGCGGCCGTTTCGGCGCATCCGTTCGACCACCTTGTCGAGCGCGCCGACCGCGCTGATGTCCCAGAAATGCGCTTTCGACACGTCGATCACGACGTGGTCGGCGGGGTCGGACTGGCCGCTTTCGGGTCCGAAGGCGGCTTCGAACCGGTCGACACTGGCATAGAAAACCTGGCCTTCGGCGCGGTAGATCGCGCTTTCGTCTTCGCGCGTTCGGACCACTTCGAACAGGCCCATCACCTTTTGGGTGAAGAAGACGCCCGACAGGATTACGCCCGCCAGCACGCCGAGCGCGAGATTGTGGGTGATCACTACCACGCCCACCGTGGTCAGCATCACCACCGAGCTCTGCCAGGGATGCTTGCCGAGATTGGGGATCGAGTTCCACGAGAAGGTCCCGATCGAAACCATGATCATGATCGCCACCAGTGCGGGCATCGGCACCCGGCCGACGAGATCGCCCAGCAAGACCAGCATGATCAGCAGCGATAACCCGGCGGTGAAGGTCGACAGCCGCCCGCGCCCGCCGCTGGTGACGTTGATGACCGATTGGCCGATCATCGCGCAGCCACCCATCCCGCCGAACAGCGCGGCGACCACATTGGCCGCGCCTTGCCCCGCGCTCTCGCGCCGCTTGTCCGATCCGGTGTGCGTCATGTCGTCGACGATCTGCGCGGTCAGCAGTGATTCGAGCAGGCCCACCGCCGCCATCGTCGCCGAGTAGGGCGCGATGATCCGCAGCGTTTCCCAAGTCAGCGGCACGTCGGGCAGGGTGAAATAGGGCAGGCCGTCGGGCAGCTCGCCCATGTCGGCAACCGTATTCACCGGCGCCCCGAGCCAGATCGCCAGAGCGGTCAGCACGACAATCGCGATAAGCGGGCTGGGGATAGCGGTGGTGACGCGCGGCAGGAGATAGATCATCGCCAGCGCGGCCCCGACCATCGCATAGGCTTCCAGACCGACACCGGGATTGCCGGGGATGAGCTGGGGAAGCTGGGCCATGAAAATCAAGATGGCGAGCGCGTTGACGAAGCCGGTGATGACGCTGCGGCTGACGAACTGCATCAGAAGGTCGAAGCGCAGCAGCGCGGCAAGGCCCTGAAAGATGCCCATCAGGATCGTGGCGGCGAAAAGGTATTCAACGCCGTATTCGCGAACCAGCGGCACAACGACGACCGCCACGGCCGCCGTCGCCGCGCTGATCATGCCCGGGCGCCCACCGGTAAAGGCGATGACCATGGCGATCGCGACCGAGGCATAGAGCCCCACGCGCGGATCGACCCCGGCGATGATCGAGAAACCGATCGCCTCGGGAATCAGCGCGAGCGCGACCACGATACCTGCAAGAATGTCGGCACGGATATTGCCGAACCAGTCGCGCTGAAGCGTACCGGAAATTGTCATGTTCACACCTGTCTGGGTTCGGGCGCTCTTGATACCTGGCGCTGCCGATAGGCGGCCCTGTACCATTTGTGCGGTGCAGCACAACCTCGCGCGGCGGGGCGTGAAGCTGCCGGTCGGGGGCGGAGCGCCGTTCGTGGAGGCGGGCGGTTGCCATTCGCGGTCCGGCCTCTAGAGTCCGCGCGATTGTTCAGGGGAAGGGGTTCGACCAGATGATCCGCACATTGCTCGCCGTATCGACCGCCGCCGTGGCGCTTGCCTCCGCCGCCACGCCGCTCGCTGCGCAGGACGGCGCGCAGGTTACGATCACCGCGCCGGAAATCGCCTTCACCGAATGGAAGCTCGACAACGGGCTGCGGGTGATTGCGATCAAGGACGACACCACCGCCAATGTGATGACGTCGATGTGGTACGATGTCGGGTCCAAGCTCGACCCCGAGGGCCGCAGCGGCTTCGCGCATCTGTTCGAGCACATTCTCAGCCGCAAGACGCTGAACATGCCTTACAACCAGATTTACGGGCTGACTGCCGATGTGGGCGGCACGCGCAACGCCTCCAACGGGCCCGACCGGACCAATTATTTCGAGATCGTGCCGGCGGAATATCTCGAGCGGATGCTGTGGACCCACCGGGAGCGCATGGCCTTTCCCGTGGTTGACGACGAGGTGTTCAATCGCGAGCGCGACGTGGTGAAGGAGGAACTGCGCCAGCGCGTTCTCGCGCCGCCCTATGGCCGGTTCCAGCGGTTCGTCCTGCCAGAGAACGCCTACGACACCACCGCCTATCGCCGGCCGGGCATCGGCTCGATCGAGGAACTCGACGCCGCGACGCTGGGCGATGCGCTGGCCTTCCACGAAGCCTATTACGGGCCCGACACCGCGACGCTGATCGTGGCCGGCAATTTCGACATGGCGGCTCTGCGCGCCATGGTCGAGCGCTATTTCGCCGACATTCCGCCGCGCGAGAACCCGGTGCCCCTCGAACTGACGGCGGAAGAGCCGGAGCGGACGAGCCCGCGCACCATCGTCGCCCGCGCGCCGAACGTGCCCCTGCCGATCCGGGGAACCTTGTGGAAAGGTCCGAAGACCGCGACCCAAGACGCCGCCGCTCTCGAAGTGCTGGCCGCGATCATGGCGCGCGGCGACAACAGCCGGCTGAACGAGGCGCTTGTCCGCTCGGGCAAGGCGGTCGACGCGAGCTTCTACTATAGTGACGGCGAGGAGGCGGGGATGATCGCCGGCTATGCCATCACCAATCCGACTGCCGATGCGGCGGAAGTGAAGACGATCCTCGACACCGAGTTCGAGAGGGTGCGGACGACGCCGGTGACCGCCGCCGAGCTTGCCGAGGCCAAGAACGAGATACTCTCCTCCGCGCTCCGTAGTCGCGAAACCGCCACGGGCCGCGCCTTCGAACTGGGCGAAGCGCTGGTTTCGACCGGCGATCCCAAGGCTGCCGACAAGCGGCTAAAGGCGGTCGCCGCGGTCAGCATCGCAGATGTGCAGCGGGTCGCCGCCGAATGGCTCGATCCCGAGGGGCGGGTCGACATGGCTTACGAGCAGGGCGAGGAGAACCCGTCGCAATGGGCCAACCCCGCGCCGTTCCCGACCTTCCGCACGCTGCCCGAACCGACCAGCACGCCGCTGGCCGTCCGCCCCGAAAGCGAGCGCGACCCGCTGCCCGAGCCCGGCACGAAGCCCGTCGTCGAAGCGCCCGCCATCGTCGAGCGCATTCTGGCGAACGGAATCGAGGTGGTCGCCGCGCAGACCGGCGACGTGCCCTTCGCCGCGATGACCGTGCTGGTGCCCGGTGGCGCGAAGTCCGATGAACGCGCGAAGGCGGGGGTCGCCAACATGGCGGCAACGCTGGCGGACAAGGGCGCCGGCGGCATGGGCGCGCAGGAGATCGCGGCCCGGCTGGAAAGCCTCGGCGCCAGCATCAGTGCGACTGCGGGCAGCGATGGCACCTTCTTCAGCCTGACCGCGCCGGTCGCCAACATGGAAGCGGCGGGCCGCGTTCTGGCGGCGATGATCCGCAGCGCCGACTACCCGGCCGAGGAGTTCGAGCGCGAGCGCAAGCGGGCGATCGACGGGCTGCAGGTGTCGCTCAAGGATCCCGGCGCGCTGGCGGCGATGGTCGCGCGGCCGGTCTTCTACGGCGATGCGCCCTACGGATCGCAGCCCGGCGGCACCCAGGCGAGCCTTGCCGCCATCACCCGCGAGGACCTGCTCGGTCATGCGCGCAGCTGGTGGCATCCCGCACAGACCAAGATCATCGTCAGCGGCGGCATCTCGCCCGAACAAGCGGTAACGCTTTCGAACACGCTGTTCGGAGGCTGGACGTCGCAAGCGCCGGTGCCGCAGCCCATCGGTAATGCGGCGGGCAAGGCCGCGCCGGTCCGCACCGTGGTCATAGACATGCCCGACGCGGGGCAGGCGGCGGTCTATGCCGGGTTGCGCGCACCGTCGCGCTCGGGCGAGGACTATCTGCCGCTCGAACTCGCCAATGCGATTCTGGGCGGCGGATCGAGCGGACGCCTGTTCGAGGAAGTGCGGACCAAGCGTTCGATCAGCTACGGCGCGGGCAGCGGACTGCCGGCACGCGCCGACGACGCCTATCTGGTCGCCAGCTCGCAGACCCAGAACGCGACGGCCGACGAGGTGGTTCAGGTGTTCCTGAACGAATTCGACCGGCTGGGAAGCGAGGCATTCGATGCCGATCTGATCGGCAAGCGCCAGCTCTACCTCACGGGCAATTACGGCCGCGCGCTGGAGACCTCGGGCGGATTCAACAACATCGTTGCCGAATTGCTGATGTACGGTCTCGAACCCGCCGAAGCGGCACGCTACGCGACCGAGATCGCCGCGATCACTCCGGCCGAAGCGAGCGCCGCTGCGGCACGCTACGTCTCGGCGGACAAGGCGACGGTGGTCGTGGTCGGCAATGCGGCGGAATTCATCGACGATTTGCGGGCAATCCGTCCGGACGTCGAGGTGATTCCCGCCAGCGAACTCGACCTTGCACGCAGCAGCCTCCGCGGCGCGGCCGACTAATCAGCGTCGTCTGATCACTCGGCCGCTTCGTCGAGCCCTTCGCCATCTGCCTGCTGGCGCGCCCACATCTCGGCATAGAGACCGCGGGCGCGCAGCAGGTCGATGTGGGTGCCGCTCTCTGCGAGGCGGCCCTCTTCCAGCACAAGGATGCGGTCGGCATCGGCGATCGTAGAGAGGCGGTGCGCGATGGACAGAGTCGTCCGGTCGCGGCTGATCCGGCGGAGTGTGCCGAGAATGTCCTGTTCGGTCCGGCTGTCGAGCGCGCTGGTCGCCTCGTCCAGCACAACGATCGGCGGGTTTTTGAGCAGGGTGCGGGCGATGGCGACGCGCTGCTTCTCGCCGCCTGACAGTTTCAGCCCGCGTTCGCCCACCTCGGTCTCGAAACCCTGGGGCAGTCCTTCGATGAAGGGCAGTATCGCCGCGCCGCGGGCCGCCTCGATAATTTGGTCGTGCGTCGCCTCGCCTGCCGAGCGGGGCCGGCCATAGGCGATGTTGTAGCCGATCGTCTCGTTGAACAGCACGCTGTCTTGCGGGACGATGCCGATCGCCGCGCGCACGCTCGCCTGCGTGACTTCGCGGATATCCTGCCCGTCGATCAGAATGCGGCCGGATTGCGGATCGTAGAAGCGGAACAGCAGCCGCGCGATGGTGCTTTTGCCCGCGCCTGACGGGCCGACGATGGCGACGTTCTGCCCCGCCTCGACTTCGAAGGAGAGACCGTGGAGTATCGTGCGCTCGGATTCATAGCCGAACACGACATTCTCGAAGGTCACGCTCGGTCGGCGCACGGCTAGGGCGGGCGCGCCGGGGCGGTCCTCGACCTCGACCCTGGTGTCGATCAGGCGGAACATGGCCGCCATGTCGACCAGCCCTTGGCGAATCGTGCGGTAGACCCAGCCGAGCATGTCGAGCGGGCGGAAAAGCTGGATGAGATAGGTCTGGATCGCCACCAGATCCCCGACCGTCAGCGCGCCCTGCGACCATTTCCACACGACGAAGGCCATCGCCGCCCCGAGGAGGAGATTGGTGATGAGCGCCTGGACGATATTCAGGAGCCCGAGCGAATTTTCCGAGCGGATCGCGGCCTCGGCATAGGCGCCGGCGGCCTTGGCGTAGCGTTCTTCCTCGCGGCTCTCCGCACCGAAATATTTCACCGTCTCGTAGTTCAGCAGCGAATCGACGGCGCGCGAGAGCGCCGTGCCGTCGAGCTCGTTCATTCGCGCGCGCAGGGCCGTGCGCCATTCGGTGATGACGCGGGTGACCCAGATATAGAGCACCACTGTCACGGCGGTGGCGGCGACCAGTTCCCAGCCGAACAGCGTCCAGAAGATCGCGCCCACCGCGATCAGCTCGATGATCGTCGGCGCGATGTTGAAAAGGAGGAAATAGAGCATCGAATCGATGCTCTTGGTTCCGCGCTCGACGGTCTTGGTGACTTCGCCCGTGCGGCGGGAGAGATGGAAGCGCAGGCTCAGCCGGTGGAGGCGCGAAAAGACGTCCTCGGCCAGATGGCGCGTGGCGACCTGGCCGACGCGCTCGAAAGCGATGTTGCGAACCTGGTCGAACATGGTCGCGGCGAAGCGCCCGGCGGTATAGGCCAGCACGAAGCCGACCGCGACCCACAGCAGTGGATCGCCTTCCAGCGCCATGGTGTCGACCACGCGCTTGTAGAGGAGCGGAAGCGCGAGCGTGACGCCCTTTGCCGCCAGCACGAACAGCATCGCCACCACGATCCGGGCGCGCAGGCCCGCATTGTCCTTGGGCCAGAGATAGGGAAGGAAGCGCCGCAGCGTGGACCAGCTTTCCGGGTCGCGCTGGCCGGGCGTCACGGTATCGGGAGGCATGGCGGACCAGATGGGGCCGGGGGCGCGTTATCGCAAGGCACCTCGGGCGGGCCGGCCGGCGCCCCGGCGGCAGAGCAGGCTTATCTGCCCGGCAGGTCGAACAAAATCCTGCGCTGGTTGAAATCGATGGCCACGCGGCGAAACGCACGCAGATCTCCGATGCCGAGCACCAGAGCAGGCTGATTTTCGAGACCGAGCGCGGCGAAGGTAGGGCTGTCGGCAAAACCGATGGGAAGCCGCGCGAGAGTGATGCCTCCAATGCTGAGGCGACGGGCAAGCCGCAGTTCGTTCTCGATCGCGCTGCCGTGGACGTCGGTCATGATCTCCGTTCCGTGCTCGCTCGTGCGCAGCCGTTCGCGCAGCGCGCGATTGCCGAACGAACGCTGAGTCCCAGTATCGATGAGGACGTTCACTCTGATGTTGCCGATGCGTGCGTCGGTGATGATCATCTGCCCGAGCTTGCGCCGCGCCCTGACCACGATCTCGTAACCCGAATTTCCGCCAAGATCGCGGGCATCGGCGACGAGGATGCGATCTTCCCGGAAATCCATCAGCACCCGCAGATCCTGCAGCGAATCGAGGCCAAGAATCCCGTCCGCGCCGATATGGCTGTCGAGCAGAAGGGGCGTGCGAAGGTTGTCGAGCCTGCGATTGGCGAATTCGAGCCCATCGAGCGTCAGCGTACTGACCAAGGCGCTCGAGCCCATGCCGACGACGAGCGCTTGCCCGTCGGGCTGAAGGGCGAGATCCTCGACGATCCGCGGAGTGACGACGGTCGCCTGCGATCCCGTATCGACCATGAAGCGATAGGGGCCGCGCCCGGCGATGGTCACCGGCACGGTCATGCGTTCATAGCGATCGCGGTCGAACGCCAGCTCCTCGACTTCAGCAGGTGTGGGCGGATCGTCATCAGGCGATGAGGGTTGCGGTCCCTGCGCGGCGGCCAGCAATAAGGGGGCA
Organism: Qipengyuania spongiae; assembly: GCF_026168555.1. Classification (NCBI taxonomy): domain Bacteria; kingdom Pseudomonadati; phylum Pseudomonadota; class Alphaproteobacteria; order Sphingomonadales; family Erythrobacteraceae; genus Qipengyuania; species Qipengyuania spongiae. The sequence goes on along the minus strand of NZ_CP092471.1, from coordinate 73,674 downwards.
ATCATCGACAGGAGCATCGCTTTTCTCCCTCGGGCGCCCGCGCATTGCGTGACGGGCGAGCCCAGTCTTGTACCATTGCCGGGCGGCGGCGCCAAATTGCGGTGACCGGGCTAGGACGGCTTGATAAAGGCGGGGCGATGGCCGCCAGCAACACCGAAGGAACACCGATCCTGATCTGCGTGCTGGCGCATAATGAAGAGTGCTTGATCGGTGCTTGCCTCGACAGCCTGCCATTGGGCGATCCGTCGATCGCAGTTGCCGTGGTGGTCAATGGCAGCACCGATGGGACGGCCGCCATCGTGCGGCGCTACGAAAGCCGTGGCGTCCGCCTTGTCGAATATTCCGAAGGCGGCAAGGCGCGCAGCTGGAACCGCTTCATGCTCGACGAGGCGCCGCGGGCTGAAACCTTCGTGTTCGTCGATGGCGATGCTCGGCTACTGCCGGGCTCGGTCGAGGCACTTGCACGCTGCCTGCGCGACCACCCCGGGGCCAACGCCGCCGCCGGGATGCCGCGCAACGGGCGGCGGGCGGCGGAGTATCGCCAGCTCCTTTGTAAGGACGGCGGGCTGTTCGGCGATCTCTATGCCTTGTCTGGCGCCTTCGTAGAGCGGCTGCGGGCGAGCGGATTACGCCTGCCGGAGGATCTGGTGGGCGATGACAGCCTGATCGGCGCGCTCGCCCATACCGATCTCGGCGGGGATGCGGACTGGGACGATGCGCGCGTGATCGCCTGCGAGGGGGCGGGTTTCCTGTGCGAGCCGAACACGATCCATCCCGCGAGCCTCAGAATGCAATCGAAGCGAATGGTCAGTTACGCGGTCCGCCATTTCCAGAACCGCATGATCAGCGCGATCATGCGCGAGACCGGGCCGCACGACATTCCATCGCGCATGGCCGATATCTACGAGGCATGGCTGCCCCGCCTGAGGCCGCGCCTCAGCCCGGTGTGGTACTGGTTCGATCGGCGGGCGCTGGCACGGATGCGGGCCGCAGCCGTCAGGGCACGGGCGCGCGGTTCCTGATCATCGCCCAGCTGTCGCGCACCACTTCCCGCCAGCCGAACCAGATGGCGGCGCAATAGGCCGCCGCCCCCGAGGGGACCAGCACCAGCAGCCTCGCCCATGCAGGCCAGGCGGGCAGCACCGTCTCTACCGCCAGCACCGCCAGCGCCATG